>CAVZHV010000004.1:0-399812 GCA_963775205.1 uncultured Actinomycetota bacterium | reverse complement strand
AGCCTGCCCGACTTGCTGTTGCCCGCGGAAAGGCCGCCGTCATGACGCGTGGGAATTCCCGCCGCCGAGTTGCCGTGGTCGCCGTCTGCGCGGCGACGACGATCGCCGGATGCTCGTTCCAGGGGGTGAACTCGCTGCCGCTGCCCGGCGCCGTCGGCCGGGGCCCCGACGCGAAGATCTACCATGTCGAACTCGCGAATGTCGGTACGCTCGAATCGAATTCGCCGGTGATGGTCGACGACGTCGTGGTCGGCAGCGTCGGAAAGATGACAGTGAAGGGCTGGCACGCGAACGTCGACGTGTCGGTGCGACCGGACGTGGTGGTCCCCGCCAATGCCGTGGCGAGCGTCGGACAGACGAGCCTGCTGGGGTCGATGCACCTGCAGTTGGACCCGCCATTGGGCGAAGCGCCGCGCGGGCGGCTCGAAGCGGGATCGACGATCCCGCTGAGCAAGTCGTCGACCTACCCGTCGACCGAGCAGACACTGTCGTCGCTGTCGCTCGTGCTCAACTCGGGCGGGCTGACGCAACTAGGCGACATCATCCACAACTTCAACGCCGCGCTGTCCGGACGGCAGGAGAAGATCCGCGACCTGTTGACCCGGCTCGACGACTTCGTCGGCACGCTGGACGAACAGCGCGACAACATCATTGCGTCCATCCAGTCGCTGAATCGACTCGCCAACACCTTCGCCGGGCAGCGCGACGTGATCACCGAGGCGTTGAACAAGATTCCGCCGGCGTTGGACGTGCTGGTCAAAGAACGGCCGACCATCACCACGGCGCTGGAGAAGCTGGGCACGTTCAGCGACACCACGACACAACTCGTCAACGACAGCCAGGCGTATCTGGTGCGCAACCTGCAGAATCTCGAGCCGATCATCCGCTCGCTCGTCGACGTGGGGCCGGATCTCGCTGCGGCACTTGCCTACGTGCCGCACTTCCCGTACAGCCAGGACCTGATCGACCGCGCCGTCAGAGGCGATTACGCGAATCTGTTTGCGGTGTTGGATATTTCAAGGGAGCGACTGAAGCGAACCCTGCTCCTCGGCACGCGCTTCGGTGAGCCGGGCGTGGTGCTGCCGCCGGCACCCGGCGAGCCCTACTTCCTGCGGGACATGTTCGACCCGGTCAATCCCGTCAACACCGCCCTCAGTGGCGGCCTTGCGCCGCAGCAACCCGACACTCCGCCGGGTGTGCCGCGCGCACCGGTCGTTCAGGCGGCGGCGCCGCAGGCACCCCAAGCGCCTGCCCCGATGCCGGCGCCTGGCGCGCCGCCGGCGCCGGACACACCCCTTGGGGCCGAGACACCGTTCCCGCCATCGCAGATGGACGTGGGTGGCTGATGCTTACGCGTTTCGTTCGAATTCAGCTGACGATCTTCACGATTGCGTCCATCATCGGTGTGCTCGCAATGGTCTTCTTCTATGTCCAGGTGCCGACGCTGCTGGGCATCGGACGCATGACCGTGACCCTCGAACTGCCCGCGGCCGGCGGCCTCTACCGCTTCAGCAACGTGACCTACCGTGGCGTGGAGGTCGGCAAGGTCACCTCCGTCGAGCTGACCCGCGACGGCGCGAAAGCGGTCATGTCGCTGAACAGTTCGCCGAAGATTCCGGCCGACCTTCAGGCGCAGGTGCGCAGCATCTCCGCGGTGGGCGAGCAATACGTGGACTTGCGCCCGCGCACCGACTCCGGCCCCTACCTTCACAACGGCTCCGTGATTGCCAAGAGCGACACCACGATTCCCCAGGATGTCGGCCCGATGCTCGATCAGCTCAGCGCGCTGATCGGCAGCATTCCGAAGGACAAGATCAGCGCGTTGCTCGACGAGTCGTTCAAGGGCTTCAACGGAGCGGGCTACGACCTCAGCTCGCTGGCCGACTCGGCCGCCCAGCTGTCCGGCGACCTGAACCGGGTCGGCGACAACACGCGAGACCTGTACAACGACACCGGTCCGCTGCTGGACTCTCAAGCGCGAGACCAGCGACTCGATCAGGACTGTGGTCGCGAAGCCTTGCGGGGATCACCCAGCAGCTCGTGACCGACGACCCGCAGTTCCGGACGGTGCTGCGCAACGGGCCGGGCGCGTTCGACGAAGCATCTGCGCTGCTTTCGGAGATCAAGCCGACGCTACCGGTGCTGCTGGCCAACCTCACGACCATCGGCCAGATCCTTGTGCTGTACCACGCTTCGATCGAGCAACTACTGGTGATACTTCCGCCGGATGTCGCCGGTATCCAAGCCGTCGCACCATCGAAGAATCAGACAGGATGGGCGTTGGGCGACTTCGCGATCGACATCAGCGACCCGCCGCCGTGCACCGTCGGCTTCCTGCCGCCGTCGCTGTGGCGCAGCCCCGCAGACACGACGACCCTCGACACGCCAGACGGGTTGTACTGCAAGCTGCCGCAAGATTCGCCGATCGCGGTTCGCGGCGCCCGCAACGCCCCGTGCATGGGCGTTCCCGGTAAGCGCGCGCCTACCGTCGAGATCTGCAACAGCAACGAGCCTTACCAGCCACTTGCCATGCGGCAACACTCGCTGGGCCCCTATCCGTTCGACCCCAACCTTGTCGGCCAGGGTGCGCCGCTCGACGACCGCGTCACGTTCGGCGACCAGATTTTCGCGCCCGTACCCAGGGCACGCCGCTGCCGCCGGGAGGGGGGCCACCCGCGGTGCCGCCCGCCAGCGGGTGCCGTCGCGAACCCGGCGCCTACGACTCGAATCCCCTTGCGCCGGCGGCGAACACGGTGCCGCCCGATGCGACCGTGGTACCGCCGCCCGCCCAGGGTCCGCTGCCCGGCCCAGCGCCGGATACGGCGCCGCCAGGCCGCCCCGAGCGCTTCCAACGGATCCACGCCGAGCCCGACAGCTGCTGTGGCGCAGTATGATCCGCGCACCGGTCGCTATTTCGCGCCGGATGGCCAGCTGTACCAGCAGACGGATGTGACGGCGATGGCGTCCGCTCCGAAAACCTGGCAGGACATGCTGCCCAGGTAGGTGCGACTGTCAGGCGATCTTCACCAGCTTGAACGGCAACCTGACCGTCACGCAGCAGTTCGTTGAAGCCGCAGGCGCCGCTCGGCCCGGTGGTCGCGTCTTCGCCCGCCAATATCGGGGAGCCGGTTGTCACGAAGCCGGTCGCCGGATCGACGGGGTAGAACCTGTAGATCTGATTTGCCGGTGGCTGAGGTGCCGTCGCCGCAGGTTTCCCAGCCCGGCGAGCTCACGCTTGACAAACCACGACCCGGAGACGAAGGACATGTTCGGCTGTCCAGCCCTGGTCGCTGGTCACGGTCCCGGAACAGGTCAGCGGGTTTTCGCAGGACGAGGTGATGGTCCAGACGCTTCGGACTGTCGCCTCGTCGTGATAGCTGTCGTTCGTCCTGGCCCACTCGCCGTTCGATGTAGCGGTATACGTGCCGTTGATGGCGGGGTTGTTGTCCGCCCCGGCAGTGCCCGCGGTCAGCCCGCCGATCGCCGTGGCCGCCGCCAGCGTCGCCCTACTACCGCACCGATCGAACGCACGAATCGCTCCTCACGGGAATGGCATTCTCAGAGAGGGAGAATAACATCGGGCCGGCTCAGAGCGGCTCGAACTGCGATATCAGCCATGAGCCGTCGACCTTGCTGAGCGTGACCCGGACAGTGGCTGGGCTGGGCACCGGAGCGGGCTGTGCTTTGCTCGCGGAGTACTTGTTGACGAAGACCAGCACCACGGCCGAGTTCGGTTCCATGTCCGTCACGGCCGCCTGGACGACGTTCGCTGTGGTCTTGATCTGCTGCTCTCGCGCAGCCGACGCCATGACCTGTTGCGTGAAGTTGGTGTAGTAGGACAGGAACTCACCGGTGAGGTGTGACTTCGCGTCAGCGATGTCCTGGTCCAAGCTCTCGGGCGAGTACGACAACACCGCCACCGCGCCTTCTGCTGCAGCGTCCTCGGCGGCCTGCCGTGCCGCCTCGTCCGTCTGCTGGTCGGGGCGGTACTGGAAGAAGTACACGGCACAGCAGCCCCTGAAACGGCGAGTACGACGAGCGCGGCAAGGGCGAGGGCGCGCCAGTGCGCCGAACCCCAGCGGCCATGGCGCCCCTGAGGGCTTTCGAGCATGCCCGTTCGCGTCGGCTCGCCGGAGGCGTGCCGGCGCCCTCGGTTGGCGACCCGTCCGTGCTCAATTGACGAACTCGAACTGTGCGGTTTTCAGCTGGCCGTTCTTCGTCCTTGACAGACACGCTGATCCGCCACGTCGCCGACGGCAGCTTCTGGTTGTCTCTCGGTGGTGCCTTCCGATGTCGCGGCGACGAGAACGACCGCCGAATCATCGGTCATCGAATCGACTGCCGCGGCTTGCACGGTCAGCGTCGTCCGCACTCCGGACTCGCTCCACTCCCTTCGCGATCTCTTCTGCGCCACCGGCTTCCAGCGCCTGCTTGAACTTGCCCGTCGAGTTGCCGATGACGCGCTGCATCTCTTGCCTTACCGTGGCCGGGTCGAGCGACATCATCGTCACCACGCTCTGGCGGGCAGCCGCGGTGAACTCGGCCTCGCGCTGACGTTGATGGTTCGCATCGCGGTGTTGCCACATCATCAACCCGGTGAGCGTCAGTGAGGTACCGATGAGCAGCACGCGCGCCAACTATCACCGCTCCCTTGAGGATCGTTCGCCACCGGGACCGCCACCGTGTTCGGCGGCCGGCCTTCTCGACTTGCCGGCGAAGGTCGTCGGCCCGTTCGCGGGCGGCCTCGGCGCGCGCCTGTGCCTGTAGCGCAGCGGCCGCGGCATCTTCGACCGACGTTGCGTCATCTGTCGCTTCGAGCACCATTGCTCGACGCTTCCGCGGCGACAATTGCTTTCTCGCTCCTCACGTGTGCTTGCGGCCCCGACGCGTTCCGGTGCCAAGGGCAGCCACACTATCACTGGGGGGTCGTGGAATCTTCTCCGAAATGAAGAACTTCCTTCTCGGTTATGACACAGTATCGACGTGAGAGTCTGCGCGCTCGCAGGTGCCGCCGTCCTGGTTGCCGGAGTGCTCACCGCGGCGCCTCCAGCCGTCGCGGAGCCGACCGTCTGCAACGTGCCGGCCTGCACGCCGGGTATTCAGCCCGGGGTCGTGCTCGGCGCGCCGTGTGACAACACCACCTACTACGTGTTCGGTGTGACGGACTGGGGCCGGCTCGTGTTCTGCGGGTCGCCCCGGAGGTACGAGCCTCGGTGGTTCCGGTCGCCGTCGATGTTCGGGATCAAGGACGAGAACACCAACTGCAACAACTACGAGCTCGGCGTGGCCCAGGCGCCGGACGGGCTTTTCCTCACGTGCGTGCCAGTCGGCGATCAGGAGTTGTGGCTGCGCGGCGACACCTGAGCCGGTTCAGCGCACCGGCGTGAACTTGATGTTCAGTTCGGTGAGCCCGCGCAGGATGAACGTCGGCTCGTAGTTGTAGTTACGGTCGCCTGCCGGCCCGTGCTTGTCCTCGTCGATCGTGATGTCGGCCAGTCGGTCGAGGAGCCGCTCGATCGACACTCGGCCTTCGACCCGCGCGAGGGGCGCGCCGGGGCAGGAGTGGATGCCGCGGCTGAACGCGATGTGTTCGCGCACGTTCTTGCGGTCGAGTTGAAACTCGTGCGGATGATCGAACCGGCTCGGATCCCGGTTCGCCGCGCCCGGGCTGACCATCACCGTGGTGCCCGCGGGAACCGCGGTTTGGCCGAGCGTCGTAGTCTTGCGCGCCATCCGGAACACGCTCTTGACCGGGCTCTCCAGCCGTAGGCACTCTTCGATGAAGATCGGGATGCGGCTGCGGTCCTCCCGCAGCTGCTGCTGTAGCTCGGGGTCGTCGCCGATGAAACGCAGCGCGGCGCTGAGCAGCTTGGCAGTGGTCTCCTGCCCGGCACCGAACAGGAAGGTGGCGGTGCGCACCACGTCGAGGACCTCAGGCGTTGACCCGTCCGGGTACTTGGCGGTGGCCAGCCCGGTCAGCACGTCGTTGCGGGGATTGCGCCGGCGGTCCTCGATGTAGAAGCTGAACATGTCGTCCGCCCACTCGAGCGGGTTCGTCGCGATCGGCTCGTGGTCGAGCGCGCCGATGTTGGTTCCGGGCCGCTGGGCGCCGAAGTTGGTGCGGAACTTCTCGTGGTCCTCCTCGGGGACGCCGAGCAGATCGGCGACGACGAGCAGCGAGAAGGGCCGGGCATAGGCAGCCAGGAACTCGCACTTGCCATCGGCGATGAACTCGTCGATGTGGCGGTCGGCCAGCCGCCACATGAAGTCCTCGTTCTCCTTGAGCCGCTTCGGCGTCAACAGCCGGTCCAGCAGCGACCGTGCGTCGGTGTGTCTCGGCGGATCCATCGTGACCATGTGCTCGTACATGGGGATCTCGGTGCGGTGTTCCTCGATCTGTGCGCAGATGTCGTCACCTTCGGGCGTGAAGGGGATCGGAGTGAACGGCCCGGCAACCGCCACGCAGGACGAATACGACTCGACGTCTTTGTAGACCGCGTTGGCCGACTCCCAACCGGTGACCGCCAGCACGCCGTTGTGGATCGGGCAGCACGTCGGGTTCTGGCCGCGCAGGTGGTCGAAGTAGGGGTGAGGGTCGGGAATGAGCGACTGATCGGTGAAGTAGTCCACCGAGTCGTAGTTGGTCATGGGTTGCTGAGCCTCCTGAAGCCCTCGCCCCGTGGTGGCGGGCGACGTATGCTGTGCATCTGCTTAGCATGGTGCCGGAGCGTGGTCAAGGTCACGTGCGGGGCAAGACGTTACGATCTGCGCATTTGCGCAACACGACGACGACGCAGGGTGTGAGGGCATGGCATCGGGCCGGAGAATCGGGGCGCCGGACGCGAAGAACCGCGGCGTGCTGCTCGATGCTGCTGAGCGGCTGATGCTCGAAGAAGGCTATGCCGCAGTGACTTCCCGGCGTCTGGCCGACCGGGCGGGTCTCAAGCCACAGCTCGTGCACTATTACTTCCGCACGATGGACGACCTCTTTCTGGCCGTGTTCCGGCGCCGCGCAGAACAGGGCCTCGAAATGCAACGGCGAGCGTTGGACTCGCCGCAGCCGTTGTGGGCCCTGTGGAGGTTCAACACTCACCCGACCGCCACCCGGATGACGATGGAGTTCACCGCGCTGGCCAACCACCGCAAGTCGTTGCGCGCCGAGATCGCTTACTACGCTGAACGTTTCCGCAGCGAGCAACTCCACGTGGTGTCCAGTGCGCTGTCGCGCTACGACGTGGAGGGCGAGGTCCCACCCGTGGTGTGGTCGGTGCTGTTCACCGGTGTGTCGAGCGTGCTGGTGCTGGAACGGCAGCTGGGCATGGCCGCCGGTCACGCGGAAACCGTCGAGCTCGTCGAGCGCTATCTGAGGCGGTTGGAGGGTGATCCCGAACCGGCGGAAGTACTGGCCGCCAATCCCTGAGTCACCACTTGCGCAGTGAGCACAGCACTCCCTTGCCGCCGGTGTTGGTCACGACGACCGCGCCGTCGACCTCGATCTGGCAGTGAAAGTTGGGGGTGCCCGGTTCGGGCCCGGTGTTGGCGATCACCATCGCCCACTGCTCCGGCCTTTCAAGGTTGAGCTCGAACGTCCACGGCTGGCTCGGGCCGATGTCTGCTTCGACGTTCGGCATGAACTCGTAGGGATTGTGGCTCCAGTCGGCGAACACGTTGGGCTCGCGGTCGAGGTAGTAGATCTCGGCGTAGATAGGGTTCTCGGCGGTCAGCGTGTACTTGACGTGATGAAGCGGAAGAGCGTCGTCTGCGGGCGCGGGTGCCGCCGCGATACCGGCGGCCGCCAGAAGCAGCGCCGAACCCGCGCCGAGAATCGTCGCAGTCCTGGTCATTTGCCGCGCCTTCGCTCTTCGCCCAAGGCTCATCGACCCCTTCGCTCTTCGCCCGAGAGGGTCATCGACCCCTTCGCTCTTCAGCGGCCTTCCAGTGCTCATCCCCGACCCACAGCCGTGCAAAGGAGGCTACCGCTTCGTCGGGGGTGACCCCGCCGATTACGCGTTTTATCTCCGCGGCGGGACGGTTGGCCAGAGACTTCGCGAGCGCGCGCCACGCTTCGTTCGAACGACGCCCGCGGCACCACACGGTCGATGAGCCCGAGGCGCTGCGCCTCGCCGGCGTCGAGCGCCATGCCACTGCCCGCGAGAAGCAGCGCCTTGCCTCGTCCGATGAGGGCAGCGAGCCGCTCGGCACCGCCCCAGGCCGGCATGATCTCGAGCGTCACCTGGTTGAACGCGATCTTGACGTCGTCGGCGGCGATCCGGATGTCGGCGGCGACGGCCACTTCCGCGCCACCGCCGAACGCATGCCCGTTCAGCGCGGCGATTACCGGAGCGGGAAGCTGCGCGAGCCGGTCACAGATCGTCCGCATGCGCCAGGCCATCGCCGACGCCTCTTCGGCGGTACGAATCGCGCTCAGTTCCTTGAGGTCGCCGCCGGAGACGAAGGCCCGGTCGCCGGCCCCGGTGACGACGACGGCGCGGACGCCCCCGGACGTGTCGAGGGCGTCGAGCGCCTTCTCCAGTTGGGCCATCGTCTCGAGCGAGATCGCGTTGCGAGCATGCGGCCGATCGATCGTGAGCACCGCCAGCCCGTCCTCGAGCTCCAGCTCCACCATCTGATCGTTCTCCGATGCGATATTGGCATTCTCCTTGTCGGAGAATAACATCTTCAATGATGAAACCCGCCGGTCGCAGCCTTCGCACGCGGTCCATCCCCGCCGAGCTTGCCCAGCATTACCAGGACGAAGGCTGGTGGACGTCCGACACTCTTGGTGACCTGCTCGCCCGGGGTCTCGCCGCGTATCCGGACTCCGCTTTCTGCGTGCACTCGAAGGTGCGGCCGTTCACCGGGACCTACCGTGACGTGGAGGTCGTGGCGCGACGGCTCGCAGCCGGACTGCGTGAGCGCGGGGTGGGGCCGGGTGACGTCGTCGCGCTCCAGCTGCCCAACTGGATGGAGGCAGCGGCGGTTTTCTGGGCGTCGGCGCTTCTCGGCGCGGTGACGGTGCCGATCGTGCACTTCTACGGCCGAAAAGAGCTGAGCCACATCATGAGCACCGCGCAGCCGCGGGTGTTCATCACGGCCGAGCAGTTCGGGCGGATGGAGTACCAACCCGACCTGTGCGAGAACGTGCCGATCGTCGGCCTGGTGGGACGTGATTTCGCCGATGAGCGCTCGCGCGAAGAGCTTTTCCCCGAGTTGCTCGCCGAGGAGCCGATGGCCGGCACGCTCGCCACCGACCCGCGCGGTCCCGCGCTGATCGCGTTCACGTCCGGCACGACGAGCGACCCCAAGGGCGTGATCCACAGCCACCAGACGATCGGCTGCGAAACCCGTCAGCTGCATGCGAATTATCCGCCCGACCGGGGACGGCAACTCACTGCGGCGCCGGTTGGACACTTCATCGGCATGCTCGGGGCGTTCCTGATCCCCGTCATGGACGGCGCGTCGATCGACCTCATCGACCATTGGGACCCGACCGAGGTGCTCGACCTGATGAAACGCGAAGGCCTGGCGATCGGCGGCGGCCCGCCCTACTTCTTCACCAGCCTGTTGGACCATCCCGGCTTCACCGACGAGCACCTGCAGCACATGAAGTCCGCCGGGCTCGGCGGAGCCACCGTGCCCGCGTCGTTCACCCGCCGCCTCACCGATTTGGGCATCCACGTCTTCCGCTCATACGGCAGCACCGAGCATCCGTCTGTCACCGGGACACCGCACGACGGCCCTGAGGACAAGCGGCTGTTCACCGACGGCTGTCCGCGACCGGGCGTAGAAATCCGGTTGGGCGACGACGGGGAGATCTTCAGCCGCGGGCCGGATCTGTGCCTGGGATACACCGACGAAGCACTCACCGCTAGCGCGTTCGACGACGAGGGCTGGTATCGCACTGGGGACGTCGGCGTTCTCGATGCCGACGGCTATCTGACGATCACCGACCGCAAGGCCGACATCATCATCCGCGGTGGCGAGAACATCAGCGCGCTGGAGGTCGAGGAGATGCTGTTCGAGATGCCGGCTGTCGCCGAGGCGGTGGTGGTGTCCGCACCCGACGAGCGGCTCGGCGAGCATGCCGCGGCGGTGCTGCGGCTGCACCACGGCCGACCGATGCCGACGCTGGACGAGATCCGCGCCCACTTCGAGGCCCGCGGGGTGGCCAGGCAGAAGTGGCCCGAGGAAGTGCACGAGGTCGACGACTTTCCGAGGACCGCGAGCGGCAAGATCCAGAAGTCCGTCGTCCGCCAGAACGTTGCAGCCCGGGCCCGCCAGGACGTTGCAGCGCGAGCCCGCCAGGACATTGCAGCACGCAAACTAGGAGAATAAGATTCTCGTGACAGGAAAAGGAGTTTTTCATGGGGCAACTTTCCCACCGGGTTGACATCCCGTTTCCGTTGTTCGACGCGGACAACCACCTCTATGAGCCGCCAGAGGCGCTGACCAAGTACCTGCCGAAGGAGTATCAGGACGTCGTCCAGTACGTCGAGGTGAACGGCCGCACCAAGATCGCGATTCGCGGCCAGATCAGCAACTACATCCCGAACCCCACCTTCTCGGTGGTCGCCAAGCCGGGCGCGTGGGAGGAGTACTTCAAGTTCGGCAACCCCGACGGCAAGAGCAAGCGGGAGCTGTTCGGCGAGCCGATGAAGGCCATTCCGGCGTTCTTCGAGCCCGCTCCGCGCCTGGAGCTGATGGACAAGCTCGGCGTCGACCGCACGCTGATGTTCCCGACGCTGGCCAGCCTGATCGAGGAGCGACTGCGCGATGATCCGGTAGCGATTCACGTGATCATCCACGCGCTCAACCAGTGGCTCGACGAGGTCTGGGGCTTCAACTACCAGAACCGCATCTTCACCACGCCCGTCATCACGCTGCCCATCGTCGAGAAGGCCATCGAGGAGCTGGACTGGGCGGTCAAGCGTGGCGCCCGTGCAATCCTCATTCGTCCTGCTCCCGTGCCCGGGTTCCGCGGCCCGCGGTCGTTCGCGCTGCCGGAGTTCGACCCGTTCTGGCAGAAGGTCGTCGAATACGACGTGCTGGTCGGGATGCACTCCAGCGACAGCGGCTATTCGCGCTACACGTCCGAGTGGGACGGCGCCGCGCAGGAGATGCTGCCGTTCCAGACCAACGCGATGGCCATTCTCAACGAGTGGCGCCCGATCCAGGATGCGGTGGCCTCGTGGGTGATTCACGGCGCGCTGTTCCGGTTCCCGAAGCTGAAGGTGGCGATCGTCGAGGCTGGATCGAAGTGGATGTTCCCGCTGCTGGACAGCATGGCCGAGGTGTACAAGAAGGCCCCGGAGGCGTTCCCGGCCAACCCGATGGAGGAGATCAAGAACCGCATCCACGTCAGCCCGTTCTACGAGGAGGGCATCGACGACCTGGTCAACCTGGTCGGCGTGGACCGGGTGCTCTTCGGCTCGGATTGGCCGCACCCGGAGGGCCTGGCGGAGCCGACCCACTATGTGACGGCGCTGAAGCATCTCTCCGTCGACGATCAGGCGAAGATCATGGGCGGCAACCTGGGCCGCCTCGTCACCGTGTGACGTACGCGCTGCGACGATCTGGGGCGCGGCGACCGATGGGGAGCCGCGCATGATGAGTGAGCAGCGGTGGCAGACCATCCCCGGGATGGTCCTGTCCGCCGGCGACCGCTTCGGCGATGCCGAGGCGGTCGTCGACGGTTCCACCCGCCTGTCGTTCAGCGAGCTCACCCACCAAATCCGCTGTGCGGCCGGCGCTTTCGCGGCAGCTCGGGATCGACAAGGGCGACCGGGTCGCGATCTGGGCGCCCAACTGCGCGGAGTGGATCGTCGCCGCGTTCGGGCTGCTGACCGCCGGCGGGGTCCTGGTGCCCGTCAACACCCGGTTCAAGGCGGACGAGGCCGCCGACATCATTCGGCGCAGCGGCGCCAAGCTTGTTCTCGTCCAGAAGGGTTTCCTCGGACAGGATTTCGGCCTACCTGATGACGTTCCCGTCGTCGACCTGAAGTCGGAGTTCTTGAAAAGCGGCGAGCCGGTTCGAGCGCGCGGTGAGCGGTCTGAAAGGCACAGACGTCGCCGACATCATCTACACCTCGGGGACAACCGGGCGGCCCAAGGGCGCGATGATGAACCACGTCCAGACGCTCAGGGCGTACGAGGAATGGGCCACTCTCGCAGATCTGCGCGAGGGCGACCGGTACCTGATGATCAACCCGTTCTTTCACACGTTCGGATACAAGGCCGGTCTCATCGCGTCGTTCCTGCGCGGCGCCACCATGCTTCCGGTGCCCGTGTTCGACATCGACCGGGTGGTGGAACTGATTGCGCAGGAACGCATTACGATGTTGCCCGGCCCGCCGACGCTGTATCACTCGCTGCTCACCGTCGATGACAAGAGCAAGCTGGCGTCGTTGCGCGCCGGGGTGACCGGTGCGGCCGACATCCCGGTCGAACTGGTTCGCCGGGTGCACGACGAGCTGCCGTTCCAGACGCTGATGACGGGGTACGGCCTGACCGAGGCCGGCAACGTCACGCTGTCCCGTCCCGGGGATTCGTTCGAGGACGTCGCCACCACCGCGGGCCTGCCGTGTGACGGCGTCGAGGTGCGCATCGCAGACGACGGCGAGGTGCTGGTGCGCGGGTACAACGTGATGCAGGGCTACTTCGACGATCCCGTCGCCACGGCAGACGCGATCGACGGCGACGGCTGGCTGCACACCGGCGACCTCGGGAACTTCGACGCCAGCGGCCGGCTGCGGATCGTCGGGCGCAAGAAGGACATGTTCATCGTCGGCGGGTTCAACGCGTATCCCGCCGAGATCGAAGGCTTTCTTCTGGAACATCCCGCCGTCGCCCAAGCCGCCGTGATAGGAGTGCCGGACGAGCGGCTCGGGCAGGTCGGCAAGGCGTTCGTGGTGCCGAAGTCAGCAGTCACCGCCGACGAGCTGATCGGTTGGTCCCGGGAGCGGATGGCGGGCTTCAAGGTGCCGCGGTATGTCGAGATGCTCGACGAGCTGCCGCTGAATGCCACCGGTAAGGTCCAGAAGGACCGGTTGCGGTCACGGCCGTAAGCCTTGTTTGCAGATTAGGGAAATGATGTTTCCGCAGACAGCACGCGGATTTATGTGCGCCGGACGTGCCTGGCCTGGCAGCGGCTGCGCGGCAGGTGATAACGTGGTTCTCCTAACGCGCGCCGACACGGAGGAGGGCTGGGGCCGATGGGCCACCGTTCGGGATACCCGTCGGCGCAGAATTGTCCGGTCGAGGACCACTAGGACCGGAGTTCGGTATGACTGATTCATGGGCGACGAGGCGCACGGCCGAGGCGGTGACGACGTGACCGCGCGCGTGGGCGGCGCGTCGGATTCCGCGACGGAGGAAGCGGCCGATATGCGCGCGCTGCTCGAGCAGGCCGAAGCCGAAGCCGCAGAGGCCGAGGCCGCCGCGGCAGCTGCCCGCGCGCGGGTGACTGAACTGCGGTCGACCGGCACGGACGAGGAGACCCCCGCCGTCGAGCTCCCTGCCGAGAAGACGTCGCGGCTCGGCATCCGGCTCCGGCGACCAGGGTGGCCCGGGGTCGCGAAAGCGATTGCCGCTTTGGTGATCACCGCCTCGCTCGCAGGTAGCGGGTACATCCTCTGGCAGCACCACGACACGACGACTCGCAACCAGCGGGCGGCCGAGTTCTCCGCCGCCGCCAGCGAAGGAGTCACGGCGTTGACGTCCTTGGACTTCCGGCACGCGAAGGAGGACGTGCAGCGCATCATCGACCACTCGACGGGCAGCTTCCGCGACGACTACGAAGCCAGGGCCGGCGATTTCGTGAAGGTCGTCGAATCGTCGAAAGTGGTCGCACGCGGCACGGTGATGGCGACGGCGGTGCAGTCGATGTCCGACAACGAGGCCGTGGTGTTGGTTACGGCTACCGAGGAGATCACCAATGCCGCCGGCAACAAGCAGCCCCGCTACTACCGGTTCCGCGTGACTGTCAGCCGCGACGGCGACCAGCTCAAGATGTCGAGGGTGGAGTTCGTGCCATGACGGACGACGACACCGTGGTGAGCGAGTCGGCCGACTCAGACGACGAAGTGCGCCCCGGGCGGATGACCCGTATCCGGGCCCTCGTTGGCCGCGTGCGGGGCGGGCGCTGGCGGTGGGCCGGTGCGGTGGTGGCTGCGGTTGCACTGTTCGCGGCGCTCGCCTATTTCCCGTACTGGCCCGACCAGCAGATGGATGAGGACGCCGCCCGCTCGGCTGTCACGGCGGCCTCGGAGGGCACCATCGCGGTCTACTCGTACGCATCCACCTCTGTCGACCGCGACATCGCGGCCGCGAAGTCACACCTGACGGGGGAGTTCCTCACGCAGTACGAGCGTGATGCCTCGGGTGCAGTCGCGTCGATCGCGAAGCAGAAGGCGATGAAGACCAACGCCGCCGTGACCGCCGCCGCAGTGTCGCAACTGCGTCCGGACTCCGCGGACGTGCTTGTCTTCATGAACCAGACCACCACGACGTTGGACAGCCCGGGACCGTCGATGGCCTCGCGCAGCGTGATGGTCACCCTGTCGAAAGTTGACGGTAAGTGGCTTATTTCGTCGATAAAGCCGGTGTAGCGGTGTCATGAGCATTTCGTTGTTGCTCGAAATGGCGCTGTCGGCCGACCCGGAACGGGAGGCGCTGGTTTCCGACGGGACAGCGTCTGACCGTCGGCGAGCTGAGTGGCCTCGCCGACGGCGGCGCCGGGGTGATTGCGGCATCGGGTGCCGACAGCGTCGCCTACGTCGGCACCGGCGGGGCGATGCTGCCGCTGTTGATCTTCGCGTCTGCTCGGGCGGCCCGCGCGTTCACCCCGCTCAACTACCGGCTGAGCAGCGAGGGGCTGCACGAACTGATCGCCCGGCTGCCCCAGCCGCTGGTGGTTTTCGACGACGAGTACCGCGACATGGTGGAAGGCGCCGGCGTAAAGACAATCGGCTCAGAGGATTTCGTCGCGGCCGCGCGCACGGCCGAGCCCGTCGCCGAGTTCGCCGACCCCGAGGACGTCGCGATCGTGTTGTTCACGTCCGGCACGACGTCGCGACCCAAGGCCGTCGAGTTGTCGCACAACAACTTGACCAGCTACGTCATGGGCACCGTCGAATTCGCGTCGGCGGAGCCAGGCGATGCTGTGCTGATCTGTGTGCCGCCGTACCACATCGCGGGTGTGAGCGCCGCGTTGTCCAACCTGTATGCCGGCCGGAAGATGGTGTATCTCACCCACTTCGACGCCACGGAGTGGATCCGGCTGGTCCGCGACGAGGCCGTGACCAGCGCCACCGTCGTCCCCACCATGCTCGATCGGATCGTCACCGAACTCGAACGGCATCCGGTTGCACTGCCGACACTGCGCACGCTGGCATACGGCGGTTCGAAGGTGGCTCTGCCGCTTGTCCGCAAGGCGCTCGACCTGCTGCCCGAGGTCGGCTTCGTGAATGCCTACGGGCTCACCGAAACCAGTTCCACCATCGCGGTGCTGACTCCAGAGGACCATCGTGCCGCGCAGGCCGCGACGGACGAGACGATCAGAAGGCGGCTTGGTTCGGTGGGCCGGCCGGTGCCGGGCATCGAGGTGCAGATCCGCGGTGAGGACGGCGCCGTGCTGGGTGCCGGCCAGCCCGGCGAGTTGTACGTCAGAGGCGATCAGGTGTCGGGAAAATACGCCGAGATCGGTTCGGTGCTCGACGAAGAGGGCTGGTTTCCCACCAAGGACGTCGCCTCGGTCGACAGCGACGGCTACCTGTTCATCACCGGACGATCCGACGACACGATCATCCGGGGCGGCGAGAACATCGCACCGGCCGAGGTGGAAGATGTTCTCGTCGAACATGAATCGGTACGCGATGTCGCGGTCGTCGGGGTCGAGGACTCGCAGTGGGGCCAGATCATCGTCGCGGTGGTGGTACCGGCCGACGGGGCAGAACCCGATCCAGAAGAGCTGCGCGCTCACGTCCGTAAGACGTTGAGAGGGTCTCGTACACCCGACCGCGTCGTGTTTCGCGATGAGCTGCCCGCCACGCCCACCGGGAAAGTGTTGCGGCGCAATCTCGTTGACGAGCTGCTGGAGAAGAAGGGACAGTCATGATCAAGACAGGGACCCGGCTCAAGAGCCAGGTGTGCGACACCGAGGTCATCGTGATCAAGACCGGCGACGGGCTCGACGACCTGCGCGCCGGCGGAGCTCCGATGCGCGAACTCGGCGCCGACACAACCGGTGACGCGGTGCTCGACCCGAACTTCTCCGGCGGAAACGTGATGGGCAAGAGGTACGTCGACGACACGGGCGCCGAGGTGCTGGTGACCAAGGCTGGCGCCGGAACGCTGAGTATCGGGGAAACGCCGTTGAACATCAAAGAGGCAAAGCCGCTTCCGGCCAGTGACTAGCTTCGACGGAGCTGACACGCGCTCGCTGGTGATCGCTTCGGATTACCGCGTCCCCGACCCTGCGCGGGTGCCGCGCCTGCTCGAGAAGCGCAAGGCGGCCTTGGCCGAGATCGGGGCGCATCACGTCTTCGTGCACGCGTCGACCATCGATCCCGGGCGGGTGCTGGTGTCGATCGTCGTGCACAACCACGAGCCGATCGTCGATCTGCTGCGCTCACGCGTGTTCTTCGAATGGTTCGACGCCGTTGGCGTCACAGACATTCCCGCGGTGTTCGCGGGCGCACTCGTCGACGGCGTCAGCCTCGTCGACTCGACCACACCCGCCCCGCCCAGTGTCGTGGTCGCGGCGATGACGTCGGTGCGAGATGTGGCGACGCTCGTCGAGCACGTTCATCTGGCGCTCGACCGGTTCAAGACCGCAGGGATCGAGAGAACGTGGATCTTCCAGGCGTTCGACGACCCGCGCGAGGTGATGATCCTGCAGCAGATCGACAACGAGGACAGCGCCCGGCGGTGGATCGACCATCCGGACGCGGCCGCGGAATGGATGGAACGCGCCGGGATGGGCGCGTACCCGCCGCTTTTCGTGGGCAAGTTCCTGCACATGATGCGAATCGATGAGAATCTCTGAGCGGGTTGCCGTCGATGTATGTGTGTCTGTGCCACGGGGTGACGAGTCAGACGGTGGCCGAGGCCGTCGCCCAGGGTGCTTCGACCACCAAGAAGGTCGCCAAGGCGTGCGGCGCCGGCTCGGACTGCGGCCGCTGCCGGCGTACCGTTCAGGCGATCATCAAGGCGGCGCTCGTGTCGCCCGAGAATCGTTGACAAATAGGAGGTTTCGTGATGTCTCATGACTACGCGCTCGACACCGGGTTGCTGATCTTGCGGCTGGTCCTCGGGCTCACCATGGCCGCACACGGTCTCAACAAGTTCTTCGGTGGTGGCAGGATCCCCGGCACCGCGAGGTGGTTCGAAAGCATCGGGATGAAGCCCGGCACGCTGCACGCCCGCATCGCCGCGCTCACTGAGACGTCAGCCGGGCTCGGTCTTGCCGTCGGCCTGTTGACGCCCATCCCGGCCGCGGGCTTCGTCGCGCTCATGCTCGTCGCCGCCTGGACCGTGCACCGGCCCAACGGGTTCTTCATCGTGAAGGAAGGCTGGGAGTACAACCTGGTGCTCGCACTGAGCGCGGTCGCGGTCGCTGCCATCGGTGCCGGGCGGTTCAGCCTGGACCACCTGTTGTTTCCCGACGTCGGATGGTTGCACGGCTGGGCCGGCCTGGCGATTTCGCTGGGGTTGGGGCTGGCCGGGGGGATCGGCCAGCTGCTGATCTTCTACCGGCCCCCGGTCAAAGCGCAGAGCTGAGCGATTTCGGCGCGCAAACGGCCGCTCAGCGCACGTTTGCGCGCCGAAATCGCTGATTGACACCGGCCCGCGCGGGTGACAGAGTGCTGAGCGACTGCTCAACATTCATCGAAATGAGGTAGCGATGGCTGGCCGGGTCGAGGGCAAGGTTGCGTTCATCACGGGTGCGGCGCGTGGTCAGGGCCGCAGCCATGCTGTGCGGCTGGCGCAGGAGGGCGCCGACATCATCGCCGTCGACGTCTGCAAGCCGATCGTGCAGAACACCACGATCCCCGCGTCGACGCCCGAAGACCTCGCCGAGACCGCCGACCTGGTCAAGGGCCTCAACCGCCGCATCGTCACGGCCGAGGTCGACGTGCGCGACTACGACGCGCTGAAGGCCGCCGTGGACAGCGGCGTCGAGCAGCTCGGCCGGCTGGACATCATCGTCGCCAACGCCGGCATCGGCAACGGCGGCGACACGCTCGACAAGACCAGCGAGCACGACTGGCAGGAGATGATCGACGTCAACCTGTCCGGCGTCTGGAAGTCGGTGAAAGCCGGTGTGCCCCATATCATTGCCGGCGGCCGGGGCGGCTCCATCGTGCTGACGAGTTCGGTCGGCGGCCTGAAGGCCTACCCGCACTGCGGCAACTACGTCGCTGCCAAGCACGGCGTCGTGGGCATCATGCGGTCCTTCGCAGTCGAGTTGGGCCAGTACATGATTCGGGTCAACTCGGTGCACCCGACCCATGTGGCGACACCGATGCTGCACAACGACGGCACCTTCAAGATGTTCCGTCCCGACTTGGAGAACCCGGGTCCCGACGATATGGCCCCAATCTGCCAGATGTTCCATACACTTCCGATTCCATGGGTCCAAGCCGAGGACATCAGCAACGCGGTGCTGTTCTTCGCCTCAGACGAAGCCCGTTACATCACCGGCGTCACCCTGCCTGTCGACGCCGGCAGTTGCCTCAAGTAGTCGTCGCTTTCGCCGTTCTGCTGCTGGCCGCACTGAGTGGCCCGGTGGCACACGCCGACAGGAGCCACGACCCGTATTTCAACGAGGACGAGTACACGGCGTTCTACACGCCGCCCGATCCACTGCCCGACGGGCAGCCCGGTGACCTGGTCCGCACGGAACCATCGCGACTCGTGCTGGAACCGTCGGGACAGCTGGGCGCGATCATGGCGACCGGAACCCGAATCATGTACCGCAGCACCGACGCTCGCGGCAGACCCAACGTCGTCACGGGCACATACTTCGAGCCGTACAACGACTGGCCGGGCAACGGGCCGCGCCCGCTGATCGTCTACGGACCCGGCACCCAGGGCCAGGGTGACCAGTGCGCGCCGTCGCGGCAGTTCAACCAGGGCATCCACTGGTCGCCGTACGCGGACCTCGCTTTCAACTACGAGGAACTGTTCGTCTCGACGATGGTGGCGCGCGGCTTCGCGATCGTGATGACCGACTACGAGGGGCTCGGGACGCCCGGTGTGCACACCTACGTCAGCCGGGTGGCCGAGGGCAACGCGATGCTCGATGCCGCCCGCGCGGCCAAGCGGCTGCCGGACACATCGCTGCAACCCGACGGGCCGATCGCGTTCTGGGGATATTCGCAGGGCGGTGGCGCGGCGGCGTCGGCGGCCGAGCTCGCGTCGCAGTATGCACCGGAATTGCATGTCGCCGGGACCTATGCGGGTGCGCCGCCCGCTGACCTCCAAGTACTGTTCCCGTACGCCGACGGCAGTGCGCTGGTGGGCGCCATCGGGTATGCGCTGAACTCTGTCATCGCCACCTACCCGGAGCACGAGGCGGAAATCCGTGCCACGCTCACGCCCCGCGGCGAGGACCTGCTCAACAAGGTTCAAGAGCAGTGCGTCGCCGAGACTCTCTTCAACTTCATGTTCCGGCACCTGCAGCCGTACTTCGACAAGGACATCTACCAGCTGGTCCACGAGGAGCCGTTCCGCAGCCTGTTCGAGATGCAACGCATCGGCCGTTACGAGCCCAACGCGCCGGTGCTGATCGTCTCCAACCGCTACGACCCGCTGGTGCCGTGGACGGGCGCCAATCAGCTGGGCCGCGACTGGTGCGCGCAAGGCGCCGACGTCCAGTTCTGGACAAACGAGGAACCACCGTTCCTGAACAAGGCAATCGTCAACCACGGGCTGCCCATGCTGGTCGACGGCGAGCGGGCGATGCAGTGGATCGCCGACCGGTTCAACGGCGCGCCGACGACGCCGAACTGCGGCGAGTTCTAACCCCACCGCGTCCGTGCGAAACTCCGGTTTCGCGCCTAAGGCGTGCTCTCGGCGGCGCGGTGCACGGCGGCGACGATGCTTTGGTAGCCCGTGCAGCGGCAGAAGTTGCCCGACAGGCCTTCGCGGATCTCGTCTTCGGTGGGATGCGGGTTCTCGTTCAGCAGCGCGGTGATCGACATGACGAAACCCGGTGTGCAGAAACCGCATTGAAGCCCGTGGCAATCGCGCAACGCCGACTGCACCGCTGACAGCTCGCCGTCGGCTGACGCGATCCCTTCGACCGTCGTCACCTCCGAGTCCTCGGCCTGCACGGCGAACATCAGGCACGACCGGACGGCCGCACCGTCCACCAGTACCGTGCATGCGCCGCAGGCGCCGTGTTCGCAGCCCAGGTGAGTGCCGGTGAGCCCGCAGCACTCCCGCAGGAAGTCCGCCAGCGTCACCCTGGGCTCGACGATGGCCTCAGTCTGGTGACCGTTGACCGAAAGCCGGACGGCCCGCTCATGCATTGATCGCCTCCGTGGTTGCTTCATTCCAGGCACGCGCCGCCAGCGCGGCGCCGACCCTGCTGCGGTAGCTGGCCGACCCTTGCAGGTCGGACGGAATGTCGTCGAGCTCGGTCATGGCGAGTTCGCCGATCTCCTCGGCGTCCACGTCGCCGACCGGCCGGCCGGTCACCGCGGCTTCGGCTTCGGTCGCACGCCTCGGCGTGGAGCCAAGGCCCAACAAGCCGATGGCGCACCGGGCTATCCGATCGTCGTCGTCGAGGGCAACCGCCATGACCACCCCGGCGATCGCGAAATCCCCGTGGCGACGGGCGAACTCCTGCACCGCGAAGCCGCACCGCCCCGTCCACACCGGGAACCGCACGCCGGTGAGGATCTCGTCGGGTTCCAGGGCGGTCTCCCACAGCCCGGTGAAGAACTCCGCCGCGGGGA
This sequence comes from uncultured Actinomycetota bacterium, assembly GCA_963775205.1. GTDB lineage: Bacteria > Actinomycetota > Actinomycetes > Mycobacteriales > Mycobacteriaceae > Mycobacterium. Next base: position 378,849 of record CAVZHV010000004.1, on the reverse strand, counting down.
TCTGCCGTTGTCCCGACGGTGACGCCGCATTCATCTCGGCATCCAGCGCCAAAGCAACAGCCGGATATTCGCCCGCCGGATCCGCGTGCGCGATCGAGCCGCCGAGCGTGCCGCGCGTGCGGATCTGGAAATGGCCGATGTACGGAGTGACCCGAGTGAGCAGCGGTACCGCGGAGGCGACCCCGTCGTCCGCGCCGACTGCGGAGTCAGTGGTCCCGGCGCCGATCCACACCGCCCCGTCTTGCCGCTCGATGCCTTTCAGCTCGTGAAGTCGCGAGATGTCGATCAGGTGGTCGAAGAACGCCAACCGCAGTGCCAGCATCGGCACCAGACTCTGGCCCCCGGCCAAAACCTTTGCCTCGTCGCCGAATTCGGCGAGCATCTGGGTGGCGTCGGCGACAGTGTCAGGCCGGTGGTAGTCGAACGGCGCAGACTTCATGACCGGCGGCGCCCCAACAGGTAGCCGATCAGGATGCCAAGGAGCATTCCGGCTCCGACAGGGGGGATATGTCGCTTGGCCAGCGGCACGGCCACCAGGCTGAGCAGGTGAACCGCGTCGTCCGGCTGGGCGGCGGCCGAAACCGCTTGCGGCTGGGGTGTTTCAGAGGCGCCGGGTGCGGTGGCACTCGCCAGCACGTCCGTTTTCAGGCTGGCCTCCAACCGCTCGGCGAACTGCCCGATCAGCTTGGTGGCCACGTCCAAGAGCACCCCTCGGCCGAACTGTGCGGCCTTGCCGGAGATCGTGAGGTCGGTGGTGAGCACACACGATGTGCTGTGGCCCTCGTCCTTGAGTTCGGCGGTGACGATCGCCGACGCATGTCCCTGACCGCGAGTCTCCTTGCCGCTGGCGGTGATCACTGCTCGCCGTGCGCTGGCATCCCGTTCGTCGAACGCCGCTTTGCCCTTGTACTGCACGGTGATGGGGCCGACTTTCACCTTGACGACGCCGGTGAAGTCGTCGCCGTCGACCGACAGCAACTGAGCGCCGGGAATGCACGGCGCGACCCGCTCGACGTCGGTGAGCACCTGCCACGCCTGATCCACCGAAACCGGCACTTTGAATTCGTTGACTAACTCCACATTTGGTCCTTTACCTGGTTGCTTGTTCGATCAGATCGACGATCACCGCCGGCGTCGCCGGCAATCGGGTGAGCGTCACGCCCAAGGGCGCCAGAGCGTCGTTGATCGCGTTGATCACGGCGGGCGTCGAGCCGATCGCGCCGCCCTCGCCGACACCCTTGTAGCCACCGACGCCCGGCCCGGGAATCTCGATGTGCCCGAACTCGATTGACGGGACCTCGGTGGCGGTGGGCAGCAGGTAGTCGACGAACGTCGACGCGAGCGGGTTGCCGTCCTCGTCGTACGCGAGGTTCTCCAACAGAGCGCCGCCGATGCCTTGCACTGTGCCGCCGGCGATCTGGCCCTCGACCACGTTCGGGTTGATCATCGGGCCGACGTCCTCGCTGACGATGTAGCGCGTCAGTTTGACGTGGCCTGTCTTGACGTCCACTTCGCAAGTGCACGCGTGGGTGGCGTTCGCCCAGTGGATCGGTGCGTGGGACGTGAACCGCGCGGTGGCCTCCAGCGAGGCCGACGTCCCATGCGGCAGGTGGTGTGGCTCGTAGTGGGCGCGGTAGGCCAGGTCGGCGAAGCTGACGCTCTGCGAAGGGTTTTCGCGCACGCTGGCCCGCGACCCCCCGAGTTCGATCTCGGATTCGTCCACGCCCAGTCGGTGGGCCGCCATCGTGACGATCTGCTTGCGCAGCATCGCACCGGCCTCCGCGACCGCCCCGGCCGTCATCGGTCCGCTGCGGCTGCCTTGCGTGCCCGCCCCGTACGGCGTCACCGCCGTGTCGCCCTGGATGGTGGCGACGTCGTCGATGTCTGCGCCCAACGCGTCGGCGGTCAGCTGCACGACGGTGGTTTCGATGCTGTTGCCGCTCGAACCGCCGTTCACGTAGACGTTGACCTTGCCCGTCGGTTCCATGCGGATCGTCGCGCCCTCGGTGGCGAGGTGCCCGGTCGCGGCACCGGTGGGCTCTATGTACGCCGAGAAGCCCAGTCCGATGTAGCGGCCTTGGGCCAGCGCCTCTTGCTGTTCCTTGCGGAACCCTTCATGGTCGAGGATCTTCACGGCCTGTTCGAACGTGTCGGCCGGGGCGACGTGGTCGTAGGGCATCCCGTTGGGGTTGGTGTAGGGCATCTCGTCGCCGCGAAGGATGTTACGGCGCCGCAGCTCGACGGGATCCAAGCCGACTTTCCGCGCCGCGATGTCGAGAAGGATTTCCCGCGTGAGGGTTTCGTACTGCCACGGCCCGCGGTAGGCGGCGAGCCCGGCGGTGTTGGAGAACACCGTCTTGTAGTTGAAGCTGGCCTTCGGGACCCGATACGGCCCTGGGAAGAACATGCCGATTGCGGCGGTGGTCAACACCGGGTACGGCGTCGGGTAGGCGCCGATGTCCTGGATGAAGTCGATGTCGACGGCGAGGATTCTGCCGTCGTCGTCCAGGGCCATCCTGGCGTTGCCGTCCACATGCCGTGCCTGCCCGGCCGACATCAGGTTCTCCCGCCGGTCCTCGATCCACTTCAGCGCCGCGGGCACCTTCCGGGCGGCCAGCATGATGCACATGTCTTCTCGCATCGGCACGACCTTCTGGCCGAAGCCGCCGCCGGTGTCGCGCACGATCACCCGGACCCGCTGCGCGGGGATTCCGAGCAGCCGGGCACAGAACGCCCGGAGCTCGTGCGGGGTCTGGGTGGACCCCCAGACGGTCAGTTCCTCGGCGGAGGCCGACCACTCGACGACCATGCCCCGCGTCTCGATCGGCACCGGGGCGTAGATCTGTTGGTAGACGTTGGCGGACACGACGTGCGGGGCAGAGTCGAAGACCTGCTCGTCGGGCGGTGCGCCGGAAAGGCCGCCCGCGACGTTGTGCGGGTATGCGTCGTGGACCACCACGTCGGAGGTCTCGGCCCTGGTGAAGTCGGCGATCGCGGGCAGCGGTTCGTAGTCGACGTCGACGAGCTCGACTGCGTCCTCGGCGATGTAGCGGTTGTCCGCGACGACCAGCGCCACCGGGTCGCCGACGAACTTCGCCTCGCCTTCGGCCAACGGCGGGCGCGGGGTGTCGGGGACGTCCCGGCCGGCGACGGCGTGCCAGGCTTCCTTGACGTCCGGGTTCAGATCGGCGGCGGTGAACACCGCACGCACGCCGGGCAGCGCCAGCGCGGCCGTCGCGTCGATGCCGTTGATCGCGGCGCGCGCGAACGGGCTGCGCACGAAGCAGGCGTGCAGCATGCCGGGGCGGGTGACGTCGTCGACGAAGGTGCCGCGCCCGGTGAGCAGCCGGAGGTCCTCGACGCGCGGGACCCGCCTGCCCGCATATCGGTTGACGACGGTGTCCGTCATGGCTCCCGCTCCGATCCGTCAGTACTTCTGCGCGTAACCAAGCTAAGCAGTCGCTCAGCGTGAGCGTACTCGGGGCGCCGCTGACGGTGAAATGGCGTCGAGACGTTGGCCGTGTTGCGCGAGCGCATCCGCGGCCGCCGGCGCCTGCGGGGGCTCGTGGTGGATCCGTCCGCGCAGGTCGGACAAGGGCAGGCCGCCGCCGCCCCATCGGCGGGCGATGATCTCGGCCGCGATCGACACGGCCGTCTCCTCCGGTGTGCGCGCGCCGAGGTCCAGGCCGATCGGGCTGGCGAGTCGGCTCAACTCCTCGTCGCTCAGCCCCGCCTGCCGCAGCCGGTTCAGCCGGTCCTCGTGGGTCTGACGCGATCCCATCGCGCCGACGTAGCCGACCTGGGGGAGGCGCAGCGCCACCTGCAGCACCGGCACGTCGAACTTCGGGTCGTGAGTGAGCACGCAGATCGCCGTGCGCTCGTCGACAGCGCCCTGCTCGGCCTGGGCGGCGAGGTAGCGGTGGGGCCAGTCGACGACCACCTCGTCGGCTGCGGGGAAGCGCGCCCGGGTGGCGAACACCGCCCTGGCGTCGCAGACGGTCACCCGGTATCCGAGGAAGGCGCCCTGCCGGGCCAGAGCCGCGGCGAAGTCGATCGCGCCGAACACCAGCATCCGCGGACGCGGCGCGTGGCTGGCCACGAACACCTCCATTCCGGCGTCCTGCCGCTGCCCGTCCGGGCCGTACGTCAGAACGGCGCTGCGTCCGGCGGACAGCAAACCGCGGGCGTCGTCGGTCACCGCCGCGTCGGCGCGGGCCAACCCCAGCGACCCGGCCACGTCGTCCGGTTCGATCACCAGCCGGCGGCTCAACCACCGTGGATCGGGATGCGTGATCACGGTCGCTACCGCTATCGGGCGATGGGCGGCGATCGCGTCGGCCACCGCCTGCAGTTGCGGGAACACTTCCCGGGAGACGGGCTCGACGAAGATGTCGATCTCGCCGCCACAGGTGAGGCCCACCGCGAACGCGTCGTCGGAGCTGATGCCGTAGCGCTGCAACGCGGGACGACCGGTGCGCACCACCTCGGTGGCCAGTTCGTACACCGCCGCTTCCACGCACCCGCCCGACACCGAGCCGGTGACCGATCCGTCGGGTGCGACGACCATCGCGGCGCCCGGGGAGCGAGGGGCGGACCGGACGGTGCGGACAACCGTGGCCAGGCCGGCCGTGCCACCGGAACGCCAGATCGACATCAGCTCGTCGAGCACGTCGCGCACGATGCGAGTCTAAGCGCTCGCGAGATCGCTATTCTCGATTCGCGGCAATGCGATTTCCGAGGGATCACCATGGAGTCAAGTCAGCCACCCGTCGTCGTCGGAGTCCTTCTGGCGGCCGGCGCCGGCCGGCGCTACGGCAAGCCGAAGGTGCTCGTCGAAGGCTGGCTGACGGCCGCGGTAACGGCGCTGCGGGACGGCGGTTGCCACCACGTGATCCTGGTGCTCGGTGCGGCCGAGGTGCCCGTCCCTGCCGGCGTCACCGCCGTGACGGCTCCGGACTGGCAGACGGGCCTCAGCGCGTCTGTCCGCGCCGGCTTGAACCACGCCGTCGGCATGCAGGCGGACTACGCAGTGCTGCACGTCGTCGACACCCCCGACGTCGGGTCGGCAGTGGTGGGCCGAGTTGTCAAGCGCGCGTTGGCATCTCGCAGCGGGCTGGCCCGCGCCGTGTTCGGTGACCGGCCAGGTCATCCTGTCGTCATCGCCCGGCGCCACTGGCCGGGCGTGCTGGAAAAGCTCTCCGGTGACCTAGGGGCGGGCCCCTTTCTGCGCACTGCGGACGGCGTCGAGACCGTCGAATGCAGTGATCTGGCCAGTGGCCGCGACCACGACGAGCCGCCTTGGCGAGACGGAAAACTCCCAGGTTGAAGCCAACAATGCGGGGTAGCCTCACATCATCCGCAGGAAAGGAGCGAGAGATGGACATCGCCCGAGGCGCGGTGCGCGTCGTCACCCGAACCGCAGATGCCACCACAGCTGCGGCGGGTGCCGTCGGAGGTGCTGCGATCAACGGAGTGATCGGCGGCATCCAAGGCACCGTCTCAGGAATCCGCTCCGGTCTCAGCAACGGGAGCCACTCGACGCCGGCGGCGGCGATCACGCTGGGCGCACTCGGAGCGGCCGGCTTGGTCGAATGGCCGGTGCTGCTGACGGTCGGCGGCGCCGCGCTCGTGATTCACCAGTTGAGCAAGCGGCCGGACAGTCAGCCGGCCCTGGCGCTGGTCAGCACGTCGCAACCGGCACGGGGCAGCACCCCGCGAAAGGCGGCGCCGCGCAAGTCGACCCCGGCGCGGAAGCGGGCGCGCAAGGCCACGGCGTCCGGGCGGCGCACCACGAGCCGCAAGCCCTGAATACCGGGTTCTCGCGCACCGCAATGACCGAAAAGTCCCATCGCAGCGCCGTGGAACGCGTCCGCGAAGCCGAAACGATTGTCGTCACGCTTCCAGTCGTGGGCCGGGTCCGCATTCCCCGGCCTGAGGAGCTCGTGTACTACGGCGCACTGGCTGGGCTGGCAGCACTGGAGATCATCGACTGGCCGATCGCGCTGGTGATCGGGGCGGGCCACGCACTGGCCAGCAATCACCACAGCAAGGTCGCGCAGGAACTCGGCGAAGCGCTCGAAGATGCGTGAGAAGCAGCGGTCTTAGGCGGGTCCGGTGATGTTGCCCCGCCGGATGTCCTCGCGGCACTGCAGCCTGGTCTTCCCGGTCTGCTCCACGCACACCCGCACCTGCTCCTCGATGCCCGCCGGGTACACCTCGTCCGTCGGGCCCGGGGTGGCCGAGGAGGGGGTGGTGACCGTGCCGGTGTACAGCGACCAGGCGCTGTCGCCTGTCGACGCGATCCTCGAGCAGTAGGCCTGCGCGCCCGTCGACGTGATGCCTGCCGCGCCCAGCGGCGCACAGTCTGCGCCCAGGAACACGACGGGCATGTTCGGGGTTGGTGGTGCCGAGCTTGCCGGGGGTTGAGTTCTCTGGTGCTCTTGCGCGCTCATGTCGCGGTCCTGGCGGAACAACAGCACCGCGGCCGCCGAGACGCCGATCAGCAGCAGCGCCAGCACCACCGCGATGACGGCGAGCCGCCGGCGCGAGCGCTCCTTCGCCGCACGCTGCGGGCGGGAACGGTGGCGGGCCCTGGCGATGGGGGATGCGGTGGTCGCCTCGGTGGCGCCCGTTTCCGCGGCCACCAGCCCGAGGCGGTGGGCGAGCGCATTGGCGAACTCGGCGCAGGTGTCGTAGCGGTCGGCGGGTGACTTCGAGAGTGCTTTGGAGAACACCGGGCCGAGGTCCTCGAGCGCGGGCCTGCGGGTGCCGATAGGCGGCGGGGGAGCGCTGAGGTGCTGGCTGATGACGACCGCGGGGTTGGAGTGCTGGAACAGCGGGGTACCGGTGAGCAGGTGATAGGCGGTGGCCGCCAGCGCGTACTGGTCGGCGCGGCCGTCGAGCTGTTCGCCCATCAGCTGCTCGGGTGCGGCGTAGGCCACCGTGCCGACCGTCATGTTGGTGCCCGTCAGCCCGCTGGCGTCGTCGACCCAGCGCGCGATTCCGAAGTCGGCCAGCATGATGCGGTCGGCACCTGAATCCGCATGGGAGATGAGGATGTTCGCCGGCTTGACGTCGCGGTGCAGCAGCTGGCGCTGATGCGCGTAGTCCAGCGCCTCGGCGACGGCGGTGATGATCCTGACCGCCTCGTCCGGCGGCATGCCGTTCGGGTAGCGCTCCTGCAGCAGGCGCGCCGCGTCGGTGCCCTCGACGTAGTCCATCGAGATCCACAGCTGGCCCTCGAACTCACCGCGGTCGTGGACGCCGACGATGTGGGGGTGCCACAGCGTGGCAGCGATGTCGGCTTCGCGGTTGAACCGCTGGCGGTATTCCGCGTCGTCGGTGAACGTGGTGGGCAGCACTTTGAGTGCGTCGTTGCGCGGCAGTCTCGGGTGCTGGGCGAGATAGATCTCGCCCATCCCCCCGGAACCCAGGTGCCGCAGGATCGTATAGCCCGCGAAACTCTGGCCATCGGCCAACGGCATGGGCGCATACTACAAGTCGCTGGATGACGTCACGCGGTCACGGTGACGGCGGTGAGGCCAGGGCAGGGCTTCGACGCGCCGAGGGTCAATCGGCTGCTTTCGCTGCCCCTTCCGCGGAATCGCCGATGCGGTTGAGGAATTCGCGCACCCGTTCGGGATTCTCCAATGTGAACCTGGCCGCGGACCGGCGGTCGCCGTCCTCGGTGTGACGCACGAGGATGCCGATGCCGTCGGCCTTCACCGCGTCGAAGCCGTCCTCGTCGGTCAGGTCGTCGCCGATGTAGATCGGCAGCACCTTCTGGGACGTTTCGATCTGCTCGCGGATCCACGACAGCGTGGTGCCCTTGTTCCAGTCGAGGTCGGGCCGCAGTTCGACGACCTTGCGGCCGTTGGTGACTCGCAGGTGCTCGCGCCGGCCGACCCGGTGGATGCTCGCCGCAATCTCGCCGATGTCGTCGGCCGCGACGTCGCGGTAGTGCACCGCGACAGCGAATCGCTTGTGTTCCACCCGGGTTCCCTTGATGTGCGCGAGCGTCTTGCGCAGTTCCTTGGCGGCGCTTTCGAGGACCGGCACGGCCGCGGCGGCGTCGTCGTTCTGGCGGTAGCTGCCGTCGGGCGCGATCGACTCGAAGCCGTGGCTGCCTGCGTACCACAGATTGGCGACGCCCACTCGGTCCCGGATGTCGGCGAGGTCGCGGCCGGACAGGATCGCGACCGGGCAACGCTCGGCCAGCCTGGCGAGAGCTTCCGCGGCGCCGTCGACCAGTTGCGCGGAGTCGGGGTCGGGCACGATCGGAGACAACGTGCCGTCGAAGTCGAGGCAGACCGCGGGGCGCTGGCCGTCGAGGATCGCGGTGACGTCGCCGTACGAGCCGAGCGCATCCGGAATTTCGGACATCGGACGGTCCCCGGTGCGAACCCCGACGGCGCCGAGATCGTCGACCACTACATCTGCGCCGCGCTCCAGCAACTCGCCGCCGCCTTCGGCCGGGCCGAACCCGATCACCAAAGAAAACCCGCCGTTGCGGGCTGCGACTATTCCGTCGGCGTCGTCGTCGATGACGACGGACCGTTCCGCTCGCGCGCCGATCCGCTGCGCAGTCTCCCGCAGGCCGGCGGTGTCGGCGCCCTCGGCGCTCGCGGTCTCGACGCCCGCATCATGTAACCGTCGCGTCAGTTCTGCCGCCGAATCACTGTGCGGCACAACGAAAATCACTGCATCGTGGAGGCGGGGGTCGACGGTCACCCGGGGCGTGGTCACACTGGAATCTTCGCACATCAGCCGGCGTGCAGGGCCGCGACCAGCGCCCGGATGTCGGCCTCGGGTGCGTCGTAGCCGGGAAAGTACACGCAGACCCGCTGCGCCACGTCGGAGAACCGGCGCAGGATCTCGGCGGCGCACTCCTCCGGTGTGCCCCGCACCGCGAGCATGGTGAGCAGGTCGTCGTCGATCAGGTCGACCATCGCCGCCACGTCCGCGCGTTTGGACAGCTGGTTGAGCCGGGGCTGAAGCTCGGCGCGTCCCTCGACCTCGAGCACCGGCAGGTACGCGGGCGTCGACCCGTAGAAGGCCAGCAGCGCCCGCGCGCCTCTGCTGGCAGCAGCCAGCTGCGATTCGGTGCGTCCGACCGCTGCGATCACCTGCGGGATGATGTCGAAGCCGGCCCGGCTGCGCCCCGCCCGGCGCAGGCCGTCGTCGACCGCGGGAAGGGTGCGCTCCCGGAAGTGGCGCGCGGAGTGAAACGGCATGACGAGCAGCCCGTCGGCCACCTCGGCGGCCGCCCGGGTCATCAGCGGGCCCAGCGCTCCGAGATAGATCGGCGGAATCCCGTAGGCGTTAGGTCCCGGGTTGAACGTGGGCGTCATCAGCGTGTGCTTGGTGAACTCGCCGCGGAACTCCAGCGGTCGGTTGTGCTGCCAGGCCTCGAGGATCGTCCGCACGGCCACCACCGTCTCGCGCATGCGCGCGGCGGGCCGGCTCCAGGTGCTGCCGTAGCGGCTTTCGATGTGCGGCCGGATCTGCGAGCCCAGCCCGAGGCGGAACCGGCCGCCGGAAAGCAGCTGCAGGTCGTAGGCCGCGTGGGCCAGGTGAAGCGGGCTGCGGGGCAGCGCGATCGCGACGTTGGTCATCAGCTCGAGGTCGGTGGTGGCGGCCGCGGCGCCCAGCGGCAGGAACACGTCGTATTGGCCCTCGAACGTGAACAGCCCGTCGACGCCGGTGGCGGCTAGCTCCCGCGCGCGCTCGCCGGCCTGGTCCGGGCGCCCGTCGAGCTGCACGTGCACAAACATCGGCCGCACCCTAGCAAGCCCGCGAGACTGCCCGCAGATCGTCCTCCCGGCGGTTTTCGCGATCTGGCAGCAGTCTCGGGGCTGGCCTTTGTGAAAAGTGATGCGATTGTTACGGATGGCGTTGGCGTTAAATATGGGGCAGTTGTCATACCCTGTGGCTTGTGTCGATTACCCGGCGCGATCTGCTCAAATTCGCCGCCGCTGCTCCGGCGGCCGCCGGACTCGGCTCGATCGCGTCAACGCTGCTGGCGCCAACCGCAACCGCGGCGCCGTTGGGCGTCCTCCTCGACTACGCGGCCGGGGTGATCAGCGCAGCGGAGATCAAGGCATCGGGCGCGATCGGCGCCATCCGGTACGTCTCGGACCGCCGCCCGGGTGGTGACTGGATGAAGGGCAAGCCGATCCAGCTGCCAGAGGCACGCGACCTGTACAGCAGCGGTCTGAAGATCGTGTCCTGCTACCAGTACGGCAAGCAGGCGACCGCGGACTGGCTCGGCGGGCAGGCGGCCGGCGTGCGCCATGCGCAGCGCGGCTGGCAGCTGCATGTCGCCGCAGGTGGGCCCGTCGGTGCGCCGATCTACGCGTCGATCGACGACGATCCCACCCCTGAGCAGTACCGCGAGCTGGTCGCGCCGTACCTGCGCGGCTGGGAGTCGGTACTGGGACATCAGCGTGTCGGTGTCTACGCGAACGCGCCGACGATCGAATGGGCACGCCAGGACGGCATCGGCTCCTATTACTGGCAGCACAACTGGGGATCGAAAGGTGTGGTGCACCCTGCTGCCCACTTGCACCAGGTGGAGATCGACAAGCGCAGCGTCGGGGGCGTCGGGGTGGACGTCAACCACATTCTCCAGCCGAGCTTCGGCCAGTGGGATTGATCCGCTGGCTCCGCCAGCAAACTTTTTTCGGAAGCGTCAGTGAACAATTGTCGACTGATTTCCCGAGCAAGTGCTTGGCCAGCTTCGACAAGTGCGCGAGATCGTCGGTAAAAATCTTCATAACGATTTGATAACAATCGTGCTGTGAACAGCACTGTTGTAGCTACTCGACCGTAACCACCGGCACGCAGCGCGTTTGTGGCGGGGCCCAGAAGGGCTGATTCAACCGGTTGTTATCGAGGTGGTGGTTACTAATGCGTAGAACTCGCCAGTAACCATTCCTGCGGTCAGCTGCGCCAATTCCTTATGCCACTCTTATTGCAACCAGCGAGGCGACTCGAGCCGCGGCGGACCGTCGCCCGGCACGACGCGGCGGCCCCGCCTCGCCGGGATCGACGGGGAATCGCAATGCCCTGCGCGACGAAGCGCAAGGCCACGGGAGACACGAGAAGAAGCTCAGGAGACACCAGACGTGACGATCCACGGATACGACGGGGGTTCCCCAGCGAAGCGAGGGGTGGGGCCCCCCAGCGGAGCGAGGGGAGTGCCAGCTGGCCGCGACGGCGATTCCCCGAAGCCCGCCAGCCACCATGCCCTCGTGGATCGTCTCAGCGCCGGCGAGCCGTACGCGGTCGCGTTCGGCGGGCAGGGCAGCGGATGGTTGGAGAACCTCGAAGAGCTCGTGTCGTCCGCCGGCATCGAGGGCGAGCTCGCCGCAGTGGTAGGCGAGGCCGAGCTGATGCTCGCGCCGATCGCCGACGAACTGGTCATCGTGCGGCCCATCGGCTTCGAGCCGCTGCGCTGGATGCGGGCCTACGCCGCCGGCGAGCCGGTTCCCAACAGCAAGCAGCTGACGTCCGCCGCCACCTCGATGCCCGGCATACTGCTCACGCAACTAGCCGCGATTCGCGTGCTGACCCGTCAGGGCATGGACTTCGCCACCACCCCGCCGATCGCCTACGCCGGACATTCCCAGGGTGTGCTGGCCGTCGAGTCGCTGTATTCCCGCGGTGCGCGCGACGCCGAACTGATGGTGCTGATCCAGCTCATCGGGGCCGCTTGCACACTGGTCGCCCGGCGGCGTGGCATCTCCGCGCTGGGTGATCGCCCGCCGATGGTGTCGGTCACCAACGCCGACCCCGAGCGCATCCGCGAACTGCTCGACGAGTTCGCCACGGACGTCCGCACCGTCCTGCCGCCGGCGTTGTCGATCCGCAACGGTCGTCGTTCGTCGGTCATCACCGGCAGCCCCGAGCAATTGGCCCGGTTCGAGCTGTACTGCCAGCAGATCGCCGACGCCGAGGCCGCCCAGCGCAAGAACAAGCTGCGCGGCGGCGCGGTGTTCAGCCCGACCTTCGAACCGGTCCAGGTCGAGGTGGGCTTCCACACGCCGCGGCTGGCCGAGGGTGTGGCGATGATCGACCGGTGGGCCGAGAAGATCGGCCTGGACCCCGAACTGGCGCACGAGATGGCCGAGTCCATCCTGGTGCGGCCGGTGAACTGGGTCGACGAGGTGGAGAAGCTGCACGAGGCGGGCGCCAAGTGGATTCTCGATCTGGGCCCCAGCGACATCCTGACCCGGCTCACCGCACCGGTGATCCGCGGGCTCGGCGTCGGCATCGTGCCCGCGGCGACCCGTGGCGGGCAGCGCAACCTGTTCACGGTGGGCGCCGTCCCGGAGGTGGCCCAGCCATGGTCCAGCTATGCGCCGAGCGTGGTCCAGCTGCCCGACGGTTCAGTGAAGCTGTCGACGAAGTTCACGCGGCTCACCGGCCGCTCACCGATCCTGCTGGCCGGCATGACTCCGACGACGGTCGACGCCAAGATCGTCGCGGCTGCCGCCAACGCTGGGCACTGGGCCGAGTTGGCCGGCGGCGGCCAGGTCACCGAAGAAATCTTCACCAAGCGGATCGAGGAGCTCGAGGCGCTGCTCGAACCGGGCCGCGCGATCCAGTTCAACTCGCTCTTTCTCGACCCGTACCTGTGGAAGCTGCAAGTCGGCGGCAAGCGGCTGGTGCAGAAGGCCCGCCAGTCGGGCGCGCCCATCGACGGCGTCGTCGTCTCCGCCGGGATCCCCGACCTGGAAGAGGCCGTCGAACTCATCGACGAGCTCAACGGCGTCGGCATCACTCACGTCGTGTTCAAGCCTGGCACCGTCGAGCAGATCCGCTCGGTGATCCGCATCGCCGCCGAGGTGCCCACCAAGCCGGTGATCGCCCACATCGAGGGCGGGCGTGCGGGCGGCCACCACTCCTGGGAAGACCTCGACGACCTTCTTCTGGCGACCTATTCGGAGCTGCGGGCGCGGTCCAACATCACGGTCTGCGTCGGCGGTGGCATCGGCACGCCCGAGCGGGCCTCGGAGTACCTCACCGGCAAATGGGCTGTGCGGCATGGCTATCCGCTGATGCCGGTCGACGGCATTCTGGTCGGCACCGCGGCGATGGCCGCCAAGGAGGCCACCACCTCGCCGCAGGTGAAGCAGATGCTGGTGGCGACTCAAGGCACCGACCACTGGATCGGCGCCGGAAAAGCCCAGGGTGGCATGGCGTCCAGCCGCAGCCAGCTGGGCGCCGACATCCACGAGATCGACAACGCCGCGTCGCGCTGCGGCCGTCTGCTCGACGAAGTGGCCGGGGACGCGGAAGCGGTCGCGGCCCGACGCGACGAGATCATCGCCGCGATGGCCAAAACCGCCAAGCCGTATTTCGGCGACGTCGGTGAGATGACCTACCTGCAGTGGCTGCGCCGGTACGTGAAATTGGCGATCGGAGAAGGCAATTCGACCGCCGATACTGCGGCGCCGGGCAGTCCGTGGCTGGCCGACACCTGGCGGGACCGCTTCGAGCAGATGCTCAAGCGCGCCGAGGCACGCTTGCACCCAAGGGATTACGGGCCGATCGAGACGCTGTTCTCCACCGATGAGCGCTCGCGCGAAGAGGAGACAGCCAGCGAGGAGCTACTGGAGCGGCCCGACGACGCGATCGCCGCACTGCTGACCCGCTATCCGGACGCCGAGACCATCCAGCTGCATCCTGCGGATGTGCCGTTCTTCGTGGAGTTGTGCAAGACGCTGGGCAAGCCGGTCAACTTCGTGCCGGTGATCGACAAGGACGTGCGCCGGTGGTGGCGCAGCGACTCGCTGTGGCAGGCGCACGACGCGCGCTACGACGCCGACGCGGTGTGCATCATTCCGGGCACCGCCGCGGTGGCCGGCATCACCCGCGTGGACGAACCCGTCGGAGAACTGCTCGACCGGTTCGAGCAGGCCGCGATCGACGACGTGCTCGCCGCCGGAGCGCAGCCAGCCCAGGTCATCTCACGCCGACAGGTCCGCAGGGACGTCACCGGCCCGCTGGCCGTGGTCCTGGATGCGCCCGACGTTGTGTGGGCGGGCCGCACGGCCATCAACCCGGTGCACCGCATCGCGGGCCCGGCGGGCTGGCAGGTGAACGAAAACCACAGTGCGACCGAACCTTCCACCGGATCTCGGCTCGAGGTGGCTTCCGACGATCAGGTGGTGCTCTCTGTTCCGCTGGCGGGCACCTGGATCGAGATCCCGTTGACGCTGACCGACGTCGGCCGCGATGGCGGCGCGCCGGTGGTACCGGTCGAGGACGCCGCAACCGCGATGCGCTCGGTGCTCGCGATCGCGGCGGGTGTCGACGGACCCGATTTCATGCCCGACGTCGAGGATGGCACAGCCCGCATCACCGTCGTGTGGAACCCCGAAGAGGTCGCCGACCACACCGGTGTCACCGCGACGTTCGGCGCCCCGTTGGCGCCGACGCTGACTGTGGTGCCCGACGCGCTTGTCGGCCGCTGCTGGCCGGCAGTGTTCGCCGCCATCGGCTCTGCCACCACCGACACGGGCTTTCCGGTCGTCGAAGGCTTGTTGAGCCTCGTCCATCTCGACCATGCGGTGCACCTGCACACCACGCTGCCGACGAACCCGGCCGAATTGACCGTCACGGCAACCGCTTCCGCGGCTACCGATACCGAGGTGGGACGCGTGGTGCCGGTGGCCGTCACGGTGACCGCACCCGACGGCACCGTGCTGGCGACCCTGCAGGAGCGCTTCGCAATCCGTGGACACTCCGGCCCGGCGGAACTCACAGACCCGGTGCGCGCCGGTGGAGCAATCCGCGACAACGCCACCGACACACCGCGTCGTCGTCGCCGCGATGTCACGATTTCCGCACCTACCGACATGCGTCCCTTCGCCGTCGTCTCCGGCGACCACAACCCGATCCACACCGACCGGGCCGCCGCGCTGCTCGCCGGCCTGAAATCGCCGATCGCGCACGGCATGTGGCTGTCGGCGGCGGCGCAGCATGTCGCCACCGCCGCCGACGGGCAGGCCAGACCCCCGGCCCGGCTGATCGGCTGGACGGCGCGTTTCCTCGGCATGGTCGAGCCTGACGCCGAGATCGAATTCCGCGTCGACCGGGTCGGAATCGACGAGGGCGCCGAGGTTTTGGAGGTCACCGCCCGATTGGGTTCCGACCTGGTGATGTCGGCGACTGCGCGGCTGGCCGCGCCGAAAACCGTGTACGCGTTCCCGGGTCAGGGCATCCAGCACAAGGGCATGGGCATGGAGGTCCGGGCCCGCAGCAAGGCCGCCCGCAAAGTGTGGGACACCGCCGACAAGTTCACCCGCGAGACGCTGGGTTTCTCTGTCCTGCATGTGGTTCGCGACAATCCGACCAGCCTGATCGCAGCCGGTGTGCACTACCAGCATCCCGAAGGCGTGCTGTACCTGACCCAGTTCACGCAGGTCGCGATGGCCACCGTCGCCGCGGCGCAGGTCGCCGAAATGCGCGAGCAGGGCGCGTTCGTGGAAGATGCGATCGCATGCGGGCACTCCGTGGGCGAGTACACCGCGCTGGCATGCGTCAGCGGCGTGTACGAACTCGAGGCGCTGCTGGAGGTGGTGTTCCACCGCGGCAGCAAGATGCACGACATCGTGCCGCGAGACGAGCTCGGCCGGTCCAACTACCGGCTGGCCGCCATCCGCCCATCGCAGATCGACATTGCCGACGCCGACGTGCCCGGCTTCATCGACGAAATCTCGCAGCGCACAGGTGAATTCCTGCAGATCGTGAACTACAACCTGCGCGGCTCACAGTATGCTATCGCCGGCACGGTTCGCGGTCTGGAGGTGCTGGAGGCCGAAGTCGAGCGGCGCCGCGAGATCACCGGCGGGAAGGGGTCTTTCATCCTCGTCCCCGGCATCGACGTACCGTTCCACTCGTCGGTGCTGCGGGTCGGCGTGCCGGAGTTCCGGCGCTCGCTGGAGCGCGTCATGCCGCGCGACAGCGACCCTGAACTGATCGTCGGCCGCTACATCCCGAACCTGGTGCCACGGCCGTTTTCGCTCGATCGCGACTTCATCCAGGAGGTCCGCGACCTGGTGCCGGCCGAGCCGCTCGACGAGATCCTCGCCGACTACGACACCTGGCGCAACGAGCGTCCGCGCGAGTTGCTTCGGAAGGTCGTCATCGAGTTGCTGGCATGGCAGTTCGCCAGCCCCGTGCGCTGGATCGAAACGCAGGACCTGCTGTTCACCGAGGAGGCCGCGGGCGGTCTCGGCGTCGAGCGGTTCGTCGAGATCGGCGTGAAGTCGGCCCCGACGGTTGCGGGTCTGGCGTCCAACACGTTGAAGCTGACCGAATACGCCCACAGCACAGTCGAAGTGCTCAACTCCGAGCGCGACGCCGCCGTGCTGTTCGCGACGGACACGGACCCGGAGCCGGAAGCGGAGTTCGACGAGACGGTCGAAACTCCGGTCGCGGCACCGGAATCGGTGACCGCGCCGGCACCCACCGCACCGATGGGCGCGCCCCGTCCGGACGATATCGGGTTCGACGCGTCCGACGCGACGCTGGCGCTGATCGCGCAATCGGCGAAAATGCGCATGGACCAGATCGAACTGCTGGACTCGATCGAGTCGATCACCGACGGCGCATCGTCGCGACGCAACCAACTGCTGGTCGACCTGGGCTCCGAACTGAACCTCGGTGCCATCGACGGTGCGGCCGAAGCCGATCTGTCGAGCCTGAAGTCGCAGGTGACCAAGCTGGCCCGGACCTACAAACCGTTCGGGCCGGTGCTGTCCGACGCGATCAACGACCAGCTGCGCACGGTGCTGGGCCCGTCCGGGAAGCGGCCGGCTTACATCGCCGAGCGCGTCCGCAAGACCTGGGAGCTGGGCGACGGCTGGACCAAGCACGTCACTGTCGAGGTCGCGCTCGGCACCCGCGAAGGCCACAGCGTTCGCGGCGGCGACCTCGGCGGCCTGCACGACGGCGCGCTCACGGACGCTAGTTCCGTCGACAAGGTCATCGACGCGGCGGTGGCCGCCGTGGCCGCGCGCCGCGGCGTGGCGGTCGCGCTGCCGTCAACGGGCAGCAATGGCGGCGCGACCGTGGATGCGGCTGCGCTCTCCGAGTTCACCGACCAGATCACCGGGCGCGACGGCGTTCTCGCCAGTGCCGCCCGGCTGGTGCTCAACCAGCTGGGGCTTGACGATTCCGTCACCACGCCGCCCACCGCCACCGATGCGGAGCTGATCGACCTCGTCGCCGCCGAGTTGGGCTCGGACTGGCCGCGGCTCGTTGCGCCCGTGTTCGACGCACGCAAGGCCGTGGTGTTCGACGACCGCTGGGCCAGCGCCCGCGAAGACCTGGTCAAGATCTGGCTGATGGACGACGACGACGTCAACGCCGAATGGCTCGAGCTCGCCGAACGGTTCGAGGGTGCCGGGCACGTCGTCAGCACGCAGGCCACGTGGTGGCAGGGCAAGGCGCTGGCCGCAGGACGCAACCTGCACGCCTCGCTGTTCGCGCGCGCCGCGGCCGGCGCGGAGAACCCCGGCAAAGGCCGCTACAGCGACGACGTCGCGGTGGTGACCGGCGCGTCGAAGGGTTCGATCGCGGCGTCCGTGGTCGCGCAGTTGCTCGACGGTGGTGCGACCGTGATCGCGACGACGTCCCGCCTCGACGACGACCGCCTCGCGTTCTACCGCACCCTGTACCGCGAGAGCGCCCGGTTCGGCGCCACGCTGTGGGTGGTGCCGGCGAACATGGCGTCGTATTCCGACATCGATGCGCTGGTTTCCTGGATCGGCACCGAGCAGACAGAAAGCCTTGGGCCGCAGTCGATTCACATCAAGGACGCGCAGACGCCGACGCTATTGTTCCCGTTCGCGGCACCGCGTGTGGCGGGCGATCTCTCCGAGGCCGGCGCCCGCTCCGAAATGGAGATGAAGGTGCTGCTGTGGGCTGTTCAGCGGCTGATCGGCGGGCTGTCGACGATCGGCGCCGAGCGCGACATCGCCTCACGGGTGCACGTGGTGCTGCCGGGTTCGCCGAACCGCGGCATGTTCGGCGGCGACGGTGCATACGGGGAGGCCAAGTCTGCGCTCGACGCGGTGGTCTCGCGGTGGAAGGCCGAGACGTCATGGGCGCAACGAGTGTCGTTGGCGCACGCGCTGATCGGCTGGACCCGCGGCACCGGGTTGATGGGGCACAACGACACCATCGTGGCTGCGGTCGAAGAAGCCGGTGTCACAACGTATTCCACCGAGGAGATGGCGGCGATGCTGCTGGCGCTGTGCGACCCCGAGTCTCGGGTCGCGGCGTCGATGAAGCCGCTGCGCGTCGACCTGACCGGCGGCCTGGGAGACGCCAACCTCGACATGGCCGAGCTGGCCACCAAGGCTCGCGAGGAAATACCCGGCGAGGCAACGGATTCCGCCGAGACGGCCAAGACCGTCGCCGCGCTGCCGTCGCCGCCGCGCGGTTACACGTGCGCGCCTCCGCCGGCCTGGCAGGACCTCGACATCGACCCCGCCGACCTGGTCGTGATCGTCGGCGGTGCCGAGCTCGGCCCGTACGGATCGTCGCGGACCCGCCACGAGATGGAGGTCGACAACGAGCTGTCGGCCGCCGGCGTGCTCGAACTCGCGTGGACGACAGGGCTGATCAAGTGGGAGGATGCCCCGAAGCCGGGCTGGTACGACACCGAAACCAGTGATCTCGTCGACGAATCCGAGCTTGTCGAGCGCTACCACGACGCGGTCGTGCAGCGCACCGGAATCCGCGAGTTCGTCGAGGACGGCGTGATCGATTCCGACCATGGGGCACCGCTATTGGTTTCGGTATTCCTGGACAAGGACTTCACGTTCGAAGTGTCGTCGGAGGCCGAGGCGCGGGCGTTCGTGCAATTCGACCACGAGCACACCGTCGCCACCCCGGTACCCGACAGCACCGACTGGCAGGTCACCCGCAAGGCCGGCACCGAGATCCGGGTGCCGCGCAAGACGAAGCTGTCCCGCACGGTGGGCGGTCAGATTCCGACCGGGTTCGACCCGACCGTGTACGGCATCAGCGCCGATATGGCCAGCTCGATCGACCGGGTCGCGCTGTGGAACATCGTCGCGACCGTCGATGCGTTCCTGTCGTCCGGGTTCACGCCGACCGAGCTGATGCGCTGGGTGCACCCGAGTCTGGTCGCCAGCACGCAGGGCACCGGCATAGGCGGGCTGTCCTCGATGCAGACGATGTTCCACGGCAACCTGCTCGGCGTGGCCAAGCAGAACGACATCCTGCAGGAAGTGCTGCCGAATGTCGTTGCCGCGCATGTGATTCAGAGCTATGTGGGCAGCTACGGCTCGATGATCCATCCGGTCGCGGCCTGTGCCACCGCCGCGGTGTCGGTGGAGGAGGGTGTCGACAAGATCCGCCTCGGCAAGGCCGAGCTGGTGGTGGCCGGCGGTTTCGACGACCTGACGCTGGAGGCCATCATCGGGTTCGGTGACATGGCCGCCACCGCCGACACAGAGATGATGCGGGCGAAAGGCATCAGCGACGCGCGGTTCTCGCGCGCCAACGACCGTCGCCGGCTCGGCTTCGTCGAGGCTCAGGGCGGCGGCACGATCCTGCTGGCCCGCGGCGACCTCGCGGTCAAGATGGGGCTGCCGGTGCTGGCGGTGGTCGCGTATGCGCAGAGCTTCGGCGACGGTGTGCACACGTCGATTCCGGCTCCCGGTCTGGGCGCACTGGGCGCGGGCCGCGGCGGCAAGCAGTCGGTTCTGGCGCGGTCGCTGGCCAAGCTCGGCGTCGGTGCCGACGACATCGCGGTGATCTCCAAGCACGACACGTCGACGCTGGCCAACGACCCCAACGAGACCGAGCTGCACGAGCGGCTGGCCGACTCGCTGGGCCGCTCCGACGGCGCGCCGCTGTTCGTGGTGTCGCAGAAGAGCCTCACCGGCCACGCGAAGGGCGGCGCTGCCGTGTTCCAGATCATCGGGCTGTGCCAGATCCTGCGCGACGGAGTGGTGCCTCCCAACCGCAGCCTGGACTGCGTGGACGACGAGATGGCGGGCTCGGCGCACTTCGTCTGGCCGCGCGAGACCCTGCGGCTGGCGGAGAAGTTCCCGCTGAAGGCGGGCCTGGTGACAAGTCTCGGGTTCGGTCACGTGTCGGGGTTGGTCGCGCTGGTGCACCCGCAGGCCTTCCTGGCGTCGCTTTCCGAGGAGGAGCGTGCCGCGTACAAGGAGCGGGCCGACGCGCGGGTGATCGCCGGTCAGCGGCGGCTGGTGTCGGCGATCGCGGGCGGGCAGCCGCTGTACGAGCGGCCCGCCGACCGCCGGTTCGACCACGGCGGCTCGGAGAAGCGCCAGGAAGCGGACATGCTGCTGGACCCGGCGTCGCGCCTCGGCGACGGCGATGTCTACGTGAAGTAGCGTTCGGTCATGGCCATAGTCGGGCTGGGGATCGACCTTGTCTTCATCCCCGACTTCGCCGAGCAGATCGACCAGCCCGGCACCGTGTTCGCCGAGACGTTCACCCCGGGCGAGCGTCGCGACGCCGCCGACAAGAGCTCGTCGGCGGCCCGGCATCTCGCGGCGCGCTGGGCAGCCAAAGAGGCCGTGATCAAGGCGTGGTCGGGGTCGCGGTTCGCGCAGCGGCCCGTTCTGCCCGACGGCATCCACCGCGACATCGAGGTCGTCACCGACATGTGGGGCCGCCCGCGGGTGCGGCTGTCCGGCGCGATCGCCGAGCATCTGGCCGACGTGACCATCCATGTGTCGCTGTGCCACGAAGGCGACACCGCCGCAGCCGTCGCGGTCCTGGAGACTTCCTAGTTCCGCGAGCGTGCGCGTCGTGCCGGCGACACGCCGGTGTGCGTGGTATTTCACGCACGCTCACGGATGATCGTTGGCATGAGTGATCTCGTCGGGCGTGTGCGTGGGGTGCTGCCGTCGGTGCGCCGCGACCTGGAGGACCTGGTGCGCATCGAGTCGGTGTGGGCCGACCCCGCGCGACGCAGCGAGGTGCAGCGCAGCGCACAGGCGGTGGCAAACCTGTTGTCGGCAGCGGGGTTCGGCGACGTCGAGATCGTCGCAGCCGATGGCGCCCCCGCGGTGATCGCGCGTCACGAAGGGCCGCCCGGCGCGCCGACCGTGCTGCTCTACGCCCACCACGACGTGCAACCCGAAGGCGACCGCAGCCAGTGGTCCTCGCCGCCGTTCGAGCCGACCGAGCGCGCGGGCCGACTCTACGGTCGTGGCACCGCCGACGACAAAGCCGGTATCGCAACGCATTTGGCGGCATTCCGGGCGCACGACGGCAACCCGCCCGTCGGCGTCACGGTGTTCGTCGAAGGTGAGGAGGAGTCCGGATCGCCGTCGCTGCACCGGTTACTCGACGCGCACCGGCACAAGCTTGCCGCTGACGTGATTGTGCTCGCCGACTCGATGAACTGGAGCACCACCGTTCCGGCGCTCACCGGTGTCCCTGCGCGGGCTCGCCGACTGCGTCGTCGAGGTCGCGACGCTCGATCACGGGCTGCACTCGGGGATGTGGGGCGGTGTCGTTCCCGACGCCTTGATGGTCCTGACACGGCTGCTCGCCAGCCTGCACGACGACGACGGCAACGCCGCTGTTGCCGGTCTGCATGAGGGCACCGCAGCCGACTTGGATTACCCGCCGGAGCAGGTGCGCGAGGAGACGGGGCTACTCGACGGCGTGCACCAGATCGGCACCGGCACGGTGACACAACGGCTCTGGGCGAAGCCGGCTATCACCGTCATCGGCATCGACGCCACCCCGATTGCGCAGGCATCGAACACGCTGATCGCGCGGGCGCGGGCCAAGCTCAGCATGCGCGTCCCGCCGGGCGGCGATGCGAAAGGCCATCTCGACGCGCTCACCCGCCATCTGCAGGAGCATGCGCCGTGGGGAGCGCATGTGACGGTCACGCCTGGCGACATCGGCCAGCCGTATGCCGTCGACGCCACCGGCCCGGTGTACGACGCCGTCCGAGCGGCGTTCCGCGAAGCGTGGGGCACCGATCCCGTCGACATGGGCATCGGTGGATCCATCCCGTTCATCGCGACGTTCGCCGACGCATATCCGGACGCCAAAATCTTGGTTACCGGCGTCGAAGATCCTGCGACACAAGCACATAGCGTCAACGAGAGCCTCGATCTCGGCGTGCTCGAACGCGCCGCTGTGGCCGAAGCGCTGTTGCTGGCGAAGCTGGGTTAGACGGACAAGTCGCGACGCAGCTTGTCGACGTGCCCCGTCGCCTTGACGTTGTACTGCGCCAGTTCGATCTTGCCGTTCTCGTCGACGACGAACGTGGACCGGATCACGCCCTGAACGGTTTTGCCGTACATCTTCTTCTCGCCGTAAGCGCCCCACTTGGACAAGACCTTGCGATCGGGATCCGACAACAGCGGGAAGGTCAGTTTCTCGGCATCGCGGAACTTGGCGAGCTTGGCGGGTTTGTCGGGGGAGATGCCGACGACGTCAAGCCCCGCCTTGTTCAGCTCACGCAGGTTGTCGCGGAAGCCGCACGCTTGTTTGGTGCAACCGGGCGTCGATGCGGCGGGGTAGAAGTACACGATCAGCTTGCGGCCGCGGTAGTCGGCCAGTGACACGGTGTTCCCGTCGGCATCCTCAAGGCTGAACGCGGGCGCCTGGGCACCCACTTCGAGTCGCGTCGTCGCGGTCATGCTTTCCCTTCGTCGCTACCGGTGCGTTGGGTTCTGCCCAGGCTGATCTAGGGTAGTGCCGCAAGGCAGCAACCTTCACGTGCGGAGGACATTGTGGTGGACCGAGACCCTGAAGTCATCAAGCAGGAGATCGACCGTACCCGCGACCAGTTGGCTGCCACCGTTGACACCCTCACCGAGCGAGCGCATCCGCGCCGCCTCGCCAACGACCTCAAGGTCGCCACAATCGCGTTCATCAAGAAGCCACCTGTGACGTTCGCGTTGATCGGCGTGGGCGCGCTCACCGTGGTCGTGGTGGTTTACCGGATCCGCAACCGCTGACGCGGCGCGCTACTACTCGCCCTGACTCGCGCGGCGACGCCACCAGCCGCCGAATAGAACGGCGCGAAAGGGCAGGCTGCCCACTCGCCCCAACCGGTTGCAGGAGTGAACGGTCGTAGGCATCTGTGTGTATCGCCGCGATGATTGCTGAGCAATGACCGAACCGCCGCGTGAACCAGTCGGCCCCGAACTCTCTGGTCGGTTGCCTGACACCGCTGAAACCTCGTTTCCGCTCCGCCTGAGCGGTAATTGCGCATCAGCCGTCACGTCAACTAGCCCCCGTTGGCAGGCCTACAGGCTGAAGCCTCCACAAACAGGCAAACTATCATCAATAGCCGAAAATGCAAGTGCTAGCTTTGCTGGCAAAGTTGCTCGACAGCGAAGTTGAGCGGCGTGACGTCATCGTCGCTTCCGCGCATGAAGCGAAACGGCCCGGATTCGTTAGTCCACGGAACCGCGCAACCATCCCGCGCCCGCCAAAACTGAATGCCCTGCGGCGCAACGGAATTGCCGAGGAACTGGTACCTCGGGCCCGCGATTCGGCGGCGACGTCGCGGGGGATTAGATTGCCAGGTATGGCTGAGGCGGTGACGGCAGAGGCACCTGAACTCGCCGCGCCGCGAATACTGCGGCAGTATTGGCTCGATCTGACGTTCCTGCACTGGGCGGTCGCGCCCGCCAGCATCGCGCATCTGTACCCGGCTGGGACCGAACCCGACGTGTTCGAAGGCCGCAGTTACGTGGGCATGGTGCCGTTTCGGATGGACAACACCGGCCTGGGGCGCGGTCCGGTGTTGCTTCGGACTTTCCTGGAGACCAACGTCCGGTTGTACTCGGTCGATGGCACGGGCCGACGCGGGGTGGTCTTCCTCAGCCTCGATGCCAACCGGCTCGGCGTCGTCGCAGCCGCCAGGACCGCGTTCGGCCTGCCATACCGCTGGGCCCGGATGAGCCACGACAGCGACGGCGCCCGGCACACCTACACGTCGAACCTGCGCTGGCCCGGCGTCGCAGCAGCGAGCACAGTCGAAATCCGAGTCGGGGATGCCCTGAAGCTCGGCCCGCTCGAGCACTTCCTGACCGCCCGCTGGGGCTTGCATGTGGCGCGCGCCGGCCGCACGTGGTACCTGCCCAACGATCACCCACCTTGGGCGCTGCGGCCCGCCGAGCTGATCGGCTTTCGGGACGACGGTCTACTGGCCTCGGTTGGTCTCGGCGATCTCGGTAGGCGACCGCCGGAGCATGTGGCGTTCAGCGACGGCGTCCCGGCGCGGTTTGCGCTGCCGGTGCTGGCGACGACACCGCGGCCGGTTTAGGTCAGCCATTCCACCCCCCCTCCGGCTGCTCTTGCTGCATCAATCGGTCTGAGCCAATGGTGGCTGCATGAGGATGCGGATAGCTGCGGGAAGTTGATCCAACACCTTGTTCACCTGGGCGGGCGGCAGATGCTTCGACACGGCTGCGGTAGTTGCGGCCGCCGCCTTTCCAACCTCACCGGGGGTGATAGTCGCCTCGCGGGCGAACCTGCGCGTGTAGGCCTCCGCGTCGTACTTCTCCGGGACGGCGTCTGGATTCCAGCCGGCGTAGTAGACGCCCCTGATCAAATCTGGCAGCTGCGCGGCGAAGTGCGCAGAGGCTTCCACAGTGAGCCGATCGCGAAGGCTATGCAGCCATGCGCGCAACACCCGGTAGGCGAACTCGCGGTCCTCGGTGGCGAATTCCCTTGCTACGTCGTTGATCCAAGTGTGCGCCGTCTGTACCGCGTGATCGACCGACGATACTTTCGCGCTGGTTGACATGACTACCTCCTTCAACTCCGCGTCGTAGTGACGCGGAGGGTCTCCTGTTGCGTGGGGCCCGCAGCCTCGTGCCGCCTCAGTGGCTGCTGATGGCTTTTGGCGAGCAGATCCGTTTGACGAACTCTGCCACCGCGTGCTCGGGGAGACGGCGCGCGATGTCGGCTTCGCTCACGATGCCGACGAGGCGGTGATTGTCGATCACCGGCAGGCGACGTACCTGGTGTTCCTCCATGACGTTGAGCATTTCTTCGATGCTCGCGCCGGCCTCGACGTGATAGACGCTGCCTTGAGCGAGTTCACCCGCGGTCGTGGTGTCGGGATCATGTCCGGCGGCGACACACTTGATGACGATGTCGCGGTCGGTGATCATGCCGTGCAGGCGGTCGTCGTCTCCGCAGATCGGCAATGCACCAACGCCGAGGTCGCGCATGTGCATCGCGGCGGCGGTGAGCGTCTCGTGTTCTCTCACGCAAGTCGCGCCGGTGTGCATGATTTCAGCAGCAGTAGTCACTTCTCCTCCTCGATACTTCCGAGTGCTGACCAGCTGATCTGATCCCGCTCCTAACATCGCAACCTAGGTTTCTGTGGCCCGCTGCTCTAGGGTCATTGGACCCGAATCAGACCCCACTCGACCATTGCCGCGACACTCGGCAGCCGGATATCGCCTTCAGTTGATCGCGGTGAACGTTGTCAGCGCAGACGTCCGTACGGCGGCGATCATGAGCGGCTGTTACGGTGCGGATCGGCAGCATGCGTTTCGTCGCCTGGCGTGAGCCACTGCTGAGCAATTGGCATCTGCCGCGATGACCACTCTCGCTGACCGGCCGCGGAAGGATTGAGATGACGTTCCCGGGGCGGCCGGCAACTCTATGTGAAGCGTTTCAACGCACCGCAGCGGTGGACCCCGGTGCGGTGGCGCTTCGGACTCCCGGGAACACGCAGACAATGACCTGGCGCGAATACGCGACACAGGTGCGTCGGGTCACCGCGGGACTGGCCGCGCTCGGCGTTCGACGCGGCGACGCGGTGGCGCTCATGATGGGTAACCGAATCGAGTTCTATCCGTTGGACGTGGGAGCCCAGCACCTCGGCGCCACATCGTTTTCCGTGTACAACTCGTTGCCTGCCGACCGATTGGCTTATGTGCTAGACCGAGCCGGCGCCCGCGTGGTGATCTGCGAGGACAAATACGTCGACCGGATCACGGCTAGCGGTGCCGCGGTGGAGTACACGGTGTGCATCGACGCCGCGCCAGAGGGCAGCATCGGCGCAGCCGAGATGCTGGCGGCCGGTGACGAGAATTTCGACTTCCAGGCAGCGTGGCAGGCCGTGCACCCCGATGACGTTGCGACCCTCATCTTCACCTCGGGCACCACCGGCGACCCGAAGTGCGTCGAGATCACGCACGCCAACCTACTGTTCGAAGCCTTCGGATTGGACGCGGTACTCGGCCTCCAATTCGGCGACCGCACAACGTCGTTTCTTCCGTCGGCTCACGTTGCCGACCGCATGTCCGCCCTGTACGCGCAAGAGGTCTTCGGCGTCCAGGTCACCACGGTAACCGACACCAACACAATTGCGGCTGCGCTCGCCGAGGTGCGGCCAACTATTTGGGCCGCAGTATCGACGGTGTGGGAAATGCTGAAGGCACAGATCGAGTGTTCGGCACGCAACGAACCGGACGAAGCGACGCGCCGCGAAGTGATCTGGGCGCTGTCGGTCGCGGCGCAATGTTGCGCTGCGCTCGTCTCGAGGGTGGACGTGCCGGAGGATGTCGCTGCGGAATGGGCAACCGCCGATAAGTTGGTGCTGTCGGAGATGCGCACCAGACTCGGTCTTGACCGGCTGCGCTGGGCGCTGTGTGGCGATGCGGCCATTCCGAAGGAAACCGTCGGGTTCTTCGCAGGATTGGGCGTCCCGATCAGCGAAGCGTGGGGCATGTCGGAACTGACGTGCGTCGCCTCGGTGTCTCGTCCACAGGACGCGCGGCTCGGGACTGTGGGCAAGCTGCTGCCCGGGTTGGAGGAAAGGTTCGCAGACGACGGCGAACTCCTGGTGCGCGGGCCGCTCGTGATGAAGGGCTACCGCAACGATCCGGCCAAGACGGCGGAGGTCATCGACACAGACGGCTGGCTGCACACCGGCGACATCGTGCAACGGGACGACGACGGCTATCTGCGGGTAGTCGACCGTAAGACGGAACTCATCGTCAACGCGGCTGGACAGAGAATGTGGCCGGCACAGATCGAGAACACTATCAAGGCGGCATGCGCACTGATCGGCGCGATGGCCGTGATCGGGGACGGTCGTCCGTACAACACTGCGTTGATCGTCCTTGACAAGCATGCGGCCGGACAATGTGCCGTTTGTCGCGCGGTTCCCTTCCCCACCGTCGCCGATTTGGCCGCTGACCCATTGCTGATTGAGCAGATCGCAGCTGGCGTGGCAGCGGGCAATGCGAACCTCCCACCGGCCGAACGAATTAGAAGGTTTCGTGTATTGCCGAGCTACTGGGAGCCGGGTGGGGACGAGCTAACGCTGACGTTCAAGCTGAGGCGCGGCCCGATCGGCCAGAAGTACAACGCTGAAATCGACGAGATGTATGCACGCGAGTTGGCGTCGTCGGTTTACGAACCCCGGGGACAAGCGCGGGCGGCGCCAACCGCACAGTCAGCCAATGACTTCCGACCCTAGACGACGCGGCCACCGTCTCGCATGGCAAACCGCATGGTGCACAAGTTGGGATGCCTGGCGATCATCGGTGCGGGCCTGTACGCCGCGAGACGGTATTTCCGCAACTGGGGACCACCAAGGTGGAATCTCAGATGGCGCTTCCCGGAGACGAATTGGTGGGGGGAGCCGGCGGTGCAAACCACAGAAGCGGTATGGACCGATGCACCAGCCGGTTATTCCACATCAAGAGTGCAATTGGGTACCGGCAGCAGTCTGAAGCTCGGCAGGAGCCGAGCTATTGGCCGCCAAGGAGCATCGTATTAGCTTCCGCCGCACGCTTGATTCGTTTCAGCGTTTCTTCGATGCCTTTGTTGCACCTGGCGCCCACGCGGTAGGAGCATCTCAACGGCTCTGTTGGTGATAGTGCACCACAGGAATTCGAACTGTTCAGTGAGGAGTGTTCCCGATCCCGGATGGCTCCATCGTGTACTGCCAATGTGTTTCCTGACGGCCGGTGCGGTCATCGATTGTGGTGAAGGCGAACTCGCGGCCGCGCGCAGCGGTCTGGACGATCGCGGTTCATTCCCATCGGTATTTGCCGCGGCGGTTAAAACCGCGAAACCGTGCGCCGACTGCAGCGGTTGTTGCACCGTGCAGCCATTCACATCGGTAACCTCCGGGCTCCATTCGCCCATGCGAGTCACGTCGGCGATGAGGTCATACAACAAGGTGTGGCGGG
The DNA here is from genome assembly GCA_963775205.1 of uncultured Actinomycetota bacterium. GTDB lineage: Bacteria > Actinomycetota > Actinomycetes > Mycobacteriales > Mycobacteriaceae > Mycobacterium. The sequence goes on along the minus strand of CAVZHV010000004.1, from coordinate 350,635 downwards.
GCAGCGACGTGGATGCTCACGAGGCCCCGGCGCGGTGTCGGCATGAAGTCAGCCTCCCAGATTTGACCTTGTGACCTCAGGCTGGGCCGGATGCGACAGGCAGGCCGGCACGCTGCCATTCGGGAAATCCCTCTTCGAGCCGCCGCGCGCGACGGCCCCGAGTGGAGAGGGCGCGGACGGCCTGGTCGGCGTAAACGCAGTACGGACCTCGGCAATACGCCACAATCTCGCCGTCGTCGGGCAGCTCCGCCAACCGTCGCTCGAGCTCACTCGGCGGGACTGGACGCGCACCGTCGATGTGCCCCGCACGGAACTCCGCCTCGGGGCGTACGTCGAGCACGATCACGTCGTCGCGGCGCAACCGATTCGCAAGCTCGGCGCGGCTAATCGTATCGAGGCCGTCGCGGTCTCCGAGGTAATCCACAACCAGACGCTTCATGTCGGCGACATGGTCGACGGCGAGGGCGCGCAGTGTGGCCCACGCCAGACCGACCTCAGGACTGGTGAGACTGTAGATGATGCGAGAACCTTCCCGACGGCTGCGGACCAGACCGGCGTTTGCGAGCTGACGCAGATGCTGGGAGGTGTTCGCGGTGCTCTGCCCGATTGCCGCGGCTAGGTCTTCCACCGACCGCTCGCCCTGTACGAGCACGTCGATGATCTCCGCGCGCCGTCCGCTTGCGAAACCCTTCGCCACCACGGCGAATCCGTCATAGAGCGCATCCTTGGCAGCTCGATCCGCCATCACCACCTCTTTCCTGGTCAACCTATTGACCCAAGGATTCCATCGTTCTATTGTTCAAGCAATCAATTGAACTCTCATGCGTGCGGTAGGCCTTAAGTCCATCAAGAAGAATTCAGACACTGGAGGTCGCGATGAAGCGGTTACTCACGATCGGTTATGCCGCCACCTGCTATGCCGTCTTCGTGGTGGCATTCGTGTACTCCATCGGCTTCGTGGGTAGTGTTGCCGTGCCGCGCAGCATTGACCACGGTGTCGCCGCTCCTATCGGGGAAGCGATCGTCGTAAACGTGTTGCTGCTCGGATTCTTCGCGGTGCAGCACACCGTGATGGCGCGGCCAGCGTTCAAACGCTGGTGGACGCGGTTTGTGCCAAGACCTATTGAGCGAAGCACCTACGTCCTGCTGTCGAGTCTTGTTCTCTTCCTGCTGTTTGGCAGTGGCGGACGATGCCATCGGTGGTGTGGGATGTCACGTGGCCGCCGGGCCGGATCGGGCTGTGGATCTTGTTCGGTCTGGGTTGGGCAGTGGTCTTTTCCGCGACCTTCATGATCAACCATTTCGATTTGTTCGGGCTGCGGCAGGTTTACCTGGCCTCGCGTGGCCGGCCGTATACCGACCTCAATTTCCGCACGCCGCTGTTGTATCGGTTCGTGCGCCACCCGATCATGCTGGGATTCATCATCGCGTTCTGGGCCATTCCGACGATGACGGTGGGTCATCTGGTGTTCGCGGTAGCGACGACGGCCTACATCCTGATCGCGCTGCAGTTCGAGGAGCACGACCTCGGGACGGCGCTCGGTGACCAGTATCGAGAGTATCGCCGTCGCGTGCCGATGCTGATCCCAGGCTTCCACCGTGGCACAGACACATCCGTGCCGAAAACAACACCGCGGCCGGCCTGACGGGACGACGGTGTGACGGTGTCCGGAGTCGAGCTGGTTCCGCTCGTGGATGAGGGGCTGGGTAACTCCGCCTACCTCGTTGATCTGGGTGATGGACGCGCTTTAGTCGTCGACGTGAGCCGTGACCTTCGGGCCGTGCGTGCAGCCGCGGCTCGCAGAGGCCTCACGATCGCGTTTGCGGCGGACACCCATTTGCACGCTGATTTCCTCTCGGGCGCATACCAACTCGGGGCGACCGGAAAGACGCAGGTTCTCGCCTCGGCGGCCGGTCACCGTGAGTTCGCGCATACCGCAATGCATGATGGCGACGAGGTGGACTTGGGCGGGTTGCGGTTGCGTGCCCTGCTGACGCCGGGTCACACCCATGAGCATCTGGCTTTCCTGCTGCTCGACGGAGACCGTGAAATAGGCGTCTTCACCGGGGGATCGTTGATCGTGGGTTCGGCTGCCCGCACCGACTTGATATCCGACGAGCGCACCGAGGGGCTGACGCGTGCACAGTATGCGTCGCTGCGCCGATTGGCCACGCTGCCGACGCACACGAAGGTTTGGCCGACCCACGGAGCCGGGTCGTTCTGCTCGGCACCGCCCAGGGCCGAGCGCACCAGTACGATCGCGCACGAATTGGCGACCAATCCGCTCCTCCAGGTGACTGACGAAGACGTCTTCGTATCACAGCTTCTCGGCTCGCTGGGCAGCCATCCGCCCTACTTCAGGCGCCTCGGCGACATCAATCGGGCTGGACCGCCGCTTCTTGACGGCGAGCCGAAATGGTCCGCGTTATCCCCTGATGCCGTCCGGCGGCTGCTAGGCGACGGCACACAGATAGTCGACGTCCGCCCGATCGACAGGTTCGGCGCCGCGCACATATCTGGTGCAATCTCGATCCCGTTGCGTCCAGTGTTCGCCAGTTGGCTGGGTTGGCTAGCACAAGCCGATCGGCCACTGGTCATCGTGCGCGACAGTGTCCAAGACCCCTCCGAGATTGCTTGGCAGGCAGCCAAAATCGGCTACGACAACATCGTCGGTGAGCTCGACGGCGGCATCGAGGCGTGGCTAGCGGCCGGTCACGAGACAGCGCACATCGGACTGACTCGGCCGACGGGTTTTGACGGCCGCCGCATCCTCGATATCCGTCAGTGGTCCGAGTATGTAAGCGGACACGTGCCCGGCGCGGTTCATATCGAACTCGGTGATATTGCCAAGCGGGCTGCAGACCTTCCCGACGAGCCCACGGTTGTAATGTGCGGACACGGCGAGCGGGCGATGAGCGCTGCCAGCCTGCTCGGACAAGCTGGCCACCACCAGGTCGTCGTGCTCGACGGCGGACCGCAATTCTGGGCAGACGCCACGGGCGGGACGCTGCAGACCGGCTCATGATTAGGCATCCCGAACCGCGGCTTGGGTTGCGCGCGAATATCACTCAGTTCTCGTTGCTGGTGGTGGTCAATGCTCTTGTCGGCGGCATGGTCGGGCAAGAACAAACCGTCTTGCCGCTGTTAGCCAAAGAACAATTCAACTTAGACGGCTACACCGTCCTGCTGACCTACGTACTGGCATTCGGAATTACCAAAGCAGCAACCAACTTCGTCGCGGGAACATGGTCAGACCGCTTCGGTCGCAAGCCAGTTCTGTTGGCGGGCTGGCTGATTGCCATCCCCATACCGCTCATGCTGATCTGGGCGCCATCGTGGGGATGGGTCGTGGCCGCGAATGTGCTCTTGGGCGTCAATCAGGGACTGACCTGGTCGACGACCGTCGTGATGAAGATCGACCTCGTTGGCCCACGACAACGCGGCTTGGCCATGGGCTTCAACGAAGCTGCGGGGTACGGTGCGGTGGCGCTGACCGCAGTGCTTGCTGGCTACTTAGCAGCGCAGTACGGACTGCGCCCGGCGCCATTTCTGCTCGGCCTGACTTATGCGCTCATCGGCCTAGGCATCAGTGCTGCCCTGGTCCGAGAGACCCGCGGCCACGCCCACCTGGAAGCCTCGCAACACGGCGATCAGGTAGAGCTCACCAATCGGCAGATCTTCGTCAGAACCACTTTTGCCGAACCCGCGCTCTCGTCCGCGAGCCAAGCGGGACTCGTCAACAATCTCAACTTCGGGTTGTCGTGGGGGCTTTTCCCGATCCTGTTCGCCGCCACCGGCATGCCGGTGGACCGCATCGGCTTTCTGGTCGCCGTCTATCCGGGCGTATGGGGGATCGGCCAAATCGTCACCGGCGCGTTGTCCGACCGGTGGGGCCGCAAACACCTCATAACCGTCGGCATGTTGATCCAAGCTGCTGCCCTCGGCCTCGTCGCCGCGGGCGATACTTTCGCCTGGTGGATGACGGCCAGCGCGCTGCTCGGCGCCGGGACGGCCATGGTCTATCCCACTCTCTTGGCGGTCATCGGGGATGTGGCGCACCCGCTGTGGCGGGCCCGCGCCGTTGGCGTTTACCGACTGTGGCGAGATAGCGGTTATGCCGCCGGAGCGATCGTTGGCGGGATAGCCGCCGACCTTTGGGGCCTGCGGGCTGCAGTGTGGGCTGCAGCCACCATCACGGTCGTTTCCGGTCTCCTCGTCGCTATGCGGATGTACGAAACCCACCCACGTTCCGCACGCGCGTCCTCTAATAGTAAGTAGCGACAAACGGTTGACTTCTGCTTACCGTTCGTGCAGACTTACCGATATGCCCATTACGGCAGACACCGTCCTGGATGCTCTCGGGGAGAGCACCCGTCGCACCATCCTGGAGAAGCTGACGGCAGGCCCAACTGCGGTCGGGGTATTGGCTGATCAATTGCCCATCTCCCGGCCTGCGGTTTCGCAGCACTTGCGAGTGCTCAAGGACGCTGGGCTGGTGGTGGAGTCAGTCGCAGGCACCCGGCGGCTGTATCGCGTCGACCAAGCGGGGCTGATGGCCGTGCGTGACTATCTCGACCGGTTCTGGGAGACCACACTGGACAACTTTGCCATCCTTGCCGCTGCGGAAGCCGAAGCCGACAAACCCCAACTGAACCGAAGGAGTGAGACACGTCAATGAGTACCGAATCCACTGCTGCCGTTGAAGTTGTCAGGTCGGTCACTGTGCCGTTGTCGCAAGCACGGACCTTCGAGTTGTTCACCGCGCGGATGACGGAGTTCTGGCCGAAAGAGCATTCCATCGGCAGCTCGGAGATCGCCGAGGTAATCGTCGAACCCCGCTCGGGCGGACGCTGGTTCGAACGCGCGGTCGACAGTTGCGAATGTCAGTGGGGTCGCGTCGCGGCGTGGGATCCGCCGCGAAAAGTCGTGTTGCTTTGGCAGATTCGTTCCGACTGGAAGTTCGACCCGGAGTTCGAGACCGAGGTTGAGGTGAGCTTCACCAATGAAGCCACAGACCGCACACGCGTCGATCTGGCTCACCGCAATCTTCAGCGCTACGGCGACGACACCGAACAGATGCGGAGCATCTTCGATCAACCGAATGGCTGGACCGGCACTCTGGACGGTTTCGCCGGCTTGGCCAACGGCCTCGCCCAGCGACACACCTGAGGCAGCGATGGGTCCAAGACGGCAAGATGCGTCCACCATGCGGATGGCCTCCGAGGAGCGGCGAGATTTCCTTGACTTACTCGAGGGACTGTCGCCGCAGCAATGGGGCCAGCCTAGCCTGTGCAAGCGTTGGAGAGTGAAAGACGTTGTCGCGCACGTTCTCAGCTACTACGAACTCAGTCGCGCGGCGCTGCTCCGGCGTTTCGCGAAAGGCTGGTTCGTGGCTAGCCGGGTCAACGCCGTCGGTGTTGCCGAATACTCCACGCGCTCACCGGAACAACTCGCCAAGTTGATGCGCGCATGTATTTCACCGCGTGGTCTCACCGCTGGTTTCGGCGGCATGATCGCGTTGGTCGATGGCATGATCCACCAGCAAGACACTCGGCGACCGTTGGGTTTCGCCCGCAGGATTCCCCGAGCCGCGCCTGCACACTGTGCTGAATTTCGCCCTCACCGTCCCAGCAGTACGCGGTGCTGGGCGCACCCGGAGTTCGCCTCGTAGCGGACGACCTTGACTCGACTCACGGCGACGGACCAGAAGTCAGCGACCCGGGGGAGGCACTGTTGCTGGCCATGGCGGCGCCCCAATGCTCTGAAGGAACTGGCGGTTCCGGGAAAATCGTTTTAACACAACGTATCTGCGCTGCACACCGGTGATTAGTCGGCGGCAGTAACGGCTGAAGGTCGGGGCGGTCGAACAGATCTCTGGCGGCACCGGACGTCCACCCTTATGACGTGACCTCCGCGGGCGCATCCAGTTGAGCATCGGCGTAACGTACGCAACCACAGTCGCATGGGTCGTCGTCTGGAACTTCTCGGCACTTCCCCCGTGGGACTCTGGAATCGCCCCTGTCTGGCCGAATTTTCTCGCCGCGTTTGGTGACCATCGGTGTGATCCTCCTTGGTATGGTCACAATGTAGAACGTATACCCATGGGGGTATATTCCTGATGCTTGTGAGGTGGAGACGGGATTCGAACCCGTGTACCCGGCTTTGCAGGCCGTTGCCTCACCACTCGGCCACTCCACCAGTCAAGCCAACGTCTGGCGTATCAGGCCAGTGCGAGGAAAAGCTTCTCCAGCTCAGCTTCCGTCATCGGGTTGTTTCCCTTGTTCGCCTTTCCCGGTGGCGCATTCGCGCAGCCCGGTCGCGACGATCTTGAAACCTGCCCGGTCCAGCGCGCGCGACACCGCGGCGAGCTGGGTGACGACATCCTTGCAATCGCGACCCTGCTCGATCATCGAGATCACGCCGGCCAATTGGCCCTGCGCGCGGCGCAGCCGATTCAGCACTGCGGCAACGCTGCTTTCGTCACCAACCATCGTCTGTCCCTTCATCTGTGTTATGTCCGATCTTACCCGCGGGGGTATACCGCAGCGGGTTACGTCGCAGCGGCGCCGACGTGCCGGCGAGCTACCAGTCGCCGCACGGGGCAATGGGTGGTTCGGGTGCACGCCAAGTAGACCCCTGCTGCAACCAGAGTCAGGCCGGCCGCCGCGGCGCCGATGGTCAGGGTGGTCTCCTCGGCCAGGATCACCGAAGCCATCAGCAGCACGAACCAGCCGAAGAGCCGTCGCAGCGCATTCGGATCGACCCGACAGATGAGGCGTCCGCCGACGATGGCGCCGACGACAGCGGCACCGGTCACCATAGCTGCCAGCTGCCAGTCGATGTGCTCGGTGGTGAGGTGACCGGCCAGTCCGGCGAAGGACTGCATCGCGATGACCACGAGCGAGGTGCCGACAGCCGCAGGCATCGGCAAGCCGCCCAAGATGGCGAGCGCGGGCACCAGCAGAAAACCTCCGCCGGCGCCGACGAGGCCGCTCACTACACCAACGCCAAGGCCCAGCGCCACGATCTTGAGCACCGGCAACCCATGGTCGGCCTCGGGCCCTCCGATACCTTTGCGCCCGCGCAACATCGCGATCGCCGCGGCGACCATGATCACCGCGAACCCGACCATCAGGACGGTTCCGGGGATGAACCCGGCGAGCCGTCCGCCGCCGTAAGCGCCCGCCATGGCAGCCACTCCGAAGTATGTCGCAATGCGCCACTGCACCCGGCCGGCCCGTGCGTGAGTGATCGCCCCGACCGCGCTGGTGACGCCAACCACCAACAAGGACATCGCGATCGCGTGCCGTGGCTCCATGCCTGCCACATAGGCCAGCAGTGGCACCATGAGGATTGAGCCGCCGCCACCCAGGAGGCCCAGCGAGATGCCGACGAGTACTGCCAGCACGACGGTCAAGGCGGTCATCGCAGTCAGCTCGCCATGGCTCGTTCGGCCGGACAGCCGGTCAATTCAGCGACAACGGCCTGCAAGTCACAGCCCGCGGCGCGGTTGTAGGGCAGGCGCGACAGCATTGATCCCATCGCGCAGGTGTTCGTCAGCGCCGCAACGCTCAATCCACCACCCATTCCGGCGGCCAGCCATTTGGCCTTCGGTGCGGCGATGCTTGCGATGATGCTCAGGAAGACGGCGGACCCGGCAACCAGGCGAACCTGGCGCTCCAGATCCCAACGCTGAGCGCCACGGATGACCTCTTGACCGTTCGCCTGCCAGGCGACGATCCCGCCGTCGAGTACGTGGACGTTGAGCAGTCCGGCATTGCGCAAAGTGTCTTCGGCCTGCGCGGCCCGCTGCCCGGAGCGGCAAACCAGCACGATGTCCTCGTCGAGGTGCCGGACGATTTCGTCGCGGTGCTCGCGCAGCAGGTCGAGCGGGACGTTGTACGAGCCGGCGATGTGCGCGGTCTCGAACTCCGCGGGGGTCCGCACGTCGAGGATGCGCGGCGGTGCCGAAGAGCGCAGCAGCTCCTGCAGGGCCGCCGGATCAATCGTCGCGGCAACTGATGTGGTCATGACGTTCCTTTCGAGGTGGGCCGGTGGCCCGGTTGACATCGGTACCCGGGGGGGTATATTTGGACCGATGGTACAGATACCCCTTGAGGTATCGCAACTACTTCGGAATATACCCGGTGGGGTATGCGTAATACGTACCAATGCTCCTACGAAAGGACGAGGGCGATGAAGTTCATCCAGTACTACCTTGACTGTCTGTCGCATGCCTCCTACTTGATCGGCGACGAGACGACGGGGCGGGCCGTCGTGGTCGACCCGCAGCGTGACGTGGCCGAATACCTTGCTGACGCCAAGGAACTGGGCTTCACCATCGAACTCGTGATCGAGACGCACTTCCACGCCGACTTTCTGTCCGGCCATCTCGAACTGGCCGAAGCGACCGGGGCGAAGATCGTCTACTCGTCTGTTGCTCAGCCCGAGTTCGACTTCATGGGTGTCGACGACGGACAGCGCTATTCCCTGGGCGAGGTGACACTCGAATTCCGGCACACTCCCGGGCATACGCCCGAGTCTCTGTCGATCGTGGTCTACGAGCGCGCCGACGATGAAGTGCCGTACGGCGTCCTGACCGGCGACACCCTCTTCATCGGCGACGTGGGCCGTCCGGACCTCCTGGCGTCGATCGGCTTCACGCGAGATGAGCTCGCCGACAAGCTGTATGACTCACTGCACAGCAAGTTGATGACGCTGCCGGACGCGACTCGCGTCTACCCTGCCCACGGTGCGGGCTCGGCGTGCGGCAAGAACCTCTCGACCGACCTGTGGTCGACCATGCGGGACCAGAAGGCGACGAATTATGCCCTGCGGGCACCCGACAAGCGGACGTTCGTCGAGCTGGTCACCGAGGGGCAGCCGCCGGCACCGGGATACTTCGTCTACGACGCGATACTGAACCGCAAGCAGCGCGAGCTGCTCGACGAAACCGCGATGCCGCCGGCCATGACCTACGAGCAGGTGCTCGACGCGATCGATCGTGGTGCCATGCTCGTCGACGGGCGCAGCCCTGAGGAGTTCGCCCTGGGCCATCTGCGCCACGCCATCAACATCGGGCACGAGGGCCGCTACGCGCCGTTTGCCGGCTCGGTCCTCCCGCCCGACGTCGACATCGTGCTGTTCACCGAACCCGGGCATGAGCTGGAGGGTAAGAATCGGTTGGCCCGCATTGGATTTGACCGGGTGATCGGCTACCTCGCCGAGCCCGAGAAAGTGATGTTCGAGCACCAAGACGACGTTCAGCGCGCATCGCGGTTGACGGCCAACGCCTTTGGCGAGCGGGCCGCGGAGATCGCCGACCTTCAGATCGTCGACGTGCGTAACCCCGGGGAGGCGGCCGCGGGCATGATCCCGAACGCGATCAACATCCCGGTGGGTGAGCTGCCCGGCCGAGTCGGGGAACTCGACGCCAGCCGACCGACCGTCGTGTACTGCGCCGGTGGCTACCGGTCGTCCGTCGCAGCCAGCCTGCTGCGCGAACGCGGTTTCGCGGACGTGAGCGACATCCTCGGCGGCTACACCGCCTGGGAAGAAGCTGTCCAGAACGCGTGATCCGAGGAAAGAGGAACATGATGAGCACCGACAGGCACCAGATCCTCGTGGTCGGCGGGGGCACCGCCGGGATCACTGTCGCGGCCCGCTTGCTCCGCAAGGGCTATCGCGACGTTGCCGTCATCGAACCGTCGGACAAGCATTACTACCATCCACTTTGGACACTGGTCGGCGCGGGCCAGGCCAAAGCGGCGGACACTGAACGCCCGGAAGCGTCCGTGATGCCCAAGGATGCAACGTGGATCAGGAACTACGCCCAGGCCGTCGACCCCGACAACAACACGGTCACATGCGCTGACGGTGCGACGTACGAGTATGACGTGCTCGTGGTCTGCCCGGGCATCCAACTGGACTGGAATCGCACAGAGGGCCTCGAGGAGACGCTCGGAAAAGACGGCGTGTCGTCGAACTACCGCTTCGACCTCGCCCCCCGCACGTGGGATTTCATTCGCGGAATGCGTTCGGGCACGGCCGTGTTCACCATGCCGTCCGGGCCGATCAAGTGCGCCGGCGCGCCACAGAAGATCGCGTACCTGGCCAGCGACTACTGGCGAAAAGAGGGTGTGCTCAACGACATTGACGTCCATCTCGTGGTGCCCACTCCGCGGCTGTTCGGGATTCCGGAGATTGCGGATAGTCTCGATGCGGTTGCCGCCGACTACGGCATCACCGTGCACACCAGCTCGGAGATGACGGCCGTCGACGCGCAGGCTCACAAGATCGCGATCACCAGCCTCGCGCCAGCCGGCACCGACACCGTGCTGTCCTACGACCTGTTGCACGCGGTGCCGCGCCAGTCGGCGCCGGACTGGATCAAGACCAGCCCACTTTCGGCCGGCGATGCCAACGGCTACGTGGAGATCGACAAGCACACGATGCAGCACGTGCGCTATCCCAACGTGTTCAGCCTTGGCGACGCCGGGTCGTCGCCCAACTCCAAGACCGGAGCCGCGATTCGCAAGCAGGCTCCAGTTGTCGTCGCCAACATCGACGCCTACCTGAAAAACGAACCGCTGCAAGCCAGCTACGACGGCTACGCGTCGTGTCCGATCGTCACGTCATCGCACGCGATGCTCATGGCCGAGTTCGACTACGACATGAACATGCGGCCCTCATTCCCGCTGCTGGACCCGGCGAAGCCGCATCGGGCGTACTGGTACCTGAAGAAGTACGGCCTGCCGTTCATGTACTGGAACCTGATGCTCAAAGGCCTCGCCTGAGGGCGGGCGGGGTTGATAGGAAACGAGATTGGACTGGAGGAATCCGTGAACACCAAGAGTCTCACCCTGGACGACTTCGAGTCGACGGTACTGGAGAACGAGATCGTATTCGTTGACTTCTGGGCATCCTGGTGCGGTCCCTGCCGCGCATTCGCGCCGGTGTTCGACCGTTCAGCGCAAGCACACCCCGACATCGTCCACGCGAAGGTCGACACCGAAGCAGAGCCTGATCTCGCCGCCGCGGTCGACATCCGCTCCGTTCCGACCATCATGGCGTTCCGGGACGGTGTGCTCGTGTATAGCGCCCCGGGGGCCCTGCCGCCAAGCGCTCTCGAAGACCTCGTCGGCAAGGTCAAGCGCCTCGACATGGACCAGGTCCGCGCCAAGATCGCCGCTCACCAAGCGGCGACATGCTAACGCCGCAAATAGGAGGAAATCATGTGTTATCAGGTGCGGTGCCCCAAGTGCGGGAAGACCGGCTGGGGCGGCTGTGGGGAGCATGTCGACAGCGTGATGGCCTCGGTGCCTGCGGCCCAACGCTGCACGTGCGGCGAGCCAACCCATGATTCACCCACGGTCGAAGAGCCCCGACGGTTGTTCCGCCGGTGGCGGTAGCTGCCTACCGCGGTCCATCCTGACGTAGTGATCGCGCGATCCGTCCGGTCGCCCGAAGGTCATACAGCGCCGCTCTTTTGGATACCGGACCGGAGACCGGCGCGAGGACCACATGGCGCAGGCCCGCGTCGCCGAATGCGCGCAGTTTAGCCACCACGGGTTGCGGAGTACCCCACAGCAGAGGTCCCTCAGTTAGCAGGCTGGCCAGCACGGCGGCGATAGCCTCTTCCATTGTCCGGCGGTCGTATTGGCCGGGCACGAACTCAACGAGTGCGTTGAATTGTTCCCCGAACGGGTGCACAGCTCCGGCTTGCCGCCATAGATCGGCCGGAGCCATCAGTCCTAGCGCGCGGATGATCTTCGTCTTCAGCATGGCGCGTGCTTCCTGCTCGGATGCGCAGACCACCATAAACCGATGCAGAGCCGGAGTAATGGATGCCGCGCTTCGTCCCGATTCGGTGGCCGCGGCTCGGATTGTCACCAGCTTGGCCGCATACTCGTGCGGCGACACGACGGTGGTGGGATACCACCCATCGCCGTAGCGTCCCGTCAGTCGCAGCATGCGCGGCCCGTGGCCGGCAATCCAGATCTCCGGCAACCTATCGCTGGGGGGTTTGAGATCCATCTTCGCTTGATCGAGCCGAAAGTGCTTGCCAGAAAACGTGATCGGTCCTTTCGCCGACAGGCACTGGCGGATGATCTGCAGGGCCTACTCGAGGCGGGTGACCGGTTCAGAGGAGTCCAGTCCGTACGGGTCAATGTTCATCCGCTCGCCGGCGCCGATGCCCAGGATCGGTGCACGCTTGGTGAGGTGGGACAGCGTCATCATCGCCTGTGCGATGAGGACGGGATGGCGACGTATCGGTTCAGTCACCCCGACGCCGAGGCGCATCCGCCCGGCGCGGGATGCAAGGCAACCGAACACAACCTGATAGTCGAAGAACTCATGCGAAGTGGGCCGTTGCGCGGCGAGCCACGTCAGGTCCCTGTCCCAGATGACATCGGGGAAGATGTTCTGAAAGTGGTCGATGACCATCAACGACTGCAGTCGCATTGCCCGCGCCCCGAACACGAAGGCGCGCAGAGCGCTCAGCGGGGGTTGCGTGCCGATTTGAAGCCCTACAGAAATCCCCGGACCAAGGTTCATGTCGTCGATCGACCCTTCCTTAGAGCCACGTCTGACGCTTGAGCTTGGTGGCGCGCCCTGATCGTCTTATAGATCTCGAACCAGGCGACGGCGAGCAACCCGGCGGCAAGAGCGACTGAACATTCGGTGATTGTGAGGGCGCCGAAGTTGAACGCGTGGCGCAATGCTGGCACCGTGAACAGCGCGACAAGCAGTATCGCGGCGCCGCCCAGGATCCACTTCAGCGTGGTGTTGCGCCGCTGTTGGAACGTCCGCCAGACCGGCAGGCGCCATGAGCGATTCACCAGGATCAGCGCCAGATTGCCGATGACCAGCGCGGCGAAGGTGACCGATCGCACGACATCATCGGCCCGGCCGCTGAACATCGCCCATAGGTATACCGCCACAATGGCGGCCAGCATCGACAATCCCTGCAGCGCGGCGATAGCCAGCACCCGAGTGCCAAACATCGGCTCGTGCGGCCCGCGGGGAGGCGATTCCATGATCTTCGGATCAATCTGTTCGGCCTCGAAGACCACCGAGCACGCGGGGTCGATGATCAGCTCCAGGAAGGCGATCTGGACCGGCAGTAAGACCAGCGGCCAGTCCGTCACGAATAGCGGGATGAGCGACATGCCGACGATCGGCAAGTGCACGGCGATCACGTACGACATCGCCTTGCGGAGGTTGTCGAAGATCCCGCGGCCCTGGCGCACTCCGCCTACGATCGAGGTGAAGTCGTCGTCGGTAATCACCAAAGCCGCCGATTCGCGGGCGACGTCGGTGCCGTGCGCTCCCATCGCAATTCCGATATCGGCCGCCCGCAGCGCGGGTGCGTCGTTGACGCCATCGCCGGTCATCCCGACCACCTCGCCGTTGGCCTGCAAGGCCCGAACAAGCTGAAGTTTCTGCTCGGGCACCATCCGCGCGAACACGCTGACCGCGCGAATGCGATCGGCCAATTCGTCGTCGGTCATCGCCTCGAGCTCGGCACCGGTGATGCAGCCGCCTGTGTGGTCGAGGCCGATTTCCCGCGCAATCGCCAAGGCGGTTCCGGGATAGTCGCCGGTGATCATGATCGTGCGTATTGCGGCGCGCCGGCATTCCCCAACGGCATCGGCCACGCCGGGCCGAACCGGATCGTGCAACCCCACCAGCCCAAGAAATTCAAAGTCGAAGTCGTGTTGTTCGGGGGGTAGCGCGCTTGCGGCGTCGAATCTCGCGCACGCCACGGCCAGCACCCGCTGGCCGCCGCCGGCGGCTTCTTCGACTTGCACAGTGAGCGCGGTGAGCTGTCTGGCATCGAAGTGGCACAGGTCGGCTATCGCCTCGGGTGCTCCCTTCGCGGCAATCACGTAGTTGCCGCTGTCCGGAGAGCGCCAGACATGCGAAAGGGCTAAGAGCTTTTCCGACAGCGGATACTCACGGACTAGCTCCCAGTCGCCATGTAGGTGCTCGGTGCTTGATAGGTACTTGTCGCCAAGTTCCCTGAACGCCTTGTCCATTGGGTCGAACGGATCGATCGGGGAGGCAAGTACGGCAAATTCGGCGATGGTGTGAAACAAATCCGGCAGCGGGTGCTCGTCACAGGTGAAAGTCTGTCGGTCGACGATGAGCTGGCGCACCGTCATTCGGTTCAGCGTCAATGTGCCGGTCTTGTCCACACAGAGCACAGTGGCCGACCCGAGCGTCTCGACGACCGGAGGCCGGCGGGTGAGCACGTGCTTTTGCGACATGCGCCAGGCCCCCAAGGCCATGAATACGGTGAGCACCACCGGAAACTCCTCCGGCAGCAACGCCATAGCGGTCGCGATGCCGGCGAGCACGCCTGGGAGCCAGTGACCGCGCGTAAGCCCGTAGACGATAACGACCAACATTGCCGCAGCCAGCCCGAACACAGCGAGGAGCTTTACCAGTCGGTCGATTTCACGCTGTAGCCGTGTTCGTTCGGGCTCGATGGTTCGCAGCGCCGCGCCGATCTTCCCCAGCTCGGTGCTGGCGCCGGTTTCCTTCGCGACGGCCATGCCGTGGCCTTTGACCACAAGCGTGCCCGAGAAAATCCACGGGCTCGCATCCCCGCCGGGCCGGCCCATTTCCGTTGGCAGTGCAGATGGTTTGATCGGTGTCTTGCGCACAGGGACCGACTCGCCCGTCAGCGTCGATTCATCCACCGAGAAGTTGGCGCAGTCCACCAAGACAGCGTCGGCCGGAATCCGATCACCTTCCGCCAGCAATAGCAGATCGCCCCGCACTACATCCCTTCCGGCGACGCGCATCTGCGTCCCATCGCGCACCACGAGTGCCCGAGGCGATGACAGATCCCGCAATGCCGCCAGCGCCTTCTCGGTCTTGTGCTCCTGATAAATCGAGATCGTGATGACCACGACCACGAACGCCATCAACAGGGTGCCGTCCAGCGGCTCGGCCAGGAGGAAGTTGACCGTGCCGGCGCCGAGCAGTAGCAGCAGCATGGGCTGGCGAATCACATCCCAGGCCTCGTGGACAAGGCTGCGCCGCATTGCGGCCGGAAGTTCATTTGCGCCGTCGATAGCGAGCTGACGCGCGGCTTGCGCGGACGTCAGCCCGGCAACGGCGGTCTCAACCTCTATCGACAACTGGAGTCCGGAACGGCGGTCGCGCGCAGCACCCGACACGCGAACTCGAGGTCGTTCCTGTCGAACTTGCGAGCTACGCCACGGATCCATGTGTGCGCGATTTGCATCGCATGGTCGAGTGCCGACACCCTCGTGGCGGTGGACATGAGTACCTCCTCGAACCCGGCGTTACCCAGGTTAAGCCACCTGCAAAGGAGTCGAGCTAGTGCCGAAAGTCCCCCACCATGCGACGTCTGTTGCGGCTGCGCCAGGCGGGTGATCCAGCGGATGGCAGTTCCGGGTTGTTATCGCACCGCCTGCTGAATGAAAATCATCGATCCGCGAAGCAAGTGCGTCGACAATCGCAGTGATGGCTCGCCAGGCGAAAGGGAATGCCTTGGACCCACTGACGTATCTCGGGGTGTCGTGGGACGCCTGTCGAACGGCTCGCGAGGGACAGGTAGGTGTTGCTCGGCGCCAGCAGCAGCGTCTGCGCGACATCGTTGCGCACGCACGCGCTCACTCGCGTTACTACGGCCGTCTGTATAGCGATGTGCCCGAGTCGATTTCGGGAGTTCAGCAATTGCCAGTGGTCACGAAATCCGAGCTGATGAGCCACTTTGATGAGTGGATGACCGATCCAGCGGTGACAAGAGCGGAAGTAGAGACGTTCATCGCCGATCCGGACAACATCGGACGAGACTTCTTGCAGCGTTACGTGGTGTGTACGACCTCTGGAGCGACCGGGATTCCGGCGATCCTGCTGCACGACCACAGCGCTTTAGTCGTCTACAACGTGTTGGGTTACGTCCGTTCACTGCCGGTGGCGTTTCTGTCGCCGCTTCGGGTGTGGGCGCTGGTACGGGGTCGGGCAAGGCTTGCCGCGGTGTTCGTCACCGGCGGACATTTCCTCGGCAACACCATGCTGGCCCGACGCATCCGGAAAATGCCGTGGCGGGGTAGAACGCAACGGATCTTCTCCGCCCTTGCGCCGCTGGACGAACTCGTGGCCGACCTCAACAGCTTTCAGCCCGTGGTGCTCGGCGGGTATCCCAGTGCTCTCGAGACTCTGGCCCATGAGCAGCAAGCTGGCCGACTGCACATTCGCCCGGTGCTGATCAACGCTGCAGGAGAGACCCTTACACCCCAGAAACGTCAGCTGATTGGCGCAGCGTTCGGCTGCCGAGTCGGCAACTACTACGGATCATCCGAAGCCGTTGGTCTGACATACGAATGCCGCCGACAGCAGCTGCACGTCAATAGCGACTGGTACATCCTCGAACCAGTCGATGAGCATGACCGCCCCGTTCCGCCTGGGCGGCTCTCCCACGGCGTGCTCGTGACCAATCTGGCCAACAGGATTCAACCCATCATCCGCTACCAGATGGGCGATCGAGTCGCGATCGACCCCGTCCCCTGTGCCTGCGGGAGCCCATTCCCGCAGATTCACGTCGTCGGCCGAACCGACGACATCCTGACCTTCGCCACACCACGAGGCGAAGAGATCCGGATACTGCCGCTGGCGATCGCGACCGTTGCCGAGGAAACCCCAGGCGTTACGAGCTGTCAGCTCATCCAGCGCACACCATCGAGTCTCGCCGTTCACCTCGGCGTCGAAAGCGACAGCGAAGAACAAGTGATCTGGGCGGCACTCCGCGAACGGCTGGCGGCTTTTCTGTCGGCGCATGGAGCAACCGGTGTCACGATTGAGAAGGCCGACGAACCGCCCTCGCTGCATCCGCGCAGCGGAAAATTCCGGCAGGTCTTTACCGAGCTCACCGCACAGCTTCCGCCGACCGGCGAACCCCCAGAACCGACGCGCTAAGCCGGATAATGACCGCCCGCTCGCTTCACCAGGTTGGAAATGCAGGCTGTTTGAGGTGACTTTCGCCTCTTACGGCATCCGAGCCCACGCGCCGATGCTGACACAGTGAGCAGATCAGGTTCTCGCGATCTGGCTGCGCTCGCCGAGGCAGCCGCGAAGTCGGGAGATCCTGCCGTGCGCCTCGAGCAGGTCGGCCGCGTGTACGGGTCCGGGCCGACAGCCGTCGCCGCCCTGAAGGATGTGGATCTGGAGGTGTGGCCGGGCGAGTTCGTTGTGTTACTCGGGCCGTCCGGCTCGGGTAAGACCACGCTGCTCAATCTGGTCGGTGGTATCGAGGAGCCGACATCAGGGCGAATTCTGGTTGCAGGCAAGGATATTACGTCATTCGGCAGTAGAGAATGCTCGGCGTACCGACGTGACCGGGTCGGGTTCGTGTTCCAGTTCTTCAATCTAGTGCCCACGCTGACGGCGCTGGAGAACGTCGAGGTCATCGCCGAACTCGTCGGCAAGGGCGCGGCCGAGCGCAGCCGCGCGGCACTCCAACGGGTCGGCTTGGCCGAGGTGGCTGATCGATTCCCCGGACAGCTTTCGGGCGGTCAGCAACAGAGGGTGGCCATCGCGCGCGCGATCGTGAAGGAGCCGCCGTTGCTGCTGTGTGATGAGCCGACCGGGAGCCTGGACCTGGACACTGGCCGTCAAGTGCTCGCGGTCCTTCGTGGCCTCGCCCGGGAGGGCCATCACACTGTGCTGCTGGTGACCCACAATTCGGCGATCGCCGAGATGGCCGATCGCGTGGTGTGGCTGCATTCGGGGACCATCGCCCGTCAGCAATCCGTGGCGGCGCCGGTCGAAGCCGGCGACCTTCAGTGGTGATGCCACATGGCCAATTGGGTCCTGTTTCGCAAACTGCGCCGTGACATCTGGCGGCAACGCTGGCAGTTCTTGGCCGCCGCGGCTGTTCTCGCCATCGGTGTGGCGGTGTATGTCGCGGCTACCGACGCTTATGCCAACCTCAAGGAATCGTTCAGCCAGGCTTATGCAGTGCAGCTGCTGCCCGACGCAGTCCTCAGTGGCCCAGCCGCGACAGGACTTGTCGAGGCCGCTCGAGTTTTACCCGGTGATCCCATCGTCGACACACGGCGTCAGGGCGACGTGGGCATCCGGATCAACGGGCACGCATTGTTCGGCCGAGCCGTCGCCGTGCCCGTTTCAGGGCAACCGGCCGTGTCGCAACTGGCGATGCGTTCCGGGCAGCTACCAGCAACCGGTCAGGTCGTGGCCGAAGAGCACCTCAGCCACCACTACGGGCTACGACCCGGCGACACGGTCGAACTTCTCGGCCCGACCGGATGGCGCTCAATGCTGGTATCCGGGTCAGCGCTGTCGACCGAATACTTTTGGCCCGCCCGTTCCCAGCAGGAAATCCTCACCACCCCTGAGCATTTCGGCGTCGTGTTCATTACCGCGCCCGACCTGCCAACTGTCGTCCCGCAATCGACCGACCAGCTGCTGCTATACGCGCACGACCGTTCGGCCGCGCCGGCGCTGGTCGCTGCGGCGGCGCGGCTTGCCCGCGGCCACGGCCTGGCGTTCGAATCCCGTGATGAGCAGCCGTCGTATCGGGCGCTCCAAGACGATGTCGATGCGGTCGGGGCCTTCGCCAAGTTGCTGCCATGGGTGTTTCTGGTGGCAGCCGCGGTAGGCGCCTACGTGTTGCTCTCGCGTCTGGTCGCCGCCCAGCGTGCCGTGATCGGTACCCTGACAGCCAACGGCCTGTCCGGCTCAGCGGTGCGCGGTCACTACCTGGGTTTCGGTATTGCGGTCGGAATCGCCGGGGCGGCATCGGGATTGGCCGGTGGCTATGTTCTGGGCGGCTGGTTCACCACGCAATACACCCAGGCTCTGGGCCTTCCCCTGCACGTCACTTCGGTGCACCCGATCAGCCTGATCATCGGTGTCTGCGTTGGTGTCGCATCCGCCGCCGTGGCCGCGTGGGCCCCGGCTCGGACCGCGTCACGGATGAGTCCAGCCGAGGCGATGCGGATATCGCCATCGCGTGGCCGAGGCGCGGTCAGCGTGATGGAACGAATTCTGCCGCCACTGCGCGCGATGCCGGCGCGTTGGCGCATGGCCCTGCGGGGGGTCAGCCGCAACCGGCGCCGCACTCTGCTCACAGTCAGCGGTGTGGTGATCTCGGTGTGTCTGGTGATGGTGTTCGCCGGCCTGCGCGACACCGTGGCCAGCGTCATCGACCGCCAATACGGCAGCATCGAATTACAAGATGCCCAAGTGATTACCGCACCGGGCGCCGCCGACACGGTGGCCGCCGCCCTGCGCACCGATCCCCGGATCGCCGCGGTAGAGCAGTTCACCCGCATGGACGTGACCTTGGACGTGCACAACCGCCGCTACGACACGCTTCTGATCGGGTTTCCCCAGCACACCGAGATGCACCGGTTCAACACCGGCGACGACGGCGGTACCCTGCCGGCAAAGGGTGTCCTGCTCGGCAGTGGGCTCGGTCAGGAATTCGGGATCAACATCGGGGATGTCGTCACCTTCACCGAACCACGCAGCGGCGTCCGCATCGAGGAACCTGTCGCAGGATTCGTCGACGAACAGGTGAGCCCGGTCGGCTACATCAGTGCAGAACAGCTCTCAGGTCGCGTCAGCGCATCGGGCCTCATGATCAAGCTCGCACCAGGTGTTTCGGAAACTGAAGTGTCCCAAGCTGTTACCGCGCTGCCCGGCGTTGCAGCGTATGCGTCCACCGGCGCGTTGGCCAGAATGATGCGTCAAGCGTTCTCTCTTTACGACGCCTTGGTCGGGCTGATGCTCGTCTTCGCCGGTGTCATGGCCGCGGCGCTGCTCTACAACGCGATGTCAGCCAACGTCGGCGAACGAACCGGCGAGCTTGGCAGCCTGCAGGCCGCTGGAATGGGCGCCGGAGTTCTCGGCCGCCTGATCGCAGCCGAGAACATGCTGCTCGTCATCGTCGGCCTCCCCGTGGGGTTGATCGCCGGCACCGCGCTGGCCGACTGGTTCATGTTGACCTACAAAACGCAGGGCTACAGTTGGCACCTCGACATGCATACGGCAACACCATTTATCGTCACCGGGGCGGTTCTCGTCGCTGCGCTGCTGGCCCAGATCCCAGCCCTGCGTTCCGTCTATCGCATCGACGTGGCCAAAGTGGTACGGGAGCGCTCACTGTGAAACCTCACCGCCCTCATATACCAGGAGCAGGGCGCGGGGCTCAGAATAGTCATGCGGTCGACGAATCAGCCTGCGTCACAAGCCTAGCCGAGCGAACGCTCCACAAGGTCAGCGTAGCGGTCTGGGTCCGCGGATACCGCGGCGTGTCCTAGTTGCCCCAGACTCATCACCTCGACGCGGCGCCCGAACAACCGCTGATACCAGCTTTTCCGCCGCGAGCCACCGTCGACCGTAATCTGCCGGGCCCGAACTCGATAGCACCAGGCGCTGAATGGCGTCCGGCCGGTGAGCGAGATAAGCCTGCGCCAGAATCCCGCCATACGACTGGCCCACCAACGTGACGCGGTCGACGGATTCGGTTCGCAGAATCTGATCGAACGCACTCATGAACTGCGCGATGGACAAGACGGGCGGTAGTCGGGGGCGATGACGGTGTGAAGCTCTCCAGCTGATCCGAGATGTTCATCGACTAGGTCTGTCGCGTCCGTCCAACTGCGATGCACATAACGCTGCCACCGCGGGGGACATGTGACCAGTCGGTCTGGGGACGAAGGACCCTTCAGAAGGCGACGACGCATCGATACCTTCGATTGATATGGCCAGAGAATTGGGAGGCGCATCGTGTTGACTATCGAGTCGCGCATTCATGTTCCTGGTTTGACCGGACAAGAGGTCACCACGTTCCTGCTCGATTGCACTGATGTCGGATATCAGGCCTGGTGGCCCGGGGTTCACCTACAGTTCCACCCGCTTGCCGCCGGTGGTGTCGACCATGTCGGCGATGTCGTGTTAATGGACGAGATGATCGGCTCCCGCCACGTCCGGATGGCTGGGGTTGTCGTCGAGGCCGAACCAGCCAAAAGGGTTGTGTGGCAGCTGAAGAAAGGCATCCGGCTGCCGGTGAGGCTAACCTTGGAATTGACCGATCAGGGCGGCGGTGTCGCGATCCGCCACACGATCACCGCCGGTTGGAGGGGTCCCAGCCGGCTGCTGGACCCGCTGTTTCGGCTTTACTTCTCGCCACGATTCGCCGCTGCCATGGACCAGCACGTCCGGACCGAGTTCCCGCGACTGCGTGACCGCCTGCACGCCCGCGGGCCTTCGAACTCTTCGTAGGCGAGCGCGATGCTGGGAGCTTCGAACCCCAGACCCGCTGGTTAAGAGAACATCAGGGCATCCACCATTTCGGCGGGTCCCGATGCGGACCCGTTCGGCACCCGGCTCGGCGAACTTGAGCCGGGAAATGTAGATCGACTCTTACCCATCCTCCCTTCACTCGGCTCCGAATCTGTGTTGCGAAGTTCTTGGCGAACGGCGTCGCGCCGGCAACTACAAGGGAGTCGACCGTTGTCGATAAATACGGAACCAGCGCTATCTCGCCTGTGGTCGGGCAGATGCGGCCCTCATGTCGTGTCCATCTCCGAGTGCGTGAGGGCTCCGGGCTGATCGCTTGGCGGTTCACCGAGTTTCATAGCCGGCCCAGCGGAAGGGACATGAAACGTGTTGCAGCGAATCGCGCAACTGGCCATTGCCAGGCCCAGGCGGATCATCGCCGTCGCAGGTCTGGTGATGGTCGCAGCCGCCGTCTTCGGCATGCCGGTGGCCAAAAGCCTGTCGGCCGGCGGGTTCCAGGATCCCACGTCGGAATCGGCCATGACGACCCGGCTGCTCGCGGAGAAATTTGGCCAAAGCGATCAGCAGCTGCTCATCACGGTGACCGCGCCGGACAGCGCTACCGGTGGGCGCGCCCGTGCAGTGGCGACCGATATTGTCGATCGCCTCATTCGCTCCCCCCACGTCGTCGGCGTGAGCTCGGCGTGGACGTCACCGCCGCAAGCCGCCAAGGAACTGGTTAGCAGGGACGGCAAAACGGGGTTGATCGTGGCCGTCATCGAGGGCGGTGAGAACGACGCACAGCACTACGCCAAGGCACTCGCCGACGAAGTCGCCTATGACCGCGGCGGGATCACCGTGCGCGCAGGCGGGGCGGCCATGGTGTATTCGTTCATCACCGCTCAAACCATGCGCGACCTCCTGCTCATGGAATCGATTGCGATTCCGCTGAGCTTCCTGGTGTTGGTCTGGATCTTCGGCGGCCTGTTGGCCGCCTCCCTGCCGATCCTCGTCGGGTTGCTGGCGATCTCCGGAGCGATGACAGTGCTGCGCTTGATCACCTTCACCACCGACGTCTCGATTTTCGCGCTCAATCTGACCATCGCGTTGGGTCTGGCGCTGGCCATCGACTACACGCTGCTGATCGTCAGCCGCTATCGCGACGAGCTTGCGGCCGGCGCAGACCGAGACGCTGCGCTGATGCGCACGATGGAAACGGCCGGCCGCACCGTGCTGTTCTCGGCGGCCACGGTAGCCCTGTCGATGGCGGCGATGGTGTTGTTCCCGATGTACTTCCTCAAGTCGTTCGCATACGCCGGGGTCGCCACGGTCGCGTTTGCCGCGGCCGCCGCCGTACTCGTAACGCCGGCTGCGATCGTGCTGATGGGTGACCGGCTGGACGCGCTGGACGTCCGCCGGCTGATGCGGCGGTTGTTGAATCGTCCCGATCCGGTCGCGCGCCCGGTGCAGCAGAAGTTCTGGTATCGCTCGACGAAATTCGTGATGCGGCGCGCCATGCCGATCGGGCTCGGGATCACCGCACTGCTGCTGTTGCTCGGCGCCCCGTTCCTCGGCGTCAAATGGGGCCACCCCGACGACCGGGTGCTGCCCACGGCTGCGTCGCCTCACCTGGTCGGCGACCAGCTGCGCAACGACTTCGCCAGCAACTTCGAGACCACCATCAACGTCGTCGTTCCCGACGCCGGCGGCGCAGCGTTAGCCGACATCGATCGTTACGCCGCCGATCTTTCCCGGGTGCAGGACGTCTCGGCGGTCTCGGCGCCTACCGGAACATTCATCGGCGGCAACCGGGTAGGTGCGCCGTCGGCGCCCACCGGAGTCGCCCAGGGCAGCGCGTTGTTGACCGTCCGCAGCACAGCGCCGCTATTCTCCGAGAGCTCGAAGACCCAGCTCGATCACCTTCGCGAGGTGCCTGGTCCGGACGGCCAAGCCGTGCTGATGGGCGGCGGTGCCCAGGTCAGCCGCGACACCGTCGACGCTGTCACCTCGCGGCTGCCATGGGTGATCGGCCTTATCGCGGCCACGACCTTCGTGCTGTTGTTTCTGCTCACCGGTAGCGTGGTGCTTCCACTAAAAGCACTGGTGCTCAACGTCTTATCGCTGTCGGCGGCGTTCGGTGCGTTGGTGTGGGTCTTCCAGGATGGGCATCTCGGCGCCCTCGGGACAACTTCGACGGGGACGTTGGAGGCAACTCTGCCCGTGTTGCTGCTGGGCATCGCGTTCGGGTTGTCGATGGACTACGAGGTGTTCCTGCTGTCCCGGATACGGGAGAACTGGCTGGCTTCTCCGCGCACCCGCGAAGACAACAGTGAGAGCGTAGCCCTCGGACTTGCGCACACGGGCCGGGTGATCACCGCCGCCGCACTGATCATGTCGATCGCATTCGCTGCCCTGATTCCCGCTCAGGTTTCCTTCATGCGCATGTTCGGAATCGGCCTCACCTTGGCCGTGCTTGTCGACGCCACACTCGTCCGGATGGCTCTGGTGCCGGCGTTCATGCAGGTCATGGGTCGGTGGAACTGGTGGGCACCTGCGCCGCTGGCGCGTCTGCACCAGCGGATCGGTTTGCGTGAGGAGCCGCGTGGGAAAGAAGCGCCGGTTACTTCGCGCGTGGATTCGGATCTCGAGGGTGGTGTCGGGGAAAGGAGTAGCGGCGTACACATTTGACGCCACGCTGCCGAACGCTGGTGTCATGTGATACTCGTCATACGACCACCTGGTCACACCGGGCAGAGAGGCGGCAGCGCATGACCACGAGGGACAAGTACACGGACGTACCCGCGCCGTACGCGTGGGAGGTCCCCAGCGCCGGCGACGCGCGCTTCACGTGGGAGTACGACGAAGGGCGCGCCCGGCTTCTTTCCCTGTACCAAAAGGGAAAGGACAAGCAGTGGGATGCGCAGTCGCGGATCGACTGGGCGCAGGACGTCGACCCGCAGAACCCGGTCGGGCTGCCCGACCAGTTCCATCCGCTGTTCGGCAGCCCGATGTGGGACGCCGCAGACGAATCACGGCGCGCCGAGATGCGCCAGCACTCTCAGGCCTGGCAGTTCTCGCAGTTCCTGCACGGCGAGCAGGGAGCGATGGTGTGCGCGGCCAAGATCGTCGAGGTCGTCCCGGATATGGACGCGAAGTTCTACGCGGCCACCCAGACCATGGACGAGGCCCGACACGTCGAGGCGTTCTCACGGTTCCTGCAGGAGAAGGTCGAACTGGTCTATCCGATCAACAAGAACCTGACCGCACTGCTGGAGGACACCCTGCGCGACTCGCGCTGGGACATGCCCTACCTCGGCATGCAGGTCCTCATCGAAGGGCTCGCACTCGCCGCCTTCGGGACACTGCGTGACTTGGCGGCGCCGGACTCGCTGGCCAAGCAGTTGCTGGCCTACGTCATGCAGGACGAAGCCCGGCACGTCGCCTTCGGCCGAATCTCGCTGAAGGACTACTACTCCGCGCTGACCGAAACCGAGCGGGACGAGCGGGAAGAGTTCGTCGTGGACGCCTGCTACCTGATGCGCGACCGGTTCCGCGGCGAGGAAGTCTTCGAGACACTCGGCCTCGACGTCCAAGCGTGCGCCGAGTGGGTCGACACGTCGCCGCTGATGATCCAGTTCCGCTCGCACCTGTTCAGCCGCATCGTGCCGATCGTCAAGGACATCGGGTTGTGGGGCGACAAAGTGCAGAAGGCCTTCACGGACATGGGTGTCCACGACATGGCCGGCTTCGACATCGAGGCGCTGATGAAGGCCGATGAAGATCAGGCCGAGGCGCTGGACAAGGCACACGCCGAGATGGCCAGCCGGGCCCTCGAGGTGGACCAGGTGATCGCGGCGGGCGCGAGCTAACTCGCGTCGCGAATCGAGACGAGGCCATCGATCTAGGCGGTCCCGTCCGGTCCGATCGACGCCCGCGCGTAGTTTTTGTAGCCGAGGCCGCTGGACGTCAGGACCGATCACCCGGCTACCGGTTCGCTCGTCGATCACCGTGAGTACCAGGCGTCCGGTGTCGTCGGCGGTGTGTAAGTCAGTGTTCTGCTTCTCGCAGAGAATATTTGCAACGAACTTCTTCGGACTGGCGAGATTGCGAACGCCATATCCCGTATCGCGCTTGATCATGAGCCGGATCATCGAAGCTGTACAGCTTTATCAAACTGTGCGAAATGGAGTGCTCGCCGGAAATCCTCGGCGAACATCCGCCGCGTGTATCGGCGTAGCACTTCGGATGTCGGTAGTTCGGATCGGGCATCGTCGCTTTGTCGTCCGTTTCCGTCACTGACTGATGTTCTTGCAGCGGTGCCGCGATGATCCTGTGCATGAGCGTGCCCGCTGGCGCCTGGGCGCTCGCCACGAACTTCGTGCCCGGCTCGGCTCTTGGCTCGCGATCGACGACCGGCGATCCACCGCAGCTCGGTTCACTTGAAGCCCTTCGCGTCCACCTGCCACACCTAGCCACCAAGCGCCACAGAAACACAAAAATCCTGCCTGAACATGGCCTTTGGGTGGTGCGCCGTCAGGGTTTCGAACCCCGGACTCGCTGATTAAGAGAACGCGGCCCAGATGACCGCGAACCTGCGGCGTTGTTCCGAAGACGATGCTCAATCAAGGATCTGGCTGCGGTTATTAGGTGACATCCGGTGACTTCCGTCGATCTCCGGAGGCTTTCAGTTATCTGTGACCGCCCCAAGCGTGTAGACCTTGTGAAGACTTCGGACGGGTCGGCCGTGCGCCATCGGCTGCGCGGTGCGGGCGAGCCCGATCCGATGCCGGCAGCGGCCGCGTCGATGAAATGAGTCTGTGCCACACACCGTGTTCAATGCTCCGCTGACCAAGCGGCGAGCGGTGGCCTTCGCCTCGATTCCGCTGGCCGACTTGAAGATAGGGAACAATGCGTTCGGGGGCAGCATCGCCAACGCTTTCTTGGCCGCGTGCACACTGTCCTTGCGCGCCTGGCTGCAACGCCACGCCACCGTGCCCGACGATCCACTGCTGATGCAGTGCCACTCGAGCAGCCTGCCGCCGATCCCACCACAATAGGAAATCCGTTGACGGTCGGGCGGATTCGCCTCCCAGTGCAGCTCAATACCCGTGCAAGTCCTCACCAACCTCCATACCGCCACCGAAAGACTGAACACCATCCGGCGCCATAACACCGAAAAGACTTATTCTACAATCGATTTCGCCACCAGCGCGTCGCTGATCGCGCCGACAGTCGCCCACGTAGGTATGCAGCTCTACACCCGATCAGGCCTGCGACAACGGCTTGCACCGATCCGCCACGGCAATGTCGTTTATATCCTGGGTAAGCCGGTGCCGGCGTACTGTGCCGCGGCCAAGGTCGTCGGTATGCAAGGGTGGCGCCGTTACTAGAGGGCAGCGGGTTGAACATCGCGCTGACCTCTCATCGCGACGCGTTGGATCTGAGCGTGTGCGTGTGCCCCGACAACGTGCCCGCGGTCAACGACATCGCGAATGGCATCGTCGAATCGGTCGATGTCCTGGGTGCCGCCGCTCACAAGTCCCCCCACGGGCAAGGCCGTTCGGTCGTCACAGAGATGACGTCACAAGCCACCAAGCGCTCGCGCGCCCGGCGTTGTTAACAGCGCTACCGCTCCTGTGCGCTAGGACCCCACCCGTAGAACCGCATTGTGCGCCAACGATGTTGACATCGCCTCTACGAGGGCGTTTACTGGAGGTCTAGCCCCGAACCCGCCAGCGGGTGCTGGCCATGCGAATTCCTATCGGAATAAACGCGTTTCTCGCTCCATCCCCAGAATCGGATTCTGACCACTGCGCGGCGCGATGCGCGGCGGAAACACTGAGGACACATGCGTGCCCACCCCTCAACCAAAGGAGACGACCAAGATGATGGAAAAGTTCGCCGAGGAAAAGTTCGCCCGCAAACGACGAAATATTCTCCGCGAGAACGTGATCCACGTTGGTAAGGGTTTCGTCGCGAAGGAGCGGCCACTCGTGGTGGAGACGTTGTCGAAGCTCGGGCCGCACCTGGGCAAGTGGGATGCGCGTGATGTGAACGTGGACGTCTCCCTGCTGGACCGCGGTGGCAAAGAGCAGCGCGTCATATTGCGTACGAGCCTGCCCGGCCTTCCGTCGCTGGTAGCGGTCGCCGAGAACCCGGACATCACCCGCGCGCTGTGTGATGCGAAGCGCGAGCTGATTCGGCAGATCGAACGCCAGAAGTCGGCGCGCGAACCCATGAAGAACCGCCGGCTCAGCACGACGATCCGGCACCCAGACCGCTCCGCACGGCCCGGGATCGCCGATCGCGCAACGTAGACGCGAATTTCGAAGCCCAATCAACAGCTCGCCTCCGCGGGCAGATAGCGAGACAGACATGACGCATATCACCAAAGCGCGTGTGATCAGCAACCGTGCCGAGATGGGCGGGCCGTCCCCAGCGGCTGCCCGTTGCCCCTTGACCGTCAGGGACATACTTCGTGCAGGTGTCGGGCGTAGGGCGAGAGGGGAGGAAATGGTTGCGGCACACTCGGCATGGGATTCCGAGGGTGGGGCAACCGGAAAAGGTGAGTCGCTGCCCAAAGGTCGCGAGGGCCGCGCACCTCGTGGTCTTGGTCGCTGACCTACGCTCGGGTTCTCATCAGCGCTATGAAGCGAGAGGTGGGCGCAGAGCTCGAAGTCGAGATCCCCACGCCGACGAAGTTGGAGTTCCAGATTGCCGAGGGCCCGGGGTGGACGTGACACGATCTAGATGCGTGTGCAACCGGCTGACGAAGGAGCGGGAATGAGAAAGGACCAAGCAGACGAATTTGAGCAGGAGCTGATGCGGCCGCTCGCACAGGCCCTCCGCACGAGGCTTGGTGATGCAGGGGAGGTCCACGTCAACAATGAGCCGCGCCTGATGCCCGGTGACCGGGTCGAGTACGCAGCGTGGCTCGAAGTCGTGTTCAACGATGCACGAACCGAAGTCATCTTTCGGCCCCTCAGCCGCGAAGACTTCTCTGCGATCTGGCAATGGGGAAAGAGCGGCCGATTCATCTTCCCGATTCCACAAGCCGGCGGCAATGCCGGCGATAGCGCCCGAGCGTCCATTGACGCTGTCGCCGAACGCATCTGCCAGACCGCGAGTATGTGGCATGAGGAACCGCCCGAGTCGTTTGGCTGGTCAGTCACCTGAAGGCAACTTGCCCCCGCCGAACGCTTACCCAGTAGCCGCGGCGGCGGCCTGTGACATGGGCCCCAGAGGTGAAGCGCCTACGTGGGTAGCGATTGCAGCTGAACTGTCTCGCCTTCGCTGATCAGCGCTCCCGGCAGGATCGCGTTGGTCAACAAACCGTGGTTCTCAGTCAGCATTAAGCCGTGCTCGCGGCGATTTAACGTGCCATTCAGATCCGTCACAGTAGCGTTGACGGGGGCCGCCTTCCGGATCTGGGACCGACCGATGCGGGTGGGGGTGTCGGGCTGGTCATGTTCCTCACGCCGAAAAGAGCTGCACGACAAGCGAACCACCAGCTCCGCTCACGGAGGAATCGCACCCGCCGCAACCAGCTCCGCCGCCGCCGTGCACGACTTCGCCGCCCGCATCCACGTAATCGACACCCTCGACGACACCCAAAAACAGCGGCTGCTACGCCTGCTCATCGAAGACGTCCGCGGCGAGCTGTCCGGCGCGTTCGGGGAACGAACGTTCGCGAGCTTCGCGTGCGCGGGCACACCGGGTCCGTTGTCGCCGCTGGATGTCGGTCAAGGACGGCGTTTACTGGAGGTCAGGCACCAGATCGGAGGTCGCAGCCGCGGGCTGGGGTGTCCGCCAACGATGCCATCTGCGATGAGCACCGGTACGTAAATCACAGACAAGACCGAAGCCTGGCACGAACCGAGGCCAAGAAAGGATTCTCGCCATGACGCTACGACAGGACCGAACCGCCGCCGGTCGGAAGCACACACCGCCGGAGAACACACCGCGCCTGCGCCTGAAGCCCAAGGCGCCCACTACCGGCTATGTCGATGGAGCATGGTCGCCGCACAGTAATGACCTAGTGACTGAACTTCCCCATCTGCTGGCAGTGCTGTCGGTACGACTGGGCACTATTGATCGGGTGATATACAACCTCGCCGAATGGGCGAAGGTCCAAAAGAAACTGCTGACTGACGGACAAGTGGTACGACTCGCTGGATACCGCCGACAGCCGGTCAACACCATCGAAGTAATCGGACTAAACCGAAACAAGATCGTCCTGCTGGTGGTCCCACCCCACACCGACCCCGACCATGCACACGCCACCATGATGGCCGCGGCGGCCCCGAGCAGCGCCTCGAGTGTCGGCGATCTTCTCATGGCCGGCGAGCCAGACATGGAAACCCCCATCCAGACAGCTGCCGCGCAAGAGAGCTGGGATTCAGAAGGCGGAGCCCAGCGATAACTCCGCGGCGCCGACGACGGCCGTGCAACGTGCCCCCCATGTAGCGGCCAGCCTTGCACACCGCCGCTAAGTACAGGTTAGGAGCAGACGGCAGTGACGTTCAACGCCCCAATATTCAAAGCATTCAACGATTTCGGTATTGACGACATGCTCCCGCAAGCAGATATTTCTCGGCGCATGCTCCGGCGACTCGAGGACATCGATAATTCGACCACCGCCGGCCCTGACAGCCCAGCCGCCCGCGCAACTCTGGCAACCAGCGTCGTCGCACACGCCGTGGTGGAACTCGAGACCCAACTCATCGAACTGAAAAGACAACTGGGGCAAATAATCTCTGAACACCCGGAGGGGGAGATGGGGACAAAATGGCGCCTGGAAGCGACCAAAGAGTTAGGACAAGGCGCACACGAGCCCTTCGAACTCAAGTACTGGATTGCTAAAGCGGCGTAACCTGACGACAGCGACAATGGGCTTCGTAACAAGAGACTCGATTCCAGAAAGGATTTCACGGTGCAGTGGGATGACGAGAAAGAAGCGAAACAACGCTCAGCTTCCGACCAGACTGCAGAGCTTCAACGACGACGCATCGCGTCATGCAGAAGGTATGCGGATGTGATTGATAAGGCGGCACCCGAGATTGCCCGCGCTTGTCGGAATTTGGGCGTCACAAGCGAAGGCTTTAAGTGGCTCGTAGAACCGAAACAATGGGTGTTTAACATCGGCCCAGGGGCTAATATCACAATTAAGTCGACGGGGAAGTGGTATTTCAGTAACCCGACCGCACAACGGTTACACGAAAAAGTTGACAAGTACTACGATTGGGAAAATTGCGAAACACGCAACGACCAAAGAATTATCGAAGATTTAAAGGCGCAGGTTGAGAAAAAAGCAATGCCTCGCCGGCCAATTGTATATAAACAACAGTGGCGGTTGGTGCATTGATCGCAGACGGCTCGATTCGGCGCGACCAGGCCGAGATGAGCGGGTCATCCCGGGCGGAGGTCAGCACGGACAAGGTGCGGATAGACGCCGTCGCGGTGCTGAAACGACAGGATGCCGGGGTTGAGAACGACGCCGTCGCGGATCTCGATGGCTCGGCCGATCGTCGGGGTCGAATTCCACGCCGCCGACCCGGCCAGGACTGTTTCGATGTGCGGCAACAGAGCCTCGCTGATCTCCCAGGTCGCTGAGTTCCACAGGTAGGACGGGCTGTGATCAACGGCGTAATAGCGCACGCCACTTGCCAATCGGATGACCGGCTCGGTGAACGAGGTCGGGCGCGCCCAGCTGAATCCCATGCCCACGTCGCAGGAGACGTCGACGATCAAGCTTCCTGGTGTGAAGGACGAAAGGTCACCCTCGGTCACGAAGACCAGTGGGTCCTCGGGGTCCTGGAGAACGCAGTTGACGACGATATCGTTGTCGGCCAGAAGGCGGGCCACCGGAATGACACCGGCGTCCGGAGTGTCCGCCCAGGTCTGGTTGGGCGGCGCCCCGTCGTCGTGCCCCATTTGAACGATCTGGGTGGAGTGAATGGGCGCTGCGACGGCGGCCACCTCACGATTGGTCAGCACGCGCACATCGTCAACGCCGTGCGCATTCAGCGCGGTGACCGCGCCGCGGGCGGTCGCGCCGAATCCGAGGACCGAGGCGCGCAGGCGCCGACCGTAGCTGCCGGTGATGCCGGCCAGTTGCATGGCGTGCAGGACCGAGCAGTACCCGGCGAGCTCGTTGTTCTTGTGAAAGACGTGCAGCCCGAAGCCTCCGTCGGCCTGCCAGTGGTTCATCGCCTCGAAGGCGATCAACGTCAGCCGCCGGTCAATGGCGACCTGTGTAAGCGCGGCATCCTGCACACAATGCGGCCAGCCCCAGACGACCTGTCCTGCTGTGAACTCGTACAGATCCTCGGCCTGGATTTTGGGCAACAGAATGACCTCACAGTCGGCAATGAGCTGCTCCCGAGTTCGGACCCCACCGACGAGTTCGGCCAGCGCGTCATCGGTCGCCCCGAACTCCGCGCCGTACCCGCGCTCGAGGAAGATCCGACCTCGGACCCGATCGTCGATCCTGGCGAAATGCCCCGGGTGAATCGGCAGTCTGCGCTCGTTCGGCTTGCGTGAGCGAGCGAGAACGCCTAACGAAAGTGGTTGTGCCTCAACGCTTCTTGCCATGAAGTAATGCCTCAGTCGACGACACCCGGGCCGCCTGCTTGGCGTGCTTGGCGGCGCGCTTCTCCTTGAGGGACTTGCCGGACTTCTTGGTCATCGTGTGCCGCGGAGACTTGTCAGTCATCACTGGCCCCTTGTTGATGGGGCCTGGGTGGTCCCGATTCCCTCACCTTACTCCGGTTGGCCTCAGTTACGTTCAGACGCGACGCCGACGCTCGACGTCGGCAGCACGTACACTGGGGGTACGCCGACGCGCTCCGTCGTCTTTGTCAATCTCGGCCGGTCGTCCGCTCATCTCGGGTTCCCGCAAGAGCCCCACCACTCGCCTGCACGGCCGGAATCGACCAGGACATCTCATGGCAATTACAGATATCGCTGCCTACGCCCATCTCAGTGACGCGGACATCGACGCGCTCGGCTACGAATTGGACGTCATTCGAGGCGACATCGAGGACACCCTCGGCGAACGCGACGCGTCCTACATCCAGCGCACCATCAAGTTCCAGCGGACGCTCGATATGGTGGCGCGTCTGCTCATCGGCGCGAGCCGGTCACGGGCCGGCTGGCTGATGGGGACCGCGGCGCTGG
Source organism: uncultured Actinomycetota bacterium (assembly GCA_963775205.1). GTDB lineage: Bacteria > Actinomycetota > Actinomycetes > Mycobacteriales > Mycobacteriaceae > Mycobacterium. The sequence goes on along the minus strand of CAVZHV010000004.1, from coordinate 318,171 downwards.
CCTTTGCGAAGAGCGTCGAGAACATGGAGATCGGCCACAATGTGAGCCATGGTCAATGGGATTGGATGAACGATCCCGAAATCCACTCGAGCACATGGGAGTGGGACATGGTCGCACTCTCGTCGCAATGGAGGTATGCACACAACTATCGCCACCACGTGTTCAGCAATGTGCTGGGCATGGACGACGATCTCGGTTTCGGCGTGATGAGGGTGACGCGCGATCAGCGGTGGCGCCCTCAGTATCTGCTGCAGCCGCTTCAGAACCTTTTTCTGGCAGCCACTTTCGAGTGGGGCATCGCCCTTCACGATGTCGATCTAGAGCGGACTCAGGGGGCGACGGCCGACGCGAGGACCACCCAGAGACGGGCCCTGATCCGGAAGGTTGTTCGGCAGGCCGTCAAGGACTATGTGGTCTTTCCGGCGCTGAGCGGATCTCGCTGGCGCAGAACTTTGGCCGCGAACGCGACTGCCAACCTGCTGCGCAACATCTGGGCGTACATGGTGATCTTCTGCGGACACTTCCCCGACGGCGCAGAGAAGTTCACCGCCGATGTACTCGACAACGAAACTCGAGCAGACTGGTATCTGCGACAGATGCTGGGCGCCGCGAATTTCAACGCCGGACCGCTGCTGGCATTTGCGAGCGGCAACCTGTGCTACCAGGTCGAACACCATTTATTCCCCGACCTGCCGAGTAACCGGTACGCGCAGATCGCCGTGCAGGTCCGGGCGCTGTGCGACAAGTACGATCTGCCGTACACCAGCGGTTCGCTTGTGCATCAATATCTCTCGACACTGCGAACGATCCACAAACTGGCGCTTCCCGACTGGTTGCTCAGGGCCACCTGTGACGACGCGCCGGAGACCGCCTCGGAACGCAAGTTCGGGTTCGGCGCTACGCCTGCTACGCGATCGGGTGGTCGGATAGTCGGGCTGCGAACGGCGCTGCGGACCCGTGCTGAGTTGCCAAGAGCGGTCAGACGCCCGTGGGCTTTGGTTCGTCAGGTGCACGTGCGCGGACGGCGGTGTGATCCCATGCGCGGCGCCGGTCGTGCCGGGTGATGAAACTGCTGGGCCTCGCGGCGCACTCATCGGAGGTGCCATTTGTTGACTCGCCGAAGTTCTCAGCTGCGCGTGAGGCCGGAGTCCGGCCGCCACCGACGTGGTCTTCTACTCTTGACCGCCCGCGGCCATCGGCCGGTGATGTAATAAGTAGCGATTGAAGTTAAAGGCTGTTTCGGCGTGCTTTGCCTTTTTCAATCGGCACTCGCCGCCCCCGTGGCGCTATCGGCTCGCTTCTGGTGTTCGAGCCGGGTGTCGCGTTCTCGATTGATGAACGTCGTTTGACCGTGAACACGGGCGGCAGTGCGCCGGCGGTCGGCCGCGCGGCTTGCGGCGGGCCGCTTGCCCGCCAGCAGCAGGCCGAGTCCGAGGGAGGCCATCGCGCCAGATTCGATGAGAGTGAGCATGCGGGATTCGATGGTGGCGGACATGAAAGGCCTCTAATCTGTAGAACTCAAGTACACGCTCGATTTACTTCCGTGTCAACAACTTTGGCGCCGATCTTGGACTAGGTTGGAGGCGATGGCGATGGCGATGACGAGACCGCGGAACCACACCCGCTTCAGGCGCCGCCGAGACTGAAATGTCCACTGCGGCCACCGCCCAAGACGCCAGCCCGATCAGCAGGTCGGTGAGCTAGCCGGCCTGTCGGCATTGTCGTGCTCGAGCATCTCGCACGGAGTCAAGTAGAGCTGAAAGCGCCTGTGCGCGTGGGACTATTAACGGGCACCGACTGCTGGTGACATCGGTTGCTCAAACCTAGCCCCCACCCGGACTGATTCACCCCTCGTCATCTCGAATGTCGCCGGGCCGAAACTCTAGCTGTATGCAATGGGCACCGCGAGGAAAGCGCTGTATCGGCTCGGGCCAACTTTTCTGAGGTTGATACCCACGGGGGCGAACAGCGCGGGTTCAGCGAGTAGCCGCCGTCATTGACGGCGCCCAATTCACTTGATTCTTCGGGCTTTCGGCGGGGAATGAACCCCCACACCGCAGAGGCAAGACCGCCCGATCACGTCTTCTTTGATGTGCTAGTATCAATGTTATTGACCGACACTGAACGTCTACGGTCTAGGTTTTATGGCTCCGCCGCTGTAATGACGAGATAGCGGGCCGGCAAGCATTGAATTCCCTTGGGACGAGCGAGTTTACACATCACAAATGCAGTCGTCTGCTGAGTGCTGGCCAACGCGTAGCGAGAGTCGTCAAGCAAGCCTGAGCTAACAGCTCGGATAATGATATTCGGATAGTGATATGGAGCAACATGATTAAGCGTTTGACCGGTCTGGACGGTGTCACGTTGCACGGCGAAACGTCGGTGATGCCCACCCACGTGCTTGCTGTGTTGTTCTGCGACCCGGCAACCCATGGTGAGTTGACCGCTGAGGTAGTTCTGAGGGTGCTGGCTGAGCGTACTGCGGCGACAAAGGGTTTCCGCCAGCGTCTGCTAGCCAAGCCCTTTGGGCTGGGCCAGCCGTTATGGGTCGAGGACCCGGCGTTCAACGTCCACGACCATTTGCATCTTGTGCGACTGTCGAAGCCGGGCACCATGCGTGAGCTGGCGGCGCTGGTTGACCAGCTGCACGCGCAGCCTCTGGGCCGTGATCGCCCGATGTGGGACGCCTGGGTTGTCCAGGGTCTCACCGACGGCAGGCTGGTCGTCGTGCTGAAGTTCGCCCACGCTATGACCGATGGTGTGGGCGCGGTGACCGCGATGCTGCCCCGGCTGATGACCACCGATCAAGACGCTGAGTTCCCCGCGGCGCCGGAGCGGGCCCCTGTCAGGATGCCCGGCGTGGCCTCGGTGGTGCGCGACATCATCGACGAGGTCGCCGTCAACACCGCCGGTGGTGTTCGTATCGCGGCCAGGGTCGCTCCCGAAGCGGTGAAGTCGGTGGTGGGAACCGCGCTGGGATCGGTCCGCCAACTGCTCCCTGGCGGCGGGCAACGGCCAGGTGCTCCGAAGTCCGACGTGGACCAGAGCTCGCCGCGGACCCTGTTGAATGCCCCGATCACCGCGCGGCGCAGCGTCGCGTTCGCCGCGGTGGCGATGGATGATCTGCGCGCCATCACGGACGTGTTCGACGTCACCGTCAACGATGTATTCCTCACCGCAGCAACATCGGCGGTGCGGCGATGGCTGGACGCGCATGACGCGGTGCCCGATCAGCCGCTGCGCACCTTGATGCCGATCTCGACCCGCGGCGTCGATGACAACGCGTCTAATAGTTGGTCGCCGACCGTCGTCAAACTGCCGGTCTATCTCGCCGACCCGGCAGAGCAGCTGGCCAGCATTCACGCCGAGACATCGCGGATCAAGAACCGACGGCGAACAGCGCCGCACGTCAACCTCGCCGACGTCATCGATCTGGTCCCACCGGTGGTCATCGGGCTCGTGGCGGGACTGTACACCGGCCTGAAACTGTCGCGATTCCATCCCCCCGTGGCGCACATGATTACCTCCAACGTTTCGGGCCCACCCGACGAAATCTACTGCGCCGGAGCCCGCGTCCTCGGCATCCACGCGATGGCCCCGCTATTCGAGGGCGCCAACCTCAACATCACCGCCGTGTCCTACGGCGGTACCTTCGCCGTGGGCATCGTCGCCTGCCCCGACAACGTCGACGACGTCTCATCAATCGCGCGCGGCATCGAAGCTGTAGTGGGTGAGCTGAAGAAGGCTGCCCAAGAAAAGACCGGCCAAAGCCTCGACTTGGCCCGCACAAGACCACCGGCGCACACCACGAAGTCCACTGCCACAACGCAATCCGCCCCCGTCACGAAACGGCCTGCGTAACAGTGACTCAGCAGCGAAGGCGCATCCAAGTCTGATGGTCCCTGAGTTGGCCCGTCACCTGCACCTTGGGTGGCGGGGCCGACATGTCAATGAGTCGGCGCCCTTCGGATAAGAGGACACATCGACACATGACCGTTGACACGAATCGGCGATTCGCGCGGAATGCGGCGTCCGAGAAACATTGGGTAGGAAATCCGAACGCCCGCTGCGTGGGCGCCGGCTCAGTAGTGCGGCGGTGGCGGCGCCGGGCACGCGGGCGAGCCGCCGGCCGACCTCAAGGCGCTCGATTCGTCCAAGGCAGCGTTGGCGCAGCGTATGCACACCAGCGGCGAGCCGGTCTCCACAATGCGGCCACGCTCCTGGTCTTTCTCGATGCGACGGTGTACCGGGTATTGGGTGAGCAAGACGACGACAGCAGACCAACTGCCGGCCCAAGGCGCAAATCAGCGAAAACCCGTACAGCACCGAACAATCTCTAGGACAGCGACCATGGCTTACATCCGCAGTCACGAAACTAAGCAACGCGCACGCGGCAAGGCGGTGAAGACCTACGCGGTGGTGTACCGCGCGAAAGTCCGCACCGAAGAGCCGCGTGGTGAGCCGGTTGCGTCAGGAAACCCACGCCACGAAGGCCGCTGCTGAGGCACGTGTGGCCGAGCTGAATGCGCTTCGGCACAGTCACACCACCGACCCGGCCGAACAACGCAAGCGGGGTCAACGAAGCCTCGCCGACTGGTCGGCCGACTGGCTGGCGATGCAGCGGGTGAAGGTCGCCAGCGGCCAACTCAAAGCGCGCACGCTCGACGAGTACGGCCGATTGTTGGACCGATACGTGATGCCGGAGCTCGGACCCGTACCGATCGCTGCGGTGACCCCGGCACAGCTCGAGTAGTTGATCGGTGCGTTAGCCACCGACGGCAAACGTCGGGGTGGGGGAGACCTGCACCCGAAAACCGTCAAACACGCCTGGCACGTCGCGCGACAGGTGTTTCGCTACGCGCTGCGCCACGACGCCTTGGCGGCGAATCCGGTTGACCGGGTCGACTTTTCCCCGAACCGTGCAACGGGGGACCGGCAGAAATTCGAGCCGCACCCGCTGACCCCCGAGCAGATTGCCGACGTGTGCGCGGCGCTGCGTGGCGACTGCCAGCCGCGATGGCAAGCCGCTCCCGGCGTACTCGGTGTACGCGCTCATGCCCATTGGCGGGACACGTCGTCGTCGCGGGCGACTTCGCTTTTGCTGCGGCCTTCCACCACGACTGCGGTGATGACGAGCTGCGCCTTCGACATGGCTGACCTCCCACGACAACAGGGGTGTCAACTGTGTCGCGAGACAGACGTCAACTATGTCGTGAAATCACACACTGCACCTGCCACACAGGTGAGAAGTTATATCTAGCTGGCCTGAGCAAATGTTGCTGCCAGCTGTCTTTGACCGCACCAACAGTGTATCGACTACCGGTCTGAGGTCGTCCTCATTGCGGGTCGGTTGGTGTCTTCGGGTTCCGCCGCGGCCGAGCGCGCGCCACCTTGACGTTGTTTCCCAGGGAGACCGGCACGGACGTGCACGTGTTCCTTCTTTGCCAATTATCGTGGGATCTGCTGGTGGCCAGTTGTATTGGAACGGGACAGGGGCGTTCCTCACCACCGCTGCCCTCCATCGAGACGGGCACCGAATGAACTTCGGCGTTGCCGCCCGGTCCGATGTGGGTGCCGACAAGGCACCAGGCCATGGACCCCGACGTAGTCGTCGCGAGGCGACGCCGTAACCGATCGTTTACGGAACGCGGCACAGCAAAGTGTCCGAACACCTGCGCGCGGCGCCAGCGAGGTCGCACAATATTGACGCGTCCGTCTGTAACGCCGGTCGCGCTAAGGGGTCGAAGATGGTGCTCAACCGACACGTTGTGGCGGTTCGGCCGATGTGCACTGTAGAAAAGCTGGCGCCGCTGTGCCGATCGAGCCGCTGGGCGTCAATGAATCTCGCGACGTCGATCGTTCGGTCGACGACGCCGGGCGCGGCCTGCAGCAACTCGTCGGCATGCTGGACGGTGGTCGGTCGTGACTGATCCGCAGGGCTTTGCGATGTTGGGTTACGCGCTTCGTTTCCCTGGCGCCGCCGATGCGGGCGAATTCTGGGAGCTGATGGCGGACGGCCGAGACGCGGTGTCGGTAGTGCCGGCGGATCGGTGGGATGCCGACGAGTTCTTCGACCCCGATCCGGATGCGCCGGGAAAGATGGTGGCCCGCCGGGCGGCATTCGTCGATGATGTCGCGGGTTTCGACGCGCCGTTCTTCGGGGTGTCGGCGCGCGAGGCCATGTTCATGGATCCGCAGCACCGGCTGATGCTCGAGACAACGTGGTCCGCGGTGGAGCACGCGGGGATGGCGCCCTCGGCGTTGGCGGGCACCCAGACCGGTGTCTTCATGGGGCTGTCCACGCACGAATTCGCGGGCATGATCGTCCGGCTGTCCCGGTTGGAGGACATCGACTTCTATTCGGGAACCGGCTGTTCCCCGGCGGCGGGTGCGGGACGAATCAGTTTCCGGCTGGGCTTGCAGGGACCGGCCGTGATCGTGGATACGGCCTGCAGCTCGTCGTTGGTGGCGCTACACCAGGCCTGCCAGGCGCTCGACGCCGGTGACTGCGATCTGGCGCTGGTCGGCGGAGTGAACGTGATCCTGACCCCGATCCCGATGATCAATTTCTCGCGAGCACGGATGTTGGCTCCCGATGGGCGGTGCAAGACGTTCGACGCAGCCGCCGACGGCTATGTGCGAGGCGAGGGTTGCGGCGTCGTGGTGCTCAAGCGCATCGCCGACGCGATGCGCGACGGCGATCCGATTCGGGCGGTTATCCGGGGCACGCGCCGTCAATCAGGACGGCGCGTCCGGTGGTCTGACGGTACCGAACGGCGTTGCGCAGCAGCAAGTCATCGCGACGGCGCTGCGCCGGGCAGGTGTCGAGCGCGGGCGACGTCGACTATCTGGAGGCGCACGGGACGGGGACCTCGCTGGGCGATCCGATCGAAGTGCAGGCCGCTGGTGCGGTGTTCGGCGAAGGACGAGACCCGGACCGGCCGTTGCTGATCGGCTCGGTGAAGACGAACATCGGTCATCTGGAGGCGGCCTCCGGCATCGCCGGCCTGATCAAGGTCGCGCTCGCGCTCGAACACGAAGTGCTGCCGAAGCATCTGCACTTCCACCGACCCGTCGCCGTACATCCCCTGGGATCGCTTGCCGGTTCGAGTGGTCGATGAGGCCACGCCCTGGCAACGCAACGTGCGGCCGCGGACCGCCGGTGTGAGTTCGTTCGGATTCTCTGGAACCAATGCGCATGTCGTCGTCCAGGAGGCACCTGACGTCGACTCCGCCGCGGATGGACGCCGCTGAGCCGGCTCGCGGCGCGTATCGGGTCCTGCCACTCTCGGCGCGCACGCCGGAGGCCCTGGCAGTGTTGGCGGCGCGGTATCGCGACTGGATGGACGCGAATCCGGATGTGGCGCTTGCAGACATCTGCGCGACGGCCGGGGCCAGGCGCTCGCACTTCGAACACCGCGCGGCGTTGGTGGTGGATTCGCGCGCCCGAGCACGACGTCTGCTGGGGGCGCTACACGAGGGCCGTCCCGCTCCGGGCCTGACGCGGGGGGTCTCCGGTGATCGGCCGAAGACCGCATGGCTGTTTCCGGGACAGGGCAGTCAGTTCCCGGGAATGGCGCGGGCCTTGTTCGAGAGCGAACCCGTCTTCCGTGAGACGGTGGCTCGGTGCGCCGACGTCCTCGACGGCGTGCTGCCGCGGCCCCTGCTGGAGGTGATATTCGACACCGCACCGGACAGCGAACAGGCATTGCGCGACACCACCTTTGCCCAGCCCGCGCTGTTCGCGGTGGAGATGGCGCTGGCCCGGTTGTGGCAGTCGTGGGGTATCGAGCCCGATGTGGTGCTGGGGCACAGCGTTGGCCAGTACGCGGCGGCGTGTGTTGCCGGTGTCTTCAGCTCGACGATGGCGCCCGGCTGATCGCGGAGCGCGGCCGCCTCTTCGGACGGCTGCCCGCAGGCGGCCGCATGGTTGCGGTCTTCGCCGATGCCGACAAGGTCGAGGAGTGCGCTGCTGGTTCCCCCGGTTGTCGGTCGCCGCCTACAACGGCGCCAGCACGGTGCTGTCCGGGCCGGCGAAGACGCCGAACACGTGGCGGCCGCGTTCTCGGATGCGGGGATCCGCTGCGAGTGGCTGGAAACCAGTCATGCCTTCCACTCCGCGCTGCTCGACCCTGTGCTCGACGAGTTTGAGTCGTACGCAGGCGGTGTCGAATACTCGCCGCCGCAGTTGACGTTCGTCTGCAATCGCACCGGCGAGGTGCTGACACGTCGAAGCCGCCTCGACGCACAGTACTGGCGAAGGCACGCACGCCAGCCGGTCCGATTCGCCGACAGCGTCACCACGCTCGCCGACCTGGGCTGCGCGGTGCTGATGGAGCTCGGCCCGCAACCGATACTCACCGCGGCGGCGATGCAGACCTGGCCCGACACCGCGCCCACGCCGCAGACGATCGCATCACTGCGCCGCGATGCCGATGCCCCCCGTTGTCTGACCGAGGCCCTCGCGGCCGCGTACATATCCGGGCACCGGCTGGATTTCGCCGGCCGATGCGCTCGACCGAACCGCCGGTCGACCTACCCACCTATCCGTTCCAACACCGCACCTATTGGTTCCCGGCCTACACCGCTCCCGAACTGAACAGCCGCGCGCGGGCAGGAGCATCCTGGCCGGGCGACCCGGGCCGGCCGAACCTCGGCCAGGAGAGGCCGCCGACCCTCGGCCGGTTGAGGCCCGAACCGCCGATTGGCTCCTCAGGGAGCCGCCAGAGCAGCGGTTGGACCGCATCACCGATCTCATCGTCGCCGAGCTCGGCGACGCCTTGCGCACGCCCGTCGTCGAGATCGACCCCGAGCCGAATTCATCTCTCTGGGCATGGATTCGCTGACCGCGATGGACCTGCGCCGCCGGCTGCAGGCGGCGCTGGGCACCGAGGTTCCCGCCTCCTTGTTCTTCGCCCACCCGACCGTGACGGCGCTGGCCGAAGGGCTGCTCGGGGTGTTGCTCGACAATTCGTCCGATCAGGGAAGCGGCAGGTCGCCATTCCCCGGGTGGCCCGGGACGGCGAACTGCCCCTTTCGCATGCGCAGGAGCAGTTGTGGTTCCTCCACCAGCTATTGCCGTCGTCGAGCGCCTACAACGTGGCCGCCCGGATCGACATCCCGGGTCCCGTCGATCGCGACGTGCTGCAACAGAGCCTCGACGCGGTGATGGCGAGGCACGAGGTGCTGCGCACGACATTCCGTAGCGTGCGGGGTGTTCCGCAGGCGGTGCTCGGGGCGCCCCTAGCCGTTCGAGCTGCAGTTCGAGCAGGTGGGAACGGAGGCGGATGTCGCCGCGGCCGCACAGCGGGAAGCGGCGATCCCATTCGATATCGCGGTGGGGCCGCTATTGCGGGCCCGGTTGGTGGGGCTCGGCGAACAACGCCATGTGTTGGTGCTGACGATGCATCACATCGTTACTGACGGCTGGTCGTTCCGGGTGCTGCTGCGTGATCTCGGGCTGACCTATCAGGCACTCGAGCGCGGGGAACCGATTCCGCTCGCCGAATTACCGATTCAGTACCCGGATTACGCGCAGTGGCAGCGAGAACAATTGCGGGAAGCGAGTTTCGACGCACATCTCGAATTTTGGAAGGAGGATCTCGCGGGCGCGTTGCCGCTGGAGCTCGACACCGACCGGCCCCGACCGAAGACGCCGACCTTCCGGGGCGCACGGACGCATTTCGAGCTCGGGTCCGAATGCGCCACCGCACTACGCGGTCTGTGCCGCGCCGAGAACGTCACGGTGTCGGTACCGTTGCTCGCGGCATTCGCCACTGTAATGGCCCGTTATTCGGGGCAGGACGACGTCGTGGTCGGCACCCTGACCGCCAACCGCACCAGGATCGAAACCGAAGACTTGATCGGGCTGTTCGTCAACGCGCTTCCGGTGCGGATCCGACTCGACGGCGAACCCGATGGCGCGGAGTTGCTCACTCGGATTCGGCAGTGCATGGTCGAGATCTTGGCGCACCAGGACGTGCCGTTCGATCTGATCGTGAATGCGACCGCTCCGGACCGGGACGCCAACCGCAACCCGCTGTTCAGTGTGCAGCTCGTCGTGCAGCCCACCTCCGGCGCCGCCGAACTGAGCGGCCTCGGCCTTCAGGTCACCGAGATCGACACGCAGACGGCAAAGCGCGATCTCACGTTCACGTTCTTCGACAACGATCTGCTGACCGGGCATGTGGAATACGCGGCCGAACTGTTCGACGCCGTGCGCATCGAACGGCTGATCGCCCACTTCCGGTTGGTCCTCGACGCGATGGTTTCCGATCTCGGGCGGCGACTGTCCGAACTTCCGTTGTTGACCGAATCCGAGTCGTCCTACTACCGCATCGATCCGTCACCTCGTACCACGGCGGCCAAGTCGATTTCGGAACTCTTCGAGATGACCGTGGACCGTGTGCCGGATGCCGTGGCGGTGACGGCGGACAGCGGCTCGCTCACCTACCGAGAGCTCGATACCGCCAGCAACAGACTCGCCAGGCAGCTGAGAAGTCGAGGTGTCGAAGGCGGCAGCACCGTGGGGCTGTGTGTAGGCCGGACAGCAGCGATGGCGATCGGAATGCTCGGAATTCTCAAGGCGGGCGGCGTCTACGTGCCGATCGATCCGTCATACCCGAAGGATCGGGTCGAAGACATGCTCAACGATGCGGGGGTGGTATTGCTCATCGGCGAGGACGACGTCGACGGTGCCGATGCTCGCCAGGAATCTGCGGATCGCCTCGAAACCGTCACGGCACCCGATGATCTCGCCTACATCATGTACACGTCCGGGTCGACCGGTAGTCCAAAGGGGGTGGCGGTCAGCCATGGCAGCGTCGTGGAGTACGCCGATGCCCTCGCCCGTGAGATCGGTGTTGCTGCCGACGATGTCTACCTCGAGACCGCGTCGATCTCGTTTTCCTCGTCGGTTCGGCAGATGTTGGTGCCGTTCGCCGTTGGTGCGCAGGTGGTGATCGCCACGACCGAGGAGCGTCGCGATCCGATGGAGTTGCTGCGGCGAATCGGCGAATCCGCAGTGACCGTCGCCGATCTCGTCCCCACGATGGTCCGCGGACTTGTTGACGCGGTGGCGGCGCGATCCAACGCGCGCGACGCACGACCGCCGAATCGACTAAGGCTGTTGCTCACCGCGAGTGAGCCGCTGCGTGCCGGCGTGGTGCGCACGTGGCGTGAACGGATGGGTAGCGGTACCACGTGTATCAACATGTACGGCCAGACCGAGACCACCGGGATTGTCAGCTTGCACCGAGTCGGTGAGGCGCACGGGGGTGATCAGAGCATCGTGCCGATCGGTCGCCCCCGCGGCAACGTGTGCATGTACGTCCTGGACAAGCTGTTGCGCCCCGTTCCGCCGGGTATCTCCGGCGAAATGTTCATCAGCGGAGCCGCGTTGGCGCGCGAGTACTACGGCGACCCGGAGCTCACCGCCGAGAAGTTCGTATGCGCTCCGTGGGACCCCGATGAACGCTTGTACGCCAGCGGCGACGTGGTGCGGCTGGGCTGGGACGGCACCATCGAGTTCCGCAACCGCGCCGATCGGCAGGTCAAGATCCGCGGTCTGCGCGTGGAGCCGGCCGAGATCGATAGGGTGCTGCTCGAGCATCCCGGGGTGCGTGAGGCCGTCACCATCGTCCAAAACACCAACGGTGAAGCAAGCCTGCTAGTCGCCTACTTCACACCCGAGGGGTTGCCGGTATCGGTGAGTGATCTGCGGGCCCACGCGCGACGGCAACTGCCCGAGCACATGGTTCCTTCGGCATTCTTCGCCCTGGAGCGGCTGCCGCAGACACCCAACGGAAAGCTCGACCGGGCGGCACTGCCGGAAGTCGCGGTCACGCGCGACCAGGAGGTCGAATACATCGCTCCCCGTGGAAGTGTCGAAGAGGCCCTGGCGGGTATCTGGCGCAGCACCTTAGAGGTTGACCAGATCGGGGCGGGCGACAACTTCTTCGCGCTCGGTGGGCATTCGCTCCTCGCGGCACAGGTGCGCTCGCGGATCCATCAGCACCTCGGGATCGAGCTACCGTTGGACGCGCTCTTCGAAGATCAGACGCTGGCCGACTTGGCCCGACGTATCGAGGAGACCGGCTCCGACGCGGCGGAGGCACCGCCGCTGCGGCCGGTGTCACGTGCTCAGGAGCTGCCCGCTTCCCATGCCCAGGAACTGATGTGGCAGGCCGAATGCGACGATCCCGGATCCGCCGCGCACTGGATCGATGTATCGATCCGCATCGCCGGGCCGCTCGATGGGGCAGTAGTCGTGCGCGGTGTGCAGAGTGTCGCTGCGCGGCACGAACTGTTGCGCACCACGTTCCGGCCCTCCGGCACATCCTCGGGACCATCACTGTCGCAGGTGATTCTCGACTCGTACGTGCCCGACGTGCCGATTCTGGAGGTCGTTCCCGACGCGAGGATCACGTCGGACGGAGAGGAATGGCGAGACCTCGACGCCCGGCCGCCATTTCGGGCCGAGGTGACGCGGGTCTCCGACGACCACCATATTCTGCGCCTGCGCGTGCATCGCATCCTCGCCGATGGATATTCGATACGGCTGCTGTTGAGCGAGATCGGCGGACTCGTCGCAAGTTCGTTGGGATTCAACGACTTTCCGCTTCCGGATGGCGAGTTGCAGTATGCCGATTACGCGGTCTGGGAGCAGTCGTGGCTGACCGGTGAGGCGCTGGCACGGCGCGTCGACTACTTCCGCCGTCAGTTCGCACCTGCCGACCTGCCGCCCGCCTTACCCACCGACCACCCGCGTGCCGATCGCCCGGACCGACGCGGACGCCAGTTCGCATTCGAGTTCCCGCCGGCGGAGGCCGCGGCGGCACGGGCGCTGGCCGTGCGCGAGCAGGCGTCGTTGTACTCAGTGCTGCTCGCGGCCTTCGCGGCGGCGTTGGGCCGCTACGCGGATCGCCGCACTGTGGTGATCGGTGCGCCGGTGACCAGGCGCACCGATCCTGCGACGCAGCTGATCGTCGGGCCGTTCATGAATACCGTCCCGCTGCGCATCGATCTCGATGACGGGGAGGACCTGCCTGCGCTTGTCCGAGAGGTCAAAACCACAGTGCTCGGTGCCCTGTCGAACCAGGACGCGCCTTGGCACCACGTGCACGCGGCGCTTACGGAACAGCACGGGCCGTCCGCACTCGGCATCGGTGAGATCGTTTTCCTGATGGACGACCCGGTGCCCGGGGAGTTCTCCGTCGGTGGATTCACACTGACCCGTGTCGCGCCCGAATCGATCGTCGCCCGCCGCGAGTTGACGGCCGCGATGAGTACCAGAGATGGACAGATCACCGGAACGGTGACCTACGACGAGGCGCTTTTCGAAGCCCGATCGATTGAACGAATCGTGACGAATTTCATTGCGGTGTTGACCATGTCGCAAGTCGAGAGCGCCTGAGCCGAGGAAGACAGATGGACAGCGCGAAGAACGCGGACTTCGAGCACACCGGTCCGGGCCGACCGGCCGGCTATCTGTTGCGGCAGCGCTGGCAGCCGGTCTACGCCGCGGAGGACCTGGAACCCGGCCGAGCGGTTCCGCTGAAGGTCCTGCACGAGGAGCTCACCCTATACCGAGGCGAAGACGGCGCCGCGCATATCATCGCGGGCCGCTGCGCGCATCGCGGCGTGCTGCTGTCGGTCGGCATCGTGGAAGGCGACTGTGTGCGGTGCCGCTACCACGGCTGGCAGTACGATGAGTCCGGGCAGTGCGTCAACCAGCCGGCCGAACCGAAAAGCTTTGCGGCCAAGGTGCAGATCGCGAGCTACCCGGTCGAAGAGTACTTCGGGTTCATCTGGGTGTACCTCGGTGGATCGCCGGTGCCGGACCTGCCGCGGTGGCCGGAACTGGAAGAGTACGGCCGATTTCACATCGTCGAGCTGCGCAAGTGGAACTACTTCCACGATCTGGAGAACACCGTCGACGACGTCCATCAGTATTGGGTGCACAAGACCGGCATCTACCAGGACGACGGTATTGCCGGGGAGATCCCCGAAATGACTGCTGAGCTAACTGAATTCGGGCTCACCCAGTCCAGCCGATTCACCAGCGGATACGTACGGCGGTTGGCGCTGCTGATGCCGAACACGCTCTATTTCAACTCGGGAGCCGGTGTGTTGCGGGGGTTCAGAAGCTTCCTGTGGAACGTGCCGGTGGACGACGAGAACCACATGATGTTCTTCCTTTTCATCGCCGCGCATCTGCCGCCCGAGGCCGGCGCCCGGGTGGCGGCGGGGGTGCGTGACGGCCGCAAGTATCTGGCCCAGCTAAGGCCCGTTGACGAGATCGTCCGTGCGGTGATCAGTGGCCGGGAACGGTGGGAGGACATCGAAGAACGACCAGACCAGGTGCTGATCGAGGACGGTATCGTCCTGCTCGGCCAGGGCGTACTGCCCGATCGGTCGCAGAACCGGCTCGGCAGCTCGGACGCGGCCATCATCTTGCTGCGCAGGCTCTATGCGCGCGAACTCGCGGCGATCGAGGCGGATGGCCCGCTCACCAAATTCCCGACACCGGACGCGGCCGCTCTCGCGCGGCTCGACGGCTGACATCCGAATCGCAGAAAGGCGCCACCCCATGACGACTGTCGAAGATCTGATGCAGCGGGCATCGAACATGATCGACGAGGACCCCGACCAGGCACGCAAGTTCGGTGGAATCTACAAATTTGTGTTGGAAGGCGATGGCGGACGAACATTCATCATCGACCTGGCCGACAACCCGCGGGTAATCGACGGTGACGGTCCGGCGCAATGCACCATCACCACGGCGGCAGGCGATTTCATCGATTTGATCGAGGGGCGTACGGGCCCACGCTCGCTGTTCTTCAAGGGAAGGCTGAGTGTCAACGGTGATTGGCGGCTTGCTATGAGAATGCGGAAGCTCAACAAGATTCTGGGCGGCGGACATGACTGATATTGAGGAGCAGGCTACGCCGGCCATCGAGGCTAACGGCTTTGCGATAGTCGGCTACGCGGTGCGCTTTCCGGGTGCCGCCGATGTGGACGAGTTCTGGGATGTGTTGCGGCAAGGGCGGGACGCGGTGTCGGAGATGCCCGGCGACCGGTGGGATGTCGAGGAGTTCTTCGACCCCGACCCGGCGGCGCCGGGAAAGATGGTGACCCGCCGCGCCGGATTCATCGAGGACGTAGGCGGGTTTCGACGCACCGTTTTTCGGGGTGTCGACGCGTGAGGCCATATTCATGGACCCGCAGCATCGGCTGTTGCTGGAGACGGCGTGGCGGGCGGTGGAGCATTCCGGGACCGCGCCGTCGGCCTTGGCGGGCACCAGGACCGGTGTGTTCATGGGTCTGTCCACACATGACTACCTGATGTCTGCTGACGAAGGCGCTGAGCCACGAGGACATCGAGGCCTATCTGGCATCGGGACGTCGGCCGCCGCAGCGAGCAGGCCGGATCAGTTATCGGCTGGGGCTGCTGGGTCCCGGCCGTCACGGTCGACACGGCGTGCAGCTCGTCATTGGTGGCGGTCCATCAGGCGTGCCAGGCGCTGCGCTTCGGGCGAGTGTGACGTCGCGCTGGCCGGCGGCGTGAACCTCCTGATCAGCCCGGCGACGATGATCAGCTTTTCACGGGCGCGGATGCTGGCTCCGGACGGCCGATGCAAGACATTCGACGCGGCCGCGGATGGCTATGTGCGTGGCGAGGGCTGCGGCGTCGTCGTCGTGAAACGGCTCGACGACGCGATCCGCGACGGTGACCGGATTCGGGCCGTGATCCGGGGCAGCGCGGTCAACCAGGACGGCGCATCGGGTGGATTGACGGTGCCGAACGGCATCGCTCAGCAGCGGGTTATCGCCGAGGCGCTGCAGCGCGCCGGTGTCGCAGCCGGCGACGTCGATTACCTGGAGGCGCACGGGACCGGGACATCGCTGGGCGATCCGATCGAAGTCCAGGCCGCGGGTGCGGCATTCGGCGCCGGGCGCGATGCCGGCCGACCGCTGCTGATCGGGTCGGTGAAGACGAATATCGGGCATCTGGAAGCGGCCGCCGGGATCGCGGGTCTGATCAAGGTCATCCTGTCGCTCGAGCACGAGGTATTGCCGCAAGCACTTGCACTTTCGGAATCCGTCGCCGCACATTCCGTGGGACCGGCTTCCGGTGCGGGTCGTGGACGAGGCCATCCCCTGGGAACGCGACGGTCGGCCGCGCATCGCCGGGATCAGTTCGTTCGGATTCTCCGGGACCAACGCGCACGTCATCGTCGAGGAAGCACCGCGGGCAGGTGGGCCGGCACCGCGGCACCGGTCGAGCAGCCCGAAGACGGACGCTTCAGCGTGTTGCCCCTGTCGGCACGCACGCCCGGCTGCATTGGTGCAGACTGGCTCACCGATACCGCAACTGGTTGACGGCGCATCCGGACGCCGACCTTGTCGGATGTGTGCTTCACCGCCGGGGTGGGGCGATCCCACTTCGAGCACCGCGCCGCGTTGGTGGTGAATTCGACGGCATCCGCGCAGTGAGTTACTCGGTGCGCTCGCCGACGATCGCCCGGCACCAGGTTTGGTACGGGGCGAATGTGCTGACCCGCCGAAGACGGCGTGGCTGTTCCCGGGTCAGGGCAGCCAGTTCGTCGGCATGGCCCGCGAGTTGTTCGACACCGAACCGGTGTTCGCCGAGACGGTGACCCGGTGCGCGGCGGCAGTCGCCGACGTGCTCGAAAAACCGTTGCTGGACGTCATTTTCGGCGCCGGATAGCGAAGACACCTTGCGGCACACGTCCTACGCCCAGCCCGCGTTGTTCGCGGTGGAGATGGGCCTGGCCCGGCTCTGGCAGTCGTGGGGCATCGAACCCGATGTGGTGCTGGGCCACAGCGTCGGCCAGTATTCGGCGGCCTGCGTCGCGGGTGTGTTCGGTCTCGAGGACGGAGCGTTGTTGCTCGCCGAGCGCGGCCGCCTGTTCGGCAGTCTGCCCGCGGGCGGTCGGATGGTCGCGGCGTTCGCCGCCGCCGAGCGGGTCGAGAGCTTCACCGACGAGTTCCCGCGTCTGTCCGTGGCCGCCTACAACGGCGCCAACACCGTGCTGTCGGGCCCGCGCAGAGGATCTGGAACGGGCGGTGGCCGAGCTTGACGGCCGACGATGTCCGGTGCGAATGGCTGGACACCAGCCACGCCTTCCATTCGGCGCTGCTCGATCCGATCCTCGACGAATTCGAGTCGTACGCGAGCGGGTTCGAGTTCGGCTCGCCACAGCGGACATTGGTGTGCAACCGCACCGGCGCGGCCGTCGGCAGGAACGTGAAACTGGACGCCAACTATTGGCGCCGCCATGCGCGGCAGCCCGTCGAATTCGCCAAAAGTGTGCGCACGCTTGCCGAGCTCGGCTGCACGCTGCTGCTGGAGGTCGGCCCGCAACCGGTGCTCACCGCCGCGGCCCTGCGAGCATGGCCCGACACCGGCGACCGCACCGCAGGCGATCGCGTCACTGCGCCGCAGTGGTGCCGACCAGCGCCAGATCAGCGAGGCCTTCGCCCAGGCCTACATCGCCGGCCACCGCCCCGACTTCGCCGCACGCCAGCAGAGACGCGGCGCGCAAGGTCGACCTGCCCACCTATCCGTTCCAGCATCGCGAGTACTGGTTCCGTGAGAAGCCGGGTCCAGCCCGCCCAGCCGACGCCATGCGCACCGAAGACGGTCCGGCTTCTGGAGGAGGGCCGGATCGAGGAACTCGCCGCGTTGCTCGGCGGTCCGGACGGCAATCGACCAGACCGTCGGCGTGCTGAAACAGCTTGCCGCCCAACACAACCAACAGCGCAGCGCCCAGTCCATCGCGGACGCCCGCTACGAGATTCGCTGGGAGAAATCCACTGCCAGGGTCTCGGGCTGCGGACGCCGGCGAGGGATCTGCCTGGCTTCTGATTGGCGATGATGCCGACGCCGTTCAGCCACTAGCCGACGCGCTGACCGCACGCGGGCACCGGCACCGGATCCTCGGGCTGCCGGTGTCCGACGCGGACGAGGAACGGCTCGAAGCCGCGTTGCGCGCCGCCGCAGCAGAGCGAACCGACGCTGCGCATCCTGCATCTCGCGGCCCTCGACCCGGACGGTGCGCCATCGACGCAGTCGCTGGAGCGGATGCAGCACCGAGTCCTGGGCGGAACGCGGCGGCTCTTCCGCGCCGCGGTCGCCAGCCGAGCTCGACGCACCCCGATCTGGCTGGTAACCCGCGGCGCACAACGGGTTACCAGCGCGGACACCGTGTCACCGGTGCAGTCCTGCCTGTGGGGGTTCGGTCGCACGCTGCCTTCTGGAACATCCACAACTGTGGGGCGGGCTGGCGGATCTGTCCGCGGGCGGCGCCGACGAGTGGTCCGGTTGATCGACCACATGCTGGCAGCACCGCGCGAGCGAAGACCAGATCGCGCTGCGGGATCAGGCGGTCTACTTTGCCCGGCTGTCCCGGCGCGCAGGCCAGCCGACCGCAACACCGCTGGAACTACGTGGTGACGCAACATATCTGGTGACCGGCGGGCTGGGTGCGGTCGGACTGGAACATCGCCGAGTATCTGGCCGCGCACGGCGCCGGGCATCTGGTGCTGACCGGACGGCGGTCGCCCGAGCGATGCCGCGCAACAGCGCATCGATGCGGTACGCGATCAGTACGGCTGCGAATTCCGGGTCATCGCGGCCGACGTTGCCGATCCGCACGACGTCGCTCGCGTGCTTGGCCACCGTGCGGACCGAACTACCGCCGCTGGCGGGCATCGTGCACGCCGCAGGCGAGATCGGTACCACCCCGCTGCGCACCATGGACGACGCCGAAGTAGATCGAGTGTTCGCCGGGAAAGGTCTGGGGTGCTTGGTATTTGAGTGAAGCTACCGCGGACATGCAATTGGACTTCTTCCTGTTGCACCTCCTCGATCGCCGCGGTATGGGGCAGCTGCGGGCCAGACCGCCTACGGCGCGGCCAACGCCTTCCTCGACGGGTTGGCCTGGCGGCTGCGTGAGCGGGGTGTCCCTGGGATCAGCGTCAACTTCGGTCTCTGGTCGACGGGCATGGCCGACGAGGACACCCGGGCGCAACTGGATCGGTGATCGGGGTCCGGACGATTGTCGCCCGCTGACGCACTGGCGGGGATGGCCGAGCTCATGGCGCGCATCGGCAGCCACACGGGATGGTGGCCCGGATCGACTGGCCCCGCTTCCTGCCGTTCTACCAGTTGCGGCGGAAGCGGTCGTTCCTGGCGCAGTTCGAGCGTGAGGTGCCCGAGTCGGCGGCGGTACCGACATCGTCTGGGACCACACAGTTGATCGAGCGAGCTCAAGGCCGCTCCGGTCCAGCAGCGCAAGCAACTCGTCCTGGACTACCTGCGCAACGCCGTAGCGGAGGTGACGCGGATCGATGCGCAGGACATCCGCGACGAGGCCGGATTCTTCGATCTCGGCATGGATTCGCTGATGGCCGTCGAACTGCAGCGCCGGCTCGAACAGGCAGTCGGCAGGCAGCTGCCGGTGACCCTCGCGATGGACTATCCACGTCTGGCCGACGCTGGCGGACTACCTGCTCGGCGACGTCCTCGGCCTCAGCGAACAGGCACCGGCCCAGCCGGATTCGGTAACGACGGTGCGCACGGATGAGCCGATCGCGATCGTCGGGGTGGCCTGCCGTTTTCCGGGCGCGCCCGATCCCGACGCTTTCTGGGAGGTGCTGTCCGGCGGCGTCGACGCGATCCGGGAGATCCCGGACGACCGCTTCGACGTCGACGAGTACTACGACCCGGATCCAGACGCACCGGGCAAGATCTACACCCGCTACGGCGGATTCCTCGACGGGATCGACGGATTCGATCCGGAATTCTTCGGCATTTCCCCGCGCGAGGCCGTGTGGATGGATCCGCAGCAGCGGCTGATGCTCGAAACCGCGTGGGAGGGTCTGGAGCGTGCCGGGTATTCGCCTGCGGCGTTGCGCGGCAGCAGAAGTGGCGTGTACGTGGGCGTGGGCGCCAACGAGTATTCGCATGTGCTGTCCACCAGCTCCGTCGAGACCATCGAAGCCCAGTTCGTCACCGGCAATGCGACTCAACGTCATCGCGGGTCGGGTTGCGTTCGCGCTCGGACTGGAAGGACCGGCGGTGGCGGTGGATACCGCGTGCAGTTCGTCGCTGGTGGCCGTCCATCAGGCGTGCCAGGCGTTGCACTCCGGTGACTGCGATTTGGCGCTGGCCGGTGGGGTGAACGTTTTTTTCAGCCCGGCGATCACCATCGCGGCCTCGCGCGCCAGGATGCTCTCCCCCGACGGCCGATGCAAGACCTTCGATGCCGCCGCCGACGGCTATGTGCGCAGTGAAGGATGCGGGATGCTGGTGCTCAAGCGGCTCAGCGATGCGGTGCGCGACGGCGACCGGATCCAGGCGGTCATCCGGGGCAGCGCGGTCAATCAGGACGGCGCTTCCAGCGGTTTGACGGTGCCGAATGGCGGTGCGCAGCAACGGGTTATCGCCGCAGCGCTGGCTCGTGCCGGGCTGGCCGGCCGCGACGTCGATTACCTGGAGGCGCACGGGACGGGCACCGCGCTGGGTGACCCGATCGAGGTCCAGGCCGCCGCGGCCGTCTACGGCGCCGAGCGTGACCGCGAGCCGGCCGCTGCTGATCGGATCGGTGAAGACCAACATCGGGCACCTCGAGTCGGCGGCGGGGGTCGCCGGCCTGATCAAGGTCGTGCTGTCGCTGCAGCACGAAGTACTGCCGCAGAACCTGCACTTCGAGAACCCGTCGCCACACATTCCGTGGGACTCGCCTGCCGGTGCGGGTCGTCGACAAGGCGACCCCGTGGCAGGCCAACGGCAGGCCGAGGCGCGCCGGAGTAAGTTCCTTCGGGTTCTCCGGCACGAACGCACACGTCCTGATCGAGGAGGCGCCACCGCAACCGGCTGTAGCGGCAGGAGATCCGACCGCGCCGATCGACGCTGAACCAGTCAGCGTGCTGCCGCTGTCCGGCGCGGTCGCCGCAGGCGCTGGTCGCGTTGGCGCAGCGATACGGGGACTGGCTGGACGCGCACCCGGACGTCGACATCGCCGACGTGTGCTTCACCGCCGGGGCCGGACGCTCGCATTTCGAGCACCGGGCCGCGCTTGTGGTGGATTCGGTCGAGGGTGCGCGCGAACTACTGGCCGGATTGGCCGAGAACCGGCTGGGACCGGGTGCGGTACGTGGCGTATGCGGTGACCCGCCGAAGACGGCATGGCTGTTCACCGGGCAGGGGAGCCAGTACCCGGGGATGACGCGCGAATTGTTCGACGCCGAGCCGGTATTCACCGACACCGTGACACGATGCGCGGAAGCGGTCGACGGGATGCTGCCGCATCCGCTGCTGGAGGTGCTGTTCGGCACCGACGGGGACGACGGAGAAACGTTGCGGCACACGTCTTTTGCCCAGCCGGCGCTGTTCGCCGTCGAGATGGGCCTGGCCCGGCTGTGGCAGTCGTGGGGCATCGAGCCCGACGTGGTGCTCGGGCACAGCGTGGGCCAGTACGCGGCGGCGTGTGTGGCCGGGGTGTTCAGCCTCGAGGACGGGGCACGGTTGGTGGCCGAACGCGGGCGGCTGTTCGGCAATCTGCCCGAGGGCGGCCGAATGGTCGCGGTGTTCGCTGACGCCGAACACGTGGAGGACGTCGCCGATGAATTCCCGCAGGTTTCGGTGGCCGCCTACAACGGCCCCAACACGGTGCTGTCGGGTCCAGCCGACGGATCTGGAGCAGATAGTCGCGACGTGCAGCGACGACGGCATCCGCTGCTCCTGGCTGGACACCAGTCACGCCTTCCACTCCGAGCTGCTGGAACCGGCGCTCGCCGAATTCGAATCGTACGCAGCGCAGTTCGAATTCGCCGTCCCGACTCGGCCGCTGGTCTGCAACCGCACCGGCACGGTGCTGACGGCAGCGACCCCGCTGAACGCACAGTACTGGCGGCGGCATGCCCGCCAGCCGGTGCAGTTCGCCGAAAGCGTGCGCACCGTGGCCCAGCTGGGCTGCTCGGTGATGATGGAGATCGGCCCGCAACCGATTCTGACCGCCGCCGCACTGCAGGTCTGGCCGGAATACTCGGCCCCGCCGCGGGCTATCGCGTCGGCGCGCAAGGGCATTGATGCCCGGCGTCAGATCACCGAAGCCGTGGCCGCGGCGTATGTCGCCGGGCATCGGCCCGACTTCGCCGCGCTACACCGTCGGCCACGCCGCAGACTCGAACTGCCCACCTACCCGTTCCAGCACCGTTCCTTACTGGCCCAAGACTTCCGGCATCCGTTCCGACGGCGCTCGCGGTATCCGGAATTCTCGGCGCGGCAATGGATCTCGCATCCGGTGACATCGTCTACACCAGCCGGCTAGCCGTCAAGTCGCAGCCCTGGCTGGCCGATCACGTCATCTACGGCACCGTCGTCGTCCCGGGCGCCACCTACGCGGCCATGGTGCTTGCCGCGGTGGAACCGCCCGCACAGGTTCAGGAGGTGTTCTTCTACGAGCCGATCCTGCTGGGCGACAAGGACTCCCGTGAGGTGCAGCTGACCCTGCATCCGGCCGACGACGGCGAGCGGGTGGACCTTCCAGGTGTCCAGCCGTCCGTACGGTGATCGGGAGTCGGACTGGTCGTTGAATGCCGGAGGCACGGTCCGCACCGGTGTCGAGGACGATTCGGCACCCGATCCCGCGGATTCCATCGATGCCGCGCTCGAGCGGTTGACCCGCGCGCGGCCGCAACAGCTGTTCGATGCCTTCGCCGACAACGAACTGGCGCTGGGGCCCGTGTGGCGCTCATCGCTGAAATCGCTGTGGGTCGGCGACAAGGAGGCGGTCGGCGACATCACTGTCGGCGACGAGCTGGCCGAACACGTCGGCCGCGAGCCGGTCCATCCGGTGCTGCTCGACCTCTGCACCGGCATCGCCGGCGCCGCGCTTTTTGCGGTTGCCGACAGAGCCGCATCGACTCGGATCTGTTCTTGCCGTTGCGGTATGGGCAGGTCGTGCTTGCGCGAACGGATGCCCCGGCGGTTCTATTGCCGTGCGCGGTGGCAGACCAGGCGGCTCGACAGCGAGGTGCAGGTCTTCGACCTCGATTTCGTGGATCGGGATGGCCGCAACCTGGGCGGAATTCGTGAGTTCACGGTCAAACGCGCGCCGCGAGAGGCGTTGTTGCGCAGTCTCGGCGGCGACGCGACCCGGCTGTTGTACAGTGTCGGCTGGCGCGAGACCCCGCCGCCGGCCTCGGGCGGCGCCGAGAACATGAACGGCAGCTGGCTGGTGGCAGGGTTCGACGAGCTGGCGGCCGAACTGCCGGATTCCGTTGGGGTCGACGCGATCTCCGATCCCGAGCACTGGGAGCAACTATTCGCCCAGGCCTCAGAGGCGGCGCGCCGGTCTCAGGCATCGTCCTGCGCGCCACCGGGCCGCCGGCACGAAGAGTCGAGCGCTGAATTCGCTGCTCGGCTGGAGCGCGAGATCGGCAAGTGCTCGGCGCCGTCCACGCCTTGCTGGCGCAGGAGGGCATCAATCTCGCCGACGGACTGTGGATCATCACCGAACGGGCCATGGCGACCGAAGCCGGCGAGCCGGTCGACCCGGTCCAGGCAGCGCTCTTGGGGCTGGGCCGCACCGTCATCGCCGAGGAACCGATCCTGCGGTGCAGGCTGGTCGACCACGACGGATCCGACGACGCCGTGCACTTGTTGGCGAGCCTGCTTGGCACACCTGGCGACGAACCCGAAATCGCACTGCGACAAGGAAAGTTCCTGGTGCCGCGGGTACTGACGTGGGCGCGAAGCGGTTACCTCGCAGTACCCCGCGCATCCGATTATGTCCTGGCGCCCACCGAACGCGGCGCGATCGACAACCTGCGTCTGACCGAGATGGCGGTGCCGCCGCCGGCCGCAGGCCACGTGCAGGTCCGCGTAGAGGCCGCCGGCGTCAACTTCCGGGATGTGCTCAATGTGCTCGGCCTCTACCCGGGCGACCCTGGGCCGGTCGGCGGCGACCTCTCGGGCATTGTCGCAGAGATGGGCCCGGGCGTCACCGAATTCGAACTCGGACAACGGGTCTTCGGCGTGATGCCAGGCTCGATGGCAAGCCGGGTCAATGTGCCCGTCCCGCTGCTGGCGCTGGTACCCGAGCGGATCGGCGCGATAGCGGCGGCGAGCACACCCACCGCGGTACTCACCGCGCTACTGGCGTTCGACTGGGCGAAGCTGCGGCCCGGCGACAGGGTGCTAATCCATGCCGCCAGCGGTGGTGTCGGCCTGGCCGCGATCCAACTGGCCCGGCAACGCGGCGCGGTCGTCTTCGCGACCGCCAGCACCTACAAACGCGCGACGCTGCGCAAGATGGGTGTCGAGCACGTCTACGACTCGCGCAGTACCGATTTCGCCGATCAGATCCTCGCCGACACCGGGGGTGTGGGCGTCGACGTGGTGCTCAACAGCCTCACCAGCGAGGGATTCGTGGCGGCCACCGTGCGGGCGACCGCACCGAACGGTCGGTTCGTCGAGATCGCCAAGCGCGACATCTGGACTCCGGAGCAGATGGCGGCAGGCCCGTCCCGACATCGACTACGAGATCCTGGCGCTCGACGTTCTGATGGCGACGGAACCCGAGCGGATCTGCGACCTGATGGCCGTCGTGTCGAATGGGTTGGCATGGCGAGATAGTGCCGCTGCCCGTCGAGATTTATCCGCTGGCGGAGGCGAAGACGGCATTCCGCCGCATGCAGCAGGCTCGGCATGTCGGCAAGATCGTGCTTCAGATGCCGAGTCCGCTACAGCCGCGAGAGGATCGGAGCTACCTGATCACCGGCGGCCTCGGCGCGCTCGGCCTGCACACGGCGGCGTATCTGGCGCAGCTCGGCGCCGGCGACATCGTCTTGGCCAGCCGGCGGCCCCCCGATCCCGCCGCACAACAGGCGATCGACGAGATGACGGAGCGCTACCACTGCCGGATCCACACTTTCGCAGCCGACGTCGCCGACGAGGCTCAGGTCTGCGGGCTGCTGGCCGCGCATGCGGGCGGAGCTGCCGCCACTTGCGGGTGTCGCACACCTGGCGGGTGTGATCGACGATGCCCTGCTACCACAGCAGAGCCTGGAACGGTTCCGCACGACGCTGGCCCCAAAGTCCTTCGGCGCCTGGCATCTGCATCGGTTGACCAAGAACGACGATCTCGAGTTCTTCATCGTGTACTCGTCCGGCACCAGCGTGCTCGGAGCGCCCGGCCAGGCCAACTACGCCACCGCCAACGCGATGCTCGACGGGCTCGTCTCCCACCGCAAGGCGCAGGGCCTGCCCGCGACTAGCGTCAACTGGGGCCCATGGGCGAACGGTGGCATGGCCAGTTCCGACGCCGCACGCGCCAATCTCGGCGCCCGCGGCCTGATTCCGCTGGAACCCGGCGCCGCACTGAACGCGCTCGGCGAGGTCGTCGCGCACGGAATCGGGCAGGCGATCGCGATCAAAGCGAACTGGCAACGGTTGGCGAAGCTGCTGGGCGCCGCCCGCCCGCCGATCCTCGATCACGTTTTGCCGATGTCCGGCTCGGCGACGCCCGGCGACAGTGCGTTGCTCAAGCAGCTGCACGACGTGCCCGAGGCGCAGCGCGGCGGCTTCGTCACCGAGCATCTTCAGCGTGAGTTGCAGCAGATTCTGGGCCTCGCACAGCCGCCGCCGCGCAGCCAGTCGCTTCCTGGAACTCGGCATGGACTCGCTCATGGCGGTCGAACTTCGCAACCGGTTGCTCGGCCAATTCGGCAGTGCGTTCACGATCAATGCCACCGCGGTGTTCGACTATCCGACGATCGAATCCCTCGCCGAGTACCTCGCCGGCTCAGATGCCGGAGCACCTTGAGGCGGACTCCGCCGCTGCGCCTGGGTTCGGATGATCGGCGAACTAGACGATCACGTGATGTTGGCGTTGACGAACGTCACCAAGACCTACCGCATCGGCGGTCAGACGGTGCGAGCGCTCGACGACATCACAGTGACGTTGACCGGAGGGGAGTTCGTGTCAGTCGTCGGCCCGTCGGGCGCGGGCAAGAGCACGCTGCTCCATCTGCTCGGCGCGCTGGACAGACCGGACTCCGGATCGATCCGATTCCAGGGCAACGAGATCAGCGAGCTCAACGACGAACAGCAGTCCGAGTTCCGAAGGCACAGAGTCGGTTTCATCTTCCAATTCTTCAACCTGCTGCCGACGATGACGGCTTGGGAGAACGTGGCGGTGCCGAGGGTGCTCGACGGTGCACGGATGTCGAAGGTCAAGTCCCGTGCATTGGACCTGCTCGAATTGGTGGACCTCGATGATCGAGCGGAGCACCGACCGTCGGAGTTGTCCGGCGGGCAGATGCAGCGGGTCGCCGTTGCCCGGGCATTGATGATGGATCCGCCGCTGCTCCTCGCCGACGAGCCGACGGGCAATCTCGACACGAAGACCGGCGCCGCAATCATGGCCCTGCTCACCGACATCGCGCACCAGCACGACCGCTCCGTGGTGATGGTGACGCACAATCTCACCGCCGCATCGTCGACGGATCGGGTGATCACCCTGACAGACGGCCGCGTCGGCTCGGATGTGATGGCGGGTCGGGAACCACGATGATTGTGGACCGCATGCGCGCGTTCAACCTGCGTGAATTGCGGGCGCATCCCGGCCGGACCTCGATGTCCCTTGTCGTGGTTGGGGTCTCGGCGACACTGCTCGTCGCGGTCTTGGGCATCGCCGGGTCCATCACGGGTTCCTCCGACCGTCTCGTCGCCGGTATCGGCGGCAACGCCAGTCTGGAGGTGTCCGGTGTCACCGACACCGGCTTCCCGGAAACGGTGCGGTCCGCGTGGCGAATGTTCCCGGTGTCGCTGCCGCGGTCCCGATGCTGCGGACGTCCATCGGAAAGCCCTCCGAGCGTGTCCTGCTGCTCGGCGTGGACGACAACGTCAGGGCCATGCTGAGCGACCTGCAGCGAGCGGTGCAAGACCAGATCGGCCCCTTGGTCACGCAGCCGGGCAGGGTCGCGGTCGGATCCGGAACGGGCTACGCGCGAGGGCGACTCCTTGTCTTTGGGCAACGGCAAGGTCACCGTCGCGGCCGTCATCGGCGGTGCAGATGCAGAGCGGATCAACGGCGCGAACTTCATCGTGGGACCGCTGCCGTTGATCCAACGTCTCACGGATCGGGTCGGCATGATCGATTCGGTGTTGGTGGTCGCAGCGCCCGGCGCCGACCTCGCGCAAGGTTCGGGCGGGCGTCACCGACGCGGTGGCTGGACGAGCGGTCGTCGCCGAGCCGACGTTTCGGTCCGCGCAATCCGGTGGGCCCGTGGCGATCATGCGCACCCTGATGCTGTCTGCGGCGTCGAGCGCACTCGTGGTCGCCGGATTCCTGATCTTCAATGCGATGAGCATGGCGATCACGCAACGGCGCCCGGTGATCTCGATGCTTCGCGCGATGGGTGCCAAGCAGCGCGCAGATCGTCGGGGATCTGCTGGTGGAAGCCGGACTGGTGGGGCTGGTCGGCGGCATTCTGGGATCGGCGCTGGGCGTGCTGGTCGGCAGGCAGGCGATCGCCGCTTCTGCCCGCGGCGTTGTTGCAGGGATACGAGTCGCGAATCGAATACATCCTGCCCGGCTACGCGATTCCGGTCGGCGTGGCCGCATGCGTCGTCGTGAGCGTTGCGGCGGCGGCGCTGGCGGCCCGCCAGGTGTACAAGGTGGAGCCGGTCGAGGCCCTGGCGCCCGTCGGGACCTCCACCGCCGACGCCGTCGCGCTTCGGGCGCGGGTGGTGGCGGGTGTCTTGGGCGTCGGTTTCGTCGCAACGGCGATCGTGGTCGCCTCCCGCGATCTGGGGCGTGCTTCGGTGGTGGGCGTCGCGCTGATGGTGCTCGGCCAGATCGCGCTGTGTTTCGCCTTCGCGAGACCGATCGTCGCGTGTGCGGCGGCGTGCGCACGAGCCTTGGGTGCGCCGGGCGAGTTGGCGGCCGCGACGATCGAACGCGCACCGCGCCGAGTGTGGGCGACGTTGATGACGGTGATGATCGCGGTGTCGCTCACCGTGCACAGCACCGGCTCCAACGCCAACGCCATCGATTCGACCGACGCGAGCTTCGCCGCGCTCGGCGATGTCGACTTCTTCGTCAGTTCCTCCGGTCCCGGCGTGTTTCCGACCGCGCCACTGCTGCCGCAGGACACCGAGTCTGTGATCGCGTCGACCCCGGGAGTGGCGGGCGTCGTCCCGGGGCAGATGGCATACGCGACTCTCGGCGGGACCCGCGTGTTGATTCAAGGACTCGCACCGGGCTCGGTCGCGCCACCATCGGGTGCGACGAATGCAGCAAGTGCTGGAACAGGTTCAAGCCGGTGATGGGGTCGTGGTCTCCCGCGACATCGCCCGCGCCATGAGGCTCGAGGCCGGTGACGAGTTGACGCTACCCACTCCGACCGGTGAGCGGCGGGTTCGCGTCCTGCAGGTGGTGCCGTTCTTCTCGCTACTCGGCGGCGTCGTCTCGATGAGCCTGCCACAACTCCGGCAATGGTTCGACCGGCCAGGGTCAACCATTCTCGCCGTTACGCTCGCGCCGGGAGCGGACCCGCCGGTGTGCGCACGGCGATCCGAGACGTACTGCCCCCCGACGTCTACGTGTACCCGGGGCAGGAGGCGGCGAAGGCCGTCGGTGCATCCATGGCCCAGGGCACGCAGACTCATCACCGTCGTGGCGTGGATAGTCGTCCTCGTCGCCAGCGTCGCATTATTCAACACGCTGATGTTGTCGGTGCTCGAGCGACGTCGCGAGCTGGGGGTACTGCGGGCGATGGGCTCGTCGCGACGCTTCGTCTTGCGCACCGTTCTCG
This sequence comes from uncultured Actinomycetota bacterium, assembly GCA_963775205.1. Lineage (GTDB taxonomy): Bacteria > Actinomycetota > Actinomycetes > Mycobacteriales > Mycobacteriaceae > Mycobacterium. The sequence goes on along the minus strand of CAVZHV010000004.1, from coordinate 289,317 downwards.
CCGAGGCCGCGGGTCTCGGTGTCGTCGGTGCGGCGATCGGCGCGAATTCGGTACGGCGAACCAGTACCTGAGTGCGTCCGCGCTGACCAACGTGCTGAGCATCGATGTGGTATTCCGGCCGAGCCTGCTCGCGTTCGTATTCGCTTGCGGCGCTTTCGTTCTGACGCTACTGGGCGCGATCCCCCCGGCTGTTCGCGCGGCTCGGCTCAACATCGTCGACGCGGTGGCGGTTGATTAGCCGGGCGAGACGGTTGGGGCGAGGCTCACATAGTGCCGTACTGGTAGGACCCGGCCAGGCGGCGCTGGCGCTCAGCCGTCGCCAGATAGAAGGCCCACGCGAACGCGAAGCTGGTGAACACACTCGCGACGACATACAGCCACGGGCGGCGTACCCCGCGTCTGAAGCCGTCGACCATGGTGAACAGCGGTAGCAGAAGGACATTGGCGATGGTGTAGTCCTGGCTGCCAGAGCTGGCGGCGGGATTGACGAACATCATCCTTCGGTAGTCGGTCCAGCTGCCTGGACCCCATATCGGATTTCCCGAGCCCGTCGAATACTGACTCATGAACCGGAAGGTGAAGTACCAGCTGATTAGAATCGTCGCGACTCCGATGACGTAATAGGCCCATTCAATCCCGGACAGCCGTGGGCCATACGGAACCTGTCGGAAGATCTGCCGGTTGGACGCGATGATAAACGCGATGACCGCGGCGCCGAGAAGCGCACGCACGATGAGCCGAATCATGGCGCCAGCCTTGAGAGCAACACAAGCCTTGTCAATACTGTTATGACGACGGTGGCGCTGCGACGTCAATCGGCAGCTACGTATTCGACGCGTCACGGGCATGCGGAAGTAGCCAAACGCCTCTGGGGCCTTTACCGACCCGCGCCGGCGAGGTCCGGTCCTGATGAACGCTGTACGGGAACGTTGTCACCGCATTGTCACAGCTCGCTATGGACGCGCGGATACGGATGGGGACGTCTAGAGACCATCACTGCAGGTCAAACAAAGTTTGGTGGAACATCCCGAGACCGTACGAAACCTCCACTAGCGGACTGTAAATCCGTCGGCTAACGCCTACGCAGGTTCGAATCCTGCACCTGCCACCGCAGCTAGACGTATGTATCTAGCAATGCTAACGCTTGCTCTTGCAAGAGCAAACACGTGTCGTCCCAGCGTGGTCCCAGCAGTCGGCGCATATGTGTGGTCCGCGGCTGTTTGCCAGCTCGCAATCCTTGAGGTCGACCGCTAAGCGGTTCTCAGTGCGTGTTTGGCTTGGTCTGGGGGTACTAAGAGCGGACGGGGCGAAGGGTCTGCTGCTGGTGGCAACGGGAGGTCACGACCGGGGCGACCGGCAAAAGACGGCAACCGGTCCGATCGATATGGGGAAGACTATGGAACCACTACATATGCGCCGAGGAAAGAGTCCATGATCAAGTCCGTCAGCGACGTCCCTATCTACACACTGTTGAGTCCCGAGAACAATATTGTCTATCAGGTCCCTCCCTACCAGCGCGAATACTCGTGGAGCAAGCAGCAGTGGGATGTGTTCGATGATCTCCTTGAGTCCGATGTCGTGTCTGCGGGCGGGGGAGCTGGCCGGGCTGAACATCGATGATCTGACGTTGCCTCAGGTGCCCGGCTCGTCGGGGTCGGTGTCGGTGACGCGGACACGTCGGGCAGTGCGAGGAGGTTGGGAGACCGCCACGCCGAAGTCGGCCAAGTCTCGCCGGGTGGTGCCGATTGACGGCTGGCTGGCCGACGATCTGCGCACCTATCTGGCCAACGATCATCCGCACGGCGACCCGGCCTCAACTGATTTCGACGCGAACGCGCCGCTGTTCCCCGGTCGGTATGGGATGACTGGGCTTCTGCCGCAGCATCTTTCGCGTGACGAGATCGAGCCGGTTCGTCCGATGGTGGCTGATCCGTCCGCGCGGGTGAGCCGGGCAACGGGCGAGCCTGACCGGCGTTACGTGAAGTGCGATCCGCTCGCGCCAGCGGTCCACGTCGCGCCGTCGCACGGCTACAAATGGTCGGTGCCGGTGAATCCCGCCGGGATCGCCAAGCATTACCTCTCACCCGCCTTGGCGGCGTTGGGGTTGGCGCATTGCCGCTGGCACGATCTGCGGCACGCGTTCACGGTGATCAGCGTGTCGGCGGGGGAGCACTATATGGCGGTGAGCAAGATGCTCGGGCACGCGTCGTATGTGACGACGCTAACGGTCTACGCCGATTACATCACCGAACCCGACGGCGGCAAGACCGCGCCGCTGCTCCGCCCGGTGGCGTCAACAACGGGCAATGTGGTGCCGATGCGTCGGCCCGGTTAGTCGCATCAGTAAACGCCGATCCGTTACTTTGTCGGTCCATCGGCGAGCGGGTATCTTGTCGGGCTTGATTGCTTCGCGAACGATCTCGTGAATCTTGTAGAGATCGACCCATCTGAGCGGTTCGGCGCGTCCCATGATTTCGAGCACTTCGGCGACATCAGCGTTGGTGTCGGCAAGAGCAAGGCGATCAGGCCACGGCGACGGTGGTGGTGGGACTGCCTCCCCGTCGGGTCCGGTGACAACGCTGACGCCTGCGAAGGTCGCAGCTCGTAGTTGCATCACGGCGGGCGGTGCGTAGACGGTAGTGCCGCCGTCGCTGTCGGTGACGATGCCGGTGAATGAGACCGGGCCGATAGCGAGCGTCGCGCACGCGGGCTAAACCGTTGATTTGGCCGATGAGATGTTTGGCCGGTTGGTCGAATCGGCCCGGTTCGGGAGGGTTGTCGATCTGCGGCGCCGTGAGGTGGTAGCGATCGTCTTCGCGAACCACTCGCACGTCGCCGACACTCAGCAGATCGACCAGCGCGGGCAAGTCGGACGACTGTCCTTCCAGCCGCGCCTTCATCGTCGGCACGCGCACCACGATAGGCGCGCTGCCGACTTTGCTGTGACGGAAGTCTCTCCGGGGCGTGGAGGCCTAGTGGAGGCCTTTTGCGCCTGGTGTGGCGGATGGGACATGCCCTCTCACGGCGTGGAAGGCCGAAAACACCGCTCTGCCAGCGGTTTTGGTTGGTGCGCCGTCAGGGTTTCGAACCCCGGACCCGCTGATTAAGAGTCAGCTGCTCTACCAACTGAGCTAACGGCGCGTCGACAGGCGACGATAACAGGCTAACGCGCGGCGGCCAAAGCCGGCACCCGGCACCGGAACGGCGTTACCGGCGCAGTGGCGCGCCGCACCCCCGCGAAGCCCTTAGACTATTGCCAAAGAAGGCACGAATTCAGCCGTGATGAGGTGAAGAGAAGCATGTGGCAGGTCCATTCGGTGACCCGTCCGCGTCGGTTCCGGTCCTGGTTGGCCGCTTTTACCGTCATTCCGGCTCTCGTCGTGGCCAGCGGCTGTGGTGGCACGTCCTCGGCGCCTGCTCCACAGGTGATCACCGACAAGGGCACGCCGTACGCCGACCTGCTGGTCCCGAAGTTGCAGGCCTCAGTCACCGACGGTGCCGTCGGCGTGGCTGTGGACCAGCCGGTGACCGTCACGGCGGGTGACGGTGTGCTGGGTGCCGTGAGCCTGTCCCGGCCGGACGGCACGCCAGTGGAGGGAAAGGTGAGTCCCGACGGTCTGACATGGTCGACGACCGAACAGTTGGGCTACAACAAGCAATACACGCTGACGGCGGAAGCGCTTGGCCTCAGCGGCGTCACGCACAAGAGCATGACGTTCAAAACCCATTCGCCGGAAAACCTCACGTCGGCCTACGTTCTGCCGAATGACGGCGAGGTGGTGGGCGTCGGCCAGCCGGTGGCGATCCGCTTCGACGAGAACATCCCGAACCGGCTCGCCGCCCAGCGTGCGATCAAGATCACAACCAATCCGCCGGTCGAGGGTGCGTTCTATTGGTTGAACAACCGTGAATTGCGTTGGCGTCCAGAGGCTTACTGGAAGCCCGGCACTCAGGTCGACGTCGCGGTCAACATTTACGGAGTCGACATGGGCGACGGCCTGTTCGGCCAGGAGGACGTCAAGACCCACTTCACGATCGGCGACGAGGTCATCGCCACCGTCGACGACGACACTAAGACGATCACCGTGCGCCGCAACGGCGAGGTGATCAAGACGATGCCGACCTCGATGGGCAAGAACAGCACACCGACGAACAACGGCGTCTACATCGTCGGCGACCGGTTCAGTCACATCATCATGGACTCGTCGACCTACGGCGTCCCTGCGAACTCGCCCAATGGGTATCGCACCGACGTGGACTGGGCCACGCAGATCTCCTACAGCGGGATCTTCGTGCACTCCGCACCGTGGTCGGTGGGCGCGCAAGGCAACACCAACACCAGCCACGGCTGCTTGAACGTCAGTCCCAGCAATGCGATCTGGTTCTACAACAACACCAAACGCGGCGACATCGTCGAGATCGTCAACACGGTCGGGTCCACGCTGCCCGGCACCGACGGGCTGGGCGACTGGAACATCCCGTGGGACACCTGGAAGGCCGGCAACGCCAACACGTAGCGGCCAGCGCCGATGACTTCGTCGGCACTGGTTCCTCTCTCGGCTGCCCTCCGACGAGGACTAGCGACTCTGGATTAGCGTTGGGATATTCAGTTGCGTCGTCTGGGCGTTGATCGACGCTGGCGTGCGGGGTGAGTAACTGATACCGGCGGGCTCAGTTCCGGCGGGGACCGTCGCCACCACGGAGAGGGTGGGCAGGTCGATGACAGAGACGGTGTTTGCGTAGGTGTTGGTCACCCACGCCCGAGTCCCCGAGGAGCTGATCACGACGCCGTGCGGCCCTGAGCCGGTTGGCACCGTGCCGCGAACGGTCATCGCGGCTGCGTCGATCACCGAGATCATGTGCCCCGGTTCCTGCACGGTTCCTTGGTCGGCGGAGAGCAGGGTCGTCTCATCCGGGGTCAGGTACAGCTGGACTGGCGACGCCGACACCCTCGCGGTACCAACAACCTTCCGAGTGGCGAGGTCAACTTTCACCACCGCCGGCGGATTGGTGATACCGGCGTAGGCGGTTTGCCCATCCGCGGCGACCGCTACTTGGGCAGGCCCGCTGCCTACCGGCACCGTCCCCGTTTGCATATCGGTGGTGGGGTCTATCAGATCCAACGCGCCCGCCATCGTGTTGGCGACCACGATGACCGAGCCGTTGGCCGCGGGGCGAAGCCCGTGTGGCATGTCACCGAGCTGAATTCGGCCCACCGGTTGCAGCGCCGGACCTCCATACACCGATACGCTGCCGTCTCCGGTGTTAGTGACGTAGACCCTCCCGTTGGGGGCATCGATGACGTGCGCTGGGGCCGGTCCGGTAGCGGCGACGGCGGTGACCTTGTACGTCGCTGGGTCAACCGCGACCACGATGTCGTCGCTGTTGCTGACGGCGTACACCATCGCGCCGTCCCGGCTGACCTGAACGTTATGGGGGTTCTTGATTCCTGTCAGTGTGGCGGCAACCGTGTTGGTGGCTCAGTCAAGGACGGTCAAGCTGTCCGCACCCCCGTTGGCAACCCATACCGAACCGGCATCGGCAGGCGCTGTCGAAGTGGTTGTTTCTCACCGCCAGCGGCTCTCGGCGTACCCGGGAGCCGTTCGGCGTATTCGTATGACCTAGCCTGCCGGACAGATCATAAGGTTCAAGGGTTCACCTCAAAGGGCGAAATGCTTCGGATACGCTCCGTGCGATGCCGCAGAACATGACGAGTCAGCCAAAGCGGCGGTGGGCCATCATTTTCTGGCTCATGCTCGTCGTCACTGTTGTGGCAATCGCAGGGATGATCTACGTCACCATGCAATGGAGGAACGACGACCGCCGACGAAACGAATGGCTTGATCAGATGTGCGCGGTTCACGGCGGTGCGTACTGTGAGCACAAACTTCCGCCGGTAACCGCGACGACAGCGCCGTAGCCCCTGGACACTGGAAATTTGGAATGTCGCAGCAACGGCTAACTGTCGGGTGGCTCGTCCAGGCCGCTCCGCCCATCGCAGTCCAGAACAGCACACCGCCGCCGCTTGCGCGTCACCTCCACCGAATGCTTCTCACCGTCCCATGACGTCAAAGTCTCCGAAACAAGCTCCGTTGCGGCGCCGCAGATCGGGCAGCGATGGTCAGGATCGTGTACGACCAGCGGCTCTAGTGGCATGCCCCGCACATTAAACCCGTTGTGGGCGCGGAAGCGAGAGGCTAAACCTGGATCCACCGATGGGTAGTGGCTGGACTGGCAACGTGAGCCGCTGATCTTGATCGGCGATGCGGGGCAAGGGGTATCTGCTGGTCTGCCCAGCTTTCCTTTTGCTCTAGGTTGGGCCTTTCGGCGGTGGTCAGGCAGGTGCGGCGTGCGGCGGCGGGTGGTGTTGTCTGCTACCAATGATGTTGCGCCACAAGGCAAGCCAAGCTTGTGCCCAGGGCCAGTGACGGGGTAGGTGCAGGACGGTTCGTCGTTGCGGGCGGGCCAGGCGCGCGGGGATGTTGACGATGGTGCGGCGCAGGGTGGCGCCACGGGCGACCGCGTGGCGGTTGCCGGCGATCACGCCGGTGGCGCGCAGCAGGTTGTGGGCGATGGCCGCGCATAGGATCCAGGCGGAGTTGGCGCCGAAGCGGCCGGAGGGCATATGCGCCAGGGGTCCGTCGATCAGGTCAGCGAACACAGTTTCGATGATGGCGTGGCGGCGGTGGGTAATGTCGGCCTCGGCGACCGATTCGGTGGAGTCGGTGAAAAACGGGTGATAGCGCCACACCGGGAACAACGCATCGGGGTAGCGGGCGTCTTTGACGCGACGCACGATCAGCCGGGCGGTGACCGGCTGTCGACTGGAACTGAAAGCGGTGTAGGGAATCTCGGCGACCTCGGCATCGGAGATCCAGGCACCGGTGTCGGGATCACGCACCGCGCCCGGATAGCGCACCGGTGTCCAGGCAGTGTCGGGGATGGTGTTGATCGCTGCGGTCACCGTCGTGTTCTTGGTGAGGACCAGCGAGAACCGGGCACCAGAGCGGCGGCACGCACCGATTACCGCGCGGGTGCCGTAGGCCGAGTCGCCGCGCACCAGGATCTGGCCGGTGACACCGGCGGCCCGAGCGGTGCCGACCGCCTGGGCGATCATCCGGGCCGCGCCCTTACCCGAGTTGGCCCGCCCGGCGCGTAGCCGCATCCCGGCGATCACCGGTGCCGCGGTATCGGTGCTGATCGTGGCAGCCAAGGGCGAGAGGCCCTTGCGCAGGATCTGTTTGCCGGCGATCTTGGTGTGCCCGTAGGAGGCACCCTGTTTGGCGTGTCCGTAGACCGGGCGCAGCAGCGAGTCGATGTCAATGAAAGCGCGGACATCGGCGCCGGGCAGCAGATCGCAGCGTCCGCATAACGCCGACAGGTGATAGCGCAGCACCGACTCCAGCTGGCGGGCATGGCCGAAACTGAACTCCCTCAACAGGGTTCCGATCGTCGACGGCGCATACACCCCGTCGAACACGGTCTTCATCCCGCCGCAGCGCACCACGTCGAGATCGTCAATGCTGTCCGCGCCCGCGCACATCCCCGCGATCAGCGTGACCAGTTTCGGGGCGGGGTTCGCCGACCCCGATTTGATCTTTGGTTCGGCGATGTCGACCTTCGCGGCCAGCAGCTGCGGCAAGCCGGTCTGGGCGGCAAGGCTCATCACCGGCACCAGCCCGGCACACGACACGAGATTGTCATCATCGAACACCGCCGATTGCGCGGAGAACCTGTGCGAAACTTGCACTGGAAGTGCCTTTCCGAACTGGACCAGATTGTTGCTTGAGAACACCAATCATCCCAGCTCAGAGGGCACTTTCCTCCTATCGACACCCGGCCGAACGTCAAAATCATCCGTGGATCGAGGCTAAAGCCAATACCGTTCAGTTAAGGAAGTGAGCGGTACAGTACGAGGGCCGCGGAGGGTTGGGTCAAGCCAGAGTCGGATCGTCGTCTGTCGGATTTGGTGTCGGTGGGGTTGCTGACCAGGGTTTTCCCACCCGATGTTGTCGATGCGGTGGTTGCCGCAGCTGAGCGGACGGAGCAACGGCAGCGAGCGTTGCCGGCGCGGGTGGTGACCTATTCGCGATCGGGATGGCGCTGTATTCGGAAGGTCGTACGAGAACGTGTTCGCGCAACTCACCGATGGTTTGTCGTGGACTACGAGTTGGGAGCAGTCGTGGTCTGCGCCGACGAAATCGGCAATCTCAAGCACGTTCACGATTGGGGTACGAACCCTTGCGCGATTTGTTCGCTCGCGTCGCTCGTCCTGTCGCCCGTAGGACACGCCAGGTTCCTAGCTTGCCGGTCAACGGCCGGTCGCCATCGACGGAACGAGCGACGACGTGCCCGACACGCCGGAGAACGCAGACTTTTCGAGCGACCACCGTCGAGCCGCGGCGAGCAGTCCGCGTTCCGCAAGCGCGGCTGTTCGCGGTGGCCGAATGCGGCACGCAGCGATGTCGATGCCGTAGCGGGCCGTGTCGCGCCTCGGAGATCGAGATGGCCCGAAACTCGCAGAGCGGCTGGAACCGGAATGCTGGTGCTCGCCGACCGCGGTCTGTACGGATTCAAGCTATGGAGTCAAGCTGCCGAGACCAGCGCTGATCTGCTGTGGCGTGTGAAAACAACTCTGCGGCCGCGCCATGTCGAGACGCTGCCCGACGAGTCGTGGCTCGCCCATCGTCGCGACCCGGGCCTCAACCGCGCGAACACACCGCCGCTCAATGTCCGAGTCGTACACTACACGATCGACGAGGACGCGACAATCCCGACAATACGGCTGCTGACGACGATCTGACCCCGACCAAGCCAGCGCAGCCAAACTAGCCAGCGCTACGCGCAGCGGGGAAATCGAGAGCGTCTTCGACGAACTCAAATCCCATCAACGCACCCCCGGCGTGCTGCGCTCGAAATCCCGAACTGTACAGCAGAGATCTGGAGCACCTGTGCTGCCACTACGCCATCCGCACGCCATGCTCGACGCCGCCACCACGCCGGCACGACCCCGATCGAATATCCTTGTTGCGGCGCTACGTATCACCCGAAGAGCGTTATCCCACAGCTCTTTTTCCCCCTCACAACCGTGACGCTATCGCCGTCCCTGCAGTGCGCCATCGGAAAACTCGCCCAACGCCTCAATCCAGTACGCCGCGCCCGAGCCAACCCGCGGGTGGTCAAACGCAAGATCCTCAAATGAGCAGCGAAACGCACCCAGCACACGCGATGGCCGCAACCGCCCCACAGCCCACATCACCACACCCGCCCTCTGGCGCGGGCATACGTCGCCGCCAGGCCCGCTATCGCGATGGCAGCACCCGCGCCGGACCGGACCCAGATCAAAGACTGACCCCGGAGTGCGGTTGAAGTCCGGTCCTGTTCTCGAAACAAGGGTTCCATCATCCGTCGTCGGCGGAGTTAAATGGTCACAGTCTCTAAGATCGCGATCCAACATAGACTCTGGGAGGTCATCGTGTCAGGCACCGTCGCTCGCGTCACCGAGATCAGCGCCCGGTCCGACAGCAGTTTCGAGGATGCCGTAAAGACTGGCCTTGCTCGGGCCGAACAGACATTGCGTGGTGTCAAGTCGGCCTGGATCAAGGAGCAGTCGGTGGATGTGGAGAACGGCGGGATTGTTGCCTACCGCGTCAACATGCTGGTCACATTCGTGCTCGAATAGCGGGCAGACCCCAAGACGCCGGTCATGTAGCCCATCCTTCGCCTCAATAGAACTTGCGGTGCAAGCACTGAAGCAGTCGCAGCAGCAGTGCCATTTTTAACTTCCCTGCACGGCAGGGAAGGTTGCTACAAGGGTGCAGGCGGTCCGGCCAAAGCAAAAGGCCAGAGGCTGAAATAGCCTGTGACCTTTGGGGTGAGTGACGGGACTCGAACCCGCGACTTCCAGGACCACAACCTGGTGCTCTACCAGCTGAACTACACTCACCATCGCCGCCCACCGATGATCGGCGGCGAACGCGATATTAGCCGCTCGTGGCCTCCGAAGCCGAATCCGTATCCTCCGACGGGGGGGTCGCCGCCTTGATCTCGGCCGCGATCGCCGCGATCTCGCCGCTCGACGGCCCTGGCGGCGGGACGAAGGCGCTGCGGCGGTAGAACTGCAACTCGCGGATCGACTCGCGGATGTCGGCGAGCGCCCGGTGCGCGAGCCCCTTCTCCGGCTGACCGTAGTAGATCTTCGGATACCACCGCCGGCACAGCTCCTTGATGGAGCTCACGTCGATCATCCGGTAGTGCAGGTATTCGTCGAGCGCGGGCATGTCGCGGGCGATGAACCCGCGATCGGTGGCAATGGAGTTACCCGCTAGCGGAGCCGTCTTCGCCTGGGGCACATGGGCCTTGACGTAGTCGAGCACCATGGTCTGCGCCTCGGCCAGGTCGATGGTGGATGCGCGGACCTCGTCGATGAGTCCCGACCGGGTATGCATCTCGGCGACGACGTCGACCATCCCCGACAGCGCGTCCTCCCCGGTGTGGATCACGATGTCCACGCCGTCGCCGAGCACGTTCAGCTCGCCGTCGGTGACCAGCGCGGCGATCTCAATGAGACGGTCCTTGGCCAGGTCGAGCCCCGTCATCTCGCAGTCGATCCACACCAGTTCGTCGCGCACAGCGCTCAGATTAGGCTCTGAGGACGATGAGCACAGAATCGTCACCGCCGCCTGCCCAGCAGATCGCCGCCGGCTACGCAGCCGAGGGCCAGGCTCTCGAACTCGGAACCGTCGTAGTCGACGGCGTCGCAGACCCCGGCGCGCGCATCCGTATCCCGCTGGCGACGGTGAACCGGCACGGCCTGGTCGCCGGGGCGACCGGCACCGGCAAGACGAAGTCGCTGCAGGTGATGGCCGAGCAGCTGTCCGCTGCGGGCGTACCGGTGCTGATGGCCGACATCAAAGGCGACCTGTCCGGCCTGGCGCGACCCGGTGTGGCCAGCGACAAGACCGCCGCCCGCGCCACGGACACCGGCGACGACTGGGCGCCCGCGGCCTACCCGGTCGAGTTCCTGTCGCTGGGCACCGGCGGCATCGGCGTACCGGTGCGGGCGACGATCTCCAGCTTCGGGCCGATCCTGCTGTCAAAGGTATTGGGGCTCAACGCCACTCAGGAGTCCACACTCGGGTTGATCTTCCACTGGGCCGACCAGAAGGGCCTGCATCTGCTTGACCTGAAGGACCTGCGCTCGGTCATCACCTTCCTCACCAGCGACGAAGGCAAGCCCGAGCTCAAAGCGCTCGGCGCCGTGTCGCCGACGACAGCGGGGGTGATCCTGCGGGCGCTGGTGAACCTCGAAGCCGAAGGCGCCGACACCTTCTTCGGCGAGCCCGAACTCGACCCCAGCGACCTCTTCCGCCTGGATTCGCAGGGCCGTGGTGTCATCAGCCTGCTCGAACTCGGCAACCAGGCCACCCGGCCGGTGATGTTCTCGACGTTCTTGATGTGGGTGCTGGCCGACCTGTTCACCTTCCTGCCCGAGGTCGGCGACCTCGACAAGCCGAAGCTGGTGTTCTTCTTCGACGAGGCGCACCTGCTGTTCAGCGACGCGTCGAAGGCGTTCCTCGAGCAGGTCGAGCAGACCGTCAAACTGATCCGCTCCAAGGGCATCGGGGTGTTCTTCTGCACCCAGCTCCCCACCGATGTACCCAACGACGTGCTGTCCCAGCTGGGCGCCCGGATCCAGCACGCGCTGAGGGCGTTCACGCCTGACGACCAGAAGGCGCTGTCGAAAACTGTTCGCACCTATCCGAAGACCAAGGTGTACGACCTGGAATCGGCGCTGACGTCGCTCGGTATCGGTGAGGCGATCGTCACCGTGCTCTCGGAGAAAGGCGCGCCGACGCCGGTGGCCTGGACCCGGATGCGCTCGCCGCGCTCGCTGATGGACACGATCGGGCCCGACACCATCTCGGCTTCCGCCAAAACCAGTGCGCTGCAAGCCAAGTACGGCCAGACCGTCGACCGGCAGTCTGCCTATGAGATGCTGGCCGCGACGCTGGCGCCGGAGCCGGAGCAGGAGCCGCCGTCGCGGGCCGGCAGTGCCACCGCTTCGGGCCGGGTGAAGCAGTCCGACGCCGCCGAGGGCGGCATGGTGCAGGACGTGCTGGAAAGCTCGGCGTTCAGGAACTTCATCCGCTCGGCGGCCACCGTGGCCGGCCGCGAGATCACCCGCAGCATCTTCGGCACCGCGCGGCGGCGCCGCTAGCTCGCCGCTAGCCTTCGCCGAGATAGCAGCCAGCGTCGCGATTTCACCGAGATAGCGACATGGAATGCTATTTCGGCGCAACGTCAGCCGCCGCCGAGGCGTTTGTAGAACGCGCCGACGATCGGGGCCACGATGGCGCGCGGCGCGTAGCCGCTGGCCACCGACATCGCCTTCGATGTCACCCCGGGCACGACGCGCATCTTGTTGCGCTCCAACGCATCCAGCGACAGCTGAGCGGTGTGTTCGGTTGATATCCAAAGGAATTCCGGCACCAGCTTGTCGACGAGCGACGCCTCGGCCTCGTCGGGTGTGTCGGCGCGCACCGGCCCGGGCGCCAGCAACGTGACGTGCACCCCGGCCTTCTTCAGCTCACCGCGAAGCGATTCGCTGAACGTGTTCACGAACGCCTTCGTCGCCGCATAGGTGGCGTTGTTCGGGATCGGTGAATTGCCCGCAGCCGAACCGGAAATCAGGATGCCGCCCGCCCCACGAGAGACCATGCCGGGCAGCACTGCCAGCGTAAGGTCGTGCACGCCAAGCACATTCAGCTGAACCTGCGCCTTCTCGGCCGCCGGATCAAGAGAAGCGACCGGCCCGAAAGTCGCTGTGCCCGCGTTGGCGCACAGGATCGAGATGTTGCGCGACGCCAGCTCGTCGGCCAGCTTGGTGCGCTCGGCGGGGTCGGCGAGGTCGACCGGCCGCACCTCCACGGTGACGCCGTAGCGGTCGGTCAACCGCGCGGCCAAAGCGTTCAGCACGTCTTCGCGCCGAGCGGTGACGATGAGGTGGTGGCCGCGCGCGGCCAGCTCGGTGGCCAGCGCTTCGCCGATGTTCTGGGATGCTCCGGTGACGACGGCGCGCGCGTCGGGGCTGGGTGCGGGTACTGGCATGCCGACGATCGTAGACAGATGCTGTCGGCTCTTCGCGCAAGCGGCTCATCGCACGGCCGATAGGCTCAGCCACCATGGCCAGTCCCGCCCCACGCGGACGCGTGCTTGCGTGGGCGCTGTGGGATTGCGGGTCGACGGGCCTGAACGCGGTCGTCGTCACGTTCGTGTTCAACGTCTACCTGACCGGCACCGTCGGCGCCGGACTGCAGGGGGCTACGTCACCGGCGAGCTGGCTGGGCCGCGCGCTCGCGGTCGCAGGCGTGGTGGTGGCGACGCTGGCTCCCGTGGTCGGCGTCTGGGTGGACGTGCCGCAGCGGCGGCGGCGGACGCTGGGATTCCTCACCGCCGGTTTGGTGTTGCTGACGTCGGGGATGAGCCTGATCCGCGACGATCTCAGCTATCTGTGGGCCGGTCTGGTGCTGCTGGCGCTGGCCGCGGCGTTCAGCGACCTGGCCAGCGTTCCCTACAACGCGATGCTGCGACAGCTGGCGACGCCGGAAACCTCCGGCCGGATCTCCGGAATCGGTTGGGGCGCAGGGTATGTCGGAAGCATGGTGTTGCTTCTACTGGTCTACGTCGGGTTCATCGCCGGAGACGGAACGACGACCGGGCTGCTGAACATCCCGACGGCCGACGGCCAGAACGTGCGCGCGGCGATGCTCCTGACCGCCGCGTGGATGGCCGTGTTCGCGCTGCCGGTGCTCATCGCGCCGCCCCCGGCGCACGATCTCGACAGCACCCGCCCGGCGAAAACCGGCCTGCTGGGCGCCTACCGCAAGCTGTGGTCGGACATCACCGCAGAGTGGCGCCGCGACCGCAACGTCGTCTACTACCTGATGGCCAGCGCGGTTTTTCGCGACGGCTTGATGGGCGTGTTCACGTTCGGTGGGGTGCTCGCCGCCGCCGTGTACGGCCTGTCGCCGGCCGACGTGCTGCTCTTCGGGGTGACGGCCAATGTGGTGGCCGCTGCGGGTGCCGTCATCGGCGGCGTGCTCGACGACCGCCTCGGCTCCAAGGCCGTCATCCTGGGCTCGCTGGCATCGATGATCATGCTCGGCGCGACGCTGATGACTCTCTCGGGCGCTACCGCGTTCTGGGTGTTCGGCCTGCTGCTGTGCCTGTTCGTCGGCCCGACGAACTCATCGGCACGCACCCTGTTGCTGCGGATGACTGCCCACGGCAAGGAGGGCGTCGTATTCGGCCTCTACACCACGACAGGCCGGGCCGTGATCTTCCTCGCGCCACTGATGTTCTCGACGTTCGTCGACGTGTTCGGCGCCGACCGCGCCGGCATGGGCGGACTGCTGGTCGTCCTGGCGGCGGGCTTCGTCGCGATGCTGCTGGTGCGCGCGCCGGCCCGTTAGCCCGACGGGCTGCACACCGTCAGCAGCGCGCCGGTGCGTTCCTGCACCTCCACGCCACCGATGCTGATCTTGCAGGTGACGTTGCGCCCCGCGTTGATGACGGTGATGCTCGCCGAATCCTTCGCCGGCTTGGGCAGATTCACTTCCTTGCTCCACGGCAATAGGACGTTGAACTCGGTCTGCATCACGCCGCCGCTGTCGATGTACGTGATGTTGATGGCACGGCCCTGCCCGCTGACCTCGTAGACCACCGGCTCGGTCTCGCCGGACGTGTTGGGGCTGGTGGTGGGATTCGGAAGCGTCAGCGTCGGAAGGGGGATGGGCAGGATCGATGGAAGCTCCGGCGTTGTCGTCGTGGTGCGCGGGGGAGTCCGGGGAGTCGTGCTCGACTGCGGCATCGCCGGGATGGACGTCTCCTGCCGCGACGGGTTGGTGGTGACGAACACCGCCCAGACGACTAGGCCGATCACCACCGCCAGGGAGAATCCGGCCAGGGCCCACAGCCACGGCCGCGGTCCGCGAGGCGGTTCGGGCGGGATCTCGGGGGGCGGAGCCGAGCCGGTCTGCGGATAGGTCTGGGTCCAGTACTGCGGCAGCGGTTCGGTGGGCGCCGGGCTCGACGGCATCGAGGCCGGCGCGTAGCTGGGGCCGTACGGCGTGCTGCCGGCGTAGGCGGGATCCGAATACCCCTGGTACGGGCTGGTGGAGTCCGAGGACCAGCCGGGCCGCGGCGAATCGGTCATGTCCACCTCATGGCTGCGAGGGTACCTGCGCAACGCGCGCTACGGCCTGAGCCGACGTGATCATGGGCGTAGGGTCGCTGATGATGTGCGGTATCTGCGGAGAGATCCGGTTCGACGGGCATTCGGCCGACGCCACGGCGGCGTCGCGGATGATGGGGGCGATGGTGTCCCGCGGACCCGATTCGGACGGTCTGGTGGCTCACGGGCGGGTGGCGTTCGGGCACCGGCGGCTGTCGATCATCGACTTGTCCGAGTGCGGTGGTCAGCCCATGGTCGACAGCGAACTCGGGCTGACGCTGGTGTTCAACGGCTGCATCTACAACTACAAGGAGTTACGAGCGGAGCTCGAGGGCGCCGGTTACCGATTCTTCTCGACCGCCGACAGCGAGGTGATCATCAAGGCGTTCCACAAGTGGGGAACGCGCTGCGTCGAACGGTTCAAGGGCATGTTCGCGTTCGCGATCGCCGACCGGGCCTCAGGCGTGGTGACTCTCGGGCGCGACCGGTTGGGCATCAAGCCGCTCTACCTCGCCGAGTCACCGGGCAGGCTGCGGTTCGCCTCGTCGGTGCGCGCTCTGCTCGACGCCGGCGACGTCGACACAGAGCTGGATCGGGTTGCGCTGCACCACTACATGAGTTTCCACGCGGTGGTTCCGGCTCCGCACACCATCTATCGCGGTGTGCGCAAGCTGCCGCCGGCCACCGTGCGGGTGATCCAGCCCGACGGGCGTTACACCGACACCGTGTACTGGTCACCGGAATTCCGGCGCGATCCCGACCGAAAGGATTGGTCTAACCAGGACTGGCAGGACGCTCTGATCGACGCGCTGCGCGTCGCCGTGTCGCGCCGGATGGTCGCCGACGTTCCGGTGGGGGTCCTGTTGTCCGGTGGCATCGACTCGTCGGTGGTGGTGGCACTGCTGGCCGAGCAAGGGCAGCACGGCCTTGCGACGTTCAGCATCGGGTTCGACCCGGCCGGCGGCCAGGCCGGCGACGAGTACTACTACTCCGACATGGTGGCCAAGGCCTTTGACACCGACCACCACAAGATCCACATCGACGACTCGCGGCTGCTGCCCGCACTGCCGAAAACCATTGCCGCGATGAGTGAACCGATGGTCAGCCACGACTGCGTCGCGTTCTATCTTCTGTCCGAGGAGGTCAGCAAGTCGATCAAGGTGGTGCAGTCGGGCCAGGGCGCCGACGAGATCCTCGCCGGCTACGACTGGTACCCACCGCTTGCCGACATCCCCCGCGAACGAGTGACCGATGCTTACGCGAAGGTCTTCTTCGACCGCGACCACGGCGAGGTGATGTCGATCTTCGCCCCCGAGTACTGCACCGACAGCGACGTGAGCCGCGAATTCGTCAGCCGGCACCAGGCCGCGCCGGGCGCCGACACCGCCGTCGATGCCGCGTTGCGGTTGGATACCGAGGTCATGCTCGTGGACGACCCGGTGAAGCGCGTCGACACGATGACGATGGCGTGGGGACTGGAAGCCAGAGTTCCGTTCCTCGATCACGACTTCGTCGAACTCGCTGCCACCTGCCCGCCGGAACTCAAGCTGGCCTCCGGCGGAAAGGGCGTGCTGAAGGACGCGTCGAGGTCCCTGCTGCCTGCCAAGGTGATCGACCGCACCAAGGGCTACTTCCCGGTGCCGGGCATTCGCCACCTCGACGGGGCGGTGCTCGACCTCGTCCGCGATGCGTTGACCAACGATGCGGCGCGTTCGCGCGGCCTGTATCGCCGTGAGACGTTGCAGACGCTGCTGAACGCGCCGAACGAGGGCCGGACCACACTCGGTGCCAACTCGCTGTGGCAGCTTGGGGTGCTGGAGATGTGGTTGCAGAGCATGGAGGGCTAACGTCGGTGGGCGGCACTGTGCGCGCGAACTACGGCGCATCGCTGTCGCCGGACGCGACGGCCTTCGCACACATTGTCGACGACGGCGGCTATCCCCGTGCGGTGCAACGCTTTCTGCGGGGCTGGCGGGCCAGTTCGTCACGTGACGTCGTGTTGCCGGTGGACGGGCCGGTCGAGCGCGTCATCCATTCGGCCGACGGTCGTTGGCTGGCCTGCCAGGTGGCGCCGGAGGGAAGCGAGCGATCGCAAATCTGGGTCGTGACCACCGATCCCGACGACCGGATGGCCCGGCGCATCGACCACGAGGATGCCGGCATGGCCGAGTTGATCGGCTGGGACGGCGCACGTGTGTCCGCGATGCGGATGGGTGAGGACGGGGTGGGCGAGTCATGCCTGATCGACCCCGCCAACGGCGATCGGATTGTGCTGGACCGGCGTTCGGGCGGCCGCCTGGTGGACGCATGGGCGGGAGCATCGCTGGTACGGGTGGGCCCGCGCGGATACCAGGAGTTGATTCTGCTGCACGGGCTGACCGAGATCGCTTTGCTGCCATCGGATCCCGGTTCCACCACCGACGTCGGCGTCATTCTCGACGACCACCATCCGCGCAGGATCCGCTACGGGCCGACCGGAGAAGAGACGCGGCTGTACCACCCGGCGAAGACTTATGGTGTGAACAGCGCGAAAGGCTACGTCCGCGCACTTGTCCGCAGCGACAACGGCTGCGACCATGCCCGTCTGCTCGAGGTCACCGCGACCGCCGACGGGGTGTCGTACTTCGTGGTGGCGGAGCGGCCGGATTGCGATCTCGACGAATTCGTCGTCAGTGACGACCTCAGCACCGTGGCGCTGTTGTGGAACATCGAGGGCCGCAGCGAGTTACAGATCCTCGAATACTCCGACAAGACCCTGTCGGACCCGATCCCACTGCCGGCCCTGGTGGCCAGCGAGCTTTCGATCAGCGCCGGCGGGTCGATGGTGGCCGTCACGGTAGAGGGGCCGTCGCTGCCGCGCACGGTCGAACTCGTGGAGCCGCGGTCGCGGGAATGGCAGAGGATCGACCGCGAACCCAGCCGTGGCCCGGTGGTCACCGGGTTCGCCGTGGGTCCTACGCTTGAGACCATCACCGCCCGTGACGGTTTGAACTTCAGCGGCTGGCTGTACCGGCCACCTGCAGGTGCGCCCGCGACCGGAGCGTTGGTGTACCTGCACGGTGGGCCCGAGGGTCAGTCGCGGCCCGGCTACAACGAGATGTTTCCCCCTTTGCTCAACGCCGGGATCACCGTGCTGACGCCGAATGTCCGCGGCTCGGGCGGGTTCGGCCGCAGTTTCATGCATGCCGACGACAAGGAGGGCCGGTTCGCGGCCATCGACGACGTCGCCGAGTGCGTGCGGTTTCTCATTGACAACGAACTCGCCGATCCGGCCCGCATCGCTTGCGCGGGCTGGTCTTACGGCGGCTATCTGACTTTGGCCGCGCTCACGTTTCATCCCGAGCTGTTCGCGGCCGGGATCAGCATCTGCGGCATGAGCGACCTGAGCACGTTCTACCGCAACACCGAGCCGTGGATCGCGGCTGCGGCGTATCCGAAATACGGACACCCGGTACGTGATCGCGAACTGCTGGAGGAGTTGTCGCCGCTTCGGCGGGTGGACAGGTTGACTGCGCCGCTGCTGGTGGTGCACGGCGCCCACGACACCAACGTGCCCGTCAGTGAATCCGAACAGATTGTGGACGCCTTGCGCGAAGCGGGCCGGCCGGTGAGATACCTGCTGTTCCAAGACGACGGGCACGGGCTCGAGAAGCGCGAGAACCGCACCGTGCTGACCGCGGCGGTCACGGAGTGGCTGACTGACGCGTTCTCGGCGGACCGCGCAGCCTCCTGATATTCCCGAGCCTGCGCACAGATCGCGAATATCGGCCGATTCGCGATCTGGCTAGCAGCCTCGGATGTGGTTTGGGCCATTTAACGGTTGGGTAACCGCATTGAACCTTAGACTCCGGGGATGGAGGTGCGAAGATGCGAGGTGGCGGAATCATCGGCGCGATCGTCGTGATCTGGCTGATCATCGGGGCGATCGCCGCGTTTCAGCGCGGACTACTTCAAGACGAGGCGCGGAAAACTGCGCCTCGGCAGGCACGATCGCTCTGACAGTCGTCGCGGGACCACTGAACTACTTCGGCGTTAACCCGAAGGTCACGAACTGCAATCTCCCGCAGCCCAGCGCAAGCAGTGTTCCGAGCAGTTGGCAACAAGTAGCCTAAAAGTAGCCTGAAGATAGGAGTGAAATGATCGTTCTTGGAATCATTCTCTTACTTATCGGGCTGTTTGTAAACACCACGATCAGCGGCCTGCTCACCACGGTCGGCATTATCTTGATCGTGGTCGGTGTCGTGCTCTGGATTGTCGGCCGCAGCGGACGCCCGGTCGCCGGTCGCCCCCACTGGTACTGACGGACACCGTCGTCAAGTCGCGCACTGCAGCCTAGAGATTGGAGCGACATGATCGTTCTCGGAGTAATCCTTCTCATCCTGGGACTTGTCCTGGGTATTTCGATTCTGACTTACATCGGAATCATCCTCATTGTCATCGGCGCGGTCCTATGGATCCTCGGTGCGATGGGTCGCCCGGTCGCCGGCCGCCGATATTGGTTCTAGCGTCGGTCCCCATGGTGGCCGCCTGAAAGGGCGGCCATCGTCATTGCCCGGAGTACCGCGCGCGACCGTGAGGCGGCAGAGTCCTTGGCGCCGTGGGCGTTCACGCTGTGCGGTGTCGAATTCAACAGCCCGAAAGCAGCATGGGCCATCAGCCGTGCGTCGCCTTCCTCGATACCGTTGCGCCGGCGAAGCAGCGTCGACCCAGATCTCCACATACTGGCGCTGCGCCCTACGTACCTGACGCCTGGCCCGATCCGGCAGGTGCGCCAGGTCGCGATCCTGAATGCGGATGAGATCCGGCTCCTCCAAAGCGAAGTCGAGGTGGAAGTCGACGAGCTCGCCGAGCGCCGCATCCACGTCTTCTGCCTCTGACAATACGCGTTGAGCGCCCGCCAGCAGCCGTGTGCTGATTCCGACGAGAAGCTCCACCAGCAGCGCTTCCTTGTTGGGGAAGTGCCGGTAGATTGCCGGCCCACTGACTCCGGCGGCGGCTCCGATGTCCTCCAACCGCACCGCCAGATACCCCCGCTCGGCGATTAGCCGTTCCGCCGCGGCAAGCAATTTCGACCGCCGGTCGGACTTCAGCCTGCTCCGGCGGGTCCCGGTGTCAGCAGTGGTGGACATTTCGGTTAATCGTAACTAACATAACCCCGGTTAGTCGACATTAACTAAACTTCAGGGCTACCCGTGGCTACTCGAACCTCATACCGCGACGAGCATCTCGCGCTCGTCGCGCAGCTGCGCGACAAGCTCGCTGCTGCCGCTCTCGGCGGACCGCAGAAAGCCCGGGACCGCCACGTCAGCCGCGGAAAACTGTTGCCGCGCGATCGAGTCGACGGCCTCCTTGACCCCGGGAGCCCGTTCCTTGAGCTCTCGCCGCTCGCAGCCGACGGCATGTACGACGACGAGTCGCCCGGCGCCGGCATCATCACCGGAATCGGCCGGGTCTCGGGCCGGGAATGCGTGATCGTCGCCAACGACGCCACGGTCAAGGGCGGCACGTACTACCCGGTCACGGTGAAAAAGCATCTGCGCGCCCAGGAAGTCGCGCGGCAGAACAAACTGCCGTGCATCTATCTCGTCGACTCCGGCGGCGCCTTCCTGCCCAGGCAGGACGAGGTGTTCCCGGACCGCGAGCACTTCGGCCGCATCTTCTACAACCAGGCGACGATGAGCGCCGAGGGCATTCCGCAGATCGCCGCGGTGCTGGGTTCGTGCACGGCGGGCGGCGCATACGTGCCCGCGATGAGCGACGAGGCGGTTATCGTCCGCGACCAGGGCACGATCTTCCTCGGCGGCCCGCCGCTGGTGAAGGCGGCCACCGGAGAAGTGGTCACCGCCGAAGAACTCGGCGGCGGCGAGCTGCATTCCAAGACGTCCGGCGTCACCGACCATCTGGCGCACGACGACCGCGACGCGTTGCGGATCGTCCGGCGGATCGTGTCGACGCTGGGCCCGCGACAGCCTTATCTCTGGGATGTCGTGCCGACCGTCGACCCGGTCGCCGATCAGACCGAGCTCTATGACGTCGTGCCGATCGACTCACGAGTTCCCTACGATGTTCACGACGTGGTCACGCGCATCGTCGACGGCGGTGAATTCGCGGAGTTCAAGGCCGATTACGGCCCCACGCTGGTGACGGGGTTCGCCCGCATCCACGGTCACCCTGTCGGGGTGATCGCCAACAACGGTGTGCTGTTCAGTGAATCAGCTTTGAAGGGCGCGCATTTCATCGAACTGTGCGACAAGCGCATGGTGCCGCTGCTGTTCCTGCAGAACATTTCGGGGTTCATGGTGGGCCGCGACTACGAGGCCGGCGGCATCGCCAAGCACGGCGCCAAGATGGTGACCGCGGTGGCATGCGCGCGAGTGCCCAAGCTGACGGTGGTCATCGGCGGATCCTACGGGGCGGGCAACTATTCGATGTGCGGGCGAGCGTATTCGCCGCGATTCCTGTGGATGTGGCCGAACGCGCGGATCTCGGTGATGGGAGGGGAGCAGGCGGCCTCGGTGCTCGCCACCGTGCGCGCCGACACGCTCGAGGCAGCCGGTACGCCCTGGTCCGACGACGAGCAGGAGGCGTTCAAGGCGCCGATCCGCCAACAGTACGAAGAGCAGGGCAACCCGTACTACTCGACGGCCCGACTGTGGGACGACGGAGTCATCGACCCAGCCGACACGAGAACCGTTCTCGGTCTTGCCCTTTCGGTGGTGGGCCAGGCGCCGGTCGAGTCGGTCTCCTACGGTGTCTTCCGGATGTGATGTCGTGACCTTCCAGACTGTGCTGGTGGCAAACCGCGGTGAGATCGCGGTGCGGGTAATCCGGACGCTGCGCTCGATGGGTATCCGCTCGGTCGCCGTCTACAGTGACGCCGACGCCGGTGCCCGTCACGTCGCCGAAGCCGACGTGGCAGTGCGGATCGGTCCGGCGCCGGCCCGCGACAGCTACCTGAACATCGACGCCGTCGTCGAGGCGGCGCGGCGCACCGGCGCCCAGGCCGTCCACCCGGGATACGGATTCCTTTCGGAGAACTCGGAATTCGCCGCCGCACTCGACGCCGCAGGCGTCACGTTCATCGGGCCGCCGACCGCTGCGATCAAGACGATGGGCGACAAGATCGCTGCGAAGGCGGCCGTCGCCGAATTCGGGGTGCCCGTGGTGCCCGGCATCGCCCGGCCGGGGCTGACCGACGACGAACTCGTCGACGGCGCCGGCGAGATCGGCTACCCCGTGCTCGTGAAGCCGTCGGCCGGTGGCGGCGGCAAGGGCATGCGGGTGGTACACGAACCCGCGGAACTGCCGGGCGCACTGACCTCCGCGCGCCGGGAGTCGGCCGCCGCGTTCGGCGACGACACCCTGTTCCTCGAGCGATACGTGTTGCAGCCCAGGCACATCGAGGTGCAGGTACTCGCTGACCGCTACGGCAACGTCGTCCACTTCGGCGAACGCGAGTGCAGCCTGCAGCGGCGCCACCAGAAGGTGATCGAAGAGGCGCCGTCCCCGCTGCTCGACGACGCCACCCGGGCCCGCATCGGCGCCGCGGCGTGCGACACCGCCCGCAGCGTCGACTACACCGGTGCCGGCACGGTCGAATTCATCGTCTCGGCGGACAGGCCCGACGAATTCTTCTTCCTCGAGATGAACACCCGCCTGCAGGTCGAGCACCCGGTGACCGAGATGGTGACGGGCACCGACCTCGTGGAGTGGCAGGTTCGGATTGCCGCCGGTGAGAAGCTTCCGGTTACGCAAGACGAGATCGCGCTGCACGGTCATGCGATCGAGGCGCGGGTGTACGCCGAAGATCCGGCACGCGGATTCCTGCCCACGGGGGGCGCAGTGCTCGACGTGGTCGAGCCCGAAATGCCCGGTGTGCGAGTCGATTCCGGGCTTGTCGCCGGCATGGACATCGGCAGCGAGTACGACCCAATGCTGGCGAAGGTGATCGCACACGGGCCCGACCGGGACTCGGCGCTGCGCCTTCTCGACCGCGCCTTGGCCGGTAGCGCCGTGTTGGGCGTCGTGACCAACGTCGAGTTCCTGCGCTTTCTGCTCGCCGATCCCGACGTCGTAGCCGGGCGGCTTGACACGGGTCTGCTCGACCGCAGGGTCGGCGACTTCACCGCCGCGCCCCCGACAGACGACCAACTGATCGCCGCTGCCACGTATCGCTGGCTCACCGAATGGGCCGACGCGACGGACGATCTCTGGACGCAGCCCTCCGGATGGCGCGTCGGGGGCCCCGCCCCGACCAGCATCCGCCTGCACACCGGCGAGCGCACCGACCACGTTCACATCACCGGGCATGCAGGGCAGGCGACGGCTCGCATCGAGGACGGCCAATACCGTTCTCTGACAGCGAATCTGGATGGGTCGGTGCTCACCGTCACCCTGGACGGGTTGCGCACCGAGTACACGATTGCGGCTGACGACGGCCACATCTGGCTTGCCGGCCCGGCGGGCACCGTCGAGGTCTCCGAGGTGCAGGAGGCCGCCGTGCGTCCCGACGACGAGCACAGTGGCGACGCAGAACTCACCAGCCCGATGCCGGGCACCGTGGTCGCGGTCGGAGTCGAGAGCGAGTCGGACGTCACCGTCGGCACGGTGGTCGTCACCGTCGAGGCGATGAAGATGGAACACGCCCTCACCGCGCCGATCGACGGCGTCGCCGAACTTCTCGTCGACGTCGGCGACCAAGTCAAGGTAGGCCAGCTGCTGGCCCGGATAACGCAGAAAGAAGAATCAGCATGACCGACTATTTGTCCACCGGGACGCTGCCGGACCACTACGAGCAGCTCGCAAAGACGGTGCGCGACTTCGCGCAAAGCGTCGTCGCACCCGTGAGCGCCCGCCACGACGCCGAGCACTCGTTCCCCTACGAGGTGGTCTCCGGCATGGCCGACATGGGCTTGTTCGGCCTGCCTTTTCCCGATGAGTACGGCGGAATGGGCGGCGACTACTTCGCGCTATGCCTGGCTCTGGAGGAGCTCGGCAAGGTCGACCAGAGCGTGGCGATCACGCTGGAAGCCGGTGTGTCGCTGGGGGCGATGCCGGTGTATCGCTTCGGGAACGAGGCACAGAAGCAGGAATGGCTGCCCCAGCTGACCAGCGGGCGCGCACTCGCCGCGTTCGGATTGACCGAACCCGGTGGCGGAACCGACGCCGGCGCAACGAAGACCACCGCACGCCTGGACGACGGGCACTGGGTGATCAACGGCAGCAAGCAGTTCATCACGAACTCCGGCACCGACATCACCAAGCTCATCACCGTCACCGCGGTCACCGGCAACACTGATGGCCGTAAAGAGATTTCGTCGATCCTCGTGCCGGTGCCGACGCCCGGCTTCACGGCCGAACCGGCATACGACAAGGTCGGCTGGAACGCCTCGGACACTCACCCGCTGAGTTTCGACGACGTGCGCGTGCCGGCGGAGAACCTGCTGGGGGAGCGTGGCCGCGGCTACGCGAACTTCCTTCGCATTCTCGACGAGGGCCGAATCGCCATCGCGGCGTTGTCCGTTGGCGCCGCACAAGGCTGCGTAGACGAGTCCGTCAAGTACGCCAAGGAGCGAGAGGCGTTCGGCCAGGCGATCGGTCGCAACCAGGCGATCGCGTTCAAAATCGCGCGGATGGAGGCCCGCGCGCACACCGCACGGACCGCCTACTACGACGCGGCCGCACTTCTGCTGGCGGGCAAGCCGTTCAAGAAGCAGGCGGCGATCGCCAAGATGGTCGCCAGCGAGGCGGCGATGGACAATGCCCGCGACGCGACGCAGGTTTTCGGTGGCTACGGCTTCATGAACGAGTTCGCTGTGGCCCGCCACTACCGCGACAGCAAGATCCTGGAGATCGGCGAGGGCACCACAGAAGTGCAGTTGATGCTCATCGCGCGCGAAGCAGGCCTGTAACGAAAAGATTGCTGTCTGGTAACGGCCCAGGCCATGGGCGCCTGCAGGTCACGACACGCGACGCCCGCTTGGCTTGATCCGGCGGGCTAGTCGGCTCCGAGCGCATAATGGCGGCAGCGCCAGTGCTACGGCGGGCTTCGGCGGACGTGCCGTCGACCCCCCACGTGGGCGTGGCGGGTTTGCTGAGACCCGTCGGGCAGTGACGCCGACTCAGGTTGAGTGTGAGGAGGCGGCGTGCCGACAACCGTCGATCTGGAACCGGTCAGGCTGATCGGACCGGACGGCCTGCCGACATCGGACGGCAGGTACAACCGGGCGCTGCCCGACGAAACGCTGGCGTGGCTGTACGAGATGATGGTCGTCACCCGCGATCTCGACACCGAGTTCGTGAACCTGCAACGGCAGGGGGAGTTGGCGCTGTTCGCCTCGTGCCGCGGACAGGAAGCCGCGCAGATCGGGTCTGCGGCGTGTCTTCGCAAGACGGACTGGCTGTTTCCGCAATACCGCGAACTCGGCGTCTTCCTGCTGCGCGGCATCGCGCCCGGCAAGATCGGCGCGGCCTGGCGCGGCACCTGGCACGGTGGACTGGAATTCACCCACAAGCACTGCGCGCCGATTGCGATTCCGATCGGCACGCACGGGTTGCATGCCGTCGGCGCTGCGATGGCCGCGCAGCGTCTGGGTGAGGACTCGGTGACGGTGGCGTATCTGGGCGACGGCGCGACCAGCACGGGCGATGTGCATGAAGCCCTCAACGTCGCTTCGGTATTCGCCGCCCCGTGCATCTTCTTCGTGCAGAACAACCAGTGGGCGATTTCGGTGCCGGCGAGTCGGCAGACAGCGGGCCCGTCCATCGCCCACCGCGCTATCGGCTACGGAATTGCGGGGATTCGCGTCGACGGCAACGATGCACTCGCCTGCTACGCGGTGACGGCCGAGGCCGCGCGACGGGCCCGGGCGGGCGGCGGACCCACGCTGATCGAAGCCGTCACCTATCGCATGGGCCCGCACACCACATCGGACGACCCGACGCGTTACCGCTCTGCGGCAGAGGTGGAGCATTGGGCGGCCCTCGACCCGATTCCCAGGTACCGCAACTACCTTCGCCACGTCGGGGTGTGGAACGAACGGCTCGATGAGCGCGTCCAGGCGCGATCCGCACGTATGCGCGCCGAGCTGCGCGCCGCCGTCGTCGACGCGCCCGACATCGACGTCAGCGACGTCTTCGACACCACCTACCGCGACATCACCCCCGAACTCGCGAGGCAGCGACAGGATCTGCTGAGCGAGTTGGCGAAGGAGGGCTGACATGACGCAGATGATGGATCGGCCGGCGGCCACTCCGGAACCCATCGGCCCGATGCTGACCGAGGTTCCGCGTACGACGAACATCTCCATGGTCGCCGCCATCAACCGCGCATTGCACGACGCGATGGCCGCCGACGAGCGGGTACTGGTGTTCGGCGAGGACGTCGCGCGGCTCGGCGGCGTGTTCCGGGTGACCGAGGGGCTGGCCGAAACCTTCGGCGAACAGCGGTGTTTCGACACTCCACTGGCGGAGTCGGCGCTCATCGGCATCGCGGTCGGGCTGGCGCTGCGCGGGTTCGTTCCGGTGCCGGAGATCCAGTTCGACGGGTTCAGCTATCCGGCGTTCGACCAGCTCGTCAGTCACCTCGCGAAATATCGCATGCGAACCCGCGGCGAGATCGACATGCCGGTCACCGTGCGGGTGCCGTCCTTCGGCGGGATCGGCGCCGTCGAACACCATTCGGAGTCCACCGAGAGCTACTGGGTGCACACCGCGGGCCTGAAGGTCGTCGTCCCATCCACCCCGGCCGACGCGTATTGGCTTCTGCGGCATGCAATCTCCAGCCGCGACCCGGTGATCTACCTCGAGCCGAAACGGCGCTACTGGACTCGCGGCGACATCGACACCACCACACCTGCACCTCCGATCGGCCGCGCGGTAGTGCGCCGCGTCGGCGAGCACGTCACGGTGCTGACCTACGGCGGTCTGGTGCAGACGGCGTTGAACACAGCCGACATGGCTGCTGCACAACATGATTGGCAACTCGAGGTCGTCGACCTGCGCTCGCTCAACCCTCTGGACTTCGACACCGTCGCCGCCTCGGTCCGCAAGACCGGTCGCGCAGTGGTGATGCACGAGGGGGCCCGCACGCTCGGTGTCGGCGCCGAACTCGCCGCCCGCATCCAAGAGGAGTTGTTCTACGACCTGGAGGCGCCGGTGTTGCGGGCAACCGGCTTCGACACCCCCTATCCGCCGGCGCGCCTGGAGAAGCTCTGGCTGCCCGGCCCGGACCGGCTGCTGGACTGCGTCGAGAAGGTTCTCGAAACACCATGAGCGGCCAGCCGTTTCTGGTACCCGACCTCGGCGAGGGTCTGGAGGATGCAACGCTGACGAGTTGGGCCGTCGAAAAGGGCGACGTCGTCGAACTCAACCAGACGTTGTGCACGCTGGAGACCGCCAAAGCCGAGGTGGAGATTCCGAGCCCCTACGCGGGCCGGATCGCCGAACGGTGTGGCGAGGTCGGTGACGTGCTGCCGGTCGGGTCGGTGCTGGTGCGCATCGAGACCGAAGCAGCGGGAGCGGCACCGCGCAACCCGGTGCTCGTCGGCTACGGTGCGGACGAGGCGATGGACGGGAGCAGGCGGCCGTCGCGCCCGCGTGCGGCGCCGGCCGTGCGAAAGCTCGCGAAGGATCTCGGCGTCGACCTCACCCCACTGCAGCCCGGGTCGGGCAGCAACGGGATCATCACTCGTGATGACGTCACTCGCGTGTCCGGGGTCCGCGCCCGCATGGCCGAGCGAATGACCCTGTCCCGCAGCCAGATTCCCGACGCACACGCCAGCGTCGAAGTCGACGGTACGCATCTGCTGCGGTTGTGCGAGAGGTTCTCGGCGCTGGGCGTCGATGTGACGCCTTTCGTGCTGACGTTGCGACTGCTCACCGTCGCGTTGACGCGTCACTCCGTGCTGAACTCGACGTGGGTCGACAGCGGCGACGGTCCCCAGGTTCATGTGCATCGCACCGTGAACCTCGGTGTCGCGGTGGCCACCGATCGCGGGCTGCTGGTGCCGGTGGTCAGCGATGCGCAAAACAAGACCACGCGTGAATTGGCCTCGTCGGTCACCGAGTTGGTGCGGGCCGCCCGCGACGGAACCATCAAGCCGGCACAGTTGCAGGGCTCGACGTTCACGGTGTCCAACTTCGGCGCGCTGGGACTCGACGACGGTGTGCCGGTGATCAACTACCCGGAGGCGGCGATCCTCGGGATGGGTTCGCTCAAGCCGCGGCCGGTTGCCGTCGACGGCGAGGTGGCGGTGCGGCCGACGATGAGGTTGACGTGCGCGTTCGACCACCGCGTCGCCGACGGCGCTCAAGTCGCCGAATTCCTGTGCGAGCTAAGGCAACTCATCGAGGCACCCGAGATCGCGCTGCTGGACCTGTAGCCGCGAGCGTGCGCGGCGTGCCAAGGTTTACGGCGTGTTTCTGGCATGACACGCACGCTCGCGGAAAAGGGGGCAATGGGGAGTCAGCGGCGGCGGGCGGCGGCCAGGCGTTCGGCGAACTCGGGGGCGCGGATCGAGTCGGCCTGCGGGCCGACCTCGGCTTGCACCGCGAACGCGTGCTGATCGGTGTCGACGGAGCCGGGACTGATCGTGGCCCGCATCGTCGCCTTCGTGGCGATCACCACCTCGCGGGGCGCCGACGCCGGACCGGCCGCCAACTCGAACGCGGCGGCCACCGGGTCGTCGGCGATGCGCAAGGCGACACCGTGACGGACGGCTGCTTCGGCGTCGAACCGCATCCCGAACAGCAGCGCCGCCCGGGCCACCTCGGGCCCGGCCGTTCGCTGCAGCATCCACGTCATGCCGCCGCCGGGATGGATGCCGAGCTTCTGAAACCGGGGATCGAACAACGCACGTGGTCCGGCGATCCGCAAGTCGCAGGCGAGTGCCAGATTCAGCCCGGCGCCAACCGCGGGCCCGTTGACGGCGGCGACCGTCGGCAGCGTGCAGTCGGCGACCGCGAGGAAGCCGTCGTAGAGCCTGCGCAGACCCTCCTCGGCGGCGCCGTCGCCGGCGCTGGCCAGCGCCGCGAGGTCGGCGCCCGCGCAGAACGCGCTGCCCGCGCCGGTGACGATCACGGTATGCACGGCGGTGTCGGCTTCGGCGCGGGCGACCGCCGCGCGCAGCCCCTCGGAGATCGAGCCGGTGACGGCGTTGCGACGGTCGGGGTCGTTGACGGTGATCAGAGCGACGCGGTCGCGCACCTCGAAAAGGACCAGATCAGGCATCCGTCAACAGTAGTGAAGGGCTCGGGTTACATTCGTCGGCATGGCGCTGCGCACCATCCAGTGGGCCACCGGCTCGGTCGGTAAGGCCGCGATCGACTGCATTGTCCAACACCCTGAGCTCGAGCTCGCCGGATGCTGGGTGCACTCAAAAGACAAGCACGGCAAGGACGTCGGCGAGATCATCGGCACGGCGCCGCTAGGCGTCACCGCGACGTCGAGCGTCGACGACATCCTGTCCATCGATGCGGACGCGGTGGTCTACGCGCCGCTGATACCGAACCCGGATGAAGTCGCCGCGCTGCTGCGGTCCGGCAAGAACGTCGTCAGCCCGGTGGGGTGGTTCTATCCGTCAGAACGGGAGGCAGCGCCGTTGGCTGCCGCGTGCGCCGAGGGCGGTGTGAGCCTGCACGGCACCGGCATCCACCCGGGCGGCGTCACCGAAATCTTCCCGCTGATGTTCTCGGCGGTCTCATCTGCTGTGACTTTCGTTCGCGCCGAGGAGTTTTCAGACATCCGTACCTACGGGGCCGCCGATGTCGTCCGCCACATCATGTGTTTCGGCGGAACGCGTGAGGAAGCAGAGAGCGGGCCGATGCTCAAGCTGCTGACGGGAGGCTTCAGGCAGTCGATCCACATGGTGTTGCAGGCACTGGGGCTGGCGGGCAAGGCGGAGATCCGCACCAACCACGCGGTCGCGGTCGCCACTGCGCCGATCGACTCGCCGATCGGACCGATCGAACCGGGGAAGGTGGCGGCTCAGCGTTTCCACTGGGAGGCCGTCGTGGGCGACGACGTGGTGGTGCGGGCCGGCGTCAACTGGTTGATGGGCGAGGAGAACCTCGACCCGCCGTGGAATTTCGGCCCCGAGGGCGAGCGGTTCGAAGTCGAGGTGAAAGGCAACCCCGACACGTTCGTGACGATCAAAGGCTGGCAGCCCGAGACCGTCGAGGCCGGACTGGTGAGCAACCCCGGAATCGTCGCCACTGCGGCACATTGCGTCAACGCGGTGCCCTACGTCTGTGCGGCACCTCCGGGAATCGTCACGTCCCTGGATCTGCCGCTGGTCGCCGGGCGCGCGCATCCGAGACTGCTCTGGGGCTAGCACTCCCATGCACATCGACCTGGACGCGTCGGGACTGCTTGATGGCCTCGCCGGGCAGCCGCGTCACGAGCGGGCCGAGCTGATTTTGTGGTTGGTCGATCGCGGGTTTTCCGTCGAGCAGATAATTGCGCCTGGCGCTTCGCCACTCGTTTCAAATCGAGGCCGTCAACGCGACCGAGCGGGCATCCGGTGCACTGCCGAATGCCCGCGACGTCGCGGTGGCGTTCGCTGACCTCGTCGGGTTCACTCGCCTCGGCGAAGCGGTCGGTCCGGAGGACCTCGCCCGTCTGGTCAACGGGCTGGGTGACCGGGCACGAGAGGTCGCGCATGACCCCGTTCAGTTCGTGAAGACGATCGGCGACGCCGTCATGTTCGTCAGCGCTGAGCCTCTTGCCCTGCTGCACACCGTTCTGGACCTCGTCGACGCGGCCGCAGCGGACGCCCTTCCACGGCTGAGGGTGGGCGTTGCGTACGGTCCGGCCGCAAGCTACGCGGCCGACTGGTACGGCCGACCCGTGAACATGGCCAGCCGCATAACGGCGGTCGCACCGCCCTGGGCGGTCTACGCCGAGGAGTCGGCCCGCCGAGCGATTGGCGATGCGCCGGGGATTGCATGGCAAGAGATCAATGCCCGACGCCTCAAGGGAGTCCGCGACGACGTCCAGCTGTTCCAGGCGACCCGCGTCAGCGCGTGACGTCGTCACGCGACTGAGAACCCCGCCGCGTCGCATCGCCCGACGCACTGTCGCGGTGCCGACGAAAAGAGATGCCGAAAAAAGTGTCACCGATTCGTCGGTGGCTGTTCCTACCTGTGTCATCCGACAGCACCACAGAAAAAGGAACAGCAATGACCACCACCCAGAACACCCACCGCATCGTGCGCACCGCGCTGTTCGCCGGAGCCTTCGCGCTGATCATCACCCCGTTCGCCAGCATCGCGATCGCGAGCGCCGACTACAAAGAGAGCGACTTCGCATCGTGCTTGGACCGCGATATGCCCACCGACTACTGCTGCGAGCACGCCGGCGGCGTCATGCGCAACGGCGCCTGCATCAACCCGGACGACCTCCGGGTGCCCTCCTCCGGCGTCTTCGAGCAGACGCCGTCGACGCCGACCACCCGGCCACCCGTGGTGGCGACCGTCCCCAACGGCGTCTTCGAGCAGGCCACCACCGCGTCGCCGACGCCTAAGCCAGGCTCGGTGGTGAACGTGCCGATCACCACTGCGACCCGCTGACACTTCCGCTAGCACCGGCCAGCTTGGCGCCTGCCAGGCTGGCCGGCGCTATCGTTACGCCGGACGAGGAGGGGGAGCATCGCATGGCCGGCGACTCGCCACCAGCGCACAGCGCGTACAGCTCCTCGGCTTTTCACGGCCGGCGCCCCACCCGCTCCGGCGATCTGGCGGTCGAGACGCATGGCATCGCGCCCATCGGCGAGGACCAGCGGTACGGGACACCGGCACGACTGTTCACGGTCTGGTTCGCACCTCAGGTGAACATGACCGGCGTGTTCACCGGCACGCTCGCGATCACGTTGGGCCTGGGGTTCTGGCTCGGGCTTTTCGCCATGGTGATCGGGACCGTGCTCGGTTCGCTTGTTGTCGGCTACCTGTCGACGTGGGGTCCCCGCACCGGCACCGCCCAGTTGCCGCTCTCGCGGATGGCGTTCGGCGGCGCTGTGGCCGTTCCCGCCGCGCTGCAGTGGTTGTCGTCGATCGCCTGGGATGGGCTGGTGGGTCTCTTCGGGGCCGACGCGCTTTCGGTGCTTCTCGGCATCCCGTTCTGGCTGGCCGTGCTGGTCGTGCTGGCGCTGCAGGGAGTCGTCGGGTTCTTCGGCTACGAGGTGATCCACCGCGTGCAAGCGGTGCTGACCGTCGTGCTGTTCGTGACGTTCGTCGTGTTCGCCGTCAAGCTCGTCGGTGGCCACGAGATCGTCACACCCGCAGCGGCACGCGGCCCGGATCTCGCCGGCGCCTTCGTTCTCGAGGTGACCGTGGCCCTGAGCCTTGCGATTTCCTGGGCCAGCTACGCGTCCGACTACAGCCGCTACCTGCCGGCCAACTCTTCGCGGCTCTCGGTGTTCGGCTTCACGTTCGCCGGCATCGTCTCGGCGTACGTGTTCGTTCAGGGCATCGGGGTGGCGGCCGCTCCGGTGCTCTCGGAGCAGACATCCGAGGGTGTGCGGTCGGTGATGGGCGGCGGCGTCCTCGGTGCACTGGCGCTGCTCGTCATCGCGCTGGCGGCGGTCGGCTCCGCGGCGATGAACGACTACAGCGGCTCGCTGGCGCTGCAGACCGTCGGCGTCCGGCTGCGACGGCCGCTGTCGGCGTTGGTTGTCACCGCGCTTGCGTTCGCGCTGATTCTGTGGCTGCACTCCGGCGACATGTCGTCGCGGTTTCAGGACGTTCTGCTGCTGGTCAGCTATTGGATTCCCGGGTTCGTCGCAATTACGGTGATCGACTGGTCATTTCGGGCGTGGGGACGACGCATCGTCAATCCAGCAGACGAGCACACCGACCGCGCGGACGCGGTGGCAGCGCTCATCGCGTTCGTCGTCGCGTATGGCGCCGCGGTGCCGTTCATGCACACCTCGTTGATCGAGGGCCCGATCGCCCTAGCGTGGCACGGCGCCGACACCGCTTACTTCGTTGGATTCATCGTTGCTGCAATGCTTTACGGCGGCTACCGACTGGTGCGACGCGGCCCAGCTGCTAGCCCTTGACCCGACTTGGGCCAAATTAGTGCACATCGCGGCTGTTGTACTGATGTTTGTCTCACGGAGCCCGACATCTCTCCAGCGCTTTGGGGTCCCCGCACCGACATGGTTCTCCATCGACGACGAACGGTCGTTCATCCGCACTGACGAACTGAGCAGTGTCGCCGTTGTCGACGGTGTACTCAGCGCTCGCGGACTCATCGAGTATCAGGATCAAGAAGCGTGCCGCCGTCGCACGTCTATGGCAACGGCTCCAGGCCGAGTACGCCGCTCTTGGGCGTCAATTGGGGGCGCCTGGTTCCGCTGTCGGCCGAGCAGGCAGCACAGCTGCGCCACCACGGAACGTAGGCTCAAGCAATGCCAACGCGCGTAGTCGCCACTGCATTGACCGTCGCGACAGCGCTTATCGGCGCGTGTGTCAGCGTCGGAGTGTCTACCGTGCCCAGCGCATCAGGCGCTCCCGACAATGCCTCGGTGGCGCTGTTCTTCGATTCCACCGAGACCGCCTACCGAGTGGCCGACCACCTCTACCGGAAGGATCCGGCGGCATACCCGCAACCGCCGGAACGGGAGTTCGTCACCGATGCCGATGACGCCCACGAGCGCCTTTTATCCGGCGCGAATCCCATCGTCGGCATGTCGCTGGACGATGTTATCTCTCTTGTCGACGGAGACGACCCGCGCGCGGACGATCTGGTCGTCATCGCAGGTGTGCATACCGGCTTCCTGCAACTCATCACGGAGCCCGAGATCGTCGACGTGGGTGAGTTGCGATCGCAGAAAGTCGCCGTCGACACCGACACTGGCTACGCGAGCGCGCTGTTCGACATCCTGAAAAAGTCCGGACTACAGCGCGATGTCGACTACACCGTCATGTACGCGGGAGCCACCAACGTCCGATACGACGAGTTGCTCAACGGCGACTTCCAGGCGACGCTGCTGGGTGCACCGTTTACCGATCTTGCGCTCTCCAAGGGTTACCGGAGTCAGGGGTCAGTCCGCGAGAAATTGGGCGGCTATCAAGGAGTTGTGTTGGTGGCCAAGCAGAGTTGGCTGACCGGGCATGCGGAAGCGGCACGCAATGCTGTGGCGAGCTTGGTTGGCGCAGAGCAATGGGCGATGAAGCCAGTTAACCGCGATGAGGTCCTGGCCGTGGTGGCGCAGGCGGTACCCGGCTTGGCTGACCAGACAGATGTGGAAGCGGTGACCGAGACCCTGTTCGGCCCCGCGTCCGAATACCAGCCAGATGGTCGCCTGTCGCGCGAGGGCATCAACGCGGTGGTCGGCCTGTACAACGCGAGCCGAGGCAGGAACCGCACGGTGGAGTCGGTGACGGACATGATCGACTACTCCTACCTGTCCGACTGAGACCGGACAATTATCGCAGAGCGAAACCCGTTGGGGGATAACCGTTTACCGATTTACCGGTAACCCGCCGTATTCGAATCCGTCGTATTACCCTCGCCGTTCCCGTCGCTTCTACCACTCGAACTGAGGGGAGTGGTGCAGGGCGGCGGCCGGATCGGTCGGGCAGGGGATCTGTGCGGTGGCGATGTCGGCCACGTCGGCGGCCCATTGATCCCAGTAGATGCGGGTGCCGACGCTTGTCCACGATGCGCGTGTAGACAGCTACCTGCCACTGGCTCTCCGAGAAGAGCGCCATCTGGGCGGGTTGAGCGGCTGTGGTTTCGGGTCGGTCCTCGGTGGTGGGGCCGATTTGCGCTCCGAGAAGCTGGTTGCTGCCCTGGCCGGTCTTGGCGTCGCCGCCCACGTTGAGGGCGATGCTGTTGATCATGGCGTCGAAGCGTTCGTCGTGGGATCACAACGCATTAAGGACCTGCCACACCTACCTTGAATCGCCCAGTTGATCTTGGCGAGCGCGTCGGGTAGTTCGTCGGGTAGGGGGTCGGCAGCGGTGAAGATCTGTCGGCCCGGCCTTGATCTGCACGGTGCGGTAGCGTGGCCCCGAGGCGGTCTTCACGGTGCGCACTTAGGTCATGAACGCACCCTACGAGCCGGAATCTAGTGCACACATTTTTTCGACCCATCAACACCGAAAACCCCAGCTCAACGGCCTGCAGTCGGAAATACCGCCGGGAAGTGGCCCAAGTCAGGTTGGATTCATCGTTGCTGCAATGCTTTACGGCGGCTACCGACTGGTGCGACGCGGCCCAGCTGCTAGCCCTTGAGGCTGAGCACCCGCTTGCGCAATCCGTCGGTGGCCGTGCCCATGACTCCCTTGGTGGCCCGCTTGAGCAGGAACCCGGGCAGCGGCACCGGCGGGCCGATCGTCAGCTCGCTACGTCGCGTAACTGAAGTCTTCGTCGGGCTCGGAGCCGAACTGGAACCTGCGGCCGCTGATCTCGGTCGGGATGATCCGGACGAATTGGCGTTTCCTGGTCGCTATCCACGGAAGAAGCTGAGCGCGTTCGGCGTCGGCGACCTCCTCCGCGCTTTGCAACATCTGAGCGTGCCCCTTGACGATGACGCTCCAGCCGCCCTCGACGTTGTGGTCGTCGACCTCGAAGGCCACCCGGTTGTTCGCCACGGCACTGGCAAGCTTGGTGCCCTCGGCGGTGCGGAACAGCACGCTCTGGCGCTGCACCACGAAGTTGACCGGGAAGATCTCCGGCTGCCCGCCGACGCTTGTGGCCAGCCGGCCCAGTGTCCTGCTGGCCAGCAGTTGCCAACTCTCGTCTTCCGGGAGGACGACGATCGGCCCGGCCGGGGCGGTCATCGCTTCAGTTCTTTCGCGGCAGCGACGCGACGTACGGCGTGTCGACCCCGACCGGACCCAGACCCTCCGCGCCGCCAGGGGTACCCAGCGGCTCGTCACGGCCTGGCAGAACCTCGTCGAAGAACGCCTTGTTGTCGGCGAAGAACTGCAGCTCGTCCTCGGGCAGGTCGGTCTCGTAGTAGATCGCGCCAACCTCGCAGATCAGAGCGCAAGCGCCGCAGTCCACGCACTCGTAAGGGTTGATGTAGAGCGATCGTGCGCCTTCATAGATGCAGTCGGCCGGACATTCTTTGACACATTCCTTGTGCATCACGTCGACGCATTCTTTGCCGATTACATATGCCATAACCGCAGGATACGGGTCCGTTGCCCATCAGGGCGCCTGCGAAAAGCCATTGGGTGTAGGGACTAATGGCCCTTTTTTCTTGCCGCTCCGGTCGCCTTGGTTGCCTTGGTCGCCTTGGTTGCCTTGCGTGGCTGCGCTTTTCGCGCCGGCGCCTTTTGTGCGGCGACTTTTCGTGGCTGTGCTTTCTTGGCCGCAACCGGCTTGCTTTCCTCCGGCCGCTGTTCGGCGAGATGGCGAGCCATCACGGCCTGCCCGACGCCGATCGCCACGGCCACCGGCCAGTCGATCAGTTCGACCGCTACGAGCAAGCCCAGAGCCCCGTAGAACGCGAGTTGGTCGGGCGGTGGGACCGACACCTTGCCGATCAGCGGAAGCCGTATCGAGAACTTCCGCGCCGCCTCGACCAGTTTGGCCGCCTCTCGGTTGGACGCCACTAGCGACCGTGTCGTTGTGAGCATTTCGTGTCCTGTTCAATTTCGTGACCCCGAGTTGTCACATTAATTCGATTGTTTGGTTTCGTGCCCGAGTTCTTACGTAGCGTCGGCCATGATCCGCTGATTATGGCCGGTGTTCGTCTGCTAACGCCGCCCATCCGTGAGATCTACGCCGTTCTCGTTCAGGCCGGGATCGTCGTCGTCGACGACTGACTCGTCGCCGCCGAAAGCGGCCGCGAGCGCCCCCCGTCGTGCCAGTTCCGAAAGGCGGAGCAGCATTTCGGGGGCGACCGCCGAGATGACCCCGGCCGCGGACGTCGCAACGATCGCCTGGCCCCAGCCCAACGGCCCAACCGGCGTGCAGCCGAAGAACTGACTCAAGCCCGGCGTACTGACCACTCCCGCCAGAACCGCATACGACCCGACAGTGGTCAAAACCACGAGCTTGCCGTGTGAGTCGACGAGGGTCTGTGCCAGCTGCGTGGACACCAAACCAATCAACGCCACCGTCGCCGCCCGCTGCCGCGTCCCCGTCACGCTCGCCATCAGCCATGCCAGGGAGGCGCCGACGGTGGTGGACGCGCCGCGGATTGCGATGGCCCGCCACATCGCGGCCTCATCCCGGTCGACTTCGGCGGTGCTGACCTGCGGGCTGACCGCCAGTGCGGCCGCGGGCAACGCGTCGGTCAACATGTTGACCAGCAGCATCTGCCGGGCGTTGAGCACCGACCGGCCCGTCAGCAGGCTGGTGATCAGCCCGAACAGCACCTCCCCGGTGTTGCCGCCGAGCAGCATCGACACCGCTGACTGCACCCGGCGCCACAGCTGCTGACCCTCGTCGAGCGCATCGAGCAGCGCTTCGATCTTTCCGTCGAGAAGCAGCACGTCGGCCGCCGTGCGGGCCGGATCGCTGCCGCGCGCGGCCACCCCGATACCGACGCTGGCTGCGCGGATCGCCGCCGCGTCGTTGGCGCCGTCGCCGACCATGGCGGTGACGAGGCCGATCCGCTCGAGGGTGTCGACCACGTCGATCTTGTGTTCTGGTGTCATCCGGGCGAACACCAGCCTCGATGACACCGCCTCGGCGCGTTCGTCAGCCGACAACGTTTCCCACTCGCTGCCGGTGATCACCTGGTCGGGGCTCACACCCAGACCCAATTCGCTCGCCACCGCAGCGGCGGTGACCGGATGATCGCCCGTGATCAGCCGCACGCCGATACCGCGATCGAAGAGTTGCTTCAACACTGCCTGGGCGCTGGCCCGTGGAGTATCTGCCAGACCCAGAAGGCCCACCGGGCGCAGGCCTGACCTGCACAGGCTCTCCAGCACAGCCGGGTCGGCCAAGGCGGCGGCGGCCTCACCGGCGGTGAGATCCCGTTCTGCGACGGCGAGCACCCGCAGCCCTTCTGCCGCCATCCGCCCGATCATCTTCGCCATGGACTTGTGGTCGTCGGCCAGCGCCGAGGAGAGGACCTCGGGGGCGCCCTTGATGGTCAGACGTGTCCCGACCAGCGCCGCGGCGAAGGGACGACCCGACTGGAAGGGCAATAAGGCGTCGCGGTCGACGACCGGAGCGGGCGGGCTGTCGCCGTCCTCCGCCCCAGGGGGGTGCAGGGCGTTTCGGATCGCGTCGTCGGTGGCGTGATGAGCCCGATGTCCGGGCCTGACGAATATGGTCATGGCCGCCGCTTCGAGCACCTCGTCTGTGCTGCGGCCTTCCGCTGGGCGCACCGACTTGACCTGCAGCCGGTTCTCACTGAGAGTCCCGGTCTTGTCGAAGCACACCACTTGGACACGGGCCAGCGCCTCGACCGAGTGCGGGTTGCGGACGAGCACCGACTCGCCGCTGAGCCGGCGGGCAGCAGCGAGTTGCGCGAGCGTCGCCACCAGAGGCAACCCTTCCGGCACCGCGGCGACGGTCAGTGCGACCGCACTGCCCACCGCCTCACGCAACGGAGTACCGCGGACGACGCTGAAGAGCCCCACCAGTGCGCCACCGCTCACGCTGAATGGCAGGGCACGCCGCGTGATTCGGCTCAGCTGCCGCTGCAAGCCGATCTCCCGGGATCTCGTCGGCGCCAACGCCAGCGTCCGGCGCATCTCCGAGCGCGCGCCCACCGCGGTGACCACGGCCAGCGCGGTTCCCGCCACCAGGGTGCCGCCCGCATAGAGCATGCAGGCGCGTTCTGCCAGCGGGGCACCTGGCGTGGGCTCGATCTGCTTGGCCACGGGAAGCGATTCGCCGGTGAGAGTCGATTCGTCCACCTCGACGTTGGACGCCTCGATGATCCGGGCGTCCGCCGGAATCACTTCGTCGGCGTGGACTTCGATGATGTCGCCCGGGCGTAGCCGCGCGGCCGCGACTTTCTCGTGGCGGCGTTGCTCAAGTGGTCCCACGCGTCGCCGGGCCGGTGGATCCTGCACCGCGAGCAGGCGGCGGAGGATGCGCTCGGCGTGCAGCTGTTGCTCGGCCGACAACGCTGCGTTGGCGATCAGCACGCCGCCCACGAGGGCTGCGTCGAGAGGAGAGCCGAGCAGCGCGCTGGCCATGGCGCCGGTGGCGAGCAACGGTGTGATCGGATCGGACAGGTTCGCGCGCATCTCTCCGGCGAAATCGGCGGCAAGGTGCCACGAGCCCGCGATAGCGGCCCGCGCGCCACGGACCGGCGGCAGCTCCCGCCAGCCGGCGGCCTGTTCGTGCGTCTGTTCGTCGGCCGGCCGGGGCAGTACTCGAAGCACCTCGTCGACCGGGAGCGTGTGCCAGTCATGGCCTGGTTCAGGATCCGGCAACGCGTCGCGAAAAACCTTGTTGCCGGCGGTGTATCCGGCCCACAGACCGGCAGCAACCCCGGCGTTGACCGACTCCGGGCCGCGCCCCACCACGCCCGGAATCAGCATCAACGCTCCGATCGCCGATGCCGAGGCCGACAGCCGGATGCCGCGTTGGGTCGCGGCTCGGGCAGCGGGCAGCGCGTGGAAGATACGCCACACGGCTCTCAGGTCAGGAACGAAAACATCTGCGCCCCAAGGGAACTGTCCCGGGCGCACGAGTCCTATCGTGATGTCGGCGTTGTGCGTCGCCCGCAGGTCCGGAGTGGTGAGCAGGCCGACGGCGGCGCCGTCGGCCTTGAGTTCCGCAACCGCCGCCGCCACGGCTTCGTCAATAGAATCGCCCAGCGGGTAAAGATAATCGAAGCCTTGTGCCAGAGAACGCAATCCGTCGTCGTCTACGGATACGACGCGGGGGTGTGAGCGCCGGGCTTCGGTGACCACCGCGGTGGCGAACGGATCGCGTACATGGCTCACCAGGGTCTTACCGGATCTGCCGGCTTTCGGGATCGTCGACAACTTGTGCCATCCCGGTGTCAGCCCGCCGTTCTCGAGGGCTGCGCGGACTGCCTCCCACGCGTGGGTACGCCTTGAATTCTGCACTCCCACAACGCGGCTCACTGTCAGTTCGTCGGTGTGGAGGGCTCGTGGGTCGATCACGATTGCGTCAAGCCGGTCGAGCGTCCGCAGAACCCGGGGCCGCAGGACCAATGCATCGTGGTGGATGGTCAGGCCCTGACCGAGCCGGACGCCGAACGCTTCCCGGCATGCCCGAAGTGGCTTGGGGGGCGCCGCCAGGGCCGCTGCGCCGGCGGTCTGGACGTTGCGCGATAACAGGCCGAGCAGGGCTGCGGCGGACGCCCCGACCACAGCGGCGCGGTTGGCGTAGCGCTCGCCGACACCGTCCGGGGGTTCGGTTCTCGGGTTCGGGCGACGTGCCCCCCCGGCCAGGTGAGCGGCGAGCTCAGGTTCGTGGCGGCGCCATGCGAGGCGACTGTCCCAGGCTTCGACGGCCAGCATGCCGCGGACCGCCACCTCCGCGGCGGCCGCGGTCGGCGAACGCGTGAGTGCGGCGGTGGTTGCGTAGACCAAACCGAACAGCAGGTCGACGCCGTCGTGCCCGAGTCGCCGTTCGAGCCGGCGACGTATCGCAGGTACTTGGTCCGCGAAAGTTATTGGCACTGATGCCAAATCGGGCAATCCGGGCGCGTGCAGGACAATGCCCGTCAGTGCCAGCCCGAGACTGACGGTCGCAGCCGCGGCGGCCACCGTGCGGCCGACGATTACCACGTCGTCGCCCGGCAAGCTGATCGATGGCAGATGTGCACCGCCGGCTGTGAGATCGCGCTCAGCGTCGGCGACGATGCGGCGCAGATCCGTGGCAGAAGGTCCATCAGCGTCGACGGTCGCTACCACGCGGGCCACTGAGGGATTCACGCGGACGGCCCGAACGCCCGGCGTCGCGCGCAATGCCGCGAGTACCGCTTTCTTGATCGCCGCGGCGTCTTCGGTGTCGAGGCCGCGCAACTCGATCCAGTGCCGCGCGCCGCTGACGCTGTGCCGGCGTGCCGGCGGTCCGCCGAGTGCCTCCAGGGCGAGGCCTCCCGCGGTGCGGCCCAGCGTCTTGAGATCGGCCGGGGCCAGGGATGCGCCGATTCGGCTTGCGGCGCTGCCGCCAACCAGTGCGGTATGAGTGGCCGTGGCTGCGACGGCTGTCGTCGCGGCTGCCGCTGCCCGGGTGACTTCTCCCGCTGCGCGCAGCGGCGTGGAGAGCAGTTCGGAAGGCGACAAGCTCTGCCGCCAGATTCGCCCGAACACTCTGTTCAACCTACCCAGCACA
The DNA here is from genome assembly GCA_963775205.1 of uncultured Actinomycetota bacterium. Taxonomy (GTDB): domain Bacteria; phylum Actinomycetota; class Actinomycetes; order Mycobacteriales; family Mycobacteriaceae; genus Mycobacterium. The sequence continues at coordinate 247,846 of CAVZHV010000004.1, read as the reverse complement.
GGGGTGCGTAACCCGTCACAACATAAACACGACATTGATTGGCGGTGAACATATGGCTAATAGCGCTTTTCCGTTCGACGGAGCGGTCATTTACGTTCGGCGCTGCCATCGACTGGATCTTACGGTGCGACGGTGGATCTAGTCATTGACCCGGCGCCGCGCGATGATGTGCTGAACACGGCAGCGGAGCACGCAACGCGAAACGTTCCCGTCTCAACGCCGGATGAACGTGTCGACGACCTCATCGTCCGCATCCGCGGCCATCGGTTCGCCAGTGCCGCTGTCACCGCCGTGTGTGTGGGCGATCGTCTCGTCGGACTGCTGACGATCGAGCGATTGTTGGCTGCCAACCCTCGAGCGCTCGTCGGCGACGTGATGGATCCGGATCCACCCACGGTCGCCGCGCACCAGGCCCAGGAAGAGGTCGTGTGGGAAGCCCTCCACCACAACGAACCAGGGGTCGCGGTGCTCGACGATCGCGGTAAGTGGCTCGGGCTCATCTCCCCGCACCAACTGTTGACGGTCCTTCTTGAGGAACACGACGAAGACATCGCCCGGCTCGGGGGTTATCTCAGTTCGACGGCCAGCGCGCGCTTGGCGAGCGAGGAGCCGGTTCTTCGCCGGTTGTGGCACCGACTGCCGTGGCTGCTGGTCGGCACCGCGGGTGCGATGATCGCAGCCGCCGTCGTCGACGCGTTTCACGAGCAGTTGCTGCGGAACGTGCTGATCGCCTTCTTCATTCCGGGAATCGTCTATCTGGCCGACGCCGTAGGCACCCAGACCGAGGCTTTGATCATCCGAGGCCTTTCGGTCGGAGTGAGCGTGCGCCGCGTTGCGGTCCGCGAACTGATCACAGGCGTGTTCATCGGTGCACTGATCGCGTTAGTGGTGTATCCCGCGACACTGTTGATGTGGGGCAGCAGCGCTGTGTCGCTGTCGGTCGCGCTCGCCTTGCTCGTGACGTGCGCGATCGCAACGTTGATCGCAATGGTTCTGCCGTGGCTGCTGTCGCTCTTTCGGGTTGATCCGGCGTTCGGTTCGGGGCCGCTGGCCACCGTCATCCAGGACATCCTCTCGATCGCCACCTACCTGATGATCACGGACTGGATCGTTGCGTAGGCGCAGCCCGGCCGAAAGCTGAACTGCCCCCTCGAAATTCGCTTACTATTGGTCTGCCGAGCACTTCCGGTCTGGAGCGGGTGGGAGCTTCGGAGACTCGCGGACACCATGCCCGGCGGGCAGGAGGACCCGTTGATCCGGCTCGGCGAGCGCATGGTGCGCCACGCACGGGAGCAGGCCGGCGGCGAGGTAGTTGGGGGATCCTGACGCGCGTAAGTTCATTGCGGCTAGGAAAGGAACGCAATGACGAGCATCGAGCTGGCGGTTCCGAAGGACTGGGACGAGATCACCCCGGAGTGGATGACGGCGGCGTTGGCCGACCGTCATCCCAACGCGAAGGTCGACGCGGTCGTCGTCGACTTTCGCGACGACGGCACCAACCGGCGGGCTCGTCTGGCTTTGTCGTACTCGTCGGGCACCGGCCCGGCATCAGTTTTCGTGAAGGCCGCCGACCCGGCGCACAAGGATCTGATTCGGTTGACGAGTGGCATGTTCCACGAGCCGCGGCTCTTTCGGTCGGGCGTGGAGCTGCCGTTGGAGCACCCGGTCGTGTACGCGGCACTGATCGACGAAGCCGACTACGACTTCATCCTGGTGATGGAGGATTTGACGGCGCGAGGAGCCGATCCTCGTGATGCGACGCGGCCATTGACGGTCGAGCAGGCCGCTACCGGTGTGCGGGGACTAGGCCGCATGCACGGACGGTTCTGGGGGAGACGTGTGGTCGACCATCCGGCGCTGGGCTGGTTGGAGCCGTTCGTCCCGTGGGACGGGATGGAGGCCGCTCCGCTTCCAGAGGCGTTGAGCCGGCTGGGCTCTGATGCTCCGGCCGAGGTGATGTCGTTGACGATCGGGGGTCTGATCGAGGACATCTGGAAGCCGTTCATCCGCAGCCTGACCACGTCGCCGCAGACGTTGCTGCACGGTGACCCCCATATCGGCAACACGTATCTGCTGCCCAGCGGCGAGGTGGGTTTCCTCGACTGGCAGGTCGCCCGCCGCGGCAACTGGTCGTTGGACCTCGGCTACTTCCTTCAGGGCGCGCTGACCGTCGAGGACCGCCGCCGCAGCGAACGGCAGCTGCTCGAGGAGTACCGCGATGCGCTGGCGTTGCCGGCCTCCGAGATGCCGTCGATGGACGAGATTTGGTCGCGCTACCGGGCGTCGGTGGCACACGGGCTGACGTTGTGGCTCTGCACGGCCAGCGCGGGGGAGTTGTGGCAGCGGCCGGACATCGCGATCGCTCTCGCGCAGCGGTACTCCGCTGCCTACGCGGATCTGGAATCGGCCGCGGCGATCGCTGCGATCGCGGGCTGAAAGGGGCGCCCCCGGCACGACTCGAACGTGCGACCTAGGGAGTCGACGGGCAGGACCAGAATCGCCACGGGCCGGTCACCTGCGACAACTCGCTCGAGACCGTCACGTTCATCACGATCGGTCAGAAGGACGACCATGTCTTCGCGACCGTGACCAACGACAACCAGCCGCAGGTCGGAATGCTCGGACTCGGCGAGATCAACGGTGTCCCGTTCGGATACGGAAAGGGCACTGGGCACGGAAGTGCTCAGGTCGTCAAAGACGGCAAGACCTATCGGATCACCGGAACGGCGGTCGGCGGGTCGGAACAGGCGTCGGTGACGAAGCCGTTCGAGATGGACGTGCTCTGCCCTTAGGCACACCTGGAACACTGTCAGGCATCATCCGAAGCCGAAATGTCAAGTTTCAGCCCGGTAATACACGGCTGACCAGCGCGCCCCCGGCAGGACTCGAACCTGCGACCTACCGCTTAGAAGGCGGCTGCTCTGTCCGCTGAGCTACGGGGGCAGCGCAACCACCTTAGCCGAATTGCCGCGGACCGATGGACGGGGTATCCATTACTCTGGAATCGATGGTGAGACACCACACGAAGGACAAGGGCGATCTGGCCGTCGCCAAAGTCCATGCCGACTTGGCAAGCAAGGGGTTTACGGTCCTATTTCCGGCGACGGAGCACGCGCCGTTCGATCTTGTCGCATATTCGGCTGGAGATTTCCACCGCCTTCAGGTGAAGTACCGTTCGGCACGTGCGGGTGCCGTCATCGTGAAGTTCCGGTCTACGTGGGCGGACCGCAACGGAACCCACATGACACCGCTGGACAAGGGCGCGATCGATACGGTGTGTATCTACTGCCCGGAGACCGACGAGTGCTACTACGTCCGACCAGACGCACATGGCGCGTCGGTCACTCTCCGGATTACGCCCAGCAGGAATGGCCAGCAGGCGGGAGTGTTGGATGCTGCCGCATTTCGCGAACTGCCGCGAGCAGCACGCCGCTGACATCAGCGGAAGTGCAGTCATAATCCATGCGCTGAGCCCGGTGCCTGAAGTAGACGAACCCGTCGCGCTAGTCGGCGTACGTCTCTCCTCGGCACCCGCTCCCGCGGCCGCAACAGCGATTAAAGCTCCGTCGAGTCGCCGCGTAGCGGACTAGCGTGGTGACAGTGGAACTTCGGAGCGGGAAGGCGGGGCGACGAGCCATGAGCGATGTGTCGGGCCTCGACGCGGCGGGTCTGCCAGAAGAACTCGGCGCGTTCGACATGTTGCTGCACCGCGGCGAGGCCAACCCGCGGACCCGCTCGGGGATCATGGCCCTCGAGATCCTCGACACCACCCCTGACTGGAGCCGGTTCGTCGCCGTGTTCGAGCACGCGTCGCGCCGGGTGCTGAGGCTCCGTCAGAAAGTCGTGGTGCCGACGATCCCGACGGCCTCGCCACGCTGGGTCGTCGACCCTGACTTCAACCTGAATTTCCACGTCCGGCGTGTGCGCGTGCCCGACCCCGGGACGATGCGTGAGGTGTTCGACCTCGCCGAAGTCAGCCTGCAGTCCCCGCTCGACATCTCGCGTCCGCTGTGGACGGTCACTCTGGTCGAGGGGCTAGCCGACGGCCGGGCCGCGCTCTTGTTGCACATGAGCCATGCCGTCACCGATGGCGTGGGCGCGGTCGAGATGTTCGCTCACATCTACGATCTCGAGCGTGATCCGCCTCCGCGCGAGCCTGTGCCGCTGCCCATCCCGCAGGATCTCACCGGCAACGACCTGGCCCGGGAGGGCCTGAACCGGTTGCCGATCACCCTGCTCGGCGGTGTGCGCGGCGCGGTATCCGGCGCCGCGCAGGCGGTCGGTCGCGTGCTGAGCAACCCGGTGTCTGCCGTCGAGGGAGTAGTCGAATACGCCCGCTCAGGCGCCCGTGTCATGTCGACCGTCGCCGAGCATTCTCCGCTGCTGCGCCGCCGCAGCCTCTCCTCGCACAGTGAAGCAATCGACATCAAGTTCACCGATATCCGCGCCGCCGCCAAGGCCGCAGAGGGGTCCATCAACGACGCCTACCTCGCGGCACTGTGTGGAGCGCTGCGGCAGTACCACTACGAACTCGGCGTCCCGATCGACTCGCTTCCCATGGCGGTCCCGGTGAACCTGCGCGCCGACGCCGACCCCGCCGGCGGCAACCGCTTCGCCGGGGTGATGATCTCCGCACCCCTCGGTATCACCGACCCGATGGCGCGCATCCACAACGTCCGCACCCAGATGTGCAAGCGGCGCGAAGAACCCGCCATCGACATGATCGGTGCGGTCGCCCCGCTGATCGGCCTGCTGCCCGACCCGGTGGTGGAGTCGATCGCCGCCTCGGTGGTGAACTCGGACGTGCAGGCCAGCAACATTCCGGTCTATGCCGGCGACACGTACATCGCCGGTGCAAAAGTGTTGCGCCAGTACGGGCTTGGGCCACTACCCGGCGTCGCGATGATGGCCGTGCTGATCTCCCGCGGCGGCATGTGCACCGTCACCACTCGCTACGACCGGGCGTCGTTCACCGACGACGAACTATGGGCCCGTTGTCTTCTGGCCGGATTCAACGAGGTGCTGGCGCTCGGCGGGGAGGGGCGCGCCACACCGGCGTCGTTCGACGAATTCGCTGCCAGCACTGTCCAGCCGCCATCGCACAACGGGAGTTCGCCGTCATGAGCCCTTCCGACAATCGGCCGCTCGACCGCCGCGACATGCGCCTGCCCGGCTCGGTCGCCGAGATCGAGGCCAGCCCGCCCGGCCCGAAAGTCGGCGCGTTCTTCGACCTCGACGGCACCTTGGTGGCCGGGTTCACCGGCGTGATCATGACGCGGGATCGCTTCCGGCGCCGCGAGATCGGCGTCGGCGAGTTCCTCGGGGTGGTGCAGGCCGCGCTCAACCACCGCATCGGGCGAGCCGACTTCGAGCAACTCATCTACCGGGGCGCGTCGATGATGCGAGGACGCTCGATCGACGAAATCGACGAGCTTGGTGAGCGGTTGTTCGTTCAGCACATCGTGTCGCGGATCTACCCGGAGATGCGGCAGCTGGTCCGCGCCCACCAGGCCCGCGGCCACACCGTCGTGCTCAGTTCCTCTGCGCTGACGGTGCAGGTCGAACCGGTGGCCCGATTCCTGGGCATCAACAACATTCTGAGCAACCGCTTCGAGGTTGACGACGACGGATGCCTCACCGGCAAAGTGCTGAAGCCGATTCTGTGGGGCCCTGGCAAGGCCAACGCGGTGCAGAAGTTCGCCGCGGACAACGACATCGACCTGAAGAAGAGCTACTTCTATGCCGACGGCGACGAGGACGTCGCGCTGATGTACCTCGTCGGCAACCCGCGGCCCACCAACCCCGAGGGCAAGCTCGCGGCGGTGGCGGCAAAGCGGGGCTGGCCGGTCCTGCGATTCTCCAGCCGCAGTGGCAGCAACCCGATCTCGGCGCTGCGCACGCTGGCCGGCATCGCCTCGATGGCCCCGGTGGCCGCAGGCGCCGTGGGAGTCGGGCTGTTGGCCGGCAGCAAGCGTCGCGGCGTGAACTTCTTCACCACCAACTGGGGCAAGTTGCTGTTGGGCACCACCGGCGTCAACCTCAACGTGCTCGGCGAAGACAACTTAACCGCGCAGCGGCCGGCGGTGTTCATCTTCAACCACCGCAATCAGGTCGACCCGGTGATCGCCGGCGCCTTGGTCCGCGACAACTTCACGTCCGTGGGCAAGAAAGAGCTGGAGAAGAACCCGATCATGGGGACGATCGGCAAGGTGATGGACGCGGTCTTCATCGACCGCGAAAACGCAAAGGCCGCAGTCGAAGAGCTCCACAAGGTGGAGGAGCTCGCGCGCAAGGGCCTGTCGATCGTCATCGCGCCGGAGGGCACCCGCCTCGATACGACGGAGGTGGGTCCGTTCAAGAAGGGGCCGTTCCGCATCGCGATGGCGGCCGGGATACCGATCGTCCCGATCGTGATCCGTAACGCCGAAGTCATCGCGGCGCGTGACTCGGGCACGTTCAACCCCGGCACGGTCGACGTCGTCGTGTACCCCCCGATCCCCGTGGGCGACTGGACGCCGGACAACCTTCCAGAGCGCATCGCCGAAGTCCGTCAGCTCTACCTGGACACCTTGACGAACTGGCCGCACGACGATGTTCCCGAGTTACCGCAGACCTTGCGCGCCAAGCCCAAGAAGAGGGCCGCGAAGAAGGCCCCGGCGAAAAAGGCTGCGAAAAAGGCCGCGAAAAAGGCCCCGCCCGATGGCAACTCGCAAGCCACGCCGGCGAAGAGTGCTGCGAAGGGCAGGCGATGAGCGCTCGGACCGGCGACGTCGCCAGCTTCACCGCCACCGACGACGCGTTGGTTCTCGCGGCGGTGGCGTCGCCGGCAGAACTCGAGCTGTTGAACGACTGGCTCGCCCAGCAGCGGCGCGAGCACCCCGATACCAAAGTCGAGGTGCTGCAGCTTCCCGCCGAGAACGACCCGGCCCCCGGTGTCGTTGCCCAACTCGTCGAACAGCTCGCCGCCGACGAGGACCGCACTGTCGTGCCAGTGCGCGTGTTCTGGGTGCCCGGCGGCCTTCCGACTCGGGTCAAGCTGGTCGGCCTGATCTCCGGCCGCGATACCTACCGGCCGCCGCCGATGCTGCAGCGTCGGATTCTTCACAGAGATCCGTCCAGGGCCAGGATCGTCGCGGGCGAACCGGCGAAAGTCTCCGAGCTTCGTCAGCAGTGGCAAGACACGACGGCCGGCGACAACACGCGTGACTTCGCCCGCTTCGTGTTGCGGCGCGCAGCGCTGGCCATCGAACGCGTCGAACTGCGGCTGCTCGGGCCGGAATACAAGTCGCCCAAGCTGATCAAGCCGGAGATGCTGGCGTCGGCGCGATTCCGGGAAGGACTCGAGAAGATACCCGGCGCCACGCTCGACAAGGCCGGGCAGATGCTCGACGAGCTCTCGACCGGCTGGAGCCGTTTCTCGGTGGACCTCATCCCGTCGCTGGGCCGGGCGATCTTCAGCAGGGGGTTCGACCCCAACATCGACTACGACCGCGCCGAGGTCGAGGGGATGCGGCGCTCGCTGGAGAACCACCCCGCGGTACTGCTGTTCTCGCACCGGTCCTACCTCGACGGCGCGATCGTTCCGGTGGCGATGCAGGAGAACCGGCTGCCACCCGTGCACACGTTCGCCGGCATCAACCTGTCGTTCGGGCTCATGGGTCCGCTGCTGCGGCATTCGGGCGTCATCTTCATCCGCCGCAAGCTCGACGACCCGCTGTACAAGTACGTGCTCCGCCAGTTCGTCGGCTACATCGTCGAAAAGCGCTTCAACCTCAGCTGGTCGATCGAGGGCACCCGGTCACGCACCGGGAAGATGTTGCCGCCCAAGCTCGGTCTGCTCGCCTACGTCGCCGACGCCTACCTCGATGGCCGCAGCGAGGACATCCTGCTGCAGCCGGTGTCGATCAGTTTCGACCAGCTGCACGAGACCGCCGAGTACGCCGCCTACGCGCGCGGGGGCGAGAAGACGCCCGAGGGTCTGTCGTGGCTGTACAAATTCATCAAGGCACAGGGCGAGCGCAACTACGGCAAGATCTACGTCCGCTTCCCCGAAGCGGTGTCGATGCGCGAATACCTCGGCGAGCCGCACAGCCCGATGACCACCGACGAGGCCGGCAAACGGCTGGCGCTGCAGAAGATGGCCTTCGAGGTGGCGTGGCGCATCCTGCGGGCCACGCCGGTCAACGCCACCGCACTGGTGTCGGCGCTGCTGCTGACAACGCGGGGCCGCGCGCTGACGCTTGACCAGCTGCACCACACATTGCAGGACTCGCTCGACTACCTGGAACGCAAGCAAGCGCCAATGACCAACAGCGCGCTGCGACTGCGCACGCACGAGGGTGTGCGCGCGGCGGTGGACGCGTTGTCCAACGGCCACCCCGTCACCCGCATCGACAGCGGGCGCGAGCCGGTGTGGCGCATCGCGCCGGAGAACGAGCACGAGGCGGCCTTCTACCGCAACACGCTGATCGACGCGTTCTTGGAGACCTCAATCGCCGAGCTCGCACTCGCATACGCGGCCCGCGCCGAGGGAGACCGCGTGGAGGCATTCTGGAGTCAGGTGGCGCGGTTGCGCGATCTGCTCAAGTTCGACTTCTACTTCGCCGACTCGTCAGCGTTCCGTGAACACATCGCCGAGGAAATGGCGTGGCATGACGACTGGGAGACGCAGGTGCGGGCAGGCGCCCACGACATCGGCGAACTGCTGCATGACAGGCAGCCGCTGATGTCGCATGCCATGCTTCGCCCGTATTTCGAGGCGTACGAGATCGTCGCCGACGTGCTGCGCGAAGCGCCCGCCGAGATCGACGAGAAGGACCTGACCAAGCGGGCACTGGGCGTCGGCAAGCAGTACGCGGCGCAGGGCCGGGTCCGCAGCAACGAGGCGGTTTCGGCCCTGCTGTTCGCGACGGCGCGACAGGTCGCGGCTGATCAGAGGCTGCTGCAGGCCGCACCTGACCTCGGCGAGCGTCGCGAGGCGTTCCTCACGGAACTTCGCGGCATCCTGCGGGACATGGACCTGGTGGAGCTGGCGTCGTTGCGACAGTTCACCGAGCGAGAGGAGCAGCGGCGCCAGGAGCGGGCGGCAGCTGGCTAGTCGTCGGCGTGACGGCGTTGTTCCCAGCGCTCCAACGAATCCTGCACACGGTGCAAGACCAGTGCGGCCAGCGGAATGCTGACCGACAACAGCGCTACCACAACAACATTCATCGTCGTTCTCCTGTCCGGAGAGTACGTCCCGCCGACCGTACGCCCACGGACCGACACGGCTTTGCGGGCTGCATATTGATAACGGCGGGTGCACGATTCGGCTCAACGGTTACCGCAGCCATACGCTGAATTCATGACGGCCACTTCTCGACGCGTCGCGGTCTGGCCGCTGCTGGGCGGCGTGGCTGTGCTTGCGGGGGCGACCGCCGCCGCGATCGGGGCGCTGTCGCTGGCGGCTGCGTTGACGGCAACGGGGTTGCCCGATCCGGGTCCCGTCACCACCTACGGTCTGCCGTTCGTGCGGGCGGCAGGTGAGGTGGCGGCGGTGATCGCGGTCGGCTCGTTTCTGTTCGCGGCGTTCTTCGCGCCGCCACAGGACAACGGCGTGCTGGACGTCGCCGGTTATCGCGCGTTGCGCACCGGAACCGTCGCATCCGGTGCGTGGGCAGTGTGTGCTGTGCTACTCGTGTCGCTGACCGTCTCCGACGTGTCGGGTCAGCCCGTGCTCGACCACCTCAACCCGGTGACGATCTGGTCGGCGGCAGACCTCGTCGACACCGCCAGCGCGTGGCGATGGACCGCCCTGCTCGCGGCGGTCGTGACGGTCGCCAGCCTGCCGGTGCTGCGCTGGTCGCTGACCCCGTTCCTGTTCGCCGGCTCACTGCTGACGCTGATGCCGTTGGGCTTGACCGGACACTCCTCGGCGGGGGGTTCTCACGACGTCGGAACGAACAGCCTCGTCATCCACCTGGTGGCGGGCGCGCTGTGGGCCGGTGGCCTGCTGGCGGTGCTCGCCCACGCGCTGCGGGGTGCCGAACACGCGGACCTCGCCGCACGCCGGTTCTCGAAGGTGGCCTTGTGGTGCTTCGTGGCCATGGCCCTCAGCGGCGTCGTCAACGCGTTCGTCCGGATCACCCCCGGCGACCTCGTCGACACCACGTACGGCCGGCTCGTGCTGGCCAAGGTCGCGGCACTGTGCGCACTCGGCTTCCTGGGCTGGCGGCAGCGCCGCAGCGGACTGGTCGCCTTGCAGGACGACCCCGGGGCGCGTGGCCCGCTGGTTCGCCTCGCGTTGATCGAGGCCCTGATCTTCGGTCTCACGTTCGGTATTGCGGTCGGGCTCGGCCGCACTCCGCCGCCGGCGCCGGGGCGGCTCCCGTCGATCACCGAGGTGACGATCGGCTACGACTTCGCAGGTCCCCCCACTTTGGCGCGGGTTCTGTTCGACTGGCGGTTCGACCTGTTCTTCGGCACCGCGGCGATCGTGCTGGCGCTGGTGTACCTGGCCGGGGTGCGGCGTCTGCGCCGCCGCGGCGACACGTGGCCGTTCGGTCGCACGTTTGCGTGGCTGTGCGGCTGCGCGGTGCTGCTGTTCGCGACGTCCTCGGGCGTCGGCCGGTACATGCCGGCGATGTTCTCCATGCACATGGCGGCGCACATGCTGCTGTCGATGCTGGCGCCGATCCTGCTGGCGCTGGGCGGGGCGGTGACGCTGGCACTGCGGGCACTGCCGGCTGCAGGGCGCGGCGAACCGCCCGGGCCGCGTGAATGGATCCTGATTGCGTCTGCACAGCAAGCTCTCTCGCTTCTTCACGCATCCGATCGTGGCGACGGTCATGTTCGTCGTCGGCTTCTACGGGCTGTACTTCGGCGGCATCTTCGACGCATTCGCCGGCAACCACGCCGCGCACGTGTTGATGAACCTGCACTTCCTGCTCAGCGGCTACCTGTTCTACTGGGTGGTGATCGGCATCGACCCGACGCCGCGGCCCATCCCGCCCGTCGGCAAGCTCGCGATGGTATTCGCGTCGTTGCCGCTGCACGCGTTCTTCGGCGTGGTGCTGATGGGAACCAGCGCCGTCATGGCCGAGGGGTTCTACCGGTCGCTGCAGCTCAGTTGGCACACCGATCTGCTCGGCGACCAACGGCTCGGCGGCGGAATCGCTTGGGCCGCAGGTGAAGTGCCGCTCGCCGTGGTGATGATCGCGTTGTTGATCCAGTGGAGTCGCAGCGATCAGCGCACCGCCAAACGGCTGGACCGGGCCGCTGACCGCGACGAGGACGCCGACCTGGCCGCCTACAACGCGATGCTCGCCGAGCTGGCCCGACGGGATGCGGCGTCGCGCTAGGCGCGGTGCATTGCGTTGCCTTCTTCGTCGAAATTCACGTTATTCAGTTCGTTACTCGCACTTCCTCTGCATAACGTGAATCTCGGCGAAGCTGTCGGTGGGTGAGGCCACGATGCGGCCATGGGCGAGGTCTTCATCGGTTCTCGTGCGGTTGCGGAGGGCACGCTGACCCGGCACGGACTGCAGAAGTGGTATCGCCCGATCTTCCGTGACGTTTACGTCCCCAAGACCAGCACCGTCACGCTGCGCGATCGAACGCTTGGCGCGTGGTTGTCCACGCATAGCCAGGCTGTGATTGCGGGGGTGGCCGCTTCTGCTTTGCACGGTGCGAATTGGGTGAACCCCGACGGGCCGATCGAATTGATCTCGCGACACCTGCGCCCGCAGCCTGGACTCGTCGTACGCAGAGAGACACTCGCTGCGGACGAGATCACCCGTGTCGCAAGGCTTCCGGTGACCACGCGCGCGCGCACGGCGTTCGACCTGGGCCGGCACCTGCCGCGCGGCGAAGCACTGGCGCGAATGGATGCACTGATGCGGGCGATGGTGTTCTCGACCGAAGATGTGCTGCTGCTCGCCAAGCGTTACCGTGGCGCTCGCGGGATCCGACAGCTGCGCGAGTTGCTCTCACTTGTCGACGGCGGCGCCGCTTCCCCGCAGGAGAGCTTGCTGCGCTTGGCATTCATCGACGCCGGCCTGCCCGCACCCACAACCCAGCTTCCGATTGTCGACAGGCATGGATACCTGGTGCGCATCGTCGACATGGCGTGGGAAGAGTTCATGGTCGCTGCCGAATACGACGGCGAGCAGCATCAGACCGACCGCTACCAGTACCGCAAAGATGCGCGAGTTCTGCCAAAGTTGGCGCGCATGGGGTGGTTCGTTGTGCGCGCGTTCAAAGAGGACCGGCGCGCCGACGTCGCCGCCGAGGCCCGAGCCGCGCTGATTTCGCGTGGCTGGAAGCCCTGACCTGCAACGAGATTCACGTTATTCGGCTGCTTACTCGCATTTCCTCTGCATAACGTGAATTTCGGCGACGAGGTGCGAGCGCTCGTCATCCACAGATCGCATTTCGTCCACAGCCTCAGGTCGCTGGTCGCAATGGCGCACCGAGGCTGTCGGCGCAGTCGAGCTGAATGGCGGTGTCAGCGCGTAAGCGAACGAGAGGGAACAACAATGTTTGAAACGCCAATCACCGTCGTCGGCCGCATCATCACCGACCTCCGCCGCCGCAGCGTCGGCAATCAGGAGGTCATCAGCTTCCGGATGGCCAGCAACTCCCGCCGGCGCGGCGCCGACGGCACCTGGGAGCCGGGCAACACGCTCTACATCACCGTGAACTGCTGGGGGAAGCTGGTGACCGGGGTCGGCGCCGCCCTCGGCAAGGGCACCGCGGTGATCGCCGTCGGGCACGTCTACACCAACGAGTACGACGGCAGCGACGGCGTGCGGCGCTCGTCGCTGGAGATGCGCGCCACCTCCGTCGGGCCCGACCTGTCGCAGTCGATCGTGCAGATCATCGAGAAGATGCCCCCTGCCCCGAAGGAGACCGAGCCGACGGCAGAGGCCGACGAACCTACCGAGGCTGATCAGGAGCCCTCCCCGGTGAAGGAGGCCCTGCCTCTGTCGGCTTAGCGCAGGTCGGCCGCGCACGCGAGGAGCAAGAAAGCCGGTGCCTAGGATGGTTCGGAAGACTTCACGACCGGACCTACGAAAGGCACTACCCACGGCATGGCCGAATACATCTACACCATGCGCAAGGTCCGCAAGGCGCACGGCGACAAGGTCATCCTCGACGACGTCACGCTGAGCTTCCTGCCGGGAGCCAAGATCGGCGTCGTAGGACCGAACGGGGCCGGCAAGTCGAGCGTCTTGCGGATCATGGCCGGCTTGGACCAGCCCAACAACGGCGACGCGTTCCTGGCCACCGGCGCGACCGTCGGCATCCTGCAGCAGGAGCCGCCCCTCAACGAGGAGAAGACGGTCCGCGGCAACGTCGAAGAGGGCCTGGGCGAAATCAAGGTCAAGCTCGACCGGTTCAACGAGGTCGCCGAGCTGATGGCCACCGACTACTCCGACGAGCTGATGGAGGAGATGGGTCGCCTGCAGGAGGAGCTGGACCATGCCGACGCGTGGGACATCGACAGCCAGCTCGAGCAGGCCATGGACGCGCTGCGCTGCCCGCCGCCCGACGAGCCGGTGACGCATCTGTCCGGCGGTGAGCGACGACGCGTGGCGCTGTGCAAGTTGCTGCTGTCCAAGCCGGATCTGCTGCTGCTCGACGAGCCGACCAACCACCTGGACGCCGAGAGCGTGCAATGGCTCGAGCAGCATCTGGCCAGCTACAAGGGCGCGATCCTGGCCGTCACCCACGACCGCTACTTCCTCGACAACGTGGCGCAGTGGATCCTGGAGCTGGACCGCGGCCGCGCCTACCCGTACGAGGGCAACTACTCGACCTACCTGGAGAAGAAGGCCGAGCGGCTGGCCGTGCAGGGCCGCAAGGACGCCAAGCTGCAGAAGCGACTGCAGGACGAGCTCGCCTGGGTGCGCTCCGGAGCCAAGGCCCGACAGGCCAAGAGCAAGGCCCGGCTGCAGCGCTACGAGGAGATGGCCGCCGAAGCGGAGAAGACCCGCAAGCTCGACTTCGAGGAGATCCAGATCCCCACCGGGCCGCGGCTGGGCAACCTCGTGGTGGAGGTGGAGCACCTCGACAAGGGATACGAGGGGCGGGTGCTGATCAAGGACCTGTCGTTCACGTTGCCGCGCAACGGCATCGTCGGCGTCATCGGACCCAACGGCGTCGGCAAGACCACACTGTTCAAAACCATCGTCGGCATCGAGAAGCCCGACAGCGGCACGGTGAAGATCGGCGACACGGTCAAGCTCAGCTACGTCGATCAGGCCAGGGCCAACATCGACCCGAAAAAGACGGTCTGGCAGACGGTTTCGGACGGCCTAGACTACATCGAGGTCGGCCAGAACGAGATTCCGTCGCGCGCCTACGTTTCGGCGTTCGGGTTCAAAGGACCGGATCAGCAGAAGCCGGCCGGCGTGCTCTCCGGTGGCGAACGCAACCGGCTGAACCTGGCGCTGACCCTCAAGCAGGGCGGCAACCTGTTGCTGCTCGACGAGCCGACCAACGACCTCGACGTGGAAACCCTCGGCTCGCTGGAGAACGCGTTGGAGAAGTTCCCCGGATGCGCCGTGGTGATCTCCCACGACCGCTGGTTCCTCGACCGCACCTGCACGCACATCCTCGCGTGGGAGGGCGATGCCTCCAACGAGGCGAAGTGGTTCTGGTTCGAAGGCAATTTCGCGGCCTACGAAGAGAACAAGGTGGCTAGGCTCGGTCCTGAAGCTGCCCGTCCGCACCGCGTGACGCATCGCAGGCTCACGCGCGACTAGGAGGTCGGTTCGTGCCAGCGTCGGCACGCCGCGCCGAATGAGGAGCCGTCCCATGCCGGTCAAGTCCGACTCCGCGAGCGTCGACGGCTCGGGCGGGGGCGACAAGTTCGCGCCGAACCTGATGCGGGCGTACGTCCAGAGCTACCGCGGGCCGCAGGGCGACGCGCCGGTGATCGGTGACCGGGGGCTCACCGCGCCGGTCCAGGTGCGTGCCCAGCAGGTCGTGACGCCGGCTCTGCTCGCCGCGCACAGCCGGCTCGGCTTCTCGCGCAGGCCCGGCGAAATCAATGTCGCCACTTACGGGGACGACGAGCGGAAGGGCTTCGGGCCGGCCGTTCAGGTCGTAGCCGAAGCCGCACCGATGCTGTTGGAATCGGTGGCCGTGTTGCTGAACCGTCTGGGCATCGCGTACATCGCGATCTTGAGCCCGGCCTTCCGGGTGCGCCGAAGCCCGGACGGCGTCCTCGAGGAGATCCACACCACCGACGGCGACATCTCCGACGGGGTCGACGAGGCGTGGATCCACGTCGAACTGCTCCCCGGCCCCGACCGCAAGGCCCTAGCCGAGGCCGAACGCCAACTGCCGTCCGTCGTCGCCGACGCCCAACGCGTCACCCGCGACACCGAAGCGATGCGGGACGCGCTGCACACCCTGGCCGAGGCCCTGGACCACGACTCGTCGGGCCGTTTCCCGGCCGCCGAGCGGCACGGGATAGCGCGACTGCTGCGCTGGCTGGACGACGCCCACTTCGTGCTGCTGGGCTACCAGCGTTGTTCGGTGTCCGAAGGGCACGCCGAGGTCGACGATTCCAGCCGGCTGGGCGTGCTGCGCCGGCGCCAGGACGTCTTCCCCCAGCTAACCGGATCCGACGAGCTGTTCGTACTGACACAAGCCACGATTCCCAGCTATCTGCGGTACGGCGCATACCCGTATGTCGTCGTGGTGCGCGACAAGTCGAAAGGCGAAGCGTTAGAGCACCGCTTCGTCGGGCTGTTCACCGCGGCCGCATCGACCGCCAACGTGCTGGAGATCCCGGTGATCTCGCAGCGGGTCCGGGCGGCGCTGGCCAAGTCCGGCCGCGACCCGGACTCGCTGGCCGGTCAGCTGCTGCTTGACGTCATCCAAACCTTCCCGCGCTCAGAGCTTTTCGCGATCGACGCCGACCAGCTGCTGGAGATGGCCACCGCGGTCACCGACGTGGGCTCGCGCCGCCGCACGTTGCTCTTCATGCGGACCGACCAACTGGGCCACTTCGTTTCGGCGCTGGTCTACCTGCCCCGCGACCGCTACACCACGGCGGTGCGCCTGCACATGATGGACATCCTGGTCCGCGAAGCCGGCGGCACGAGTATCGACTACACGGCGCGGGTGAGCGAATCGCCTTGGGCTGCAGTTCATTTCACGATCAGACTGCCCGACGATGCGCGCCCTGAGACCATCGACACCTCCCAGCGCAGGCGGCAGAGTATTCAGGCGCTGCTCGGCGAGGCGGCTCGCACCTGGGCGGACCGCCTGCTTGCAGCGGTCCGGTCCGGCTCGATCGGGCAGGCACAGGCCGAGCATTACGCCGAGGCCTTTCCCGAGGTGTACAAGCAGGCCGTCAGCCCCGACGACGCTATCGCACACATCGCCATCATCGAAGAGCTGCAAGATGATTCGGTCAAGCTGGTGTTCGCCGAGGACACCGAAGGCGAGGAGCGCACCGCCCAGCTGACGTGGTTTCTTGGCGGCCAGTCGGCATCGCTGAGCCACCTGCTGCCCATGTTGCAGAGCATGGGCGTGATCGTGTTGGAGGAGCGGCCGTTCACGCTGGAGCGGGCCGACGGGCTGCAGGTGTGGATCTACCAGTTCAAGATCGCCTTGCACCCGACGATTCCCGAGCCGCCGGAGGACAGCGACGCCGACGAGGCGGCGCAGCGGTTCGCCGACGCCGTCACCGCGATCTGGCGCAAAGAGGCCGAGATCGACCGGTTCAACGAACTGGTGATGCGCGCCGGGATGACCTGGCAGCAGGTCGTAGTCGTGCGCGCGTACGCGAAATACCTGCGCCAGGCCGGTTTTCCGTACAGTCAGGCGCACATCGAGTCGGTGGTGAACGACAACCCGCACACAGTGCGGTCGCTGGTCGCACTGTTCGAGGCGTTGTTCGATCCGTCCGACACTGGCAAGCGCGACGCGCAGGCTGCAGCCGCGGCCGTCGCCAAGGACATCGACGCGCTGGTCAGTCTCGACACCGACCGGGTGATGCGGGCGTTCGCGTCGCTGGTGCAGGCGACGCTGCGCACCAACTACTTCGTCACCCGGGAGGGCTCCGCGCGACGGCAGGGCGTGCTGTCGCTGAAGCTGGACCCCAGCCTCATCGACGAATTGCCGTTGCCGCGGCCCAAATTCGAGATCTTCGTGCATTCGCCGCGAGTCGAAGGCGTCCACCTGCGGTTCGGGCCCGTCGCCCGCGGCGGCCTGCGGTGGTCTGACCGGCGGGAAGACTTCCGCACCGAGATCCTCGGCTTGGTCAAGGCGCAGGCGGTCAAGAACGCGGTGATCGTCCCGGTGGGCGCCAAAGGCGGCTTCGTCGTCAAGCAGCCCCCGATTGCCACCGGCAACGCCGCTGCCGACCGCGAGGCGACCCGCGACGAGGGCGTCGCCTGCTACAAGATGTTCATCGCCGGCCTGCTCGACGTCACCGACAACGTCGACCGCGCGTCCGGGAAGATCACGTCACCGGACCGGGTGGTGCGCCGCGACGACGACGACGCGTACCTCGTCGTCGCCGCCGACAAGGGCACCGCGACGTTTTCGGACACCGCCAACGAGATCGCCAAGTCCTACGGCTTCTGGCTCGGCGACGCGTTCGCCTCGGGTGGCTCGGTCGGCTACGACCACAAGGCGATGGGCATCACGGCCCGCGGCGCGTGGGAAGCCGTGAAGCGGCACTTCCGCGAGATGGGCGTCGACACCCAAAGCGAGGACTTCACGGTCGTCGGCATCGGCGACATGAGCGGCGACGTGTTCGGCAACGGCATGTTGCTGTCCAAGCACATTCGGCTCCTCGCCGCCTTCGACCACCGGCACATCTTCTTGGATCCCGACCCCGACGCCGAACGGTCTTGGGAGGAACGCAAACGGCTCTTCGACCAGCCGCGTTCCAACTGGGAGGACTACGACGAGTCGCTCATCAGCGAGGGCGGCGGCGTGTTCAGCCGCGAGCAGAAGTCGATCGCGCTGAGCCACGAAGCCCGTCGGGCGCTGGGTATCGACGACGGCGTGACGGAGATGACGCCGCCCGAACTGGTTCGCGCGGTGCTGTGCGCTCCGGTGGACCTGCTGTTCAACGGCGGCATCGGCACGTACATCAAGGCCGAGTCCGAATCCAGCGTCGACGTCGGGGACCGGTCCAACGATCAGGTCCGGGTGAACGGCAACCAGGTGCGCGCCCGCGTGATCGGCGAAGGCGGCAACCTCGGCGTCACGTCGCTGGGCCGCATCGAGTACGACCTGGCCGGCGGTCGCATCAACACCGACGCGTTGGACAACTCCGCCGGTGTCGACTGCTCCGATCACGAGGTCAACATCAAAATCCTGGTCGACTCGTTGATCACGGCAGGAAAGGTCGACGAGGACGAACGCACATCGCTGCTCGAGTCGATGACCGACGAGGTGTCACACCTGGTGCTGGCCAACAACGCCGAGCAGAACGACCTGATGGGCACCAGCCGCGCCAACGCGGCGAGCATGCTGATGGTGCATGCCCGCCTGATCGGGAACCTGGAGAACAACCGCGGACTCAACCGCGAACTGGAGGCGCTGCCGTCGGACAAGGAGATCCGGCGCCGGATGGACCAGGGGCTGGGCCTGACGTCGCCGGAGTTGGCGACGCTGATGGCGCACGTCAAGCTTGACCTCAAAGACCGGGTGCTCGCCGGCGAGCTGCCTGACCAGGAGGTGTTCGCGTCGCGGCTGCCGACGTACTTCCCGGCGAAGCTGCGCGACAACTTCGTCGGCGACATCCGCTCGCATCAGCTGCGCCGGGAGATCGTCACGACGATGTTGGTCAACGACGTCGTGGACTGCGGCGGAATCACCTACGTCTACCGGGTGGTCGAAGAAGCAGGGGTCAGTCCGGTGGACGCGGTGCGCACCTTCGTCGCGGCCGACGCCATCTTCGGCATCAGCGACACCTGGCGTCGCATCAAGGCGGCCGGGGAACAAGCCGCCATGCCCACGACCCTGCCCGACCGGATGACGCTCGATATACGCCGGCTTCTCGACCGCGCCTCGCGCTGGCTCATCAACTACCGGCCGCAGCCGCTGGCCGTCGGCGCGGAGATCAACCGGTTCCGGTCCAAGGTCCGCGAACTGGCGCCCCGGATCTCCGAATGGCTGCGCGCCGACGACCGGCAGATCGTCGTCACCAAAGCCAACGACCTCGTATCCCACGGTGCCACAGAGGATTTGGCGGGCTCGGTGGCGACAGGCCTGTACAGCTACAGCCTGCTCGACGTGATCGACATCGCCGACATCCTCGATCGTGACACCGCGGAGGTCGCCGACACGTACTTCGCATTGATGGGCCACCTCAGCATCGACGGGCTGCTGACTGCCGTGTCGGCGCTCGAACGCAACGACCACTGGCATGCATTGGCGCGCTTGGCGATCCGCGACGACATCTACGGCTCTCTACGGTCACTGTGCTTCGACGTGCTCGCGGTGGGGGAGCCCGACGAGGACGGCGAGCAGAAGATCGCCGAATGGGAGCACACCAACACCTCCCGGATTGACCGGGCCCGCCGGACGCTGGCCGACATCTACGAAAGCGACGAGCATGACCTCGCGACACTGTCGGTGGCGGCGCGGCAGATCCGCAGCATGACGCGCACGGGCAGCGGGACGTCGGCGTGAGCACGCACAGCGATGTGGGGGCACCTCCCGCTTGCGGGGGACCGCTTGCGCGAAGAGCAACAGGCAGATTCACCACGCCGGTGCCGGTGCGGTGGAGCGACATCGACATGTACCAGCACATCAACCACGCGACGATGGTGACGATCCTCGAAGAGGCACGAGTTCCGTTCCTGCGCGGGCCGTTCGGCGCCGAGATCACCACGGTGGGTCTGCTGATCCACGAGGTCCGCGTGGTCTATCGAGGCCAGCTGCGCCTCGTCGACTCGCCCTTGCAGGTCACCATCTGGACGAAGCGCTTTCGTGCAGTCGATTTCACGCTCGGCTACGAGGTGCGTCCTGTCGGGGCCGACATGGCCGCGAAGCCGTCGGTGATCGCTGAAACCCAGCTAGCGGCCGTCCACATCAAAGAGCGACGGCTGCAACGGCTCTCGTCGGCGCAGCGGGAATATCTGCAACAGTGGATGCGGTGACCCCGACCGCGGAGCGCGGGCTCTGGCTGCCCGACGCCGGCGCGCGCGGGAACCTCGTGGCGTTCGTCGAACGGGCATGCCGGCTGGACGAGGCCGCGGTGATCCGGCTGCGAAAACGATCCGAGGAAGTGCTGGTCTCCTGGGCGCCAACGGGATTCGACGTGCTGGCGAGCCGGGTGGTCGCCGGTGTGGTGAGGCCGCCCGATGTGTGCGCCGGGGCGGACGAGTTGCTGCGCGGCCTGGCTGCGGCGGGACCGTCCGGATACGTCGACACCGGGTTTCCGATGGACTCGGTATGGCGCTGGGTGTTGCCTCCGGATTCGGGCTTTGCGCATGTCGACGACGTTCCCGTCGACACCGTGCTCGGGCTCGCTCAGCGCGGGGCCGACGTGTCCAAGGAACAGGGCGCTGGAGGACCGCCGGTGTCACTGCTGGACCAGGAGGTGCTTTCTGTCAGCGGTGCGGGGGTGACGGTGGGCGTTCCACTGCGGTGTCTATTCGCCTTGACCGCAATGGGTTTCGTCGGCGAGGGCGTCGTCCGGGTGCGGACTGTGGGGCCGTGGCTGCGTGTCGATGCCTCCTACGGCTCGGTGTCCTACCGCCGCGATCTGCTGCGCCTCATCTAGTTACTGGTGCCCGGAACAACCGGGGACCAAAGTCCCTGCCGTCAATCGGGCCCGCGCAGATAGGCTGGCGCCGCGCACACCTAACCTGAGGAGCAGTAATGAACTGGGGTTCGACCTGGGATTTCCTCTGGCACTTTCTCGTCATCTTCGCGTGGATCGCCTACCTGCTCGTTCTGTTCCAGATCCTGGTGGACCTGTTCTGGCGCGACCACAAGACATCGGGCTGGGTCAAAGCGATCTGGGTGGTCTTGCTGTTCGTGTTCCCGTGGCTGGCGGCGCTGATCTACCTGATCGCCCGCGGCAAGGGCATGGCCCAGCGCGCGCAGGCCGCCGCGGCGCAGGCCCAGAAGGAGACCGACGCCTACATCCGCGAGGCGGCAGGTCGCTCGCCTGCGCAGGAGATCGCACACGCAAAGGAGCTGCTCGAATCCGGGACGATCACTCAGACCGAGTTCGACTCACTGAAGGCCAAAGCGCTCAGCTGACTCGGCACTTCCGCCACTGACTCCGGTTTCTCACGCCATCTACGAATGGAGAAAACCATGGTCGTCGTCGACAACTTGCTCGATGGCAGTGCAACCATCAAGGAATCAGCGGAGGCTTTGATCAAGGATCCGTTGACGTTCTTCGATATGTCTCTCACGAAGATGCATTCGGTGCCTCGCGCTCTCCTCGAGGAGCTTCAGGGCGAAGCCTCGTCGATGCGCTTCGAGCAGCAGAGAGACCGTATTCCAACTCTCTCGAAGCTGGCAGATCGGCAGGGTATAACAAGCATCAGCGGAATTGATGGCGTGCTGCCGCTATTGTTCGAGCACACCATTTACAAGTCGTATCCCACCTATCTGCTCGAGAAGGGTCAGTTCGACAAACTGACGATCTGGCTGAATCGGCTGACACCGCACGACCTGAGCGGTGTGGATGCCTCTGGATGCGACTCCATCGATTCTTGGCTCGACCTGCTCTGTGCCGAGACTGAACTTGATCCGATCACCTCGTCGGGCACCACCGGCACGATGTCTTTCACCCCTCGCGACAAAAGTGATTGGCGCACATTCATTCTGGGCGGTTTTCGCGTTCAGCTACTGCAGAAATTCGGTGAACCACCCTCGGAATCTGATCTGCATGAACCACTTCACGTGTGCTGGCCCAGCTATCCCGATGGGCACACGCCTTTTTTCCGGGCGCCTCACTATTTTCGCGAATACTTTGCGATGGGCAGTGATGAGCACTTTCACCCGATGTTCGACACGCCGGGCGACACCGACGTGATGTTTTTGGCCGCTCGGCTGCATGCTGCCCAAGCCCGAGGGGACAGCCGGGTGGATGTGCCCCAAAGGCTGCTTGCCCGCCGGGCCGAACTGGAAGCCATGGAGCGTGAACGGCCGGCGAGGGCGGAGGCGTGGACGGACACCCTGGTGTCCGAGCTGAGTGGCAAGCGTGTGTTTCTGATGTCGCCGGCCCAGCTCATGTACGACGTTGCGGCCACAGGCCTGGCGGCGGGTAAGACATGTAACTTCGCGCCGAATTCCTATCTCACCGTTGGTCTCGGCGGCAAAGGTTTTGCCATGCCAGACGAATGGGAAGACGTCGTCAAGCGATTCCTGAACTTCGACGGCGAGTATGGATACTTCTACGGGTTCTCCGAACAAACCGGGGTCAGCGTCAGATGTGAGCACGGCCGTTGTCATGTCCCACCCTGGTTGATTCCGCTCATTCTTGACCCGCAAACGAGCGAGCTTTTGCCTCGGGAGGGCGCACACCTGGGTCGCGCGGCTTTCTTTGATCTGGCGATAAACGGTGTGTGGGGTGGCCTTATCACCGGCGACAAGGTGGAGATCGATTGGAGCGAATGCCCTTGTGGCCGTACCACTGCGCATCTTTCGGATGATATTTCCCGGTTCAGCGTCGAGCAGGGCGGGACGGACAAGATCTCCTGCACGGCAACGCCGGAGGCTCATGAGGAAGCGATGGACTTTCTGACCAGGTTTTGAGACGAGGCAC
The DNA here is from genome assembly GCA_963775205.1 of uncultured Actinomycetota bacterium. Taxonomy (GTDB): domain Bacteria; phylum Actinomycetota; class Actinomycetes; order Mycobacteriales; family Mycobacteriaceae; genus Mycobacterium. Next base: position 225,102 of record CAVZHV010000004.1, on the reverse strand, counting down.
AAGATGAACAACCCAATCGCACATACCGTCATCCGCGGCGAGGTCATCGACACCGATCTGGTCGAGTATCCCGGCCGGGGCGGTGGCATGACGTTCATGGCGCCCGATCCGCGCAAATTCGTGGACCGGTTGCCGCTGGCGTCCCCCGGCCTCCTCGCCGACCTGTACGACCTGCGCTTCGACGACATACTCGACTACCTCGAGGAGTTGGGCAAGACGCTCGACATCAACACCAACGAGCACATGCAGCGGGCGCGGGAGCTCACCTACGACGCGTCACCGGTGCCGCGAGAACTCGTCGACCTCGGTTACAGCGGATTCAACACGTTCTTCGAACGAGACAAGATCCGGCAGATCGCCGAAAAGAGTGTCGGGCTCGACTACCTCGAAGGCTGGGTCGAGCACCGGCTGATCGACGGCGTGATCATCAAGGTGAGAGCTTTCGGCTCCCGTGGCCTGCACATCGTTGCGGGCAACGGTCCCGGGTTGGGGATGATCACGCTGATCCGCAGTGCGATATCTCGCAGCGACTGCATCATCAAGGCGCCGTCCAACGATCCGTTCACGTCGTCGGCACTCGCGATGACGATGTGCGACATGGCGCCCGACCATCCGATCACCAAGCATTTCGCCGTCGCCTATTGGCAAGGCGGCGATGCCGCGGTCGAGGACAAGCTCTACCAGCCGCACAACGTCGAGAAGATCATCGCCTGGGGTGGGCTCGCGGGCATCAAGCACGTCACCAAGTACATCCAGCCCGGCCTGGAACTGATCTCGCTCGATCCCAAGACCAGCATCAGCATCGTCGGACCGGAAGCGCTCGACGACGAGCAGCAGATGCGGGAGGCCGCACACCGTCTCGCCGTCGATATCGGAGGGGCCAACCAGGCCGGCTGCTCGAGTTCGCGAGTGACCTACGTGCTGACGGGTGACCACGACGACGGCGTCGAGCGGGTGACCGAGCTGGGACGGCTTGTCTACCAAGCGATCATGGATCTGCCGTCGCCGTTCAGCTCGATGCCCAAGTCCTACGACAAAGAGCTGAAGTCACATGTCGATGCGTTGCGTCTGGACGACGACTGGTACGAAGTGATCGGCGGGGAGCGCGGTGAAGGCGCAATCATCATCTCGAAGCTGCCGCGCAAGGTTGACTTCGCCGCCTATCTCGCGGACCGTACGGCGAATCTCGTTGCGGTGGAATCGATCGACGACATTCTGCTGGGCATCGATGCGTATACCCAGACGGTCGGCGTGTGGCCGGAGAGCTTGAAGGCCGAACTGGAGAACGTGATCCCGCTCTACGGGGCGCAGCGGCTGGTGACGCTGGGCAACGCGCTGTACAACGGTCCGCTGATCGGTCTGGCGCATGACGGCATGGAACCCGTGCGGCGGATGTGCAAATGGATCGCCAACGAAGTCGCCGAAGGCATCACGGACACGTCGCCGCTCAGCTGATCGGTGCGAGCCACACAGCGGTGTCCGGTGGCAGCCTGCCGTCGACGAGCGGCCCGCTGATGAGAAGCGGCTCACCGTCTGGCAATTCAAAGGCTTGGGCGCTGACGTTCAGCGCGCACACCAACGCACCCACCCGAAACATCAACGCGCCCGCCGGCGCGTCAAGCCACTCCAGCGTGCCCCCGCTGAATCCACGCCGCAGCTGCAGCGCCCGCCGGAAGAAGCTCAACGTCGAATTCGGTTCGGGCAGTTGGCGTTCGACGGTCAAGGACGCCCACTCCGGCGGCATCGGCAGCCAGGTGTCGGGGTTGTCGGAGAAGCCGAACGGCGGCTCGTCGCCCTCCCACGGCATCGGCACCCGGCTGCCGTCGCGACCGCGCTCGCGTCCACCGGACCGAAACCACACCGGGTCCTGAAGCACCTCGTCGGGCAGCTCGACGTTCGGCAGGCCCAATTCTTCGCCGTTGTAGATGAACACCGCCCCCGGCAGTGCCAGCATCACCAGCGCCATCGCCTTAGCACGTGCCAGACCCAAATCGCCGCCGCCATAGCGGGTGACCTCGCGCTCGACGTCGTGGTTGGACAGCGTCCACGTCGGCGTCGCGCCCTCAAGTGCGACCGCGGCCAGCGAGTTGTCGACGGCGCCGCGAAGTTCGTCGGCGTCGAACTCGGCGCGCACCAGCCGAAAGTTGAACCCGAGGTGCAGTTCGTCGTGACGCAGGTAGGCGGCGAACTGTGCGTTGTCGTACACCCACACCTCGCCGACGGCCACCGCGCCGTCGTAGTCGTCGAGCACGCGCCGGATGAAGCGGTGGATCTCGTGGACGCTTTCGTTGTTGAACCGCGGATCATCGTCCATCTCCGACAACAGCTTGTTCTTGGCGACCGCCATATCGGGCAGGCCGGGCGCCTTGGCCATCCCGTGCGCGACGTCGATGCGAAAGCCGTCGACTCCGCGGTCCAGCCAGAACCGCAGCGTCTTCTCCAGATCGTCGAACACCTCGGGGTTATCCCAGTTGAGGTCCGGCTGCTCGGCGTCGAACAGGTGCAGGTACCACTGGCCGGCCGTGCCGTCGGGTTCTCTCACCCGGGTCCAGGCCGGTCCGCCGAACACCGACACCCAGTTGTTCGGTGGCAGCGCCCCGTCGCCGCCGCGGCCGTCGCGAAAGATGTAGCGATCCCGCTGGGCGGAACGGGGGCCGGCGGCCAATGCGGCCTGAAACCAAGGGTGCAGCGAACTGGTGTGGTTCGGGACCAGATCCATCGTCACCTTGATGCCGCGGTGATGTGCGGCATCGACCAGCCGGTCCAGCGCGTCGAGATCGCCGAACAGCGGGTCGATGTCGCGGGGGTCGGCGACGTCGTAGCCGTGGTCGACCATCGGGGAGACGGTGACCGGGTTGAGCCAGATCGCGTCGATGCCGAGCAGCGTCAGGTAGTCGAGCTTGGCCGCGACACCGTCGAGGTCGCCGACGCCGTCGCCGTCGCTGTCGGCGAACGAGCGCGGGTAGACCTGGTAGAACACAGCGCGCGACCACCACGTCGAACTCCGGTCGTCCACGAACGCACATTCTGCCGTGTGGTCCACCACCGGCACTTAGTGTGCTAACTGAGCTCTATCGGCAGTGGCTGAGGGAGGCGTGGTGGATGGAACGCCGTTCGGACGCTACCGCCTGATCGAGTTGCTCGGCCGCGGCGGCATGGGTGAGGTGTGGCGGGCGTTCGACACCGAGACGCATCGCGTGGTCGCCCTGAAGCTGTTGCCCCCGCACCTGGCCAGCGATCCGCAGTTCGAGCAGCGGTTCCGCCGTGAAGCGTTCGCCGCCGCGGGCCTCGCGGATCCGCATGTAGTGCCGATCCACAACTTCGGTGAGATCGACGGCAGGCTCTACGTGGACATGCGGCTGATCGAGGGCCGCGATCTGGAAAGCATCCTCGCCGACGGGCCGCTGGAGCCGGATCGTGCGGTGTGGATCATCGATCAGGTCGCGTCCGCGCTGCACGCGGCGCACCGGATCGGCCTGGTGCACCGCGACGTCAAGCCGTCCAACATCCTGGTCGCCGAGGACGACTTCGCGTACCTGATCGACTTCGGGATCGCCCGCGCGGTGGGGGAGACGAAGTTGACGGGCACCGGAAACGTGATTGGCACCTGGGCCTACCTGGCGCCGGAGCGGTTGACCAGTGGACAGGTCGATCCCCGCGCCGACATTTACGCCCTCACGTGCGTCTTGCACCAGTGTCTGACCGGCAGCCAGCCGTTCCCCAGCACCAGCCTCGAGCAACAGATCACCGCCCACGTCACGTTGCCGCCGCCGCGTCCCTCGGCGCTCGTCGACACGGTGCCTGCCGCACTCGACGCGGTGATCGCCAAGGGAATGGCGAAGAATCCCGACGAGCGGTATTCGACGACGAGGGAGATGTCCAAAGCCGCGCGGAGCGCGATCACCGACCCGACTGGGCCGGCCCAGCGGTACACCGAGCTCCTTCCAGCGCGATACGCAGTTGTCGGTGCAGCCGAGTCACGGCGTCGTGTCGCCGACCGATCCAACCCGATATGGCTCTGCCATGCCGACCGGTCCGGTCGGTCCGCACCCCCCGACCCACAAGGACAGACACCGCGCGCTGATCGCGGGCGTCGTCGCGGTGGTCGCGATCCTGGCCACCGTCGGGGTGATCGCACTCGTCAACCGCGGCGACAACAGCCAGTCTAGTGCCGTGACCAGCGCAGCGAGCACCGTGAATCTCAACGACGGGCCGTTTCTCGGGCATGTTCCGTGCCGAATTCGGTCCCGTCACCTTTGTCGACGGCACGCCAGCAAATGTTGAGTCCCCATCCACCACCATGACGTTTGCGCTGCGTTCGGTCTGCCGCCCGACCGGCTGTGTGGCGACCGCGCTGCGGCGGGGCAGCTCTATCACCGACCCGATGTGGACCGAGCGCCTACCCGATGCGGCACCGCTCGTCTTCGACGACGTCGACGGACGGTGGGTAGCCGTCACGACCGCAGCCGGGAAATGCAAAGACCAGGACGTCGAGCGGTGGAAGATGTTCTCGCTGCAACAACGCCCCGACGGCAGCCTGTCCGGGGAGTACGTCTACTTCGACGCAGGGGGCTGCAACGCGAAACGAAGCATCACGCTGAGCCGCGCCGGGGACGTCACCGGTGAAGACGGCGTTGCCGATCCGAACACCGCCGCGCCCAGGGTCGCCTCCCCGGCCGCGGCGCTATGGGGCCGGTACCACTACACACCCTCTGGCCCTCTGGCTATGTGGCGACCACGAACGAATACGACCTTGGCGGTCTGACCGCTTGTCTGCGCACGGGCGAACGGTGCATGACCTTCTTGATCCACCCGACGGGCGCGCGGCTTGCGATGGTGTTCGCGGACGGCAAGTGGACCTATCGCAATGTGTGGGAGGACAACTGTGCGAGCGGGGCCGGCAAAGCGCAGGCAGTCGAAACCGGTGAATTCCCTTTGCCGCAGCCGCCGCAGAACCCGATCACGCTGTTGGTAGGGCGTGGGCACCATGAGCATACGGGCGCCTGCACCGCAAACGCCGACATCGAGCTGAAACTCCAGCGAACCGGCGACTGACTCTCAGAACGGCGAGTTGACCATCGAGTGAGCAGCCATCTCCAGGTAGTCGAGCAGTTCGTGCCGGTGCTCATCGTCGAGCGTCTGGGAGTCGATCGACGCCACCGCCGTGTGCATGCAGCGCAGCCACGCGTCCCGCTCGAACGGGCCGATCCGAAACGGCGCGTGCCGCATCCGCAACCTGGGGTGACCGCGCTGTTCGGAATAGGTCCGCGGGCCGCCCCAGTACTGCTCGAGGAACATCCTCAGCCGGTCTTCGGCGGCGTCGAGTTCGTCCTCGGGATAGAGCGGGCGCAGGATCTCGTCGTCCCGGACGAGTGCATAGAACCGCGACACGATCGCGTCGAACGTCTCCGCCCCGCCGACAGCGTCGTAAAACGATTGCTGGGTTGTCGCATCCATCGTCTCCATTGTGGAGCATGGCCCGACGTCATCCGATGTTCACCGACTGACCTGCGAACACGATCAGAATAGTCGTGCACTATGGCCGTATTCGTGGTGGACTGATCGGCGGAGGTGACATGGCGCAGCGCAAGAAGAGCCGCATGGCTGACCGCATCATGCACCGTGTCGACCTGCACGGGGTCGACCTCCATCCCACTCACGAAGCCACCTCGTTTTGGGGCCGACGCCGGGTTTTGCTGCTGAACTCCACCTACGAACCGCTGACCGCGTTGTCGATGCGACGCGCGGTGGTCATGCTGCTGTGCGGCAAGGCCGACGTCGTGCACGACGACCCCGCCGGCCCGGTGATCCACTCGGCGACGCGGACCATCGTCGTGCCGTCGGTGATTCGGCTGCGCTCCTACGTGCGGGTGCCCTACCGGGCGCGCATCCCGATGACCCGCGCGGCGCTGATGCACCGCGACCGGTTTCGGTGCGCGTATTGCGGGGCGAAGGCCGACACCGTCGACCATGTGGTTCCGCGCAGCCGCGGAGGCAGCCATACCTGGGAGAACTGCGTCGCGAGCTGCTCGACCTGTAACCACCGCAAGGCCGACCGGCTGCTCACCGAGCTGGGCTGGACGCTGCGGTCGGTGCCGACCACCCCTAGAGGTCAGCACTGGCGGCTGCTTTCCACGGTCAAGGAGTTGCACCCGGCGTGGGTGAGATATCTGGGTGAGGGCGCGGCGTAGCCGGCCGCTGGGTTACGGTTTGGGTTGTGAGCGCTGTAATGGTCCACGCGTTGCTCGTGGGTGTCCCGCTGTTGATCGTGCTGATATTGGCCGGGTTGATCTTTTCGGGCAAGAGCCCGCATCCCGCCACCTACAAGTTGTCGGAGCCGTGGACGCACGACCCGATCCTGTTCACTGCGGTCGACGAGCGAGTCGGTGGCCACCACGGGCATGGATCGCACGAGCTGAAGGTGGGAGGTGGCGCCAGTGGCAAGTGGTGACATCGCGACTCTGCCCGAAAGCGGTCTGCCGGTCGGGTCCGTCATCACCTCCAGCGGACGCATCTCGAGCGTCACGCAGCCCGGCGAGGTGTCGGTGGATTACCCGTTCCCGACGATGGAGCTCGTGACCCTCGACGACGCGCTCACCTACGGCACGCGGGCGTCGAAGGCCCGGATGGCCGTGTACGTCGGTGACCTCGGCGAGGACACCGCTCTTCGGGCCCGGGAGATCCTCGCCCAGGTGCCGACCCCCAACGACGCTGTGCTGCTTGCTGTTTCACCCAACCAGCGCGCCATCGAGGTGGTCTACGGCGAGGGTGTGAAGGGCCGCGGCGCGGAGTCGGCCGCCCCGCTGGGTGTGGCCGCGGCGGCGTCGGCGTTCAAAGAGGGCAACCTGATCGACGGGTTGGTCAGCGCGGTGCGGGTGCTGAGCGCCGGCATCTCGCCGCCCTGATCTCGCCGTGTTCGGCGCCGAAATAGCGTTCCACGTCGTCGTTTCGCCCTGACAACAGCATGGAATGCTATTTCGCGGCACTGGCGTCGAACTTCCGCGCTCGCAGAGAGCGCTCGATGCCCGCCTTTCCTTCCACCACCAGCCGCCGCAGCGCCGGGGGCAGTTCACCGGCCAGGAACCTGTCGGCGGCTGCGATCCCGTCTTCGCTGATGTCCCATGACGGGTACAGCCCGATGACGACGGTCTGCGCCACTTCGCTGGAGCGACGCTCCCACACGCCGAGGATGGCTTGGAAGTAGCGAGATGTGAACGGCTGCAACAACTCCGCCTGCCCCGGCGCGACGAACCCGCCGATCATGGCCCGCGCCACGATGTTGGGCAGCGTGTCGTCCTCGATCACGTCGGTCCACGCCCGCTCCTTGACCGGAAGCTGCGGGCGCGCCGCTGAGGCCGCCGCGGCGTGCCGCCTGCCCGCCGCGGTCGGGTCGCGCTGAGCTTCGGCGTCGATGAACGGCGTCTCGGGTCCTTCGGAGTCGATGACGCCGGCCCTGGCCAGCGCGGTGACGATCCGCCAGCGCAGGTCGGTGTCGACGACGAGGCCGGCCAGGCCCTTCTCGTCCGGGGAGGTGTCCAGCAGGGCGGAGAGCACCTCGACGTGGCTCAGCTTGAGCACCGACGAGCACAGCGCGTTGACGTAGGCCAGCTGGTGATCGGATCCCGGCTCTGCGGCGCGGGCCAGCTCGAGCAGCCGGTCGGCGAACATCGGCCAGCCGTGCTCGCAGGCCCACCCCGGCTCGGCATAGGAGCCGAGCGCGGTCTGTGCCTGCAGCAGGAGTCGCTGCGCCACGCCGACCTCGGACTCGGCCTGCACGCCCGCGCACACCAGCGACACGAAATCGCGGGCGCGCAGCTCGGCGTCGCGGGTCATCTCCCAGGCCGCCGACCACACCAGCGTGCGCGGCAACGGCTCGGCGATGTCGGCGATGCGGCTCAGCGCGGTGGACAGCGACTCCTCGTCGAGGCGCAACGAGCAGTACGTCAGGTCGTCATCGTTGACCAGGATGAGCTTGCCGCGCGAAACACCCTGTAGCGCAGGAACTTCCGTCACGTCACCGGAGACGTCGAGCTCCTCGCGGTGGCTCCGGACGAGCTTGCCGGCGCCGTCGTCGTCGTAAATCCCGACCGCTAGCCGGTGCACCCTCGTCTCACCCGCACCCGGCTTGGCGCCGCCCTGACGGATCGCGAACCGGGTGAACCGGCCGTCTGCGTCCACGTCGAATTCGGCGCGCAGCGTGTTCAGTCCGGTGGTTCGAAGCCACTGGCCACCCCAGTCGGAAAGGTCGCGGCCGGAGGCCTCCTCCAGTGCGGACAGCAAGTCGTCGAAGGTGGCGTTGTCGTAAGCGTGGGCTTTGAAGTAGTCGCGAAGGCCGGCAAGGAAGTTGTCCAGGCCGACGTAGGCGACCAGTTGCTTGAGCACGCTGGCGCCTTTGGCGTAGGTGATGCCGTCGAAGTTGACCTCGACGGCCGCCAAGTCGGGGATGTCGGCCGCCACCGGGTGCGTGGACGGCAGCTGGTCCTGTCGGTACGCCCACGACTTCTCGGCGTTGGCGAAGGTGGTCCAGGCCTCGGTGTATTCCGTTGCCTCGCTTTGGCACAGCACCGACGCGAACGTCGCGAACGACTCGTTGAGCCACAAATCGTCCCACCAGCGCATCGTTACGAGATCGCCGAACCACATGTGCGCCATCTCGTGCAGTACGGTCTCCGCGCGCCGTTCGTAGGACGCCCGGGTAACCTTGCTGCGGAAGACGTAGTCCTCCAAGAACGTTACGGCGCCGGCGTTTTCCATCGCCCCGGCGTTGAACTCGGGCACGAACAGCTGGTCGTACTTGCCGAACGCGTACGGCACGCCGAAGTTGCGGTGGTAGAAGCCGAAGCCCTGTTTGGTCTGCGTGAAAAGCCGCTCAGCGTCCATGTATTCGGCCAGAGATGCGCGGCAGAAGATGCCCAGGGGAATCGAGCCGTGCTCGTCGGAGTAGGTGTCGTCCCAGCGGGCGTACGGTCCTGCGATCAGCGCGACCAGATACGTGCTCATCCGTGGCGTGGTGGCGAACGTGTGCTTGCCGTCCTCGACGCTCACCGGCGCGCCGTTGGACACCACCCGCCAGTGGGCCGGGGAAGTGACGACGACGTCGAACGTGGCCTTGAGGTCGGGCTGGTCGAAGCACGCGAACATCCTTTTGGCGTCGGCGGTTTCGAACTGCGAGTACAGGTACACCTCGTCGTCGACGGGATCGACGAACCGGTGCAGGCCCTCCCCGGTGTGGGTGTAGCGGCAGTCGGCGTCGACGACCAAGATGTTGTGCTCGTCGACGATGGTCAACGGGATGCCGGTGGATTCGTCGTAGCCCGACACGTCGATGTCGACACCGTTGAGCGTCGCGCTGCGCACCGTGTCGGCGGCGATGTCGATGTAGGTCTCGGCGCCCGGGAGCGCCTCGAACGTCACGGTCGTCACCGACCGGAAGGTGCGTTCGCCGGGTGCGCCGGCGCCGTCGGTGAGGTCCAACTCGATCTTGTAGTTGTCGACGGTCACCAGCGCCGCGCGCTCGACGGCCTGGTTGCGGGTCAGGTTCGGAAGTGCCACGTCGTCCAACATATAGGCGCGGGAACACCCGCATCCCGAGTCCGGTTGTCCGGATGGAAGACTTGTCACCTGCCGGAAGGAGCGCCCATGCCCGAAAAGTCCGTCGCTGATTTCTGGTTCGATCCGCTGTGCCCGTGGTGCTGGATCACGTCCCGATGGATCCTCGAGGTCGAGGCCGTCCGCGACATCGAGGCGAACTTCCACGTGATGAGCCTGGCGGTGCTCAACGAGAACAAGGACGTCCCGGACGAGTACCGCGAGGGCATGAAGAAGGCCTGGGGGCCGGTGCGGGTATTGATCGCCGTCGAGCAGGCCAAGGGCGCCGAGGTGCTGCCGGCGCTCTACACCGCGATGGGCACGCGCATCCACAACCAAGGCAACAAGGACCCCGACGCCGTGATCAGGGAGTCGCTGGCCGAGGTGGGGCTACCTGCCGACTTGGCCGACGCCGCCACCACCGACAAGTACGACGAGGCGTTGCGCAAGAGCCACCACGCCGGAATGGATGCCGTCGGCGACGACGTGGGCACGCCGACGATCCACGTCAACGGGGTGGCGTTCTTCGGTCCCGTGCTGTCGCGGATTCCACGCGGCGAGGAGGCCGGCAAGCTGTGGGACGCCTCGGTGACGTTCGCGTCGTATCCGCACTTCTGGGAGCTCAAGCGCAGCCGCACCGAGCCGCCGCAGTTCGACTAGTCAGTGCGGTGTGCCCAGGTATGGGAACTGGTTTAGCGTGTCGGTGTGCGGCGCGAGTCCGGTCGGCGGGATGTCGCCCTTGGACAGGAACGCCAGCCGGTAGTCGATCACGTCGTCGGTGAACACCCGGCCGTTGGGATACTTCGCCGGCGCAGAAGGGTTGAAGCTCAACATGTCCGGCAGGGTGCCCTCCGCGTCGATCGCGGCGATGGCCTCCTCGCGCGTGTAGTCGCCTGTGTGCCCCATCAGGTGGACGAACTGGTCCAGCCACCGGTTGCGGTCGTCGACCGGTTCGCTGGCGTTGTACTCCTCTTTGGTGTCGTCGGTGTTGAAGAAGCTGCTGACCGAAGGGTGGCCGGCGCGGTCCACGTGGACGAGTTCGCCGTCGCGCCGGACGCTGCAGCGGCCCCAGATCCGGATGCCGGGATTCCCCCCGAGTCGCGCGGTGGGCAACTCGATCACGGTCGAGAACACGTTCGCCTCGGTGTTGGAGTCCACGCCGGTCCAGGGTGACTTCCCGCCCAAGCGCGGCTCCGTGAAGTTGCGTTTGCCCGAGATGTCGAACAGGTTTTTGATGCCGTCGAAGTCGAAGAAGAACGCGTCACTGCGAGCGCCGGCGAAGAACGTGATGTCTGCCGACGTGGCGATGTTCGGATGCGGCCCGAACGAGACCTCCACGCCGGAGAAGATCTTCTCCCCGACGGCTTCGGCTTCGCGGGCCTGCTCGCCGGTTGCCATGAACACGTCGACGGTCTGCTTGCCGTCTTTCGGCTCGGAGAACACGTAGCTGAACGCGATGTCGTTCAACAGATCTCCGTCGTTGTCGATTGCGAGGCGATAGATCGCATCGGGGTGCAGCGCGTCGGCGTTGGGGTTCGCGTTGAGGATCAGCACCGTGCGATCGGGGTCGGCGGGGGACTGGAACGCATACAGGTCGCAGAGGTCGAGTCGTTGGTCGCCGAGGGGCGGGCCGAGGCTGAGGCCGGTGAAGTGGTTGGACACGTCAACGACGGTACGTATTGCCGGTCGCGAGCGTGCGTGGAATGCCACCGCGAGCGGCGTGTCGCCGGCGCGACACGCACGCTCGCGGTGGGAAAGTAAGCTCTGCGCATGCGCGTCTACCTCGGCTCTGATCACGCCGGATTCGAACTCAAGCAGGCCATCGTCGACCACCTCTCCGGCGCCGGCCACGAGCCGATCGACTGCGGCGCGTACACCTACGATGCCGACGACGACTACCCGGCGTTCTGCATCTCGGCGGCCGCGCGGACGGTGGCCGACCCGGGCAGCCTCGGCATCGTGATCGGCGGCTCCGGCAACGGCGAGCAGATCGCCGCCAACAAGGTGCCCGGCGCCCGCTGCGCGCTGGGCTGGAACACCGAGACGGCATCGCTGGCCCGCGAACACAACGACGCGCAGTTGATCGGCATCGGAGCGCGGATGCACACCGTCGAGCAGGCATTGGCGATCGTCGACGCGTTCCTGTCCACCCCGTGGTCGAAAGCCGAACGCCACCAACGCCGTATCGACATCCTCTCCGAATACGAGCGCACCCACGAGGCGCCACCGGTGCCGGGCGCGCCGAACTAGAGTGCCCGAAGGTCACACGCTGCACCGGCTGGCCCGGCTGCACCAACGCAAGTTCGGCGGGCAGCCGGTCGCCGTGAGCAGCCCCCAGGGCCGGTTCGCCGACGGCGCGGCACTGGTGAACAGCAGAGTGTTTCGTCGCGCCAGCGCCTACGGCAAGCACCTGTTCCACCACTACGCCGGAGGGCCGGTCGTTCACGTGCACCTGGGGCTGTACGGCTCGTTCTCCGAGTCCGACGTGCCGATGCCGCTGCCCGTCGGCGAGGTCCGCATGCGCATCGTCGGCGCCGACTTCGGCACCGACCTGCGCGGGCCGACCGCATGCGAGGTGCTCGACGAGGCACAAGTAGACGCGGTGATCGCACGCCTCGGTCCCGACCCGCTGCGTCGCGACGCCGACCCGGGGCCGGCCTGGAAGCGAATCACCAAGTCGCAGCGGCCTATTGGTGCCCTGCTGATGGATCAGGCGGTCATCGCGGGCGTCGGCAACGTCTACCGCAACGAGCTGCTGTTCCGGCACGGCATCGACCCCTACCGGCCGGGCACAGCCGTCGACATCGTCGAATTCGATTCGGCCTGGGCCGATTTGGTTGAGCTGATGCGAGTCGGCTACCGGCGCGGCAAGATTCACGTGATCCGCAAGGAACACGACCACGGCGCGCCGTCCTACCGCCCCGGCCGGCCGCGAACCTATGTCTATCGCCGCGCCGGCGAGCCCTGCCGCATCTGCCGCACCAAGGTGCTCACCGCCGTGCTCGAGGGCCGCAACGTGTTCTGGTGCCCCACCTGCCAGACGTAGTCGCTGATTGAATCGCCGCGGGCGGGGAACTCGGGGACGGTGACTTCAGAACAGGACGTCCAGCCGATCGCACCGATGGCGGAGTCGGGGGAGAGCACGCGGACGGTGCTGATCGCGCTCGGCGCGAACGGGCTGATCGCGATCGCGAAGACGGCCGCCAGCGTGATATCCGGCTCGGCGTCGATGATGGCCGAAGCCGCCCACTCCTGGGCCGATACCCGGCAACCAGGTGTTCCTGCTGATCGCCGACCGCCGCGGCAGACGGCCCGCGGACGCCCGTCATCCGCTGGGCTTCGGTCGCGAGGCCTACGTCTGGTCGCTGCTGGCCGCCGTGAGCTTGTTCGTGGTGGGCGCCTCGGTGTCGATCTGGCACGGCGTAACCGAGATCATGCACGGCGAGTCGGAGCGCGGCGACTACCTCCTCGCCTACATCGTCTTGCTGATAGCGCTTGTGCTGGAAGGTGTTTCGTTCCTCCAGGCTGTCCGCCAACTCCGCGGCGAAGCGCGGCTGTACGACCGCGACCTGCTGGAGCATGCGCTCGCGACATCCGATCCGACGACGCGCGCGGTGTTCGCCGAGGACAGCGCGGCGGTGATCGGCATCGTGATCGCGTTCGCCGGCATCGGCCTGCATCAGCTGACCGGCAACGCGGTGTGGGACGCGATCGGCTCCATCCTCGTCGGCGTCCTGCTCGGGATCGTCGCGGTGGTTCTGATCGACCGTAATCGCCGTTTCCTGACCGGCGAACCGGCGTCCGACGAGCTGCGCGACGCGGTCGTCGCACGCATCACGGCATTGCCCGAGGTCGTCGAGGTCCGCTTCATCCGGCTGGTGTTCGTCGGGCCGAAGCGCCTGTTCGTCGTTGCCAGCGTCGACCTCGTCGGCGACGACGCCGAATCGCATGTCGCCACGACTTTGCGGCGTTTGGAGCAGGAACTGGAATACGATCCGCACATCGCCGATGCGGTGCTGACAATCGCCGATCCGGAGGACGATGGTGCGCGGTGACAAGCGACGACGCCGGCTCTGAGCCCGACTATCGGTTCACGCTGGCCAACGAGCGCACCTTCCTCGCGTGGCAACGCACCGCGCTGGGTCTGTTGGCGGCGGCCGTCGCGATCGTGCAGTTCGTCCCGCAACTCGGCATCCCCGGCGCCCGGCACGTGGTCGCCGGGATCCTGACGATCCTCGCCATGCTCACCGCAGGTTTGGGGCTGCGCCGCTGGCGGCAGGTCGACGACGCGATGCGCCGGCGCCAGCCGCTGCCCAAGCAGAGCGCACCGGTGTTCCTCGGCCTCGGGCTGGTTCTGCTGGCGGCGGTGATCCTGGGCCTTGTGGTGTTCAGGGCCGTCACGCAGTGACGAGTTCTGGCCAGCAGGGGCTGCAAGCGGAGCGCACCGCGCTGGCGTGGAGCCGCACGTCACTGGGCGTGCTGGTCAACGGGGTGCTGCTGGTGCTGAAGGAGCCGCGCAACGACGCGCGGCCAGTTGCCGCCGGGCTGGCGTTGGTCGTCGCCGTGACGATCTATCTGGTCGGCGTGCGTCGGCATCGAGCCCTTGCTCGAGGCTTTGTCTCCGAGCGGGCGGGTGGCCGCGGGCAGGTGCAGTTCGTGGGAGTGGCGGTGCTCGTGCTGATCACCGTGACCGCTGTCGGTCTCTTCCTGTGACGCCGCTCAGAAGTCGCCGAAGCCACCGAAGTCGCCGCCGCTGAAGTCGCCCCAGCCACTGCTGTCGCCGCCACTGTCCCAGCCGCTGTCCTGTCCGGCGTTCAAGCCGGCGTCGTATCCGCTGTCGTGGCCTTGGCCGAAGCCGCTCTCGAACTGCGAAGCGTCGTAGCCGACGCCGTGCATGCCCGAGAACAACGCGTCGAACAGCAGCACGGACCCCAGCCCCCAGGCGCCGGCCACCAGCGCCGTCTTCCACCACGGCTCGGAGTACCAGCCGGCCGGCACCGGCCGACCGGCCACGCGCCCGCCGGGGAAGTAGTTCGGAGTGCGGGGTGACGGCGTCGGCGACGCCTCGATCTCGCGGCCCTCGAACTGGACCCGCCGGTCTTCGGTGACTATGCCGGCGCCGCGCTGACCGCTGATTGTCTCGAGTTCTGGCCCGGGGTCCATTCCCATCGCCTGCCGCGCCGCGCGCACATAGTAGAGGCCTTCGAGCGCGCTCTCCTTGGCCAACTGCGCTTGGCGGACCGTCGTCGCCTGGTCGATCTGCGACCCCGCCGCGGTGTAGCGCTCCGACGCGTCGGCCAGCGCCTGCTTCGAGGCGTTGTCCGTTCCGGTGAGGCCGAGCACCTGACCACCGAGCCGCTCGATCACGCGGCGGGCGTCGGCTTTCGCGTCGGCCAGCGAGGCCGCGGTCCGATTGCGCGACGCGCGCGACGAAGTCACCACCGCCAGTGCGATCGTGGCAACGACCAACACCAGGATCACCAGGAGGGCCGCGTTCATGCGACCACCCTACCGACGCCTGAATCTGGTGCCGTCGCGTCGAGAGTGACGTTATGCAGATGTCCTCTCGCACTTTCTCTGCGAAACGTCACTTTCGCCGCAGAGGCGTCACATCGGAGCGGGCGACGGGAATCGAACCCGCATAACTAGCTTGGAAGGCTAGGGCTCTGCCATTGAGCTACGCCCGCAGCGCAGCAACGAAGGCACTGTACGGTGCTTCGCGCGCCAGGCCAAGCGGGCCGTAGGATCGCCTGGTTAGGCGAATGTGCGGGGTGTAGCGCAGCTTGGTAGCGCATCCGCTTTGGGAGCGGAAGGCCGCAGGTTCAAATCCTGTCACCCCGACCGGAACTGACCAACAAGGCAAGGAGAGACGTGAAGAGCACCGTTGAGCAGCTGAGCCCCACCCGGGTCCGGATCAACGTGGAGGTGCCGTTTACCGAGCTGCAGCCCGACTTCGACCGCGCGTACAAGCAGCTGGCCCAGCAGGTACGGCTGCCGGGGTTCCGCCCCGGCAAAGCTCCGGCCAAGCTGCTGGAGGCCCGCATCGGCCGAGGCGCGGTGCTCGAGCAAGTGGTCAACGACGCGCTGCCCAGCCGCTACTCCGAGGCTGTCACGTCCTCCGACGTGCAGCCGATCGGTCAGCCGGAGATCGAGATCACCAAGATCGAAGACGGCGACGAGCTGGTGTTCACCGCCGAGGTCGACGTGCGGCCCAAGATCGACCTGCCGGACCTGGACGCGCTGACGATCACCGTCGATCCCGTCGAAGTGTCCGACGAAGAGGTCGACAAGGAGCTGCAGTCGCTGCGTGCCCGCTTCGGCACGCTGACCGGCGTCGAGCGGGCCGCGCAAACCGGTGACTTCGTGTCGATCGACCTGTCGGCGACCGTCGACGGCCAGGAGGTGCCCGAAGCGTCGACCGAGGGGCTGTCACACGAGGTCGGCTCCGGTCAGCTCGTCGACGGCCTGGACGAGGCCATCGTCGGGTTGTCGGCAGGGGAGACCAGGGTGTTCACCACCAAGCTGGCGGCGGGCGAACACGCCGGCAAGGAGGCACAGGTCACGGTCACCGTGAACTCCGTGAAGGAACGCGAACTGCCCGAGCTCGACGACGATTTCGCCCAACTGGCAAGCGAATTCGACACCGTTGACGATCTGAAGGCCAGCCTCAGCGACCAGGTGGCGCGGGTCAAGCGGATCCAGCAGGCCGAGAAGATTCGCGACGCCGCGATCGAGGCGTTGCTCGACCAAGTGGAGGTGCCGCTCCCGGAGAACATCGTGCAGGCCCAGGTCGACGAGACCCTGCACAACGCACTGCACGGCCTCGACCATGACGAGGACCGCCTGGCTGAGGCGCTGGCCGAGCAGGGCAGCAGCCGGGAGCAATTCGACGCCGACGCACGTGAGAACGCGGAAAAGGGGATCAAGACGCAGCTGCTGGTCGACGCCATCGCCGACGAACTCGACGTCCACGTCGGCCAGGACGACCTGACCGAGCGGCTCGTCCTGCAGTCGCGCCAGTACGGCGTCGAGCCGCAACAGCTTCTGCAGTTCCTGCAGCAGAACAACCAGTTGCCGGCGATGTACGCCGACCTGCGCCGCGGCAAGACGCTCGCTGCCGTGGTGCGCAGCGCGACGGTCACCGACCCGGCGGGAAACACCGTCGACACGGACGAGTTCTTCGGCCCGCGAGAGCAGGTTGAAGCCGAAACAGACGAGAAGGATGCCGACGACCAGTAACGCTGTGAGCGAACCGGCATGTCGCCGGGAGTGCGCAACGCGGGGAGTTGGTTAGTGTCGGGTGAAGCAACAGAAAGCAGGTACCAGCCGTGACTGATATGCGTTCTAGCGCGCCGGGGCTCAACCTCGTCGACTCGGTGTATGAGCGACTGCTGTCCGAGCGCATCATCTTCCTGGGTTCGCAGGTCGACGACGACATCGCCAACCGGTTGTGCGCGCAGATTCTGCTGCTGGCCGCCGAGGACCCGACCAAGGACATCCACCTCTACATCAACTCGCCGGGCGGCTCGATCAGCGCCGGCATGGCCATCTACGACACGATGGTGCTGGCGCCCTGCGACGTGGCCACCTACGCGATGGGCATGGCGGCGTCTATGGGTCAGTTCCTGCTCGCCGCGGGCACCAGGGGCAAGCGCTACGCGCTGCCGCACGCCCGGATCCTGATGCACCAGCCGCTGGGCGGAGTCACCGGCAGCGCCGCCGACATCGCGATCCAGGCCGAGCAGTTCGCGGTGATCAAGAAGGAGATGTTCCGGCTCAACGCCGAGTTCACCGGCCAGCCGCTGGAACGCATCTACGCCGACTCCGACCGCGACCGGTGGTTCACCGCTCAGGAAGCGCTCGAGTACGGCTTCGTCGACCGCATCATCACCCGCGCCGAAGTCAACGGATCAGGACCAGGAGCAGGACTAGACCAATGAATCCCGACATCGCACCGGCCCACGGCGGAGCCGTGAATCAGCCTTCAGCGCGCTACATCCTGCCGTCGTTCATCGAGCACTCGACGTATGGGATCAAGGAATCGAACCCGTACAACAAGCTGTTCGAGGAACGCATCATCTTCCTCGGCGTGCAGGTCGACGACGCGTCGGCCAACGACATCATGGCCCAGCTGCTGGTACTCGAGTCGCTGGACCCCGACCGCGACATCACGATGTACATCAACTCGCCCGGCGGCTCCTTCACGTCACTGATGGCGATCTACGACACCATGCAGTACGTGCGCGCCGACATCCAGACGGTGTGCCTGGGACAGGCCGCCTCGGCCGCCGCGGTGCTGCTGGCCGCCGGCTCGCCGGGCAAGCGGATGGCCCTGCCGAACGCTCGAGTCCTCATCCACCAGCCAGCGCTGTCCGGAGTTATCCAGGGCCAGTTCTCCGATCTCGAGATCCAGGCCGCCGAGATCGAGCGGATGCGCAAGCTGATGGAGACCACGCTGGCCCATCACACCGGCAAGGATCCCGACGTGATCCGCAAGGACACCGACCGCGACAAGATCCTGACCGCCGAGGAAGCCAAGGACTACGGGATCATCGACACCGTGCTGGAGTACCGCAAACTTTCGGCGCAGACCGCCTGAGCGGTCCCGCCTAGGATCGCAGGTCGGTTGCATCGGCGACACGCCAAGGACACGGTACGGCGTTACACCGCCCCCGCGGCGCGGACAGGCGATATGTTCTGCGAACACAGATAAATACCACTGACGCGATTCGCGCCTATGGGTCGCAGACCGGCCGATCAAGCGGGTAGCGTCGGGGCAGACGGCCAGACGACGACCAACCGACGGCGAACAGGAAGTAGGGCCCGACCACCATGGCGCGCATCGGAGACGGCGGTGACCTGCTGAAGTGCTCGTTCTGCGGCAAGAGCCAGAAACAGGTCAAGAAGCTCATCGCCGGCCCCGGCGTGTACATCTGCGACGAGTGCATCGACCTCTGTAACGAGATCATCGAAGAGGAACTGGCCGACGCCGACGACGTCAAGCTCGACGAGCTGCCCAAACCAGTCGAAATCCGGGAATTCCTCGAGGGCTATGTGATCGGTCAGGACACTGCCAAGCGCACGCTGGCCGTGGCCGTCTACAACCACTACAAGCGCATTCAGGCACAGGAGAAGACGCGCGATGCGCGCGCCGAGCCGGTCGAGCTGGCCAAGTCCAACATCCTGATGCTGGGGCCCACCGGATGCGGCAAGACGTATCTGGCGCAGACGCTGGCCAAGATGCTCAACGTGCCGTTCGCGATCGCCGATGCCACCGCTTTGACGGAGGCCGGCTACGTCGGCGAAGACGTCGAGAACATTCTGCTCAAGCTGATCCAGGCCGCCGACTACGACGTGAAGCGCGCCGAGACCGGGATCATCTACATCGACGAGGTCGACAAGATCGCCCGCAAGAGCGAGAACCCGTCGATCACGCGCGACGTCTCGGGTGAGGGCGTGCAGCAGGCGCTGCTGAAGATCCTGGAGGGCACGCAGGCATCGGTGCCGCCGCAGGGCGGGCGCAAGCATCCGCATCAGGAGTTCATCCAGATCGACACCACGAACGTTTTGTTCATCGTCGCGGGCGCGTTCGCGGGCCTGGAGAAGATCGTCTCGGACCGCACCGGCAAGCGGGGCCTGGGCTTCGGCGCGGAGGTGAAGTCCAAATCCGAGATCGACACCGCCGACCACTTCGCCGAAGTCATGCCCGAGGACCTGATCAAGTTCGGGCTGATCCCTGAGTTCATCGGCCGGCTGCCGGTGGTGGCGTCGGTGACCAACCTTGACAAGGAATCTCTGGTGCAGATCCTGTCGAAGCCGAAGAACGCGTTGGTGAAGCAGTACACCCGGCTTTTCGAGATGGACGGCGTGGAGTTGGAGTTCACCGAAGACGCACTCGAGGCCATCGCCGACCAGGCCATCCATCGCGGCACCGGCGCTCGCGGCCTGCGCGCGATCATGGAGGAAGTGCTGCTGCCGGTGATGTACGACATCCCCAGCCGCGACGACGTCGCCAAGGTCGTCGTCACCAAGGAAACCGTGCAGGACAACGTGCTGCCGACGATCGTGCCGCGCAAGCCCTCGCGCGCCGAGCGTCGCGACAAGAGCGCGTAGGGGTCGGAGCCTCCCGAGCAGACGCGGAATCGCATTACCAGGGCAGTTTTCGTGCTAGTTGGCGTCTGCTCGACGAGAAGAAGCTAGCGCACGACGCGGTCGGGACGGGTATAGACGTTCATCGAATCGCCCCGCAGAAACGCCACCAAGGTGACCCCTGACTGGCCGGCCAGGTCGACCGCCAATGACGACGGCGCCGACACCGCCGCCAGCACCGGGACCCCGGCCATCACCGCCTTCTGGGTGATCTCGAACGACGCGCGCCCGCTGACCAGTAATACGTTGCCGCTCAACGGGATTCGGCCAGCCTCCACCGCCCAGCCGATCACCTTGTCGACCGCGTTGTGGCGCCCGACGTCCTCGCGAACCGCCAGCACGGCGCCGTCGGGGCCGAACAGCGCGGCCCCGTGCAGGCCGCCGGTGCTGTCGAAGACCCGCTGCGCCGAGCGCAGCACACCGGGCATCGCGGTCAGCGTGTCCACGGCAACGGTCACCGGGTCGTCGCCGGGGCAGTGCCGGCTGACCAACCGCACGGCGTCGAGGGACGCCTTGCCGCAGACGCCGCACGACGAGGTGGTGTAGAAGTTGCGGGTGACATCAAGATCCGGCATCGGGACATCGGGGGCAAGCCTCACGTCCAGCACGTTGTACGAGTTCAGGCCGTCGTCGCCGGAACCTCGGCAGTAGCGCACGGTCGACACGTCGTCACGCTCGGCGATGACTCCTTCGGTCAGCAGAAAGCCTTGTGCCAGTTCGATGTCCGAGCCGGGAGTGCGCATCGTCACGGTGATCGGAGAGCCGTTCACCCGGATCTCCAGCGGCTCTTCGACGGCCAGCGTCTCTGGTCGGTTGACGGTGTCCCCGGCCGTCAGGTGTTGCGCCGGCCGGCGTGCCGTCACGCGTCCCATGTCCCCAATCTAGGCCGCGGTGACCGGTCAACTGACCAGCGACAGAGCGTGAGCGCGACGCAGCTTGCCCGACGGCGTCTTCGGGATCGTGCCCGGGCTGAGCACGACGACGTTGCGGGGCCGCACGTCGACCTCAGCGACCACGGCGTGCGCAACCGCGCGCTTGATGCGGCGCACCTCGGCGTCTTCCCAGGCATTCGCTTCGACGGCGACGGCGAAGCTCTCCCGGGCGCGGCCCGCATTGAGCCGAACCGCGACCGCGCAGCCGGGCCGAACGCCCTCGACCCGGCACGCCGCCCGCTCCACGTCGGTGGGGTAGATGCTGCGGCCAGCCATGATGATCACGTCCTTGACCCGGCCGCAGACCACGATGTGGCCCTCCTCGGTGAGGTAGCCGAGGTCGCCGGTGTCGTACCAACCCTGCTCGTCCTGCGCCGGCACGAACCCGCCCTTCGTGATGTACCCGCGGGTCACGGGCGCGCCGCGCAACTCGATGACTCCCACCCCGCGCGCGGGCAGTACGTTGGCGTCCTCGTCGACGATGCGCACCTCCAGGCCCTCCAGGAGCGGCCCCAGCGTGGCCAAGCGCGTGGTGTGGCCCTTGGTCGCGGGCACCGCGCGCCGCAGCACGGCGAGCAGGTCGGCGTCGACCTCGTCGACCACCAGGCCGGCCCCGCACTCCGAGAACGACACGGCGACCGTCGTTTCGGCCATGCCGTAGGCGGGCAGGATCGCCTCCGGTCGCAGCCCGAACGGATTGCCCGCGTCGATCAGGTCCTCGACGTCGGCCGGCTCCACCGGCTCCGAGCCCGACAACGCCCAGCGCAGCGAGGAAAGGTCGAATTGCCCTGGCGTGGCCTGCTTGCGCAGCCGCTTGGCCAACAACGCGTAGGCGAAGTTCGGCGCCGCGGTCATCGTGCCCTTGTACTTGTCGATGAGCCTGGCCCACAACAGGATGTCGCGCATGAAGTCCATCGGAGTGACGACGACGAGCTCGGCGCCGAAGTACATCGGCACCACCAGAAAGCCGGTCATCCCCATGTCGTGGAACAGCGGCAGCCAGCTGACGATCACGTCGTGATCGAGGTCGTACTCGGCGCCGACGAACATAGCTTCGGCGTTCGAGCGCAGGTTCTGGTGGGTGATCACCACCGCCTTCGGACATCCAGTCGATCCGGACGTCAACTGCATCAGGGCGACGTCGTCCTCGCCGGTCTTGACGGGGTCGATCGGCTCGGCGGCCGACAGCTGCTCGACCGTGACGACCGTGACCCCGCGCTGTTCCAGCACCGGGATCGCGGCCACGAATGGGTCGGAGACGATCACCGCCTTCGCGTTGATCATGTCGATGACGGTCATCGTGTCCTGCGCCCACAGCGCGAGATCCGTACGCGGCGTGGGCTGATGCAGCATAGTCAGGCTGGCTCCGCGCATCCACACGCCCTGCGCCGTCGGGGCGATCTCGACCGGGGCACCGGCCAGCACGCCGACCGCGTCGGCGGGCCCGACACCGGCGGCGGCAAGTCCACCTGCTATTCGTCGGGCGCGCCGATGAACTTCGTGCCAGGTGTGTCGAACCGGGGCGTGCGGTTCACCGGTGACAATTCCGTGTGAGCTGGTGCGTGCGTTCTGATACATCGTGGCGGTGAATCGACTCATTGCTAGCACCTCCCCGAGGCATTCGGTAAGCCCCTGGCGCTCAAGCATGCACCCCAGCGGCCTGTTTTCATCACCAATTCGAGTCGCGTTTCTAGAGCGAAACCAGCGACAACCCGCCGCGGTGCTGGACGAACGCCCGCCTGCCGTCAGCGCTGACCGCCACGTCGAACGGCGTGTGGCCCACCTTGACCGTCTCGCTCACCCTCGCGCTCGCCGCGTCGATCACCGTCAGCGAACTGTCTGCGCTGTTGACGACGAAAGCCCGGTCACCCTGAGCGCAGACCGCGATCCGGCAGGGCCGTGCCCCGACGGGAATCGTCGCGGTGACAAGATCGGTGGCACAGCTGATCACCGACACCGAGTCGTCGAGGGAGTTGGCGACGTATGCGCGGCGAGCATCGGGGCTGACCGCCAAGTCCCACGGATAATGGCCTACACCAATGTGTTTGAAGGTGCTGTCCGCGGTGTTGACGACGTCCACGGCGTTCGCGTCCGACCTCACGATGTATGCGCGTCCGCCGGCAGTCGTGAAAACCGGGTCGGGCACATGGCCGCCCAGGCGCAGGCGGGCAATGATGCGGTGGTAGGTGGCGCTGGCCGGATCGGTGTCGATCACGCACATCGACCCGTCTTCGCACAGGCTGGCATAAAGCCGGGATCCATTCGGGCTCAACGAGATCCGGTAGGGATAGGAAGGCAGGCGGATCGCTGCGACCCGGTTGGTGGCAGTGTGGACGGCGGATACCGCGTAGTCGAAGTGGTTGATGGCGTACACCCACCGGCCGTTGGGCGCGATCTGCAGCGCTGCCGGTGGCTCGCCCAGAGCTATTGTGCCGACCACGGTGTCGCGGGTCGGGCTACCCGAAGCCGCGTCGATCACCGAGACGTTGCCGTTCTGCTCGTCGATCGTGTATGCGCGGCTGCCGTCGCCGCTCAACAACACCCCCGTCGCCCAGCACCGTCCCACGTCCAGGGTGGCGATGACGGTGTTGCACGCCTCGCTGACGGCGTCGATGTCGACGACCGACAGGGTGCCGTCGTCGTAGTTGGTGACGTACGCGCGGGTTGCGTCGCGGCTCAGTGCCAGTGCCGACGGGAAGGCGCCCACCTCCACGGCGACGGATTCGCCGGAGGCGTCGATCACCTCGATCGCGTCGTCATCCCCGCGAATCACGAAGGCGCGGGCCAGTTCTGGGTCGGTGACGACACCGCGAGTGTCGCGGTCGATCGCGATGGCGCGGACCATGTCGCGGCGGGGGGAGGCTTTGGGCCGGTAGGTGTCGAGGTCGGTGCCCGACGCCGGGCCGAACAACGAGACCGTGTGCGAGCGGAAGTCCGTGACGTATGCGTAGTCACCGGCCGGGTCGGCCGCCACACCGTACGGCGCACCCGCGCGGCTGCTGCTCTTCATGCCGGTCGCGGTGTCGATGATCGTCACCGTGCCGGACATCAGCGAGTGATCGAGCGCAGTGACATACGCAAAGCGCCCGTCCGCCCCCACCGCGACGCCGATGGGGTGGGCGCTCACCGGGATGGTCTCCGTCACCGTCACCGTGGCCAGGTCGACGAGCGACACCGAGCCACCGCCGGCGTTGGTGACGAAAGCCTGCGATCCGTCCGGCGTGATCGAGACCTGTGCGGGCTGCTTGCCGACCTGGACGGCCGCGGCGACGGCGCCGGCGTCGGTGTCGACCACCACGAGCCGGTGGCGCTCGTTGTCGACGACGTAGGCGTGTCGTCCGTCCGGGCTGACGGCGATGCCGGTTGGCGCACCGCCGATGACGATCGACGACCTGACGGCACCGATCACCGTCAGCGTCCCGTCGGCCTGGTTGGTCACATACGCGCGGTCGCAGTCGGGACTCACCGCGACGCCGTAGGGCTTCGCGCCCACCGCGACGGTCGCCGTCACCGTCTGCGCCTGCGTGTCGACGACGGACACGGAGTCGCCGGCGGCATTGGCTACGTAGGCTTTTCGGCCGTCGGCCGTCAGCGCGATGCCATACGGTGAGTGCCCCACTGCGATGGTGGGTGCCGCGGTCCCGTTCTCGGCGTCGATCACCGATACCGAGTCGTCGCCGCTGTTGACCACGTAGACCCGGTTGCCGTCCGGACTGACCGCAATCCCTGTGGGGAATGTGCCGACCCGGGCAGTGCCGAGCGCTGTCTTCCCCGGCGGCTGGGGCGCGGCTATTGGAGTAGTCAGGGCGATGTCATAGGTCGGATCGCTCTCGGGGAGCGTGGCGACGGGGACGCGGGCGCGGCGCCGCGGGGTGGCAACGGCGGTGAACATCGTCACCGGTAGGTCCGCTCCGGCGGGCGAGGCAGTTGCCAGTGAAGCCAGGCCGGCTGTGCCGGCCCGCCACACCGGAAACTTCCAGTTCATCACCAATGAGCATAAATTTGACGACGCGACTAAGAGGCCGTTATCGGTAAACAGTGAAGCGCTAGCGAGCAGTAAGCGGCGCTCTTAAAAAAAATAGTGGCATCGAAGAGTGATGAAAACCACAGTTTCGCGGAGGGGGCCGGAGTGTCGCACAGCCTGAACTGGCGATTTGGGGCACAGTAAGAGGTCGGCGAACATGACAGCAGACGAAGGCTTCACTAAGAAAGTGCAATAATCGGTACTAGCAGTGACAGCAAATTTCGCGGCGTAGGGCGGAAGGTGGCCGCGGACGTGAGGAGCGAAAGAGGGGATGTCGTGGCGCCGACGGGCAACGACGCCAGTGCAGAGCGGGAACGGCAAAAACTCGAGAAGGTGGTCATTCGCTTCGCCGGTGATTCCGGTGACGGCATGCAGCTGACGGGCGACCGCTTCACCTCCGAGGCTGCACTCTTCGGCAATGACCTTGCGACACAACCCAATTACCCCGCGGAGATCCGGGCGCCCCAAGGCACGCTGCCCGGTGTCTCCTCGTTCCAGATCCAGATCGCCGACTACGACATCCTGACCGCAGGCGACCGCCCCGACGTCCTGGTGGCGATGAACCCCGCGGCTATGAAGGCCAACATCTCCGACCTGCCACGCGGCGGGCTGGTGATCGCGAACTCCGACGAGTTCACCAAACGCAATCTCGCCAAGGTCGGCTACGAGGCCAACCCGCTGGAATCCGGCGAGTTGACCGACTACGTCGTGCAGGCCGTCCCGATGACCACTCTGACGTTGGGCGCCGTCGAGGAGATCGGCGCGACGAAGAAGGACGGCCAACGGGCCAAGAACATGTTCGCGCTCGGGCTGCTGTCGTGGATGTACGGCCGTGAGATCGAGCCGCAGGAAACCTTCATTCGGGAGAAATTCCTGCGCAAGCCCGACATCGCCGACGCCAACGTGCTGGCGCTGCGCGCCGGCTGGAACTACGGCGAAACTACCGAGGCGTTCGGCACCACCTTCGAGGTCGCCCCGGCCAAGCTGCCGCCAGGGGAGTACCGCCAGATCTCCGGCAACACCGCGCTCGCCCACGGCATCGTCGTCGCCGGCCAGCTCGCCGAGACCAAGGTGGTGCTGGGCAGCTACCCGATCACGCCGGCGTCGGACATCCTGCACGAGCTGTCCAAGCACAAGAACTTCGACGTCGTCACGTTCCAGGCCGAGGACGAGATCGCCGGAATCGGCGCCGCGATCGGTGCGTCGTACGGCGGTGCGCTCGGCGTCACCAGCACGTCGGGCCCGGGCATCTCACTGAAGTCGGAGGCGATCGGGCTGGCCGTGATGACCGAGCTTCCCCTGCTTGTCATCGACGTGCAGCGCGGCGGACCGTCCACCGGGCTGCCCACCAAGACCGAACAGGCCGACCTGCTGCAGGCTCTGTTTGGCCGCAACGGCGAGTCGCCGGTAGCGGTGCTGGCCGCGCGGTCACCGTCGGACTGCTTCGAGCTCGCGATCGAGGCCGCGCGCATCGCGCTGACGTATCGAACGCCGGTGATCCTGTTGTCCGACGGTGCGATCGCGAACGGCTCGGAGCCGTGGCGCATCCCCGACGTCAGCACGTTCGAGCCCATCGACCGCAACATCGCGCAGCCAGGAACAGATTTCCAGCCCTACGCGCGCGATCCCGAGACCCTGGCGCGTCAGTTCGCCATCCCGGGCACCCCGGGACTCGAACACCGCATCGGCGGTCTGGAGTCGGCCAACGGTTCGGGCAACATCTCCTACGACCCGCGCAACCACGACCTGATGGTGCGCCTGCGCCAGGCGAAGATCGACGGCATCACGGTGCCCGATCTCGACGTCGACGACCCGACGGGCGACGCGGAGTTGCTGCTGATCGGCTGGGGCAGCAGCTACGGGCCCATCGGCGAGGCCTGCCGGCGCGCCCGCCGCAAGGGCATCAAGGTCGCCCACGCGCAGCTTCGTCACCTCAACCCGTTCCCGGCCAACCTCGGTGACGTGCTGCGCCGCTACCGCACGGTGGTCTGCCCCGAGATGAACCTCGGCCAGCTGGCGCTGCTGCTGCGCGGCAGGTATCTGGTCGACGTCCAGTCGGTGACCAAGGTGCAGGGCATGGCGTTCTTGGCTGACGAAATCGAAGACATCATCGACTCCGCCCTCGACGGGTCATTGACCGGAAAAGAAAGCGACAAGAACAGATTCGCCAAGTTTGACGGTAGCGTGTCGGTGAGTAAGCGGGAGCTGGTGCATGACTGACGTAATCGGCATAGACCTGGGGCTGACAGCTACCAGCGGTGTGCCCGTCACCGACCAACCGCAGAAGGCCAAAGACTTCACCAGCGACCAGGAGGTTCGCTGGTGCCCGGGTTGCGGCGATTACGTCATCCTCAACACGATCCGTAACTTCCTGCCGGAACTGGGCCTGCGGCGGGAGAACATGGTCTTCGTCAGCGGCATCGGCTGCTCGAGCAGGTTCCCGTACTACCTGGAAACCTATGGGCTGCACTCGATTCACGGCCGCGCGCCGACGCTGGCCACCGGCTTGGCGTTGGCCCGCGAGGACCTGTCGGTATGGGTTGTCACCGGCGACGGTGACGCGCTGTCCATCGGCGGGAACCACCTGATCCACGCGCTGCGCCGCAACGTCAACATCACGATCCTGCTGTTCAACAACCGGATCTACGGATTGACGAAGGGGCAGTACTCGCCGACGTCCGAAGTCGGCAAGGTCACCAAGTCCACGCCGATGGGTTCGCTCGACCAGCCGTTCAACCCGGTGTCGTTGGCTCTGGGCGCGGAAGCCACGTTCGTCGGCCGCGCCCTGGATTCCGACCGCAAGGGGCTCTCGGAGGTGCTGCGCGCCGCCGCGCAGCACCGCGGCGCCGCGTTCGTCGAAATCCTGCAGGACTGCCCGATCTTCAACGACGGCTCGTTCGACCTGCTGCGCAAGGAGGGTGCCGAAGAGCGCATCATCACTGTCGCGCAGGGCCAGCCGATCACGTTCGGCGCCAACGGCGAATACTGCGTGGTGCGGACGGGCTTCGGCCTCGAGGTGGCCAAGACGGCCGACGTGGCCGCGTCCCAGATCATGGTGCACGACGCCGCCGTAGAAGATCCGAGTTACGCGTTCGCGCTGTCGCGGCTGTCCGGTCAGGACCTCGAGCACACCGTGATGGGTGTGTTCCGCCAGGTGCAGCGCCCCACCTACGACGACGGTGCTCGCGAGCAAGTCAGCGCCGCACGTGAGGCCACCGCACACGACACCGCCGCACTGCAGTCGCTGCTGCGGGGACGCGATACCTGGACTGTTGACTAGTCCCCCCGCGCTGGCCGGCGTCGTGCTGGCCGGTGGTGCATCACGCCGAATGGGCCGCGACAAGGCCACGTTGCCCTACCAGGGCGGCACGTTGGTGGAGCACATCGTGTCCGTCGTCACGCAGCGCTGCGCGCCGGTGTTCGTCATCGCCGCCCCGGGCCAGCCGATCCCGCCGGTGGACGCCGACGTGCTGCGTGACGATGTTCGCGGGGTGGGGCCGTTGGTCGCCACCGGCCGGGGACTGCGCGCCGCGGCAGAGGCCGGCGCCCCGTGGGCCTTCGTGTGCGCGGTGGACATGCCCTATCTCGATGCGGCATTGATCGACGTGCTGGTCGAGTCGTCGAAGAACCTGACCGCGGAGGTAGTGCTGCCGTGGGACGGCCGCGACCACTATCTGGCGGGCCTGTACCGGACCTCGCTGGTCGACCGGGTCAACGCCCTCGTGGCCGCGGGGCACCGGAGCATGGCGGCGTTGGTGAATTCCGTTGAGTCGCAGCGAATTGTCGTTGCAGACGGCCGTTCGCTCACCAACGTCAATTCGTCCAGCGATCTGCTGCTGCTGCGCTGAGCGCATAAATTTTTGACGCCGGCCGAAATTATTCCGGCATGAAATCTAGTAGCTGGAATTGCAGAAACGCGGACAATTCGGCAATTTGTCTGGGCCCGCCACATGTAAGTCCGATCACGTTCCATGGCCTCTACCACCTGCGTCACACATGTGAAAGATGTTCGACGGCAACGAAAATTCGTCGGTAAGCGCCTCAGCCGAGGTGGGCCAGTTCACAAAAAGCTGGTGATTGCGGTCACAGGCCTGGCCGGATCACCGGCTCTGAGAAATTCTCAGAAACGCCGCGGTGACCTGGCACGACGACGAGATTGTTTCCCGAAATGCGGCTGTTATCGTTTCGAGATTGGCCGAATTTGGATGTGACTTATCGGCTTGAGATTTGTAGATTTTCGAAGTCTCCTTACTGGAGCAAATAATTTCAAACCCGATAACCTGCGTGTGAACGGGGCTACCCCTCGGCGGCTGTGGCGACACCTGCTGCCACATCTTCCGCCTTGGCCCCGATGTCGCGCCTGACCGAGACGGCGCGATCCGAGGAAAGACTCGCCCGAATGGGCGTCTCGCCCGCGTGAGCGGGCGGCCTTGGCGCGCGCTTGGCGAAAGGAATGATTGTGAAGAACCTCCGCAAGCTGGCGACCACCGCCGCGATCACCGGCGGGCTCATCGCCGCGCCGCTGGCGTTGTCGACCGCCACCGCTCATGCAGACAGCGTGAACTGGGACGCCATCGCGCAGTGCGAGTCCGGCGGCAACTGGGCGATCAGCACGGGCAACGGCTACTCCGGTGGCCTGCAGTTCACGCTGAGCACGTGGCGCGCCAACGGCGGCGTCGGATCGCCGGCGAACGCCAGCCGCGAGGAGCAGATCCGCGTCGCGGAGAACGTTCTGGCCAGCCAGGGGATCGGCGCGTGGCCGGCCTGCGGCAAGCGCGGCTGACAACAAGCTGCTGAAGTCGGGCGGTGCCGGGAACTCCGGCACCGCCCGACTCATTTAAGCACTTTCTTAACTTAAAAACATCCTTTAACAAGAGCCCCCGGAGTAACACCTGTCCGAATTGTCCCGATCACCCCATCGACCGCAGTTTCGGGGGCTCGGGCGAAAGGGAATCGCAATGTCGGGGATTCGCAAGTCAGTTCTGGTGGCCGCGATCGGCGGAGCGCTTTTCGGCGTGCCGATGATGATTTCGACGGCCACCGCGCAGGCAGACACCGTGAACTGGGACGCGATCGCGAAGTGCGAGTCCGGCGGCAACTGGACCAGCAACACCGGCAACGGCCACTTCGGCGGCCTGCAGTTCAAGCAGGCGACCTGGACGGCCAACGGCGGCGTGGGCAACCCGTCCACCGCCAGCCGCGCGGAGCAGATCCGGGTGGCCGAGAACGTGCTGCGCACCCAGGGGCTGGGCGCGTGGCCGAAGTGCGGCGCCTACGCGGGCGCCCCGGTCACCGCCGCACCCGCGACGACGGCTCCGGGAACGACGACTGTCCGCACGGTGTCGGCGCAGACCGGCTGCCAGAACGTCGGCGCCCTGGCCGGAATCCGGCTCGATCTGCTGTGCACGACGCTGACGGCCCCGCTGCAGATGCTGAGCCCCACAGCTACTCGGTGACGCTGAACTCGTTGCCCTGCGGATCGACCAGCACACCCGGCTCCACGACCGTCGCCCCGGCGGCCACCAGCTCGGCGGTGTCGGCGCGTACCGTCCAGCGCCACCGGTTCGGCACCACCCGCTCATCGCTGTTGTCTGCTCTTCGCCCAAGAGGCTCATCGCCCACGCGCACGAACTTCCACACCAACCCCGACCAACCCGCCGATCCGCGCAGCCAGCGCGGCGTGCCGTCGGCACCTTCACCGACCTGGGCTGCGACGAGGCGTGCCCACCACGCCGCCAGTTCCTCGGGCCGCTCGCTGTCGGTGCACACGGCGAACACCTTGGCTGGCGGGTCGGACGGGCCATTGGCGTCGAGGAACGCGCAGAACTCGTTGCCCTCGACGTCGGCCATGGTCACCCGCGCCGGTAAGTACTCGTCGAGCATCGTCGTCGCCGTGCCACCCAGAGCCCGGCTCCAGAACGCGGCCACCCCGGCCACGTCGACGGCCTCGATGGTGAGTCCACCCAGCGAGACGGTCATGCCGGCGCGACGTCACGGTCGGTGGGCATCGTGAAGGCCTGCCGCGACGCGATCGACGCCAGATGCCGAGTCAGCACGGGCTCCGGGGCCAGCATGCTGGCCCAACTCGCGGCCGCGGACAGGGCGGCGGGCCGTAGGTTGACGATTCGGCCCAGCAGTGCCGACTCGCGGATCAGCGGCACCACCCGCGGCTGCCGGAAAGTGGCGAACCGGGCGAACGCGGTTGGCAGATCGGCGGCGTCGTGGGCGAAGGCGGCCAGGATCGCGGCGTCCTCCAGCGCCTGACAGCCGCCCTGCCCAAGATGAGGGCGCATTGCGTGGGCGGCGTCACCAACCAGCACCAGCGGGCCGCATGCCCAGACCCCGGCCTGGACCCGGTCGTAGAGGTCGTGGCGCAGAACGACCGCCGGGTCGGAGTTGCGAAGGATCTCGGGAATCGGCTGGACCCATGACGAATACCGGCGCCGGAGGTAGGCGAGCTCGCCCTCCGGCGCGGCGGATCCTTCCGCCGCGCGTTCGGTGACGAACCAATACGTGCCGTGCGATCCCATTGGCACATGCCCGAACTCCACGCCCGGTCCCATGGTCTCGCCGGCCAGCGCCGGGTCGATCGAGCAGTCGGCCACCCCGCGCCAGGCGGCGTAGCCGGTGTAGGTGTGGGCCAGCGGGCCGTTGAGATGGTGCGCGATCAGGGAGCGCGTGCCGTCGGCCCCCACCACCGCGTCCGTCCGGATCGCGGTGCCGTCGGAAAGTTGCAGGCGCACGCCGTCCTCGATCCCAGTAGCTGCAACGCCGAACCGCACCGTGCCCGGCATCAGAGCCTCGTGCAGGATTCCGGTCAGCGCGGCCCGCTGGAGGACCACGAGCGGCTCACCCAGCGCCCTGACGATCCGGTCGGGATGCGGCCGGCGCAGCCAGGTGCCGCTGCGCCAGCGCATCGCGCCAGCGGCGACGCGGCCACCGGCGTCGCGCACTGCGTCACCGAGCCCGATCTCGTCGAGCGCCGCCAGCGCGTTGGGCCAGATGCTGATGCCGGCGCCGCTGGACGTGTCGGTGCGCTCTTCGACCACCGTCACGTCGAAACCGCGTCGCTGCAGTGCGACCGCGGCCGCCAATCCGGCGATGCCCGCACCCACCACCACGATCGAAGTCGGCATGCGCACGACTGTGCTATCGACGGAGCGCGAACGCAACGGTGTTGAAGGGGCTCTGCGCTCACGAGGACCCTTCGAGTGCCCGCTTGCCCTCGACCTGCGCTGCGAGCTTGCGTCGTGATAGCAGTCCAACGAGCCGCCCGTCGAAATCGAACGGACAACTTAGTCATCACGAGGAAATAGACTTGCCTTTTGAAAGCGGCCACTGGAGGTCCGATCCACGCCCGCTTTGGGTAGCCTTCCCCGGATCATCTAGGCCGCGACGAACGAACGGGTGACGTCTATGGGTTTGGGCATCCGCAGGCGATGGGAATCAGCGTTGTGGACGATGGCCTCCGTCCAACGAAAGGTGGAGTCAGGAGTCGCCTTAACTTTCGACGACGGCCCCATGCCAGGCACCACGGATCTTCTGCTCGACTGCTTAGCCGAACGTGAGGTCACGGCCACGTTCTTCTGCGTGGGCCGCAACGCGGAACGGAATCCGGCGCTGCTGAGCCGCATACTGGCCGAGGGGCACGCGGTCGGCAGCCACAGCCTCACCCACGCGCCCCGGGGCAGTCAGTCCCTCCGGGAACTCGTCCTCGACTACAGGGCAGGGCACCGCGCAGTTGAGGACGTTCTGGGACGCCCAGTCAACCTTTTCCGTCCTCCTTACGGACGTGTCAGTCTCCGCACGATCGGTTTTCTCCGTTTGTTGCACACGTGGGTTTGGTCAGTCGATCCCGGTGACTGGCAGGAAGGCGCGGACATTGCCGGCCTAGTGTCCGCTCTGACTGCGGTGGACGACGGGGACGTCGTGCTACTGCATGACTGGCTCGAACCACAAGTACCGCACTCGACAGATCGGTCGCCGACGATTGGCGCGGTCCGGGAACTGGTCACGTCTCTGCGCCGCCGGCAGGTCCCGCTGGTGCCCCTGCCGACCTCGCGCTGAGCCTCCCTGTTCCGGGCCGCACACCTCGCGTGTTGAAGAGGGGGCGGTGAACACGCCTGGCGGCCCTATTACGGCCGCTTCTTTGTGGCCGGGGAGTGCCCGGGCCGCTGGTGTCTAGCAAGTGTTCGAAGGCTTCTTGGACCGACCACGTTCCCGGCACCTGTCGGTCCCCGTTGATGTCAAAGCCGAACTGGCCGAGAATGGGGAAAGCTGGAAGCGCACGACGCGGTTCGGTTGTCGTTGGTCGGCAATCTGGCCCGCGGCACGCGCGCGGATGGGATGGTGGCTCCGTGCTCTCACCTCGCTACACGCGCCTCCTCTCCACGTCTCGTATCGCCATTCATGTCAACCTAAGCCAGCCAGTGTTCGTGCGGATCGAACCGACCGTGGCTCATGCCGGAAACAGCTTTGTGTTCACCCATACGGATTTCGTGGGGCTTAGGAAACCCCTGCCTCCACGTGGTGGCGACGGGGCGATGCTCGAAGGTTTTGGTCTCGCCAAATTTGTGCTGTACCCGCAAATAAGTTGGGAGCCGCAAAGCCAGGCGATTGGCGCGACGCCATGACCTCCTCGCAGCGTGAACTCGACATCGTGCTGTACGGGGCCACCGGCTTCGTCGGCAAGCTGACCGCCCAATACCTTGCCCGCGCTGGGTCGGGTGCGCGCATCGCGCTCGCCGGCCGCTCGACCGACAAGCTTCGCGCGGTCAGAGACACCCTCGGCGCCACCGCGAAAGACTGGCCGCTGCTGACGGCCGATGCGTCCAAGCCGTCGACGCTGGAGGCGATGGCCGCTCGGACGCGGGTGGTGGTGACGACGGTCGGGCCGTACGCGAAATACGGTCTGCCACTTGTCGAAGCGTGCGCCGCCGCCGGCACCGACTATGCCGACCTGACCGGCGAGCCCCAGTTCATCCGCAGCAGCATCGACCTCTGCCACAAGCAGGCCATCGACACGGGCGCACGCATCGTGCATGCCTGCGGTTTCGACTCGATCCCCTCGGACCTGACCGTCTATGCGCTCTACCGCAAGGCCGCCGAGGACGGTACCGGCGAGCTGACGGACACGACGCTGGTGGTGCGCCGCTTCGCCGGAGGGGTGTCCGGCGGCACCCTCGCCTCGATGCTCGAGATCATGCGTGACGCCTCCGGCGATCCCGATCTGCGGCGCATGCTCGCCGACCCCTACCTGCTCTCGCCCGACCGGCCCGCCGAACCCGAGGTCGGCGCCCAGCCCGACGTGTCCCTGCAGCGTGGAAGCGACATCGCCCCCGAGCTCGACGGCGTCTGGACCACCGGGTTCGTGATGGCGCTGCCCAACACCCGAACCGTCCGGCGCAGCAACGCACTGATGGGCTGGCCCTACGGCAGGCGGTTCCGCTACACCGAGGTGATGAGCGTCGGGTCGTCGCGCCTGGCCCCGGTGGCCGCAGCCGTCGCCACCGGCGGTTCGGCCGCCGCGTTCGGGCTGGGCACCAGGTTTTTCCGTTTCCTGCCGCAGAGGCTGGTGGAGCGCATCGTCCCCAAGCCCGGCACCGGGCCGAGCGAAGCCAAGCGGGAGAGCGGCCACTACACCGTCGAGACGTACACCACCACCACCAGCGGCGCCCGCTACTGCGCCACCATGGCTCAGCGCGGCGACCCCGGCTACAAGGCCACGTCGGTACTGCTCGGGGAGAGCGCGCTGGCGCTGGCGCTGGACCGCGACGCGCTGTCGGACCTGCGCGGTGTGCTGACCCCGGCCGCTGCGATGGGCGATGCGCTGCTCGCCCGATTCCCCAAGGCGGGCGTCTCGCTCGATACGGCCCGGCTGACCTGAGGGCGGATTATGGTCGAGCGATGGCCGACCTCGACGACTTGATCAACCAGATTCCGGTAGCCGACATCGCAAAGAAGCTGGGCGCCAACGAAGGCGAAGTCAACAACGCCGTCAGAACCCTGGTGCCCGCCCTCGTCGGAGGCATTCAACAGAACGTCGAAGCTGACGACATCGACTCGAGCGAACTGGAGTCTGCCGTCACCCGGCAAGGCGCCGGCGCTCTGCTCGAGGGCGGGGTGAGCGTCGACCAGGTCGACGAGCAGGCCGGGCAGCGCGAGGTCGCACGAATCTTCGGCGGCAACGACCCCTCGCAGGTGGCCACGGCACTGTCGAACGCGGGCGCGGGCAACAGCGATCTGCTGCAGAGGCTGTTGCCGATCATCACGCCGATCGTGTTGGCCTACATCGCCAAACGGCTGCAGCAGGGCTCCTCACCCGCACCGCAGCAGTCCGGGTCCGGAGGCGGGATCGGCGACATCCTGGGCAGCATCCTCGGCGGCGGGTCGCAGAAGAGCGACAGCCCGATCGGCGACATCCTGGGCAGTGTGCTGGGCGGCAAGGGCGGCTCGATCGGCGACATCCTCGGCGGGATGATCCGCGGCCGGCAGTAGCCGCTTTGGCAGGCCGCGACCGCGCATTCCTAGAATTGTCCGGTGACCGCCCTGCCGAAAACATGGGATCCTGCGGCTTCGGAAAGCGACTTGTACCGGAGCTGGGTCGAGGCCGGGTACTTCACCGCCGACGCCACCAGCGGCAAGCCCGCGTACTCGATGGTGTTGCCACCGCCCAACGTGACCGGCAGCCTGCACATGGGCCATGCGCTGGACCACACGCTGATGGATGCGCTGACCAGGCGCAAGCGCATGCAGGGCTACGAGGTGCTGTGGCTGCCCGGAATGGACCACGCCGGCATCGCCACCCAGACCGTGGTGGAAAAGCAGCTCGCCGCGGACGGCAAGACCAAAGAGGACTTCGGCCGCGAGCTGTTCATCCAGAAGGTGTGGGACTGGAAGCACGACTCCGGCGGCACGATCGGCTGGCAGATGCGCGCGCTCGGCGACGGGGTGGACTGGAGCCGCGACCGGTTCACGATGGACGAGGTCCTCTCGCGTGCGGTGCGCACCATCTTCAAGCGGCTCTATGACGCGGGGCTGATCTACCGGGCCGAGCGGCTGGTCAACTGGTCGCCTGTGCTGCAGACCGCGATCTCTGATCTCGAGGTCTCCTACGTCGACATCGAAGGAGAACTGGTCTCGTTCCGGTACGGCTCGACCGACGACGACGAACCGCACATCGTGGTTGCGACGACGCGGGTCGAGACGATGCTGGGCGACACCGCGATCGCGGTCCATCCCGACGACGAGCGCTACCGCCATCTTGTGGGCACCACGTTGCCGCACCCGTTCCTGGACCGCAAGCTCGTCGTCGTCGCCGACGAGCACGTCGACCCCGAATTCGGCACGGGCGCAGTCAAAGTCACACCGGCGCACGATCCCAACGACTTCGACATCGGCCTGCGGCACGGCCTGCCGATG
Source organism: uncultured Actinomycetota bacterium (assembly GCA_963775205.1). Taxonomy (GTDB): domain Bacteria; phylum Actinomycetota; class Actinomycetes; order Mycobacteriales; family Mycobacteriaceae; genus Mycobacterium. Next base: position 188,988 of record CAVZHV010000004.1, on the reverse strand, counting down.
CCCACGATCATGGACGCGCGGGGCCGAATCGCCGACACCGGAACGATTTTCGACGGGATGGACCGGTTCGAGGCCAGGGTCAAGGTGCGCGAGGCGCTCGCCGCGCAGGGTCGCATCGTCGCCGAGAAGCGGCCGTATGTGCACAGCGTCGGGCATTCCGAACGCAGCGGCGAGCCGATCGAACCGAGACTGTCCCTGCAGTGGTGGGTCAAGGTCGAGTCTCTGGCCAAAGCCGCGGGCGACGCGGTGCGGGACGGCGACGTCGTCATCCACCCCAAGAGCCTCGAGCCGCGCTGGTTCGGCTGGATCGACAACATGCACGACTGGTGCATCTCCCGGCAGTTGTGGTGGGGACACCGAATCCCGATCTGGCACGGGCCCGACGGGCAGATGGTGTGCGTCGGTCCCGACGAGACCCCGCCCGAGGGCTGGGAACAGGATCCCGACGTGCTCGACACCTGGTTCAGCTCGGCGCTGTGGCCGTTCTCCACGATGGGCTGGCCGGAGCACACGCCGGAGCTGGGAAAGTTCTATCCCACCGACGTGCTGGTGACCGGCTACGACATCCTGTTCTTCTGGGTCGCCCGGATGGTGATGTTCGGCATGTTCGTCGCCGACGACGACGCGATCACGCTCTACGGTGCCCGCGGGCCGCAGGTGCCGTTCCGGAACGTGTTCCTGCACGGGCTGATTCGCGACGAGTTCGGCCGCAAGATGAGCAAGTCGCGGGGCAACGGCATCGATCCGCTGGAGTGGGTGGAGAAGTTCGGCGCCGACGCGCTGCGGTTCACGCTGGCCCGCGGCGCCAGCCCCGGCAGCGACCTGTCCGTCGGCGAGGACCACGCGCGCGCGTCGCGCAACTTCGCAACCAAGGTGTTCAACGCGGCGCGGTTCGCATTGATCAACGGCGCCAGCCCCGCGCCGCTGCCCGACGATGCGGAGCTCACCGACGCGGACCGCTGGATCCTCGGTCGGTTGGAAGAGGTTCGCGCCGAAGTGGATTCGGCGTTCGACGGTTACGAGTTCAGCCGGGCCTGCGAGTCGCTGTACCATTTCGCATGGGACGAGTTCTGCGACTGGTACCTCGAACTGGCCAAGGTTCAACTCACCAACGGCGTGCAGCACACCACCGCGGTGCTGGCCGAGGTGCTCGACACGTTGCTGCGGCTGCTGCATCCGGTGATGCCGTTCGTCACCGAGGCGCTGTGGAAGGCGCTGACCGGGCGGGAGTCGGTGGTGGTCGCAGAATGGCCGAAGCCGTCCGGATGCACGCTCGATCCCGTTGCGGCACAACGTATCTCCGACATGCAGAAGCTGGTCACCGAGGTACGCCGGTTCCGCAGCGACCAGGGCCTGGCCGACCGGCAGAAGGTGCCGGCGCGACTGTCGGGCATCGCCGCCGACCTCGCCGGGCAGGTTCCCGCCGTCACTTCGCTGGCATGGCTCACCGACGCCCGTGACGGGTTCAGCCCGACCGCGGCCGTCGAGGTGCGACTGTCGGGCGGTACGGTGGTCGTAGAGGTCGACACGTCGGGCAGCGTCGACGTCGAGGCCGAAAAGCGCAGGCTGGAAAAGGATCTCGCGGCGGCCCAGAAGGAGCTTGCCACCACGTCGGCCAAGCTCGACAACGAAGCGTTCCTGGCGAAGGCGCCACCCGACGTCGTCGAGAAGATCCGCGGTCGCCAGCAGGTCGCCCGAGAAGAGGTCGACCGCATCACGAACCGCCTGGCTGCTCTGTGACCCGGGTCGATCCCACGCCTGACGAGATCGCCTCGCTGCTGCAAGTCGAGCATCTGCTGGATCAGCGCTGGCCCGAAACCAAGATCGACCCCAGCCTGACGCGGATCGGCGCGCTGATGGACCTGCTCGGCTCGCCGCAGCGCAGCTACCCGTCGATCCACATCGCCGGCACGAACGGCAAGACGTCCGTCGCGCGGATGGTCGACGCCCTGCTGACCGCACTGGACCGTCGCACCGGGCGTACCACCAGCCCGCACCTGCAATCTGCGATCGAACGCATCGCGATCGACGGCGAGCCGATCACCCCCGCGCGCTACGTCGAGGTCTACCGCGAGATCGAGCCGTTCGTGCAGATGGTCGACGAGCAGTCGCAAGCTGCCGGCGGTCCGCGGATGAGCAAGTTCGAAGTCGTCACGGCGATGGCGTTCGCTGCGTTCGCCGACGCGCCCGTCGACGTCGCCGTCGTCGAGGTGGGCCTCGGCGGCCGCTGGGACGCCACCAACGTGGTCGACGCGCCGGTCGCCGTCATCACCCCGATCGGCATCGACCACACCAACTACCTGGGCCACGACATCGCCGACATCGCGAACGAGAAGGCCGGCATCATCACCCGGCAGCCCGAATCGCTGGACCCGACGGACACCGTCGCGGTCATCGGCCGCCAAGACCCCAAGGCCATGGAGGTGCTGCTCGCCCAGGCCGTGCGCACCGACGCCGCGGTGGCACGGGAGGACTCGGAGTTCGCGGTGCTGGACCGCCGGATCGCGGTCGGCGGGCAGGTGGTCACGCTGCAGGGCCTCGGCGGGGTGTACCCGGACATGTTCGTGCCCCTGCACGGCGAGCATCAGGCGCACAACGCGGCGCTCGCCCTCGCCGCGGTGGAGGCGTTCTTCGGCGCCGGCGCGCAACGCCAACTCGATGTCGACGCGGTACGGGCGGGGTTCGCCGCGGTCACCAGCCCGGGCCGGCTCGAACGCGTGCGCTCCGCCCCGACCGTGCTGATCGACGCCGCCCATAATCCGGCAGGCGCCGCGGCACTGGCGGCCACGCTGGCCGAGGAGTTCGACTTCCGCTATCTCGTCGGCGTGGTGGCGGTGATGGCCGACAAGGACGTCGCCGGGATTCTCGCGGCGCTGGAGCCGGCGTTCGACCAGCTCGTCGTCACCTCCAACGGCTCGCCGCGCGGGCTCGACGTGGACATCCTGACCGACGCCGCCGTCGAGCGATTCGGGCCCGAGCGCGTGGTGCAGGCAGCCACGCTGCCGGACGCGATCGAGACCGCCACCGCACTGGTCGAGGACGCCGGGGCGGATGACGGCTATACCGGTGCAGGCATCGTGATCACCGGCTCCGTGGTCACCGCGGGCGCCGCGAGGACGCTGTTCGGGAAGGACCCCGCATGAGTCAACGTGACGACGCCTCGCGGATCCGTGGAAGAGCTTCCGGGGGGTGATGGCCGGCATCCTGCTGCTGGAGGCGGTGGTGGTGCTGCTGGCTCTGCCGGTGGTGCTCGTGGTCTCCGATGCGGTGCCGGAGGCCACCACCACGTACCTGATCGCGGTGGCCGCGGTGCTGGTGGTACTTCCTGCGCTGCAGCGCCATTCCTGGGCGATCTGGGTGAACCTGGGGGTGCAGCTGGTGCTGCTCGCCGGCTTCTTCGTGGACCCCGCGATCGGCTTCATCGGCGTGCTGTTCACCGGGGTGTGGCTGCTCATCGTCTATCTGCGCGCGGAGGTGCTGCGCCGCCAGAAACGTGGGCTGCTACCCGGGCAGCAGCCACCCGTCGACTAATCTCTGCGCCGTGGAGCGGACCCTAGTCCTGATCAAGCCCGACGGCGTCGAACGCGGCCTTGTCGGGGAGATCATCAGCCGGATCGAGCGCAAGGGCCTGTCGCTGGCCGCGCTGGAGCTCAAGAACGTCGGCGACGACCTGGCGCGTCGGCACTACGCCGAACACGAGGGCAAGCCGTTCTTCGAGTCGCTGCTCGAGTTCATCACGTCCGGACCCCTGGTCGCCGCGATCGTCGAGGGCCCGCGGGCGGTGGCGGCGTTCCGCCAGATCGCCGGCGGCACCGATCCCGTCGAGAAGGCAGCACCGGGCAGCATCCGCGCCGACTACGCGCTGGAGACGCAGAACAACCTGGTCCACGGGTCGGACTCCACCGAGTCCGCGGCCCGCGAAATCGCGCTCTGGTTCCCCGGCCGGTAGTAGATGGCCGCCATCTGGCGGCGGTATGGGATACTGGCTGCGGGTCGTCGGTGCCACACGGCGCTGACAACCCGAATGAAGACTCAGGCGAGCGCGACGGTCGCAATACCCGCGATGCGGCGCGGACCGTCACAGCCGTCATTCGAGAACCAGGTGCCGAGAGCTTCCGAGCCACTCGGCGCGAAGACCTACAACACTCGGGACAGCCGCCCCGAGTCCATAGCGATAGCCCTCGCGTGGCCGCTCTTGCTGACGCGCCCGGGGGCTTCTAGGAGATTACGTGGCCGACGATGACCTATTACAAGATCAATCCGACAGCAGCGGCGGTGCCGGCGAGGAGTCGCCCGACCAGCTGAGCGTCAACACCCTGACGCCGGACTACATGCCGCTGTTCGTCGCACCCCAGCCGGTCGAGCGCGCCGAGAGCGACGAAGAGGACGACGGCGAAGAGGACGCCGACGACTTCGACACGTCCGACGGCGAGGAGTCCGAGCGGCCTGCCGGCCGGCGCCGGCGTCGCGGCCGTCGCGGTCGTGGTCGCGGTCGTGGCTCGGCCGACGGAGACGACTCCGAAGACGACGAGGCGGAGGGCGACGAGGCCACCGACGGCGAGGAATCCGAGGAGTCCGACGAGGAAAACGGCGACGAAGACACGGGCACGACCGAGGGCGCGACCCGGCGCCGCCGTCGTCGTCGCCGCCGCAAGACCGCCACCGGCGACGACTCCGACAACGGCTCACCCGACGATCCGCCCAACACCGTCGTGCACGAGCGGGCTCCGCGGTCGAACGGCAAGGACGACAACGAGATTCAGGGCATCACCGGGTCCACCCGGCTGGAGGCCAAGCGGCAGCGCCGCCGCGACGGGCGTGACGCCGGCAGGCGCCGCCCGCCCATCCTCAGCGAGGCCGAGTTCCTGGCCCGCCGCGAGGCCGTCGAGCGCGTGATGGTGGTGCGCGACAAGGTGCGCAGCGAGCCGCCGCACGAAGGCGCCCGCTACACCCAGATCGCGGTGCTCGAGGACGGCGTGCTCGTCGAGCATTTCGTCACCAGCCCGGCATCGGCGTCCTTGGTCGGCAACATCTACCTGGGCATCGTGCAGAACGTGCTGCCGTCCATGGAGGCCGCGTTCGTCGACATCGGCCGCGGCCGCAACGGCGTGCTGTACGCGGGCGAGGTCAATTGGGACGCCGCCGGATTGGGCGGCACCAACCGCAAGATCGAGCAGGCGCTCAAGCCGGGCGACTACGTCGTCGTGCAGGTCAGCAAGGACCCCGTCGGGCACAAGGGGGCGCGGCTCACCACGCAGGTGTCGCTGGCCGGGCGGTACCTGGTGTACGTGCCGGGCGCGTCGTCGACCGGGATCAGCCGCAAGTTGCCCGACACCGAACGGCAGCGGCTGAAGGAGATCCTCCGCGAGGTCGTGCCGTCCGATGCCGGGGTGATCATCAGGACCGCGTCGGAGGGCGTCAAAGAAGACGACATCCGCGCCGACGTGAACCGGCTGCAGGAGCGGTGGAAGCAGATCGAGGTGCAGGCCGAGGAGATCAAGGCCAAGGCCGCCGGCGCCGCGGTGCCGCTGTACGAGGAACCCGACGTGCTCGTCAAGGTCATTCGCGACCTGTTCAACGAGGACTTCTCGGGGCTGGTGGTAGCCGGCGACGAAGCCTGGAACACGATCGAGTCCTACGTGACTTCCGTTGCGCCCGACCTGGTTCCGCGGCTGACCAAGTACGAGCCGGCTGTTCCCTCTGAGGCCCAGACGGCCCCAGACGTGTTCGCGGTGCATCGCATCGACGAGCAGCTGGCCAAGGCGATGGACCGCAAGGTGTGGCTGCCGTCCGGCGGCACCTTGGTGATCGATCGCACCGAGGCGATGACGGTCGTCGACGTGAACACCGGCAAGTTCACCGGCTCCGGCGGCAACCTCGAGGAGACCGTCACCCGCAACAACCTCGAGGCCGCCGAGGAGATCGTGCGGCAGCTGCGGCTGCGCGACATCGGCGGCATCGTGGTGATCGACTTCATCGACATGGTGCTGGAGTCCAACCGCGACCTGGTGTTGCGCCGGCTCACCGAGGCGCTGGCCCGCGACCGCACCCGTCACCAGGTGTCCGAGGTGACGTCGCTGGGGCTGGTGCAGCTCACCCGCAAGCGTCTGGGCACCGGGCTGGTCGAGGCGTTCTCGACGCCCTGCCCGCATTGTTCCGGCCGGGGGATCCTGCTGCACGCCGATCCAGTGGAGTCCACGCCTGCCCGCAAGGAAAGCGGCGGCGGCCGCCGCGGCAAGCGCTCGCGCAAGGCCCGCAGCGACGAGCCGGCGATCGCCAAGGTGCCCGCGCACGCGCCCGGTGAGCATCCGCTGTTCAAGGCGATGGCGGCGGCCCGCAGCGAGGACGAGGAGGTCTCGGAGGAGGAATCCGAGGAGACCGTCGAGTCGGCGGATGAGCTCGAGGAGGCTGCCGTCGACCTCGCCGAGGAAGACCTCGAAGACGAGGACATCGACGAGGACGAGTCCGAAGAGGACGAAGACGAAGAGGACGACGAGATCGACGTCGACCTCGACGAAGACGACGAGGAACTCGGCGACGACCTGGACATCGACGTGGACGAGCCGGAGGACGAGGACGAGGACGACGACGCGAACGACGACGACGCGGCGAACGCGCCGGCGGTAACGGCCCGCCGGCCGCGCCGGTCAGCCGCCCGCCCGGCGGGTCCGCCCACCCACGAGTGAACCTCGCACGCCCCGATTACCGCGACACATCAACTACGGCGACGACACGCCGAGCAGGGCCGCCAGGGATTATGTATCGGGGAGACGCGGTTTGACCCCGTCCGCGCTGGTCACGTAACCTTGACGGGTTGTCGCCAGGCCCTCCGCCGAGACGGGCCGGCGGCAGAACCCCAGACCTGCACGCGCCCCGCGAGGTGGCGTGTGCCCGAAAGAGGAGCACGACTATCTACGCAATCGTCAAGACCGGCGGCAAGCAGTACAAGGTGGCCGCCGGCGACGTGCTCAAGGTGGAGAAGCTCGACGCCGAGCCCGGTGCGAAGGTGACGCTGCCGGTGGCGCTGGTCGTCGACGGCTCCGACGTCACCACCGACGCGGACAAGCTGGCGAAGGTCGCGGTGACCGGCGAGGTGCTCGAGCACACCAAGGGCCCCAAGATCCGCATCCACAAGTTCAAGAACAAGACCGGCTACCACAAACGGCAGGGTCACCGTCAGCAGCTGACCGTGCTGAAGGTCACCGGGATCAAGTAAAGAGGCGACAAGATGGCACACAAGAAGGGTGCGTCCAGCTCCCGCAACGGGCGCGACTCCGCCGCGCAGCGGCTCGGCGTGAAGCGCTTCGGCGGCCAGATCGTGAAGGCCGGCGAGATTCTCGTCCGCCAGCGCGGCACTCACTTCCACCCCGGTGTCAACGTGGGACGCGGCGGCGACGACACGCTGTTCGCCAAGGCTGCGGGCGCGGTCGAGTTCGGCGAGAAGCGCGGCCGCAAGATGGTCAACATCGTCCCGGCAGCGGACTAACTCGCGGCGAAACCCGAGTTTCGCACGCGTCTACCCGCACTTTTCGTGCGAAACTCCGGTTTCGCAGGTGAGAGGTGACACCGATGCCCAGGTTTGTCGACCGCGTCGTGATCCACGTGCGGGCCGGCAACGGCGGCAACGGCTGCGCGTCGGTGCACCGGGAGAAGTTCAAGCCGCTCGGCGGCCCGGACGGCGGCAACGGCGGCCGCGGCGGCAGCGTGTACCTGGTGGTCGACCCTCAGGTGCACACGCTGCTGGACTTCCACTTCCATCCGCATGTCACCGCACACAACGGCAAGCAGGGCCAGGGCGCTAACCGCGACGGCGCCACAGGAGAGGACCTGCACCTCAAGGTGCCCGACGGCACCGTCGTGCTCGACGAACACGGCCGCATCCTCGCCGACCTGGTGGGCGCGGGCACCACGTTCGAGGCCGCCAAGGGCGGCCGCGGGGGGCTGGGCAACGCCGCGCTGGCGTCCCGGGCGCGCAAGGCTCCCGGCTTCGCGCTTCTCGGGGAGAAGGGTCAGGCCCGCGACCTGACGCTGGAACTGAAGACGGTCGCCGACGTCGGCTTGATCGGCTTCCCGTCGGCCGGCAAGTCGTCGCTGGTATCGGTGCTCTCGGCGGCCAAACCCAAGATCGCCGACTATCCGTTCACCACGCTGGCGCCCAATCTCGGCGTCGTGTCGGCGGGGGAGCACACGTTCACCGTCGCCGACGTGCCGGGCCTGATTCCGGGCGCATCCGAAGGCCGCGGTCTCGGCCTGGACTTCCTCCGCCACATCGAGCGGTGTGCGGTGTTGGTGCACGTAATCGACTGTGCCACAATGGAACCCGGCCGTGACCCGATATCCGATATCGATGCCCTCGAGGCCGAGCTCGCCGCCTACACCCCGACACTGCAGGGCGACACCACACTGGGCGACCTCGCCGGCCGGCCACGTGCGGTGGTGCTCAACAAGATCGACGTGCCCGAAGCGCGCGAGCTGGCCGAGTTCGTCCGCGACGAGCTCCACCGGCGCTTCGGGTGGCCGGTCTTCGAAGTGTCGACGTTGACCCGGGAAGGCTTGCGGCCGTTGACCTTTGCCCTATGGGAGATGGTGGCCGCCTATCGTGAGTCGCAACCGCCTGTGGTGGCACGGCGACCGGTAATCCGCCCGGTGCCGGTGGACGAGAGCGGTTTCACCGTCGAGTCGGACGCCCACGGCGGCTTCGTGGTGCACGGTGCCCGGCCGGAACGCTGGGTGAACCAGACCAACTTCGACAACGACGAGGCCGTCGGCTATCTCGGTGACCGGCTGGCCCGGCTCGGGGTGGAGGACGAGTTGCTGCGGCTCGGCGCCACCCCGGGATGCGAGGTGACGATCGGCGACGTGACGTTCGACTGGGAGCCGCAGACCCCGGCCGGCGTCGACGTGACGCTGTCCGGCCGCGGCACCGACGTCAGGCTGGACCGCTCCGATCGGACGTCGGCCGCAGACCGCAAGGCCGCCCGTCGCGAGCGCCGTCAGAAAGATGCGCAGTGACGGCCCGGGAGGCCGTGCGCACGGCGCGCAGTGTGGTGGTGAAAGTCGGCACCACCGCGTTGACCACGCCCACCGGCATGTTCGACGTCGGACGCCTGGAAAAGCTCGCCGACGCGATCGAGACGCGGATGAAGGCCGGCTCCGACGTGGTGATCGTGTCCTCCGGCGCCATCGCCGCCGGACTGGAGCCGCTGGGACTGACCCGTCGCCCGACGGATCTGGCGACCAAGCAGGCCGCGGCAAGCGTCGGGCAGGTGGCGCTGGTCAACTCGTGGAGCGCGGCGTTCGCGCGGTACCACCGCACGGTCGGTCAGGTGCTGCTCACCGCGCACGACATCGCCCAGCGGGTGCAGCACACCAACGCCCAGCGCACGCTGGACCGCCTGCGTGCGTTGCACGCGGTGGCGATCGTCAACGAGAACGACACGGTGGCCACCAACGAGATCCGGTTCGGCGACAACGACCGGCTCTCCGCGCTCGTCGCGCACCTGGTCGGTGCCGACGCGCTGGTGCTGCTCTCCGACATCGACGGCCTCTACGACTCGGACCCCCGAAAGGGAAACGCCCGCTTCATCCCCGAGATCGCCGGCCCCGCAGACCTCGACGGAGTCAAGGCGGGCCGCGGCACCCACCTCGGCACCGGCGGCATGGCCTCCAAGCTGTCGTCGGCGCTGCTGGCCTCGGATGCCGGCGTGCCGGTGCTGCTGGCCGCGGCTTCCGACGCGGCGACCGCACTGACCGAGGCATCGGTGGGCACGGTGTTCGCCGCCCGCCACTCGCGGATGTCGGCCCGCCGGTTCTGGGTGCGGTATGCCGCCGAGGCGGCCGGCGCGCTGGCCCTGGATGCCGGGGCGGTGCGGGCCGTGGTCGAGCAGCGCCGGTCTCTGCTGCCGGCCGGCATCACCGCGCTGTCGGGCCGCTTCTTCGGCGGCGACGTCGTCGAACTGCACGGTCCCGACGCGGTTGTGGTGGGGCGTGGTGTCGTCGCCTACGACGCAACGGAATTGGCCGCCATGATCGGCCGGTCGACGTCTGATCTGCCCCCTGAACTGCGCCGTCCGGCGGTGCACGCCGACGATTTGGTCGCCCTTCAGCCCCGGCAATAAGGGTCTTTTTTCCCTACCCGCTGGCCGCGCGCGCGGTCAACCTGAATGCATGAGCGCTCATTTTCCGGATGCCGAGACGATACATGCGGTGCTGGCGCTCGCCACCCGTGCGCCGTCGGTTCACAACTCGCAGCCGTGGCGTTGGCGGGTGGGTGCTCACAGCCTGCACTTGTACGCCGACCCGTCGATGCACCTGCCCGGCATCGACCCGGATCGACGTGACCTGATGTTGTCCTGCGGTGCCTCGCTGCACCACTGCGTCGTCGCACTGGCTGCGATGGGCTGGCAGGCGAAGGTGCACCGCTTCCCGAACCCGGCCGAGCCGAACCACCTCGCCGCCATCGAGGTGTCCCGCCAACCGGCCAGCGAGCTCGATGTCACGCTGGCCGCCGCGATCCCGCGCCGCAGGACCGACCGGCGGCACTACAGTGCCTGGTCGGTGCCCGCGGCCGACATCGGCCTGATGGGTGCGCGCGCGGCGCGTGCGGGAGTGATGCTGCGCCAGGTGGAGTCACTTCCCAAACTGCAGCGAATCGTGGCCGAGGCAGTGTCAGCGCACGCCAACGACCAGGAGTACCTGAGCGAGCTGACGGCGTGGAGTGGACGGTACGCCTCGGTGGCCGGCGTGCCGGCGCGCAACATCCCGCCCTCGGACCCGACGGCGGCCATCCCGGGCCGATTGTTCGCAGGTGCTGCACTCGCGCAGCCGGAGGACACGTCTGCCGACGACGAGAACGCCGTGGTTCTCGCGCTGGGCACCAAAGACGACAGCGAGCTGTCGCGCCTGCGCGCCGGCGAGGCGACGAGCCTGGTGCTGCTCACCGCGACCGCACTGGGGCTGGCAAGCTGCCCGGTCACCGAGCCCCTCGAGGTCTCCGACACGCGGGCCGCCGTGCAGGAGGACGTGTTCGGTGGCAGCGGCTACGCGCAGATGCTGTTGCGGGTGGGTTGGGCACCGGTGAACGCCGAGCCGTTACCCTCGACGCCGCGCCGCCCGCTGGACGAAGTCGTCGAGTTGCTCGATCACGAGCCTCACTGACGCACGACGAGCACCGAGCATCCCGGCCGGTTGTGCGGGCCGATGATCCGGGGCACGTCGCGAACATCGCCGTGGCCGAGGACGATGAATCGTATTGGCTCGTCGGTTGTCTCGAGGTAACCGGCGACCTCCGAGCCCGCGTCGACCGTCTGCACGTCGACGCCGGGATACCGCTGCGCCCACCGGGAGAGCCGGGACTGCGCGCCGAGGACCAGCACCGGCGCACCGCGTAACAGAGCCTCCTGCATGGCCAGGTGCACCACTGCGTCGTTGTCGAAGTCGTCGTTGACGGTGACCGCGATCGGGCCGCCCTCCAACGGTTTCGACGCGCTGTCGGCGCGGATCACCGCCACCGGGCAGTGCGCACGCTCGGCCAGTGCGCCCGCGGTGGAGCCGAGCAGCATGCGTGCCATCCGGCCGATTCCCGTCGACCCGACGCAGATCATCGCCGCGCCGAGCGATTCCTCGATCAGCGCCGCGTCGGCGCGCCCCGACAGCGTCGCGGTCTCGACGGTGACCGGCTGTCCCGTGGCCGCGATCGCGGCCGACGCGTCGCGCAACGCATCCGAGGGGCTGGCCGGCTCGGCGGCGACGTGGACCAGGCGCAGCGGCACGTTTCGCGAAACCGCTTCCACCACAGCCCATTTCGCGGCCGCGATCGCCGCACGGGACCCGTCGACGCCGACGACGACCGATCCCGGTGACCCGGCCTTACCCATGTTCGTCCTCGCCTGTGCGGACCATGACCTCGGCCAGGTCGGACACCACCGCGTCGGCGCCGCACTCGCGCAGCGCGTCGGCGTGGCCGGTGCGGTCGACGCCGATCACCAAGCCGAACCCTCCGTTGCGGCCGGCCGCCACCCCCGCCTCGGCGTCCTCGACCACCACGCAGCGTTCCGGGTGCACGCCCAGCCGGCGGGCGGTCTCCACCAGCATCGCGGGGTCGGGTTTGCCGGGCAGTCCGAGTTCGGCGGCGACGACGCCGTCGACGCGCACACCGAAGAGGTCGCCGATACCGGCTCCGTCGAGCACGCGCTGGCAGTTGCGGCTCGCCGAGTACAGCCCTGTGCCGACTCCCGCGCTCTGCAGCCGGCGCACCAGTTCGATCGTGGAGTCGAACCTCGGTACTCCGTCGGCGAGCAGCGCCAAGAACATGTCCTGCTTGCGGTCGCCCAACTCACGCACCGTCTCGGGCGCCAGCGAGATACCCCGGGAGGCCAGGAAATCCGCGACCCCGTCGTAGCGCGGCTTGCCGTCGACGAAACGCAGGTAGTCGCCTTGGGTGAACGGCGAATGATCCTCCCCGTCGTGAGCCGGCCGCTGAGAAAGGAAGTCGTCGAACATCCTCGCCCAGGCCCTGGCGTGGATCGACGCCGTGTCGGTGACCACCCCGTCGGTGTCGAAGACGACGCCGTCGTGGTAACGGGGGTCGATCACAACCGCATGATCCGCCGCCATGACACGATGCTAAACAGGTCTTACGGAAGGCATCTTAGGAAGCCACTGTCGAAGGAGGCACCAATGTCAGCTGGTGGGTCAGACCGTGGCATCGTCGTCGGCATCGACGGATCCGACACCGCGAATGTCGCCGTCTACTGGGCGGCGCAGGACGCGGCGCTGCGCAATGTGCCGCTGACCCTGGTGTACGTGATGAACCCGATCCTGGCCACCTGGCAGCCGACGCCCATTCCCGTCGAGTTCGAGGAGTGGCAACAAGAGCAGGCCCGCGTCTACATGGACGAGGCCATCCGGATCGCGCAGGAGAACAGCGGCTCCGACCGTCCGCTCACGATCAACACCGAGGTGTTCCTTGCCCCGACGCTGCCCACCCTGGTGGAGTTGTCCGAACAGGCGGAGATGATCGTGGTCGGCAGCCGCGGCCGCGGCGCGGTCGCCCGGGTGGTGCTGGGCTCGGTGAGCAGCGGGCTCGTCCATCATGCGCGCTGCCCGGTCGCGGTCATCCACGACGAGGATCCGCTGATGCCGCATCCGGCGCAGGCGCCCGTACTGGTGGGGGTCGACGGCTCCGAGGCGTCGGAGCTGGCGACGTCGATCGCGTTCGACGAGGCGTCCCGCCGCGGCGTCGAGCTGGTTGCGCTGCACGCTTGGAGTGACTCCGCGGTCGTCGAGTTGCCCGGCCTCGACTGGTCGGTGGTCAAGGAGCAGGAGGAGCTGGTGCTCGCCGAGCGGTTGGCCGGCTGGCAGGAGCGCTATCCGGACGTCAAGGTGAATCGTCTCGTCGTGTGCGACGAACCGGCACGCCAGCTCATCGAGCACTCCGAGGCGGCGCAGCTCGTCGTCGTCGGCAGCCGCGGCCGCGGTGGGTTCGCGGGACTGTCGCTCGGGTCGGTCAGTACTGCGGTGGTGCATGCCGTGCGGATGCCGGTCATCGTCGCGCGGTCGTAGCGGCTCACTCCAGCGGGGCGGTCCACCGCAGCACCGTGCCGCCGCTGGGGTTGGCTTCCACGGTGAAGTTGCCCCCGACGTCGCGTGCGCGCATGACCAGATTCCTCAGACCGCTGCCGGTGACGTCCTCCGGCATCCCGATGCCGTTGTCGACGACCTCGATGCGCAGGTTGTCCTCGACGACGACGGTGACCTGCAGGCTGGTGGCCTGGGCATGCCGCATCGCGTTCGAAACCGCCTCTCGCACAACGGCTTCCGCGTGGTCCGCGAGCGCAGCGTCGACCACCGACAGCGGGCCGACGAATTGCACCGTGGTGCGTACCTCGGTGGTCGCGAACTGCGAGACGGCCTCGTCGAGCCGTTGCCGGAGCCTCGTGACGCCCGCAGATGCGCCGTGCAGGTCGAAGATCGCGGTCCTGATCTCCTGGATCACTGCCTGCAGGTCGTCGACGCAGTTCGAAAGCCGTTGCTGCACCTCGGGCGAGCGCGCCCGCGGGATGGTGCCCTGCAGGCTCAGGCCGACGGCGAAGAGCCGCTGGATCACGTGGTCGTGCAGATCTCGTGCGATGCGGTCGCGGTCGGACAGTATGTCGAGTTCTCGCAGATGGCGCTGCGTGGTGGCCAGCTGCCATGCCAGCGCAGCCTGGTCGGCGAAAGCGGCGAGCATATCGAGTTGCTCGCCGTCGAACTGCTGCTCGCCTTTGTGCCGCGACGCCACCAGCACCCCGGCGACGGTTTCGGTGGTGCGGAGCGGCAGCACGAGTGCCGGGCCGTTGGTGTCGACGCCGCCCAGTCCGAGCTCGATGGATTCCAGCCGACGCGGGGCGCGCTGGGTGAAGACCTCGCCGACCACCGTTTCGGCCACCGGAATCATTTGCGACGCGGTGATTTCGGTGTCCCCGGCCGTTTCGACCACCAGAAGTTCGTCCACGTCTTGGGCGGGCAGTTCCGAGTCCACTGGGACCGCCACGAACGTCGCCGTGGCGGCGGACAGCTGCAGCGCCTGGTCGGCGATGAGGCGGAACACCCCGGCGGGTTCGGTGCCGGCCAGCAATTCGGTGGCGATGTCGCGGGTGGCCTCGATCCAGGACTGCCGGGCGCGCGACTGCTCGTAGAGCCGCGCATTGTCGATGGCGATGCCGGCGGCGGCGGCCAGTGCCTGCACCAGAACTTCGTCATCCTCGGTGAAGGGCTGACCGTCGGCCTTCTCGGTGAGATACAGGTTCCCGTAGACCTCGTCGCGAATGCGCACCGGGACACCCAGGAACGTGTGCATCGGAGGATGGTTGGGCGGAAACCCGACCGAGTCGGGATGCTCGACGATGTCGGCGAGGCGGATCGGCTTCGGGTCGTCGATCAGCACCCCGAGTACGCCGCGGCCCTCGGGTAGCCGCCCGATCCTGGCTCTCGCCTCTTCGTCGATGCCCTCGTAGATGAACTCCGCCAGCTCGTGGTCGTGGCCGCGCACCCCCAGCGCACCGTATTTGGCGTCCACCAGCTCGATCGCGGTGTGCACGATCGTCCGCAGCGTGTCGTCGAGTTCCAGGCCGGACGTCACCACCAGCATGGCCTCGACGAGGCCGTCCAGGCGGTCCCTGCCCTCGACGACTTGTTCCACCCGGTCCTGAACTTCGGCCAGCAGCTCGCGCAGCCGGAGCTGGGACAGGGTGGTGCGCAGCGGGCTCATGCGCTCGGGTTGAACGGTCGGGCACGCCACCATCGTGGCATCGTCGGCGCAAGATTGCCGAGAAGTTCCGTCGATTACTCGGTGGGCCGGTGGCCCGGGTCGAGCTTGGTGGCGAAAACCGCCGCCTGCGTGCGGCGTTCCATTCCGAGCTTGGCCAACAGCCGCGACACGTAGTTCTTCACGGTCTTCTCGGCGAGGAACATCCGCGCCGCGATCTGCTTGTTGGTCAGCCCCTCACCCAGCAGCCCGAGCAGCGTGCGCTCCTGCGCCGTGAGCCCTGAGAGGGGATCCGACTGCTCGGCCGCGCCGCGCAGCTTGGCCATCAGCGCGGCCGCTGCCCGGTTGTCGAGCAGCGACTTGCCGGCTCCGACATCCTTGATCGCCTTGGCCAGCTCCATGCCCTTGATGTCTTTGACGACGTAGCCGCTGGCGCCGGCCAGGATCGCGTCGAGCATCGCCTCGTCGGAGGTGAACGAGGTGAGCATCAGGCAGCGCAGTTCCGGCATGTCGGACAGCAGCTCTCGGCACAGCTCGATCCCGCTGCCGTCGGGCAGCCGCACGTCGAGAACCGCGACGTCGGGCGCCACGGCGGGAATCTTGGCGAGGGCCTCGCCGACCGAGGCGGCTTCGCCCACCACCTCGAGCTCAGGGTCGGCGTCGAGCAGGTCGAACAGACCCCGACGGACCACTTCATGGTCGTCGACCAGAAAAACCCTCACCATGACGTTGAATCTACAAGTGTTGGTGGTCGACCACGAGCACCGAGCAGTTGGTGTGGCGCAGCGCGGCAGAACCGGACGGCCCGAGGAGCTCCTGGATGGTGCGGTGGTCGCGTGCGCCGATGACCACCAGCTGCACCGAGTCGGCGTTTTCGGAAAGGTAGTCGACGACGGTGCCGCGCAGCGCCACCGACTGCACGTCGAGGTCCGGATATTCGTGGGTCCACCGCGACAGCCGCCGGTCAAGTTCCGCCTGCAGCCGACGGTTCGTGTCGGCCACGCCTCGCGAACCGCGGATGTCGCTGAGCCGGGACTGCCAGCAGGTGACGATGCGCAGCGGCGCGGTGCGCAGCCGGGCTTCTTCGACGGCCGCCTCGAGCAGCACCCCGGTCTGCGGCGAGTTGTCGGCCTCCACGACGATCCAGCCCGGGTCGCGGCGGCTGCGGATGCCTTCGTGCGTATGGATGACCGCGACCGGGCAGTGTGCCGAGGTGGCCAACGTGGCGGCCGTGGACCCCACGCGCCCCGGTTGGAAGTGGTGGAACCCGATGGCGCCCACGCACACCAACGCGGCGGGCCGCGACGCCCGGATCAACGCTTTGACCGGACGGTCCTGGTCGATCTCCACTTCGATCTTGACGGGCGTGTTGGCTGCTTCGATCGCCGTCACCGCCTCGCGCGTCGCGGTCTCGCCGACGGCGAGCTTGCGCGCGGCATGTTCGGGACGCTGCCCGTCTTCGTTGGGGTCGACCGCGTAGAGCAGACGAAGCGGAACGTCGCGACTGAGGGCCTCGTCGACGGCCCACAGCGCCGCGTGGATGGCGGCCTTCGAGCCGTCGACTCCGACGACGACGGACCGCGGTGTGGGTTGCTCAGGCATCACATCCACCATATGTCGCCGTTCCGCTGCCGCCGTAGGGACTTTTGGCCGTAAGGTCAAGGCTGAAACCCCTATCGCCCGCCGTCACACTCGCAACAGGATCAAGGCAATGGATGATTCAGGTGCTACGCAGCCTTCGATGGTGGATACCGAAGGGCTGCAGCGTCTGATCGAGGTTCTGGCCGAGCGCGGCTACCGTGTCGTCGGACCGACGCTGCGCGACAACGCGATTGTGCTCGCCGAACTCGACTCCGCCGACGACTTGCCGTACGGCTGGGGGGTCGACACCGCGCCCGGCCAGTATCGGGTGCGGCGCCGCGACGACGCCGCCGCCTTCGGCCATTCCTCCGGGCCGCAGTCGTGGAAGCAGTTCCTGCACCCGCCGCGGCAGCTGCTGTGGTCGGGCGGCCGGGACGGAATCGCCGACGGCGAACCCGAAGAGCCGCCGCGGTACGCATTTCTCGGTGTGCGGGGATGCGACCTCGCGGCGATCCACACGCTGGACGGGGTGCTGGGGTACTCGCAGCATCCGGACAGCAGCTACCTCGGCCGCCGTCGGCAGGTCTTCGTGGTCGCGGTGAACTGCACCGAACCCGGCGGCCTGTGCTTCTGCGCGTCGATGGGCACCGGCCCGGCGGCCGGTCCGGGTTACGACCTGGCCCTGACCGAGCGGCTCGACGGCGACGCGCCGGCCTACCTGGTGGACGTCGGCAGCTCGCTGGGCGCCGAGGTGCTGGCGCAGATCCCGCACCGCTTCGCCGACATCGGCGAGATCGACACGGCCAGAAAGGAAGTCGACGCCGCCACCCACCAAATGGGCCGCGAGATGCCGTCCGTCGACCTGCGGGAGCTGTTGATCCGCAACCGCGAGTCGCCGCAGTGGGATGAGGTGGCGAGCCGGTGTCTGACCTGTGGCAACTGCACGATGGTCTGCCCGACGTGTTTCTGCACCACCACCGAAGACGTCAGCGACCTGACCGGTGACCACGCCGAGCGGTGGCAGCACTGGGCGTCCTGTTACGAGTTCGACTTCACCTACATCCACGGCGGGAGCGTTCGGCAGTCCGGCCCGTCGCGCTACCGGCATTGGCTGACCCACAAGCTGGGCACATGGCACGACCAGTTCGGGATGTCGGGCTGCGTGGGTTGCGGGCGCTGTATCGCATGGTGCCCCACCGGCATCGACATCACCGAGGAGATGAACTCGATGGCGCGGCGGGACGATGACTGACAGCGCCGTGCGGGAGACGGCCGCGCCGGCCTTCGCGATGACCCCGATCCCGTACCGTGTCCGCTCGCGGGTCGTCGAGAACACCGACTCGGTGACGCTGTGCCTGGAGCCGGTGTCGGCGGCCGTGCCCGCACCGCAGCCCGGCCAGTTCATGATGCTGTACGCGTTCGGCGTCGGCGAGATCGCGATCTCGGTCAGCGGTGACCCCGGGATCACCGACGGCACGATCATGCACACGATCCGCGCCGTGGGAGCGGTGAGCCGTGCGCTGTGTGGCGTCGGCCGCGGCGGAATCGTGGGTGTCCGCGGCCCGTTCGGCACCCGCTGGGGCATGGACGAGGCGGAGGGCCGTGACCTCGTGATCGTCGCGGGCGGCGTGGGTTTGGCGCCGCTACGCCCTGTGGTGGCGGGTGCGCTGGCCCGGCGCGACCGCTACGGCAGGGTCATGCTGATCACGGGCGCGAGGTCGCGCAACGACTTCCTGTTCGCCGGCGAGCTCGCCGGGTGGCAGCGCGACAGATCGATCGAGGTGCATACCACTGTCGACGTTCCCGTGCAGGGCTGGCACGGCGAGGTCGGCCTTGTCACCGGGCCGCTGCGCCGGCTCACGCTCGCGCCGGAACGCACCACCGCGTTTCTGTGCGGTCCGGAGCCGATGATGCGGTTCAGCGCAGAGGCCTTGCTGGCAAAGGGGTTGAACGTCAACAACATTCGTGTGTCGCTGGAGCGCAACATGCAGTGCGGCCTCGGCTGGTGCGGTCACTGTCAGCTCGGCCCGCTGCTGCTCTGCCGCGACGGGCCCGTCGTCGACTACGACGTGGCCTATCCGCTGCTCGTCGTGAAGGAGTTGTGATGGCCCCTCCGACGCTAGCGGTGTGGAAGTTCGCGTCGTGCGACGGCTGCCAGCTCACCCTGCTCGACTGCGAGGACGAGTTGCTGACCATCGCCGAGCAGGTGCAGATCGCGACGTTCGCCGAGGCGTCGAGCGCGATGGTCGCCGGACCATACGACGTGTCGCTGGTCGAGGGCTCGGTCACCACACCCCACGACGAGCAGCGCATCCGCGAAATCCGGGAGCAATCAAAGATTCTTGTGACCATCGGGGCCTGTGCCACCGCGGGCGGCGTCCAGGCGCTGCGCAACTTCGCCGACGTAGCGGAGTTCGCCTCGGTGGTATACGCCAAGCCCGAATACATCGACGCGCTGGCCACGTCGACCCCGGCGTCGGCACACGTCAAAGTCGACTACGAACTGCGCGGGTGCCCGATCGACCGCGGCCAACTGCTCGACACCCTGGCCGCCCTGCTGATCGGGCGTAAGCCGAGGCTGCCGGCGTCCACGGTGTGCACCGAGTGCAAGCGCAGCGGGGTGACGTGCATCGCTGTGGCCGAAGGCATTCCGTGCCTCGGACCGGTCACCCATGCCGGCTGCGGGGCGCTGTGCCCGCGCCATCACCGCGGCTGCTACGGCTGCTTCGGGCCGGCGGCCACACCGAACACGCTCGCGCTGTTTCCGGTCTTGCGCCGTGACGGCATGTCCGTGGGCGACGTCGACCGGGTGTACTCGACCTTCAACGTCGCGCAGTTCTCAGCCGAACGAGGTGACCGATGACTGCCGAAACCACCACCGAAACCCGCACGATGAGGGTGGACGTGCTGACGCGCGTGGAAGGCGAGGGGGCGCTGAACGTCACGCTGCGCGACGGCGAGCTGGAAAGCGTCGAGCTGAACATCTACGAGCCGCCGCGGTTCTTCGAGGCGTTCCTGCGGGGCCGCAAATACACCGAGCCGCCGGACATCACGGCCAGAATCTGCGGCATCTGTCCGGTCGCCTACCAGATGAGCGCTTGCAACGCACTCGAGCAGGCATGCGGCGTGACTGTGGACCCCGGTCTCGTCGAACTGCGCCGGCTGCTCTACTGCGGTGAGTGGATCCACAGTCACGCGCTGCACATCTACCTGCTGCACGCGCCGGACTTCCTCGGCTACCCCGATGCGATCAGCATGGCCCGCGAACACCGGGAGGCGGTGGAGCGCGGGCTGGCGCTGAAGAAGGCCGGGAACCGGCTGATGGAGCTGATCGGGGGGCGGGCCATCCATCCGGTCAACGTGCGGCTGGGCGGGTTCTACTCGGTGCCGACGCGGCGGCAGCTCGACGCGATGGCCGAGGAGCTGCGGCGGGCGCTTGACAACGCGCTGTGGACCGCGAAGTGGGTCAGCGGGTTCGAGTTCCCCGACCTCGAGATGGAACACGAGATGCTGTCGCTCACGCAGCCCGGGCGGTATCCCGTCGAGAACGGCACGATCGTCCGCAGCGCCGGTCCGCCGTTCGCCGTCGCCGAGTTCTGCGACCACGTCGTCGAAGCCCAGGTGCCGCACTCCACCGCGCTGCACGCGACGCTGGACGGCCGGCCCCATCTCACCGGCCCACCGGCTCGGTATTCGCTGAACTCGGCACTGCTCTCGCCGATCGCCCGGCAAGCCGCCGCCGACGCGGGACTGGGCGCGGAATGCCGAAACCCGTTCCGTGCCATCGTGGTTCGCGCTGTCGAGGTGGTCCACGCGATCGAAGAGGCGCTGCGGATCATCGAGGCCTACGAGCGCCCGCCGCGACCGTTCGTCGACGTCCCACCGCAGCCGGGCGTCGGTCACGGCGTCAGCGAAGCGCCACGGGGCCTGCTGTACCACCGCTACGAGGTGGGGCAGGACGGGTTGATCAAGGCGGCCACCATCGTGCCGCCCACCTCGCAGAACCAGGGGGCGATCGAAGCAGACATGGCCAACCTCGTCTCGGCGAATCTGGACGTCAGCGATGAGCAGCTGACCGACATGTGCGAGAAGCTGATACGCACCTACGACCCCTGCATCTCCTGCTCGGCCCATTTCCTGACGCTGACGGTGCGACGGATGTGACCGCAGACGTTGCCGTCATCGGCATCGGGAACAGCTTCCGGCGCGACGACGGCGTCGGGCTCGCCGCTGCCGCAGCCGTCGAAGCCCGCAGGATTCCGGGCGTGCGCGTGCTCACCGATGCCGCCGATCCGGCGACCGTCCTGGAGGCGTGGGCAGGCGTGCGGCTGGCCGTCCTGATCGACGCCGTGGTCACCGAAACACCTCGGCCCGGACGAATCCATCGCTGCGCCACGGACCAACTCACCGGGTCGCCCGCCGTGAGCTCGCACGCAATGGACGTCACGACGCTGCTCGGCCTGGGCGAAGCGCTTCACCGGATGCCCGACGACGTCGTGGTGTTCGCCGTCGAAGCCGCCGAGACCGGCTACGGGCCCGGGTTGACCACC
The DNA here is from genome assembly GCA_963775205.1 of uncultured Actinomycetota bacterium. Taxonomy (GTDB): domain Bacteria; phylum Actinomycetota; class Actinomycetes; order Mycobacteriales; family Mycobacteriaceae; genus Mycobacterium. The sequence continues at coordinate 167,610 of CAVZHV010000004.1, read as the reverse complement.
GACGTAGCGGCGGCCGTACCGCTCGTCGTCGACGCGGTGGTGGCGGAGATCGGCACGAAAACAGAAGGGAGGCAACGCTCATGGGCACGCACTGGCTCGTGATGGACGACGCGGAGGATGCCGCGCGGGCGCCCTACCGTTCCCGGCTGGCCGCCGCGGGCCGGCACCTGCCGACGACCCGGCTCACCACCGACGAGCTGATGTCGACGACGCGCCACCACACGCACATCGACTTGGAGCGGCTGACCGGCATCCACGAGCGGCGCGTGTCCGTCGGTGAGGACGACTCCTACACACTGGCCACCGCGGCCGCGCGAAACTGCCTGGCCAAGGCCGGAAGTGACGGCGCGTCGCTCGACGTCGTGATCAACTGCAGCATCACCAAGTTCCACGACGGCCTCACCCAGTGGCTCGAGCCCACCATGAGCACCGCCGTCGCGCACGCGATCGGCGCCACCAACTCCATGACGTTCGACGTGTCCAACGCGTGTGCCGGGATGCTCACCGGCGTGACGATTCTCAACAACTGGATACGGCAGGGTTTCGTCGAACGTGGCCTGGTGGTCAGCGGCGAGTACATATCGCCGCTGGGCCGCAACGCGGCCCGGCACATCCGCACGATCATGAGCAAGGAACTTGCCTGTCTCACACTGGGCGACGCCGGTGCGGCGCTGCTGCTCGAGCGGGCCGGCGCAGGCCCGGGCGCCATCAGCCTCGCCGGGTTCACCACGATCGCCGACCACAGCCGGCTCTGCCTCGCGTATCCGAAGGGCCGCGACCCGGGTGCGCGAATGTTCACCGACTCCAGGGCCATTCAGCGGGCCGCGATCTCCGACACCCCGCTGCTTCTGCACGAAGTGCTCGACGCGGCGGGCATCGCGATCCATGACATCGATCACGTGATCACGCATCAGACGTCTGCCCGGGCGATTCGCAAGGGCATGGCGAAGATGTCGGAGGTGTTCGGCGAGGGTCCGCGCAACGACGCGGTGATCACCGTGGACCGCTACGGGAACACGGCGTCGACCACGCACACCGTGGCGCTCGTCGAGGAACTCGAGGCGGGGCGGATTCTGCCGGGCGAGACGATCGCGCTCATCGCACTGGCATCGGGTCTGGAGATCGGCGTCGTTCTCGTGACCGTGGACGAGGATCTGGTGAGCCGCTATGGGCACGGTCATTGATCGGGTGGAGGTCGCCCGCGGCGGGTGGCTGAGCCGCCACAGCGCACTGCATCTCGCGGTCGCTGCGGCGAAGTCGTGCCTGCGCGCGGCGCGCCGCGACGCCGACGACCTCGACCTCTTGGTGAACACCGGGATCTACCGCGACAAGAACCTGGGGGAGCCGGCGCTGGCCGCTCTCATCCAGGAAGACGTGGGCGCCAATCCCGAAGATCCGCACGGCGACGCGCATGGCACGTTCTCGTTCGACATCGCCAACGGCACCTGTGGCGTGCTGACCGGTCTGCAGATCGTGGACGGCTTCCTGCGCTCACACACGGTCCGCTACGCGCTGGTCACCGCCAGCGACGCGGACCCGGGCCGCGGGCTGAGCCGTAACTTCCCGTTCTCGCCGGTAGGTGCCGCACTGTTGTGCCGCTGGGCCGACGACGACTCCGGGCTGGGTCCCGTCAGCTGGGTGACCGAGTTCGACGACGGCGCCAACTTCAGCGCCACAGTCGGATCCGAGAATGCGCGCAACGTGTTGCGGTTTCACGTCTCGCCGGATCTGGACGAGCGGCTGGCCGCCGCAGCAGCGCAAGCCGCCCGCAACTGTCTGCGGATGAGCGCGCTGAACCCGTCCGACGTCGATCTGGTGATCGCCGCCCCGGCCCGGCCCATCTACCGCGCTACCCTCGCCACGCATCTGGACGTGCCTGCCAAGCGGGTCATCGTCGCCGAGGACGAGCGCACACACACCGCAGGGCTGGCGGTCGCACTCGACCGTGCCCTGGGCCGCGTACCCGGCAACACGCGCATCCTGCTGGTCGCCGCCGGCGCCGGAATCACTGCCGGCGCAGCGCTGTACCGCGTACCGGCTAGTTGACGACTAGCTGATGACTAGCTGACGTCGACGGGCTCGGGGGCCGTCTCGAAGATCCGTTCGGCGTCCTCTCGGTGGCACGGCGCCGTGCCGGGCGTCATGAGCATGGCCGATCCGGTCGAGATGCCGAACCGCACGGCCTTGCTGAGCGGCCAGCCGCGAGTCAGGCCCACCGTGATCCCCGCGACCATCGCGTCGCCGGCCCCGACGCCGCTGACCGCCTTCACCGGCACCGGCGAGAACCGTTGACTGCCATGTGGAGTGACGAGCAGCGCGCCCTTGTGCCCCAGCGACACGACCACCGTCTGGGTGACCCCGGAGTCGATAAGCTCGCGCGCGACGGCCAACTGGTCGGCCTCGGCGGTGAGTTTACGACCAACGCATTCCCGCAGTTCCCGGACGCTGGGCTTGAGCAGGAACACCCCGGACGTCATGTACCTGAGGCCCCCGCCGGAGGTGTCGAGGACCAGCAGCACGCCGAGCTCGCGGCACATGTCGGCCACCCGCTGGTAGAAGTCGGCCGGAACGCCCGGCGGGAGACTGCCGCTGGCCACCACGAACTCCGCTGACCGTGCCGCGTCGCGCAGTTCGTCGAGGCATCTGGCTTGTTCGACGAAGGACAGCCGCGGGCCCGGAAGCACGAACCGGTACTGCTGGGCGCTGCATTCCTCGTCGATCGTGAAACTCTCCCGCGTGGACTCGGTGATGTCCACGCGGCGATACGGAACGCCGGCCTCGGCCACCAGCTGGGTGACCAGATCGCCGGTGTGGCCGCCCGCGGGGAATACCGCCGACACCGAGCCGCCGAGCACGCGGGCGATCCGCGCGACATTGATGCCCCCGCCGCCGGCGTCGTATCGCACGCCGTGACAACGGATCTTGCTCGTCGGGCCGACACGCTCCGCGCTCGTCGTGACGTCGAGCGCCGGGTTCATGGTGAGCGTGACGATCGTCGTGCCGTAACCCGTGCTCTCGGTTGACGTCATCTCATAGGCCCGTCGGGTAGGTTTCCGGTGTCTCACCTTCCACCCACAGGCTAGTCACCTCGAGCGGCTCCAGCGCACACGTGTGGTCGATGTGGATGATCCCGTCGAACTGATCGGCCGGCCGGGTGTGGAAATAGTGACTCTGCCGCTCCGTGGCGGGCAGGTAGATCACCCCGATGGCCCGGCCCAGCCGAACCAGAGACAGGGGTTCGGCGGCCTCGCTGCTTAGCATCGGCGACACCAGGAAGGACGGATTGCCGGTCTCGTGCAGCAGCTCCTCGATGCTGCCGTTCAAGGCCTTTCGCACGACCTTGCGCTCGGCCGTCCCGCCCCAGTCGCTCGCCGCGGTGACCGACCCGGTGTAGGTGCTGAACCCGACGAGTCGCGCGTCGTCGTCGTATTTCTCCCGCACCAGCTGGCCGAGCGTGAGCTGCCCGTCCTGGCCCATCTCCGTCGCGCGGGCGTCGCCCACGTGAGAGTTGTGCGCCCACACTACGATTCGGGCGGTCTGGTCGGGCCGTGTCCTGCCCAGATGAGCGAGCAGCGCATCCAGGGTTTCCGCCATGTGCCTGTCGCGCAGATTCCACGACGTGACCCGGCCGCTGAACATCGCGCGGTAGTACTCCTCGGCGTCGCGGACGGTCACGGCGTTCTGCTGCGCATAGAACAACTCGTCCTCGACGAGCAGGCCGTCGCGAAGCGCATACTCCAACGCCTTGCGCTGCATTTCCACCAGTTGCTCGATCGCCTGCCTCTCACACGACAAGCCTCCGCCGAACGCCGCCGCGAACCCGTAGGCCTGGCCGTCATCGTCGGCTGATGCGTGGTCGAAGCACGCGTACCTGGTGCGCGCCCGCTCTGCCGCCACCGGGTCGACGTTGTCGAGGTAGGCGATCACCTCCTGCATCGACCGGTGCAGGCTGTACAGATCCAGGCCGTAGAAGCCGCATCGGTGTGTGCGCCTCGCGGCTCTCGTTGTGCCGGCGCAGCCAGGTCGCGAAGTCGCGGACCACCACGTTGCGCCACATCCAGGCGGGGAAGCGCTCGAAACCTCGCAACGCCTCCTCGGCGTTGGCGTCGTCACCGAGCCCGCGCACGAAGCGGTTCACCCGGTACGCGTCGGGCCAGTCGGCTTCGGCCGTCACCGCGCCGAACCCCTTCGCTTCAATCAGCCACTTGGTGATCTCGGCGCGGGCCTCGTAGAACTCGCGTGTGCCGTGCGAGCTTTCGCCGATCAGCACGACGCGGGCGTCGCCGATCAGCTCCTCCAACGCCTCCGTCGGCGGCACCCCGCCCGGTGCGTCGACGGCGACGCGGGCGATCAGTTCGGCCGGCGTCTGGACGGCCCTTTCGGCCCGGGTCGCAACTCCGGTGGTCGGGGTGGCCATAAGCTGGCGCACCTCGTCGTCGCTGACTTGGGTGAAATCCCAGAAGGATTCACCGACAGCCAGAAACGGCGTCGGCATGCTCGCGCACACCACGTCGTCGACCAGGCCGGCGAACTCCCGAACGGTCGATTCCGGCGCCGCGGGCACCGCGATCACGATCTCGGCCGGGTCCGACTGGCGCAGGGCCTGCACCGCCGCGAACATGCTCGCTCCGGTGGCCAGACCGTCGTCGACGAGGATGACGGTCTTGCCCGTGACGGCGACCGGGTGGCGGCCGCCGCGGTACGCGACTTCCCGCCGGATCAGTTCTCGCCCTTCGCGTTCGGCCACGTCACGCAACTGCTGGGGAGTTATCCCTAGGCCGCGGACCACGTCGTCATTGATCACGACCCGTCCGTCGTTGGCCAGCGCGCCGACCGCGAACTCCTCGTGGCCGGGAGCCCCGAGCTTGCGCACCACGAACGCGTCCAGCGGCGCGCCGAGAGAAGCCGCCACCTCCCATGCGACCGGAATGCCGCCGCGCGGCAGCCCGAGAACGACGACGTCCTTTTTGCCCTGGTACGCCGTCAACAGCCGCGCGAGTATCCGTCCCGCCTCGCGGCGGTCGTGGAAAACCCGGCGGGGTGCCGCCCGCGTCATTGCGTGCTCCTTCTCAGTGCAGGTCGGTTACCGGCTCGTGGGTCACCGACTGGATGTCCGATGCGGTCACCACGAGCAGCTGGTGTCCGAGGTCCGACAGCGCGCGGGCTGCTGCGAGCTCGTCGCCGATCTCCGACACGTTGTAGTCCGCCGGATTCCGGCGGGCCACGCCCACCCCGACGAAGTCCCGGTTCCGCCATTCCAGGCGGGCCCGGGCGCGGGTCTTGTTCTCGTGCTCGTCGATCTCGATCGTCACGGTCCACGACTTGACGTCATCGCCGCTGTCTCGATGACTCACGGTGCCCTCACTTCGACGACTCGATCTGGATCTTCTTCTCGGTCTTCTTCGGTTCGGACACGCCGACCGAGACCGTCAGGATGCCCTTGTCGTAGGTCGCCTTGATGTCGTCTTCGTCGGCACCCTGGGGCAGCGTGACCGTGCGCTCGAACGATCCGTAGGAGAACTCCGAGCGGCCCTTGCTCTCGCTTTTCTCCGTGCGCTCGGCCTTGATCGTCAGCCGTCCGTCCTGCACGGTGATGTCGACGTCCTTGGCCGGGTCGATGCCGGGGAGTTCGGCGCGCACCTCATAGCGACCGTCCTTGGTCATCTCGTCTTCCAGTCGCATCAGACGGGCGTCGAAGACCGGACGGATGTTGGCCAATGACGGAAACCCCGCGAACAGATCGGCTATCTCTGGAAAAAGCGAACGCTGCTGGCGCCGTTCGAGACTGCTCATGGCTCCTCCTTCGAGTCGAAGTGCTGACACTTGAAATCCGAGCACTCCGGCCGGTCCGGCGGTAGGGACTCAAGTCCCTAGCTTGGCTGGCCGCCCGTCTCGGCCAAGTGCCTCACAAACCAGTCTCGCGCCAGTTCCGCGGCCTTCTCAAGGGTGCCGGGCTCCTCGAACAGGTGGGTGGCGCCGGGCACCACCGCCAGCTGGCACTCCACCGGAACCGCTTGTTGCGCCTGCCGATTCAGCCCGAGCACCACGTCGTCGCGGCCCCCGACGATGAGCAGAGTGGGCGCCTGCACCCGCATGAGCCACTCGCCCGCCAGGTCGGGCCGGCCACCGCGCGAGACCACCGCGCGTACGTCGACTCGCGGGTCGGCGGCCGCCCGCAGCGCCGCACCCGCACCCGTGCTGGCGCCGAAGAACCCGATCGGCAACGAGGCGGTGTCCGACTGGTCGGACAGCCAGTCGGTGACGTCGACCAACCGGCTCGCCAGCAGTGCGATGTCGAAGACGTTGGCGCGGTTGGTTTCCTCGGCCGGAGTCAACAGGTCGAACAACAGCGTGCCGAACCCGGCCGCGTTGAGCACGTCGGCGACGAAGATGTTGCGAGGGCTGAACCTGCTGCTTCCGCTGCCGTGCGCGAAGACGACGATTCCTTTCGGATCTACCGGAATCGTCAGGTGGCCGGCCACCGTGACCGGCCCGGCACTGATCTCGACTTCCTCGTCGCGCAGTGGCGGCGTCCAATTTGCACGGTCCATCTTCAGCCTCCAGGGTGGCAACTCAATTGTGGGACCAACGACCCCATGATCGCGGGCGATCCGGCCCCTAAGAGCGTGTCGAACAATTGGCTGCGGTCGAGTCGTCGGAGTAGGAGGGCGATCTGGCTGAGGATGAGAAAGCCTTCATGTGCGGCGAGAGTGGTTTCGTAGTGGCGGTCCAGACCCCAAGCAACGGGGCCGGGCCACCAATGCCCGCCGACGGGACGGCGCTGACCAGCACCCTTCTGTGCCGGTGAAACCAGCCCGGAAGACGCGGGAACCGACGTTCATACCGCGCCAGCGGCCTGAACCGACGACGCCCGAGAAGGGCGGTGCCGAACAACCTCAACAGGAATTGTTCGACACGCTTTAAAGGTCGATGATGAGAGTTCGTCCTCGAAAAGGAGCCGCGAAATGACCAGTCAGGACATGCATCGGGGGATCCTCGCCGGAGTGGACGGATCTGCCCCGTCGAACGCGGCGGTGCGCTGGGCGGCGCGCGAAGCGGCGATGCGCAACGTGCCACTGACTCTGGTCCACGCGCGAACGACCCCGACGGCAGGCGTGGACATGGCGTGGCCTGCGCTGCCTGTCCCCGAAGACCTGACGCGACGGCAGGAGGAGGAGGCCCGGCAGGTCATCGCCGATGCGGTCAACCTCGCCGAAAGCGAACTCGAGAGCTCGAGGATCGACACGAAAGTCGTCTTCGCGGCGCCCATCCCGACGCTGGTCGACCTGTCCAAGGACGTCGACATGATCGTCGTGGGGTGTCGGGGGCAGGGCGCTCTGGCCCGCACGCTGTTGGGATCCGTCAGCACGGCGCTGGTCCACCATGCGCACTGCCCGGTCGCGGTGATCCACAACGAAGCCCCGGAACGTCCCGACGGGCCGGTGCTGGTGGGCATCGACGGTTCCCCGTCTTCGGAGCTGGCCACGGCCCTCGCCTTCGACGAAGCGTCGTGGCGCGGAGCCACGCTGGTGGCGATGCACGCCTGGAATGACGCGGACACGTCGTCGGTCCCGAGCCTGGAGTGGTCAGCCTTGGAGGTCGCCGCCGACAAGACGCTGGCCGAGCGCCTGGCCGGGTGGTCAGAGCGTTATCCGGACGTCCCGGTGCGCCGCGTGGCGGTGTGGGAGCATCCCGCGCGCCATCTGATCGAGCGGGCCGACACCTCACAACTCGTGGTCGTCGGCAGCCGCGGCCGAGGCGGCTTCGCCGGAATGCTGCTGGGCTCCGTCAGCACCGCGGTGGTGCACGGTGCCCACGCACCGGTGATCGTCGCTCGCCGGCCCTAGGCCCCGTCGCGCACCACGATCACGGGAGTCGCCGCGGCTTGCGCCACCGCGGAGCTCACCGAACCAAGGAGCATGCTGCGGAATCCGCCCCGGCCGCGGCTGCCGACGACCACCAGCTGGGCGGATTTTGACTCTTCGATCAGCCACCGCGCGGGCTGGTCGCAGACCAGGCGGCGCTGCACCGCGACGTCGGGGTACTGCTCCTGCCAGCCGGCCAGCCGCTCGCCGAGGATCTCGTGTCCCTCGTTTTCGTACTTCCGCCAGTCCATGCCCAGGATCGGGAACACCCCCACGTCACTCCACGCGTGCAGCGCGGTGAGGCCCACGCCGCGGCGCGATGCCTCGTCGAACGCGAACGCGGTGGCGGCCTCCGACGCGGGTGACCCGTCGATGCCCAGCAGAATCGGCGCGTCCGCGTCCGGGGTCTGCTCAGCGTGGGTCACCGCCACGGGACAGTGCGAATGAAGCAGCAGGCCCAAGCTGACCGAGCCCAGGAGCACTCCCGCCAGCGCACTGGTGCCGCGGCTTCCGACGGCCGCCATCTGCTTGTCCTCGGTTGCCTCCACGAGTGCGGGCACGATGTCGGCCCGCAGAACCTCGGTGTGCAAGTCGGGCAGCTCGGTTTGGGCGGCACAGGATTGCACGGTCTTGACCGCCCGGTCGAGGACCTGCGCAGCGTTGTCCTCCTGCCATTCTGTGATGCTCGCCTGCACGGGCCAGATGGGCCAGGTGGTGACGACGGGCGCCAGGGCATGGACCAGAGTCAGGGGTGCGCGTCGCATCACTGCCTCGGTGGTAGCCCAGCGGATCGCGGCGTCGGACTCGGCTGAGCCGTCGACACCGACCAATATGCCTGTCTTGCTTGATGATTGGGACATCTCACTCTCCTGACTGCGCGAGCTCGACTTTCATGTAACGGTCGATCCCGAATCGCCGGAATGCGCGGCGACGCTTGGCCGAAAGCTGCGGTGCCGCCGCCTCCGCGTCGATGATCGTCGGCTGGACGACCTCGTATGTCCGGCCGTCTACCTGGATCGTCGCGCGGCCGGCGGCCAACACGTTGCGCAGCCAGTCGACGCCCGTTCCGTACGGCAGCGGCACGATGAACCCGTCGGGCACCCGATCTGCGACCACAGGGGTGGCGTACTTCGTCCCGGTGCGACGGCCGGTATGCCGAATCACGCCGGCGTACCAGTGCTTTCGCCCGGCCATCCGCATCATGACCGGGTTCAGCGCATGCTTGTTGAAAACCCGGACGGCGTCGCGGAAGGGGCGCACGGAATCCATCAGCTCTTGTGCGAGATGGCCGACTGCGCCGCCGCGGCGCGAGTCCGGGCCCGCTCGTCGGCCGCTTCCTGCTCTTCCGGGGTGACGATCAGTGCGTCGGGACCCGGGAAGACTGTGGCCACGTGGTCAGTGGCGAGCCATCGAACGACGTACGGTGGCGAGCCGTCCGCGGAATGCACCTCTTCGATGAGCCCCCGCTGATCCACCTGGTCGACCTTCGTTCCCTTGATCACCAGCCAGTCGCCGACTCTTGCCTTCATGTGCTCCTCCCGAACTCAATGACGCATCTGCATGACTTCGCTCAACGGGCGCCGCGGCGTGGGCGCCGGCGGTTGTTCGAGGGCCGGTGCCTTGCCGACGCGAATCAGCACCTGCGGAACGCCGCCACCGCCGACCAGGCCCTCGATCACCGCGCGGCTTTCCGCGACTTCCGTGATCGACGTCAGCGTGCACGTCGCCAGACCGGCCATGGTGGCCTCGAGGAGCACAGTGGACAGCACCTCACCGCACCCCAGTGCGTCGGCGCGGGTGTTCTCCGGTGTCGAAAGGACCAGAATCTTCGCCTGGTCCGCTGGCTGCTCGGGCCGGCGGTCGCTGTGTTCGCCGACCGGAAACTGACGGTTCAACCCGACGCGGGCGTTTTCCTCCTCGGACACCAGCGCGCTGTGGGGCAGACCTTGGAACATCCTGAAAGGCGCTGTCCACCAATGTAATTCGTCGTGGTAGTACTGGTCGTAGCGGCGCAGCGACTCGGTGAGACGGGACGCCTCTGCCAAGGCCGGGCGAGCGTCGTCCGCCAACACGTCAAGTCTCGCGACCGCCGGGTCGAACGTGGTGCGCAACACCGACTCGAACGATTCCCAGTCGGCGGGCGCGCCGAAGGGCAGCCGGTCCGTTCGGCGCAGCAGGATCGCGTCGGCGCGCGCGCGCTGGGCGTCCGTCACGAAATGAGCAGGGGAGAAGTCGATCGTGGCGAGATGGTCGAACTCGTTCGGGTTGGGGAACCGGTCGATGTTGGTGTCCCAGCCGACTGCGGCCATCGCGACGCGGAAATGACCGAGCGCGGCGCCGCAACCGATCAGCGTTTCGCGCCCCGAGCTGTCGGTGGAGCGCAACGTGCGGGTGTGGTCGCTGAACAGGTCGACCTCGCCGGCGCCGACCACCCACCGCCACGGCTGGCTGTTGTGCAGCGACGGCGCCCTGCACGCCAGCGAGATGGCCTTCGTGATCACTTCGGTGTCCACTGTCGGTCGAGTCATCACGCCCTTTCCTCCGCTTCAACCTTAGGCACAACTCGACCGGGCAACAGAGTCCTAAGTCCCCGGCCGTCCGCGCCGATGTGCCCGTTGTCTCATGTCGTGGGCCACCTCGCGCCGGGAATACGGCAACCGGAGAATGTGACTCATGGGACAGGGCGAAATCACCCCCTTTGCGGAAGTCCGTGAAACCCACACCGGTGTGGTGGTTCTCGTCGGCGATCGGGCGTACAAGGGCAAGAAGCCGATCATCACCGACTTCCTCGACCACTCCACGGCAGAACGCCGGGAGCGGTCGTGCCAACGGGAGGTGGAGCTCAACCGCAGGCTCGCTCCGGACGCCTATCTGGGCGTTGCCCATCTGAACGATCCGTCCGGCGCGTCCGAGCCCGTCGTGGTGATGCGCCGCTACCCCGACGCCTGCAGGCTGTCCACCAGAGTGCGCAACAACGAGCCGGTGACCTCTGCGCTGGAGCGCATCGCCGACGCGCTCGCGCGGTTCCACGAGCGGGCCGACCGCAACCGCGCCATCGACGAGCAGGGCAAGGCCCCTGCGGTCGATGCGCGGTGGCGGGAGAACATCGCCGAGCTCAAGCGGTTCGTCGGCCCCGTGCTGGCCGCCGACAAGGTGTCCGACCTCGAACAGCTGGCCACCCAGTTCATCGCCGGCAGGTCGGTGCTTTTCACCACACGCGTCGAAGATCGCTGCATCGTCGACGGACACGGGGATCTGCTCGCCGACGACATCTTCTGCCTGCCCGACGGCGAGGTCGAAATCCTGGACTGCCTCGAGTTCGACGACCAACTGCGTTTTGTGGACGTCATCGACGACGCCGCCTTCCTCGCAATGGATTTGGAGTTCCTCGACGGCAAGGAGCACGCGGACTATTTTCTGCAGACGTACGGCCGGCTCAGCGGCGATGCGGCACCGTCGGCGCTGACGCATCACTACATCGCGTACCGCGCCGTCGTCCGCGCGAAGGTCGACTGCATACGAGTGCAACAGGGCCATCCCGAAGCCGCGGGTGACGCGGTGCGCCACCTTGACATCGCGCTCGACCACCTGCGGGCCGGCGCCGTGCGACTGGTGCTCGTCGGCGGCGGCCCGGGCACCGGCAAGACGACGCTCGCCCACCGGCTGGCCGAGCGCGTCGGTGCGCGGGTGGTCTCCACCGACGACGTGCGGCGCGAACTGCAGCAGACGGGCGCCGTGACCGGGTCGCCCGGGATGCTCGATCGGGGCCTGTACTCGGCGGAGAACGTCGGAGAGGTCTACCACGCCGTACTGCGTCAAGCGCACCTGCTGCTCGCCGGCGGGGAGTCGGTGATCCTCGACGGCACCTGGCGGGATCCACGACACCGCGCCGCGGCGCGACAGCTTGCGTCGGACACGCATTCGGTGCTGTCGGAAATCCTCTGTGTGGCATCACCGGAGACGGCGGCGGCCCGGGTGGCGCGACGGCCTCCGGGCGGTCCTTCCGATGCCACGCCGAGCATCGCCGAAGCGCTGAACCGCGCAGGTGAGGGCTGGCGCGACGCCCATCACCTCGACACCGACCTGCCGCTGGCAGACTCGGTTCGTGACGCCGAGACGCTGTGGCAAGACATGGTCCGAACGACGGCATGACCACCGCCCTCGCTGAGGAGCCGGGGTTAGCCCAGGCTGCGCTGTCGCCTGAGGGGGTGGCGCCGGCTCTCCTCGACGACGTGCTGCGATGGGTCGACAGCTCCTTGGGCGGACTGTCCAGTGTCGAAGCATTATCTCGACGCCGCCTGTTCGGGCCGAATTCCGTTCGGACACATCACGTCAGTGCGGTGGCGGTGCTGGGTCGCCAACTGCGCAACGCGGTTCTGTGGCTGCTCGCCGGAACCGCGGCGGTGTCGTTCTTCCTGGGTGACAACACCCAAGCGTTGATTATCGGCGTCATCCTGGCGGCCAGTATCGGGCTCGGCTTCGTCAACGAATATCGAGCCGAACGCGCTGCGGCTGCCCTGCATTCACGGGTGCATCACACCGCGGTGGTCCGCCGTGACGGAGGCTTCACAAAACGTGACGTCAACGAGCTGGTGCCCGGCGATGTCATCCAGTTGACCCTCGGTGAGCTGGTGCCGGCCGATGTGCGGCTGATCGACGCCTCCGGCCTGGAATGCAACGAGAGCATCTTGTCCGGTGAGTCGATCCCGCGGGAGAAGTCACCGCAGCCGGTGCCGGCCGGCCAGGGTCTCACCGACATGGCCGATCTGGCCTTCATGGGTACGATCGTCAGCGCCGGCGAAGCCACCGCGGTGGTGTACGCCACCGGAGTCCATGCCCAGTTCGGCCGGCTGGCAGCCGGCTTGGGCGAGCGGCAGCCTGAGACCGATTTTCAGACGGGGCTGCGTCAGTTTTCGTATCTGCTGCTTCGCGTCGCGTTCGCGCTGACGGTGCTGATCCTCGTCACCAATCTTCTGCTGCGCCGATCCATCATCGAATCGGTGCTGTTTTCGCTGGCCATCGCCGTCGGGATCACTCCCCAACTGCTGCCCGCGGTGGTGAGCGCCAGCCTGGCCACCGGGTCCCGGCGGCTGGCCCGGTGCAAGGTGGTGGTGAAGCGACTGGTCTGCATCGAGGACCTCGGTGACATAGACGTGCTGATAACCGACAAGACCGGAACGCTGACGGAGGGCCGCATCACGCTGATCGATGCAGTCGACACGACCGGGGCACAGGACGATTCGGTGCTGCGCACCGGGTTGTTGGCCACCGACGTCGACCCGGCGACGGGCGGCACCACCGCCAACCCGCTCGATGCGGCGATGTGGGAATCGCCTGCGGCGCAGGCCTGTGCTTTCGACGCGACGCAGCAGATCGCGGTACGGCCGTTCGACCACATCCGGCGATCGATGTCCACACTCGTTGACGACGGGGGCCGGCGGCTCGTCATCGTCAAAGGTGCCCCCGAGGGGGTGCTTTCCCAATGCGTCGACGTGCCCGCCACCGCGCAGGCCACCCTGGGGGCGTTGTTCGCCGACGGCAGGCGGGTGGTCGCCGTCGCCAGCAAGCCTGCTATTGACCCGATGACGATCGACGACGAGTCCGGACTGCGGCTCGACGGCTTTCTGGTGTTCGCCGACGAGCCCAAGGCATCGGTGCGGGATTCTCTGGCGGAGCTGGCATCCCTGGGCATCGAGCTCAAGGTCGCGACGGGCGACAACCCCCAAGTAGCCGAAAAGGTCTGCCAGGAAATCGGATTGGCGAATAAGGGCACCATCACCGGCGCCGAGATGGAAGGGTTCGGCGACAACGACTTGCTGCGAGCTGCCCGGGAGAACACGATCTTCGCGCGGATCACGCCCGAGCAGAAGGGGCGCCTGGTCTCTGCGGCCCGGCGCAGCGGAAGGTCGGTCGGGTTCCTCGGCGACGGGGTGAACGACGCATTGGCGCTGCACTCGGCCGACGTCGGCATCTCGGTGGACACCGCCACCGACGTCGCGAAGGACGCGGCCGACGTGGTGCTGTTGGAAAAGGACCTAGGGGTGCTCGCCACCGGCGTCGCCGAAGGCCGGCGGATATTCGCCAACACCATCAAGTACGTGCTGATGGGCACCTCCAGCAATTTCGGCAACATGTTCAGCGCGGCCGCGGCGTCGGCGGTGCTGCCGTTTCTGCCGATGCTGCCCAGCCAGATTCTGCTGAACAACCTCCTGTACGACACCTCTCAACTGGCCATTCCGAGTGACCGCGTCGACGAGGAGCAACTGCATGCCCCGTCGCACTGGAACATCGCGTTCATCCGGCGCTTCATGCTGACGTTCGGCCCCATCAGCTCGCTGTTCGACTTCATGACGTTCGGACTGCTGCTCGGGGTGCTGCACGCCGGAGCCGTCGAGTTCCGCACCGGCTGGTTCGTCGAGTCCTTGGCCACCCAGACACTGATCATCTTCGCGATCCGCACCCGCAGGGTTCCGTTCTTCCGGAGCAAGCCCTCCGCGTTGCTGACCGCCAGCACCCTGACGGTGATCGCGGTCGGTGTGGGGCTGACCGTGTCGCCGTGGGCGCACCATCTCGGGTTCACGGTGCTGCCATGGCAGTTCTTCGCCGCACTGGCCGCGATGACCGTCGCGTACCTGGTGCTCGTCGAGATCACGAAGACGTTGTTCTACCTGGAACCGATACCGCTCGCCGGACAACCTCACAGGACTCGCGGCGACCGGCACCGGATCCACCGCCGGGCGGCACGGTTCAGCCACTCCGGCCGCATCCGCTCGCCGGCCGGATGAGAATGTCGTCATGCGCCGGGCGCTGATACGGATTCTGCTGGTCGCGACGACGGCCGCGCTCGTCGGCGGTGGGGTCGCGTGGCTGCTCGGGTTCCGCGGCGTGGCCGACATGTTCTGGGCCGCAGGCACTTTGGTGGCCATCGTACCCGCGGTCTGGTGGGTGGTCTCGGCGTTGCGGCGCGGCCACCTGGGTGCCGACGTGATCGCGGTGCTGTCGCTGGTGGGCACCCTCGCCGTTCACGAGTACCTCGCGGGAGCGCTGATCGGCGTCATGCTGGCGACCGGCCAGGCGCTGGAGTCCGCCGCGGCGCGGCGCGCCGCGAAGGATCTTCGATCGCTGCTCGAACGTGCCCCGCGCGTCGCGCGCCGACGAACGGGGGACGGGCTGGAGACGGTGCCCGTCGACGAGGTGATGGTCGGGGATGTGCTGGTGGTCGGTCCCGGCGAGATGATCCCGGTCGACGCGCGGATCGCTTCGGGTTGGGCGGTTCTCGACGAGTCGGTGCTGACGGGCGAATCCGTCCACACCGAGTACCGCGCCGGGCAGGTTGTGCGCAGCGGAACGGTCAATGCCGGTGCGGCAGTGGAGATACACACCGAGGCCTCGGCGGCCGAGAGCACGTACGCGGGCATCGTGCGGCTGGCGCAGCAGGCGGCAGCAGAGAGCGCGCCGGTAGTGCGGCTCGCGGACCGCGTCGCCGCATGGTTTCTGCCTCTGGCACTTACGGTTTCCGGGCTCGCGTGGCTCATCAGCGGGTCTGCCGAGCGTGCTGTCGCCGTGCTCGTCGTGGCGACGCCGTGCCCCCTGCTGTTGGCGGCGCCGGTGGCGATCGTGTCCGGCCTGTCGCGAGCGTCCCGGATCGGCGTCATCGTGCGCGACGGCGGAGCTCTCGAAAACCTCGGCCGGGCAACAACTCTGGTGCTTGACAAGACCGGCACCGTCACCACCGGCCGGCCACACAGCACTGATGTGCTCGCCGGACCGGACTGGACCCCGACAGAGGTGTTACGGCTTGCGGCGTCTGCCGACCAACTCTCGCCGCACGTGATGGCCAGGGCGATCGTCGAAGAGGCGGCCCACCAGCGCCTGCCGCTGAGCATGCCCTCTCAGGTGGTGGAGGAGGCAGGCCGGGGAGTGGTCGCCACGGTCGACGGTCATCGCGTCGCGGTGGGTATCCATGACCTGCAACCGTCTTCGCCGCAGTGGGCCATTGCGGCGGAGACGCGTGCGGCATTCGACGGCGCGGTGATCGCCTGGGTGACTGTCGACGAACGCATGGCGGGCGCAATAGTTTTCATCGATCCTCTGCGCCGGGATGCGCCGCTGACCATCCGCCGGCTGCGTGCCGCGGGCCTGGACCGACTGGTGATGCTGACCGGTGACCGTCCCGCCCCCGCGCAGCAGATCGGCTCGGTACTCGGCCTCGACGAGGTTCGCGCCCAGCAGACGCCCGTGGACAAGGTCGAAGGCGTGCGCGCCGAGCGCGAGCAAGCCGTGACCGCCATGGTGGGTGACGGCGTCAACGACGCGCCGGCACTGGCGGCCGCGCACGTGGGCATCGCGATCGGCGTCCACGGCTCGACCGCCAGCTCCGAGGCCGCGGACATCGTGCTCACCACCGACCGGCTCGACCGGTTGGCCGACGCGATGGTGATCGCCCGTCGGTCACGACGAATCGCCGTGCAGAGCGCGGTCATCGGGATGGCGCTGTCGCTGGTGGCGATGGGATTCGCGGCGTTCGGGTATCTGCCGCCCGCCCTCGGAGCGTTGCTGCAGGAAGGAATCGACGTGGCGGTGATTCTCAACGCTTTGCGCGCCTTGCGGGGCCGCGACCCCACGGCGCCGACCATCGATCCGGCCACCACTGGCTTGATCCGCCGCTTCTCCGCTGAGCACGACGACATGCGCAGGCAGTTGTCGCTGCTGCGCGACATCGGGGCGCTGCTGACCAGCGGGCAGCGCGCGAAGGCCTCGGCGCTTCTGGATCGTGCCGACGACTTCGTGCGCGACACGCTGATTCCCCATGAGCATGCCGAAGACCGCATGCTGTATCCGGCGCTCGCGGGTCCGCTCGGCAGTCCTGAGGCCACCACGACGATGAGCCGGATGCACGGTGAGATCGACAAGCTGGCGGGACGGCTGCATGCCCATCGGGAAGCCGCCGACGCAGCCGGCGGCATCCGCGACGACCAGGCCGACGATCTGCTGGCGTGCCTGTACGGACTTCACGCGCTGCTGTCGCTGCACTTCTCCGTCGAGGAGGAGAGCTATTTCGCGCTGATACCGCCTGCTGATTAGTAGGGCGCAAGAATTGTCGTAGCCGTCTGGCATTATCGCACATATGTTCGAAAGTTGCCGCTCGCACTGGAGGCGCTGGGCGACGCCGATGATGCGGCGCTGGTCGCGGCCGTCGAGGGCTGGGCGCGAGTGGAGGCGGCTGCGGGGGCGCGGCGGTTGGCGGCAATCGCCGAGCTGACCAGCCGGCGCTGCGACAAGGAGGGCAAGCGCGCGGAATGGGCGTGCGACGGCTGGGACTCCGTGGCCGCCGAGGTCGCGTGCGCCCTGGGGGTGCGCCACAACAAAGCCTCCAGCCAGATGAGCCTGAGCCTCACGCTGCGCCACCGGCTGCCCCAGGTGGCGTCACTGTATGCCGAGGGCAAGGTCAGCTATCGGGTCATCTCCGCGATCGCCTGGCACACCGAACTGGTCACCGACGGTGAGCCGGTGGCGCTCATCGATTCGGCGCTGGCCAAGCAGGCCGCTAAATGGGACAGGCTGTCGGACTACAAGCTGGCCCAGGCCATCGATTTCTGGGTCAACGTGCACGACCCGGGCGCGCTGCGGCGCTTGCGCAGCCGGACCCTGGGCCGGCATCTGGAGGTCGGCCGCGAACACGACAGCGCTGACCTGACATCGGTTCAAGGCAGGCTGTACGCCACCGACGCAGCGCTGCTCAACCGCAGGCTGGCAGAGATGGCCCACGGCGTCTGTGACGATGATCCGCGCACCATCGCCCAGCGCCGCGCCGATGCCCTGGGCGCGCTGGCTGCCGGGGCTGAGCGGCTGGCGTGCGCATGCGCGAACTCGGACTGCCCGTCGGCAGGCAGCGACGGACGGGCGTCGAATGTGGTGATTCACGTAGTCACCGAAGCCTCCGCTCTGGACGCTAAGCCGGATCCGCAAATGTCAGGTGAAGTCGACACCTCAAGGGGGGCCCCCGACCCCGGTCCGTCGGCCCGGAAGTGGCCCGCACCGCCGCCGGGGCTGCTGCTGCGCGGTGGCATCGTGCCCGCCCCGCTGCTGGCCGAAATGATCCGCTCCGGCGCCAAGGTGCGTGAGGTTGGCCGGCCCGGCGAGGCGCCCGAACCCGGCTACCTACCGTCGGCAAAGCTGGCGGAGTTCGTGCGCTGCCGGGATTTGACGTGTCGCTTCCCCGGCTGCGAGGAGCCGGCCGAGTACTGTGACGTCGACCATACGATTCCCTACCCGGTTGGGCCCACCCACCCGTCCAATCTCAAATGCTCTATGCCGAAAACATCACTTGCTCAAGACATTTTGGACCGGTATCGACGGCTGGGCGGACCAACAGCTCCCCGACGGAACGGTCATCTGGACGGGCCCGAGCGGTCACACCTATAAGACCCTGCCGGGCAGTCGCATCTTCTTTCCAGCATGGGACACCACCACTGCGGCGCTGGCGAATCGAGAGCCACCGGCCTCTCGAGCAAACAGCCGGGGCGTCATGATGCCGACACGTTCGCGCACCCGCGCGGCTGAACGCGCTCGTCGCATCCGCGAAGAACGAAAACTCAACGACGCCTACGTCGCCGAAAGAAACAAGCCGCCACCGTTTTAACGCGGAATTTAATGACTTTTGTCTCTATATGAGGTTGGCTCAGTGGCGAGAGTATGGCGGTAGAACAGACGAAGGGATTCGCGATGTCGCCAGCCGGGCGCAGGCAACTCACACCGCAACAACTCGACGCCATCGCATGGGACTTCTTGAGATCCGAATTCACTGAGCCCATCTATGCGGAGTGGTCGATCGACCGCCGCTTCGACGCATACCTGCACCATCAGGGCCGAGACGACCTCGTCAATGACGGGGCCGCCTACGACGCCCTGCTTCAGCAGGTCATGGCCAACATCGGCCCCGCGGTGCGTCGCGGCCTGCTGGATTCGCAGATGAACTAGCGCGCATGGACGTCATTCGTAAGGGGCCTGCAGACTTCCGGGTCCCGCCGAACTTCGGCGAATACGAGACCACCCGAGCCCACTTCCGCTGGTCCGACGTGCCAGAACTGTGCGCCGGCATGGGTCCCGGCGGATGCAACATCGCGTTCGCCGCATTGGATCGCCACGCCGACGGCCCGGCGGCCGAACGTACCGCGCTGCGGTTCATCCCCGAGGAGACCGTGGACGGCGCGCTCGCCACGCGTGACCTCAGCTACGGGGAGCTGGCCCGCATGGCCAGGCAGTTCACCAACGTGCTGCGCTCGCTGGGTATCAACAAGGGCGACAAGGTCTTCACCATCATGGGCCGGCGGCCCGAGCTGTACGTCACGATGCTCGGTGCCCTGCGCAACGGCAGCATCGTCTCGCCGCTGTTCTCGGCCTTCGGGCCCGAACCCATCGCCACCCGCGTCGGTATCGGCCAGGCCACCGTGCTCGTCACCACCGCCGGGATCTATCACCGCAAGATCGCCAAGATTCGCGACCAGTTGACGTCGGTCCAGCACATCTTCGTGGTCGACGACGACAAAGCCAACGACGACGACGGTGTTTATCCGGATGGAACGCTGAACTTCTGGCACTTCATGAACGCCGCCGACGACAACGCGCCCATCGAGCACACCACGGCCGACGACCCGGCCCTGCTCCACTTCACCAGCGGCACCACGGGCACCCCCAAGGGCGCCATCCACGTCCACGGCGCGGTCGCCATGCACTACATCACCGGGCTCTACGCGCTGGACCTGCACGACGACGACACCTACTGGTGCACGGCCGACCCGGGATGGGTGACCGGCACCTCGTACGGGATCATCACACCACTACTGCACGGCGTCACGTCGATCGTCGACGAAGCCGAGTTCGATGCCGAGCGGTGGTACCGCATCCTTCAAGACCAGGGCGTCACCGTCTGGTACACCGCGCCCACCGCGATCCGCATGCTGATCAAGGCCGGCCCCGAACTCGCCGCCCGGTACAGCTTTCCGCGGCTGCGGTTCATCGCCAGCGTGGGCGAGCCGCTGAACGCCGACGCGGTGTGGTGGGGAAAACGCGTGCTGGGCTTGCCGATTCACGACAACTGGTGGCAGACCGAGACGGGCGGCATCATGGTCGCGAACACACCCGCCTTCGACATCAAGCCGGGCTCGATGGGCCGGCCGCTGCCGGGCGTCGACGCATTCCTGGTGAGCCGCAACGACGACGGCACCGTCACGGTCATCGACGAGCCCGACGTCGAAGGGGAGCTGGCGCTGCGCCCGGGCTGGCCGTCGATGTTCCGCGGCTACCTGCACGAGGACGAGCGCTACCGCAAGTGCTTCGTCGATAACCTCTATCTCTCAGGCGATCTGGCCAAGCGTGACAGCGACGGGTACTACTGGTTCGTCGGGCGCGCCGACGACGTCATCAAGTCGTCCGGTCATCTGATCGGCCCGTTTGAGGTGGAGAACGTGCTGACAGAGCACCCCGCCGTCGCCGAGGCGGGGGTGATCGGCAAACCGGACCCCACGGTCGGCGAGGTGGTCAAAGCGTTCGTCGCGCTGAAGGACGGGTTCACCGCCGACGAGACGTTGCGCCGAGAACTGCTCGGCCACGCCCGCAAGAAGCTCGGTGCCTCGGTGGCGCCCAAGGAGATCGAGTTCGTCGACGCGTTGCCGCACACTCGCAGCGGCAAGATCATGCGCCGCCTGCTCAAGGCCCGCGAACTCGGGCTGCCCGAGGGCGACATCTCCACCGTCGAGACTGCCGCGCCGCCACACGACGAGAAGGTGACGCTATGACCGATCCCGATCTCGCCCGCCGCCTGCTGTCGGACATGATTCGCGTCCGGCGGATGGAGGAGAAGTGCGCAGAGTTGTACTCCGAAGCCAAGATTCGCGGCTTCTTGCACCTCTACGTCGGTGAGGAAGCGGTTGCCGCCGGTTCGTTGTGGGCGCTGGAAGACGAGGACGCGGTGGTGGCCACCTATCGCGAGCATGCCCACGCGCTGCTGTGCGGCATCCCGATGACCTCGATCATGGCCGAGATGTTCGGCAAGCAGGAGGGGTGCTCGCGCGGGCGGGGCGGGTCGATGCATCTGTTCGACGCGACGAAGAACTTCTACGGCGGCAACGCGATCGTCGCGGGCGGCCTTCCACTCGCGGTCGGCATCGCTCTTGCCGACAAGATGCTGCACCGAAACCGGGTGACGGCCTGCTATTTCGGGGACGGGGCTGTCGCCGAGGGCGCCTTCCACGAGTCACTGAACATGGCGGCGCTGTGGCAGCTGCCGGTGCTGTTCTGTTGCGAGAACAACCTTTACGCGATGGGCACCGCACTGGAGCGCGAGCATTCGCAGACCGACCTGGCCGTCAAAGCGGCGGCCTACAAACTACCCGCCGCCGTGGTCGACGGAATGGACGTCATCGCCTGCCATGACGCGACGCAACGGGCTGCGGAGACCGTCCGCAGCACCGGGAGCCCGTTCTTCATCGAATTCCGCACTTACCGGTTCCGGGCCCATTCGATGTTCGATCCCGAGTTGTACCGCGACAAGACGGAAGTCGACCTGTGGCGTCAGCGCGACCCGATCAAGACGTTCACCGAGCAGTGTCAGCGCGAGGGCGTGCTCACCGATGACGACGTCACGCAGATCGAGCAAGCGGCCGCAGACGAGATCGCCGCCGCCGTGGCGTTCGCCGACGCCGGGACATGGGAGAGCGTCGACGACCTCGAACGCGACGTGATGACACCGGCGGTGGCGCAATGAAAACCACGTACCGCACCGCTGTCCACGATGCGATCCGCGACGCACTGCGCGACGACGAGCGCGTCGTGCTGATGGGTGAAGACGTCGGCCGCTACGGCGGCACCTATGCGGCGTCGAAGGGACTGCTCGAGGAGTTCGGCCCGGAGCGCGTCCGCGACACTCCGCTTTCCGAACTGGGCTTCGTGGGCATCGGAATCGGCGCCGCACTGGGCGGACTGCGGCCGATCGTCGAAGTCATGACGGTCAACTTCAGCCTGTTGGCGCTCGACCAGATCGTGAACACCGCTGCGGCGCTTCGCCATATGTCAGGCGGCCAGTTCTCCGTGCCGCTGGTGGTACGGATGGCGACGGGTGCCGGCCGGCAATTGGCCGCGCAGCACTCGCACAGTCTCGAATGCTGGTACGCCCACATTCCGGGCATCAAGGTCGTCGCACCGGCGACAGTGGCCGACGCGTACGGCATGCTGCCGACCGCGCTCGCCGACCCCGATCCGGTGCTGATCTTCGAACACGTCCAGCTGTACAACACCGCGGCCGACATCGATGAGCTGA
The DNA here is from genome assembly GCA_963775205.1 of uncultured Actinomycetota bacterium. GTDB lineage: Bacteria > Actinomycetota > Actinomycetes > Mycobacteriales > Mycobacteriaceae > Mycobacterium. Next base: position 145,428 of record CAVZHV010000004.1, on the reverse strand, counting down.
CACCCACCGACATCTCCAGCGCCGCCGTCCGGCGCGCGGGATCAGACGTCACGTTGATCGCTTACGGCGGCTGTGTGGCCAAGGCGGTCGACGCAGCCAACGAGCTGTCGCTGGCCGGAATCGACTGTGAGGTCATCGATCTGCGGGTGCTGCGACCACTCGACACCGCCACGATCATCGCGTCGGTCGCCAAGACCCACCGCGCCGTGGTCGTCGACGAGGCCTGGCGTACCGGCAGCCTGGCCGCCGAAATCAGCGCCCGCATAGCCGAAGACGCGTTCTACGAGCTCGACGCGCCGATTGCCCGTGTCTGCACCGTAGAGGTGCCGATACCGTACGCGAAGCACCTCGAACAGGCGGCGTTGCCGCAACCGGACAAGATCGTCGCAGCGGTGCAGCGCCTGTTCGGTGAGCGCCGATGATCGAATTCAAGATGCCGGCCCTCGGCGCCGACATGGACGAGGGGACGCTGAACGAGTGGCTCGTCAAACCGGGTGACAAGGTGACCCGCGGCCAGATCGTCGCGGTCGTCGAGACCACCAAGGCCGCGGTGGAAGTTGAATGCTGGCACGAGGGCACGGTGCACGAGCTACTCGCGCACATCGGTGAAACCGTGCAAGTGGGCGCAGCGCTGGCCACGCTGCTGGAGCCGGGGGAAACCGCCGCCGGTCCCGGCCCCGGCCGCCGCCCCGGAGCCGGCTGTCGTCGAGCCACCGGCCGCGATGGCCCCGCCGGCCCCGCCGGCCGCGCCGCCGCCGGCCCTCCAGCCCCAGCCCGAGATTCCGCACCATCGCCGGTGGGTCTCGCCCGCGGCGCGCCGGGTCGCCACCGCGCTGGGCGTCGACATCGACGCGGTCACCGGAAGCGGTCCGCAGGGCGCGGTGACGATCACCGACGTCGAGCACGCGGCCGCGGTGAAGGCTCCCGAACCCAAGCCCGCCGCGGCGGCCGACCGCGCGACGCAGATGCGGCGCTCCATCGCCGCCGCGATGAGCCGGTCCAAGCGGGAGATCCCGCACTATTACCTTGCCGACGACGTCATCATGGACACGGCGCTGACCTGGCTGGCCGAGCGCAACGCGCAGCGCTCGATCACCGAGCGCGTGCTGCCGGCCGTGCTGCAGCTGAAGGCCGTCGCGCTGGCCGCGAAGCGCTTCCCGGAGTTCAACGGCTTCTGGCGCGACGACGGGTTCGAGGCCGTGCCCGACGTCCACGTCGGCGTGGCGATCTCGCTGCGCGCTGGCGGCCTCGTGGCCCCCGCGATCCACAACGTCGACACCAAGAAGCTCGACGAGCTGATGAACAACCTCACCGACCTGGTGGCCCGTGCCCGGGCGTTCTCGCTGCGCAGCTCGGAGATGTCGGATCCCACCATCACCGTCACCAACCTCGGTGACCAAGGCGTCGAGGCCGTCTTCGGCGTGATCTACCCGCCGCAGGTTGCGCTGGTCGGGTTCGGCAAGCCCGCGCAGCGGGTTTCGGTGATCGACCAGGGCATCCGCATCACCACCAACGTGGCTGCCACGCTCGCAGCCGACCACCGGGCGAGCGACGGACACCGCGGCGCGCTGTTCTTGGCCGCGATCAACGAACTGCTCCAGCAGCCCGACCAACTCGAGGGGTGACTCCAATGAACACTGACGAGATTCGCAGCGAAGTGCTCTCGGTCCTGACAGGCATCGCCCCTGAAGTGGACGCAGGCGAGATCACCGACGACGAGTTGCTGCGCGACCAGGTGGACCTCGACTCGATGGACTGGCTGAACTTCCTGATCGGCATCCACAAGAGGCTCAACGTCGAGATAGCGGAGTCGGACTATGCTTCATTGCGGACGCTGGGCGACGTGGTGCGCTACGTCGACAAGCGGCTGACCGCGGTGAACTGAATCTGCGTCGGCAGGATTCTGGGTTAGGCTGTTGCTGGTTGCGCCGCCATCGGCGCCGACGACACTGACTGACCTTGCAGGTTCAGACCGCAGCCTCGCGAGCGTTACGGGAGGGTAACTGTGGACGAACAAAATGCCACGAAGGCGACTACCTGCATCCTCGGCGAGGAGTGGGTCGGGCGGGTTGTGGTTGTCTCCGCCTCTGGCGTCATCGACATGCTGACTGCCCCGCAGCTGGAGCGAGCGATACGGGCCGCACTGGATCAGAAGCCGGCCGGTCTGGTGATCGATTTCACAAACATCGAATTTCTGGCGTCGGCTGGCATGGGTGTCCTGGTCGCGGTTCACGACGAGGTGACCCCGGATACCCGATTCTGCGTCGTGGCAGACGGGCCGGCGACCAGTCGTCCGCTCAAGCTCGTCGGTATCGCCGATCTGATCAAGCTGTACGCCACCCGCGACGAGGCCCTGTCGGCACTCAGCGCATAGACTGCTACTTCATTGGGTAGTCAGCTCTTGCCATGATCGATTCCGTGCCTCAAGCCGACGTCGCCAACGCCGAGCGATTCGAGCGCATCGGCATCGCCGCAGACGCCGAAAGTGTCTCTCAAATCAGGGAACAATTCGCCGGATGGCTGGAGCGGTTCTTCGACCTCGATCCCATCCGCTGCAGTGATCTGGTGCTGGCGATCAACGAAGCGTTGGCCAATGCGGCGGAATTCGCGTACTTGCAGGCGGATTCGCCCGGAACGATAGATCTGCGCGTGCACTACGACCCGAACGCCGGCAGCCTGACGGCCACGGTCTCCGACCGAGGCGTCTGGCGGGCACCGAATCCCAAGCCGCCCAACCGAAGTCGCGGACGGGGTATCCCGTTGATGAAGGCGCTGGCGGATCGCGCCGACATCGAAACGTCAACTGCCGGAACGAAAGTCCGTCTGCAGTGGGATGCGCTAGCTGAGCCCTAGCCGGCGGCGGGTGAGCTGGTTTCGGCCAGTCTGGCCACCGCGCGTTGGATGCCACGGGCGAGGTCGTCCACGTCCGGAGCGGTGTCGTAGTCGGCGGTGATGCCGAAGACGAGTTTGTCGGCGTAGCTCACGATCGCGATCCCGGTGCGCAACCCCAGCGCGATCGGCAGGATCGGAAACATCCGAATCACCTTGCGGCCCAATATCTTGATCGGCTGCCGCGGCCCCGGCACATTGGTGGCCACCGTGACCACGCCGCGCTGCGGAAGTCGGGTCATCGCGCGCACCGTCCACGCTGTCAGCGGGTAGGGAACCAGGCTGCTCGCCGCGAAGAACACCGCGCCCGCCTCCCGCTGGCCGCTGTCCTTCGCACGCGTCAGTCGCCGGTGAACCTCGCGCAATTGGTCTACCGGGCGAGACTTCTCCACGGGAAGGTACGGGAACATCATCGACACCCGGTTGTCCACCTTGCCGACCTCGTCGTTGGACCGCACCGACACCGGGACCAGCGTGCGCAGGGAATTGCGTCGCGGTTTCTCGCCACGCTTGATCAGCACGTGGCGGTACGCGTCGGTGATCGCCGCCAACACCACGTCGTTGAGCGTGACGTCGTGGGCGTGGGCCACCTTCTTGACGTCCTCGAGCGGCACCTCGACGGCGGTGTAGCGCCGCTTGGCGGCCACCGAGCCGACCAGCGATGTGGGGTTGGAGCGAAGCAGTCCGCCGAAGATCTCGACGAGTCCGCTCACCGTCCGTGCAGCGCCGCCCACCCACTTGCGGGGATCGGGACTGAGTCCCGGTAACCCGAACCGACTACTCGGGGCCGGTTGCTCGTGGGCCGCGCGAATTTCACTGGCGTACGTTTCGCCTTCCCCGCCGTCGTTGAGGCCTGCGAGCATGTGCATCGTCGCGATCCCGTCGGCGATGCAATGGTGCAACTTCATGATCGTCGCCCACTGGCCGTTCGGTAGACCCTCGATGATCCAGGTCTCCCACAGCGGCCGGTCGCGGTCGAGTCGACGTTCCATCACGTCGGCGACGAACCGGAAGAGCGCGGCGTCGTCGCCCGGGTGCGGAAGCGCTGCTCGGTGCACGTGGTGAGAGATGTCGAAGTGATCGTCGTCCACCCACTCCGGCGCTTCGAGGTCCAGTGGGTGCGTCCGCAGCACCTGACGGAATCTCGGTACGCCTTCGACCCGCTCCTCGAGCCAGGTCATGAGCACGTCGTCGTCGGGCATCGGGCCCTCCATGACGGACAGCGACCCGATGGCGAGACTGACATGACGATCGGAGTCCTCGGCCTCGAGGAAACTCGCGTCAAGCATTGACAGATGCTCCATGACACCACGATGCGCCTTACCGCCGCGCTGCGGAAGGGGCGATGGTCCCCGGATTACCAGGTGTCGATTCCGGCGCGCCGGTTCGGGTTGGCCCAGCCGGCTGGCGGCGTCGTCGACAGGGCGGTCGCCGCGATGACGTCGCGCGTTTCGGCGGGGTCGATCACATCGTCGATCTCCAGGTGCGACGCCGTGTTCAGCGCGCTGCCGTCGCGATACGCGCCGGCCAGCATCGCCTCGTAGGTCCTCTGCCGCTCGGCGGGATCGGCGATCGCGTTCAGGGTGTCGCGCGCCGCGATGCGCACCGCGCCCTCGAGGTTCATCCCGCCGAATTCGCCGGTGGGCCATGCCACCGTCGCCGACGTGTTGTGGAAGCACCCCGCCGCCATCGCCATCGCGCCGAGGCCGTACCCCTTGCGCAGCACGACCGTGACGAACGGCACGCTCAAGTGGCCGCCGAGCACGAATAGCCGGGAGAAATGCCGCACCGTCGCCGTCTTCTCCGCGTCTGGCCCGACCATGAATCCCGGTGTGTCACAGAGGGATACCACTGGAAGCCCGAACGCGTCGCACAACTGCAGAAACCGGGCGAGCTTGTCGGCGCCGTCGGCGTCGATCGCACCGCCGAGCACCGCGGGGTCGTTGGCGATCACCCCGACGGGCCGGCCCTCGATGCGGGCGAGCGCGGTGATCACGCAGGTGCCGAACAGGGGTCGCAGTTCCTGCACCGAGCCGACGTCGAAAAGCGTTGTCACGACGGCGCGCACGTCGTAGGCGAGTTGGCGGTTCTGCGGCACCAGATGGCGCAGCCGGCGCTGGTCGGCGGCTTCGAAGTCGGGAAGAGGGCCCTGGAAGTAGGCCAGGTATCTCTTGGCGGCGGCCACCGCCTCGGCCTCGTCGGCCACCGCGATGTCCACCACGCCGTTGCGGGTCTGCACGTCGATCGGCCCGACTTCCTCGGGCGTGAAGGTGCCCAGCCCGCCGCCCTCGATCATCACCGGACCGGCCATGCCGATGGTCGCGTCGGCGGTGGCGATGATGACGTCGCAGGTGCCCAGCAGCGCCGCGTTGCCCGCGAAACAGCGCCCGGCGACCACCCCGACCAGTGGCACGACGCCGGACAGCGCACCCATCTCGGCGAACGTGGTGTAGTGCAGCCCGGCCACGTTCGGCGCGTCGGTGTCGCCGGGGCGGCCGCCCGCGCCTTCGGCGAACAGCACCACGGGATAGCGGTGCTGCCGGGCCAGTTGCAGGATCCGGTCGGTCTTGCGGTGGCTGAAGTGGCCCTGGGTGCCGGACAGCACGGTGTAGTCGTAGGCGACGATCGCGCACGTCGAGCGTTCCGGCCCGAACATCGCGCCGTTGACCCGGCCCAGGCCGGTGATGACGCCGTCGGCGGGCGTCGCGGCCTCCAAGTCCGAGATCGTGCGCCGGCCGCGCTGCGCGGCGACCGCGAACCCGCCGAACTCGACCAGCAGGCCGCCGTCGGTGAGGTCGGCGATGTTCTCACGCGTCGTGCGCATTCCGCGGTCGTGGCGGCGTGCGACCGCCTCGGGCCGGTTAGCGTCGAGGAGCTTCGCCCGCCGCTCGACGACGGCGGCCAGATCGGGCCGGACCTCGTCGAGGTCGACCTCTTCCACGGCGGGCGCTGCTGCCGTTGTCGCCCCGGAGGGATCGAGCACGACGACCACCTCGTCGAGCGCGACGATGTCGCCCGGTTCGACGCGGACCTCCCGGACGCGTCCGCCGCGCTCGGCACGCAGCGAATGGTGCATCTTCATCGCTTCGACCACGGCCAGCACCGCACCGGCGGCCACGGTCTGGCCCACCTCGACGTCGATGGCGATCACGGTGCCGGCCATCGGCGAGCGGATCGGAGCCGTCACGCCACCACACCTGCGACGAGCTCGTCGGCCAGCAGCGTCAGGATGGGCGAGCAGCCGGCGTCGACCTTGACCGTGGCCAGGTCGTCGCCGCGGGTGGAGCCGCGGTTGACGATCGCGATCGGGACACCGCGCGCCGCGGCATGCCGCACGAACCGGTAACCCGAGAACACGGTCAGCGACGACCCGGCCACCAGCAGCGCATCGGCAGCATCGACCATCGAATATGCTTGCGCGACAAGGTCTTTCGGCACATTCTCGCCGAAGTAGACGATGTCGGGTTTCAGCACGCCGCCACACGCCGGGCAGTCGGCGATCCGAAACGACGACGTGTCCGCGACCACGGCGTCCGCGTCAGGCGCCACCGCGAGCCCGTCGGCGTCCGCGTCGAAACTCGGATTGAGCGCCTCGAGCAGGCGGGCCAGGCGCGCGCGCGTCATCGTGTGCCCGCAGTCCAGGCAGACCACCTGCGCGTAGTTGCCGTGCAGGTTGACCACCGCGCGGCTGCCTGCCTTGGTGTGCAGCAGGTCGACGTTCTGGGTGATCACGCCCGACACGACACCGGCTCGCTCGAGCGCGGCCAGCGCCCGGTGCCCGGCATTGGGCGCGGTCCGGTCCATGTGCCGCCAGCCGACGTGGTTGCGCGCCCAGTACCGCTGCCGGAACACCGGGTCCGAGGTGAACTGCCGGATGGTCATCGGGTTGCTCGGCGGTGAGTCCGGCCCGCGGTAGTCCGGGATGCCGGAGTCGGTGGAGATGCCCGCACCGGTCAGCACCGCGATCCGGCATCCTGCCAGCACCGCGAGCAGTTCGGGGGCGTCCACGGCGCTCACCGCGGGCTGGGCAGCGCGGCCCACAGCTTCTGGGCGGCGAGGCGGGTCTGCTGGTCGGGCACGATCGGTGTCCCGAACGCGGGTTGCTCGGCGGGCGCGCCGCTGACGTGTTCGATCAGGGCGACGGCCAGCTCGCGGACCTTGACGTTGAAGTCCTGGCTCGCCCGGCGCAGCACCTTCCAGGCCTGGTCGGCGTCGCAGCCGACGCGGCCCATCATGGCGCCCTTGGCCTGTTCGATCGCGCCGCGGGACTGCAGCACCGCGAGCATGTCCTCGATCCCGGCGGCGTTCTCGGCCGAGTTGGCCACGAACGCGGCGTTGACCAGGCGTTCGTAGTTGATCAGGGTCGCGACGTCGCCGGCGGTCGCGGGCCGGCTCAACAGGCAGGAGATGACGATGTTTCCGTCGTCTTCCCACAACCCGGGTACCGCGGCGGCGCCGCGGACGGCCTGCCAGGTTTCCCGGTCCGGCGGGGCACGGTGGCTCACCGCCTCCAGTGTCAGGTCGGGCCATCGGTCGTCGGTCCAGAGGTCGAGGCTGAGCACCGGCACCTCGTGACGCAGCGCGTCCGGCAGCGGCCCGCCGAGACCCGACAACTGGACGCCGACGATGCCGGACCCGGCACCCCAGGAAGCGGCCACCATCGGCCCGTCGCTGTAGCGCTTGCCGTGCACGGTGATGGTGAGGCCGATGGCCTCCGGCACGTCGCGCTGCACCCGTTCGAGGATGCGCTGCAGCAACGCGAACAGCTGCGGGTGCGGGCGCGGCTGGAAGTGGGGCGCGGGCATGGGCGGCTACTCGTCGGCGGTCGTGACGGACGCGACGCGGTCCAGGCCGGACACCGACAGCAGGGTCTTGATGGGGCCGGTGGAGCGGATGATCAGGTGCAGCTTGGTGGAGGCGGCCACGGAGAACAGGGCCCGCACCGCTGCGCTGTCGCAGTAGGACACCTGTGACAGGTCGACGGTGATCATGTCGGCGTTGCTCGCCGCTTTCGTCATCACGTCCTGGAACTGGTTGACGTTGGCCAGGTCGATGTCGCCCGACGCGTTGACGACGGGCCGGTCCTCCCCGTCGCCGTCGAGCCGAAACTGCGCCTCTGTCATGGCCGCAGCCCCTTGCGCATGTCCACGGTGGTGCCCTGTCCGGTGGACGTGATCTCGACGGTGTCGACCAGCGCGTTCATCATCGCGATGCCGTGTCCGCGGTTGGCCTCACGCGACGGCTCGACCCAGCTTCCGTCGTCGGTCACCGTCAGCGCCAGGGCTCCCTTGGTGAGCCGGGCGGTGACCGTGAGTTCGACCTGACGGGTCGCTTCGTGGGTGGCGTGTTCCGTGGCGTTCGCCGCGGCTTCTCCGACGGCCAGAAGTACCTCCTCAGCGGTGTCGGGATGGATCGCGGCCGCGGGCAGCCAGCGGCGCAGGTGATCTCGGATCGACGCCAGGCTCGCGGGCCGGGCGGGGGAGCGCAGCGTCAGCGACGCGGGCGGATGCCGGTACAGCAGCACCGCCACGTCGTCGTCGAAGCCTGCAGGTGGTACGAGGTCAGTCATCAGGTGATCGGCCACATAGTCCGGATGGCAGTGACGGTAGCGGTTCAGCGCGGCCGCTGCGCGCTCAATTCCCACACCGAGGGACTCGTGCCTGCGCTCGATCAGCCCGTCGGTGTAGAGCAGAAGCGTCGCGCCCGGCAGCAGGCTCGCCTCCGCCTCGGGCCGCGACCACACGGTCTCGGTCGCGGCCAGGGGTATCGACTGCGCCTGGTCGAGCACCTGCACGCCGGTCCGGTCGGCGAGCACGGGCGGCGGATGGCCCGCGCTGCTGTAGCGCACTGTGGACGTGGCCGGGTCGATCACCGCGCAGAACACCGTCGTGCACTCGGCCGACGGCAGCCGGCGCGCGAAGCCGTCGAGGTCGGACAGGGCCTGGGCAGGTTTGGGGGTGCGCAGCAGCAGGGCCTGGGCGGCGGAGCGCAACTGACCCATCACCGCCGCCGCAGGCAGTCCACGCCCGACGGAGTCGCCGACGACGATGCCGATCCGGCCCTCGTCGAGCGTGATGACGTCATACCAGTCGCCGCCGACTTCGAACGGCTCCACGGCCGGGGTGTAGCGCACGGCGAACCCGTGCGGCAACTGGGTCGGGCCGAGGATCGCGTGTTGCAGGGTGATCGCGACCGCACGGGTCTGCTCGTACTCGAGGTGTTCGGCCGTCACGTCGCGGGCGGTGCCGACGAATAATCGCTCGCGCGTGTGCGGATCGCTGACACTGCCGGCCGAGCACGCAACCCAGACCGTGTGGCCGTCGGCGTGCGTGAACGGCAGCGTGAACTGCCCGCTGCCCTCGCGCTGGCACTGCGCGAACGCCGCCTCGTTGACGGCCCATCCGGACGGGTCGGCCTCTGGGGAGGGCACCCACGGCTGAGGCCAGGGGTAGGGCAGCCCGGCTGCGTCGTAACCGGTCATTTCGAAGAACGCGTGGTTGGCTTCGACGATGGTGCCGCTGTCGTCGCACAGGAAGAAACCCTCCTGCATCGAGTCGATCAGCGTGCGCCGGAACTCGGCTTCCCGGTTGCGCAGCCGTGCCATCTGCAGGTTGGACCGGACCCGGGCGAGCAGCTCAGCGGTGGAGAACGGCTTCGGCAGGTAGTCGTCGGCCCCGGCTGTCAAACCTCCGACGGCGGCCTCCTCGCCGGCGCGGGCGGACAGGAAGATCACGGGCACCGACGCGGTTCGTGGGTCGGCGCGCAACTGGGTCAAGAGGCCGAAGCCGTCCAGCCGCGGCATCATCACGTCGGTCAGCACCAGGTCGGGCCGTGCTGCCCGGGCGATGTCGAGTCCGTCGGCGCCGTCGACAGCCTGCAGCACCCGCCAGTGTGGTGAGAGCACCTTGGTGATGAACGTGCGCATGTCCGGGTTGTCCTCGACCACCAGCACGGTCGCATCGGTGTCGGCGCTCTCGACTCGCGGCGTCGTCTGACGAAGGGTCAGACCACTGCAGCGCCTCGTCGACGTATGCAACGGTGAGCCGCGGCGACGAATCCGTGATGCCGACGCTGGACGACACCGGATAGGGCAGCGTGACGGTGAAGGTGCTGCCTTCGTCTTCTGCAGACGTCACGTCGACCGTGCCGCCGTGCAGGCGCACCAGTTCGGCGGTGAGTGCCAGCCCGATACCGGCACCCTCGTGGCTGCGCCCGGTCCGGCCGCGGATGCGGTGGAACCGCTCGAACACCCGGGGCAGCTGGTCCTCCGGGATGCCGATGCCGGTGTCTTTCACGGACAACGTCACACGGTTGTCGTCGTGGCGAAGGCTTACCTCGATGCGGCCCTGAATCGTGTACTTGAGCGCGTTGGACAGCAGGTTGAGGACGATCTTCTCCCACATGTCGACGTCCACCGGGAAAGGCCTTGGCAGAGGGTCGATTTCGCTGCGCAGTTCCAGTCCGGCCCGCGCGACCGCCGGCGCGAAGGACGCGACCAGTTCCCGGGTGACGGCGGCGAGGTCGACGGGCTCGAGCTCCGGCTGGCGCGTGCCGGCCTCGATGCGCGCGAAGTCGAGCAGGTCGTCGACCAGGTGCCGCAGCCGGCCGGCGTTGCGGCGGATCACTTCGAGCCGTTCCCGCTGAGTCGCGGTCAGTGGTTCGGTCTCGTCGTTGAGGCTGTCCTCGGCGGGCCCGGCGATCAGCGTCAGCGGTGTCCGGAACTCGTGGCTGACGTTGGCGAAGAACTCGTTCTTGGCCCGGCCCAGTTCGGCGAGGGCGTCGGCGCGGGCACGCTGCGCCTGGTACACCTGCGCGTCGGCGACCGCACGGCTGATCTGCGCCGTGACCAGATCGAAGAACCCGCGGAAGTCGTCGTCGAGGGTCCGGTACGGCGTCACCCCGGCCAGCATCACGATCGATGTGAGGTCGTCGCCCCCCGCCTGCACCGGCAAGATCAGCGCGAACGCGGGTGCGTCCTCGCCGACCTGGCTCGCCCCGGGCTCGATCGCCTCGGCCCAGGCGTCGGGCACCGCGTCCAGCACCGTCGACTCGCCGCTGCTGATGATGTCGCGCAACACCAGCCCGGCGGAGGATCCGTACACCGCCGCCGACAGCACCGACGGGTCGGCGATTCCCATGGAGCACACGAAATGAGCGATCGGGTCGTCGGGGTTCAGCATGTACATCGCGGCGAACGGGATGTCGGCGCGATCGCCGGCCAGGGCTTGCATCGCTGCGGCGCAGACGGTTTCGACCGAACCCCCGCCCTCCGTCGCGGCCAGTGCGGTCTTCTCGCCCAAGGTCCGCAGGGTGCGCAGGCGGCGATCGGCGAGCACCCGCTGCGTCGTCTCGCTGACGGCGGTGAACACCCCGGCCACCGCCCCGGATTCGTTGCGAATCGCGCTGTAGGAGTAGGTGAAGTACGCCTCCTCCAGGTAGCCGAAGCGCAGGCTCGGCAGCAGTTGGTCGTCGGAGAACGTGGCCTGGCCGGTGTCGAGCACGCTGTGCAACTGGCGGCCGATGATGTGCCACACCTCCGGCCACACCTGGATGCCCGGCTGTCCGATCGCGGGATGCTTGTTGGGCCCGAGGATCGGCACCCAGGCGTCGTTGTACAGCAGGACCAGGTCCGGACCCCACCACATCACCATGGGGTAGCGCGAGGACAGGCAGATGCCGACCGCCGTCCGCAGGCTCTGCGGCCACTTCGACACCGGGCCGAGCGGGGTGGCCGACCAGTCGAACGCGCGCATCCGCCTGGCCATCTCGCCGTCGTCGCCGACGAACGGCGACACATTGCCCGGAGCTTGCGTCACCAACACCTCCGGGGGCCAGCCATCGCCTGCGAGCAGCAGGTTCTACTGACGACTATTGCGAAATCGCCGGAACTAGTCCAGGGAATCCGCCGCGGTGAGGATCTCTGCGCTCATGTTCTGCGCCATCATCTTCAGCGCGGCCTCGCCCAGTTCCGCGTCGATGTGCGCGACGGCATCTCGCGCACCGACCAGGTACTCCAACGGCGTGGCGTAGAACGCGCTGTGGCGCACCTTGGCCAGAAGCGCCGCCCTTGTCGGGCGCGATCGGCTTCACCAGGTCGGGTCGCTCGCCGTCCAGATCAACTCGACGTTGTCGCGCTGCCGCGCCCGTGAGATCAGCCCGGCAAGCGGATCGACGATCTTCTCGACGTTGGGTGTGAGCTTCTCGGCGTCGGGGTGCCGGTAGGTGTTCATCATGTCGATGACAAGCAGCGCGGTATCGCTCATGAGATCTGCATACCCCGGTCCCGGGTTATTAGTGCGCACTTGGGGGCAACAATGTCGGTATGGGAGACGTCAGGGACTTCTACTCGGCCTACCGGCACGGTTTCGTCCGCGTCGCCGCCTGCACGATTCACACTGCGATCGCGGACCCGGCCGCCAACGCCGAGTCGGTGCTGCAGACGGCTCAGGAGTGCCATGACGACAACGTCGCGCTGGCGGTGTTCCCCGAGCTGACGCTGTCGGGGTATTCGATCGAGGACATCCTGCTGCAGGACGCTCTGCTCGAGGCCGTCGAGGAGGCGCTGCTCGACGTGATCACCGCGTCCACCGAGCTGCTCCCGATCCTGGTGGTCGGCGCGCCGCTGCGGTACCGGCACCGGGTCTACAACACCGCGGTCGTTGTGCACCGGGGCAGGGTGCTCGGCATCGTGCCCAAGTCCTACCTGCCGACGTACCGGGAGTTCTACGAGCGGCGGCAGATGGCTCCCGGCGACGACGTCCGCGGCGTGATCCGGGTGCACGGGGCGGAGGTGCCGTTCGGCCCGGACCTGTTGTTCGCGGCGACCGACGTATCCGGGTTCGTCATGCACGTCGAGGTGTGCGAGGACATGTTCGTGCCGGTGCCGCCGAGCGCCGAGGCTTCATTGGCCGGCGCCACCGTGTTGACGAATTTGTCCGGCAGCCCGATCACGATCGCCCGCGCGGAGGACCGCTGCCTGCTGGCCCGCTCGGCGTCGTCCCGATGCCTGGCCGCCTACGTCTACGCCGCTGCGGGCGAGGGCGAGTCGACCACCGACCTGGCCTGGGACGGCCAGACGATGATCTGGGAGAACGGCCGGCTGCTCGCGGACACTCCGCGTTTCCCGAAGGGCCCGCAGCACTCGGTCGCCGACGTGGACCTGGAGCTGCTGCGCAACGAGCGGCTGCGGATGGGCACCTTCGACGACAACCGCGAGCACCACGCCGTCGCCGCGGAGTCGTTCCGTCGCGTCGAGTTCCGGCTCGACCCGCCGACCGGCGACGTCGGGTTGCGCCGGGCCGTCGAGCGGTTCCCGTTCGTGCCGTCGAATGCCGAACGGCTGGAACAGGATTGCTACGAGGGCTACAACATCCAGGTGGCCGGGCTGGAGCAGCGGCTGCGCGCGCTGAAGTACCCGAAGGTGGTCATCGGGGTCTCCGGCGGGCTGGACTCGACGCACGCGCTGATCGTCGCCGCGCGGGCATTGGACCGCGAAAACCGCCCGCGCAGCGACATTCTGGCGTTCACACTGCCGGGCTTCGCCACCGGTGACCGCACCAAGAAGAATGCGATCCGGCTGTCCCGTGCGCTCGGCGTGACGTTCGAGGAGATCGACATCCGGCCCACCGCCGAACTGATGCTCAAGGAGATGGGGCACCCGTTCGGCCGCGGCGAGAAGGTCTACGACGTCACGTTCGAGAACGTCCAGGCCGGCTTGCGCACCGACTACCTGTTCCGCATCGCCAACCAGCGCGGCGGGATTGTGCTGGGCACGGGCGACCTGTCCGAACTGGCCCTCGGATGGTCGACCTACGGTGTGGGCGACCAGATGTCGCACTACAACGTCAACGGCGGCGTCCCGAAGACGTTGATACAGCACCTGATTCGCTGGGTCATCTCGTCGGGGCAGTTCGATTCCGAGGTGTGCGAGGTGCTGCAGTCGGTGCTCGACACCGAGATCACCCCCGAGTTGGTGCCATCGGGTGAGGAGGAGGAACTGCAGAGCAGCGAAGCCAAGGTCGGCCCGTATTCGCTGCAGGACTTCTCGCTGTTCGGTGTGCTGCGCTACGGGTTCCGGCCGTCGAAGATCGCATTCCTGGCCTGGCATGCCTGGAGCGACCCGGACCGCGGCGACTGGCCGCCCGGGTTCCCGCCCGAGAAGCGGCCGTCCTACTCGCTCAAGGAGATTCGGCACTGGCTGCAGGTGTTCTGTGAGCGGTTCTATTCGTTCAGCCAGTTCAAGCGCTCGGCGCTGCCCAACGGGCCGAAGGTGTCGCACGGCGGGTCGCTGTCGCCGCGTGGTGACTGGCGGGCGCCGTCGGACATGTCGGCGCGCACCTGGCTCGACGAGATCGAGCGCGAGGTCCCTGAGGACTAGCCTCGGCGGGTTAGCCCAGCGCGTCGTCTATGGCCTCACCGGTGGGCGCGCAGTCGCCGGCCCCGGGCACCAGCGTCGCCAGCGCACCGGCCGCGCACGCCCGTCGCAACGCGCGGTCACGGTCGGTATGCCAGCCCGCGGCCAGCACGCCGGCGAACACGTCGCCCGCGCCGGTGGTGTCGACGGGCTCGACCGGCGTCGGGGCGACGTCGACCTCCCGTCCGTCGGCGGTATAGGTCGCACCGCGGGCGCCTCGGGTCACCACGAGGTGCGGCACCGGCCACCGCCACGCGTTCGCCTCGGATTCGTTGACGACGACCACGTCGGCCAGCGCCGCCAACTCGGCCACCGTCGGCGACGTGCTGGGCGGGGACGCGTTGACGATCACAGTCGCGGCCGCCGCCTGGGCTATGCGGGCGGCCGCCACGGCCGTCGGCGCCGGGATTTCCAACTGCAGCAGCAGCACGTCGGATTGCGCGACGACGTCGCGCATCTGCGCCGAGTCGAGGACGAGATGAGCGTTGGCGCCCGGCGCGACGACGACCACGTTCTCGCCGCCGGCGTCGACCATGATCGCGGCCGCGCCGCTGGGTCCGGGCACGGCGATCACCGCGTCGGTGCCGACGCCGTTGCCGCGCAGGTGGGCCAGCAGCGCCTCGCCCGCGGGATCGGTGCCGACCGCGCCGACGAACTGCACCTGCGCCCCGGCGCGGGCCGCGGCCACGGCCTGGTTCGCGCCTTTGCCGCCCGGGAAGGCGGCAAGCGCGGACGCCAGCACGGTGTCGCCGGGGCGGGGCAGGGCGTCCACCGTGAACGTGAGGTCGGTGTTGGTGCTGCCGACCACGCACACCCGCGCCACGCTCGCAAGGTTATCCCCGATACCCTGGAGAAATGAGTCTGTCGGCATCGACGCTGCCCGATCTGCGCCAGCACGTCCACGACGCCGCCCGACGCGCGCGTGTGGCGTCTCGCGTGCTCGCCACGCTGTCCACGGCCGACAAGGACCGCGCCTTGCACGCCGCCGCCGATGCGCTGCTGTCGCACATGCACCAGATCCTGGAGGCCAACGCCCGCGACCTCGACGCCGCTCGCGCGGCCGGCACGTCGGAGGCGCTGCTGGACCGGCTGGCGCTGAACCCGCGGCGGGTGGACGGGATCGCGGCCGGGCTGCGGCAGGTCGCCGGCCTGCCCGACCCGATCGGCGAGGTGCTGCGCGGGCGGACGCTGCCCAACGGGCTGCAGCTGCGCCAGCAGCGGGTGCCGTTCGGCGTGGTCGGCATCGTCTACGAGAGCCGGCCCAACGTCACCGTCGACGCGTTCGGTCTCACGCTCAAGTCGGGTAACGCGGTGCTGCTGCGCGGCAGCTCGTCGGCGTCGCAGTCCAACACCGCGCTGGTGAACGTGCTGCGTGCGGCGCTGGCGACGGAGAATCTGCCGCCCGACGCGGTGCAGCTGCTCTCGGCCGAAGACCGTTCCACGGTCACGCATCTGATTCAGGCTCGCGGGCTGGTGGACGTGGTGATCCCGCGCGGCGGTGCCGGGCTGATCGACGCGGTGGTGCGCGACGCGCAGGTGCCGACCATCGAGACCGGCGTCGGCAACTGCCACGTGTATGTCCACGAGGCCGCCGACGTCGATGTCGCCGAACGAATTCTGTTGAACGCCAAGACTCGTCGGCCCAGCGTATGCAACGCCGCCGAGACCTTGCTGGTGGACGCCGCGATCGCCGATACGGTCCTACCGCGGCTGACCGACGCGCTGCAGGCGGCAGGCGTGACGATCCACTCCGGCGAGGACGACCTGCGCCGCGAGTACCTGTCGATGGACATCGCCGTCGCGGTGGTGGACGGGCTCGACGCCGCGATCAGCCATGTCAACGAGTACGGCACCGGGCACACCGAGGCCATCGTCACCACCAATCTGGCTGCCGCACAACGTTTTACCGAGGAAGTGGACGCCGCCGCGGTGATGGTCAACGCGTCGACCGCGTTCACCGACGGCGAGCAGTTCGGTTTCGGCGCCGAGATCGGCATCTCGACGCAGAAGCTGCACGCGCGCGGGCCGATGGGCCTGCCCGAGCTGACGTCGACCAAGTGGATCGTGTGGGGTGATGGCCAAACCCGCCCGGCCTGATAGAAGGAGCTTGCCGTGAGCGTCCCTGCGCGCCCTGCACCGCTGTTCGCCGACATCGAGGACGTGGCCCGTCGGCTGGCGTCGACGGGTTACCTGCCCGACACGGCAACGGCCACAGCCGTTTTCCTCGCCGACCGGCTGGGCAAGCCGCTGCTCGTCGAAGGGCCGGCCGGCGTCGGCAAGACCGAGCTGGCCCGGGCGGTCGCGCAGGCAACCGGCTCCGGGCTGGTGCGGCTGCAGTGCTACGAAGGCGTCGACGAGTCGCGGGCGCTGTACGAGTGGAACCACGCCAAGCAGATTCTCCGCATCCAAGCCGAGTCCGGCGACTGGGAACACACCAAGGACGACGTGTTCTCCGAGGAGTTCCTGCTGTCGCGTCCGCTGCTGACCGCGATCCGGCGCAGCGAGCCGACCGTGCTGTTGATCGACGAGACCGACAAGGCGGACATCGAAATCGAGGGACTGCTGCTGGAGGTGCTCTCCGACTTCGCCGTCACCGTCCCGGAACTGGGCACGATCGTCGCCGAGCGGGCGCCGTTCGTCGTGCTCACCTCCAACGCCACCCGCGAGCTGTCCGAGGCGCTCAAGCGGCGGTGCCTGTTCTTGCACATCGACTTCCCCGATCCCGACCTCGAGCGGCGGATCCTGCTCTCGCGCGTGCCCGAGCTGCCGGAGCATCTGGCCGAGGAGCTGGTGCGCATCATCGGGGTGCTGCGCGGCATGCAGCTGAAGAAGCTGCCGTCGGTGGCCGAGACCATCGACTGGGGCCGCACACTGCTGGCGCTGGGACTCGACACGATCGACGACGCGACGATCGCGTCCACGCTGGGCGTGGTGCTCAAGCACCAGTCCGACCTCACCCGTGCCGCCGGGGAGCTGAGGCTGAACTGATGGCCCGCCGCATCCGCCCGCCGCAGCCGCTGGCCCCGCACGGCATCCCCGGACACCTCGTCGGCTTCGTGGAAGCGCTACGCGCGCAGGGCATTTCGGTCGGCCCGTCCGAGACGGTCGACGCCGGGCGGGTGATGAGCGTGCTGGGCCTCGGCGACCGCGAGGTCCTGCGTGAGGGGCTTGCGTGCGCGGTGCTGCGCCGGCCTGACCACCGCGACACCTACGACGCGATGTTCGACCTGTGGTTCCCCGCCGCGCTCGGCGCCCGCGCCACCGTGGCGATCGCCGACGAGGACTCGGCTGTACCGGACGACCTCGACGCGCTGCGCGCCCAGCTCGTCGAACTGCTGGGCGACGACGCCGCTCTCGGTGATCGTGACGAGCGGATGGAGAACCTGGTCGCGCACATCGTCGAGGCGTACGGGCGATACAACTCGAGTCGCGGCCCGTCGTACTCGTCGTATCAGGCGCTCAAGGCGATGGCGCTGGACCAGTTGGAGGGACGGCTGCTGGCGGGGTTGCTGGCACCGTACGGCGAGGAGCCCACGCCCACACAGGAGCAGATCGCCAAAGCCATTGCCAGCAGGCGGATCTCGCAGCTGCGCAAGATGGTGGAGGCCGAGACCAAGCGGCGCACCGCCGAGCAGCTCGGCCGCGATCACGTGGCCATGTACGGCGTTCCGCAGCTCTCGGAGAACGTCGAGTTCCTGCGCGCCTCGGGCGAGCAGCTGCGCCAGATGCGACGCGTGGTGGCTCCGCTGGCCCGGACCTTGGCCACCCGGCTGGCGGCGCGTCGTCGTCGTTCCCGGGCGGGTGAGATCGATCTGCGCAAGACGCTTCGCAAGTCGATGAACACCGGCGGCGTGCCGATCGACGTGGTGCTGCGCAAACCGCGCCCGGCCCGTCCGGAGTTGGTGGTGCTGTGCGACGTGTCGGGGTCGGTGGCCGGCTTCAGCCACTTCACGCTGCTGCTGGTGCATGCGCTGCGCCAACAGTTTTCGCGGGTGCGGGTGTTTGCGTTCATCGACACCACCGACGAGGTGACGCACCTGTTCGGCCCCGAGGCGGATCTGGCGATGGCGGTGCAGCGGATCACCCGCGAATCGGGGGTGTACACCCGCGACGGCCACAGCGACTACGGAAACGCGTTCACGTCGTTCACCGAGAACTATCCGACGGTGCTGTCGCCGCGCAGCTCGCTGCTGGTGCTCGGCGACGGGCGGAACAACTACCGCAACCCCGAGGTCGATATCTTGCACCGGATGGTCACCGAGAGCCGGCACGCGCACTGGCTGAACCCGGAGCCGCGGCACCTGTGGGGCAGCGGCGACTCCGCGGTGCCGCGCTATCAGGAGGTGATCACGATGCACGAGTGCCGCAACGCGAAGCAGCTGGCGGAGGTGATCGACGGGCTGCTGCCGGTCTGATGGCGTTCAGCCCAGCAGCTCGACCTTGACGTCGAGGGCACGGTAGACGGCGAGTGCACGCCGGTCGCGAGTGGCGAGTGGGAGCCGGTGCTCTCTTGCCGTGGCCCCCACCAGCGCGTCGTACACCGTGCCGCCTGCGATTCCGGCCATCTGCAACTCAGTGAGCAGCGAAGCCGCACCCCTCTCCCCGAGAAATCTCGTCTCGGGAAACGTGGTCGCCAGAAGGCGCGCGATAACCGCCGGACTTCTGCGCGCCGGCGGTGGCACTCGGGTGAGCACGGAGAAAGTCTCGAATGCCGCATGCCCCGCGAGGCCGCGTGGTCGACCCCGCAGCGCCTGGAAGGTCGGTTGATGCTGGTCGTGGTCGATGATGAGCAGCGCAACGGCGACGCTGGTGTCGACGAGCAGTGTGCCGGCTTTACCGCTGGTCGGCATCGCGCAGCAACCGGACGACCTCGTCGTTGATTTCCGCCCCTCCGGCAGGAATCAGCAGCATGCCATCGCGCTCTTCGACGGTGTCGTCGATCAGGGGTTCGACTTTCAGTGCCGCGCCATCCGCGGTGACCTCGACTTCCCCCGGCCGCAGACCGAGGCTGTCCCGCAGCGCCTTTGGGATAACCAACCGCCCTGCCTTGTCGATGGTTGCACGCATGCCATCAAAATACCATCGCCAGCTGACAAGTAAGCTCCCCAAACGTGGCGTCAGGCGTGAAGCGGCTCGGTGTGATGGGTGGGACGTTCGATCCCATCCACAACGGCCACCTGGTCGCCGCCAGCGAGGTAGCCGACCGCTTCCACCTCGACGAGGTGGTTTTCGTCCCGACCGGCGAGCCGTGGCAGAAGCACGGCCGCCACGTCACGCCCGCCGAAGACCGCTACCTGATGACGGTGATCGCGACGGCGAGCAACCCCCGGTTCTCGGTCAGCCGCGTGGACATCGACCGCGGCGGACGCACCTACACCAAGGACACACTGCGCGATCTGCACGCGCTGCACCCCGACAGCGAGCTGTACTTCATCACCGGAGCCGACGCGCTGGCGTCGATTCTTACCTGGCAGGACGTCGAGGAACTGTTCGCGCTGGCCCGGTTCGTCGGTGTCAGCCGTCCCGGGTACGACCTGGACGCCGCCCACGTCGCGGCGGCCTTCGACTCGCTGCCGTCCGACGCGTTGACGTTGCTCGAGGTGCCGGCGCTGGCGATATCGTCCACCGACTGCCGTGCCCGTGCCGCCGAGAACCGCCCCATCTGGTACCTGGTGCCCGACGGGGTGGTGCAGTACGTCGCCAAGCGCCGCCTCTACCAATGCCCGGGTGAGAAGACGTGACCGCCTCCGCCGAAGCCGTCGAGATGGCCACCATCGCCGCCCGCGCGGCGGCGGCCAAGCTCGCCGACAACGTCGTCGTCATCGACGTCTCGGACCAACTCGTGATCACCGACGCCTTCGTCATCGCGTCCGCATCCAACGAGCGCCAGGTCAACGCGATCGTCGACGAGGTCGAGGAGAAGATGCGCCTCGCGGGGTACAAGCCGGCCCGCCGCGAAGGCGCGCGTGAGGGGCGCTGGACGTTGCTCGACTACATCGAGATCGTCGTGCACATCCAGCACGAGGACGAACGCGACTTCTATGCGCTGGACCGGCTGTGGAGAGACTGCCCGGTCATTCCCGTCGATGTCGATGAGCCGCTTGCGCGAAGAGCGACAGAAGAAGATGGCGCGTCATGAGAGTGCGCAAGCTCGTGATGCTTCGGCACGGCCAGACGGAGTTCAACGCCGGAAGCCGGATGCAGGGTCAGCTCGACACCGAGCTGTCCGAGCTGGGCAGGCAGCAGGCGGTGGCGGTGGCCGAAGTGCTGGGCAAGCGCGACCCGCTGCTCATCCTGTCGTCTGATCTGCGCCGCGCGTATGACACCGCGATCGTGTTGGCGGAGCGGACCGGCTCGTCGTTGGTTGTCGACGAGCGGTTGCGCGAGACGCATCTGGGCTACTGGCAGGGAATGACGCACGGCGAGGTCGACGACGCCGCGCCCGGCGCGCGAGTCGAGTGGCGCAACGACGCGACGTGGGCGCCGCGCGGCGGGGAGAGCCGTGTCGACGTGGCAAGGCGCAGCGTGCCGGTGGTAGCGGAGATCGTTGCGTCACAACCAGACTGGGGCTCCGAAGAGCTGGACCGGCCCGTGGTGCTGGTGGCTCACGGCGGGTTGATCGCGGCGTTGACCGCACAGCTTCTCGGACTGCCCGTCGAAAACTGGCCCGCGCTGGGCGGTTTGGGCAACGTCAGCTGGGTTCAGCTGTCCGGACACTCCGGTCACGGCGCCGCGCTGGAGCACATCCGCTGGCGGCTGGACGTGTGGAACGCCTCTGCCCAGGTCGCCGGCGATGTCCTCTGAGCCGACGCGGCCCACGCTGCTGATCTTCGCCGACTCGCTGGCCTACTACGGACCCACCGGCGGACTGCCTGCCGACGATCCGCGCATCTGGCCCAATCTCGTTGGTGCGCAACTGGGTTGGGATGTCGAGCTGATCGGCCGCATCGGGTGGACATGCCGCGACGTCTGGTGGGCCGCCACCCAGGATCCCCGGGCGTGGGCGGCGCTGCCGCGCGCGGGGGCGGTGATCTTCGCGACCAGCGGCATGGACTCGCTGCCGTCGCCGCTGCCGACCGCACTACGTGAGTCGATCCGCTATGTGCGCCCCGCGCGGCTGCGCCGCTGGGTGCGCGATGGGTACTGCTGGCTGCAGCCGAAGCTTTCACCGATCGCGCGGGCGGCGCTGCCGCCGCGCCTTTCGGTCGAGTACCTCGAGATGACCCGTAGCGCCGTGGACTTCAACCGGCCGGGTATTCCGATCGTCGCGTCGCTGCCGTCGGTGCACATCGCGGACACTTACGGGCGGGCCCACCATGGCCGGGAACCCACCGTGGTCGCGATCACCGAATGGGCTGAGCAGCAAGGCGTTCCGCTTGTCGACTTGAAGGCCGCTGTCGCCGAGCATGTCATGGGCGGACGGGGAAACCCCGACGGCATCCACTGGAACTTCGAGGCGCACCACGCCGTGGCCGAGCTCATGCTGAAGGCGTTGGCGGAAGCGGGTGTGCGGTGGCCGTCGTCGTCGTAACCGATTCCGGGGCGCGGCTGTGCGAGAAGGACCTTTTGCGCTGGGGGATACGCCAGGTGCCGCTGCACATCCTGTGCGACGGCGAAGACTTCCGCGACGGCGTTGATGCCATCCCGGACGACATCCACGCGCGGCCGAAAACCACGACTGCCGGCGCCACCCCCGCCGAGCTGGGCGATGTCTATCGCCAGGCATTGCAGGACAGCGGCGGCGCCGGGGTGGTGGCCGTGCACCTTTCCGCTGTGTTGTCATCCACGGTGACGTCAGCCGAGCAAGCGGCCCGGCAGTTCAGCGGCGCGGTGCGAGTGGTGAATTCGAAGTCCGTCGCAATGGCGACCGGCTTCGTGGTGCTGGCGGCCGCGAGGGCCGCAGCCGCGGGTTCGGATCTGGACGAGGTGGAGGCGCAGGCGCTATCGGCCGTCGAGCGGGTGCGCGGTTACGTGGTCGTCCAGCGGTTGGACAACCTGCGTCGCAGCGGCAGGATCGGTACGGCCGCGTCGTGGCTGAGCACCGCGCTGGCGATCAAGCCGGTGTTGCGCATCGACGGCGACGGCAGGCTGGTGCTCGCGCGGCGGGTGCGCACAGCCAGCAAGGCGCTGGCGGCCATGGTCGAACTCGTCGTCGCCGAGGTGGGTGACAAGGCGGCCGTCATCGCAGTTCAGCACGTGGAGAACATCGATGCCGCCAATGATGTTGCGCGCGAGTTGATGGCGCGCCTGCACCCGGCCGAGCCGCCGACGGTCACGGACATGGGGCCGGTGCTGGGTGTGCACGTAGGCGCCGGCGCGGTGGCCGTGTGCGTCGAAATCACGGAACCGCCGGCCGGCCCGTGATCGGTGGTAGGTCAGCGAGGGTGACGATTCCCGGCGGTGCCGCAACGACTTTCGGGACCGCGTTGGTCACCGGCATTGCGGTGTAGATCATCCCGAGGCCCATGAATCCGGGCTCCGTCCAGTCCTTGGGCGGAAGGCAGTGCAGCACGGTGCGCATGTTGGGCAGTCCGAAAACCTGTATGACGTGGCCGTGCTCGAGGGGTTTCGGCGGTTCGACGTGGTGGCCCATGATCCAGTTGAACCCGACGCTGACGATGTTGCGGTCGCCCACCCAGCCGCGGTGATAGCCGTGCACGCCGGCGACGGTGCCCTTCGGAATCTGCATGAACCCGAGGTCGGAGTCGTCGGTGGCCGGGGTGAACGTGACGTCGAACGTCATCTTGTCGATGGTGGCGCCCATCGCGTCGGCCATCATCGCCGCCGACTCGGCGAACACCTCGCTCTCGCGGCGGACGCTGTCGACCAGGCCCGGTGTGTCGGGAGGTAGCGAGAAGCCCATGGCTTTCTGGGTTCCCGCTGATTCGTACGTGGAGCAGTCGACGGACTCGGTGATCCGGATCTCGTCGACACGCTCGCAGGCGCCACTGAGCACCATGCCGACCAGGTTGCTGATCCCGGGATGGGCGCCGCTACCGAACATCGTCGATTTGCCTTGCGCGCAGGCCTTCTCGATGCGATGCCGGTCTTCCGGTGTCTGCTTGCCGCCGGTGATCCAGGCCGCGCTCGAGCACACGTTGACGCCGGACTCGAGCAGTCGTACCAGCTCATCGATGTTGGGCCACAACGGATTATAGCAACATGCGTCGGGTTCGAGCGCCAGAAGTGCATCGATGTCGTCGGTCGCTGTGACGCCGGTCGGTTCTGGCCAGCCGCACAGGTCGGCCGCGTCCTTGCCGACCTTCTCGGCTCCGTGCGCGTACACGCCGACCAACTCCATGTCGGGCCGGCCGATGATCGCGTGAAGCGATCGCCGGCCGATGTTCCCCGTGGTCCACTGGATGACGCGAAGAGGATGTCTGGTCATAGCCGCTGAGTATCCAACAGCGGGCTGAGCCCCGTCGACCACCCCGTCCGCTAGGCGATGACCTCGGGTTGTGGCGTGAGTTCTGGCGTGCCGGCCGACGGCGGAAGCAGATCGGGGGCGTACACGGTGAGCGCCGCGACGACCATGAACTTAGCCTGGTACCAGGTGACTTCGTTGCCGTAGTACAACTGGTTGGCGATCGTGAGCGGCGAGATGCCGTGTCGCACATCATTGACGATGTTGCGCCCTGTCAAGGCCAGGTCGTAGTCCGTGTGGCCGGCCCCAGGGGTGATGCCCACCTGTTCCAGCATCTGGACATATGTGACGTCTTGGTCGGTCAGCCCCGGCGTGGCGGTCGCATCCGGTGCCGCCAACAGGGCATGGCCCACCATGGCGAGCACGAGCACCAGCCCAGCGGCCAGCGTCGACAGCACTGCGGTGAGTTCCCTCTTGGCGTTCATCGTGTCCCCCTCTCGGGTCTCGATGGTTCGGCGCATCTGCCGGACACCTCTAATCCTCGAGATGTTCGGCCCTAGCCAACAGAGTCGATGAGGGCAACCTCGTAGGGGCTAACGTCACAAGTTCGACGCGCAGCCTTCGACGCGTCGAGCCCGTCGGGGTATCACCTGTCTTCTGCGGTGCGTCAACACATGGTGACGACCGCCTCGGCGACGGCAGTCATCCCCAGTTGCGAATCCATCCCCAACTGAGGCGGTGCCGCACTACTTGCGCCGACGATGTCGGTGCCGCTTCCTACGGTGGCGACATGCGCACCGAACTGCCCGCAGAGCGACTTCACCGCCGCCTCAGTCCGGCGGCTGACGACGCAGCCGAGGAGTCCGAAAAAGAGGACACCTCCCTGTCGCGGTGGCTGCCAGCAGCCGAGGACACCGGCCCGGGCTGGCTTGCGGGCATCAGAGCAGACCCGGGGCGCGCCGGGCTCTTCGCGCTCGCGGTGGTCGCGGTCATCGCAGTGTTGGTCACCGCGTTCGCGATGATGCGGGACAAACCACCGCCCGTCGTATCGGCGAAACTCCCTCCGGTGCAGATGGTCTCGAGCTCGGCGCCCCGTCACAGCGCCAGCGCGCCGACGGCGGATACCGGCCAGCCGGCCGTTGTCAGTGTGGTCGGGCTCGTGCACAAACCGGGCCTGGTCACGGTGCAGCCGGGCGCGCGCATCGCCGACGCGGTCGCGGCAGCCGGCGGCACGCTCGACGGCGCCGACCTGATCGGGCTCAACATGGCGCAGCGAGTCGCCGACGGGCAGCAGATAGTGGTCGGGCTGACCCCGCCGCCGGGTAAGCCGGCCACACTGGGCAGCGGCGTCACGCCGTCCTCCGGCGGCCCTGCTTCGTCGGGCTCGGCTGCCCCGGCCACTGGCTCCCCCTCCGGGCCCATCGACCTGAACAGCGCGACCGTCGAGCAACTGGACACGCTCCCGGGCATCGGCCCGGTGACCGCGGCGGCGATCGTCGCGTGGCGTGATGCCAACGGCCGGTTCAGCAGCGTCGACCAGCTGGGTGACGTCGACGGCATCGGGCCGGCCCGCCTGGAGAAGCTGCGGAATCTGGTCCGGGTGTGAGCGAACTCGGTGACGAGCATGGACGTCCGGCTGGTGCCGTCGGCGCTGACCTGCTGGGCGGTCACCGCTGTCGCGATCGTGTGGCGGGCCGGCGCGGTTGCCGCGGCCATCTGTGTCGTGGTCGCTGCGGCGACCGCCGCGTTGGGCCGGCGCGCCCGCAGGCCCCTGGGGGCAGAGCGCAGCGACGGGGACTGCGCCGCGGTGAGGCGCGTGCGACGCTGTCCGCGGTGGTTCTGGGTGCCGCGGTCGTCGGCGCCGGATTCGGCTGGGCGGCGGCCGTGCGCGTTCACACTGTCGAACACTCGTTGACCGCCCTCTACGGCCGGTCCGCGGTCGTCACGGTCACCGCCAGCGAGCGACCGCGAGCCGTGCGCGACGGCGGGCGCGTCGTGTTCCGCGCGGCGCTCAGGCGCATCGGCGACGACGAGGCATCCGGCCGCGTCACGGTTTTCGCGCCGGCCCGCGGATTCGCGGAGCTCACCCCCGGGCGGCCCGCCGCTTTCCGGGCAGTGGTGGGCCGGCCGACCCGTCGCGATCTGTCGGTCGCCGTGCTGTCGGCAAGCGGCACACCGACTTTCGGCGAAGCGTCGCCGATCCAGCGCGCCGCCGAATCGGTCCGCCGACGCTTCGGAGATGCCGCGCGCTCACAACTGTCCGCCGACCAGGCCGCGGCGCTGCCGGCGCTGGTGCTGGGCGACACGTCGACGTTGCCGCCGGAAACCGTCGCGGCGTTCCGTGCCGCTGGTCTGACTCACCTGACCGCGGTATCGGGCGCCAACGTGACCATCGTCTGCGGCGCGGTCCTGCTGGCCGCCCGGCTCGTCGGCCCGCGGGTGGCTGTCGCGCTGGCGGCGCTGGCGCTCGTCGGGTTCGTCATCGTGGTGCTGCCGTCGGCCAGCGTGCTGCGCGCTGCGGTGATGGGCGCGATCGGCCTGCTGGGCGTGCTGACGCACCGCCGACGGCACGCAATGCCCGCGCTGTCGGCGACCGTGATCGCGCTGATGGTTCTGGCGCCGGAGATGTCCGTCGACCTCGGGTTCGCGTTGTCGGTTTCGGCCACGGCAGCGCTGATCGTGGTCGCGCCGGTGTGGTCTCGCCGCCTTGTGGAAAAGCGCTGGCCGAAACCGGTGGCCGACGCGGTGTGCGTGGCCACCGCCGCGCAGCTGGTGACGGCCCCGCTGATCGCCGCGATCAGCGGCCAGGTCAGCCTGGTGTCGATCGTCGCTAACGTCGCGGCGACTGCGGCGATCCCGCCCATCACGGTCGCGGGCACCGCCGCTGCAGCGCTGGCGCCGATCTGGCCGGGAGCGGCGCACCTGCTGATCCGGTTCACCGGCCCGGAGCTGTGGTGGCTGCTGCACATCGCGCGTTGGGCAGGCGGAGTTCCCGGGGCGACCGTGCAGGTGCCTTCGCACCTGACCGGCGTGGTGCTCGTCGCGGGCGCTTCGCTCGGCACGGTGGTGCTGTGGCGGGCGATCGCACGCCGGCTGGGGCGTCGGCAGGCCATGGCACGATCGTCGGGTGAGCTCTAGACCGGGACTGCATCTGGTGCTCGGCGACGAGGAACTGCTCGTCGAGCGCGCGATCACCGCCGTGCTGCGCGACGCTCGGGTGCAAGCCGGCACGGCCGACGTCCCCGAGAGCAGGCTGCGTGCCGGGGAGGTCACCACCAGCGAGCTCGCCGAACTGCTCAGCCCGTCGCTGTTCGCCGACGAGCGCGTCGTGGTGCTCGAGGCTGCGGCCGAGGCCGGCAAGGACGCGGTGGCCCTGATCGCCTCGGCCGCGGCTGACCTGCCGCCGGGCACCGTGCTGGTGGTCGTGCACTCCGGAGGCGGACGCGCCAAGGCTCTCGCCGACGACCTGCGCAAGCTCGGCGCAGCCGTCCACCCGTGCGCCCGCATCGCCAAGGCCACCGAACGGGCCGACTTCGTCCGCGCAGAATTCCGGTCGCACCGGGCCGACGCCGACGACGACGTGGTCACCGCGATCCTCGACGCCGTCGGATCAGACCTGCGCGAACTCGCCGCCGCGTGCTCGCAGCTGATCGCCGACACCGGCGGCGACGTCGACGTCAAGGCCGTGCGCCGCTACTACAGCGGCAAGGCGGAGGTGAAAGGCTTCGACATCGCCGACAAGGCCGTCGTCGGCGACGTCGCCGGCGCGGTCGAGGCGCTGCGCTGGGCGATGATCCGCGGCGAACCACGCGTGGTGCTCGCCGACGCGCTCGCCGAGGCCGTGCACACGATCGCCCGCGTCGGGCCGCTGTCCGGCGACCCGTACCGCCTGGCAGCAGAGCTGGGAATGCCGCCGTGGCGAGTGAAGAAGGCGCAGAGGCAGGCGCGCGGCTGGTCCACGCAGTCCGTCGCCGAGGCGATGCGGCTGGTTGCCACGCTGAATGCGGACGTCAAGGGCGCGGCGGCGGACGCCGACTACGTGCTGGAAGCGACGACGAGACGCGTCGCCGAACTGGTGGGGCGCCGCCGGTAGGTCAGAGCTTGTTGAGCGTCAGCGCCAGCGCCGACTTGCGGTTGGCGGCCTGGTTCTTGTGGATGACACCCTTGCTCGAGGCCTTGTCCAGCTTGCGGCCGGCCGCCTTGGCCAACTCGGTGGCCTTGTCCTTGTCACCGCTCTCGGCGGCCTCGCGGAACGCGCGGATCGCCGTGTGAAGCGACGACTTCATCGACTTGTTGCGCAGTCTGCGGCGCTCGTTGGTGCGATTGCGCTTCTCCTGCGACTTGATGTTGGCCACGCGTGAGTTCCTTCGTTTTCTGCTCTGGAGTATGTCGAGGGGCTGCCTGGCAGCGACTGACCAGGCTACCAGCCGGCCCGCTGGCCTGCCAAAACGGGCAACGTGGGGCAGCATGTTGGAGGTGAGCGTTCGCACCCTGACGAGCCCGAAGTTCGACGGGATTTTCGAGGGTTACCACCGACGCGGCCCGTACAAGTCGGCGTTCGACGAGATGTTCGACCCTGCGGGGAACGTCCGGGTCCCCTACAAGGGCATCTATGACGAGATGGCGCCCTCGGATGCCTCCGACCTGGCCGCCCGCTCGGAGGCGCTCGGCAGGGCGTTCATCGACCAGGGCATCACGTTCTCGCTGTCCGGTCAGGAGCGGCCGTTTCCGCTCGACCTGGTGCCGCGCGTCATCTCCGCCGCCGAATGGTCCCGGCTGGAGCGCGGCATCACCCAACGGGTCAGGGCCCTGGAGCTTTACCTCGACGACATCTACGGCGAGCAGAACATCCTTCGCGACGGGCTGATCCCGCGCCGGCTGGTCACCTCGTGCAAGCACTTCCACCGTGAGGCCGCCGGCATCAACCCGCCCAACGGCGTGCGCATCCATGTGGCCGGTATCGACCTGGTCCGCGAGGAATACGGCACCTTCCGCGTGCTCGAGGACAACCTGCGGTCACCGTCCGGGGTCTCCTACGTGATGGAGAACCGTCGCACGATGGCGCGGGTCTTTCCAAACCTGTTCGGCTCCAACAAGGTTCGCGCGGTCGGTGACTATTCGTCGCACCTGTTGCGGGCGCTGCGCAACTCGGCCGCCACCAACGAGGCCGACCCGACGATCGTGGTGCTCACGCCGGGCGTCCACAACTCCGCGTACTTCGAGCACTCCCTCCTGGCCCGCCAGATGGGCGTCGAGCTCGTCGAAGGTCGCGACCTGTTCTGCCGCGACAACCAGGTGTACATGCGCACCACCGAAGGCGAGCGCCAGGTCGACGTCATCTACCGGCGCATCGACGACGACTTTCTGGATCCGATGCAGTTCCGGCCCGACTCGGTACTGGGCGTGGCCGGCCTGCTCAACGCCGCCCGCGCCGGCAACGTGGTGATCTCCAGCGCCGTCGGCAACGGCGTCGGCGACGACAAGCTGATCTACACCTATGTCCCGACCATCATCGAGTACTACCTGGGCGAGAAGCCGTTGCTGGCCAACGTCGATACGTTCCGCTGCTGGCTCGACGACGAACGCGAGGAGGTGCTCGACCGCATCGACGAGCTGGTGATCAAACCGGTCGAGGGTTCCGGGGGGTATGGGATCGTGTTCGGACCCGACGCGTCGGAGCGCGAGCTCGTCGCCACGGCGAAGAAGATCCGCAGCGACCCCCGCGGCTGGATCGCCCAGCCCGTCGTGCAGCTGTCCACGGTGCCGACCCAGATCGGCGACCGGCTCGCCCCCCGCCACGTCGACCTGCGCCCGTTCGCGGTCAACGACGGTGAGGGCGTGTGGGTGCTGCCGGGCGGGCTGACGCGCGTCGCGCTCACCGAGGGGTCATTGGTGGTGAACTCCAGCCAGGGCGGCGGCTCCAAGGACACCTGGGTGTTGGCCTCGCGTGCCTCGGCGCCCGACCGGGAGCTCGCAGCCGCGGAAGTGGTGCGCGAGCTTCCGCGGGATGCTCAGGTGCAGTCGCCGACCGAGATGGGTCCCGGGCTCACGTCGTCGCAGCAGCAGCAACAGCAGCAGTAGCAGGGGCGGATCATGTTGGCACGCAACGCCGAATCTCTGTACTGGATCGGCCGGTACGTCGAACGCGCCGACGACACGGCGCGCATCTTGGACGTGACCGTGCACCAGCTGCTGGAGGACTCCAGCGTCGACCCAGACCACACCTCCCGGGTGCTCTTGCGGGTGCTGGGGGTGGCCCCGCCCAGCTCGCCACTGAACGTGTGGTCGCTCACCGACCTGGTGGCGTTCACCCGCGGCCTGGAGGGCGGCTGCTCGATCGTCGACGCGGTCTCGGCCGCCCGCGAGAATGCGCGATCTGCGCGCGAGGTCACGTCGACAGAGTTATGGGAGTGCCTGAACACCACTTACAACGC
This sequence comes from uncultured Actinomycetota bacterium, assembly GCA_963775205.1. Taxonomy (GTDB): domain Bacteria; phylum Actinomycetota; class Actinomycetes; order Mycobacteriales; family Mycobacteriaceae; genus Mycobacterium. Next base: position 115,328 of record CAVZHV010000004.1, on the reverse strand, counting down.
CCTGCCGGAGCGCGAGCGTGCCGCGAAACGCCTTGGCCCGCACGAGTTTTTCTCCTACATCGAGGGCCGCGCGGCGATGTTCGCCGGGCTCGCCGACTCCACGTTGTCCCGCGACGACGGCTACCGGTTTCTGGTGCTGGGCCGCGCGATCGAACGGGTCGACATGACCGTGCGCTTGCTGCTGTCGCGCGTCGGGGACAGCGCCGACTCGCCTGCGTGGGTGACGCTGCTGCGGTCGGCCGGCGCGCACGACACCTATCTGCGGACGTACCGTGGGGTACTCGACGCCAGCCGCGTCGTCGAATTCATGTTGCTGGACCGGCTTTTTCCGCGCTCGGTGTTCTACTCGTTGCGGCTGGCCGAGCACAGTCTCGAAGAACTCGACCATCGACCGCACAGTCGGCTGGGTGCCACTGCGGAGACGCAACGCCTGCTCGGGCGGGCGCGAAGCGAGTTGGAGTTCCTGCGTCCCGGAATTCTTTTGGAGGACCTCGAAGACCGGCTGGCGGGATTGCAGCGAACCTGCCGCGAACTCGGAGAGGCGTTGGCGCTGCAGTACTTCCACTCCGCTCCGTGGGTGGCATGGAGCGACGCGGGCCGCAACGGGGCGCTGGTGATCGAGGACGGGGAGATTTAAGGCGATGTGGCGGCTTCGGGTGGTGCACTCGACGGGGTATGCGTACAAGTCGCCGGCCACCGCGTCGTTCAACGAGGCGCGCCTGACGCCGCGCTCGGACAACCGGCAGAACGTGATCCTGAGCCGGGTCGAGACCGTGCCGGCCACCCGGTCCTATCGTTACATCGACTACTGGGGCACCGCGGTCACCGCGTTCGACCTGCACGCCCCTCACACGGAACTGGAAGTCACCGCGGCGTCCGTCGTCGAGACCGACAAACCGGAACCACCCTCGGAGAAGGTCACCTGGGACGAGTTGAAGACCGAGGCCGTCGTCGACCGGTTCGACGAAGTGCTCAGCCCAACGCATTACACGCCCCGAAGCAAGCGGCTTCAGCGCGTCGCCGAGCGGATCACCAAGTACCACGACCCGCACGGCGCTGTGACTGCGGCGGCGGAGTGGGCGCAAAGCGAACTCGACTACGTCGCGGGAACCACCGGCGTGCACTCGTCGGCTCTCGACGCATTACGAGAGGGCAAGGGCGTGTGTCAGGACTTCGCCCACCTGACCCTGGTGCTGTTGCGCAGCATGGGAATTCCGGCTCGCTACGTGTCCGGGTATCTGCATCCGCACCGCAAGGCGGCTCTCGGCGAGACGGTCGACGGGCAGAGCCACGCATGGATTCAGGCCTGGACCGGGGGCTGGTGGAACTACGACCCGACCAACGACAAAGAGATCAACGAGCAGTACGTCACTGTCGGCGTCGGCCGCGACTACGCCGACGTCACCCCGCTCAAGGGCATCTACTCCGGCGGTGGGTCAACCGATCTCGCGGTCGTCGTGGAAATCACCAGGTTGGCTTAGGCCGGCGCGGTCACCTCGACGCGGTGCAGGTCCGGGCCGATTTCGACCCGCCCGCCGAACACCGACGCCGCCTTCGCGCGCCAATCGTCCTCCTGCCCGGGGGCGACCGCGGGGACGCAGTGGGTGAGCACCAGGGTGTCGACGCCGGCGCGGGCCGCCGTGCCTGCCGCCTCTTCCACCGACGAGTGGTAGTCGCAGATGTCGCGGACGCGCTGCTGCGGTAGCGATTCCACCAGATCTTTCCGAATCACAGTGTGCACCAAGGCATTTGCGCCCGCGGCAAGCTCGTCGAGCGTTTCGCACGGCACGCTGTCGCCGGCCAGCACCACCGACGCGCCCTCGAACTCGACCCGGAACCCGATGGTCGGCGTCACCGGCCGATGATCGGTGGGCGCCACCAGGATTCGCACCCCGTCCTGCGCCCACACCACCCCCTCGGTGGCTTCCTGGATTTCGACGGCGGGCGGCGCGGTGAGGTCGGCATGGTGGGCGATGCGGTAGCTGATGTCCGGGCCGAACGCGTCGAGCATCGCGTCGACGACTCTTGCCGTGCCGGGCGGCCCGATGATCGGCAGTGGTGGCGGGTCGGGTGTGAACGTGGTGACCCAGCGGGTGATCAGCAGGTCGCCGAGGTCGGCGATGTGGTCGCTGTGCAGATGGGTGAGCAAGAGTGCGCTGAGCGCGTTGGCGCCGACTCCGACGGCCGCGGCCCGCTGCAACACCCCCCGGCCGCAGTCCACCAGCAGCGTCTGGGTTCCCGCGCGCACCAGCGTCGACGGGCCTGCCCGCTGCGGATCGGGAATGGGGCTGCCGGTGCCGAGCAGGATGACCTCGATCATGTCCTCAGGTATTCCATATCGCCGTTACGAAGTCGAGGCTTTCGCACCGCGGCAGTTGGCCCTAGCCTGGTGTGAACCAGGTCACTTTGGGCGGAGGCGTCGATGCGGATCGCTGATGTGTTGCGGAACAAGGGCTCGGCGGTGGCCACCATCGGCCCGGACTCGACGGTCACGGAACTGCTGTCCGGCCTGGCGAAACTCAACATCGGCGCGATGGTCGTCGTCGACTCCGACTCGGTGGTCGGCATCGTGTCCGAGCGCGACGTGGTGCGGCAACTCGACGAGCAGGGCGCCGACCTTCTCGCGCAGCCGGTCTCGCTGATCATGACCGCCCTCTCGGTGACATGCACGCTGCGGGACGCCGTCGACAGCCTCAGCGGGTTGATGACCGAGAATCGGGTGCGGCACGTGCCGGTGATCGAGGACGGCCGGCTGGCCGGAATCGTCAGCATCGGCGACGTGGTCAAGACGCGCATGGACGAACTGAACGCCGAGCGAGAGCAGCTGCAGACTTACATCACCCGCGGATGACCATCGGCGTCCGGCCCGCGCGCAAGGCCGATGTCCGCCCCCTTTCAGCCGTCCTGGCCCGGGCGTTTCACGACGATCCGGTGATGACGTGGATGCTGCCCGAGGCCGCCGACCGCGCCAGGGCGCTGCCGCGGATGTTCGCGACGATGACGCGCTGGCACTTCCTGGCCCGCGACGGCGCCGAGGTGGCGAGCCGAGACGGCGTGATCGGCGGCGCCACGCTGTGGGACCCGCCGGGGCGTTGGCAGTCGACACGTCTCGAGGAATGGCTGATGACGCCAGCGTTCATCTGGGCGTTTCGCTCCCGCGTGGCGGCCTCGCAGAAGGTCGTCGAGGCGATGAAGGAAAGCCATCCCGAGGAACCGCACTGGTATCTCATGGTCATCGGAACCGACCCGTCCGTGCGCGGGGCGGGCTTTGGCCAGGCGCTGCTGCGTTCGCGGCTGGACCGCTGCGACGCCGAGGGCGCGCCCGCCTACCTCGAGGCCACCAAGCCGGACCTGGTCCCGTACTACAGCCGGTTCGGCTTCGACGTCACCGGCGAGATCAACCTGCCCGACGGCGGCCCGACCATGTGGCTGATGTGGCGCAACCCGCGCTAACGCTGGCTAGCTCCAGGAGTATTCGGCGCGCAGCCGGGTGGCCACGATCTCGAACTTCTCCCGCCCCAGGATCGCGCCTTCTCGCCGGATGCCCTCCTCCGGGACGTCGAGCACGCGGTCGAGGCGGACCCAGCTCGCGCGGCCGTCGTAGTCCCAGCTGCCGGTGCCGATGGCGACCCAGTTCGGGTCGTCGGCGTGGTGAGCCTGGCTCGACAGCATCAGTCCCAGCAGCGTGCTGCGGTCGCGGCCGACGACGAGCACCGGTCGGTCCTTGCCCTGAGACGGGTCGTCCTCGTAGACCACCCACGTCCAGACGATCTCGCCCGGGTCGGCGCGGCCGTCGAGGTTGGGCGAGTAGACGATCTTGCGGGCCCGGTAGGCGGTCGGCATGCTGTTCGCGGTCACCGGCCGGCCAGCGGTGATCTCACGCACCGGCTCCGCCCCCCGCGTAAGCACGTCCAACCCGATGCGAAGGCCCTGTGAGATCACTTTGGGGCCCTCGTTGAGCACCAGGTTCTCCAGCCGCCGCTGAAACGTCTTCTGCAGCGTTTGCTGCAAGCTTTTCCAAGCCGACGCCATGGTTCCGAGCATAGGTGAGGCCGATACCCTTAAGCCGAGCCCGTTCACGCGTTAACCAGGAGATTCCCATCAGCAGCTTCGCCGACCAGACGTTCACCGCGCCGGCGCTCATTCGGAACTTCTGCATCATCGCCCACATCGACCACGGCAAGTCCACGCTGGCCGACCGGATGCTGCAGCTGACCGGCGTGGTCGACGAGCGCTCGATGCGTGCGCAGTACCTGGATCGCATGGACATCGAGCGCGAGCGCGGCATCACGATCAAGGCCCAGAACGTCCGGCTGCCCTGGCAAGTGGACGGCCAAGACCACGTCCTGCACCTGATCGACACCCCCGGCCACGTCGACTTCACCTACGAGGTGTCCCGAGCGCTGGAAGCATGCGAGGGTGCCGTGCTGCTGGTCGACGCGGCCCAGGGCATCGAGGCGCAGACCCTGGCCAACCTGTATCTGGCGCTGGACCGCGACCTCGTGATCATCCCGGTCCTGAACAAGATCGACCTGCCGGCCGCCGACCCGGACCGCTACGCCGCCGAGATCGCCCACATCATCGGCTGCGAGCCCGGCGACGTGCTGCGCGTATCGGGCAAGACCGGGGAAGGCGTCGCCGAGCTGCTTGACCACGTGGTGCACGAGGTACCGCCGCCAACGGGGGATCCCGACGCGCCGACGCGCGCGATGATCTTCGACTCGGTCTACGACACCTACCGCGGCGTGGTCACCTACGTGCGCGTCGTCGACGGCAGGATCGTCCCGCGCGAGCGGATCAAGATGATGTCCACCGGCGCCACCCACGAGCTGCTCGAGGTCGGGATCGTCTCGCCCGAGCCCAAACCGTCCGCCGGACTCGGCGTCGGCGAGGTGGGTTATCTGATCACCGGGGTGAAGGACGTCCGCCAGTCCAAGGTCGGCGACACCGTTACCACCGCGCGTCACGGCGCCACCGAGGCGCTGACGGGCTACCGCGAACCCAAGCCGATGGTGTACTCGGGGCTGTATCCCGTCGACGGCTCGGACTATCCGGACCTGCGCGACGCGCTGGATCGGTTGCAGCTCAACGACGCTGCGCTCACCTACGATCCGGAAACCTCGGTGGCGCTCGGATTCGGTTTCCGCTGCGGCTTTTTGGGCCTGCTGCACATGGAGATCACCCGCGAACGGCTGGAGCGCGAGTTCGACCTCGACCTGATCTCGACGTCGCCGAACGTGGTCTACCGGGTGGTGCAAGAGGACGGGTCCGAACGGATCGTGACCAACCCGTCCGACTGGCCGGACGGCAAGATCCGCACGGTGTACGAGCCGGTGGTCAAGATCACGATCATCGCGCCGAGCGAGTTCATCGGCACGATCATGGAACTGTGCCAGTCGCGGCGCGGTGAACTGGGCGGCATGGACTACCTGTCACCCGAGCGGGTGGAGCTGCGCTACTCGATGCCGCTGGGCGAGATCATCTTCGACTTCTTCGACGCGCTGAAGTCGCGCACGCGCGGGTACGCGAGCCTGGATTACGAGGAGGCCGGCGAGCAGGAGGCCGAGCTTGTGAAGGTCGACATCCTGCTGCAGGGCGAGCCGGTGGACGCGTTCAGCGCGATCGTGCACCGCGACGAGGCGCCCGAATACGGGCGCAAGATGACCACCAAGCTCAAGGAGCTGATCCCGCGTCAGCAGTTCGAGGTGCCGGTGCAGGCCGCCATCGGCTCGAAAATCATTGCGCGAGAGAACATTCGCGCAATCCGCAAAGACGTGCTCTCCAAGTGCTACGGCGGCGACATCACTCGCAAACGCAAGTTGCTCGAGAAGCAGAAAGAGGGCAAGAAGCGGATGAAGACGATCGGGCGCGTCGACGTCCCGCAGGAGGCGTTCGTCGCCGCGCTGTCCACCGAGACCGGCGGCGACAAGCCGAAGAAATGACGATGGCGCCCCGTCCTGCGCCGAGTCGGGTAACAATGATGCATGAGCAACATTGCGGTGCTGCCGCGGATGTGTGCGATCGCCGTTGCCCTCGGCGTCGCGTTGGCCGGATGTACCCAGAACGTCAGCGGCTCGGCGGTCAAGGGCCCGGCGCCGGCCGGCGCTGACAAGCCGTTGCAGGAGTCGTCGCTCGACGACATCCTGCTCAGCGTCGACGACGTCAGCGACATCGTGGGCGGCACCGGCCTGGAGGTGGGCAACTCGACGCAAGACCTCGTGGACAACTCCCAGGACATCGACAAGCCGGAGTGTCTGGGTGCGTTCTATGCCGCCGAGCAGCAGGTTTACGAGGGCAGTGGGTGGAAGGCGGTGCGCGATCAGATCATTCGCGAGCCCGGCGACTCGAAAGAGCATTGGGTGGAGCAGACGCTGGTGCTGTTCGCCAACGCCGACAAGGCGCTGAACTTCTTCGACAAGTCACGCGACAGCTGGAAGAAGTGCCAGCAGACCTCCGTGACCATCCAGGGCAGCAACTCCACTTCCTACGACTGGGACTTCGGACGAGTCCAGAATCCCAGTGAGGCGATGATCTCCATCGACGCCGACCAGAAGGACAGCAACGGCTGGGTGTGCCAGCACGCCATGTCGGTGGTGTCCAACCTGATCGTCGAAGCGTTCGCGTGCGGTAACGGTGTCGGCGACCAGGGGCGTCAGCTCGTCGAGAAGATCGTCTCGAACGCCAAGGCCAAGTAGCGCCCGCTACATCGGGGCGTTGGCCGGCAGGAACAACCCGGCGCTGTCGCCCTCGTCTTCGGCGCGGATTACGTGCACCACGGCGTTGATCAGCGCCAAGTGGGTGAACGCCTGGGGGAAGTTGCCCAGGTGCCGGCCGGTGCGCGGCTCGATCTCCTCGGCGTACAGGTGCAGCGGGCTGGCGAACGACAACAGCCGCTCGCACAGGTGCTTCGCGCGGCTGGTTTCACCGATCTCCACCAACGCCGACACCAGCCAGAACGAGCAGATCGTGAACGTGCCCTCTTCGCCGGTGAGGCCGTCGTCGGTCTCCTCCACCCGGTAGCGCAACACCAGCCCGTCCTGGGTCAGCTCGTCGGCGATGGCCAGCACGGTGTTGCGCACCCGCGGGTCGTCGGGCGGCAGGAACCGCGTCAGCACGACCAACAGCAGCGATGCGTCCAGCGCGTCGGAGCCGTAGCGCTGGGTGAGCACACCGCGCGAGTCGACGCCGTTCTTGAGCACGTCGGCCTTGATCTCCTCGGCGATCGCCCGCCACTGCTGGGCGTAGCTCTTCTCGCCTTGGAGCTCGGCGAGTTTGGCGCCGCGGTCCAGGGCCACCCAGCACATCACCTTCGACGACGTGAAGTGCTGCGGCTCTCCGCGCACCTCCCAGATGCCGCGGTCGGGTTCGCGCCAGTGCTTGATCGCCTCTTCGACTTGGTTTTTCAGCACCGGCCACAGCGACTCGGGAATCTGCTCGCGCGACTTCGCGTGCAAATACACCGAATCCAGCATCGTGCCCCAAATGTCATGCTGGCGTTGGTTGTACGCGCCGTTGCCGATCCGCACCGGCCGCGCGCCGTCGTAACCGGACAGGTGGTGCAGTTCCTCTTCGACCAGCGTGCGTTCGCCGCCGACCGCGTACATCACCTGCAGCGGATGGCGCTCGCCGTTGTTGGCCCCGGAGACGTCGGCGATGAAGGAGAAGAAGTCGTCGGCCTCACGGTCCAGGCCCAGCGTGTACAGCCCCCACAGCGCGAACGTGGAGTCGCGCACCCACGCGTAGCGGTAGTCCCAGTTGCGTTCTCCGTGAGGGGTTTCCGGCAGCGACGTGGTGGCCGCGGCCAGGAGCGCGCCGGTGGGCGAGTACGTCAATCCCTTGAGCGTCAGCGCGCTTCGCTGCAGGTACGACCGCCACGGGTGATCGGGGAAGTCGCCGATGTTGATCCACTGGCGCCAGCACTCGCTGGTCTTCCACATCTTGTCGGCGGCTTCCTCATAGGTCTGCGGCGCCGGGTGCTTGGACCAGGACAGCGCGACGAAGACGTTGTCGCCTTCCTTGAGTCGCGTCCGGGCCCGCGCTTCGCGGCCCTCCAGCCCGATCCGCAGGTTGGTGGTGAGCTTCAGCTGAGGATGTGAGTCGGGGTCGCGCTTCGCGCGCGCGATCGCCTCGCCGTAGGCAGGCCCCGAATACTCCCAGCTGCCGCTGATGCGGTGATAGTCAAACGACGGTTCACAATTCATCACCAGTTCGACGGTGCCGCTGACGCAGCGCACCGTGCGCAGCAGGATGTGCTCGGCGTCCCAGTCCATGGGTGTGCGCCGGTGAGTTCGCGACCGGGTCTCGAGGTCATGCCACGGGCCCATCACGAGCGCGTCACGCACGATCACCCATCCGGTGTGCGTCTGCCAGGTGGTCTCCATGATGAGGCTGCCCGGCAGATAGCGGCGGGCAGCGGGCACCGAAACGCCGTAGGGGCCCAACCGGAAATGACCGGCAGCCCGGTCCAGCACCGCGCCGAAAACGCTGGGGGAGTCGGGCCGCGGCACGCAGAGCCATTCGACAGAGCCGCTGGAGCTGATCAGGCAGGTGTTCTCGCAGTCGGAGAGAAACCCGTAGTCGGCGATGGGCGGGAACGGGTTGCGCGTCGAGCTGGACTGGATGTAGGGCACAGGACTGGTGTCCATGAACGGTGCCTCGTGTGCCTCTTGCTCAGGCTCGGCGCTCAGAACCATTTGCTCATCATCGGCTCTGAACGGGGTTTTCGTCTACCGAACTGCAGGAGTGTCACGCCGTGCGAACGCCGGCGCGTGCTCGGGCAGCGGCCCGATCGCCACCGCGTACCCCGCGATTGCGCCGAGCGCGGGGAGCTTGCTGACCAGCCGCACGGGTAGCGGCGCTCTCATCCCGGCTCCGTCGGCGCCGACCGTGGCGGCGATCACCCTCGCGTGGATGGCCCGCTGCATTGACTGGATCAGCGCCGTCGGTAACCACCGCCGGGCTTGGATGCGCGCCAGCGTGGAGGTGCCGACCTTGCCCTGACGCAGCGGCCCCACCAGCGCCGTCGCCGCAGCGACCGCGTCGGCGACCGCGAGATTGATCCCGACGCCGCCGACCGGGGACATGGCGTGCGCGGCGTCGCCGATCAGCAACAGCCCGTCGGTATACCAGCGGTCCAGCCGATTCAGTTGCACGTCAAGCAGTTTCACTTCGTCCATCGAAGCGAGCTGGCCGACCCGGTCGCCGAGCCACGGCATCAGCCCGGTGATCTGGCGGCGCAGCGCGTCGACGCCCTCGGCGCGCAACGCGTGGTCGGTGCCCTTGGGAATGACGTATGCGATCTGGTAGTAGTCGCCACGGTCGATCACGATGCAGCCGTGGCCCGACCGCAGCACCGCGTTCAGGCCCGTCGGATCGTCGTCGTAGCGCGGCAACCGGAACCACCAGATGTCCATCGGTGCACCGAATGACCTGGGCTGCAGAGACATTGACGAACGCAGCGTGGAGGACCGGCCATCGCAGGCCACCGTCAGCACGGCGTGCATTTCGTGGGTTTCGCCATCGGCACCGCGGTAGCGCACACCCGCCACCCGCCCGTCGCGCAGCAGCGGCCCTAGCACCTCCGTGCTGCGCATCAGCGTGAACGTCGGCTCCTCCTCGGCTGCGGTGGCCAGCAGTTCGAGGAAGTCCCACTGCGGTACCAGCGCGATGTGCTTGTGGCGGCCGGGAAGCTTCCGCAAGATGATGTCGACGGGCGCGCCCTGAACCTCCATGCGGATGTTCTCGATGAGCCGGTGCGGCAGTCGCTCGAACCGTGCTCCGAGTCCCAGCTCGTCGAGCAGCCGCAGCGTGCTCGCGTGCACGGTGTCGCCGCGGAAGTCACGCAGGAAGTCGGCGTGCTTTTCCATCACCACCACCGGGACCCCGCCCCGGGCCAGCAGCAGGCCCAGCACCATGCCGGCGGGACCGCCGCCGGCGATCACGCATGTCGTGGAGTCTGCACTGGCCGGCACGCGGCAATTCTGGCATGTTGGCCGGGTGGCCGGGTTCCTCAACTGGTGGGACGGCGTCGAACTGTGGCTGTCCGGGCTGGGCTTCGTGCTGCAGACAATCGTCGTGATACCAGTGGCGCTGGCGCTGGCGTTCGGGCTGGCGGTGCTGCTCGACGGGGCGCTGGGACGGGCCATCGGGATACTGCGGCGGGTCCGGCACGGCGAGGCGGGGGAGCGATGAGCGCGTTGCCCAAGTCGCGCGTGACCCTGGTGCTGGTGATTCTGGTCCTGCTGGTGGTCGTCGTGTGGTTGCTGAACCGCTGACAGCGCTACGCCATCGCTGCTGTCTCCTCTTCGCGCAAGCGCTCATCGGGCGCCCCGTCAATTTCTGTTAGGCTTCCCGCCATGCAAGCGGCCCGTGGCAACATTCAGTGCTATGTACTGGCACTCATTGCCGTCGGTGATTGCGCTGTTGCAGACGTGCACTGTTGTCGATGAGTCAACGCCCGCTTACGGTTTGGCGCCGCTAGTGGCCATCGATCGGCTCATTTCTTGATTGGTCGCCTTTCCCAGCAGCGGGTAGTCCAGATCCCTTCTCCCCGCAGTGAAAGGTCTTCCATGTCGATCATCACCGGAGCCCTGTGGCTGCGCGCAGCCGCGCTCGGCGTCACCGCGGCCGTGCTCGCAGCGTGCGGCGGCGGCGCCAGCGACGTCGTCGGCGGCCAGGGCCCGTCGAACGCGCGCGCCACGCTGACGTTGGTCGCCTACGCGGTGCCCGAACCCGGCTGGAGCAAGGTGATCCCCGCGTTCAACGCGACCGAGCAGGGCAAGGACATCGCGGTCACCACGTCGTACGGGTCCTCCGGTGACCAGTCGCGCTCCGTGGTCGACGGCAAGCCCGCCGACATCGTCAACTTCTCGGTCGAGCCCGACATCACCCGGCTGGTGAAGGCGAACAAGGTGTCGCCGGACTGGAACGCCGACGTGACCAAGGGCATCCCGTTCGGGTCGGTCGTGGCGCTGGTGGTGCGGCAGGGCAACCCGAAGAACATCAAAGACTGGGACGACCTGCTGCGCCCGGACGTCGAGGTGATCACCCCGAGCCCGCTGAGCTCCGGATCGGCGAAGTGGAATCTGCTCGCGCCGTACGCCGCGAAGAGCAACGGCGGCCAGGACCAGCAGGCCGGCCTCGACTTCGTCCGGCAGCTGGTCAGCCAGCACGTCAAGCTGCGGCCGGGATCGGGCCGGGAAGCCACGGACGTCTTCCTGCAGGGCAGCGGTGACGTGCTGATCAGCTACGAGAACGAGGCGATCAACGTCGAACGGCAGGGCAAGCCCGTCCAGCATCTCATCCCGCCGCAGACGTTCAGGATCGAAAACCCGCTGGCGGTGGTTTCCACCAGCACGCATCTGAAGGAAGCCACCGAGTTCAAGAACTTCCAGTACACCGCCGAGGCCCAGCGGCTGTGGGCGCAGGCCGGCTTCCGTCCCGTCGACCCAGGGGTGGCCCAGGAGTTCGCGAACGACTTCCCGGCGCCGTCGCAGAAGCTCTGGACCATCGCCGAGCTCGGAGGATGGAGCAGCGTGGACTCGGCGTTGTTCGATAAAGACAACGGGTCGATCACCAAGATCTACAAGCAGGCGACTGGATGACAGCAGCGGTCGACCCGAATCCGGAGGCCGTCCGTCCCGAGATGAGCGTGCCCGGGCCGGACGGTCGGTGGAGCGGGCTGGGCGTTCGCGGCACCACGTCACTGCGTGTCGGTGTGGCGACGCTGTGGCTCTCGGTGATCGTGCTGCTGCCGCTGGCCGCGATCCTGTGGCAGTCGGCCAAGGGCGGTTGGCCGGCCTTCGTGACGGCGGTGACGTCGCCATCGGCGATCGACTCTTTCCGCGTCACCCTGACGGTCTCGGCGGCCGTCACCGTGATCAACGTGGTGTTCGGACTGCTGGTCGCCTGGGTCCTGGTGCGTGACGACTTCCCGGGCAAGCGGCTCGTGGACGCGGTGATCGACCTGCCGTTCGCGCTACCCACGATCGTGGCAAGCGTTGTGCTGCTGGCACTTTACGGGCCGAACAGCCCAGTCGGCATCCATCTGCAACACACTCAGTACGGCGTCGGCGTCGCGTTGCTGTTCGTCACCCTGCCGTTCGTGGTGCGCGCGGTGCAGCCGGTGCTGCTGGAGGTCGACCGCGAGGCCGAACAGGCCGCAGCCTCACTGGGAGCGAACAACTGGACGATATTCCGGACGATCATCCTGCCGGCGCTCACCCCCGCCCTGCTGTCCGGTGCCGGGCTGGCGTTCTCCCGCGCGATCGGCGAGTTCGGCTCTGTGGTCCTGATCGGCGGCGCCGTGCCCGGCAAGACCGAAGTGTCGTCGCAGTGGATCCGTACGTTGATCGAGAACGACGACCGAACCGGTGCGGCGGCGATCTCGATTGTGCTGCTGGCCATCTCGTTCGTCGTGCTGTTCATTCTGCGGGCCTTCGGCTCACGGGCCGCCAAGCGTGAGGAGGCGGCGAAGTGACTCTTTCCCCTCCGGTGAGATACCTGCTCAGGTTCATCGGGCTGGCCTACGTCGTGGTGCTGGTGGTGGTGCCGGTGGCGCTGATCCTGTGGCGGTCGTTTGCTCCGGGTATCGGAGCGTTTTTCGCTCAGATCACCACGCCCGCCGCGATTTCGGCGTTGCAGCTGTCGCTACTGGTGGTGGCGATTGTGGTGCCACTCAACGCGTTCTTCGGTGTGTCTACCGCTTTGGTTCTGGCGCGCAACAGGTTTCGCGGAAAGGGTGCGCTGCAGGCGGTCATCGACCTGCCGTTCGCGGTGTCCCCGGTGGTCGTCGGTGTCGCACTGATCCTGCTGTGGGGCTCAGCCGGCGTATTCGGTTTCGTGGAGCGCGATCTCGGGTTCAAGGTCATCTTCGGGCTGCCCGGGATCGTGCTGGCGAGCATCTTCGTGACGTTGCCGTTCGTCATCCGCGAAGTCGAGCCGGTGTTGCACGAGATCGGCACCGACCAGGAGGAGGCCGCCGCCACGCTCGGGTCGCGGTGGTGGCAGACGTTCTGGCGGATCACGCTGCCGTCGATCCGTTGGGGACTCACGTACGGCATCGTGCTGACGATCGCACGCACGCTGGGCGAGTACGGCGCCGTGATCATGGTGTCGTCGAACTTGCCGGGATCGTCGCAGACGTTGACACTGTTGGTGTCGGATCGCTACAACCGTGGCGCAGAATACGGCGCATATGCGATTTCGACGTTGCTGATGACGGTCGCGGTTTTGGTGCTGATCGTCCAGGTCATTCTGGATGCACGGCGCGCTCGGGCGGACGCTTAGGTCGGGCGAGGAGAGAGACAGATGACCGACGCCATCATCCTGCGCGGGGTGAATAAGCACTACGGCGACTTCGCAGCGCTGGACGACATCAACTTCAGCGTGCCGTCGGGTTCGCTGACCGCCCTGCTGGGCCCCAGCGGCTCCGGAAAGTCGACACTCTTGCGGGCGATCGCAGGGTTGGACCGCCCCGACACGGGGACCATCACGATCAACGGACATGACGTCACTCAGGTGGCGCCCCAGCAGCGGGGGATCGGCTTCGTGTTCCAGCACTACGCGGCCTTCAAGCACATGAATGTCCGCGAGAACGTCGCGTTCGGCCTCAAGATCCGCAAGCGACCCAAAGCCGAGATCAACGCGAAGGTCGACGAGCTGCTGGAAACGGTGGGCCTCAGCGGTTTTCAGCGCCGGTATCCCGGCCAGTTGTCGGGCGGCCAGCGCCAGCGCATGGCGCTGGCGCGTGCGCTGGCCGTTGACCCGCAGGTGCTGCTGCTCGACGAGCCGTTCGGGGCGCTGGATGCGAAGGTGCGCGAGGATCTACGGGCCTGGTTGCGGCGGCTGCACGACGAGGTGCATGTCACCACCGTGCTGGTGACACACGACCAGTCCGAGGCGCTGGACGTGGCAGACCGCATCGCGGTGTTGAACAAGGGCCGCATCGAGCAGGTGGGCTCGCCCACCGATGTCTACGACCAGCCGGCCAACGGTTTCGTCATGTCGTTCCTGGGTACGGTTTCGTCGCTGAACGGAATCCTGGTGCGGCCCCACGACATTCGGGTGGGTCGTAATCCGGAGATGGCGGTGGCCACCAGCGACGGAACCGCCGAAAGCATCGGGGTGGTGCGCGCGACCATCCACCGGATCGTCTACCTCGGGTTCGAGGTGCGGGTGGAGCTCACCGCTGCGGCAACCGGTGCGCCGTTCACCGCGCAGATCACCCGCGGTGACGCCGAGGCGCTGGCGCTGAAGGAAGGCGACATCGTGTACGTACGCGCCACGCGGGTGCCGCCGATCGCCGGCAACGCGCAGTTGCCCGACTCCGAAGAGCTGGAGCCCGCCCCGAGTTCTTAGGCCGCGAGCCGGTGCGCTTCGGCGACCGCTGAATCGAACCGGTCGAGCACCGTCGCGGCCACCAGCGGATGCGCACCCAGCGGCTCGGCCATCGAAATACCTTGTGAGGCGGCATGTTCGGCAACCCGGTCGGTGATTCGTCCGTGCGCGAGGAACCACGGCGCGATGACCAGTCGGCGAGCACCCATCGCCCGCAACCGTTCTGTCGCCTCGGCAAGCGTGGGATTCGGGCCGGTGGCGAAGGCGGTGACGGCGCCGGCCCAGCGGGTGCCGGCGGCCAGAGCCGGTGCGACGGCGGCCGTGCGGGTGTTGGCGTGCGCCCGTGACGACCCGACCGCGACGACGGCCACGCCGACACCGGGATCGCGCCGTGAAATTCCCAGCGAGCGCACCCGCTGGCGCAGCACGTTGACCAACCGCTCGTCCTCGCCGAGTACATCTGCCTGCGACCGCACCGGATTCGGCGATCAGCGCCGGAATGTCCACCCGTGCGTGATACGCGTCGGCGAGCAGAAGCGGCGTCACCACCGAGGGGGCGCGCACGTCGGCCACCACGTCGCGCAGGTTCGGCGTCGACTGTTCGCAGAACGCGACTCGCACGTCGAGACTTGGCCGCTGCCTGCGGATCTCGTCAGCGACCGCGTGTGTGTTCACCGCGGCACGCGGGTCGGCGCTGCCGTGTGCGGTGAGAACGAGCGATCGCGGGCTCATCGAGGTCATGACGTGTGCAGGCCGCACTCGATCTTGCCCAGGCCCTGCCACCGCCCGCTGCGCGGATCGGCGCCGTCCAGCGGTTTCGCGGTGCACGGCGCGCAGCCGATCGACGGATAGCCGTCGAACACAAGGGGATTGACGAGCACGCTGTGCGCGTCGATGTAGTCCTGCATGTCCTGGTCGGTCCAGGTGGCGAGCGGGTTGACCTTCACCAGGCCGAAAGCCGCGTCGAAACTGACCAACGGCGCGTTCGCGCGCGTCGGCGCCTCGACCCGTCGCAGGCCGGTGACCCACGCCGAGTAGCCGCGCAGCGCCTTGCTCAGCGGGGCGACCTTGCGCAGCCGGCAGCATTCGTTGGGGTTGCGGGAGAACAGGTTCTTGCCCAGCAGCGCGTCCTGTTGTTCGACGCGAGTGCTCGGGGGCGACGTTGACCACGTTCACGTCGTAGACGTCGGTGACCGCGTCGCGGGTGCCGATGGTCTCGGCGAAGTGATAGCCGGTGTCCAGGAACAGCACGTCGACACCGGGCCGGATCTTGGCGGCCATGTCGATGAGCACCGCGTCCTGCATGTTGGAGGCCACCACGTATTCGCCGCGGAAGTTCTCGTCGACCCAGCGCAGCAGGTCGATTGCGTCAGCGCCGTCGAGCTCCTCGGCACCGCGCTCGGCCAGTTCCCGTAGGTCGCTCTCCGTTGTCATCGCAGTCATCGCAAATCTGCCTCGTCCGCTCGCAGGGCCCATGTCGCGAAACGCTCCCCGTCGGTTCTTTGTTTCACGAAGTTGCGCACCACCCGTTCGATGTAGTCGCCGAGCTCACCGCTGAGCACTTTGTGCTGGCGCAGCTTGCGACCGAAGCCGCTGTCCAACCCCAGGCTTCCGCCGAGGTGCACCTGAAATCCCTCGATGGGCCCGTCGCCGTCGTCGACCATCTGTCCCTTGAACCCGATGTCGGCGACCTGGATGCGCGCGCACGAGTTGGGGCAACCGTTGATGTTGATGGTGATGG
Organism: uncultured Actinomycetota bacterium; assembly: GCA_963775205.1. GTDB lineage: Bacteria > Actinomycetota > Actinomycetes > Mycobacteriales > Mycobacteriaceae > Mycobacterium. Next base: position 99,250 of record CAVZHV010000004.1, on the reverse strand, counting down.
GCACGTCGAGCTGGGCGTTGATGTCCTCGAGCCGCTTCTCCAGATCCGGCACCAAACCCTGTGCGCGCACCCGGGTTTCGGCGAACGACAGCTTGCAGAACTCAATTCCCGTGCAGGCCATCAGGTTTCGCCGCCAGTGTGACGGTTGCGCCGGTAGGCCGAGGGCTTCGAGACTGCTGACCACCTCGTCGAGCTTGTCGTCGGGCACGTCCAGGACGATCAGCTTCTGGTACGGCGTGAACCGCACCCGATCGGAGCCGGCGGCCGCCGCGATGTCGGCGACCTTGGACAGGATCGAGCCCGACACGCGGCCGGCGACCGGGGCCACGCCGACCGCGTTGCGCCCGTTCTTCAGCCGCTGCACGCCGACGTGATCGATCGGGTGCGGCACGGGCTCGGGGGCGGGGCCGTCGATCAGCGGGCGTTTGAGGTACTCGGTTTCGACGACCTGCCGGAACTTTTCGACGCCCCAGTCCTTGATCAGGAACTTCAGCCGGGCCTTGGACCGCAGCCGCCGATAGCCGTAGTCGCGGAACGCCGACGTGACCGCCTCCCAGACGTCGGGAACCTCGTCCAGCGGCACCCACGCGCCGAGGCGCTGGCCCAGCATCGGGTTGGTGGACAGGCCACCGCCCACCCACACGTCCAATCCGGGGCCGTGCTCGGGGTGGTTGACGCCGATGAACGCGACGTCGTTGACCTCGTGGCAGACATCCTGCAGACCGGAGATCGCGGTCTTGTACTTGCGCGGGAGGTTGGAGTACTCGGGCTTGCCGATGTAGCGCCGCACGATCTCGTCGATCGCCGGGCTGGCGTCGAGGACCTCTTCGAGCGACTCGCCGGCCAGCGGCGAGCCCAGCACCACGCGTGGGCAGTCGCCGCACGCCTCGGTGGTCTGCAGCCCGACGGCTTCCAGCCGGCGCCAGATCTCCGGCACGTCCTCGATGCGGATCCAGTGGTACTGCACGTTCTCGCGGTCGGAGATGTCGGCGGTGTCGCGCCCGAACTCGGTGGAGATCTCACCGAGCGTGCGTAGCTGCTCGACGCTCAGCGCGCCGCCGTCGCAGCGCACCCGCATCATGAAGTACTTGGCTTCGATCAGATCGGTGTTCTCGTCGCCGGTCCAGGTGCCGTCGTAGCCCTGCTCGCGCTGGGTGTAGAGGCCCCACCAGCGGAACCGGCCGCGCAGGTCGCTCTTGTCGATGCTGTCGAAGCCGTTCTGGGCGTAGATGCCTTCGATGCGCGACCGGACGTTGAGCGGGTCGTCGTCCTTCTTGCTCTGTTCGTTGGGATTGAGCGGCTCGTGGTCGCCGAGCGCCCATTGGCCCTCGCTTTTGGTCTTGGCGGGCCGGGGGGTGGCCTGTGTCATCTCCGGTGGCTCCTGGTCAGAGCCGGCGTTCGGAACGCGCAATACACCGGTGTGCTGGCCGGCGGCGCAGATCCGGCGGCCAGCTGGAAGTTCAGTGGGCGGGTCTACGACGTCAAGGCAGACAGCAACAGCTACAGACGCGCTTGAAATCGACATGCCGCCGCGCCACCAACGAGACGTTGAGGTGGAGGCTGGCGGCGGTCACGTGGGCCATTGTGCCATGTGCGACTGCATATGCCCTAACCGGCCCAGATTTGCGCTCAGGGTGAGCAGAAGTGGTCGCTGGCGTACCGGCCGTCCGGCACGGCGGACGGGCAGACTCGGGGGATGACGAGAACGCCGGGCCGGCAGTTCGGCATGTACGTGCACGTGCCGTTCTGCGCGACCCGGTGCGGTTACTGCGACTTCAACACCTACACGCCCGCCGAACTGGGCGGCGCCAACCCCGATGGCTGGCTGGACGCCCTGCGCACCGAGCTGCGACTGGCGGCCGCAGCAGGTGAACGCGACCGGTCGACACCGTGTTCGTCGGCGGCGGCACCCCGTCGCTGCTCGGCGCCGAACGGCCTCGCAGCGGTGCTCGACGCGGTGCGGGAAAACCTTCGAGCTGGCGCCAGACGCCGAGGTGACCACCGAGGCCAACCCGGAGTCGACGTCGCCAGAGCTGTTCGACGCGCTGCGGCCGCCGGCTACACGCGGATCTCGCTCGGCATGCAGTCGACAGCGCCACACGTGCTGTCGGTGCTGGACCGCGTTCACTCGCCCGGACGTGCCGCGGCCGCCGCCCGGGAGGCGCTCGCCGCCGGGTTTCGACCACGTGAACCTCGACTTGATCTACGGCACGCCGGGGGAGAGCGACGACGATCTGCGGCGCTCGGTCGACGCGGCGGTCGGTGCGGGCGTGGACCACGTGTCGGCGTACGCGCTGGTGGTCGAAGACGGCACCGCGATGGCCCGGCGAGCGCGCCGCGGCGAGGTCCACCTGCCCGACGACGACGTGCTCGCGCGCCGCTACGAACTGCTAGATGCTCGGCTGAGCGACGCCGGGTTCGACTGGTACGAAGTCTCGAACTGGAGCCGATCCGGGCGGGGAATGCCGCCACAACATGGGCTACTGGAACGGCGGCCAGTGGTGGGGGGCGGGACCCGGCGCCCACGGGTTCGTCGGCTCGACGCGGTGGTGGAATGTCAAGCACCCCAACGCATATGCGGGGGCCTTGGCCGAAGGGCGCTTGCCGGTCGCGGGGTCGGAGGAACTCGGCGCGGCCGAGCAGCACACCGAGGCCGTGATGCTGTCGGTCCGGCTGCGCAGCGGGCTGCCCGTCGCGGCGCTGGGCGACGCGGAGATGCGGCGCGCTGACAAGGTGATCGCCGACGGGCTCTTGCTCCGCCACGCCGACCGCCTGGTGCTCACCGACCGCGGCCGCCTACTGGCCGACGGAATCGTGCGGACCCTGCTCGGCTGATATGTGAGCCCGGCTTGTCAAGGGGCAGGGTGAAGCGGCGGCCGCAACCGTCGTCGCGGCCGCCGCTTCCTTTTGGCCAGATGAGTCGCTGTTCGGGTCGAGCGTGTCGTGTCGACGCGTGTCAGTCTGAAATGCGCGGGTTGGTTACCGCAGGACGGACCTTCGAATCGGAGCTAACCAGCGGGTCTAGAGTCGAGCGTCATCCGTTGTGTGACAACGTGATTGCTCATAGCCGAATCGCGGATCACTCCAGGACGCTTGCCGCCCCGTCAGCGTGTGGTCATCTGGACACTTGTGGGTGGTTAGTCCGGCATGATCGCCAGTGACCAACACCATCCGGCCAGCTCGCGGGCTATCGCCACGTTGGCGATCACCGGGCGCTTCTTGCGGGCATCGAACGCGCTCCAACGGGCGTGTAGACGCCGGTTGGCGGCTTGCCCACGGGCTCGGGCTGCCGGGCAGGCCAGATCCCAGCGGCGCCGCATCTCGGCTCCGGGCCGGTACTGGGTCCGGTGGTGCCAGGCCGCTTCGACCAGCAAGCGACGGACGTGTCCGTTGCCGGTCTTGGTCACCCCACCCTGGCTACGGGCCTCGCCTGAGGAGTACTCGCTGGGCACCAGACCGACGTAGGCGCCGATGGAGCGGCCGGTCAACCGGTGCCAGTCGCCGATCTCGACGGCCAACCCGAAGGCAGTCAACGTCGCGATCCCGCGAATGCAGCCCAACCGGTGCACCACCGGGGTGAACTCACTGTCGGCAGCCAACTCCGTGATGGCGTCATCGAGGCGATTACGTCGGTCCAGGCAGGCCAGTGTCGCGTCGAAAGCCGCCTCGTAGCTCAGCTGCAGTGCGGGGTTGTCGAACCGCTGGGTACGTAACCACGCTTCGTGTCGGGTGGTCCAGGCGTTTCCGCCGAAGTAGACAATCCCGTGCCGTAGAAGCAGTTTCGAGACTCGATGCCGTGCGGTCATCAGATCTCCGCGGCAGTCCTCGCGAGCCCGCACCAGATCACGTGCGGCTTCCTGCGAGGCGGTGGGGACCGTCACCGCGGTGATCTGCCCCAAATGCAGGAGCCGGGCCAGATGCGCGGCATCGCGGGCATCGGTCTTGACCCGGTCCCCGGCTGGACGGATCAACTTCGACGGTGCGGCCACCTCACAACTGATCCCAGCCGCGGTTAATGCCCGAGCCAACCCGAACCCGGTCGGGCCGGCCTCGTAGGTCACCGCTACCGGGCCGGGGAGATCACCCAACCAGGCCACGATTTCCCCGTGATCGGGGGTCAACCGTCGTTGGAACACCTCGCCGGTGTCCCCATCCAAAGCACATCCGAGTACCGAACGCGCGTGCACATCCAACCCAACACTGATCCGAAAATTACGGTGAGTTGACCTCGGTGTGCCACGTGGGTTCAGGCGGCGGGAGTGAGTGTGACCGTGTAGCCGAGGGCTTCGAGTTGTCGAATGTGACTGCGCTTCTTGGTAGAGGAATCGACATGTCGGGAGTAGTGATCGGCGCCCAGATCGTGGTAGCGAGCGTCTGGGTCTTTCAGCAGGTGCCAGATGATCACCAGGATGGAGCGACCGACGGCGACCACCGCCCGGGGTTGACCACGACGTCTGGCGATGCGCCGGTACCGGGCAGCCAAGAACGTGTTCGTCTTGCTGGTGCCGACGGCGGCCTCTCCCAAGACGCGCGCCAGGTATGGGCTGCCGTGCCCCGACGAAGCGCTGCGTTTCGTCTTGCCCGCCGAGGAGTTGATGCCCGGGGCGAACTTCGCCCACGAGCACAGGTGCCCCGCGGTCGGGAACCGCGACATATCGACACCGATCTCGGCGATGATGGCGGCCGCGGCTACCGGTCCGATGCCGGGGATCTCATCGAGATGGGCCGCCGCGTCGGCGAAAGGGGCCAGCTGCGCCTCGATCTGGGTATCGACTGCGGCGATGTCGGCGTCGAGTGCCTCGATCCGCGACAACATCCGCGAGAGCAAGAATCCGTGGTGATCGGCGAAATGTCCGTCGAAGGCCTGCTCAAGCAGATCAATCTTGCCGCGCATCCGCGCTCGCGCCAGCTGGGCAAGCACCTTCGGGTCACGCTCACCGGCGACCAGTGCTGCCAGCATCGCCCGCCCGGACACCCCGAAGATGTCGGAGGCCACGACCGACAGTTTGATGCAGGCATCCTCCAGAAGCTTCTCGACACGGTTCTTTTCGGCGGTGCGCGCGGCCACCAGATCGGTGCGATAGCGGGTCAGATCCCGCAGCCGCCGGATCGGCCACGGAGGCACAAAACTGGGCCGCAGCATCTGCCTCTCAGCAACCTTGCACAACCACACAGCATCCAGCACATCGGTTTTCGGTCGACCGGGCAGATGTTTGACATCGCGGGCGTTGACTAACCACGGGTCCAACCCGTGCGCCTCCAATAGGTAGAACACGGGCTTCCAGTACGACGACGTCGCCTCCATCACCACCCGTTGGACGCGCATCTCGACCAGCCGATTGGCCAGCTCAGTGAGCGACTTCGACATCGTCGAGTGGGTCGACACCTCCTGCAACCGCCGTCTACCGCCTGCCGGTGCCGGCACCCGCACACAGCACACCAACTCCGCCTTACCAATGTCCAGGGCCGCCACCCTGGCAATGATCTGCTCCTCATCATGCGATTCCGCCAACATCGCCGTCATCTCCTTATTGCACACTCACACCTGTTCATCTCGGGGTGTGGCCGCCTGCGGATATCGCATGGGGGACAACGATTCTGATCCTCGTGCTCGACTTAGCGGCAACAGTGAAGGGCCCAAAAGCGGCATCCGACGCCCGGCTCGATACACGGCCTCGCAGGACCACAGTGTCAGACGGCGTCGACAGGCGACCACCACACAATTTTCATCGCCATAGGGCGACCGCCAGGTCAGAATGGCTCGTACGCTGAACCTTCACTGGGGCCTCCCACATCTTGTGGCTCTACCGGCCAGGACCCAATTCCTGTCGGCAACCCACGTTCACATGTGAGCGAGGCCCCAGCCCCTCATACCGTCTAGTTCGCCGAGACTACGGTTTTTGATGGAAATCGGCCGAAATCCGTCATAAGGCGTAGTTTCGGCGCCCAAAAAGCTAGGCCTGCCGCGCCTGCTGTGCCTGCATTTCGTCCATGTCGAGCAGTCGCGCATGCAACACCACGCGGTTTCGCAGCGCAGAGCGCACCGCTCGGTGCAGGCCGTCCTCGAGGTACACCACGCCCCTCCACTTCACCGCATGCGGGAAGAGGTCCCCGTAGAAGGTCGAGTCCTCGGACAGCAGCCGGTCGAGCGCGAGCACCGTCGTGGTAGTGACCAATTCGTCGAGGCGGATCTGCCGCGGGGGAATCTGAGCCCAGTCGCGGTAGGACAATCCGTGATCGGGATACGGCTTGCCGTCGCGAACGCCCTTAAAGATCATCCGCGCTCACCATGATTGGTGAGGGTAGTCGTATTCGGCGCAAACGTCAGACGGTGGCGCGCTCGCTGCGTATCGGCGCACGTGATCACCGTAAAATGGGTCGAGCGGGAGGTGAATCGACAATGGGACATGCCGAAGACCGTCGGTTCGAGGTGTTGCATGCGATCGTCGCCGACTTCGTCGCCACCAAAGAGCCGATCGGATCGAAGACGTTGGTCGAGCGGCACAACCTCGGCGTATCCAGCGCCACCGTGCGCAACGACATGGCCGTCCTCGAGGCCGAGGGCTACATCACGCAGCCCCACACCAGCTCCGGCCGCATCCCCACCGAGAAGGGCTACCGCGAGTTCGTCGACCGCCTCGACGACGTCAAGCCTCTGTCGACCGCGGAGCGGCGCGCCATCCAGGGCTTCCTGGAATCCGGCGTCGACCTTGACGACGTGCTGCGTCGCGCGGTGCGCCTGCTCGCGCAGCTGACCCGGCAAGTCGCGGTCGTGCAATACCCGACGCTGTCGTCGTCGACCGTGCGTCACGTCGAGGTGGTGGCGCTGACGCCGGCGCGGCTGCTGCTCGTGGTGATCACCGACTCCGGTCGTGTCGACCAGCGCATCGTCGAGCTCGGCGACGTCATCGACGAGCACCAGCTCAGCCAGCTGCGCGACATGCTCGGGCAGGCACTCGACGGCAAGCGCCTGTCGGCGGCGTCGGCGGCGGTGGCCGACCTGGCGTCCGAAATGGGCCCGCAGGGCACGCTGGGCGACGCCGTGGGCAGGTCCGCCACCGTCCTGCTGGAGTCGCTGGTCGAGCACGCCGAAGACCGGCTGCTGCTCGGCGGCACCGCCAACCTGACCCGCAACACCGCCGACTTCGGCGGTTCGCTGCGGCCGATCCTCGAGGCGCTCGAAGAGCAGGTGGTCGTGCTGCGACTGCTCCAGGCGCAGCAGGAGGCCGGCAGGGTGACCGTGCGGATCGGCCACGAGACCGAGGTCGAAGAGATGGCCTCCACCTCGGTGGTCAGCACCACCTACGGCGCCGACGGACTCGTGTACGGCGGCATGGGTGTGCTGGGCCCCACTCGAATGGACTATCCGGGAACTATCGCTAGTGTCGCTGCGGTTGCCATGTACATCGGGGAAGTCTTAGGTCGTAGGTAGCAGGAAAGGGAACCGTGGCACGGGACTACTACGCGCTGCTCGGGGTGAGCAGAAACGCCAGTGACGCGGAGATCAAGCGCGCCTACCGGAAGTTGGCCCGTGAGCTTCATCCCGACGTGAACCCCGACGAAGGGGCGCAGGCCAAATTCAAGGAGATCAGCGTCGCCTACGAGGTGCTCAGCGACCCCGAGAAGCGGCGCATCGTCGACTTGGGCGGCGACCCGATGGAAAACGCCGCGGCCGGCAACGGCTTCGCCGCCGGTTTCGGTGGGCTAGGCGACGTGTTCGAGGCCTTCTTCGGTGGTGGAGCGGCGTCGCGCGGGCCGATCGGACGGGTGCGTCCCGGCGCCGACTCGCTGCTGCGCATGCGGCTCGACCTCGAGGAGTGCGCGACCGGGGTGACCAAGCAGGTCACCGTCGACACCGCCGTGCTCTGCGACAAGTGCCAGGGCAAGGGCACCAACGACAACTCCAGCCCGGTGCGCTGCGACACCTGCGGCGGGCGGGGCGAGGTGCAGAGTGTGCAGCGCTCACTGCTCGGCCAGGTGATGACGTCACGGCCGTGCCCGACGTGCCGGGGTGTCGGCGAGGTCATCCCCGACCCGTGCTACCGCTGCGGCGGAGACGGACGGGTGCGGGCGCGCCGCGAGATCAGCGTCAAGATTCCCGCCGGGGTCGGCGAAGGGATGCGGGTTCGGCTGGCCGCACAGGGCGAGGTCGGACCGGGAGGCGGCCCCGCCGGCGACCTCTACGTCGAGGTGCACGAGCAGCGGCACGACGTGTTCATCCGCGACGGCGACGATCTGCACTGCACGGTGTCGGTGCCGATGGTCGACGCCGCGCTGGGCACCAACGTGACCATCGACGCGATCCTGGACGGACCTACCGAGGTCACGATTCCGCCTGGGACGCAACCGGGTTCGGTTGTTCCGCTGCGCGGGCATGGGATGCCGCATCTTCGCACGGGGGCACGCGGTGATCTGCACGTGCACGTCGAGGTGATGGTGCCGACCCGGCTGGACCACCGCGACGCCGAGTTGCTGCGCGAGCTGAAGGAACACCGCGACGAGGTGGCGGAGGTGAAGTCGACCTCCTCCGCCGCAGGTGGTGGCGGATTCTTCAGTCGACTGCGCGAGACGTTCACCGGTCGCTGAGGTTGACCGCCCCGCTGTTCTACGTCGAAACGCTGCCCGCCGAGGGCGGGGTCGCGACGGTCTCCGGCGACGAGGGATTCCATGCCGCCACCGTGCGGCGAATCCGGCGGGGGGAGCGAGCTGATGCTCGGCGACGGTGCCGGGCACCTGGCGTCATGCGAGGTCTCCGACGTCGACCGCGGCGCACTTCGCGCACGCGTACTGAGTCGGTGGAGCGTGCCGGCCGCGACGCCGTCGGTCACGGTGGTGCAGGCGTTACCGAAGTCAGAGCGGTCGGAGCAGGCGATCGAATCGGCCACCGAGGCCGGCGCCGACGAGTTCATCGCGTGGCAGGCGGCCAGATGCGTGGCCCGCTGGGACGGCGCGCGTGCCGAGAAGGGGTTGCGGCGATGGCGGGCAGTGGCCGTGGCCGCAGCCCGGCAGTCGCGGCGGGCGTACATCCCGTCGGTCAGCGGTCCGGTGTCGACGGCCGAACTGGTTCGTCGGATCGATGACCATACGGCGCTGGTGCTGCACGAGTCGGCTTCCGAAGTGCTGTCGGAAAAGCATGTGACACAGGCTGATTCGATCGCCATCGTCGTCGGTCCCGAGGGTGGGATCACCGACGACGAGCTCGATGCACTGACCGCCGCGGGTGCGGTAGCGGTGCGGCTGGGCCCGACGGTGCTGCGCACGGCCACCGCAGCGACGGTGGCCCTGGGCGCGCTGGGTGTCCTGACAGGGCGCTGGCATGGCGATGGTCTGGGCTGATGTCGGCCGCGGCGGTAGACTGGGTCTTTGTTGGCAACGAAAGAAAGCAGGCTCTGGTAACCACGTGACCCCCCGCGAGACAAGCGCTGCCCCGACCGTTCGAAGCAGCATCGATGTTCCGCCCGATCTCATCGTGGGCCTGCTCGGTTCCGCCGACGAAAACCTCCGCGCAATGGAACGCATGCTTTCCGCGGAGCTGCACGCACGCGGAAACACCGTCAACCTGTCCGGCTCGCCCGCTGACGTCGCGCTGGCTGAGCGGGTGGTCACCGAGCTGATCGCGTTGGTGGCCGGCGGCCAGACCCTGACTCCCGAAGTGGTGCGCCACAGCATCGCGATGCTGACCGGCGACGCCAACGAGTCGCCCGCCGAGGTGCTCAGCCTCGACATTCTGTCCAGGCGGGGCAAGACAATTCGGCCCAAGACGCTCAACCAGAAGCGCTATGTCGACGCGATCGACGCGAACACGATCGTGTTCGCCATCGGCCCAGCCGGCACCGGCAAGACGTATCTGGCAATGGCCAAGGCGGTCAATGCTTTACAGACCAAGCAGGTCAACCGGATCATCCTGACCCGGCCAGCGGTGGAAGCCGGTGAGCGCCTTGGGTTTCTGCCCGGCACGCTGAGCGAGAAGATCGACCCGTACCTGCGGCCGTTGTACGACGCGCTGCACGACATGATGGATCCCGAGGTCATCCCGAAGCTGATGAGCGCCGGGGTGATCGAGGTGGCGCCGCTCGGGTACATGCGGGGCCGGACCTTGAATGATGCGTTCATCATCCTCGACGAAGCGCAGAACACCACCGCCGAGCAGATGAAGATGTTTCTCACCCGGCTCGGGTTCGGCTCGAAAATCGTTGTCACAGGCGATGTTACCCAGATTGACCTGCCTGGCGGGGCGACGTCGGGGTTGCGGGCCGCCGTCGATATCCTCGACGGCATCGACGACATCCACGTCGCCGAGTTGACCAGTGCCGACGTGGTGCGGCACCGGCTGGTGTCCGAGATCGTCGACGCCTACGCCCGCGCCGAGCAGCCGTCGCTGTCGATGAATCGGGCGCAGCGGCGCTCCCACCGGACGCGCTGATGTCCATCGAAGTCGCCAACGAGTCCGGGCTGGACGTCTCCGAGGAGGAGCTGATCAGCGTCGCCCGGTTCGTCATCGGCAAGTTGAACGTCAACCCGGCCGCCGAGCTGTCGATGGTCCTGCTGGACAGCAATTCGATGGCCGACCTGCACATGCGGTGGATGGATCTGCCCGGCCCCACCGACGTGATGAGCTTCCCGATGGACGAGCTGGAGCCCGGTGGCCGTCCCGATGCGCCCGAGCCCGGCCCCGCGGTGCTGGGCGACATCGTGCTGTGTCCCGAGTTCGCCGCCGAACAGGCCGCTGTGGCCGGACATTCGCTGGGACACGAGCTGGCCTTGCTCACCATCCACGGCGTGCTGCATCTCCTCGGCTTCGACCACGGCGAGCCCGCCGAAGAGAAGGAGATGTTCGCGCTGCAGCGTCAACTGCTCGAAGAATGGGTCGCCGAGCAGGTGGTGGCGTACCAGCAGGACCGCCAGAGCGAGAGGGACCGTCGGCTGCTGGACAAGTCGCGGTACTTCGACGAATCGTGACCGGCATCAGCGCGCTGGTGGGCGCGATCGTGCTGATCGCCCTCGGCGGGTTGTTCGCGGCCATCGATGCCGCACTCAGCACGGTGTCGATGGCCCGCGTCGAAGAGCTGGTGCGCGACGAGCGCCCCGGCGCCGTCCGCCTGGCCCGCGTGATGACCGAGCGGCCGCGCTACATCAATCTGATTGTGCTGCTGCGTATTACCTGCGAGGCGGCCGCCACCGTGCTGCTGGTGGCTTTCCTGTGGGACGACCTCGGCCTCAAGTGGGGGCTGGTGGTGGCCGCAGCGCTGATGGTGGTTATCAGCTTCGTCGCGATCGGTGTCGGCCCGCGCACCCTCGGGCGCCAGCATGCCTACTCGATCGCGCTGGCCTCAGCTGTTCCGCTGCAAGCCATTTCGGTGCTGCTGACCCCGATCAGCCGGCTGCTGGTGTTGCTGGGCAATGCGCTGACCCCCGGCCGGGGCTTTCGCAACGGGCCGTTCGCGTCGGAGATCGAGCTGCGCGAGGTGGTGGACCTGGCGCAGCAGCGGGGCGTGGTGGCCGACGCCGAACGCCGGATGATCCAGTCGGTGTTCGAGCTGGGCGACACCCCGGCCCGTGAGGTGATGGTGCCGCGCACCGAGATGGTGTGGATCGAAAGCGACAAGAACGCGGGGCAGGCCACCTCGCTGGCCGTGCGCAGCGGGCACTCCCGCATCCCGGTGATCGGGGAGAACGTCGACGACGTCGTCGGCGTCGTCTACCTCAAAGACCTTGTTCAGCAGACCTATTACTCCGTCCACGGCGGCCGCGACACCAAAGTCACCGAAGTGATGCGGCCTGCGGTGTTCGTGCCGGATTCCAAGCCGTTGGACGCTCTGCTGCGGGAGATGCAGCGCGACCGCAACCACATGGCGCTGCTCGTCGACGAATACGGGGCGATCGCCGGGCTCGTCACGATCGAGGACGTGCTGGAGGAGATCGTCGGCGAGATCGCCGACGAGTACGACACCGACGAGGTCGCCCCGATAGAAGACCTGGGCGGCAAGAACTTCCGGGTTTCGGCACGGCTGCCGATCGAGGACGTCGGCGAGCTATACGGTGTCGAGTTCGAGGAGGATCTCGACGTCGACACCGTCGGCGGGCTGCTGGCGCTGGAACTGGGCCGGGTGCCGTTGCCGGGGGCCGAAGTGGTGTCGCACGGCCTGCGGTTGCGCGCCGAGGGCGGCCACGATCACCGCGGCCGGGTGCGGATCGGCACCGTGCTGGTCAGCCCGGACAAGCGTGAGGAGAACGGCCAGGATGACTGACGAGGACGCGAAGCTGGTTGTGCTGGCCAGGGGAGCGATGGTTCGCGCCGAGACGTCAACAGGCGCGGCCGTGCGCGATGCCGACGGACGCACATACGCCGGTGCGCCCGTTGGGCTTTCCGCGCTGCAGCTGACCGCGCTGCAGTCAGCCGTCGCCGCGGCGGTGTCCAGCGGCACCACCGGGCTGGAGGCAGCTGTGTTGGTGGGCGGCGCCGCCGACGATGCCGGCGTCGCCGCGGTGCGCGAGCTTTCGCCCGACGCGGCGATCATCGTCACCGACCGCACCGGGAACGTCGTCTGAGGCACCGAACGTGACACCACGGCGAATTTTTGGGCGATTTTCCGCCCTGAACGCACGCTCGACGAAACCGCAGCATGGCTGAGTTCCGCTCCGGCTTCGTCTGTTTCGTCGGCCGGCCCAACACCGGCAAGTCGACGCTGACGAACGCGTTGGTGGGCGCGAAGGTCGCGATCACGTCCAACCGGCCGCAGACCACCCGCCACACCATTCGCGGCATCGTGCACCGCGACGACTTCCAGATCGTGCTCGTCGACACGCCTGGGCTGCACCGTCCCCGGACGCTGCTCGGCAAGCGGCTCAACGACCTGGTGCGCGACACCTACTCGGAGGTCGACGTCATCGGCTTGTGCATCCCCGCCGACGAGCCGATCGGCCCGGGCGACCGCTGGATCGTCGAGCAGATCCGCGCCGTCGCACCGAAGACCACGCTCGTCGTGGTAGTCACGAAGATCGACAGGGTGCCGAAAGCCAAAGTGGCGCAACAGCTCACCGCGGTCAACGAGCTCGTCGCCGACGCCGACGCGGACATCGTGCCGGTGTCGGCTGTCACCGGCGAGCAGATGGACGTACTCGTCGAGGTGCTGGCCGCCAAGCTGCCTCCCGGTCCGGCGTTCTATCCGGACGGCGAGCTCACCGACGAGCCCGAGGAGGTCCTGATGGCCGAGCTGATCCGGGAGGCTGCGCTGGAAGGCGTGCGCGACGAGTTGCCGCACTCGCTGGCGGTGGTGATCGACGAGGTGAGCCCTCGCGCCGACCGCGACGACTTGGTCGACGTGCACGCGGTGCTCTACGTCGAACGCGACAGCCAGAAGGGCATCGTGATCGGCAAGGGAGGCGCCCGGCTGCGCGCGGTGGGCACCGCCGCGCGCACGCAGATCGAGAAACTGCTGGGGACAAAGATCTACCTGGAGCTGCGCGTCAAGGTCGCGAAGAACTGGCAGCGCGATCCGAAACAGCTTGGCCGACTGGGGTTTTAAGTCCTCGCGAAATCGGCGACGGCGGTCAGCTTGTTGCCGTCCCAGGCGGTGGCGAAGCCGCCGGCGGTGTAGGCGCAGTCGAGGAGAATCGCCTGGTGCGGCGGGCTGTTCATCCACGCGTCGAGCGCGGCGGCAGGAGTGGCCAGAACTCCGGTGCCCCAGTAGACGATTTCACCCGTGTAGCCGGTCTGGGTGAAGCCCGCATCGGCGATACGCGTTTGCGGCGAAGAGCCGTCCGAGCCGAAATGGCCGTCCACGCCGTTCTTCAGCATGTCGGTGGCGTGCCGCTGCGCCGCTGCCGTCAACCGGGGGTCGTCGCTGATCGCCGGACATGTGTGGCGGAGCCAGTTGACGCCTTTGACCGTTGCAGCACCGAAATCGTCTGCGCGAGCGGGCAAATCAGCAATGCAGCCGAGAGCAGTGATGCATGCAGCGCAGATCGAGGAGACGGTGACGATCTTCTGTTTCGTCGTCATGTTGCCTCTTGAAACCGGACCGCGTTGCTGTTTGCAGGAGACGAATGCTATCGACTTCCGGTCGTGAAATGTCCGGAATCGCCGATCCGTTCGCTACGCCGACACGCGTACCTGCGGCGTGTTCCACCACACTTCCGGCTGCTTCTCCGCCCAGCCGTTGATGCTCTCGAGTTCGGCGGCCAGCGAAACCAGAAGCGGCTCACTGTTCGCCGGGCCCATCAGCTGCACACCGATCGGCAGTCCGTCGGAGGTGAACCCGGCGGGCACGTTGATCGACGGCCAGCCGAGCACGTTCCACGGCCATGCCACCGGGCAGCACGCGATCATGGCGCGGTCGGTGCGGAACGTGCCGAGGTCTTCGAAAGCCTTTGCGCGCGGTGGAGGCTGCGCGGTGGTGGGGGCGAGGACGACGTCGACGTGGTGGAAGATCCGCGCCGCCCGGCGCGCGGCGATGGCCTCGTCACGCCGGGCTCGTCCAGCGCCCGCGGCGACACGAGCCGGCCGAGCCGCATGTTGGACACGGTGCGCGGATCGAGCGTGACGCCGTCGCCGACGCGGTCGACACAATCGAGCACCCCGGCCATCGAGCGGGTGAGAAAACTGCGCCCCAGCCGCAGTCCGTAGGCGGGGTCGCCGGCCATGATCGTGTGCCCCACTGCCTCGAGCTGATCGGCGACCTTGTCGATGGCTGCGCAGATCTCCGGGTGCAGGCGGGCGCGGAAGCCGGTGAACGGCAACTTCAGCGACAGCGCGATCCGGCATGGCCTCGGCGCGACGTGGGCGTGGTCGCTCAGCCGCTCCGGCGGCGGCTTGTGCAGATCGCCGTCCGCGTTGCCCGACGCAGCGTCGAGCAACAGCGCCGCGTCGGCGACGGTGCGGGCCAGCACACCGTGAGAGGTGATGCCGTAGAAGGCCTCCGGCATCGGCGACGTCGAGATACGGCCGCGCTGCGGCTTGATGCCGACGAGGTGTGTCCAGGCCGCGGGGATTCGGACACTGCCCGCCCCGTCGGATCCGATCGCGGCGGCGACGAGGCCGGCCGCCACGGCTGCGGCGCTGCCACCCGACGAGCCGCCAGGCGTGTGCTCCCGCGACCACGGGTTGCGGGTGTGCCCGAAGCCCGGCCCGCTGGTGAACGGCCACTGGCCGAACTCGCAGGTGTTGGTCTTGCCGACGATCACGGCCCCGGCCGCGCGTAGCCGCCGCACCACCTCCGAGTCCTGGGTGGCGGGGCGGACGTAACCCTCGGTGCCGTACGCGGTGGGCACACCCGCGATATCGACGTCGTCCTTGACCGCGATCGGAACCCCCAGCAGCGGCGCGCGTTCCCCGGCGGCGCGGCGGCGGTCGGCGTCGGCGGCGTCGGCGAGCGCTTGCTTGGTCAGCACCACCCGGAACGCGTTGAGCGTCGACTGGCTGGCGTTGATGGCGTGCAGGCTGCGGCGTACGAGCTGGTCAGAGGTAGCGGCACTGGTGGCAAGCTGGTGCAGCTGACCGGCCAGGGTTCCGAACCGCTCCACACGCGAGAGATTAACCGGCGCTGCGTACCGGTTATGGCTGTTTGCGGTGCGAAACTGAACTAATGCGGTTGTACCGGGACCGGGCAGTCGTGCTGCGCCAACACAAGCTGGGCGAGGCTGACCGGATCGTCACCCTGCTCACACGCGAGCACGGGTTGGTGCGCGCGGTGGCCAAGGGGGTGCGACGCACGCGCAGCAAGTTCGGGGCCCGGCTGGAGCCGTTCGCCCACATCGACGTCCAGCTGCATCCCGGCCGCAACCTCGACATCGTCACCCAGGTGGTCTCCGTCGACGCGTTCGCCACCGACATCGTCAGCGACTACGGGCGCTACACCTGCGCATGCGCGATGCTGGAAACCGCCGAGCGGCTGGCCGGCGAGGAGCGGGCGCCGGTCCCGGCGCTGCACCGGCTCACCGTCGGCGCGTTGCGTGCGGTGGCTGACGGAGCGCGTCCGCGGGAGCTGGTCCTGGACGCATACCTGCTGCGTGCCATGGGAATCGCCGGGTGGGCGCCGGCGCTGTCCGAGTGCGCTCGCTGCGCGGCGCCCGGCCCGCACCGGGCGTTTCATGTCGCCGCAGGCGGCAGCGTGTGTGTGCACTGCCGGCCGGCGGGGTCGTCCACGCCGCCGATCGGCGTGCTGGATCTGATGTCCGCTCTGCACGACGGTGACTGGGACTTCGCCCAAGCCGCGCCGCAGTCGCACCGCAGCCACGCCAGCGGGCTGGTGGCCGCGCACCTGCAGTGGCACCTGGAACGGCAGCTGCGGACGTTGCCGCTGGTGGAGCGCGCCGCGCAGGTTGCCAGACAACCCGGACCGCTCATCGGGCAGGATATGGCGCGTGGTTCGGGGAGCTGAGCGCAGGCGGCAGGCCCGGTTTCCCCAACTCGACCCGGCGCCCGACGACTACCCCACCTTCCCCGACAAATCGGTGTGGCCCGTCCCGTTCCCGGAGCTCCCGCCCGCGCCGGGTGGCGGCCCGCGCCGCCCGCCCCAGCACCCGTCCAAAGCCGCGGCCCCCAAGATTCCCGCCGGCCAACTGCCGCAGCACGTCGCGGTGGTGATGGACGGCAACGGCCGCTGGGCGACGCAGCGGGGCCTGCACCGCACCGAAGGCCACAAGATGGGCGAGGCGGTGCTCATCGACATCACCTGCGGGGCCATCGAGATCGGGATCAAGCACCTGACCGTCTACGCGTTCTCCACTGAGAACTGGAAGCGCAGCACCGAGGAAGTTCGCTTCCTGATGGGCTTCAACCGCGAAGTCGTGCGGCGCCGGCGCGAGAACCTCAACGCGATGGGCGTGCGCATGCGGTGGGTCGGTTCGCGGCCGCGGATGTGGCGCAGCGTTATCAAGGAGTTCGAGATCGCCGAGAACATGACGCTGCACAACGACGTCATCACCATCAACTACTGCGTCAACTACGGCGGCCGCACCGAGATCGTCGAGGCCACAAAGGAAATCGCGCGGATGGCCGCGGCAGGGCAGATCAATCCCGAGCGGATCACCGAGGCGACCGTGGCCAAGCACCTGCACCGTCCCGACATCCCCGACGTCGACCTGTTCATCCGCACGTCGGGGGAGCAGCGAGCTTCCAATTTCATGCTGTGGCAGTCGGCCTACGCCGAGTACGTGTTCCAGGACAAGCTGTGGCCGGACTACGACCGTCGTGACCTGTGGGCGGCGTGCGAGGAATACGTGAACCGCAATCGTCGCTTCGGCAGAGCCGAATAATGTGCCTGAGCGGCCGGGCGTGATGTCGCTGCAGGAGCGGCTTTTCGACGTGCTCGACGGCGTGGTGCCGATCCGCAGGGAAGACGACGGCGCGTTGACCGTCCAGCATGACGGGACGTTGGCGTCGCTGCGTGTGGTGACCATCGCCGAGGGCCTGGAACTGGTCTCGCTGTCGCAGATCCTGGCCTGGGATATGCCGTTGGACAGGCAGATTCGGGCCAAGATCGGCGAACAGGCCCGCGACACGATGCTCGGAACGGTGACGCTGATCGAGAAGAAGGGTGCGCGGACGCGAGGAGCACCAACAATTTTGGGTGAGGTGTTGCTGCGCTACAACTTTCCCGGCAGCGGGCTCGCCGACGACGCGCTGCGGACGTTGATCCTGCTGGTGCTGTCGACCGGTGCCGACGTGCGACGGGCGCTGACGGACTAGCCTCCGGCGCACGTAGCGCACGTGCCGAAGATCTCGATGGTGTGGCTTGCCTCTGAAAAGCCATGTGCAGCAGCGACTTCCGCGGCCCAGGCCTCTGCTTGACCGCCCTGCACCTCGACGGTGAAGCCGCAGTTGCGGCACACCAGATGATGGTGATGCTGGGTGGAGCAGCGTCGGTAGACCGACTCGCCGGTGTCGGTGCGCAACGTGTCGACGGCACCGGCCGCCGACAAGGATTGCAGAGTGCGGTACACGGTGGTCAAGCCGATGCCCTCGCCGCGGCGGCGAAGTTCGTCGTGGATCTCCTGGGCGGAACGGAAGTCGTCGAGGGACTCCAGCAGGGCGGTGATCGCGGCGCGCTGACGGGTGCTGCGGGTGCTGCGCACGCCCGCGCCCGTCACGTCTTCTCCTCGCCGGCGTGGGTCACCGCGGCGGTGACGATGTGGGCCAGATGCTGGTCTACGAGCCGGTAGAGAACCTCGCGGCCGGACCGCTCGCCCTCGACGACGCCGGCGGCCTTGAGGATCCGAAGGTGTTGGCTGACCAGCGGCTGCGGCACCCCGAGCGCGTCGACCAACTCGTGCACGCAGCGCTGCGACTCGAGCAGTTGCAGCACGATCGCGATGCGCACCGGAGCCGCCAGCGCCCGCAAGATGTCGCCGGCGGTCTCGAGGACTTCTCGCGACGGTGCCGGCGCGTCGACCAATCTGGAAATGGTTTCCATTAGAGGCCAGGTTACATGCACGTTCGCGCATGCAACAGGGGTTAGCGGCGCGGCGGGGAATCGGCGGCGGCTGCTCAGCAAACTTTCGGGGACTGGGTCCCATAGATGTTTGTGCCCGGCTCTTAGCGACTTTTGCAGGATTTCCGCTAAGAGGCGGGCACCGACGTGTGTGGGTCTGGAAGCTTCAGCAAAGTTCCCACACTCCGAGTACCTGCCGGTCGACCGCTTTGCTTGCGCATCGCCCGGCTACGCTAATGACCCGTGGCGTCCGTCATCGATACCGTCGTCAACCTGGCCAAGCGGCGCGGGCTGGTGTACCCGTCCGGCGAAATCTACGGCGGCACAAGGTCAGCGTGGGACTACGGGCCGTTGGGGGTCGAGCTCAAGGAGAACATCAAGCGCCAGTGGTGGCAGGCGGTGGTGTCCGGCCGCGACGACGTCGTCGGCATCGACAGCTCGATCATCCTGCCTCGCGAGGTGTGGGTGGCCTCGGGGCATGTCGAGGTGTTCCACGACCCGTTGGTCGAGTGCCTGAACTGCCACAAGCGCCACCGCCAGGACCACATGCAGGAGGCATACGCGGCCAAGAAGGGAATCGACGACCCGGAGTCGGTCTCGATGGCCGAGATCGTGTGCCCGGATTGCGGCACCAAGGGGCAGTGGACCGAGCCGCGCGAATTCAACATGATGCTCAAGACCTACCTCGGCCCGATCGAAACCGAGGAGGGGCTCCACTACCTGAGACCCGAAACCGCCCAGGGCATTTTCGTCAACTTCGCCAACGTCATGACGACGTCGCGCAAGAAGCCGCCGTTCGGGATCGGCCAGATCGGCAAGAGCTTCCGCAACGAGATCACGCCGGGCAACTTCATCTTTCGGACCCGCGAGTTCGAGCAGATGGAGATGGAGTTCTTCGTCGAGCCCGCGACCGCCCCGGAATGGCATCAGTACTGGATCGACACCCGGCTGCAGTGGTACGTCGACCTCGGCATCGCCTCTGAGAACCTGCGGCTGTTCGAGCATCCGAAAGACAAGCTGTCGCACTACAGCGACCGCACGGTCGACATCGAGTACAAGTTCGGTTTCCAGGGCAACCCGTGGGGGGAGCTGGAAGGTGTCGCCAACCGCACCGACTTCGACTTGAGGACGCACTCGCAGCACTCCGGCGTAGACCTCTCGTACTACGACCAGGCCACCGACACCCGCTACATCCCGTACGTGATCGAGCCGGCCGCGGGGCTGACGCGCTCGTTCATGGCGTTCCTCATCGACGCCTACAGTGAGGACGAGGCCCCAAATGCCAAGGGCGCCATGGAGAAACGCACGGTGCTGCGGCTCGACCCCAGGCTGGCGCCGGTGAAGGCCGCGGTGCTGCCGCTCTCGCGGCACGCCGACCTCTCTCCGAAAGCGCGCGACCTCGCCGCCGAGCTACGCAAATGCTGGAACGTGGAGTTCGACGACGCCGGGGCGATCGGCCGGCGGTACCGTCGACAGGACGAGATCGGCACACCCTATTGCGTCACAGTCGATTTCGAGTCGCTCGACGATCACGCCGTGACCGTGCGCGAGCGGGACAAGATGACCCAGGACCGCATTGGCATCGACGCCGTCCCGGACTACCTCGCGACCAAGCTGCGCGGCTGCTAGCTCCTCCAGTCGCGAGCGTGCGTGCAATGCCACCCTGCGCGGCGTGTCACTGGCACGACACGCACCCTCGCGCCGGGTTAGAAGCGGCCGCCGCCGCCGAAGAAGTCGCCGCCCGAGGGGCCCGACGAACCGCCGAAGCCGGTGGAGTTCCAGCCGCCGCCCCAGCCGCCGAATCCGCCGCGCATCGCGCCGCCGAGGATGTTGCCGATGATGATCCCGCCGATCATCGCGCCCATGTTCGAGCCGCCGCCGCCGTAGTGTCCCGCGTACACGCGGTGGGCGTTCTGCACGTCGGCGTTGGCCAGTGACTGTGCCTGGGCCGCAAGCATCGAGGCTCCGTTGGCGTAGGCGATCGCCTCGTTGACGTCCGCGGCCCTGGTGGCCTGGGCCGCCTGCAGCTGGCGCACGGCCTCCGCGAGCCTGGTGCGCGCCTCCGGGCCGATGCTGCCGCGGCGGGTGTCGATGTAATCGGACACCGAGCGCACCCGCGACTGCGCCGTGAACAGCGCCTGGTCGAATGCGCGAGCCAGCCGTTCGGCGGCTTCGCGCTCCTGGGCAACCCCGGCCAACAGGCGGTCGAGTTGGGCGTCGGCCTTGGTCAGCTGCGTGAACGCCCCGAGCGGATCGGCGGCCCCGGACGCTTGCGCCGTTTCGACCGCGGTCGCGGCTGCTCCGCGTGCTGTCGCGAGGTCGCCGGCCCGCGGGAGGTTGCCCTGCTGAAGCTGCGCATCGGCCGCGGCGATGCCGTTCTGGATGTCCGCTATCGCGGCCGGCAGCATCGCGGCGGCCCGTTTGATGTCGCTCTCGGCGGAGTCCACGGCGTCCAGCAGCGACCGGGCTTGCGCCAGCGCCGCCTCCACCGCCCGCACGGTGTCCACCAGTTCGGCCTGCTGGCCGGCGACCGGCCGCGCCGCCAACCCGCGGGCGCGGGTGACGTTCTCGTCGGCGAACGTCAGGCGCTGCTGCGCCTCGCCCACGTTGCCGGCCACCGAAGCCAAAGCGGCGCTGTCGAATTCGTCACGCAGAGCTGCCAGCTTCTGCTCCGACGGCGCGATTCGTGCAGTGAGGTCCACGACCTGCTGAGTCAGCGTGTCCAGTTTGGCCGGCGCGTTGATCACGAGATCGCGCAACTGGTCGAACGCCGCCTTCTGGTTGTCCAGCTCACGGTCGGCGGTGGCGGCGGACACGATGACGCGGGTCAACAGGTCCCGGCGCTGGGCCGGTGTCTCCGGGATTGCGTCGTCGAGCTGCTGGCGGACCGTGAAGGCTTGCGCCAGCGCAGCTTTCGCGTTGTTGACCGCGCGGGTGAACGGCTCGGTTCGCGCCGGGCCGAACTCCTCGACGGCCAGCGCCAACTCGTTCTCGCTGCTGCGGACGGCGTTGTCCACCTCGACGACCTTCTCGCGCGACAGATCGTCGAGCGCGTCCACCGACACCGAAGACAGCGTGTTCGGGTTCGTCGCGTCCATCCGCCGGGCCGCGGCGAATTCGGCGGCGCGCCTGCGGCGTCGACGCCACCTCATCAACGCCAACAGCGCGGCCAGCGCCAACACGATGAACCCGATCAAGGCGAGCACCGCCGTCCACGGCATCTTCGTTGCTGCGCCTGCGGAGTTCAGCCCGTCGGCGGCGGCGAGGGCGGCTTGGCTCCAGTTGCCGTCGCGCAGCGCGGGTTCGATCTGGTCGCGCTGCAACGCCGCGACCTCGTCGGCGGTGATGTTGCTGACGGTGTCGGGGACCAGGAACGCGTACGCCCGGTCGTCGGTGGCCACGGCCAGCAACGCATCCGAACTCCCGAGATCGCTTGTCCGGTAAGTGCTTTGCGCCCAGCTTTCGCCGGCCTGGCCGGAGAAGTCGTCGACGTAGACCACCCACAACCGGATCTTGCGGTCGGCGTAAAGCCTGTTGATCGCCGATTGCACCTGGCCTTCCTCGTCGGCGGTCAGGGCGCCGGCGTTGTCGGTGACGTAGGTGGCCAGCCGGAACGGCGGGTCGGCCGCCGCCGTGGGGGCGACGAGCAGCGCCATGGCGAGAACCGCCACGACGAGGCGGAAGGCACAGCGCATGCTCGCCAATGTAGTGGGAACGGCTGGCAGACTGTGCCACGGTGACCGCGAAGCATGGCTATGACGCGCACGACCGCGAGCGGATGGTGGTCGAGGCGCCGAAGACCGCTGCGCTGACGGGAACGGCACCCGAGCATCGCACCGACTTCGCCCGCGACCGGGCCCGGGTGCTGCACAGCGCCGCGTTGCGGCGACTGGCCGACAAGACGCAGGTGGTGGGTCCGCGGGAGAGCGACACCCCGCGCACCCGGCTCACGCATTCGCTCGAGGTCGCCCAAATCGGCCGGGGCATGGCGGTGGGCCTGGGCTGCGACCCCGACCTGGTCGACTTGGCCGGGCTCGCCCACGACATCGGCCATCCGCCGTACGGGCACAACGGCGAGCGGGCCCTCGACGAGCTGGCTGCCGCGTACGGCGGCTTCGAGGGCAATGCCCAGAACCTGCGGATCCTCACGAGCCTCGAACCCAAAACCCTTGACGCGCAAGGCCAGAGCGCGGGCCTGAACCTCACCCGCGCCGCGCTCGACGCGGTGACCAAGTATCCGTGGCTGCGGCGGGCAGGCCGGCGCAAGTTCGGGGCCTACGCCGAGGACGCCGACGTGCTCGCCTGGGTGCGCGTCGGCGCGCCGCCGGGCCGCCCGTGCCTGGAGGCCCAGGTGATGGATTGGGCGGACGACGTGGCGTACTCGGTGCACGACGTCGAGGACGGGGTGATCTCCGGGCGCATCGACCTCCGGGTGTTGGCCGACGACGACGCCGCCGCGGCGCTGGGCCGGCTGGGCGAGCAGAACGGCGGGCTGGCCGCCGATGATCTGGTGGCCGCGGCCGGCAGGCTGTCGCGGTTGCCGGTGGTGGCCGGGGTCGGCAAGTACGACGCGACGCTGGCGTCGTCGGCAGCACTGAAGAGGCTGACCAGTGAGCTGGTCGGCCGGTTCGCCTCCGCGGCGATCGCCGAGACGCGAGCGGCCGCCGGTCATGGGCCGCTGAAGCGCTACGACGCGGATCTGCATGTGCCCGGGTTGGTGCGTGCTGAGGTCGCGCTGCTGAAAACTCTGGCGCTGCAGTTCATCATGTCCGACCCGCGCCACCTGCGACTGCAGGAGCAGCAGCGGGAACGCATCCATCGGGTGGCGCACTGGCTGCTGGCCGGGGCGCCGGCCAGCCTGGACCCGCTGTTCGCTCCTGCGTTCAACGACGCCGAGGACGACGGCCGGCGCCTGAGGGTGATCGTCGACCAGATCGCGTCGTTCACGGAAGGACGGTTGGAGCGTCTGGAGCCGGGCTAAGACATGATCGCGCCCGACGTCGGGCGCTCTAGACTGAGCCGATGGCCGGCACGCGGATCTCTGATCGCGACATCGCCGCCATCCGCGAACGCAACCGCATCGACGAGGTCGTCGGCGACTACGTGCAACTGCGCCGGGCGGGGGCGGACTCGCTGAAGGGGCTGTGCCCGTTCCACGACGAGAAGTCGCCGTCGTTTCACGTCCGGCCCAATCACGGCCACTTCCACTGCTTCGGCTGCGGTGAGGGCGGCGACGTGTACGCGTTCGTGCAGAAGATCGAGCACGTCAGCTTCGTCGAAGCCGTCGAGCGGCTGGCCGACCGGATCGGCTACACGATCACCTACACCGGCGCCGCGTCGGCGGTCCAGCGTGACCGGGGCAGCCGCAGCCGGCTGATCGCCGCGAACGCCGCCGCGCAGGAGTTCTATGCCGAGGCGCTGCAATCCGACGAGGCGGCGCCCGCCCGTCAGTACCTGATCGAGCGCAACTTCGACGCCGACGCCGCCCGCCGCTTCGGGTGCGGCTTCGCCCCGTCTGGCTGGGACTCGTTGACAAAACACTTGCAGCGCAAGGGTTTTGAGTTCAAGGAGCTGGAAGCTGCCGGGCTGTCGCGGGAGGGCCGGCGCGGACCGATGGACAGGTTTCACCGGCGCCTGCTGTGGCCGATCCGGGCCAGCAGCGGTGAGGTGATCGGCTTCGGCGCCCGCCGGATCTTCGACGACGACCCGATGGAGGCCAAGTACGTCAACACCCCCGAGACGGTGCTGTACAAGAAGTCGGCAGTGCTGTTCGGCCTCGACCTGGCCAAGCGGGACATCGCCAGGGGGCACCAGGCCGTGGTGGTGGAGGGCTACACCGACGTGATGGCGATGCACCTGGCCGGGGTGACCACCGCGGTGGCGTCGTGCGGCACCGCGTTCGGCGACGAGCACCTGGCGATGCTGCGCCGACTCATGATGGACGACAGCTTCTTTCGCGGCGAGCTGATCTACGTGTTCGACGGCGACGAGGCCGGTAAAGCCGCCGCGCTCAAGGCATTCGACGGCGAGCAGAACCTGGCCGGGCAGTCGTTCGTCGCGATCGCCGCGGACGGCATGGACCCGTGCGACCTTCGGCTGAAGGCCGGCGACGGCGCGCTGCGCGACTTGGTGGCCCGGCGCACGCCGCTCTTCGAGTTCGCGATCCGCTCGGCGCTTTCGGAGATGGACCTCGACAGCGCCGAGGGCCGTGTCGGCGGGTTGCGCCGATGCGTGCCGATGGTCGCGCAGATCAAGGACCCGACGCTGCGGGACGAGTACGCCCGCCAGCTGGCCGGTTGGGTCGGCTGGGACGACGTCGCTCAGGTGATCGGCCGGGTGCGCGAGGAGGCGCAGCGGCGCGGAGGGACGCTGCGGCGCGAATCGCGGCGGACCGCAGCGGCGGCGAGACCGTCGGCGAGGCCGGAATCGCCTGTGGATCGGCCGGATCCGCGCGACCCGACGCTGTGGCCGCAGCGCGAGGCACTCAAGAGTGCGTTGCAGTACCCGGCGCTGGCCGGGCCGGTGTTCGACTCGTTGCCGGTCGAAAGTTTCACCCAGTCCGGCTACGCGGCGGTGCGGGCGGCGATCGAGGCGGCGGGCGGCACGTCGGCGGGGCTGACCGGTGGGGCGTGGATCGACGCCGTGCGTCAGCAGGCTGCCGCCAGCGGGGCGCTGGTCAGCGAGTTGGGGGTCGAGTCGATCCGGGTGGATGACGACGAGAAGCTGCCCCGCTACATCGGCGGGGTGATGGCCCGGCTGCAGGAGGTGTGGGTCGGCAGGCAGATCGCCGAGGTCAAGTCGAAGCTGCAGCGCATGTCGCCGATCGAGCAAGGCGATCAATACCATGCGTTGTTCGGCGAGCTCGTCTCGATGGAGGCGTATCGGCGCAGCCTGCTGGAGCAGGCGAGCGGGGACGGCAACGACCTGTCGGCGTAGTGTGCCGCCCATGGTCCGGGTGATGATGCTGTCGGCGTTGGCGGTCGCTGCAGTGGTCGGTCCCGCGCTGGCAGGCGGCGCGGAGCACGTCGAGGCGCAATGCCTGGCCACGTTCGGCTCGCTCAATGACGGCATCTGCCTGGACGGACCGTCGGCTCCGGCGCCGGACTTCCCGTCGGTCGGCGTCGGCCCGGGGATCAGCACGAGCCCGCTGTTGCCCGGTCGGACCATCGACATTCCGGTCGGATAGCGCGATTTCGGCGTGGAAATCGACGCCCAGCGTCGAATAACGCTCCGAAATCGCCGATCTCAGCGCTGGGGCTGCGCAACCTCCGGCTGAAGCACCAAGGTGGTCTCGTCGATCTCCGTCAGCGTGACCATGGTCGGGTCGGGGGCGAGACGGTTGGCGAGCTTGCGGCGCCCGGCGTCGATCATCGTCTTGGCGGCGGGACTGGCCGTCACCGCCTTATAGGTGCCGACGATCTGCTCGTAGCGGCGGCGGCCGGCTTTCGTGCCCAAGACGTAGCCCGCGGCCAGTGCGACGGCGTAACCGATCACTGTCGTCCCTTCCAAGTAGCGCTGCTCCTGCCATCCTGCCTGATGGCTTCCGCGGGCGCGTGTCTTGGCATGGCACGGTGGCCGTACGCTAGAGTCGTCCCGCGTCGCACGTGGGCGAGCGGTCCCCTGTAGCTCAATTGGCAGAGCATTCGGCTGTTAACCGAAGGGTTGCTGGTTCGAGTCCAGCCGGGGGAGCAGACGTTATCGCAGGCCACACGCCATTTTACGAAGATAGCAGGCACGCCGTGCGATTAAGATGCGATCCATCTCCGGGTACCTTCCAAGGAACGGTTTGCCAACATGGCTGCTGGCCGGGCCGCAGAACTGGAGCCTGTGAAAACGGCGTTGGCGGGCTGATTCGGACAGCGCCGCCAGAATAATGCTGCGATTGGAAGCTGTGCGCCAGGGGGCTGGCGCGCCAGCGGTTCAGCGCGGTGATCGGACGGCAGGTGATTCGGTTCGCCGCGTGATGTCTCAGAGCTATATGAACGACCTGTCGGCACGTCAACCTGTCGTCAAGTGGAGCGAACAATGGTGGGCCAACGCCAAACCCGAAGTGCAAGCACATCGTTGCACCGCGCACCGCAAGAACGGCGACAGATGCAAGCGCGCCGCAATTAATGGCGGTCGCGCATGTATTCACCATGGCGGCAACGCGCCGGCCGTCAAAGCTAAGGCGCGCCAACGCATCGAAGACGCCGCCGACCGGATGGCACGCGAACTGTTGAAGATGGCGGTCGATGAGAATGTCTCCGATTCGGTCAAACTGGCCGCGATCCGGGATGCTCTCGATCGCGCGGGATTGAGCGCCCGCACCGCTGTGAATGTGGAAGTCGGGCGACGGCCGTTCGAAGTCATCTTCGAGGACATCACAAGCGGATCTCGTTCAGAGTCGCGCGCAAGTCGCGGCCTGCCTGACGACGATGGGTCTGACGTCATGGAAAGCAGATACCCATCTGCCTCGGTAAACCACTTCGGTGAGTCGGCCCCCGACCTCGACGTTGTGGACGCCGAGCTGGTCGAGCCCGAACCTGACGGCACCTACTCACCGCCGAGGTCGAATGCAGAGCGATCGAGTCGCCCCGGCCGCAGGACCTACACCCTCAGTGACTTCGAACGGTCGTGACCGGGGCAGAGGAGTCAGCGATGCCGGGTAGAGTGCCGCCTAGTTTACATATCGGGTTGAGCGGCGAAGTGTCTTGAGAGACTTCGGCGTCCACGGGATGGACCACGTGGTGGTGTTGGTCATCGGGCGACAATCCGTCGCGTTGGCTCATCGGCGGCGTCTTCAAGGTAGTGCTGCCAAAACCGCGCGCAGCGTCCTATGACGTGAAGCTGCGGTGTTGAGGTATCACGACCTCGATGCGACCAGCGACGGGTTTCCGACTCCGATGGTGATCTGCGGCGACGCGGACGGGTCGAGCCAGTTCAGCACAGAGCGCATTTCGTCGCGGCCGATGGCCACGCATCCCCAGGTGGGACTGCTATCGGTCACGTGGAGGAAAATCCCCGACACCCGTCCCGGGATCCGTTGCGGATTTACCGCGATGTTGACGGCGTAGTCGTAGACGGGGCCGGAGTCGTAGAGGTTCTCCGCGATGGACGAGGGCTTGCTGGGTCCACGCACGTGGGTGTTGTAAGTGGGTGATTTGGCGTCCTCGTCCCACCAGTCTTGGTCCGTGGCCTGGAAGTACGGCATATTGGTGCCGGGATTGGGCTGGCGACCGAAAGCTTGGTCGAACGTGAACGTTCCCACGGGAGTGCGGTAGACACCGTCAGCGGGGGCGCCGACTCCCAGCTCGCCCACTTTGGCGGGCGTCGGTCCGAGGACCGCCTTCCATTGCTGACCGACCCGCTGGAAGGCGGTGAGGGTTCCTGTTGTCGCGTCCGCGGCGGGCACGCCGACGACGATCCACTGCGCGGGCTGGCCGGCGGGGAAAGTCACGGGCTCCGCCGCCGCGGGAACCGCGAGCGGAAGGCTCAGCAGCGCCAGCCCAAGTTGCACCGCGATGGTCGCGAGTGTCTTGGGCAGTTTCACAGGCACCCCGGGGTTGGTACTGAGCGTAATCGCATCTGGAAGTGCGTTCATAGTATCCGGACGCTGTAGCGGAGCCGGGCAGCGAGATGCCTTCGTCACCAAGGCGTGATCGGAGGGTCGTGTTGTTGCTCGGCAGACGTCAGCAAGTGCGCTGCTTAATCTTCAGCTGTTCCAGCGGGTTGGAGGCGATGCGGCGCGGCGAGCCTGTGATTGATGCCGACGCACATGTTGCCGCGTGAGGTGAGGGAGAGCGCCGCGTATGACCGCGCTACTCGGGCGGTTGGCCGCAACGGCAATGAGATTCGCAGAGCGATAACCGCGACTATCTACCCGGAGGGTGCGGCGGTGGCAGCGGCATACCGAGCTGCGCCATCACGCTGCGTAGCAGCGTGGGGTAGTCGGTGATGATGCCGTCAGCACCGGCAGCAATCTGTGCCCGGATAGTGTCTGCGTCGTTGATCGTCCATGGAATGACCTTGAGGCCCAACGCATGTGCCCGCTCGACAAAGTTGTTGTCGGCCACCAGCGCAAAGCCCTCATCTTTGGGCGTCTGGCCGTAGGGCACCGAGTAGCCAGGTGAGAGGATATTCGCGCCAATTATGGTTGCGCCGACGATGGGATCACCGACCACAGCGGGATTGATGCCGTTCAGCCATGGCGAGCCGGGTATCCACGTCGTCTCGTCCCACAACGCCACCAAAGGAATCGACGGCTCGGCTTGACGCACCATTGGCAGCGTTCGCCAATCGAAGCTTTGAATCTCGACCCGGTCTACCTTGCCTGCCGACCGGACCGCGGCAAGTATCACATCGACGAATTCTTCTGGGCTGGCTGATGTGTCGGGCTTGTCCGCCTCGACCTTGGTTTCGATGTTGTAGCGCACGTCAGCCTCGTATGAGTCGGTGAGAGCGAAGACTTGCGGCAGCGTCGCGATCTTGTTGCCAGCCACCACCTCCGCGCGAGGGAATTCATCGAGCAGCTTTCCGCAATCGAGGGTATGGACTTGCGCCAGGGTGAGTTCATGCACAAGCTTTCCGACGTACGGATACTGCGGGTCGGCGGCGAACGCGGGTCCGGTGTCGACACATTTGTCGGGTTGGATCGTCGGGTCATGCCAGACCAGAGGTTGGCCGTCCTCGGTGATGACAACGTCCAATTCCAGGGTGCTGACCCCGAGTCCGAGCGATTTCGCGAAAGCCTGCAGCGATTCTTCGGTGGTCTCGCCGCGTCCGCCGCGATGCGCCTCGAGGTCGAACGTCGTGGGCTGGGCAGCGGCCGACGGCGATACTACCGGAATGGCGATGGCGGCCAACACAGTTGCAGCCAGCAACCGAACGGTATTGAAGACGGAACGCCGTGCGGTCATGGCGTAATGCTTTCCGGGTTCATCTTCTCGGTGCGGCAAAGCTCGTCCCCTACCGTGCACGGAGCCTGATGACTACTTCCTGTCGAAGCATGCCTCGCTTACGGCAAGCTAATGAAGCAGATGATCTGCACAGTAGTGCCGAAAGTCCCCGTCCCGGACTATCTCGGACAGCAATGCGAGCAGTAGCCGACATTCCTCTTCCGACCTGTTGTGGAGCATCCATGGCTTGACCGCACGCCAGAGCGATCCAACTCCAGCGACCTGCGGTAACGCTTGCGAACTCGGCTAGGTTCGACACTGCCGACAACTGGCGGATCAGTGGTCCACGTGGCAGCACGTCGCGACAATGAGCCGACGCGGGCGTGCAGTTGACATGCCGAAGACATCGCCAAAGTTGGTAAGAAAGCATTCGATCGCTTCTTCGGAGTGGCGATTTGTGGAGCCAGTCCCGCGCGAGGCAGAACGTTAACTAAGCAGGCGGTTTCTATGGACAGTCCCAAACTGAGCTTTGGTTATCTCTACGACTTCCGAAACCCGGAGCAGTGGCGTCGTCCCTGGAATTCCCTCTATCAGGAGACGCTCGACGTGGTTGCCTGGAGCGAGACCGCGGGTTTTGGTGGCGCCTGGGTGCCTGAGCATCACGGGGCCGACGACGGATACATGCCTGTGCCGAATCTCGCGTTAGCGGCGATGGCGGCGCGGACGACGATCATTCGTATCGGCGCGGCGGTCGCGATCGCGCCGCTTTATCATCCGGTCCGCTTCGCCGAGGAGTGCGCCATCCTCGACATCTTGTCCAACGGGCGGCTGGAAACGGCCCTCGCCATCGGTTATCGCCGCCGAGAATATGAAATGCAGAGTGAACCTACGTCCGACTTCTTTTACACCGTCGGTAAGACACGACCCTCTATTCTCCGAGAGTGGATCATGCACGTGAGCGCGGACTTGGGCCCGGCTCGCCCCGGGCACGAGGACCGGGCCTTTCACGGACCCTTCGTCAGAACACAGCGCAAGCGCACCGTACCGCGGAGGCGGCCATGCGTCTCGACTTCGACCGCCCCGATGCGTCGGAATACCTGGCTGTGCTCAACGGCTTGATGATCTTCCACACTGCAGTGGCGGAGTTCAGCCGGGAGACAGTCGCAAGAGAGCTCGGCCCGAACGTAGCCCTGCTGAGCCGGGCGCAGGCTCTGCGAGCTGATATCAGGTTGATGTCGGAGCGGCTGCCGAGCGCGGCCGATGAGGCCTGCGCTTTTCAGGGCAGGCCTGTCTTCGCCACTCAGCTGCGCGGAGGCCGCGAGGAGAGGATCGGCGCGGCATACGTCGCGGCCGGATCAGTCCTCGGCGGCCGCGTGATCGCCGCGAATCTCGCTGCGTCCGGCTGCGGCGACTTTCCGCGATCCTTCTTCGCCTCGGACGGGCTCGACCTCGGTCGGCTCTGGCGTCACTTCAAGACTGCATTGGATGTCTTCGGCGAATTCGGAGCGGACTCCGCCCGGGTCATTGCGGGCGCGCTGGCTGCTTACGCGTTGGTCCGCGACATTCTGAGCGGTCCGGATGCCTCACCGAGAGCAATCTGATGGCTGCCCAAACGCATCCGAGCGAGCTGGCTCTGGCCGATTGCGGGAGTGAGCAGCTGCACCTGTCCGGCCGAATTCAAGCCCATGGAGCGCTGGTTGCCGCCGATCTGCGAGATCGCCGCATCACGTACGCCAGCGCCAACACTGCTGAGTTGATCGGCGCGCAGCCAGATCAGCTTTTCGATTCGCCGGTGATGAACATCTTCTCCCTCGATGACCAGCAGCGGCTCGAGCAGGCGATCGAGCAGACTGGCTACCGGACCTCGTCGCCCGATCTGTATGGGATGCGCCCGGCAGCTGCGTTCGACGGCAAGTTCGATGTGATTCTGCATCAAGTCGGCGGGCAGATCGTCATCGAGATCGAGAGGGCGCACGAGGATGATCAAGCCAATCTCGTCCCGGTTCTGCATGCCTCACAGGCGATCGGCGAGGCGACGAGCGTGCCCGAAGTTGAGGCGGCCGTTGCGAGCGCAATGCGCGCACTGACCGGATTCGACCGCGCGATGGTCTACCGGTTCCATGAAGACGAGCACGGAGAGATCGTCGCTGAGGATCGTCTTCCAGGACTGGTCCGGTACCTCGGGCATCATTTTCCGGAGAGCGATATTCCGTCCCAAGCCCGCCAGATCTATACCCGCAAAGCGTCGCGCTACATACCCAACGTCGACGAGGGCGACGTCGCCTTGATTGCATCGCCGCGCATGGCCGGCACGAGTCTTGACCTTAGCCGCGCTGCGCTGCGAAGCGTTTCCCCCTTCCACCTCGAATACATGCGCAATATGAATACCGCAGCGAGCGTCTCGTTCTCCATGGCCGTCGGAGACCGGGTGACAAGGCTCGTCTCGTGCATATCCGAAAAACCCCGATGGCTCGCGCGCTCGAAGCGTAGGTCGTGTGAACTGGTAGTGCTGCAGGCGAAACTCCAAGTCTCCGCAGCTGAACAGATCGCCAGACTGAATGATGCGGCCAGCCGCGAATCTATCCGGACCCGGCTCAGGGCAGCGATGCAGAGCGCGCCCGCTATTGCCGACGGACTCACGTCGGCTTCCCGTGACCTGCTGGAGCTCTGCCAGGCAGACGGCGTAGCTGCATATGCGGACGGCCAATACCGGTCGATTGGCGCAGCGTCATCCGAGGATGCCGTGCGAAGACTCGCGGGCGAAATCCGCGCCGCCCGGTCCTCGGGCGCGATCTGGGCCACCGACCGCTTGCCGCAATCGACAGCTGACTCTCTCGGTGCAGCTGGCTGCTTGTTAGTCGCGCTCGGCGCGCCGGACGACTTCGTGATCTGGTTCCGGCGAGACCGTCCGCAGCAGCTCCGCTGGCTGGGGGATCCGCACGCTCACTCCACTGGATTGATCAATCCGAGGAAGTCGTTCGATACCTGGCTGGAGCAAGTAAGCGGCTCGAGCGCGCCCTGGACGGACACCGACCTGCAGGCGGCGCAACTGCTGGCATATGACGTCGAATCGGCCCAGCTGAGCCGAGCCCAGGCCAAACTTGCGCACCTCGGCCTGCACGACTCGCTGACTGGGCTACCCAATCGCCACCATCTGAGCACCGTCATGGCCGAAATGCTGGCAGGTGCAACACCCACTGATCCGGTGGCCGCCATCTTCATCGATCTCGACCGCTTCAAGGAAGTCAACGACGAGCACGGGCACGAAGCAGGCGACTGCGTCCTGCGCGAGGTTGCGCGGCGCATAGCCCAGATAACCCGGATCCGCCATGACCTCGTGGAGCGGGCCGATGCGGGGGACCCGCCCGCGGCCAGGCTCGGCGGTGACGAGTTCATCGTGCTACTGCCGGGGACAGATGCCGAGGGCGCCGCAGTGGTGGCTGACCGGATCCGTCAGTCGCTGCTCGAGCCGATTGCAATCAGCCCAGACCTCCAGCTGACCATAAGCGCGGCAATTGGAGTGGCGCTGGCGACAGAGCCCGAAGAACCGCACCTATTGGTGAAACGGGCCGACGCTGCCATGTACGAAGACAAGCGGCGGCGCCCACGTCCGGCCATTGAATTCGAATGACCAACTAGTCGAGTCACCGCCGCGTTCCTTCGCCATCGGCGCGCCCGCTGGCCCAAGAATCAGCCAATTAGCTCCCTGCACCCTTTCTCCCTAACGCCAAAACGTAAGGGAGAACACCATGCGGAACTACTCACGGCCCAACCTGCGGTCGGTGCGTGACGTTGCCCCTCCATCGCTGCATTTCCACACCATTCACGGCTACCGTCGCGCCTTGCGCGTCGCCGGATCAGGCCCAGCGGTCCTGTTGATCCACGGCGTCGGCGACGACTCCACGACATGGGAGTCGGTTCACGCCAGACTCGCGCAAAGGTTCACGGTCATCGCGCCGGACCTGCTGGGGCACGGCGAGTCCGACAAGCCACGCGCCGACTACTCTCTGGCGGCGTTCGCGAACGGTATGCGCGATCTGCTCGCCGTCCTCGGTATCGGCCGTGTCACCGTCGTCGGGCATTCGCTAGGTGGGGGAGTCGCCATGCAATTGGCGTATCAGTACCCGCACTTGATCGAGCGCATCGTTCTGGTGGGCAGCGGCGGCGTCACCAATGACGTAAGCGTCGCACTGCGGCTGGCGGCCTTACCGATGGGCAGTGAAGCTCTGGCTGTGCTGCGCGCGCCCGGGACGCTGCCGGCGTTGAAACTGGCCGCCCGCGCCGCGGGTGCAGTGTTGGGATCCACCAAATTCACCAGAGACCTCCCCGACGCCATCCGTCTGCTCACCCGATTGCAGGACAAGGCTGCGTTGTCGGCGTTCTCACGCACCTTGCGGGCCGTGGTCGACGGGCGCGGTCAGTTGGTCACCATGCTGGACCGCAGCTATTTGATGCAATCCATTCCGCTTCAATTAATTTGGGGTGAGGACGATTTCATCATTCCGGTCAGCCACGCACTGCTCGCCCATGAAAAGATCCCCGCCTCGCGACTGGCGATCTTCGAGCACTCGGGGCACATGCCGTTTCACGACCACCCCGGCCGGTTCGTCGATGTCATCGAGCGGTTCGTCGAGGAGACCCAGCCGGCCGAACACGATCCGGACGTTATGGAGTCTCGGCTTCGGACCGGTACCGCGGATGTCGGAGCCGAGCCGGTCGAAGTTTCGTCGTATGGTGCCTGAAATCCTTCGGTGGGCCTGAACATTCACACCCGAAGGCGCACGCGCCTATGGTGAGTTGTCCGTGATCGACGCCTCGTCGCCGTTGGAGGGCGTGTTGGAGGGAACTTCTTTCGGGCGCTACCGGCTCCTGGAGTTGTTGGGTCGCGGTGGTATGGGCGAAGTGTGGCGCGCCCACGACACAGCGACCGACCGCATAGTGGCGGTGAAGGTCCTGCCCGCACAACTGGCTCAAGACCGAACGTTTCAGGAGCGGTTCCGCCGCGAGGCCCACGCCGCCGCGCAACTCAACGAGCCGCACGTCGTCCCGATCCACAGCTATGGCGAAATCGACGGTCGGCTGTACGTCGATATGCGGCTGATCGAAGGCCGCGATTTGCAAGAAATCTTGCGCGGCCGCCCACTGGATCCGGCCCGGGCGGTGATGATCGTCGAGCAAATTGCACAGGCGCTGCAGGCTGCGCACAAGGTGGGACTGGTTCACCGCGACGTCAAGCCGTCGAACATCTTGGTCGCCGACTACGACTTCGCGTACTTGATCGACTTCGGCATCGCGCGCGGCGCCGATCAGACCAGCCTGACCAACACCGGCAGCATGATCGGCACGTGGCATTACATGGCACCCGAGCGGTTCGGCAGCGGAGGCGCCGACTCCCGTTCCGACATCTACGCATTGGCTTGTGTGCTGCACGAGTGTCTGACCGGCAGCCCCCCGTTCCCAGGCGACAGCTTGGAGCAACAAGTCAGGGGACACCTGACGATGCCGCCCCCGCGACCGTCGGTCGCCCGACGGGGTGTACCGCCGACGTTCGACGATGTGATCGCACGGGGCATGGCCAAAGACACCGACCAGCGGTATCGGACCACCCTCGAGCTGGCCGGCGCCGCCCGATCGGCGGCCACCACCCCGATTCCGCGACCGCCCGCGCCGCCGAAGCCCGAACCGCCTACTCAGCGGCTCGTGCCACCTATCCCTCGGAGGCCCACTGGCCCGATCGGGCCAGTGCGGCAGGAGCAAACGCCCACCCGACGTCCCGAGCAAATACCCACCGAACGCGTGGCTGCGCCTCCTCCCGAGCAGCCGCCCACATACCGCGCTCCGCTGATGGCGGGCGATAGCGGCCAACCACCGCCGTCGGGTCCTCTGCAGGCGGCCTCAGAAGAGATGCCCGAACCCGCTAAGCCATCGAGAAGGCGCCGAATAGCAGTGATCGGCGCGGTGCTCGGCGTGGTCGTGCTCGCCGTGGCAGCCACGGTGGTGCTGTGGGTCGGCCGCGACGAGAAAGCCGGAAACCAGGAGATCTTTCTGGAACCGGCCGCTGCTACCGGCCAGAACCCGTTCACCCCGCCCGCGTCGCGACCGCAGCCGCCGGCCATCAATCCGGGGTCGGACCCGGCGGGTGCGCCCGCATCCGGAGGTGAGATCCGACCGACGAACGGCGAAGAGCCCGGCCTGTACGGCGGCACCCGGAACCTGTCCAGCTGCGACCCCGAGCAGATGATCGCCTATCTCGGACAGACCCCGGACAAGGCGCGCGCGTGGGCGAGCGTCTTCAAAATCACGACAGACCAGATCCCCGCCTACATCAGGGACTTGACACCGGTGGTGCTGCGCACCGACACGCGGGTCACAAATCACGGCTTCGAAAACGGACAAGCGACACCGTTCCAATCGGTGTTGCAAGCCGGCACCGCGGTGCTGGTCGACAAGCTCGGGGTGCCACGGGTGCGCTGCGCCTGCGGCAATCCGCTGCTCGAGCCGGTCGCCGTTTCATCAGCTGCATACTCGAACGAGCGGTGGGCGAAGTTCTCGCCGGAGTCGCTCAGCCTCGTCCGGGCCAGCCCAACCCCCATCGCCACTTTCGTTCTTTACGACGCAGCTTCAGGCACGTATTTCGGCCGGCCTGTTGGCGGTACCGGAGCCAACGACGTCGACGATCCACGCGTTGCGCCCACCACGGCCGCTCCGCCGCCACCCACCTCGACGGTGGCACCGCCTGCCACGCGCGCGCCGAGCTACACGGGAACGCGGCAGAACCCCCCGCCGCCACCACCGTCGACCACCGAAACAACCCCGCCCACGACCACCTACACGCCGCCCACTACGACGTGGACCCCGACGACGACATACATGCCGCCCACTACGACATGGACCCCGACCACGACGTACAACCCACCGACGACTACCTATGAGCCCACCTACACGCCGCCGCGGTGAGATGCACGCGGGGCCGGCTGCACGTTTGAACACCGCCGCACCCGGGGATATGTCAGCATGCCCGCCGTGAAAATTCGCCGGATTTCCCACCTAGCCGCGGTCGCCCTCGTGGCGGCCTGGGCGATGTTGCTGGGAGCGCCCGCCCCGTCCGCTTCTGCCCAGCCGTGCCCCGACGTCGAGGTGGTGTTCGCCCGCGGCACCGCCGAGCCGCCCGGTGTCGGCGGAGTGGGTCAGGCATTCGTCGACGCGTTGCGTTCGCAGGTCGGCGACAGGTCGCTCAGCGTCTACCCAGTGAACTACGCGGCCAGCAGCGACTTCAACGGCGGCATCGAGTTCGCCAGAACCATCGTCGACGGCATTCGAGACGCGGGCGCCCACGTCGAGGCGACCGCGGCGAACTGCCCCAACACCCGGATCGTGCTCGGCGGCTACTCCCAGGGCGCCGTCGTCGCGGGTTACGTCACCTCGGCTGCGATACCGGCAGGGATACCTGCTGAGTTCCTGTCTTACATACCCCAGCCGATGCCGCCCGCGGTGGCCGATCACGTTGCCGCGGTGGTTTTGTTCGGAACGCCTTCGGAGCGGTGGCTGAGCGACATCGGAGTGCCGCCCATCACAATCGGTCCGCAGTACGCGCCCAAGACCCTTCAGCTGTGCGCACCCGACGACACGATCTGCAATGGTGCTCCGGTGGGAGGGCCCAGCATTGCGCATGCGCTGTACCCAGTGAACGGCATGGTGGGTGAGGGCGCGTCCTTTGCCGCAAGCCGGATCTGACGCAACAAAGCGGGGGCGCCGAGCGATATAGCAGCATGGCTTCCGTGAGGACAATTGCTTGCTTGTTTGCGGCCGCGACGGTGACCACTGGGGCGCTCCTCGCCACCGCGCTGTCATTCCCGTCGACCTCTGCCGCCGCCTGCCCAGACGTCGAGGTGGTGTTCGCCCGCGGCACCACCGAGCCACCCGGTGTCGGCGGCGTCGGCCAGGCATTCGTCGACGCGCTGCGCTCCCAAGCCGGAGGCAGGTCCGTCAGCGTCTACCCGGTGAACTACCCCGCCACCAACGACTTCGGCAGCTCGATCGCCGCCGGTGTCAGTGACGCGAGCGCGCGCGTCGAGTCGACGGCCGCGAGCTGTCCCAACACCAGAGTCGTGCTCGGCGGGTACTCGCAAGGCGCCGCCGTCGTCGACGTCATCACCAGCGACATGCCGGCCGACGTGGCCGACAACGTCGCCGCGGTCGCCGTCTTCGGAAATCCCTCGCCGGCAGGCTCACTCTCGCGACGGCTGTGGTCGGGCTCGCTTCCCGCAATCGGCCCGCTGTACACCGGCAAGACCATCGACTTGTGCGTGCCCGGCGATCCGATCTGCACCGACGGCGTGAGCATGGGCCCGCACGTCCAGTACGTGCAGTCCGGAATGACAAGTCAGGCAGCCACTTTCGCGGCAGGCCGGCTGTAAGCACGCCGACCCGCCACCCGGCCTGGGGTGACGGGCCGACGTGGGTCTGGCGGCCTAGGTCGCGCACTGCGACACGAGGATGTGGCCGCCGCCGTTGCGCTGCAGCGCACCCTGCTCGGCGTCGGCGCGAGTCGCGCCGTACCAGCCGTAGTAGTTGTCGCCGTTGACGGCCAGCGCGGCGCAGCCGTTCTTCGACCAGGCCAGGAACACGCAGTGGTTGCCGCCGTAGTTCTGGCATTCCGCCAGCGAGCGGACCATCGCGCTGTCGAGGTTGTCGTAGTTGTTGCCCCACCCGTAGGCGCCCGTCTCCGGCGAATACGAGATGGCGACGAACTTGTCGGCCTGAGCGCTGGCGGGCGCTGCGGCGCCGAGCGCTCCAGCGAGCACTGCACCGGTGGCGACCAGCATGGTGGCGGCAGCGATCTTGATGTTGGACATGGCTACTCCTTGCGGTTTTCGCACCCCCCTGTGGGCTGCGGTCACTGCTAGGAGCGAGCAGTCGCCGAAACGGGGACACTTTTTTCAGCGCCTAGGCTGAGTTGCATGCGACGACTGACCGCCGTCCTGCTGATCTTCGGTTTCGTAGCGACCGGATGCGGCTGGAAGCCTTCGAGCGCACCCCCGCCGTCACCCGACAAGTGCACCCCTGCCGACAGCCCGACAGCTGACACCGTGACAACCGCCGTCAACGGCCTGGCGCCGGCAACCGGTGGAGCGTGGCGCGAAGTGTCCCGCGGTCACACCGCGAACTGCCGCCTGTACTGGGTTCAGGTGTCGGCCGGCACCGACTCGGCCGCGCCGCAGCACCTGCTGTTCTTCGATCGCAACACGCCGCTGGGTACCGCGACGCCGCAGCCCCGGCCCTACACCATGGTGCTGCATTCGGGCGAGACAACCGTGACGGTGCAGTACCAATGGCAGAAGAGCGGCGACGCCGCGGGCCAGCCGACCGGCATCGGTCAGGTCCGGTACCAACTCGGCGACGACGGCAAGCTCAGGGCGCTCGACCCGCTCCCGGGGAGCTAGTCGTCTTCGTTGATGAGCTCCGGATGCAGCATCGGCACGTCGCGCAACTGCTCGGGAATCCCGAACCCGTCCACCAGCGCCTGCGCGTACGGGCGCAGCGTGCGGCACCGTTCGTTGATGCCCCGGGTGACGGCCTTCGCGCGCTCCGACGACAGGTAGCGGTGTTCGACGTACCACGCCTTGTCCTCTTCGATCACCGACAGTGCGTAGAGGTCGCACACCATCGACAGCACCCGCTGGGCCTCGTCGTCCTCGCACGACTCGATGCCCGCGACGAA
This sequence comes from uncultured Actinomycetota bacterium, assembly GCA_963775205.1. Classification (GTDB taxonomy): domain Bacteria; phylum Actinomycetota; class Actinomycetes; order Mycobacteriales; family Mycobacteriaceae; genus Mycobacterium. The sequence goes on along the minus strand of CAVZHV010000004.1, from coordinate 60,221 downwards.
CGCTTCCAGGATGATCCGGTCGATGTGCGCGGAGGCGGCGTGCAGCACGTGGTCCTGCACGTCGTTGAACGCGTCGAACGCGTCCATCTCCTTGGACCTGCCCTGCAGTCGCCGCGCGACGCTGGACAACGTGTACTGCTCGCGGTCTTCGAACATCTGCAGTTGCGTGCCGCGGTTGAACAGGCTGCCCTCTTCCTCGTTGTCCTGCCGGGTGTCGATGAGCGTCTGGATGATCGGTTGCGCCGCTGTGCGTTTGATCACCCGCTCGCTGACGGTGTTGGCCGCGAACCGCACCCACTCCACCGGGCTCATGCTCTTGATGTCGTCGGCGTAGGCGGTCAGCAGTTCCTTGGCGACGAGCTGGGTGAGCACATGGTTGTCGCCTTCGAAGGTGGTGAACACGTCGGTGTCGCCGCGCAGCCCGATCAGCCGGTTCTCCGCGAGATAGCCTGCGCCGCCGCATGCTTCGCGCGCCTCCTGAATCGCGCGGCTGGCGTGCCACGTGTTGGCGGCCTTCAGGCCGGCAGCGCGGGACTCCAGCTCGCGCTGGTCTTCCGGGTCGGGGATCTCGGTGTTCTGAACCTCGTCGAGCTTGCCCACCAACTCGTTCTGCGCGAACTGCAGCGCGTAGGACTTCGCGATCAGCGGCAGCAGCCGGCGCTGGTGGACGAGATAGTCCATCAGCAGCACCTCGGTGTCGTCGCCAGGTGCTTGGAACTGCTTGCGCAGCAACGCATATCGCGTCGCAATGTCCAGCGCCACCCGCGCGGCCGCGGCGGCGCTGCCGCCCACCGTCACTCGGCCGCGCACGAGCGTGCCCAACATCGTGAAGAAGCGCCGGTTCGGGTTGTCGATAGGCGACGAGTAGCTGCCGTCTTCGGCGACGCTGCCGTACTTGTTGAGCAGGTTGTCCCGCGGGATGCGGACGTGGTCGAACATGATGCGGCCGTTGTCCACACCCGGCAGCCCGCCCTTGTAGTCACAGTCGGACGTGGTGACGCCCGGCAGGTCGTTGCCCTCGTGGTCGCGGATCGGCACGACGAAGCAGTGCACGCCGTGGCCCATCGGCTCCTCGCCGGGCCCCGCCGTGATCAGCTGAGCGAAAACCGCTGCCATCGTTGCGCTTTCGGCTGCACCACCGATGTAGTCCTTGCGGGAGGTCTTGGTCGGGGAGTGGATGACGAACTCGCCAGTGTCCCGGTCGTAGGTCGCGGTGGTCTCCAGGGACTGGACATCGCTGCCGTGGCCCGTCTCGGTCATAGCGAAGCAGCCCAGCAGGTCGAGGTCGATGATCTTGCGCACATACGCCTCGTGGTGGCGTTCGGTACCCAGGTTTTCGATCGCGCCGCCGAATAGGCCCCACTGCACACCGGCTTTGACCATCAGCGACAGGTCGGACATCGCGAGCATCTCGATCATCGTGACCGCCGCCCCGACGTCGCCGGTGCCGCCGTGCTCCTTGCGGAACCCGTCCTCGGCGGCGCCCGCGGCCGCGATGATCTTCAACTGCTCCAGCGCCTTGGTCCGCGCGATCACCGTGTTGGGGGTGTAGTGCGGCCGGAACACCTCGCCGGAGAGCTGTTCGCGGGAGCGGTTTCTCACCATCTGCCAGCGGCCGTCCAGCGCGTTGCACAAATGCCGGGCGAGGTCGGGGGAGATCTGAGTGGTCGACGCCATACCCGACGGTAACGTAGGCCGACCTCAATAGTCATGGCCCGCACCGCAGGCGTTGAATTGACGCCATGACTTCGTCAGACGCCGAGCCGCCATCGCCCGACGTTGCCCTCGAACTGCCGCACGAGTTCGACCACACTCACAGCGACGTCTCCGGTGGTTGGCTGAGGGCAGCGAGCTTCGGCGCGATGGACGGCCTCGTCAGCAACACCGCCCTGATCGCCGGGGTGGCCGCCAGCGCCGACCGCCACACCGTCATTCTCAGCGGCATCGCCGGGCTGCTTGCCGGCGCATTCTCGATGGCGTTGGGCGAATACACGTCGGTGACGACGGCCAACGAGCAGATCGACTCCGAAGTCCGGCTCGAACGTCGCGCGTTCCGGATGCATCCGCAGGCCGAACGAGAAGAACTCGTGCAGATGCTCGTGCAGATGGGCATGACCGAGAAGACGGCCCGCGCTGCGAGTGACGAACTTCATCAGGACGAAAACCAGGCCGTCAACTTCCATATGGTTCAAGAACTCGGAGTGCATCCACAAGAGAAGCCGTCGGCCCGGCTGGCCGCGGTCTCGTCGTTCATTCTGTTTGTGATCGGGGCGGTAATCCCGCTGATCCCATACCTACTCGGCTTCGCATCGTTGCCCGCCGGTCTGGCGTGCGGCGGAGTCGGCCTGATGATCGCCGGGGCAGTCGCGGCCCGCTACACCGGCAAGCCGGCGTGGTGGGCGTCAGGGCGACAACTCGCGTTCGGCGCGATCGCGATCGGCGCGACGTACGCCGTCGGCCTGCTCATCGGTGCGACAGTCTGAGGAACAGCGTGGAGGGCAGCGCAAACCTCAGTTGGTCGTCGGCGACGACGCCGCGCGGTCGAGAAGACGCTGCAGCACGTGGACGGCCTCGGACAGCGTCCGGCGGCCGTCCGGTCCGAGCGCGGCGATGTGCGGGTCGATGACGGCGGCACGGGCGGCCCGCACCTGGCGCAGCATCTCGGTGCCCTGCGGCGTGATCTCGATCAGTACCGCCCGCGCGTCGGCCGGGTCGGGGGTCCGGGTGACCAGGCCGGCGTCTTCGAGGCGCCGCACCTGCATAGTCATCGTCGGCTGCGAGCAGTGGTCCAGCGCGGCGAGGTCGGAGATCCGGGTCGGGCCCTGATCCTCGATCGTCCCCAGCAGCCGTGCCTGTGCCCACGGCATCTCCAGGCGGGTGCGCTGGGTGGCCAGCCGGTTCAGCTTGGCGACCACACCGAGAAGGTCTACGCCCAGCGATGTTCGGGTGGACGGCGAAGGAGACATAGTCCCAAATTACATAGATTTCCTATGCAGGATCAACGTGTTGCTGTTCACAGGCGGCGGGCAATGGCTGGCAGAATCGAGAAGTGCGCAGGAGCGAGAAGCAGCGAACGCCGCGGCGGGGGACGCTTCGTCCTGGAGAACTCGCTCATGCCTCGGTGATGGCGGCGCTGACTGCGGCCACCGCGATCGTCGCGGTCGTCGTTCCGTTCGCTGTCGGGCTCTCGTTGCTCGGCACCGTTCCGATGGGGCTGCTGGCTTACCGGTACCGCATCCGTGTGCTGTTCGCGGCCACCGTCGCCGGCGGGCTGATCGCCTTTCTCGTCGCGGGGATGGGCGGGATGATGACCGTGATCCAGTGCGCCTACATCGGGGCGTTGATCGGGCTGGTCAAACGCAGGCGGCGGGGTACGCCGACGGTCGTCGTGGCGGCGCTGTGCGCGGGGGTGGTCTTCGGCGCATTGACCGTGCTCGCCCTGTTCGTGCTGTCGCGGCTGCGCACCCTGATCTTCGAGTCGATGACCGCCAACGTGAACGGTATGGCCCGGTTTCTGTCGAAAGTGCCGTACATGGAGCCGGCCTCCGACTGGCTGCGGCACGGTTTCGCGAAGGTTCTCGCGTACTGGCCGTGGGTGTTCGCCGGCGCGTCGGTGGTCGCCATCGTGGTCGTCACGCTGATCGGCTGGTGGGCGCTGTCACATGTGCTGACCCGGTTGTCGGGGATGAGCAAGAACCAGAAGCTCGACAGTCAACCTGACGTCGGTTCGATCGCACCGCTGCCCGTGCGGCTGCAGGACGTGATGTTCCGATACCCCGGCGCCGACCGCGACGCACTCGGCCCCGTGACGCTGTCGCTGGAGCCGGGCGAGCATGTGGCTGTCACCGGGGCCAATGGTTCCGGGAAGACGACGCTGATGCTGGTGCTTGCCGGACAGCCGCCGACATCCGGGACCGTCGAGCGCGCCGGTGCCGTGGGCCTCGGCCGGGTCGGCGGCACCGCCGTGGTGATGCAGCACCCGGAGAGTCAGGTCCTCGGCACCCGCGTCGCCGACGACGTGGTGTGGGGTCTGCCACCCGGCCAGACCGTCGACGTCGACCGGATACTCGAGGAGGTCGGGCTGGACGGGCTCGCCGAGCGGGATACCGGCGCGCTGTCCGGCGGCGAGCTTCAGCGTCTCGCGGTTGCCGCCGCCCTCGCGCGAGAGCCCAGCCTGTTGATCGCCGACGAGATCACCAGCATGGTCGACCAGCAGGGCCGCGACTCGCTGCTTCGACTACTGGCCGGGCTGAGAGAGCGCCACCGCATGGCGTTGGTGCACATCACGCACTACAACAACGAAGCGGATTCCGCCGAGCGGGTGCTGAACCTGACGGGCGGGGGGCTGGCCGAGAACACCGAGATGGTGGACTTTACCTCCGCGCCACCTGCGACGCTGCCGGTCGACACCCGCCCCGCCGCCGCGGTGATCGAGGTCGACGGGGTCGGGCACGAGTACGCCAGCGGAACACCTTGGGCCACAACGGCTTTGCGTGATGTCAGCTTCGACGTTCACGAGGGCGACGGCCTGCTGATTCACGGTGGCAACGGATCGGGCAAGTCGACGTTGGCCTGGATCATGGCGGGTCTGACGGTGTCCACTTCTGGCAGCTGCCTGCTGGACGGCAGGCCGGTGAGCGACCAGGTCGGTGCCGTCGCGATGTCGTTCCAGGCGGCACGGCTGCAGCTTATGCGGAGCCGGGTGGACCGCGAAGTGGCATCGGCAGCAGGTTTCTCGCCGCGCGACACGGCTCGCGTGGAGGTTGCGCTGGCCAACGTCGGCTTGGATGCTTCATTGGCCAGCAGGCCCATCGACCAGCTCAGCGGCGGGCAGATGCGGCGAGTGGTACTGGCCGGGTTGCTGGCGCGCTCGCCTCGCGCGCTGATCCTCGACGAGCCGCTCGCGGGCGTCGACGCCGAAAGCCAGCGCGGGCTGCTGCGACTGCTGGAGGAACTGCGGCGCCGCACCGGTCTGACGGTGATCGTGATCTCGCACGACTTCGGCGGCTTGGAGGACCTGTGCTCGCGCACGCTGCATCTGCAGGACGGCGTCGTTCGGCCGGCGTCCGCGACCGCGGGAGGCGCAGCATGAGCGCGCCGACGCAGCGACGACCCGTCGTGCTGCTGCGTCCGATTCCCGGCACCTCGCCGATTCACGAGTTGTGGGCTGGAACGAAGCTCATTGCCGCCTTCGGCATTTCGGTGTTGCTGACGTTCTATCCGGGTTGGGGGCCGATCGCCCTGGTTGCGGTACTGGTGGCGGCGGCCGCCTGGGCCGCCCGCATTCCCCGGACGGTGTTGCCGACGGTGCCGCGGTGGTTGTGGCTGATCGTGGCACTCGGCGGTATCACGGCAGCTCTGGGCGGCGGTCCCCCGGACATTCACATCGGCACCGCGGCAATCGGAGTCGGCGGACTGCTGCACTTCTTTCGGATCACCGCGCTGTCGATCGTGCTGCTGGGGATCGGCGCGATGGTGGCGTGGACAACCAATGTCGCCGACGTCGCGCCGGCGTTGGCGACGCTCGGCCGGCCACTGCGATGGCTGCGCATCCCGATGGACGAGTGGGCGGCAGCACTCGGGTTGGCTCTTCGCGCGTTCCCGATGCTGATCGACGAGTTCCGCGTCTTGTACGCGGCTCGTCGGCTGCGGCCACGGCCGGTGCTGACGACCCGACGAGCGCGCCGCCGATGGTGGCGTGCGGAGGTGATCGACATGGTCACCGCCGCGATGACGGGCGCGTTGCGCCGCGCCGACGAAATGGGCGACGCGATCGCGGCGCGCGGTGGCACCGGCCAGATCTCGGCGGCACCGTCGCGGCCTCGGTGGGCGGACGCCTGGGCGCTGCTGATCGTGGCCGTGGTGTCGGCGGCGGCTATCGGCAGCGAACTGCTGCTCGGCTCGACGAGGGTCTAGTCGCGCTTAACGTTCGGCAGCGGCGTTGGCCGCCCGCTGTGCTTGCGGCAGCGCCCGTTCGACGTCGAGGCGGCCCAGGAACATCTCGTCGAAATACGGCTTCAACGCGTCGAATCCGGCGGCGAACCCGGCCCCGCCGGGCGCGGGGATCCTCGGGCCGCGCAGCACGTCGAAGAAGGGGGCGACGTCGACTCCGTTGGCCGCCCAGTAGTCGAAGTAGCCGCGCTGAGCGGAGAGCACGGCCGGCACTGCGGCGCCGCCGGCGCCCAGATAGGCGTTGCCCTCGGCGCTGCCCATCCATGCGAGCACCGCACGCGTGGCGTCGGGGTGCTTGGACGCCGAATTGCCTGCGGCGGCAATCCCGTTGGTGACGCTGACCCGGCCGGCCGGTCCGGCGGGCAGAAGTGCGACGCCCCACCGAAAGGGAGCGTTCGCCGCGATGTGCGCCAGGTTGTACGTGCCGGACTGGAACAGCGCCATGCGTCCCTGCAGGAACATGTTGCGGGAGAAGTCGCCGTTATCGTTGGTGTCGGAGGCCGGTGGCGCCACCTTGTCGACGTTGATCAGCCGCACCAGATACCCGAACGCCTCCGCGGCTTGCGGGTTGTCGAACGCGAACCGGTCACCCGCGGAGAACACGCCGCCCGATGAGCCGATGTAGTTCAGGTAGATGCCCTGCAGGTCGTTGCCCGCGTTGTAGGCCCAGCGCCTGTCGTCCCCGGGTGTGAGCCGCGCCAGCAGCGGGCGCAGCGTGTCCTGTGCGTCGTCGGGACTCCAGCGCAGCGAGGTCAATACCGCCGGGTCGACTCCGGCGGCGGCCAGCAGATCGGCGTTGTAGTACAACGCGATTCCCGCGTCGGTGAGCTGCGGCACGCCCCACAACGTGCCGTCGCGGGTGAACTGCTCGACCACCGACGGCTCCCAGTCCGGCCGGGGCGTGACGCCGATCAGCCGGCCGCTGTCGGCGTACGGCGCGAAGTAGGCGTTGCTGATCCAGAAGATGTCGTCGACGCTGCCGCCGGCGACGTCGGTGCGCAGCGCGTCGAAGTAGCTCGAATACGCGACGACGTTGACGCGCACCTCGATGTCGGGCCGGTGGCGGGCGAACTCGTCGAACGACCGCCGGTACGCCTGCGCCACCTGCTGGTCCCACAACCGCACGGTGACGACGACGCGGCCGGCCGGTTCGCGGTCCCGGCCGAGCACGAGGGCGCCGGCGATCAGCAGCGCCATCACGGCCACCACCGACAGTGCGACGACCGTCGAAAACCGCACGCGAACGGTCATTTCAGGCCGGTCACCACGATCGAGCGCACGATGTGGCGCTGCAACGCGACGAACGCGACGATCAGCGGGACGATCGCCAGCGTGGTGGCGGCCATCACCAGCGTCCACTGCGCGTTGTACTGCGACTGCAGAGCCGCCGTCGCCACCGTCAGCACCTGCCACTTCGGCCCGCTGGTGATCACCAGCGGCCACATGAAGTTGTTCCACTGCGACACAACGGTGATGAGTGTCAGCGTCACGAGAATCGGCTTGCTGGCCGGAATCACCACGTGCACCAGGACATCGGTGGTGTTGGCGCCGTCGAGGCGAGCCGCGTTGATCAGATCCGCCGGGATGGTGCGGAAGTACTCGCGTAACAGGAAGATCGCATACGGCGACCCGAACACGAACGGCAGCACCAGCGCCCAGAACGTGTTGCGCAGACCGGCTTCGGCCATCATCAGATACAGCGGAACGATCGTCACCGTCGGCGGCACCATCAGCGTCGCGAGGTAGATCCAGAACAGCGCGTCGCGCCCGGGGAAGGTCAACCGGGCGAACGCATACGCCGCCAGCACGGAGAACGTCAGCTGGCCCACCACGATGAGAGCCGTCATCAGCGCCGTCACCACCGTCGCGCGGCCGAACCCCGCATCGGCAAGGTCCGTGTAGTTGGCCAGCGTCGGCGGGTCCGGCAGCCGCAGCGGCGTGCCCGTCGCGAACTGACGTGCCGACGTGAACGACGTCAGCACTCCGAACACGAACGGCGCCAACGTGATCACCGCGCCTACGGCCAGCATCGCGTAGACCACCAACGCCTTAGGTGAGGTCATAGCTGATCCGTCGTCGGAAGTACAGGTGTTGTGCCACCGTGGCCGCCACCAGGATCGCGAACAGCACGATCGCCATGACCGCCGCCCGCCCGACCGCGGCGGCACCGAACGCCTCGGCGTAGATCCGGTGCGCGACCAGATCGGTGCGGTTCTGCGGCCCGCCGCCGGTCAGAGCGTAGACGGTGTCGAAAACCTGGGCAGCGCTGACGATTCCGGTCACCAGCACGAAGAAGAAGGTCGGCCGCAGCAGCGGCAGGGTGATCTTGACGAACCGCTGCCAGGCGGTCGCACCGTCCAAGCGGGCGGCATCGTGGATGTCCTTCGGGATGGCGAGGATGCCGGCCAGGAAGAACAGCGTCACGTAGCCGACGTTGGTCCAGACGGTGACGGCCGACACCACCGGCAGCGCAAGTCCCGGATCGGTCAGCCATTCCACGCGGCGGCCCAACAGCGTGTTGACGGCTCCGTCGGTGGGCGCCAGCAGCCAGCGCCACAGCACCGCGATTGCGATCGGCGCACAGATCCACGGCAGCACGTAGACCGTCCGGAAGAACGCACTGCCCGGAAGCTGCCGGGCCAGCAGCGAGGCCGCGCCAAGCCCGAGCGCCGTCTGCAGGGGCACCACCAGCGCCACGAACGCCGCGGTCACCAGCAGCGAGTTGCCGAAGGTGCCGTCGGTGAGCACCGCTCGCCAATTGTCCAGTCCGACATAGCGGATCGGGCCGAGCAAGTCCCAGCGGTGCAGGCTCAGCCAGACCACCACGAACATCGGTAGCAGCAGGAACACCGCGACCCCGAACAAACTCGGGGCCAGCAGCGTGTACGCGGTGACGATGGAACGAAGACGCCGCCTGCGCATGCGAGTATTAAATCGTGGCAGTCCGCCGGGCGATCGTCGCAGTATGCGTGGCGATCGCGGCGTGTGCGCCCGTCGACAAGCACACCGAGCCTGCCCTGCTGACCTTCGCCGGCGCCGCCACCTTCGACACCGGGTTCCAGTTCCGGGCCACCACGGTCGGCGGGCTGTCGGGCATCAGCTACGACCCCGATCGCCAGGTCTACTACGTCGTCACCGACGACAAGTCCGACGCCCGGTTCTACACCATGCGAATCACGCTTGCCGGCAACGACACTCACGCGGACTTCGTCGGCGCCTACGCACTGCAGAACGTCACCGGACGGACCGACCCGGAAGACATCGTGTTCGACCGGCAACGCCAGCAGTTGTACTGGTCCAGCGAGGGCGACCAGCCGTGGATTCGCATCGCAGGACTCGACGGCAGCTATCGCGGCGAGTTCGCGTTGCCGCCGACGCTGGCGCCGCGGTTCAATGCCGGGCTGGAAGGGCTGACCGTCACGCCGAGCGGGAAGAGCCTGTGGGCTGCGATGGAACACCCCGGGACCGAGGACGGCGAGCCGCCTACCGAGAGCACGGGCGCGCTGGCCCGGATCACCCAGTTCGACCTGGCGAGCCGCGCCGCCGTCGCGCAGTACGCGTATCCGCTCGACCCGATCTCGGCTCCGTCGGGAGACGCCACCGGGTTGACCGCACTCGTCGCCGTCGACGAGGACACCTTCCTGACCGTCGAGCGCTCTCACGGCACCTCGAACGGGGCGCGCGTGTACCGGGCCGAGGTCAGCGGCGCAGGCAATGTCCTCGAGCAGAAGTCGCTGCTCGACGTCGCATCGCCGCCGATGAGCAAGACCCTGATGGCCGACCTGTCGACCACGCCGGGCGTGCCTGCGCTGGACAACCCCGAAGGGATCACGCTGGGCCCCCCGCTGCCCGACGGCCGCCAGTCGGTTGTGCTGGTGTCGGACAACAACTTCAACCGGCGCCAGGTGACACAGGTCCTGGTCTTCGAGATGTGAGAAGGGCAGCCCTCGTGCAGAACTCGCGGCAAGGTGTGACGGCCGTGGGCGTCGAGCACCCGTTACGGTAGGAGCCGTGGCGGCGCGCGGGGGGATCGATGCGGACTTCTTGAGCCTGCCGCGTCGCGAACTGGCCGACGCCGCGTTGAGCGCGGCCACCGAGGCCGGGGCCAGCCACGCTGACCTGCGCATCCACCGGATCGTCACCGAGGTGATCCACCTTCGCGACGCGATGCTGGAGACTTCGGTGATCGGCCGGGAGGTGGGGCTCGCGGTCCGGGTGATCGTCGACGGGACCTGGGGGTTCGCGTCGCACGCCGAGCTCACCGCCGAGGTGGCCGCCGACACCGCGCGCCGCGCGGTACAGGTCGCCCGCACGCTGCAGGCGTTGAACGCCGAGAACGTTCAGCTGGCCGACGAGCCCGTGTATCGCGACGCCGAGTGGGTGTCGTCGTATCAGATCGACCCGTTCGGGGTCCACGGCAGCCGAGAAGATCTCGGTGCTGCAGGAGTATTCGGATCGGCTGCTGTCGGCCGACGGCGTCGACCACGTGTCCGCCGGTTTCCACGGCGTCAAGGAGCAGACGTTCTACGCCGACGTCTACGGGTCGTCGATCACCCAGCAGCGGGTGCGGGTGCAGCCCACACTGGAGGCGGTGGCCGTCGACGCCGCCTCGGGCAGCTTCGACTCGATGCGCACACTGGCCCCGCCCACCGCGCGAGGCTGGGAGGCCGTCGTCGACGACGGGATCTGGAACTGGTCCGACGAGCTCGCCGAAATGCCGTCGCTGCTCGCCGAGAAGGTCAAGGCGCCCAGCGTCACGCCGGGGCCCACCGACCTGGTGATCGACCCGTCGAACCTGTGGCTGACGATCCACGAATCCATCGGGCACGCCACCGAATACGACCGCGCGATCGGCTACGAGGCCGCGTATGCCGGAACGTCGTTCGCCACACCCGACAAGCTCGGCGCGCTGCGCTACGGCTCGCCGGTGATGAACGTGACCGCCGACCGGTGCGTCGACTACGGGCTGGCCACCGTCGGCTACGACGACGAGGGCGTTGCCGCGCAGAACTGGGACCTGGTGCGCGACGGCATGTTCGTCGGCTACCAGCTGGACCGGGCGTTCGCGCCGCGGCTGGGGGTTGAGCGGTCCAACGGCTGCTCGTACGCCGACTCGCCCCACCACGTGCCGATCCAGCGGATGGCCAACGTGTCGCTGCAGCCCGGCCACGAGGACCTCTCGACCGAGGACCTGATCGCGCGGGTGGAGGACGGCATCTACATCGTCGGCGACAAGTCGTGGTCAATCGACATGCAGCGCTACAACTTTCAGTTCACCGGGCAGCGGTTCTGGTCGATCCGCAACGGCGAGCTCGAGGGCCAGGTGCGCGACGTCGCCTACCAGGCCACCACCACCGACTTCTGGGGGTCGCTGGAGGCCGTCGGCGGCGAGTCGACGTGGCGGCTCGGCGGCGCGTTCAACTGCGGCAAGGCGCAGCCGGGTCAGGTCGCGGCCGTCAGCCACGGGTGCCCGTCGGCGCTGTTCCGCGGCGTGCGGGTGCTGAACACCGTGACGGAGGCCGGGCATTGATCGCGCCGCAGAAGGTGGTCGAGGAGGCACTGGCGGCGGCGAAATTCGACGAGACGATCGTGATCGTCACGGATCGCGCCGAAGCGTCGCTGCGGTGGGCGAACAACTCGATGACCACCAACGGCGTCTCGACGGCCCGGTCCATGTCGGTGATCTCGATCTTGCGGGACTTCGACAAGGCGCACGTCGGCTCGGTGACTACCAGCGAGGTCGACCCCGCTGTGATCCGCGACGTGGTCGCGGCCAGCGAGGACGCCGCCCGTGCCGCGCCGGAGGCCCGCGACAGCGCGCCGCTGATCACGGGTTCGGACACCGCCGGCGACTGGGACCTGGCCGTGCCGGCCACCGGCGCGGAAGTCTTTGGCGCACTGGCTTCTTCGCTTGCGCCGGGGGTTTCGCGGCCCGGACACGCTGTACGGGTACGCCCGCCACGAGATGGCGACGACGTTCCTGGCGTCGTCGACGGGATTGCGGCGGCGGTTCACGCAGCCGACGGGATCGGTGGAGATCAACGCCAAACGTGACGGCGCCAGCGCGTGGGCCGGGGTTTCGACACCCGACTTCCTGGACGTGCCGGTCGATCGACTGCTGTCGGACTTGGCGACGCGGCTGGGCTGGTCGCGGCGGACGGTGTCGTTGCCGGCGGGCCGCTATCCGACGCTGATGCCGCCGTCGACGGTCGCGGACATGATGATCTACATGGCGTGGATGATGGACGGCCGCGGTGCGCAGGAGGGCCGCACCGCGTTCTCCGCGCCGGGCGGTGGGACACGGGTGGGGGAGCGGCTGACGCAGTTGCCGGTCACGCTGTACTCGGATCCTTCTGCGGCGCCGCTGCAGTGCCTGCCGTTCGTGTCGACTCCGATTTCGTCGGACACAGTGTCGGTGTTCGACAACGGTATGGACATCGGGCGCGTCGACTGGATCCGCGACGGGGTGATCAACGCGTTGGCGTATCCACGCGCGGCCGCGGCGGAGTTCGGTGCGCCCGTCGCTGCGCCGGCGGACAACCTGCTGATGACGGGCGGGGAGGCGTCGCTTTCGGACATGATCGCGGGAACCGAGCGGGCCCTGTTGCTGACGACGCTGTGGTACATCCGCACGGTCGATCCGACGAACCTGCTGCTGACGGGCTTGACTCGGGACGGGGTTTACCTGGTCGAGGACGGCGAGGTGTCGGCGGCGGTGAACAACTTCCGGTTCAACGAGAGCCCGCTGGATCTGTTGGGTCGGGCCACCGCGGTGGGGGCGACGGAGGTGACGCTGCCGCGGGAGTGGGGTGACTGGGCCACGCGGGCCGCGATGCCGCCGTTGATGATTCCCGACTTCTACATGTCCAGCGTGAGCCAGGCGCAGTAGCGTCTTTCTGTGATCTCTTGGCTGGCGCGGTTGATCGCGCTGTCACCGGACGGGTCGATGGGCCGGATCAACGCGCTGGTCCGGCAGACATGTGCGTCGGCGCTGCGGCTGCCGTCGCTTGGTTCTCCGGACGAACCTTGCTCAGAGCCTGTGGTCGTCGAGTTCGCCGAGCAGTTCAGCGTCGACGTGACCGGCATCTCGGATTCTGCAGCGGGAGCGGTTTCTGTCGACGCTCGGCGGGGATGCGTTCGGGGCGGTGGTGCTGACGTATATCGCGGACTTCGCGCCGCGGGTGCTGGCGGGACTCGAAGTGTTGGGTCTTGCGGCGGCGTTGCCGGCGTTGGAGTGGGACCACACGACGGATCCGGCCGATGCGGTGTTCAACGGGTTCCTGCCAGCTGTCGGGCGCTCGAATGCTCTGGATCCGGTGACGTCGGAGATCGTGCGGTTGCGTGGAGCGGGGCAGCACCACTGCCGGCTGTGCAACTCGCTGCGCGAGGCCACCGCGTTGGAGGCCGGCGGGTCGGAGGATCTCTACGGCGACATCTCGTTGTACGAGGCGTCTTCCCGTCTGGCCGAGGCGCACAAGGCGGCGCTGCGGTACGTCGACGCCCTGATTTGGTCGCCGGGCGATATCGCGCCGTCTGTGGCTGCGGGCGTTCGGACGTATTTCACCGAGGCCGAGGCGGTGGAGATGACGTTTGACGTAATGCGCAACGCTGCCAACAAGATTGCGGTCGCGATGGCCGCCGACGCGCCGCGGGTGGCGACCGGAACGGAGCGGTACCGGATACTCGCGGACGGGCAGACGCAGTACCAGTGACGGCCCACCTACGATGGTGGTTCGCAGGGGGCGGTAGCTCAGTTGGTTAGAGCCGCGGACTCATAATCCGTAGGTCGCGGGTTCAAGTCCCGCCCGCCCTACCGAGTAAGGCCTGGTCAGAGGCGTTACAGCCGCTTAGCGCCAGCGGAATACGGTCGTCTACCCCGGCGTCACCCCGGCGCTCGGGCGGACTGAGCGGCATGAGGCAGAGTGCTAGCTTAGCTAAGCTAACTGCCCGCCGGTACTCGGCGCGGGAATCGCCCCCGCAGAAACGCGAGAAGATGCCGACGGCCGCGTTATCGCCGGGGCTGAAGTTCCACGCGCTCCGGCATACGCGAGCTTGTACATCGCGGCGGGCCGACGACCAACGCTGACACGATCGCCGCGCTGGGAGAGCTGGAGGCAGGCCCCGCAGGGCGGCAATGTCGTGCCGCTGTCGAGTTAGGTGTCGTCGGACGGTCATAGGCTTGCAGCTGTGGTCCTACTTGATCCTCGCGAACGTGTGGAGAGGTTCATACTCCGCGCTCGGAAGGTGAACGAGCGCTCGCTCCTGAGCGAGCACGGGAAACTTATGGACGAGTTGGCGTCGGGCACCATCCGGGTGCGCATTCTTATGAACATGAGGACCGGCCAGGCCGAAGACCGAGTTCAGCTTGAGCTGCCGCCTGAGGAGGCGTTTGAGTCGTTCGCCGCGAGAATACGACCGTTCACGATGCGGAAGGAGCCGATCTACTGGGAGATGGTGCTGGATGCAATCGAACAGCTCGTGAGCGAGGAAACTAGAACTGAGGTCGTGGTTGTGCCGACGTCGGCACAACCACGACCTGCGCCATACGTTCGCCACGCTACAGCTGTCGTCGGGCGTTCACTTCATGCAGGTGTCGAAGTGGCTGGGGCACAGCACCCTTACTCTGACCCTCGACGTGTACGACGACTACATCCCCGAGACCGATGGCGGCGCGGCGAACAATCTGCCCGAACCGCCAGCTCGGGCGAAGCCAGCCGAGACAGGCAGCAACGTCGTGAATTTGTTTGGGCGGCAGTCGGTCTAGGGGAGCAGGCCCGCGAGGGGAGACAGCTGCTCCACTAGCTCGGTCGCGTTCCCGAACGGGAAGATCTACGTCTCGCTGGACCTGATGGGATCGCTGTTGTATTTCGCTAGCCCCGGCAACCTCGAACAGATCACTTCCGGGATCAGGCCTACCGCGCTTGATGCTGGCCTCAGTCGTTGTCGGCTTCCAATGCGTCATCACGGACGGGGCGGGCGGCGAGTTCCTCGTGTCTGCCGAACAGATAGGGGTAGGCGATTCCGGCGATGGCCGCGCCGATGAGCGGTGCCAGCCAGAACACCCATAACTGCGCGGGGGCGCCGTTGCCGTTGAAGAACGCGACTCCCGTTGACCGCGCCGGGTTGACCGATGTGTTGGAGATCGGGATGGAGATCAGGTTGATCAGGGTGAGGGTAAGGCCGATGGCCAGACCGGCGAATCCCTTAGGTGCCCGCTCATCGGTGGACCCCAGGATGACGAGCAGGAACACACCCGTCAGGACGATCTCGGCCACGATCACCGCCCACATCGAGTAGCCGCCAGGGGAGTGCTCGCCGAATCCGTTGGCCGCCATGTTGCCCGTCGCGGTAAAGCCTTCCTTGCCCCTTGCGATGAGGTAGATCACCAGGCCAGCGAGTAAGCCGCCGATCACCTGAACAATCCAGTAACCCGGCAGAGCTTTCCATTCGACCCGCCTCGCGAGCGCCGCGCCCAGCGTGACCGCAGGATTGAAATGCCCGCCGGAGATCGTGCCGAACGCGTAGACACCGGTGAGCACGGTCAGACCGAAGGCGAGGGCCACCCCGAGAAAACCGATCCCTACCGAAACACCGCCAGAGAGGAACTTTACGGCGAACACCGCGCTGCCGCAGCCGCCAAAGACCAACCAGAATGTGCCGATCATCTCCGCTGCCAGTCGATGAAACATGGTGGGAGCAGCCATGCGCTACCGCCTTCGCCGTTGAATTGGTGTGCTTGGCCTGAGCATTGCACAAACCGGCTCAGGCCCGGACGGTGGTTTCTCAATCGTGTTGGGATGGTGACCGAAGATTGCTCCGGTCGACTGTCTCGCCTACCGAGTGCCGCTCACCGCTCGCTGCTGTATCTTCACCCGCCCCCCGCGCGGGGAATGGCTACCGCCCGTCTGCGGTCACCGGCGTCGTTGTAGCGCGTCGAGCGGTGGTGTCGCACGGGCCCAACCTGTCCTTGCCGCGAGTCATCCACTGCGACCCACAATCTGCCGATAGTTCATGGTGGTGACGGGGAAACAGGCCTAGCATCCCTGCTGCGGACGTCCACAGCGACTACCGAGGTCGGCCGCGGCCCGGGACAGACACACGGTCCGGGCTTCCAGCAGCGAAAGGCCGGACATGAGTGAGAAGCCGAACATCCTGATCATCTGGGGCGACGACATCGGGCAGAGCAACCTCAGCTGCTACAGCGACGGCGTGATGGGCTACCGCACGCCGAACATCGACCGGATCGCCGACGAGGGCGCGCTGTTCACCGACTACTACGGGGAGCAGAGCTGCACCGCCGGGCGGGCGGCGTTCATCACCGGCCAGAACCCGTACCGCACCGGGCTGACCAAGGTCGGGCTGCCCGGTGCCGACGCTCGGCCTGCAGGCCGCAGGACCCGACGATCGCGACGGCGCTCAAGGCGCAGGGCTACGCGACCGGCCAGTTCGGCAAGAACCACCTCGGCGACCGCGACGAGTACCTGCCCACGATGCACGGCTTCGACGAGTTCTTCGGCAACCTGTACCACCTCAACGCCGAGGAGGAGCCCGAGCAACCGGACTATCCCGAAGGACCCGGAGTTCCGCAAGAAGTTCGGGCCCCGCGGCGTCCTGCACACCTGGGCCAACGGCGACGGCACCCAGCGCATCGAGGACACCGGCCCGCTGACCAAGAAGCGGATGGAGACCTGCGACGACGAATTCCGCGACGCCGCAGTCGATTTCATCAAACGCCAGCACGAGGCGGACACCCCGTTCTTCGTGTGGTTCAACTCCACGCACATGCATTTCCGCACCCACCCCAAGCCCGAGAGCATCGGCCGGGCGGGGCGCTGGCAGTCCGTGTACCACGACACGATGATCGACCACGACGACATCGTCGGCAGTCTGCTCGACACTGCTCGACGACCTCGGCATCGCCGACAACACGATCGTCATGTACTCCACCGACAACGGCCCGCACATGAACTCGTGGCCCGATGCCGGCATGACGCCGTTCCGCAACGAGAAGAACTCCAACTGGGAAGGCGCCTACCGGGTTCCGGCGATGGTGCGCTGGCCGGCGACGATCCCGGCCGGGCACGGTGCTGACCGGATCGTCAGCCACAACGACTGGTTCGTCACGCTGCTCGTCGGCGGCGGGTGTGCCCGACATCGCCGACAGCTCAGCGCCGGCACCGACCTGGGCGGCACCACCTACAAGGTGCACCTCGACGGTCACGACCAGCTGCCGACTACCTCACCGGCGAGGCCGACGAGAGCCCGCGGCAGCACTTCTTCTACGTCTCCGACGACGGCGACCTGACCGCGTTGCGGTTCGACAACTGGAAGTTCGTCTTCCTCGAGCAGCGGTGCACCGGCACCCTGCAGATCTGGGCCGAGCCGTACACCGAGCTGCGCGTGCCCAAGATCTTCAACCTGCGCACCGACCCCTACGAGCGGGCCGACATCACGTCGAACACCTACTACGACTGGCTGCTCGACCACGCCTTCATGCTCGTCCCGGCACAGGCCTACGTCGCCCAGATGCTGCACGACACTCGCCGAGTTCCCGCAACGACAGAAGTCGGCGAGCTTCAGCCTCGAACAGGTCCTGGCCAAGATGCAATCGGGCGCTAAAAGCGATTAGGCGGTGAGACCATTATCGCCTACCCGCAACGGGTTTCAGTATGGCGGCGCGGCCGCATCGACATTGGAGACCGATGGCCGGCACCGTGAAAGCTGAGGGATCAGTTCTGCCTTTCCCGCCGGCCCTGTCGGCGAGCAGGGCCGGCTACACGCTCGCCGAGTCGATGCACCGCCGTCGAGAAGAGGTCCGTCGTCTGCCCGCAGATGCGCCGAACATCCTCATTGTTTTGCTCGATGACGTCGGGTTCGGGCTGTCCGACGTGGTGGGCGGTGAAGTCAGCACGCCTGCTTTCGGGCGTGTGGCCCGAGACGGCATCTGCTACAACACTTTTCACACCACCTCGATCTGCTCCCCGACACGGGCCGCGCTGCTGACCGGTCGCAACCACCACCGGGTGCATTCCGGCACGATCGCCGAACGCGCGGTGGACTGGGACGGCTACACCGGCGTGATCGGCAAGGACACCGCGACCGTCGCCGAAGTACTCGGGCATTACGGCTACGCCACGGCCGCGTTCGGCAAGTGGCACAATTCGCCCGCGATTGCGACGACGGCGATGGGCCCGTTCGATCGTTGGCCCACCGGGCACGGGTTTGACTACTTCTACGGTTTCATCGCCGGCGAGACGTCGCAGTGGGAACCGCGGCTTGTACGAGAACCTCAACCCGATCGAGCCGCCGCACGACGAGACCTATCACCTGTCCGAGGACCTGGCGGACCAAGCGATCTCCTGGCTGCGCAGGCACGAGGCGTTCGCGCCCGACCGCCCGTTCTTCATGTACTGGGCCCCGGGGCCGCGCACGGCCCGCACCACGTCTTCACGGAGTGGGCCGACAAGTACAGGGGGAAATTCGACGACGGCTGGGACAAGTACCGGGAGCGGGTCTTCGCCCGGCAGAAGTAACGCGGCTGGATCCCCGCCGACGCCGAGCTGACGCCGCGGGCCGACACCATGCAGGGTTGGGACGGCATCCCCGAAGCGCAGCGGCCATTCCAGCGGCGCCTGATGGAAGTCTTCGCCGGCTTCGTGGAGCACGTCGACGTTCAGGTCGGCCGGATCCTGGACGAGTTGGACCGACTCGGCAAGACGGACAACACCATCGTCTTCTACATCTTCGGCGACAACGGCTCCAGCGCCGAGGGCCAGAAGGGCAGCATCAGTGAGCTGTTGGCGCAGAACGGCATTCCCACCACGATCGAGCGAGCAGTTGGCCGCCCTCGACCGGCTCGGTGGACTCGATGCCCTGGGACGCCGAAGACCGACAACATGTATCACGCGGGGTGGGCGTGGGCGGGCAACACGCCGTTTCACCACACCAAGCTGGTGGCCAGCCATTTCGGCGGGACCCGCAATCCGATGGCCGTCGCCTGGCCGCGGCGCATCACGCCGGACGACACGATGCGCAGCCAGTTCCATCATGTGAACGACATCGTTCCCACCATCTACGAGATCCTGGGCATCCCCGCATCCCGGCGTCGTGGACGGACATCGAGCAGAAGCCGATGGACGGGGTGAGCCTGGCGTACACGTTCGACCGCTCCGACGAGCCGACCCGCAAGAAGGTGCAGTACTTCGAGAACAGCGCCAGCCGCGGCATCTACTCCGACGGCTGGTTCGCCTGCGCGTTTGGGCCGTTCGTGCCGTGGGATACCCCGAGTACGGCGCAGCGGCTCGCCACCTGGGACGCCAACACCGAGCCGTGGGAGCTCTACCATCTCCACGAGGACTTCTCGCAGGCCAACGACCTCGCGGCCGTCCACCCCGACAAGTTGGAACGAGTTGAAGGCCCTGTTCAAGGAGGTGTCGAAGGACAACCTGGTGTGGCCGATCGGCGCCGGGTTGTGGCTGCGGATCCATCCCGAGGACCGGATCGCCTCTCCCTACACCAGGTGGCGATTCGACGACGTCGTGCACCCGGATGCCGGAATTCACCGCCCCGGGTCTGGGCCGGCAGAACAGCCACGTCGAGATCGCACTCACGGTGCCGGAACGAGCCGCCGGCGTCCTCTACGCATTGGGCGGGTTTTCCGGTGGACTGACGCTGTTCATGGACTCGGGCTTCCTTGTCTACGAGTACAACATGCTGATCATCGACCGGTTTCAGGCGCGCAGCTCCGCACCGATCCCGCCCGGTGACCATGTCATCACCGTCGATACAACATTCGCAGTCCCCGCAACCGATGGCGCCCGCGACGGTGACGCTGAAGGTGGACGGAACCGAGGTCGGCAAGGTCGTGGTGGCGCGCACCGTACCCGCCGCGTTCACCGCCAGCGAAACCTTCGGCGTGGGCGTCGACCTCGGCTCACCCGTGTCGCCCGACTACGTCGACCGACGCCCCTTCCGCTTCACCGGAACCATCAACACCGTCGACATCGAAGTGTTCCCAATCGGATCGGGCCAGCCGGCGGGTGCACCGACCTAGTCCCGCTAGTTCCAGCCCCAAGTCACAGTGCTTCAGCGTGTGCGGCTCGGCGGCGATGCCAGGCGCTGTAGGGAAGGCCGAGGACAAAGGCTGTGATCAAGTAGAGCAGGATGGTGGCGGCGAAGCGCTGGTCGGGATAGTTGGAGGCCGCGATCGATAGGGCTATGCCGGGATGGCGGCACGCGGTCGAGAAGGCCAGTACCGCTGCATGGTCAGGCTCGGGACCACCTAGTGTGTGTCCGACGGCGAACCCCACGGCCAGGAAGACGACGATGGCGAGGATGGCGCCGTTGGTGATGAGGCGCCATACCGCCGGGGCGGCGATGATCAGCAACGCGAGCGCTGCGATCGGAACCATCACCTTGGCCGCGAGAGTGATGGGTTTCACGACCCGCTCGGCGACCTTAGGCGCCACGGCATGAATCACCACGCCCACCGCCAACGGTGCGAGCACCGTTGTGAGGATGACGACCGCGATGCCACCGGGGGCCACTTCGTAGCGACGACCGAACAACACCCCAAGAACCT
Source organism: uncultured Actinomycetota bacterium (assembly GCA_963775205.1). Lineage (GTDB taxonomy): Bacteria > Actinomycetota > Actinomycetes > Mycobacteriales > Mycobacteriaceae > Mycobacterium. The sequence goes on along the minus strand of CAVZHV010000004.1, from coordinate 39,688 downwards.
CGGCTGCCAATGGGACGATCCCGATGGACAGCAACGCCAGCAGCACCATGAGCCCGAGGCCATACGACTGATGTGCGCCCGCTTTGGCCTCGCGCGGGGCAGGACCGGCGGCAGCGGGGAAATAGCCAGTGCCACAACCGCAATCTCCACTGTCGGCTGGAAAGTCGAAGCAACGGTCGAGTGCAACGGCGAGCGCCGGCACGACGACGAAGACTGCGGCGAGCGAGCGCGTCAGCAGACCGGGCCTGCTAATCAGATACAGCAGATCCGCGAAGGTCGCCTTGAGCCCGAAGCCCAATACTGTGCTCAGCAGGCTGATCTGGAAGACGAGTAAGGCGAGCTGTTTGACATCCATGGCCCGCGCCTGTCGGTGAGTAGGGAGTTACTGCTTGGCGAGCGCGATCTTCATTTGCGCTTCGTAGTCTTCGACCTGATCTCCGCTCACGTCGACGATCACGCGGTGGATGCGGCCCCCGAACCGGAACGGTGGTGTGTACTCCGGTGTGACCGCCGCGCCGGTGTCAGCGCCGACAAGCATCGCACCGCCCTGGGCCAGCCGGATCGGCGTGGTCACGGGCAGATCCCCGTCGCCAACCTCGGAGCCGTCGACGAATAGGCTGACCCGGCCCGGAGTTCCTTTGCCGTCTTTGATATCTGGTTCGCCGGTTGGCCGGAATTCCATGCTGAGGAAATGGCGGCCGGTCGGTATCGGCATCTGCGACTTGACGTAATAGATGTCTTTGGCGACGTAGTTGTGGGCGAAGCACAGCAATCCGCCCTGAACGTAGAAGGCGATGCCGCCATCATTGCCGCCCATGCTGAGAAGTACGCCTTCGGCGCCGTCGCGATACCCTCGACTTCCGCGGTAATCGAGTACGGCCGGTTCAGGATTTTTGGTGCCGCCGCGGCCGGAATGGACTGTGTGCCTGGGTAAAGCACGTAGCGGTCGCGGCTCACCGCGATCTGTGGGCGTTCCTCGGCGATGCGCGCGGTGCCGCGGCTGTCGATCGGCAGGACGTTGTATCTGCCGGCCTCGGTGTACCACATCGCGATCATCGCGATCAGGCGAGCGCGTTCCTCGGCGGCGAGGTTCTTCGTCTCCGCGGGGTCCTCGGCTACGTGGTAGAGCTCCCACCCGTTGGCGTCGAGTTCGTTGAGCATGTCGGCGGTGATGACATCCCCGAACTTGTGCCCGGACTCGGCGAACGACGTTCCCGGCCAGGGACACACGGCGCGCCAGCCGTCGTGATAGATCGAGCGGTGTCCGAGCATCTCGAAGTACTGGGTGATGCGGCGAGTCGCCGCCGCGGCGTCGTCGAAGGTGTGCCGAAGCTGACACCCTCGATCGGCGACTGCGTCACGCCCCCGATCGCCCTCGGCGGCTCGATCCCGAGCGCGTCGAGCACGGTGGGCACCATGTCGATGATGTGGGCGTACTGCGTCCTGATTTCTCCGCGGGCCTTGATGCCCGCCGGCCAGCACACGATGAACGGATCGGTCGTGCCGCCACGATACGTTTCGCGTTTCCAGCGGCGGAACGGCGTGTTGCCGGCGTGCGTCCAGCCCCAGGCGAAGTGGTTGAAGACCGTGGGGCCGCCGATCTCGTCGATGTGCGCGAGCCCATCCTCCACGGTGTCGGCGACGTTGTTGAAGAACCGGCACTCGTTGACCGAACCGGTCGGCCCCCCCTCGGCGCTGGACCCGTTGTCGGAGATGAGCATGATCAGCGTGTTGTCGTACTCGCCGAGATCCTTCAAGAACTGGATCAGCTGACCCAGGTAATAGTCGGTGTGCTCAAGGAAGCCGGCGAAGACCTCCATCATCCGGGCAAACAGGCGACGCTCGTCGGCTGACAGCGCGTCCCAGTCTGCGACGTCCGGATCGTGGCGGGACAGTTCGGTATTCGGCGGCACGACGCCGAGCTTCTTCTGCTTCTCGAAAACCTGTAGGCGGTAGGCTTCCCAGCCCGCGTCGAACTTGCCCTGGTATCTATCGGCCCACTCCTTGGGGACGTGATGCGGCGAGTGCATCGCCCCGGGGGCGAAGTACAAGAAGAACGGCTTGGTCGGGTGCCACCTGTTTGGCGTCGGCGATCATCGCCGTGGCCTTCTCCACCAGATCCGGTGTGAGGTGGTAGCCCTGCTCGGGCGTCGTCTCGGGTTCGGTCTGCGAATTGTCGCGCACCAATTCGGGGTAGTACTGGTGGGTGTCGCCACCGAGGAAACCGTAATATCGCTCGAAACCCCGTCCCAGCGGCCACCGGTCATACGGCCCGGCGGCCGTCATCGTCTCCTCGGGCGCCAGGTGCCATTTCCCGACGCAGTAGGTGTTGTAGCCAGTGCCCTTGAGGATCTCCGACAAGAATCCGTTCTCGAAAGGGATATAGCCGTCGGACCCTGGATAACCGGTGGACCCGTTGGTCAGGCAGGCCAGATGGTTCGAGTGGTGGTTGCGTCCGGTGAGGATGCAAGAGCGCGACGGCGAGCACAACGCAGTGGTGTGCATATTCGAAAAGAGCAGCCCGTCGGCCGCCAGTGCATCGATATTCGGCGTCGCGATCGGGCTTCCGTAACAGCCAAGGTGGCCGAAACCCATATCGTCGATCACGACGAACACGACGTTGGGAGCGCCCTCGGGAGCCCGCAGCGGTGCCGGCCAGGCGGGTGTCGACTCGTCGGGGGTGCGGCCGATGCTCCCCGCGAACGTGGTACCCGGCCGATATTCCGTCAGTGCCATGGCTTTGTCCTAGCGGGATCGGGCGGGATTCAGCTGGTGCATCAGCTCGTCGATGTTGATGTCGAAGCTCTTCTGACGGGGTGGGTAGTCCTGGAACGTCGATAACAAACGCTGGACCTGCTCAGACGCCAGGCCCGTACAGCCACGCATGATTCTCCTGCCACTCGTCGAATCCGCGGGCCGCGTGAAAACGTTCGAACGGATCAAGCTTGAGATTGGTGATCAACCGAGTAACAACGTTCTGCTGGATGCCGTTGAACCAGCGGTCCTGCATCTTAAATAGCAACTTCGAGTCTCCGTAACGCAGGCCGTGCAGTTCGTCGCTCATAAGGGATTAAGCGTGTCACGGTTTTTCCCGCGCCGAACCCGAACACTCACAATCGTTTCGATGCCGGACATGACCGTGCGAAAGGCAGCTGAACGTGTGCTTACGTGAGGTGGTACACCATTTGCTGCTCGCAGCGGTTGGCGTTGGTCACCTTGTGCCACTCGGCGATGTGTTGGGACCGGCGACTATGGAATCGTTAGCACCTGTCCCGGTTGGATCAGGTCGGGATTAGCGATACCGCTCGCATCGGCGATCTGCTGATACTTGCTGCCGTCGCCGTAGAAACGCTCCGCGATGGCCCACAGGGTGTCCCCGGAGACCACGGTGTAGGTCCGTGCCGCAGGCTCCGGTGCAGGTGGCGGCGGTGCGGGTTGCGGTTCGGGTGCCGGAGCCGGCTCTTCGGCGGCGGGAGCCACCTCGGGAGCCGCGGCCTCAGGAGCCGGGGGCGGCGGCGCGTCGGTGTCGGTCTTCGACGACCACGCCGCTCCGTCGGCCGCATACAGCACCAGGTTGCGGTCGTGCTGCAATACCAGCTTGACGTCCTTCTTGCCCTTGGTGTCGGTAGCCCACACCGGCTTGTCGCTGGTGTACAGCACGAAGTTGCCGTCGGCCTGCACTTCGGCGCGCACCACGTCCTGGCCATTGGTGGACGTCGACCAGACAGCCTCCGCCCCAGGTTGCGAGCACCAGGTTGCCGTCGTCTTGCAGGGTCAGGGTGTAAGCCCCGTTGTTGGAGGTTAGCGATCCTCCTTTCACAAGGTGTTGTCCTTGGGTGAGTGTGTCTCCCACGTCATTGCCCCTTTCGTCGCGCAGCGTTTCGGCCGCATCTCGGCCAGACATCGTTTCTTGTGCACGACCACCGCCGAAGTTACTGACCTTGGTTTTGCTTGGGGCGTTTCGCCAGCCCAAGCGAAACGTGTTGGCCGACCGCTGATGAACCTCCCGGCGCCCACCTAGGTTCGAATCCGAGGCCAATGTGTCATGCACCACCAACTGCATCATCCACCGGTAACGCAGCAGTTAGCTGCGAGCCATCGCCTCCATCCGAGCGATCCGCTCGGCCATCGGCGGGTGCGTGAGAACAGCTTGCCGATCCGCTCCCCAGACCGCAACGGGTTCGCGATCATCAGGTGGCCCTGATCGTTGCGGCGGTAGCGGGCGCCACCTCGACGCCTGCGCTGATCTTGCGCAGCGCTGAGGCCAGTGCCAACGGCTCGCCGGTCAGCTCGGCTCCGGACTGGTCGGCCTGGTACTCGCGTGACCGCGACACCGCCAGCCGCACCACCGTCGCTGCGATCGGACGGAGCAGCGAAACCAGTAGCAGCGCAATCGGATTGGGACGCTGACCGCCGCCGCTGAACGAGCCAGCAAGACCCAGGATTCCGCTCGTGCAACACACCGCGGCGTTGCGGGGTTACGGTAGGTGGCGGAGGCGTTCGGGGTGGCGGTGTCACTGACGAAGAGCCGCGGCGTGGGCTGGTGCGCGTTGGCCGCCAGCTCGCGCACAATGCGATACATCGCCGGCTGCTGCAGTTCACTGACGGGCTGGGCGTGCATGGCGCGCAGAGCCAACCTGTCGCTCTTGAAGTAGGTCCACGCGTTGATGCCAACGGCCAGCAGGATCGACACCACCTTGGATCGTGCGGTTGTTGAACAGTGCCCGATGAACACGATCAGCGCCGACATGAACACCAGCAGCAGCATCGTCTTGAGCCTGTTATTGAAGGGGTGCCAGGTCATCAGCGTTCCTCCACGCCGTGTCGGCCCAATGAACGATCAGGGTGCGTGCCTGCTCGCAGATTGTCTCGCAGCGAAATCAGCCGGGGCGGTCAATCGTGCAATCGACCATGGTGGCCAGCGCGTGCCGTCCCGCGCCGACGGGCGGATCCGCGATCTCTCAACGGGCCCGCGGAGCGTACCGGGTCGCCGTCTGTGGCCAGGCCCCGAGCGACTGATGACCTTGTCGGATGGGGGACATCCCAACGCGGTGCAGCAATCGGTGCCAGCACCGTTACGTCGCGCAACACGGCGCCGCATATCACCAGGAGGCAGAGGGGCCACCTATCACCACCGCCGCACGCGCCCAGGCGTTAGCTACCACGCCCACCCCGGCGTCACCCCGGCGACCGGGGGCGATTTGTAGCCGTACTCAAGACGGACCGGAACCGTACTGGCGACGGCCAGATTCGTTGTCTCACAGGGAATATGAGCCGTCTCGGCTAACCGTTTCTCCTGGTCGTGCGCGCGCTGAATAGGGACTCATAATCCGTTGGTCGCGGGTTCGAGTCCCGCCCGCCCTACAAACAGCTGTGTGACGCGGCCCACCGGCGGCGCCCCAGTGGGGCTCTTCTTTTCGCCGAGAACACAGTTGTTGACGCGGAATCGCGCTGATTCCATCATCAACTGTGTTCTCGGCGGCCGACAGACCAACAGCCACTGACATCGACGGCAAGCGGGCCGTCGACATAGATGCTGGCCGGCCGAATCGGTCAGTTGCCCTCTTCGGCGTAGAGCAGCGAGTACACGACGCGACCCCCCTCGAAACGGAATTCGTGCACGGGACGCCGCAGAGGCTCGATGGTGGCGTCCGCATGCACGATCACTCCGCCACCGGAAGGGATGCCGAGCCCGGTGGCCCCTCCCTCCAGCACGTGAATCGTGCGCGACAGTCGCGCCCAGTCGGCTCGCTCGTCGTGAGTGTCGATGACAAGGGGGACGAGCTTGAACACTTCGATCAGCTCGGTCGCGGGGGTTTCCGGTGTCTCGACGATTCCGTAGCGTCCGAGCTGGACCGCACCGGCTGAAATGCCCACCAGGACCGCACCCTCGGCGTACCGGCCCATGATCACATCCTTCATGCCGGTTCTCTCGAACGTGTTCCACCCCAGACGCACATCGCCACCCGCGAGGACGATCAACTGGGCACGCTCCAAGAAGGCGCGGTCATCGGGGCCGAACGACGAATCGATCATTCGCCTGTCGGTGATACCCACCGCATCCACCGCTGCCTCGAAGATCCCGTAGAACTCCGGACGATCCCCGTTGGAGGCACCGATGTACGCCGCGCGCAGTGGGGAGTCCCGAGCCAGCCCGTCGAGGGCTGTCTCGAGGAGCAGTCGGCCCTTCCGTTTCCAGAAGAGCAGCTGACTGTCCGCCAGCAGATAGAGCGGTTGCAGTTGTGTCGCCGTATTAGTCACCTCACAAGCTATTGGTGAGCCGCACCGCTGTTTGTCCTCTTGACCAACCTAGCTCAATTATCTTCGGCCCCAATCTAATTGAGCATCGGACGTAGCGATTTGGTGGCACCCCAACTCCACCGATGGAAGTCACGTCGACCATAAAGCCATCGCGCCCATGGACATTTCGGCGTCAGGTGTTCTCCGTGATCCACTTCGTGGTGAAGCGTTGAATCATCGAAAACTGCTTGGCCAACTGGCGGCTGATGATGCTCTCGACCTTGCCACCGACCAACGGGACTCTGAACTCCACCGTCGCATTGCACTCCAGGCGCGAACCGTTCTGTGCCGGCGCCAGCAGAGCCGTGCCGTAGCCGGATCCCGGCGCTCCGTGCGACGTAATGCTGATTTCTCCACGCACCAGCCCGTCGCCGATCGGGCTCCACGTCTCCTCCTGCACGACTCGCCACTCACGGGGATAAAACCTGGACACCAGCTTGGGCATCCCTTCGTGGCGCGCGTCTTGAACCATGACCACGCTCACCGAGTCATCGGCGTCGATGGTCAACGAGTCCAGCTTGGCGACGCCTCCGAAGGCCACCAGCCGGGCCAGCCAGTAATCCTCCTCGGAGAACGCCGAGTGGATTTGTTCGACGCTGTCCGGGGATTCGATCGAGAAGTCGACAGATCGTGGCACGCAACCACGTTATCGTTGTCGTCCCCGGCAGTGGGGCAGCTTCGGCAGGTCACCATCGCTTCACACGTATTCTCCGGGAAGCAGGCGGGCCAAGGCCCTTATGCTTGGGCGACCGCCTGCACCAAGGTGAGGAGGAGGGGTTTTGACGAATCCTGGAGGGCCCGGCGCGGTCGAGCCAAATGGTGATCACCGCGGCAAAGTGGACTTCACCGGTGTGCAGTGGGGATCGGTGGAGTGGACGATGCTGTGCCTGGTCTACCTTCGGGCTTGCGAGAGCCAATTGCCCCAGCCGATTCTCGGTGATCGATTCGCCGCGCAGGACGTCGCGCGTATCGATTACGACTTCAAACGGATACATCGAGCTGTCCGCCCGGCAACGAACCAGTTCGGGGTGGCCTTGCGCAGCTCGCAGTTCGATGCCTGGATCACCGACTTTTTGAACCGCCACCCGGATGCCGTCGTGCTGCATCTGGGATGCGGGATGCACAGTCGGGCGTTCCGTCTGCCGGTGCCCGACGGCGTGCGGTGGTTCGACATCGACCTGCCCCAGGTCATCGCGTTGCGCCGCCAGTTGTATTCCGAGTCCGAGAACTACCGGATGGTCGGGTCGTCGGTGACCGACCCTGGCTGGATCGATGAGTTGCCCACGGGCGGTCCCGTCCTCATCGTCGCCGAAGGTCTTCTGATGTATCTGACCCCGGCCGAGGTGACGGATCTGCTTCATCGATTGGTCGACCGGTTCGACACCGGAGAGCTTCTGGCCGACTTCCTGTCGCGATGGGGTCCGCGGCTGTCCAAGGTCTTCAAGCCCGGCGTCATCAAGTGGGGCACCCGTGACGGTCGTGAGATCACGCGCTGGGACGATCGGCTACGCCTCATCGAAGACCGACCCGTGATGGCCGGCTTCGAAAGGATTCCGCTGAGCCGTCCGCGGCGGGTGTTCCGGATGATGCACGCCATCCCCGCGACCCGAAACTACGACCGAAACTTCCGTTTCGCCTTCTAGACGGCAGCGACGATCGCCCGTGGCGCGGCCTGCCCGGGCAGCCGAAGGTGAGTTCAATGTTTTCGTCGGCAAAGAATTCCGAACACTCTCGGCGAGCATTCATGTCGATTGGCATCAAATTAACTGACGCGTTATTTAACTGGTGTTGACGGCTGCGGCAGTTTTTGTCCAAACGCCGGACTGACCTTGTTGGCGTGCAGTAGCGTTCGAAACGGTTCCAGACATCTCTAGATGGACCGGAGATCCGGTGAGTATCAATCTGTTCGACGACGCCAGCGCGAGCTTCCTCGTCTTGGTCGACGACGTGGAGCAACGCCGCTTGCGGCCGTCCTTCGCCGACGTTCCAGCCGGCCGGCGGGCGGCTTACGGCGAAGCGGAGCGCGCTGCGTCTTTGGACTACGTCGAACAGAACTGGACTGATATAGGGCCGAGGAGTCTGCGGGGAACGCTGGCTGCCGGGGGGTTTGTGACGAAACCACCTGGAATGGGGTCGGATGGGGCTGGATGACCGGGCACTTCCGCTAACGCGGCGACAGCTGGATATCTGGCTTGCGCAGGAAACGGGTTGTGCGGGTACGGAGTGGCAGCTCGGCCTCTTCCTACGAATTGAGGGCCCCGTCGAGCCCGATTTGCTGGAGCGGGCGATCGGCATTGCAATGCAAGAGGCCGAACCATGCCGGGCCGCCTTCTTCGAAGCGGATGGCCAGGTTTTCCAGCGGGCGATCGACGACCCCGACGTCGAACTGGCTTTCTATGACCTCAGCGGCTCGGACCATGCCGTGCAGGAAGCTCGAGAAATTGCGTCGTCGATCCAATGCACGCCAATGCCTTTCACTGGCCCGCTGTACAAATTCGCGTTATTTCGAACGCAGCCAGATGAACACTATTGGTTCGCGTGCTGCCATCACATAATCATAGACGGAATGGGCATTGCCCTGATGGGCCGGCGCATTGCAGCTATTTATTCTGCGATTGTTTCCGGTGCACCTATTCCTCCGGCATTCTTTGCCTCGCTGCGGGACCTGGTAAGCAGCGAAATTGAATACGAAGCGTCCACCGATTATCTGGAAGATCAGGCTTATTGGAGCGGGAACCTTCCGTCGGAAAGCGGAACCGATTATGTGTTGCCCCTCACTGCGGGCGAGCATGATCCGTATTGGCCTTCTGCGGCGGTTCAATTGGACCCGGCCGCCATCGGCCGTATCAAAGGGTTGTCCAAGGCGTTGGGCATCCGTCGATCGTCGGTCATCACTGCGGCGTGCGCACTCCTGGTACGAGGGTTCAGTGCTGCCAGTTCAGAAGTGGTGCTGAACTTCCCGGTCAGCAGGCGGGTGGATCCAGAGTCGAAGATGGTTCCCGGCATGCTAGCCGGGGTTGTACCGCTCGTGTTGAAGGTGTCGCCAGAATATCCAGTTGCCGATTTTTGTCGGCATGTCGACACACGAATACGAGAAGCGCTGCGGCATCAGCGGTTTCCGGTGCACCTTCTTGAACGCGACGGTGATCTTCGCGGCGCGACGCCGGCGGCAAATCGAGTAGTCGTCAATTTCGTCCCGTCCAGACTCAAGATGGACTTCGCTGGCGTTCCTTCAACAGCGACGTATACCACTTTCGGCCCGGTAGGTCACTTTGGGCTGTTCTTCCTTGGAGCCGGTGATCAGCTCATCACCGCGGGCGCCGGGCAGCCGTTTTCGAATTTTGACCCCTCAGATTTAGCGGGGCGGTTGGAGCGGGTGTTGGTGGCGATGGCCGCCGATCCGGGGCGGCGGTTGTCGTCGGTGGATGTGGTTGGTGGCGAGGAGCGTGCCGGTCTGGATGTGATGGGCAACCGGGCGGTGTTGACTCGGCCGGTGCCTGCGGCGCGGTCGGTTCCGGTGGTGTTTGCCGAGCGGGTGGGGTGTTCGCCGGGGGCGGTGGCGGTGAGCTTTGCGGGTTTGTCCATGACGTACCGGGAGCTTGACGAGGCGTCGAATCGGTTGGCGCACTTGTTGGTCGGTGTTGGGGTGGGTCCGGGTTCGTGTGTGGCTGTGTTGTTTGAGCGTTCGGCGGATGCGGTGGTGGCGATGCTGGGGGTGCTCAAGGCTGGGGCGGCGTATCTGCCGATTGATCCGGCGCATCCTGATGCGCGGATCGCGTTCATGCTCGCTGATGCTGGGCCGGTTGTTGCGGTTAGTTCGGCGGGTTTGCGGTCGCGGTTGGATGGCTGCGGGCTGGCGGTGATTGATGTTGATGATCCGCGCATTGAGGGCCAGCCCGGCACCGCGTTGCCGGCGCCGGCGGCCGATGATGTTGCCTACGTCATTTACACCTCGGGTACGACCGGTGTGCCTAAGGGGGTGGCGATCAGTCACGGCAGTTTGACGCATGTGGTCGAGTCGCTGCCCAGCGTGCTGCCGGCACAGCAGGTGTGGACGCAGTGTCATTCCTATGGTTTTGACTTTTCGGTGTGGGAGATCTGGGCTGCGTTGCTCGGTGGTGGGCGGTTGGTGATTGTGTCCGAGCAGGTGGCTGGCTCACCGCAGGATTTCCACGAATTGCTGGTTTCTGAGCGGGTCAATGTGCTGACTCAGACGCCGTCTGCGGTGGCGGCGTTGTCGCCGGTGGGGTTGGAGTCGGTGGCGGTGCTGCTCGGTGGTGAGGCCTGTCCGGCTGAGGTGGTGGATCGGTGGGCGCCGGGGCGGGTGCTGCTGAACGCTTACGGCCCGACCGAGACCACGGTGTATGCCACGATCAGTGCGCCGCTGACACCGGGGTCGGGTGTGGTGCCCATCGGCTCACCGGTGGCCGGCGCGGCGTTATTCGTTCTCGACGAGTGGTTGCGTCCGGTGCCGGTGGGAGTGGTTGGGGAGTTGTATGTGGCCGGTGCCGGGGTGGGGGTCGGCTATCTGGGCCGGGGCGGGTTGACCGGGTCGCGGTTTGTGGCGTGTCCGTTCGGGGTGCCTGGGGCGCGGATGTATCGCACCGGGGATTTGGTGTGTTGGCGCGCTGATGGGCAGCTGGCTTATTTGGGCCGTGCTGATGAGCAGGTCAAGATCCGCGGGTATCGCATCGAGTTGGGTGAGATTCAAGCGGCGTTGGCTGGTTTGGATGGGGTGGAGCAGGCCGTTGTCGTCGCGCGTGAGGATCGCCCCGGTGACAAGCGTCTGGTCGGCTACATCACCCAATCAGCGGGCGCCACAGTCGATCCCGCCCTAGCGCGTGATGCGTTGGCTGAGCGGTTGCCGCCGTATATGGTGCCGGCCGCGGTGGTGGTTCTTGATGTGCTGCCGTTGACAACCAACAACAAGCTCGATATCCGGGCGCTGCCGGCACCGGACTACCAACACGCCGATCGTTACCGCGCCCCGGCCAGCGCGGTCGAGGAGATCCTGGCCGGTATCTACGCCCAGGTCCTCGGACTCGACCGCGTCGGCGTCGACGACTCCTTCTTCGACCTCGGCGGAGAATCGCTGTCGGCGATGCGGGTGATCGCCGCGATCAACGCCGGCCTTGATGCCTGCCTGTCGGTACGCGCCGTGTTCGATGCGCCCACGGTATCCCGGCTGGCGCCGCATATCGGGGGGGATACCGCTGGGCGTGAGCCGTTGGTTCCTGTCGAGCGGCCGGCGGTGGTTCCGTTGTCGTTCGCCCAGAATCGGTTGTGGTTCTTGGACCAGTTGCAGGGGCCGTCTGCGGTTTACAACATGGCGGTGGCATTGCGGCTGGCCGGCCGGCTTGATGTCGATGCGCTGCGTTCGGCGCTGGCTGATGTGGTGGGCCGTCATGAGAGCCTGCGCACGATATTCCCGGCGGTCGAGGGCGTACCACAGCAGCTGGTGGTGGTGCCCGAGCGGGCCGACTTCGGTTGGGATGTCGTTGATGCCACCGGATGGCCGGCAAGCCGGCTGGGGAAGGCCGTCGAGGCGTCTGCACGTTACACGTTTGACCTGGCAAGCGAGATTCCTCTGCGGGCAACACTTTTCCGCATCGGTGATGACGAGCATTTACTGGTGGGCGTGGTGCACCATATCGCCGCTGACGGCTGGTCGATCACCTTGCTGGAGAGGGATCTGGGTGCGGCCTATCAGGCGCGGCGGCAGGGCCAGGCTCCGGGTTGGGCGCCGTTGGCGGTGCAGTATGTCGATTACACGTTGTGGCAACGCGCGCAGTTGGGTGATCTCGATGACCGCGACAGCCCGATCGCCGCGCAGCTGAAGTATTGGCGGGATGCGCTGGCGGGGATGCCTGAGCGTGTGCAGCTGCCCACCGATCGGCCGTATCCCCCGGTGGCCGATTATCGCGGCGCGACGGTGACGGTGGACTGGCCAGCGCAGTTGCAGCAGCGGGTGCGTGAGGTCGCCCGCGACCACAACGCGACCAGTTTCATGGTGATGCAGGCCGCCCTGGCGGTGTTGTTGTCGAAGGTTTCCGCGACTTCTGATGTGGCGGTGGGATTTCCGATCGCCGGGCGTGGTGACGCGGTGCTGGATGAGTTGGTGGGTTTTTTCGTCAACACCCTGGTGCTGCGGGTCGATCTGGGCGGTAATCCCACGGTGGCTGAGCTGCTGGGCCAGGTTCGCCTGCGCAGCCTAGCCGCATACGAGCACCAGGATGTGCCGTTCGAGGTGCTGGTTGATCGGCTCAACCCGACCCGCAGCTTGACTCATCACCCGCTGGTTCAGGTGTTGTTGGCCTGGCAGAACTTCGCCGGGCACGATGGTGGCCCGGCTGCCGGGTTGGCATTGGGCGATGTGGATGTCACTCCGCTGCCGGCGGATACCCACACGGCGCGGGTGGATCTGACGTTTTCGTTGGCCGAACACTTCACCGAGGACGGTGAGCCTGCCGGCATCTCCGGGACGGTGGAGTTTCGCACCGATGTGTTTGATGTGGGCGGTGTCGAGGCGCTGGTTGGGCGGTTGCAGCGGGTGTTGGAGGCGATGACTGCTGATCCGGGGCGGCGGTTGTTGTCGGTTGATTTGCTTGATGTGGGTGAGCACGCGCGGCTGGATGAGATGGGCAATCGGGCGGTGTTGACCCGGCCGGCGAGACGGGTGTCGATTCCGGTGTTGTGGGCTGCGCAGGTGGCGCGTGCCCCGGAGGCGGTGGCGGTGAGTTTTGAGGGCCGCTCGTTGAGTTATCGGGAGGTGGAGGAGGCCGCGAACCGGTTGGCGCACTTGCTGGCCGCTCAGGGTGCGGGTCCGGGTCAGTGTGTGGCGCTGTTGTTTTCGCGTTCGGCTGAGGCGATCGTGGCGATTTTGGCGGTGCTCAAGACCGGTGCGGCGTATCTGCCGATCGACCCGGTGGTGCCCGACGCGCGGGTGCAGTTCATGGTCGGCGATGCCGCGCCGGTCGCGGCGATCACCACGGCCGAGTTGCGTCCGCGGTTGGCTGGGTGTGGCGATCTGGTGGTCATCGATGTCGAGGATTCTCGTATCGGCGGCCAGCCCGCTACGGCGTTGCCGGCGCCGGCTGCTGATGACATCGCCCACATCATCTACACCTCGGGTACGACCGGTGTGCCCAAGGGGGTGGCGGTCACCCATCACAACGTGACCCGGCTGTTCGACTGCCTGGATGTTGGCGTGGAGTTGGGGCCGGGGCAGGTGTGGACGCAGTGTTCTTCGTTGGCTTTTGACTTTTCGGTGTGGGAGATCTGGGGTGCGCTGCTGCACGGTGGGCGGCTGGTGGTGGTGTCTGAGGCGGTGGCGCGTTCGGCAGAAGAGTTGCACGCGTTGTTGGTCGGTGAACAGGTCAGCGTGTTGAGTCAAACGCCGTCGGCGGTCGGGATGCTGTCACCGCAGGGGTTGGGTTCGGCGGCGTTGATGGTGGCCGGTGAGGCCTGCCCGGCTGAGGTGGTGGATCGGTGGGCGCCGGGGCGGGTGCTGATCAACGGTTACGGCCCGACCGAGACCACGGTGTATGCCACGATCAGTGCGCCGCTGACGGTGGGGTCGGGTGTGGTGCCGATCGGTGCGCCGGTGCCTGGGGCGGCGTTGTTTGTGCTGGATGGGTGGTTGCGTCCGGTGCCGGTGGGGGTGGTCGGGGAGTTGTATGTGGCCGGTGCCGGTGTGGGGGTCGGCTATCTGGGCCGGGGCGGGTTGACTGGGTCGCGGTTTGTGGCGTGTCCGTTCGGGGTGCCCGGGGCGCGGATGTATCGCACCGGGGATTTGGTGTGTTGGCGCGCTGATGGGCAGCTGGCTTATTTGGGCCGTGCTGATGAGCAGGTCAAGATCCGCGGGTATCGCATCGAGTTGGGTGAAGTTCAAGCGGCGTTGGCTGGTTTGGATGGGGTGGAGCAGGCGGTGGTGATCGCGCGTGAGGATCGCCCCGGCGACAAGCGTCTGGTCGGCTATATCACCCAATCAGCGGGCGCCACAGTCGATCCCGCCCTAGCGCGTGATGCGTTGGCTGATCGGTTGCCGCCGTATATGGTGCCGGCCGCCGTGGTGGTGCTCGACGCGTTGCCGATGACGGTCAACGGCAAGCTCGATACCCGTGCGCTGCCGGCACCGGAATACCAACACGCCGATCGCTACCGCGCGCCGTCCACCGCGGTCGAGGAAATCCTGGCCGGCATCTACGCCCAAGTGCTCGGTGTGCAGCAGGTCGGCATCGACGACTCCTTCTTCGACCTCGGCGGCGACAGCATCTTGTCGATGCAGGTGGTGGCTCGGGCCCGTGCTGTGGGTCTGCTGTGCCGCCCCCGCGACATCTTCGTCGAGCAGACCGTGGCGCAGCTGGCCCGGGTGGCGCAGGTGGTCGACGGTGCGGCCGTGGTGGTCGACCAGGGCCTCGGGCCGGTGGTGGTGACTCCGATCATGCACTGGCTGCATGACATCGACGGATCGGTTGATCAGTTCAACCAGACGGTGGTGGTGCAGAGCCCCGCGGAAGTGACCGAAGCCGATGTGGTGGTGGTGTTGCAGGCCTTGCTGGATCGACACGCCATGCTGCGGCTGCGTGTCGATGACGATGGCACCGGCGGCTGGTCGCTGACCGTGCCCGAGACCGGTTCGGTGAACGCCGGTGATTACCTGCAGTCGGTGGATGTGCTCTCCGATGAGGCGTTGGTGGCCGCTCGGTCGCGGTTGAACCCGGCCGCCGGAGTGATGCTCAGCGCCTTGTGGGTGGGCACCACCGGGCAGTTGGCGCTGATCATCCACCATCTGGCCGTTGATGGGGTGTCCTGGCGAATTCTGTTGGAGGATCTGAATATTGCGTGGGCCCAGCGGCACAGCGGGCAGCCGGTGGTGTTACCGGCGACCGCGACGTCGTTCGCCCGGTGGTCGAAGCTGCTGGATGAGTTTGCGCGCCGCCCCGACGTCGTCGGCCAGGCCGATGCGTGGCGGCAGGTGGCGGCGACCCCGGCCATTCTGCCTGCACCCCAACCCGACCTGGATACCTACGCCAGCGCTGGGCACCTGTCGGTGTCGCTGGATGCCGAGACGACTCGCCTGCTGCTCGGTGAGGTGCCGGCGGCGTTTCACGCCGGGATACAAGACATCCTGCTGATCGCGTACGGGCTGGCGTGCACCGAGTTCTTGGGTAACAGCGCCGCGCCGATCGGCATCGACGTCGAGGGCCACGGCCGCGACGAGGAGCTGGCCCCCGATGTCGATTTGTCCCGCACCGTGGGATGGTTCACCACCAAGTACCCGGTGTCACTGACGCTTGATGGCCTGCGCTGGGCCCAAGTCGTGGGCGGCGACGCGGCGTTGGGGCCGCTCATCAAGAACGCCAAAGAACAACTCCGAGCCCTGCCCGACGGTCTGACCTATGGTCTGCTGCGCTACCTCAACAACGACGTCGATCTGGCCGAATCTGATCCGCCGATCGGATTCAACTACTTGGGACGGCTGGGTGGCTCGGTCGGGGTGTCGGATGATTTGTGGTGGATCAGCCAGGACGGCTTGTCGGTCGCCGCTGCCGCCACGGCGGTGGCCATGCCGCTGGCGCACACCGTCGCGCTCAACGCCGGCACCGTCGACACCGACAGCGGCCCACAGCTGCAGGCCAACTGGACCTGGGCGGCATCGGCACTCGATGACACTCAGATCAGCCGACTCAGCCAGCTGTGGTTCGAGGCCTTCGCCGGCATCTGCGCACACGTCCAGCACGGCGGGGGCGGGTTGACCCCGTCTGATATCGCCCCGGCTCGGCTGAGCCAGCGCCAGATCGATGAGTTGTGCCAGCACTACCGCATCGCCGACGTGTTGCCACTGACCCCGGTACAGCAGGGAATGCTCTTCCATGCCAGAACAGCAGCTAGCGGCGACGATGTGTATGCGGTGCAGCTGGATATCACCATGACCGGTGCCCTTGACCGACACCGGCTGCACGACGCAGTGCACACCGTGATCAACAGGCATCCCAACCTGGCGGCGCGCTTCTGTGAACATTTTGACGAGCCGGTGCAGGTCATCCCGGCCGATCCCGGGGTGGGGTGGCGGTACGTCGAGCTGGACTCCGAGGAGCAGGTTCAGCAGCTGTGTGCGGCCGAGCGCGCCGCGGTCTGCGACCTGGCCGACGAGCCGGTCTTCCGGGTGGCCTTGATCCGGACCGCACCCGATCGGTACCGGTGTGTGCTGACCTTCCACCACATCGTGATGGACGGCTGGTCGCTGCCGATCCTGTTGCGCGAGATATTCGCCAGCTATCACGGGCAGTGGCTGCCCGCGGCCGTCTCGTATCGGCGCTTTGTCACCTGGTTGGCCGGACGGGATCGCGATGCCGCCCGCGCGACGTGGCGTGAGGTGTTAGCTGGTCTTGACACCCCCACCCTGGTGGCGCCAACAGGCCGGGCAGGGCGCGGGCGCCGAGGCGTTGCAACCCATCGGGTGCCTGCGGACGTGACGCTGGCCCTCGGCGAGCTGGCCCGCTCACAGCACATCACCGTCAACACGGTGCTGCAGGGTGCGTGGGCGCAGCTGCTGACGTGGCTGACCGGCCAGCATGATGTGGCCTTCGGCGTCACGGTCTCGGGGCGGCCCGCTGAGGTGTCTGGCGCGGAATCGATGGTCGGCTTGTTGATCAACACGGTGCCGGTGCGCGCGCACGTCACCTCGACCACCACCACCGCCGAGCTGCTCGGCCAGCTGCAACGTGCTCATAACGACACACTGGAGCACCAGCACCTGGCGCTGAGCGAAATCCACCGCGTCACCGGCCACGATCAACTGTTCGACACGTTGTTCGTGTTCGAGAACTATCCGATCGACACCGCCGCGTTACTGGACGTCGACGGGTTGGCCATCACCGAAATCACCCCCCGCGAATCCACCCACTACCCGCTGACGGTCCAAGCCATGCCGGGAACTGAACTGGGCCTTCGCGTCGAATACGACACCGATGTGTTTGATGTGGGCGGTGTCGAGGCGCTGGTTGGGCGGTTGCAGCGGGTGTTGGTGGCGATGACTGCTGATCCGGGGCGGCGGTTGTTGTCGGTTGATTTGCTTGATGCCGGTGAGCACGCGCGGCTGGATGAGATGGGCAATCGGGCGGTGTTGACCCGGCCGGCGAGACGGGTGTCGATTCCGGTGTTGTGGGCTGCGCAGGTGGCGCGTGCCCCGGAGGCGGTGGCGGTGAGTTTTGAGGGCCGCTCGTTGAGTTATCGGGAGGTGGAGGAGGCCGCGAACCGGTTGGCGCACTTGCTGGCCGCTCAGGGTGCGGGTCCGGGTCAGTGTGTGGCGCTGTTGTTTTCGCGTTCGGCTGAGGCGATCGTGGCGATTTTGGCGGTGCTCAAGACCGGTGCGGCGTATCTGCCGATCGACCCGGTGGTGCCCGACGCGCGGGTGCAGTTCATGGTCGGCGATGCCGCGCCGGTCGCGGCGATCACCACGGCCGAGTTGCGTCCGCGGTTGGCTGGGTGTGGCGATCTGGTGGTCATCGATGTCGAGGATTCTCGTATCGGCGGCCAGCCCGCTACGGCGTTGCCGGCGCCGGCTGCTGATGACATCGCCCACATCATCTACACCTCGGGTACGACCGGTGTGCCCAAGGGGGTGGCGGTCACCCATCACAACGTGACCCGGCTGTTCGACTGCCTGGATGTTGGCGTGGAGTTGGGGCCGGGGCAGGTGTGGACGCAGTGTTCTTCGTTGGCTTTTGACTTTTCGGTGTGGGAGATCTGGGGTGCGCTGCTGCACGGTGGGCGGCTGGTGGTGGTGTCTGAGGCGGTGGCGCGTTCGGCAGAAGAGTTGCACGCGTTGTTGGTCGGTGAACAGGTCAGCGTGTTGAGTCAAACGCCGTCGGCGGTCGGGATGCTGTCACCGCAGGGGTTGGGTTCGGCGGCGTTGATGGTGGCCGGTGAGGCCTGCCCGGCTGAGGTGGTGGATCGGTGGGCGCCGGGGCGGGTGCTGATCAACGGTTACGGCCCGACCGAGACCACGGTGTATGCCACGATCAGTGCGCCGCTGACGGTGGGGTCGGGTGTGGTGCCCATCGGTGCGCCGGTGCCTGGGGCGGCGTTGTTTGTGCTGGATGGGTGGTTGCGTCCGGTGCCGGTGGGGGTGGTCGGGGAGTTGTATGTGGCCGGTGCCGGTGTGGGGGTCGGCTATCTGGGCCGGGGCGGGTTGACTGGGTCGCGGTTTGTGGCGTGTCCGTTCGGGGTGCCCGGGGCGCGGATGTATCGCACCGGGGATTTGGTGTGTTGGCGCGCTGATGGGCAGCTGGCTTATTTGGGCCGTGCTGATGAGCAGGTCAAGATCCGCGGGTATCGCATCGAGTTGGGTGAAGTTCAAGCGGCGTTGGCTGGTTTGGATGGGGTGGAGCAGGCGGTGGTGATCGCGCGTGAGGATCGCCCCGGCGACAAGCGTCTGGTCGGCTATATCACCCAATCAGCGGGCGCCACAGTCGATCCCGCCCTAGCGCGTGATGCGTTGGCTGATCGGTTGCCGCCGTATATGGTGCCGGCCGCCGTGGTGGTGCTCGACGCGTTGCCGATGACGGTCAACGGCAAGCTCGATACCCGTGCGCTGCCGGCACCGGAATACCAACACGCCGATCGCTACCGCGCGCCGTCCACCGCGGTCGAGGAAATCCTGGCCGGCATCTACGCCCAAGTGCTCGGTGTGCAGCAGGTCGGCATCGACGACTCCTTCTTCGACCTCGGCGGCGACAGCATTTCGGCGATGCGCCTCGTCGCCGCGGTCAACGCCGGCTTGGACGCCAACCTCTCGGTACACGCGTTGTTCAATGCGCCCACCGTCGCCGAATTGGCCCCTCACATCAGCAGCGAGGCGGCGCGGCGTGAGCCGTTGGTTCCTGTCGAGCGGCCGGCGGTGGTGCCGTTGTCGTTCGCCCAGAATCGGTTGTGGTTCTTGGACCAGTTGCAGGGGCCGTCTGCGGTTTACAACATGGCGGTGGCATTGCGGCTGGCCGGCCGGCTTGATGTCGATGCGCTGCGTTCGGCGCTGGCTGATGTGGTGGGCCGTCATGAGAGCCTGCGCACGATATTCCCGGCGGTCGAGGGCGTACCACAGCAGCTGGTGGTGGTGCCCGAGCGGGCCGACTTCGGTTGGGATGTCGTTGATGCCACCGGATGGCCGGCGGACCGGCTGGGGGAGGCCGTCGAGGCGGCGGCGCGTTACACGTTTGATCTGACACGCGAGATTCCCTTACGGGCAAGGCTTTTCCGTGTCGGTGATGACGAGCATTTACTGGTGGGCGTGGTGCACCATATCGCCGCCGACGGCTGGTCGATCACCCCTTTGGTGCGTGACCTGGGTGTAGCGTATGCCCGTCGGTGCGCCGGGCTCGCCCCCGGCTGGGCTGAATTGCCAGTGCAGTATGTGGATTACACGTTGTGGCAGCGGGCGCGGTTTGGTGATCTCGACGACGCCGACAGTCCGATCGCCGCCCAGCTGAAGTATTGGCGGGATGCGCTGGCGGGGATGCCTGAGCGCCTGCAGTTGCCCACCGATCGGCCGTATCCCCCGGTGGCCGATTATCGCGGCGCGACGGTGACGGTGGACTGGCCAGCGCAGTTGCAGCAGCGGGTGCGTGAGGTCGCCCGCGACCACAACGCGACCAGTTTCATGGTGATGCAGGCCGCCCTGGCGGTGTTGTTGTCGAAGGTTTCCGCGACTTCTGATGTGGCGGTGGGATTTCCGATCGCCGGGCGTGGTGACGCGGTGCTGGATGAGTTGGTGGGTTTTTTCGTCAACACCCTGGTGCTGCGGGTCGATCTGGGCGGTATCCCACGGTGGCTGAGCTGCTGGGCCAGGTTCGCCTGCGCAGCCTAGCCGCATACGAGCACCAGGGTGTGCCGTTCGAGGTGCTGGTCGAGCGACTCAACCCCACAAGAAGCCTGACCCATCACCCGCTGATCCAGGTGGCGTTGGCCTGGCAGAACCTGCCCGGACATACCAGCGATCCCGCCGCCGGGTTGACCCTAGGTGATCTGCAGGTCACGCAGATTCCGGTGGACACCCAAACTGCGCGCATGGACCTCGTGTTCTCGCTGTCCGAACAGTGGACCGAGGCCGGTGAGCCCGCCGGGATCGACGGGACGGTGGAGTTCCGCACCGATGTGTTCGACGCGAAAAGTATCGAAGCACTGATCGGGCGGTTGCGGCGGGTGTTGGTGGCGATGACTGCTGATCCGGGCCGGCGGTTGTCGTCGATAGATGTCCTCGATGACGAGGAGCATGTCCGCCTGGATGAGATCGGCAACGGCGCCACATTGACCCAGCCGGCACCCCCCGCGCGGTCGATTCCGGTGTTGTTCGCCGATCACGTGGCACGCTCACCGGAGGCGGTGGCGATGACCTTCGAGGGTCTCTCCATGACGTACCGGGAACTCGACGAGGCGTCGAACCGGTTGGCGCACCTTCTGGCTGCCCGCGGCGCGGCCGCGGGGCAGTGTGTGGCGCTGCTGTTTGAGCGCTCAGCCCAAGCCGTCATCTCGATCCTGGCGGTGCTCAAGACCGGGGCGGCTTATCTGCCGATCGATCCCACGCACCCCGACGCCCGGATCGCTTTCATGGTCGACGATGCCGCGCCGATTGCCGCGGTCACCACCGCAAGCCTGCGGTCGCGGCTTGACTGCTGCGACCTAGCCCTCATCGATGTCGACGCCCCTGTTGTGGAGGGCCAGCCCAGCACCGCATTGCCGGCACCGACTGCCGATGACATCGCGTATCTGATCTACACCTCGGGCACCACAGGTGTCCCCAAAGGTGTGGCTATCACTCACCACAACGTCACCCAGCTGCTGGAGACGCTGGATGCCGGCCTGCCACACCCTGGTGTCTGGCCGCAGTGTCATACCTTGGCCTTCGACGTCTCGGTGTGGGAGATCTTCGGCGCGTTGTTGCGCGGTGGACGCGTGGTGGTCATACCCGAGTCAGTAGCGACCTCGCCAGACGACCTCCACGCCGTGCTGGTTTCTGAACACGTCAACGTGCTCACTCAAACCCCTTCTGCGGTAAGGGTTTTGCCGTGTGAAGGGTTGGAGTCGGCAGCGTTGGCGGTGGTCGGCGAGGCCTGCCCGGCCGAGGTAGTCGACCAGTGGGCACCCGGGCGGGTGATGATCAACGCCTACGGCCCGACCGAGACCACGATGTGTGTGGCCATCAGTGCGCCGCTGACACCTGGGGCTGGAGTGCCTATCGGCTCACCGGTGGCCGGTGCGGCGTTATTCGTTCTCGACGAGTGGTTGCGTCCGGTGCCGGTGGGGGTGGTTGGGGAGTTGTATGTGGCCGGTGCCGGGGTGGGGGTCGGCTATGTGCGCCGGGGCGGGTTGACTGGGTCGCGGTTTGTGGCGTGTCCGTTCGGGGTTCCGGGGGCGCGGATGTATCGCACCGGGGATTTGGTGTGTTGGCGCGCTGATGGGCAGCTGGCTTATTTGGGCCGTGCTGATGAGCAGGTCAAGATCCGCGGGTATCGCATCGAGTTGGGTGAGATTCAAGCGGCGTTGGCTGGTTTGGATGGGGTGGAGCAGGCGGTGGTGATCGCGCGTGAGGATCGCCCCGGTGACAAGCGTCTGGTCGGCTACATCACCGGAACAGCAGACCCGGCCGCCGCGCGCGCGGGGCTGGCTGAGCGGTTGCCGGCTTATATGGTGCCGGCCGCGGTGGTGGTTCTTGATGTGCTGCCGTTGACAACCAACAACAAGCTCGATATCCGGGCGCTGCCGGCACCGGACTACCAACACGCCGATCGTTACCGCGCCCCGGCCAGCGCGGTCGAGGAGATCCTGGCCGGCATCTACGCCCAGGTCCTCGGACTCGACCGCGTCGGCGTCGACGACTCGTTCTTCGACCTCGGCGGAGACAGCATCTTGTCGATGCAGGTGGTGGCTCGTGCCCGCGCGGCCGGTCTGACGTGTCGGCCGCGCGACATTTTCGTCGAGCAGACCGTGGCCCGGCTGGCCCGGGTGGCGCAGGTGGCCGGCGGTACGGCCGTGGTGGTCGATGAGGGTGTCGGGCCGGTGGTGGCGACCCCGATCATGCGCTGGCTGCAGGACATCGACGGCCCGGTTGATCAGTTCAACCAAACGATGGTGGTGCAAGCCCCCGCCGGGGTGACCCGGGACGACGTCGTGGTGGTGGTGCAGGCGTTGCTGGATCGGCACGCCATGCTGCGGCTGCGCGTGGATGACGACGGCACCGGCGGCTGGTCGTTGACTGCGCAAGAGGCGGGTTCGGTCGATGCGGAAAGCTGCCTGGGCACCGTCGACGTGCTCTCCGGTGAGGCGTTGGTGGCCGCTCGGTCGCGGTTGAACCCGGCCGCCGGGGTGATGCTCAGCGCGCTGTGGGTGGGCACCACCGGGCAGGTGGCGCTGATCATTCACCACCTGGCCGTGGACGCGGTGTCGTGGCGAATTCTGCTGGAAGACTTGAATATTGCGTGGGCCCAACTTCACAGCGGGCAGCCGGTGGCGTTACCGGCGACCGCGACGTCGTTCGCCCGGTGGTCGAAGCTGCTGGATGAGTTTGCGCGCCGCCCCGACGTCGTCGGCAAGGCCGATGCGTGGCGGCAGGTGGCTGCGACCCCGTCAGCGCTTCCCGCGGTCCAACCCGAGGTCGATACCTACGCCAGCGCCGGGCACCTGTCGGTGTCGCTGGATATCGAGACGACTCGCCTGCTGCTCGGTGAGGTGCCGGCGGCGTTTCGCGCCGGGATACAAGACATCTTGCTGATCGCCTATGGGCTGGCGTGCACCGAGTTCTTGGGTAACAGCGCCGCGCCGATCGGCATCGACGTCGAGGGCCACGGCCGCGACGAGGAGCTGGCCCCCGATGTCGATTTGTCACGCACCGTGGGATGGTTCACCACCAAGTACCCGGTCTCGCTTGCGGTCGGCGGACTGCGCTGGGCCCAAGTCGTGGGCGGCGACGCGGCGTTGGGGCCGCTCATCAAGAACGCCAAAGAACAACTCCGAGCCCTGCCCGACGGTCTGACCTATGGATTGCTGCGCTACCTCAACAACGACGTCGACCTATCCGGGCCCGACCCCACCATCGGATTCAATTACTTCGGACGCCTCGGCGCGGCCTCGGCCGAAATGTCCGATGCGATGTGGCGGATCAGCCAGGAAGATCTATCCTTCGCCGATGCCGCCGCGGCGGTCCCCATGCCGCTGGGACACACCGTCGCGCTCAACGCCGGCACCGTCGACACCGCCACCGGCCCACAGCTGCAGGCCGCCTGGACCTGGGCGCCATCGGCACTCGATGATGCCCAGATCCGCCGGCTCAGCAGGCTGTGGTTTGAGGCCCTGGCCGGCATCTGCGCGCATGTCCAGCACGGCGGGGGCGGGTTGACCCCCTCCGACATCACCCCCGCGCGGCTCACCCAACAGCAGATCGACGAGCTGGACCACCTATACGGCGTCGCCGACGTACTACCTCTGACCCCCCTGCAGCAGGGACTGCTCTTCCACGCCAGCACCACGCAGGGCAACACCGACGATCTGTATGCGATGCAGCTCGACATCACCGTCACCGGTCCGCTTGACCCCGACCGCCTGCGCGACGCCGTGCACAGCGCCGCCGGCCGCCACCCCAACCTGGCCGCCCGCTTTTGCGAACAGTTCGACGAGCCGGTGCAGATCATCCCCGCCGATCCCATGGCGGCGTGGCGGTACGTCGAGCTGGACTCCGAGGAGCAGATCCAGCAGCTGTGCGCCGTCGAACGCACCGCGGTCTGCGACCTCGCACACCCGCCGGCATTTCGAGCGGCGCTGATCCGCGCCGCCCTGGATCGGTACCGGTGTGTGCTGACCTTCCACCACGTCGTAATGGACGGCTGGTCGCTGCCGATCCTGTTGCAGGAGATATTCGCGAGCTACTACGGGCATCGGCTGCCCGCGACCGGGTCGTATCGCCGGTACGTCGCCTGGCTGGCCGATCGAGATCTCGATGCCGCGCACGCGGCCTGGCGCGAAGTGCTCGCGGGCTTCGACACCCCCACACTCGTCGGTCCGCCGGGCCGGTTAGGGCTGGGTCCGCGAGGCACTACCTCGTTCCGAATGTCTGAGGAGACCACGCGGGCGCTTGGCGATTTGGCGCGCGCGCATCACATCACCGTCAACACGGTGCTGCAGGGTGCGTGGGCGCAGCTGCTGATGTGGTTGACCGGCAACAACGATGTTGTTTTCGGTACCGCGGTCTCGGGGCGGCCGACCGAGATCGTCGGCGCAGAATCGATGGTCGGTTTGCTGATCAACACGGTGCCGGTGCGCGCGCACGTCACCTCGACCACCACCACCGCCGAGCTGCTCGGCCAGCTGCAACGTGCTCATAACCACACCCTCGACCATCAGCACCTGGCGCTGAACGAAATCCACCGCATCACCGGCCACGACCAACTGTTCGACACGTTGTTCGTGTTCGAGAACTACCCGGTGGACACTGCCGCACTGAAGGGCGCCGACGGGTTGGCCATCACCAACATCAGCACCCGCGAACGCAACGATTACCCGCTGACACTGCAAGCCATGCCGGGTGCTGAGCTGGGCTTCCGTGTCGAATTCGACACCGACGCATTCGATGTGGGCAGCATCGAGGCGCTGATCGGGCGGTTGCAGCGGGTGTTGGAGGCGATGACCGCTGATCCGGGGCGGCGGTTGTTGTCGGTTGATCTGCTCGATGCCGGTGAGCATGCGCGCCTGGATGAGATCGGCAACCGGGCGGTGTTGACCCGCCCGGCGAGACGGGTGTCGATTCCGGTGTTGTTCGCCCAACAGGTGGCCCGTGCCCCGGAGGCGGTGGCGGTGAGTTTTGAGGGCCGCTCGCTGACCTATCGGGAGCTTGATGAGGCCGCCAACCGGTTGGCGCACCTGCTGGCCGTCCAGGGTGCGGGCCCGGGACAGTGTGTGGCGCTGCTGTTTCCGCGTTCGGCTGAGGCGATCATCTCGATTTTGGCGGTGCTCAAGACCGGGGCGGCCTATCTGCCGCTCGACCCGGTCCACCCGCGGTCGCGGATCAAGTTCATGACCGAGGACTCCGGCCCGATCGCGGCGATCACCACGGCCGAATTGCGCCCGCGGCTGGAGGGCTGCGATCTGGTGGTCATCGATATCGACGATCCCCGTATCGGTGGCCAGCCCAGCACGGCGTTGCCGGCGCCGGCCCCCGATGACATCGCCCACATCATCTACACCTCGGGCACGACCGGTGTGCCCAAAGGTGTTGCGGTGACCCAGTACAACGTGGTGCAGCTGTTCGAGTCGCTCGACGCCGGCCTGGAGCTGGGGCCCGGGCAGGTGTGGACGCAGTTTCACTCCTATGCCTTCGACTTCTCGGTGTGGGAGATCTGGGGCGCGCTGCTGTTCGGCGGGCGGCTGGTGGTGGTGTCTGAGACGGTGGCCCGCTCACCGGAAGACTTCCACGCCCTGCTCGTGCGCGAACAGGTCAATGTGCTCACCCAAACCCCTTCTGCGGTAAGGGAATTGTCGCCGGAGGGGTTGGGTTCGGCGGCGTTGGTGATCGGTGCTGAGCCGTGCCCGGCCGAGCTGGTGGATCGGTGGGCGCCGGGGCGGGTGATGATCAACGTGTACGGTCCGACCGAGACGACGATGTGGGCGTCTAAGAGTGCGCCGCTGAGTGCGGGGTCGGGTGCGCCGCCGATCGGCTCGCCGGTATCGGGGGCGGCCTTTTTCGTGCTGGATGGGTGGTTGCGGCCGGTGCCGGTCGGGGTGGTCGGCGAGTTGTATCTGGGCGGTCGCGGTGTGGGGGTTGGGTATTGGCGCCGGGCGGGGTTGAGCGCGTCGCGGTTTGTGGCGTGTCCGTTCGGGGGTCCGGGGGCGCGGATGTATCGCACCGGGGATCTGGTGTGTTGGCGCGCTGATGGGCAGCTGGCTTATTTGGGCCGTGCTGATGAGCAGGTCAAGATCCGCGGGTATCGCATCGAACTCGGTGAGATTCAGGCCGCGCTGACCGCCCTGGATGGGGTGGAGCAGGCGGTGGTGATCGCCCGTGAGGACCGCCCCGGCGACAAGCGTCTGGTGGGCTATATCACCGGGACAGCAGATCCAGTCCTAGCGCGTGATGCGTTGGCTGATCGGTTGCCGCCGTATATGGTGCCGGCCGCGGTGGTGGTGATCGACGCGTTGCCGATGACGGTCAACGGCAAGCTCGACACCCGTGCGCTGCCGGCCCCGGAATATCGCGATGGTGATCGCTACCGCGCCCCGGCCACCGCGGTCGAGGAGATCCTGGCCGGCATCTACGCCCAGGTCCTCGGTGTGCAGCAGGTCGGCATCGACGACTCCTTCTTCGACCTCGGTGGGGACTCGCTGTCGGCGATGCGGCTGGTCGCCGCCATCAACACCACCTTGGACGCCAACCTCTCGGTACACGCGTTGTTCAATGCGCCCACCGTCGCCGAATTGGCCCCTCACATCAGCAGCGAGGCGGCGCGGCGTGAGCCGTTGGTTCCTGTCGAGCGGCCGGCTCTGGTGCCGTTGTCGTTCGCCCAGAACCGGCTGTGGTTTATCGACCAATTGCAGGGTCCCTCACCGGTTTACAACATGGCGGTGGCACTGCGGCTGCGCGGCGAGCTCAATGCCGACGCGCTCGGCGCGGGACTGGCCGATGTGGTGGATCGCCATGAGAGCCTGCGCACGCTCATTGCGGCGCCCGAGGGCATACCTCAACAGGTGGTCGTTCCCGGCGAGCATGCCGATTCTGGTTGGGATGTCGTTGACGCCACCCGATGGCCGGCAAGCCGGCTGGGGAAGGCCGTCGAGGAGACGGCGCGTTACACGTTTGATCTGACACGCGAGATTCCTTTACGGGCAAGGCTTTTCCGTGTCGCTGAAGACGAACACGTGTTGGTGGGTGTGGTGCACCATATCGCCGCCGACGGCTGGTCGATCACCCCGCTGGTGCGTGACCTGGGTGTAGCGTATGCCCGTCGGTGCGCCGGGCTCGCCCCCGGCTGGGCTGAATTGCCAGTGCAGTATGTGGATTACACGCTGTGGCAGCGGGCGCGGTTTGGTAATCTCGACGACGCCGACAGTCCGATCGCCGCCCAGCTGCAGTATTGGCAGGATGCGCTGGCCGGGATGCCTGAGCGCCTGCAGTTGCCCACCGATCGGCCCTATCCATCGGTTGCCGATCAGCGCGGCGCCCATCTGGCAGTGGACTGGCCGGTCGAGCTGCAGCAGCGCATGCGCGAGGTGGCCCGCGAGCACAACGCGACCAGCTTCATGGTCATGCAGACCGCCTTGGCGGTGCTGCTGTCCAAGGTCAGCGCCAGTCCCGATGTGGCGGTGGGCTTCCCGATCGCCGGGCGCAGTGACCCCGCGCTCGATGAGCTGGTCGGATTCTTCGTCAACACCCTGGTGCTGCGGGTCGACCTGGCCGGCGATCCCACCTTCGCCGAGCTGCTGGACCAGGTGCGTCGACGTAGTCTCGCCGCTTTTGAGCATCAGGATGTGCCCTTCGAGGTGCTCGTCGAGCGGCTGAACCCGACCCGGTCCCTGACGCACCATCCACTGGTGCAGGTGATGTTGGCCTGGCAGAACCTTCCCGGGCACGACACCGGCGACGCCGCCGGATTGGCGTTGGGGGATCTGCAGGTTACGCAGATTCCGGTGGACACCCACACCGCCCGCACAGATCTGACGTTTTCTCTGTCCGAACACTTCACCGAAGCTGGTGAACCGGCTGGGATTTGGGGCGCGGTGGAGTTCCGCACCGATGTTTTCGACGCAAAAAGTATCGAAGCGCTGATCGGGCGGTTGGAGCGGGTGTTGGTGGCGATGGCCGCCGATCCGGGCCGGCGGTTGTCGTCGGTGGATGTGGTTGGTGGCGAGGAGCGTGCCGGTCTGGATGTGATGGGCAACCGGGCGGTGTTGACTCGGCCGGTGCCTGCGGCGCGGTCGGTTCCGGTGGTGTTTGCCGAGCGGGTGGGGTGTTCGCCGGGGGCGGTGGCGGTGAGCTTTGCGGGTTTGTCCATGACGTACCGGGAGCTTGACGAGGCGTCGAATCGGTTGGCGCACTTGTTGGTCGGTGTTGGGGTGGGTCCGGGTTCGTGTGTGGCTGTGTTGTTTGAGCGTTCGGCGGATGCGGTGGTGGCGATGCTGGGGGTGCTCAAGGCTGGGGCGGCGTATCTGCCGATTGATCCGGCGCATCCTGATGCGCGGATCGCGTTCATGCTCGCTGATGCTGGGCCGGTTGTTGCGGTTAGTTCGGCGGGTTTGCGGTCGCGGTTGGATGGCTGCGGGCTGGCGGTGATTGATGTTGATGATCCGCGCATTGAGGGCCAGCCCGGCACCGCGTTGCCGGCGCCGGCGGCCGATGATGTTGCCTACGTCATTTACACCTCGGGTACGACCGGTGTGCCTAAGGGGGTGGCGATCAGTCACGGCAGTTTGACGCATGTGGTCGAGTCGCTGCCCAGCGTGCTGCCGGCACAGCAGGTGTGGACGCAGTGTCATTCCTATGGTTTTGACTTTTCGGTGTGGGAGATCTGGGCTGCGTTGCTCGGTGGTGGGCGGTTGGTGATTGTGTCCGAGCAGGTGGCTGGCTCACCGCAGGATTTCCACGAATTGCTGGTTTCTGAGCGGGTCAATGTGCTGACTCAGACGCCGTCTGCGGTGGCGGCGTTGTCGCCGGTGGGGTTGGAGTCGGTGGCGGTGCTGCTCGGTGGTGAGGCCTGTCCGGCTGAGGTGGTGGATCGGTGGGCGCCGGGGCGGGTGCTGCTGAACGCTTACGGCCCGACCGAGACCACGGTGTATGCCACGATCAGTGCGCCGCTGACACCGGGGTCGGGTGTGGTGCCCATCGGCTCACCGGTGGCCGGCGCGGCGTTATTCGTTCTCGACGAGTGGTTGCGTCCGGTGCCGGTGGGAGTGGTTGGGGAGTTGTATGTGGCCGGTGCCGGGGTGGGGGTCGGCTATCTGGGCCGGGGCGGGTTGACCGGGTCGCGGTTTGTGGCGTGTCCGTTCGGGGTGCCTGGGGCGCGGATGTATCGCACCGGGGATTTGGTGTGTTGGCGCGCTGATGGGCAGCTGGCTTATTTGGGCCGTGCTGATGAGCAGGTCAAGATCCGCGGGTATCGCATCGAGTTGGGTGAGATTCAAGCGGCGTTGGCTGGTTTGGATGGGGTGGAGCAGGCCGTTGTCGTCGCGCGTGAGGATCGCCCCGGTGACAAGCGTCTGGTCGGCTACATCACCCGATCAGCAGACGCCAGTCGACCGCGCTAGCGCGGATGCGTTGGCTGAGCGGTTGCCGCCGTATATGGTGCCGGCCGCGGTGGTGGTTCTTGATGTGCTGCCGTTGACAACCAACAACAAGCTCGATATCCGGGCGCTGCCGGCACCGGACTACCAACACGCCGATCGTTACCGCGCCCCGGCCAGCGCGGTCGAGGAGATCCTGGCCGGTATCTACGCCCAGGTCCTCGGACTCGACCGCGTCGGCGTCGACGACTCCTTCTTCGACCTCGGCGGAGACAGCATCTTGTCGATGCAGGTGGTGGCTCGTGCCCGCGCGGCCGGTCTGACGTGTCGGCCGCGCGACATTTTCGTCGAGCAGACCGTGGCCCGGCTGGCCCGGGTGGCGCAGGTGGCCGGCGGTACGGCCGTGGTGGTCGATGAGGGTGTCGGGCCGGTGGTGGCGACCCCGATCATGCGCTGGCTGCAGGACATCGACGGCCCGGTTGATCAGTTCAACCAAACGATGGTGGTGCAAGCCCCCGCCGGGGTGACCCGGGACGACGTCGTGGTGGTGGTGCAGGCGTTGCTGGATCGGCACGCCATGCTGCGACTGCGCGTGGATGACGACGGCACCGGCGGCTGGTCGTTGACTGCGCAAGAGGCGGGTTCGGTCGATGCGGAAAGCTGCCTGGGCACCGTCGACGTGCTCTCCGGTGAGGCGTTGGTGGCCGCTCGGTCGCGGTTGAACCCGGCCGCCGGGGTGATGCTCAGCGCGCTGTGGGTGGGCAGCACCGGGCAGGTGGCGCTGATCATTCACCACCTGGCCGTGGACGCGGTGTCGTGGCGAATTCTGCTGGAAGACTTGAATATTGCGTGGGCCCAGCATCACAGCGGACAACCCATAGCCTTGCCGGCAACAGGAACATCATTTGCCCGGTGGGCATCGCTGCTCATCGACCACGCCCAGACCCGAATGGTCGTCGACCAGGCCGACACCTGGAAACACGTGGCCGCGACCCCGGCCATTCTGCCTGCACCCCAACCCGACCTGGATACCTACGCCAGCGCCGGGCACCTGTCGGTGTCGCTGGATGCCGAGACGACTCGCCTGCTGCTCGGTGAGGTGCCCGCAGCGTTTCACGCCGGGATACAAGACATCCTGCTGATCGCCTACGGGCTGGCGTGCACCGAGTTCTTGGGTGACCCTGCCGCGCCGATCGGCATCGATGTCGAGGGCCACGGCCGCGACGAGGACCTCGCCCCCGATGTCGATTTGTCCCGCACCGTGGGATGGTTCACGTCCAAGTACCCGGTCTCGCTTGCGGTCGGCGGACTGCGCTGGGCACAGGTGGTAGCCGGCGGGGCCGCACTGGGGCCGCTCATCAAGGACGCCAAAGAACAACTCCGGGCCGTGCCCGACGGCCTCACCTACGGGCTGCTGCGCCACCTCAACACCGACGTCGACCTATCCGGCCCCGACCCCACCATCGGATTCAACTACTTCGGGCGGCTTGGCGCCGGCGCCGCAGCCGCGGACGTGTCCGGCGATCTATGGCAGGTCAGCCAAGACGGCCTCGCGGTCGCCGACGCCGCCTCCACCGTGCCCATGCCGCTGGGACACACCGTGGAACTCAACGCCGGCACCGTCGACACCGCCACCGGCCCACAGCTGCGGGCCGCCTGGACCTGGGCGCCATCGGCACTCGATGATGCCCAGATCCGCCGGCTCAGCAGGCTGTGGTTTGACGCCCTGGCCGGCATCTGCGCGCATGTCCAGCACGGCGGGGGCGGGTTGACCCCCTCTGATATCGCCCCCGCGCGGCTCACCCAACAGCAGATCGACGAGCTGGACCACCTATACGGCGTCGCCGACGTACTACCTCTGACCCCCCTGCAGCAGGGACTGCTGTTCCACGCCAGCACCGCACAGGATTTCGGTGACCTGTATGCGATGCAGCTCGACATCACCGTCACCGGTCCGCTTGACCCCGACCGCCTGCGCGACGCCGTGCACAGCGCCGCCGGCCGCCACCCCAACCTGGCCGCCCGCTTTTGCGAACAGTTCGACGAGCCGGTGCAGATCATCCCCGCCGATCCCATGGCGGCGTGGCGGTACGTCGAGCTGGACTCCGAGGAGCAGATCCAGCAGCTGTGCGCCGTCGAACGCACCGCGGTCTGCGACCTCGCACACCCGCCGGCATTTCGAGCGGCGCTGATCCGCGCCGCCCTGGATCGGTACCGGTGTGTGCTGACCTTCCACCACATCGCGGTCGACGGCTGGTCGATGCCGATCCTGTTGCAGGAGATATTCGCGAGCTACTACGGGCATCGGCTGCCCGCGGCGACGCCGTACCGCAGCTTTGTCGCCTGGCTGGCCGATCGAGATCTCGATGCCGCGCACGCGGCCTGGCGCGAAGTGCTCGCGGGCTTCGACACCCCCACACTCGTCGGTCCGCCGGGCCGGTTAGGGCTGGGTCCGCGAGGCACTACCTCGTTCCGAATGTCTGAGGAGACCACGCGGGCGCTTGGCGATTTGGCGCGCGCGCATCACATCACCGTCAACACGGTGCTGCAGGGTGCGTGGGCGCAGCTGCTGATGTGGTTGACCGGCAACAACGATGTTGTTTTCGGTACCGCGGTCTCGGGCCGGCCGACCGAGATCGTCGGCGCAGACTCGATGGTCGGGTTGCTGATCAACACGGTGCCGGTGCGCGCGCACGTCACCTCGACCACCACCACCGCCGAGCTGCTCGGCCAGCTGCAACGTGCTCATAACGACACACTGGAGCATCAGCACCTGGCGCTGAACGAAATCCACCGCATCACCGGCCACGACCAACTGTTCGACACGTTGTTCGTGTTCGAGAACTACCCGATCGACACCGCCGCACTGAAGGGCGCCGACGGGTTGGCCATCACCAACATCACCCCCCGCGAATCGACCCACTATCCGCTGACGGTGCAAGCCATGCCGGGTGCTGAGCTGGGCTTCCGTGTCGAATTCGACACTGACGCATTCGATGTGGGCAGCATCGAGGCGCTGATCGGGCGGTTGCAGCGGGTGTTGGAGGCGATGACCGCTGATCCGGGGCGGCGGTTGTTGTCGGTTGATCTGCTCGATGCCGGTGAGCATGCGCGCCTGGATGAGATCGGCAACCGGGCGGTGTTGACCCGCCCGGCGAGACGGGTGTCGATTCCGGTGTTGTTCGCCCAACAGGTGGCCCGTGCCCCGGAGGCGGTGGCGGTGAGTTTTGAGGGCCGCTCGCTGACCTATCGGGAGCTTGATGAGGCCGCCAACCGGTTGGCGCACCTGCTGGCCGTCCAGGGTGCGGGCCCGGGACAGTGTGTGGCGCTGTTATTTCCGCGTTCGGCTGAGGCGATCATCTCGATTTTGGCGGTGCTCAAGACCGGGGCGGCGTATCTGCCGCTCGACCCGGTCCACCCGCGGTCGCGGATCAAGTTCATGACCGAGGACTCCGGCCCGATCGCGGCGATCACCACGGCCGAATTGCGCCCGCGGCTGGAGGGCTGCGATCTGGTGGTCATCGATATCGACGATCCCCGTATCGGTGGCCAGCCCAGCACGGCGTTGCCGGCGCCGGCCCCCGATGACATCGCCCACATCATCTACACCTCGGGCACGACCGGTGTGCCCAAAGGTGTTGCGGTGACCCATACAACGTGACGCAGTTGTTCGAGTCGCTGGACGCCGGCCTGGAGCTGGGGCCCGGGCAGGTGTGGACGCAGTTCCACTCGTATGCGTTCGACTTCTCGGTGTGGGAGATCTGGGGCGCGCTGCTGTTCGGCGGGCGGCTGGTGGTGGTGTCCGATGCGGTGGCCCGCTCGCCGGAAGACTTCCACGCGTTGCTGGTCAAGGAGAAAGTCAAGTGTTCTGAGCCAGACCCCCTCTGCGGTAAGGGAATTGTCGCCGGAGGGTTTGGGTTCGTCGGCGTTGGTGATCGGTGCTGAGCCGTGCCCGGCCGAGCTGGTGGATCGGTGGGCGCCGGGGCGGGTGATGATCAACGTGTACGGTCCGACCGAGACGACGATGTGGGCGTCTAAGAGTGCGCCGCTGAGTGCGGGCTCGGGTGCGCCGCCGATCGGCTCGCCGGTATCGGGGGCGGCCTTTTTCGTGCTGGATGGGTGGTTGCGGCCGGTGCCGGTCGGGGTGGTCGGCGAGTTGTATCTGGGCGGTCGCGGTGTGGGGGTTGGGTATTGGCGCCGGGCGGGGTTGAGCGCGTCGCGGTTTGTGGCGTGTCCGTTCGGGGGTCCGGGGGCGCGGATGTATCGCACCGGGGATCTGGTGTGTTGGCGCGCTGATGGGCAGCTGGCTTATTTGGGCCGTGCTGATGAGCAGGTCAAGATCCGCGGGTATCGCATCGAACTCGGTGAGATTCAGGCCGCGCTGACCGCCCTGGATGGGGTGGAGCAGGCGGTGGTGATTGCCCGTGAGGACCGCCCCGGCGACAAGCGTCTGGTGGGCTATATCACCGGGACAGCAGATCCAGTCCTAGCGCGTGATGCGTTGGCTGATCGGTTGCCGCCGTATATGGTGCCGGCCGCGGTGGTGGTGCTCGACGCGTTGCCGATGACGGTCAACGGCAAGCTCGACACCCGGGCGCTGCCGGCACCGGAATACCGCGATGGCGATCGCTACCGCGCCCCGGCCGGCGCCCTCGAGGAGATCCTGGCCGGCATCTACGCCCAAGTCCTCGGACTCGACCGGGTCGGCGTCGACGACTCCTTCTTCGACCTCGGCGGCGACTCGCTGTCGGCGATGCGGGTGATCACGGCAATCAACGCCGGCCTGGATGCCAGCCTGTCGGTACGCACGCTGTTCGACGCACCGACGGTCGCCCAGTTGGCGCCCCGTATCGGCACAGAGGCGAGTCGGCGCGAACCACTGGTCGCCGCTGCTCGGCCTGCGTTGATTCCGCTGTCGTTCGCCCAGAGCAGGCTGTGGTTCCTCGACCGGTTCCAGGGTGGGGCCGCGACGTACAACATGCCGAACGCGCTGCGCATCAACGGGCCACTGGATGTCGAGGCGCTGGGCGCGGCCTTCGACGACGTCATCGCCCGCCACGAATCGCTGCGAACGATCTTCCCCGACATCGACGGCGTCCCCTTCCAGCAGGTGTTGCCGGCCCGGCCGGGGATGTGGCGCCGCGGGGACGCGACGGTGGTGTCCATGCCCGAGGCGGAGGTCGTCGGCGAGTTGATGGCGCTGGCGGTGTACCGGTTCGATCTGGCGGCCGAGATCCCGATCCGTGCGCAGATCTATGCGGTGGGGCCCGAGCAGTATGTGGTGGGAATCGTCGTGCACCACATCGCTTTTGACGGATGGTCACTCGCGCCGATGATCAGAGACATCGGCGTGGCGTACACCAGCCGGTGCGCGGGACACGCACCCGGCTGGGCGCAGTTGCCTGTGCAGTACGTGGACTACACGCTGTGGCAGCGGGCGCAGTTCGGTGACCTGGCCGACAGCGACAGCCCGATCGCAGCCCAGCTGGCCTACTGGCAGGATGCGCTGGCCGGGATGCCCGAGCGGGTGCAGCTGCCCACCGATCGGCCGTATCCTCTGGTCGCCGATTACCGCGGCGGCAGCGTGGCCGTCGAATGGCCGGCGGAATTGCAGCAGCGGGTGCGCGATGTCGCCGCCGAACACAACGCCACCAGCTTCATGGTGATCCAGGCCGCTCTGGCGGTGCTGCTGGCCAAGGTCAGCGCCAATTCCGATGTGGCAGTTGGGTTCCCGATCGCCGGGCGCCGCGACCCCGCGCTCGACGAGCTGGTGGGATTCTTCGTCAACACCCTGGTGCTGCGTACCGAGGTGACCGGAGATCCCACCTTTGCCGAGCTGCTGGACCAGGTGCGCCGGCGCAGCCTGGCCGCCTTCGAACACCAAGACGTGCCGTTCGAGGTGCTCGTGGAGCGGCTCAACCCCGCCCGGAGCCTGACGCATCACCCGCTGATCCAGGTGATGTTGGCGTGGCAAAACGTTCTCGGCCAGGACCGCAGCCGCGCCGCCGGGTTCACCTTGGGCGGCCTGCAGGCCACGCCGATGCACGCAGACACCCACACCGCCCGCATGGACCTGGTGTTCCACCTCGCCGAATACTGGACCGACACCGGTGAGCCCACCGGCATCGGTGGGATGGTGGAGTTCCGCACCGACGTGTTCGACGCCGAGAGCATCGAAGCGCTGACCGAGCGGTTGCAGAAGGTGTTGGCGGCCATGACCGCCGACCCGGGACGGCACGTGTCATCGGTCGATCTGCTCGGTGCCGACGAACACGCCCGCCTGGACCGGTGGGGCAACCGGGCGGTGCTGGCCCAGCCCGCAGTCACGGCGGCGTCGATTCCGGTGCTGTGGGCCGCGCAAGTGGACCGCGCGCCCGACGCGGTGGCCGTGAGCTTCGAGGGCCGCTCGGTGACCTACCGGGAACTCGACGAGGCCGCGAACCGGTTGGCGCACATGCTTTCTGGTCAGGGTGCGGGTCCGGGGCAATGCGTGGCGCTGCTGTTCAACCGTTCCGTCGAGGCGATCGTGGCGATCCTCGCGGTGCTCAAAGCGGGGGCGGCCTATCTGGCGATCGACCCCTCGCATCCCGACGCGCGCGTCGAGTTCATGCTCGCCGATGCCGCGCCGACCGCGGCGGTCACGACCTCCGCGCTGGCCGACCGGCTCGACGGGTACGGCGTGGCGGTCATCGACATCGACGACCCCGCTCTTGACGAACGGCCCAGCACCGCACTGCCGGCGCCGGCCCCCGACGACATCGCCTACATCATCTACACCTCGGGCACTACCGGCACCCCCAAGGGAGTGGCCGTCGCCCACCGCAACGTCATCCGTCTGCTGGACGCACTGGACGCCGACATGCCGCGCACAGGCGCTTGGACCCAGTGTCATTCCCTGGCCTTCGACTTCTCGGTGTGGGAGATCTGGGGCGCACTGCTGGGTGGTGGGCGCCTGGTGGTGGTGTCGGAGTCGGTGGCGCGATCGCCGGACGACTTCCACGCCCTGCTGGTTGCGCAACAGGTCACCGTCCTGAGCCGGACCCCCTCGGCGTTCTACGCGCTGCAGACCGCCGACGCGCTACAACCCGAACTGGGACGGCAGCTGAGGCTGGAGGCTGTGGTGTTCGGCGGGGAATCCCTTGAGCCACAACGTCTTCGGACATGGCTGGACAACCATCCCGGGTCGCCGCGGATGATCAACATGTACGGCATCACGGAGACCACCGTGCACGCCTCGTTCCGCGAGATCGTCGACGACGACGCCGACAGGATCGCCAGCCCGATCGGTGTGCCGTTGGCGCATCTTGGCTTCTTCGTGCTCGACAGGTGGTTGCGGCCGGCGCCGGCCGGTGTCGTCGGTGAGTTGTATGTGGCCGGCGCGGGCCTGGCGTACGGATATGTGCGCCGGGCGAACTTGACGGCATCGCGGTTCGTGGCGTGCCCGTTCGGCACACCGGGGACGCGGATGTATCGCACCGGGGATCTGGTGCACTGGAGCGCCGATGGGCAGCTGCAGTATGTCGGGCGCGCCGATGAGCAGGTGAAGGTCCGCGGGTATCGCATCGAACTGGGCGAAATCGAGCACACCTTGCTCACCTGCGCCGAGGTCACTCAGGCCGTCGCCACCGTGCACCAGGGCGATGCCGGCGACCACCTCGTCGCCTACGTCACCCTCGATCACACCACCACCGTCGCCGACGACGCCGAACTCGTCGGAGAGTGGCAGCACATGTACGACGACCTCTACGACGCTGACGTCGAAGCGTCCGGATTCGGCATGGATTTCCGGGGCTGGAACAGCAGCTACACCGGTGACCCGATTCCGTTGGAGGAGATGGCGGAATGGCGTGCGGCCACGGTGGATCGGATCATGGCCCTGCAGCCGCGGCGAGTGTTGGAGATCGGTGCGGGCTCGGGTCTGGTGCTGTCACAGATCGCCCCGCACTGTGAGCACTATGTCGCCACCGACATGTCGGCGGTGGCCGTCGACAAGCTCGCCCGCTCGCTGGAGCAGTTGCAGATCCCGTGGCGTGATCGGGTCGAGTTGCTCGCCCGGCCCGCCCACGTCACCGAGGGGCTGGCGCAGGGCTACTTCGACACAGTCATCCTCAATTCGGTCGTGCAGTACTTCCCGAACGCGGGGTATCTGGCCGACCTCATCGACACAGCGATTGAGCTGCTCGCCCCCGGCGGCTCGCTGTTCATCGGCGACGTCCGCAACCACAGCCTGCAGGGTGCGTTCCAGACCGCGGTCGCACTCGCCCGCACCAACAGCACCGACGCCGCCGAGATCCGCCAGCGTGTCCACCGCGCCATCGTCAGCGAACCCGAATTACTGCTTGCCCCAGAGTTTTTCACCACCTGGGCCACCGACCACCCGGCAGCGGCAGGACTCGACATCCAAGTGAAACGCGGATCGGCCGACAACGAACTGACCCGGTACCGCTACGACGTCGTCGTCCACAAGACGCCGGCACCGGTGCGCTCACTGGGCGAGACGCCTACCTGGACGTGGACCCAATGCGAAGGCCTGAGCGGACTGCACACCCAGTTGACGACGCACGGTCCCGACGCCGTCCGCATCACCGAGATCCCCCGCGCGGGACTGGTCACCGACGTCGACGTCGAACGCGCCCTCGCCGCGGGGCTACCCCTGGCCGACGCGCTCGCTCAAGCGCCCGACACCGTCACACCCGAACAACTGCACCTGCTCGGCGAGACCACCGGTTACCACGTCGCCGTCACATGGGGCGCCCAACCCGGCACGCTCGACGCCGTCTTCGTCGCCCCCGCCGACGGCGTCGTAGCGCTGACCGACCTCTACCTGCCTGCTGCCGGAACCCAGCCACGCAGCGCCCACGCCAACGACCCGCAGACCAACACGAAGATTGGCGCGGTGCGTCAGCGGTTGAGCACGCGGTTGCCGGAGTACATGGTGCCGGCCCAGATCATCGTGCTCGAGGAGTTCCCGTTGACCTCCTCAGGCAAGATCGACAGCAAGGCCTTGCCCGCACCGGTGTTCGCCGCCACCTCTTTCGAGGTGCCGCGAACCGACACCGAGAAGATCGTCGCCGGCATCTACGCCCAGGTGCTCGGGCTCGAGCGGGTGGGGGTGGACGACTCGTTCTTCGACCTCGGCGGGGATTCGCTGTCCGCCATGCGGGTGGTCGCCGCGATCAACACAACCCTCGGTACCCAACTTGCGGTGCGCGCGTTGTTCTATGCGCCGTCCGTGAGGAGCTTGAGTGAGCAGTTGGGCACGGCAGACAGTGCGGTGGAGGTCGTCCCTGTCGAGGTTCTCAAAGAGGGCAAGGGCGTTGCGCTGTGCTGTATTCACGACGGTCTCGGGCTCAGCTGGGCATATCGGGCTCTCAGCGATTATTTGGACTGCCCGATCATCGGGATCAACCAGATCCCGCAAAACGGCGAGGCCGAACCGGAATCGATTCGCGCCATGGCGGCAAGCTACGCCGACCGGCTCCTGGCTGTTCATCCTGCGGGGTCGTACAAACTGCTCGGTTGGTCCCTCGGCGGCGTCGTAGCTCACGCGCTCGCCATCGAGCTTCAACGACGCGGATGCGTGGTCGAGCGTCTGGTCCTGCTCGACGATGCGTTCAGCGCCAACAGGCTCATCGCAAGAGGCCAAGCGTCAGGCGAGAGCCGAATCCTCGAACACATCCTGCGAATGAATCGTGTCGACACCTCGGCGCAGACGGAGCCGCTGACCTATTCGCAGGCAGCAGAACTGATTCGCCGGCAATTCGACGTAGCGGACTTTGCTCTTCCATCCGAACAGCTGTTGGAGTTCATGATTCAACGTGTCACGACCAACCAGCTGTACCTCATGGAACATGTGCCCGACGTGTTCGACGGGGAAATGGTTGTGTTCTCCGCCGCGCAGAATGCAAATGGGAACGGTTCATCCACCGTCGAAGGTTGGCGACCTTACGTCACCGGCGGCATCACCGCGTACTCGGTCGACTGTGCGCACCAGGAAATGCTGACCGCCGAATCGCTCGGTGCGTACGGCGAACAACTCAAGCGTGCGTTGGAGTTTCCGACGCCAATGAGGACAGAGCCGAGACAGACCGCCTCCCAGGCCTAGAGTCGAGGCCCGTGCGTCGTATCA
>CAVZHV010000003.1:0-249992 GCA_963775205.1 uncultured Actinomycetota bacterium | reverse complement strand
CGAACGGCTCGGTGAGTACCGGGAACACGACAGGTCGCTGGGCTTCGACATGGAGCAGCCGCCGCTGGTGCGCTTCGCGCTCGCCCGGCTGGCGGACGACCGGTCCGTGCTGGTTATGACCTACCACCACATCCTGCTGGACGCCTGGTCGTTCAGACCGTGCTGCGTGACCTGACGACACTGTGCGCCCGGCCGCACGACATGGCGGGCCCGGGTTTTGCCGCCGTCCCGGCAATCTCTGACCTGGCGTGCGGCACAGGACCGGGAGGCGGCGGGCCGGGCCTGGGCGAGCGCGCTGGAGGGATCGAAGAACCCCTCCTGGTGGCACCGACCGTCCGGCGCGGGCCGGCACGACGATGCCCGGGCTGGTCGCCGCCGAACTGTCCGAGGAGCACCGCCACGCTCACCCTGCGGCGCGGGTGGCCGGCGTCACCCTCAACACGGTGGTGCAGGGCGCCTGGTCGCTGCTGCTGAGCAGCATGACCGGCCGGACCGACGTCGTGTTGGCCGACCGTGTCCGGACGGCCGCACAGCTGGACGGGGTGGACGACATCGTCGGCCTGCTGATCACGCCGCCCCGGTCCAGGTGCGGCTCGATGCCAACGAGTTACTCCCCACCGTTCAGCGCGTCCAGCGCGAGCAGGCCGAACTGGAGCCCTACCACTGGGGCTGGCCGAGATCCAGGCGGGCCGGGCTGGGCGAGCTCTACGACACCTCGGTGGCGTTCGCCGGTGCTCCCACGGACTGGGAGGCGGTGGGCGGCACCGTCGGCTCCGTACGGATCAGGATGCTCGACGAGCAGGACCGCGACGCGTCCGGCTCGACCCACTACCCGCTGAACCTGACCGCCGCCCCCGGGCGCACCCTGCGGCTCGCGCTGAGCTACCAGAGCGGCCTGTTCACACGGGAGGCGGTCGAGCAACTCGCCACCCGGCTGCGGACGCTGCTGGAGACCTTCGCCGCCACCCCGCACCTGACCGTGGGCCGGATCGAGATGCTGACCGAGGACGAACGGACCCGGACGGTCCGCACCTGGAACGACACCTCGCACCCGGTCCCCGAGGCGACCCTGCCGGACCTCTTCGAGGCCCAGGCAGCCCGTACCCCCGAGGGCGTCGCCGTCGTCTTCGGCGGCGAGGCCCTCACCTACGCCGAGTTCGCCGCGCGCGTCGACCGCCTGACCGCCGTGCTGCGCGCGCACGGCGTCGGGACCGGCGCGTTCGTGGCCGTCGCCGTTCCCCGCTCGGTGGAACTCGTGGTGGCACTGCACGCCGTGGTGGCGGCCGGCGCAGCCTACGTGCCCGTCGACCCGGACTATCCGGCCGAGCGGATCGGCTGCATCCTCCAGGACGCCGAGCCGACGCTGCTGCTGACCACGAGTGCCCTGGCCGGCACGCTTCCGGCGGGCCCGCCGTGCCTCCTCCTGGACCGCCCGCTGCCGTCCG
This sequence comes from uncultured Actinomycetota bacterium, assembly GCA_963775205.1. Taxonomy (GTDB): domain Bacteria; phylum Actinomycetota; class Actinomycetes; order Mycobacteriales; family Mycobacteriaceae; genus Mycobacterium. The sequence goes on along the minus strand of CAVZHV010000003.1, from coordinate 248,547 downwards.
GCACGCCGGGGACACCGGACCGGACGAAGCGGGAGCTGCACGGTGCGGCCCCGGCATACGTCATCTACACCTCCGGCTCGACGGGACGCCCAAGGGCGTGGTCAACACCCACGCCTGCGCAACCGGCTGCTGTGGATGCAGGAGACCCTCCCGCTCGGGTTCGACGACGTCGTGCTGCAGAAGACGCCGTACGGATTCGACGTGTCGGTGTGGGAGTTGTTCTGGCCGCTGATGACCGGGGCGACGCTCGTGGTGCCGCGCCCGGGGCCCACCGGGACCCGCGCGCCGTCTGGGAGCGGTCCGGCGTGGCAGGTGGCGGTGCTGCACTTCGTGCCGTCGATGCTCCGGGTGTTCCTCGCCGAGCCGGCTGTCCGGACTGCTCGAGCCTGCGCTACGTCGTCTGCAGCGGGGAGGCGCTCACGGGCGACCTCGCCGAGGCGTTCACGGCACAGAGCCAGGCGCTGCACAACCTCTACGGCCCCACCGAGGCCGCGATCGACGTCACCTGGTGGCCCTGCGCCCGCAGCGACGAGCGGGCGACCGTGCCGATCGGCAGGCCGGTGTGGAACACCCAGGTCACGTGCTGGACCCGCGGATGCGGCCGGTAGCGCCGGGCGTGCCCGGAGAGCTGTGCCTGGCCGGACGTCAGCTGGGCGTGGGCTAACTCGGACGTCCCGGGCTGACCGCCGAGCGGTTCGTGGCCAACCCCTTCGGGCTCCCGGTTCCCGGATGTACCGCACCGGCGACATGGTGCGGTGGGAGGCCGACGGCCACCTGGAATACCTGGGACGGCTCGACGACCAGGTCAAGATCCGTGGACTGCGGGTCGAGCCCGGCGAGATGGCCGCCGTGCTGGCGCGCCACCCCGGCCTCGCCCACGCCGCGGTGGTGGCCCGTGAGGACCGGCCCGGCGTGAAGCGGCTGGTCGGCTACGTGGTCAGCCGGCCGCACGCCGACCCGGACGAGCTGATGGCCGAGGCGGCGGCCGCGCTGCCGACTACATGCTCCCGGGCCTGGTCGTCAGCTCGGTGAACTGCCGCTGACCACGAGCGGCAAGTTGGACCGCGCGGCGCTGCCCCCCCGGCCGGGTGCGCGGCCCCGGCGGACATCGCCCGGCGGCCGGCGGAGGAGGCGCTCGCCGGCTTGTTGGCCGACGTGCTCGGTCTCGCCGAAGTCGGCGCCGACGACAGATTCTTCCAACTGGGCGGCGACTCGATCGTCTCGATGCAGTTGGTGGCCCGGGCCCGCCGGGCCGGGTGGGCCTTCACACCGAAGGACGTGTTCGTCCACCGCACGGTCGCCGCGCTGGCGCAGGTCGCCCGCCGCGCGCGGACCGTCTCCGCCGAGCAGCCGCAGGACGGGATCGGCGCTCTGCCGGCCACACCGATCATGCACTGGCTGCGCGCTCACGAGGGCCCCAGCGACGACTTCCATCAGTCCGTGCTCCTGCGGGTTCCCGCCGACCTCGGTCCGGAACGGCTGACGGAGGCGGTGCAGGCCGTCCTCGACCGCCACGACGCGTTGCGCATGCGTCGCACCGTCCGGGCGGACTCCCGGGGGTGGACGCTGGATGTGGCCGCTCCCGGCGACCTGCTCGCCGTCGACTGCGTGCGCCGCGTCGAGGTGCCGCGGACGGGCAGCGCCGATGCGGACGACACCGCGCTGCGGACCGCGGTCACCGCGGCGGCGGCCCGCGCCCGTGCCGAACTCGCACCCGACGAGCGTCAGATGGTGCGGTTCGTGTGGTTCGACACCGGTCCGTCGGCGGGCCGTTTGCTGATCGTGGCGCACCACCTCGCCGTCGACGGGGTCTCCTGGCGCATCCTGGTCCCTGACCTGCGGGCGGCCTGGGAGGCCGTCCAGCGCGGCGCCCGGCCGCGGCCGGCCCCGGTGCCCACGTCACTGCGTACCTGGTCGCACCGCCTGAGCAGGGCCGCCGTGGAACCGTCGCGGGCGGCCGAACTGCCGATGTGGAGCGCGATGCTGCAACCCACCGCCGGCGACGCGCTGACCCCCCGCCCGCTGGACCCGGCGGTGGACCGGTTCGGCACCGCCGAGTCGCTGACGGTCAGCCTGCCGCCCGCGCAGGTGCGGTCACTGCTGACCGACGCACCCGCCGCCTACCGGGCGGGTGTCGAGGATCTGCTCCTGACCGCGCTGGCCCTGGCCGTCGGATCCTGGCGCAGGGACCGCGTCCCGGCCGCCGGAACCGACGTGCTGCTGGATCTGGAGGGCCACGGCCGCGCGGAGCTGGCCGAGGATCTGGACCTGTCCCGTACCGTGGGCTGGTTCACCGACCTGCACCCTGTGCGGCTCGACCCCGGCGAGCCCGGCTGGGAGCGTGCGGACACCGCGGGACCGGCCCTCGGCAGGGCGCTGAAACGGGTGAAGGAGCAACTGCGTGCGCTGCCCGACCGAGGGATCGGATACGGCCTGCTGCGCCACCTCAACCCGGCCACCGCGCCCGCTCTGGCCGGCCTGCCGGCCCCTTCCGTGGGCTTCAACTACCTGGGCCGGTTCCCCGGCGCCGGCGACGAGGACTGGCAGACGGCCGCCGAATCGGACGCCACCGGCCCGGCGGCGGGCGCCGGGCTGGCGATGCCGCACGCCCTGGAGGTCGTCGCGGTCACCGAGGACCGGGCCGACGGACCCACCTGTGCGCCTCCTGGACGTGGCCCGGTGCACTGCTCACCCGAGGCGACATCCAAACCCTGGCCGACCTGTGGGTGACGGCGCTGCGCTCCCTGGTCGTCCACACCGCGCAGCCCGGCAACCGGGGGCTCACCCCCTCCGACGTGGCGCCCGCCGTCGTCGGCCAGGAGGCCCTGGAACGCCTGGAGCGACGCTGGGGCGGCAACGAGGGACTGGTCGACGTGCTGCCGCTGACGCCGCTGCAGGAGGGCCTGTTCTTCCACTCCGTCTACGACGAAGACGGCGGACGCTACCTGGTACAGGTCGCCGCTGGTGCTGTCCGGCACGGTCGACGGCGGCTCCGGCGGCCTTCGAGGCGTTGCTGCAGCGGCACGCCTCCCTGCGGGCCGGGTTCGTGCTGCGCCGTTCCGGGAGGCCGGTGCAGGTGGTCCCGCCGCCGTCGAGCTGCCCTGGCAGGAGCAGACCTGCGACGCTCGCGGAGGGTCCGCGCCGGGACCGGATCGCCGACTGATGCGACGAGGACCGGTTGGCCGCTTCGACCCGGCCGCCCGCCGCTGGTGCGGGCGCGCTGCTGCGGGTCACGGCGGACCAGCACCTGCTGGTGCTCACCAGCCACCACATCATCTGGGACGGCTGGTCGATGGCCCGCGCTGCGAGATCTGCGCACCTGTACGAGGCGGACGGCGACGGGGGTTCGCTGCCGCAGGTCGTCCCGTCCGCACCTACCTCGGCTGGCTGTCGGCACAGGACGAGGCGAGCCTGGCCGCCTGGGGCGAGGCGCTGGCCGGGCTGGAGGAACCGACGCTGGTCGCCCCCGGTGCCGGGCGCGACCCCGGCGGCCCTGCCGGCCCGGCTCGTGCCGATTCCCTGGCAGACGACCACCGCAGGCACCGCGTCGGGCGCGCCCGGGGACTGACCGTGAACACCCTGCTCAGGGCGCCTGGGCGATGCTGCTGTCCGACCCTCACCCGGCGTCAGGACGTCGTCTTCGGGGCCACCGTCTCCGGGCGGCCGCCGGAGCTGCCGGGGGTCGACCAGTTCGTGGGCTGCTGATCAACACCGTTCCGGTCCGGGTGCGGCTGGGAGCCGAGGACACCCCCGCCGGGCTGTTCGCCCGGGTACAGGCCGAACAGGCCGAGCTGGCCGCCCACGCCTTCCTCGGACCGTCGGCGATCCGGCGCCTGGCCGGCGACGGACCGCTGTACGACAGCTCGATGGTGTTCGAGAACTACCCCCGTACCGGCACCCGACCGGCGGCGTCCGGAAAGGGGCTGCCGGTGGTCGGCCTCTCCGGCTGCGACGCCTACCACTATCCGCTGAAACTGATGGCCGCACCCGGCGACCGTCTCCACCTGGAGGTGAGTCACCGTCTCGAGGCCGTCCCCGCGGACCGGGCCGCCCGGGTGCTGGAACGGCTGCAGCACCTGCTGGCGGCATTCGGCCGCGATCCGCACACGCGGCTCGCCGACCTCCTCCCGCCGGCCCCGGTGCCCCGCCCGGACCGGCTCCCCGGCACCGGCCGCCGTGCGACCGGTACCGGAGTGCGGTGCGCCCGCGCCAGCGGACGTGCTGAGCGCGTTGGCGGCCGAGGTGCTGGGTCTGGATCGGATGGATCCGGATGCCGACTTCTTCGCTGCCGGCGGGGACTCGCTTCTCGCGCTGCGGTTCGTCGGAAGAATCGGCGAGATCTTCGACGAGACTCCGGACGTGCGGGTCGTCTTCCGCCGCCGAACGGCCAGAAGAATGGCGGCCGGACTCGCCGTCCGGACGTATGCCCGTACCTGATTCCCGGCTGCCGGGTGCATTCCCCGCATTGCCGGAGGGATTCCTGGCCCGGGCTGTGGAAGAAGACAAGAATTCTTACGTGAGAGAAAGGGGCGAAGGATGGCATCGAAACCGAACAACGTGTGGATCACCGGGCGTTACGCTGTCGGTGAGCCGGAACTGCGGGTGATCTGTCTGCCGCAGGCGGGCGCCGGGGCCGGCGCGTTCTCCGGCTGGCGCAGGCACGTGCCCGCCTCGGTGGAGCTGGCCCCGGTGGAGCTGCCCGGGCGCGGCACCCGGGAGAGCGAGCCGCTGCCGGCACACGTGCAGGACCTGGCAGAGGAGCTGTTCCAGGGCCTGCGTGCCGAACTGACCATGCCCTACGTGCTGCTGGGGCACAGCCTCGGAGGTCTGCTGGCCTACGAGGTCGCCCGGCGGGTGCAGGCCGGCGGTCTGCCGGCGCCGCAGGCCGTCATGATCTCCGGTGCGCGGGCGCCGCAGACTCCCTCGTTGCGCACCATGTCGGATGCGCACGAGGACCGGCTGCTGGGCTGGATCGCCGACAACGGCGGACTTCCCCGGGAGATCATGCAGTTTCCCGGCTACGTGGCGGAGATCCTCCGGGCAATCCGCGCCGACCTGCGGTACGCGGAAGAACACCTGCTGCCCGATCCGCCGCGCCTCACCTGCCCGTTGCACGTCTTCGGCGGGACCGACGACGCCATCACGCCCCCGGAATACCTGCCGTTGTGGGAGCGGGCCGCAGCCGGGGAGTTCAGCGTGACCATGCTCCCGGGCGGTCACTCCTTCCCGCACACGGACCCGGCCGCGATGCTCCGTTTCGTCGAGGGGCTGCAGGACCGGCCGGCGGTGTCCCTCGGGTGAGCGCCGGACACCGTGCACCGCCCAGGCCGGGCCGGCGCCGCGTTCCGGGAGCCGGCCGTGACGAGGAGAGGGAGACCGTGTTCAGTGTCGAGACGACGACGCGTGGCGGCATGCACGAGGTCGTCCGCATCAACGAGGTGACCGGGTCCGGAGTGACCGACTCGTCGGGCCTGGCCGAAGCGGTGCTGGTGGAGGTGCGGACCACCGTCCGCGGTCACCTGGACCTGCTGGGCCACGAGTGCGGCCCGGCGCTGACCGAGGTGGTGATGTCCACGGCCGGAACACGCGTCCCCGGTGCAGCGTCACAGGCGGCTGACCTCGGGATCCCTTCGGTTCCCGTGGTCACCGGCGGTACCGGGACCGGGTCGGTACCCGTTTCGGGACCGGTTCGGGAACCGGCTCGTGGAATGTGGACCGCGTCGAAAGAAACGGCCCCCGACTCCACAGGAGCACACCATGAAGCGCACCCTGGTCAGCCTTTCCGGTCTCGTCGTCGCCGTTCTCGCCCTCGGGCTCGACGCAGGCATGGTCTCCGGCGCGGTGACGGCGGGCCACGGCCACCATGGTGTGACCGCTCACGTGCAGCTGGCCGAGGGCAAGACCCCGACGGTCTCGCCGCTCACCGTGATGCCGGCGGAGTGACCGGCGCCGCCCGCCGGCGGTCGGCGGGCACCCCCAGAAGCGTGAACAGTTCCTCGGCGGCGGCATGATGCGCCGCCGCGACCTCCACGTCCCCGAGTGCGTCGGCCGCCGCCGCCATGCCCGACAGCGCGTAGGCCTCCTCCATGCGGAAGCCCGCGGTGGTAGCGACCTCGTAGGCCCGCGCGTGCAGGTGCTGCGCCGCCGCGTGCTCGCCGCGGCCGAGCAGCAGGCGACCCAGGATGTTCTCGGTCTTCGACCGCCGCAGCGGTGAGGGGCTCTCCCGGACGTGTTCCGCGGCCTCCTCGACGAAGCGCCCGGCGGCATCCGGATCGCCCGAGCGTTGGGCCACCTCCGCGGACAGCGCCAACGACAGCGCCAGCAGGCCGGGCACCTGCCGCTCCACACACAGCTGGCGCGCCTGCACCAGACACTCCTCCGCTCCGACGAGGTCCCCCAGGCCGATCCTGGCGAGTGCCAGGTCCGTCTGCGCGACGAGGGCGTTCTCGTGCCGGTCGAGCCCTTCGACCAGCGTCACCGCGCGCTGCGCCGCGTCGGCGGCCTCCTGATACCGGCCCCACTGCTCGTACAGCGCGCTGATCGCGGTCCAGGTGTCGGCTTCCGCACGGGGACTGTCCAGGTCGCGTTCGAGTGCCGCCGCCTCCTGCAGGTGCTCGAGCGCCTCGGCGAACTGCCCAGCAGGGACTTCTGTACAGCCCCAGTGTCCCCTGGGTGTGCGCCTGGTCTGCCGGTCGCCCACCCGGACGGCCAGTTCCAGGCTCTCGGTGGCGACCTCGATGCCCTCGTCGTGGCGGCCCAGCTGCCAGCAGGCGACGCCCAGGTTGGCCAGACTGACGCTGAGCAGACCGGCGTCGTCCAGCTGCCGCGCCGCCTGCACGGCGATGCGGGTCAGATGCGCGAACTCCTCGAAGTCACCTTGCGCGTTGAGGTAGAAGGCCACGTTGCGGCTCAGGCAGACGGCGTGCCGGTGGTAGCCGTCGTTCGCGGCCAGGTGCACCACGCCGGCCAGGGTGAGGTGTTCCTTGGCGAACCAGCTCTGCGCGGTCTCCGCCCGGCAGAGGTCCGGCTGCCGTACCGGCGGCAGGTCCAGGCCGGTGGGGCGCCGTGCGCGGCCCGGGTAGAGCACGTCGCAGGCCGTCTCGCTGGCAGTCAGGTAGTACTCCAGGAGCCGCTTCGCGGCCGCGTCACGATCCGTCGCGGCCAGGTCCTCGCACAGGCCGCGGGCGAAGCCGCGCACCAGGTCGTGGTAGGCGTACCGGCCCATCTCGGGCTGCTGCAGCAGGTGCGCGTCGAGCATGTGCTCCAGCTGGTCCTCGGTCTCCCACACGTCCTGTGCGAGCACCGCCGCCGCCGAGTGTGCGTCGAACTCCCGTCCCGGGTGCAGCGACAGGCTGCGGAAGGCCAGGCGGCACGCCTCGGGCAGCACCTGGTAGGACAGCCGCAGCGTGGTCGCCACGCCGCGCTCCCCGGAGTTGAGCTCATCGAGCTTGCGGTTCTCGTCACGCAGCCGTTCGACCAGGTACTGCAGGGTCCACGCGCGTCGATTGCGGAGCCGGGCCGTCGCGATCCGCAGGGCCAGGGGCAGGTGCCCGCACAGCCGGACCAGTTCCTCGGCCGCCTCCGGTTCGGCCTCGACTCGTGGCGAACCGAGCAGTTGGGAGACGAGCAGCAGACTCTCCCGGGGTGCCAGTACGTCCAGGGAGATCCACTCGACGCCGTCCAGTTCCACCAGCCGGGCCCGGCTGGTGACCAGGACCAGGCAGCTCGCGGTGGTCGGCAGCAGGCGACCCACCAGCGTGGAGTCGCCCCCGGCGTTGTCCAGCAACAGCAGGATGCGCCGCCGGGCCAGCACCGACCGCCACAGCAGCATCCGGCCGACCTCGTCGTCGGGGATCTGCTCCTGGGGTACCCCGAGGGCCCGCAGCAGCACCTCCAGCGCGCGGCCGACGGTGACCGGCCGCTCGACCGGGGAGTGTCCGTGCAGGTCGAGGTAGAGCTGCCCGTCGGGGTAGGAGCCGGCCAGCAGGTAGGCGGCGCGCACCGCCAGGGAGGTCTTGCCGGTGCCGCCCATCCCGTCGATGGCGACGATCCGGGTGCGATGCGGGTCGGGTTTCGCAGTGTCGAGCAGCTGGCCCAGTTCCTTCTCCCGGCCGACGAAGTCCGCCAGATCGAAGGGGAGGGTGCGGGGGACCTCATCCGCAGCGTCGCTCTGCGCCGGGGGGCGCTCCGCAGCCGCCGGATGTGCCGGAGCGGCCGGCCCGGGCGCCGACTCCCGGTCCACGGGCGAGGCCCCCGCCCGCCCGGAGTCCGGCTCCGGGCGGGCGGGGGCCTCGAGCTCGGGGCTCTCGACCAGGATCTTCTCGTAGAGCCTGGCCACGTGCGGGTCCGGGTCCACGCCGAGCTCCTCGGCCAGCTCCTCGCGCAGCCGTCCGTACTCGGTGAGGGCCTCGGCCCGACGGCCGGCGCGGAAGAGCGCCAGCATCAGCAGGCCGCGCAGGCTCTCCCGAAGCGGGTTGGCGCTCGCGTACTGACGCAGCTCGCCGACCAGCTCGGCGGACTTACCGGCGGCCAGCTGCAACTCGAAGACTGTTCCCGACCGCGAGATGACGCTGGTCCATGGCCCGGGCCGCCGATTCGATGACACCGCCGCCGATTCCGGAGAGCACCTGGCCGCGCCGCAGCGCCATGGCGGCGCCCAGCAGTTCCTCGGCCTCCTCGGGGTGCCCCTCGCGCAGCAGCTCCTTGGCCCGGCGCGTCTTGGCGTCGAACTCGGCGGCATCCAGCGGCGTACCGGCTGCGATCGCGTACCCGGGCCCGTCGGTGACGAGAACGCCGCTGCCGCCGGGGATGCGCCGGCGCAGGTCCGCGATGGCCTTGCGCACCTGGTGTGTGGCGGTCGCCGGCGGTTCGTCCGGCCAGGCGGCGTCGACGAGCCGTGGCACGGTGAGGAGCCTGCCGGGTTCCAGCAGCAGGACGGCGAGGATCCGGCGGGAGATGGGACCGCCGAGTTTCAGCCGTTGTCCGTCCGCCCACGCCTCGAGCGGGCCCAGGATGTGGAATCGCAGGACTGGGGTGGCCGACGCGATCTGAGCGTCGATGCCGCCGTCGGATCTGCCGTCGATGTCCATGTAACTGCCCCCGTTACCACTGACCCAGCTGTCCCGCTCGCATCATAAGCGCGGTACCTGCAAGCGGTACACGGATGGGAGCGGAACGGGAACTGGGCCTTTCAGACTGTCGGTTGTCGGCCAATCAGGCCGAACGCCGTGTGGCGTGGTGGCACCTGTCGCACATGGGAGTGAACGACATGAAAGAAAACCTGTTCCTGCGCCTGAGAGTCCAGAGCGGCATGACGCAGGAGGAGCTGTCCGAGCGCTCCGGCATCAGCGTGCGGACCATCAGGAATTTCGAGTGCGGGCTGATCCAGCGGCCACGCCGCAGTTCGGTGGACATGCTGCTGGACGTGCTGGACCCCGGGCTGAAGGAGAAGCTGCGCTCCGCCCCGATCGACGACATGGGGATGCCGGTCGGCATGGCGGCCGAGTGGCTCAAGCTCGTCGGTCCCCGTCCGACGGCCTGGCGCGGCAGCCGTCCGCCACGCTCCTCCATGGTCGGCCGGAGCGCCGAGGTGGAGCTGGTCGCCGGCCTCGTGGTCGAGCACCAGGTGGTGGTGGTCACCGGACCGGGCGGAGTGGGCAAGTCCCGGGTGGCGCTGGCCGCCGCGGAGGACGCGGGCGGGCGGCTCGGCGACGGCGTGGTCGTCGTCGAACTGGGGCGTGTTCCCGGGGAACGCGACACGGACCTCACCGCGGCCACCGGGCTCGCCGAGGAGGCGGTCGACGAGCTCGTCGGTGACGACGCCGTGGTCGCCGGGCAGCAGCTGCTCCTGGTGCTGGACAACACCGAGCACCTGCCGCGGGCGACCGACCGGCTCGTGGAGCGCATGCTCACCAGGTACCCCGGACTCCACGTCCTGGTGACCTCCCGCCGGGCGCCCGAGCTGGACGGCGCGGTGCTCTGCGAGCTGGCGCCGCTGAGTCCCCTGACCGGTGTCGAGCTGCTCCTGGACCGCCTGCGGACCTGCTGTCCCGCACTGGACCTGTCGGCGGAGACGGAACGGCTCGCCCGGCTCGTCGACATGCTGGACGGGCTGCCCCGCCTCATCGAGTTCGCCGCACACCGGCTCCGGATGGTGCCCCTGGAGTCGCTGCTGAGCGGTTCCCAGGCCGTGCGGCTGCTGGGTCGCGGCGACCAGCGGGCGCTGCCGCACCAGCGGACCCCCGAGGCCAGCCTGCGGTGGAGCCTCGACCTGCTGGACAGCCGGCACGAACGGCTGCTGGCCCGGCTGGCCCGCAGCGCGCGTCCCAGTTTCCGGGTCGGCGATCTGGACGTGGACCCCGCGGAGTTCTCCGAGACGGAGGCGGTCGGCCTGCTGGCGGACCTGGCCGAGACGTCACTGCTGCAGGTCGTCCGCGGAGCCCGCTACGACTACCGGATGCTCAGCCACGTCCGTGCCTTCCTCGACGCACCGGCGCCGCTGGCGGCCGCCTGACAGCGTTGTGGTCAGACCGCTGAATCGGATCGCCGACTCAGCGGTTGACCACAACGCCTCGGTGCCGCGGCCTCAGCCCGCCGCCCCGGCGGTCCGGACGGGCTGCGGGGCGGCGGCGGGTGTCTCGCTCAGCTCGACGACCTCTTCCGCCGGAGTGCCCAGGATCCGCAGGGCGGGCGAGATCATCAGGGCGACCGCCAACGGCACCATCACGATCAGCAGCGCGAGCATGCCGCCTGATACCCGAACAGCGCGACGAACAGGCCCGCCAGCAACGGTCCGCACCACTCCAGGGCGTAGGCGCCGAAGCGATTGACCGAGGCGACGCGTCCCAGCAGCCCGTTCGGCACGAGACGCATCACGTAGGTCATCAGCACCACGTTCACCGGCACGGTCGCCACCTGGGTCAGGAAGACCACCACAGCGATCTCCCACACCTGCGGCACCAGTGCGATGGCGGCCACTCCGACCGTGAAGACCCAGATCGCCCCGCACAGCAGTGCCCGCGCCTTCACCCGCCGGCCACGGCCGGCGCGACGAGGGAACCGACGAAGCCGCCGGCGACCATCGTCGAGCTCACCAGACCAACCGTCGTGGACCCGCCGCCCCGGTGCGCGACCAGGGCGATCAACAGCAGCAGGAACGCCTGCGCGACCATGTTCATCAGCGAGGCCATCACCACCACGAACCGCAGGAACGGCTGCGCCCGTACGAAGCGCAGCCCGGCGCCCACGTCCGTGAGCAGCGAGGTCCGCGGTGCCTCCTGGGAACGGTCCGGGCCCAGCGGGTGGCGGATGTTGAGTGCGCCGAGCGCCGCGAAGACGAACGACAGCGCGTCGGCGCCGAACGGTACCCAGCGCGCGAGAGAGAACAGCAGACCGCCCAGCGGTGCGCCCAGCAGCTGAGCCAGCATGTCCCGGCTCATCGCCTGGCTGTTGGCGGTCACCAGCTGCTCACTGGTCACGATCCGGGTGAGGGCCGGGGTGTCGCGCCCAGCACCATGCCGGACAGCAGGCCGCTGAGCAGGGAGGCCGCCACCAGCAGCGGCATCGACGGATGAGGGAGGTCGGCGACCAGGGTCACCCCGGCCAGCACTGCTCCCTGGGCCAACGGCCCCACCACCAGTATCGCCCGCCGCGAGACCCGGTCCGCCAGCGCGCCGCCCCACAGGGCCGTGGCGAGCACACCGACCAGGTTCGCGGAGCCGATCAGGCCGGCCTTGCTCACCGAGCCGGTGGCGGCCAGGACCAGCAGCGGGAACGCGATGGCGGAGACGCTCGTGCCCACGGCGGAGAGGGTGTTGCCGATCCACCAGCCGACGTAGTCGCCGTTGCGCCACAGCGACGTCTTCACCGGCTCGCCCGGTCCGTGCGGGGGTGGGCTCACTGATGCGGTCACGGGATCCTCCTGGGAGGGATGCGGGCGTTCATGGGCTCACCCTGTGTCGCCGGCATGCCCGCGTCCAGGCAGCACCCGGCCTTCTCCCGGCGGACCCGGCGGCAGCATTCGTGCCGGTCGGGCTGCCTGGTGACGGGCCGTCTCCCGGGCTGGAATGTCCTGCGTCGCTCGCCGTTGGGGAGCGCCGTCGAGGGAGGTGAGTCCCCATGAACGCTCAGGTGCTGGACCTCGAGGTCCACCTGACCCACCCGGAGACCTTCGCGAGCAAGGACCTCGGGGCGTACTGGCGTCGGCTCCACCAGGACCGGTGCACTGGCACCCGGCCGCGGCCGACCGCCCGGGTTTTTGGGTGATCAGCCGGACTGACCTGATGACAATCTACCGCGACCCGCGGCGGTTCACCTCGGAGACGGGCAACGTGCTGGTCACGCTGCTCGCCGGTGAGGACGCCGCCGGCGGTCGGATGTGTGCCGTCACCGACGGCGCGCGCCACCGGCAGCTGCGCAACCTGCTGCTCACGTCGTTCTTGCCGCGGACGCTGGCACCGATCACCCAGCTGGGCGGGCTCGGCGCCGGGGCCGACACGCCCGGCGCGGGCGGAGGGCTGCCGCTTCGGTCGGTGCGGGGTTGGACACACCAGGGATGCGCGCAGGCGGGGGCGGTGGCGGCGCCGCCGGCGGGTAATCGCCCGGCAGTCCGGTGTACGCCGAGACGGCAGGCGGGATTTCCGGCGGCCCGGGCTTGGGTCCCTCGCCGCCAGGAGCCAGGCGCGGCTCCGAATAGACGACACGGTCCGGCGAGTACGCGGGCATCAGGAACGGGTTGATCGGAAGCGGGACGTTGTTGGCGTTGAGCAACCGCAGTGCCGGTCCGAGGTACTGCTCGCACAACTTGGCCGTTTCTGTCCCGGTGATGTTTTCGATGGCCCCGTACATCCCGCAGTAGAACCACACCGGATTTCCCACCAAGGGGTTCAACACGGGCGCGCCAACCTGGCTGCCGGTGTCGGGGTTGTAGATGTGGTAGAAGTTCGAGAACGCGGTCGGCGCGAGATGCAGGATGTTCTCGATGTCCATCCGGTGATCGGCGAGGTTCTGGGTGACGTTGGCCAGCCGTTGGATCTGCTCGCTGGTCTGGTTGCGGCTGCCGGCGATGAAGCGCTGGACCTCGCCGACCGCGACGGACAGGTCCGACAGTGCCGCATCCAGATCGGAGCGGTTGTCGTCGATGACGCTGGTCAGCGTGGCCAGCCTGTTCTCGAACTGCACGATCTGAGTGTTGCTGTCACGCAACGCGGTAACGAAGATCTGCAAGTTCTTGATGATGTCGGCGATGTTGCCGCTGCCGTCGGCCAGCACACGCGCCACGCCGGACAGTTGAGCGATCGTCTGCCGTAGTTTGTCGCCGTTGCCCTCCAGGGCGTTGGCCGCGCTGTCGATGAACCGCGCAACCGAGGGAGTCGACACGTTGGCGTTCGGCCCGAGTTCCGTTGACAGCCGCATCAATTGCTCTTTGACTTCGTCCCACTCGACCGGCACCGCTGTTCGCTCGAGTGGTATCACGGCGCCGTCGTCCATCCTGCGGGCCGCTCGACTTGTAGGCCGGAGCAAGCTGGACATACCGCGCAGCAACCAGATTCTGCGCGACGATCACCGCTTTGGCGTCCGCCGGGATCGGCACGTCGCGGTCGACGTGCATGACCATCTTGGTCTGCGTGCCCAGCGGCTCGATGGACGCGATGCGTGCCGACCTTGACGCCGGAGACGCGGACTTCGTCGCCGGGGTAGATGGCGGTCGCCGTCGTGAAGTACGCGGTGATCGTGTTCGGCTTGAAGAACCGTCTGCCGGACGACGAAGATCGCCGCTGCGACGAGCAACCCGACCAGCACGATCGTCACGCCGGTGAAAAGCCGCTTTCTCGACATCATCGTCCCGGCCCCCACTGCTCATACGGCTGCGGAATTCCGTTGTAGGGGAACGGCAATCTCGGCCCGTGGGCCCGCGTTGTCCGGTGGCTGCCCGGCATTGACTCCGCGCCGGAATCCGAAGACGTAGTCGAAGAACGGCTGAAGTATCTGCGCCGGGTTGAGGTTGGGGATGAACGCGTTGTAGTAGAAGCCGTTGGCCACGGCCTCGCCCTGGGTGATCTGATATTTCGCCAGCCCCGGCAGCGCCTTGCCGATGTTGTCGCGGTTCTTCTCCAGCATCGCCGTCACTCGATTCAACCGCTCCAATGTCGGCGCCAGCTCGGCCTCGTTGTCGTGGACCAGACCCGTCAGCTGCTGGGACACCGCAGATGTGTTGGCCAGCAGCGACACGATCGCATTGCGCCGCTCCACGAGCACCGCCAGCAGGCTGTTCGCGTCCAGGAGCAGCGCGTTGATCTGCTGGCTGCGCTCGGACAGGATCTCGGTGACCTCGGTTGCGCTCTTGAGCAGGTCGCGCAGAGATTCGTTGCGCCCGTTGATGGATTTCGACAACCGGGTGACCCCGTCGAACGCCGGCCCGAGCTGTGGTGCGATCTGGTCGAGCGTCGCCGACAACGTGTCGAGGGACTGGTTGAGGCTTTCGGTGTTGGTGCCGGCCGCGTTCGTCGTCAGATCGCTGACAGCATCGGTCAACGAGTACGGAGATCCGGTCCGCGAGGTGGGTATCACGTCCATCGGCTTCAACCGTCCGCTGCCCGCGGACTCCAGCGTCAGCACCCGCTCGCCCAAATAGCGTGCCGGTTCGGATATGCGCGGTGGTGTCGCTGCCCAACACGATCACGGCGGGAACGTTGAAGGTCACCAGCGCTTCGCCGTTTTTCAGCTCGATGTCGGAGATCGTTCCGACCTTGACGCCCGACACCGTCACGGGATTCCCGTTGGCAAGACCGCCGGCCTCGGTGAACAGCGCCTGGTAACGGATCGAGGACGCGATCGACCGTGAGCTGTTCAGGCTGGAGGCCGACCGCGATGATGAGCATGATCAGCACCACGCCGATGAACCCGGCGCGAATGAGTTTGCCTCCGCGGTACTTCTGCATCAGCGTTCAGCACACCTTCCGCTGGTCTGCATGACCCACGGGAACACCACAGGTCGGCTCGAAGGGTCAATCGTGGTGGCCCGCACGATGATTCCGCAGAGGTAGTAGTTGTACCAGCCGCCGTATGACCCAAGCCGCACGAGCTTGCGGTAGTTCTCCGGCGTCTTCTGGAGGTTGGCGTCGAGGATGTCCTTGCCGTCGTCGAGCAGGGGAGCCAATCGGTTCAGCTCGTCGACCGTGCCGGCCAGCGGCGGCCGCGCGTTGGTCAGCAGATCGGCGATCGACGCGGTTCCGTTGTCCAGCTGGACAATTGCGTCGCCGATCGGATCTCGGTCCTTCGACAGCCCACTGACGAGCTTCTGCAGACGATCCAGCGTGTCCTTGAACTGGTCACCGTTCTTGGCGAGCGTGTCGATGGTCGAGTTGAGGTTGTCGATCAGTTGCTGGATCAGATCGCTGTTGTCGGCCAGCGCGTTCGAGAACGACGACGTCTTCGGCGAACAGCGATTCGACGCGTGCCGCCCTGGCCCTGGAAGATCTGAATGCAGCGACTGCGTGAGCGAGTTGACGTCTTGCGGCGTTCAAACCCTGGATCACGGGCTTGAGGCCGCCGAGCAGCAGATCGAGGTCGAGTGCTCCCGCAGTTCGGTCGACCGGGATCTGTGAGCCCGCGGACAGAATCTTGGTCGACCCAGAACCCTCGGTGAGTTCGAGATAGCGGTCGCCGACGAGGTTGAGGTAGCGGACCATCGCACGGGTACCGGTGGTGAGCGCGACGGTCCTGTCGGCATCGAACGTCACGACGACCTTCTTGTCCTCGCGCAGCGACACTCCGTTGACGGTGCCCACCCGGATACCGGCGACGCGCACGGTATCGCCGGGCTTGAGCCGGGAGACGTCGGTGAACACCGCGGAATACCCGTTTGTCGACCGGTCCGGTACTGGCCGAAGATGAAGAACAACGATGCGGTCAGGAAGATCATCACCGCGGCGAAGATCAGGAATTTGAGCAGCGTGCTACGCCATCCGCTTTTCATCCGGGCATTCCGATCTGTGCCGTGTTGCGCGGTGGACCGTCGATCGGGCCGTACAGCAGCTGCTTGAGACCGTCTGAGTTGAGCAGGATTCCGGGGTTGCCGTACTGCTCGGGGTTCGCGCCATCGTCCATGATGAGGAACGGCGGCTGGGTGTCCTTGGGCACGTTGGGCAACGTCATGCAATGCGGGCCGCCCGTCGCGGCGACCTTCGGCAGATTCGTCGGGTAGCGATACCGCTCGATGCCGAGCGTGAAGCTCACCGACACCACGATGCCCGGCAGAGGCAACGGCGGCTGGTGCGTGATGACGCCGATGCCCTGCAGTGTGCAGGTCAAGGCTGGGTTGTATTCGTTCAGCAGGTCCGTGGTGGGCACCAGCAGGTGTAGGACATCGGTGAGTGCCTGCTCGTTGCTGCCGATGACGTCGTTTCCGATGTCCGCCAAGCCGATCGAGCTGAGCAGAAACGCGTCGAGGTTGCCCTGCTCCTCGACGATCGACTGGCTGATGCGTGTCACGTTGCGGGCGGTGTCGAGAAGGTTCGGGGCGGCGTCGGCGTACGTGTCGAACACGGTCGGGGCGACTTCGAGATCGTGGCGCAGCCCGTCCATGCTGGAATAGGTTTTGGCGAGGAAATCGTCTAGGTCGCTGAGCATTTGACCGATTTTGTCGCCGCGACCGTTCAGTGCGGTGGCGATCGCGCCCAGCGTCTCGTTCAGCTTCTCGGGCTGAATCTTCGACAGCACCGCCGACAATTGCTCGAACACCGTGTTGATCTCGACGGTGACGTTCTTCGCGTCGAGCACGGTACCGGGTTTGAGCGTGTCGATCAGACGGGTTCTTCGGCTCGAGAAGTTGCACGTACTTGGCACCGAACACCGTGGTCGACGCGATGTTGACGAGCACGTTCTTCGGGATGTACTGCAACGCACCGGGGTCCATCGCCAGGTGAAGGACGGCCTGGCCGTCTTTGCGCTCCTCGATGGAGTCCACCTTGCCGACCTGAACGCCGCGCATCTTGACCCGGGCGTCGGGGTTCATCACCAGCCCGGCGCGGGGCGAAACGACGGTCACCGGCACGGACTCGGTGAATCCGCCGCGGAAGAGGTTGATCGACACGGCGACGACCGCGAGCACCAGCAGAATGCTGACCAGCCCGACAAGAGGGCGCACGACACTCGGTTTCATCGACCTCCTCTCCTACCCCGACAGATTGAAGTTCCCGTTGGCACCGTAGATCGCAAGCGACACAAGCAGTGTCACCGACACCACGGTGATCAGCGATGCGCGCACCGCGTTGCCCACAGCCACACCCACGCCTGACGGTCCGCCCTCCGCGAAGTAGCCGAAGTAGGTGTGGACCAACAGGATCGCCAGTGCCATCAAGACCGCTTGAAGAAACGACCACAACAGGTCGATCGGATTCAGAAACGTTGAGAAGTAGTGGTTGTAGAGACCGGACGACTGCCCGAAGATCACCACGGTGGTGAACTTGCTGGCCAGGAACGAGAGGATGACCGCGATCGAGTACAGCGGGGTGACTGCGATCATCCCGGCGATGATGCGCGTGCTCACCAGGTACTCGACGGGCCGGATCGCCATCGACTCCAGAGCGTCGATCTCCTCGTTGATGCGCATGGCGCCGAGCTGCGCGGTCACCCCAGCGCCGAACGTCGCCGCCAACCCGATCCCCGCCACCACCGGTGCGGAGATGCGCACGTTGATGAATGCGGCCAGAAAGCCGGTGAGCGCCTCGATGCCGATGTTGCCCAGCGAGCTGTACCCCTGGACCGCGAGCGTGCCGCCGGCCGCCAGAGTCAAGAACCCGACAATCACAACGGTGCCGCCGATCAGCGCCAGCGTGCCGGCGCCCATGCTGATCTCGGCGATGAGGCGAATGATCTCCATCCGGAAGTGTCGTATCGCGTAAGGGATTCCGGCTATCGCGCGACCGTAGAACATCGTATGGTCGCCGATTCGGCCTAGCGCGTTGACCGGTCGCTGGAAGTTGTCGAAAAAACGAAAGACCCGCGGGTAGGTGGCGCGCAGCGTCATCGCATGGCCCCCATCAGTTCACCGTCGCACGGATGCCGATGGCGGTGACCACCACGTTGACGACGAACAGGGACATGAACGCGTAGACGACCGTTTCGTTGACCGCGTTGCCGACTGCCTTGGCGCCGCCGCCGGTGATGATCAACCCGCGGTAGCAGGCGACGAGCCCCGCGATCAGTCCGAACAGCGCCGCCTTGACGCAGGAGATGATCAACTCGGGAATGCCCGTCAGCAATGTGATGCCGGCGGCGAATGCACCGGGGTTCACGTCTTGGACGAACACCGAGAAGATGTAGCCGCCGAGGATTCCGATGATCACGACGAGGCTGTTCAGCAGCAGGGCCACAAGTCCTGCTGCCAGCATGCGGGGCGTCACCAACCGCTGCACCGGGTCGATTCCCAGCACCTCCATCGCGTCGATCTCCTCACGGATCGTGCGCGAGCCGAGGTCTGCGCACATCGCGGTGGCGCCGGCTCCGGCGACGATCAGCACGGTCACCAGCGGGCCGACCTGTGTGACGGCTCCGAACGCCGCACCCGCTCCACTCAGGTCGGCCGCGCCGAGTTCGCGCAGCAGGATGTTGAGTGTGAAGCTGACGAGCACCGTCAGCGGGATCGCCACCATCACCGTCGGTGCCAGCGAAACCCGGGCGACGAACCAGGACTGCTCCAAGAACTCCCGCCACTGGAACGGCCGCCGGAAGATGAAGCGGATGGCGTCGGCCGACATCGCGAAGAACCCGCCGATGGCCTGTGCCGGCTTGGAGCCGCGCCCCAGCGAGATCCCAGTACTCCAGCGGTCGGGCCCCTTCGCTTGTGTCGCCATCAGGTCCCTGGCCCTTCCAGAATCGTGACGGCCGACACAGCGGTGGGCCCACCGATGTTGTGCGCCAGACCGATTCGAGCGCCGTCAACCTGATTGACGGCCTCGCCGCGAAGCTGATCGAACAGTTCCACGCATTGTGCGACCCCGGTGGCACCCGGCGGATGACCCTTCGACTTCAGTCCCCCGCTCGGGTTCACCGGCAACGAGCCGCCGACGCTGGTGACGTCGGCCTCGACCAGCTTGTAGGCGCCGAAGCGGTCGGCGAACCCGAGATCCTCGTAGCTCATCAGCTCGATGCCGGTGAAGAAGTCGTGCACTTCGGCGACGTCGACGTCGGCCGGCGTCAATCCGGCCATGCCTAAAGCCTGCTTGGCGGCGCGCACGGTCGCCGGGAACGTCGTCATGTCCTGTTTGTGCTGATGCATGACCGAGTCGAGCCCGAGGCCGACGCCGCGGATCCACACCGGCCGGTCGGTGAACCGGTCGACGACGTCTTCGGCGGCCAGCACCAGGGCGGCCGCGCCGTCGCTCTGCGGCGCGCAGTCGTACAGGCTGAACGGCGTGACGACGGTCGGGGCGTTCAGCGCCTGTTCCAGCGTGATCTCGAAACGCAAGCGGGCCTTCGGGTTCTTGGTCCCATGCCGGTGGTTCTTCACCGCCACCATCGCCATGTGCTCTTTGGTTGCGGGTGACTCGTGCAGGTAACGGGCGACGTGAAGGGCGAAGCCGGCGGGGGAAACCAGCCCTAACGGATAGTCCCAGGCCATGTCGCGGGCCATGGCCTCCCATTCCCACACCATGTCTTTGGTGGACGTCTCGCGAATCTTGTCTGCGCCCATTACCAGTGCGACATCGTAGGCGCCGGACGCCACCGCGAATAGCGCGTTGCGCACCGCGTCGTTGCCAGTAGCGCACGAGTTCTCCACCCGGGTGACCGGAAGGTCGGGCAGACCGAGCGTGTCGGCGAGGATGCCGGACGGAAATCCGTCGGTGGTTCCCATCGCACCGAACCACGCGGCCTGCAGGTCGCTCTTGCGCAAGCCCTTGTCGACGCTGGCCGCGCAGTCGGCGAACGCCATCGGTAGCAAATCTTTGATGCCGAGCGCGAAGTGTTCGGCGAAGGGCGTCATGCCGGCGCCGACGATGGCTACCTTCCGCATGCGGTCCCCTCCTGCGCGTGTGGGCTGTGGCCGGCAACGATCATGTCAGGCTCAGCCACATTCACAAGCGTCACCAGAGTATGACTCACGCCACAACCGTTTCGGGTTCGAATGCGTATCCGTAATCGGGCACCCCGGATCTGACCGCGACGCGGCGCAGCGCCAGCCGACCGCGAGCGCCGATGCCGACGGTTCCGGGCTCGGCGCCGGTCACTTTGACCAAGGCGCGGACGCCGACGCCGTCGAGTTCGACGATCGCCAGCGAATACGGCGTCCTCAGCCCCGGCACCGGAATGTGGACCGTCGTCTCGGTGTAGACGGTGCCGCTGCGGGGCAGCGGCACCCGCTCGTAGTGGGTGCTCATTCTGCCGTCGGCGTCGACGCGGTAGCGCGGCGGGAAGTCCAGTTCGTCGCTGTCGGCGTGTTTGCCAGCTTCCCAGCGGACCTTTGCTTCGAAGGCCCGCTCGTACGCGGCGAGCGAGATCGGGATGTCGGCGCCCGAGATGACGGCACCCTCGGGGACCGCGCGCGCCGCGGGCTCGCGACGATGCAACTGGGCGGAGCAGTTGCCCGAATGCTCCTCACGTCCGCAGCCGACCACGGTGAGACCCGACAAGCTGGCCTGCTCCACGGCGACCAGTGGTCCCCTCTTTCCCGCCTCGGCCATCGCCGCCAGCGCGAACAAGCCGGAACTCGCGCCCGTCGTCGGCAGCGGCGCCGGATCGCCGATACACAGCTCGGCCGCGGTGGCGTGGTCCACGCCGGCCAGTGCGGCGGGGGTGTCCAGCCAGGCGGCTCCCAGCGACGCGACCAGGCCGCGCTCGTGGAGCAATCGAGGATCGCCGTAGTCGTGTACGTCGCCGACCACGCTGCGGGTGCGCACCGGCAGGCTCCGGGCGACGCGTGCCGCCGTCCTCACCCACAGTCCGTTGTCCGCTGTCAAAACCGCCGCAGCGCCGGCCGGATCCATGTCGACGCCGATGACCAGCGTCCGCGGGCGTGCGGAGCTGAGCGCGTCGAGGGCCGCGGGCGCTCCCCCCAGGCGTTCGTCGACCTCGAGTTCGGGGTCCAGGCTGAGCCCGGCCAGCAGCACGGCCGCGTTGCTGCTCTCCAACAGTGGCAGGTCGCGGCTCACCAGCACCACCCGCTCCACCGCCGCGCTGCCGTCGAGGGCGGCTCTGCCGGCTTCCACGGCGAGAGTGATCGCGTCCTCGTCGTCACCAGGCACGCGATGGTTCGCGGTACCCCAACAGGGCAGGTAGGTTCCAATCGACGCGACGTAGGGCATGGGAGCTTGCGCGCCCTAGGTGACTGCGCCGGCGGTCTTGAGCGCGATGATGCGGTCCCAGTCCAAGCCCAGCTCGGCCAGGATCTCGTCGGTCTGCTCGGCGAAACCCGGCGCAGGCCCGGTTTGCGGCGCGGCGACGTCGAATTGCACCGGGTTGGCCACGAGCTCGAGTTCGCCTGCCCGGACCATGTATTCGTTGGCGCGGACCTGATGGTCTTCGGCAGCTTGGAGGGTGTCCTGCACCGGCGCCCACGGTCCGGCCAGCGTGGCGAACCGTTCGCTCCACTCCACCAGCGGGCGCTTGGCCATGGCCGCCTTCAGGATCTCGACGGCGTCGGCGGTGTTCGCCGCGATCTGCTCGTCGCCGGCGAAGCGCGGATCGTCGATGTACTCCTCGAGGTCCATGTGCCTGCACACGTCGGCCCAGAACTTCGACGCCTGCATCATCACGAAGGAGATGTAGCGGCCGTCGGAGGTCGGGTACACACCGACGAGCGGGTTGATGGGCGAACCGTGGATGCCTGGCGGTGGGCTGACCATCAGCTGGCCGAGGTGCTTGGTGAGCGCGACGGTGTGGCCGAGCGACCACAGACCGCTACCCAGGAGCGACACATCGACGATGGACGGCTCGCCGGTGCGCTCTCGTCTCACCAGTGCTGCCGCGATGCCGCCCGCGAGGTTGGTGCCGGAGATGGTGTCGCCGTACGCCGGTCCCGGCGGCGCGATCATGCCCTCCATGCCGGGCGGGGTGATGGTTGCCGCGGTGCCGGCGCGACACCAGAAGGCGGTCATGTCGTAGCCGCCCTTGACCGACTCCTCGCCGCGGGGTCCCAGCGCACTGCCCCGCGCATAGATGATCTTCGGGTTCACCGCGCGGATGTCGTCGACGTCGATGCCGAACTTCTTGCGGTGCCCCGGCAGGAAGCTCGTCAGGAAAACGTCTGCGCGGCGGGCCAATTCGAGCAGCACCTCTTTGCCCTCCGGCACGGACATGTCCAGGCCGATGCTGCGCTTGCCGCGGTTGGCGTGTTCGATGTTCGGGTTCGGGTCACCTTCGACACGCAGCGGTCCGGTCTGCCGCAGGCCGCGTTGCGGGTCGCCGGTCACCGCATGCTCGACCTTGATGACGTCCGCGCCCCACTCGGTCAGCACCGCGCCCGCCGAGGGGACGAACCCGTACATCGCGACCTCGAGGACGCGAATTCCCTCCAACGGCTTGGTCACTGGGCGGCCTCAGCTACGGGCGCGGCAAGCGTTTTCGTCTCGAGGAACTCCTCGAGGCCTTTCGTGCCCATCTCCCGGCCGATGCCGCTCTGCTTGTAGCCGCCGAACGGCGCGTCGGGGCTGAAGTAGCTGCCGCCGTTGATGGAGAAGGTACCGGTCCTGATGCGGCGGGCCATCGCGACCGCGCGGTCCTGGCTGCCGAACACCGCTCCGGAGAGCCCGTAGATGGAGTTGTTGGCGATTCGCACCGCGTCATCGTCGTCGTCGTAGCCGATGACGACAAGGACGGGCCCGAAGATTTCTTCCTGAGCGATCTCGCTGTCGGGGTCGACGTTGGTCAGCAGCGTCGGCTCATAAAAGTAGCCCGGGCCGTCGAGCTTCTTGCCGCCGGTGACCAGCGTGGCGCCGGCGGCGATCGCCCGCTGCACCATGCCGTCGACCTTGTCGCGCTGGCGCTCGCTGATCAGCGGGCCCATGTAGACCGACTCGTCGGCGGGGTCGCCGTGGCGCACCATGCCGAGGAAGTTCTTGACCTGCTCGACGATCTCGTCGTGGTGCTTGCGCGGCACCAGCATCCGCGTGGTGATGGCGCAGCCCTGGCCCGCGTGCGAAGTGATCATGAAGGCCGCCATCATGGCGCAGTTGTTGAAGTCGGCGTCGTCGAGGACGATCGCGGCGGACTTGCCGCCCAGCTCGAGGAAGACCTTCTTGAGGGTCTCGCTGGCGGCCGCCATGATCTTGCGGCCGGTCGCGGTCGATCCGGTGAACGTGACGACGTCGACGTCGGGACTCGTGGTCAGCACGGCGCCCACCTGCGGGTCGGTCGAGCTGAGCACGTTCACCACGCCGGGCGGGATGTCGGTGTGGTTGGCGATCAGCTCGCCGAGCGCCAAGGTCACGAGCGGAGTATCCGGAGCACCTTTGAGCACGACAGTGCAACCAGCGGCCAGCGCGGGCGGCAGCTTCGCCAGCGCGAGCTGGTTGGGGTAGTTGTAGGCGATGATCGCGGCCACCACGCCGGCGGCTTCCTTCTCCACCCAACGGTGGTGCTGCATTCCGCGGCTCTCGACGTTGCCGAGGTCTTCGGTGAACGAATAGGTCTTCAGCAGATCGGCGTAGTAGCGGACGATCGCGATCGGCTGATCCAGCTGAGGGCCGGCGCACAGCATCTGGGTGGCGCCGACCTCGGCGATGGTCAGCTCGGCCAGCTCGTCGCGATGTTCCACCAACGCCCGGTGCAGTTGGTCGAGACAGCGGATCCGCAGTTCGACGTTCGTCGACCAGTCCGTCGTGTCGAAGGCACGTCGGGCCGCCGCGATCGCGGCTTCGGCATCCGCCACCGAGGCGTCGGGAGCGTGTCCCACGAGCGCGCCGGTCGCCGGGTTGTACGACGGAAAGGTCTTCTCGGTGGTGACGAGGCGGCCGTCGATCAGCAGATGCCGGTCGACCGCTGAGCCGGCTTCGGGGCTTCCGTCGGCGGAGTGCCGAGTGGTGTCGGTCGCCGTACCCTGCTGCGCCATTCGGCCTCCTAGATCAACTTGATAACTTGGTTCTCATCTGCGGCGAATCATACATTCCGAATCCGAGAACTCAAGCAAGCCGGACGAACCCTCCGGCGCTGGTCAGCGGCGGTTGTTCGGCCAGCTTAGAGGCCCTGACCAGGCGCGTCGGCCGGTTGCGTGGGAACGACTTTTGAGAGTAGTGTTCTCAAAACCGGAAGGGAGATTCTTGCCAGTGCCCGCGATCGTTGTCGCATTCGACGCCTCCCGCTGTGCGTTCGGCGAGGAGTGCTGGTCGTGAGAACGGCCGTCGTCACCGGTGGCGGGTCAGGCATCGGTCAAGCCGTCGTCGCGCGCCTGCGCAAGGACGGACTTATGGTCGCCACCCTCGATCTGCGGGCGCCGGACGACGACGCGGCGTTCACCGCCGACGTCACCGACCGGGCGCAAGTGGACGCTGCACTCGACGCGATCCGTCGCCAGTTCGGGCCCGTCACCGTGTTGGTCAACGCCGCCGGCATGGATTCCTTCAAACGCTTCACCGACATCAGCTTCGAGCACTGGCAACGCGTCATCGACGTCAACCTCAACGGCGTCTTTCACTGCATCCAGGCCGTCCTGCCGGACATGATCGAGGCCGGCTGGGGCCGCATCGTCAACATCTCCTCCTCCAGCACGCACTCCGGTGTGGCGTACATGGGGGCCTATGTCGCGGCGAAGTCGGCCGTCAACGGGCTGACCAAGACGCTGGCGCTGGAGTACGGACCCAACGGCATCACCGTCAACGCGGTGCCGCCGGGTTTCATCGACACGCCGATGCTGCGCAGCGCCGAGGCACGCGGCTACCTCGGTGACGTCGAGGAGAACATCAAGCGCACGCCGGTGCGGCGCATGGGCAAGCCCGAGGACATCGCGGCCGCGTGCTCGTTCCTCATCTCAGAGGAGGCCGGATACATCACGGGGCAGATCCTGGGTGTCAACGGCGGGCGAAACACCTGAAGCATCAACCACCTATCGAAAGGACATGCTGTGGGACGCGTTGAAGGCAAAGTCGCATTCGTGACAGGCGCTGCCCGCGGGCAGGGCCGCAGCCATGCGGTTCGGCTGGCCGAAGAGGGTGCCGACATCATCGCCGTCGACATCTGTCACGACATCGAATCTCTCGGCTATCCCCTCGCGCGGCCCGAAGACCTCGACGAGACCGCCCGGATGGTCGAGAAGACAGGACAAGGCGTCGTGACCGCACAGGCCGACGTTCGCGAGCCGGCTCAACTGCGCGAGGCGCTGCAGAACGGGCTGTCGGAGTTCTCGAAGGTCGACATCGTCGTCGCGCAGGCCGGCATCGCAGGCATGAAGGGCCAGCCGCCGCTGCAGGCGTGGTGCGACGTCATCAACACGAACCTGATCGGCACCATCAACGCGATCCAGGTCGCGCTGCCGCACTTGGCCGAGGGTGCGTCGATCATCGCGACCGGTTCGACCGCAGCGCTGATGGACACCCACAACAAGCCCGACCCGGGCAACGACCCCGGGGGCATGGCATACGTCACCGCCAAGCGCGCTCTGTCGAGCTATGTGCACGACCTCGCTACCGAGTTGGCGCCTCGTGGCATCCGCGCCAACGTGATACACCCGACCAACTGCAACACCGACATGCTGCAGAGCGGCCCGATGTATCAATCGTTCCGGCCCGACCTCAAAGACCCGAAGCGCGAGGACGCCGAGCCGGTGTTCTACGTGCAGCAAGCCATGCGGGTGCCCTTCATCGAACCCGAGGACATCAGCAACGCGGTGCTGTGGCTGGCTTCCGACGAGGCCCGCTACGTCACCGGCATGCAGTTGCGGGTCGACGCCGGCGGCTACCTCAAGTGGTACGACTACCACGTCTAACTGGAGGCACTCGTGAAGGTTTGGGTTGACGCAGAACGCTGCCAGGGCCACACCCTGTGCAAGATGATCGCGCCGGATTCCTTCGAGCTCAATGACATCGACGGCACCTCGTCGCCGGTCTCCGAGGTGGTCGCGCCCGGCCAGGAAGACCTGGTTCGCGAAGCCATGCAGTCCTGTCCCGAGCAAGCCATCCGCATCGAAGAGTGAATGACCAAGGGAGACAACGGCCGTGAGCGTCGATGACGTCGTCAGTGATAGCGACCGGAAGAAGAACCGGTATCACTTCGATCGGCACACCCCGGAGTATCGGCTGCAGTTCGAGAAGATCACCGAGGAGATGCAGCAGCGCTGCCCGCTGGCGTGGTCGGACACCTACGGCGGGCACTGGGTGGCAGCCGGTAACAAGGAAGTCTTCGAACTGGCCCGCTGCCCCGCCGTCTCCAACCATCACGACCTGACCGGAGAGACCCCGTTCAAGGGCATCTCGATTCCGTACGCGAAGCGGGTCAGCGGTGTGCGCGGCGGCATGCTCGAGATGGACGACCCAGAGCACCGGTTCTATCGCAGCGCAGTGAACCCCTACCTGTCCCCCGCCGCGGTCAAACGCTGGGAGCCGTTCATCGACGAGATCGTGCGCGCCAGCCTCGACGAGAAGATCGAAGGCGGCACAATCGACTTCGTCGACGACCTGGCCAACGTGGTGCCCGCGGTGCTGACGTTGGCGATGCTCGGCATCCCGCTGAAGAAGTGGTCGCTGTACAGCGAGCCGACGCATGCCTCGGTGTACACGCCGGAGGACTCCCCGGACATCGACCGGGTGGTGGCGATGCACCGGGAGATGGGGCTCGACCTCGTGAAGGCCATGCTCGAGATCCGGGAGAACCCCCGGCCCGGGCTGGTGAACGCGCTGCTTCAGATGCGCATCGACGGCGAACCGGCCCCGGACATCGAGGTTCTGGGGATGCTCGGGCTGGTCATCGGCGGCGGCTTCGACACCACCACCGCGTTGACGGCCCATGCGCTCGAGTGGCTCTCGGAGCATCCCGACCAGCGTGAGCGGCTCAGCACGGAGCGCGACGCGTTGCTGGATTCCGCGACGGAGGAGTTCCTGCGCTTCTACACCCCCGCGCCGGGCGATGGCCGGACGTTTTCCGAGGATGTGGAAGTCGAGGGACAGCAGTTCAAATACGGTGAGCGGCTGTGGATCTCGTGGGCGATGGCCAACCGCGACCCGTCGGTCTTCCGCGACCCCAACGACGTCATTCTCGACCGGAAAGGCAACCGGCACTTCAGCTTCGGCCTCGGCGTGCACCGCTGCATCGGGTCGAATGTGGCGCGCACGGTGTTCAAGTCGATGGTCACCGCGGTGCTCGACCGGATGCCGGACTACACGTGCGACCCGGAAGGCACCGTGCACTACGACACGATCGGCGTGATCCAGGGCATGCGCCGTCTGCCGGCGACGTTCACGCCCGGTCCGCGGCTGGGGCCAGGCCTGGACGACACGCTGGACAAGCTGCAGCGGATCTGCGACGAGCAGGAACTCGCGCGACCCATCACCGAACGCAAACAAGCAGCCGTCATCGACTAGCCCGCCTACCGCGAGTGTGCGTGTCGTGCCAGAGACACGCCGGTGCGCGTGGCATTCTGCGCACCCTCGCGGAACCGGGCAGGCCTGGCTATCTGCGCCGCTGGCTTGCACCGGCACTCGTCGCCCCGAACTGACTGGAGCACCTTGTTCAAAACGCTGCGCGCCGTCAAGGACATCGCGATCGGACTGTCGCCGTGGGTGCCGTGGGACAAGGACTTCGGCCTGGATGCGATCACCGCCCAGGACCTCACCGCGGCGATCGCCGCGGACGTCCCGGATGCGCACGTGGTGAATTTCGAAATGGACCGGGACCGCGGGACGACCGACCGGGCACGGCTGACGCTGGAGTGGAACGACGCCGGCATCCAAGCCGGGCTACCCACGGCGGCGTTCGCGAAGGGCACACCCAGCATGGCTCAATCGCGGGTGCTGAATGCGACTTTCGGCCTTTGCGCCACCGAGGTCTCCTTCTACAACAACGCCTACCATGACTTGGCCGGCATCACGTTGAAGCCGTACTACGCCAAAGTGGCCCCGGGCGGCCGGTTTCTGCTGGTGCTGGAAAGCAAGGACGAGAACACACACTTCTACACACCCGACGGCGAGGCGTCGCTGCAGCACGCCGAGGCGATCGTCGACGCGCTGGCGACCATGCATGGACGGTTCTACAAGTCGCCGCGGTTTGCGACAGACCTGTCATGGGTGACCCCTTACCGAGGGCGGCCCGGCCAGGTGTTGGCTCACCGCGTGCTCCTGTTGGCAGAGAAGCGGTTCATGAAGAACTTCGACGTTCCAGAGCCGGTGCGTCGGCTCACCCGGTTCCACCTGGCGAACCGCGAGGCGTTCTGGCGCATCTGGGAGGCGATGCCACCCACCTTGTGCCATGGCGACACCCACATCGGCAACACCTTCCGAACCGCCGACGGCACCTCGGGCCTATTCGACTGGCAGGAGGTACACAAGATGTACGGGATCCGCGAGGTCGCCTACTTCATCGCATGGGCGTTCACCCCCGAGAACCGGCGCGCCTATGAGAAGGATCTGCTCGCGCGCTACCTCGAGGTCGTCGCCGACAGCGGGGTGGGAAGCGAAACGCCAAACATGAGTAAGGCTTTCGACTTGTACCGGCTGATGATGATCGACGCGTGGACCTCCGTGTGGGCCAGTCTCGGCCTGATGAAGGTGGAACAGGAGGGGCTCGCCGAGACCCTGCTCGAGCGCCAGTACGCGGTGCTGCTGGACCTCGACGTCGAACAGGCACTGCACGCCGCCCTGCGATAGCGATTTCGGCGCGCAAACATGCGCTGAGCGACGGTTTGCGCGCCGAAATCGCGGACTCAGCGGCGCGGCAGTCCCAGCACCTGCTGGGCGATGATGTTGCGCTGGATCTCCGACGTGCCGCCGGCGATCGTCCCGCCGAAACTGCGGGCGTAGCGCTCGAACCAGCTCGCGAAGTAGTGGTCGAGGTTCATCGGGGCGTACGGACCTGTCAGCGCCGGATGCGCCAGGCCGTCGGATCCCGCTGCGGCGAGGGCGTTTTCGAAGCCGCGCTGCTCCGCCTCGGAGCCCAGCAGCTTGAGCACCGAAACCGACGCGGTGTCCTGCTCACCGCGCGCAGCCCGCGCCAACGCCACCGAGCCGAGCAGTCGCAGCGCCTCGTAGTCCATCGCCAAGGTGGCGTACTGGTCGCGCTCCAAGTCGGTGCACGGACGGAAGTCGGCCATTGCGTTGTTGATCCGATCCGCGAAACCCAGCCACATCATTGTTCGTTCGTGCCCGAGCGATCCGTTGGCCACCCGCCAGCCCTGATTCAACGGGCCGACCAGGTTCTCGGCCGGCACCCGGGCGTCGGTGAAGAACACCTCGTTGAAGTCGAGATCGTCCTGCCCGCAGATCGACGGAAAGGGCCGGCACACCACACCTTCGGTGTCGGTGGGAATTACCAGTGCGCTGATGCCCTTGTGCTTCGGGGCGTCCGGGTCGGTGCGCACGAATGCCAGCAGCACGTCCGCGTCGTGGGCGCCCGATGTCCACACCTTCTGGCCGTTGACGACGAAGTGGTCGCCCTCGAGCACCGCACGTGTGCGCAGCGACGCCAGGTCCGAGCCGGCGCTCGGTTCGCTCATGCCCAGCGACGCGGTGATCTCCGCGCGCAGGATCGGCACCGCCCAGCGCTGCTTCTGCTCGTCGGTACCGAACGAGATCAGGGACGCCGCAACGATGTTCACGCCCTGGGGGTTGAAGCTGTGGTAGATCCGGCGCCGGCACAGTTCGACGAGATAGACGTACTGCTGAAGGACGGTGGCGTTGCGCCCACCAAACTCCGGCGGTTGGGTGGGCAGCAGCCAGCCGTTGTCGAACAGCAGCCGCTGCCAACGACGCGCCCACTGCGGCATGTGCGAGACCGACCGGGGCCGCTCCAGGGCTTCCGCAGCCGCCGCGGGCAGGTGCTCGTCGAGGAAGGCCGCGAACTCGGCGCGGAACTCCTCGACGTCGGAGTCAAAAGTCAGCTGCACGGTATTCCTCCGCGATCATCGCCCGGTGTTCTGCGGCACCGCCGAGCATCAGCTCGCCCGCTTTGGCCCGCTTCAGGGCGAACTGCAGGTCGTTCTCCCATGTGAAACCCATTGCGCCGAAAGACTGCAACCCGGAGCGGAACACCAGCGCCTGGCACTCCCCCGCCGCCGCCTTGGCCATCGCCGCGGCCAGCCGTCGCCGCGGGTCGTCGGCGGCAATGGTCAACGCCGCGAAATACCCCAGCGCGCGGGCTCGTTCGATCGCGACGTGCATGTCGGCGGCCTTGTGCTGGATCGCCTGAAACGATCCAATGGGCACCCCGAACTGATGGCGTTCCCGCACATGCTCGAGGACGAGGTCGAGAATGCGCTGGCACGCACCGACCATCGTCAGCGCCATACCGGCAAGGGCGACGTGTCGCGACCGCTCGGTGTCGGCGGTCGGCACCCGCGCGGTGTCTGCCACGCGAATGCCGGCAAACGACACGTCGGCGACGTGCAGCACCGGGTCGAAGACCGGGATGCGATGCGCGCTGACGTCACCCGCGGCCACCAGGAACACCCCGCCGTCGGTCACCACCGCCAACCGGTCGGCGCGGTCGCCGTCGAGGACGTAGCGCGCGGTGCCGTCGAGCACCCACCCGTCGGTGTCACGATGGGCGGTCACACCACCGAGCACCGCCGCGCCGGACTCGTGCGGCTCGAAACGGTCGCCGGCCAGTGGGGCGTACTGCGTCATCGTCGCCAGGAACGGTGTCGGATCCGTGGCACGGCCGAGCTCCTCCACCACGATGGCAAGCTCGACAGCGTTCTCCGGATCGCTCATCTCCGTCCAGCCGGCGTCGACGTACGCCTTCCACAACGGCGCCGGGTCGACCCCTTGCTCGGCCACACTTCGTACCAGCGACGGCGGACACTGTTTGGCCACGGCGTCCCGGACGGTGTCCTGCCAGAGCTTTTGGTCAGCGTCGAACTCCAAGAGCATGCCGGTGTTCCTCCCAGGGCGACTTCCCGCCGAGAATAGCATTCTCACGAACGGAAGGACGAATCTCCTAAGCGAGCCGCTCATTTACCTGCTACGGACCGTGCCGCTCAACGGGTTTCGGGCAGTCGGCAGGACGGCGTCCCGAGCGCAACCGGAGAACCCTATTCTTGCAATAGAAGAACTAAGCTTTACACTGAAGGCGTGATGTGTAGTGCGCCGACGAATTCATTAGGCCCGCTATCGGGTGGCCGGAAGTGATCGAGCTTTCCGACGGTGGTCGCACGCCCGTCATCGACGCTAGCGTGCACATCTTCTGCCAGTCCAACAAAGACCTGCGCGGCTTTCTGAACGAGCCCTACCGAAGCCGCGGCTTCCCCGACTACGAGATGGACTGGTACGGCGCCCCCGGAGGCGAGTACGCGAAGAACGCCAAGGGCCCGAACCGCGAGTACCCCGGCTCCGACCCCGCGATCCTCGCCCGCCACCTCTTCGACGAGCGCGGCGTCGACGTCGCCGTGCTGCACCCGATGACGCGCGGCGTGATGCCCGACCGGCACCTGGGCACCGCGATCGCCGCGGCGCACAACGAGATGATGGTGTCGCGCTGGCTGGAGCACGACGCGTTCGGTGACAGGTTCCGCGGCACGATCCGGGTCAACCCCGACGACATCGCCGGCGCCCTGCGGGAGATCGACAAGTACAAGGACCACCCCCGCGTCGTGCAGATCGGAATTCCGCTGCAGTCGCGTGAGCTGTTCGGCAAGCCGCAGTTCTGGCCGCTGTGGGAAGCAGCCGTCGACGCCGGTCTTCCGGTGGCCGCGCACATCGAGGTCGGCTCTGGTATCGCCGCCGCGCCGACTCCGTCCGGAAACACCCGAACATATGAGCAGTACCTCGGCTTCATGGCGCTGAATTACCTGTACCACCTGATGAACATGATCGCCGAAGGCGTATTCGAGAGAATGCCGGAGCTCAAGTTCGTCTGGGCCGACGGAGCGGCTGACTTCGTGACGCCGTTCATCTGGCGGATGGACTGCTTCGGCCGGCCGCACCTCGAACAGACACCGTGGGCGCCACGGATTCCGAGCGATTACCTGCCGGGCCACGTGTACTTCGTCCAGGGCAGGTTCGACGGGCCCGGCGACGCCGAATTCGCGGGCGAGTGGTTCGGCTTCACCGGCAAGGACGACATGGTGATGTTCGGATCCAGTTACCCGCACTGGCATAACGGCCAGCTGACCGTGCCGGCCGCCTTCAGCGCCGAACAACGCGAGAAGTTCTGCTGGCGCAACGCTGCGCAGCTCTACGGCATAGACATTCCGGCCGGTGTGGTCGCACAGTAGAAGAAGAGACCGAAGGAGGCCACGATGAGCTTGACCGAACAACGTGAGCGAAAGCCCGCGGCCGAGCGCATCGCTGTCCGGTGCGTCGATTCCGACGTCCATCCGGTGCCCAGGCGTGGCGACCTGGTCCACTTCATTCCCGAGCCGTGGCGCAGCAAGTACTTCCTCAACCGCCGCGTAGGTGAGCTGATCTACTACGACTCCCCCGACTACGCGCACGCCTTCGCGATGCGCGTCGACACCTTCCCGCCCGACGGCGAGTTTCCCGGCAGCGATCCGGATCTGGCGTTCAAGCAGCTGATCATGGACGCCGGCGCGGACATCGCCGTTCTCGAACCGGCCGCCTACCCGGCGCGGCTGCCCGAGGCCAACGCCGCGATGTCGAGCGCCTTGAACGACTGGCAGGCCAACCACTGGCTCGACAGTCACAACAACTGGCACGAGCGGTGGCGCGGCTCGATCTGCGCCGCCATCGAGGAGCCGGATGCGGCCGCTCGCGAAATCGAGCGTTGGGCCGGCCACCCCTACATGGCGCAGATCCTCATCAAAGCCGAGCCTCGTCCGTCATGGGGGCATCCGAAGTACGACCCGGTGTGGGAGGCGGCGACCAAGCACGACATCACGGTGAGCTGCCATTTGGCCCGCGGCCACCACGAGGAACTGCCCATGCCGCCGGTGGGGATGCCGAGCTACAACCACGACTTCATGGTCACCTACTCACTGCTGGCGGCGAACCAGGTGATGAGCCTGGTTTTCGACGGCGTCTTCGACCGGTTCCCGACGCTGCGAATTGTGCTGGTGGAGCACGCATTTACCTGGATCCTGCCGCTGATGTGGCGGATGGACGCCATCTACGAGGCACGCAAGTCATGGGTCGACATCAAGCGCAAGCCCTCGGAGTATGTGAAAGACCACATCAAGTTCACCACCCAGCCACTGGACTATCCCGAGGACAAGACGGAGCTCAGCCGGGTGTTCGAGTGGATGGAATGCGACAAGATCCTGCTGTATTCGTCGGATTACCCCCACTGGACGTTCGACGATCCGCGCTGGCTGGTCAAGCACCTGCCCGAGCATGCCCGCGAAAACGTGATGTTCCGCAACGGGATTGCGACCTACCACCTTCCGGAGACGGTGCCCGCTCTGGAAGGCCAAGTTCGGGTGTTCTGAATTGACGCAACAATCTAAGCCGTCCCGGTTGGCGCAGGGGCGCGAGCACGTCGTCGCCACGGTCGACGAAATCCCGCCCGGCACACACAAACTCGTGCCGATAGGCCGGCACGGGGTTGGTGTGTACAACGTCAACGGCACCTTCTACGCGATCGCAAACTACTGCCCGCACGAAGGCGGCCCGCTGTGCTCGGGGCGCACCCGCGGCAGGACGGTCGTCGATCACAACGTGCCAGGTGATGCGGTGATGGTCCGGGACCTGGAGTTCATCTACTGCCCCTGGCATCAATGGGGTTTCGAGTTGGCGACGGGCACCACCGCGGTCAAGCCCGAATGGAGCATCCGCACGTACCCGGTCCGGGTCGTCGGCAACGATGTGCTGGTGCAGGCATGAGCGAGAAGACCATTGAGATCAACGGCGGCAACGTCGTCTACGAAATCCTCGGCGACAACGGCGATTTCATTGCCCTGACGCCGGGCGGCCGGTACAGCAAGGACATCGACGGCCTGCGGCCGCTGGCCGAGGCGCTGGTCGACGGCGGATACCGCGTGTTGCTGTGGGACCGGCCCAATTGCGGGAAATCCGACGTCCAGTTCTACGGGCAGAGCGAATCCCACATGCGTGCGGAGACGCTGCACGGGTTGATCAGCGCACTCGACGCCGGCCCCTGCATCCTTGCCGGCGGCTCCGGCGGCGCACGCGACTCGATGCTGACCGCGATGCTCTACCCGGAGATCGTTACGAAGCTGGTGGTGTGGAACATCGTCGGCGGAGTGTACGGATTGTTCGCGCTCGGCTCCTACTACATCATGCCCAGCATTCATGCCGTCCGCGCGCTAGGCATGGAAGGCCTTCTGCGCGTGGCCGAGTGGAAAGAGCGCATCGCGGAGAATCCGAAGAACGAGGAGCGCATCCTCTCGCTGGACGCCGACGAGTTCCTCAAGGTGATGCTGCGCTGGCTCAATGCTTTCGTGCCGAAGCCGGGGCAGACGATTCCCGGCGTCGAGGACGAGATGTTCGACAAGATCACGGTGCCGACGCTGATCATCCGCGGCGGCGAGAACGACTGGGATCACCCCAAGCGCACCTCACTGGAGGTGAGCTGCCTGATCAAAGGCTCCACGCTGATCGACCCGCCATGGCCCGAGGATGCGTGGGAGCGCGCGTCCGAGGCGCGCGCGCAGGGCAAGGTCAAGCGGTTCAACATGTTCGACACCTGGGTGCAGGCCGCCCCCGCGATCCTCGACTTCCTGGGCCGCTAATGCTAGCCCGTGTGGATGTGGACCTCGCAGTTCAGCGAGGCTTCCAGCGCGGTGTGGATCCGGCTCTCCGGCACCCGCGCCAGATCCGCTTTGCTCAGCGTCACGTGCACCACGTCCCAACCTTGATCGCCCGGAAGGCGACGAATTTCGCCGGTCAGCCCGAATCCGGCGAGCACGCCGTGGGCGTCGTCGTCGGTGCCCCTGCTGATGTAGGTGAGGACGCCGGCCACCGCAGCGGTACCGAATGCGTTCGCGCACAGTTCGGTTGCCTCCTGCTTCAGCTCCAAGGGGTCGGGACCGGCCATCAGCAGCTCCACTTCACGGCGCGCCACAGGCATCGCGGAGAGGTCGCTGTCCACCAACCCGGCGCCCGCGCCGTCGGCCAGATCGCGCAGGGTCCGCATGCCGTCGCGTAACTGGGCAGCCGTGAGCACACCGTCCGGATCCACCCGGACGCGCACCACGGCGGTTCTCATGACCGCAAGCCTATCGGCGCGCAGAAAGAGCTCGTCATGAAAACCACAACCCCAGCAACGGATCTCACAGCGGCAGTCTGGCCGGGCAGCGCGCCGCGACTGCTCCGCACCAAACCGGGAGCC
Organism: uncultured Actinomycetota bacterium; assembly: GCA_963775205.1. Lineage (GTDB taxonomy): Bacteria > Actinomycetota > Actinomycetes > Mycobacteriales > Mycobacteriaceae > Mycobacterium. Next base: position 213,165 of record CAVZHV010000003.1, on the reverse strand, counting down.
GAGACGCTGGCCGAGTACCGCGAGCAGAACGGTTACCGCCCGCTCGCCGACGCGGACGCGCTGCTCGAGGAAGTAGACCGCAGCGGCCTGCTGGGCCGCGGTGGTGCGGCGTTCCCGATGGCCGTCAAGTTACGAGCAGTGCGCGACAACGGCCGCGACGCTGTGGTGGTGGCGAACGGCGAAGAGGGCGAACCGGCGTCGGTGAAGGACAGGTGGCTGCTGCGCAACCGTCCCCATCTGGTGCTGGACGGATTACGGCTCGCCGCGCTCATCGTGGGCGCCGGCCGCGCATACGTGTACGTTTCCGATCAGCCGGCCGCCCGCGCCGTCGAGGACGCGCTGGCAGAAGTCGACACCGAAAACCTTGCGGGCCTGAGCGTCTCGCTCGTCACCGTGGAGCCCGGCTACGTCGCCGGGGAGGAGACAGCCGCGGTCCGGGCGATCAACGGCGGCCCGGCCAAGCCGACCGACAAGCCGCCCCGCCCGTTCCAGGAGGGTGTCGCAGGCGTTCCGACGCTGGTGAGCAACGTCGAGACGTTGGCGTCGTTGCCCTATCTGCACCGCCACGGTGCAGAGACGTTTCGCGCTGCCGGCACGTCGGCCTCTCCGGGAACTTTCTTGATGACGATCACCGGTGCCGGCAAGCCCGCTTCCCTGTACGAGGTTCCGCACGGCCTGCCGTTCGCCGAACTCCTGAAGTGGCACGGCGTTTCGCCCGACGAGTTGCGCGGCGTGTTGATGGGTGGCTACTTCGCCGGAATACTGAACCGCGAGATTCTCGACGCCACCCTGGACCACGAGACGCTGCGGCGACTCGGCAGCGGGCTTGGCTGCGGCGCGATCTCGCTCATCACGCACGAGTGCCCGGTGGCCGTGGCCGCGTCGGTGATGGCCTACTTCGACCGGGAGAACGCCGGCCAGTGCGGCTCGTGCTACAACGGCACAGCGGCGATGTCGGCGGTGACGTCGGCGCTGCGCGACGGGGTCGCCACCGCTGAGGACCTGACCCGCCTGGAACGCTGGTCTGTGGTGCTGCGCGGCCGGGGAGCCTGCGGCACGCTGGACGGCGCCTGCAACATGGCCGCCAGCCTGCTCGTGCAGTTCCCGCAGGTGGTGGCGCGGCACCTCGAAAACGATTGCGACACATGCCGAGTTGATGCATTCAACGCGCTGCGGCCCTACGAAGCCGAGGCGGTGGCGACGGCATGAAGATCCGACTCGACCGGACGGTCTGCGACGGCTTCGGGATCTGCGCCAAGCACGCGCCGGCATATTTCTCGCTCGACGACTGGGGTTACGCCTCGCTGATCGGCGACGGCACCGTCCTCGCCGAAGACCACGACGCCGTCGAGCGCGCCATCATGGACTGCCCGGTGCACGCCATCTTGAAGATCGGCGAGTACCGGCCCCCGGACGGCCCGACCCCGGCGGAGACGGGCGAGGTCGACGAGTCCGGGCTGAAGACCGAAGACAACGAGGCGGAATGGTTCGTCCGCTGAGCACCCGAGCCGCTCAGCTCCGCGGTAGGCCCAAGACCTGCTGGGCGATGATGTTGCGCTGGATTTCTGACGTGCCGCCGGCAATCGTGCCGGCGTAGCTTCCGGCGTAGCGCGCGAACCAGCTGGCGGCGTACTGGTCGAGCCCATATGCGTTGTACGGCGCGGTCATTGCGGGGTCGACGAGGCCGCCGGTACCGGCAGCGTCGAGGGCGCGCCTGGCCGTGTTCTGCTCGGCTTCCGAGCCGAGCAGCTTGAGCACCGACACGGCTGCCACGCCGCGTTCGCCGCGCGCCGCGCGTGCCAGCGCCGCCGAGCCGAGCAGCCGCAGCGCCTGATAGTCCATCGCCAGCGTGGCGTACTGGTCGCGCTGCACGGCTCCGGCGGCCCGGAAGTCGTCGAGCAGGTCTCGCAGCCGGTTCGCGAAATTCATCCACATCATCGTGCGCTCGTGGCCGAGCGACCCGTTGGCCACTTTCCAGCCGCCGTGCAGTGGCCCGACCAGGTTGGCCACCGGCACCCGCACGTCGGTGAAGAACACCTCGTTGAAATCGAGGTGGTCGCGGTCGTACACCGAGGGAAACGGCCGGCACACCACGCCGGGCGTGTCCGTGCGAATCAGCAACGCGCTGATTCCTTTGTGTTTCGGGGCCGACGCATCGGTGCGCACGAAGGTGAGCAGCACGTCGGCGTCGTGCGCCCCCGACGTCCACACTTTCTGCCCGTTCACCACGAAGTGGTCGTCATCGAGCACGGCCCGCGTACTCAGCCCCGCCAGATCCGAGCCGGCGCCGGGTTCGCTCATCCCCAGCGATGCCGTCATGTCTCCGCGCAGGATCGGCACCGCCCAATTCTGTTTCTGCTCGGCTGTTCCGAAGGACAGCAGCGACGCCGCGATGATGCCTACACCTTGCGGGTTGTAACAGTGGTAGATCCGTCTCCGGGACAGTTCGTCGCGGTGCACGTACTGCGCGAGCAGGCCGGCGTTGCGGCCGCCGAACTCCGGCGGATGGCCGGGAAACAGCCAGCCGTGGTCGAACTGCAGCCGCTGCCACCGCCGCGCCCAGTCCGGCACGTGAGAACTGGACCGGGACCGTTCCCACGTTTGCGCTTCGGGCGGCAGGTGCTTGTCGACGAACGCGCCGAACTCGGCACGGAAAGCCTCGAGTTCGGGATCCAACGTCAGTCGCACAGCACTCCTCGCCGGTTGGTGGGCGATACGTGTCAAGTACTTTATAGGTCACCGGCACCTGCGGCGACAGGAAGGTCATCGATGCTCGACGGAGAGAAGATCCTGGTCACCGGCGCCACCGGGAAGATCGCCTTCCCGATCGCGCGGGCGCTGGCAGAGCGCAACGAGGTGTGGGGCGCGGCCCGCCTGCGCAACCCCGGCCACCGTGACAAGCTTGCCGCCGCGGGGATCACGCCGCAGGCGTTGGACATGTCCACCGGTGACTTCTCGATGCTCCCCGACGACTTCACGTACGTGTTCCACGCCGCGGTCGACACCGGCATCGGCGACTGGCGTAGATGCGTCACCACGAACGCGCACAACTCCGGCGGGCTGCTCTACCACTGCCGCAATGCCAAGGGATTCGTGTTCTGCTCGACGGGCTCCGTCTACGGCTACCACGGCAGGCGGCCACTGACCGAGGCCGACGCACCCGGCGTGCCGCTGCGCGCGAACTACAGCTTCTCCAAGGTTGCCGCGGAGTCGGTATGCACCTGGGTCGCCGAGCATTTCGGGATTCCGCTGACCATCATCCGGATCTGCTCAACCTACGGACCACTGGGCGGCGCACCCGCCGACCGCCTGGAAATGATGCTGGCGCACAAACCGATTCGGCTTCATCCCGACGCGCCGAACAATTACAATCCCATCTACGAAGACGACTACGTCGAACTCGGCATCCGGGCAATGGAGGTTGCAGCGTTGCCCCCGATCGTCGTGAACTGGGCAGGCAGCGAGACCGTCAGTGTCGAGGACTACTGCGCATACATGGGTGAGCTGACCGGCGTCGAGCCGATTTTCGAGTACACGCCCGACGCGCACCCACCGCTGTGGCCCGACGTCACCTACATGCACCGGGTCCTCGGCCGCACCACCGTGCACTGGCGTGACGGGTTCCGGCGGATGATCGCCGCCCGCCATCCCGAACTCTTACGGCCCGAACGGAATTCGGCGCCCACACAGGGTCGCCGCTGATGCTCCTGCCCGGTACACCCTCAGACGAGGTCCCAGCCGTCCTCGCGACCGGCCGCGGTGACGTCAGCACCCTGTTCGTGTCCATGGCGACCCGGCATCCCGGGGGGCTGGATGCCGAGTACCTGCGCTGGCACACCCTGGACCATCGCCCCGAACAGCACCGCCTGTCCGCCGTACGCGCGTCCGTGCGTCTGGTGTCGACACCGGCCTGCCGCGCAGCCAGGGCTGCCAGCCCAGGCCGCTTCGATGCGATCGACCACGTCATGACGTACTTCTTCACCGACGTCAAGGGCCTGAAGGGATTCAACGAACTCTCGACTGCGCTCGGCGACGCGGGCCGCAAAATGGAACTGCTCCCGCCCGTGCAGCGCGGCGTATACGACGTGGCGAGCAAGGCCGCCGCGCCGCGGATCAAGGTCGGCGCCGACGTGCTGCCGTGGTGGCCGTCTCGCGGCGTGTATTTGCTCCTCGAACTCGGCGAAGCATCGTCGGCGGATCTGTTGGAGGTCGACGGCGTCGCCGGTGTGTGGTCGGCGACGTCGCGGCACATCGACCCGGCTCAGCAGATCACCTACTGCTTTCTGGACGACGATCCGGTAACCACCGCGCAGCGCCTGGCGCCTGTACTGGAACGACGTTGGAACGCAACGGGAATCGAACCGCTTCTGGCCGCACCGCTGCATCTGGTGGTGCCCTACGAATGGGATCGCCATGTGCCGTGAGTGGGGACGCTCGTGCGCATAGGCCAGATGAGCGGCACCGACAAGGAGCGCCCGCGCGCCGATCGGCTGGCGGGGCTGATTGCCGACGGCCGAGCCGCCGAGGATGCCGGTTTCGCGTCGTTCTGGATTCCCCAGGTGCCCGGCTACCTCGATGCGATGACGGCCGTGGCCCTGCTCGGACGGGCCACCGACGCAATCGAATTGGGCACCGCGGTCGTGCCTGTCCAGACCCGCCATCCCATCCCGATGGCGCAGCAGGCGCTGACCACGCAGATCGCCTGCACGGGGCGGTTCACGCTCGGCATCGGACCGTCGCACCACTGGATCGTCGCCGATCAGCTCGGGCTGGACTACGACCGCCCGGCGTCACTGGTGCGCGACTACCTCGAGGTGCTCAACGCGGCCTTCGAGCAGCCCGGCCCGGTCGACGTGGAGAACGACACGTTCCGTGTGCACAGCCCGATGGACGTCACCGAGCCGACCGCGATGCCTGTCCTTCTTGCTGCGCTCGGGCCGGCCATGCTGCACATCGCCGGTGAACACGCCGCCGGCACCATTCTGTGGATGGCCGACGAGCGCGCGGTCGCTAACCACGTCGCCCCTCGAATCACCGCCGCCGCACGGGAATACGGACGGCCGCAGCCGCGCATCGTCGCATGCGTTCCGGTTGCCGTGTGCGCGCGAAGCGAGGTCGACTCCGCCCGCGTCCATGCGAACGAGGTGCTCGGTCACGCACACGTCTCACCAAACTATGTCCGGCTGCTCGAGCACGGCGACGCCGATGATGTCGGCGACACGATGGCCGCCGGCGGCGAGGACGCCGTCCTGGCGAGGTTGCGCAGCTACCGCGACGCGGGCGTCACCGATCTGGCAGCCCGAATCGTTCCGCTGGGAACCGACCCGGCGACCCGCAGCGCGTCGATCCGGCGTACTCGGGACTTCCTCGCGTCGATCTGTCCGGAAGTCTGACCGTCACTGGATCGGTTCGTCGCCCAACACGGTGGTGCGCAACATCTCTCGCGGCGAATCGGGATCGTAGGGGGCGGCGCGGTGCAGCACGCCCCGGTTGTCCCAGATCACGGTGTCGCCGACCGACCACTTGTGGCTGTAGACCTTGTCGGGCAAGGTGGCCCGGTCCAGCAGCTCCGCCAGCAGCGCGCGGCCCGCGTCGAGGTCCATGCCGACGACGTGGTCGGCTGATGCCCCGAGCACCAGCGACTTGCGGCCGCTGGCATGCGTCCACACCAGCGGATGCACGTGGGTGGGCCGAGAACGCCAGCGCTGCAACAGCTCTGGGCTCGGATCTGGCGTGACTCGCCGTTGGGATGCTTCGAGCGAGTGCACAACCCGCAACGAACCGTAGCGCTTCTTCTCGTCGTCGCTGAGGGCATCGTAGGCCGCGTACGAGCTTGCGAACTCGGTTTCGCCTCCGCGGTCGGCGACGTGCACGGCCGACAGCACGGTGGCCTTCTGCGGATATTCGTCGCCCATCGGCGTGCAGCCGTCGATGTGCCAGTCGAAGGTGGCCCGCAGGTAGGCCGCCAACGAATTCTTCGACGCGTCAAGCGTGATCGGATAGATACCCGCCACCGGGTGGTGGCCGTCAGACGAGTGATCGACCTCGCCGAGTCGGCGGCAGAACGCAACCTGCGCCTGGGGACTCAGGCCCAATTGCCGGAACACCAGTACGCCGTTGTCCTCCAACGCGTCGAGCACGGCTTCGCCGAGCATGTCGTCGGCCGCCAGGTGGTCGGGATCGAGGCCGACGACTTCCGCGCCGACGGTGGCTGTCAGCTTGTTGATCGTGAGCAGAGTCATCGCTGTCCTTCCTCGTTTGGTCAGGGCACCGGTTCGTCCACGCGCACCATGACGGCGTCGGCGGCGTCGGTGGGTTTTGGCTGGTGCATGATCTCGACGGCCATGGCGACCATGACCATCGAATAGATGAGATGCAGCAGGTTCACCGCGTCGTCTGGGAGGTCGTCGAGGGTGAACTTGTCGCAGTAGTCGATCGCCTCCTCCAGACGCGGGAAGAATGCGTCGTAGAATTCGTGCATCTCGGCCATCGTGCTGGCCAGCCGCTGATTCCAGCGCTCGGTTTCGGTTGCCAGGCACCATGTTTGGGCGTAGGGCTCGAGCTCGGCGAACGCGCTGGGCAGTCTCGTCTCGGCCATCGTCACGCCTCCACCAGTTCGCGTTCGCGCCGGTAGTCCGCCACCCAGTCGACTACCACCTTGTGCAGGTGACGCACCAGGATCTCCTGGTCGTTGAGCGGAAACTCGTCGACGACACCGGTTTCCAGCGCCGCCTGCGTGCCGCCGAGCATCCCGGCATCCTGCAGCGCGAACTCTTTGAGCACCACCGAGGCCACCTCGTGCTCGATGCGCTCGCGCACGGTGCGCGCCGGATGGAAGTAGGTGTAAGCCTCGAACCGGTGGGTGTTGTGCGACGTCGGCCAGTAGCGGTACAGCAGATACCAGCCGCCGTAGATGAGGATCTCGAGATTCGGGAAGATCTGGAAGTTACTGATCCCCCAACGCTCGATGCCGCCGGGGTTCAACCCGGCCGGCAGCTCGCCGATGTCGGGCGTGCGCCACGGGCCCACCAACCCGCTGCGTGTCGCCCGCTCGATCGGGTACATGTACTCCGGGGCCAGCAGCCAGCGGCGGGTCCCAGCGGTCGACACCAGACGATGCGGGCCGTCGAGCTGGAAATGCGCGCACTCGAAGCCGGCGTTCGGGTCGCGTACCTCCGCGGGCACCTGTTGGGGATGCAGCGACGGCACGTGGTAGTACTCCTGGAACGCGTCGGCGAAGATCTTCCAGTTGCTGTTGTTGTGGGCGACGAATTCGTAACGCTCGGTGAGCTTGTCGAACGGGTAGTCGTCAAGTCCAGTGACCATCGGGCCGAGGAACTCGCGCAGGCTCTGGCGCGGTTCGGAGTCGAGGTTGATGAAGATGAACCCGTTCCACACATCGCAATGCACCGGGCGCAGCCCGTACTCGCCGGCATCGACATCGAAGAACTCCGCCTCCTGCTGCACGAACGTCAGCGCACCGGTCAGGTCGTAGCGCCAGCCATGGTATTTGCAGGTGAACTGCCGGCACACTCCTCGGGTTTCCTCGTGCGGAAAGTCGTTCCACACCAGCTTGTTCCCGCGATGGCGGCAGATGTTGTGGAAGGCCCGGATCGTGTCGTCTTTGCCTCTGACCACGATCACCGACGAACGGGTGACCTCGATCTCTTTCGTGAAGTAGCTGCCCACCCGTGGCAGTTCCTCGACCCGGCCGACGTTGAGCCAGGTGCGCTTGAAGATCGCCTCACGCTCGAGTTCGTAGAACTCCGGCGAGGTCGAGTCCTTGAACGAGATGGGCCCAGTGCCCAGTTCCGGGTAGTGTTGGGTCCAACTACCCGCCGCGGGTTTCGGCCACCTGCCCATGTGATCCTCCTGTCGTCGGATGCCTGAAAAGCCTTGAAAATCCCCGGAAAGTCTTGTCACATCACCGAACCGCCGTTGACACCGAGCACCTGGCCGGTGATGAAGCCGGCCTCGTCCGACGCCAGGAAGCCGACTGCGGCCGCGATGTCCCGGCCGGTGCCGAGGTGGCCCAGTGGGATGCTGGCAGCCATCTCCTCGTTCGACGGCAACTTGCCTTCCCGTTGCGACTGGTGCTGCATCGGCGTCTCGATTCCCGACGGCGGAATGTTGTTCACGGTGATCCCGAGCGGGGCGTATTCGCGGGCCAGCGACTTGGTCAGCGCGATGACTCCGCCTTTCGCGGCGGCATAGTGGGCCAACTTCGGGGAGCCGCGCTGCGCACTCGACGACGAGATCATCACGATGCGGCCCCACTTCGCGTCGACCATGTCGGGCAACGCGGCCTGGCAGCAGTGGAAGGTGCCGGTCAGGTTGACGTCGATGACCCGTGCCCACGACTGCGGGCTGATCTCGTCGAACGGCTCCAGTGCGAACTGGCCGGCGCTGGTGATGAGGATGCTCACCGACCCGAGGTCGGCGCGCACCCTGGCGAACGCGTCATCTACGGCGGGCCGGTCTGCGACGTCGGCGGTGAGCCCTACCGCGGTCGCGCCCTCGGCCCGCAGCGCCTCGCAGACACGTTGCGCCGCTTGCTCGTTGATGTCCATGACGGCGACGCGATGGCCTCGCCGCGCCAGTTCGTGGCAGGTGGCCTCGCCCATGCCTGAGCCACCGCCGGTGACAACTGCGACCTGTGATTTCAAGGTCGACTCCTACTCGTAGACAACCTCGACCGTGGGACTGGTCGGAAGCGACTGGCACGTCAGCACCCAGCCCTCGGCGACCTCGTCTTCGGTCAACACCTCGTTGTTCAGCATGCGGGCACTACCCACAACCAGCCGTGCCATGCAGGTGCCGCACAAACCCGTCTCACACGACGAAGGCGCGCGCAAGCCGGCCAGGCGCGCGGTCTGCAGAATCGTATTGCCGGCACGGTAAGCGACCGCCGTCGTGCGCCGGTCGAGCCGGATCGTCACTTCGGTTGTCACGGTGGCGGATTCATCGGTTTCGCCGACTTCGACCTCGCTGATCTGGAATCGCTCCAGGTGCAGCCGGTCAGGGTCGACGTCTTGCCGAAGGAGTGCGCCTTCGACGGTGTCCATGAACGGGCCGGGCCCGCAGACGTAGAAGTCGGCGCCGGACGCGCCCGCCGCGAAGTCGACGATCTCCTTGGCGTGCACCACGCCGAGCGCCTCGTCGAGGTGGTGGTGCAGGAAGAACCGGTCCGGGTGCCGGCGAGCCAGTTCGTCGAGGGCTCGGGCGAAGATCACCGAGCCCCGGTCACGGTTGGCGTAGAACAACCGCACGCGGCGGTCCGTGGCGAGAAGCGCCGTGCGAATCAGGGAGAACACCGGCGTGATTCCGCTGCCTCCGGCGAACGCGACGACGTCGCGCTCACTGCCGTCGAGAAGAAACGCTCCCGCCGGCGGTGTCACCTCGATCTCGTCGCCGGCCTGGACGCGGTCGTTGATCCAGTTCGATACCACGCCTCCCGGGTCCCGCTTGACCGTGATGCGCAGGTCCTCGGCGACCGCGGGCGACGACGACATCGAATAGCACCGCAGATGCTGGGCACCACCGATGTCCACCCTCAAAGTGACGAACTGGCCGGCCTGGTACCGGAACTGCTGTCGTTCCGATGCGGGCACGTCGAGAATGAGCGAAACCGCGTCGGGCGTCTCGGGCACGACCTCTTTGACACCAAGCTTTCCGAACACGTTGGCCCGCAACGGCGCTGACCCGGATTCGCGCTCGGTGACCCTGGTGACAGCACTACGGGTGGCGGCCGCTGCGCTCCCGGTGATGCTGTCGGTCACGTCTTTCCGCCTCCTGTCCCGACAAATATATCAAGTACTTGTTATCCGCTCAAGCGCTGGCGAGCAGGCCAATCGGGTCGGCTACTCCGTCGGACCGTCATCGGGCCCGGTCTGCGCCTGGCTCACCACCCGAAGGAGCAGATCGCGCAGCAGGCGTTGCTCGTCGGCGTCGAGCACCCCGAAGAAGTCGCGGTGGGCGGCGACCGCGTCCGCAAGACACGCGCTGGCGACTCGTCGTCCTTCGTCCGTCAGATAAGCCCGCTGGATGCGGCCATGGTTGGGATCGGCCTTGCGTTCGACCAGACCGCTGCGTTCGAGCGCGGCGACGGCAAGTTGCGCACCCTGCGGCGTGACCAGCAACCGCCGTGCGACGTCGGCCCCCGACAGGCCGGGGTTGGCCGCGAGCAGGCGCATCAGCCCCAACTGGGCCGTGGTCACGCCGTAGTTGCTGGTGGCCTCGTTCAGCGTGTGCAGCCCAAGATGAAAGGCGCGCTTCAACAGCCACATCAGGTCGGTGTTCACGTCCATGCCGGTGTCGAGAACGGCGTCGACGCCGACCTCGGGCTCAACTGTGCGACCGCGCTTACTCACCTGACGACGCCGACTCCTTGTAGATGCGGCCGTTCTTCATGACGAACACCACCTCGGACGTAGTGCTGATGTCGCGTGACGGATCACCCGGCACGGCGATGATGTCGGCCAGGTAGCCAGGTGCGAGGCGCCCGAGCTCGTGGTCAGCGTCGATCAACTCGGCGCTCGTCACCGTCGCCGCGCGAAGTGCCTGCATGGGCGTCATGCCCCGATCGACCAGCGCGCGAAGCTCTTTGGCGTTCTGACCGTGCGGAATCGCAGGCGCGTCGGTGCCGCAGGCAATCCGCACGCCGGCGGAGATCGCCTTGGGCAGCATGGCTTTCGCCTTCGGGAAGACCTCGGCCGCCTTCTTGCGTAGTTCCGGTGCCACCCGGTCGACGGCCATAGCGTCGGTGAGGTAGGTCGTGGACACCAGGAACGTGCCGTGGTCGACCATCATCTGGATGGTGTCGTCGCTCGCCAGGAAGCCGTGCTCGATGCAGTCGATCCCGGCCCTGATGCAGGCCCGAATCGCGCTGTCGCCGATCGCGTGTGCCGCGACGCGGACCCCGGCCCGGTGCGCCTCGTCGGCGATCGCGGCGAACTCCTCGTCGGAATACTGCTGGGATCCCGGCGCGGTGCTGTGCGACATGACGCCGCCCGACGCCGAAACCTTGATCACCTTGGCGCCGTGCCGAATCTGGTATCGCACACACGCCCGCACGTCGGCCACCCCGTTGGCTATTCCCTCGGCCACGCTCAGCGGCATGATCCCGGGCGCCAGGCGCTGGAACACCGTCGGGTCGAGATGCCCGCCGTACGGCGTGACCGCATGTCCGGCCGGGACGATTCGCGGCCCCTCGTGCCAGCCCTGGTCGATCGCCCGTTGCAGCGCGACGTCGAGCAGGTACCCGCCGGTCTTGACCATCAGCCCGAGGTTGCGCACGGTGGTGAAGCCCGCCGCCAAGGTGGTGCGGGCATTCACCGCGCCGCGCAAGGTGCGGTAGGCCGGATCGTCTTGAACTCCGTGCATCGGGGTGGGCAGTCCCTCCGGGCTGCCGGGACCGCCGATCAGCAGGTTCAGTTCCATATCCATCAGCCCCGGCAGCAGCGTCACGTCGCCGAGGTCGACCACCGTCGCCGAATCCGGCAGCGGCTCAGACGGATTCACCGCTGCGATGCGTTCGCCGTCGACGACCACCACCGCCGGCGAACGCACGTCGCCGGATTCGACGTCAGCCCAGCGATCCGCCCGCAGGACGGTCCGATCTGTCACGGGAACGGTTCGGCAACGCAATCAAGGGTCGACGCACCGGAGTCGGGAATGCGTGGCTGCTTCCAGCACTCGACCGGGAACGACACCATGATCATCGAATACAGCAGGTGAATCAGGTTGAGCACGTCATCGGGCATGTCGTCGAGAGAGAACTTGTCGCAGTAGGCCAGCGCTTCCTCCGCGCGCGGGGTGATCGCGTCGTAGAACGCCTGCATCTCGGCCATCGTGCTGGTCAGCCGCTTCTGGTAGCGCTGCGGCTCGCTGGCCAGGCACCAGTCGGAAAACCGTTCCAGGTCAACGAATTCCGGCGGCAGCTTGGCGGTCATCTTGTCATACCCCACAGTCTGCTCTTCGCGCAAGCGGCTCATCGCCCGCCGCCGTGCGCTGGTAGTCGTCGACCCACTTGGCCGCCTCCTTGTGCAGGTGGCGCAGCAGCACCTCCTGGTCGTTCAGCAAGAACCTGTCGACCACGCGCGACTCGATCATCGACTGCGTCGCCTCCAGCGTGTTGGCGTCCTGCAAGCCGTATTCTTTGAACGACACCGCGGCCAGTTCCTGGGCCACCCGATCGCGCGGTGTTCGCGGCGGCGGGAAGTACAGGGTGCCCTCGAAGATGTGGCTGTTGTACGAGGTCGGCCAGTAGTGATACGTCAGATACCAGCCCTGGCCCCAGATCAAGATGACGAAGTTCGGGAACAGCTGGAAGGAGTCCAGCCCCCAGGGGTAGCACTTGGCGGGGTTCACCCCGTCGGGCATCGGCCCGAGATCCGGCTTGTCCCAAGGGCCGAAGAGTCCGCTCTGGCAGATGTCCTCGATCGGCTTGCGCATCTCGGCGTCCATCTCCCAGGCCCGTATCCCCGACGTGCTCACCAGGCGATGCGGACCGTCGATGCGGTAATGCGGTGCTTCGAATCCGGCCTGCGCTGCGGCAGCCGAGTACGCCGTCGGCGACTGGTTCGCATGCAGCACGGGTGCGTGGTAGAACTCCTGGAACGCGTCCATGTAGAGCTTCCAGTTGGCCTTCACCTCGGAGCGGTAGTACCACCGCGACGTCATCGTGCCGAACGGATAGCCTTCCAGCCCGGCGACCATGGGGCCCAGGAACTCCCGCAGCGACTGCTCGGGCTGCTTGGCGAAGTTGACGAAGATGAAGCCCTCCCAGACCTCGCAGTGCACCGGCACCAACCCGTACCGGCTCTTGTCGAGGTCGAAGAACTCGTTCTCCTGCTGGACGAACGTCAGGTTGCCGTCGAGGTCGTAGCGCCAGGCGTGGTACTTGCACGTGAATTGGCGGCATGTTCCGCTGGTCTCTTCCAGCGGCATGTCGTTCCACACCAGTTTGTTGCCGCGGTGCCGGCAGATGTTGTGGAAGGCCTTCACCTCACCGCTGGTGGTGCGCACCACGATGATCGAGGTGTTGACGACCTTGAGTTCCTTCGTGAAATAGCTGCCCTTGCGCGGAATCTGTTCCACCCGACCGACATTCAGCCAGGCCCTCTTGAAGATCGCGTCCCGCTCGAGTTCGTAGAACTCCGGCGAGATGGAGTCCTCGTAAGAAACCGGTTCGGTGCCCAACTCCGGGTAATGCTGCGTCCAACTACCTTCCGGCGGCTTCGGGAAGCGGGCCATGCCTACTCCTGTCATTCGGCTTCATCGGAGAGACTGGGGAGGTGTAACGCGACGTTATATGCTTCGCGCGGCAATCGCAAGTAGTTGATATGTGGCTCCGAGACGCGAGAAGAGGCGCCGATGACCGCACCACGATCGCTGCGCGAGTTGTTCGACCAACTCGGTTTACGTGAGGTTCCGTCGACCGACGGCACAGTGATCATGGAGATGCCGGTCGACGAGCGCGTTACCAACGTCGCGGGCGGACTTCAAGGCGGGCTGATCGCGACGATGGCCGACGTGACCGCAGGACAGCTCGCGGCACGCGTCACGCCCTTCGGCAACGCCATCGCGACCACCGACCTGTTCATCCGCTACCTGCGTCCGATCAAGACCGGCCCGGCCCGCGCCGTCGCCCGGATCCTGCGCACCGGCAAGAGGTCCGTCGTCGTCCAGGTGGACATCTATCGCGGCAACGACGGCGAGATGGGAGCCACGGCCACCGTCAACTTCGCCGCCGTCGGCCAACAAGACTGACGGTACGAAAAAACGCCGCCAACCCGTAGATGCCGGATCCCCCGCACTGGTAACGTGATTCTCCTCACTGAGAACGCGATGTCGCACCGGAGGCTGTCATTTCGTCATTTCCGCAGGATGTGATGTGTCCGAAGCAGTAGGCCGTCCGCTACCGCCAGTCACCGACGAGACCGAATTCTTCTGGAGCGCTGGTGCCGACGACACTCTGCGGTTTCAGGAGTGCACAGCCTGCAGCGCGCTGATTCACCCGCCCGCCCCGGTGTGCCGCTACTGCTACTCCCACCAGATGGGTGTGCGGGACGTATCCGGCCGCGCGACGCTTTCCAGCTTCACGGTCAACCACCGGTTCAGCCTGCCGGGCCTGCCCGCCCCCTACGTGGTGGCGCAGGTCGCGATCGTCGAGGATCCCCGGGTCCGGCTCACCACCAACATCGTGGACTGCGACCCCGATGAGCTCGAGATCGGTCAGCTGGTGGAGGTCGTCTTCGACAGGCACGACGACATCTATCTGCCGCTGTTCCGGCCGGCAGCAGACCAGCCTGACGAGCCGGCCCCGCAGGCGGTCGACGAGATCGCGCCCGAGCGGTTCAGTGAGCACGTCCGCCCGATGCTCACCCAGGACAAGTTCGAGGACAAGGTCGCGCTGACCGGGATCGGCATGTCCGAAATCGGCCGGCGCCTGATGCGCCCACCGCTGTCACTGACCATCGAGGCGTGCGAGCGCGCCATCGCCGACGCGGGCTTGACCATCGACGACATCGACGGGCTCTCGACGTATCCGGGCGGCGGCGGTTTCGGCCCGTTCAGCGAAGGTGGGGTGACGGCGCTCGAGTCCGCGCTCGGCATCCGGCCGACGTGGCACAACGGCGGCATCGAGACGTTCGGTCCGGGCGGGTCGGTGATCGCGGCCATGCTCGCGGTCGCCGGCGGGCTGGCTCGTCATGTGCTGTGCTTCCGCACGCTGTGGGAAGCCACCCACGGCGAGCTGATGAAGCAGGGCAAGATCGCCCCGATGATGCGCACCGACCCGTGGTTCTTCCCGTTCGGTGCCGTCTCCGCCGCCCACACACTGGCCCAGAACGCGCAACGGCACTTCCACCGCTACGGCACCACGCGAGAAACGCTGGGGTGGATCGCGTTGAACCAGCGGGCCAACGCCGCGCTGAACCCGACGGCCATCTACCGCAAGCCGATGACGATGGAGGACTACCTCGAGGCGCGGATGATCACCACGCCGTTGGGGCTCTACGACTGCGACGTGCCGTGCGACGGGGCGGTCGCGGTGATCGTGTCGCACGTCGACGTGGCACGCGACATGGCCAAACCGCCGGTGTTCGTCGAGGCCGTCGGAACGCAGATCATCGAGCGGCTCGACTGGGACCAGAGCACGCTGACCCACGAGCCGCAGTCGCTGGGACAGGCGGCGCACATGTGGACCCGAACCTCGTTGCGCCCCAACGACGTCGACGTGGCCGAGCTGTACGACGGGTTCACCATCAACTGCCTGTCGTGGATCGAGGCGCTGGGCTTCTGCGGTATCGGGGAGGCCAAGGACTTCCTCGACGGCGGACACAACATCGCGCGAGATGGCCTGCTGCCGTTGAACACTCACGGCGGCCAGCTCTCCCACGGCCGTACCCACGGGATGGGCTTGGTGCACGAAGCCGTCACTCAGCTGCGTGGCGAAGCCGGGGAGCGCCAGGTGCAAGGCGCCCGGGTCGGTGTGGTCAGCAGCGGCGGGCTCACGCCGAGCGGCGCAATCCTGTTGCGGGCGGACGGATGAGTACCGCGGACGCGAGGAGCAGTAAAGGTACCGCGGACGCGAGGAGCAGCACGGCGCAGCAGTGGCCCGCGCCGCAGCGGTGCGTCGCCGACGTCGACGGCATCCCCATGTCGGCGCTGCTCGCCGAGGCGGCGGATCCCCGCGCCACTGTCGTCGCGATTCACGGCGGCGCGACGACGTCGGCGTACTACGACTGCCCCGGCCACCCTCAGCTGTCCTTCCTGCGGATGGGCGCGGCGCTCGGTTACACCGTGATCGCCCTCGACCGTCCGGGATTCGGCAGTTCCGCGCCGTATTCCGAGCAGATGAGCGACCCCGGCCGGCGTGCCGCGTTGGCCTTTGCGGCAGTGGACGCGGTGCTCGGCTCGCGGCCCAGCGGCGCGGGGCTATTTCTGCTCGGCCACTCCAACGGCTCGGAACTGACGCTGCGGATGGCCGCCGCCGAACCGACGCTGCTGGGAATGGAGACGTCCGGCACCGGCCGACGCAACAAACCGACCGCGCACGCCGTTCTGGGCAGGCCGAAGCTCAGTGACGTCCGTCGCGGCGTGCGCGAACTGCTATGGGATGCAACGCATCTCTATCCCGACGACGTGATCGGCGGCGTGCAGTCGCCCTCGCCCGCATACGAGGGATCCGTCGTTGCGAACTGGCCGCACCGCGACTTCCCCGCGCTGGCCGCGCGAGTGCGGATTCCCGTCCGGTTCACCTTGGCCGATCACGAGCCGTTCTGGGAGAACGGTGCGGCGGGGCTGGCCGACGTCGCGGCGATGTTCACCGCGTCGCCGCGCGTCGTCGTCAACGAACAACGCGACAGCGGGCACAACCTGAGCCTCGGGCTCACCGCGGCGGCCTACCACCTCGGCGTGCTGTCGTTCGTGGAGGAATGTGTCGATGAGCGCTTGCGCGAAGAGAAGACAAGCACCGTCGCGCAGAAAAACTCCCGTAGTTGTGACGAGGTCGAATCGGAGGCCAGTTGATGCGTGTCGGGTTTATCGGGCTGGGCAGCCAGGGCGGGCCCATGGCGCGGGCGATCGTCGACGCCGGCTTCGAGACGACCCTGTGGGCCCGGCGGCCCGCTTCGCTGGAACCGTATGCCGACACCGCGGCCAAGGTCGCCGGATCCCCGACCGAGCTCGGCGCGGCCAGCGACCTCGTCTGCCTCTGCGTGGTGGGTGATGCCGACGTCGAGGAAGTCGTCGGGGGCGACAACGGCGTGCTGGCTGGGATGGGCGACGGCGGAATCATCGCGATCCACAGCACCGTTCATCCCGATACCTGCCGCAGGATCGCCGAAACCGCTGCGGCCAAGGGTGTTTCGGTGATCGACGCGCCGGTCAGCGGCGGCGCGCCCGCGGTCGCCGAGAAGCGCCTGTTGGTCATGGTCGGCGGGGAGGAGGATGCCGTCGAACGTTGCCGCCCGGTCTTCGAGAGCTACGGCAGCCACGTCCACCTCGGCCCTCTCGGCGCGGGGCAGGTGACCAAGCTGCTGAACAACCTGTTGTTCACCGCCAACCTGGCCAATGCCAAGACCACCCTCCAACTCGGAGAGTCCCTCGGTGTCAGCACCACCAGTCTGTGCGACGTCCTCACCCGCGGATCCGCGAACAGCTCGGCGTTGGCCAGCATCGCCATGATGGGCGGCAGCCTCGATGTGCTCACGCAGGTCGCGGGCGCGCTGCTGCAGAAGGACGTGCGGCTGGTGGTCGACATCGCCCAGAAGGCCGGCGTCACGCCGGGTGCCGTGCTGGACGCCGCCGACGCGGCGCTGCACCTGTTGGAGCACCCGCGTTGACCCGCGTCGGCTTCATCGGGACGGGCCGCATCGGCGGCCCGATGGTGGCACGGCTTGCCGCCGCCGGCCACGACGTCCGCGCACTGGTCCGCCGTGCCGAAAAGCGCTCGAACGTAGAGGCTTTGGGCGCCCAGCCGGCCAGCACGCTGGCCGAAGTCGCCGACGGCGCCGACACCGTCATCGTCTGCGTCTTCACCGACGAGCAGGTGCAGCAGATCTGCCTGGAAGGCGACCTCCTGCCGGCCATGAAGCCGGGGTCGGTCCTCGTCATCCACACCACCGGCAGTCCTCAGACCGCAGAGGCGGTCGCCGCCCGTGCCGACAGGTACTTCATCGAGGTCGTCGACGCGCCGGTCAGTGGCGGGCCCCACGACGTCGCCGCCGGCCAGGTGACCCTCTTCGTCGGCGGCGGCGACGAGGCCGTCGCGCAGATCGGCCCCGTGCTGTCCGCCTACGGCGACCCGGTCCTGCACGTCGGGCCGACAGGTGCCGGGCAGAAGGTGAAGCTCATCAACAACGCGCTGTTCGCGGCGCAGATCGGGCTCGTCGCCGAGGCGATCGAACTGGGCGGCCGGCTTGGTATCCCGGAATCGGTTCTGCTGCAGGCACTTCCGCACGGCAGCGGAACCAGCAGTGCGCTCGGCATGATCGCCGGCGCAGGATCGGCCACGACGTTCATCAACGCCGTCGGCGACTTCATCGGCAAGGACGTCGCCGTGATCCGCAAGACGGTCGCCGAATTGGGCAGCGACATGGGGCTACTCGACGACATCGTCAACTCAGGACTTCCCTCATGACCTCAACGCGGAGGAGAATGCAATGACCAAGGCAAAGCTGATTTTCGACCCGTTTTCCGAAGACTTCTTCAACGGCGCCTACGAGACGTACCGCCGGATGCGCGAAGAGGCTCCGGTCTACTACAGCGACGAGTACGACTTCTACGCGCTGACCCGCCACGAAGACGTCG
The DNA here is from genome assembly GCA_963775205.1 of uncultured Actinomycetota bacterium. Lineage (GTDB taxonomy): Bacteria > Actinomycetota > Actinomycetes > Mycobacteriales > Mycobacteriaceae > Mycobacterium. The sequence continues at coordinate 194,850 of CAVZHV010000003.1, read as the reverse complement.
CGCCCGCATTCAAGGACTTCGAAACATACTCGTCCGCCTACGGGCTCGACCTCGCGATGGTGGTGAAAAACCAGCTGCCCACCGAGGCAGCGCCGAAGATGATCATCCTCATGGATCCCCCCGAGCACCGCCACATGCGCAGCCTGCTCAACAAGGTGTTCACGCCGCGCGCGATCCAGGCGCAGCGAGAAATGGTCACCGCGAAAATCGAGAAGTACCTCAGCAATGTCGACCCCGAGGGGTTCGACGCAGTGCAGCAATTCTCCGCACCGTTTCCCGTCGAGGTGATCACCACGATGCTCGGTGTGCCCGAAGAGCAAGCGCAGCAGGTCCGGCACTGGATCGACGAGTCGCTGCACCGGGAGGTCGGGCAGATCGAGGTCGACGAGAGGGGCATGCAGGCCAACATCGAAAGTGCGATGTTCTACTTCGACCTGGTGCAGAAACGGCGCGCCGACCCGCAGAACGACCTCTTCAGCAAGCTCATCGAAGCCGAAATCGAGCGTGAGGACGGCAAGAAGGAGAAGCTCGACGACCTCGAGATCGCCGCGTTCGCATCACTTCTGGGTGGGGCCGGCGCCGAGACGGTGACCAAGCTGGTGGGCAACGCCGTGTACGTCTTCGCGCAGAACCCCGACCAGTGGCAGAAGCTGCTCGACGACCGCAGCAAGATCCCGGCCGCGGTGGAGGAGTTGTTGCGCTACGAGGCACCGGCCCAGTACAACGTGCGCCGCTCGATGAGAGAGGTTCATCTGCACGGGGAGACCATCCCCGAGGGCAAGCCGGTGTTCCTGATCGGCGGCTCGGCCAATCGCGACCACCTGGCGTGGACCGACGCCGACAAGTTCGACATCAACCGCGACCGCACCGAGGCGCAGAACCTCGGCCTCGGCTACGGCATACACAGCTGCCTGGGCGCGGCGCTGGCGCGCATGGAGAGTGCGATCGCGCTGGAGAGGCTGCTCGACTTCATGCCGCGCTATGAAGTCGACTTCGACAACTGCCGACGGGTACAGATGCAGAACGTCGTCGGCTGGCAGAACGTACCGGTGAGGGTGCTGCGATGAAGAAGGTCAAAGTCGATTTCGGACTGTGCGAGAGCAACGGGGTGTGCATGGGCATCATCCCCGAGGTGTTTCACCTCGACGAGCAGGACTACCTGCACATCCTGAAGGAGGAGGTAACCCCGGACAACGAACACGAGATCTCCGAAGCGGTCCGCCAGTGCCCGCGCCAGGCCATCTCGATCGTCGACGAGTGAGACCCCTTGCCGCGAAATTGCATTCCGCGCGGGAAAGTGCGAGTGAGCCCCGCGCTGGCGGCAATCTCGGCGTAAGTCAGTCGCCGAAGCCGGACAGGATCACCGCATTGGTGTCGGCCGCGGCCTGCCGCAGCTTCGCCGCCTTCTGGTAGGCCTCCGACTCGTACCACTCCCGAGCCGCGTCCACCGAGTCGAACTCCAACACGACGGTCTGGTGCCCGTGCCAATCCCCTTCGAGCACCTGCGGTTTGGTGTCCACTGAGAGAATCTTGCAGCCGCCCTGCCCCATCGCCGGCCCGGCGGCCTTGCCGTAGGCCTTCATGCCCTCCGGATCTTTGACGTGCTCGGTGAGGATGACGTAACCCTTCGGCATCTAATCTCCTTGTCCTACTTCGCTGATCGCTTGCTCAGGGCAGCACTCGATGGCCTCGCGCGCCGCATCCTCTTGCCCCGCCGGCACTTCGGGCACCGTCACCTCGGCGTAGCCGTCGTCGTTGATGGCGAAGACGTCGGGGCACAGCGTCGTGCACATGCCATGGCCGCGACAGCGCTGGTCGTCGACGAAGACCTTCATGCCAGCGTGAACTCCAAATGCAGGTCGATCAGCCCTCGCAGGATGTAGGTGGGGATGTACCGGTAATGCCGGTCGCCCGCGGGTCCGTGCTTGCTCTCCGAGATCCGGATGTCGGAGGTTCGGTCAAGCAGCCGCTCGATCGCGACGCGGGTCTCGGCACGCGCCAGCGGGGCGCCGGGGCAGCTGTGGATTCCCCGCCCGAACGCCAGGTGCTGGCGCGCGTTCTTGCGCGCGGGGTCGAAGGTGTCCGGGTCCTCGAAACGACGCGGGTCCCGGTTGGCTGCGCCGTTGAGCACCATCACCATGGTGCCGGCCGCGAGCGGGGTTTCGCCGACGGTGACGGGCACGCGGGAGAGCCGGAAGTCGCCTTTGACCGGGCTCTCGATCCGCAACGCCTCCTCGATGAAATTCGGTATGAGGCTTCGGTCTTCGCGTAAGGCCTGCTGGATTTCGGGCTGCTCGCCGAGCACCTTCAACGCGGTGCCCAGTAGGCGGACCGTCGTCTCCTGCCCCGCCGAGAACACGTTCGTGGCCACGCGCACGACGTCGCCGACGTCGGGCAGCGAGCCGCCGGGGAAGGCCGCGGTGGCCAAGCCGGTCAGCACGTCGTCACGTGGTTCGCGACGACGGTCTTCGACGTAATTCGCGAACACCTCGTAGAGGTACTGCATCGGGGTGTGCGCCAGGGTCTTGTCGTCGGTGCTGCCGAGTCCGCTGCCGTGCGTGCCGCGGCGCAGCCGTTCGATCAGCTCGTCCCGGTCCTCGTCGGGCACGCCCAACAGGTCGGCGATCACCTGCAGCGTGAACGGTCCGGCGAACCCGTTGATGAACTCGCCTTCGCCGGGCGCGAGGAAGTCCTCGAGCAACTGATCGGCGATCACCCACATCTGGTCCTCGTTCTCCTTCAGGCGCTTCGGGGTGATCAGCCGCATCAGCAGCGCACGGTGGTTGGTGTGCGTCGGCGGGTCGAGCGTGGGAAGTTGGTCGCTGAACGGGATCTCGTCGCGATGCTGCTCGATCAGCGCAGTCACGTCGTCACCCTCGAGGGGAACCGGAAAGCCGGGGAACGGGCCCGTCACCGAGATGCACGAGGAGAACGTCTCCGCGTCGTTGTAGACGTCGACCGCTTCCTGCCACCCGGTCACCATCGTCACGTCGTGGTGGTCCTCGTGCAGCACCGGGCACCTTTCGCGAAGCGCCTCAAAGTACGGATACGGATCGTCGACGAGGCTGGCGTCCCGGAAGAAGTCCTTGGCGGTGAGGTCGGTCACTCTGAGCTGCTCCGTTCGACGATCTCCCCGCGGACGCGAGGAGCGGAAGTCCGAGGGAGTGAGAATGCTCCTCTCACGAATGAGTATTACATTTCCGCAGCGGCCGCTCAACGCTGGGTCGGGACCCGGCATGGGCGTCATGCGCCGACAGTATCCGTAAGTTAGACCATGGTCAATTATGACCTTGCCTGCTACGGTGCTTGTCATGCCAGGAAATGGCGAGCTCATCGGCGCTGACCGGCGTCAGCGCCGAGCCTCCTATCAGCAGGCTCGGTCCGTCGAGACCAAACGCTCGCTGATCCAGGCGGCGATGGCGCTGTGGCGCGCGAACGGCTACGCGAACACCACCGTCGCGGACATCTGCCGTGCCGCCGGGGTGTCGAAGGCGCTGTTCTACTTCTACTTCCCACGCAAGGAAGACGTGCTGTTCGATGTCGGTGTGCTGTCCACCCAGGCCGCGCAACGCACGGTGCACGAGATGCTCGACAAGGCCTACGAGGTGCCGGCTGTCATCGACGCCGCCCTCACCACCCTGGAGCGGTCGATGGCCAGCAATCCGCGCGAGCTGATCATCGAGACGATCCTCGAGGGCTACCGGCACGAACACCGGATCCTCGCCGGTGATCGTCCCGCCGACCCGGGGCTGGGGATGTTCACCGAACTGTTCGACAAGGCCCAGCAGGACGGCAAGCTCGCCGCCGGCATCGACGTGCGCCATCTGGCGTACCTGGCCGGGACGTTGGTCAGTGAGGGTGCCCGGCACTGGGCGGCAGGCTCGTTCGGGGACCGCTCGTTCTCCGACGTCGTCGGAGCCGACATCGCAGCCGTGGTCGCGGGATACAGCAAGTAGGGAGAAGGCAAATGGCGTGGGACTTCCAGACCGACCCCGAATACCAGGAACTCCTGAACTGGGCAGACGAATTCGTGCGCGACGAGGTTGAGCCGCTCGACCTCGCGTGGCCGCACCAGCAGTTCGTGCCGCTCAACGAGACCCGGCGCAAGGCGATCGGACCGCTCAAGGAGGAGGTGCGACGCAAGGGCCTGTGGGCCACCCACCTCAGCCCTGAACTGGGCGGCCAAGGTTACGGGCAGCTCAAGCTCGCGCTGCTCAACGAGATCCTCGGCCGGTCCCAATGGGCGCCAATCATTTTCGGCTGCCAGGCGCCCGACACCGGCAATGCCGAGATCATCGCCCACTACGGCACGCCGGAGCAGAAGGAGCGCTACCTGCGCCCGCTGCTCGACGGCGAGTTGTTCTCCAGCTACTCGATGACCGAGCCTCAGGGCGGGGCGGACCCGACACAGTTCCAGACGCGCGCCGTGCGCGACGGTGACGACTGGGTGATCAACGGCTGGAAGTTCTTCTCCTCCAACGCCAACACGGCGTCGTTCCTGATCGTGATGGTGGTGACCAACCCCGACGTCAGCCCCTACCAAGGGATGTCGATGTTCCTTGTTCCTACCGACACCCCCGGCGTCGAGATCGTCCGCAACGTCGGCCTGTCCGGCGAACCGGACAATGCGGGCAGCCACGCGCTGATCCACTACAACAACGTCCGGGTGCCCGCCGAAGCGCTGCTGGGTGGCGAAGGCGAGGCGTTCGTCATCGCCCAGACACGCCTCGGCGGCGGACGGATCCACCACGCGATGCGCACCATCGGGCTCTCTCGTAAAGCGCTGGACATGATGTGCGAGCGCGCCCTCAGCCGGCAGACCGCGGGCAGCCTTTTGGCCGACAAGCAGTTCGTGCAGGGCTACATCGCCGACTCGTACGCACAGCTGAGCCAGTTCAGGCTGTTCGTGCTCTACACGGCATGGGAGATCGACAAATACAACGACTACAAGAAGGTGCGCAAGGACATCGCCGCGGTCAAGGTGGTGCTGCCCACTGTGTTGCACGACATCGCTTGGCGCGCAATGCAAGTCCATGGGGCGCTCGGCGTCAGCAACGAGATGCCGTTCATGGGGATGGTGCACGGAGCCGCGGCGTTGGGCCTGGCGGACGGGCCCACCGAGGTGCACAAGGCCACGGTCGCGAAGCAGGTGCTGCGGAACTACAAGGCCACCGACGACGTGTGGCCCTCCGAGTGGATCCCGAAGAAGCGCGAGGCCGCCCGTGTGAAGTTCGCCGAGTACCTCGACCACGAGGTGGGCAACCTGTGATCGACGCTGCGCGGGACTCGGCGCAATTGAACATTGCGCGACTTGCCGATTGGATGGACCGCACCGGTCTGCCGGGCACGAGTGAACCGGCGCGGGTGCGCTTCCTGTCCGGCGGCACCCAGAACGAGATCTATGAAATCTGCCGGGGCGAGCACACTTGCGTGATCCGCATCCCGCCGCCGAACGCCCCGCCCGACCGCGACAAGGGCATCCTGCGGGAATGGCGCATCATCGAGGCACTCGACGGCACCGACGTACCGCACACCCGCGCCGTCGCGGTGTGCAGCGATGCGTCGGTGCTCGGCCGGCCGTTCTATCTCATGGGATTCATCGACGGCTGGTCCCCGATGGACCAGAAGGGCTGGCCCGCACCCTTCGACACCGACTTCGCCGCACGCCAAGGGCTGGCCTATCAACTCGCCGAAGGTATCGCGCTGCTGGCCCGGGTCGACTGGAAAGCGAAGGGTCTCACCAACCTAGGCCGTCCCGACGGGTTCCATGACCGCCAAGTCGACCGCTGGACAAGCTTTTTCGAGCGGATCAAGGGCCGTGAACTCGACGGCATGGGCACCGCCACCAAGTGGCTGCGCGACCACCGGCCACTGGATTTCATCCCGGGCATCATGCACGGGGACTACCAGTTCGCCAACGTGATGTACCGCCACGGCGCCCCGGCCCGGCTGGCCGCGATCGTCGACTGGGAGATGGGCACCGTCGGCGACCCCAAGCTGGACCTCGCCTGGATGGTGCAGGACTGGCCGGAGGACACCGCATCCCCTGCGGACACCGAGTTCAGTTATGTTGACCTGCAAGGGATGCCGACGCGCTCAGAGCTCGTCGCTCATTACGCCGAGGTCTCGGGGCGCCAGGTCGACGACCTCGACTACTACCTGATTCTGGCGAAGTGGAAGCTCGCGATCGTCCTCGAGCAAGGCTTTCAGCGCGCGGGGGACGACGAGAAGCTGCAGGCGTTCGGTCCGATCGTGCCGGAGCTGATGGCCTCGGCCGCCGAACTGGCCGAAACCACCGACTACCGAACCACGGCACGTTGACTGTGCGGCCAGGGCGAAGAAGTGCGAGTAGCTCACGCCCTCAGTGCACATTCGGCGAGGAGTAGCCGACGTGCGCGCTGCCGTCTGCTCCGAGTACGGGCCCCCCGAGGTGATACGTATCGAGGAGCGGACGCCGCCCGAAACGCCGGCGGGCGGGGTCAGGGTTCGCGTCCGCGCAGCGGCCGTGAACTTCCCCGACGTGCTGCTGATCGCGAACAAGTACCAGATCAGCGTGCCTCCGCCGTTTGTCCCGGGAAGTGAGTTCGCCGGTGTCGTCGACGAAATCACCGATGGCGTCGGCAATATCGCGGTCGGCGACCGGGTCACTGGCGCCGTTCTGTACGGCGCGTTCGCTGAGCACGTGGTTGCGGAGCCCGACGGCCTCAGGCGGATACCCAACGGCATCGACATGCCCACCGCCGCCGCCTTCGGCGTCGCCTACCGCACCGCCTATCACACGCTGCGCTCGGTCGCGCGAGTACAAGCCGGCGACGAGCTGGTGGTGCTGGGCGCCGGCGGCGGCGTCGGCCTGGCCGCGGTGCAGCTCGGTGTTCAGCTCGGCGCCGCGGTCACCGCTGTTGCCTCGTCCGACGAAAAACTCGATGTTGCAGGCTCTTACGGCGCAAGACGCCTGATCAACCATCGATCCGGTGACCTCCGAAGTGCGCTTCGGGAGGCACTCCCGGGCGGAGCCGACGCCGTCGTCGACCCCGTCGGCGGCACCCTGTCCGAACCCGCGTTGCGAGCGCTGCGCCGCGGCGGCCGCTTCGTCACCGTCGGCTATGCGTCTGGGGAGATCCCGCGCATCCCGCTGAACCTGGTGCTCATCAAGGGAGTGACCATCTCCGGGTTTCAGTTCGTTGACATCGCGCCAGAGGAATTCCAGCGCAACGAAGAAGAGCTGACGGCTCTCCTCGTCTCGGGCCGGGTATCGCCTCACATCGGCGCGACATTCCCGCTGCGCCGAAACAGCAAGCGCGCTAAGGCTTGTCGCCGACGGTCAGGCGATCGGCAAAGTGCTGATCACCTTGTAGCGCGAGCGTGCGCCGAATGCCATTTTCCACGGCGTGTCCCGGCATGACACGCACGCTCGCGCAAAGAGGGAGGCCTAGCTTGCCGGGATCAAGTCTGCGGCCACCGACAGAGCGCTGCGCACACCGCAGCGGAATACCTCCGTCGAGCCCACCGCGGCCGTCGGCTCCGCCAATAGCGTTGAGCGCCTGCGCTTTGAACGCCCGCGCCGCGGCGCTCAGCGGGTGCTGCACCGAGTCGACGGTGCGCTCGAGTTCCGTCGGCCACGACTCCCCCCACAACGTGACCTCGGTGGTGCCGTGCTCCAGCGCCTCGAGCACACCCCTGCGGATGCGCGAGTCGCGACCGAACAGATCCGCCGACACCGCGAGCGTGTGCGGGCGAGGACGCTGCGCCCACATCGCCAGCGCGGTTTCCAGATCCAGCGTGTCGGCGCCGAGAATGTGAATGGGCCGAACATCCTCGCCGGCGGCGATCAACACGGTGACGTCCCAGCCCGCCATCACCCGGTCGAACATCCACCCGCCGGCGAACGTCACCACGTCGGCCACGCTCGACGCCACGATGTCGAGTCGGTATCTCATATCGAGGTCTGCGGTTCCAGTTCGCGCGCGAGCGAATCGGCGTACCCCTTGAACACGTCTGTCAGCGGTATCGAAGGATCGAGCAACCATGTGGTCTCCATTCCTGTGACGAAGGCGATGATCTCCACGGCCTTGGCGGTCGCGTCCAAGTCCGTGCGGTAACGACCGGCGTCCTGTCCGCGCCGGATGATCTCGGTGATGATGTCGACCGCGTCGTGATATCGCTTGACGAGACGGCCGTGCAGCGGAGCGTCGGGCTGGCTGTTCTCCACGAGCAGGACGGTGAACGTCCCGATCAGTTCCGGCGCCCGCTCGAACCGCTCGGCCACGCGCTTGATCTCAGTGACCAGGTCGCCCGAGGACCGGTCGGCGTGCGCGTCGTCGTCGGCGTCGCGGGCATCGAGCACCGCGTTGAGCAGCTGCTCCTTGGAGTCGAAGTGGTGCAGCAGACCAGCCGGGCTGACCCCGGCCTCCTTGGCGATCTGGGCCAGTGACGTGTTGCGCCAGCCGTTGCGCGCCAGCAGCCGCTCGGCCACGGCAAGAATGCGCTGCCGACGGTCCTCGCCCTTCGCGAAAAGCGTGGCGTACGGGCGCGCAGCAGACACCTGACTCCTTCGTCAAACCAACCTAGTGAACACACAGTAGGTTGGTTTTCGAGTTGTGACAAGCGTCTCAGTGAGCCATTTTGACGCTGTCCTCAGGTGCGCACATCACCGAAAGCTACGTTGCGCAGAACAAGTGCGAGAAGTGGCCTGCAAAACGTCACTTTCGCGGGGTGCCAGCTCACAACCCCAGTGATTTCGCGATGATCACCTTCATCACCTCGCTGGTGCCGGCGTAGATCCGCGCCACCCGTGCGTCCGTGTACAGCCGCGCGATCGGATACTCCATCATGTAGCCGTAACCGCCGAAGAGCTGCAGGCACCGGTCGATTACGCGAGCTTGCATCTCGGTGCAGAACAGCTTGACGCGGGCCGCGTCCGCTCCCGACAGCTCGCCGTCCACGTGGTCACGCACGGCCCTGTCGAGCATCGCCTGGGCGGCCTCGATCTCGGCCGAGACCGCGGCGAGCTCGAACTTGGTGTTCTGGAACGACGCGACGGGGGTGCCGAACGCCTTGCGGTTCTTGACGTAGTCGATGGTCGCCGTCAGTGCTGACCGCGCCTGCGCAACCGACCCGACGGCCACCGTCAGCCGCTCCTGCGGCAAGTTGTGGCCGAGGTAGGCGAACGCCTCGTCCTGGACCCCCAGCCGGTTGGCCACCGGCACGCGCACGTCGGTGAACGACAGCTCCGCGGTGTCCTGGACCTTGCAGCCCATCTTCTCCAGCTCCCGGCCCCGCTCGAAGCCGGGCATGCCGTCCTCGACGACGAGCAGCGTCAGGCCGCGGCGCCGGTTGTCGGGGTCGGTGGACGTTCGGGCGACGACGATCACGAGGTCGGCCTGGATGCCGCCGGTGATGAAGGTCTTGGCGCCATTGACGACGTACTCATCGCCGTCCCGCACCGCGGTGGTCCGCATGCCGGCCAGATCCGAGCCGGTACCCGGCTCGGTCATCGCGATCGCGGTCAGCAGGGTGCCGTCCGCCAGGCCGGGGAACCAGCGCTGGCGCTGCTCGGCGTTCGCGTAGTGCAGGAAGTACGGCAGGATCACCTCGAGTTGCGTGCGCACCGTCGACAACGTCACCAGCGCCCTGGCCGCTTCCTCCTGAAGCACCACGTTGTAGCGATAGTCGTCGGCACCGGACCCGCCGTACTCCTCCGGGATCGCCATACCGAGCATGCCCAGCGCGCCCATCTGCTTGAACACGTCGCGCGGCATGCGGCCGGCCTTCTCCCACTCGGGATAATGCGGCACGACTTCCTTTTCGATGAAGTCCCGCGCGAGTTGCCGGAACGACTCGTGGTCGTCGTCGAACAAGTCGCGACGCATCAGGCCACCAGCTCGACGAGAGTGGCGTTGGCCGTGCCGCCGCCCTCGCACATGGTCTGCAGGCCGTAGCGAATTCCGTTGTCGCGCATGTGATGAACCATGCGCGTCATCAGCACCGCACCTGACGCGCCGAGCGGATGCCCCAGCGCAATGGCGCCGCCGAGAGGGTTGAGCCGGTCAAGGTCTGCCCCGGTTTCGCTGAGCCACGCCAACGGCACCGGCGCGAACGCCTCGTTCACCTCGAACACGCCGACGTCGGCGAGCGGAACCCCGGCCTTGTGCAAGACCTTCTCCGTGGCGGGAATAGGGCCGGTCAGCATCAGCACCGGATCGGCTCCGGTGACCGCGCCCGCGCGGTAGCGCACGATGGGAGTCAGGTCGAGTTCGAACGCCTTCGCGGTCGTGGTCACCAGCAGGGCCGCGGCTCCGTCGGAGATCTGAGAAGAGTTGCCCGCGTGGATGACTCCATCTTCGGTGAACGCCGGTTTGAGCGCGGCGAGCTTCTCGACGGTGGTGCCGCGCCGCACGCCCTCGTCGGCGGCGACCACGGTCGCGACGTGAGGGAACACCGGGACGATCTGCACGTCGAACGCACCCGAATCCTGTGCGGCAGCGGCGAGTTCGTGAGATCGAGCCGAGTACTCGTCGAGCTGCGTGCGGGAAAACCCCCACTTCTGCGCGATCATCTCCGCCGACAGGCCCTGGTTGAACGAGAAGTCGTGGTAGCGCTCGAGAACCTTGGGGCCGTAAGGCATGCCGGTAGCACGTGCGGCACCGAGCGGCACCCGGCTCATCACCTCGACACCGCCGGCCACCACCACATCCTGCTGACCCGACATCACCGCCTGCACTGCGAAATCCAGCGCCTGCTGGCTCGATCCGCACGCCCGGTTGACGGTCGTACCGGGAATGGTCTCCGGCCAGCCCGCGGCAAGCACCGAATAGCGGCCGATGTTGCTCGACTGGTCGCCGACCTGCGACACGCATCCCCACACCACGTCGTCGACGATCGCCGGATCGATGCCGGTCCGCTCGACGAGTTCGTTGAGCACGACGGCGGAAAGGTCCGCGGCGTGCATGCCGGACAGGCCGCCGTTGCGCTTGCCGACGGGCGTGCGCACCGCCTCGACGATCACCGTTTCACGCATCTTGTTGTTCCCTCCTAGACACCGTCCATTCCCCCGTGAACGACGGCGTCCGCTTCTCGGCGAACGCCGCATACGCCTCCGCCGCGTCCGTGGTGGCGAAGTTACCCGGTTGCGCACGGGCTTCGTTGGCCAGCGCCTCCCGCAGAGTCGCGTCCGCGCCGTCGTTGAGCAGTCCCTTGCTCTGCGCCAGCGCAACGGGCGGGCCCGCCGCCAGCCGTGCGGCCAGATCGTCGACGAATGCGTCGATCTCGTCGCCGGGCTTGACCCACGTCACCAGTCCCAGCGAGTGGGCCTCGGCCGCGTCGATCGTCTCTGCGAGCAGCACGAGCCGCTTGGCCTGCTGCAGCCCCACCAGCTTCGGCAGCAGCCACGACCCACCGAGGTCTACCGACAAGCCGCGCTCCGAAAAGATCTGGCAAAACCGGGATTCCGGGGTTGCGACGACGAAGTCGCAGCCCAGGGCGAGGTTCCAGCCGGCGCCGACGGCGACGCCGGTCACCTTGGCGATGGTGGGCACCGTCAGCTCGTGCAGTGCCAGTGCCACATCGGTGAGCCTGCGCAGCTTGTGCTGCGGATGGACGTCGTCACCTACGGAGGTCGATGTCGCCGGCTCCGCGGCTCCGGTGATGTCCGCGCCCGAGCAGAACGCCCCGCCGGCGCCGGTGATCACCAGCGCACGCAGCTCGCGGTCGCGCGCCGCTTCCCGCAGCGCGTCAGCCAGCGCAACCCACAACTGCGGGTTGATCGCGTTCTTCCGTTCGGGGCGGTTCAGTGTCAGTGTGCGCACGCCGTCGCGGTCGACGGACAACAGCACAGCCTCAGACATCACACGCGGGCCGGCCCGATTGCGCCTTGCTCACGCAACCGTGCGATCTCCTCGTCGCCGAAGCCGAATTCGGACAAGACGGCGTCGGTGTGTTCTCCCAGCCCGGGGATCGCGCCCATCGGCGGGTCGTAGCCGGAGATGACCGGCGGCGGCAGAAGGGCCTGAATGTGGCCGGCCGGGCTGTCGATCTGACGCCACCGGTCCCGCGCCGCCAGCTGCGGATGCTCGAGCACCTCGCTGGGGACGTTGTAGCGGGCATTGCCGATACCGGCCGCGTCGGCGACCTTCTGGACGTGCGCGAGTTCGTGCCGCACACACCAAGATCCGATCGCCTCGTCGAGTGCCGCACGGTGGGCCACCCGGCCCGCGTTGGTACGGTACCGTTGGTCATCGGCTAAGTCGTTGCGCTGCAGAATCTCTCGCGCAAGCCGCTGCCACTCCCGGTCGTTGGTGGTGCCCAGGATGACGGTATGGCCGTCGGCGGTGCGATAGGCACCGTAAGGTGCGACCGCCGGTGAGCTCATCCCGAGGGGTTGTTGGTCCACACCCGAGTAACGCGTGTAGTTCAGGTGGTAGCCCATCAGCTCGGTCGCCACGTCGAACAGGCTCACCCTGACCGCACGCCCGGCCTGATTCGCGCACAGCAGCGCCAGAACCGAGATCGCCGAGTACAGCCCGCTGAGAACATCGGCCACCGGCGGCCCGGGCTTGGCGGGTGCGCCGGGAAAGCCGGTGACCGCGCAGACCCCTGACTCCGCCTGGATGAGCAGGTCATACGCCCGCTTGTGCGATATCGGGCCGCCCGGGCCGTAGCCGTCGATCTCCACCGGGATGACACCGGGATGCCGGACCGCCATGTCGTCGGGCGCGATACCGAGACGCGCGGTAGACCCCGGCGCCAGGTTCGACACCAACACGTCGGCGCGGTCGAGCAACCGGTGCAGCACCTCCATGCCGGCGGCAGATTTCAGGTCGAGCGTCACCGACTCTTTGCCGCGGTTCACCCACACGAAATGCGCCGCAAGGCCGTTCACGACGTCGTCGTAGTGCCGTGCGAAGTCACCGCCCTGCGGGTTCTCGATCTTGATCACCCGAGCGCCGAAGTCTGCGAGTGTCCGCGTACACATCGGCGCAGACACCGCCTGCTCCAGCGTGACGACCGTGATACCCGCCAGCGGAGCGCCGGAACTCACCGGCATCACATCACCATGCCGCCGTCCACCGGCAGCACTTGCCCGGTGATGTAGGAGGCGGCGTTGGAGGCCATGAAGACGAACGCTCCGGCGATCTCCCCCGGTTCCGCCCAGCGCTTCATCGGGATGCGGTTCATCATGTTGGCGGCGAACTTCTCGTTGGTGCGGATGGTCTCGGTCATCGGTGTCGCCGCCAGTGGCGCCAGCGCGTTCACGCAGATGTTCTTGGTGGCCAGTTCCCGCGCAAGGGATTTCGTAAATCCGATGATGCTTGCCTTCGCCGCCGAGTAGTTCACCTGCCCGAGCGTGCCGGTGATCCCGGCGGCCGATGTGACGTTGACGATCCGCCCCGTTCCGTCGGTCGGAATGTAGGGCAGAGCGGCCTGGGTGACGTTGAACGCACCCATCACGTGGATGTCGAAGAGCAGTCGGAACGACTCCTGTGTGGTCTTCTCGAACATCGCCGGCTTGGTCACACCTGCGTTGTTGATGACGATGTGCAGCGCGCCGTCGGTCATCGCCGCGGCCTGTGCTGCCGCCGCGTCGGCGCAGTCGCGATCCGACACGTCGAGGGCGGCCGACTCAGCCCGGCCGCCGCTGGCCGAAATACGTTCGGCCACAACGGCGGCGGCGTCCTTGTCGAGGTCGGTGACGAGCACTGCAGCACCGGCGTCGGCCAGCGCCGCCGCGACCGCCGAGCCGATGCCGCCCGCGGCCCCGGTGACCAGCGCCGAGCGCCCGGTGAGGTCGAAGATTCCTCGGGGGTCGAGCGGAGCTCGGGGGGAATCCGTAGTCATCAGTAGCTCCTCGGCAGGCCGAGCACATGCTCGCCCAAGAAGTTCAGAATCATCTCCTGACTGACCGGCGCGATCTTCATCAGGCGCGACTCACGGAAATAACGCGACACGTGGTACTCCTCGGAATAGCCCATCCCCCCGTGCAGCTGCAACGCTCGGTCGGCGGCGTCGAAGCCGGCGTCGGCACACAGGTACTTCGCTGTATTCGCTTCTCTCCCACAGGGTTTGCCGTTGTCATACAGCCACGTGGCCTTCCGCAGCACCAACTCGGCGGCGTCCAGACGCGCCAGCGAGTCGGCGAGCGGGAACTGCAGCCCCTGGTTCATGCCAATCGGCCGGTTGAACACGTGGCGCTCGTTGCCGTACTTGACCGCCTTCTGCAGCGCCACCCGCCCGATACCGAGGGCCTCGGCGGCGATCAGCATCCGCTCGGGGTTCAGCCCGTCGAGGATGTACTTGAACCCCTTGCCCTCTTCGCCGACCCGGTCCTCGATCGGCACCATCAGGTCGTCGATGAACACCTCGTTGGAGCTGACGGCGTTGCGGCCCATCTTCTTGATGGGACGGACGTCGACGTGGTCGCGGTCGAGATCGGTGAGGAACAGCGTCATTCCGTCGGTCTTCTTGGTGACCTGGTCGAACGGCGTAGTGCGCGTGAGCAACAGGATCTTCTCCGACTCCAGCGCCTTGGAGATCCACACCTTCCGGCCGTTGATCCGGTACTTGTCCCCCTCGCGCTTGGCGAACGTGGTGATCCGCGAAGTGTCAAGCCCCGCACCGGGTTCGGTGACCCCGAAACACACGTGCAGGTCACCGTTGACGATGCGCGGCAGCGTCCTCGCCTTCAGCTCGTCGGACCCGTGCTTGACCACCGGTTGCATGCCGAAGATCGACAGATGGATCGCGCTGGCCGCGTTCATCGCGCCGCCGGAGCGAGCGACCTCCTCGAGGAGCAACGTCGCCTCGGTGATGCCCAGGCCGTGTCCGCCGTACTCCTCCGGGATGGTCATGCCGAGCCAGCCGCCCTTGGCGATGGCGTCGTAGAACTCCTGGGGAAACTCGTGCGCGAGGTCTTTTTCCATCCAGTAGTGGTCGTCGAACCTCGCCACCAGTTCAGCGACCGACTTGCGGATCAGCTCCTGGTCGTCGGTCAGCTCGAAACTCATTCCCGCGCCGGGCACGACAAAATCTCCTTAATTCCGTTGATGCACCGGCGCATCCGGCGCCGGCTCAGTCGTTGTTGCCGGTCACCGCCTTTGCATTCGCGGTGAAGTCCGCGAACGACGAGCCCGCCCTTTCCTTGTGGTGACTGAGCGCCCGGATCGACACGTCGTGGCCCTCGGCGGCCTTGCGCAGCGCCCCGACCGTCGCCTGCTCGCGTGGGACATGGCCGAACGGGTCGAACGAGTACCAGCGCATCGCGTTCTCGTAGGTGATCTTGTTGATCTCGTCGTCGGGCACGTTGTTGGCCGTGAGCACCTCCCAGAGTTCCTCCGGGGCGCCCGGCCACATCGAGTCGCTGTGCGGGTAGTCGGCTTCCCAGCAGATGTTGTCGATGCCGATGAAATTACGCAGCTGCACGCCTACCGGGTCGCTGATGAAGCAGGTCAGGAAGTGATCGCGGAACACCTCGGACGGCACCTTGCCGCCGAAATTCTGATGCGTCCACGTCGAATGCATCTCGTAAGTGCGGTCCACGCGCTCCAGGAAGTACGGGATCCACCCCGTGCCACCTTCGGACAACGCGACCTTCAGATCTGGATACTCCTTGATCGGCTTGCTCCACAGCAGGTCGGCTGCCGCCTGCACGATGTTCATCGGCTGCAGCGTGATCATCACGTCCATCGGCGCATCCGCCGAGGTGATCGCCAGTCGGCCCGACGACCCGATATGCACGTTGAGCACAGTGTTCGTGTCGCACAACGCTTTCCACAGCGGGTTCCAGTACTCGTTGTGGAAACTCGGATAACCCATCGCGGCGGGGTTCTCGGTGAACGTCAGCGCGTGCACGCCCTTCTTGGAGACGCGACGAACTTCGTCGGCGCACTTCTCGGCATCCCAGATCACCGGCAGCGCCATCGGGATGAACCGGGCCGGATACGCCCCGCACCACTCGTCGATGTGCCAGTCGTTGTACGCCTGCACCAACGCCAGCGAGAACTCCGGGTCCTCCGTGGCGAACAGCCGTCCGGCGAAGCCGGGGAACGAGGGGAAGCAGATCGATCCCAGGATGCCGCCGGCGTTCATGTCCTTGACCCGCTCGTCGACGTTGTAACAACCCTTCCGGATCTCGTCGAGGCCCTGCGGTTCCAGCCCGTATTCCTCTTTCGGCCGCCCGGCGACGGCGTTCAGCGCGACGTTGGGGATCACGGTGTCGCGGAACTGCCAGGTGTCGGATCCGTCCGGGTTGTGCACGAGCCGGGGTGCGTCGTCGATGTACTTCTTCGGAAGGTGGTTCTTGAACATGTCCGGCGGTTCGACGATGTGATCGTCCACGCTGATCAAAATCATGTCGTCTTTGTTCATTGCGCTCCTCCCACAGAAGCTTCGACGTCACTGTCCGTTCTCTTACTTTGAAAACTAGCTTCTCAAGCTGCGAGAATCAACGTCTGTAGCCGCCGCGAGCAGACGCAAAGTCTCCGACCACGTGGTCCAACCGGGGGCTTTTGCGTCTGCTGGCGGTGTAGAAGCCGACAAATAGTTGCCCGTTGTTGACCGATCGCGGGAAACATGGAAACCTGTTAGGCGAAATCGGAGAACCTGATTCTCAGATTCGAGAGGAGGCGGACTGTGCGGGTGTCCCCGTTGCCGGCGGACCAGTGGGACGACGCGGTCCAGCAGGCCCTCGCGGTGATGCTTCCCGCAGAGCGGCGCAACCCCGACGACGCGAGCAACATCCTCACGACGTTCGTCCGCCACCCCGCGCTGACCAAGGAATTCCTCAAGTTCAACGTGCACCTGCTGTTCCGCTCGACGCTGCCGCCGCGGCTCCGGGAGCTGGCGATTCTGCGGGTCGCGCATCGCACCGACTCGAAGTACGAGTGGGTTCAGCACGTCAAGCTCGGCATGCGCGAAGGACTCACCGAGGAGGAGATCGCCGGGGTCCAGCGCGGCGAAGCCGCCGACGAGTTCGACCGCACGATACTGACCGGGGTCGACGAGCTGATGGACCGATACGAACTGTCCGACGAAACGTGGGCAGCCCTGGGCGAGCGCCTCGATGAGCGACAGCGAATGGACTTCGTCTTCACAGTCGGCTGCTACATCACAGTGGCCATGGCCTTGAAAACTTTTGGCGTCGAGCTCGAACAGAAAGGGTAGATCGTTGCCACACTTCGCAAAACCAGCCGAAGGCAGCTGGACACAACATTATCCGGAACTCGGCACCGCGCCGGTCGACTACACCGACTCCGTCGACCCGGCGTACTTCGAAGCCGAGCGCGAGGCGATCTTCAAGAAGACCTGGCTGAACGTCGGCCGAGTGGAGCGGCTACCGAAGACCGGCAGCTACTTCACCAAGGAACTCCCGTCGGCCGGCCCCGGCATGTCGGTGATCGTGGTCAAGACCAAGGACGGCTCCGTCAAGGCGTTCCACAACATCTGCCGCCACCGCGGCAACAAGCTGGTATGGAACGACTTCCCGCACGAGGAGACGTCGGGCACCTGCCGGCAGTTCACCTGCAAGTACCACGCCTGGCGCTACAGCCTCGACGGGGAGCTGACCTTCATCCAGCAGGAAGACGAGTTCTTCGACGTCGACAAGAGCCAGTTCGGGCTCAAGCCGGTGCGCTGCGAGGTGTGGGAAGGGTTCGTCTTCATCAATTTCGACGACGGCGCCCAGCCGTTGACGGACTATCTCGGGCCGCTTGCCAAGGGCATCGAGGGCTATCCCTTCGGCGAGATGACCGAGGTCTACTCCTATCGAGCCGAGGTGGGCAGCAACTGGAAGTTGTTCATCGACGCGTTCGTCGAGTTCTACCACGCTCCGGTGCTGCACCAAAAGCAGTACACCCCAGAGGAAGCCGCCAAGATCATGAAGTACGGCTTCGAGGCGCTGCACTACGACATCGAGGGCCCGCACGGCATGATCTCGGTCTGGGGCGGTCAGTCGCCGCCGGCAGACCTGAACATGGTGAAGCCGATGGACCGGGTGCTGCGCAGCGGCCTGTTCGGCCCATGGGATCCCCCGGAGGTCATCGAGAAGCTCACGTTGCCGCCCGGTGTCAACCCGGCCAAAGCGTCGCAGTGGGGAATCGATTCCTGGCACTTCTTCCCGAACTTCATGCTGCTGATCTGGCAGCCCGGCTGGTACCTGACCTATCACTACTGGCCGACCGCCGTCGACAAGCACATCTTCGAGTGCAGCCTGTACTTCGTGCCGCCGAGGAACGCTCGCGAACGGTTGGCTCAGGAGCTCGCCGCGGTGACGTTCAAGGAGTACGCGCTTCAGGACGCCAACACGCTGGAGGCGACGCAGACCATGATCGGCACCAAGGTTGTGAGCGAGTTCCTGTTGTGCGACCAGGAAATCCTCATCCGTAATCTGCACAAGGTGGCCGAGGGCTACGTGAACAACTACCGCAACAATGGCGCGAAGGAGGCCCGCAATGGCGCTACCGTCTGAATTCGCCGACCTGGAGCCGCATTTGGACTGGGACCTGGCCACAGAGCCCGAGCGCTACGCCAAGCGGCTGTCGTCGACGATGGCAGAGATGCAGGCCTTCTACGACGCCGCCTTCCCACGGATGAACGACGTGATCGCCTACTGTGACAAGTTCCCGTTGGACGATCTGCCCGAGGATGCCCGCACGCTGATGCACATGATGCAGTCGCTGATCACGGTGTCGTTCCCGATCGAGGCGTGGAAGCAACCCAAGGTGCCCGACAGCGGTGCCACCTATGTCGACTGCATCAAGGAGCCGGTGATCTGACGGTGTCCTTAGCTCTCCGCGCAAGCGGCTCATCGCTGCTGGTCTGCTCTTCGCGCAAGCGGCTCATCGCGTGCTGACGCTCAAGGCCGCTGGGCTGCTCGACGTCGACGCGGGCGAGATCGTCCGGCCTGGCGTCCTGCGGATCGAGGACGACCGCATCGTCGGTCTGGGAAGCTCCGCCGACGAAGGCGACGTGATCGATCTCGGCGAGCAGATCCTGCTGCCCGGGCTGATGGACATGGAGGTCAACCTCCTGATGGGAGGACGCGGCGAAACGCCGGGACTCTCCCAGGTTCAGGACGATCCGCCGACGCGGCTGCTGCGCGCTGTCGGCAACGCCCGTCGCACGTTGCGCGCAGGCTTCACCACCGTGCGCAACCTCGGCCTGTTCGTGAAGACCGGCGGCTATCTGCTCGATGTCGCGCTCGGTAAGGCGATCGACGCGGGATGGATCGAGGGTCCGAGAATCGTGCCGGCCGGTCATGCGATCACCCCGACGGGTGGGCATCTGGATCCGACGATGTTCGCCGCGTTCGCGCCACACGTTCTGGAGCTCAGCGTCGAGGAGGGCATCGCCAACGGTGTCGACGAGGTGCGCAAGGCGGTCCGCTACCAGATCAAGCACGGGGCCCAGCTGATCAAGGTCTGCTGTTCGGGTGGCGTGATGTCCCTGACGGGAGAGCCTGGGGCGCAGCACTATTCGGATGACGAACTGCGGGCCATCGTCGACGAGGCGCACCGTCGCGGCCTGCGGGTCGCCGCGCACACCCACGGCGCCGAGGCGGTCAAGCATGCCGTGGCCGCCGGCATCGACTGCATCGAGCACGGCTTTCTCATCGACGACGACGCGATCGCGATGCTTGTCGAACACGACACCTTCCTGGTCACCACGAGGCGGCTGGCAGAGGGTATGGACGTCTCGAAGGCACCGAAGGAACTGCAGGACAAGGCAGCCGAGATGTTCCCGAAGGCCCGCACGTCCATCAAGGCCGCCTACGAAGCCGGGGTCAAGCTCGCCGTCGGCACCGACGCGCCCGCCATCCCCCACGGCCGCAACGCCGACGAACTCGTCACGCTGGTCGACTGGGGTGTGCCTGCCGCGGACGTGCTTCGGGCTGCGACCACCACCGCAGCCGAGTTGATCAACGTCACCGACCGGGGCCGACTCGCCGAGGGACAGCTCGCCGACGTCATCGCCGTGCCGGGAGATCCGTTGTCAGACATCACGGTTACGCGAAACGTCAGCTTTGTCATGAAGGGCGGCAAGATCTATGCCAACTCCAACTGAGGACATCGTCGAGATCCAGCAGCTGCTGGCCAAGTACGCGGTCACCATCACCCAGCAGGATATCGACGGGCTGCTGGAGGTGTTCACGCCCGACGGCACGTACAGCGCGTTCGGCGAAACGTATGCGCTGGAACGGTTTCCGGTACTCGTGGACGCCGCACCGAAGGGGTTGTTCCTCACCGGCACCGCATTGGTCGACCTCGACGGCGACGCCGCCACCGGCACCCAGCCGCTGTGTTTCATCGACCACGCCACCCACGACATGCGCATCGGCTACTACCGCGACACATACGTGCGCACCGAGGACGGCTGGCGGCTGCGGACCCGCGCCATGACGTTCATCCGGCGCAGCGGAGTTCACGACTCAGGCCGCCCCCACGCGGTCGGCCGTCCCCCTGCATGAAGGTCGGATGAGCCGCTTGCGCGAAGACAATGTCGAGCAGTTCCGGGCCGGCCTGCGGGCGTGGCTCGACGAGAACGACCTGACACCAGGTCCGGATCATTCGCTCGAAGGCCACATGAAACAGCTGGCCCGGGTCCACCGCGCGCTGTATGACGCCGACTGGATGCGCTACGGCTGGCCAGTGGAAGTCGGCGGCCTGGGTGGGCCGGCGATGCTTCGGGCGATCGTCGGGGAAGAGGTCGTGGGACGCGGCCTGGCCGAACCCGGCCCGTATTCGATGGTCGAGGTCCTTGCACCGACCATGATCGACTACGCCCCAGCCGATCTCGCAAAGGAGATGGTGCCGCGGCTGCTGTCCGGGCGCGAGCAGTGGTGCCAGGGTTTCTCCGAGCCGGGGTCCGGCAGTGACCTGGCCTCGCTGTCCACCCGCGCCGTCCCGCGCGGCGACGACTGGGTGGTCAACGGGCAGAAGGTCTGGACCAGCTTCGCGCAGTACTCGCAACGGTGCATCCTGCTCACTCGTACGGCGCCCGGCCACACCGGGATCACCGCGTTCTTCGTCGACATGGACACACCTGGCATCACGGTTCGGCCGCTGCGCACCATGCACGGCGTCGACGAGTTCTGTGAGGTGTACTTCGACGACGTGGTCGTCGCCGGCGACCGGATGCTGGGCAAGCCGGGTGACGGCTGGCAGCTGGCGATGGACCTGCTGCCCTATGAGCGCTCGACGTGCTTCTGGCAGCGAATCGCTTATCTGTACTCGAGATTCGACCGGCTTATCTCGGAAACCGACGAGCCCGCCGACGCCGAGCTCGGTTCGGCGTATCTGGCGCTGCACACTCTGCGCTGCCGGTCCCGCGCCACCCAGCACCGGCTCGCCGACGGCGCGCGCCTGGGGCCGGAGACCTCGATCGACAAGGTCCTGCTGGCCACCGCCGAACAGAAGATGTACGACACCGTGCGCGATCTGCTGCCTGGCGCCATCGAACTCGACGACACGTCGTGGCGCACCGAGTTCCTCTACTCGCGTGCGGCCACGATCTACGGCGGCACCGCCGAGATCCAGCGCAACATCATCGCCCGCCGGCTTCTCGACCTCGGGAAGGAGTGATCGTGGACACCGCCGACCTCGATCTCCTCACCGAGACCATGCGCAAGACCATGGCGACGTCGTCGGGCTCCGAACTCGACAAGGCCCTGGCCGAGCTCGGCTGGCTCGACATGCTCGACGAAATGCCCGACACGGCAATCCCGTCTGGTGTTCAAGCTTCTCGGCGAAACCGGTAGCCACGCACCCGTGCTCAACGACGTCGTACTCAACGAAGCGGGACGCCCGGGTGGGGATACGGTGCCGCTGCCGTTCGCGGGCGGCTCGTGGGTGGTGTGGGAGCGAGCTGAAGGGCCCGGCTCGGCGCTGGCCGGGGAGCTACCCGTGCGCCGGGTGCCGCAAGGCGCCGACGTGCCGCTTGCCGACGGCCGAAAAGCGTTGGGCTGGTGGCTTGTTGGTACCAGCCGAGCCATGCTGTCACTTGCGCGCCAGCATGCGCTGGATCGCGTGCAATTCGGACGTCCGGTCGCGTCGTTTCAAGCGATCCGCCACCGGCTCGCCGAGACGCTCGTCGCCGTCGAAGGGGCCGAGGCGACGTTGCAGGCTGCCGGCGACGACTTCGGTTCGCTGCTCGCCAAGGCCGCCGCGGGACAGGCCGCCCTCACCGCGGCGCGGCACTGCCAGCAGGTACTCGGCGGCATCGGGTTCACGGCTGAGCACGAGCTGCATCGCCATGTGCGCCGGGTCCTGCTGCTGGACGCGCTGCTGGGCAGCACCCGCGAACTCACGCGCGAGGCCGGCGCGGAGCTGCGCAGGAGAGGATCAGCGCCCCGGCTCGTCGACCTGTGATCCGCCGTCGGGCGGACCGCACCAGAGCACCACGAGTCTGCGCACCGGCCGACCCGGCCGGCTGAGCTGCCGTCGCCGCGGCCAGCTCCGCCTGACGCTCAACGGGATCATCAATGGACGAAAGCCTTCCTCAAGCGGCTTCCAGAGAATACTATTCTCATCATGCGAAAGTTACAATCTCGGACACGTGCGCCAGCGGGGCTTCCGAGACCAGGTTTGCACACCGTTCTCCGGTACAGTTCATTCATGTTCTCCGCCCACTGCACGCATTCGAGCAGCCGGTGACCAGCCCGAGCGAGGAGCCGGCCTGGAAGCAGCGCGCGGTCGAACGTTCCATCAAGACGGCGAAACTGCGTGCGGCACAACGAGTTCAGCGTTTTCTCGATGCCGCGCAGGCCATCATCATCGAGAAGGGCAGCACCGACTTCACTGTCCAGGAGGTCGTCGACCGCTCCCGCCAGTCTCTGCGGAGCTTCTACCTGCAGTTCGACGGCAAACACGAGCTCCTGCTGGCGCTGTTCGAGGACGCGCTGAGCCGCTCGGCCGACCAAATTCGCGCCGCCACGGATGGCCACTCCGACCCGCTCGAGCGGCTGAAGGTCGCCGTCCACCTGTTGTTCGAGACCTCCCGGCCAGATCCCAACGCGAAGCGCCCGCTGTTCACCGACTTCGCCCCGAGGTTGCTGGTTTCCCATCCGTCCGAGGTCAAAACCGCTCATGCACCACTTCATGCGTTGCTGACAGAGTTGATGGAGAAGGCCGACGCCGCGGGCGAACTGCGTGCGGACATCAACCCGCGGCGGATGGCGGCGATGACAATGCAGACGGTGATGTTCATCGCCGCGCAGTCCAGCGCCGATGCGGAGGACGGCGCTCCCCATCCGATCACCGCCGACGAAGTATGGGATTTCTGCGCATACGGATTCGTGCGTTCATAGCCGAGAATCACGTTCTCCGGCCGTTAGAAGATTTTTGAGGCCGCGATTTCATCCACTGCAAAATCTGGCGGTCGCCGACCAAAATCGGCCACGCGAGTGCTTCGATGGAAGCTGCTGAAGTAAACGAGGTGGCCATGAAGCGACTCAACGGCATGGACGCCATGCTGCTGTACAGCGAGACACCCAACCTGCACACCCACACGCTGAAAGTGGCGATCGTCAACGCCGCGGACTTCGACGGTGAGTTCGACTTCGAGGTGTTCCGTCGCACCATCGAACGCCGGCTGCACCTTCTGGACCCACTGCGGTACCGGCTCGTGAACATCCCATGGCGGTTGCACCACCCGATGTGGCTGGAGGACTGCGACGTCGATCTGGACTACCACCTCAGGCGCGTGCACGTGCCCAGTCCCGGGGGACGGCGCGAACTCGACCGGCTCATCGGTGAGATTGCGAGCACGCCGCTGGACCGCTCCCGGCCTCTGTGGGAGTTCCACTTCGCCGAGGGGATGGCTGAAAGCCGTTTCGCGTTGATCGGCAAGGTGCACCATGCGCTGGCCGACGGGGTGGCCTCGGCGAACCTGCTCGCGCGGTTGATGGACCTGAGCGGTTCGGCCCCGCACGAACGCGACCTTCCCGACGGCTGTGCCCCGCCGTCGAAATCCGAACTGCTGTGGGAGGCCCAGCTCGACCACTTCCACCAGATGGCGCAACTCCCCCGCCTGATTCGCGACGCGGCGCGCGGCGTTGCGCGGGTGCGCCGGCGCGCCCGCGAGCGGCCCGACGACCCGGACATCGCCAAGCCCTTCAATGCGCCGCCGACGTTTCTCAATCACGTGGTGTCGCCGGTGCGCACGTTCGCCACCGCGACGCTGTCGCTGGCCGAAGTGAAAGAGACCGCGAAACGCCTTGGCGTGACGTTCAACGACGTGGTGCTGGCCATGGCGGCTGGAGCGCTGCGGGAACTGTTGCTGCGCTACGACGGCCGGGCCGACCGGCCGATCATCGCGACGGTGCCGATCGCCACCGACCGCACACCCAACCGGATCACCGGCAACGAGATCGGCGGCCTCGTCGTGTCGCTGCCAGTGCACATCGACGACACGCGCGAGCGCATTCGCCTGACGTCGCGCGCCACCGCCATCGCCAAGGAAGAGAACGAACTGCTCGGCCCGAAACTGCAGGGCCGATTGATGGACTACCTGCCGCCGCCGTTGGCCCCGCCCCTGTTCCGCAGCCAGGGAAAGCGGACCGCGCACAACAGGTTGATGAACGTGGCGGTGTCGAACGTGCCCGGTCCGCGGGAGCGGGGACACATCGGGGGTGCGCCTGTCAGTGAGATCTACTCTGTCGGTGTGCTTTCCGCGGGCAGCGCGTTCAACATGACCGTCTGGAGCTACGTCGACCAAGTCGACATCGCGGTGCTCTCCGATGACCAGACCTTCGACGACGTGCACGAGGCAACCGATGCGATGGTCCACGCATTCGGTGAAATCCGGCGTGCGGCGGGATTCTCCGGTGATCCGGCCACGGTCGACACCGCGATGGCCCCGGCTACCGCGCCCGGGCCGGCTTCCTAGCCGGCCAGAGACTGCAACTCGTTGCGGAGGACCTTGCCGGTGTTGCCGCGCGGCAGCTCCTCCAGCACCGAAATGCTGCGCGGTACTTTGTAATTCGCGAGGTTTTCGCGGACGTACAGCTTGAGGTCGTCGGCTGTGGTGCCGGAACCCTTCTCCAATACGACGAACGCAGCCAGCCGCTGCCCGTACTGCTCGTCGTCGACGCCGATCACCGCGGCCTCTGCCACCTCGGGATGACTGACGAGCATCTTCTCGACCTCGATCGGGTAGACGTTCTCACCGCCGGAGACGATCATCTCGTCGTCACGGCCGACCACGAACAGACGGCCCGCTTCATCGAGGTAGCCGACGTCTCCCGACGCCATGAAGCCGTCGTGGAAGTTCTTCGTCGCACCTGAGGTGTAACCCTCGAAAAGGGTGCCGCTGCGGACGAAGATCTGCCCTACTTCGCCGACGGGCAACTCGTTGAAGTCCTCGTCCAGAATCCGTACTTCCGTGCCGTAGACGGGTTTTCCGGCGGTCTCAGGTGCCGCTCGAAGATCCTGCGGGGTCGCGGTCGCGATCATGCCGGCCTCGGTGGCGTTGTAGTTGTTGTAGATCACGTCACCGAACTGGTCCATGAACTTGATGACGACGTCGGGGCGCATGCGTGAACCGGACGCGGTGGCGAACCGCAATGATCTTCCGCTGTAACGGTTGCGGACGTCGTCGGGCAGTTCCACGATGCGGTCGAACATCACCGGCACCACCGCCAACCCGGTGGCACGGTGGCGGTCGACGAGTTGCAGCGTGGCTTCGGGATCGAACTTGCGCCGCGTGATGATCGTGCAGGCCATCAGCGCGGAGAACAACAACTGCGAGTAGCCCCAGGCGTGGAACATCGGCGCGGCGATCACCGTGGCCTCTTCGGCGCGCCACGGCACCCGGTCCAGCAGCGCCTGCAGTTCCCGGGCACCGCCGCTGGAGGCGGGCTTGGCGCCCTTGGGCGTTCCCGTGGTGCCCGAGGTCAGCAAGATCATCTTGCTCTTGCGCCCGGTGCGTTGCGGATGTTGGCCCGCATGTTTGTCGGCGAGGTTCTCGACCGTCAAACCCGTTGCGCCGTCGTTCCATCCGAGGATCCGCGTCGCATCGGGGTTGTTCTCCAACGCGCGCTCGACGATGGTGGTGAACTCCTCGTCGTACACGATGGCGTCCACCCCTTCGCGCTCGACCACTTCGGCCAGCGCGGGTGCCGCGAATGCGGTGTTCAGCAGCAGCACGTCGGCGCCGATTCGGCTGGCCGCCACGAGCGCCATGACGAAGCCGCGGTGGTTGCGGCACATGACGCCGATCTGCTCCGGCGCCCCGCCGGGCAACGCCTGCAGCGCCGCCGCGAACGCGTCGATGCGCTCGTCGAGTTCCTTCCACGTCAGCGTCCCGATCTCGTCGATCAGCCCGACCCGATCCGGGCACCGCGCAGCGGCCGCCGCGAATCCCACCATCGCCGACATGCCCTCGCGCCGCATCGCGGCAGCCATCCGCAGGTATCTGTCCGGCCGCAATGGTGCGACCAGCCGCGCCCGGCGCAGCGTCTTCACGAGTCCCACCACGTCACTGTTACCAGGCATCGCTCATCACGTACAGAGACCCGGCGGTGTTCTCAACTGCGGATATGCTACTCTCCGTTTTCGAGAATGAGATAACCGCCCGGTTCTAGGAGACGCATGTCAGAGGCTGTGCTGGTCACGGGTGGACTCGGTCTGGTCGGTTCCGAAACGGTCAAGCGGTTGGCGGCCGACGGCCGCCGGGTGGTGGTCGCCGATATCGAGACCCCGGCCAACCTCAAGAAGGCGGAGGCCCTGCCGGCCGGTGTGCAGATCCGATGGGTCGACCTGACGAATTCGGCAGACGTCGACCGGCTGCTGTCCGAGGTGTCACCCGCCGCGATCATCCACCTGGCCGCGATCATCCCGCCCGGGATCTACCGCAATCCCGCGGCTGCGCGGAAGGTGAACGTCGGCGCCACAGAGACGCTGGTGCGCGCGGCCGAAGCACAGCCGAAACCGCCGCGTTTCGTGCAGGCGTCGAGCAATGCCGTGTTCGGCTCCCGCAACCCCCACCGCCACCACGACATCCTGACCGCCGAGAGCCCGACCCGCGCGGTGGACCTGTACAGCGGGACCAAACTCGAAGCCGAGGAACTGGTGCGCGCCTCGAGCCTGCCGTGGGTGGTACTGCGACTCGGTGGAGTGCTCAGCGCCGACCCCAACGCGATGCCGTTCAGCACGGACGCGTTGTTCTTCGAAAGCTGCCTGCCCAGCGACGGACGCATGCACAGTGTCGACGTTCGCGACGTCGCAACCGCATTCGCCAACGCCACCACCGCCGACGTCGTGGGCGAGATCCTGTTGATCGCCGGCGACGACTCACACAAGGTCAGGCAGGGCGATGTCGGCCCCGCCCTGGCGGCGGCCCGCGGCCTGCCCGGCGCCCTGCCCCCGGGTCGGCCGGGAAAACCGGACAGCGAGGACGACTGGTTCGTCACCGACTGGATGGACCCCACCCGAGCCCAGGAAGCGCTGTCGTTCCAACACTATTCGTGGCACGACATGGTCGCGGAGATGCGCGCGAGGACCGGGTGGAAGCGCTACCTGCTGCGGCTGCTCGTTCCGCTCGCACGGATGTTCGTCAAACGGCAGGGCGCGTACTACAAGTCGCCCGGCAAGTATGCCGATCCGTGGGGCGCTATCCGCGCCAAGTTGGGCGAACCGGGATACAACAAGCCTGCTTCGTAACCGCCGAACGGCCACTTATTGCACGGTTTCGGCCGAAAACCGTGTCATAACTGGCCATTCGGCGGGCTGATTACGTCGCCAGCGTTCGCCCGATCACACCCTGCGCTTCCAGCTCGTCGATTTCGGAGCCGGCCAAACCCAACTCAGCCAGCACCTCGCGGTTGTGCTCTCCGAGCAGCGGCGCGTGCCGTCGATGGATCCGGTGCGGTCCGGCCGAGAACCTCATCGGCAGGGTGCTGTGTAAAGTGGTGGCGTTCACCGGATGTGCCACGTCCTCGAAGAATTTCCGGAACGCGAGTTGAGCTATCTCCGTCTGCCGGTGCGGCTGCATGACTTTGGCCACTGGCACACCCGCCTCCCACAGCCGCGTGACGATCTCGTCGCCGGACTGCTTCGCGCACCATGCCGTCAGGTGCTTGTCGATGAGGTCGTGGTGCTCGCGCCGCCCGCTGCCGGAGAACAGGTCGGGGCTCGACGCCCACGCCGGGTTGCCGATGGCCTGTCGTAGTGCCATCCACTGGTCGTCGGTCGCGACGGCGACGGCGACCCAGCAGTCGGCGCGACCGAACTCGTCGATATCGGCTGTCTGGTAGAGGTTTTGCGGCGCAGCCGTCGGTCCGCGGTTGCCGGCCCGCTGCAGCAGCGCTGCGTATGCGGTGTATTCGATGACCTGTTCAGCGGCGATGTTGATCGCGGCGTCCACCATCGACGCTTCGACGAGCACCGCCTCACCGGTCCGGCGCCGATGCTCCAAGGCCAGCAGCAGCCCGTTGAGGGCATGCACGCCCGCGTTCGGGTCCCCGACCGAGTAGGGCTCGTACGGAGGCCGGTCGGGATAGCCGGTCAGCCAGCTCAATCCTGCCGCCGCCTCGATGGCGTAGGCGAAGGCAGGGTTGTCGCGCCACGGCCCGTCGAGGCCGAAGCCGGGCATTCGCACCATGACGACGTCCGGCCGAAGTGCTTTCACCGCAGCGAAATCCAGGCCGAGCTGATCCATGACCCGAGGAGTGAAGTTCTCGACCACCACGTCACAGGTGGCGATGAGCCGGTGCAGAACCTCCCGGCCCCGCGCGTTCTGCAGGTCTAGCGTCACACCCCTCTTGTTGGTGTTCAGGCCCGAGAATATCGGCGACTTCTCCCACCAGTTCTCCTCGGTGACCGGTATCCCGGCGATCAGGCGAGTGCCGTCAGGGCGTCGGGTGGACTCCACGTGGATGACGTCGGCGCCGAGCGTGCCCAGCATGTGCGTGCACGACGGGCCGGCCCAGAACGTCGTCATGTCCAGCACACGAATACCGCTGAGCGGCAACCGCTGCGCCGAAATAGCGTCAAGTGTCGTTGACCGGCCGGATCCACGACCGTGGTTGCTATCTCGCCGGTAGTGCTCGGTGTGCTCGCCGAGCGCGGGCGCCGGTGACGGCGGCCGAAGGAACTCCGGCTGCATGCGATACGGCGGGCCGGGTTGACGGAAGTCCACCCGCGGGTTGGCGACGAACGACCCGCGCGCCCGAAAATGGTCCAGGGACTCGAGGTTCGCGCCGTTGCCCACCGGGGCGTTGGGAATACGGAAAGCCGTTGCCAGTTCTCGTATCTCGTCGACGGTATGGTCGAGCACCCACGCGTAGATCTCGTCGGATTTCTCGTTGGCCTGCTCGGTGATGGTCAGCGGTGAGTCCTCGTCGATCCACTCCGCGTGGTCGATCATCACGCACAGGTCGAACCACTGCTGCGCGGTGCCGCAGCCGAGGTCCACCAGCCCGTCCTTGGCCTGCGCGATGCCCGGCACCGTCAGCTTGCGCGCGTCACGCCACGGGCGCCCGAGCATCTCGAAGAAGGTCACGGGATAGTAGGTGAGGCCCATGATGTGTGCCTCGAGCATGGACAGGTCGATCAGCTCGCCCCCGCCGCCAGCACGTGAAATCAGCGTGGCGGCAGCGGCGTACGCGCCGGAGAGCCAGTCCCCCACCTGGCCACCGACGTACGTGGGCGCCCGGTCGGGCGCGCCGCGCCCCAGCCCGACGATCCCGCCGGACCACGCCTGCAACGTGAACTCCGTCGCCGGCTTGTCACGCCACGGCCCGTCCAGCCCGAACGGCGTGATCGCCGTGACGGTCAGATGCGGGTGGGCGCGATGAATCGCGTCGGGACCGCGCGACTCGGCGACTTCCGAGCCTCGCGACCACACCAGCGCGTCGGCATCCGCCAGCAGTTCCTCCAGCAACGCGACATCGTCCGGATCGTGTGGGTCGACGACCACGCTGTGCTTGCCGGATGCCAGGAACGTGAACAGCGCCGCATCCTCGCTGTCGGGTATCGCCGCACCGGAGGCCGACCACTTCCGCAACGGATCACCTTGCGGCGTCTCTACTTTTACGATGGTGGCACCGCCGTCGGCGAGCAGCTTCGTGCAGTACGCGCCGGCGATTCCGGTGGACAGATCGACGACGAGGTATCCGGTCAGCGGCTCCACCGGCTCAGTCGGTCTTTCTGCGGTTCGACTTGCTCAACCGGAAGTCCGGCGGATACTTGCTGTCGTTGTCGTTGACGGCGTCTGCCAAGCCGCTGTCGAGCGCCTCGTGCATGTCCATGTCGCTCTCGTCGTGGTGAATGTGAGACCCCAACGACTCGAAGAGCCCCGACAGCAGGCTCCCCATGTACTCGCCCTGAAACTGCTTGACGACCTCGAAGAAGACCTTCTGCGCAAAAATGGTGTCGGTAGGGCGATTACGCGCACACGCCAGCGCATACTTGGCGGTCTCCGCCTCGAGTTGGTCGCGCGGCACCACCTTGTTGAGGAAGTTGCAACCGAACATCTCGCCTGCGGTGAACGGCCGGCCGGTGAACACCATTTCCTGGAACTTGCGCAGCCCCATCGTCTGCACCCAGGTCCACATCCGCGGACCCCACCCGTAGTAGCGGAACGACGGATGGCCGAAAAGCGCGTCGTCGGACGAGATCACCAGGTCCGCGTCGGCGGCCTGATAGAAGTGCCAGCCGTAGCAGTAGCCCTTCGCCTCGACGATGCTGATCTTCTTCAGTTCCTGCAACGGCCGGTTGCCGGCTTGCGAGTTCGCGAACCACTGGCCGATCGTCGCACCGTAGCGAAACGACCCCTTGGGCGGATACGTCACACTGCCGTCGTCCGCGAGCCTCAACTCCGCGAGCCGGAAACCGGGCGAATCCGAGCCTTCCATGAACTCGGGAAGGTCGGCGCCGCTGCCGAAGTCGTCCCCGACCCCTCGGATCACCACCACCCTGACGTCGTCGTCGACGGTTGCGCCATGCAGCAGATCCGCGTACCGCAGCCGCGCCGCGGACGTCGGCGCGTTGAGGAACTCGGGACGGTTGAACGTGATCGTCGCGATCTTGGTCTTCGGGTCCTTCTCGTAGAGGATGATCTCCTCCGCTGAAGGTCTGTCCGACATCCGCTCTCCTTCAACTGATCCCGACAGTCACGGAACGCGGAGTCAGCAACTCCGGTCCGTCTGCGGTGATCAGCACCGCGTCCCGGCTGAACACCGCCCCGACTCCGTGCTCCCATACGTAGCCGGTGACGGCGAGCACCATGCCGGGATCGAGGCGCTCTCGAGCGGCGGTGGCGGGCAGCCTCGGGGTCACCACCGGTGGGTCGAAACCCAAGCCGAGCCCGTGCGCGACAGGCATCGACGGTAGCGGCTCGCCGGCCGCCTCGTAGGCCGCGAACAAGTCGGCGGCCAGCGCGCCGGGACGGCACGCCGCAATCAGCTTGTCCCACAATTCGTTCGATCGTTCATACAGGGAACGAGTGGCTGCCTCGGCGGCACCACCAACGGAGTACGTCCTGCCGACCTCGCCCAGGTACCCATCAGCGAGGACGCCTGCCTTCAGCGCCACCAAGTCGCCGGGCTGCACCCGTCCGTCACCGTTGGCCCGCCGCCACGGATGTTCTCGCGACGTGATCCAGGCCGCGTCCTGGGTGGCGGGCGTGCTCACGCCGCTGGCGGCCATCGCCTCCAAGACCGCGCCGGCCAACGACTGCTCAGAAATCCCCGGCGCCAGCTCGGTCACCGCCGCCGCCACCCCGTTCTCAGCGACTCGCAGTGCCGCCCGGATGGCCGTCACTTCCTCAACTGTCTTGATGCGCCGCGCCGCCCGCATCGCCACCTCGCCGTCGACCAGTTCCGCATTCGGGAACGCCATCGGCAAGAGCTTTGCGAAAGTCGGTGAGAGCGCGTCGGTTCCGACCCTGCGGGCGGTGGAGGTCCCGTCGATGTTCTGCAGCACCGAGATCAGCGTCATCGGATTCCAGGCCAGGCCATAGAGGTGGTCGTGCGGAAGGTCCTCGGGCATCCCCTCGTCCCAGGTGCTGTTGAGGTAGATCTCGCCCGTGGCACGGACAACGGTGCAGATCGGGCCGAAGGGCCGGGTGCCGGCCACCCACAGTTGCGGTGCGCCACTGAAGTAGCGGACGTTGGCTTGTCGCCCGAGTACGAGCACGTCGAGATCGTGCGCGTCCATCTGAGCGAACGCCCGCTCCCGTCGGCCGATGCGCAGCGCCCGATCGTCGGGCAGAACCTCAGTCGCCATAAGGGGAATAGGGGTAGTCGGTGAGCGGAATCCAGCCGTCCTCGGTGATGACCACGATCTCCTCGCTTCGGTAACCTCCGGTGCCGTCCTCCCAGACCACCGGCTCCAAAACCAGCGCCATCCCGGCTGGAAAGACGAAGTTGTCGTCGAACTCCTGGCCCAGATCGGTGCCGATCAACGGGGTCTCGGCGGCGGTCGTGCCGATGCCGTGTCCCAGATAGAAATGCGGCAACCAGGGCTTGCGTCCGCCGTTCGCGGCGATCGCGGCCCGTGCCAAGTCACCCGACGTGGCACCGGCTTTCGTCACGTCCAGCACGGCATCGAGGATGTGCCGCCACTGCCGAAACTGGTCTTGTTGCCGCGATGTCGGCTCCTGTCCGACAACCCAGGTGCGGCCCCAGTCCGAGCAGTAGCCGACATACGTGATGCTGACGTCGGTCCACAGCACGTCGCCTTTCGACAAGGCCCGTTCGGTGGTCAGCAGCGGAAGCGCGAGGTCGCCGTGAGTGGTCCACACCCCGTCGGCCTTCGTGTCAGGCATCACCTGCCAGATCGCCTCGAGCATGTTGGTGGTGGCGCCGAGTTCGAAGGCTCGGCGCACGAACCCTGCCGACAGATCGATCTGACGGACGCCTGGCGCCAGCGCCTTCTGCACCTCGGCCGCCGCCTCCTCGGTGATGCGGCACGCCCTACGAATGCATGCGATCTGGTCGACCGTCTTGACCAGCTTGGCCGCACCGATAACCGGTGCGGCGTCCACCGCCGGACCCGCGGGGAACAGGCTGGCCCCCGCCCTGGCCATCGCGCCGGTCAACTCGTCCACCGCGATGCTCACCCCCGGCGGGGTCAGGTCGGCCAGGACACGCGCGAGATGCTCGACACCTTCGTCGAATTCGAGGTACAGCGGAGGATGCAGATGGTCTGCAGGGACCTGCGACTCCGACGACGCACCTTCGCGGAACGGCATGAACAGGTGGGGATGCTCGTCGTCGGCCAGCACAATCGCCACCGGCCGCTCGACGTGCGACAGACCGGCGTCGAGCAGAGGCCAAGCCGCGCCCGTCGAGTAGACGACGTTGCTGTTGCTCAGCAGAACCAAGGCGTCGACACCGTCGTCCGCCATCGCCGACCGCAATCGCGCGCCGGCCTCGCGATACATCCGGGCCCGGTCCGGTTCGTCGGGTATTTGAAGGGCAGACGAGTCCGCCCACACGGAAGTCGTCATGCCAGACCCAAGAACTCCTTGATGTTGCCACTACAGATGCGGGCGGCGTTCTCCGGGCCGACCGCCTCGACGACTGCGGCCAGCGACTTCTCCGAGTAGCCGAACGTGCTTTCGTTGTGCGGATAGTCCGACGACCAGAACACCTTGTTCACCCCGATGCGGTCGATCAGCTGCAGGCCCAGGGGGTCCACCATGAACGACGCGCTCATGTGGTTGTCCCAGTAGTACTGGATGTCGTGCTCCAGCTGGTGGTTGAACATGTGCTGGTAGGACGCCAGCAGGTGCTCGGCATCCTGCAAGGCCCAGGGCACCCAGGCGATCCCGCCCTCGAACCAGCCGATGCGCAGCTTCGGATGGCGGTCGAGTATTCCGCTGAAGATGTACTTGGAGAACACCTCCCGGAAACCGTCGACGTTGATCATCATGCCGACGACGACGCTGTTGAACTCGCATGGTGTCTTCGGCGGGGTCTCCCCGATGTGGTGGGTGACCGGAAGTCCCGACTCTTCGATCTCGTCCCACACCGGGCTCATCGCGGTGCTGCCGTAGTCGATGACGTTGTCGTCGTCGTCCTTGCCGGGGTTGATCGGCATCAGGAATGTCTTGAGGCCCAACGACTTCAGTTCCTCGAGCGTGCGCCGGGTGCCCTGCGGGTCCCACCAGTTGATCAGCCCGACGCCGTAAAAGTGGCCGTTCGAGCGCTCCTGCAGGTCGGCGATGTGCTCGTTGTAGATGCGAAAGACCCGTTCGCGCAGTTGCTTGTCCGGGTAGTGGAAGAGCGCGAGCACGGCGTTGGGGAACGCGAGCTCCTTGTCGACGCCGTCCTCGTGCAGTTCGCGGATGCGGGCTTCGATGTTGTTGGTGGCGGCGCCGGCGAGGTCGTCGTACTGCATCAGCACTCTGCTGAAGTCAATGGGCAGGAACGTCTGCCCCTTTTTGCGCCCGACCATGTACGCGCCGTCCTCGTACCAGATCCGCGGCGCCTTGTCCTTGAGGTCGTCGGGGAACTGCTCGTAGAAGATGTCGTCGGCCAGCGAGATGTGGTTGTCGGCCGAGAACACTTCCGTGCCTTGCGGAAGGCCGACGGAGCCGACCGCGTGCCCATGTCGGTCCTTCGGCGCGCCGAAGCCACCGGGCGGATATAGGGCGGTTGAAGTGGACATCATTGACCTCCGTTGTCGAAATCTCTTGAAGTTCTGGTCACCAGACGACGGGCAGTTCGTAGACGCCGTAGGCGAGTCTGTCGTGTTTGAACGGAATCTCCTCGATCGGCTTGGCCAAGCGAAGCGTCGGAATCCGTTGGAAGAGCGTCGAAAAGACGATCTGAAGCTCGGCGCGGGCCAGCTGCTGCCCGACGCACTGGTGCCTGCCGTAGCCGAAGCCCAGTTGTGCGGCGTCCGAGCGCTGCACGTCGAGCTTGTCGGGGTGCGGGAACGCTTTGGGATCCCAGTTCGCAGGAGCGAGGTCGATGATGATGCCTTCCCCGGCGCGGATCACCTCGCCGCTGATCTCGATGTCCTCGATGGCGATGCGACGCTGCCCGTTCTGGATGATCGACAGGTAACGCAGCAGCTCTTCGACCGCGCTCGCAACGACTTTCGGGTCGTCGGTATCGCGGACGATCGCCAGCTGGTCGGGGTGCTCGAGCAGGGCCAGCACGCCCAGGCCGATCATGTTGGCGGTGGTCTCGTGGCCGGCGATCAGCAGACCGGTGCCCAGTTGAGCCGCCTCCCGCACGCTGATCTCGCCGGCCTTGACCCGCTCGGCGAGGTCGGACACGGCGTCCTCGGCGGGATTCGTCCATCTTGGCCCGCACCAGGTTGGCCAGGTACTTGGCCAGTCCCATCGCACCCTTGGCGTTGTCTTCTTCGGTGGCGAAGCGCGCGAGCCCGATGTTGGCGTGCTGCTGGAAGAACTCGGCGTCTTCGTATGGCACGCCGAGCATTTCGCTGATCACCAGGGATGGCACCGGTAAGGCCAGCGCCGTGACGATGTCGGCCGGCTGCGGGCCGGCCAGCATCGCGTCGATGTGCTCGTCGGTGATCTTCTGGATCGCCGGCCGCAGACCCTCCACGCGTTTGAACGTGAACGGCTTCGACAGCATCCGGCGAAACCGCGTGTGCTCTTCGGCATCCGACGTGAAGACGGAGCGCGGCCGCTTGTGCACGGTCGCGAGCATGCCTTCGTTCCAGTGCGGGAAGCCGGGGCGCCGGTCGTCGACGCTGACCCGCGAGTCGGAGAACAGCGCCCGCGCCTCTTCGTATCCCGTGATCAGCCACGGTGTGCTGCCGTCCCAGATCCGGACCCTGCTCAGACCCTTGCGCGCGCCGAGTTCGAGTACCTCCGGCGGCGGCGCGAACGGGCACGCGGGCGAGCGCTCCATCGGGTAATCGGGGATCTCCGCGGTCGATTCCGTCGGCGTCGGAGTCAGCGTTTCGGACATTGCGCCTTTCTCATTCCTCGATCGAGATCGCTTGTGCGGGGCAGGCCGCGGCCGCCTTGCGGGCGTTCTCTTCCTCGTCGGCCGGGGGATGTTCGGTGAGCAGTACCACCACGCCGTCGTCGTCGCGTTGGTCGAAAACCACGGCCGAGTTCAGCACACACTGCCCAGACGAGACGCACTTGTCTTGGTCGACAATCACTTTCACCTTGGAGCTCTTTCAGCAGCGGGCGTCACAGGTGCCAGCCAGAGGCCCACGATCGCGTCGATGAGGCCGACGGAGGCTGCCTGCCAACTTGATCGGGACGACGACGCGTTCTCCGACATTGCGCGTTCCCGTTCGGCGCAGGTGTGCATCAACAGGTTGCGCGCCATCACGTTTCGCTCGGAACGCACCTCTTCTGGCAGATCGGGAAGGCAGCGGCTGATCCGGTCGATGACCTGCACCAGCGACGGGGAACTCAGCGCATCCCGGACGACGATCTTGTGGTAGGCGGGATCCGCCATCGCCTGCGCGGCGAAGCGCGCGTACCACGTCGGGTTGCCGAGTTCGGCGAGGTGGTCGGTCAGCGGGCGGACCAGACAGCCCACCCAGTCGCGCAGCTCGGTGGAGTCGCCGGCTTCTGCGACCATCCGTTCGCGCAGTCGCTCGATCGGCACGCGATGGCGGTGCTCGATCTCTCGCACGAGGTCGGTCTTGGTGCCGAAGTGGTAGCCGACGGCGGCGTTGTTGCCTTGCCCGGCAGCCTCGCTGACCTGCCGGTTGGACACCGCGTACACACCGTGGTCGGCGAACAGCTTCTCGGCCGCGGTCAGGATGGCCTCGCGCGTACCGTTCGCACGCTCGGTCCGGACGGCCCTGGCGGTGGTCACGACCCTAGTTCACCACTGCCGATCGTTTAAGTCAAGCGATTGATTTAATCAATTCGCTGGTTTCGGCCGGCGCGCGACGGGCTGGCCCGCGACGGTTCCCCCGTCGACCGGAAGCACGGTTCCAGTGAGATACGCCGAGCGGTCGCTGGCGAAGTACAGCGCCGCCTCCGCGACGTCTTCGGGTGTGCCCTCGCGCTCGAGCGGACGGTTGTCTCGCATCGCCTGACGGGAGGCTTTCACGAATCGGTCGCGCGCCTCTTCGCTGAGCTGTTTGGCCGAGGACTCCAGAATCGGTGTGGGGATGCTGCCCGGCGCCAGGCAGTTGACTCGTATTGCATACGGCGCCAACTCAATTGCCGCGCACTTGGAGAAGAAGAGCACCGCGGCCTTCGACGCGCGGTACGTCGCGACACCGCCGCCGGCCTGGATACCGCCGATCGAGGACACGTTGATGATCGACCCGCCACCGGCGGTGGACATGTGCCTGCCGGCCTCACGGGTGCCGAGCATGATGCCGAGCAGATTGACGGACATCACGCGGTGGAAGTCGGCGAAGTCGTCGCGCAGCAGGCTCTTGGCCATCTTGCTCGAGATGCCGGCATTGTTGACCATCACGTGCAAGCCGCCGAATTCTTTGACGGCCGCCGAGATGAGCCCGGACACCTGGTCGGAGTCCGCCACGTCGACCCGACGGAACAGGGCGTTACCGCCGCATGCCGCAGCCAACTCTTCGCCTCGCTCGTCGTCGAGGTCGGCGATCACCACCCGGGCGCCCTCGGCGACGAACTTCTCGACGGTCGCATAGCCGAGTCCCGACGCCCCGCCGGTGACAATGGCGACCTTTCCCGCTAGTTCGTCAGTCATTCCGCTATCCCTTCGCGCCGAAACTCACGTTCTGCCGATGAAGTTCGAGTAAGGGTCTGCCAAACGTGAGTCTCGGCCTTGTGCTCGGCGAAGAATTCCAGCAGAAGCCAGTTGACGGCCTCGGGTTGCTCGATCTGGGGGCAGTGGCCCGCCCGCTCGATCACTGCCGAACGGCCATGGGCGATCCGTCCGGCGATCTGCTGGGCCCAGCCGGCGGGCAGTAGCTTGTCGCCTCCCCCTTCGACGACGAGAACCGGAACGGCGATGCGATCGTAGGCTCGGGCGCTCGACGGCGACGGCAGCGGTGGCAGCCCGGGCCGCCGAAACCGCGCCGCGGCCAACGCCTCCCAGGCGCCCGGCGCGATGCTGGACTCGTAGCGGCGACGCACATAGGCCTCGTCGGCGGGATAGGAGGGGTCGTAGAAGAGTGCCTCGACGATTCTGCGCATTCCTTCGAGTGTGGCGTCGTACTCGTAGAGGGCGGTGACGTACGAGTTGCGCTGGATGTCGCCGCCGCCGCAGATGGCCACCATGCTGCGCATCGGCAACTTCGGCGACCCCGACGTGGCATCGACGAACAGGTTGATCGCGCCCATCGAGTTCCCGGCGAAATGCGCGGAATCCACGCCGAGGACGGCGCAGAACCGGGCGATGTGTCTGATCCGCATGCCGCGGCCGTCGTTGAAGTCGATGACTTTGGCCGACTGCCCGAACCCCAGCATGTCGGGGGCCAGCACCCGATACCGCTCGGCCAGCGCGGCAATGTTGTGTTCCCACCCCAACTCCGCGCTGGCACCGAACTCGCCGCCGTGCAGCAGGACCACCGGATCACCTTGGCCCGCTTCGAGATAACTCGTGACGAGTCCGTCGACCTCGACGGTCTTGTGCTGGATCTGCACCCGAACTCCCGCTACGCAGACCGTGCCGACTGCGCGAAGGTCAGCACCTGCGTGGCCATCAGCTCGAGTTGGCTCTTGATCGTCTCGTCGGTCAATTCACCACTCTCGTCCCAGATCCGGTCCGCCGAGTTGATCGCTACTCCGAGCGGGGTCGGCCACGCCCGCAGCGCGTGGCCGATGCTGCGCAAGTGGGTCAGCGTGCCGACGGCGGCCTGCCAGCCGTAGGCGCAGGTGATGCAGCCCCACGGGGTGTTGTCCAGGTAGACCCGCGGATCGTCGCGCAGGTCTTCGAAGTAGTCCAGTGCGTTCTTGATCAGCCCTGACACGCTGCCGTGGTATCCGGGCGAGGCCACCACGACGGCGTCGGCCTCCCGAAGCGTGCTGACCAATTGTGCCGCTCTTGGTGTGCGGTCCAATTCGTGCGGTGCGTACATCGGCAGGTCGATGTCGGGTCCGGCGAACAACTTCGTCCGGCCGCCTTGCTGTTCCACCGATCTGAGGCAGTAACGCAGTGCTCGTTCTGTCGACGAGTTCTCCCGCAGTGTGCCGCCGAGACCGACGACCAACGGTCCTTCTGGGTGGGCGACCGTGGCGCCGTCGGCTGTTGATGTGCTTGCCGTCATGATTACCTACTTGATTGCGATCGGATTCAGCGGAGACCCGACGGCACCGGTGATGCGCAACGGCGGTGCGACGAGCTGGAATTCGTAGACGCCGTCGGCGGCGCAGTCGGCGGCCAGGGCGGTGAGGTCCCAGTACTCGCCCAGCATCAGCCCCATGTCGCGCAGGCACAGCATGTGCATCGGAAGGATCGCGCCGTCGACGCCCGACACCGGGTTCTCGACCATGAGGTTGTCGGCGGCCACCGCGGCGACGTCATGGTCGTGCAGCCATGACGCGCACCGCCAGTCGAGGCCGGCACCCGGCTCGCTGCCGTCGCCGGTCTGCATAAACCTTCCCCACCAACCGGTTCGGACGAGCAGGATGTCACCGCGGCCGACCGTGACGTCCTGCTTTCGCGCGGCCGCGTCGAGTTCCTCGGGGGTGATCGGATCGCCGAGTTCGCAGTACGTCTCCACCCCGCGCAATCGCACGATGTCCAGCAGCACGCCGCGTGACGTGATGCCTTTGCCGTCGACCTTGTCGATGCCGCAGTGGAACGCACCGAGGCTGGTCACCGAGCTGGCCGGAAACCCGTTGTACAGCTTGTCCTCGTAGTAGACGTGCGACAGCGCGTCCCACTGGGTGGCCGCCTGCAGCGGCATGATGATCATGTCGTCGTTGAAACGCATTGGGCCGCTTGCGGAATATCCGCTCAGCTGGACGGCCGTGGGGTTCTGCAACCATTTCGGACCGAACTCGAGCAAGGTGCTGGCGTCACCGCCGTCGATCGTCATCACGTGCAACGGGTTCTGCCGGTAGTGGAACGCGCCTTGCGGGCCGGACGATCCGAAGTCGACGCCGAGTGGAAAGACTTTGCCGTGTTTGACCAGACTGGCCGCCTCCTGGACCTTGTCCGCGGTGATGAAGTTCAGCGTGCCCAACTCGTCGTCGTCACCCCATCGACCCCAGTTGCGGACGTCGTCGGCGACGCGCCGAAAGTCGTTGAGGCTGGCCATCAGTGGTGTCCTTCCAGCGTTGCGGCGATACGGCTCGCGACGTTACCGCCGTCGACCCACAGCACCTGGCCCGTGATGTATCCCGCGGCTCGACTGTTCAGGAACACCAGCACCGCCGCCTGTTCGGCGGGTTCGGACACCCGCCCCAGCGGCTTGGGAATGTCGTCGAGGTACTGCGCACCGTACGCCGACCGCAACTGGTCGAGAATCGGTGTCTCGGTGACGCCGGGAGCCGTGCAGTTGATGCGGATGCCACGCGCACCCAACGGAACCGCGTTGGCCATGCAGTATAGGATGATCGCTTCCTTGGACAGCCGGTACCCCCCGTCGGCCAGCTCCTGGGGGTGGCGATAACACCAGTCGATGCCGTCCTGGAACGAGCGGGTGTGCAGCAATCCGGCGACGGCATCCGTGTGGTCGAGGTAGTTCGCCGCAGCCAGGGAGGAAACACAAGCCACGGACGATCCGGGCGGCATCGTCGGCAGGATCGCCTCGGTGAGGTGGCGCGTGCCCAGGAAGTTGATAGTCGTGACCAGCAGCGGGTTTCCGATCCCCGACGACACCCCGGCGACGTTGAACAGCGAGTCGACGTGCCCGCCGACCGCCGACACCGCCCGGTCGATCGACTTGGGGTCGGCCAGGTCGACCTCGTGAAACTCCTTGAGCTGCAACGACGTCGGGCTGGAGCTGTTTCGCTCCTCGCGTGCGCGGAGGTCCAGGCCGACGACCTCGGCGCCGAGCTCGACCAGCTGGCGCGCGACGTGCTCGCCGATGCCCGACGCGCACCCGGTGACCACGACGCGCCGCCCGTCGTAGCGCCAGAGGTCGTCAATCTGTCCCATCGCTCATGAGTTTCGCATCCGGTCGGCAGCCGGGTTCCTGCTGGCCCATCCTTCTTCCGCGAACTTCTGGGCGGCCTGCTCGATACCGGCGTTCATCTCGTCCATCGCCAGGGACACCTCGTTCGCCGTGTAGTTCTCGCGACCGGTCGGCAGACCGCCGAACGCGTAGCTTTCGTCGAACTTCGGCGCCTTCGACTCGGGCCGGCGGGCCTCGACCTTCTCGAGGATCGGCTCCAGCCGCTTCGCCTTTTCCGCGACCGCCTTTTCGTCGCGCTCGATGAACTCCGGCAGCACGTGCCTTGCCCATCAACTCGATCGACTCCATCGTCGCTTCGTGGGTGCGCGGGGTGAGCAGCAGGATCAGTTCGTCGACACCGCTCTCTTCGTAGCCACGCAGAAACTCACGCACGGTGGCGGGACTGCCGATCGGGCCTCGGCCCGGGCCGTAGACGACGGTCGGATCTTTTTCGATCTCCTCGAGATGACGCTTCCAGACACCCGTCCGTCCGGGCGTGTGCATGCCGGTCATGTAGTAGTGCATGATGCCGAAGGAGAAGAATCCACCACCCACTCCGAGCCGTTCGATGGCCTGCTCGTCGGTGGGCGCCACCATCATCGACAGGTCGCCGCCGATGGCAAGGATGTTGGGATTCGGCTGTGGCGTGACGGGTGCGCCGTTCTCCTCGAACTCCTTGTAATAGCCGTTGACTCGCTCAGCGAGCGGGCCGGGTCCGGTGTAGGCGAAGCTCAACGCGCCCAACCCTCGCTGCGCGGCCATCTGCACCGAGGCCGGCCGGGTGCACGCCACCCACACCGGCGGGTGCGGCTTCTGCAGCGGCTTGGGAACCACGTTGCGCGGCGGCATTTCGACGTGCTGGCCCTTGAATCCGGTGAACGGCTCCTCGACCATGCAGCGGATCGCGACTTCGAGCGCCTCTTCCCACATCGCGCGCTTGTCGGCGGGGTCGATGCCGAATCCGCCGAGCTCGCCCACCGAGGAGGACTCGCCGGTGCCGAACTCCACCCGGCCGTTGGAGATGAGATCCAGAGTCGCGACCCTCTCGGCAACCCGGGCCGGGTGGTTGACGGCCGGCGGGAGGTGCATGATCCCGAAGCCCAGCCGAATGTTCTTGGTGCGCTGGCTCGCTGCGGACAGGAAGATCTCCGGGGCGCGTCGAGTGGCAGTACTCCTCGAGGAAGTGGTGTTCGGTCAGCCACACCGTGGAGAAGCCGGCCTTGTCGGCGAGCTCGACTTCGTCGAGGCCGTCCTGGAACAGCTGGTGCTCGTCGTCCGGTGCCCACGGCCGCGGCAAGGGGAATTCGTAGAACAGCGAGATCTTCATTTCGTTACCTTCCGATGTGAATCAACCGAACGATCGAATGTGGTGGCGATGTGCTTGGCCGCCACGTAGCCGAACGTCATCGCCGGGCCGATGGTGGCCCCGGCGCCGGCATAACTGCGGCCCATCACCGCAGCAGACGTATTGCCCACGGCGTAAAGGCCGTCCACCACCGAGTCGTCGGCGCGAAGGACCCGGGCGTGTTCGTCGGTGCGCAGACCGCCCGACGTGCCGAGGTCGCCGAGGATGATCGCGAACGCGTAGTACGGCGGCTTGGTCAGCGGATACAGGTTCGGGTTGGGCAGCGTCGGGTCGCCGTAGTAGTTGTCATAGGCGCTGTCGCCGCGGTTGAAGTCGTCGTCGTGGCCCTTGCGCGCCAGCTCGTTGAAACGCTCTGCCGTGCTGCGCAATTCGCTGGCGGGCACGCCGATCTCGGCCGCCAGTTCCTCCCAGGTGTTGCCCTCCTTGACAACACCGGACTCCAGCCACGCTTTGGGTACCTTGCGCCCGGTCGGCACCGGCGCGAACGGAACCTTCGGGATCGGCAGGTGCCCGGCCACCACGTAGCGGTGGAACGATCGGATGTCGGTGATGAGCCAGCACGGGATGTGGGTCACGCCTGAGCGCTGGCCCTCGATCATCGCGTGCGCGAAATCCATGTAGGGCGCGGCCTCGTTGATGAACCGCTTGCCTTCGCCGTTGACGACGAACTGCGACGGCATCATCCGCTCGTTGAGCATGAACTGCAGCCGGCCGTCGGGCCAGCAGATGGCCGGGAACCACCACGCCTCGTCGAGCAGATCGGTGGAGCCGCCGACCTTTTCGCCGGCCTTGATGCCGTCGCCCATCGGCCAACGGGTTTCCGAAGCTCCAGTCTTGTTCCAGCATCGGCAGATACTGCCTGCGCCACTGGATGTCGTGGTCGAACCCGCCGGTCGCGAGGATCACC
Organism: uncultured Actinomycetota bacterium; assembly: GCA_963775205.1. GTDB lineage: Bacteria > Actinomycetota > Actinomycetes > Mycobacteriales > Mycobacteriaceae > Mycobacterium. The sequence goes on along the minus strand of CAVZHV010000003.1, from coordinate 151,586 downwards.
CCACCGCGGGCGCCGACGCGCAGCACACGTCCGTCGCGTTCCACCACCGCACCGGTCACGGTTCCGTCGGCGTCGGTGATCAGTTCGGTCATCGGCGAGTCCAGCCACAGCGGGATGCCGCGGTCTTTCATCGCCAGGCGCAGCCGGGCCGCCAGCGACTGCCCGATCGCCGCCATCCGCTCGCCGAACACGCGTGCCCGGAACATCCGCCACAGCAGCTTCACCAGAACGGCTTTGCCGCGCCAGTTCTGGCGCACCTGGTAGAAGAGGCGAAGGTCTTTGGGGCCCAGCCAGATTCCCTTTGGTGCCAACGCCAAGGGTTGAAGCAGGTTCTGCTCCTCGTCGCCGAGCTTGCGCAGGTCGATGGCCGGCACGTTGATCGTGCTGCCCCGCTCGGAGCCGCCGGGCAGTTCCGGGTAGTAGTCGGCGTAGCCGGGTTTCCAGACGAACTCGAACCACGGGCTCGTCTTCTCCAGGAACTCCATCATCTGCGGCGCGGCGTCGACGTATCGCCGCAGCCGGGCGTCGCTGACGATGCCGCCGGTGATCTGGCGCAGGTATTCCACGACGCCGTCCGGAGACGGGTTGTAGCCTTCCCTGCGCTGGGCTGGCGCACCGGGCACCCAGATTCCGCCGCCCGACAGCGCGGTGGAACCGCCGAAGTAGTGCGCCTTTTCGACGACCAGAGTGTCGCAGCCCTGATGCGTCGGCGGCCAGTGCCGCCGTCATGCCGCCGCCGCCTGAGCCGACGACGAGCACGTCGACGCACATGGTCGAATGTCTCACCCATCAGTGAGTCTCGCAGTCCTGACGGCGAATCCGGCGATCAGCTCCGGGGCCGCCCGGTAGTAGCGATGCACCGTTTCATACCGCCCCTGGGAGGCGAGGGCGGCGAAAGCGGCTACCCAGGTGCGGATTTCGTGTGCGGAGTTGCCGGCCTGCTGTGCGATCCACTCGTTCTTCCACGTGTCGAGTTCCGTCAGGTCGCCTCTGTCCAGGATGTTCGAGCAGCCAGTGATCCCATTCGGCGTTCAGCGGATGCATCGGACCCCGACCCTGCGCGAACTCCTGCGCGAAGCCGATCACTGCCGTCTGCCGCGCCTGACGCTGTTCGGGCGTCATCGGGCCGGCCGTGGACGATGCGCTCCAGCGCAGCAGGCGGTGCTGTCGCCAGCGTCGGCACCGGCGGATCATGGGACAGTCCACCAGATCCCAGCAACAGCACCCGCTTGCCCAGTGTCGCGGCGAACCGGCCCACGGCGGCACCAAGCGCTCGCGCGCGCTTCAGCGGGCCCAGCGGCGTCGCCACCGAGTTGATGAAGATCGGGACGATCGGGCGTGTCGCGGCATCACCGAACAGCGTCTGCAGCGGCTGGACGGTGCCGTGATCGACCTCCATGCCCGCCGAGATGGCCACGTCCACAGCGGCATCCAGCACCGCTTGCGCGCAGCTCGCGTGGCGATATCGTCGGCCACGTTGAGCGGCCCGGCCTGCGTCCCGAAGTCGCCGACGCCGGTGGCTGCGGTGCCGATGCAGAACGGCGGCATCAGCTTGTAGAAGAAGCCGTTGTAGTGGTCCGGCGAGAAGATGAAGACGAGCTCGGGATCGTAGTCGCACACGAACTCTCGCGCCTCGGCAAGCGCCGCGTTGATGTCGTCAAGGAGATCCTGCGACGGTCCGGGAAGGTTCAGTAGTGGGCTGTGGGACATACAGCACAGAGCCAGGGACACCGTTGCCTCCTCCCTGAGTCAAACAGAGGACATCGAAAAGCGATTCGCTCATTTCTGAAGCGCGTTGGGCGATGCACGCACCGGCGATGCAACGGTCGGGCCGCAGGAACAGCACGGAATCGCTGTGGGTGTCGAACCACGACTTGAGCGCACCGGTCCGATCGCCGACGATGACGACGTCGGGATCGTCCTGTCCGGCCCAGTGCAGCTGTGTCATGGGCCGGACCGCGACGAACTTGGCCCCCAGGGCTTTCCAGCCGGTCAAATGCCTTATCACCGAGCACGGCGCGGAGATTGTTGCTCCAGCACAGCACGGCGAAGCCGGTGCCGAGCACGTCGTCGAGCAGCACGTTCTGTTGGTCGCGCGTGTCGACGCGGGGCTGGATGAACAGCGTGCCGGTCGGTGAGGCCTCCGAAGGCGGCTCGGCGTGGAAGACCGCGCCCTGGTGATATCGCGGCATCGGCTTGAACCGCATCTCCAGGATGTAGCGCTTCAGCGTGGGCACCACCGACGCAGCATGAATGACACGATCCCGCAGGGCGGCCACGCGTCGGTTCGTCGGCGAGATGACCCGCCCCACCATCGTGGACAGGTCGATCATTGCCCGCGCATGTTTGCGGCGCTCGACGTCGTAGGTGTCGAGCAGTGCATTATCGGCGTGACCCTTGACCACCGCCGCCAGTTTCCAGCCGAGATTGCCCGCATCCCGGATACCGCTGTTGTAGCCCTGGCCTTGCCACACGGGCATCAGGTGTGCGGCATCGCCCGCCAGCAGCAACCGCCCCTTGCGAAAGGAGCCGGCGATTCGCGAATGGTGGGTGTAGACCCGGTGGCGGATCACGTCGACGCTTTCCGGATGGGGAACCCGTTGTGCAAGCATCCGTTTGACGAACTCCGGATCAGCCGCCTGTTCGTCGGACTCGTCGGCGTGGATCATGAACTCGAACCGCCGAATGCCGTGCGCGATGGAGATCGAGACGTACGGCCGCACTGGATCAGCGCCGACCTCACTGTTGGGATGACCCAGGGGATCGTTCGCGACATCGATGACCAGCCAGCGTGTCGGCGACGTGGTGCCGTCGAAGGACACTCCCATCAGGCTCCGGGTGGCGCTGCGCCCGCCGTCGCAGCCGACCACATAATGAGCCCTGACGGTTGATCCATCGGAGAGCTGCACCGAGACGCCGTCTGCGAGCTCCTCGTACGCCTCCATGCGCCGACCCCACCACACGTCCACGTGGTCGAATCTGTCCAGGCCTCTGAGCAATTCGGCGTCGACCATCGGCTGCACGAACCCGTTTCGCTTCGGCCACCCGAACCGCGCGTCGGGCGGCGCCATCTCGGCGAGCAGGCGGCGGTTGGCGTCGAAGAAACGCAGAATCTGGTTGGGCACAGTGTGCGGCAAGATCTGCTCGACCAGACCGATCGACTGGAAGGTGCGCAGCGCCTCGTCGTCAAGGCCGACGCCGCGGGGGTAGTCGATCAGCGTGTCGCGCTCCTCCACCACCAGCGTCCGAACACCCTGCAAGCCAAGGATGTTCGCCAGTGTCAGGCCGACGGGGCCTGCCCCGACGATGACGACATCTGTGATCTCGCTCCTCGCGTGCGCGGCAGCCTCGTTGGTCACTGTCACCGCCCCAGCAGGAAGTCGATGTGAAGGCGGTTGAAGGTCTTCGGGTCTTCGTACTGTGGCCAGTGACCGCATCCGGGCATCAGGTCGAACCGCGCACCCGGAATCATCGACGCGATCCGGCGGCCCTCTGCGACGTCTGCGGTCGGGTCGTCACTTGTCCACAGCACCAGCGTCGGCGCGGTGATGGATCCGTACTCGTCGGGACCAAGGATGTTGCGCGCCCGTATCTCGGGGTCCTGCAACGCCATAATGTCGCGCATCGCGGACACGAACCCGGGTTGGCGGTACACCCGCTGCCGACTGGCGACGAGGTCGTCGTAATCCTTCGACTTGTCCGCCATCAGCCATTTGATGCGCGCCTGGACCGTGTCCCAGGCTGGGTTCTCAGCTGCAGCCATCGACAGCGTGATGATCCGCTTCATCACCTCGGGATCGGCTTGCGAGCCGCCAGCGGTGTTGAGCACCAGCCTGTCGACCCTGTCTGAATGATCGATCGCGGCGCGGGCAGCGACCCAGCCGCCGAGCGATTCGCCGCTGATATGCGCACGCTCGGCACCGATGGCGTCGAGAACGGCCATCAAATGCTCGACGTAGTGGTGCACTTCGAGCGGATGTCCCGGCTTGTCGGTGTAGCCGTGCCCGAGCATGTCGATCGACCAGGTCCAGAAGTGCTCAGCGTGCGCCTCGAGGTTGCGGACGTAAGCCTCGGCGTGACCGCCGGACCCGTGAAGCAGCACCAGCACCGGCCTGCTCTCATCACCCGCGCGCAAGTAGCGGGTGCTGACCCCGCCAGCGTCGAGATACCCCTGTGAGAACGGGACACCCTGGAGATCGCTCCAGATGCTCTCGTACTCAGCCACTCGTCACCTCGCTTGATGCCGAGAATCTGATTCTCATAAATTGTAAGCACACTGCTCATTTATCGCACATCTCCGTACACTATAGTCAGAGCATCACTCTCGTGGTCGCGTCTGTCAAGAAAGGGGCGCTATGACGGAGGTACGGGCCAAAACTGCGTCGAACGGAGCGCCTGGCTCGCAGACGTTGGCCAGGGGGCTGGCCGCGCTGGAATTCGTCGCAACCTCCCGAACAGGCCTGACAGCCCAAGACGTTGCGGATGCCATCGGGGTGCACCGGACGATCGCATACCGGCTGCTCAGCACCCTGGCGCAATTCCGGCTCGTCGCCAAGGGAGAAGACGGCCGGTACCGGTCCGCCTCAGGGCTCGCCGTCCTCGGCGCCACGTTCGACAACAATGTGCGGCAATTGAGCCTGCCGACGTTGCGCGCGCTCGCCGACGATTTAGGTACCACGGTGTCGCTGTTGATCGCCGAAGGTGATCAGCAGGTCGCGATCGCCGTGATCGTTCCGACCCGCGTCTCCTACCAACTCTCGTTCCACGAGGGCAGCCGCTACGCCCTGGACCGCGGGGCGGCCGGGATCGCTCTGCTCGCGAGCATGCCGCCGCGTCCGGGCGAGCGCAGCTTGGTCGCTCAGACCCGACAGCAGGGCTGGGTGATCACGCACGGCGAGATCGAGCCAAGTACTTACGGGTTGGCCGTGCCGGTCCGCCGGCGGCCGCCGTCGCCGCCGACGTGCATCAACTTGATCTCGCACCGCGAGGACGTCGTGATGCGCGGGAAAGACGCAGTCATCAAGGCGGCCGAGGAGTTGTCCGCAATTATCAGTTGATCAAGGGACGGGATTATGACCGATTGGGACCGCGACGTCGATGTCGTCGTGTTAGGAACCGGCGGCGCCGGCCTAACCGCCGCACTCACCGCAGCCGTCGAGGGCGCCTCTGTCGAGGTCTACGAGAAAGCCGCCACCGTCGGTGGGACGACGGCAGTTTCCGGTGGCATCATCTGGATTCCCGCCCACAACCGCGTGCCCGACCGTGAGCTGACCGTCGACGATGCGATGAGCTATCTGCGGGCACAGTCGCTCGGCTTCATGGACGAAGATCTGGTCGGAACCTTCGTCCGCACCGGTCCGGTGATGCTGGACTTCCTCGAGGCGCAAACCGACCTGCGGTTCGAGATCGCCGAAGGGTTCCCGGATTACAAGCCGGAGTTGCCAGGCGGACAGCCGTCGGGTGGTCGATCACTCAACGCGGGGCCCTACGACTTGTCAGCACTGGGCGAGTGGCGGGACCGGATCACGTCGTTCCCACCTGATTTCAGCAATGTTGGAATCGATGCCGAAACCCGAGCGAGAATCCATGCCTCGGTTGACGAACAGAACCCAGACCTCTGCGTCGCCGGAACGGCTCTCATCGCAGGACTGCTGAAGGGCCTGCTCGACAGAGGTATCGTCCCCCAAACGAATGCGCGCGCCGTCGAGTTGATCGCCGATGCGTTGGGCATTACGGGCGTACGAATCGAGCTGCCGAGCAAGGCGATCCAGGTGCGCGCGCGCCGTGGTGTCATCCTTGCCTGCGGCGGGTTCGAATGGGATTCATCGCTGGTGGGAGCGTTCCTGCGCGGCCCGATGCATGGTGCGGTCTCTCCGCCTAACAACACCGGCGACGGGCTGCGCATGGCGATGGCCCACGGCGCCGATCTGGCCAACATGGGCGAAGCGTGGTGGGTTCCGATCGTGCAGATTCCCGGTGACACGATCGACGGCAAGCCGCGCAGCCGAAGCGTCCGGCTCGAGCGGACGCGCCCGCGCAGCATCATCGTCAACCGGGCCGGACGGCGATTCGTCAACGAGGCAGGCGAATACAACTCGATGGCCGGTGCCTTCCACTTTCTCGACCCACGGGCGGGTTACGTCAACGACCCGGCGTGGATCGTGTTCGATTCCCTTCATCTCAAGCGCTACGGGTTTCTCGGCGTGGAGCCGGACGGCCCGGTGCCGGACTGGTTCTGCCCGTCGGCCGACTTCGCCGAGCTCGGCGCCAAGACCGGCATCGACCCGGACGGGTTGGCGCGCACGGTGGAACAGTGGAACCACAACGTGGCAGACGGCGCGGATCCGGAATTCGGTCGTGGCGCAAGCGCTTACGACGGCTACTGGGGTGACGAACGCGCCACGACCCCGGCCGGCAAGACACTCGGTCCTATCGACACCGCGCCTTATTACGCGGTTCCCGTGGCGGTGGGCGCGATGGGCACGAAGGGCGGCCCGCGCACCGACCGCGACGGGCGCGTACTTCACGTCAGGGGGATGGCGATATCGGGGCTATACGCCGCGGGCAACGCGATGGCCGGCGTGACCGGAAAGGCGTACGGCGGCGCAGGTGGAACTCTGGGGCCGGCAATGGTTTTCGGCTTCCGGGCAGGCCATGCGGCGGCCACAGGCAAGTCGCTCGATTGATGCGGTAGCCCCACGTGGCCGGGGCCTCGGACCTCGTGAGTGCGAGTCGCAGGGCCCCGGCCACTTCACGGGTGGTCGGTAATCCTTCCACTGGAGTGCATGAGAACCGTCACCACGACGACCGCTCCGCACCGAGCCGCCGGCCGGTGACGGCGTGCGGCACGATCCGAAGCCACACGTTGTGGATACCGGCTGCCCACGGCGTCGGGAAGTGGCCGTCCATCGCTCGCAGCAGCGCAGGGACCCGTTCCGGGTCGACCTCGGCGCCGATGCCTCGCATCAGGACGCTCCATCCGAACTTCCGGTCTTCGTCGACGTGGTCGACCTCGAAGGCGAGCATGGGTTGCTGCATCGCCATTCGTTTTGCGCCACCCTCGACGCGGAAGACGATGTCGTGTCCGGCCATGGAGTAGTTGACGGGCACGGCAAGCGGTCCGAGGTCATCCTGGAACACGAGTCGCCCGACGCGTGCGGTAGCGAGCAGCCGGAAGCACTCGTCGGGCGAGAGGTCTTCGAGCTCGCGCTGCGTCATGGTGCAATTTTCGACGGGGGACGCCGGCGGCTACCAGGGCCGAAGGTCCCACACTGGTGAGTTTCATCCATCACTCACTCCGAAATCTGAACTCCCTCAAAGCTCTTTAACATCTCGCCTGAGGGCATCGCCATCTGAAGGTACAGATCGATGTGCCGGATCTTGCCTGCGTCGGTGAACTCGTAGACGGACAGCGAGTTCACGGCGTTGCTGTATTCGCCGATCCGACTGCGCTCCTCGAGCTCGAGGAACACCACTCCTGATGCCTCGGTGATGCGTTTGAACGAGCACTCCCATTCCGACGACGTAGCCCAGTTCGTCAGAAAATCGACGTACTCGTTCCACTTCATGACTTCCTTGAACGCGCCCACGCGCTCGAACTCGTCGGTCGCGACCAACTCGGCCAGTGGCGCCCAGCTGTCAACCGAGAAGCCCGGTGTCTTCGCCTCGTCCACAAGGCGTTTGGTGGTCATGCAGTATTCGAGGACAGTGCGCGACCGGCCGGCGTGGTCGTCGATGACGTCGGCGACATCTGCGAGTTGCATAGCCATCAGATCGACACTCCCGCCTTTTCGAGGCACCGCTCGAGCGCCTTGACGTATTCGCTCGTGCCCTGAAACGGCCCTGACACGCCGATGGCCACCTCGAGAAAGACGCTGTACTCGTCGTTCATGTGGGTCTCCCAGCGCGTAACCTCCCCATCGTCGTTGGTCTCGACGAAGCTGTACGAGTAGAAGCCCATCTTGATGTCGTCTTCGGCGTGACCCTCCCACCGCGTCTTCATGACGAAGCCGTTCTCGGCCGGCCAGTACTTGAAGCTGGCCGGCTTCCAGTCAGGAAAGGTCAGCGAGTACGCCTTCGCTTCCATGGTGGAGGCTCTCGCCGACTCCTCGGGAAACTCGCTGAACAAGAAGACTTCGTCGCCTGTGAAGTAAGGCGAGGAGTAAACAGCATCGGCGGCGAACTTCCACGCGTTGACGAATGCCTCGCCGTCTTGGACACCTTGCCGCAAGTACGCGTCGCGGTAGGCTTCGGCCATCCTGCGGTGGTGGGCGATCCGCTCCTCAAGGTTCATGTCAGTCCGTTCCGTGGTTGGCCATGTAGCGGTCGACGACGGAGTGGTAATGGCCAATCACCACTTCCTCTTTCACCAGCGACATGTGATCGAGGCGCTTGTTGCGCAGGCCGAGCTGTTGACGCGGCATCTGTTCGTAATCCTGTTGCAGGGCCTCGAAATACTTGTAGCTGCCCGGCTCGTCGACTTCGATCAAGTCCACCTTGAATGCGTCCCGGTGTTCCGGTGGCAAATACATATAGCTGCTCACGTGCCAGATGCACCTATTGGGATCACCATCGGGATGGGGGACCGCCATGATCACGTGGGCTTCTCCGGCGCGGATCGTCATGAAGAAATTCGGAAACAGCACCCATCCGTGGTTGTCGCTCATCTGAGCGTCGGTCAGGCGGCTGACATCGAGTCCCATGCCGGTCAGCGTGTCCCGTGTTGCCTGCTGTAGCAGTGTTCGGGCGGTGACGCCGTCCGGGAAGTCCAGCGATCCGTCGGCGCTGCGATGGTCGTTGACGAGCTCTTCGAATCGCGGAAGCACCGCCACGGTCGACGGGAAGGTTTCCGGAAGCTCCATGATTCCCTCGACCTGCTTCTCCGGGCTGGCGCCTTGCACCTCGAACGGAGCAACCGCGACGCTGTGATCCTCGAAGAACCGGTATCGCGTCGTCGCCGGATCGATGGCAAGGACGCGAAGCAGTTGCGGATGGATGCCGTTGATGTGGTAGCCCTCCTCGAAGGCGTCCATGACGACTTTCCAGTTGCAGTCCAAGGGTTCGCGGACATTCATCACCGTGACCATCTCGTCGAGGTGGTAGGGGGCCAGGAGTTCGGCTACCTCCTCGCCGAGGAACTCACTGAGAGGCGCGGCAGCAGGATCGGGGTTGATGAAGATGAACCCTGCGAACGTGTCGACAGGCACTTGCAGAAGCGAGTTGTCCCCTTTGTCCACCTGACCGGCAAGGTCCTCCCGCAGAACGCCGCGCAGTTTCCCTTCGAGGTCATAGGACCAGAGGTGGTACTGACACAGGAAACCCCGCTTGGCGTTCCCGGTTCCGCCGTTGCACAGGCGGTTTCCGCGATGCCTGCAGGCGTTGACGAAGCCGCGCAGTTTGTCGTCTTTACCCCGCGCGATGACGAACGACTGGTCGAAGATCCGATATTCCTTCCAATCACCGACTTTGGGCAGCTCGTCGATGCGACCGGCTATCTGCCACACCCGCATCCAGATCGATTCGCGCTCGCGTTCGAGGTATTCGCGGGAGGTGTAACGGTCGGTGGTGATGCGCATTAGGAAGGTGTCGGGACCGATGTCGTCGAGGCCCGCGGCCGCGCCGACCCATTCCCCGGGCCGGATAATAGAAGTCACAATCTGACTATACAGTCCTGTATCTCAAATACAAAGGTGTATCTGGGCTACGATGTACCGATGGCCGAGCGATGGACACGGGAACGGCGTGTCCAGCAGACCCGCAACGTCCTGCTGGACGCTGCGGAAGAACTGTTCGCGCGCAAGGGTTTCGGCGGAGCTTCGCTCGAGGACATCGCGGATGCGGCGGGGTACACCAGAGGTGCCATCTACGGTCAGTTCGGGAGCAAAGAGGAGCTCTTCTTGGCCGTCATCGAACGTCACCGGGAGAGGTTCCTCGAAGGCTTCACCGAAATCATCTCCTCGTTCCACCAGCTCAGCGATCTCGATCTCGATGAACTTGCTGTCCGGTGGCGTGAGCTCAGTCGCACCGACGCGGAACAGGCGGCGACACTGGAATACGAGTTCACGCTGTTCCTGCTGCGGAACCCGCAGGCGCGCAAGCGTGTTGCCGCTCAACGACGGGAAACCGTCCGTTGGCTCAGCGATTACATCAACGACAGCCTTACCCGCCTCGGCGCCACGCTGCACATGCCGGCGACGGACCTGGCCCGCGTAATCCTTGCGACGAATGACGGGATCACGCTGAACAGCCATATCGACGACGAAGACTTATACCGCCCGTTTCTTCAGCTGGTCGTCTCCAATATCGGCCCGTCCGATTAGACAGATAGTGCGTCAGGAGGCGGCGGACTTCACTTGGCGTAGGCGCTCGAGCATGACTTTTGCCAATCGCATCGACAACGCCGGCGAGAGCCGCTCGAGATACCAGAAGGCCTTCCACCACGCTGGCACCACAATGATCGCGTCGCTACGTAAGACGGCACGAAGGGCCCGTTCGGCGAATTTTCCGGGTGCCATTGGCCGCAGCCGTTCCCAGAGTCTGAGCATTTCCTCGTCACTGACGCCGGTCAAGTTGGTCCGCCCGTACTGGCCGCCCGTAAGGATCGGGGTCCGGATCACGCCCGGACAGAGCACCGACACTTGTACGCCGTGGCGCTCGGCCTCGATCCGCAACGTTTTCGAGATCGCGACGACGGCGTGTTTGGTGGCGGTGTAGCTTGCCTGGCCCGCAGTGGTCATGAGACCGGCCATGGACGCTGTGTTCACGATGTGTCCGGAGTGCTGGCGGATCATGATCGGATAGACCGCTTGAATGCCGTGCACCACACCGCGCAGGTTCACGTCGAAGACGTCGTTCCAGTCATCGAGCGTGTATGAGTCGACCTCACCGGCGACTCCAATACCGGCGTTGTTGAACAGGTAGTCGATCCGCCCGGAATGCTGCACCGCCTCGGCGACAGCGCGCTCGAATGATGAATAGTCGCGCACATCGAGCTCGATCGCGTGCGCCTTCCCGCCACCACTGTTGAGGTGTTGTGCCAGCTCCTGCGCTGGGCCGATTTGACGGTCGGCAATCCAGACTTCGGCGCCCCCGTCGACCAGCTTGGCGGTCAACGCGGCGCCGATGCCGGACGCACCACCGGTGACGAATGCGATCTTCCCCGACACGCTCGACGGCATTGCAGAAGGATAAGCGGTCAGACGTAATCGGCTTGCGATCGTCAGCTGACCGTATCCAACATCGGCGCTTTCGAAGCCGAGCAAATCTGTCGGTAGGTGGTGGCAAACTCGAACACATGTTCGATAAGACGCGGCGACATCGCCTACCTCGCAGAAGCCGCACCGACACCGCCAGCCATCGCACCCGTCGCCGGGTTGGCGAACCAGGAGAACCTCATCGACGGCGGCACCATCAGCGAATCATTAGATGAGTTGGTCGACTTGGTGTCCGAATTGGAATCCAATTTGAGCACGCCCTCGGCGATTCTTGTCGACCCACTCGGCTGGGGCGTCCTGAGAAAACTCCGAATCGGTGAGGCGTATAACGCCACCCTGTTAGGGGCGGGCACAAACGATGCAGCGCAAATGTTGCTGGGATTGCCTGTTCTGATCAATGTCGGCGTGCCGCAATACTCGGGATTCGTGATCGACAAGAATGCTGTGGTCAGCGCAATCGGACCAGTTCGGATTGCTGTGAGCGAGCATCAATTCGTTTCGAGTGATTCTGTTCTGGTCCGCGCGACTTGGAGAACAGGTCATGCCGTGACGAGGCCTGAGCGGGTCGGCCGGTTCAGCATCACCGCACCCGGCAGCTAGGGACAGGGTTGCTCAACTTGAGCAGAACCGGGCACTGGCGGTACAGGAAACGACGCGCACACCTACGCCGACGCGAAGACACGTGTTGGGTGTGCGGGCAGTGGATCGACCCCGAACTCACATTCCCGCACCCCATGTCGTTCTCCGCGGATCACGTTGTGCCCATCGCATCCGGCGGCCACAACAACGGCGAACTACGCGCCGCGCACCTGATCCACAACCAACAACGGAACCGCAAGACGAAGCCGGTGGTGCGGCACAGCCGCACATGGTGACGCCCTTTGCCTCATGTAATGGCGTGGCTAACGCCGCCGCGCTGCTGCTCCGATGCCAAGTACTCCACCATCCGGCAAAGGTTGACAACAGCCGCGCTCAACTTGTAGATGGTGGCGTCCCGATCTTCCACGCACGACTGCCAGTCCGGGAACTCCCGCGGCGATTTCTGGTTGTCTGCGTTGACGTGGATTTTCTGCTCGATTTGGTCGCACACATCCGCGAGCGTCAACCCTCCCGGCGCAGCGATATCGGAGAACCCTTTATCAGTCATGTCAGATCGTCTCCTTCAAAGAAACAAAGCGCCCCAATCTCGCAGGCTATCGGGTCGTCCCTCCCCACCCCCTGGGGGGATGGCCCCTTCGATGCGGCAGACGAAGCAAGCACAGGCATTGCTTCGTCTTCTCACGACCCTGAAAAACCACATGTCATCGGAGGGTGAAAATTGATCGCTGGTGTGGCTCAGACCGGTGACCGGCTCGCCGTCTTGGAGGCGTTGCGCGACAGGTTGGCGACAGAGATCGACGAGTGCCTATCTAACCGGGATCTGGCGTCGTTGACGTTGCGGCTGGTCGACATCTTGGAGCAGATCGACGGACTGTCCGTCAGTCGGTATCGGGGTGCGGCGGATGAGATCGCTGATCGTCGTGCTGCGCGTCGTGGTGCGCGCGGGGTTTGAACCGGATCGCTGCGGCACTCGTTGAAGTTGTTGTCAGGCCTGATATTTGGGGCGGATGCCTCAGGCGCTGATGTAGGCGATTGAGGAACCATCAACTCATCACCAGTTCAAAGCCCTGCGAGGAGGTTAAGATGAGCGCGCTACTCGTGGTCTGCCTGTCGGTAGGCACGCCACTCGCTGCTCTCGGCCTTTACGATCTGCAGGCGTCGCTGGAGCAGTGGGTCTGGAAACGGCACGCGGAAGACTGACTCGGCGGCCGGTACGACCACAGCTAGACCTGTATCTCAGAATGATTCCCGATGGGACGGAGATGTGCGTTTGTCCCAAACGGGAAATGGGGATTCTCGCGGCGGCTGCGCCGGCGAATGCTGACGCACCCGAACCGGGCGCCAGTTGTTCTAGTGGTGAGATCGGCCTTAGGGCGACAGCCAGCGACGGCACGGCAGTTCGTTGCCTGGTCGATGACGAGGGCGCCATTCGCTGGCTGGCTAGCACGGGCGCAGTGGATACCATCGCGCAACTGCAAAACGAGGGATACACCGTGAGTATCACCAGGGTCGGGAGCGGCCCGCTCGAACAATGCATGGTGGCCGAAGTCCGAAATCCCACCACGACCACCCGCACAACCCGGTCACACACTGGAGCCGGCGGGGTGAACACCATCATCGTCAGCAAGACGATCGACGTTACGCTGAACTGCCCCGGGTAGATCAACGAAGGTCAGTTCCCGCTGTGAGTGGGTTCCACTCGTCGCCCCACACGCCGGTCCGTTTCCGGGCGCGATACCGGTAGCCGAAGGGGCAAAGCAGTTCCGCCTTGACCTGTATCCCAGAATGATTCCCGACGGCACCGTCATCTGGACCACCCCCCACCGGCAGAACCTACAAAACCCTGCCCGGCAGCCGACTATTCTTCCCCGGCTGGAACACCACCACCGCCGAACTCCCCCAGGCGGTAATACCGGCGGCTGCCGCCCCCGGTCGCGGGCTGATGATGCCCACACGACGACGCACCCGCGCCGCAGAACGCGCCCGACGCATCCGCGACGAACGCAAACTCAACGCCGCCTATGCCGCACAACTTGCCAAAGCCGCCCAAGCCGCCGCCACCGCAGTCAAACAGCGAACCAAACCGCCGCCAGCCGCAGAATGCGATATCTGGAACATCGACACAAGCACCATCACTAACGACGAGCCGCCACCTTTCTAGGCAGTCTTGCGATCGTCGTCGTCGCCGTCGGACGGGCCATCGGATTCTTCGTACGGCACATCGGGTTCGAACTCGTCGGGCTCGAGTTGCTCGCCGTCCCTCAAGTGCTCGGACTCGGCAATCACCTCAGGCTGAGCGTGGCGGTCGGCCTCTGACTCGGCATCACGGCGACTCGCCAACCAGTCACGCCCCAACAAAATCAAGCCGACGACGGCAAGCGCGATCGCGGCCAGGGCGATGATCGTGTTGTCGGTCACTACCGCCGCGGCCAGCAGCGCGATGCCCACGACAGCCACTGCAAGTACGACGGTCAACATGCCCAATGGTTACCCCGCTGGAACAAATCGAACGCGGCTTCGACGGCGAAGTCAGAGAAACGTCACTGCCTCAGATGACCCGCGACTCGTGGCCCTGCCAATAGCGGTCGCGCAAGAGGCGTTTGTACAGCTTGCCGCTCGGGTCGCGCGGCAGTTGGTCGACGAAGTCGATGGTGCGCGGGCACTTGTACGTCGCCAACTCCGAGCGGCAATAAGCGATCAACTCCTCTTCCAGGTCCAGGCTGGCGGTGGCCGATTCAGCCGGTTGCACCACGGCTTTCACCGCCTCGCCCATCTCCTCGTCCGGCACGCCGAAGACGGCAACGTCGGCCACCGCGGGATGGCCGGCGAGGACGTTCTCGGCCTCCTGCGGATAGATGTTCACGCCGCCGGAGATGATCATGTGGGCCAGACGGTCGCTGAGGTACAAATAGCCGTCTTCGTCGAGATAGCCCATGTCGCCGAGCGTTCGCCACCCGTCGGCGTTGGCAACCGACGCCGTTTTGTCGGGATCGTTGTGGTACTCGAATGCGCGGCCACCGCCGAAGTACACCACTCCGACTTGGCCAACCGGCAATTCCTCGCCGTCCTCGCCGACGATGTGGCACTCCTCCACGGGCCGTCCCACCGAGCCGGGGTGAGCCAGCCACTCCTGCGCGGAGATGAACGTGGAGCCGATATCCTCTGTGCCCGAGTAATACTCGTCGATGATCGGCCCCCACCATTCGAGCATCTGCCGCTTGATTGCAACAGGACAGGGCGCGGCCGAGTGCATGACGCTGCGCAGACTCGACACGTCGTAGCGCATGCGCTCGGCTTCCGGAAGCCGCAGCATGCGGACGAACATCGTGGGGACGAACTGCGCATGTGTGACTCGGTATCGCTCGATCAGCTCGAGACACTGGCGGGGATCGAACCGTTCCATCACCACCACGGTGGCGCCCAGTCGCTGCCACGACATCGAGAACACGAGCGGCGCTGAGTGATACAGCGGAGCCGGGCAGAGGTACACCACGTCAGTATCAGCGTTCGCGCCGAAGAGCCCGCGCGCGATCTGGACCGGTGGACAGATTTGGGATCACCCAACGGCGTGCATGGCAGCGGTTTGCGAACACCCTTCGGGCGACCCGTGGTTCCCGACGAATACAGCATCTCGCGGCCTTCGCACTCGTCGTCCAGCGGCTCGGCGGACTCCCCGGCCAACAGGTCGTCGTAGCGTTCGAACCCAGCCAACTCGGAGCCGACGGCAACACGCACCGGTACCCGTGACATGTCCAAGTCCGCGACGACATCCGATATCGCGTCACTGGTGACGAGCGCCTTCGCCCCGCAGTCGTCGAGCACGTACTGCACCTCGCCGGAGCGAAGGTGATGGTTGATTGCGGTGTAGTACAAGCCGGAACGCTGTGCCGCCCAACTGACTTCGAGGAAGGCTAGGCTGTTGTCCATCAGGATCGCGATGTGATCGCCCACACGCAGCCCGCGCGACCGCAGCGCCCTCGCGAACCGTGTAGAGCGCTCCTCGAGCTCACGGTAGGTCACGACCTCACCGCTCGAGCCCATTACGATCGCCGGCTTGTCGGGCGTGCGGGCCGCATGCCAGCCGGGGGTCATCTCGGCAGGTTCGCGTTCGGCATTGTCGCCCAACAACATGTCGGCTGCGGTGTACGCGTCGCGCCGGCCGTCGGCGACCGCTGCGGCAAGGCCGTCGAGGTCGGGGTGGGTGCGCAGCTTCGTCTGCGCCAGAGACAGGATCTGGGCGCGGGCACGAGCGGCCCGGCGCGCGGGGGTGTCGTTGCGGTAGTGGGCGTCGATGGTCTCGACCAGTTGCGGCAAACCCTCTCCCTGCGCAGCAATCAGCGGCAGGATCGGCGCGTGGGTCTCGGCCCGCAGATCCCGGATCGTCTGGTCCGCGCCCTCGCGGTCCGCCTTGTTCACAACCACGATGTCGGCGACTTCGAGCAGGCCTGCTTTCGCTGCTTGAACCGCATCACCTGCCCCGGGATTGAGAATCACGACGGTCGGGTCGGCCACCGCGGCGATCTCGATCTCGGATTGCCCGACCCCCACGGTCTCCAACAGCACCACGCCGTAGCCGAGTTCGGCGAGCAACCGGATCGCGGCGGGTACCGCAGCAGCCAGCCCGCCCAGATGGCCCCGGGACGCGACCGACCTGATGAGCACACCGGGGTCGTTGATGTGCGCGGCCATCCGGATGCGGTCGCCCAGAAGCGCACCCCCGCTGTAGGGCGACGACGGGTCGACGGCGAGCACCGCGACCCGCTGGCCCTGCTCGCGGTACGCCCCGACGAGCGCCGCGATCGTCGTCGACTTACCCGCACCGGGCGGTCCCGTAATTCCGATGACCCGAGCCGTGGACCGACCCAGCGCCGACAGCACCTCGTCGCGGCGCGCGCTCTCGACGAGGCTGAGCAGCCGGCCGGCCGCCCGGGTGGAACCGCCTCGCGCCGCTGCGATGAGCTCCTGGATATCCCGCATCAGGATGAGCTTATGGCGCGGGGACCTCGATGACAGTCGCCGAACCCATTCCGCCGCCTGCGCACATGGCCGCGACGCCGATTCCGCCACCCCGCCGGCGCAGTTCGTGCACCAGCGTGACGAGCATCCGCGCGCCCGTCGCGGCGACCGGATGACCGAGCGAGCACCCGCTTCCGTTCGGGTTCACCCGGTCCGGGTCGATGTCGAGCAGCTTAGTGGTGGCCACACACATGGACGCGAATGCCTCGTTGATTTCGAAGAGGTCGACATTGTCGATCGAAAGGCCTGCTCGCCCAAGCGCTTTCGGAATCGCTTCCACGGGCGCCAGCCCGGTGACGGCGGGATCGACGCCGACGGACGCCCAGGCCCGCACGGTGGCCAGCGCCGGCAGCCCCAGACGCTCGCTCGCCACCGCCAGCACCGCCGCGCCGTCGTTGGCGCCGCAGGCGTTGCCCGCGGTGATCGAGAACCCCTCGATCTCCGGGTGCAGCGGCTTGAGCGAGGCGAGCTTCTCCATCGTCGTGTCGCGACGCGGGTGCTCGTCGACCTCGAAGAGTCCGTGCGGGGTCTCGATCGGGACGACCTCGTTCTTGAATCGGCCCTCGTCGATCGCCTGCACGGCCTTGCGGTGCGACCCCAGCGCCCAGGCGTCCATCTCCTCGCGGCTGACGCCCGCCTTGACGGCCGCGTTCCAGCCGACCGTGATCGACATGTCCATGTTGGGTGCGTCGGGCCGGTCGGGATGCGTCGGCGGGAACCAGGCGACCGGCTCGCCGTCGACGATCCTGCTGAACCGTGGCGAGGTGGACGCGGAGTTCACTCCGCCGGCGATGACGAGCTCATCCATGCCGGCTCTGATGCTGGCGGCGGCGCCTTGCACGGCGGCCTGTCCCGCGGCGCAGTGCCGGTTCAGAGCAAGCCCGGGCACATTCGTCAGTCCGGCCGTCAGCGCGGCGTAACGGGCGACGACGCCGCCGCCGTAGAGCCCCTCGCCGAGGATGAGGTCGTCGACGGGATGACCCTCGAGATCGGCGGCGATGGCGCTGACCACGTGATTCGCCAGCTGATAGGCGTCCGTGTCGCGCAGCGTCCCCTTCATCGCTGTCCCGATGGGAGTGCGCAGTGCGGCCACGATGAGGGCTTCAGGCATGGGTGGTCTCCAGATTTCCTCGCAGTATGAGAATGCTATTCTCTCAACTTGAGAGTGCCAGTTGCAAGAAGGGGAATCACATGCAGATCAGCGGGAGCTCCGCGATCGTCGTCGGAGGGACCGGAGGTTTCGGCGAGGCCACCGTTCGGCGCCTGCACGGCGCCGGCGCGAAGGTGGTCATTGCCGACGTCGCCGACGACAAGGGCAAGGCACTCGAAAGCGAGCTCGGCATCCGGTATGTGCACGCCGACGCCACCAGCACCGATGACCTGAACGCCGCGCTCGCCGAAGCGGAATCACTTGGGCCCCTGCGTATTTCAGTCGACTGCCACGGCGGCCCCGCCAGCGGCGGCCGGCTGGTGGGCCGAGACGGCTCCCCACTCGACCTCGACGGCTTCAAGACGACCATCGAGTTCTACCTGACCGCGGTGTTCAACGTGATGCGACTGTCGGCGGCGGCGATCGCGCGGCAGGAACCGCTGGACAGCGGGGCCCGTGGTGTGATCATCAACACCGCGTCGATCGCCGGCTACGAGGGCCAGATTGGGCAACTCCCCTACTCCGCGGCCAAGGGCGGCGTCATCGGCATGACGCTCGTCGCGGCCCGCGACCTGTCCCCTCTTGGCATTCGCGTGGTCACCATCGCGCCGGGGATCTTCCTGACGCCCGCTTATCCGATGCCGGCAGAGCAGCTCGAGGCGCACTGGGGACCGCAGATCCCGTTCCCCAAGCGGATGGGCCAGCCGTCGGAGTATGCGGCCATGGTCGCGAGCATCGTCGACAACGACTACCTGAACGGGGAAGTCATCCGCCTCGACGGGGCGCTGCGGTTCGCCCCGAAGTAGATGGGCACGCTCGCAGGCAAGGTCGCCTTTGTCGCGGGCGCAAGCCGCGGCATCGGGGCGACGATCGCCACTGCGCTCGCAGCCGAGGGTGCGGCGGTGGCGGTGGCCGCGCGCACCGAGTCGGAGGGCCGGGTCCCGGGAACCATCCACGAGGTTGCCGAGCGGATCGGTGCGGCCGGCGCCCAGGCGCTCGCCGTGCGGTGCGACGTCACCGACGAGTCGTCGGTGAATGATGCTGTCGCGCAGACGGTTACGGAATTCGGCGGCATCGACATCTTGATCGCGAACGCCGGCGTGCTGTGGCTCGGGCCGATCGAGTCGACGCCGCTGAAGCGATGGCAGCTCTGCATCAATGTGAATCTGACCGGGACGTTCTTGGTGACGCGTGCGGTAATCCCCCACGTTCGGGCGCGGGGTGGCGGCTCGCTGGTAGCCATCACCACGACGGGCGTGACCATGGACGGTGCCAACGCTTACTGGGTGTCCAAGGCCGGCGTCGAGCGCCTGTACCTCGGGCTTGCCGCCGACCTGAAGCCCGACAACATCGCGGTGAACTGCCTCAGCCCGTCACGCGTGGTGCTGACCGAGGGATGGCTCGCCGGCGGTGGCGGACAACAGATTCCGCCGGAAATGGTCGAGCCGCCGGAGGCGATGGCCCAGGCGGCGGTCCTGCTCGCCCGCCAGGACGCGTCCGGCATCACGGGCACAATCCAGCGGTCGGAAGAACTCATCTCGCCGAAATAGATACCAGTGTCGTGATCTGGCCGAAACCACGACGCAGGCTTCTGTCTGGGTGCGTTACTCTGCGGCCAGCTCGCGCAGGAGATCACTGGTTCGGCGCAATGATGCTATGCGGTCGGCTCTTTCGTCGCCCACGGGGAACACCGCGGCCCATACGTCGGTGACTCCAGTCTCGAACAACTGGTGCAATTGTGCGCGCACGGACCTTTCGTCGCCGACTATCGCGGCCTCGGCCGGGTGACGCAGTCCGCCGACCTCGAGGATCCGTTGGTAATTGCGCATTCCCGAGTACGCCGTCGCACTAGCCGCAGCGGCGGCACGGGCCTCGTCCACGTCGTCGTGCACGGCGACCGGCAGTCCGGCGACGATTCGAGGTGTGGGTCGGCCCGCCTCGGCGGCGGCCGTGTTGATCCGCGGTGCGGCATGGCTTTCGATCACCTTCGCGGTAGCCATCCACAGCACCGCACCGTCGGCGTACTGACCTGCGACGCGCAGCAGCCGCGGCGACAAGGCCGACAACAGCACTGGGACGGGGTATTCCAGCGGAGCCATGCGGCCCGCACTGCGCGTGGCCCAATCATCGCCCGAGGAGTCGACCTCCTCGCCGCGAAGCAGCGCAGTGATGATGCGCAGGTATTCCTCGGTGTTGCGACCGGGGTGGTCGTAGGACAGACCGTAGACTTCGCGGATCAACGACTCGTGCGAGGGGCCGATGCCGAGCGTGAAACCCGGCCGCCCCATCGCATTTGCCGCGGCCGCGACCCGGTTGGCTTGCAGCAGAGGATGACACGGGTATGTCTGCAAAACGGCGGTCCCGAGTTCGATGGTCGAGGTGGCGCGCCCGGCCAGCGCCATCACGACGAGCGGATCGCCTGCGACGGTGCTCGCGTACCACAGCGAGCTGAAGCCGTCGGCCTCCGCCTGCTGGGCCTGCGCGATGATCCTGTCGGTCGACGACGCTCCGCCGGTTAGGCCGATTCGCATTCATCGCCTCCGGTCGAGTGCAGGCCGATCGGACGGTGCGGGCGACATTGGAACAGAGCTTGCCGTGGCTTCAAAGAACCGCGCCTCCGTTCACACCGACCACCTGTCCGGTGATGTAGCTCGCGGCATCCGAGCACAGGAAGGCGCAGACTGCGGCGATCTCGTCGCTGGTGCCAACCCTTCCGGCCGGAATCATTCGAGAAATCACCTCGGGGCCAGGCACACTCTTCGCCTGCTGCGCTGCACGCAGCATCGGGGTGTCTGCTGTGAACGGCGGAACTGTGTTGACGGTGATCCCCCGTGAGGCGTACTCCAGAGCCACCGTCTTCGTGAGCGCTATGACGCCGCCCTTCGACGCCGAATAGTGCCCTTGACGCAACGCACCCACCTGCCCGGCCGCTGAGGAGATGGTGACGATCCGGCCCCAGCCGGAGGCGACCATGTCGGGCAGGGCTGCTTGGATACACAGGAAGGTGCCGGTGAGGTTGACCGCCAAGTATCGGTTCCACTCGTCCAATGTGATGTCTTCAAGCGGCGTGAAGCCGGAGATACCCGCACTCGTCGCGAGAATTCCCACAGCGCCCAATTCCGCACGAACCTCGTCGAACGACGCGTCGAGTGCAGACTTGTTCGACACGTCGACCTCAACCGCCATCGCCTGAGCGCCTTCGGCGCGGATGTCCCCCGCCACCCGTTCGGCCGCTGCGCCGTCCATGTCGAGGACGGCCACTCGACGGCCCTGGCGAGCCAGGTGCTGGCAGATCGACAGCCCGAGACCGGATCCGCCTCCGGTGACCACAGCGACCTTGCTCAATCCCCGCAACCTCTTCTCATGATGCTGTACGAGCGTATAGCTCATGCGCCGGTATAGCAACCGGCCCGTGTTACCCGCGCTCAGACGCCCGCCGGACCGGGGCCGCCGTGCATGTACAGCGTCTGACCCGAGCAGAAGCTCGACGCATCCGAAGCGAAAAACAGTACCCCGTAACCGATCTCGTCGGGCTGGCCCAGTCGTCCCGAGGCGTTGGTCATCGCGATGGCTTCGGGATCGAGCCCGTATCGCGCGGCGTCGTCGAGCAGCGTCGCCGCACGTACTGCGCCCACCGCGATCGCATTGACACGGATGCCCTTTCGCGTCCATGCCGCGGCCATCGATCCGGTCAGGTTGTTCACCGCCGCCTTGGCGGCACCGTAGGGCGCAGCCTGGGGCATTGCGAGAAGGCTTGCCCCCGAGGAGATGTTGACGATCGCGCCCTTGCCCTGTTCGAGCATGGGCTTGGCCGCTGCCCGGGAGAGATGCCAGACCGCGCTGAAGTTGAGCGCGATAACGCGGTCGAAGTCGTCGTCGGGCCACTTCAAAATCGACTTGGTTTCGGCTCCGCCGGCACTGTTGACAAGAATGTCGACGCGGCCGAACTCGCGAAGCGTCGTGTCGACCAGTTGCCTACAAGCCGCCACGCTCGTGACATCGGTGGGCGCAGCGACGGCGCGCCGCCCGAGCTCTTCGACCTCCCCGGCGGTTGACTCGAGAGGATCAGGGCGCCGCCCCGCCAACACGACGTCGGCACCGTGCTTGGCGAGGACCAACGCGGCGGCACGCCCAATACCGGTGCCACCGCCGGTGATGATCGCGATCCTGCCGTCCAGGGAAAACCGATCATCCACGTGACTGCTCCTCCCGCGGTTACCATCCCTATACGACCGTACAGCATCTGCTATATGCTCGTACAAACTACTGCCGAGGAGAAGTGGTGAACGACCTCTACTACGACCCCTGGGACGTCGCGATCGACCTGGATCCCTACCCGGTGTACCGACGGCTTCGCGACGAGATGCCGCTCTACTACAACGAACGCCACGACTTCTGGGGCGTCAGTCGCTACTCCGATGTGGATGCGGCGCTGCGTGATCCGGCGCGGCTCAGCTCGGCCAAAGGCGACATCCTCGAGGTGGTCAAGGCCGATCCGGTCATGCCGCCCGGGGTTTTCATCAACGAAGACCCGCCCCTGCACACCATCCACCGCGCGCTGGTGTCGCGGGCATTCATGCCGAAACGGATCAAGGCCGTGGAGGACAAAGTCCGGGCGTTCTGTGTCGCATGCCTGGACCCCCTCGTCGGCAGCGAGCGCTTCGACTTCGTGCAAGACCTCGGCGCTGAGTTGCCGATGCGCACCATCGGCATGCTCGTCGGGATCCCAGACACAGACCAGCCGGCTGTGCGGGCGCAAGCACATCGCGTGTTGCGCAACAAGCCCGGCGAGCCGTTGCCGGTGAAGAAGGACCACTACTTCGACGGTGACATGTTCAGCGACTACGTCGCCTGGCGCACAAGGAATCCCTCCGATGACTTGATCACCGAGTTGCTCGGTGTCGAGTTCGAGGACGAGACCGGCACGACGCGGCGGCTGCGGACGGATGAGCTTCTCATCTTCCTGGCTGTCATCGCCGGCGCCGGCGTCGAGACGACCGGCCGCCTGTTCGGGTGGATGGGCAAGGTGCTGGGAGAGCACCCGGACCAGCGGCAGCAACTCGTCGAGGACCGCACTCTGATCCCGAACGCCATCGAGGAGATACTGCGCTACGAGCCCCCGGGCCCGCACGTTGCGCGATACGTCGCCACCGCAGACGTCGAATTCCACGGGCAGACGGTGCCCGCGGGAAGCGCCCTACTGATCATGCTCGCTTCGGCGAACCGGGACGAGCGCCACTTCGAGAATGCGGATCGCTTCGACATCAACCGCAGGCCGGGCGGACATCTGACGTTCGGACGAGGAGCACACTTCTGTCTCGGCGCCCCATTGGCCCGCCTCGAGGGGCGCATCGCACTCGAGGAAGTGCTGAACCGGTTCCCCAAGTGGGACATCGACATCGACAACGCGCGCCGATCACGTACCTCGACCGTGCGCGGCTGGGATTCGATGCCCGCAATGGTGAGCTGACGTGAAACCTCGCAAACGGATGCTTTTCACGTCGTCGCTGACGGATCACCGACTCCGCTTGGTTGATCGCTTGGTTGCACCCGTTCGCTGACGCGGCTTGCGCGTAGTGCGGCGCGGCTCTGCGGCTTCGAGATAGCGCTCGAAGGCTTCCACCACCTCACCGTGTGCGGTTTCGACGCCGATCCCCTCTTCGAGGTTCAGGAATTTCGGAATGCCGGTGATCAACAGCAAGAGCGCGCCCGGCGACAGGCGACCTTCCGGAAGAGTGACCCCTTTCGTGAATCGTCGTTCCAGAGCGTCGAGTTGAACGCGCCGAACCCGCTCGGTGACCTCGGCTATCTCGGCTCGGATCGACTTCCGGTGGTTTCCGAGTGCCATGAACTCGGTGATCAGCGCACCCGTCGCCTCCGCCCAGCTGTACTGCCAAAGCACACGCAGCGGGTCATCCGGCCGTTCTTGCAATGCCTGCGTCAGCCGTGCGATGTTTCGATCGGTACTACGGCGGATCGTCGCGACGAAGATGTCGTCGAGTGTCGGGAAGTAGTACTGAACCAGGCTGGGCGTCACACCCGCCTTGGCCGCGACGGCGCGGTAAGTGACGCTCGCATACCCTTCTTCACTCATCAGCCGCTCGACACAATCGAGCAAGGCGTCCCTGGTTTTCGACGTCTCAGCGCCCACACGCCGGGGCGATGCCGCCATGCTCACCTCGCTTGCTCGGTCCTGTGTGATTCTGGCACTCGCCTGCTGCTGTACGATCGTATAGTCTCACATCATGAGCCCCGACGCCGCGTTCGACACTCTCCAACGGGATGTCCACTACCTGATGGACCGCACGGCCATCCTGGACTGCATCGCCGGCCATGCGCGAGGCTGCGACCGCCATGACCTGGATCTCATCTGCGCGGCCTACCACGCGGACGGTGTCGACGAGCATGGCAAGGCGATCAACCCCGGTCCCGAGTATGGGAACTGGGCCAACACAACTCACGCTGCAACCTCGCAGACGCATACGCACAACATCACCACGCACACCTGCGAAATCGATGGCGACATGGCTCATGCCGAGAGCTATGTGATCGTCGTCCTTCTCGGACGCGACGGGCGCAGTGCGCAGTTCATCAGTGGCCGCTACCTCGATCGTCTCGAGCGACGGGATAGCCAGTGGCGCATCGCAGTCCGGCGGTCGACAGTCGAGGTGATGTTCGCGGCCGACGCTTCGGTGCTGCAGTCATCGTTCTTCAAAGACACGGGCTACCTGGTCGGCACACGCGATCGGCGCGACCTGTCGTATCAGCGCCCGCTGTCCCTGGAGACGCCGGCGCCCGCGCGCTGGTAGGCATCGAGCGTGCGCGAAATGCCATTCCCCGCGGCGTGTCATCGGCACGACGCGCACGCTCGCGCTCAGGGCTTGGGGGCGTTCAGCCTGCCGACGATCTGGCGGAAGTCCTCGGTTTGGAAGGACTGCTCCTCGGCAGCGTTCGCGTAATCCAGGGTGTTCAGGACAGCCCGCTCGACGTGCATGTTGAGCATCCGCTTGGTGCTCTCGACGGCCTGGCGCGGCAACTCCATGATCTTCTTCGCGCAGGCGATCGCCTCCGAAAGTGGATCGGCCACAACATGATTGGCCAGGCCGATCTCGACGGCACGCTGCGCAGAGATCCGTGTGCCGGTCAACGCGTACTCCTTGGCCTGCAACACGCTGATCTGCAGCGGCCAGGTCAGCGGACCTCCGTCGGCGGCGACGAGACCCACCTGCACATGCGGGTCCGCCAGATACGCATTCTCGGCCATGTACACGATGTCCGACAGCGCGACCAGGCTGCAGCCCAGACCGACCGCCGGACCGTTGACGGCCGCGATCACCGGAATCCGGGTGCGCACCATGCCGAGCACGATTTCGCGGCCGTGCAGAATCGTCTTGGCCCGCAGATCCGCATCCTGCCTCAGTTCGTCGAGGTACGCGAAGTCGCCGCCCGCCGAGAACGCCCGTCCGTTGCCGGTGATCACTGCGGCTCTGGCTTCGCGGTCCTCGTTCAGCCGCGGCCACAGCCACGCCAGGCCGCAGTGCAACGAGTCGTTGACCGCGTTCAGCGCGTCGGGCCGGTTGAGCCGGATGATGCGCAGCGCACCGTCGGCCTCGACTTCGATTTCTGGTGGCATGTCGTACACGTCAGACTCCTAACCCGAGGATGCGCGAGGCGATGATGTTCTTCTGGATCTGCGAGGTGCCGCCCATGACGCTCTGGGCCCGACTGTAGAGATACGCAGAGAGCAATTCCGGATCCTGCGTGCCGCCGACGGCCAGCGCGGCATGCCCCACCGACTGCTCGGTCCACGTCATCAGCAGTTTGTCCAGCGAGCCGTCGGGCCCGTGCGACAACCCGTCGAGCTGTTCGGACAGCCTGCGCCGAACGTGCAGCCGCAGCATCTCGGATTCGACGGCGGCCCAGGCCAACTCGTCGGGAACCTCGCCCGCCACGCGTATGGCCATCTGCCGAACCAGTTTTCCGTACCGCGCCGAATAGCCGAGCGTGGACGGCTCGCGCTCGTGGCTGACCACCGTCATCGCCAGCGCCCAGCCTCGCCCCGGCGCACCGACCATCTGGTCGGCCGGAACCGACCGCGCCGTCGAACTCCACCTGGCCGAACTCGGTCGTCACGCCGTTGATCATTTTCAGCGGGCGCTGGGTGATGCCGGGCTGATGCATGTTGACGATGAACGCCGAGATGCCCTTGTGCCGCGGCGCATCAGGGTCGGTGCGCGCCAACAGCAGGCACCAGTCGGCGACGTCGGAGTAGCTCGTCCAGATCTTGTGACCGTCGATGACGTAGTTGTCGCCGTCGCGAGTCGCCTTGGTCCGCAACGACGCCAGGTCCGAGCCGGCGCCCGGCTCCGAGAAGCCCTGGCACCACCGCTCGGTCCCGTTGATCATGCCGGGCAGGAATCGCTGCTGGAGTTCCTCGCTGCCATGCTCCCCGAGGCCGACGACGAGATACCCCAGGCTCGGCCGGGGCGGTGCGCCCGCGCGGGCCAGTTCTTCGTCGACGATCACGTCGTAGACCGGTGGGAGTTCCTGTCCGCCGATACTTCTTCGGCCACGACGTCCCGAAGAACCCGGCCGAGTACAGCGCCTGGTGCCACTCCCCCTGCCGCGCCCAGTAGTCGTCGCCCGACGTGGCGAACGCTTCCCCCTGCTCGCTCAACCAGGACCGGAGGCGTCTCGCGGAACGCGGCCTCCTCGGGCGAATCACGAAAGTCCAAGATCGATCTCCTTCAGGCTGACCGGGAACAGCTCGGTCGACGTCAGTGCACGCCGCAGGTACACGTGAGCCAGGCATTCCCAGGTGTTTCCGATCCCGCCGTGCACCTGGATGGCGGTCTCGCACACCGTCCGCGCGGCTCGCGCGCAGTACACCTTCGCGATGTTCGCCGCGCGTATCGCCTCAGCCGGCTCGTAGCTCGTCGACCGCCCAGGCCGCATGCCGAAGCACGCTGATCGACCCCTCGATCAGCGCCCGGCCCTCGGCGAGCATGTGTGCCACCGCCTGATACGACCCGATCGGCTTGCCGTACTGCTCGCGAATCTTCGCGTACTCGCACGCCAGCGCGTGAGCGCCTCGCGCGGTCCCGAGGATGTCGGCGGTCGTCGTCGTCACCGCGAGCGCGTGGAACCGATCATGATCCTCGCCGGCCAGTTTCTGGATCGCCGTCGCTGCGGGCAGGTCCGCCATCGCCCTGGTGAGATCTGCTGCTGGCACGGCCTTTTCGATGTCGGCCGCTGAGACGGTCGCGCCGGCCCGTCGCAGCTCGTCGACCAGGACTGGCCCGGCGAACGGGACGTCGACCAGGCCGCGGCCGAATTCCTCGGCGACGAGCGCGACCTCCACCCCCGACGCGCCGTCCGAGCGCAGCGACCGCCAGCCCGTCGCGTCGACCGCCTTCTCCAGCCGGGCGATCCGGCTGTCGTCGGACAACTCCTGCACCGAGCCGGGTCCGAGGTCGTCGGCGAGTTTGGCTGCGGCCTCGCGTAACTGGCGCTGCTCACTCGTCAGCCGGACGTCCATAGCTCTCCTTCAGGACTCTGCGCAGCACCTTGCCGGACGGCAATCGGGGAATTTCGGGCACGAACACGATTTCGGCGGGTCGCTTGTACGACGCCAGCCGGTCACCCACCAGGTCGACGAGATCGTCGGCGCCGACCGGCGCGCGCGTGGCCACCGCGGCGACGATCGCTTCGCCGTTGACCTCATCGGGGATTCCGAACACCGCGCAGTCTGCGACCGCGGGATGCGTGTGCAGCACTGCCTCGATCTCTGCCGGGGCGACCTGGAATCCGCGGACCTTGATCATCTCCTTGCAGCGGTCGGTGATCCGCAGGTAGCCGCCGTCGTCGAGGCTGCCGACGTCACCGGTGCGGTACCACCCGTCGCAGAATGCGTCCGCAGTGGCGTCGTCGGGAAGATACCCGGCCATCAGCGATTCCGAGCGAGCGTGGATCTCGCCCTGGTCGTCCACCCGCACGCTGACTCCGGGCACCGGGCGGCCGACGGTGTCGAGCCGGATGTCGTCGAGCGGATTGCACGCGATCACCGGCAATTCACTTGTGCCATAAGCGGTCGACCACGTCATCCCTGTCCGCCGTGTCACCGTTTCGGCAATATCGGGCGTCACCGGGGTGGCGCACCACATGATGTAGCGGAGCGACGACAGGTCGAAGCTCTCCAGACGCGGATGTGCGGCCAATGCCAAAGCGATTGGCGCGACCGCCATTTCGATCGTGATCCGGTCGACCTCGATGTGATGCAGCATCAGGTCGATGTCGAACCGGGGATGCAGCCGCAGCCAGGCGCCCGCGTCCAGCGCCGTCATGATGTTCAGCAGGCCGAGGATGTGCGAGGCGGGCGTGACGATCTGGATGCGGTCCGACGACGTCATCTGCAACCCACTGCGCCAGTGCCGGATCGCGGCGCCGAACGATCGGTGGGTGTGCCGGACGGCTTTGGGCATGCCGGTGGTCCCGGAACTGAACACCAGCAGCGCGTCGGAATCCGGGGGCGGCTCCGAGCACGAGCCGATCGCCGGCGCCACGGGTTCGTCCAGATGCAGCATCGGCATCAGCTCCGCCAGCACCGGATGGTCGCCGACCGCATGGCTCGGCTCGGTGAGCGCAAGCGCATGCTGGACCTCGGCGCGCTTCCAGGCAGGGCTCAACAACACCACCGCGGCACCCAGCCGCCAGATCGCCCGCACCGCTGCCACGAACTCCGGCCGGTTCGACGACATCAGCGCGACACGGTGGCCGCTCTGCACCCCGCGCCGGCGCAGCGTGGCGGCGAGCGCGTCGGCCAGCGACTCGAGTTCGCCGAGGCTGTAGCTCTGCTCGCCGAACGCAAGCGCGGCGGTGCGAGTCAACATCGAGAGGATCCTACCGTGATTGAGAACCTGATTCTCTTATTGATAGAATCTTAATACCAGAGGGGAGACGGCGTGGCGATCACCCATGTGTTCCACCGGGCCACAGTGGCCCGGATCATCAAGGAGACGCCCGACGCGAGCACTTTCGTGCTGACCCCTGACGAGCCCTTTCACTACCGCGCCGGCCAGTACTGCACATTCCGGGTGACCGTCGACGGCGAGGACCTGTATCGCTCCTACTCGATGTCGAGCGCCCCCGAGACCGACGCCGAACTGGCGACCACCGTCAAGCGCGTGCCCACCGGCAAGGTGTCCAACTGGATGCTCGACAACCTCGCGGAGGGCGACGAGGTCGTCCTCACCAGGCCCGCCGGAACGTTCTGCCTGGAGTCCAGTTCGGTTCCGCTGCTCGGCTTTGCCGGCGGCAGCGGTATCACCCCGGTCCTGTCGCTGACCAAGAGCGCGCTGGCCACCACCAAACGAAAAGTGCGGCTGCTGTGCGCCGACCGCGACCGGCAGTCGGTGATCTTCGACTCGGCCATGGCCGAACTCGTCGAACGCTATCCGGACCGGCTCGAGGTGGTGCGCCACATCGACGCCGAGCGCGGCTTGCTCGACGCGGCCACGGTGCGGATGTTCGTCGGCCCCGACGTCGACGCCGACTGTTACGTGTGCGGCCCGGAGGGCTTGATGGCGGTGGTGAAGTCCGCCCTATCCGGCCCCGGCCGGGTGTTCGTCGAAGACTTCGAGATCGAACCCAAGGTGCACACGCCTCCGCCAGCCGGGTCCCCGACGGGCGGGACCGTGACGATCCACCTCGACCGCAAGAAGGTTGAAGTACCCCGCGTGGCGGGCGAGACACTGCTGGAAAGCGCCCGGCGCGGTGGCCTTGCCCCGCCGTTCTCGTGCGAGGCGGGCAACTGCGGCACCTGCATTGCGCAGCTGACCGACGGGCACGCGACGATGCGCAACAACGACGTGCTCGAGGCCGACGAGATCGCCGACGGTTACATCCTCACGTGCCAAGCGGTCCCCGACAGCGAGTCGGTGACCGTGGTCTACGAGTGAGGTAGCTCCGGCGGCGGGCGGTAGTCGGGGGTATACCCCGCGACGCGGATCGGGCTGCCGACGAGCCTGAATTCTCCTGCGGTGACGACGATTCCGGGATCGGCTTCCAGCGCCTCCGGCAGCGAGCGGACCGCCGCGGCCGGGATACCTAGCGGACGCAGCCGCGCCTCCCAGCCCTTGGCGGTGTCTTTCGCCAAAGCTTCGGTCACCACCGCGAGCACGTCGTTGCGCCGCGACACCCGCTCGGCCATCGTCTCGAACCCTTCGACCTTCGCCTCGCCCGCGAACAGTTTCCAGAAGGCATCGTGGGTGATGAACAGCGCAAGATATCCGTCGGCGGTCGGAAACAGCTGCGCCGGAACGTAATACGAATGCGCGCCGAACGGGTAGCGCCGCGGCTCGACGCCGTCGTTGAGATAGGCCGACGCGCGGTAATTGAGCTGCGACAGCATCACGTCTTGCAGGCACACGTCCACCTGCCCACCACGTCCCGAAATGATCTGTGCCAGCAGACCCAGCGCGGCGGTCAAGCCCGTCGAGTTGTCGGCCGAGGAATATCCCGGCAGCGTCGGCGGCCCGTCGGGATCGCCGGTGAGGGCGGCGATCCCGGTCGCGGCTTGGACCACGTAGTCGAACGCGGGTTCGTCGCCGCCGTCCAACCCATAACCGGTCAGCGCGACGCAGACGATCCGTTCGTTGTACCGCTTCAACGTGTCGTAGGTGAGCCCCAACCGGCGGATCGCCGAGGGCTTCAAGTTGACCAGCAGCGCGTGCGCACGCGCGACCAGTTCATGCAGCTGCTGTTGTCCCGGTTCGGAAGTCAGGTCCAGCACGACGCTGCGCTTGCCCCGGTTCAGGCTGGCGAAATAACTGTCGCCGACCTGCCGGGAGATCTCACCACCGGGCGGCTCGATCTTGATGACGTCCGCGCCGAGGTCGGCCAGCATCATCGTCGCGTAGGGACCGGCGAGCATGGTTCCGACCTCGAGAATGCGGATGCCCGCCAGCGGGGCCGCCGAGGTCATCGCACTTGCGCAGCGAGCTCCGCGATCACCTCGCGGGTGCGCTGCTTGGACGCGATCAACTCGTCGCGGTTGTCCCCGATCGGCAACAGGCGCACCGACAGGTCGGTGACCCCGGCGTCGGCGAACTTCTTGAACCGCGCCAAGATCGACTCCTCGTCACCCGCAGCGCACAGATCGCCGACATCGCGCGCATCTCCACGGTCCAGGAGGCGCTGGTAGTTGGGTGAGGTCTCCGCCTCGGCCAGGATTCGGTTGGCTCGCTCCTTGGCGGCGTCGATCTCGGAGTTCGCGCAGAGGCAGACCGGGATGCCCGCGACGATTCTCGGTGCCGGCCGGCCCACGTCGGCTGCGGCCTT
Source organism: uncultured Actinomycetota bacterium (assembly GCA_963775205.1). Taxonomy (GTDB): domain Bacteria; phylum Actinomycetota; class Actinomycetes; order Mycobacteriales; family Mycobacteriaceae; genus Mycobacterium. Next base: position 120,269 of record CAVZHV010000003.1, on the reverse strand, counting down.
GGTGATCTTGGGTGCGATGTGATCGGCGATGGCACGCTCGTCGGCCATCCACAGCACGGTGCCGTCGGCGAGCTCGCCTGCGATTTGCAGCATGACCGGCCCGAGGGCGGCGACGAGCACCGGCAGCGGCGTCTCGGCACCGAGCACAGTCGGGCTGTGCACCGTGAACGAGTCGTTCTCCACGTCGACCGGGCCGGGCCCGGCCAGTGCGGCGTTGAGCACTTCGAGGTAGTCGCGGGTGTACGCGGCGGGCTTCTCATACGGCAGGCCGAGCATGTCTCGCACGATCCAGTGATGCGACGGACCGACGCCCAGCACCGTCCGGCCGCCTGCAATCGCGTGCACCGACAAGGCTTGGCGCGCAAGGGCAATGGGATGCTGCGCCTGCAGCGGCACCACTGCAGTGCCCAGCTCGATGCGCGAGGTGTGCGCGGCCATCAGGGCCACCATCGTCAGCGCGTCGAAATCGTTGGGTACCTGTGGCATCCACGCGGTGTCCAAGCCGGCCGACTCGGCCCACTCGATGTCGGACACGAGTTTGGAGACCTTGCGCGCCATGTCGCCGCGCTCGGCCCCGATCATCACGCCCAATCTCATGCCGGACGCTCTCCTCTCGCCGCGTACCGCGCCGAACGTGCGTCCACGGCGAGAAAATGAGCGGAATACCGCCCTGCACGCACGCTCGGCGGGAATGAACCGGTCACTCAGCCACCTTCTGCTCCGTGAGCGAACGCACCTCGCGGACAAGGGTTTCCAGCGGTGTGCCGGTCGGGAACACCGCAGCCGCGCCGGCTTCCAAGAGCTTCGGCACGTCGGCGTGGGGAATCGTGCCACCGACCACCACGGGAATGTCCCCGGCGTCGGCGGCCCGCAGCGCATCAATGATCCGTTTGGTCAAGGCGAGGTGCGCGCCCGACAGAATGCTCAAGCCCACGAGCGCGACGTCTTCCTGCAACGCGATCGACACGATGTCTTCGATCCGCTGCCGGATGCCGGTGTAGATCACCTCGAAACCGGCGTCGCGCAGCGTCCGCGCCACGATCTTGGCGCCGCGGTCATGGCCGTCCAGGCCGGGCTTGGCCACCAACACCCGAGCGGTCACCCTATTGCTCCTCGCGTGCGCACCATCTAGAACACCACCGGCTGCTGGAATTCGCCCCAGACCCCTTTGAGGGCCGAAACCATCTCTCCGACTGTGCAATACGCATTCGCGCAGTCGATAAGCTTGTGCATCAGGTTGTCGTCGCCTTCCGCCCCCTGCGACAACGCCGCCAGCGCTTCCTGGGCGGCCGGGTTGTCGCGCTCGGACTTCACCTTTTCGAGCCGCTTCAGTTGCAGGTCGCGTCCTTCGGCGTCCAGTTCGTACATCCCGATGTCGTGTGGCGGTTCGTCGGTCACGAACTTGTTGACGCCGACGACCGGGCGCGCGCCCGACTCGATGTCCTGGTGGATGTGGAACGCCTCGTCGGAGATCAAACCCTGCAGATAGCCATCCTCGATGGCCCGCACCATCCCGCCGTGGCGCTCCAAGTCGGCCATGATCTCGATGATGCGTTCCTCGGTGGCGTCGGTGAGCGCCTCGACGAAGTACGAGCCGCCGAGCGGATCGGCCACCCTGGTGATGCCCGTCTCGTAGGCCAGGATCTGCTGGGTCCGTAGCGCCAGAGTCGCCGAATCCTCGCTCGGCAAGGCGAACGGCTCGTCCCAGGCTGCGGTGAACATCGACTGCACACCGCCGAGCACCGACGCCATCGCCTCGTAGGCCACCCGCACGACGTTGTTCTGGGCCTGCGGGGCATACAGGGACGCGCCCCCGGCCACGCAACCGACCCGGAACATCGACGCCTTGTCGGACTTCGCCCCGTACCGTTCGCGCACGATCGTCGCCCACCGGCGCCGTCCGGCCCGGTACTTCGCGATCTCCTCGAAGAAGTCGCCGTGCGTGTAGAAGAAGAACGAGATCTGCGGGGCGAACTCGTCGATGGTCATCCGGCCACGCTCGACGACGGTGTCGCAGTACGTCACGCCGTCGGCGAGCGTGAACGCCATCTCCTGCACGGCATTGGCGCCGGCGTCGCGGAAGTGCGCTCCGGCCACCGAGATCGCGTTGAACTTCGGCACCTCGGCGGCGCAGAACTCGATGGTGTCGGCGATCAACCGCAGCGACGGCTCCGGCGGCCAGATCCACGTGCCCCGCGAGGCGTACTCCTTGAGGATGTCGTTCTGGATCGTGCCGGTGAGCTTGGCGCGCGGGACGCCCTTGCGCTCGGCCGCGGCGACGTAGAACGCCAGCAGGATCGCCGCGGTCCCGTTGATCGTGAAACTCGTGCTGATCTTGTCAAGCGGAATCCCGTCGAACAGGATCTCGGCGTCGGCGAGCGTGTCCACCGCGACGCCGACCCGGCCGACCTCCTCGGAGACTTCGGGGTCGTCGGAGTCGTAGCCGCACTGGGTGGGCAGGTCCAGCGCGACAGACAGGCCGGTACCGCCCTGGTCGAGCAAGTATCGGTAGCGGCGATTCGACTCCTCTGCCGTGCCGAATCCCGAATACTGCCGGAAGGTCCACAGCCGTCCGCGATAACCCGAGGCGAAGTTGCCGCGGGTGAACGGGAAAGTGCCCGGCGCGGGGGGTTCGGCGATCCGGTCCGCCGGGCCGTAGACCGCCTGCAGCGGGATCCCCGAAGAGGTTCTCACCTGGTCATCCATCAGTGGATACCGTACTTGCAAAAAATGAGAATGCCAATACCATCGTGCGGTAATGACGCGGGGGTAGCGCGTGTTCACGCCCATCCGAGGAGGCAGATGCCCAGCCAACGAATGCCGCTTGCCGACCATACTCTCGTCATTTCCGGCGCAAGCCGCGGCATCGGGCTCGCCATCGGGATAGCCGCGGCGCGGCACGGCGCCAACGTCGTGTTGCTGGCCAAGACCGATCAACCCCACCGGAAGCTGCCCGGCACGGTGCACACCGCGGCGGCCGACATCGAAGCGGCGGGCGGGAAGGCCGCCGCCGTCGTGGGTGACGTCCGCAAGGAGGACGACGTGCGCGGCGCGGTCGACGTCGCGGTGCAGAAGTTCGGCGGCGTCGACGTCTGCGTGAACAACGCCAGTGCGATCGCCACCGAACCCACCGAACAACTGTCCGTCAAGAAGTTCGACCTGATGGCCGACATCAACATCAAGGGCACGTTCCTGCTGACGCAGGCCTGCTTGCCGCACCTGCGCAAGTCGGACAACCCGCACGTGCTGACGATCGCCCCGCCGCTGAACATGAATCCGCGGTGGCTCGGGGCTCATCCCGCATACACGTTGTCGAAGTACGGCATGACATTGCTGTCGCTGGGCTGGGCGGCCGAGTACGCCGAGGCCGGCATCGCATTCAACTGCCTGTGGCCGGCGACCTACATCGCGACCGCCGCGGTCGCGAACTCGCCGGACGGCCAGGCGCAACTCGCCGCGTCACGCAGTCCGGAGATCATGGCCGACGCGGCGGTCGAGATCCTGTCGCGGCCTTCTCGGGAAGCCACCGCGGGGTGCCACATCGACGAAGAGGTGCTCGTCGAGGCAGGTGGATACGACCTGTCGCGCTACGGTGGCGGTGCGCAGCCCATCCAGGACCTCTTTATCGGATGAAAGGCGAGTCATGACAGAACGGACCGTCGAGCAGCGCGGTCTGTGGTACGAGGAGTTCGAGCTCGGCGTTCGTTACCTGCACCGGCCCGGCCGCACCATCACCGAGGCCGACAACGTGCTGTTCACGACGCTGACGATGAACACCCAGGCTCTCCACCTCGACGCTGCCTGGTCTGAGGGGCAGCCGCCGTTTCACCAGCGTCTCGTGAACTCGATGTTCACGCTGTCCACGCTTGTAGGCCTTTCGGTGGCCCAGCTGACCCAGGGCACCATCGTGGGAAACCTCGGGTTCTCCGAAATCGCCTTTCCGAAGCCGCTGTTCCACGGCGACACGCTCTACGCCGAGTCGGTGGTGACCGACAAGCGCCTGTCGCGAAGCCGCGAAGGGGAAGGAATCGTGACGTTCGACCATGTCGGCCGCAACCAGCACGGCGACATCGTGGCGACCGCGACGCGAAAGACGATGGTGCGGACGAAACCGCGATGAGCCGCTTGCGCGAAGAGCAGAAGGATATGACGCTGGAACACGGACCGGCATGGCTGTTCTGCCCCGCCGATCGGCCCGAACGCTTCGCCAAGGCTGCCGCCGTTGCCGACGTCGTGATCCTCGATCTCGAGGACGGGGTGGCCGCGGCCGACCGGGATGCTGCTCGAAAAGCGCTGGTGGACAACCCACTTGACCCCGCGAAGACCGTGGTGCGGGTGAACGCCGCCGGCACCGCCGACTACGACGCCGACGTCGAGGTGCTGGCACGCACCGAGTACACCACCGTGATGTTGCCCAAATCCGAATCGGCGCAGCAGATCCGCGCACTGGCGCCGCGGCAGGTGATCGTGCTGATCGAGACACCGTTCGGCGCGATCAACGTGGCCGAGTGCGTGCGGGAAGACAACGCGATCGCAGTGATGTGGGGCTCGGAGGACCTTTTCGCGGCGCTGGGCGGCACCGCCAACCGGAATCCCGACGGGACGCTGCGTGACGTCGCCCGACATGTGCGGTCGGCGTCGCTGCTTGCCGCGAAGGCTTATTCGCGGCTGGCGCTGGACTCGGTGTATCTCGACATCAAGGATCTCGACGGCTTGCGCGAGGAGGTCGACGACGCCGTCGCCGTCGGTTTTGACGCGAAGGTCGCGATCCATCCGAGTCAGGTCCCGGTGATCCGTAGCGGCTACACGCCCGAGCCGGAGCAGGTCGAGTGGGCCCGCCGCGTCGTCGCGGCGGCGCGCGAGAACCGCGGTGTGTTCCAGTTGGACGGGATGATGGTCGACATGCCCGTCCTTCGGCGGGCTCAGCACATCGTCAGGCTGAGCGAGCGATGACCGGGCGCGGACGCGAGGAGCAGAAAAATCCCGAGTGGCGCCGGTTCGCCGAGGCCGCCCGACCCTACGGCGCACCTGCCGGCGACTACGGCGATCTGTGGCAGTGGTCCGTCGACAACCCGGCGAAGTTCTGGCGGGCGGTCTGGGGATACTTCGACGTACCGAGTCGCGGCGGCGGGCCGGCCGAGGGAGATGCCGCCATCCTCGCGAATGCGTCGATACCTGGGGCGCAATGGTTTCCGGGCATCGAGCTGAACTATGTCGACCTGGTGCTGCGACACGTCCACCAGGACGGCGCCGCGATCGTCGGCATCGACGAGCCGGGCAACCGCACCGAGATCAGCTGGCACGACCTTCCGGGCCGGATCGGGGCGGTCGCGGCCGAGTTGCGGCGCCTCGGGGTCACGGAAGGTGACACCGTGGCCGCCTACCTGCCCGACGTGGCCGACGCGATGGTCGCCTTTCTGGCCACCGCGTCACTCGGCGCCATCTGGTCGTCGTGCGGGCAGGACTACGCCCCCGAGGGCGCGGCGTCTCGGCTCTCCCAGCTTGACCCGAAGGTGTTGTTCAGCGCCGACGGCTACCAGCACAACGGCCGGTGGATCGACAAGCAGGCGCACACGGCCGAGCTGCTTGGGCTGTTGAACAACCCGGCGCTGATCGTGATCGGCGCAGACGCGTACCGCGAGCTGGTGGCCTCACCGGCGGAACCGTGGGTGCAGCCGGTACCGTTCGACCACCCGCTGTGGGTGTTGTTCAGTTCGGGTACCACGGGCCGGCCCAAGGGCATCGTGCACGGGCACGGCGGCATCGTGCTGGAGCATCTGAAAACCATTGTGCTGCACGCTGATCTGGGACCTGACGACGTGTTCTTCTGGCAGACCGCACTGTCTTGGATGATGTGGAACTTCCGGTTGTCGGGGTTGCTGTGCGGGTCGACGGTGGTGTGCTACAGCGGGCACCCGCTGTATCCCGACGCCGACCGGCTGTGGCGACTTGTCGGCGACGAGGGCGTCACCTACTTCGGCACCAGCCCGGGCCATCTGCTGGCGTCACGCAAGGCCGGTCTGACACCCGGCGCGTCACATGACCTCAGCCGGCTGCGCACGATCGGCAGCACCGGGTCACCATTGGCGGCCGACCTTTTCGAGTGGGTCGGGTCCCACGTCGGAGAACACGTCACGGTGTCGTCGATCAGCGGCGGGACCGACGTCTGCACGGCGTTCGCGGGTGGAACACCGGGCGTGCCGGTGCTGCCCGGTGAGCTGGCCGTCCGCTATCTCGGTGTGGCACTTAACTGTTGGTCCCCCAAGTGCGAGCCCCGCATCAACGAGGTGGGCGAGCTGGTGATCACGGAGCCGATGCCGTCGATGCCGGTGGGTTTCTGGAACGACGAGGACGGATCGAAGTACCGGGCGGCGTATTTCGACCACCACTGGGAGGACGGGCCGGCGCCGGGAGTGTGGCGCCATGGTGACTGGGTCGCGCTCACCGAGCGCGGTTCGATCGTCATTCACGGCCGCAGCGACGCGACGCTCAACCGGCACGGCATCCGGATGGGATCGGCCGACATCTACGAAGTGGTCGAAGCGATCGATGAGATCAGCGAGGCGTTCGTCGTGGGGATCGACGGTCCCGACGGGAAGTACTGGATGCCGCTGTTCGTCACGCTGGCACCCGGCAAGCAACTCGACACTGCGCTGAAAGACGTCATCCGCAACGAGATTCGGTCGAAGTTGTCGCCGCGGCACGTGCCCGACGAGATCATCGAGGCGCCGGGCATCCCGCACACCCGCACCGGTAAGAAACTCGAGGTGCCGATCACCGGCATCCTGGCCGGGCGCACGGACGTCGCCGTCGATCCGCGCGCGATCGACCACCCGGATCTGCTCGACTGGTACCGCGAACAGGGCGAGCGTCACACCTGGTGATCCGCTGCTGCGCCGAATGGCCTGGGGGCACCTCCCGCGTGCGGGGGATTATCACAAGCAAATTCGCAGATAAATGTGCGACCAGTGGCCACTCAGCCGGTCACTTGAGGTAGGTCTGGAAGAAGGCGAGGATGCGCCGCCATGCGTCCTCGGCCTCCGGCTCTGAATAGGCAAGGCCGGCGATCCGTTCCACCAGCTGAATGGGTGCAGGGAACTCGTTCATGAAGCTGTGGCCGACGTTCGGGTACTCCTTCACGTCGTGGGGAACGCCGGCGTCGGTGAGCAAGGTTTCGAGCTTGGCCGCCGCTCCCGGCAGCATGCGGTCCGTCGCACCGTAGCTCGCCACCATCGGGCAGGACCTTCGCAGCGCGTCAACATCTTTCGGCCAGACGCCGTAGTTGGGTGCGGCCGCGTCGAACACTCCGCGCGGCGCCAGCAGCAGGCAGAAGCCGCCACCCATGCAGAATCCGACGATTCCCACCTTCCCGGTGCAGCGATCGTCTGCGGCCAGGCGATCGCGCGCCGCGATCAGGTCGTCGACTGCCGGCCCGTGTCCTTCCTGCAGTGACCTCATTGTGCGGACCACACACAGCGGCCTCACGCCCCGCCGATACAGCGCAGGCGCCAACGCGAGGTAGCCGTTGGATGCGAACCGGTCGGTGATGCGCCGGGCGTCCGCCGACAGCCCCAGGGCGTCATGGACGACGACCACGCCCGGCCACGGCCCGCCGCCGGAAGGAACCGACAGGTATGCCGGCAACGGCCCTGCGGGACAGTCGTATTCGATATCCGGCATATGGTTTCTCCTACCGCGAGCGTGCGCTCAGTGCCAGCTGGACCGGCGTGTCACTGGCACGACACGCACCCTCGCGCTAAGAGCTTAGAGCGTGAGGATCGTCGCTGCGGCCGTGCCTGGTGCTCCGTACACCTGGGCGAACCCGACGCGTGGCTCCCCGGGAACCTGACGTTCGCCGGCTTCGCCGCGCAACTGCCGCACCAACTCGTGGACCTGCCGCAGGCCCGACGCGCCGATCGGCTCGCCGTTGGCGATCAGCCCGCCGTCGGTGTTGACCGGCATCGGGCCGCCGATCTCGGTGGCGCCGTCGGCCAGCAGCTTTTCCTGGTCCCCGTCCGCGCAGAACCCCGCCTCCGCCATGTGGATCACCTCGGCGCCGGCGTCGGTGTCCTGCAACTGGATGACGTCGACGTCCTCCGGTGCCACGCCGGCCCGTTCGAACGCGGCCTTCGACGCGTACACCGTGGGCGAGACGTCCTCGTCGAGCGGGGCCGACGTCGCGTGCACTTCGTAGGCGCCGTACCGGCGGGTGCGAATCTCGACCGCCCGCAAGTAGACCGGCTTCGACGAGAAGCGGTGCGCGATGTCCGCACGGCACATGATCACCGCCGCCGCGCCTTCGTCGGGAGCGCAGAACATGTACTGCGTGAGCGGATAGTTCAACACTACCGAGTTGAGGATCTCCTCCTCCGGGATCGGCTTGCGCCGGAACGCGTTCGGGTTCAGGGCGCCGTTGCGGAAGTTCTTCGCAGCCACTTTGGCGAGCGTGGCCTGCGAGATGCCGTGCTCGTGGATGTAGCGGTTCGCCTTCATGCCGAAGAACTTGGTGGTGACGAACTGCCCGTTCTCTGCGTACCACTGCGGCAGCGCCAGCTTCGCGGGATCGTCGGTGAACGCGCCCCGGGGATGCTTGTCCAAGCCGATGGCGATGCCGACGTCGTACTTACCCAGACGGATCGTGTCGGCGCACACCTGGGTGGCCGTCGCCGCCGTGGCGCAGGCGTTGAACACGTCCGTGAACGGGATTCCGGTGAGACCGACCAGCCGGGTGACGGCGTCCGGGTTGGACACCTCGTAGCTGCCCCCGACACCGAACTGGATGTCTGACCACGCAACGCCGGCATCGTCGAGAGCAGATTGGATGGCTTCCGCACCCATCTGCATCGCGGTCTTGTCGAAGCGGCCGAACGGGTGCAGCCCCACGCCGATGATCGCTACATCATTCGTCTCGGTCATTCGGCTCTTCCTCTCTACCGCGGCCGGAAGGCGAACGTCACGACCTCGTTGCCCTCGTCGTCGGTGGTGAACGGGATCATGGTCAGCTCGACGTCCATGCCGAACTGAAGCTTGGCCGGATCGTTCTCGGTGAGCCGGCCCTCGACCCGGATCACGTCGTCCAACTGCACGAGGCCCACCCCGAACGGCACGAAGTCCTTGCCGGTCGGTCCGGCGTATGGCGGTCCCGGCGGAAAACCTTGAGTCGTCCAGGCCACCAGCGTCCCCTGCCGTGGCAGCAGCAGCTCGGTCATCTCGGCAGCGCTGCACCGGGGACAGCGTTCCTGCCTGGGGAACGTGGTGGCGCCGCATGCACCGCACTGGCTGCCGATGAGCTGCGGGTTTTCGTCGGGCCAGGTCGAGATCTCGGGTGCGAGCGCCTTCTGCATCAGCGATCCTCCGTTGGTCAACTACCGGAATCGTATAATGGCATTACTGTAAAGCGGAAATCAGGTTCTCGCGTTGGGGCCGAGGATGTAGTGGCCGTCGCCCGGGTCGTGGTACCAGCCGGATGCGGCGGCGGTTCCGCCGTCGACGTGGATCGTCTGCCCGGTCACGTACGAACTCAGAGCCGACGCCAGAAACACTGCGGCGCCGGCCATTTCGTCAACGTGCCCTGGTCGGCCCATCGGGATCATCAGGCTCGCCCGCTCCTCGTATCCCGGAGCCGCGGAGCCGGCGACATCCGGCCGCAGCTGCGACATGGCCAGGATCCCCTCGGTGATGGTCAGGTCGGGGGCCAACCCGTTGACCCGGATCCCGTGCGGCGCGAGTTCGAGCGCGGCGGTCTTGGTGAGGTTGACGACGCCGGCTTTGGCGGCGGCGTACGCGGCATAGCCCGGAGCGGCCCGGAATCCTTCGATCGACGTGACGTTGATGATGCTGCCGTCTCGTCCGGCGTCGACCATCGCGCGGGCCACCCGCTGGGTGCACAGCAGGACGTGCGTGAGGTTGGCGCGGATCAGCGCGTCCCAGCCGTTGGGAGAGGTGTCGAGCAGCGCCGACCAGAACACACCCCCCGCGTTGTTCACCAGAATCGTTGGTAATCCGAGGGTTTCGACGGTGGCGGCCAGGGCCGCGTCGACCTGATCTGGCTCGCGCACGTCGGTGACACACGCGAGCCCGTCCGTCTCGGCCGCGGCCGACCCCGCTGCCTCGCGGTCCTTCTCCCACACCGCGACCCGGGCGCCGAACGCGGCGAACGCGGCCGCGATGGCCCGGCCGATGCCCGCGCCTCCGCCGGTGACCACCGCCACCCGGCCCTCGAGCGACACGGCGTCGCGTTGCAGCACCATCAAGCTCGGTCGATCACTTGCGCACCGAACCCGGCGATCGTCTCCAGCGTGTGGTCCAGGCTGTCACCCGGCAGGGCCACCTGAACCCAGGTCACCCCGATCGCGGCGAGCTTGTCCAAGCCGGTCAGGTACGCGTCGGCGTTGAAGTCCGCGTGGCCGGGGCTGCCGCCGGCGAAGTTGTTGAAGCTGATGTCGAGCGACGCCCAGTCCCGGCCGGCGGCATCGCAACGGCGCCGCAGGTCGTCGATTCCGTCGCGGAGCCGCTCGATCGTGTCCATCGCGGCGGTGCCTGCCGTGTTCGCCAGCTGGGCCGGGGCCGCGAACGGGCACCAGCCGTCGCCGTGTTCGACGACCCGCCGGCGCGCGCGGCCCGTGTTGCCTCCGATCCAGATCGGCGGATGGGGGCGCGTTGCGGGCAGCGGGTGCGCGGTGACCCCGCGAGCGCTGAAGTGCCTGCCCTCGACGGTGACGTCGTCGGTGGTCCAGATCGCCCGGATCACCGCGAGCGCCTCGTCGAACAGCTCGTTGCGTTCGTCGAATTCCACACCGAGAGCGGCGAATTCGCGCTTCAGGTAGCCTGCGCCGACCGCGAGCGTGAACCGGCCCCCAGACAGCAGGTCCAGGGTCGCCCCCGCCTTCGCGACGACGAACGGGTTGCGGTACGGGAGCACGACGATATTCGGGATCAACCGAAGCGTCGTCGTCCGCGCCGCCGCGAAGCCCATCGCCACGAACGGGTCGAGCGCGTCGTGGCCGCCGGCCTCGAGCCAGCGCTGAGACGGCGCGGGATGATCGGTGAAGCCGAAGGCGTGGAAGCCCGCCGCTTCGGCCGCGGCGGCGACCCGGGCCACGCCGTCGCCGGAGACCAGCTCCGGGTTGTACGGGTGGCTGATCATCGGGTGCGTGATCGCGTAGCGCATCGGTCCCCTGCCCTCGGCGGCGGTTACGTCATTATCCCCGGATGGTAACGTCATTCTCATGACGGCGCCGTCGCTTCTCGAGCCCGGCCGCGGCCTGCCTCGCGGAGTGCAGGGAGCTGCCGACCCACACTTTGCCAACGTCATCAGGTTGTTCACCCAGCTCTTTCCCGGCCGTCGATTGGGCGGCGGGGCGCTGTCGGTGTACATCGACGGCAAGCCGGTGGTCGACGTCTGGACGGGTTGGTCCGATCGCAGGGGCGAGGTGCCGTGGTCCGCGGACACCGGAGCGATGGTGTTCTCCGCGACGAAAGCGGTGGCGTCGACCGTCATTCACCGGCTGGCCGACAGGGGACTGCTCGAATACGACGCGCCCGTCGCCGACTATTGGCCGGAGTTCGGCGCGAACGGCAAGTCCGACATCACGATCCGCGACGTGTTGCGCCACCGCAGCGGGCTGTCGCACCTCAAAGGTGTCAGCAAGGCCGAGTTGACAGATCACAACGTCATGGAGGAACGGCTGGCCGCGGCGCCGGTCGACCACCTGCGGGGCGCGCCCGCCTACCACGCGCTCACCTACGGCTGGCTGCTGTCCGGGCTGGCGAGGGCGGTGACCGGCAAGGGCATGCGCGAGCTGTTTCGCACCGAGCTTGCCCGCCCGCTCAACACCGACGGCCTGCATCTCGGCAGGCCCCCGGCCGGGTCGGCTACCACCGTGGCGCAGATTCTCGCGCCGCAGAGCACCCGGGCGAACCCGGTGTTCAACTTCCTCGCCCCGAAAGTGGCCGGCCTGCCCTTCTCGGGCGCTTTCGGGTCGATGTACTTCCCCGGGATCAAGTCCTTTGTGCAGGGCGACATCCCGTTCCTCGACGGCGAGATACCTGCCGCCAACGGCGTCGTCACCAGCCGCGGGCTGGCCAAGATGTACGCAGCGATCGCCAACGACGGCCGCATCGACGGAAAGCGTTTCCTGTCACCGGAATTGGCCCGCGGCCTGGCCGGCAGACCTCGCGTCATGCCCGATCTGAACATGGTCGTGCCGATGCCGTTTCACCTCGGCTATCACGAGTCGCCGATTCCCGGCCTGCTCAAGGGGTTCGGCCACATCGGCCTCGGCGGAACGCTCGGATGGGCCGATCCCGCGACAGGCAGCGCATTCGGCTACGTGCACAATCGGCTGCTGACGCCGATGCTGTTCGACATGGCGTCGTTCGCGGTGCTGGCCCGGCCACTGCGCACCGCGATCACCGCCGCGCGCGCGGCCGGCACCCAGACCGTGCCGGACTTCGGGGCGCCCCATCCCAGGGCTACGAGTCCCAAAGCTACGAGGCAGCGCCCTCCGGCGCGTACCCGAGCGCGCTCTTTATCTCCAAGTACTCGTTGAAGCCGAACTCGCTCCATTCGCGGCCGTTGCCGCTTCTCTTGTAACCGCCGAACGGCGAGTTCAGGTCGAAGGCGTGGTTGATCGCCACCGCACCGGCCCGGATCCTGCGCGCCAGGGCGCGCGCCACATCGAGGTCGGCCGCCGAGACATAGCCGTAGAGCCCGTATTCGGTGTCGTTGGCGATCTCCACGGCTTGCTCGACATCGTCGTAACCGAGGATGCACAGCACGGGCCCGAAGATCTCCTCGCGGGCGATCGTCATGTCGTTGGTGACGTTGGCGAAGACGGTGGGTTTGACGTAGTAGCCCTTGTCGAGGCCCTCCGGACGGCCGGGACCGCCGGCGATCACGGTGGCGCCTTCCTCGATGCCCTTTTCGATCAGGCCCTGGACCTTGTCGAACTGTGCCTTCGAGGCCACCGGTCCGATCGCCGTCTTGTCACCGGGATCGCCGACCTTGACGCTTTCGGCCACGCTGCGTGCAACCGCGATCGCTTCGTCCATGCGGGACTTCGGCACGAGCATCCGGGACGGTGCGTTACAGCTCTGGCCCGAGTTCACCATCATGGTGGCCACCCCGGCGCCGACGCTCTGGGCGAACTTCTCGTCGTCGAGCACGATGTTGGGACTCTTGCCGCCCAACTCCTGGGTGACCCGCTTGACCGTCACGGCCGCGTGCTTGGCGACGTCGACACCTGCGCGCGTCGACCCGGTGAAGGAGACCAGGTCGACGTCGGGATGGCTCGAAATCGCCACGCCCACACCGGGACCGTCGCCGAAGACCATGTTGTACACGCCGGCCGGCACACCCGCCGCATCGATGACTTCGGTGAAGATCTGGCCCGAATACGGCGCAACCTCGGACGGCTTCAACACCATGGTGCAGCCGGTGGCCAGCGCCGGGAACACCTTGCACGCGATCTGGTTGATCGGCCAGTTCCAGGGCGTGATCAGGCCGCACACGCCGATCGGTTCCTTGACGATGAGCGTGGAGCCGTGCTGCTCCTCGAAGGAGAAGTTCTTCAGCACGTCGATGGCCGTCAGGAGATGGCCCATGCCCATGCTCACTTGGGGTCCGGCCGCCAGTGAGGGCGGAGCGCCCATCTCCTCGTTCACCGCGTCGGCAAGGTCGCCGGCGCGCTTCTGGTACTCGGCGAGGATCGCCTGCAGCAAGTCCAGTCGCTCTTCCCGGCTGGTCTGCGAATAGGTGGCGAAGGCTCGTCGGGCAGCCTTCACCGCTTTGTCGACGTCGGCCGCCGAACCGATCGAGATCCGGCCAGATACCTGCTCGGTGGTCGGGTTGTCGACGTCGAGGGTCTTCGGCTCGACCGGGTCGACCCACTGGCCGTCGATGTAGAACTTGAGGTACTCGCGCATGATTTCCGCCTTCCGCCTACTGCGTGCCTTCTGCATACCACGTTCTGAACTCGTCGTACTTCGGCATCTCCTCCGAGTTGGCCTTCGGATCGATGCAGACATGGACCACAGCCGTCTTGCCGCTGGCATACGCCCGCTCGATCGCGGGACCCAGGTCGTCTTCCTTCTCAACGTACTCGCCGTGGCAGCCAAAGCCCTCGGCGATCTTGTCCATGCGGACGTCCTTGCTCCAGTGCACCCCGGGCTGCGGCGACGGCTGCTCGAAAGTGCGCTTGTAGACGCCCACTTCGAGGCCCCACTGGTGATCGACACCCACGACACACACCAGCGGCAGGTTCTGACGTGCGGCCGTCTCCAATTCGGCGATGTGGAACAGGAAGGCCGAGTCGCTCGTCAGCAGCATGACCGGGCGTTTGCCACCGTCGGCGATCGACGCGCCGACGGCATAGGGCAAACCCGTGCCGAGATGGCCGAAATTCTGGTTCCAGATCACGTCGTGCGGCTTGGCCTGCGAGTACGTCCATTGGAAGATCACGGTGGCGCCGCCGTCGCGCACCATGATGCCGCCCTTCGGAAACGCCTTGGTGGCCTCGACGACGAAGCGTGCGGGATGGACGGGGGTTCTGCCAGTCGGCGCGCTCTCCGCCAGCTGTGCCAATTCGTCAGCGTCCTTCTTCACCAAAATGTCCAGATCGGGCGACGGTGAACGCGGACTGTCTCTCAGCGCTTCGACCAGCTGCGGTACGACGCCACGCAAATCGCCTACCAACGGGACATCCACCGGCCGATTGACACCGATGGCCACGGGGTCCTGTTCGACGTATATCCACTTGCGGTTCGCGTTGTTCTCCGCCCAGTGCCGGGTCTTGCCGTAGTGCACCGGCTCGCCAAGCTCGGTGCCGAGTGCGACGCAAAGATCCGAGCGGACCACAGCTTCGACAGCCGACGGTGAGAAGCCGTAGGCGAACGTGCGGTCCTCGAGCCCCGCGATGAACGACGTGCCGCCCGAGGTCTGGATCACCGGGCAGGCCATCAGGTCGGCGAGCTCCCTAACCGCCGCACCGGTGCGCGAGGTGTGTACGCCGTGACCGACAAGCAGAATCGGGCTCTTGGCTTCGCGAATCAGCTTCGCGGCCTCAGCGATCTCGCGCGCACCCGCGCCCTGGTCGACCAGGCGATACCGGTTCGGCGGCAACGGATCCGGCACGTCCAGCTCTTCGAGGATCACGTGCGACGGGAACTCGATGTAGGACGGACCCGGCGTACCGGACATCGCGCGGCGGATCGCCTCACGCACGATCTCGTCGGTCTGGTCGGCGTACTCGATGGACGAGCTGTACTTAACCGACGGGGCGAAAAGCCCTTCCTGCTGGACGAATTGGATCCGGCCGCGGCGCACGCGCCGCTCGGTGATGCGGGCCCGCTGGCCGCCGAGAAAGATCACCGGCGAGTTCTCCACGTACGCGCACATCATCGCCCCCGCGATGTTGGCGACACCCGGCCCGAGCGTGCCGATGCACAGGCCGGGCTTCCCCGTCATCCGCGAGGCCGCCTCCGCCATAAACCCGGCGCTCAACTCGTGATGCGGCGCTACCACCGACCAACCGCGCGCGTCGGCCTCGGAGAACATGTGCACGAAGTTCGGGTCCGGGATGCCGAACAGTGTGTTGACACCCTCGGCCTCGAACAGGTCCAGTATGCGCTTATAAACGGGGACACCCATGTTTTTACTCCTGATTAGTTGCTAGGTACCGCTGTGCGAGTTTTCTCCGATGTGCCGCGGGTGATCCGAAGAGCGAGCGATTCAGCGTCGCGCGTTTGAGGTAGACGTGGACGCCGCTCTCCCACGTGTATCCGATGCCGCCGTGCAGCTGCATCGCCTTCCCGACGACGTCCACTGCCGTGCTGCAGGCGTAGGACTTGGCCATCGATGCGGCGGCGGTGGTGTCCCGCCGATCTTGCGCGACGGCGTCGGCGGCATCTGCGACGAGCCGGCGGGCCACCGCGATGGTCACGGCCATGTCGGCGCAGGCATGCTTGACCGCCTGAAATGATCCGATCGGGCGGCCGAACTGTTGGCGCACACCCGCATACGACACGGTCGCCGACAGCATTGCCTCGGCGAGGCCGAGGCTGTCGCAGGCGAGGGCCACGGCCGCGCGGTCTCGCAGCTGCTGAAGTCCACCCTCGAACGGCCAGACCTGCTCCGCGGCAACGTCGTCCGCGCTCACGGTGGCCAAGCGCCTGGTTTCGTCGAGCACCGGCTGTTGCTCGACGGTCGCGCCGGAGGCCTGCACGAGGACAGGTCGCCCGTCGGGATCGGTTGCGACGGCCAGCAACAGGTCGGCGCCTTGGGCATCCGGCACGAACTCCGCCCGCCCGGAGAGCCGCTGGCCGGGGTCGAGCGTGAACGACCCGAGCGCGACAGCGGCCCTGACGGTGCCCGCTGCGGTTCCAGTGAGGAGTTGATCTCGAGATGTACTGGGCTGCAGTGCTTTCAGAGCGCCGACGGCAAGCGCAGCGCTGCCGAGGTAGTTGGTCGCGCTGGCGGCCTTGCCCATCTCTTCGCATACGACCGCGACCTCGCGGAACGTCGCGCCCGCACCGCCGAGATCGTCGGGCACCTCCAGCCCGGCCCAGCCGGCCTCGACGAGCAGGCTCCAATCGACGACCCGGTCCTTGGCGAGCAGATCGGCTGCGACTGAACGCAACTCGTCGTGGAACTCTTCGAACACGGAAGTCATCACACGACGCTCGGCTCTCGCGGCAGCCCCAGACCCCGTTCACCGATGATGGTGCGCTGGATCTCGCTCGACCCACCAGGGATGGTCCACTCCCAGGAGCCGATGAAGTCGAGCACCCAGCACCCTGACTCCCACCCGCTCGACACCGGTTTGGCCAACCGGGTGTGCGCGGCAAGCCCGGATATCTCGGCGCCGAAATCGGTGAGGCGTTGCAGCAACTCGCTGTAGAAGAGCTTCACCACCGACGCGTCGGCCGGCCCGGCGGTGCCGGCTTCGCTGCGTTCAACCAGGTCCCGGCACAACCCACGCAAGCCGGCGATCTCGATCTCGAATTGGGCCAACCTGTCCTGGACCACCGCATCGTCGAGCATCCGCGCGGTGGCGCAGGCTTCTATCAGCCATCGGAAGCCGGCATGGCCGAGCCGCTCGGCGAGCTCGAGCATGGTCAGCCCCCGCTCGGCGCCCAAGGTCTGTTGAGCCACCTGCCATCCGGCGTTCTCCGCACCGACCAGGTTGGCTGCCGGGATGACCACGTCGTTGAGGAAGATCTCGCAGAAATGCGAGTCGCCGATAGCGTTCCGGATCGGGCGTACGTCGACCCCCGGTGTTCTCATGTCGAGCAGGAAATAGGAAATACCCTTGCGTTTGGGGGCTTTCGGGTCGGTTCGGGCCAGCAGCAGGCACCAGTCGGCGTGAAGGCCGCCGCTCGCCCACAGCTTCTGGCCGTTGACGACGTAGGTGTCGCCGTCCTTGCGCGCCGAGGTGCGCAGGCTCGCCAGGTCGGACCCCGCTTCGGGTTCGGAGAAGCCCTGCACCCAGATCTCGCCGTCGAGGATCGCGGGCAGGTGGCGCTGGCGTTGCTCGTCGGTTCCGGCGGCAAGCAGTGTGGCTGCGGCGTGGTGGATTCCGACGAACGCGAGGACGAGGCGGGGTGCGTCGTGGGCAGCCAGCTCCTGATAGAGAACGACTTGCGCGGCGACCGACATGCCGCCGCCCCATTCACGCGGCCAGTGCGGCACCGCGAAGCCTGCGCTGCGCAATTCCTGGAACCACCACTTCTGGAACGCGACGAAGTCCTGGTCGCTGGCCTCGGTCTGCGACCGCCGCCAGTCCGCGGGAATGTGCTCGGCGCACCACGCCCGCACAGCGGCGCGGAACTCGTCGAGGTCGGCTTGCGTCATCAGCCCACTGCCTGGATCGCGTTGGCGCGCAGTCGGTCCATCACCTGCGCAACTGCCACGCCGTCGTCGAACGACGGCGCAATCTGCGTGCCCGCTCGCAGCGCTTCGGCCACCTGCTGGAAGTAAGCGACCAGTGCTGGGTCCGGCGTCCGCGGTGCGGGCGGCGCGAACTCCGTCGTCTCGGTGTCCTCACCCGGCCGGCGTACCACGAGCTTCGAGTCGCCGATCAGCTCGATCGAGCCTGCACTGCCGGTCAGCGTGGCGCGCGGAACAAGAGGGGTGGTAGTCGCGAACCCGGTGTCATGTACGGCCGTGCAGCCGTTCTCCATCACGAACCAGGCGGAGTACGCGTCCTCTGCGGTGGCTTTCCGTGAAGTGCCGTCGCGGTCCACGTGCTCGGGGTCCTCGATCCGGGTCACTCCACCGCACTCGGACACCTCGCTGCCGAACAGCCAACGGGTGAAGTCGATTACGTGCGACCCGTAGGCGCCGATCCATCCGCCGCCGAGCTCCCGGTCGTTGATCCAGCCGTACCGGCGGCCACGCAGCCCGCTGCCGAAGAAGATCCAGCTCAGATGCGTCGGGCACCCGATGATGCCGTCGTCGGTCAACTGCTTGACCTTGGCCCAGGATTCTTTCCAGCGGAACTCGAAGTTGAGGAAGTGCAACACGCCGGCATCGCGGGCACGGTCGCGCATGGTCGCCGCTTCCTCAGCGTTGCGCCCGAATGGCTTGTCGCACAGCACCGCACGTCCGTGGTCGATCGCAGCCACCACGTGGCCGAGGTGCATGAACGGCGGCGAGTGCACAGAGACCAGGTCGACATCTGCGGCCAGTGCGTGCTGCACGGCGGACTCGTCGCGTGGGCTGACCACCTCGACATCGAAGCCGACGCTCTGGTACGCGGGCGCCGCCGCGTGCTTGCCGAACCCGGTACCGATGACCGCCACTTTCAATGGTTTCACCGCTCACCCGTGCCGTACAGACCCGTCAGCCCGTCCCGGCCCAGACGGCGGGTCAGGTGATCGCGAGTTGCGGAGAGCCCGAACGGAAGCCGACGCAGTGGCTGGCTGTAACGCGACAACCACGACAACGTCGTCTCGTCGCAGAAGCCCACTGCACCGTGCAGTTGATGGCAGACCCGGAAGACGACTTCGGCGGCTTCGATCGCAGCCAGCCGCAGCGACAGCGCGTCGTCGAGTGCGTCGCCGGACCCGATACTCCACAGCGCGTACTTGGCGAGGATGTCGACACCGCTTCGCTCGACCTCGGCGTCGGTGAGCTGGAACTGCACTCCCTGGAAGGACGACAACGGTTGTCCGAACTGGTGGCGCAGGCGCACGTGCGAGACGGTCAGGTCGATCGCACGGTCCAGCATTCCGAGAAGTGTCCAGCACGGCAGCACCAGCGCGAGTGCGACATCTCCGGCGCCGTTGTGGTCGATCGCCGACAGTTGCAGCACCGCCGAAAAGGCGGGCCCGCCGCTGGTCCACCCGTCCACAGCGCTTCGGCGACCGTCCAAGGTCACTGCCGCCCAACATTTTTGGACGCCAGCGATCGCGCCCTCAGGGGCGGCGTCGTCGACGACGATCAGCCCGTCGACGCCAAGGTCGGCCGGGCGCGACAGCCGCTCCGCCAGCGGGTACGGCAGTGCCCAGTAGCCGGCGCTGCGGCACAGGGCGGCAGCGGCCTCCAGCGAGTCGGCATCGGTGCGCGGTTCGAGCTCCCACGCGCCCAGACCGTCGAGGATCGGCGCGACGAGCGACTCCCGGGTGTCGGGTTTCGCCTCGGCTTGCTGCAGCAGCTGGTCGCCGCCGGCGGACTCGATCGCCCGAAGAGCTTCGCGCCCATACTCTTTGGCTTCTTCGCCGAGATCGAGGATCATGACGGCTCGCGCCAGCATGGCGCGTGACAGCAGGATGCGCTGCATCTCGATGCTGCCGGAGGACACGGTGGAGGCCTGCGAGTACCGCCAGTGGTCCTCCACTTCGGCGCGGAAGTAGCGGCTGGCGTCCTCGTCGCGGGGAAGCACCGCGGCGATCTCCATCAGCACTTCGGCGCTGTCTTGGTCCAGCTTCGTGACCGCGATCCGATAGGCCGCCGCATCACCGGGTTTCACCTGACCCGAGCTCTGCAGCGACACCACCTTGTACGCGAGCAGGCGCGCGCGTCGGCAGTGGACGAGCATCCGCGCCCACCGTCCGCGCAACTCGCCGGGCAACTTCTCCCATCGGTCCCCGAGCACCGCCGGCGCGAGCGCAAGCAGCCGCTCGCAGCGGGCATACCGCGCGATGCCGACCCGCTCGAACGACATCACGTCCTGCACGATCGACCAGCCGCCGCCCACCTCGCCCAGGACGTCGGCTTCGGTCACGCGGAGGTCGTCGAAGAAGACTTCGTTGAGGTGGTGCGGGCCCAGCATCGCTCGGATCGGCCTGACCTGGATCGCCGGATCGTCCATCGGCACGAGGAAGATGGTCAAACCCTTTTGTTTCTTGTCTTCCTTCGATGTTCGCGCCAGCAGGAAGCACCACTGCGCCATCGTGGCGTAAGACGTCCAGATCTTCTGTCCGCTGACGAGCCAGCCGTCGCCGTCGCGTCGCGCTGCCGTACGCAGCGACGCGAGATCCGAACCGGCCTCGGGCTCGGAGAAGCCCTGGCACCAGATCACCTCGCCGCGCGCAATCTGCGGCAGATGCCGGCGCTGCTGTTCGGGCGTGCCGTGGCGCATGATGATCGGCCCGACCCAGTTGACTCCCATGTACTGCGCGCCGCGCGGCTCGTGGTGGGCCCACATCTCCTCGCGAACGACGGTCTGCTCCCACACCGAGGCGTCCTTGCCGCCGAACTCCTCCGGCCAAGCCATGCAGAGCAGGCCCTGCTCGGCGAGCAGCCGGCAAAACCGTTGTGCCGCTTCCAAGTCAGCGGGGTTGTCGGTGAACGCGCCGAGAAAGTCGGCGGGCATCTGCGTCTTCACCAGCTCACGCAGCTCAGCGCGCAGGCGTGTCGCCTCCGGGCCCATCTCGAATTCCACGTTCGCCCCTACCCCGAGCCCAGCACTCGTTCGGCGTCCGCGGCGAGACTACGGTTATGGATGAATTCCGGGCGATTTCCGTCATTAACCGTAGTCTCGGCGCACTCGAGTTCGTCGAGAACCTCCGCAGTGTCGGCGCCCAGCTCTGGGGCGGGCCCGGCGACGTGGCCGGGCGTGCGCGAAAACCATGTCGGCACACCGGGGAACCGCACCGGGCCGTGCTGGGTTTGCACCGTCTCGAACAGTCCGACCGCGTTCAGGTGCGGATTGTCGAACAAGGCATCCGGTGTGTGGATGGCGGCGGCGGGAATCTCGAGTTCCCGGAACAATGCGAGCCATTCGTCGGTGGTGCGCTCCCGCATGGTTTCGGCCACCAGGCCGTACACGGTGTCGATCTGGCGGGCGCGCCGCTCGAGAGTGGCGAACAGGTCGCTCGCCCACGGCGGCCGCACGGCGTCGATGAATGCGTTCCAGTGCTTGTCGTTGTAGATCAGCGCGGCGATGTGGCCGTCCTTGGTGCGGTACGGACGCCGGTTGGGTGCGACGGTGCGCGGGTAGACCGCCGGCCCGAGAGGCGGGTCGAACATCGCCCCGTTGGCGTGTTCGACGAGGATGAACGACGCCATCGTCTCGAACATGGCGACCTCGACCTCTTGGCCTTCGCCGGTGCGTTCGCGGTGGAACAAGGCCATCATCGTGGCGTACAGCGCGGTCAGGCCGGCGACTTTGTCGGCCATGATCGTTCCGACGTAGTTGGCTTCGCCGGTCAGCTGTTCCTGCACGGCCGGCAGTCCGCATTCGGCTTGGATGGTGTCGTCGTAGGCGGGCCGATCTTTGTCGGGGCCGCGACGGCCGTAGCCGTAGCAGTTGGTGTAGATGATCGCCGGGTTGATCGCGGCGACGTCGTCGTAGCCGAACCCGAGCTTGGCAACGGCTTTCGCCCGCATCGAGTGGATGAAGACGTCGGCCGTCTCGATCAGCTTGCGCAGCGCGGCTTTTCCGGCTTCAGACCGCAAGTCGAGCACGACGCTGCGCTTACCGCGGTTGACGTTCACGAACACCCCGCTCATGCCTGGGGCTGGCCCCACCGAGATGTAGCGGGTGTTGTCCCCTTCGGGTGGTTCGATTTTGATCACGTCGGCGCCCATGTCGGCCATGATCTGCGTGCAGTAGGGCCCCATCACCATCGCGGTGAGGTCGACCACGCGCACGCCTACCAGCGGACCCTTGGCGTTGCTACCCATGAAGCGCGTCTTCTCGGCTCTGGGCCATCGCGAAGCTGTAGGCGATGTGCTCGTTGTGACCGTTCGGGACGACGGGAAAGATCCGTGGGGCGCGGGTGTCTCGGATCGCGTCGATGTTCTCGGCGACATCCTCGATCGACCATGAGGGTCGATAGACACCTGGTGCCTCCGCGACGACAGCTTTGGCTACGCGGCCCGCAATGGCGACGAGCATTTCGCCTGTGATCGAACAGGTTTCATGGCAGAGCCACCCGACGACGGGCGCCACCAACTCGGGACCCATCGGGGGGTACGCCGAAGTGTTCAGCCCTTCAGCCATTCTCGTGACGGCGGCTGGAACGATCACGTTGCACTTCACGCCGTCGGCCGCACCCTCGAGTGCCGCCACGTTCGACAGACCGATCACACCGGCCTTGGCCACCGCGTAGTTGGCCACATCGTGGTTGCCGTACAGCCCGCCGATCGACGACGTCAACACGATTCGGCCGTAGCCCGCGCCGCACATCAGCGGGAATGCCGGCCGGACGACGTTGAACGCTCCCCGGAGGTGGACGTCGAGGACGGCGTCGAAGTCCTCATTGCTCATCGTCTTCAAGGAAGCTCGACGGACGTTGCCGGCGTTGTGAATCAGGATGTCGATGCGGCCGAAGTGATCGAGGGCGGCCTCGACGATCGCGCGGCCGCCGCCCGCCGTCGCGACGGACTCGGTGCACGCAACGGCTTGTCCGCCTGCAGCTTTGATTTCCGCTACGACTTCTTCGGCCGGGCCGGCGTCGATGCCGTCGCCCGCCACGCTGCCGCCGGGGTCGTTGACGACCACCTGTGCGCCCCGCGACGCGAGCAGCAGCGCGTAGCTGCGGCCCAACCCCCGGCCGCCGCCGGTGACGACGGCGACACGATCGTCGAATCTCAGCTCAGGCATCTAGCTTCCGAGAACCAGGCCGTCGAGATCGCCGTTGGCACGCCAATCTTTCAGCAAGTCGTCGAATGCGTAGAACCCCGGCGCATACGGCTCGCCAAGGAACGATCGGATGCCTTCGCCGCCGCCTCCTCCTTCATTGTTGTAATAGCCTGGGGTACAGCTCATTTCGAACTCGGAGTTGTCAATCGCAACTTCCCGGATGGTTCTGACCCAGTTGTCTTGGCCCTCCTGGCTCGGCTCGACGGTTGTCGCGCCCCGCGCGATCGCTTCGGAGATGATGTAGGCGATGTGTTCGGCCTGCTGCTCGAACATCGCGGTGGTGTTCGCCGCGACGCCGCCCTGAATGAAGCCGGTGAAGAACTGGTTCGGGAACCCGCGGCTCGTCATCCCGTGAAGCGACTTATAGCTGTCCCGCCAATGGTCGAAGAGCGACAGGCCGTCGCGGCCCTCGATCGCATCGATCGCGTACCGGCGGCTGATCTCGGTCGAGATTTCAAAACCACTGGCGTAGACGATGCAGTCGACCTCGTACTCGACCCCGTTCGCTACGAGTCCCTTCTCAGTCGCCCGTTCCACACCCCTGGACGACGACACGTCGACCAGCGTGACGTTCGGCCGATTGAAGGTCGGCAGATATTCGTCGTTGCTACAGGGCCGCTTGCACAGGAAGCGGTAGTAGGGCTTGAGTGCCTCGGCGGTCTCCGGGTCCTCGACGACGTCCTCGACGTGGCGCCGGAGCCGCTCCATCACCTTGTAGTCCTCTTCCTCCCGGATCGCCATGATCTGCTCGATCGACAGCGATGCGGGATCCTCCATGGCCGCGATCCGGGCAGTCATGTTGCGCCCCAGTTCCGTCCAGAAATCGCAGACCAGGTCTGGCGCACCGAACACCACGCCTTCGAACGGCGACCATGAGTGGAAATTGCGCTGCCGCTCCTTCTGCCAGCCGGGCTGCAACGACTTCGCCCACTCCGGATCGGTGGGTTGGTTTCCGCGGACGTCGACCGAAGACGGGGTGCGCTGGAAAACGTAAAGGTGCTTGGCATATTGACCGAGGTACGGCACGAGCTGTACGCCGGTGGCGCCGGTGCCGACGAGCGCGACGCACTTGTCGGCGAGCTTGTCGAGTCCGCCACTCGCGTCTCCGCCGGTGTACTCGTAATCCCAGCGCGCCGAATGGAATTGATGTCCCTTGAAATCTTTGATGCCTGGGATGCCTGGCAACTTCGGCCGGTTATAGGAACCGGCGGTCAGGACGACGAAACGGGCCCTGATATCGTCGCCGCGGTTGGTGCTGATCCGCCACCGCTGCAACGATTCATCCCAGCGAAGATCGCGGACCTGCGTGGAGAAGATCGCCTTGTCGTAAAGCCCGAAGTGCTTTCCGATACGCCGGCAGTGGTCGAAGATCTCGGCGCCATCGGCGTATTTCTTTGTCGGAACGTAATTCAACTCTTCGAGCATGGGGATGTAGCAGTACGCATCGTTGTCGCACTGAATCCCGGGGAAGCGGTTCCAGTACCAGACGCCGCCGAAGTCTCCGCCCATTTCGATGACCCGGACATCCTCGACACCGGCCTTCTTCAAGTAAGCCCCTGACAGCAGACCCGCTATCCCCCCGCCAAGCACGGCGACGCCGATATCCTCAGAGATCGGATCGCGGGGCGTCACCGGAGTGTACGGATCGACCTCGTAGAACTCCGCGTACTCGCCCTTGAGTTCTAGGTACTGCTTGCTGCCTTCCGGGCGCAACCGCTTGTCGCGCTCGTGCAGGTACTTTTCCCGCAACGCCGGGATGTCAATTTCGTCCGGCGTGTCCGTGGGTCCGCAGGGGTCGAACATCGTCATGTGTTTGGGTTCTCCTTCTCTAAAGCTCGTGTGGTTCGCCGGTACCCATGTACTTCGACAATTGGTAGTGAAGATTGACGGTGCTGCGTTCGCGGTATGGATTGGGCTTGGTGCCCGGAAAGCCAAGGGATTTCATGCCCTGCTGCACCGCGGCCATGTTCGAGAAGTCCTGCGGCAGCACGCTGCGCCACCGCGGATCACCCGGCGGGGTGTACTCCCAGTCCGTCTGTGGTTCTTGGCCTTTCGGGTAAAGCTCGAAGACCGCGACCTCGAAGATGCACTTGTTCGGGTCGTAGCTGGGGTCCGGCCGGGCGCTGTAGCACAGCGCACTGGTCAGGCCCTGGCCGATCTGGAAGTTGGGGAAGATCTGCCACGCGGTCCCGCTCTGCCCGAGAATGTCGGCCGGGATGGTCGGCCAGACCACGCCGCGAGCCTCGTCGTCGCGGCGCGCCGACGCCAGCCAGTGCTCGAGCACATTGTCGGCCGGTGTGTCCTCGGGTAGTTCGTCGACCAACCTCTTCGCCGCGTTCACCAACGTCTCCGTGGTGGTGGCGTTGGTCTCCTCCATGGTGTAGATCTGCATTTCCGCCGTCGAGACGCGAGGGTCAGCCCCGGTGCCGAGCCGGATCTTGGACTTGGTCGCCTCCAGATCCTTTGGGGCGTCGTACCCGATGTTGCTGTGCCGGCCCTGCGCCTTGGCCCAGCCTTTGAACTCGCCGAACTTGTTGAACTCCGGGTGGGTGGTGAAGACGTGATAGGTCTCGTTGAAGGCCTCTAACGCGACCTTCCAGTTGCAGTCGAAGTTCAGCCACTTGCGCCACTTGTAGCGCATGTTCTCCAGGCCGAACGGATCGAGGATCTTCGCGGCGGGGAACAGATAATCCATCAGCGGCTCGCAGTCGGGATCCATGTTGATCCACAGCCAGCCACCCCACGTATCGACGTTGACTCGCGCCAGATGCGTGTTCTCCGGCGTCAACGCGCCCTTCCAGTCGTCCTGCTCCCGGATGTGCGTGCACGCGCCGTCCAATCCGTATGTCCAGCCGTGGAATCCGCACACAAAGGACTTTCGGGCCCTGCCGCGCGCGTGCTTTGCGCCCCCGGGGGTGTCGACGAGTCGGCGCCCGCGGTGCATGCAGACGTTGTGGTGAGCGGCGAATTCGTTGGCGCCGGTGCGCACGACGATGATCGAGTCGTCGAGGATGTCGTAGGTCAGGTAGCTGCCGACCTCCGGGAGTTCTTCGACCCGGCCGACCTGTAGCCATACTTTCCGCCACAGCTTGTCGCGCTCCGCACGGGCGTAGTCCTCGGAGATGTAGGCCTCCACACTGATGGTCAGCGGCTCGGAAAGCTCTTCGGCTGGTTGAGCTTCGGGCCGGCTCTGGATGTCGGTCATCAGAACTCCTTTATCGCCGCGCGAAATGACTGGTCTTTGAGGAACAACGAGGTGTTGTCGGCGGCGAGGTGGCTCCACTTGAGGTCCAGGCCGCCGTCGACAAGCAAGGTCTGGCCGGTTATGTAGCTCGACAGGTCGGACAGCAGGAACAGGATCACGCCGGCCTGTTCCTCGGGTCGCCCGCGCCGGCCCATCGCGATCGCTTGCCGATCACGATCGGGGTCCTCGTCGACATAGGTACGCGACGCCGCCGTTTCGGTGACGCCGGGCGCCACGGCGTTCACCCGAATGCCCGCCAGCGCCAGTTCGAGCGCCATCGTGCGGGTCATCGCCGCGACCGCGGACTTCGCGGTCCCGTAGGCGATGTGGAAGGGCGCGGTGTTCATGCCGCTGATCGAGGAGATCGACACGATCGACCCGGGCAGCTTGCTGGACCGCAGTTCGGCGGCGACGGCCTGGCTCATGAAGAATGCGGTCTCGAGGTTCGCCGTGAACAGCTCACGCCAGTCGGCCCGGCTGACCCGCGTCGACGGCATCCACGTCGACGGTGCCGCGCCGCCCGCGACATTCACCAGCCCGTACATGCTGCCCTCGGTGCGCCGCACATGTTCCATGACTGCGCCGATGCCGTCATCGGTCGATGCGTCGGCGGCAACCGGCACGACCGGCAGGCCTCGCTCAGCCAGCGGGGCGACGTGCTCGTCGAGGTTCTCCTTCGACCGGCTGACCGCGATCACGGTGGCCCCGGCCTCGGCTGCCATCCGGGTCACGGTGGTGCCGATGCCGCCGCCACCGGCGCCCGACACCACGACGATGCGGCCGTCCAGTCCCAGGAGGTTCTCCATAACCCCTTTCACCTGCTCCGGAGTCCCACGCCGTCGACTTCGATGACTTGTATGACATCTTTTGTCCGGACAAGATCTTGGACTCTACCTGATCGAGAACATGATTCCGCAGGGCATACGGTCGCGTCAAGGGGGCTTTGACGACAAGCGCGACTATTGTCTGGACCAAGATTGCTTGATACCGTGCGGCATACATGGGAACTGCTGAAGTCGACTTCCTCATGGACCGCGAAAAGATCCGTGACTGCCTCGCCCGCCTGAGCCGCGGAGAGGACCGCCGCGATGCGGAACTCATCGGCGGGTGCTACTGGCCGGACGCTATCGACGATCACGGCGTCTTCGTCGGCTCGCTCTCGGACTACCTTGCCTGGGTTGTGCCAGGCGCGCCCTCGATACCGGTCACGCTGCATACGTTGGGGCAGAGCCTTATCGATCTACGTGGCACGACAGCGTTTGTCGAAACGCACGTGACGGCCTATCACCGGGTCGACACGGGAGCCGAGGAGCGCGACATCGTCATCGGCGGCCGGTATCTGGATCGGATGGAAAAGCGGGACCAGCAGTGGCGGATCGCGCATCGCGTCATGATGAACGACTGGATGAAGGATTTCGGGCGGTCGGTTGACTGGTCGCAAGGCCTGCTCGGGATGCCCTTCCTCACCGACCATGCCGTCGGCTCGGCGAGCGGTGATTACAGCGAGGCCTTCTTCAGGGGGAGATGATCTTTCGCCTATTCGTCAGTGGCCGTCGGTAGGAGGGATCTTCCTTACTGCGCGACGGTGCACCGTTGGCGTGGACATCCGGAACATCGCTGTAGGGGATGGGCGTGGCGGGAACCAGTCCAGACCATTCGATGGCATTGATCCGCAACGCGATTTTCCAGGCCCCGTCGCGCCTCGCCAGACGGTCGATATAGCGCCCGCCAGCCAGCCAATTCGTCTCGTCTCGATTACGTGCGGTGTAGAGGTAGTACGTCTCGGTGTGAGCGACGTCGCCGGCGACGTCGCACGTGTGGTTCAGCAGATTGTGGAGCGTGGCAGATTGGCCCCGCTCATGCATGGCGGACGCCCACTCGTAGAGAGCCTCTGGGCCGCCGACGAAATCGCCCGCGGCAATCAAAGCATCAGGGTGGAATGCCGACAGAAAAAGCTCCCGGTCGAAGCGATCCATCCCCCGACTGAACCGGGTCAGACAATCCAAGATGTCCTGGCGATCGATCAGATGGATAAGCCTGGCGAACGTCTCGGAATCTACGGTCATGATTCTCTCCTAGACAGGCGACCAAATTGGCGAGCCGCGCTGCGCGCGAAGGGACGGCGGAACGCCTCCCCCGGTGTCGGTGACGCCGTATTCACGCGCGAGCTCTGCGGCGATGAACGTGCCCCCCGACCGCTTCATCACGTCCGGATCGGTGGCGAGGGCTGCGATCACTCGACCGGGGAACTCGACCGAGGAACCGACGTTGGGGTCGGTGACCGTCTGCGAGGTCATCTCGGGATTGTTTCTGAGGTTGCGTTCCGCCCGCTCGGTGAGGGTAAGCCCCAGCCACAACGATATTGAGGCCACGTTGTGCGGCTTGAGCTCGACGGCCATGTCACGCGCCATCCGATCGACCGCGGATTTGCACGTACCGAAGATGACGCCGTAGGTGTAGGTGACTCCGACGTATCCGGACGTGGCCACGATCAGGCCGGACCCTTGCGGAACCATGATCTGCGCCGCGTGCCACGCCGCAACGAAGTTCGAGCGCACACCGATGTCGACCATCTCCCAATTCGAGAGCGGCTTCTCCCAGAAGGGCTTGGGAACCGTCAGGTCCTCGGGCAGCGCGAAGGCGTTGTTGACCAGAATGTCGAGACGGCCCTGCTCTTGTTTCACCGTCTCGAACAGTGTCGCGACCTGCTGGTCCTGACCATGGTCAACCGGCACCGCAATTCCCCTGCCGCCGCGGCGATCGACCTCCGCAGCGGTTTCGCCGACAGTGCCGGGCAGCGGGTGCGCGCCCGGCGTCACCGTCCGCCCCGTGACGTACACCGTTGCGCCCTTGTCGGCGAGCGCGACGGCAATACCCTTGCCTACACCCCGGCTGGCGCCCGTCACCACGGCGACCTTCCCGGATAGAGAACCCACGGCTACCTCGCAATGGTCCGGACAAGATCTTGCCCTCTGATCGAGAGAGAACATGCTTCCGCAGGTATTACAGCTGAGTCAAGTGTTCCTCAGGCCCTAAGCAACGGTATTGTCTGGACCAACCGACGCTTGATAACGTCGAGCCGCCGCGTCCGAAGAATCCCGGAGAGACCATGTCGTTAGAAGACGGTCGCTACACACTCGCAGGGCCGCCCGCTGTCGCCGAAGGTTGGCGCCTGCAAAGGGTCACCCCGCCCAGCCGGCTGTTTGGCGCGAACGGCTTGCGCACCGGTCCGGACGGACGCGTGTACATCGCGCAGGTGACCGGCAGTCAGATCAGCGCACTCGACCTACGGAGCGGGTTGCTGGACACGGTGAGCGCCAAGGGCGGCGACATCATCGCACCGGATGACGTGGCCTTCGATCCCAGCGGCAACCTGTACGCCACCGAGGTGATGGACGGGCGGGTCAGCATCCTGGACACCGCCGGCCGGGCGCGGGTGCTGCGTGACGACGTTCCGTCCGCGAACGGCATCACGTTCCACAACGGTCGGCTGTTCGTTGGTGAGTGCCGTGAGGGCGGGCGGCTGCTGGAGATGGACCTGAACGGCGGCGTTCCGCGCGTTCTCCTTGAAGACGTCCCGTCGCCCAACGCGATGGAAGTCGGTCCCGACGGCTTGCTTTATTTCCCGGTCATGGGCGCCAATGAGATCTGGCGCATCGACCCTGAAGGCGGCGAACCACACCGTGTCGCAGGCGAACTCGGTGTCCCGGATTCGGTCAAGTTCGACTCCGAGGGCTTCATCGTGTCGACTCAGGTGGCCAGCGGCCAGGTGTTGCGCATCAATCCGCGTAGCGGTGAGAAGACCGTGCTGGCTCAGCTCACCCCCGGGCTGGACAACTGCACGTTCGTCGACGGCCGGCTGTTCGTCTCGAACTTCACCGGCGAGATCACGGAGATATTGTCCGGCGGTGAGACCCGCACGGTGCTGCCGGGCGGGCTGAACTGGCCGCTGGATCTCGCGGTCGGCGATGACGGCAACCTCTACATCGCCGACGGGACGTACTTCTACCTGGTGCGCCCGGACAAGGGACTGCAGACCGTCGGCATGCTGTTCTCGCCGGGGTATCCAGGCTTTCTGCGCGGGCTGGCGACGGCCGGCGCGGGCGAGTTCGTGGTGACGACATCGGGCGGCCAGGTCGCCCGCTACCGGCCCGCTTCCCACGAAACCGACTATCTAGCAACAGATTTCGACCAACTCTATGGCATTGACGTCGGACCCGACGGGGCGATCGTGTTCGCCGAACTCGGTACCGGCCGCGTGCACTCGCTGCGGTCGGGCAACGTCGAGACACTCGCATCCGGACTACTCGATCCGCTCGGCGTCGCCTTCGACCCGGATGGCACACCCCTGGTGTCCGAGTCGGACGCCGGACGGGTCGTGCGGCTGACGGCCTCGGGCGCCGAGACCGTGGTCGACGGATTGCAACGTCCGCAGGGCATCCTGGTGGCCGGCGGGCAGCTCTTCATCGTCGACGCCGGCGCCAAGGAACTCATCGCGATTGATTTGAACACCCAGCAGCGCACCACGATTGCCGCCGGGTTGCCGGTGGGACCCCCACCGGGTGTATTGCCCAAACCGCTGAAGGGAATGCCGCCGTTCTCGGGTCCGCAGGGTCCGTTCGCAGGCATCACGATCGGACACGACGGCACCCTCTACGTGTCTGCCGACGGCGACGGCAGCGTCCTGGCGGTCCGCCGGGTCCGATGACCGTCACACCCGCCGATCACCGCTACCTTCAGGTGGCGCGCACGCTGCGCAAGGAAATCGTCGACGGGGTGTATCCGGTTGGTTCGCAGCTACCCACCGAACACGAACTGTGTGAGCGGTTCGCGGTCAGCCGCTACACGATTCGCGAAGCGCTGCGCCGGCTGCGCGAGGACAACCTCGTCGCATCGCGGCCCCGCGCGGGCACCCTGGTGGTTCCTCGGCCCGCGTCGAACTCGTATGCGCAGGACGTGATGTCGATCAACGACCTGCTCGCGTTCGCCGCCGGAGCGCAGCTCACCATCGAATCCAACGCGATGGTCACGATCGACGACGAGCTCGCCGCGCGGACCGGCCTCACCGCCGGTACGGAGTGGCTGGCCGTCCGCGGCTACCGGCAGGCCGAGGGCGCGTCGGCACCGGTCTGTCGAACCGAGTACTACATCAACCGCTCGTTCGCAGCCGTGGGACGCCTGCTGCAACGCCACACCGGCCCGATCTTCCCGCTCATCGAAGACCTGTTCGGAGTCAGCGTTGTCGAGGTGCAACAGGAGATCTCCGCCGTGGTCCTCTCCCCCGAGTTGGCCGAGCGTCTGAACACCGAGGCAGGCAGCGCGGCCCTGGAAATGCAGCGCACCTACAAGACGTCTGACGGGGAGGTCGCACAAGTCACCGTCAACACCCATCCCTCGTCCCGTTTCCGGCACTCGATGACCATGCGGCGGGTGAAGGCGTGAGTACACGCCTCGACGAGAAGCGGTCGGCCGATGCCTACGAACGTGGGTTGTGGGTCCACTCCACGTTGGCCGACTCGTTGCGTGCCGCAGCGCTGGCCACACCGACGCGAACAGTGCTGGTGGACGGAGACATCCGCGTCGATTGCCGCACCCTGCATGCCCAATCGGCAGCGCTGGCATGCCATCTCGGTTCGCGGATGCCGGTGGGCAGCGTGGTCTCGTTCATGCTGCCGAATTGGCACGAAGCCGCTGTGATCTACCACGCCGCGACGATGGCCGGCATGGTGGTGAATCCGATCCTGCCCTCGTTGCGCGACCGCGAACTGCGGTTCATCCTCACCGATGCCCGCAGCCGGATGATCTTCGTGCCGTCCCGCTTCGGCGGCCACGACTACGGATCAATGCTGGCGCGCGTGACGGAGCAGATGGAGTCACCGCCGGAAGTCGTGATGGTGCGCGGCGACTCTACGGACCACCAGACGCCCTACGCCGCGCTGCTCGACGATCAGACACCCCGCCGGTTGCCGGCACTCGACCCGGATGCCGTGAGAATGATCCTCTACACGTCGGGGACATCAGGCCAGCCGAAAGGTGTTCTGCACACACATAACTCGATCCACGCACTGATCTGCCAAATCCGCGATCACTGGTTCGTCGAATCCGGCGACCGGTTCCTCGTTCCGTCGCCGATCGCCCACATCGGTGGGTCCATCTACGCGTTCGAATGCCCGATGTTGCTCGGAACCACCGCAGTGCTCATGGAGCGGTGGAACGCCGAAGACGCGGTTGTCCTGATGCAGCGTGAGCGCTGTACCCACATGGCGGGGGCCACGCCGTTCCTGGTGCAGCTACTCGCCGCCGCCGAGCGCGCCGGTACGCGGCTTCCCGACCTCAAGGTCTTCATCTGCGGCGGCGCGTCCGTGTCGCCGGCGCTGATTCGCAGGGCCGCAGCGTATTTCGACCGCGCCGTCGTGACGCGTGTCTACGGCTCGACGGAAGTGCCGGTCACGACCGTCGGCGTCACGCAGCCGGGCGACCTCGACCACGCTGCGGACACGGACGGGCGCACCGGCATCGCCGACATCAAGATTGCGCCGCATCCCTCGGCACCTCCGGGCGAAGGCGAGATCTGCGCGCGCGGACCGCAGATGCTCAGCGGCTACCTGCATCCCGAGGACGACACCGACGCTTTCGACGACGAAGGCTATTTCCGCACCGGAGATCTCGCCTGCTGGGTCGACCACGACTACCTCGTCGTGACAGGCCGCGCCAAGGACATCATCATCCGCAACGGTGAAAACATCTCGCCGAAGGAGATCGAGGACATCCTCGCCGCGCATCCGGGCATCGCCGAGGTCGCAGTGGTCGGGCTGCCGGATGCTCGCACGGGCGAACGGGCCTGCGCCGTCGTCGTCCCCGGCACCACTTCCGCGCCCGATGTCGCCGAACTGGGCGACTTTCTCGCCGCCGAAGGTGTTGCGCGGTTCAAAGTGCCTGAGCAAGTGGTGATCTGGGAGTCACTGCCGAAGAACGCCGCTGGCAAGATCCTCAAGCATCAGATCCGCGAGGTCCTGGTGGAAGGGGCGCGATGAGCGCTCGCGCGAAGAGCAGAAGACAGAGAGTGACATGCAAGTAGCGATCGTGACGGGCGCAAGCAGCGGCATCGGCTTCGGATGCGCCACGAAGCTGGCAGAGATGGGCATGGCGGTGCTCGGCGTCGGCAGGGACCAAAACAGGCTCGCCGAGTTGGAAAGCACAATCGGCGACCCCGAACGGGTGGCCACCCTTGCGGTCGACCTGACCGCCGACGACGCGCCGCGGCGGATCGTCGACGCTGCCGTCACCCGATGGGGGCATATCGACTTCCTGATCAACAACGCAGGTGTGGGCAGTCCGAAGCCGCTGCACGAAACCGACGACGAAACACTGGACTACTTCTTGAATTTGATGCTGCGCGCACCGTTCCGCTTGGCTCGCGACGTGATCGGTCACATGGGGCCGGGTTCCGCGATCATCAACGTGACGTCGACCTTCGCCGTCGTCGGGGGTCTGCGCGGCGGTGCGTACTCCGCCGCCAAAGGCGGGCTGACAGCCTTGACCACCCACATGGCCTGCCAGTACGGACCGCAGGGTATCCGCTGCAACGCCGTGGCGCCCGGCGTCACGCTGACCCCGATGGTGGCGCAGCGCCTCGAAGACGAGCGGTTCCGCAAGATCAACATCGAGATGACGCCTTATCCACGCCTCGGGCGGGTCGAGGACATCGCCTGCACCGTGGCGTTCTTGTGTTCGGACGGCGGCAGTTTCATCAACGGCCAGACGATCGTGGTGGACGGCGGCTGGAGTTCGACGAAGTATCTCTCGGACTTCGCGTTGACCTCCGAATGGGTTGAGCGTTGAACCTCTTCGCACTGCTGGACCAGGCGGCGTCGCGGTTCGCCGATCGCGGCGCGGTGTATCG
Organism: uncultured Actinomycetota bacterium; assembly: GCA_963775205.1. Classification (GTDB taxonomy): domain Bacteria; phylum Actinomycetota; class Actinomycetes; order Mycobacteriales; family Mycobacteriaceae; genus Mycobacterium. Next base: position 86,032 of record CAVZHV010000003.1, on the reverse strand, counting down.
CGGTGAGCGCGTGTTGGCCACGTGGGGCGAGCTGCGCGACCGCGCGCTGCGTCTCGCGACCTCGGTCCGCCAGCTCGCAGGGCCAGGCGCGCGGGTCGCGATCGCCAGCGAGAACCGCTCCGAGATCGTCGAGCTGATGTTCGCCATCTGGGCGGCAGAGTGCGTTGTCGTCCCGATCAACTACAAGCTGCACCCACGCGAGATGGCCCAGATCCTCGACGACGCCGGCGTCTCGCAGGTGTTCGCCTCACCGAAGATCGCACCAGAGCTGGCAGGCGTATCTGGCGTCGCGATCGAAACCCTTGGCACAGAATCGTATTCACGCTGGTTCGCCGCCGCGCGGACTACTCCCCCGAGTACCGATCCGTCGGCGCTGGCATGGTTGTTCTACACCAGCGGGACGACGGGCCGGTCGAAGGGGGCGATGCTTTCACACCGCAACCTGATGGCGATGACGTTGTCCCATCTCGCCGATTTCGACTCGCCCGACGAGAACTGCAGCCTCGTCCACGGCGCGCCGATGTCGCACGGCTCGGGCCTCTACATCCCGCCCTATGTGTTACGCGGTGCGCGCCAAGTCATCCCGGAGTCGGGCGCGTTCGAGCCCGGCGAATTCCTCGACCTGTGCGAGCACCATCCCGGCTGCAGCGCGTTCCTCGCGCCGACGATGGTGCAACGCCTGGTGCAGACCGGACGCCCCCGCCCGCGAAATCTCGAGACGGTGGTGTACGGCGGAGGCCCGATGTACGTCGACAGCCTGAAAAAGGCGATGGCGGCGTTCGGGCCGATCTTCACGCAACTCTACGGCCAGGGCGAGGCGCCGATGACGATCACGGGCTTGCGTCGGGCCGACCATCTGACTGGCGACGACGCGATCCTGGGCTCGGTCGGCTACGCCCGATCCGGGGTGGACGTCGCGGTCCTCCGCGATGACGCCACACCCGCCGGAACCGACGAAATCGGCGAAATCGTTTGCCGCGGAGACGTTGTGATGTCGGGCTACTGGAACAATCCCGAGGCTACCGCGGCCACGCTGCAGAACGGCTGGCTGCGCACCGGAGACATGGGCTCCTTCGACGCGCGCGGTTACCTCACCCTGCGCGACCGATCGAAGGACGTGGTCATCAGCGGAGGCAGCAACATCTACCCGCGCGAAGTGGAAGAGGTGCTGATCGAGCACCCTGCGGTGTCCGAGGCGGCGGTGGTGGGCGCACCGGACGCCGAGTGGGGCGAGATCGTCGTCGCATTCATCGTCGGGACAGCGGACCCGGCCGACCTCGACGCTCACCTGCTCGAGCGCGTCGCGCGCTTCAAGCGACCCAAGCGCTACGAGTTCGTCGACGAGCTGCCGAAGAACAGCTACGGCAAGGTGCTGAAGCGCGAGCTGCGAAATCAACACACCTCATGACCGCGAGCAGACACTAAATCGCACGAGAGTGGGCTTGGTAATGCGATTCCGCGTCTGCTCGCGGAAGGGACTACAGCCGCGACTGCGACTTGATCGTGGTGTCGCTGGTGCGCAGCGGACGGATCATCGCGTCTTGCGAGAACGAGGCGAGAAGCTCACCTTCCTCCGTGTGCACCGCACCGCGGACATACGACATGCCCGCACCGACCTGCGTGCTCTCGTGCGTGTACAGCAGCCAGCCGTCCCAGCGCACGGGTTCGTGGAAGCTGACCGAGATAGTCATCGGAGCGGTGGACACGGTCAGGTGCGCCTGGCTGGTACCGATGCCCTCGTGCGCCCGCATCGTGGTCGAAATCCCAAGATGCCCAGTGAAATACGCGATGAGCGCCTTGGCCAAGTCGTCACGGGTGGGGACCGGGTCGTAGTGCAGCCACGCGTACAACTCCGGTGGCCCGACCTCGTCGGGGCTGTTCACGTCGACCACGTCGACGAGGCGCAACTCGCGGCCGATCATCGGCATCTCGGAGACGTTCGCGTCGGCCGGCGCGGCGACCTGCGGCCGCGGCAAGTGGTGGCGGATGACGTCCTCGGACGGCACGTCGGTGAACACGGTCATCGTGATGCAGCGCTTCCCGTTCTGCTGCGCCGTCACCACGGCCGTGGCCGTCGACCGGCCCTCATGGACGACGTCGATGAGCAACTCGACCGGAGCGCTACCCAGCACCGCGCGCGAGAACACCGCATGAGCGGACCGCACCGACTTGCCCGGAAACCGTTTGGCCACAGCCACAATCGCCTGCGCGAGCACCTGCGTGCCCTCCACCACCTGGCGCTCGTCTTCACCCGCGATGCCGGTCGCTGCGGTGTAGTGGTCGGGCCCGTCGGCGTCCACGTCGAACAACTCGAGCAGGCCCTCGACCGACCATTGCGTCTGCGCGGAATCCGTCGTCATGTTGACTCGCACCTTCCAGTTGGCGACCCACGTCGGACCAACACAGTACCTACGGCTCCGCAAAAAGCGGTAACGTCATTCTCACCGGGCTGCACGACGTGAAGGGTGTCTTGATGGCGAAGCCGAGCGCATCCGACGGTCCAGGCGACGTCGACACCGGAGCCGCGCGGCCGGCGACATCTAACACCGGAGCCGCGCGGCCGGCGACATCTAATCCGGAATCCCGCTCGAGCCGGTTCATGAAGTCGGCGCTGGCGATCCTGGGCGAAACGGGGCGCACCGACTTCACGGTGCTGGAAGTAGTCGAACGTTCGAAAACCTCGTTGCGGTCGTTCTACCAGCATTTCTCCACCAAAGACGAGTTGCTGCTGGCGCTCATCGACAAGATCATGGCCGAGTCGACGAAGCGTTGGCGCGAGGAAACGAACGGCCTTGACGGCGCCACCGCGCTCCGGCGGCTGATCGAGCGGATCACCGCCCCCGCCGCGTCGAGCACCCAGGACAGCATCAACCGGGGTCTGACCTTCTACAACGACCATCTGGCCGAGTCGCTGCCACGCGAGTACGCCCGCGTGCTCTCGCCGCTGCACCGGCTGATTCAAGACATTTTGGACCGCGGCATCAAAGAGGGATCGTTTCGGACCGGACTGGACGTCGAAACCACCGCAGCCCTGATCATGCAGTCTGTGCTCGGCGCCATGCGGCTGCGGTCGCTGGGCGTCGAGCTCAACGGCGTACCCATCGACGGCGAGCACATCCACGACTTCTGTGTCTACGGGTTGGCGCCTTAACCGCCTCTGACCTGCGCATTGTTTTCGCTGGTCAAGGTGTGGTAACGTCATTACCACTTTCGACCAATGAGACTTCCAGGAGGCGACAATGCCGTCACGCGAGCTCCCCTATCCGGTGTTCGATGCCGACAACCATTTCTACGAGCCCAAAGAGGCGCTGACCAAGTTCCTGCCGGACCAGCGAAAGGGCGTCATCGACTACATCGAGGTTCGCGGCCGCACCAAGATCATGGTGCGCAACCAGGTGAGCGATTACATCCCGAACCCCACTTTCGAGGTCGTCGCGCGTCCGGGCGCCCAGGAGGAGTACTTCCGCCACGGCAGCGGCGGCAAGAGCTTCCGGGAAGTGATGGGCAAGCCCATGAAGGCCATCCCCGCGTTCCGCGACCCCGCCGCGCGACTGGAGGTCATGGACGGACTCGCCCTCGACTACTCGCTGATGTTCCCGACCCTGGCCAGCCTGGTCGAGGAGCGCATGAAGGACGACCCCGAACTCATTCACGACGTCATCCACGCCCTCAACGAATGGATGTACGAGACTTGGCAGTTCGACTACGAGGGCCGCATCTTCTCCACCCCTGTCATCTCGCTGCCGATCATGGACCGCGCCCTTGAGGAACTAGAGTGGTGTCTCGAGCGCGGCGCCAAGACCGTTCTGGTCCGGCCCGCACCGGTACCCGGCTATCGCGGCAGCCGGTCGTTTGGCCTGCCCGAGTTCGACCCGTTCTGGGAAGCTTGTGTCAAGGCGGGCATCCCGGTGTCGATGCACGCGTCCGACTCGGGCTACGCCGAGTACCTCAACGACTGGGAACCCGCCGACGAGTACCTGCCCTTCAAGCCGACCGCGTTCCGGATGGTCGCGATGGGCAAGCGTCCCATCGAGGACTCGATGGCGGCGTTGGTCTGCCACGGTGCACTGACCCGCAACCCCGATCTGCGCATCCTCTCCATCGAGAACGGTGCAGACTGGGTGCCGTACCTGTTCAAGCAGTTCGAGGGCACCTACAAGAAGATGCCGCAAGAGTTCCCAGAGAATCCGATCGAAGCGTTCAAGCGAGCCGTCTATGTCGCTCCGTTCTGGGAGGACGATTTCGCCAAGATGGCCGACCTGATCGGCGTCGACCGGGTGATCTTCGGCTCCGACTGGCCCCACCCGGAGGGTTTGGCGGAGCCGACTCACCTGATCGACGACCTGCAGGGCCTCGACGAAGAGGGCCAGCGAAAGGTCATGGGCGGCAACATGGTCGACCTGTTCAAGGTGCCGAACAAGATCGTTCACAACCCCGACGTTCCGCCTCTCGTGATCCCGGCCTGACTCCAACCGTGACCGAAGCCGCCTCCCCCGAACAACTGCTCTTCGCGTCGACGGCCCAGGCGTTCCTGGAGAAGGAGGCGTCGCTGACCCGGGTCCGTGAGCTTCACGCCGCCGGCAGTCGTTCGAACCCGAATGGTGGTGCCGCGCAGCCGAATTGGGCTGGGCCAGCCTGCTGGTGCCCGAGGAACTCGGCGGCGGAAGCGTGTCCGGCAACGGTGTCGAGGACCTGGCGCTGGTTGCCGAGCTGATCGGCAAGACCGTGGCGCCAGGGCCGCTGCATCCGGTGAGCACAGTGCTTGCCGGCCTGGCCGATGCGGACGACAACTCCGCGCACGCAAGCGCGATCGAGGCGCTGGTGTCCGGGGAGGCGGTGGCATCCTGGGCGGTGTACGAGCCCGGGAAGCCTTGGGCGCCCTGGGAACCCGCGGTGACGGCCACGCCGACCGCGACGGGGTTTCGGCTCGACGGCGTCAAGGACCGCGTGGAGGCCGGCGCCGAGAGCGCTCTGCTGCTCGTTGTCGCTGGCGCTGATGACGGGATCCGCCAGTTCCTGGTATCCACGGATGCGCCCGGCGTCGCTGTCGAGCCGTGCCGGTCCGTGGATCTGGTGAAGCGTTACGCGCGAGTGAGTTTCGATGGTGTCGAGATCGACGGATCCGCGGCCGTCGGGACAGCAGCGCAGACCCCGGCGCTTATTGAACGCCAGAGCCAGATCGCGATCGTGCTGCAGTGCGCGGAGGTCGTCGGCATCCTCGACACGGTGCTGGGCTTCACGATTCAGTGGGCCTTCGATCGGTACTCGTTCGGCCGTCCGCTGGCGTCCTACCAAGCTCTCAAACACCGTTTCGCCGACCTGAAGATTGGGCTGGAAGCATGCCGGGCCACGACGCGGGTCGCCGTCGCCGAGGTGGGCAAGCGCTCGCCCGGTGCGACCATGGCCGTCAGCGTCGCCAAGTCCTATGTCGGTGAACGCGCCCCGGGCATGTTGCAGGACTGCGTCCAGCTGCACGGCGGCATCGGCGTCACGTGGGAACACGATCTGCATTTGTTCCTGCGAAGAGTCACGCTGTACCGCTCGATGTTCGGTACGCCCGAAGACCACAACTTGCGGGTCTACGCACTGACCAAGGAATTGGCCTCATGACCGAGACGACGTCGGCACCGATCACCGAATCGGTCGACGAGTTCGCCGCGCGAGCGCGGGCATGGCTGGCGGACAACATGCCACGCGTCGATCCGGACCAGCCACCTGGGGTCGAGCGCGGCGAGGAAGGCCCCTGGCTGAGGGCCAGAGAGCTTCAAAAGCGGCTCTACGAGGGTGGGTTCGCGGGCATCTGCTTCCCGCAGGAATACGGCGGTCTCGGGCTGCCGATCGCGTACCAGAAGGCCTTCGACGCCGAGAGCCGCTGTTATGAGATGCCGATCATCCTCAACACGCCGACGTTCACGATCTGCTGCGCGACGATCCTCGACACCGGCAGCGAAGAGCAGAAGCGTCAACATATTTCGGCGGCGATACGCGGGGACGAGGTGCTGGTCCAGTTGCTGTCGGAGCCCAGCGGTGGATCGGATCTGGCCGGCGTCATCACCCGCGCCGACCGCGTGGGGGACAAGTGGGTGATCAACGGCGCGAAGACGTGGAGCACCAGTGCGTTCGCCGCTGACTACGGGCTGCTGCTGGCCCGCACCGATTGGGATGTGCCCAAGCACGAGGGCTTGACGATGTTCCTGGTGCCGATCAACAGCCCCGGCATCACATTGCGGCGCATCAAACAGGTCAACGGCTCACAGGAGTTCTGCGAAGAATTCTTCGACGGCCTCGAAGTCGGTGACGACGCGGTGGTCGGCGAGGTCAACAAGGGCTGGGACGTCGCGTCGCGTCAGCTTTACCACGAGCGGCGCGCGGTCGGCGGCGGCTCGGAGTTCGCCAGCGGTATCGGCGCCGAGGGCACCACCGACGTGCCGGTGGACTTCGCGGCTCTCCTGGAAGCGTTGGGCGAGGCCGACAACGAACGCCTGCAGGAAATGGCCGGGCGGGCGCTCGTGCACCGTGCGGTGCAGGAGCAGCTGATCGAGCACGTCTACCACAGCGTCAACGACGGCTCGTTGCCGCCGGCCGCGGGCACCATCATCCGGATCACGCACGCCGAAACCCATCAACTCGAGATGGACACCGCGCTGGCGATCGCGGGTAGTGCGGGCGTGGTCGACTGCGGCGACGGCCTGATTCGCTTCGGTGAGCGCTTCCTGTCCCGGCAAACGGCGTCATTGGGCGGCGGGACCACCGAGGTGGGCCGCAACGTCATCGGCGAACGGGTGCTGGGCTTTCCGCGTGAGTACGCGGCCGACCGTGGCGTGCCGTTCAAGGACGTGCGGCGCAGCCGAAGCTCGTAACACCGAGCGCACGGTTATTTGCGGGTCTACTCGTGTTTTGTGTGCAACAAGCGTGCGCTCGGCGCAGGGATAGGCGGCGTCAGCAAGTCGCCACGATCTTGAAGGTTGCCTTGGCGGGTTCGATTGGCTGGTAGGTGTTGAAACCGTTGTTGAAACCGAAGGCCGTGCCGGTGATCGTGAACGTCTCGGAGCCGAAGCTGGCGCTGGCATCGCCACCGTCATCTTTTGAGTACATCCCGGTGAATCCGCCCAGGTTGAGGATGTGGACCGACTCAGCGGTGAACTTGTCGCCGCTGCCGTTGAGCAACACCTTGACACCGGAGACGTTCTGGTCGCCGACCGCGATCGTCCAATACCACTGCTGCTGAGTGCATCGGACCGCCTGCTTGCTGGCGACGGTGTTCCCGTTGATCGTCACCGACGCCTTGCTGGGGTGGTTCGGCTGCTTTTCTGAAGAACACGCAGCGAGACCGGCAACGAGCAGCGCCGCTGCGGCCACCGCGGCGATTCGGTTCGGCACTCGGGCAGAATACAATTCTCCGATTTCGATTGTCGCGTTATCACACGATGGTGCCCGCGACAACTGTGGCGACCACCATGTCGGAGGCCAGGGCTCGAAGTGCCTCGTTCGGCGGCACCGACAAAATGCACAATTCGCCAGGCTCGCCCGGTTCGATGCGTCGAGGCTACTGCCGGACGGTCGCCAGCGCCGAGGAACATCTGCAGTGCCTGGCGGGAGTCGACGCGCTCGTGTCGTCCGATGACACGGCCTGAGGCCGTGACGCGAGTGACGGCGGCGCGCATTGCGGCCCACGGATCGAGCGCACCGAACGGGGCGTCGGTGCTCCCGGCCACCGGAACGCCCGCGCGGATGAGTGACGCGACCCGCCACAGCTGTGCGTGCTCGTCCGCCGGCACGTCGTTCAGGTACTGCTCGCCGCGTTCGGCGATGAAGTTCGGCTGGGTCACGACGGTCACGCCGAGAGCCGCGAGCTCGCCCACGTCCGGCACCATCGCCGCGTGCTCGATCCGGTCCGACGGTTGAGTCCCAGCGGCTCGCAGCGCAGCGATGGCGACAACCAGTTGCGCGGCCGTGACGCAATGAATCGCCACCGGCGCGTTGCCGGCGTGGCGCTGCGCGATCCATTCGGTGAGCCCGTCGAGGTCGAGGTCGTCGTCGTGAAGGATTTTCTTACCCGGCGACAAGCACCGCACACGCTGTGGGAAAGCTGCTGTGAGAGAGGAGATCTCGTCGGGTCTCAAGTCTGGCGTGGCGTCGGTGACACCGGTGACCCCGTACTCTGCAAGCTGCCGGCCCAGCGCCGGGAAGTCGGGGCGGCGGCGCGGCACCGCCTCGGCCAGCCGGCGGTCCTCGCTGCGGATTCGCCCGTCCGCGTGGTCGGGGTAGCCGATGCGGGTCAGTGCCGCCGAATTCAACATCCACATTGCGCCGCTGCGATGTTGGACCCGCATCGGTGTCTGCGGCTGCAGCGCGTCGAGCCGTGCGCAGTCGAGTTCTCCCGCCACGGATTCGTGATACCCGATGGCCCGTATCCAGCCGTCACCGCTCGGCTCAGCGGCCGCGACCACCCGCCGGAACTGCGCCACGGTGTGCACCGCGGGCGGACCGACAACGACCGACCCGAGCGCTGCTGCGGCAGCCCGCAGATGCAGGTGATGGTCATGCAGACCCGGAAGGACGGTGCCCAGCCGTGCGTCGAGGACGGTCTCGCCGGGTTGAGGTGCGAGGGCCGGCGCCACGTCGACGATCTGTTCGGTGACGCGGATGTCGGCGACGCGCCCGTCGAGAAGAGTGGCGCGCTGAATCAGCATGCGGCGAGCCGCGACTCGATCATTTCGCGGACGCAGGCGTTGTCGGCGCCGAGTTCGTGGGCGTGGGCGGTGACGACCGGGGGCCGATAGCCGCAGTGGGTGACGTCGTCGTCCGGCAATGCGGCGTAGACGGAAGCAACCGCAGCCATCGACACGTCGACGACGACCCCGCCGCCGGACGCCAACGCATCGAGCACCGCCGCGGTGGCCGCCAGTCCGCTCAGTGGATCGGCGATCGCGTCACCGCAGAAGATTGGGCCGCCGTCTCCCGACATCACGAGCCCGCCGGCCACCGCCGCATCGTCGCCGAACGCGACACGTTCCGGATAGTTGGACCCATATCCGCTCAGCCGCAACCAGATTCGGCCGGGGCGCGCCGGAACCTGGTCGGCAGCCAGTCCGCGGCGGGTCAGCGCAGACGGACGGGAGCCCTCGATCACCACGTCGGCAGCTCGCAGCAGCTGTTCGAAATCCCCTACATAACAGAGCTTCTCGGCGTTCATCCAGTCGAAGAAACCGCGGTGGCCGCCGCGAGTGCCGTCGGGCCGATTCGGCGTTTCGACCTTGACGACGGTCGCACCGGCCGCGGCGAGCAGGCGACCGCAGAGTGGGCCAGCCCACATCGACGACAGGTCGGCTACCAGGAGGTCGGTGATCAGCTGCGGTGACGGTGCGTTGTGCGACATGATCTTCGGGTCGCTGACGGGGATTTCGCCGAGCACCGCGGCGGGCATGTCCAAAAGGCGGGCCTGCGCCACCATCTCCGCGGCGGGGCGCCCGGCGACGCCGGCGGCCAGACGCGCCCAGGGATCATCGGCGACGTCGGGCGACTCCAACAGCGCGGGAAGGGCCTCGTAGTCTTCTTCGCGGCTCAGCGTGAACGCACACCAGCCGTCTGCAGCAGGGAGCAGTCTGCTTGCTCCGCCCGCAGAGATGCGGGACGGCGGCGGAAGTCCCAGCAGGGCCGCACGTCCGGTGACGATCTCGTCGGCATCGACGCTGACGACGCGGCCGCCGAGCGAGCCGACGCGGTGCTCGATCGCGGCGGCCACCGTCCGGGCGTGCGACAGCACGCTCGACGGAAGAGCGATCGAACGCATGGCTTTATTGTGTGACCGCGTCGACCAAGCCCCACGCGAGGGCGGTCGAAGCGGTCACCGTCTGCCCGGACAACGCCAGATAAGCGGTACGCCACCGACCGATTCGGCGAGTGATGCTCACCGTGCCGCCGGCGCCCGGGATCAACCCGAGCGCAAGCTCGGGCAGGCCGAACCGGGACTGCGGATCGGCTTCGATCCGTCCGCAGAATGCGGCCATCTCCAGTCCGCTGCCGACGACTTGCCCGTGCACACGGGCCTTCAGGCGTTCACCCAGCCGCGACGCAAGCTCGTCGAGTGCACGCGCCGGGCTGTGTCGCGTGCGCGCGAAGTGCGCTGTCGCTGGGTCGTCGAACGAGCCGAATTCCGCGAGGTCGCCACCGCTGCAGAACGACGGCCCGGTGCCGGCGAGCGTCACGTCACGGATCGAGGTGTCGACCCGGGCGATAGTCAGCGCGTCGAGCAAGGCTTGTCGCATGTCGGTGGAGAATGCGTTGTGCCGGCCTGGCCGGTTCAGCCAGATCGTCAGCGAATCATCCTCGCGCTCAACGAGAACGGGATCCACATGGCCGGGCGCAGATGCCGGGCCCCGCCGGGCCAGCCAGTCACGGAATTCGCGGCCCGTCTGCAGCGTCGAGTACGCAAGCGATTCGGTCACCAGGCCGCTCCATGTCGGCGCCGACGGGTCCGTCGTGCGCAACACATCGTCACAGATTGCCGCCGCCTGCGGCCATCTCTCGACACGCTGCTGGATCTCTGCGATCGCGGCCCTGGTCGACGGCACTGTAACGATGCGGCGATCGTCCACGTCGTCCTCGGTCAACGTGAACGTCGCCTGCTGCAGCCACCACTGAGAATCGCTCGCTGCGATCTCGGCAGCGGTGCCCACCGCGACGATCGGCACCGCCGGCACGTCGAGGTCGTCTCCGGCTGCGGCCAAGTCGATGACCTTCAGGGTCAGCGACGCGGCAGTGTCGGGATCAAGACTCATCGCGGCGAACATACGACGCCGCGGCGGTCGGTGTGGCCTTATCCCGGGACGAGAGCGCTCCTTATCGAGCCGCGCATGGTTCGCCGAGAGCAGGATTCCTCCACCGAGATCAACCTCGCGGGGGCGCTGCACACCCAGTCGATCGCATTGATCGCCCGAGCCGCGTGGCGATGCATCAGGGGTCGGTGGAATCGAGGAGCGGCTGTCGGTCATTGCCCGCCATGGGGTGTAGCTACACCGAACCGGCGAGCGAGGTAGCCGTCGCCAAAATCGCTGACCGCGACGAGCAGGCAGAGCGCGACCATCAACCATCGCGCCCAGTCGTCCGAAACGTACGAGCTCGAGAGGAATCCGAGCGCGAGGGGCGATTGCGCCATCGCGCTTCGAAGGGGTCGCGGCCGACTGGCGATTGCTGTGGCAGTGCTTGTGCTGCTGGCCACGTCAGACGACGTGAAAGACAGGTAGCCGACTACGCATGTCAGCGCCGTTGACTGAAATTAGTTTCGCGTTATCACCAGCAGAACGAGAAAGGCGAGTCCGATGGCGATTGCATCTACCGCGACGCATTGGTGGACACGCACCGCGCGCCCCAAGGCATCCAAGCGCCGCTACCCACCGCGGGCGAGCTACTTCGAACCCTCAGTCATCGACCGCGGAATGCGCTAGGCCTGAGGCCACCAGCGCATGGTTCCTACGTAGCGGGAAATCCTCGCCGAGTGGCGCGCCGATCATGATTTCGGTTGAACACTTTGGCCCATTCGCGCGAGTGTGCGGATTCCTTCGCTTTATCGGCGTGTCGCGTACGAATCGGCACAGTCAGGTCCAAAGCTGAGAAGAAGTGCGGGCGGAGGGACTCGAACCCTCACACTCTCTCGAGCAATGGCACCTAAAGCCATCATGTCTGCCAATTCCATCACGCCCGCGGCAAGCGATCGTACCGCCGCGTGCCAAGGGGACAGCGACGGCTCCGCGTCGTCGCTTACGATCGCGGCGTCGAGAGCACATCCTCGGTCCATGCACCTGAGCACTTGACCTCCGTTACCGTAGGGCCACAACGGCCCGCCTCGATCAATTCGTCGGCCCGAAGTGCTGAGCGGTACCGTCGAGGCGTGTCCACTACCCGGCGTCGTGAGCCTGGTGCTCTTCGCCCGAGGGCTCATCGCAGGCCAGCGCTCGTCGTGCTGGTGATCGTCGCCGCCGTGGCCTGCCTCGTGCTGGGCTGGTGGCAGTGGGAACGCTACGAGTCCGCGTCGGGCACCGGCCAGAACCTCGGCTACGCCCTGCAGTGGCCCGTCTTCGCGGCATTCGTCGTCTACGCCTACCGAAAGTTCGTCCGCTACGAGGAAGAGCCGCCGCAACTGCACAAGCCCGACACCGTCACCGAGATCCCCGCGGGCCTGCTACCAGAAAGACCTGAGCCGACGGCCGGCGAACCCGCCGACCCGACACTCGCCGAATACAACGCCTATCTCGCTGAACTCGCCCAAGCCGACAAGGAACACAGAACGAAATCATGAGCTCCGAAACTGCCCCCGACACAAGCGGAATCCGCACCGCCCTCACCGCCTACCGGGTGATGGCCTGGGCGACCGGCATCTGGCTAATCGCATTGTGCTACGAGATCGTGTTGAAGTACGTCGTCCAGGTGGAGAACCCACCGTCGTGGATCGGCGTGGTGCACGGCTGGGTGTACTTCGTCTACCTTCTCGCAACGCTGAACCTGTCGGTCAAGGTGCGCTGGCCTCTCTGGACGACCGTCGGCACCCTGATCGCCGGCACCATCCCCCTGCTCGGCATCGTTCTCGAGCATCACCGCACCCAGCAGGTCAAAGAGCAGTTCAACCTGCAAGCGCCCGCAGCGTCGGGACCAACTGAGCCAGCGCCCGACCGCGGTGTGACCGAGCGTCCTTTTCCTCCGGGCTGAGTTCCGCCGCGCTGCATTGCAATCCCTCGGGAACGAAGATCGGGTCGTACCCGAATCCGCCCTTGCCACGCGGTTCCGACGCGATCCGGCCGGGCCACCTTCCGCGCACCACGACCTCACCCGCGTCTGACACCAGCGCACACGCCGACACGAAAGCTGCGCCACGCCGGTCTGCGGGTACGTCGCTCAACTGAGCCAGCAGTAGCGCGTTGTTGGCGGCGTCGTCTCCGTGCACGCCCGCCCACCGTGCGGACAGCGCGCCAGGCATGCCGTTCAGCGCGTCGACCTCCAACCCGGAGTCGTCGGCCACGGACGGCAGGCCAGTGGCGGCGAACGCATCGCGTGCCTTGCCCAACGCGTTCTCTTCGAACGTCGCACCGGTCTCGGGCGCCTCGCCGAAGGGCGGCACGTCGGAAAGCGACACCAAGTCGAAAGCGAGTCCGGCCGCGTCCAGCACCCGCCGCAACTCCGCCAACTTCTTGCGGTTGCGGCTCGCCACCAGCAGCCGGATCACGTCAGCTGCCGAAGGCCTTCTTCGGCGGCGGTCCCTCGGGCAGCACACCCGGATAGGGCAACTCCAACGCCGCCCGCTGAATTTCGAACAGCTTCTCCGTGGCTGCCAGCGCCGCATCCAGCAGCTTGTCCATTGTTGAGCGCGGGAACGTCGCACCCTCGCCGGTCCCCTGGACCTCGACCAGCGTTCCGGTGTCGGTGGCCACGACGTTCATGTCCACCTCCGCCCGCGAGTCCTCCTCGTAGGGCAGATCGACACGAACCCTGCCGTCGACGACGCCCACACTCACCGCGGCGATCATGCACGACAGCGGTCGCGGATCCGACAGCTTGCCCGCCGCCGACAGATAGGTGACCGCATCGGCCAGTGCCACGTAGGCACCGGTGATCGCTGCGGTGCGGGTACCGCCGTCGGCCTGCAGCACATCACAGTCGATCGCGATGGTGTTCTCGCCCAGCGCGGCCATGTCGATGCACGCCCGCAACGATCGTCCGATCAACCGGCTGATCTCCTGCGTCCGCCCGCCGAGCCGGCCGCGCACCGACTCGCGGTCCGACCGGGTGTGCGTGGCCGCCGGCAGCATCGCATACTCCGCGGTCACCCAGCCTTCGCCACTTCCCTTGCGCCACCGCGGAACTCCGTCGGTCACGCTGGCGGTGCACATCACCCGGGTCTCACCGAACTCCACCAGCACCGAACCGGCCGGGTGAGAGGTGAATCCGCGGGTGATGGTCACCGGCCTCAGCTCGTCGTCGAGGCGGCCGTCTTCTCGGCTTGACATCTAGTGGGTGACCTCGAACGTCTCCTGGCACACCACGGCACGCACCGGCCCGTCGAACGCCGCCTTGGCCTCGGTGATGACGTCCTCCCGCGAGGTCCACGGCGGGATGTGCGTCAGCAGCAACTCGCCAACCCCGGCACGCGTCGCGATCTGTCCGGCCTCGGTGCCCGACAGGTGCAGATGCTCGGGCCGCTGACCCGGCGCATGGGTCCATGACGCCTCGCACAGGAAGACGTCTGCGCCGCGGGCGAGGTCCACGATGGCGTCGCACATCCCGGTGTCGCCGCTGAACGTGAAGACCGCGCCGGACGCGTCGGTGAACCGCAACCCGTACGCCTCGGTGGGATGGGCGACCGACCGCGGCAGCACCCGCAGCGCTCCGAATTCGACTTCTTCGCCGTCGTTCCAGTGCCGCACCTCGAAAATGTCGGAGAAGTCGTCGACCTCGCCGCCGAACGGAGACGACGCCTGTGCCAGCCGCGACCACGTGTCGCTCGGCCCGTACATCAACGCCTTACCTTCCGGGGCGTTCGGGTGGTAGCGGCGCCACACGAACAACGCAGGCAGATCGATGCAGTGGTCGGCGTGCAGATGACTCAGCAACACCTGCACTGTGCCTGGATCGGCATGGCGCTGCAGCGAGCCCAGTACCCCGTTGCCGAAGTCGATCACCAACGGAGGAGCGCCCGGCGCTGTCAGCAGGTAACCCGACGCCGGCGAATCAGGTCCTGTGACACTTCCGGAGCAGCCGAGCACCGTCACTCGCACAGCCACTAGCTTGCCACGACGCATCTGGTGTTGACGAAAACATCGCAGCAAAACCCCCGGCAGCAGGTGGGCAGTCTCATGTCGGGGCGCCAACGTGACGCCGGACAGGTCGCACACCGTCGAGCGCCGGACCGAGAAACCGCGCCGCCAGCTTCGTGAACGCAGCCGGATCACCCGTCGCTTCGAAGGTCCGGGTGGCCGGCGGCGCGTCGTGTGGACGCAGAAGATCCAGTTCGGTGAGCACACGGACGAGGTCCTTGGCGGTCTCTTCGGCGCTCGACACCAGCGTCACGGTTTCGCCCATCGCCAACTGGATGAGACCCGACAGCAGCGGGTAGTGGGTGCAGCCCAGCACCAATGTGTCGACCCCGGCGCGCTGCAGCGGCTCCAGGTATCCCTCGGCCAGTCCGAGCACCTGCCGCCCGCTTGTGACGCCGCGTTCGACGAAGTCGACGAACCGCGGGCACGCGGCCGCGGTGACGACGGTGTCGCGGGCGGCAGCGAACGCGTCCTGATAAGCGCCCGACGCGATCGTCGCCTCGGTGCCGATGACGCCGATGTGCCCGTTGTGCGTCGCTGCGACGGCCCGGCGCACCGCAGGCAGGATCACCTCCACGACCGGCACGTCGTAGCGCTCGCGAGCGTCGCGCAAACAGGCCGACGACGCCGTGTTGCAGGCGATCACCAAGGCCTTGACGCCACGCGCCACCAGGTCGTCGCCGATCGCCAGAGCGTGCGCCCGCACTTGGGGAATGGTCAACGGCCCGTACGGGCCGTTCGCGGTGTCGCCGACGTAGACGACGTCCTCGTCGGGCAGCTGGTCGATGATCGCGCGCGCGACGGTCAGCCCGCCGACTCCGGAGTCGAAGATCCCGACGGGCGCCAATTCGGATGTCACGACGTAAGGTATGGCGCAGGCGCCTTTCCTCGGCGCAGCTCGCGTTGCTTGCGCTCCGGTCCCGACAGCAGGTAGGCCGCAAGGACACCGGCGAGCGCCCCGCATAGGTGGCCCTGCCATGACACGCCCGGCGTACCGGGCAGCACCCCGAACAGCACCGTGCCGTAGACGAACAGCACCACCAGCCCGACGGCGATCTCCCACATTTTGCGGGTGAACCAGCCGAACACGATCAGAAACGCCAGCCAACCGAAGATCAGGCCCGACGCACCGATGTGATTGACCTCGCAGCGCACGCCGACATAGGGGCAGTGCGCCCCGACGTTGCCGATCACCCATGTGCCGAACCCGCCGACGACCCAGATGATCACCGTGGCGAAGACGAACCGCGCCATCCCCGCCAGCGTCATCAGGAAGCCGAGGACCAACGCCGGCACGGTGTTGGCGATCAGATGGTCCCAGTTCGAGTGCAGCAGCGGCGCGAAGATTATGCCGACTAGGCCGTCAGTGTCCAAAGGGCGGATGCCGTTGCCGTCCAGATGATGCCCGGACAGTGAGTCGAACACTTCAATGACGTAGAGCAGCGCGACGAAAGACACGATCGTGATGCCACCGACCACCCACGCCGGCCGCTTCTTCGGCGCGGGCTTGGCGGAGTAATCCGGCTGCGTCATGCGCGATCCGCCTGCGCTTCTCGCTTCGCCCTCATGCCCATAGCTGCCCTTCCAACGCTTCCTCGGCCTCGTCCAGGCTACCGGCGTAGGCGCCGGTCGACAGATACTTCCATCCGGCGTCGGCCACCACGAACGCGATGTCGGCACGCCGGCCCGCCTTCAGTGCCTTCGCCGCCATGCCCAGGGCGGCATGCAGTACCGCGCCGGTGGATATCCCGGCGAAAATGCCCTCGGCCGAGATCAATTCGCGAGTACGCCGCACCGCGTCGGCTGATCCGACCGAGTAGCGAGTGGTCAGCACGTCGGGGTCGTACAGCTCGGGAATGAAACCCTCGTCGATGTTGCGCAGCGCGTAGACCCCCTCGCCGTAGCGGGGTTCGGCGGCGACGATCTGGACGCCGGGCACGTGCTCACGCAGGAACCGGCCGGTGCCCATCAGCGTGCCGGTGGTGCCCAGCCCGGCGACGAAATGCGTGACCTCGGGCAGGTCGGCAAGCAGCTCCGGGCCGGTGCCCTCGTAGTGCGCCGCGGTGTTGGCCTCGTTGCCGTACTGGTAGAGCATCACCCAGGACGGATTCTTCGCAGCCAGCTCCTTGGCATGCGCCACCGCGGTGTTGGAGCCGCCCTCTGCGGGCGAGTAGATGATCTTCGCGCCGTAGAGCTCGAGCAGTTGGCGCCGTTCGACCGACGTGTTCTCGGGCATCACGCAGATCAGCGTGTAGCCCTTGAGCAGGGCGGCCATTGCGAGCGAGATTCCGGTGTTGCCGCTCGTCGGCTCGAGAATGGTGGCGCCGGGCTTCAGAACCCCGTCGCGTTCGGCCTCCTCGATCATCCGCAGCGCAGGGCGGTCCTTGATCGAACCCGTGGGGTTGCGGTCCTCGAGTTTGGCCCACAGACGGACGTGGTCGTCGTTGCCGGGTGAGTCGTCCCACTTCGGCGAGAGCCGCTGCAACCCGACAAGGGGCGTATTGCCGAGCGCCTGCAGTAAGGAGTCGTAACGCGCCAAGCTAACCGCCGCCTGCCTTCTGGTCTTCGCGCGAGCGCTCATCCACCTGCCACGGCGGGCAGGATCGTAACCGTGTCGCCGTCGTTGATCTCGGTGTCCAGGCCGCCGGAGAACCGCACGTCCTCGTCGTTGACGTAGATGTTGACGAAGCGGTGCAGCTTGCCAGGAGAAGACGGGTCGACGAGCCGTTCCGAGATGCCCGAGTAGTTGGCCTCCAGGTCGGAGATGACCTCCTGCAACGTGTCGCCGGTGGCGCTGACGCGCTTCTCGCCGCCGGTGTGGGTTCGCAGGATCGTCGGGATCGAAACGCTGACGGCCATGCTCACGCTCCTTCTGAGACGCTCTCGTAGGTGTCCACGACCGTCACCGGCTCCTCTGTGACGACCCCGTCGACTATGCGGAAACTGCGCAGCTCGTGCTGGTCGGCGTGGCGCGTGGACACCAGCACATAGTGCGCGTCGGGCTCGGCGGCGAGCGAAATGTCCGTGCGGCTCGGGTACGCCTCGGTGGCGGTGTGCGAGTGGTAGATGACGACAGGCACCTCGTCGGCCTCGTCCATCTGCCGCCACACCTTGAGCTGCTCGGCCGAGTCGAAGCGGTAGAACGTGGGCGAAAGCTCGGCGTTCGTCATCGCGATGTGGCGCTCGGGGCGGTCGGAACCTTCGGGCCCGGCAAGCACCCCGCATGCCTCGTCCGGGTGGTCGGCACGGGCGTGCGCGACGATGGCGTCGACCAGGTCGGCGCGAATCCGCAGCACAGGTGCGCTCCTTTCAGGCGAATGCTCCCGGCAACACGTCACGATATGTGGGTATTCCGGCGACCGCGCTTGCCGAGGTGACCGCCCGCACGACCGCGAGGGCCAGGCAGTCGGCGGCGGCGGCGCCGACCGCACCTGTGACCTCGGCCTCCTCCGACATCGCCGCGGGAAGCTTTCCGCTCGGCGGCGTCTCGACCGCTCCGGTAGCCACGACGAACACTGCGTCGCCGTCCAGAGGCGAATGCGACGGGCGGATCGCTCGCGCCAACCCGTCAGCGGCCATGATCGCCACCCGCCGGCACCCTGCACGCGCGAGCGCCGCGTCCGTGGCCACCACCGCGATCGTGCTGTTGAACGCCTCCGCGAACCGGTCGCGCTCGGCCGCCAGGGCGGCGAACGCAGCGACCTGAGCCGGCGGCGGAGAGACCAGCCCGAGCTCGGAAGTCAGGAAGTGAGTCCAGGGCAGCCCGGTCGCCGGGTCGATGACGTCGCCGACGCAGTTGACCACGACGAGCGCGCCCACTGTCACGCCGGAGCCCAGCACCGTCGAGGAAGTCCCGATACCGCCCTTGAGCACACCGGCGCGGGCACCGGTACCTGCCCCGACCGAGCCGACGCCGACCTCGCGGCCCGCGGATTGCGCGGCGAGGTAACCGAATTCGGCCGTGGGCCGGTATTTCCAGTCGCCCACGACGAGGTCGTAGATCACTGCGCCCGGCACGATCGGCACCACGCGTTCGCCGAGCCCGTCATCCATCACGATGCCGCGACGCTGCTCCTCCAGCCACCGCATCACGCCGTCCGCCGCGGCAAGACCGTACGCGCTGCCACCGGTCAGCAGGATCGCGTCGACATAGCGCACCGTGTTGGCCGGGTCGAGAAGATCGGTTTCCCGCGTGCCCGGCGCCCCACCACGAACTTCGACCGCGGCCACGGTTCCAGGCGGCGTGAGTACCACGGTGCTGCCGGTGGCCCAGCCGGAGTCGTCGAGCCGGTGGTGGTGGCCGACCATGATGCCGCCGACGTCCGTGATGGCGCCGCTCGAGCTGTTCATGGCGCCATCAGCGCCGTCCCATCAACGCCAGCACGAGGTATTCCTGCATCACCGTCAGCCACTGGTAGACGTCGAAATGCCCGGCCAGCGGATGGTCGTCGGCCAGGCGCTCCGGACCGTCCGGATCGATGCCGAGCATCGTGCCGAGCGCCAGCCGGATGTCGTTGACCGCGGCGAGCCACGCGTTGGCGTCCTCGCGGGTCAACTCCAACCGGCCACCACCGGCCGGAATCGTGCCCAGCATCCGTTCACCGGCTTCGCGTTTGGCTGCGATGATGGCCGGCTCGTGCAGGCTGCGCAGCGCGGAGTTGAGGCTCTCGCCGGCCGCCGAGCCCGCCGGATGCGTGCGTTCGGAGCGGTAGAAATCCGGCAGCAGACGGCGCATCGTGGCGTCCTGCGGGCGCCGCGGATTGCCGGCTTGGATACCGGTGATCTGCTCGAGTTCGTCTGCCGGCGTTGACGATTCGCGCTCGTCGAGCATTTCCAGCATCGATCTGACCAGACTCTCGAGCATCGATGCCTCGTGCGCGGCCAGCGTCGACCGGAAACGCGGGCCATCAGCGGCTTCGACCCGCTTCCATTTGCGCACTTCGGCTCAGCGGTCCTGCTGCAGCGTCGCCCACAATCCGGCGGCGTGAAGCTTCGTCACGTCAATCTCCATGGCTTCCCGGCTGCCAGCGGACACCACCGCCTTGCCCTCGTTGTGCACCTGCAGCATCAGCTTGGTGGCATGCGGTTCGCTGTAGCCGAACAGTTTCTGGAACACATAGGTCACGTACGTCATCAGATTCACGGGGTCGTCCCACACGATGGTGACCCACGGCGTGTCCACCGCCTCGACGGTCTCGACGCCGACTTCCTCGCGAGTCCCCGGGCGGGTCCGCGCTGGGGTGACCATGTCCCAAGGATACCGACGGACCCCGACACACTTTCTGTCCGGCACGCGCCCGCCAGCCGATACGGTTGGCCGTGTGAGCCCCCCGTCGGAGCAGACCGCGCTGCTGACCGACAAGTACGAGCTGACGATGCTCTCGGCGGCCTTGCGCGACGGCACCGCCCACCGGCAGACCACGTTCGAGCTGTTCTCCCGCCGCCTGCCCGAAGGCCGCCGCTATGGCGTGGTGGCGGGCACCGCCCGGTTTCTGGAAGCGTTGACGTCATTCGAATTCGACGCCGCCGCACTGGACTCGGTGCGCGGCTTCCTCGACCCTGACACCGTCGACTACCTCGCCCGCTACCGATTCCGCGGCGACGTCGACGGATACGCCGAGGGTGAGCTGTACTTCCCCGGATCGCCGGTCCTGACAGCGCGCGGAAGCTTCGCAGAATGCGTGGTGCTGGAAACGCTTGCACTGTCGATTCTCAACCACGACACCGCAATTGCATCAGCGGCCGCGCGGATGGTCAGTGCCGCCGATGGCCGGCCGCTCATCGAGATGGGTTCGCGGCGCACGCACGAGCAGGCAGCGGTCGCCGCAGCCCGGGCCGCATACATCGCCGGCTTCGCCGGGTCGTCCAACCTTGCGGCGCAGCGCCAGTACGGTGTGCCGGCCCTGGGCACCAGTGCCCACGCGTTCACGTTGTTGTACACCACTGCCGACGGTCCCGACGAACGGGCGGCGTTTCGTGCGCAGATCGACGCGCTGGGAGTCGACACGACGCTGCTGGTCGACACGTACGACATCACCACCGGTGTCGAGAACGCCGTCGCCGTCGCCGGCACCGCGCTGGGCGGTGTCCGGATCGACTCCGGAGACCTCGGCATACTGGCCCGCCAGGTCCGCCGCCAGCTCGACGACCTGGGTGCCACACACACCCGGATCGTGGTGTCAGGCGACCTCGACGAGTTCTCGATCGCAGCGCTGCGCGCCGAACCGGTGCACAGCTACGGCGTCGGCACGTCGGTGGTCACCGGGTCCGGTGCACCCACCGCACACATGGTGTACAAGCTGGTTGAAGTCGATGGAATGCCGGTGGAGAAACGCAGCTTTCACAAGGAGTCCCACGGTGGATACAAGCACGCGATGCGGTTGGCGCGCCCGACCGGAACGATTCTGGAGGAGGTTGTCTACCCCGCCGGCCGACAGCCCAGCACCGCCGAAGCCAGCCGGTTGCTGACGATGCCCTTGGTCCGTGGCGGTGACCGGGTCGCAGACGACGACCTCGGCGCTGCCCGCGCGCGCGTTGCCGCAGGCCTCAAAAGCCTGCCGTGGGACGGGCTGAAGCTCTCGCGCGGCGAGCCGGCCATTCCGACCAGGATGGTGCCACTCGCCGAACCAGTCGAGGAGGGGCCACGCCGGCGGCCGACCTGACCAAGCTGCTCGCCGCGGCCGTCGAGGCGCTCGGGGGCAGCGAGCGGGCGGGTCAGGTCGCGATGGCCGAAGCGGTGGCGCAGGCGTTCGACACCGGAGAGCATCTGGCCGTGCAGGCGGGCACCGGCACCGGGAAGTCACTGGCCTACCTCGTGCCCGCGATCGCTCGTGCCGTCGAAACCGATTGTCCCGTAGTGGTTTCCACCGCGACCATCGCGCTGCAACGCCAACTCGTCGAAAGGGATCTGCCCCGACTGGCCGACTCGCTGGAGAGCTCCCTTCCGCGTCGCCCCACCTTCGCGATCCTCAAGGGTCGCGGAAACTACCTGTGCCTCAACAAGGTTCACAACGGCTCCGATCCGGCCGATGACGCTGCAGACACCCTCTTCGAGCCGGCCGCGACCACCGCGCTGGGCCGTGACGTACAGAGGTTGACGACGTGGGCGTCCACCACCGACACCGGCGACCGCGACGCGCTGACGCCCGGGGTGTCTGACCGGTCATGGGCTCAGGTGAGCGTCTCGGCACGGGAATGCCTCGGGGTGGCCCGCTGCCCGTTCGGAGCCGAGTGCTTCGCCGAGAAAGCACGGGGACGGGCCGGCAGTGCAGACGTGGTGGTGACGAACCATGCGCTGCTGGCCATCGACGCCATCTCCGATGCGCCCGTCCTTCCCGACCACGATCTGCTGGTCATCGACGAGGCACACGAACTGGTCGACAGGGTCACCGCTGTTGCCACGCAAGAACTTTCGTCGACACCACTCACAGTTGCGGCCCGCCGGATCGCCCGGTTGGTGGAATCGGAACTGGCCGAGCGTTTCGACGCGGCGGCGGCCGCCTTGACTTCCGCGATCCGGGATGCCGCGCCCGGGCGCATCGACCATCTCGACGACGCAATCGCTGCACACGTCGCCAGTCTGCGGGATGCCGCCACGGCCGCCCGTCGTGCGGTCCCCGCGACGTCGGGCGATCCAGCAGTAGCTGTTTCCTCTTCGCGCGAGCGCTCATCGGCCGCCGCCGCGCGCTCAGAGGCGATCACCTCGCTCGACGAGATCGCCGACACCTGCTCCCGCATCCTCTCGTCGTTTCAGACCGGCATCCCGGATCGCTCCGACGTCGTGTGGCTCGCCCGAGACGACAGCCGCGGCTTGGCTCAACTGCGGGTGGCACCGTTGTCGGTGGCGTCGTTGCTGAGGGGCGGATTGTTCGACCACGCCACCGCCGTTCTCACCTCGGCGACGCTGGCGCCGGGCGGGTCGTTCGATGCGATCGCCTCGCAGTGGGGACTCTCGGGCGCCGATGAGTGCCGGTGGCGCGGCATCGACGTGGGATCACCGTTTTCCCATGCGAAGTCGGGCATTCTCTACGTCGCCCGCCACCTGCCGCCCCCCGGCCGGGACGGCACCGGCTCCGCCGAGCAACTCGCCGAGATCGAAGCACTGATCTCAGCCGCTCATGGCCGCACCCTCGGCCTCTTCTCGTCGATGCGAGCGGCAGCCGCCGCCGCTGAGGAGATGCGCGATCGGCTCACCACACCGGTGCTGTGCCAAGGGGACGACGCCACCGCGGCGCTGGTCGAACGTTTCGCCGCCGAGCCGGAAACGTCGTTGTTCGGCACGCTTTCGCTGTGGCAGGGCGTGGACGTCCCCGGTCCGTCGCTGTCACTGGTGGTCATCGACCGGATCCCGTTCCCGCGCCCCGACGATCCACTGCTGACGGCACGGCAGCGCGCGGTGAACGCCCGTGGCGGCGATGGTTTCATGGCCGTCGCCGCCAGCCATGCCGCCCTGCTGCTCGCGCAGGGGGCGGGCCGGCTGTTGCGCCGGGTGGACGACAGGGGCGTGGTCGCCGTTCTCGACTCCCGGATGGCCACAGCGCGATACGGCCGATTCCTTCGCGATTCCCTGCCGCCCTACTGGTTCACGACCGACCGCCACACCGTGCTGGCCGCACTCGAGCGGCTGACCGCCGGCAACCCCGACCGGGGTTGACAATGAGCCGCCGCAGGCCCACGTCGCGGCCATCTATCCTGACAGCCAACTGGGTCCGAAAGGTAGCCATGAGACCACTCTTCAGCGCCGCGGCGGTCGCGGCGAGTGCCGCCCTGATGGTCAGCGGCTGCACGGACCTGATCGCAGGGCATCCGGTCTCCGTCTTCGCCGACCCGTTCCGGGTGGCGGGATTGCCGGCGACTGACGGCCCCTCTGGATTGCGTCCCGATGCGGCCGCACCCACCAGGGACGTCGAAGACGGCAACGGGGGCGAAGAAGACGATCTCGCCGTGCAGTCGGTCAGCGATGTCGAGGAGTTCTGGGACGGCGCCTACCAGCCCCCGCTGGAGGGCAACTTCCAGCCTGCCACCGCGCTGGTGTCCTGGGACTCGACCGAATACAGCACCCACCACTTCTGCGGCAACGACACATACGACTTCGTCAACGCGGTCTACTGCTGGGACGACAACAACATCGGCTGGGACCGCGGGCAGCTTCTTCCGTTGTTGCGCAAGACATTCGGCGACATCTCCATTCCGCTGGTGCTCGGCCACGAATACGGACACGCCGTACAGCGCCGCGCGCATCTGGCCGGCACCGCCACACCCTCGCTGGTCGCCGAGCAGCAGGCCGACTGCTTCGCCGGGGCGTACATGCGCTGGGTCGCCGAGGGCCAGTCGCCGCGTTTCACGATGAGCACCGGCGACGGCCTCAACAGCGTTCTGGCGACGGTCATTTCGCTTCGCGACCCCGTTCAGTCCGAAGGTGAGTCCGACGGTGACGAACACGGCTCCGCGTTCGAGCGCATTTCGGCATTCCAATTCGGCTTCACCGACGGCGCCGCTTCGTGCATCGCCATCGACAAGGAGGAAGTCGAGAAGCGGCGCGGAGACCTTCCCGTCGCGCTGACCCAGGACACCACCGGCGAATGGCCGGTCAGCGAGGAGTCAGTGACGGCGATCGTCGACGCGATGACGCAGGCGTTCTCCCCCGCCAAACCACCGAATCTTTCTTTCGACACCTCCGAGGCCGACGCGTGCCCCGACGCGCGCCCGAGCCCGCCGGCTTCCTACTGCCCGGCCACCAACACGATCGCCGTCGATCTGGACAGGCTCGAAGAGATGGGCGCCCCAAGCGAGCAGCGAGGCGGTTTCGGCCTGCCTCTCGGCGACAACACTGCTTACTCCGTGGTCGTGTCGCGGTACATGCTCGCAATCCAGGAGCAGAAGCAGCCAAGTGTCGTGCTGGACAACGCCTCGGCGGCACTGCGCACGGCCTGCTTGACCGGTGTGGCGACCACCAAGATGTCCGAGCAGATCAACGTCAACGGACACACCGTGCAGTTGGCGGCCGGCGACCTCGACGAAGCGGTCTCGGGCATGCTCACCAACGGCCTTGCGGCCAGCGACGTCAACGGTGAGTCGGTGCCTTCGGGGTTCTCCCGCATCGACGCGTTCCGTACTGGCGTACTCGGCGACGAGAACCGCTGTTTCCAGCGATACCCGTGACGAGGCTTTCGGGCGAAGAACAGAGGAGCGCGTCAGACCCTCTACGCGCCAGGGATCACTTCCCAGATGCGCCAAGGGGTTCGCAATTCGAATGTAGTCAAGGACAGCACCACCAAGACCCAGAGATTTGTACAGTTGCACCGGCGTGCCGACAAGGCTTGTGGCGGGGTAAAATATATCGCATATCGATATAAATCGCCCAGTTTGAAAAGGGTTCTAGTCACGGTGGGACACGAATTCTTGACATCGTGTCGATCGGAGGTGCGGTCATGGCAGCAATCGTCACGGCTCCGATCATTGTGGCTGCACTGTCCGCTAGCGGACCCGCTCCGCTGTTTCCCTTCGCGGGCGCCACAATTACTGTTTGCCACACGGACGACAGTTCTTCCACGAGCGCCGCGCCGTCGGTACAAGCACCTGTCTCGACATCGAACTTCCCGCTTGAGCACGGAAGCGGCGCGGAGCGCTGAATTGGCGGGCCTAGCGGCGGGGATCTCGCTACTAGCGCAAATTCGTACGTGCTCGTATGCGCTGATGCGGCGGCTTGACCGGTTGACTTGGCCCGCGTCCGCAATGCCCGGCACATTTCGAGCCGGGTGTGGGACTGTCGTTGTGCAAGCACCGGATACGGCGCCTCAGGTGAACAGGCTCCTCAGCCGGTGATACGACAGAGATTGAGGATATAGATGTCAGACGACTCGCAACACTGTGAGCGTGCCGCATCCCCGGCACCTCTTGAGTCCCTGCTCAAGCCGCGTGGGCGTCCGACGGTGCTAACGCGCCACGTCGATCTCAAGGATTGGGCCGGGGGGATACCGCAAGAACAGGCCCGGGTGCCGACGATCCGCATCGGTCGCCGCTGGTTTAGCACCTTGTGGCTACTTCCCATCGCCGCGGCAGGGCTGCTTGTCGCAATCGCACTTGCGCAACAGCTTCGTCAATATAGTTGGATGCAAAGCTTTTTGGAGACTTATCCGGGGACATCGACAACGTATGCGCTACCGGTCACCTCTGGATTTCCGGCGTGGTTGCGGTGGCAGCACCTGTTCAACATTGTCTTCATGATGTTCATCATCCGGGCGGGATTGCAGATTCTGGCGGATCATCCGCGGCTGTATCTCAACTCCGGCTGCCGGCCAGGAACGGCGTGGTTTCGGATGCGCGGTCCGATCCCACCCGACCGTCTGGACAAAAAGGATGCTGCCCGTGTGTGGACGGCAAAAGACGATGCGGTCGCACTACCAAAATGGTTGGGCATACCCGGTATCCGGCACACGATCGGGCTGGCGCGGTGGTGGCACTTCGGCTTTGATCTGTTATGGCTGGCCAATGGACTGGTGTTCTACGTCCTGCTAATCGTCAGCGGACAGTGGCAGCGGATCGTCCCGCAATCATGGCGCGTGTTTCCCAATGCGCTGTCTACGGCCATTCAGTATGCGTCGCTTGACTTCCCGGTCAACGAAGGCTTCACCAACTACAACGGATTGCAGATCATCGCCTACTTCACCACTGTGTTCATCGCTGCGCCGCTGGCGTTCGTCACCGGCTTGCTGCAGGCTCCGGCGATCGCTGCGCGGTTCGGTTTCGGCCGGGGCATCTTCAACCGACAAGTGGCGCGCACCGTCCATTTCGCCATCCTGGTGTGGATCGTCTTCTTCATCATCGTGCACACGGTGATGGTGTTCATTACCGGACTGGTCGGCAACCTCAACCATATCGTCTTGGGCAGCGACACCGAATCCTATTGGCCGCTGGTCGTTTACGTCGTAGCTATGGTGGTCATCGCTGGCTTGTGGTTGATGGCGTCCCCCATCACGCTGCGTTACCCTGGCGTGGTCCAAGCGGTCGGTCGCGCGACGGTGGGCTGGGCTAATGCGTTGATGGAGAGGTTGCGTCCGAACGCAACATACTCTGAGAAGGATATTTCACCCCACCTGTGGGTGAACGGTACGCTACCGACCTCCGAGACCTATCGTCGTCTGCAGGCCGATAATTGGCGCGACTATTGCCTGCGCATCGAAGGACTCGTGGAGAACCCGGTCAATTTGACCTACGACGAGCTTCACGCGCTGCCCAAACACGAAAACATCACCCAGCACTACTGCATTCAGGGATGGTCGGGGGTCGCGAAATGGGGAGGTGTTCGAATGTCAGACATCCTCGAGGTGGTGCGTCCGCTGCCGTCGACTCGCTGGGTGGTGTTCTACTCCTTCGCCGACGGGGCCGGCGGACTCGAGGAAGGCCGGTATTACGACTGCCACAAGATTGCGCACATGCGTGAGCCGACATGTCTGCTCGCCTATGAAATGAACGGCGAACCTCTCAACGAATCCCATGGTGCGCCGCTACGGTTGCGCAACGAGCGGGAGATCGGCTTCAAGCAGGTCAAGTGGATCGAGGCGATCGAGTTCGTGGAGAGTTTCGCCCACCTTGGGTTGGGTCAAGGCGGGTACAACGAAGATCACGAGTTCTACGGTTACCGGACACCCATTTAACGACATCGGAGATTCAATGGGAGGCGCCTGGTCAAGGCCTTCGCCGCGTTTCACCGCTCGGTGGTGTCGGCAGTCGTAGTTGTGCACGCCGAGCCGAGGCAGCGCCATGCGATACCCGTGACGATCAGAGGGTCTTGGTGTTACCCAGCCACGACAGCACCGCGTCGGACTCCTCGGTTTGCCGGGTCAGCGTCACATAGGAACGGATGAACGACTGACCGACGCACCCGTCGATCTTGACGTGGAAGTTCGAGATCATCACCCACGGCTCGGCGCCTTTGAACTCCTTCTTGTCCACCGGGACGATGTTGACGAGGCCCGGCTTGAGGCCGATCGTGATCGCACCATTGACCGGGAAAGACTGAGTGGGGAGGAATAACTCTGGCGGACCGATGAACGGCCCAATCGTGCCCACCGACGTCGTCGTGCCTGCGGTACCGCCCAATGTGACACCGTTCGACGTGCTCATGTCGATCCCACAGCCGATTTGATAACCCACTTCGAGGACGCCGCGAGGCTCTCCCGGACCGATCAGCGATGCCGCGAACGTACCGCCAACGATGTAGGCCCGCGACGACAATGCGGTGGTAAGCGGCTGTACTGGCAGCAGCGTTTCGTCCTTCGAGGAGATCGTCAGCGTCCAGCCGTCGGGGGTTCTCGTGGTTGCGGGTTCAGCCGACGGAATCCCCCCATGGTTGGTGGGTAAGGCGGCCTCCGACATCACCGCGGTATCGGGGGGCGCGCCGGGGTCGGACGGCGGGGCGTCTGAATCGGTGTCGGCCCGTACGGGCGGCGCGGATGCCAGCCAAACAGCCAGGCAGGCGACGACCGCGGTGACACGATGGGACACCATGGCGAGAGGGTGGCACAAACCGCAGGAGTCGGTAACGGACACACGCCGATTTGGGAGAGAACCGATACACAGCAGTTAGGCGAGCGTGACCAATCCTAACTCGTCGTCGCCTGCCAGCAGCGGGTGATGTGGCAGCACCCGGACCGTGTACCCGACGGATCCTGCCACCGGCAGTGGCGTGGTGGTGGCGAAAGTTTCGGCGCCGCCGTCCGTGGTGCCGGTATGAGTCATCGGGACGCAGACGGGATCGACCAGCGTGTCGTCGGCGTCGACGTGGCCCAGCTAGGGCCTGCACTGCGACTTCGTCCGGCGACAGCCCGGCCAGTGCCACCCGCGCCGTCATCGTCATCTTCGAGCCCAGCAGTGGGCTGTCGGGCAGACCGGTGCTGTCAACCTCGCTGATCTGAATTCTCGGCCATGCCGCGAAGACCTTGCGCCGGTACTCGGCCAGCCGACGCGCGTTGCCGAACGGCTCGCCGCCGATCGGTGCGATAGTCCGGTGCAACGAGTCCGCGGCCGGCGCGTAATACCGCTCGGTGTAATCGCGAACCATCCTCGACGCCAACAGCTTCGGGCCCAGCACCTGCAGCGTGTGCCGCACCATCTCGACCCAGCGACGGGGAATCGATCCTTCACGCTCGTAGAACTTCGGCGCCACCGTCGATTCGAAGAGGTTGTACAGTGCGGCGGCTTCCAGGTCGTCGCGGCGGTCGTCTGAGACACCGTCGGCAGTCGGGATCTCCCAACCGTTTTCGCCGTCGTACCACTCGTCCCACCAGCCGTCGCGGACCGACAGGTTCAAACCACCGTTGAGTGCGCTCTTCATTCCCGACGTGCCGCACGCCTCCAGCGGGCGCAGCGGATTGTTCAGCCACACGTCGCATCCCCAATACAGCAAGCGCGCCATCGACATGTCGTAGTCGGGCAAGAACGCGATCCGGTGGCGCACCTCGGGCCGGTCTGCGAAGCGGACCACCTGCTGAATCAGCGCCTTGCCGCCGTCGTCGGCCGGATGCGACTTGCCGGCGACGATCATCTGGATCGGCCGGTGCTCGTCCAACAGGAGGCTCTCGAGCCGCTCGGGGTCGCGCAGCATCAACGTGAGCCTCTTGTAGGTCGGCACCCGGCGGGCGAACCCGATCGTCAGCACATCGGGGTCGAAAGCCTCAGCGATCCAGCCCAATTCGGCCTCAGGGGCACCACGCTGGCGCCACGACAGGCGTAGCTGGCGGCGGACGTCGTCGACGAGCAGCTGGCGCAGCTGGCAACGAATCCACCAGAGATGACCCGAATCGACCTGCTGTATCCGTTCCCATACCTCCGGCTCGCTCGGCGAGTCGGAACCGATCAGCTCGCGGCCCAGCTCGAGCCACTGCGGCGCGGCCCAGGTGTAGGCATGAACGCCGTTGGTGACCGACCCGATCGGCACCTCCTCGGAGTCGAATCCGGGCCACAACTCGTTGAACATCTGCCGGCTGACGCGGCCGTGCAGCAGTGACACGCCGTTGGCACGCTGGGCCAGCCGAAGCCCCATGTGTGCCATGTTGAACTTCGTCGCATCGTCCTCGGCGCCGAGTTCGAGGATGCGGTCCAGTGGAACGCCGGGCACCAACACGGACTCGTTCTTGCCGTCGTCACCACCGAAATAGTCTTCGACCATGTCGAGCGGGAATCGGTCGATACCGGCAGGCACCGGAGTGTGCGTGGTGAACACCGTGCTGGAGCGCACCACGGTCAGCGCGGTCTCGAAATCGAGGTTGGAGTCGGTCATCAGCTCGCGGATGCGCTCCAGGCCGAGGAAGCCGGCGTGGCCCTCGTTCATGTGGAACACCTCCGGGTCGGCGATGCCCTCGACCGCGGTGAACCCGCGGATCGCCCGGACACCTCCGACGCCGGCCAGGATCTCCTGCTTGATGCGGTGGTCCTGGTCGCCGCCGTACAGCCGATCGGTGACGCTGCGCAAGTCGTGCTCGTTTTCGGGAACGTCGGAATCCAACAGCAGCAACGGGATTCGGCCCACCTGCGCGATCCACACCCTGGCCCGCAACCGGTGCTCGTCGGGCAGTGTCAGTTCCACCAGGACCGGCTCGCCCGTCGCGGCGGTGAGCAGCCGCAGCGGCAAGCCCTGCGGGTCCAACGACGGATAGGTCTCATGCTGCCAACCGTCGGCGGTCAGCGACTGGCGGAAGTACCCGGACCGGTAGTAGAGGCCGACCGCGATCAACGGCACACCCAGATCAGAGGCGGCTTTGAGGTGATCGCCGGCCAGGATGCCCAGACCACCCGAGTAGTTGGGCAGCACCTCCGACACCCCGAACTCCATCGAGAAGTACGCGATGCCCGTCGGCAATGCTGCGCCTGAGGCGGACTGCTCCTGATACCACAGCGGCCGGGTCAGGTAGTCGCGAAGATCGTCGGCCAGCCGATCCAGCCGTTCGAGGAACGATTGGTCGACGGCGAGCTCGTCCAGGCGCTGCGGGGTCACCGCGCCCAGCAGCGCAACCGGATCCCGGCCGATGCGCTCCCACAGTGCGGGATCGATCGCAGCGAACAACTCCTGGGTAGGCCTGTCCCACGACCATCGCAAGTTCACCGACAGCTGCTCCAGTGCAGCCAAGCGGTCGGGCAGATGAGCACGGACGGTGAAACGACGCAGTGCCTTCACGCGGCCTTACCTTACTGAGGATTCGGGCTCGTGCGGGGGGATGTTTCACGGCTGTTGGCGTGTCAGCGAAATAGAGCACGCGGACGGGCCCGCGTTTGGGATCGACACTACGGTGGGAACAAGCGGGACAAGGAAGATGCGACAGCCGAACCACCATCGCGGCACGCGCGTGTCGCGCGATCGAAGGAGTATCGGGTGCCCGGTCGAATCGAAATCGATGACGTGCGGCCCGTCGTCTCCTGCGGAAGGTACCCGGCCAAAGCCGTCGTGGGCGAGACCGTTCCGGTGTCGGCCACGGTGTGGCGGGAAGGCCACGAGGCAGTGGCCGCGACGCTTGTGGTGCGTTGCCTGGGGCGCAGCTACCCGCGCCTGGCAAAGACCGCCGACCGCAGGACAGCGGTTCCCGGTCCCGCGGCCCCGGGCCTGCAGCGGGTCAAGCCGATGCTGATCCCGATGTCGCCGGGCACCCAGCCCGACGCGTTCCACGCCCAGTTCACGCCCGACGGCGTCGGTCTGTGGACGTTTCGGGTGGACGGCTGGGGGGATCCGATCAGCACCTGGCGGCGTGCAGTGACTGCGAAACTCGACGCCGGCCAGAGCGAACCCGAGCTGTCCAACGACCTTCTGTTGGGCGCGAAGTTATTCGAGCGCGCCGCGATGGGCATGCCCCGCAAACTGCGCGACCCGCTGCTGGAAGCCGCGGCGGCGCTGCGCGCACCAGGCGACCCGCTGACCCGGATGGGCGCCGCCTCCACCGGCGAGGTCGCCGAGTTGTTGGCGCAGTATCCCCTGCGCGAGCTGCTGACCCGCGGTGAGCAGTACGGCGTGTGGGTGGACCGGCCGTTGGCCCGGTTCGGCTCGTGGTACGAGATGTTTCCGCGTTCCACAGGCGGGTGGGGCGCCGACGGCAAACCGGTGCACGGCACGTTCGCCACCGCCACCGAGGCGTTGCCGCGGATCGCCGCGATGGGCTTCGACGTGGTGTATCTGCCGCCGATCCATCCCATCGGCAAGGTGCACCGCAAGGGCCGCAACAACTCGGCCACCGCCGCGCCCGGCGACGTCGGCTCGCCTTGGGCCATCGGCAGCGCCGAGGGCGGCCATGACGCCGTACACCCCGACCTGGGCACCATCGACGACTTCGAGGCGTTCGTGACCGCCGCTCGCGGTCAGGGTCTCGAGGTGGCGCTCGACCTCGCGCTGCAGTGCGCGCCCGACCATCCGTGGGCCCGGGAACACCCGGAATGGTTCACCGTGCTGCCCGACGGGACCATCGCGTACGCGGAGAACCCGCCGAAGAAGTACCAGGACATCTACCCGCTGAACTTCGACAACGACCCCGATGGGCTCCATGCCGAAGTGCTGCGAGTGGTGCGGCACTGGATCGACCACGGCGTCAAGGTGTTTCGCGTCGACAACCCACACACCAAGCCACCGAATTTCTGGGAATGGCTGATCGAAGAGGTCAAGGCCACCGATCCGGACGTGCTGTTCCTGTCGGAGGCGTTCACCCGCCCAGCCCGCTTGTACGGCTTGGCCAAGCTGGGGTTCACGCAGTCCTACACGTATTTCACCTGGCGCACCGCGAAGTGGGAGCTGACGGAATTCGGCCAGCAGATCGCAGAGAACGCCGATTGCGCACGGCCGAACCTCTTCGTCAATACACCCGACATCCTGCACGAGAGTCTGCAGCGCGGCGGTCCGGGCATATTCGCGATTCGCGCGGTGCTCGCCGCGACGATGAGCCCCACCTGGGGCGTGTACTCCGGCTACGAGCTGTTCGAGCACCGGCCGGTGCGCGAGGGCAGCGAGGAATACCTGGACTCCGAGAAGTACCAACTGCGCCCGCGCGACTTCGCCGGTGCACTGGAGCGCGGGGAGTCTCTGGAGCCGTTTATCAGCAAACTCAACGAGATTCGACGGCTTCATCCGGCACTGCATCAGCTTCGCACCATCCACTTCCACCACGTCGACAACGACGCGCTGCTGGCCTACAGCAAGTTCGACCCGTCGACCGGCGATGCGGTCCTCGTGGTCGTCACGCTGAACCCGTTCGGCCCCGAACAGGGCACGCTGTGGTTAGACCTGCCGGGGCTGGGTATGGAGTGGTACGACCGGTTCTGGGTGCGCGACGAGATCACCGGTGAGGAGTACCACTGGGGTCACGGGAACTACATCCGCCTCGATCCGGCGAGAAACGTTGCACACATCGTGCACCTGCCGCGTGTGCCTGACGAGGCACGCTTGGCGCTACTGCGCAGGGAGTGACGAATGACGCAATCCAAGCAGCACACCACGTACTTGGCGCCCCCCCGCGCCGACTTCGACCGCCTGCTGGCCGGCGAGCACCACGACCCGCATTCCATCCTGGGGGCCCATGAGTACGGCGATCACACCGTGATCCGGGCTTACCGGCCGCACGCCGTCGACGTCGTCGCGCTGATCGGGGCGGACCGGTATCCGCTGCGCCACCTCGAGGGCGGACTGTTCGCGGTGGCGGTGCCGTTCGTCGACCTCGTCGACTACCGCCTCGAAGTGAGCTATCACGGCTCAGACGGTGCGGTCGACGCACACACGGTCGCCGACGGCTATCGGTTCCTGCCGACACTCGGCGAGATGGACCTGCACCTGTTCAACGAGGGCCGCCACGAACGGCTCTGGGACATTCTGGGCGCACATCCGCGCACGTTTCGAACACCGGATGGGGACGTGCACGGCGTGTCGTTCGCTGTGTGGGCGCCAAACGCCAAGGGCGTCAGCCTGATCGGGGACTTCAACCACTGGGACGGCAACCAGGCGCAATTGCGGGCGCTGGGCTCGTCGGGTGTGTGGGAGCTGTTCTGGCCGGGTTTTCCGGTGGGCGGTCTCTACAAGTTCCGCGTGCACGGTGCCGACGGCATGGTCACCGACCGCGCCGATCCGTTCGCGTTCGCCACCGAAGTACCGCCGCAGACAGCGTCGAAGGTCGCCACCAGCATTTACGAGTGGCGCGACCATGAATGGATGACGCAGCGCGCCGCGAAGAACCCGGTGTTCGAGCCGATGAGCACCTACGAGGTGCACCTAGGGTCGTGGCGGCCCGGGCTGAGCTACCGCCAGCTGGCCAGCGAACTGACCGAATATGTGGTGGCACAAGGATTCACCCACGTCGAGCTGCTTCCGGTCGCCGAGCATCCGTTCGGTGGGTCCTGGGGATACCAGGTCACGTCGTACTACGCGCCGACATCTCGACTGGGTACTCCCGACGACTTCAGGGCCTTGGTCGACGCGTCTGCACCAGGCAGGGATCGGCGTGATCGTGGACTGGGTGCCCGCCCACTTCCCGAAGGACGCGTGGGCGCTGGGACGATTCGACGGTACGGCGCTCTACGAGCACTCCGACCCGCGCCGCGGCGAGCAACTTGACTGGGGCACATACATTTTCGACTTCGGGCGCCCGGAGGTCCGCAACTTTTTGGTGGCCAATGCGCTGTACTGGCTCGAGGAGTTCCACGTCGACGGGCTGCGGGTGGACGCAGTGGCGTCGATGCTCTATCTCGACTACTCGCGCCCGGAGGGCGGCTGGACGCCGAACATCTACGGCGGGCGGGAGAACCTCGAAGCGGTGCAGTTCCTCCAGGAGATGAACGCCACCGTGCACAAGGTCGCCCCGGGCATCGTCACCATCGCCGAGGAGTCGACGTCGTGGCCGGGCGTGACCCGCCCGACCAGCATTGGCGGCCTTGGCTTTTCGATGAAGTGGAACATGGGCTGGATGAACGACACCCTCGGCTACATCAGCCGGGATCCGGTGCATCGCAGCTTCCACCACCACGAGATGACGTTCTCGCTGCTGTATGCGTTCAGCGAGAACTTCGTGCTACCGATCAGCCACGACGAGGTGGTACACGGCAAGGGCACGCTGTGGAGTCGCATGCCCGGCAACGACCACAGCAAGGCCGCCGGGCTGCGCAGCCTGTTGGCCTACCAGTGGGCACACCCGGGCAAGCAGCTCTTGTTCATGGGGCAGGAGTTCGGCCAGCGTGCCGAGTGGTCCGAGGAGCGCGGGGTCGACTGGTTCCAGCTCGGCGAAGGCGGCTTCTCCAACGGCATCTTGCGAATGGTCCACGACATCAACGAGATCTACCGCAGCCACCCGGCCTTGTGGACGCATGACAGCAGCCCGGAAGGCTATTCGTGGATCGACGCGAACGACTCCGCGAATAACGTGCTGAGCTTCCTGAGGTTCGGCTCCGACGGCTCGATGATGGCGTGTGTGTTCAACTTCGCCGGCACCGAGCACAGCCGCTACCGGTTAGGCCTGCCGCGTTCGGGTCGCTGGCCCGAGGTGCTGAACACCGACGCCGACATCTACAACGGCGCAGGAGTGGGCAATTACGGTGTGGTGGAAGCCGCCGACGAGCCGTGGCACGGCCGTCCAGCCAGTGCGATGATGGTGCTGCCGCCTCTGTCGGCGCTGTGGCTGGAGCCGGAGTAGCTCAGTACAGCACCCGCGCCTGCCCGGTCGGCGCGAGCAGACGCGAAATCGCACAAAATAGGCTCTGGTAATGCGATTCCGTGTCTGCTCGCGTGGGGTCGGAGTAGCTCAGTACAGCGCGTTGGCGAGGTTTCGCCGGGCGGCGATCACTGCCGGTTCGGACGGATCGAACAGGTCGAACAGTTCGATCAGCCGCGTCCGCACCGTGGTGCGCTCGTCTCCGGAAGTGCGCTTGACCAGGTTGATCAGCCGGTTGAAGGCCGCGTCGGCCAACTGGTTGAGGATCTCGACGTCAGCGGCGGCGAATGCCGCTTCGATGTCGTCGGGCGCAGCGTCGGCGGCCCGGGTGGCGTCGGGCCGCTGCTTGGTGGCGCGCGCCAGGAACGAGATCTGACGGACGGCGGCCTTCGCTTCGGGATGCGCCGGGTCCTTGTCCAGCAGTGTTTGGTATGCACCGAGCGCCGCGTCGAAGTTCCCCTCCTCGAGCAGCTCACGCGCCTTGGCCAGCCCGGGATCCACCTCTTCCGGTTCGGCATCGGCGGCGCCGCCGAGTTTTCCGTCCGTGGCCGACACCAGCGAGTCGACCCACCCGCGCAGCTGTTCGGGCGGCTGGATTCCCTGGAAGCTCGAGATCGGCTGTCCGGCGGCCACCGCGACCACGGTCGGCACGGCCTGCACACCGAAGATCTGAGCGACGCGCGGCGCGGTGTCGACGTTGACGGTCGTCAACGACCACTTGCCGGCGTCAGCCGCCGCCAGCCCCGCCAATGCATCGGCCAGCTGGGCGGACGCCTCGCTGCGCGGTGACCACAACACCACCACGACCGGCACCTGGTTGGACCGGACCAGCACCTCAGCTTCGAAATTGACCTCCGTGACCTCGACGCCGGCCTGCGCGCCGGCGCGCCCGGCGTCGCCGCCCTGGGTGGCACGTTGCTTGAGTGCGGATAGGTCAATGGCACCCGCCATGGCGGGCGCGACGGGTGGACGCGGACGACTCACGTGGTCAAGTTTGTCACTTGCCGACGGCGCCGTCGCAGCCGGTTGACCCTGTACCCAGCGCTGGTATGACCAACATCACATCGCCGAGTTGCGCGGCGAAACGCGCCGATGCCAGCAACTTCGCACCGCTATCCGGCGCGAAGGACCAGCGCGTCACCCTGCCCGCCCGCACCGCACAACGCGGCGACGCCGTACCCGGAGCCGCGCCGGGCCAGCTCCAGGGCGGCATGCAGCGCGATTCGGGCACCCGACATCCCGATCGGGTGACCGACGGCGATCGCGCCACCGTTGACGTTGACCTTTTCCGGGTCCACCCCCAGCTCGCGGGTGGAAGCGAGAGCGACGGCGGCGAACGCCTCGTTGATCTCGATGACGTCCAGCTGGTCCACAAAGATGCCCTCACGGGCGATCGCTTTCTTGATCGCGTTGGCCGGCTGCGACTGCAGCGTCGAGTCCGGGCCGGCGACCACGCCGTGCGCACCGACCTCCACCAGCCAGCTCAGCCCGAGCTCCTCGGCCTTCTGCTTGTTCATCACCACGACAGCGGCGGCGCCGTCGGAGATCTGGGACGCGGAACCGGCGGTGATGGTGCCGTCCTTGCGGAACGCCGGCTTGAGGCCGGCCAGCGACTCTGCCGTGGTGTTCGCGCGGATCCCCTCATCCTCGGTGAACTCGATCGGATCGCCCTTACGCTGGACAATCTTGACGGGTACCACTTCGTCGGCGAAGACGCCGTCCTTCCAGGCTGCGGCGGCCCGCTGATGGGAGCGGGCGGCGTAGGCGTCTTGCTCGGCACGGGTGAACTGGTCGGCCTCGTTGCGCTGCTCGGTCAGGGCGCCCATCGGCTGGTCGGTGAACACGTCGTACAGCCCGTCGTAGGCCATGTGGTCGAGGACCGTGACGTCGCCGTACTTGTAGCCTGCCCGGCTGCCCATCAGCAGGTGCGGCGCGGCCGTCATCGACTCCTGTCCGCCGGCGACCACCACGTCGAACTCACCGGCGCGGATCAGCTGATCGGCCAGCGCAATGGCGTCGATCCCCGACAGGCACATCTTGTTGATGGTCAGGGCCGGCACGTCCCACCCGATACCACCGGCCACCGCGGCCTGCCGCGCGGGCATCTGGCCCGCTCCGGCGGTGAGCACCTGACCCATGATCACGTAGTCGACCAGCGAAGCCGGCACGTTGGCCTTCTCGAGCGCGCCGGCGATCGCGATCCCGCCCAGGTCAGAGCCGGAGAAATCCTTCAGCGAACCCATCAGTCTGCCGATCGGCGTGCGCGCCCCAGCAACGATCACCGACGTCGTCATCACTACCTCCAGGGATTGGTTTGCCGGCGAGTGGGTACAAACCGGGGAAGCGAAATCTTTGTCGTTAGGTTACCTTGACGTTATGACCACCGAGCAGGTTGATGCCCGCCCCCTCCTCGCCAGCGCGCTGGTGACGGCGATCGACCACATCGGGGTCGCTGTGCCCGACCTCGACGCCGCGATCGCGTGGTATCACGACCACCTCGGCATGATCGTGCTGCACGAGGAGATCAACGAGGACCAGGGCATTCGCGAGGCCATGCTTTCGGTCCGTGGCGCGCCGGTCGGCAGCGTCCAGCTTCAGCTGATGGCCGCGGTCAGCGAATCGTCGCCGATCGCCAAGTTCCTGGACAAGCGCGGGCCCGGCCTGCAGCAGCTCGCTTACCGCGTCAGCAACTTGGATCAGCTCACCCAGCGGCTCGAAGACCAGGGCGTCCGACTGCTCTACGACGTGCCGCGTCGGGGCACCGCCAACTCACGGATCAACTTCATCCATCCCAGGGACGCCGGCGGCGTTCTCATCGAGTTGGTCGAGCCCGCGCCCGAGTCCTGATCCGTCAAGACCACTTTCGCGTCGGGCTACGCGTAGCGCGGTGCCGCCAGCAGGCAGTGTGCCAGTGGCGACGATCGTCCACCCCGCCGATGTCCGCGGGCCACACCACCACATGGGCTGTGCCCGAACGGATTTCGTGATCACACCCGGGGCAGCGGTACGACTTGGTGGCGCGCGCTGCGGCGACGGGACGCACCTCGTACTCGTAGCCGTCAGGCCCGGTCTCCACCCGACGGGCCCCTGCCAACGGTGGCAAGGGATCTTGCCGGGCAGAGCGTTTTTTCCGAGGCATCAGAACAACCGGTACTCGTCGCTTTCCAGACCGCGCATTGCATCGTAATCCAATGTGATGCAACGGATTCCCCGATCCACCGCCAGTGTGCGCGCTTGCGGCTTGATCTGCTGGGCGGCGAACACTCCACTGACCGGAGCGAGCAGGCTGTCGCGGTTGAGCAGCTCGAGGTATCGCGTCAGCTGCTCCACGCCGTCGATCTCGCCGCGCCGCTTGATCTCGACCGCGACCGAGCGCCCCTGCTCGTCGCGGCACAACAGGTCGACCGGGCCGATCGGCGTCATGTACTCGCGACGCACCAACGTGTACCCGGCTCCCAGCAGTTCGACGTGCTCTGCGAGCAGTTCCTGAAGATGCGCCTCGACACCGTCCTTGACCAACCCCGGGTCGACGCCGAGTTCGTGCAGCGAGTCGTGCTCGATCTCCTCGATCGTGATGCGCAGCTGCTCCCCGGTCTTGTTCTCCACCACCCACACCGCGGACAACCCCTCCGTGCTCTCGGTCAACCAGCACGGCGGACTCATCCAGTTCAGCGGTTTGTACGCGCGGTCGTCGGCGTGCACGCTGACCGACCCGTCGGACTTGATCAACAACAATCGTCGCGCCGATGGCAGATGCGCGGTGAGTCGTCCGAGATAGTCGACGGTGCAGCGGGCGATCACAAGACGCACGCGTTCACTTTAGGGCCCGGGGTCGGCAACTAGGCTGAGGCGAACCATGGTTGCCAAGCGTTCGGTGGCTCAGCGATTAGGCCGCGTGCTCGAGCGGCTGACGCGGCAAAGCCCCCGGCTGGCGGAGACGCCTGACTTCGGTACCTGGCTGCTGGGTCACGCCGAAGAAAGCCCCCGGCGCAGACGGGTGCGCATCCAAGTCATCCTGACCGTATTCGTGCTGGCCACCAACCTGATCGGCATTGCCGTCGCGGTACTGGTGGTGACGGTCGCCATCCCGGTGCCCAGCATCTTCACCGACGCGCCGAAGTGGCTGACCTTCGGAGTCAGTCCCGCCTACATCACAGCCGCGCTGCTCGTCGGTGTCATCTGGATGACGCGACGCATCGTCAAATCGCTGCGGTGGTCGATCGAGGATCGCCCGCCCAGTCGCGAAGACCAGCGCAACACGTTTCTGGCCCCATGGCGACTGGCGGGCATCCATCTCGTGCTGTGGGGCATCGGCACAGTGCTGTTCACGACGCTGTACGGAATGGTCAACACCACATTCATCCCGCGGCAGCTGTTCGCGGTGAGCTTCAGCGGGATCGTCGTGACCGCGATCTGCTACATGTTCACCGAATTCGCGCTGCGCCCGGTCGCCGCGCAGGCGCTGGAGGCCGGACCGCCGCCGCGGGGATTCGCTCCGCGCGTCATGGGCCGCATCATGGCCGGGTGGGCGCTCGGGTCCGGCGTGATCGTCCTCGGCATCGTGCTACTGGCAGTGTTCGCAGCATTCCTGAAGAACCTGACCGAAACCCAATTCGCCTTCGCTGTCTTGATACTCGGCGTCGTTGCGCTCGTCTTCGGGTCGCTGCTGATGTGGATCGTCGCGTGGCTCATCGTCACCCCGGTGCGGGTGGTGCGTGCGGCACTCAAGCAGGTCGAGGACGGCAACCTGGACTGCAATCTCGTCGTGTTCGACGGCACCGAGTTGGGCGAGCTGCAACGCGGCTTCAACTCGATGGTCCACGGGTTGCGGGAACGCGAGCGGCTTCGTGACCTGTTCGGCCGGCACGTCGGACGGGAGGTGGCCGCGGCGGCTGAGGAGCAGGAGCTCGAGCTGGGTGGCGAAGAGCGCCATGTGGCAGTGTTTTTCGTCGACATGATCGGGTCAACCCAGCTGGTCGGCAGCAAGCCTCCCATGGAGGTCGTCGAGCTTCTCAACCGGTTCTTCGCCGTGATCGTCGACGAGGTGGACCAGCACCAGGGCCTGCTGAACAAGTTCGAAGGCGACGGGTCACTGGCGGTGTTCGGTGCGCCAGTGCGCCGGGAGCGTCCTGAAGACGACGCCCTGGCCGCCGCGCGCGCGATCGCGTGCCGGCTGCGCCAGGAGGTGCCGGAATGCCCGGCAGGTATCGGCGTGGCCGCTGGCAGGGCCGTCGCGGGCAACGTCGGCGCCTACGAGCGGTTCGAATACACCGTGATCGGCGACCCGGTGAACGAGGCGGCGCGGCTGTGCGAGCTGGCCAAATCCCGTTCCACGCGGTTGTTGGCTTCGGCCACCGCCGTCGAGGCGGCCAGCGAACGAGAGCGCAGCTACTGGGCGTTCGACGACGAGGTCAGCCTGCGCGGTCGCGACCGGACGACCAGGATTGCGATACCGGTCGAGAGATAGTGCCGGACCGTGAGCGGTGCTTACCGTCAGGCATCGGCGGGAATTGGCAGTCCCGGACAGGCTTCGATGTAGTCGATGTCGGGCGACACCCAGTCCCGCCATTGCTGGTAGCTCATGTTGGTGGTGATCTTGGCGCATACCGCCGCCGCGGGGTCGGGGTAGGCAGGCCACAGCCGCACGGTGGTGTCGTAACTGCCGGAAGCGATGTGCCTGCCGTCGGGGCTATATGCCAATGTGTCCACCGAGCCCGTGTGGCCGGTGAGGGGGTCGCCGAGAGGTTGGCCGGTGTCGGCGTCCCACAGCCGCACGGTGTCGTCGTTGCCGCCGGAAACGATCCGCTTGCCGTCCGGGCTGAACGCCACATGGGTCGCCATGTCGCCGGTCATCGGTTCACCCACGCGTTGGCCGGTGTCGGCATCCCACAGCCGCATGTCGTCTTCGCCGACCGAGACGATCCGCTTGCCGTCCGGGCTGAACGCCACGTGGCCCACCCCGTGGTGAGTCATCGGCTGGCCGACGGGTTGGCCGGTGGCCGCGTCCCACAGCCGCACGCCGTCGTCGCCGCCCGACACGATCCGCTTGCCGTCCGAGCTGAACGCCACGTGGCCCACCCCGTGGTGAGTCATCGGCTGGCCGACGGGTTGGCCGGTGGCCGCGTCCCACAGCCGCACGCTGTCGCCGCCGCTGGAGACGATGCGGCGGCCGTCGGGGCTGAACGCCACACTGGTCACCGTGACCTTGGGCTCGGTCATCGGCTGACCAACCGGCTGACCGGTGGCCGCGTCCCACAGCCGTACGCCGTCGTCGCCGCCCGACACGATACGGTGGCCGTCGGGGCTGAATGCCACGCTGAATACCTGTTCGTGAGTTATCGGCTGGCCGATGGGTTGTCCGGTGTTCGTATCCCACAGCCGTACGGTGTTGTTTTGATAGCTGGCGGTGACGATGCGCTTGCCGTCGGGGCTATACGCCACCGATGACCACCAGCCGGTGAGCGGTGTGCCGACGGGCCGTCCGGTGTCGGCATCCCATTGGCGCGCGGCGTCGTCTTGGAAGCTGGCATAGGCGACGCGCTTGCCGTCGGGGCTGAACGCCACCTCCAGCACCCCTGACGTGTGTTGGCCGCCCCTCGGCTGGCCGATGACCAGCGGGCCGGTGGAGGTGTCCCACACCCGCACAGTGGTGTCCTCACTGCCCGAGATGATTCGCTTGCCATCGGGACTGAACGCCACACTCCGCACCACATCCGTATGGCGGGTCATCGGCTGACCGATCGGTTGACCGGTGTCGGCGTCCCACAACCGCACGGCGCCCTCCTTGAAGAGACCATCGCCGGAGACGATCCGCTTGCCGTCGGGGCTGAACGCCACACTATTGACCCTGCCCGTCTGGCCGGTCATCGGCTGACCGATCGGCTGACCGGTGCCGGCATCCCACAACCACACAGTGCCCTCGTCGAAGCTGTTGCCGCCGCCGGAGACAATCCGCTTGCCGTCGGGGCTGAACGCCACACTGTTGACCATGAACACCGTGGGCCCAGTCATCGGCTGGCCGACGGGCTGGCCGGTATCGGCGTCCCACAGTCGCACGCTGTCGCCGCCGCTGGAGACGATGCGGCGGCCGTCGGGGCTGAACGCCACACTGGTCACCGTGACCTTGGGCTCGGTCATCGGCTGGCCAACTGGCTGACCGGTATCGGCATCCCACAACCGCACGATGCCCTCCTCGAAGCTGCCACCGCCGGAGACGATCCGCTTGCCGTCTGGGCTGAACGCCACACTGTTCACCCTGCCCGTTTGGTTGG
Organism: uncultured Actinomycetota bacterium; assembly: GCA_963775205.1. Lineage (GTDB taxonomy): Bacteria > Actinomycetota > Actinomycetes > Mycobacteriales > Mycobacteriaceae > Mycobacterium. Next base: position 43,285 of record CAVZHV010000003.1, on the reverse strand, counting down.
TCATCGGCTTGCCGATCGGCTGGCCAGTGGCCGCGTCCCACAGCCGCACGCCGTCGCCGCCGCCGGAGACGATCCGCTTGCCGTCCGGGCTGAACGCCACACTGGTCACCGGGTCCGTGGGGCCGGTCATCGGCTGACCGATCGGCTGGCCGGTCTCGGCGTTCCACAGCCGCACGGTGTTGTCGTCGCCGCCGGAGACGGTCCGCTTGCCGTCCGAGCTGATCGCCACGCTATTCACCTCGGCAGGTGTCTCGATGATCTTGAAAGTGTTGCTCATCTCTTCCAGCACACTGAGCAGTGGACCATCACCAGGTGTTTGCGCAAGCCGCCGGGCCGCGACCAGTTGTTGGAAGGCGCGCACATCACCTCCGGCACGGGTATGAGCCAGCATCGACTGGGCCTCGGCGACCAGCCGGAAGCTGGTCGCCTCGCGGAATCTCCCATCCGCCTCACGCTTGGCCTGCGAGGCCTGCACGAAGCCGACCGCGGCGGCGATCACAGCGATCACCGCGATCACGGCAGTCACCGCCAGCGCCGTTATGAGAATCCGTGAGCGTTTACGCAACGCGGCCGCATGCTCCTTCTCCTGGGAGGCTTGGAGTTCGGCGGCGTCGGGTTGGTGTTCGGCCTCGTCAGAAGGGGACATTTGACCAGTTTCCCCCCGCCGATCACTCACCGGGGCCGGTTCGTCGACCCCGCGTGCGTCGGGCCAAGGCTCGCCAGCCACTTGGTAGTGGTCCCCGTCAGCCATCGGCGGGAATGGGCAGTCCCGGGCAGGCGTCGATGTAGCCGATGTCGGGCGACACCCAGCCCCGCCACTGCTGATGGCTCATATTGGTGGTGAGCTTGGCGCACAACGCCGCCGCGGTGTCGGGGTAGCCGGGCCACAGCCGCACTGTGTTATCGGCGCTGCCGGAGAGGATCCGCTTGCCGTCGGGGCTGAACGCCACAACGTCCGGATCACGAGGTGTCTGGATGACCTTGAGTGTGCTCATCCTCTCTTCCAGCGCATCGCGCAATGGACCGTCATCAGGCGTTTGGGCAAGCCGCCGGGCCGCAACCAGTTGTTGGACGGCGCGTACGTCACCTTCGGGATGGGTACCGGCCAGCATCGACCGGGCCACGAACATGTCGTAGCCTTCGAGCTGGTACTTGACCAGTGGGTCGCGCTGGGCCATCGCGCGCGGGCCGATGCCCTCCTTGAGGTAGTCCATCCCGTAGAGGTGCTCGCGCCACTTGCGGTCGATCACGTTGAAGATGACGTCGCGTTCCAGCTGGCCCATCGCGCCCTCGCCGGCGACGGCCTCGATCTCGGCTTCCCTTCTGCCGAAGGCGCTTTCGGCGTCCTTGATCAGGGCGTCGAGCAATTCCTTGCGAGTCACGCGGTCCGTCTTCGGGCCGGCGTGCAGCACTGGGCGGTAATCGATCCCGATGGGCTTAGTGCGTAGAGTGGAAGGCCATCTCCATTAACGTCTTGTGCTGCAACCGATTTCATGACAGTTTGTGCTTCGATAATTGTTCGAGTTGTCCCCGATGTGCGGCGGATGAACGGCCCACCCTTACATTGCCTACGCCGTCGCGGTATGGCCTTCGAAGTCAAGCGATCCTGACCTCATGCCATCGGTGAAGTCCCGATAGCCCGAGGCGATCCGCCAGATCGACCGCACCCCAGGCGTAGTCGCCCACATCGCTGGGCTGGGCGGGGCCAAGTCGCAGGAGCTGGCCGACGCTCTGCAGGGTGGGACGAAGATCATCATCGTCACCATCCAGACCTTCCCCTACGCCCTGGAGTTGATCCGCACTCAGGCCGACCTGAAGGGTAAGAACTTCGCGATCATCGCCGACGAGGCCCACTCATCTCAGGCCGGGGAGGACTCAGAAACGCGCATGTTCGTTTGCGCTAACGCGGGCCGGTACGCAGGCCGACGGCCCGTGCTGCGTGTATCAGCTCATCATCGTAGGCGACCAGCACATCTGCACCGATGCGCACGGCGCCCGTTAGGTGGATGGCGTCGAGAGTGCGCAACCTGCCCGGTGTGTTTGGCGCCTCATCGAGGTCGCTTGCATCGAGCGCGACCAAGTTCACCATCGCCAAGAACTCTTCCGCCGCGTTCACGTCGATCTCGTGCTGGCGGTTCGCCTGACCGAGGATCTCGGTACGGAGGAGGATCGACAACACAATCGAGTGCTCGTGCTCAACCAACTGATCCAGATATCGTTGGGTTCGCCGGGTAAGACGCGCCGCCCCTGGATGAGGTCCGATCGTCAACACGCGAAGTGCGGCCGAAGTGTCTAGGTAGCTGATCAACTGCCACGCATCTCCGACAACACATCAAGCGCGTCGCGATCGGTGCGGCGAGCGCGGATGCTAGAGAACGTATTCGCTCCTGGCCTTGATACGCGGACTTTCCCGGCAGCAACGAGCAGCTCATACGGCGTTGCGGCGGGCGGGATCAGCACTGCGACAACCTCGCCGTGATTCGTCACCTCGATGATCTCCCCGTTCCTGACCTCATCGAGGATCTGAGATGAGTTGTTGCGCAGCTCGCGATGCGCAATTCTTCGCATGATCCTCGCCTCCTGTCCGCATCCGTAGCAATTGTAGCAATGCGGTGTCGCTGCCGGCCGAACTGCGCCATCGTTGGGGCGCTGGCGCGGTGCTGGTCATCGACCGTGGCGACTACGCGATCGTCCGACCGATACCTCAGGACGTCGTGGCCGCCCTGCAGGGTTTCCCATGGCTGGCCCGGGCCCCACCAGCGAGAGTGCCCGGCAGACTGAGCGTGCAAGTAGGGCCACATCGGTTTCAAACGGAGGCTGCGAATTGCCTGCAGATGTCGAGCGTATGGCTTGTGCCGTGGTAGCAGCCGTGGAGCGCTTCCGCCGGGGATGTTTACCTCCCGGACGGCGGACACCTCGGGTCCACCGCCTCGAGGACGCCCCGAACAAACTAGACGGGGCTGGGTAGGTCGGCGGCACCGTCCTATCGCCAACCGGGCGAACCTCTCTGCTCGCGAACGGGCAAAGTGGTCCCCGTCAGCCATCGGCGGGAATTGGCAGTCCCGGGCACGCTTCGATGTAGTCGATTTCCGGCGACACCCAGTCCCGCCACTGCTGGTGGCTCATATTGGTGGTGATCTTCGCGCACAACGCCGCCGTAATGTCGGGGTAAGCCGGCCACAGCCGCACGGTGTCGTCGAAACTGCCGGATACGAGGAAATTTCCGTCGGGGCTGAACGCCACACTGGTCACCCTGTCCGTGTGGCCGGTCATCGGCTGGCCGACGGGTTGGCCGGTGTCGGCATCCCACAGCCGCACGGTGGTGTCCCCAAATAGGGAAAAATTGACGTCCCTATTGCCGGAGACGATGCGGCGGCCGTCGGGGCTGAACGCCACACTGGTCACCGTCTGGTCTCCCATGCCCGCGACTTGTACCGGGCCCGCGTGGCCGATCATCGGCTGGCCGACGGGTTGGCCGGTGTCGGCGTCCCACAGCCGCACTGTGCTGTCCTCGCTGCCGGAGACGATCCGCTTGCCATCCGGGCTGAACGCCACACTGCTCACGGACTCCGTGTGGCCGGTGAGCGGCTGACCGACGGGTTGGCCGGTGGCCGCGTCCCACAGCCGCACGGTGTTGTCGGCACCGCCGGAGACGATCCGCTTGCCGTCGGGGCTGAACGCCACGCTGTACACGAAACCCGTGTGGGCTGAACGCCACGCTGGTCACCCCGCTGGCGTGGCCAGTCATCGGCTGGCCGACGGGTTCCGCGGTGTTGGCGTCCCACAGCCGCACGGTGCCGTCGGCACCGCCGGAGACGAACCGCTTGCCGTCGGGGCTGAACGCCACGCTGTTTATTTTCGACGGCGCCTCGGCAATCTTGACTGTGTTGATCCTCTTGAACAGCGCACTGAGCAACGGACCGTCATCAGGCGTTTGCGCAAGCCGTCGCGCCGCCACCAGTTGTTGGAAGGCGCGCACATCGCCGCCGGGACGGGCTCCGGCCAGCATCGACTCGGCTTCGGCGGCCAGCCGCAGGCTCGTCGCCTCGCGGATTTTCCGTCCGCCTCACGCTTTGCCTGCGAGGCCCGCACGACGGCGCCGACGGCAGCGACCAAGGCGATCACGGCGATCACCGCTAGCACCGCGGCGAGGATCCATGAGCGCTTACGCGGTGCCGCGGGCGCCTTCGTGCCGGCCACTCGGGGTTCCTCGGGTGAAGTCATATCCGCGTGTCAGATCAACGACGGAATCGGCAGGTTCGGGCAGGCTTTGACGTAGCCGATGTCCGGCGACACCCACCGTTCCCAGTCGTACTCGTCCATATTGCTGCTGAGCTTGTCGCACAACGCCGCGACGAAATCGGGGTAGGCGAGCCATAGCCGCAGGGAGCCGTCGTAGTTGCCGGACACCAGCAGATTCCCGTCGGGGCTGAACGCCACGCTCTCCACCCCGCTGCTGCCTCGCAGCGGCTGGTCGATGGGCCGGCCGGTGGCCGCGTCCCACAGCCGCACGTTCCAGTTATAACCGCCGGAGGCGATCCGCTTGCCGTCGGGACTGAACGCCACGGTCAACACATCGGGCAGCCTCACCGGGTTCTCTTCCTTGTCGGTCATCGGGTCGCCGACGGGTTTGCGGGTTCGCGCGTCCCACAGCCGCACGGTGCCGTCCCCGCTGGCGGAGGCGATCCGCGTGCCGTCCGGGCTATACGCCACGGCATACACCCAGCCCCGGTGGCCGGTCATCGGGTCGCCGATCGGTTGGCCGGTGTCGGCATCCCACAGCCGCACGCTATTCCCATTGCCGGAGACGATGCGGCGGCCGTCGGGGCTGAACGCCACGCTGAACACCTGGCCCGCGTCGGCGGTCAGCGGGGCGCCGACGGGCTGGCCGGTGCCGGCGTCCCACAGCCGCACGTCGTTCCCACCGCCCGAGGCGATGCGGCGGCCGTCGGGGCTGAACGCCACGCTCCGCACCTCGCTGTGAGTCATCGGCTGGCCGATCGGTTGGCCGGTGTCGACGTCCCACAGCCGCACGTCGTTCCCACCGCCCGAGGCGATGTGGCGGCCGTCGGGGCTGAACGCCACGCTGTCCGACCCGACAGAGTTGCTGGTCATCGGCTGACCGACGGGTTGGCCGGTGGCCGCGTCCCACAGGCGCACGGCGCCGTAGTCATCGCCGGAGGCGATCCGCGTGCCGTCGGGGCTGAACGCCACGCTGTGCACCTCACGGTTAATCGTGCCCGGGTCGCCGGCCAGCGGCCGGCCGACCGGCGGACTGTTGTCCAGGCTCCACACCCGTACCGTGTCGTCGGAACTGGCGGAGACGATTTGGTGCCCATCTGGGCTGAACGCGACGCTGTTCACCCAGTTCGTGTGGCCGGTCAGCGGCCCGCCGACGGGTTGTCCGCTGCCGGCGTCCCATACCCGCACGGTCTGGTCGGCACTGCCCGAGCCGATCCGCGTGCCATCTGGGCTGAACGCCACGCTCCGAACCGATTTCGTGTGGGCGGTCATCGGCTGGCCGATCGGTTGGCCGGTCTCGGCATCCCACAGCCGCACGGTGGTGTCCCGGCTGCCGGAGACGACCCGCTTACCGTCGGGACTGAACGCGACGCTCTCCACCGGGGCCGTGTGGCCGGTGAGTGGCGGGCCGATCGGTTGGCCGGTGTCGGCGTCCCACAGCCGCACGGTTCGGTCCCCACTGCCGGAGACGACCCGCTTCCCGTCGGGACTGAACGCCACGCTCTGAACCCATTTCGTGTGGCCGGTCATCGGCTGGCCGACGGGTCGACCGGTCTCTGCGTCCCACACCCGCACGGAAACCCCGTCACTGTCCGAACAGCCCGCGACGATCCGCTTACCGTCCGGGCTGAACGCAACGCTGTCAGCAATGCTGACACCGGGAGCGGTCAGCGGATCGCCGACCTGCTGGCCGGTGTCGACATCCCACAGCCGCACCGTGCCATCCCGGTGGCCGGTGACGAGACGGCGGCCGTCGGGGCTGATCGCCACGGTGTCGACGGTGTCGTGCGCGCCGTACGGCCGCTCGTCGCCGCCGACGGGCTGGCCGGTGGCCTCCGGCCGCAGGTCGCCGATGGGCTGGCCGGTGGCCGCATCCCAGGAGCGCGCGACGGCGTCGAGACTGCCGGAGACGATGCGCTTGCCGTCGGGGCTGAAGGCCACGGTGTTCACGAAACGAGGCGTCTGGATGATCTTGAGGGTGTTCATCTTGTCCATCAGCGCTTCGCGCAACGGACCGTCATCGGGGGTTTGGGCGATTCGCCGCGCCGCAACCAGTTGCTGGAAGGCGCGCACGTCGCCCTCGGGACGGGTCTGGGCGAGCATCGACCGGGCCTCGGCAACCAGCCGAAGGCTCGTCGCCTCGCGGAACATCCGGTCTTTTTCACGCTTAACCTGCCAAGCCAGCACGAACCCGACCACGGCGGCGATCACCGCGACAACGGTGATGACCGCCAGCGCCTTGACGAGTATTCGCGAGCGTTTTGTGGTTCGGCTGGGCTCGTGACTGGCTTGTCGTTGCGGGAGCGGTTCGGCGGCCGGCGATTCTGCGTCGGCCTTCATCCGCGATGTGGATACGAAGAAGTGAATTAGTGGGACGCAGAACACCGGCACGAGCAGCAGACCAACCGGCCCCAATTGGATGTTGAACGGCGATCCCATCGCAATCGCAACCGCTGCCGCACAGTAAAACAATCCAATCGGAATCAGATAAACAATCACGAACAGCAAGGTGGTGATTTTCCAGCTCCGTGCCGATCGCTGGAGACCCGCCCCTTCGCTCAGCCAGCGCATCGCCACGCAGAACACCACGGTGGCGATCATCGCCGCGAAACCCACCACCGAGAAGAAAAGCGCAACGGTCGGCGGAGTGTCGTAAATGAAATGGCCATGAATCGCATCCAGCAACGAAAGAACCGCCGAGATCGTCACCAACCGCATGGCAGTTCGGTAGCGATCGTCCACCCGGATCTTCCCCAATCGGGATGTCCCCCACACGATCATCAACATCCCGACCGCATCATTGACGAAATCAAACCGCCATCCGACACCATTCACCGTCTGGCTGTAGGTGAGGTCAACGAGAACGATCAAAGCACCCCAGAAAATCAAACGCAGGGGCAAGATCACCGACTTAATGTCGGATACGGGCATACGCGCAATGGCCGCGGGCGGACCGCCATGCTGACCGGTCTCGATTTCGGTCCAATGCGTGCCGTCCCAGTAGCGCTGCCCTCCGCCTCCACCCGGATCTGGATACCAGCCAGGCGGTAGTGGTGGTGTGGTCATCCGCCCCCCGCTCGGTTCGATCGCGTCGTGTCACATCGCCGGGGGGATTATCGCCGACTTTGCCGGTCGATGAGGCGCATCTGCCGCGACTGCAATGTCGGATTTCCGCCAGTGTTGTCGGTGGGGGCGTGTAATTGTCGACGTATGCACGACGACTTCGACCGCTGCTATCGGGCAATCCAGTCCAAGGATGCCCGGTTCGACGGTTGGTTTGTCACCGCGGTCCTGACCACGGGATCTACTGCCGCCCCAGCTGCCCGGCACGGTCACCGTTCGCCCGCAACGTGCGGTTCTACCCGACTGCCGCGGCCGCGCAACGGGCCGGTTTCCGGCCGTGCAAGCGCTGTCGCCCTGACGCGTCGCCCGGATCGCCGGACTGGAACGTCCGCGGTGACGTGGTGGCGCGGGCGATGCGGTTGATCGCCGACGGAACGGTGGACCGCGAGGGCGTCACCGGATTGGCCGCCAAGGTGGGCTACACCTCGCGCCAACTTGAGCGGTTGCTTCAGGCCGAAGTGGGCGCGGGGCCGTTGGCACTGGCACGAGCCCAGCGGACACAGACCGCGCGCGTGCTGATCGAGACCACCGATCTGCCGTTCAGCGACGTCGCGTTCGCGGCCGGGTTTTCCAGCATCCGCCAGTTCAACGACACGGTTCGCGAAGTGTGCGCCAGCAGCCCGACCGAGTTGCGCAAAAGGGCGGCTCGCCGGGTCGGGTCCGACGCCGCCGCGGGCGCGGGAACGTTGTCGCTGCGGCTGCCGACGCGTACGCCGTTCGCGTTCGAGGGCCTGTTCGGCCATCTGGCGGCCGGTGCCATCCCCGGCTGCGAGGAGGTTCGTGACGGCGCATACCGGCGAACGCTGCGACTACCCTGGGGCAACGGGATAGTCAACCTCGCGCCTGCACCTGACCATGTGCGTTGTGTGTTGCGGCTGAACGATTTTCGCGATCTATCCACCGCGATCGCCCGTTGCCGGCGGTTGTTGGACTTGGATGCCGACCCCGAGGCGGTGGTCGACTTCCTCAGCACCGACCGCGACCTTGCTCCGCTGATAGCCAAGCAGCCCGGTCAGCGCATCCCCCGCACGGTCGACGAACACGAGCTCGCGGTGCGGGCCGTGATCGGCCAGCAGGTGTCGATGAAGGCGGCGCGCACCCATTGCGCACGGATCGTGAAGGCACACGGCGCCCCGATCGCCGACCCCGACGGCGGGCTGACGTATGCCTTCCCGTCCGTCGACGAGCTTGCCCACCTGAGCCCTGCTGATCTCGCATTTCCAAAGTCGCGCCAGCGCAGTGTCATTGGGCTGGTACGGGCACTGGCCGCCGGAACCGTGAACCTCGGTCCCGGGAGTGACTGGCAACGTGCGCGACATCAGCTTCTGGAGCTGCCCGGCGTGGGGCCGTGGACGGCCGAGGTGATCGCGATGCGCGGGCTCGGCGATCCCGACGCGTTTCCCGTCGCCGACGGCGGAATTCGGGCGGCGGCGAAGATTTTGGGGCTGCCTCCCGATGTTCGCGCGTTGAGCGAGCACAGCACACTGTGGCGCCCGTGGCGGTCATACGCGACGCAGCACCTGTGGGCAACACTCGACCACCCGGTCAACCACTGGCCACCCAAGGAGAAGCCATGAGCGCCATACACTTTCGGATCATCGACAGCCCAGTGGGGCCGCTGACTCTGGCCGGCCGCGGCACCACGCTGGGCCATCTGCGGATGGCGGGCCAGACCCACGAACCGGATCGATCAGGCTGGATCGAAGACAACGAGATCTTCCCGGAAGCGGTCGAGCAACTCGGCGCCTACTTCGCCGGCGAGATCACCGACTTCCACGTCGCCCTTGACCTGGCCGGCACGGAGTTTCAGCGACGCGTCTGGACGGCACTTCAGACGATTCCGTACGGCGAAACGCGATCGTACGGCCAGATCGCGGCACAGATCGGTGCGCCGGGCGCGTCTCGCGCCGTCGGACTGGCCAACGGCCGCAATCCAATTGGGATCATCGTGCCGTGCCACAGGGTGATCGGTTCCAGCGGCGGCCTGACGGGCTACGGCGGTGGGCTGGACCGCAAACGCATTCTCCTGACGCTCGAGAAGAGTCGAAAGCCCGCGGGCTCAACGCTATTCGACTGATGCCCCACAAATGCCTGTGCCCCCCAATGAAATTGGGGGGCACAGGGCTTAATGTGTGTTCGGCGGTGTCCTACTTTTCCACCCGGTGTGGGTAGTATCATCGGCGCTGGCAGGCTTAGCTTCCGGGTTCGGGATGGGTCCGGGCGTTTCCCTGTCGCTGTGTCCGCCGTAACTTTGTTGAGTTTGTGTTTTGGTGGCGGGGTGTGGGTTGTTCGTGTTGGTTGGTGTGGTTGCGGTTGTGGGTAAGTTTTCGGCCGGTTAGTGCCAGTTCCCTGGTCGCATTGCTGCGTGTGTAGGTCTGGTCTATTGATCCCGTGGTCTGCGGGGGGCCTTATCCCTCCTGGAGGGTGAGAAGCCTGGTCTTGGAGAAGGTTTCCCGCTTAGATGCTTTCAGCGGTTATCCTGTCCGAACGTGGCTATCCAGCGGTGCCCCTGGTGGGACAACTGGTGCACCAGAGGTTCGTCCGTCCCGGTCCTCTCGTACTAGGGACAGGTTTCCTCAGGTTTCTGACGCGCGCGGCGGATAGAGACCGAACTGTCTCACGACGTTCTAAACCCAGCTCGCGTGCCGCTTTAATGGGCGAACAGCCCAACCCTTGGGACCTGCTCCAGCCCCAGGATGCGACGAGCCGACATCGAGGTGCCAAACCATCCCGTCGATATGGACTCTTGGGGAAGATCAGCCTGTTATCCCCGGGGTACCTTTTATCCGTTGAGCGACACCCCTTCCACTCGGGGGTGCCGGATCACTAGTCCCGACTTTCGTCCCTGCTTGACATGTTCGTCTTGCAGTCAAGCTCCCTTGTGCACTTGCACTCGCCACCTGATTGCCGTCCAGGTTGAGGGAACCTTTGGGCGCCTCCGTTACATTTTGGGAGGCAACCGCCCCAGTTAAACTACCCGCCAGGCACTGTCCCTGAACCCGGTTCAGGGTTCGAGGTTAGAAGCCCAATACGATCAGAGTGGTATTTCAACGACGACTCCACCCACACTGGCGTGCGGGTTTCTTAGTCTCCCACCTATCCTACACAAACCGTATCGGACTCCAATACCAAGTTGTAGTGAAGGTCCCGGGGTCTTTTCGTCCTGCCGCGCGTAACGAGCATCTTTACTCGTAATGCAATTTCGCCGAGTCTATGGTTGAGACAGCTGAGAAGTCGTTACGCCATTCGTGCAGGTCGGAACTTACCCGACAAGGAATTTCGCTACCTTAGGATGGTTATAGTTACCACCGCCGTTTACTGGGGCTTAAATTCTCCGCTTCACCCTTGCGGGTTAACGGGTCCTCTTAACCTTCCAGCACCGGGCAGGCGTCAGTCCGTATACCTCGTCTTGCGACTTCGCACGGACCTGTGTTTTTAGTAAACAGTCGCTTCTCACTGGTATCTGCGACCCCCACCAGCTCCCACCGCAAGGGTGTTCACCAGCGAAGGCCCCCCTTCTCCCGAAGTTACGGGGGCATTTTGCCGAGTTCCTTAACCATAGTTCTCTCGTACGCCTTGGTATTCTCTACCTGACCACCTGTGTCGGTTTGGGGTACGGGCCGTGTGTGTCCTCGCTAGAGGCTTTTCTCGGCAGCATAGGATCACCGAATTCACCTCATCCGGCTATGCATCACCTCTCGGGATATGTGTCAGACGGATTTGCCTATCTGACTCCCTACCGGCTTGCCCCAGTATTACCACTGACTGGTACGGCTACCTTCCTGCGTCACCCCATCGCTTACCTACTACCAGAGAAGATCCCACGCAGCCGGCGTGCCCCGCACCCCCGAAAGGGATTGGTCACACACCTTTTGGGTGGTTAGTACCTCTGTTTCGGCATGGACGGCCACACACGGGTACGGGAATATCAACCCGTTGTCCATCGACTACGCCTGTCGGCCTCGCCTTAGGTCCCGACTCACCCTGGGCGGACTGGCCTGGCCCAGGAACCCTTGGTCTTTCGGCGGGCAAGGTTCTCACTTGCCTTATCGCTACTCATGCCTGCATTCGCACTCCCACACCCTCCACAGCTGAATCACTTCGCTGCTTCACCGGATGCAGGACGCTCCCCTACCCAGCCGACAAGTCGGCTGCCGCGGCTTCGGCGGTGTGCTTGAGCCCCGCTACATTATCGGCGCACAATCACTTGACCAGTGAGCTATTACGCACTCTTTCAAGGGTGGCTGCTTCTAAGCCAACCTCCTGGTTGTCTTTGCGACTGCACATCCTTTCCCACTTAGCACACGCTTAGGGGCCTTAGCCGGCGATCTGGGCTGTTTCCCTCTCGACGCACGGAGCTTATCCCCCGCCGTCTCACTGCCACGCTCTGACTTACCGGCATTCGGAGTTTGGCTGACGTCAGTAACCTAGTAGGGCCCATCGGCCATCCAGTAGCTCTACCTCCGGCAAGAAACACGCAACGCTGCACCTAAATGCATTTCGGGGAGAACCAGCTATCACGGAGTTTGATTGGCCTTTCACCCCTACCCACAACTCATCCCCTCAGTCTTCAACCTAAGTGGGTTCGGGCCTCCACGCGGTCTTACCCGCGCTTCACCCTGGCCATGGGTAGATCACTCCGCTTCGGGTCCACAACACACCACTACACCCCAATCACTTGGGGATACGCCCTATTCAGACTCGCTTTCGCTGCGGCTACCCCACCCGGGTTAACCTCGCGACATGTCGGTGACTCGCAGGCTCATTCTTCAAAAGGCACGCCATCACCCCACACCAAAAGCGGGGGCTCTGACGGATCGTAGGCACACGGTTTCAGGTACTCTTTCACTCCCCTCCCGGGGTACTTTTCACCATTCCCTCACGGTACTAATCCGCTATCGGTCATCAGGAAGTATTCAGGCTTACCGGGTGGTCCCGGCAGATTCACAGCAGATTCCACGAGCCCGCTGCTACTCGGGAACGCCTCCACGAAAGCCGCACTGTTTTCGGTTACAGGACTCTCACCCTCTCCGGCAGACCATCCCAGGCCACTTCACCTAACAGCACGGTTTATCACTTCCGCCCGGGCCGGCGGACCCGAGAAAGAAACGCCCCACAACACCACACACACAACCCCCGCCGGGTATCACCATGCGCGCGGTTTAGCCATCCTCCGCTTTCGCTCGCCACTACTCACGGAATCACACTTGTTTTCTGCTCCTACGGGTACTGAGATGTTTCACTTCCCCGCGTTCCCCCCCACCGCCTATACATTCAGCAGTGGGTGACACGACATCACTCGTGCCGGGTTACCCCATTCGGACATCCTCGGATCCACGCTCGGTTGACAACTCCCCGAGGCATAACGCAGCCTCCCACGTCCTTCATCGGCCCCTGATGCCAAGGCATCCACCATGCGCCCTAACACACTTACACACAAAAAACACTCGACAAAAAAGACACAAGCCAAAAAACAGCCATCAGCTTTTTTGCTTAGATGCTCGCAACCACTATCCAACACTCAAACACCACACCCCACCACCAAAGACAGGGCGACAACACCAGCGTGTTGTCTCAAAGCCCAATAGTGTGTCTGGCGATTTCCTGGTCACCGGGAAACTCCCCGCCGGCAACCGTCTGTTGTTGCACCCGGCCCGCGCCACTACAGCAAACGGGCCCCTTCACGGCTCGACGCCGACCCAGTGCCGACGCCCTTTTCGTGGTGCTCCTTAGAAAGGAGGTGATCCAGCCGCACCTTCCGGTACGGCTACCTTGTTACGACTTCGTCCCAATCGCCGATCCCACCTTCGACCACTCCCTCCCTTGCGGGTTAGGCCATGGGCTTCGGGTGTTACCGACTTTCATGACGTGACGGGCGGTGTGTACAAGGCCCGGGAACGTATTCACCGCAGCGTTGCTGATCTGCGATTACTAGCGACTCCGACTTCACGGGGTCGAGTTGCAGACCCCGATCCGAACTGAGACCGGCTTTAAAGGATTCGCTTAACCTCACGGCATCGCAGCCCTTTGTACCGGCCATTGTAGCATGTGTGAAGCCCTGGACATAAGGGGCATGATGACTTGACGTCATCCCCACCTTCCTCCGAGTTGACCCCGGCAGTCTCTCACGAGTCCCCGCCATCACGCGCTGGCAACATGAGACAAGGGTTGCGCTCGTTGCGGGACTTAACCCAACATCTCACGACACGAGCTGACGACAGCCATGCACCACCTGCACACAGGCCACAAGGGAACCGATATCTCTACCGGCGTCCTGCGCATGTCAAACCCAGGTAAGGTTCTTCGCGTTGCATCGAATTAATCCACATGCTCCGCCGCTTGTGCGGGCCCCCGTCAATTCCTTTGAGTTTTAGCCTTGCGGCCGTACTCCCCAGGCGGGGTACTTAATGCGTTAGCTACGGCACGGATCCCAAGGAAGGAAACCCACACCTAGTACCCACCGTTTACGGCGTGGACTACCAGGGTATCTAATCCTGTTCGCTCCCCACGCTTTCGCTCCTCAGCGTCAGTTACTGCCCAGAGACCCGCCTTCGCCACCGGTGTTCCTCCTGATATCTGCGCATTCCACCGCTACACCAGGAATTCCAGTCTCCCCTGCAGTACTCCAGTCTGCCCGTATCGCCCGCACGCCCACAGTTAAGCTGTGGCATTTCACGAACAACGCGACAAACCACCTACAAGCCCTTTACGCCCAGTAATTCCGGACAACGCTCGCACCCTACGTATTACCGCGGCTGCTGGCACGTAGTTGGCCGGTGCTTCTTCTCCACCTACCGTCACCTTACGGCTTCGTCGATGGTGAAAGAGGTTTACAACCCGAAGGCCGTCATCCCCCACGCGGCGTCGCTGCATCAGGCTTGCGCCCATTGTGCAATATTCCCCACTGCTGCCTCCCGTAGGAGTCTGGGCCGTATCTCAGTCCCAGTGTGGCCGGACACCCTCTCAGGCCGGCTACCCGTCGAAGCCTTGGTAGGCCATCACCCCACCAACAAGCTGATAGGCCGCGGGCCCATCCCACACCGCAAAAGCTTTCCACCACAGCACATGCATGCCATGGTCCTATCCGGTATTAGACCCAGTTTCCCAGGCTTATCCCAAAGTGCAGGGCAGATCACCCACGTGTTACTCACCCGTTCGCCACTCGAGTCACTCCGAAGAGCGCTTTCCGTTCGACTTGCATGTGTTAAGCACGCCGCCAGCGTTCGTCCTGAGCCAGGATCAAACTCTCCAAACAAAAACCAACCCTCCCTTTAAAAAAGGGAGCCAAAGGCAATCATCAGAGAAACCTGACAAAAAAACACGCCACACCCCAACACGGGGACGCTGAAGCATGGCAAAAAAACAAACAACAAACAAAAACCACCAAACACACTATTGAGTTCTCAAACAACACACCCGTTCGACAGGCAACCCTGCCACTGTACTCCGCAGCGCAGGCCCGGTCAAACCATCGGACAGTAGCAACAACGGTCTGCCGAAACCCAATTCTACGCGCGCCTGAGCACCGCGAATGGGGCGCCCATCGTGGGCGCACCGAAGTACTCAACCGTTCGCGTCCGCCGGCTATTCCCGGCGCTACGGGCTGCCCACCCGCTCGATCTCGGCGCCCAGGCTTTTCAGATTCTCTACGAACAGCGGATAGCCCCGGTCGATGTGGAAAACGTCGTGTACCTCGGTGTCGCCGTCGGCGACCAGTCCGGCGAGCACGAGGCCGGCGCCGGCCCGGATGTCCGACGACCACACCGGCGCACTGGACAGCTGAGGAATGCCCCGCACGACGGCGTGGTGGCCGTCGGTGCGAGCGTCCGCGCCAAGCCGGATCATCTCTTCCACGAAGCGGAACCGTGCCTCGAATACGTTCTCGGTGATCATCGACGTGCCGTCCGCAATCGCGGCCAGGCCGATCGCCATCGGTTGCAGGTCCGTCGGATAGCCCGGGAATGGCAATGTCGCGACGTTGACTGCCTTCGGTCGTTCGTACTGCACGACGCGGAATCCGTTGTCGTGCTGGGTAACTGTCGCTCCGGCGGCGTGCAGCTTGTGCAACACCAGCTGTAGGTGCGCCGGATCGACCCCGGTAACCGAGATGTCACCGCGCGTCATCGCCGCTGCGATTCCCCACGTGGCTGCGACGATTCGGTCACCAATCACACGGTGCTCTGCCGGATGGAGGCGGTCGACGCCGGTGATCGTCAACGTCGATGTGCCTGCGCCGTCGATCTCGGCGCCCATCTGGCTGAGCATCGTGCACAAGTCCACGACATCCGGCTCGCGGGCCGCGTTGTGAATGGTCGTGACACCCTCCGCCAGCACCGCGGCCATCAGAATGTTCTCTGTCGCACCGACAGACGGGAATTCGAGCTGAATCTCCGCTCCGCGCAAATGATCTGCCGAGGCGACGACGCACCCGTGCTCGATGTTGCACTTGGCGCCGAGTTGCCTCAGACCGGCCTGGTGCATGTCCAGCGGCCGAGAACCGATGGCGTCACCACCCGGTAACGCGACACGGGCCCGCTTGCACCGGCCGACGAGCGGGCCGAGCACGCACACCGAGGCCCGGAACTGGCGGACCGCGGCGAAGTCGGCGTCGTACTTGGGTTCGTCCGGCGAGGTGACCCTGACAACTGACCCGTCCAACTCGACAGTCGCGCCCAAGCCGCGCAGCACCTCGGCCATCAGCGGAACGTCGAGGATGTCGGGGCAATTGGTGATCCTGCTGGTGCCTTCGGCGAGCAACGCAGCAGCCATCAGCTTGAGCACGCTGTTCTTGGCGCCTGTGACGGCCACTTCCCCCGATAACCGGTTGCCGCCGGTCACCACAAAGCGCTCGCTCACGCGGGCTAGTGTAGACAGCGAAGGAATCAATGTCAGTCTGCTAGGTACGGTTTGACCCATGGCAGTTCACCTAACCCGCATATACACCCGGACCGGCGACGACGGCACCACCGGGTTGAGTGACTTTTCCCGGGTGAGCAAGAACGACCTGCGGCTCATCGCATATGCGGACTGCGACGAGGCGAATGCCGCCATCGGAGCGGCCGTCGCGTTGGGAGCGCCCGGCGAGGAAATGGCGCAGGTGCTCCGCCAGATACAAAACGACCTGTTCGACGCTGGAGCCGACCTCTCCACGCCCGTGGTCGACAGCCCCAAGTACCCGCCACTTCGCATCACACAGGCCTACATCGACCGCCTCGAGGGCTGGTGCGACCGATTCAACGAGCCGCTGCCGGCACTGAATTCATTTGTCCTTCCGGGCGGTTCAGCGCTATCCGCGCTGCTGCATGTCGCCCGCACGGTGACACGGCGGGCTGAACGGTCTGCCTGGGCCGCGGTGGATGCGCATGCAGGCAGCGTGAGCCCGTTGCCCGCCAAGTACCTCAACCGATTGTCGGACCTGCTGTTCATCTTGTCGCGGGTGGCCAACCCAGATGGGGACGTGTTGTGGCAGCCCGGAGGGCAAGCGCCGCAATAGGTTTACGTCGAGCGCCGCTGAGCCCGAGGGGACGGCCTGGATTCGAGCCAGGAGAGAAACGCCGTCAGCGCTCCCCGATCGAGCGCAATCTCGTAACCGCGCCCGGCATCGCGCAACTCGAGGATCGCCGTTTCGGCTGTCATGATGTCGAATTCGTCGTCACGCGGCGCTCGCCGGGACACGATGTCGAGGCCACGCCGGCTGAGCCTGCGGTCGGGCCACCAACGCAGGCTGGACAACCGGTAGAAGCCGGCTTCGCCGCCCCGATAACGGATCACGCCATGCCGCCAACCATGGCCGCCCACTGCGGGGATGTCGCGAAGAATGGCGGCCGTCCCGCCCTGCCGAAGCTTCCACAGCCGATAACTCAGTGCAAGCACAGCCAGCAGAAGGACGGCGACGAGCGCGACCATGATTGCCATCGACGCGCTCACCGGCGGCGGCTCCTACGCTATTTCGCCCAGCGCGCGCAGCCTGGCCCGACCCCTCGCGGCGGTGGCGGGGTCGTCGGACTCGGCGTCGGTTCTGGCTTTATCCGCGTTGATCTCCCGCTCGAACTCCGCCGACTCGGCCAAAATGATGACGCCGTGCTCGGTCACGGACATGAAGCCGCCGTCCACGGCGATCCGTAGATCGTCCTCGCCTTCTCGTTCAACGCGCACCACCGCGTCATCGACGAGCTGCGCCACCAACGGGATATGGCGCGGCAGGATGCCGATCTCGCCGGACGTGGTGCGGGTGAAGACGAAAGTCCCCTTGCCCGACCAGATCTCGCCTTCGACTGCGACGATGTCGACGTCCATGTCGGCCATGTCAGCGCCTACTCATTCTTGTCGTCACCGTCGCCCTCGTCGCCGCGACTCTCGCCGCCCTCGGACTCCTCGTCCTTGCTTGTCTGCTCTTCGCGCGAGCGCTCATCGCCGTCCGATGACGTCGGCGCGCCGTCGTCCTTCGACTCGTCGAGCTTCACGCCGAGGCTCTCGGCCTTGCGCTCCAGATCCTCCAGCCCGCCGATCAGGAAGAAGGCCTGCTCGGGCAGGTGGTCGAACTCGCCCTTGGCAAGTCGGTCGAACGCGTCGATGGTTTCCTTCAGCGGCACCGTCGATCCGGGCTGCCCGGTGAACTGCTCGGCGGCCATCATGTTCTGCGACAGGAACCGCTCGATCCGACGGGCGCGGTTGACCAGCTGCTTGTCCTCCTCGGACAGCTCGTCGATGCCCAGAATCGCGATGATGTCCTGAAGGTCCTTGTAACGCTGCAGGATTCGGATGACCTCCTGGGCCACCGCATAGTGTTCGTCGCCCACGATCGACGGGTCCAGGATCGTCGAGCTCGACGCGAGCGGATCCACGGCCGGGAAGATGCCCTTAGAGAACACGTTTCGGCTGAGCTCCGTGGTGGCGTCCAGGTGCGCGAACGTGGTCGCCGGCGCCGGATCGGTGTAGTCGTCGGCCGGTACGTACACCGCCTGCATCGACGTGATCGACCGACCGCGCGTCGACGTGATGCGCTCCTGAAGCTCACCCATCTCGTCGGCCAGCGTCGGCTGGTAACCCACCGCCGACGGCATGCGGCCGAGCAGCGTCGACACCTCGGAGCCGGCCTGCGTGAACCGGAAGATGTTGTCGATGAACAGAAGAACGTCCTGCTGCTGCTCGTCGCGGAAGTACTCCGCCATGGTCAGCGCCGAGAGCGCCACCCGCATACGCGTGCCGGGCGGCTCGTCCATCTGTCCGAACACCAGCGCGGTGTCTTTGAGAACATTGGCGTCTTCCAGCTCGACCCACAGGTCGTTGCCCTCGCGGGTGCGCTCGCCCACACCCGCGAACACCGAAGTGCCGCCGAAGTTTCGGGCGATGCGGTTGATCATCTCCTGAATCAGCACCGTCTTGCCGACGCCGGCGCCGCCGAACAGCGCGATCTTGCCGCCACGCACGTACGGAGTCAGCAAGTCGACGACCTTCAGACCGGTTTCGAGCATTTCGGTGCGAGGCTCGAGCTCGTCAAACGCCGGCGGCTTGCGGTGGATCGGCCAGCGATCGAAATCGTTGCCGTAGTCCTTCTCGTCCAAGCAGACGCCCAGCGCGTTCCACACATGCCCCTTGACCCCGTCCCCGACTGGCACCGAGATCGAACTGCCGGTGTCGATGACCTCCACTCCGCGGACCAATCCGTCGGTGGGCTGCAGCGAGATGCAGCGCACGCGGCTGTCGCCGAGGTGGTTGGCGACCTCGAGGGTCAACGTCTTGGCGAGTTCCTCGAATGTGATCTCCGCGTGTAGCGCGTTGAACAGCGCCGGCACCGAGCCGCGAGGGAACTCCACGTCGACGACGGGTCCCGTGACACGGACGACCCGGCCGTTGGTGTCTTTGCGCTTCTTCGTGGTTTCGCGTTCAGCGGTTGCGGTCATGTCTTTTCGCTTCCTGGCTTTCTCAATGGGTCCTATTGGGCGGCGTCGGCCAACGCGTTTGCGCCACCGACGATTTCGCTGATTTCCTGCGTGATCTGGGCCTGACGTTCCCGGTTGGCTTGCAGCGTGAGGTCGCGGATCAGATCGTCGGCGTTGTCGCTCGCCGACTTCATCGCGCGCCGACGGGACGCCGACTCCGACGCCGCGGACTCGAGCAGTGCGGCGAAGATCCGGGTGGTCACATACCGCGGGAGCAGGGCGTCGAACAGCGTCGTCGCATCCGGCTCGAACGAGAACAAGGTGCGCGGTCCGGTCTCTTCTTCTCCTACGTACTCGACCACCATCGGTGCGATGCGAAGCGCGTTCGCAGTATGCGACATCATCGTCTTGAACTCCGTGAAGACGATGTGCAACTCGTCGACCCCGAGGACGTTGTCGGGCCCGGGCTCGTCGCCCTCGTCGTCGGCACCCGCGTTGAACGCGTCGACCAGGGTCGACGCAATCTCCTGAGCGTTCTCGTAGGTCGGCTTCTCGGAGAAACCTGTCCACGCCTCGGTGATGTCCCAGTTGCGGAAGCGGTAGTAGCTCTCCGCTTTCCGGCCGACGACGTAGAGGATCGGCGTCTTGCCTTCCCCGCGGAGGAGGGAGAACAGCTCTTCGGATCGCCGGAACACGTTGGCGTTGTAGGCGCCGCACAGACCGCGATCGGATGAGATCACCAATACAGCCGCCCGCCTGGGGTTCTCGCGCGGCACGAGCAGCGGATGGTCCAAGGCGGCCGCGTCTGCCAGGTTCGTCAGCATGTTGGTGATCTCTGCCGAGTACGGCCGGGCGGCTATAACCCGCGCCTGCGCCTTGGCGATCCGCGATGTCGCGATCATCTCCTGCGCTTTGGTGATCTTCTTGATCGACTGTGCCGATCGGATGCGTCCGCGTAATTCGCGAAGTGTGGCAGCCATGCAGACCTAGCTCTTCTTCTTCGGCGGCGGGGGCTTGCGGACCTTCACCGTTTCCTTCGCGACGTCCTCCTCGTCCATCGCCTCGACGTGTGCGTCGGGAACCACGGAGCTGCCGTCGGACGTGTCGAAGCCGCGCTTGAATTGGTTGATGACCTCTTCCAGCTTGTCGGCCGCCTCCTCGGACAGCTTCTTGGACTCCCTGATGTCCTCGAGGATGCCGTCGTGGGAGCCGCGGAGGTGGTCGATGAATTCGGTTTCGAAGCGCCGGACGTCGGCAACCGGTACCGAGTCGAGATGGCCCTTGGTCCCGAGGAAGATCGCGACGACCTGCTCCTCCACCGGCATCGGCTGTTGTTGCGGCTGTTTGAGCACCTCCACCAGTCGCGCGCCGCGGTCCAGCTGCTTCTTGGAGTTCTCGTCGAGGTCGGAGGCGAACGACGCGAACGACTCCAGTTCCCGGTACTGCGAGAGGTCCAGACGCAGCGACCCGGCAACTTCCTTCATCGCCTTGATCTGAGCCGCGCCGCCCACGCGCGACACCGAGACACCGACGTTGATCGCCGGGCGCACGCCCTGGTTGAACAGGTCGCTTTCCAGGAAGCACTGGCCGTCGGTGATCGAGATGACGTTGGTCGGAATGTAGGCCGAGATGTCGTTGGCCTTCGTTTCGATGATCGGCAGACCGGTCAGCGACCCGCCACCCATCTCGTCGGACAGCTTCGCGCAGCGCTCCAGCAGCCGGGAGTGCAGATAGAACACGTCGCCCGGGTAGGCCTCGCGACCCGGCGGCCGACGCAGCAGCAGCGAAATCGCGCGATAGGCCTCGGCCTGCTTGGACAAGTCGTCGAACACGATCAGCACGTGCTTGCCCTGATACATCCAGTGCTGGCCGATTGCCGAACCGGTATAGGGGGCAAGCCATTTGAAGCCGGCGGAATCCGAGGCCGGTGCGGCGACGATGGTGGTGTAGTCCATCGCGCCACCCTCTTCCAGTGCATTGTGCACGCTGGCGATCGTGGTGCCCTTCTGCCCGATGGCCACGTAGACACAGCGAACCTGCTGCTTCTCGTCGCCGCTCTCCCACGCCTGGCGCTGGTTGAGGATGGTGTCGACGCAGATCGCAGTCTTGCCGGTCTTGCGGTCACCGATGATCAGCTGCCGCTGCCCGCGGCCGATCGGGGTCATCGAGTCGATCGCCTTGATACCCGTCTGCAGCGGCTCGTTGACGCCCTGGCGCTGCACCACCGAAGGAGCCTGGATTTCCAGGGCCCGACGCTCCTCGGACTCGATGTCGCCGCGGCCGTCGATCGGCTGGCCGAGCGGGTTGATCACGCGGCCGAGAAATTTGTCACCCACCGGAACGGAGAGCACCTCGCCGGTGCGCTTGACCTGCTGGGCCTCTGCGATCTGCTCGAAGTCACCCAGGATCACGGCACCCACGTCGTGTTCGTCGAGGTTCAGCGCGACACCCAACACGCCCCCCTCGAATTCGAGCAGCTCCTGCGTCATCACGGACGGCAGCCCCTCGACGTGTGCGATTCCGTCGCCGGCATCGATGACGGTGCCGACCTCTTCACGCGCCGTGTCGGCGCTGAAGCTGGAGACGTACTCCTCGATTGCACCCTGGATGTCGTCAGGCGAAATCGTCAACTCTGCCATAGCTTTCGTCTTCCTGCTCTCGGTCTGGTTCTTCGTTAGGTTCAGTCTGGTAGCCGGTTGCGGGCCTCCGCCAGCCGCGACGACAGCGATCCGTCGATCACTTCGTCGCCGACGGCGACTGTCAGCCCGCCCAGCAACTTCGAGTCGACCTCCAGCTGCACGGACACCTGGCGCCCGTAGATGCGACTCAGCACTTGCGTCAGCCGATCGCGCTGGGTGTCGCTCAGCTCGGCAGCGGCTTTCGCGTGCGCGATGACTTCGCCGCGCCGCGCGACCGCCAGTTGCGCCATCGCGGCGACGGATTCGTCAAAACGCCCGCCGCGCAACAGGTCGACGGTCTGCGTCAGCAGCGCCTCCGTGGTGGGGTTGACCCCCTGGCTGCGGTCGAGCACGCTCTTGAGCAGCTGCACCCGCCCTTCAGCCGGCCGGCGGTAGTCACTGAGCAGGGTGGCCAGTTGGGGCTCGGCGTCAACGATGCGGTCGAACCAGAACAGCTGCTCTTCCACCTCGTCGGCGTCGCCGTTGCGCTCGGCGCGCACGAGCAGCGACAACTGTGCCACGTGCTCGACAGCGTCGACGAGATTCGAGTCAGAGGACCAGCGCCCGGACACGGCCGCCTTCAGAATCTCCAGCGCGGGATCACCGACTTGACCGCCCAGGAGCGACTCCAAGAGGCCCACCTTGCGTTCCGCGTCGTTCGACGGGTCCGCCAGGTGCCTGGCTAAAATCGGCTCGCGGTTGAGCAACTTCGTCACCGCCGCCAATTCATCGGCAAGCGTTGACAATTCCGACTCGCCCTGCCCGTCGGTGACTTCGTCGAACCGCTCGATCAACGTGTTGAGCGCTTCGCGGCTGCCCGAGCGCAGCTTCGCCGTCGCGGGGTCCTCGATGGTGACGCTCGACGGCGCCATCTCCTCGAGTCCGTCGAGGAAACGGTCGACGGTGGCCGACTGCGCGTCGGAATCGGAGACGTGCTCACGGACGAGGTCGCCGGCCCGCCGCACCGCTTCGCTGCCCAGATCCTGGCGCAGCTGGCGGATGAACTGCGCCCTCAGCAGCTGAATGTGCTGCTGCCCTTGCAGTTTGACGCGCTCGACCTCGGCGTCGGCGTGAACCCGCAGCTGTTCGGCGATGCTCTTGGCGTCGGCGCGGGCTTCCTCGATGACCCGCTTGGCCTCCACCTCGGCCTCGCGCACGGCCTTCTCGTGGGCCTGCTTGGCCTCCGCCAGCCGTTTCTCCGCAGAGGCACTGTCGTCGAGCTGCTTGCGGACGGTCTCTTGGCGGTCGGTCATCAACCGGCGTACTGGCGGAACCACGTAGCGCCACACCAAGAACGCGATGACCGCGAACCCGATCAGCTGCCCGATGAACGTCGACATCTGATTATCGTCCCGTCTTCGCGCCGGCTTCCCGACCGACGTCGACGCCGAGCACCCGGCTGGCCAATGTTGCAGCCAACGTTTCCATCGAAGCCCGCAGGTCGGCGTTGATGGCGTCGGCCTGCGCCTTGAGCTCTTCGGTTGCCTTCTGCATGGCCGACGACGACTCCTCGGAGGCACGGCCCTTCATGTCATCGAGGATTCTGCGGCCCTCAGCCCGGGCCTCCTCGCGGATTCCGGACGCCTCGCGGCGGGCCCGTGCCATGGCGGACTGATAGTCGGCGTCTGCCGCTGCGAACTGTTTGTCCGCTTGGCGGCTGTTCTCCATGGTCTTGGTGACCATCTCGTCGCGCTCGTGCAGCACCCTCATGACGGGAGGCACGACGAACGTGCCGATGACGCCGAGCACGATCAAGAAGATGATCAGCACGACGAAGAAGGTGCCGTTCGGGACGAGGAAGTTGCTTTGCCCGCCTTCCTCGGCCGCGACAAACGTCATGGTCACCTCACCCATCGCGGCGAACTACTTGACCGGGGTGGCGAACACGAACAGCGCCATGAACGCCAGGTTGATGAAGTAGGCGGCCTCGACCAGACCGACCGTGATGAAGAACGGAGTGAACAACCGGCCCTGCGCCTCCGGCTGCCGGGCGATGCCGGCGATCAGCGCGTTACCGGCGATGCCGTCACCGATACCGGCGCCGATAGCACCGCCGGCCATGATCAACCCACCGCCGATGAGTGCGCCGGCAGCGATTGTGGGATCCATTCCTATCCTCCTTGATAACTGGCAGTGGACCTGCCAGGACTGTCGTACCGAGTGGTTTGTGGCTTAGTCGTGATGCTCCTCGAGCTCCATTGACTGGCTGAAGTACAAGATCGTCAGCAGCGCGAAGATGAAGGCCTGGATCGCACCCACGAACAGATCGAACATCTTCCAGATCGCGTTGGGCGCCCACATGATGTACGGCGGGAAGAGTGCGATCAGTGCGACCAGGATGCCGCCGGCGAAGATGTTGCCAAAAAGTCGGAGCGACAACGAGATCGGCTTGGCGAGCTCCTCGACGAGGTTGATCGGCGCCAGGAACACGACGTGCCCCTTCAGCAGTTTGGCCGGGTGCCCGAGAATGCCACGGCGCCACACCCCGGCCGCGTGGTAGCAGACGAACACGAACAGCGCCAACGCCAGCACGAAGTTGATGTCCGATGCGGGCGGCGCGAGCAGCTCATGCGGTTTGCCGTCCTTCGAGTATTGGACGGGCAGCACAGAAAGCCAGTTCGCGACCAGGATGAACACGAACAGCGCTACGGCCAGCGGCAGTACGAACGGGGCGATGCGCAGGCCGATCGTGGTCTCGATCTGGTTGCGCATCTGCACGGTGATGGCCTCGAAAAACAGCTGAACACCGCTGGGCACACCGGATGATGTGACCTTGGCCCGCAACCAGAACGCCAACGCGAGCACGATCGCCGCGGCGATGGCGGTGGCGAGGATGGTGTCGGTATTGACAGTGAGTCCGAACCACTTCGCGGTCTCGTGGTGACCGACCTCGATGGCGCCTTCGGCGAGAAGTGTTTCCGTCATGACGTCGTCTCGCTCCCTTCGCCGTTGGGCTCCTTGCGCAGCGCCTTCATCACCGGCAGGGCCGTCGTCAGAACCAGCAGCACTTGAAACAGCGCCAGTCCGAAGACCACACCCAACCCGGTGGGCCGGAAGATGAACGCGATCGTCAGCCCGATGACTGTGATCACCAGAAGCCGGGTGGCCGAGTTCAGCGCCATCTTGCGTTTCAGCGGGTGCGCGTCGGCGGTGATCGACTCGACCGAGCGCTGCACCAGGACGGCGTTGAGCAAACCCAGGCCGAGACCGACACCGAAGAACATCCCGAGCGACGGATGACCCAACGCCGCGGACGCACCGACCGCGACGGCGGTCAACGCAACGCAGATGAGCAGCAGCCGGAACGGCCGAAACGCGACCGAGGGAAACACCAACGGCGCATCCTGCGCTGGCGTCGTCACCTTGCTACCTCAATCCCGCGTGTCTGGAAGATGGCTGAACGATTCCGGGGTGGCCCGCCGAGCGTATCGGAGGGCAACAGGCGCGCTGGAATCACCCAAGGGGTATCTCCCTATGTCGGTCGTTCTCGGCTCGTCGGAAGCGGCCCCGATGAGCCGGGGGGCCGGCAACCCGCGGTGGTACTTTCGGGTTCTACCAGCACCGTACCACATGGTAGAGGGGCCTAAACCGCCACCTACTACTCGTCGTCGTACAGCTCGTCGCCGCGACGCAGAAGAGGAATCACGGTCACCACGATGGCCACCACGATGGCCGCGAGCATGACGCCTCCGGCGTAGCGCGGGTCGAAGAAGATCGTGCTTGCGGTGCCGAACGCGACGATGCCGACCCAGAGGTAGATCAGCAGCACCACACGCCGGTGCGAATGGCCGATCTCCAGTAGCCGATGATGCAGATGCATCTTGTCGGGGCTGAACGCGCTTCGCCCCGCGCGGGTTCGTCGCACGATGGCGAGCAGCAAGTCGAGCATCGGCACGAACATGACGGCCACGACGAGCAAGAACGGCGACAGCAGAGCGAAGGCGTCGCGTGCGCCGTAGGCGTTCTGCGAAATCGGCCCGGCCGCGGTGGTGGATGCGGCCGCCAGCATCAGCCCGATCAGCATCGAGCCGGAGTCGCCCATGAATATCCGCGCGCGGTAGAAGTTGTGCGGCAGAAACCCCAGGCACGCACCCGCCAGCACCACCGAGATCACTGCCGGCGGATAGAACAGCACGTCGCCGCCATGGTCGCGCAGCAAACCGACGGAGAAGATGCAGATCGCCAGCGCCGTGATCAGTCCCAACCCCGCGGCGAGGCCGTCCAGGCCGTCGACGAAGTTCATCGCGTTGACGATCCCGACCGTTAGTGCCAGCGTCAGCAGGATCGAGGAAACCTGGTCGAGAACGATGGTGCCGACGCCGCCGACGGGGATGTAGAGGACGCTCCACGCCACACCCATCGTGACGAGCACGCTCGCGGCGGTGATCTGACCAGCGAACTTCGTCAGCGCGTCAAGCCCCCACCGGTCGTCAATCAGGCCTATTCCCATGATGATTCCGCCTGCGACCAGAACGGCGGGCATTCCCGAGGAGTAGACGAAACCTCGCGTCAACGCGGGCAGCTGCGAGGCCAGCAGCACTGCTGCCAGCACCCCGATGTACATGGCGAGACCACCCATTCGCGGCGTCGGCTGCACGTGCACGTCGCGCTCGCGGGGGTAAGCCACCGCGCCGAGGCGCATGGCCAGCACACGGACCCACCCGGTGCAGAAGTAGGTGATGATCGCCGCGGCCAGCCCGACCAGCGCAAGCTCGCGCAGTGGAACACCTGCGCCTCGCTCGGCAAGGGCGAGCATGCTGTCAGCTGCCGTGACCACCGAAAAACCGTACTGCACCCACTGAGGTCACTCAGCCAGCGTGTCGGCGTCGATGCCCAGCACGTCCGCGATTTCCCGCTTGGTGACGGGCCCCTCGCGAAGGATGCGCGGAGTCGTCTTGGTGAGGTCGACGATGGTTGACGCGGCCTGCTGCGCCGACGGCCCGGCATCGAGGTAGACCTCGACGAGGTCGCCCAGCTGTCGGCGGGCGTCGTCGGCGGTGACCGCGGGTGGCTCGCCCGAAATGTTCGCGCTCGACACCGCCATCGGCCCGACTTCGCGCAGCAGCTCGATGGCGACGGGGTGCAACGGCATCCGCACCATCACCGTTCCATGCCCCTCGCCCAGATCCCACTGCAGCGACGGCGCCTGCGCGACAACGATGCTCAACGCGCCCGGCCAGAACGCACGGATGAGCTCACGCGCCGCGTCGGGAACCGCGTAAGCGAGACCGTCGATCGTGTGCCAGGACCCGACCAGGACTGGTACCGGCATGTCGCGGCCGCGGCCCTTCGCGGCGAGAAGCGCCGCGACCGCGGGTGGGTCGAACGCGTCGGCTCCCACCCCGTACACCGTGTCGGTGGGCAGTACGACGAGGCGGCCACCCCGCACGGCGCTCACCGCTGCCGCGATGCCGCTCGAACGGGCACCCTCGTCGGTGCAGTCGAAGGTCTGGGTCACGGCGCGACCTTCCTGCGCGCGGTCACGAAGCGCAACGTCCCGCCGAAGTCGGGACGTGCCGACACATCCTCAAAGATGTTGGTGCGCTGCAACATGTGCACGACCGCGTCCGACGCCCCGGCGTCGTGCTCGATCGCCAGCAGGCCACCGCGAGCCAGCCATCGCGCGGCGAGCACCACGATCGCGGCGATGACCGATGTGCCATCCGGACCGCCGAACAGCGCTTGCGGCGGATCATGTTCTGCCACTTCGGGTTCCAGCTCGACGTCGTTAGGGAGGTAAGGCGGATTGGCGACGACGAGATCCACGCGGCCGTCGAGGTCGTCGAACAGCAGCGGGTCGCGGACGTCACCGCGGCGCAGCTCGACCGAGCCGGCGGTGTTGCGGCTGGCATAGGCCAATGCGTCGTCGGAGATGTCGACGCCGATCACCCGTGCCGAAGATGCCTGGCGGGCCAGCGCCGCCGCGAGCGCCCCCGACCCGGTGCACAGGTCGACGATCCTTGGGTCGGGCGGCAGCTTCTGGGCAAGCGCCCATTCGAGAAGGGCCTCGGTCTCCGGCCGGGGGATGAAAACGCCGGGCCCGACGTCGAGGGTGACGGGTCCGAAGGCGGTGGTTCCGGTGAGGTGCTGCAACGGAATTCGGTTGGCCCGGGCGGTGACGAGTTCGGCGTAGCGGCCGAAGAACTCGTCGCCGAGGACGTCGAGAACGGGTAGCCGGCCGCGGTCGGTGCCCGCAACGTGGGCGGCCAGCTGCTCCGCGTCCGCGCGGGCAGAGGCGACCCCGGCGTCGGTCAGCGTGCGAGCGGCCTCGTCGATCGCCTGCCGCAGCCGCGCCATCATGCCTGCTGCAGACGAGACTGCTTGTCGGCCAATGCAAGTGCGTCCAGCAGCGCGTCGAGGTCGCCGTCGAGAACCTGGTCGAGGTTGTGGGCCTTGAATCCGATGCGGTGATCGGTGATCCGGTTCTCGGGGAAGTTGTACGTGCGGATACGTTCGCTGCGGTCGACGGTGCGGATCTGGCTGGCCCGGTCCGCCGACGCGTCGGCCAGCGCCTGCTCCTCGGCCAGCGCCTGCAGCCGCGCCGCGAGCACCTGCAAGGCGCGCGCCTTGTTCTGCAACTGCGAGCGCTCGTTCTGGCAGGTGACGACGATCCCGGTGGGAAGGTGGGTGATCCGCACGGCCGAGTCGGTGGTGTTCACGCCCTGGCCGCCCTTGCCAGACGACCGGTAGACGTCGATACGCAGATCGGACTCGTCGATCTGAACCTCGCCGACCTCCTCCGGCTCCGGGTAGACCAACACGCCGGCGGCGGACGTATGCACACGGCCCTGCGACTCCGTGACCGGCACCCGCTGCACGCGGTGAACGCCGCCTTCGAACTTCAGTCGCGACCACACCCCGTCGGCGGCGTCGCCCTTGCTGGCGATCGCCAGCGTGACGTCCTTGTATCCGCCGAGATCGGACGTCGTCTGGTCCAGGACCGTGACGCTCCACCCGTGCCGCTCCGCGTAGCGGATGTACATCCTCGCCAGGTCGGCGGCGAACAATGCCGACTCTTCGCCTCCCTCACCGGATTTCACCTCCAGCAGGATGTCGTTGGCGTCATGCGGGTCGCGCGGTGCCAGCATGTCGGTGAGTTGGGTGTCGAGTTCGTCGACCTGCGATTCGAGTTCGGTCATCTCGGCGGCGAACGACTCGTCGTCGGCTGCGAGTTCGCGCGCAGCTTCGAGATCACCGCGGGCGGTTTCGAGCTTGCGATAGGTCGTCACGATCGGCGCGAGCTGCGCGAACCGGCGCCCCGCCTTGCGGGCCGCGGCAGGGTCGGAGTGCAGGTCCGGGTCGGCCAGCCGACGCTCGAGTTCTGCGTGCTCGGTGAGCAGCGCGTCGATTGCGGGCGCGCCGGTTTGAGCGCTGCTGCTTTGCGCCATCTGTGTCACCTCCCGCTGCTCGAAACGTCTTGGCCTGAACACACTCCATCTCAATGTTCGCTAAACGCGAAGCGACGCCCGTCGCTGCATGTGCAGCGGAACGGGCGTCGGGCAAAAGCTACTTGTCGGTGCCGGCCTTCTCTGCGCTCGCCCCGGCGCGCTTGCCGTAGCGCTTCTCGAAGCGGGCGACACGGCCGCCGCTGTCGAGGATCTTCTGCTTGCCGGTGTAGAACGGGTGGCACTGAGAGCAGACCTCGACGTGGATCTGTCCGCCCTTCTTGGTGCTGCGCGTGGTGAACGTGTTGCCGCAGCCGCAGTGGACGGTGGTCTCGACGTAGTCAGGGTGAATGCCCGATTTCATGGGTTTCCTCTATCAATCGTGGCCCCGGGTCGCCTGCGCATCAGACGTGAACCGGAACCGAGGGTCGGCGATCGATTATGCCAGGTCAGCCGCTACCAACGCGAAACGCTCGAGGTAAGCGAGCTATTCCCTCGCGGTTGCAGGCGGAACGGCAGTTGCTGGAGCGGGACGGCTGATATCCCTAAGCGGCAACGATGGGCCATGTCGCGCAGGCCGCTGGGGAGCGTTACCGCAGTGCAACGGCCGATTTGCCTTGTGTCGCATCTCACAGAGATCGATCGCACGACGAATTCCGCTGATTAGCTGTGGCACGCCAGGGTTGTGCCACGTGCCGGCCATTCCGTCGTCGATTTCTGCGTAACGGTGGGAACGGTCCGTCCGATAGGCCTGTCAGGGGGTCGTGGGTCTGTCTGAATGCGCTGCAGGTGAGACCCGTCGCAGTGACCAAAACAAGATGCCAGCTTCGGACTTGTCGGGGCGATTCGAAGTTCAGGGTCGCAATCTAGGAGTGATAGATGAAGCTGAAGAAAATCCTGGCGACAGCCACGGCCGCAGCGGCGGTCGGATCGGGCGCAATGGGAATGGGCGGGACGGCGAGCGCCGACCCGGTCGCGCCTTTGCCGGCGAAGCCAGGACACTGTGGTCGAAACATCGACTGCTCTCCCGGTCCGGGATTCAACGCCGGTCCGGGATGGAACCGTGGTGAGGCGGACTGGGACGTCGGCAGCATGAACTGGTGGCGAGGCCGTCCGGGCAAGTGGTGGCACGACGACCAGCTGCCGCCATGGGGATACTGGGGAGCCCCGCCACCGGTCCAGTGGTCAGGACCGCCGCCGTGGGTGAACTCGCATCCGATCAACTACTGGGGCTACGACGTCACCCCGGTGTGGGACGACGGCTTCCACGGCTGGGGGATCTGGTTGTTCGGGATCTGGATCCCGATTGTAGGAATCCAGACCTTCTAGCGCGCAAACACCAACGGCCGCCTTGCCTTTCGGCAGGGCGGCCGTTGGTGTCAGCCGTTGACTACGAGGCGAACTCGTCGTTCACCGGGCCGGGCGCATTCTTCGACACCTGGACCAGGAACTCGTAGTTGGTCTTCGTCTTGCGCAGCTGCGACATCAACAGGTCGATGGCTTGGTGCGAGTCCAAGCCCGACAGCACCCGGCGCAGCTTGTGCACGATCGCGAATTCGTCAGGAGAGAGCAGCAATTCGTCCTTGCGGGTACCCGACGGGTTCACGTCGACGGCGGGGAAGACCCGCCGCTCGGCGATCTTGCGGTCGAGCTTCAGCTCGGCGTTGCCGGTGCCCTTGAACTCCTCGAAGATCACCGTGTCGCCGGTGGAACCGGTCTCGACCATCGCCGTCGCGATGATCGTGAGCGAGCCGCCCTCCTCGATGTTGCGGGCCGCACCCAGGAACCGCTTCGGCGGATACAGCGCGGTCGAGTCGACGCCACCCGACAAGATCCGGCCCGAAGCCGGGGACGCATTGTTGTACGCGCGTCCCAGCCGGGTGATCGAGTCGAGTAGCACGACGACGTCCTTGCCCTGCTCGACGAGCCGCTTGGCCCGCTCGATCGCGAGCTCGGCAGCCTGCGTGTGGTCGGACGGCGGACGGTCGAAGGTCGAGGCGATGACCTCACCCTTGACCGAGCGCTGCATGTCGGTGACTTCCTCGGGCCGCTCGTCGACCAGCACCACCATCAGGTGGCATTCCGGGTTGTTGCGGGTGATCGCATTAGCGATGTCCTGAAGGATCGTGGTCTTACCGGCCTTCGGAGGCGACACGATCAGTGCGCGCTGCCCCTTGCCGACCGGCATGATCAGGTCGATGACGCGGGTGGTCAGCCGCTCGGTGGTGGTCTCCAAGCGCAGCCGCTCGTTCGGGTACAGCGGGGTCAGCTTGCCGAACTCGGGCCGTTTCCTGGCGTCCTCGACCGGGCCGCCGTTGACTAGGTCGATTCGCACCAGCGGGTTGAACTTCTGCCGCGGATTTTGGCCGCCGCCTTCACCTTCTCGGGGCACCCGCACCGCTCCGGTGATGTGATCACCGCGGCGCAGGCCGTTCTTGCGGACCATGTTCATCGAGACGTAGACGTCGTTGGGGCCGGCCAGGTAGCCGGAGGTGCGGACGAACGCGTAGTTGTCGAGAACGTCGAGGATGCCGGCCACGGGCTGCACCACGTCGTCTTCGCGCAGTTCGGCCTCACCGCCGCCGTCGCCGCCGCCCCGTTCCCGGCGCCTGCGGTCGCGGAATCGGCGGCCCCGTCGGCCGCCCTGGCGCCCTTCGCCGTCGTCGTCGCCACGGTTCTGGCCGCCCTGCTGGTCGCCGCCTTGGGCTTGGTCACCGTCTCGGCGGCTGTCCGGCTTGGCTTCTTCGTCGGTTGACCTGCCGGTGCCGGCCTTGTCCTGCTGGGCTTCTGGCTTGTCCTGCTTGTCTTCTGCGCGTGCCTCGGGCGTCGCGTCGCGGCGATCCCGGGCGCGCTCATCGCCGTTGGCCGGCGCGTCGCTGCTCGCCGCGTTGTCGGTTGTCGCGCTTCCGCCGTTGCGGGCCTTGTCGATTGGCTCTCCGCGACGTTCGCGGATCGCGGCGATCAACTCGTTCTTGCGCATACCCGAGGTGCCTTTGACGCCGACCTCGTTGGCCAGCGCGCGTAGTTCCGGTAGCACCATCGTCGCCAGCGAGCCGCTGCCCTGTGGGGCGCTCGCCGGCACGTCGGCGGGTTCCGACGTGGAGATTTGTGATGTCGCGGTGGTGGGCAGATCCGGTTCGTCGGCGCCACTGCCAGCCGCTATGAGGTCCGTATCAGTCACGGATGTCCTTTCTCTCCCTCGCAGTTTTCGTCATACGAGGGGTTCGGTGCACTCAGCCGATTCGCTGAGTGCTTATGTCCCACCGCTGTGCAACGGTGATCGCACTGGTTCGCAGCTGTAAGGCGAACCGTCATTCCCCGAGAAGAATTGGTGATCGTCCTACTGTCGGCGCAGGTAAATGCTGCGATTGCTGGACGGCACCGAGGATAACCCGCTTCCCCACGGGAAGCAAGAAACCCCGCCGCCGCCTGTGACGGATGCGCCGGACCCCAGCACTCACGGGTGGCGGCGCGCCACCACGTCAGAGGTCCATTGCACGCCCTCCCCGACCGCCATCTGGCGGACGACGAAGCCGTTCGCGGCTCCGAACTCGAGGGTTTCGGCGGGCAGTTCGGGACGGGTTGTCAACGCGATAACTGCTGGTCCAGCCCCAGAAAGCGCCGCTGCAATACCGTAACGCCTCAGCAGCTGCAGATATTCCGACGACCTCGGCATCGCCGAGGCGCGCTGCGGTTGATGAAGCACGTCGTCCGTGGCCGACAGCAGCAGGTCCGGCCGCTCCGTCAGAGCGACGACCAGCAGAGCAGCGCGGCTGACGTTGAAGCACGCATCTTCGTGGCTGACGTTGCCCGGCAGCAGCACCCGGGTGGCTGCGGTCAGCGATTGTTCGTCAGGGATCGCCGAGAAGATGCGGATGTCGGGGTGCAGCCGCAGCGGCACTGCCGCATACGCGGTGCGGTCGCCGGCGCGCTCCGTCCACGACACCACCGCACCGCCGAGTACGGCCGCCGACGCGTTGTCGGGGTGACCTTCGAACTCGGAGGCCAGTTGTATCAGCTCGGGTGCGGCGAACGGTGCCCAACCGCCCTGAGCGAGAAGGCCATTGGCGGCCGCCAGTCCGCCGACCACCGCCGCGGCCGAAGACCCGAGCCCACGCGAGTGCGGAATGTTGTTGCGGCACAGCACCGCAAGCCCGGTGGCGGCGGCGCCCGCAGCGCCGAGACCGCGCTCGACCGCGCGCACGACCAGATGCTCGCCGCCGAGCGGCACGTGACCAGCACCCTCCCCCTCAACCTCGACCTGCAAGCCGGAATCGACTGTCGTCACCACGATTTCGTCGTACAGGCTCAGCGCCAGACCCAGGCTGTCGAAGCCTGGACCCAAATTTGCTGCGGAAGCCGCGACGACGGCGCGACAAGTCAGGCCGACGGGAAGGAGCTCACTCACACCAGACCCAGCTTCTCGACCACCGCAGTCGGGTCGACGGGGATGGCCGACACCTCCGGGATGCCCTTCAGCGCGGTATCGGGATCTTTCAGACCGTTACCCGTGACCGTGCACACGACCGTGGACCCATTGACGATCCAGCCGTCCTCGACCGACTTGAGCAGGCCGGCGATGCTGGCCGCCGACGCCGGTTCGACGAACACGCCCTCGCTGCGGGCCACCAGGTGATACGCGGCGAGGATCTCGTCGTCCGTGGCCGCCACGAACCGTCCGTTGGACTCCTGCTGAGCCTTGACCGCGGGCCCCCACGACGCCGGGGAGCCGATCCGGATTGCCGTGGCGATGGTTTCGGGTTCCTTCACGGGTTCGCCCAACACGAGCGGAGCGGCGCCGGCGGCCTGCGTGCCCAGCATCCGGGGTAGCCGGTCACTGATGCCGTCTCGGTGGTACTCCGTATAGCCCCGCCAGTACGCGGTGATGTTGCCCGCGTTCCCGACTGGCAGGGAGTGCACGTCAGGCGCAGTGCCAAGCGCGTCGACGATCTCGAATGCGGCGGTCTTCTGGCCTTCGATGCGCACCGGGTTGACCGAGTTGACCAGTGCGACGGTCGGAAAGTCCGCGGTGGTCTTGAGGGCCAGTTCGAGGCAGTCGTCGAAGTTTCCGTCGACCTGGATGATCTTGGCGCCGTGCATCACCGCTTGAGCGAGCTTGCCCATCGCGATCTTGCCCTGGGGAACCAGCACGGCGCAGGTGATCCCGCCCCGCGCCGCGTAAGCCGCTGCCGACGCCGAGGTGTTTCCGGTCGATGCGCACAGCACCGCCTGCTGGCCGCGCGCCAGCGCATCCGTCACCGCCATCGTCATGCCTCGGTCCTTGAACGAGCCGGTGGGGTTCGCGCCTTCGACCTTGAGATGAACTGTGCAGCCGGTCAATTCGGATAGCCGTCGCGCAGGCACCAGCGGTGTGCCGCCTTCCAGAAGCGTGACAGGTGCCCAGTCGTCTCCGACGGGCAGACGGTCACGGTAAGCCGCGATCAACCCCGGCCACGGATGGTGCACTTTGGCTTTAGCCGCAGTCATTCGCTGTTCCCCTCCAACCGCAGCACACTTGCGACGTTCTGCACCACGTCGAGTCCGGCCAGCGCGGCGACGGTGTCGGACAGCGCGGCGTCGGTGGCCTCGTGGGTGACCACGACGACCCTGGCCCCGACCCGATGCCCGCCCTCGTCGACGACGCCCTCTTGGCGCACCTCGGCGATGCTCACTTCGCGCTTTGCGAATTCGGTTGCGACAGTGGCCAACACGCCTGGAAGGTCGGCGACGTTCATACTGACGTAGTACCGGGTGCGGATCATTCCCATCGGCGCGATCGGCAGCTGGGCGTACTTCGACTCGCGCGGTCCGCGGCCACCCTGCACCCGGTTGCGGGCCGCCATCACCACGTCGCCCATCACCGCGGAGGCGGTGGGCGTGCCGCCGGCGCCCTGTCCGTAGAACATCAGCCGGCCGGCCGCCTCGGCTTCCACCACCACGGCGTTGAACGCGCCGTTGACGGTGGCCAGCGGATGGGCCAGCGGAACCAACGCCGGGTAGACCCGGGCCGAAACCCGTTCCCGCCCATCGTCGCCGGCGATCCGCTCGCAGATCGACAGCAGCTTGATGGTGCGGCCCAGAGAACGTGCGGACGCAAAGTCCGCCGGCGTGACGTTGGTGATGCCCTCGCGGTAGACATCGTCGGCCGTGACCCGGGTGTGGAACGCGATCGACGCCAGGATCGCCGCCTTGGCGGCGGCGTCGTAGCCTTCGACGTCGGCGGTGGGGTCGGCCTCGGCGTAACCCAGCGCGCTGGCGTCGGCGAGGGCCGTCGCGTAATCAACTCCGGTGGAATCCATTTCGGACAGGATGTAGTTGGTGGTGCCGTTGACGATGCCGGCCACCCGCAAGACCGTGTCCCCGGCCAGCGACTGCGTGAGCGGACGGATGACCGGAATGGCGCCCGCGACGGCGGCCTCGAAGTAGAGGTCCACGTGGGCGCGCTCAGCGGCCTGAGCCAGCTCACCGGTGGACTGGGCGAGCAGCGCTTTGTTGGCGGTCACGACCGACTTGCCGCGTTCCAGTGCGGAGAGGATCGCCTTGTGCGCAGGCTCGACGGGCCCCATCAGCTCGACCACGATGTCGACGTCGTCGCGGGATACCAGCTCGTCGATGTCGCTGGTGAGCAATTCGACCGGGACACCACGGTCGGGGGCCACCCGCCGGACCCCGATTCCCCGCAATTTCAGCGGCGCGCCGATGCGCGCAGCGAGGTCGGCCGCACTGTCCTCGATGATTCGCACCACTTGGCTGCCCACGTTGCCCAGTCCCAACACCGCCACGCCTACTGGCTTTTCGGCTCTTGTCACCGGCTGGTCACCTCCAAACTCAGTAGGTCGTCGACCGTCTCGCGGCGCAGGATCAGGCGGGCTCGCCCGTCTCGCACGGCCACCACGGCGGGCCGGCCGATCAGGTTGTAGCGGCTCGACATGGAATAGCAGTAGGCGCCCGTAGCCGCTACTGCGAGCAGATCACCGGGCCGGATGTCGCTGTTCACCCACGTGTCGCGGACCACGATGTCGCCACTCTCGCAATGTTTTCCGACGATGCGCGCCAGGGTGGCGGGCGCCTCGGTGGCGCGCGACACCAACCGCACGTCGTACTCGGCGCCGTACAGCGCGGTGCGGATATTGTCGCTCATTCCCCCGTCGACGCTGACGTAGCACCGTTTCGCGTGCGAGGTGACCGCCACGTCTTTGACGGTGCCGACCTCGTACAGCGTGATGGTGCCGGGGCCTGCGATAGCGCGGCCGGGCTCCACCATCACCCGCGGTTGAGGCAGACCGGCCAGTGCCGACTCGTTGCGGACGATGACTGACAGCTTGGCGGCGAGGTCTTCCACCGGGGGTGGGTCATCCTGGGGCAGATAGGAAATGCCCAGGCCACCGCCCAGGTCGATCGTGGAGACCTGCGCGGTCTTCTGAACGCCGAATTCGGCGACGACGTCGTGCAACAGGCCGATCACCCGATGTGCGGCCAGTTCGAAGCCGGCGACGTCGAAGATCTGGGACCCGATGTGACTGTGCAGGCCGACCAGTCGCAGGTGATCGGTTTCGAAGACCCGGCGGATGGCGGCCATCGCCTGTCCGTCCGCCAACGACAGGCCGAACTTCTGGTCCTCGTGTGCGGTGGAGATGAACTCGTGGGTGTGCGCTTCCACGCCGACCGTGACGCGGACGAGCACGTCCTGCACGGTGCCCACGCGCCCCGCGATCTCGTCGAGCCGTTCGATCTCCGTCATCGAATCGAGCACCACGTGCCCGATGCCGGCGCGTACGGCGGCCGTCAGCTCGTCGACCGATTTGTTGTTGCCGTGCAGAGCGATTCGCTTGGGCGGAAAGCCGGCGTGCAGCGCGACTGCGAGCTCGCCACCGGAGGAGACGTCCAGCGACAGCCCTTCCTCGTCGATCCACCGCGCAACCTCGGTGCACAGAAACGCCTTGGCCGCGTAGTGGACGTTCTCCCCGCCGCCGAACGCGGTGGCCATCACCCGGCACCGGTTGCGGAAGTCGTCCTCGTCGATCACGAACAACGGGGTGCCGAACTCGCGGGCGAGATCCGTCACCTGGACTCCAGCGACGCTGACCTCCCCGTCGTCGCCGCGGACGACGTTGTGTGGCCACACATTTGGGGCGAGCCCGAGCAGCTCTTCCGGCGTTTGAGGCCTCGGTGGTGCCGCAGCATGGTGGACTTCTTCGGCGTGGCGCGGGCCGGCAGGATGGGCGATCACATGCGCTCCGGGGCGGTGACACCGAGGATTTCCAGGCCGTTGGCGATGACCTGGCGCGTCGCCTGGCACAACGCCAACCGAGCGGTGTGCAAATCGGTGGGCGCCTCATCGCCCTGCGGCAGCACGCGGCAGGTGTCGTAGAACCGGTGGTAGTCGCCGGCCAAGTCTTCCAGATAGCGGCCGACGCGGTGCGGCTCACGCTGCGCTGCAGCGGTTTTCAGCACGCGCGGAAACTCGCCGATGTTGCGGATGAGGGTGCCCTCGCGGTCGTGGGTCAGCAGCCCGAGATTCGCGGTGTCTGCAACGAGGCCGAGTTCGGCGGCATTGCGCGCGAGCGCAGAGAGCCGTGCGTGCGCGTACTGCACGTAGTAGACCGGGTTTTCGTTGGACGCCGACGACCACAGTGCGAGGTCGATGTCGATCGGCGTGTCCACAGATGAACGGATCAACGAGTACCGCGCAGCGTCGACGCCGATCGCCTCGACGAGGTCGTCGAGTGTGATGACGGTGCCTGCGCGTTTGCTCATCCGCACGGGCTGGCCGTCACGGACCAGGTTGACCATCTGGCCGATCAGCACTTCGACGGTGTCCGGATCGTCGCCGAGCGCAGCGGCGGCGGCCTTGAGCCGGGCAATGTAGCCGTGATGGTCGGCGCCGAGCATGTAGATGCAGAGGTCGAAACCACGTTGCCGCTTGTCGAGATAGTAGGCGAGATCGGCGGCGATGTAGGCCGGCTGGCCATCGCTCTTGATGACGACACGGTCCTTGTCGTCACCAAACTCGTTGGTGCGCAACCATGTTGCGCCGTCCTTCTCGTAGATTTTGCCGGTCTCGCGCAACCGGGCGATCGCTTGGTCGACGCGGCCGCTGGTGTGCATCGAGTCTTCGTGGGTGTAGACGTCGAAGTCGGTGCCGAAGTCGTGCAACGACTGCTTGATGTGGCTGAACATCAAATCCACGCCGATGGACCGGAAGGTCTCGCGCCGCTGTTCGTCGGGCTGGCTCAGCGCGTCGGGCGCTTTCTCGAGCACCTGGGCGGCGATGTCACTGATGTAGTTGCCGGCGTAGCCGTCCTGCGGGGTGGGCTGGCCCGTGGCCGAGGCGATCAGGGAGTTGGTGAACCGGTCGATCTGGGCGCCGTGGTCGTTGAAGTAGTACTCACGGGTGATTTCGGCACCCTGGCTCGCGAGCAGCCGGCCCAGCGCGTCGCCGACCGCGGCCCACCGGGTGCCGCCGATGTGGATCGGGCCGGTGGGATTCGCGGACACGAACTCGAGGTTGATCTTCTGGTTCTCCAGGGTGTCGGCGTGCCCGTAGTTTCGTCCGGCGTCGATGACGTTGTTGACAATGGCGCCCTGGGCCGAGGCGGCGATGCGCAGGTTGACGAAGCCGGGCCCGGCGACCTCGGCCGAGGCGATGCCGTCGACCGCAGCGAGCGCGTCGGCGAGCCAACCGGCGAACTCGCGGGGGTTGGCCCCGACCTTCTTGCCGAGCTGAAGGGCCAGATTGGTGGCGTAGTCGCCGTGCTCGGGGTTGCGGGGCCGCTCGACCGTCACCGTTGCCTGAAGTGCAGCGGTGTCGAGGCCGTGCTCGGCGAGCACCGCGGCGGCGGTGGTCTTGAGCAGCTCGGCCAGGTCGGCGGGGGTCACGAGGGTCCATCCTATGGGCTGGGCGTTTGCCGTCCGAATTCATTACGACCTGCTCTACGGCGCCGCGGGGGACGTCGGCGCGCCGAATTCACCGCTGTGGCGGTGTCCACTCGCACTTTCTCGTCGCCACGTTGTAATCGGTCATCCCGTCGGCGGGCACGATCCGAATAACACATGCGCTAGTCTGGGCGGGCCCAACGGCGCAACGTCCTGGTTATGCGCCCCCGTAGCTCAGGGGATAGAGCGTCTGCCTCCGGAGCAGAAGGCCGCAGGTTCGAATCCTGCCGGGGGCACCCATCGTTTTTGCAGCTCAATGTCCCTTTATATACCAAGCCTTGAAGCTTCGTGCCATCCCCGTGCCATCCCGGTCGGTCTGCTCCCCGCGGCTTCCTCCGGTCCGGGAGTCGCGCAGACGGGGAATGGTCAATCACACGGGCGTTGCCCTGAGACTCTTGCCCGGCGACCACGCGGTGTGGGACGGCCATGTCGCGATGGTGGCCACATGTCGTCGCCTCAGCCCACCTCCCCTTCCTTCCCCTCCCCTCCTTCCTCCCCTCCTTCCCCTTCCTTCAAGTTACGTCCAGGGACGTGGTGTATGGGGCGTTAGGCCTGGTGGGCGTGTCGTAGCCCGGTAGAGGGCGGTCATCGCGTGATCCTTCGAACTGACCCGCAAAGTCAATCGAAGGAGAACAACGCGATGACCTCAACCCACCCTATCGACGTCGAGAAGCTGCTGGCTGATCAACTCGCGCAGGCGAGCCCGGATCTGCTGCGCGGTCTGCTGTCGGCGTTCATCCACGCTCTGATGGGCGCTGAAGCCGACGCCATCTGTGGTGCGGGCTACCGCCAGCGCAGCGACGAGCGGTCCAACAGCCGCAACGGCTACCGGCCTCGTGATTTCGACACTCGCGCCGGGACCATCGACGTGGCGATCCCCAAACTGCGTTCGGGGACCTATTTCCCGGACTGGCTTTTGGAGCGGCGCAAGCGCGCCGAGCGGGCACTGACGTCGGTGGTGGCGACCTGTTACCTGCTGGGCGTGTCCACACGGCGGATGGAGCGGCTCGTCGAATCACTGGGTGTGACACGCCTTTCCAAGTCACAGGTCTCGGTCATGGCCGCCGAGCTCGACGAGGCCGTGGAGGCCTTCCGTACCCGCCCCCTCGACGCTGGCCCGTACACATTCGTTGCCGCTGACGCCCTGGTGCTCAAGGTCAGAGAGAACGGCCGCGTCGTCGGCGTGCACACCCTGATCGCCACCGGGGTCAACGCCGAGGGCCACCGCGAGATCCTGGGTGTACAGGTCAGCTCCGCCGAGGACGGGGCGGGCTGGCTGGCGTTCTTCCGCGACCTGGTCGCCCGCGGGCTGAGTGGGGTCGCGCTGGTCACCAGCGACGCCCACCCGGGGCTGGTGGCCGCGATCGGGGCAACCCTGCCCGGGGCGGCCTGGCAGCGGTGCAGAACTCATTACGCGGTCAACCTGATGTCGGTCACTCCCAAATCGTCCTGGCCGTGGGTGCGCACCCTGTTGCACTCCATCTTCGACCAACCCGATACGGAATCTGTTGTCGCCCAATACGACCGCGTGCTCGATGCATTGGCTGACAAGCTCCCCAAAGTCGCCGAGCATCTCGATGCCGCCCGTGCTGATCTCCTGGCGTTCACCGCCTTCCCCAAGCAGATCTGGCGTCAGATTTGGTCCAATAATCCCCAGGAGCGCCTCAATCGAGAGGTTCGGCGCCGGACCGACGTCGTGGGCATCTTCCCCGACCGGACCGCCATCATCCGCCTCGTCGGCGCCGTGCTCGCCGAACAACACGACGAATGGATCGAAGGCCGGCGCTACCTCGGCCTCGACGTCCTCACCCGCGCCCGAGCAGCACTGACCAGCCCCGGCCAGCAAACCGACACCACACCAGCCCTGACCGCCTAAACTGCCTCACGAAGGGTCACGCGATCGAACGAACTCTTTACACCACGACCCTGGGCTTGGCCAGCGTCACGTCGCGGGAGGAGGTCAATTATGAGCAGGGTCTCGCTCATCCGGCTGGTCACGATTGCTGCTGCAACACCACTCGTCGTAATTGCGGGGGCCGGTCTCGCACATGCTGATCCGCCCTCGCCGGGCGATCCATGCCCGGTATGGCACGCGACCACACAGGACAGTAGCGGTCAGACGATGTGGTGCAATCACATGATGACCGGCACTCACGGCCTGGTGTGGCAGTACGGCGGTCCATCGGATCAGAACGGATAAGCGTCATCGGTTCCGCTGATGCCGACAAATCATCGCCGTGTAAAGGTGCGGAACTCATCTGTCGCGCTGGGGCGCATACACCTCAGGCAGCGCCGTCCTCGGTGAGGGTAGCGGTACAACGTCGCACGGCTCACCCCGAGGTACATGGCGGTGTGGCCGTCGGCTTTCATCCGCTTCGCCGTGGCGATGTGCTCACGGTCGTCGACCTTGCGGGGACGCCCGAGCCAGCTATCCCCCGTGGCCCCCGTATGCCGGTGTAAGGGACATAGACCCTGGCCTTCATGGCGATTCCTCCCCTTCTCGCACATCCTCTACAAACTGCAGTTTGCACCCGCTCCTCATTCACCGCGACGAGCAGAGGAGTCACATCCCCTCGGGGTCGTAGGCCTCGGCGTTGGCCACCGAGCCGGGTGAGCCAACCTCGTCCTCGACGTCGCGGTAGCTGGGCACCGTGACACCGTAGAAGTCCTTGACCTGATGCGGTGGCAGGACCACCGCTCCATCGCGTAGTGCGGCGATCACGATGCGGCCCACACGTCCCTCCAGCCGCCATCCCAGGCCGCTGTCGACCAGCTCCTGGACCTCGGCGTTGTGGCCGTCCAGGATGGCTCGGTGAACGTTCTCGTAGCGTTCCTCCAGCGTGCGTTCGGTTGTTATCACTTCTCTCCCTCCTTACTTTCATCAGACGGTGAGCAACCGATGCAGCTCCCAGGACTCGATTCGGTCGTGGACCGGATGAATCCGGAGTGATCGTGGTTGAACACCGTCTCGCCTGAACGGGGACTGATCTTCGCGACGAGGGTGGCCAAGCAGTAGAGCCGCGCAGAAGCTCTGTCAGTCGTCGTCGCTCTCAGCCAAGTACCGATAAAGAGTGGCTCGGCCCCCCGGCCCAGGCTCGTCGGGCATCGTGGCTCAGCAGTGCGCCAGGGCGGCGTAGATCTGCTCCTCTTGCTCCTCGTCGAGGATGCCGATGTCCCCGGCCAGCCTGATCCAGAACGGGTCGTCGTCGTCGGGCATCTCTTCGGCGCGGTCCCAGACCTCACCCCAGTCTTTCGGCCTCGGCGGACCTTCTGCGCAGACGTGTTCGGTCATCGCAGAGAGCAACGTGGGAAAGTCGATCTCGCCGCGCTCAAAGCTCTCCATGAGAGAGCGCACGGTGGTACCTGTGTTGTTTGTCGTCTCCATTGCCTCTGCCATCATGTACCTCCTTCTCCTGGATGGCGGCATCATCGGCACACCGGACGGTGCGCCGGGCATTCGTCAACGTGATCCGGTCACGACGAGACCACCGGCTGGTCCCCCGGACGAAGACCGTCGAGGAGTCGAAGAGAAACCGCACACGGTGTGACACCCGGCGTTGCGGGACGCAGGCCCGAAACCTGTAAACGCCCAGCGGACCCCCCAACACCAGGTTTCCCCGGGGACACAAAGAATCACGCAGAAAGCGAGGCCTCATCGGAGAGGTACCGGTACTTCGCATCAGCACCGACGCCAACGCCACAGAGCCCCGCGTCGACCTGCGGATGGTTACCCGTCGCGCCGATGCGCAACTGGTTGTCACCAACGACGCCGCCGGGAGCCGGGTCACGCTCAGCGACAACGCGCCCGGACTCTCGCCATGAAAGGGTCACGTGGCGGTCAACGTCGTCCTCCCGCCCGGTGTCGCACGAGGATTGAGCGTGACGGTGAACCAGCGGACGGGCGCGGTGGCCACCGACGCCGACCTCGATCAGCTGGTGACCAACACCGAAGACGGCGCCATCGCTCTCGGCGGCTCCGCCCGTCGGGTCGACGTCAACATCCGCCAAGGCGACATCAGCACCAGCACCCCGATCGCCG
>CAVZHV010000002.1:0-1293840 GCA_963775205.1 uncultured Actinomycetota bacterium | reverse complement strand
TCGCCATGCACCGCTCCCCGGCGCTGCCGTAACCCGCGCCGATGAGCGCGTCGACGGCCTGGTCGAGGTCGGCGTCGGGCATCACGATCATGTGGTTCTTGGCGCCGCCGAAGCACTGCGCGCGCTTGCCGTGGGCGGCCGCGGTGGAGTAGATGTACTGCGCGATGTCGGAGCTGCCGACGAAGCCGACCGCCTTGATCTCCGGGTGGTCAAGGATCGCGTCGACGGCCTCCTTGTCGCCGTGCACCACCTGGAACACGCCCTTGGGCAGTCCGGCCTCCTCGAACAGTTCTGCGTTACGGGACCGACGGGTCGCGTTCAGAAGGCTTGAGAATGAATGCGTTTCCGCATGCGAGCGCCGGGCCGGCCTTCCACAGCGGAATCATCGCGGGGAAGTTGAACGGGGTGATGCCCGCGACCACACCGAGCGGCTGACGCAGCGAGTACACGTCGATACCCGAGCCGGCGCCCTCGGTGTACTCGCCCTTCAGCAGATGCGGGATGCCGATCGCGAACTCGACGACCTCGATGCCGCGCTGGATGTCGCCCCTGGAGTCGGCCATCGTCTTGCCGTGCTCGACAGGAGTTCGGCGAACTCATCTAGGAGTTGGTTGACCAGTTCGATGAATTTCATCATCACGCGGGCGCGCTTCTGCGGGTTCCATGCCGCCCATTCCTTCTGTGCCGCGACCGCCAAGGCCACTGCGGTGTCGACGTCGGCGGCCGACGCCAGGAGCACCTTGGCCTGCACCTCACCGGTGCTGGGATTGAAGACGTCCGCGGTGCGCGTGCTGTTGAGGTTGGTGCGCTTGCCGTCGATGAAGTGCTG
Source organism: uncultured Actinomycetota bacterium (assembly GCA_963775205.1). Taxonomy (GTDB): domain Bacteria; phylum Actinomycetota; class Actinomycetes; order Mycobacteriales; family Mycobacteriaceae; genus Mycobacterium. The sequence goes on along the minus strand of CAVZHV010000002.1, from coordinate 1,293,011 downwards.
GATCGTTGTGCTCATGAAATGTCCCTCGGCTGAAATCGGCGAAGGATTACTAGGACATCCTAGTAAGTGCGCGCTGTGCGTCGCAAGGGGCTACCCCGCTCGGCCAGCGCTAAGTGTCTTTGAGCCCCTCGACGAAGGCCTGGGTGTCCTCCCACGTAGGCAGCAGGCCCGCGGCACGCACCTCCTCGAGCGTCGGCGCGGCGCCGTCCCGGTCGGACATCCGCAAGCCGCCCGCCGCGGGCCACTCGATCGCCAGCTGCGGGTCGGTGGCCAGGATCGTGTGCTCGCGGTTCGGCGCATACGGCGTCGAGCACAGGTACATGACCGTCGAATCGTCCTCCAGCGCCATGAAGCCGTGCGCCAAGCCCTCCGACAGGTACACCGAGCGGCGGTCGCGGTCGTCGAGCAGCGTAGCGTCCCACCGGCCGTAGGTCGGCGACCCGACCCGGATGTCGACGACGACGTCGAACACCGCACCCTTCACGCACGTCACGTACTTGGCCTGGCTCGGCGGCAGCTGCGAAAAGTGCAACCCGCGCAACACCCCTGCGGCCGACACCGAGCAGTTGGCCTGCTGCATGTCCAAGCGGTGCCCGGTGACCGACGCGAACCCGTGCTGGGTGAACCACTCGAAGAACAAGCCGCGGTCGTCGGGGTGCACGGGCGGGGTGATCTCCCAGGCGCCGGCGATCGCCAGTTCGCGCGTGGTCACTGGCCGCGCTTGGCGTATCGCGCTTCCACGCCCTCCTTCAGCGGCGCCACCACGACTCGTTGTCGCGGTACCACTTGATGGTTGCGCGAAGACCTTCGGCGAAGTCGGAATGCTCTGGCTCCCAGCCCAATTCGGCACGCAGCGGGGTGGGATCGATCGCGTAGCGCAGGTCGTGGCCGACGCGGTCGGTGACGTGATCGAAATCGTCGGGATCGCAAGCCATTTCGGTCAAGATCAGCCTCAGCACCGACAGGTTGTCACGCTCACCGTCGGCGCCGATCAGGTATGTCCGGCCGATGGTGCCGTCCTCGATGATCCGCCACACCGCGGCGTTGTGGTCGTCGACGTGTATCCAGTCGCGCACGTTGGCGCCGCTGCCGTAAAGCTTGGGGCGCCGGCCCGTGAGCACGTTGGTGATCTGGCGCGGAATGAACTTCTCGACGTGCTGGTAGGGCCCGTAGTTGTTCGAGCAGTTCGAGATCGTCGCCGCGATCCCGTAAGAGCGCACCCAAGCCCGGACCAGCAGGTCGGCAGCGGCCTTGGTCGACGAGTACGGGCTGGACGGGTTGTACGGCGTCTGTGCCGTGAAGCGGCTGCCGCCGTCGAGCGGAAGGTCTCCGTACACCTCGTCGGTGGAGACGTGGTGCAGCCGCACGCCGTGCCGTCGCACCGCCTCCAGCACGGCGAACGTGCCGATGACGTTGCTGCGCAGAAATGGCTCGGGGTCGGCCAACGCGTTGTCGACGTGAGTCTCCGCGGCGAAGTGCGCGACGACGTCGGTGTCGGCCACCAGTTCCGACACCAGGCCGGCGTCGGTGATGTCGCCTTCCACCACCCGGACCGAACGCTCGAGTCCGGCAAGCGACTCGCGGCTTCCGGCATAGGTGAACGCGTCGAGAACCGTCACCGACACGTCGGGACGCTCTCGCAGAGTGCTGTGCACGAAGTTGGCGCCGATGAACCCGGCGCCTCCCGTCACCAACAGCCGCATGGGAAAACCCTAGCGGCAGTCAGCCGCCCGGCTTCAGCCCCAGGGGTTCGGCGAGTTCTGTCAGCGCCGGAATCAGCCGGTCCGAGCCGCCCAGCACCTGGATCGGGACGTGGTTCGCGCCGGCCTCGAGGTGCTCGGAGAGGCGCTTGGCGACGTCGTCGGGAGTTCCGTACGCCACCACCGCGTCCACCAGCCTGTCGCTGGGCGGGCGGCGGACGTCGTCGTCGGTGAACCCGAGCCGCTTCCAGTTGCTGACATAGTTGGTCAGGTTGAGGTAGATGTCGATCGCCTTGCGGCCGATCGCCCTGGCCTTCTCGGCGTCCGTCGTCAGCACCACCTTGTGCTCGGGCGCCAAGAACGCCGACGGCCCGATCAGCCGCCGGGCCTCCGCGGTGTGCTCGGGCGTGGTGAGGTACGGGTGTGCGCCGGCGCTGCGCTGCGCCGAGAGCTTCAGCACCTTCGGCCCGAGCGCCGCGACGACGCGGCGGTTCTTCGGCACGCCGTACTCGTCGAGCTTGTCGAGGTAGTCGGTCAGCGCGTCGATGGGCTTGCGGTATTCGGTGTGCGCCTCGGGATGCCCGACGCCGATGCCGAGCAGGAACCGTCCGGGGTAGGCGTTCTCGATGCGGTGAAACGACTCCGCGACGGGGCCGGGCGCCGCGGTCCAGATGTTGACGATGCCGGTGGCCACCTTCAGCGTCGTCGTCTTCTCGAGAATCGGCTCCACCCAGTCCAGTTCGGCCGGCGGCGACCCGCCGACCCAGACGGCGCCGTAGCCGAGCGCCTCGATGTCCTTTGCTTGCTCCGGGGTGACGCCGCGGCCGAAGGATCCGAAGCGGCCGAGATCTGGGGATGCTCAGTCATAGCCGGTCCAACCGCGACCTCGCCGGCGGCTATTCCGTCGGCGCCGTGCGCGGCAGCACCGTAATGAACCGGGTGTTGCCGGGCTCGGACTCCACGCGCAGATTGCCGTGGTGCTTTTCCACCACGATGCGCCACGCCAGGTCCAGCCCGAGGCCGGTGCCCTCGCCGAACGGCTTCGTCGTGAAGAACGGCGTGAAGATGCGGTCGACGATGTCGTCGGGAATGCCGGGTCCGTCGTCGCAGATCTCGACGCGGACCATGTCGTCGCCGTCGCGCATCGTCCGCACCGTCAGCGTCCCGCTGCCGTCCATCGCCTGGATGGCGTTCTCGATGATGTTGGTCCAGACCTGGTTGAGATCGCCTGGGTAACAGAAGATTTCGGGCAGCGACTTGTCGTATTCCTTGACGAGCTTGATCGGCTTGTCCTTGCCCACTCGGTCGCCGAACATCATCAGCGTGCTGTGCAGCAGCTCGTGGACGTCGGACGCCTGGTAGGGCGCGCGATCCATCTGCGAGTACTGCTTGGCGCCAGCCAGCAGCGCCGAGATGCGCTTGCTGGCTTCGGCGATGCGCTTGACCGACAGCTCGGTGTCGATCGTGTACTTCAGCCAGCCGATCGCGCCCTGCAGCGAGGCCGTCGCGTCGACGTCGTCGACGGAAGCCGAGATCCGCTCCAGCCAGTCGGTGTCCAAGCCGGCTTCGACGAAGGTCGGCGCGTAGTCCCAGCCCCCGACGATGCCGTGGTCGTCGAGCCAGTCGGCGATCTGGTCCTCGCGGTCGGAGGTCTCCAACGCGGTGAGCTCGTGCGCCTTCGACTTGGCGACCTGCTCGGCGACCTCGTCCTGAATCCCGACCAGCACGCGCAGCGCCTCGGGCGTGAACTGCCCGTCGGCGAGCATCGCCAGCTTGTGCCGTGTCTTGCCGACGTTCTCGCGCAGGGTGGCGACGTCCCGGGTGATCGCCGCCGCCGGATTGTTCAGCTGATGCGTCAAGCCCGCGGTGATCTGTCCGAGCGCCAGCAGCTTCTCCCGCTGTCCGATGATCTGGCGCTGCCGCAGCCCGCCGACACGATGGCCCTCGACGAGATGGACGGCCATCGGGAACTCCGACTTCATGAAGCGCGCGAACGCCTCTGCGTCGAGCACGAAGAACCGTGACGGCTTGGTCACCCGCACCGACGCCTCGTAGACCTGCTCCTCGCCGGGAACGTACGCCGACCATGCACCGCAGTACACGCCCCGCTGCGACGTGCGGTTGGTTTCGATGTCGACGCCGGCGGAGCGCTTGGACATCACCAGCTCGCCGTCGAGCAGGACGTAGAAGCACTTTGCCGGCTCACCCTCGGTGCACACCGGCCCCGGCTCGAAAGTGGCGATGTGGCCGTTGCGGCAGAGCGTCGCGAGTTGTTCGTCGGTCAGCGCCTCGAACAAGAACAACGTCCGCAGCTCGTCGGGCAGACACCTTTCGCCCATCGTCAGGCCTCCGCCAGATATCGGTGCACCAGCATCACGGCCATCGACCCTTCGCCGACGGCTGCCGCCACCCGCTTCGCGGACTCGGCACGCACGTCACCTGCAACAAACACACCCGGCACACTTGTTTCCAGGTGGTGCGGCGGCCGGGCCAGTGTCCAGCCGCACACGTTCCTCAGGTCGGGGCCGGCCAGGACGAATCCGTGGTCGTCGCGGGCGACGACGCCGTCGAGCCAGTCGGTTCGAGGCTCGGCGCCGATGAAGACGAACATTCGCCCGCACGTCACCTGCTCGGTCTGGCCGGTTCGTTGGTCTTCGAGGACGAGCTTCTCGAGATGGTCGTCGCCGCATGCCTGCTTGACCACCGTGCACGTGCGGACCTTGATGTTGTCGATCGCCTCGATCTGCTGGATCAGGTAGTACGACATCGACGACTCCAGCGACGGACCGCGCACCACAAGCGTCACCGACTTGGCGTACTTGGCCAGGTTCACGGCTGCCTGGCCGGCCGAGTTGGCACCGCCGATGACGTAGACGTCCTCGCCGTCGCACTCGGTCGCGATGGACAGCGCCGCCCCGTAGTGGACACCCGCGCCGGTGAGCCGGTCGCAGCCGTCCGCCGGCAGTTGCCGGTACGACACGCCAGTCGCAAGGATGACCGAGCGTGCACCGACCTCTCTGCCGTCCGAGAGCTTGACCGTGCGGGCCGCGCCTCTGACTTCCAGCGCGGTGGCTTCTTGCGCCGTGATGAGCTCCGCATCGAACTTCACGGCCTGCCTTCTTGCCCGGTCGGCGAGTTGCGCGCCTGACAAGCCGTCGGGGAAGCCGAGATAGTTCTCGATGCGAGAACTCTGGCCGGCCTGGCCGCCGGTGGCGGTGCGCTCGATCAGCACGGTCCTGAGTCCCTCGGATGCGCCGTACACCGCGGCCGCCAAACCGGCGGGCCCACCGCCGATTACGACGAGGTCGTAGAAATCCTCGGCCGGCGTAGTCGTGAGACCCAGCGTCGCGGCCAGCTCGGCATCGGGGGGGTTGACGAGCGTCGTGCCCTGTTCGGTGATGACCACCGGCAGCGACAGGCCGTCTTCGCCCGCCGCCTCCAGCAGCCTCTGCCCGTCGGGCTCGTCGGCGCGAAACCACGTGTAGTACAACTGATTTCGCGCCAAAAATTCTCTCACCTGCGACGATCTCGCGTTCCACGGGTGGCCGATGATCTTGGTGTGCGGGATCACCCGGTCGCCTGCGGACTGCCACGCGTCGAGCAGCGCGTCGATCACCGGGTACAGCTTCTCCTCGGGCGGGTCCCACGGTTTGAGGAGATAGTGGTCGAGGTCGACGACGTTGATGGCCTCGATGGCGGCGTGAGTGTCGGCGTACGCGGTCAGCAGGACCCGGCGTGCGAGCGGGTAGATGTCCATCGCCTCTTCGAGAAACTCGATGCCGCTCATCTGGGGCATCCGGTAGTCGGCGACGAACACGGCGACGGTGTCGCCACGAAGCTTGAGTTCGTTGAGCGTTTCCAAGGCGTCGGGACCGGATTCGGCGCGGACGATGCGGTAATTCTCGCCGTAGTGGCGGCGCAGGTCGCGTGCGACTGCGCGCGAGACGGCAGGGTCGTCGTCGACGGTGAGAATCACGGGATTGCGGCGCTGGGAGGGGGGTGCGGTCATCGGTGTCAAGTATGCGCTCGTGCCGCGTCCGCAACCACTGCTGGCGCCCGTTGTCAAGTGCTTCCGTCGCAGTGGTCCGAATCTGTGGATGGATTCTCGGGTGTGGATGACTCGGCCCGAATTGCGTTGTGGGGCTTCGACTTGTCGGTGGCCGTCGATACATTGCGGGTATGAGTTCGGCGCAGTTCCATCAGCTGATGAGCGCATACGACGCAGTCGATGCGGCTTTCGACGCAGCTGACGCCCTGCCCACCGATGGACTGTGCCAATCCGAGCGGGTGCAGGTGTTGGAGCGCCGGGAGCGGTGGCGGCGCCGGTTGCCCGCTGGTGAGCATGCCCTGCTGGCCGAGCTGGCCTATGCCCCGGTCGAGGAGATCGGGGGCCGCCCGGCGCATGTGCTGGCCGATCGGTTGCGGATCTACCGCCGCGATGCCCGGCGCCGCTTGGAGGAGGCGATCGATTTGGCGGGGCGGCGGGCGTTGAGCGGTGCGCCGCTGGCACCCAAGCTGCAGGCCACCGCGGCCGGGCAGGCCGCCGGGGACATCAGCCCCGGGCAGGTGGCGATCATCCGGGAGTTTCTCGCGCAGCTGCCGTGCTGGGTCGACGAGGCCACCCGGGGTGAGGCCGAGGCCACGCTGGCCGCAATCGCCGCGCGCTATCGCCCCGATGAGCTCAAACGCTTCGCCGACTGGTATGCCACGGTGCTCAACCCCGACGGGGACTTCTCTGATGAGCACCGCGCCCGCCGACGCGGGGTCGTCATCGGCCGCCAGCAACACGACGGCATGTCGGCGATCACGGGCTGGCTGGACCCCGAGCTGCGGGCCGGCCTGGACGCGGTGCTGGCCAAGCTGGCCGCCCCGGGCATGTGCAACCCACAAGACGAGATGCCGAGCATCACCGGCCAGCCGTCACCGGAGGCGCTCGAGGGCGATGACCGCTCGGCAGCACAGCGCACCCACGACGCGTTGAACGCGATGGTGCGTGCCATGTTGATGTCGGGGGAGCTGGGCAGCCATCAGGGGCTGCCGGTCACCATCACCGCCACCGTCGAGCTGAAGGATTTGCAGGCCAAGGCCGGGATGGCGCACACCGGGGGCGGCACCCTGCTGCCGGTTCCCACGCTGATCCGGATGGCCGCCCACGCCTACAACTTCTTGCTGGTCTTGGACAAGGCCAAGCCGCTGCAGCTGTACAAGGGCCGCAGCACCCGGCTGGCCACCCCCGCCCAACGCCTGGTGCTCTACGCCCTCGAGCGCGGCTGCACCAGACCGGGCTGTGACGCCCCGCCCTATTGGTGCCAAGTGCATCACGCCACCACAGACTGGGCGCACGGCGGTCAGACCAACATCGACGACCTCACCCTGGCCTGCGGGCCCGACAACCGCCTGGTCACCGACGGCGACTGGAAAACCAAGAAACGCGACGACGGCACCACCGAATGGATCCCGCCCCCCGAACTCGACCACGGCCAACCCCGCACCAACACCACCCACCACCCCGAACGCATGCTCGACACGACGACGAGGACGACTCCAAGTCGGCGGAATAGCCGTGCGACGGCGGTGCCGCAGCGATTTTGGCCTGGGCAGCAGAAACGGGTATCGTGGGGCAACGGTGCGGCATCCGCGCCGGCTCTTGCGTGCCCTGGAATATCTCCTTTTCAGCCCACGTTTTGCAGTCGGAGTAAAAGCTGCGCCGAACCGGAGTTAGGAATCACGGAGGATATGGCCAAGAAAGACGGCGCCATCGAGGTCGAGGGCCGCGTGGTTGAGCCTCTGCCCAATGCGATGTTCCGCATTGAGCTGGAGAACGGCCACAAGGTGCTCGCCCATATCAGCGGCAAGATGCGGCAGCACTACATCCGCATCCTGCCCGAGGACCGGGTGGTCGTGGAGTTGTCTCCATATGACCTGTCCCGCGGCCGCATCGTGTACCGGTACAAGTGACAGCGAGCTAGAGAACAGGATCGAAGAAAGCCGTGAAGGTCAACCCCAGCGTGAAGCCGATTTGCGACAAGTGCAGGGTGATCCGTCGGCATGGGCGGGTCATGGTGATCTGCTCCGATCCACGCCACAAGCAGCGACAGGGATGAGTCAGGCTTCCCGCGCAGCTCCACACAACTGAATGCAGACCTCCCAGCACCACTGAGCTGCCAAAAGATTTCAGCGCCGCTCGACCACGCCCGGAACGGAGGCCGGGCCCCGGTAGCACCGGGAACGGGCTGGGAACAGACCTCCGCCGAAGAAGAAGGACCACCGCCTGATGGCACGTCTAGTGGGCGTCGACCTGCCGCGCGACAAGCGCATGGAGGTCGCGTTGACCTACATCTACGGCATCGGCCGTACCCGCTCCAACGAAATCCTCGCCGCCACCGGCATTGACCGGGAAATGCGCACAAAGGACCTCACCGACGAGCAGCTGACCCAGCTGCGCGACTACATCGAAGCCAACCTGCAGGTGGAGGGCGATCTGCGCCGCGAGGTGCAGGCCGACATCCGCCGCAAGATCGAGATCGGCTGCTACCAGGGTCTGCGGCACCGCCGCGGCCTGCCCGTGCGCGGCCAGCGGACCAAGACCAATGCGCGTACCCGCAAGGGTCCCAAGCGCACCATCGCCGGCAAGAAGAAGGCCAGGTAACCGATGCCACCAGCAAAGAAGGCAGCTGCCGCTCCCAAGAAGGGGCAGAAGGGCCAGAAAGGGCGCAGGCGCGAGAAGAAGAACGTTCCGCACGGCGCCGCGCACATCAAGAGCACGTTCAACAACACCATCATCACGATCACCGACCCGCAGGGGAACGTGATCGCGTGGGCGTCGTCCGGCCACGTCGGCTTCAAGGGCTCCCGTAAGTCGACTCCCTTCGCCGCGCAGTTGGCCGCCGAGAACGCTGCGCGCAAGGCGCAAGAGCACGGCGTCAAGAAGGTCGACGTCTTCGTGAAGGGCCCGGGCTCGGGGCGCGAGACGGCAATCCGCTCCCTGCAGGCCGCCGGCCTCGAGGTAGGCGCGATCGCCGACGTCACTCCGCAGCCGCACAACGGCTGCCGTCCGCCGAAGCGCCGCCGGGTCTAGAGGAGAAGGACAAGATGGCTCGTTACACCGGACCCGTCACCCGCAAGTCGCGCCGCCTCGGTACCGACCTCGTCGGGGGTGACCAGTCGTTCGAGAAGCGTCCCTACCCGCCCGGTCAGCACGGCCGCGCGCGGATCAAGGAAAGCGAATACCGCCAGCAGTTGCAGGAGAAGCAGAAGGCACGCTTCACCTACGGCGTGATGGAAAAGCAATTCCGCCGCTACTACGAAGAGGCGAACCGCGCGTCGGGCAAGACCGGTGAGGAACTGCTCCGCATTCTGGAGAGCCGGTTGGACAACGTCGTGTACCGCGCCGGACTGGCACGCACCCGGCGGATGGCGCGCCAGTTGGTCAGCCATGGCCACTTCAGCGTCAACGGCGTGAAGGTCGACGTGCCCAGCTATCGGGTGGCGCAGTACGACATCATCGACGTGCGCGACACGTCGCTGAACACGGTGCCGTTCCAGATCGCACGGGAGACCGCAGGCGATCGTCCGATCCCCGGCTGGCTTCAGGTGGTCGGCGAGCGGCAGCGCATCCTGGTGCATCAGCTACCGGAGCGCGCGCAGATCGATGTGCCGCTCTCCGAGCAGCTCATCGTCGAGTTCTACTCGAAGTAAAGGCTTCTCGGCCGTCCGGATGACGGTCGGGGTACGCGGCATCAAATTGTGGGTGCCGTGAAGGAGGAAAAAAACACATGCTGATTTCTCAGCGACCCACACTGAGCGAAGAGGTCGTCGCCGACGACCGGTCGCGATTCATCATCGAGCCGCTGGAGCCGGGTTTCGGTTACACCCTTGGTAATTCGCTGCGCCGCACGCTGCTGTCGTCGATCCCCGGCGCGGCCGTGACCAGCATCCGCATCGACGGGGTGCTGCACGAGTTCACCACCGTGCCCGGAGTCAAGGAAGACGTCACCGACATCATCCTCAACCTCAAGGGGCTGGTGGTGTCGTCGGACGAGGACGAGCCCGTCACGATGTACCTGCGCAAGCAGGGCCCGGGTGCCGTCACCGCCGGTGACATCGTGCCGCCCGCGGGCGTGACCGTGCACAACCCCGACATGCACATCGCGACGCTCAACGACAAGGGCAAGCTCGAGGTGGAACTCGTCGTCGAGCGCGGCCGCGGCTACGTGCCGGCCGTGCAGAACAAGGCGTCGGGCGCCGAGATCGGCCGTATCCCGGTCGATTCCATCTACTCGCCGGTGCTCAAGGTCACCTACAAGGTGGAGGCCACCCGCGTCGAGCAGCGCACCGACTTCGACAAGCTGATCCTCGACGTCGAGACGAAGAACTCGATCAGCCCCCGGGACGCGCTGGCGTCGGCGGGCAAGACGCTGGTCGAATTGTTCGGTCTGGCACGGGAACTCAACGTCGAGGCCGAGGGTATCGAGATCGGCCCGTCGCCGGCCGAAGCAGATCACATCGCCTCGTTCGCGCTGCCGATCGACGACCTGGACCTGACGGTGCGGTCGTACAACTGCCTCAAGCGCGAGGGTATCCACACGGTCGGCGAGCTCGTCGCCCGCACGGAGTCCGATCTGCTCGACATCCGCAACTTCGGCCAGAAGTCCATCGACGAGGTCAAGGTCAAGCTGCACCAGCTCGGCCTGTCGCTCAAGGACAGCCCGGCCGGCTTCGACCCGTCCGAGGTGGCCGGGTATGACGTCGCCACCGGCACCTGGCACGGCGACTCGTCGTCGTACGACTTCGATGCCGACCAGGACTACGCCGAGACCGAGCAGCTGTAAGCACGGCCAAGGAGATTGACCAATGCCCAAGCCCACCAAGGGCCCTCGCCTCGGCGGGTCGTCCTCGCACCAGAAGGCGTTGCTGGCCAACCTGGCCACGTCGCTCTTCGAGCACGGCCGGATCAAGACCACCGAGACCAAGGCCCGGGCGCTGCGGCCGTACGCCGAGAAGCTGATCACCCACGCCAAGAAAGGCACGCTGCACAACCGGCGTGAGGTGATCAAGAAGATCCGCGACAAGGACGTGGTGCACACGTTGTTCGCAGAGATCGGGCCGTTCTACGCCGACCGCAACGGCGGCTACACCCGCATCATCAAGGTCGAACCGCGTCAAGGGCGACAACGCTCCGATGGCGGTGATCGAGCTGGTGCGGGAGAAGACGGTGACGTCGGAGGCCGACCGGGCGAGGCGCGCAGGCGCGTCGAAAGCTGCTGCCAAGAAGGCAGCCCCAGTCGCCGCGGCAGCCGCGCCGCAAGCCGCGGTCGAGCCGGAGGCGACGGTCGGGCCTGGCCGACGAGGAGTCCGTCGCGGAGGTCGAGACCGAAGACGCGGCGATCGAGGAGGCTCAGAGGCCGAGGCCGAGGCCGAGGAGCAGACAGCCGAAGACGAGGCATAACGTCGTGCGCGACGAGCCCGCCATCGCATTCCGATGGCGGGCTCGTTCGTCTCCGCCTCGACATCGCCTATGACGGAACAGAATTCGCCGGCTGGGCGGTGCAAGGCGCGCCACCGCACCGTCGCCGGCGTGCTTGACGAGGCGCTGTCCACCGTGTTCCGCGCACCTGTGCGCGTGTTCGGGGCCGGCCGCACCGACACGGGCGTGCACGCCACCGGTCAGGTCGCGCACGTCGACGTGCCGGCCGATGCGCTGGCGCATGCCCGGCCGCGCAAGCCAAAAGCCGGTGACTCCGAGTTCCTGCCCTTGGTCCGCCGATTGGCCCGCTTCCTGCCCGCGGACGTCCGGGTTCGCGAAATCGCCCGCGCGCCGGCCGGATTCGACGCGCGGTTCTCGGCGCTGCGCCGCCATTACGAGTACCGGCTGTCGACTGGCGCCCTACGGTGTCGAGCCGCAGCTGGCGCGGTATGTGACGCCATGGCCGCGTCCGCTGGACGTCGACGCGATGGCGGCAGCGTCGAGACCTCTTCTCGGGCTGCACGATTTCGCCGCGTTCTGCCGACACCGGCCCGGCGCCACGACCATCCGCGATCTTCAGCGCCTGGACTGGGAACGCGACGGCGACCTCGTCGACCGCCTTCGTCAGCGCCGACGCGTTCTGCTGGTCGATGGTGCGCTCGCTGGTCGGCGCGCTGCTGGCCGTCGGCGAGGGCCGGCGCGAACCGTCGAGTGGTGCGCGACGCTGTTGAACGCAGACCCGCCGGTCGAGCGCGTTCGCGGCTGCGCCGGCACGCGGCCTCACCCTGATCGGGGTCGACTACCCGCCCGACGACCAGCTGGCCGCGCGCATCGCGGTCACCCGGGACCTGCGCACGGTCGACCTAAAGCCGGGCAGCGACGAAGTCGGCGGCCTGGTTGGCCATCCCCGAGTTGATGTAGGCGCCCGCGAGGTGGGCGGGCCAGTTGCCTTCCCAGGTGTTCGGGTCGGCCGGGTTGCAGACGGGATCGGCGCCGTGGCACAGCTCGATGGTTCGCTCCCGGTACAGCGGGTTGAAGTTCGTGATGGGGCCCACCCAGGCCACGCCGTTGCCGAACAGCGCCACTGCGGCGATGTGCGTGTCGGCACCCGGCGGCAGCGGACTCTTGAAACCGAACACATCGAAGGGAACCGCGAGCACCACGTCGGTGACCGCCGCGCCGAGCGAGTAGCCGCCGAGCACGAGCTTGGTGTCGGGGCAGTTGTTCATCATGTACTGAATGTGCTGGCTCATGTCGTTGGCGCCGATGTCGACCTCGGAATCGGCGGGGTACTTCACCGCGTAGACACCGATGTTCTGGTTCACCTTGGAGCGCAGCGCGTTGATGAACGCGTTGCCCAGTACGCCGGTCCCCGGTGATTCCAGCCGCCCGCGCGCGAAGACCACCTCCACGTTCGGGCAGCCGGCGGCCGCGGCAGGCGGCGTCGACGGCAGCACCGCGGACATCAGCGCGGCAGCAGCCAGAACCGCTGCAGCGCCGACACGGAACCATTGACGCAGGTGTAAAGCGCTCACCCTCGCGATATTAGCGATGTTGGGCCGCCCAAGCAGCGCCTTGGACTAGACCAGGCCTAGACGAGGCCGGCGGCGAACTCGGCGGCCTGGGGAATGAACGGCGAGGATTCGTAATCGTTGTGCGCAAACGGATTGCGACCGCGTGAGCACACCGGGTCACCGTCTTTGCACAGGTCGATCGCCCGAGCGCCGAACGGCGCAGCGGCTGACGTCGCAGGATTGCTGAACTTGGCCGCCGGGTTGCCGAACACCGCGACAGCAGCGACCTGGCTGGCCAAGTCGCTGGCGAGGGGGGCCGCCGTCCCGACGTCGCCCAACTTGTCGCCCAGCGCGGCGAGCTTGTTTCCGAGCGGTGGAATGCCGATCAGCATGTCCATCACCGCAGCGCCCTGGGAGTAGCCGCCGAGCACAAAGCGCGTGGACGGGCACTGCGTCGCTGTGTTGCGGATGTAGCTGGTGGCGTCGATCGCGCCGTCCTGCGCGGCCAGGAAGTCATAGCTGGCCGGGTAATTCACCCCGTAGGTGCTCACGGTGCGGCCCGGGATCTGGGCCTGCAACGCGTCGGCGAAGGCCTGTCCCACCCGGCCGATACCCCCTGGCTCGTCCGTGCCACGGGCGAACACGACGGCGACGTCGGGGCAGGTTGCGGCCGCTGCCGACGGGGCCGGCCCGGCGACGAGGACCGTCACCGTGGAAAGCAGGGCGGTGGCGATCGCGGCCAGCCGGGCCGTAATCGTGGGAAACGTCACGCGGCCAATCTTCACATGGCCGGCTAGCGAAGGCCAATCGTTTGCTCGGAGTGCGGCAGATCGGTCAGGGTGTCCGGCCAGCTGACCTCGACGACGACGTCCGCAGGGCCTGTCGTCGCGGCCCGCCAGCGCCAGGCCCAGCAAAACAACCGCCACGCCGACCGATTGCACCGGCGTGATCGCTTCGCCGAGCAGCACCCACGCGGCCACGACCGCGAACAGCACCTCTCCCAGGCCCATCAGCGACGCATAGCTGGGCCGCAGCCGGGCCACACCACTGATGCCGAGCGTGTAGGCGATCGCGGTGGTGACGACGCCGAGCACGACGACCGGCACGAGGAAGGACGTCGGGTGGCCGGCGACCACGGCGTCGTTGGCAGTGAAGGTCAGCGGCAGCACGCCCGTCGAGCCCAGCGGCCGCCACCGCCGCGGCACCGACAATCAGCCCGCCGGCGGCCAGGGTGATCGAGTTGAGGCCGCTGCCGTCCGTCGTGACGCGATCGGACAGCATGAAGTAGCAGGCCGCGCAGATCGTCGCGCCGAGCGCCCAGGCGACGCCGACCGTGTCGATGTGCGCGCCGGAGAACACGTCGAGCACCACGCATGGTTCCGGCGAGCGCCAGTGCCGCCCCGGCGAGGGTGAGCGTGCCCGGACGCCGCCGCGTGGTCGCCCACAGCCAGCCGACCACGAGAACTGGCGCGAGTGTACTCGAGGAGCAGCGCCACGCCGACGGACAGATGGGAGACGGCGTTGTAGTAGCACAGCTGGGCGCCGGCGATCGGGATCAGGCCGTAGACGACCACGGTCTTGGCGTGGCGGACGGCTTCACGTAGCCAGCCGCGGCTTGAATCAGCGTCGCAAACAGCGCCATCACCAGCGCGCCGCCCGCGAGGCGGGCGGTTACCGCGGCGTTCGGCGTCCAGCCGGCGGCCATCAGCGCCTTGGCGAAGGGGCCGGACATGCCGAACGTCAGCGCCGACCCGACGGCGAAAGCGATGCCGAGCCGGAAGTGTCTGCTCGCGTGTCGACATCAAGCCCCTCCCGGCGTGTAATGAGTAAAATTAGCTTTGGTACTGACACTATAAGTGGGCGAGGTCAGGAGTCAAATGCTTTTCAGTCATGACACCGAGCTCACACTGCGCGCTGCGAGTGCGCTGATCAACAGCGACCGGGTCGAGGGCGAGCAGTTGGGGGACCAACCGGCGCTGGACGAGTACCTGAACTCGTTCGGGTGGACCGGACGCCGCGACCACGACGCGGCCGAGCTCGCGGCCGTGCATGCCTTGCGCTCACGCCTGGGCCGGATCTGGGAGTGCGCGGACGACGAGGAGCGGACGGTGGAGCAGGTGAACGCACTTCTGGCCGACACGCACGCGGCGCCGTGGCTGACACGCCACCCGGAGATGCCGGAGTGGCATCTGCATCTGGCCTCGGTGCACGACCCGCTGGCGCAGCGGATGGGCGCCGAGATGGCGATGGCCCTGGCCGACCTGATTCGGGCCGGCGAGTTGCGCCGGCTGAAGATCTGCGCGGCACCCGACTGCGAGGCAGTGGTGATGGACCTGTCGCGGAACCGGTCACGGATGTTCTGCGACACCGGCAACTGCGCGAACCGCCAGCATGTGGCGGCGTACCGCGAGCGGCAGATCGCCCGGCCTGAAAATTCGCGGCGAAGACCGCACTGAATCGGCGTTAGGTTAGAACCGAGCTTTCGGGGGGATGAGGTGGCTCGGGAACCGACGAGTCGGCATGCGGTCAGCGGACATCGATTCCTGTTGCGGCGCATGGAGAATGCGCTCGTTCGCAGGGATGTCAGCATGCTCGACGAACCGATGCGGGCGCGGGCGCGGTCGCTGGTGGCCGGGTGTGCGCTGGCCGTGGTCGCGGTGGCGGGCTGTGCGATCGTCGCATTCGTCCGCCCGCAGGATGCGCTCGGCGACGCGCCGATCGTCATGGTCAGAGAATCGGGTGCCCTCTACGTGCGCGTCGGTGACACGCTGCATCCGGTGTTGAATCTGGCATCGGCGCGTCTGGTCGCGGGCACGGCCGCCGATCCGGTGTTCATCAAGGAGTCGGAGCTGCGCACAGCCAAACGCGGTGCGCTGCTGGGCATTCCCGGCGCACCGGCGGGCATACCCGAACCGTTGAGCGCCGACGAGTCGCACTGGACGGTGTGCGACGACGTCAACGGCACCACCGTGATCGCTGGCCCGACTGCGGCCGGTGCCCGGGAGCTCGCCGGCGACCGGACGATGCTGGTGCGGTCACCATCCGATGCCGTCACGTATCTGCTCTACGACGGCCGGCGCGCGCGGGTCAGCCTCGCAGAACCCGCGGCCGTGAAAGCGTTGCGGCTCGACGGCGTCGAACCGGTCGACGTTTCGACGGCCGTGCTCGACGCAATCCCGGAGGCACCACAGATCACCGCTCCGGCCATCGCGTCGGCTGGACAGCGCGGGCCGTCGACGTTGGGTGGAGTACCGGTGGGGTCCGTGGTCCGGGTGGATCGCGCCGACGCCGACGAGAACTACGTGGTGCTGGAGAACGGTGTGCAGCGCGTCGGCCGGGTCGGCGCCGACATCGTCCGGTTCAGCGACTCCCAGGGCGCCACCGAGATCGTCACGGTACCCGCCGACGCCATCAGCGCCACGCCCACCGTCCAAACTCTGCCTGTCACAACGTTTCCCGACGCCATGACGCCGCCTGTCGCCGACGACGTCGTGTGTGCGCACTGGCTCCCAAGCGACACGACAACGATCTTTACGGGTCCTGCGCTTCCGCTGGCGGCGGGGCAGTCGCCAGTCGCGCTGGCGCAGGCCGACCGCACCGGCCCGAATGCCGACGCCGCCTTCGTGCCACCCGGCCGGTGCCTCTACGTCCAGTCCACCCATCGTTACCTTGTCGCCGACACCGGCGTGCGCTTCGGTGTGCGAGATGCCGAAACCGCTGCCGCACTTGGCCTTCCGCCGGAAGTCGCGCCCGCTCCGTGGCCGATCCTCCGGCTGCTGGCCGACGGGCCGGAGCTCAGCCGCGCGGCGGCACTAGTGGCGCATGACGGAATTGCTCCCGACCCTGGCGGCGTCGGATCAACCGGTTCGCCGGCGTCATCAACGCCAGAGCGGCCGCCAGAAACGCCGCGCAACCGGCGACACCCTTGAACGCCGTTGAGCGACCTGATGTCTCGGGCGCCGGTGGTGGCGGCGACGCTGGGGCGATCGGCCGTTGTGCCCATTTCGGAGGTGCGCCGGGCTTGCCGTCGGTGAGCGCGGCGAGTGGGTCGACGACGCCGTTGCCGACATAGGGGTTCCACCCGTCGAGTGGCCGGTGTGCGGTGGCCTCGATGCGTTGCATCACTTGCCGTGCCGAGAGGCCGGGAAATCGGGCCCGCACCAGCGCCGCAAGCCCGCTGACGACCGGCGCTGCGTAGCTGGTACCCGAGATCGTCGAGCCGCTCCCGCCACGATACGTGTTGGCCACACCGGTGCGGGCGGGGTTCAACGACACGACCGCCTCACCGGGCGCAGCGACGTCCACCCACGGACCGGCGAGGCTGAACGACGACGGCGACCCGTCGGGGCTGACCGATCCGACCGTGAGGACATAGTCGTCGTACCAGCCAGGGCTGACGACGATATCCGCAGTCTCCCAGTCAGGTTCGGGCCGCCGTGCCGGATTCGGCGGAGGGTTCTGTTGCGGGCAGTTGCCGCCTGGGCCCACATTGCCCGCTGCGACGACGATCACGGCGTCTTTGACGTCGACGGCGTACGCGACGGCGGCGCCCAGCGCGCGATCGTGCAGAGTCGCGCCTTCCGTGCACGCTACCGCCGAGATGTTGACGACGGTCGCGCCGAGGTCGACCGCGGTACGCACTGCCATCGCGAGCGTGTCCACGTTGCCGGAGGAACGCCCGTCGACGGCGCCGTACTTGATGCTGGACTGCCGGATCGTGATGACTGACACGCCGGGCGCGATTCCCGCAAAGCCACCCGGATCGGGTGTGGCGGCGATGATCCCGGCGACCAGCGTGCCGTGTGCGTCGCAGTCCTCGCGGCCATCGCCGGTCGACACGTAGTCGCCGCCCGGGATCAGGCGTGCCAACTGCGGGTGCGTGGCCACGCCGGTGTCGATCACTGCGACCTTCTGGCCTTCACCGGTAGTCAGCGCCCGCAGTGCAGGCAGGTCGAAGGGTGCGAGTTGCGTCGCGGTCGAGGCCAGTCCGCTGTTGAAGGTGGCTGTGGTGCAGTCGGATTGCTTCTCCGTGGGAACGGGCGGCTTCGGCTCGGCCGGCGGCGGCAACGCGGACTCGTCGATCGCCGGCGGCCGGACCGCCTTCGCTACTGGCGACGGCGCCATCGCGGAGAGGCCCATGGCAAGCGCCACGGCAGCGACGATCCGCAAGGCAGTCATGACAGGTGCAGCCCGCGTAATGCGACGAACGCCCCGCACACCCAGCATGCCAGCGGAATCAGCGACGCAAGCGCGGCGTATTCGATCAGTTCGAGGCATCTGCGCATCAGAGGCGACGGCGTGATGGTCGACGAGCACGCCGTCGACACGGCCGCTGTTCCAGCGGCTGCCAGGGCGATCCAGTGCGCATGCTCGCACCACGTGTTGACCGCCCAGACGGCGACGGCTGCGAAACACATTGTCCCGCCGGTGAGTAGCGCAGCCGCTTGAACCAGGTCCACATGGATGCCGGTGCGCAGTACGAGCGTGATGCCAATCGCCGCTGCAAACGCGGCGCCTGCATATCCGCCATCGCGGAGGACGAGGAATGTGCCGAGCGCGGCGGCGGTGCTTGATCCGCAGACGAGCCCGGTGACGATCGCGTGGGCGTGGTGTGCGTAACCCCGCACTCCCGGCCCAGGCGGACGAATGGGCAGCCGTCCGATCCATATCGCCAGTCGAGGGGCCAGCACCAGGAGTGCGACTGCGGCCGCAGCAAGCATGGCCCCAGTTGCTTCGACGCGGACGGGCGCGGCGACATGCACGCACGCCGCCGCCGCGGACAAGAAGCCGCAGGCACCCATGCTGCTGAAAACCGCTGTGCCCCGGCCGATCCAGCGGGCGGCGATCACCGATACGGTCGCGCTTCCCGCCGCGGCGAGCATGAACTTCGGTGCTGTCGCGCTGCCCGGGACTAGCAGGTAAGCAGCCACCGCAGACGACGCCACCGCGCTGGAGGCGAGCGCCACCGCGGTCAGCGTCTCGCGGTACACCCGCCCGACCGCCACCGCAGCACCGAGGGCGACAGCTGCGAGCAATCCGGCCGTCGCCGTTGCGGCCGACGACGGAGAGCGCAGCAGTGCGTATGCGACAAGCGCAGTGCTGCAAAGCATGCCGGCCGAGACCGCCACCCGAGTGGCTGCCGGCGTCCATCGGGGCAGGGCGTCAAGTGACGACGACAGCTCGGCTGCCGCGTCGTCGGCCGGCGGTGATGCGAGCGCGGGCCGGACGCGGCTCAACCACAGCAGGTCGCCATCGCTGACTGCGTTGTCTCGCAACGACTTGCGTGGCGACAGCGGTCGTCCGTCGATGCGCGCCAACTGCCAGTCTGCCAGTGGCTCCTGCCATCCGCCCTGACGCGACGCACCGACGCGGTCGGCGATCGACGGAATCACCGCTGCGACACTGAGGGCCGCCGGCAAGACGAAATCGATTCTGCCGCTGTCGAACTGCACTCCGACACGGCACTCGTCGGCTGTCCTCGACATTCCATTCCCCCTCACCGGCCGGCCCCCGGATCCGCCCGTACCGGCACGCTAACCGAACGACGAGGCGCCGCGCGCATGCCCTGTGGACAACGTGCCCGTGCCTGTGGATAACCGGTTGCGACTAGCTCGCGGCCACTACACAGTCGGTGCATGCCGGACTGGCAGCCGGGGCCACGCATGGCCGCACCGTCCGTACCCGACGGTCAGGTCGTCCTCGAACCGCCCAACGATTTGCCGCAAACACTTCCGGGAAGTCCGATGGCGCGCATGTTGCCTGTCGTCATGCTCGTTGCGATGGCGGGCATGCTCGCGTTGTTCGTCCGGTCGGGCGCCGCAGCGCGCAATCCGGCCTCGCTGCTGTTTCCCGCGATGATGGTCGTGTCGTCGCTGGGGATGATGGCGCACGGCCGCGGAGGGGCGGGGCGCACGGCCGAGGTGGACGAGGGCCGCAAAGACTATCTGCGGTATCTCGACCGGGTACGCGGAGAAGTCACCGAAACCGCGCAGCGCCAACGGATAGCGCTGCTGTGGCAGCATCCGGACCCTGCCGTCCTGTGGAACCTCGGCGGCACACGCCGGATGTGGGAGCGCGGCCGAGCAGACTCCGACTTCTGCCACGTCCGCGTCGGGCTCGGCGGGCAGCGATCCGCTGCGGCGCCTACCGCGCCGGACCTCGGCCCGGTCGACCAGCTCGAGCCGGTGGGCGCGATGGCCTTGCGCGACTTCATCCGGACGCACTCCGTGATAGCCGATGTCCCGATTGCGCTGGCGTTGAACAGGTTCAGCACGGTGACTGTCGAGGGTGACGAACAGCGCGCCCGAGCCTTGATGCGCGCAATGGTCTGCCAGCTCGCGGTTTTTCACGGCCCGCAGTGCCTCGCCATTACCGCCATCGTCGGTGAAAGCGCTGGCGCTGAGTGGAACTGGCTGAAATGGCTGCCGCACCCGCAGCCTCCGGGGAACGCTGGCGCGCACACGGTGATCGTCGTGGACGGAGGCGACGCTTCCGCTGTGGATCGCCGCAACGTCACGATGCTGGTGCGCGGTGCCGCTGCCTGGCCGCCATGTCTGCGGCTCGACGTGTCGGCCCACGAGCTCGCGGTGATCGGCGACGTGCGCGAGGTGTTCGCGCGGGCGGATGCGATGACGGTCGAGCAGGCCGATCTGTGTGCGCGTCGGCTCGCGCCGCACCGGCAGGCAGTCGACGGCCTTGCGCGTTCCTCACCCGCAACCGACTGGGCTCAGCTGGTGCACCCCGAGACGGCCTGGCGACAGCGTCTGGCGCGCAACAGACTTCGCGTCGCGATCGGCGTTGCGACGGACGGCTCGCCAGTCGAACTGGACCTGAAAGAGGCCGCAGAGCACGGCATGGGCCCGCACGGGCTGTGTGTCGGAGCCACCGGTGCCGGAAAGTCGGAGTTCTTGCGTACGCTGACGCTGGGACTGATCGCCACCCACGACCCGGAGACACTCAACCTCATCCTGATCGACTTCAAAGGTGGTGCAACGTTTTTGGGCTTCGATCGCGCCCGGCATGTGTCTGCGGTGATCACCAACCTCTCCGACGAGGCGCATCTTGTCGCTCGCATGAAAGACGCGTTCGCCGGCGAGATGAATCGGCGTCAGGAGTTGTTGCGGTTAGCCGGGAACTACTCGAGCGTGGCCGACTACGAGCGGGCGCGGGCGGCCGGTGCAGCACTCGCGCCGTTGCCCACATTGCTGGTGATCGTCGACGAGTTCTCCGAACTGCTCAGCCAGCATCCCGACTTCGCCGAGGTGTTCGTCGCGATGGGCCGGCTGGGCCGGTCGCTGCGGATACACCTCCTGCTGGCGACGCAGCGCCTCGACGAGGGCAGGCTGCGCGGTCTGGACTCTCATCTTTCGTACCGGGTCTGCCTGAAGACATTCTCCGCCAACGAGTCCCGCGCGGTGATCGGCACACCGGACGCTTTCCATCTGCCCGCCACCCCGGGAGCGGCGTTCTTGAAGGTGGGTGCCGACGACCCGGTTGCGTTCCAGACCTCATACGTGTCGGGTCCATGTGCAATGCCTGCGGCGTCCTCGCCCACACCCACAGCGCCCGTGGTGCGAGTGTTCACGCGAGCGGCCAGCGACAGTGCTGCAAGAGAACCGGACCGAGCCCCCGTCGCCACCGGCAAGACGGTCTTGGACACGGTGCTCGACCGACTGGCCGGATGCGGCACACCTGCGCACCGGGTGTGGCTGCCACCGCTGGCCGAGTCGCCCACGTTGGACCGACTGCTCGGTGACCTTCGCGGTCTGCTGTCGGTTGCGATCGGTCTTGTCGACCGGCCGTTCGACCAGCGTCGTGACCCCCTGGTCGTCGAGTTGGCCGGGGCGGCAGGCCATGTCGCGATCATCGGAGCGCCTCAATCGGGCAAGTCCACCGCGGTCCGGACGTTGGTTGCCGCGTTGGCCGGCACCCACACACCCGAACAGGTGCAGCTGTATTGCCTGGACTTCGGCGGTGGCGCGCTCTCGGCGCTCGCGGCCTTCCCGCATATCGGTGCGGTGGCAGCGTCCGCGGATGCGGACCTGGTGCGCAGGACCGTCGCCGAGATCACCAGGCTGTTGCGGAGACGGGAAGAGGCGTTTCGGCGGCTGGGGATCGACTCGATGGCCGATTACCGGCGCCGACGGGCAGCCGGAGATCCGAGCGTTACGGACGACGAGTACGGCGACGTGTTCCTGGTGGTCGACGGGTGGGCCAGCCTGCGTGGCGAATTCGACGCACTGGAACTGCCGATCACCGCACTTGCGACGCGAGGACTGTCGTACGGGGTGCACGTCGTGCTGACCGCCTCGCGCTGGGCGGAGATCCGGCCTGCAATGAAAGACCAGATCGGCACCCGCATCGAGCTGCGCCTCGGCGATGCCGGCGACTCCGAGCTGAACCGCCGCGCGGCGCAGCATGTCCCGTTGGGAAGTCCGGGCCGGGGGATCACCCATGAGGGCTTGCACATGCTCGTCGGGCTGCCCAGGTTCGACGGCAAGCCCGAGACTGCCGGCCTTTCCGCTGCGCTTGCCGACGCCGCGGCGACGATGCGCGCGCGGTTCGGCGACCGCGCTGTGCCGGCTGTGCGGCTTCTGCCGGACCGTGTCGACCATGATGGGCTCGTGACCGGTCAGACCCAGATAATCCTCGGAGTCGACGAAGACGAACTCGCCCCTGTTGCAATGGATTTCACGGAGCATCAACATGTCCTCATTCTCGGCGACGCCGAGTGCGGCAAGACCGCGGCGCTTCGGTTGATCTGCGCGGAGTTGGTGCGCACCCGGACACCTCGGCAGGCGCGCCTGATGATCGTCGACTACCGGCGCACGCTGCTCGGCGTCGTGGAATCCGACCACCTGGCCGGATACGCCGTCTCCGGCGCCGTCGTCTCCGCTCAACTGCCTGCGCTGGTGGAAGAACTGCGCAGACGGATTCCCGGCTCGGAGGTGGGCCAGCGGGAACTGCGCGCGCGCTCGTGGTGGTCGGGCCCGGACATCTACCTGATCGTCGACGACTACGACCTCGTGAGCACCGAGAGTGGCAACCCGCTCGCGCCGATCGTCGAATTGCTGCCCCATGCAAAGGATCTCGGCCTGCACCTGGTGGTGGCCCGGCGGTCCGGGGGTGCCGGCCGTGCCCTGTTCGAGCCCCTGCTGGCGCGGCTGCGTGAGCTCGGCTGCCTCGGAATCATGATGAGCGCAAGCCCGGAGGAAGGTGTATTGCTCGGCGCGGTGCGTGCAGGCCCGCTGCCTGCAGGGCGCGCACGCCTGACCAGCAGGACAGGGGAGCGCATCGTCCAACTGGGATGGGTTCCGCCGTGTCCGTGACTGCCGTCGTCGTCGGCCCATGCGGTGTGCGGGCCTCGTCTGACTCGGCGGTCGATTGCGATTTGGTGGCCGCGGCGCTGGACGGCATCGACGACGACTTCGTGTTGTTCGACGAACTGCCAGTTGCTGTCGGGAGCCTCTGGCGCGAGGTGTTCACGGGACTACTCGACGGTGAGGCCGCAGCGCTGATCTGCCCGTCGTGGTGGCCGGACCGGCGCACCGCGACCGTTTTCGATGCGGCGCGCACGGTGGCTGCCCGGGCGGAAGTGGTGCGCCGGTGTGCTGCGCTCGCTTCGGCTGTCCCGTCGCCGCCGGGAGTCGTCGTCGAGATCGCCGCCGCGTTCGTCGCCGTGACCCGGCGGCCGGCCGCTCGGCCGACTCGCATCGTGGCGAGGGAGGCGGACCCTGCCGGCGTTGCCGAGGAGGTGGCGCGGCTGGCCGGTGAGTCCGGTTCGGTGGTCGTCGACTGTGCCGACGGCGTCGGGGGAGCGCGTGAGTTGGGCGCGCTGATCGCTGGCCGGGCGCGGGCGGGCGGGTCGACGGTGACGGTGGTCGACGACGGCCGGCTACTGCGGGCGGCCCGGAATTTCACCGCCGACGACCAGCCGGCGCCGCGTGTGCCGGCCGCGCACCCACGTGGCCGGCTGCGGTTGTGGGTGGGCGGGGCAGCGGCGGCGGGTGTGGCCGTTGCGGGCGTCGCGGTGGGCGCCGGCCGGCCGACGACGCCCTCACCGACACTGCTCGTCGAAGGAAGGGTAGTGGTGGAAGTGCCGGCGACGTGGACCGCGCGGCGCATCACTGCCGGACCGGGTTCGGCCCGGGTGCAGGTGAACTCGCCGAGCGATCCGCACGCCGCCGTGCACGTCACCCAGTCGCTCGTATCGCGCGGCGAGACGCTTGCGCACACGGCTGAGACGCTGCGGCGCGCGATGCTCGACGAGCCGCCAGGCGTATTCGTCGACCTCAAGCCCGCCGACCGGGCCGGTGCGCGACAGGCGGTCACGTACCGGGAGATCCGCGACGGACACGACATCCGGTGGACCGTGCTGATCGACGGAGACGTCAGGATCAGCATCGGCTGCCAGAGCGCGCGCGGCGCCGAGGAGACCGTGCGGACGGCGTGTGATCGGGCCGTCGCGTCGGCGCGCGATGTGGGGTGAATTCGCGGGAACCGTTGCACCCCAGCCTCAGTCGAACAACACATAACCTCGTGCGAAAGGACCGACATGACCTCACCCGGAACGGGAAGTCTCACCACCGACTTCGACTTGATGCGCGGTGTCGCCGGCAAGATCGACGCCCGCAACGACGAGATCAGGACGATGCTGCAGGGATTCATCGGGCGGATGACCAGCGTGCCGCCGTCAGTGTGGGGTGGCAACGCGGCCACTGCGTTCAAGGGTGTCGTCGACCGCTGGAACAGCGAATCGATGAAGCTGCAGCAGGCACTACAGGGCATTTCCGAAACCATCCGAGCCAACGAGCAATCCCTGCGCCAGGCTGCTGACACGCACTCGGCGCAGATCGACGCCGTCGCCGGAAACCTCTGAGAGGGAACAGTCATGGACACCTCGCTGGCGTACAACTTCGCCGAGATCGAGTTCTCGGTGCGCCAAGACATCCATTCGACGTCGGCACGCCTCAATTCCGCGCTGGAGGACCTGCGGGCGCAGATCAACCCGCTGCGTCAGATCTGGACCCGAGAGGCCGCCGATGCCTACCAGCTCCAACAGGGCAAATGGGACGCCTCCGCCGCGGCGCTCAACGACATCCTGTTCCGGCTCGGCAACGCCGTACGTGACGGCGCCGACGACGTCGCCGCGACGGATCGGCGCGCTGCGAGCGCTTGGGGCGGCTAGCCCCTCGTGACCACTGTGCGGTCCCGATGGAGGGGAGCCTTCGGGACCGCACAGTCATGCCCGCGCAGCCATTTTGACCTGGGATAACGGGCACAGGTAGGCTGCTCGGTTGGCGTGCGGTACGCCCAAAGGGACTCGGGTCAACGTCGGTCGCCGAGAACACCCCTACCGCCCGCGACTGACCGGCACCCGGTTACGCCGGGATCCGAGCCCGGGGATAGGCCCCGAAACGAGAGAGGTAAGCGCTGTGCCCACGTACACGCCGAAGGCCGGTGACACCACGCACGCGTGGTACGTCATCGACGCCACGGACGTCGTGCTCGGCCGGCTTGCCGTCGCGGCGGCCACGCTGCTGCGCGGTAAGCACAAGCCGACGTTCACCCCCAACGTCGACGGCGGCGACTTCGTCATCGTCGTCAACGCCGACAAGGTCGCCATCAGCGGCGACAAGCTGCAGAACAAGTTCGCCTACCGCCACTCGGGGTATCCCGGCGGCCTGCGGGCCCGCTCGATCGGTGACTTGATGCAGAAGCACCCCGACCGCGTCGTCGAGAAGGCGATCGTCGGCATGCTGCCCAAGAACCGGTTGGGCCGCCAGATCAAGCGCAAGCTGCGCGTCTACGCCGGACCCGACCATCCGCACAAGGCCCAGCAGCCGGTGCCGTACGAGATCAAGCAGGTGAGCCAGTGACCGAGACCGTCGAGACAACCACCGAAGCCCCCGAGGCCACCGAGTCGACGCCGGCGCGCGAGCCAGTCGTCATCGACCGCCCGATCCAGACCGTCGGCCGACGCAAGGAGGCCGTGGTCCGGGTGCGCCTGGTGCCCGGCACGGGCAAGTTCGACCTGGACGGCCGCACGCTCGAGGACTACTTCCCCAACAAGGTGCACCAGCAGCTGATCAAGGCCCCGCTGGTGACGGTCGACCGGGTGGACAGCTTCGACATCTACGCCCACCTCGACGGCGGCGGGCCGTCCGGCCAGGCCGGCGCGCTTCGCCTGGCGATCGCCCGCGCGCTGATCCTGGTGCAACCGGAGGACCGGCCGGCACTGAAGAAGGCCGGCTTCCTCACCCGCGACCCGCGGGCGACCGAGCGCAAGAAGTACGGCCTCAAGAAGGCCCGGAAGGCCCCGCAGTACTCCAAGCGCTGATTCGCGTCGACCGCTGAAGCTATTCGCTTAATTTCTCCGATCGGGTCTCAGCTCTGCGTCGTTCGTGGAACCCCTGTGCAGGGAGCAGGGGGGCGTTTCTACGCGCCAGGCAGGCCGACCCTGCCACCGGTGGCTAAGAACCCACGACGGGGCCGGACAACTGCTTCCTGATGGAGAAGGAGTAATTGATGCGAAAGATGGTCAAGCGAGCTGGGGTTTCTGCGGTGCTCGGCGGGTCGCTGCTGTGTGTGGGCGGCCTTGGGATCGCCAGCGCAGCGCCCGGGACGAACGTCGACGATCAGCTCGTGAACCTGGGTGTCGGCAGCAACGCGAGCTTCCTGCAGGACGTGAACGTGGATGTGGCATCGCAAATCGCCGGGCTCCTCTGCGGAACCGGCACCACCGGCACGGCTACGAACCCGACTGCTAACGGGCCGAGCACGACCGGGATGTCGGCCAACCAAGGCAACACGAACGTCCGCGACATCACGGCCCTGGCCACTCAGGTGGACGCGGGACAGATCCCGACGACCACCTGTGACAGCGCCCAGGGCGTCGTGACGATCTCGCAGAACGGCACGACGGCTTCGCCGGACGCCAACAACGCGCCGAACGCGAACACCGTGCCGGGAATACGGCGCCGATGACGCCGACGTCGGGCCCGACGCCTGCTAGCTAACTCGCAGTTCACCGCCCGCATCTCGCCCGAGGTGCGGGCGGTGACGCGTCTGCGGGGTATCGCATCGATCGCGATTCGGCCGCAAGACGGCCGATGACCTCGTCGGTTGTGCCTTCGACGGTGGACTGTGAGAAGTTTGTCCGCATGGGTCGATTGTTCGGCACCGACGGAGTCCGCGGGGTCGCGAACCGCGAGCTGACGGCGGAGCTGGCGCTCGCCCTAGGCTCGGCATCTGCGCGCCGGCTGGGCACCACCTCGGCGGGGCGCCGGGTCGCGGTGATCGGCCGCGATCCCCGCGCCAGCGGCGAAATGCTCGAGGCAGCCGTGGTGGCCGGTATCACCAGCGAGGGCGTGGACGCGCTGCGGGTCGGAGTCCTGCCCACACCGGCGGTGGCGTATCTGACCAGCGCCTACGACGCCGAATTCGGCGTGATGATCTCCGCGTCGCACAACCCGATGCCCGACAACGGCATCAAGATCTTCGGGCCGGGCGGCCACAAGCTCGACGACGCCACCGAGGACGACATCGAGCAGCTGATCTCCACGAATCCGGCCGAACGACCCGTCGGCGCCGGAATCGGGCGCATCGTCGACGCCGAGGATGCGCTCGACCGGTATCTGCGCCACGTGAACAAGGCCGTCACCAGCCGGCTGGACGGCATCACCGTCGTCGTCGACTGCGCACACGGCGCCGCGTCGGCCGCGGCACCGCGCGCCTACCAGGCCGCCGGCGCGAACGTCGTCGCGATCAACGCCGCACCGAACGGGCTGAACATCAACGAGGGCTGCGGCTCGACCCACATCGACACTCTGCGGTCCGCCGTGATCGCGCACCACGCCGACTTGGGGCTGGCCCACGACGGCGACGCCGACCGGTGCCTGGCCGTCGACGCGAGCGGCAACGTCGTCGACGGCGACGCGATCATGGTGATGCTGGCGTTGGCGATGCGCGAAGCCGACGAGCTGGCCGGCGACACGCTGGTGGCGACGGTCATGAGCAACATGGGCCTTCATCTGGCGATGCGTGCGGCCGGCATCGAGGTGCGGACGACCGCAGTCGGCGACCGCTATGTGCTCGAGGAGTTGCGCGCCGGCGGCTTTTCGCTCGGCGGCGAGCAGTCCGGGCACATCGTGATGCCGGCGCTCGGAACCACCGGCGACGGCATCGTGACCGGGCTCCGGCTGATGTCGCGGATGGCGCAAACCGGTCGGTCGCTGCGTGAGCTCGCGTCTGTGATGAACACGCTGCCGCAGGTGCTGATCAACGTGGAGGTCGCCGACAAGAGCTCGGTCGCGGCCGCGCCGTCGGTACAGGCGGCAGTCGCCGACGCCGAGGCCGAGCTCGGAGACACCGGCCGAATTCTGTTGCGGCCCTCGGGAACTGAGCAACTCGTCCGGGTCATGGTCGAGGCGCCCGACGAGGACACCGCCAAGCAGGTCGCGATTCGGGTGGCGAACTGCGTCAGCGAGCAGACCTAGTCGGAACCGTCCGGGGCGCCCGGCGCGTCGTAGCGGGTATGGGACCACAACCCGCGCGGGTCGACGTGGCTGCGGTGCGAGCCGTCGCCGCCGAGTTCGGCACGACGGCCGGCATCCTCGACGATCATCTGCCGCACCTCGGATTCGGCGGTGCCATTGCCGGCCGCGCCTACGCCGCGCACGGCGACGGTCTTCGCGCCGCGCTGGACCGGATCACCGACGGGCTGACGGCATGGTCGCGGGCGTCGGCCGAGATCGCGGCCGAACTTCGTGCCAGCGCAGACCGCTATCAGCGCTCCGACGAGCGGGCCGCGGCGGGGCTCGGATAAGCGTTGGCCGCCAAACTCGACGTCACGGGACGGCTGGCCGAAGGGCGCAGCGCGGTTGACAACACCCAGTCGTATGTGTGGGCATGCCATCTCCTGAACTACCAAAACCCTGACCTGACATTGCATTCCGCGCAGATCCGCGACTGGTACTCCAGCGAGGACGGCCTGGACCTGCATGTGCTGGAGGCCGACCAGTCGGCCGTGCAGGCGCTGGCGGCCGCCGCGGACGACGCCCTGCGGCGACAACGCGAGCAGCTGACCAGTCTCGCGACGGCATGGCAGGGCGACGGCGCGGCGTCCGCCCACGACTTCCTGCGCCGCCACTGCGACACGGCCGAGAGCGTCACCACGTCGCTGCGGACGGCGGCGGACGCGCTTGCCGGTCTGCGGGACGCGCTGTGGGGGATCGTCGACAAGAAGGTCGCAACCGTCGGCGCGATCGACGACCGGCGGCGAGCGGAGCGGCCCGCGTGGCTGGGCGCGGCGCAGACGGTGATCACCGGAGTCGGCGACCGTGCGGCAGCCAGCGAACTCCTGGACCAGCAGGTGAAGCCGTTCGTGGACAAGGACATTCGCGTCGACTGGCTCGCGGCCGCACGCACGGCCATCACGTCGATCGGCAGCAGTTACGACGCGGCCACCGCCGGGCTGACCTCCGCCCCGTCCGTGCAGTTCGACGTGCCCGGAGACCTCGGCCCGCAACCGCAGCCCTCGCCGGCGGCGGCCGATGCGCCTGCCGCTGCTGCGAACCCGGCTCCTTCCACTCCGGCTGCCGTGGCGTCGGCACCGTCGTCACCGATGCCGTCGTCGCCCTCGATCCCGTCACCGATGACCGCAACGGCGCCGGCGATGACGCCGACGCAGATGCCCGCCGCAATGCCTGCGAGTCTCGGTGCCACACCCGCGAGCGCGGCGCCCGCATCGAGCATGGCCCCGAGTGGGCTGGAGGGGCTCGGTCAACGGTTCGCCGACGTGCTGGACGGCGTGCTGCCGTCGACGGATGCTGCTGCGCTGCGCGACCAGCCGACGCTTGATCAGCCGACGCCTGATCCGCCAAGCGACCTGCCGGTGGACGAGGATGTCGAGAAGCCCGGCGACGACGATGAAGATGACGACGACGAAAGTGACTGCCCCGGAAGCGAACACGAGGAAGGTGAGCCGGCACCCGTCGCCGACCTCGGCGATGAGCCGCCGCCCGAGCCGACACCTCCGCCCGAAGCCCCGGCACCGGAACCTGCTCCTCCGCCGCCGGAAGTCCCACCGCCGGCCGAGGAGCCTGCACTCACCGCGGGCACACCCTGTGAGATCGCCGCCGATGCGCTGCCGCAGGCCGGCCAGTGACCGACGTGAACAAGCGGCTGGCCGACATCCTCGCCGAGTACAGCGACGCGATGAGCCGGATCGAGCGGGCAGCCCCGGTGGCAGAAGTCAGCGAAACACACTGCAGCGCAAAGATTCTCAAGCCTGCCGACCAGCAGCGTGCATGGCGTCCGCCGACGATCAGGTCTTGAGCAGCGCGATGATCTTGTCTTCGACGTCCACCGGGTCGGCGTCGGGGTCGACGGGCTCGGTATTCGGCAGCGCGGCGTCCGGGTCGGCGAAGTCGCGGTAGCTCTTGTCACCGGCCAGCGTGTACAGCAGGTACCCCGTCAGCAGGGCCCGCACCGCCTTCTGGGTGCTGCGGTCGGCCCCGGGCAGCCCCGCCACCCGGGCCAGCCGGCGTCCCTCGGCGAGTCCTCCGGGCTTGCCCCTGCGGACGATCCGCAACACCGCGGCGTCCCACGCGTGCGCCAGTTCCACGGCGTTGCTGCGCAGCATGTGCGGATCGCCGGCCGCGGTGAGCACCAGGCCGGGGATCGTCAGCGTCGCCGCTGCCTTCTCAGCAGGGGGGCTGGTGACGGTCGGAAACAGCGCGGCGACGGTCTTCGGCGCGAACCCTGAGCCGGAACGGGCGGCCGCGGTGAGCACCGCCGCCGATCCGCCGAAGCCGTGCCCGACCACGCCCAGCTTGGTGGGGTGCACGCTGATCTTCCCGGGGCCCAGACGCACGCCGGCGACGATGTCGAGCGCGGTGCCCAGGTCATAGGCGAAGTTCAGCGCCGACGGCGCCAGGCTGCGCTCCGTGGCGGGTGCCGCGGCCACGATGCCCCACGACGCCAGATGCTCGAGCGTGCGACGGTACCGGTCGGCTGCTGTGAGCCATTCGTGACCGAACACCACCGCCGGCAGATTGAACCCCGACTCCGGGGTGTAGAGGATCCCTGGCAGCCCCGCAAAGGCCAGGTCACCGCGCAGAACGCGATGCGGACCGCGGCGGGTGAGCGCAGCGAAAAGCTTGCGTGTGCGGGCCATGGGTGAACCGTAGCGGAACCGCTGCATCGCCTCGGTTCCACTACCCTGGTCACCTATGTGCGGGATCGTCGGCTACGTCGGGCAGCGTCGTGCCTGCGATGTCGTCATGCAGGCACTGCACCGGATGGAGTACCGCGGCTACGACTCGGCCGGCATCGCGATCCTCGACGGCCACGGCGGAATGACCGTCGAGCGCCGGGCGGGCCGGCTCGCCAACCTGGGCGAAGCGCTGGACTGCACCGACCCCGTGTCGCTTGCCGGTCACGCGGGCCTGGGCCACACCCGCTGGGCGACCCACGGCCGGCCCACCGACCGCAACGCCCACCCGCACCGCGACGCCACCGGCAAGATCGCGGTCGTCCACAACGGGATCATCGAGAACTTCGCGACCTTGCGCCACGAACTGGAGGCCGGCGGGGTCGAATTCGCCAGCGACACCGACACCGAGGTCGCCGTGCACCTGGTGGGCCGCCAGTACCGGTCCGGCGACACCGCCGGGGACTTCGTCGGATCAGTGCTGGCCGTCCTGCGGCGGCTCGAAGGGCACTTCACGCTGGTGTTCGCCCACGCCGACCATCCCGGCACCATCGTGGCGGCCAGGCGGTCGACGCCGCTGGTCGTCGGCGTCGGCGACGGGGAGATGTTCATCGGCTCCGACGTCGCCGCGTTCATCGAGTACACCCGCGACGCGGTCGAGCTCGGCCAGGACCAGGCCGTGGTGATCACCGCCGACGGCTACCGCATCACCGACTTCTCGGGCGAACCGGACGACGCAAGTGCCCGACCTTTTCATATCGACTGGGACCTGTCCGCGGCGGAAAAGGGCGGCTACGAGTACTTCATGCTCAAGGAGATCGCCGAGCAGCCGGCGGCGGTGGCCGACACCCTGCTCGGGCACTTCGTCGACGGCCGCATCGTGCTCGACGAGCAGCGCCTCTCCGACCAGGAGCTGCGTGAGATCGACAAGGTCTTCGTGGTTGCGTGCGGCACCGCCTACCACTCCGGGCTGCTGGCCAAGTATGCGATCGAGCACTGGACGCGACTGCCCGTCGAGGTCGAACTGGCCAGCGAGTTCCGCTACCGCGACCCGGTCCTTGACCGCAGCACGCTCGTCGTCGCGATCTCACAGTCCGGCGAGACCGCCGACACCCTGGAAGCCGTGCGCCACGCCAAGGAGCAGAAGGCCAAGGTGCTGGCGATCTGCAACACCAACGGCAGCCAGATCCCACGCGAGTCCGACGCCGTGCTCTACACCCGGGCCGGCCCCGAGATCGGCGTCGCATCCACCAAGACGTTCCTCGCGCAGATCGCAGCCAACTACCTCGTCGGTCTGGCGCTGGCCCAAGCGCGCGGCACGAAGTATCCCGACGAGGTCGCCCGCGAGTACCACGAACTGGAGGCGATGCCGGCGCTGGTGTCGCGCGTGCTCGCCGAGATCGAACCGTTCGCGGAGGTGGCGCGCCGGTTCGCGACGTCGTCGACGGTGCTGTTCCTCGGCCGCCATGTTGGCTATCCGGTGGCGCTGGAGGGCGCGCTGAAGCTCAAGGAACTGGCGTACATGCACGCCGAGGGTTTCGCCGCCGGTGAGCTGAAGCACGGGCCCATAGCGCTGATCGAGGACGGGCTGCCGGTGATCGTGGTGATGCCGTCGCCGAAGGGGTCGGCGGTGCTGCACGCCAAGCTGCTGAGCAACATCCGCGAGATCCAGGCGCGCGGCGCGATCACGATCGTGATTGCCGAGGAGGGTGACGACACGGTGCGGCCCTACGCCGACTACCTGTTCGAAATCCCGGCTGTGTCAACGCTTTTCCAGCCACTGCTGTCGACGATTCCGCTGCAGGTGTTCGCTGCGTCGGTGGCGCAGGCACGCGGGTACGACGTCGACAAGCCGCGTAACCTGGCCAAGTCGGTCACCGTCGAGTAGGGGCGGTCCGGCATTTTCGCCGATTTCTGCATGACGGCTGCGGCCGTGAATTATGAACAGCCGTGGTGCAGATTTCGACGAGAGCCCACGCGCTGAAGGGACGATCATGACGCTTTCCAGGCACACCCTGCCGATTCCAGACGCTCAGCACGTCGGCCTCACGACATACGACGCCAAGGACCCGCACACCAGCTATCCGCCGATCACCCCGTTGCGACCGCCCGCAGGAGCACCCAACATCCTGATCGTCTTGATCGACGACGTAGGGTTCGGCGCCTCGTCAGCCTTCGGCGGCCCGTGCCACACGCCTACCGCCGAGCGGCTCGCGGCAAACGGCGTGAAGCTGAACCGCTTTCATACCACCGCGCTGTGCTCGCCCACCCGGCAGGCGATGCTGACCGGGCGCAATCACCACTCCGTCGGTATGGGGGCGATCACCGAGATGGCCACGTCGGCGCCGGGCAACAGCAGCGTCCGGCCCAAGGACAAGGCGCCGATCGCCGAAACGCTGAAACTGAACGGCTATTCGACGGCGCAGTTCGGCAAGTGCCACGAGGTGCCGGCGTGGGAGGTCTCGCCCGTCGGGCCGTTCCACCAGTGGCCCACCGGCTCGGGTTTCGAGTACTTCTACGGTTTCGTCGGCGGCGAGGCCAATCAGTACTACCCCGGGCTGTACGAAGGCACGACCGCCGTCGAGCCGCCGAAAACGCCGGAGGAGGGATACACCCTCACCGAGGATCTCGCCGACCGCGCGATCACCTGGGTGCGTCAGCAGAAGGCGCTGGCTCCCGACAAACCGTTTTTCGCCTACTTCGCCCCCGGTGCGACGCACGCGCCTCACCATGTGCCCAAGCAGTGGTCGGACAAGTACCGAGGCAAGTTCGACGTGGGCTGGGATGCGCTGCGGGAGAACATCTTTGCCAAGCAGAAGGGGCTCGGGGTGATCCCGGCGGACGCCGAATTGACCAAGCGGCACGACGAGATCCCGGCGTGGGACGAGATGCCCGACGACCTGAAGCCGGTGCTGGCCAGGCAGATGGAGATCTACGCCGGCTTCATGGAGCAGACGGATCACGAGGTCGGCCGCCTGATCGACGCCATCGACGATCTCGGCGTGCTCGACGACACGTTGATCTACTACATCATCGGCGACAACGGTGCGTCGGCCGAAGGCACACCGAACGGCTGCTTCAACGAGATGACCACCCTCAACGGCATGCCCGGGATCGAGACCACCGAGTTCCTGCTGAGCAAGATCGACGACTTCGGCACCCCGGATGCGTACAACCACTACGCGGTCGGCTGGGCGCACGCGCTGTGCACGCCGTACCAGTGGACGAAGCAGGTCGCCTCGCATTGGGGTGGCACCCGTAACGGCACGATCGTGCACTGGCCGAATGGCTTCGAGGACAAGGGCACGACGCGCGACCAGTTCCACCATGTCATCGACGTCGCGCCGACGCTTCTGGAGGCGGCGGGACTGCCGGCCCCGTTGTCGGTCAACGGTATTCAGCAGGCGCCGCTGGAGGGCGGGAGTATGTTGGCGATGCTGCGTGACGGCAACGCTCCGGAGTCACACACCGTCCAGTACTTCGAGATCATGGGCAACCGCGGCATCTACCACGAAGGGTGGACTGCGGTGACCAAGCACCGCACGCCGTGGAAGCTCGAGGCACCGCCGTTCGACCAGGATGTCTGGGAACTGTACGGGCCGGACGACTGGACGCAGGCGCACAACCTTGCCGACAGTGAGCCCGCCAAACTGGCCGAACTGCAGCGTCTTTGGCTGATCGAAGCCGTCAAGTACAACGTCGTCCCGCTCGACGACCGGTCCTACGAACGGATCAACCCCGACCTCGCGGGGCGTCCGCAGCTGATCCGGGGCGAGCGGCAACTGCTGTTCGACGGCATGCGCGTCAGCGAGGCGTGCGTGCTGAACATCAAGAACAAGTCGCACTCGGTGACCGCGAACGTCGTAGTTCCCGACAGCGGCGCCAGTGGCGTGATCATCACACAGGGCGGCGGCGTCGGCGGGTGGGCCCTCTACGCCCATGACCGAAAACTCAAGTACTGCTACAACTTCTTCGGCATCGAGCACTTCGTCGTCACCGCCGACAAGGCCATCCCGGCCGGTGAGCACCAAGTACGCATGGAATTCGCTTACGACGGTGGCGGATTGGCCAAGGGCGGCACCGTCACCCTGTACTACGACGGCGAGGCAGTGGGCAGCGGACGGGTGGAACGCACGATTCCGATGGGGTTCTCGGCAGACGAGGCGTGCGACGTCGGCCGGGACACCGGCTCACCCGCATCGCCCGACTACGGTCCGACCGGTAACGCGTTCACCGGCGAGATCAGTTGGGTCCAAGTCGACATCGGCGGCGACAGCCACGACCACCTCATCACGGCCGAGGACCGTCTGAACATCGCGATGGCCCGCCAGTAGTCACCGGTGGTCGTGACCGGCCGGGCGCTTCAGCAGCTCTTGCTGCCGGACGTCGAGTTCCGACGGCGCGACCGTGTGCGCTAGCTCGTCTTCGAGAGCGAGCGCCCAGTTCTGCCAGTAGGGCACCTCGGGACCGTCGGCAATATGCCGAATCAGACTCTGCCGAAAGCGTTCCCACGCGATCACCTGCGAGCGACACAACGCCACTGTGAGCCCGAACACCCGTTGCTCCCACGGTGCGGCGAAGACGATCTCCCCGTTGTCGCGTGGTGGAGAGACGGGTCCCGCAAGGTCGGCGTCGATGTCAGGCATCGTCGGGATCAAGCGCCCGGGCCACACCGATCATCGAGTCCCGGGTGACCAGGCGCGCCAGCTCCGTCTCGTCGAACCCGTCGGTGCCCGGCGGTCGCTCCGGCACGACGAGGTAGCGGGCGTCCGCCGAACTGTCCCACACCCGGATCCGCACATGCGCGGGTACGTCAAGGCCCATCTTCGCCAACAGCGTTCGCGGCTGGGCGACCATCCTGGAGCGATACTCCGGTGACTTGTACCACGCCGGCGGCAGGCCCAGCACGGGCCACGGATAGCAGGAGCACAGCGTGCAGACCACCACGTTGTGGACCGTCGGGGTGTTCTCGACGGCGACGAGCATCTGCGCTTCCGGACCGCCGAACCCCAATTCGGCGATCGCCCGTGTGCCGTCGGCGAGCAGCCGCTGCCGATACGCCGGGTCGGCCCACGCTCGGGCAATCACCTTGGCGCCGTTGAGCGGGCCGACGTTGGTCTCGTAATGCTCGATCACCTGGTCGACGACAGCGGAGTCGACGACGCCCTTCTCCACCAGCAGCGCCTCGAGCGCCTCCACCCGCGTGGCCGCGTCCGGCTCGTTCACGCTGCCTCCAGGTACGGCTCGTAAAGGTCCACCCGCACTTCGGTGTTCGGTTCTGCGGTGTGCCCCCACAGGTCTTCCGCTTGGAACGCGACGGTGTATAGATGCTCGGGACGCGCTCGGCGTCCGACGGCGTGTGCGTCGGGAAAGACATGGGCGCCGCGATGCGTGACGACGACGCCCGGCCTGCCGGTGACGTAGGCAGGCTGACGAGTGTGTCCAGCCGCTTGTCTGTCGCGCACCCGGACACGGTCGCCGACCGAAAAACGCTGGCGCCCAAGCGGAATGCGAGCATTGCCGAGCGCGAGAGGGATCACGCGGCCAGCGATCCAGCCGGGCAGACGCGGCCTGAGGAGCAGTCGCAACCCAAGCGACGTGGCCGCGCAGCGGACCGCCGAGATGCGTCGCGTTCCGCACTGTGCCATGCGGCCCTCCAGGTGGGCGTCGACTTCGTCGGGGCCGAGGAATCCGGCTTCGGTCAGCCGGCTCTCCAGCCCGGCCAGCCACCGCCGGTAGTAGCCCGACAGGTAGACGTCGCGCGGAAGGCGCTCCTGGGCGAAGCGGAACGCGTCGACGTTGCGCCCGAGCAGCGGCATCAAGGCGACCGACAGGCCGAAGGCGCGGCCCTCCCACGGTTCGTGGAAGACCGGCTCGTCGACCTCTCGGATGACCGGGCCGAAAAACTCGGTTCGCCCGCCCATGTCGTGCAAGGTCGCCACGGCGTGAACATAACACCGGGCTATTTGTAGGTACAATGTTGTACATACATGTAGGTACATCCGCCACGTGGGAGGGTTATGACGATGAGCAAGGTGTCGGTGCGCGAGTTCTCCTACAACCCCAGCGCGATATTCGTCCGCGCAGAAAAGGGCGAGACGATCGAGATCACCCGTCACGGCAAGGTCATCGCGACGCTGATGCCCGCTCAGCAGAAGAAGCGGAGCAAACTCGAGGAACTCGAAGCTTCCGGCGCTTACCACCCATCGGAAAAAACGCTCGCCGACCTTGACACATTCACGCAGATCAAACTGCCCGAAGGCGCTCCGGATCCACTCCAACTCCTACTCGAGGAGCGCTATAGCGAAAGCGAGTGGGAGCGCGAGCTTGGAGAGGAATGGGAGGCCCCACGCGAGGCGCCCGGCGACGCGAAGCCGTGATCTACCTCGACGCGTCCGCGCTGGTCACCTACTTGACCGGAAGGGCGAACTCCTCAGAGCTACGCGCGTTTCTCCTTCGCCATTCTGACGATCGCGGCGCGACAAGCACCGTGGGATTCATTGAGACGGTTCGCACGTGCGACCTTATCGGGAGCTTTCCAAACCTCATGGCGGAACTGCTGTCCACATACGGTGAGCTCGAGGTAACTGCTGAAATCCGGGACAGGGCGGCGAATTTAACGGATGGTCTGACGGCGCTCGACGCGATACACGTTGCCACCGCAGAGTTGGTGACGGAAGATGTGCGCGCATTCGTTACCTACGATAGACGAATGGCGATGGTCGCGCGGTCCAGAGGACTGCCCGTCGCATCCCCCGGCACGTAACGTATTGCCGCACGGGCACGTCGAGGGGAACAGGGGCTGATGCGGCACTACTACACCGTTGATGAGATCCGCGCCGCCGAAGCGCCGCTGCTCGCCAGCATGCCCGAGGGCGCATTGATGCGCCGCGCGGCCTACCCGCTGTCCGTCGCGGTCGCCCGCGAACTGAGGGCGCGCACCGGAGGTGTCGCCGGCCGGCGCATCTGCGCGGTGGTGGGATCCGGCGACAACGGCGGCGATGCGCTGTGGGCGTCGACGTTTCTGCGCCGTCGCGGTGCAGCGGCCGCGGCGGTGCTGCTGAACCCGGAGAAGACGCACAAGAAAGGCCTGGCCGCGTTCCGCGCGTCCGGCGGGCGGCTAGTCGAATCCGTCTCGCCCGCAACCGATCTCGTGATCGACGGCGTCGTCGGCATCTCGGGATCCGGGCCGCTGCGGCCCGCCGCCGCCGACGTGTTCGCCGCCGTCGACGAAGCCGGCATCCCGGTGGTGGCCGTCGACATCCCCAGCGGGGTCGACGTCACCACCGGCGCCACCAGCGGCCCGCACGTGCACGCGGCGGTGACGGTCACGTTCGGCGGGCTGAAGCCCGTGCACGTGCTGGGGCAGTGCGGGCGGGTGGAACTCGTCGACATCGGGCTGGACCTTCCCCGCACCGACCTGCTCGGCTTCGAGGCCGCCGACGTCCGGCAACGCTGGCCGATGCCCGGCCCGAAGGACGACAAGTACACCCAGGGTGTCACCGGGATCCTGGCCGGCTCGGCGAAGTACCCGGGTGCCGCGGTGTTGTGCACCGGTGCCGCCGTCGCCGCCACCTCCGGGATGGTTCGGTACGCGGGAAGTGCTGCCGCTGAAGTGCTTTCGCGTTGGCCGGAGGTCATCGCGTCCCCGACCGCGGAATCGGCGGGGAAGGT
This sequence comes from uncultured Actinomycetota bacterium, assembly GCA_963775205.1. Classification (GTDB taxonomy): domain Bacteria; phylum Actinomycetota; class Actinomycetes; order Mycobacteriales; family Mycobacteriaceae; genus Mycobacterium. The sequence goes on along the minus strand of CAVZHV010000002.1, from coordinate 1,254,443 downwards.
GCAGGCCTGGGTGGTCGGTCCCGGGATCGGCACCGACGGATCGGGTGCCGGCGCGCTGTGGTTCGCGCTCGGCACCGAGCTGCCGGTGATCGTCGACGCCGACGCACTGACGATCCTGGCCGCGCACCCCGACGCCGTCGCGTCGCGATCCGCGCCGACCGTTCTGACGCCGCACGCGGGCGAGTTTGCGCGGCTCGCTTCCGGAGCCGGCTGGCCGGCGACATCAGAACAAGAACCGCCCGGTGACGACCGTGTGCAAGCGACTCGTGCACTGGCCGAGAAATTCGGCGCCACCGTGTTGCTGAAGGGCAACGTCACCGTCATCGCGGAACCCGACGGGCCCACGTATCTGAACCCGGCAGGCGCTTCGTGGGCGGCGACCGCAGGATCCGGCGACGTGCTCTCCGGGATGATCGGCGCGCTGCTGGCCCACGGGCTGCCTGCCGGCGAGGCCGCCGCGATGGCCGCATTCGTCCACGCCCGTGCCGCGAACTCTTCGGCTGCCGACCCCGGACCCGCGCCGGTGCCCACGTCGGCGTCGCGCATCCTCGCGCACATCCGCTCGGCTCTGGCTGCTCTCTAGCGAAAGGACTTCTCATGCCCCGTGTTTCGCATCAGTCGCCATCGATCGCCCCGGCTTACACGGGGCGGTTGTCTACCGCACCCATCCCGTCGCTGCGGTTGCCCGACGAGCCGATGGACCCCGACGCGGCGTACCGGTTCATCCACGACGAGCTGATGCTCGACGGCAGTTCGCGGCTGAACCTCGCGACGTTCGTCACAACCTGGATGGACCCGCAGGCCGAGAAGCTGATGGCCGAGACGTTCGACAAGAACATGATCGACAAGGACGAGTACCCGGCCACCGCCGCAATCGAGCAGCGCTGTGTGTGCATGGTCGCCGACCTCTTCCACGCCGAGAACCTGCGCGACGACGACCCGTCCAGCGCGGTCGGCGTCTCCACGATCGGGTCGAGTGAAGCGGTGATGCTCGGCGGCCTGGCGCTCAAGTGGCGGTGGAAAGAGCGGGTGGGCGGCCAAGGCAAAGACGCGTGGAAGGCGCGCACGCCCAACCTGGTGATGGGCTCGAACGTGCAGGTGGTGTGGGAGAAGTTCTGCCGCTACTTCGAGGTCGAGCCGCGGTACCTGCCGATGGCCGAGGGCCGGTACACCATCACCCCCGAGCAGGTGCTCGACGCGGTCGACGAGGACACCATCGGCGTGGTCGCGATCCTGGGCACTACGTACACGGGTGAGCTGGAGCCGATCGCCGACATCTGCGCGGCGCTGGACCGGCTCGCGGCAGAGGGCGGCCCGGACGTGCCGGTGCACGTCGACGCGGCCAGCGGCGGGTTCGTCGTCCCGTTCTTGCACCCAGACCTCGAATGGGACTTCCGGCGGCCCCGCGTGGTCTCGATCAACGTCAGCGGCCACAAGTACGGGCTGACCTATCCGGGCATCGGGTTCGTGGTGTGGCGGAATAGCGACCATCTGCCCGAGGATCTGGTTTTCCGCGTCAACTACCTGGGCGGCGACATGCCGACGTTCACGCTGAACTTCTCCCGGCCGGGCAACCAGGTCGTCGGCCAGTACTACAACTTCCTGCGCCTGGGGCGGGCCGGCTACGGCCAGGTCATGGGCACCCTGTCCACGACGGCGCGCTGGTTCTCCGACCAGCTGCGCAAGAGCCGGCACTTCGAGGTGATCACCGACGGGTCGGCGATCCCGGTGGTGGCGTTCCGGTTGTCCGGCGACTTCGGCTACACCGAGTTCGACGTGTCCGCCGGGCTACGGTCCTACGGGTGGCAGGTGCCGGCCTACACGATGCCCGAGGGCGCCGAGAACGTGTCGGTGCTGCGGGTGGTGGTCCGCGAGGGCTTCTCGGCCGATTTGGCCAGGTCACTGTATGAGGACTTGGCGAAGGTGGTCGCGCACATGGACGAGCTCAAGCCGCGCGGCCAGTTCAACGAGCAGCAGCACTTCGCGCACTGAACTATGTAGATCATGATCTACATAGTGGTAGACTCGGGTTCGTGGACAAGGTAGGCGTCCGTGAACTGCGGCAGAATCCGACCCCGGTGCTGCGTGCGGTGGAGGCAGGTGTCGAAGTCACAGTGACGGTGAACGGCCGCGCCATCGCACGGCTGGTGCCGTTCGAACCAGCAATCTGGGTCGAGGGGACGCGCGCCGAACAGATCTACACCGCCGGCGTCGACGAGGATTGGGCCACCGAGCTGCAGCGGGCTCGCGAGGACGACACGGTTGACGACCCCTGGGCTTGACCGCGCCCTGGTAGACACGAGCATCCTCGTGGCATCCGACGCGGATCTCTCCGGATTGGTGTGTCAGATCAGTTCCGTGAGTTACGCGGAGCTGCACTTTGGTGTGCAGACGGCGCGGAATGCCGACGTTCGTGATGCTCGACAGCACCGGTTGACCCTCGTCCAAGCGACTTATGGCCGAGGAATCGCGTTCACGGACGTGATCGCACACCACTACGGCATTCTGTGCGCACGGTTGAGGGCTCACGGTCGAAGTCCCCGAGGCCGCGCGATGGACATCATGATTGCAGCCACAGCATCAGCTCTTGACGTGCCTCTGGTCACGCGAAACCCCGCTGACGTCGTTGATCTCGGTGTGCCAATCTTGCGGCGATAGTCGACCGCCGCGAGGTGCTCGGCGGCTGATGGGACAATCGGCGCGTTCTGGGACAATCGGAAAAGCATGCACACAGTTCCGCTGACCACACCGCTCACCCCGAACACCACGCCGCAGGCCGTGGTCGACCTCGGCGCGATTGCGAACAACATCCGCGTCCTGTGTGAGCACGCGGGACCAGCCGAGGTGATGGCCGTCGTGAAGGCTGACGGCTACGGACACGGCGCGACCCGCGTCTCCCAGGCCTCGCTGGCCGCGGGCGCCACCGAACTCGGGGTCGCCACCATCGACGAGGCGCTCGCCTTGCGCGCCGACGGCATCACCGCTCCGATCCTGGCGTGGCTGCACAACCCCGGCGCCGACTTCGCGCCGGCGCTTGCGGCCGACGTGCAGATCGCGGTGTCGTCCGTGCGCCAACTCTCCGAGCTGGTCGACGCGGTGCGCCGCACCGGCGTGACCGCAACGCTGACGGTCAAGATCGACACCGGGCTGAACCGTAACGGGGTGAGCGCCGCCGACTATCCGGCGATGCTCGAGGCGCTGTTGCGCGCTCAGGCCGAGGAGACGGTGCGGGTGCGCGGCTTGATGTCGCACCTGGCGCACGCCGACGAGCCCGAACATCCCACCAACGACCTTCAGGTGCAACGCTTTTCCGACATGCTGGCGCAAGCGCGTGCGGCCGGGGTGCGCTACGAGGTCGCGCACCTGTCCAACTCGCCGGCAGTGATGGCGCGCCCCGACCTGGCCTTCGACATGGTCAGGCCCGGCATCGCGGTGTACGGGCTCAGCCCGATTCCGGAACGCGGGCAGATGGGGTTGATCCCGGCGATGACGTTGAGATGTCCTGTGGCGCTGCTCAAGTCGCTCTCCGTCGGCGACGGCGTGTCGTATGGGCACACCTGGATCGCGGATCGGGACACCACGGTGGCGCTGCTGCCGATCGGCTACGCCGACGGGGTCTACCGGGCGTTGAGCGGCCGCTTCGAGGTTCTGATCAACGGCCGCCGGCGACCCAGTGTCGGCACGGTGTGCATGGACCAGTTCATGGTCGACCTCGGGCCCGGCGAAACCGGGGTCCGTGAAGGCGATACCGCCATCCTGTTCGGCCCCGGCACCGACGGCGAGCCGACCGCCCAGGAGTGGGCCGACCTTCTCGGCACCATTCACTACGAAGTGGTGACCAGTCCGCGCGGCCGGGTGGTCCGCGTCTACCGCGGGGGTGGAACCGTTGAGTGACAAGAAATCCGAGCGACGCGCACAACGCGCGCAACGGATCGACGACCGCCTCGCCCGCACGGCGGCGAAGAACACCGAGCGCCTGGCCAAACTTGCGAGCGGCGAGGGGCCCGAACGCGAGCTCTTCAACAACGCCCGCTGGATGGCGGGGATGGCCGGGCTAGCCGCGGTGGGCACCGTCGCAGGTGTCTCGGCGGCGCGCTCGATGGCCAAGCAGGATCCCGTCGACGACCCGCTTGCCGCAGAGGATTTCACGCTGCTCGACGTCGACCGTGGCAGCGTGGTGACTGCCGAAGACGGTGTGCCGCTGGCGGTTCGCGAAGTGGGCCCGGCCGACGCGCGGTTGACCGTCGTGTTCGCGCACGGGTTCTGCCTGTGCATGGGCGCCTACCACTTTCAGCGGGCCCGGCTCCAGCAGGAGTGGGGCGACCAGGTCCGGATGGTGTTCTACGACCAGCGCGGCCACGGCCAGTCCGGACGCGCACCGATCGAGACGTACACCGTCGAGCAGCTCGGCCGCGACCTGGAAACCGTTCTCACCGTTACGGTTCCGCGCGCGCCGGTGGTGCTCGTCGGGCACTCCATGGGCGGGATGACGGTGCTGTCGCACGCGCGGCAGTTCCCGCAACACTACGGTTCCCGCGTCGTCGGCGCGGCGTTGATATCGTCGGCAGCCGAGGGTGTGTCGCGCTCCCCGCTGGGGGAGATCCTGAAGAACCCCGCGCTGGAGGCCGTGCGGTTCGCCGCCCGTTACTCGCCCAAACTCGTTCTGCGGGCGCGCGGTTCGGCACGAACGCTGATCAGGCCCATCCTGCGCACCGCCTCCTACGGTGACGACAAGATCAGCCCCGCGGTAGTGGCGTACTCGGAGAAGATGATTCACGACACGCCGATCGAGACGATGATCGAGTTCCTCCACGCGCTGGAGGTGCACGACGAGAGCGCGGCGCTGCCCGTGCTCGCCAAAATCCCCACGCTGATTGCGTGCGGCGACCGGGATCTTCTGACGCTGGTGCGTCACTCGCGGGAAATGGCGGTCACGTTGCCGAAGTGCGAGCTGGTGATCGTTCCCGGCGCCGGGCATCTCGTGCAGCTGGAGCAGCCGGAAATCATCGACGACGCGCTCGTCCGGCTGGTTCAGCGCGCGACCTCGTCGAAGCTCGTCGCGCTGGCTCGCAAGGTGCGCGAGAAGGTCCGCCGCAGTGGGTGATGAGCGCTTGCGCGAAGAACATCGGGCCTCTGATGAGCGCTTGCCCACCGCTGAGGACACCTTCAAGTTGGGTGCCCGCCTGGGTGCGGACTTGCGTGCCGGGGACGTGGTGGTGCTGTCCGGGCCGCTCGGTGCGGGAAAGACCGTGCTGGCCAAGGGTATCGCGCATGCGATGGATGTAGACGGCGCGGTGATCTCGCCGACGTTCGTGCTGGCGCGTGTGCACCCCGCGCGGCGTGCGGGAGCGCCGGCGATGGTTCATGTCGACATGTACCGGTTGCTCGAGCACGCCGCGGATCTCTTGGCCGAACTCGACTCCCTGGATCTCGACACCGATTTGGCCGACGCCGTCGTCGTCGTCGAGTGGGGAGAGGGACTGGCAGAACGACTCGCCGAACGTCATCTCGACGTGCGCCTGAGCTACGACGACGACTCCGACGCGCGGATGGCCACCTGGGGGTGGAGCAAGTGATCGTGCTGGCGCTGGACACCGCGACCCCCGCGGTGACGGCAGGGTTGGTACGTGACGGGCAACTCCTGGCCGAACGGGTGACCGTCGACGCACGCGCGCATGCCGAGACGCTTACCCCGAACATCGTTGCAGCGCTTGGTGACTCGGACCTCACCACGGCCGACCTCGATGCGGTCGTGGTGGGCTGCGGGCCAGGGCCGTTCACCGGGTTGCGGGTCGGCATGGCCACCGCGGCCGCGTTCGGCCATGCGCTCGACATCCCGGTGTATGGCGTGTGCAGTCTCGACGCGATCGGCGTGCACACCAGCGGCGACGTGCTCGTCGTCACCGACGCTCGCCGCCGGGAGGTGTACTGGGCGCGTTACCGCGACGGCGTCCGCGTCGCCGGTCCCGCCGTCGACGCGCCCGCCGACGTCCCCTACGAAGGCGCAACCGCAGTGGCCGGGTCACCGCAGCATGCGGAGATGTTCCCGCTGCCACGCCTCGACGCGACGCACCCGACTCCGCGCGGGCTGGTACGCGCCGTCGTCGACTGGGCCGCCCCGCCAGGGTCAGATGTCGCCGGCCCTGCGGCTCCAGCGCCGTTGGTGCCGTTGTATCTTCGCCGCCCCGACGCGAAGACGCCCGCCGAACGTGGGGCGCTGACGCGATGACCGTCACGATCGGCCCGCTCACTGCCGCCGACGCCACACGGTGCGCGGAGCTGGAGGCGCAGGTGTTCGAGGGCGACGACCCCTGGCCTGCAACGGCTTTCCTGTCCGAGCTCGAAGCCAAGCACAACCACTACGTGGCTGCCCGCAGTGGCGACAAGCTGGTCGGCTACGCCGGCATCGCCCGACTGGGCATCCTGCCGCCGCATGAGTACGAGATCCACACCATCGGCGTCGACCCCGCGTTCCAGGGCCAGGGCATCGGCCGTCGGCTGCTCGGCGAACTGCTCGACTATGCAGGCGGCGGAACGGTTTACCTCGAGGTGCGCACCGACAACGAACCGGCGATCGCGATGTACCGCAGCGCCAGGTTCGTCGAAGTCGGCCTGCGCAAGCGGTATTACCGGGCCAGCGGTGCCGACGCCTACACGATGCGCCGGGAGCGCCAATGATCGTCCTCGCCATCGAGAGTTCCTGCGACGAAACGGGAGTCGGCATCGCGGAACTCAGCGCCACGGGCGACGTAAGATTGCTCGCCGACGAGGTCGCCTCCAGCGTCGACGAGCACGCGCGGTTCGGCGGCGTCGTCCCCGAGATCGCGTCGCGCGCCCATCTCGAGGCGCTCGGCCCGACGATGCGCCGCGCACTGGCCACCGCACAGATCGAGCGCCCTGACGCGGTCGCTGTAACGATCGGGCCGGGTCTGGCCGGCGCGCTGCTGGTCGGCGTCGCCGCCGCGAAGGCGTACGCAGCGGCCTGGGGGGTGCCGTTCTACGCGGTCAACCATCTGGGCGGTCACCTCGCCGCCGACGTCTACGACCACGGCCCGCTGCCCCAATGCGTCGGGCTGCTGGTGTCCGGCGGACACACCAACCTGCTGCATTTGCGGTCCCTGGGCGAGCCGGTGATCGAGTTGGGCAGCACCGTCGACGACGCGGCCGGCGAGGCCTACGACAAGGTCGCGAGGCTGCTCGGGCTGGGCTACCCGGGCGGGAGGGCGCTCGACGAGCTGGCCCGCACCGGAAACCGGGACGCCGTGACGTTCCCGCGCGGCATGACGGGTCCGCGTGACGACCCGTACTCGTTCAGCTTCTCGGGCCTGAAGACCGCCGTCGCCCGCTATCTGCAGCGCAACCCGGGCTACGACCCCGCCGACGTCGCCGCGGGCTTTCAGGAGGCGGTGGCCGACGTGCTGACCGCCAAGGCAGTGCGCGCAGCCCAGCACCTTGGTGTGGCCACGCTGCTGATCGCCGGCGGCGTGGCGGCGAACTCGCGGCTGCGCGAACTCGCCGACGAACGCTGCGCGGCAGCCGGGATCACGCTGCGGGTGCCCCGGGCCCGGCTGTGCACCGACAACGGTGCGATGATTGCGTCGCTTGCTGCGCATCTGATCGCCGCCGGCGCGCGCCCGTCGGCACTGGATGCGGCCGCCGATCCAGGCCTTCCGGTGGTCAGATCGCAAGTGTTCTAGCCCGTGCTTGAGTGCTAGCACTCGCGTGTATAGAGTGCTAGGTGGCAGGCGCGCTGCCCCTCGGGTCGGCACCCGCGACGACGGCCCAGCGGCAGTGGCGCATGCCGAAACCTGTAATGCCGAAGGGCGATACCAAGGCCCGGGAAAACCCCGGGCCGCACCCAGATAAGTGGAGGGCTCACATCGTGGCGAAGGTGAACATCAAGCCACTCGAGGACAAGATTCTCGTCCAGGCCAACGAGGCCGAGACCACGACCGCATCCGGTCTGGTCATTCCTGACACCGCCAAGGAGAAGCCGCAGGAAGGCACCGTCGTCGCCGTTGGTCCCGGCCGCTGGGATGAGGACGGCGAGAAGCGGATTCCGCTCGACGTCTCCGAGGGTGACACCGTCATCTACAGCAAGTACGGCGGCACCGAGATCAAGTACAACGGCGAGGAGTACCTGATCCTGTCGGCCCGCGACGTGCTGGCTGTCGTCAACAAGTAATCACTCCGTGTCCGCCCCGGCGATCCACCGCGCACCCGCGGCGGGTTTCCGGGGCGGCGCGCGTTAACGGACCGAGTCGAAAGGCCCAGATGAGCAAGCAGATTGAATACAGCGAGACCGCGCGGCGCGCGATGGAGCGCGGCGTCGACAAACTCGCCGACACCGTGCGGGTCACCCTCGGGCCGCGCGGCCGGCACGTGGTGCTGGCCAAGGCATTCGGGGGGCCGACCGTCACTAATGACGGGGTGACGATCGCCCGCGAGATCGATCTCGAGGACCCGTTCGAAAACCTCGGGGCGCAGCTGGTCAAGTCCGTGGCGACCAAGACCAACGACGTCGCAGGCGACGGCACCACCACGGCCACCGTGCTGGCCCAGGCGCTGATCAAGGGCGGCCTGCGCAACGTCGCCGCGGGCGCGAACCCGATCGCACTCGGCACCGGGATCAGCAAGGCGGCCGACGCGGTGTCCGACGCGCTGCTGGCCGCGGCCACGCCGGTGACCGACAAGAACTCGATCGCACAGGTAGCGACCGTGTCGTCGCGTGACGAGGAGATCGGCGAGATGGTCGCCGAGGCGATGACCCAGGTCGGCCACGACGGCGTCGTCACCGTCGAGGAATCCTCGACGATGAACACCGAGCTGGAGATCACCGACGGTGTGCAGTTCGACAAGGGGTTCCTGTCGGCGTACTTCATCACCGACTTCGACGCGATGGAGGCGGTTCTCGAGGACGCCTACGTGCTGCTGCACCGCGAGAAGATCAGCTCGCTGCCCGACTTCCTGCCGCTGCTGGAGAAGGTCGCGCAGGCCGGTAAGCCATTGCTGATCATCGCCGAGGACGTCGAGGGCGAGCCGCTGTCCACGCTTGTGGTCAACGCCATCCGCAAGACGCTGAAGGCAGTAGCGGTAAAGGCGCCGTTCTTCGGTGACCGCCGCAAGGCGTTCCTCGACGACCTCGCGATCGTCACGGGCGGCCAGGTGGTCAACCCCGACGTCGGACTGCTGCTGCGCGAGGTCGGGCTCGAGGTACTGGGCACCGCCAGGCGCGTCGTCGTCACGAAGGACACCACGACGATCGTCGACGGCGGCGGTACCGACGAGGCCATCGCGGCGCGGGCCAAGCAGCTCAAGTCCGAGATCGAGACCACCGACTCCGACTGGGATCGCGAGAAGCTCGAGGAACGGCTGGCCAAGCTGTCCGGCGGCGTGGCGGTGATCAAGGTCGGCGCCGCGACGGAGACCGCGCTCAAAGAGCGCAAGGAAAGCGTCGAAGATGCGGTCGCGGCCGCGAAGGCGGCCGTCGAAGAGGGCATCGTCGCGGGCGGCGGATCTGCGCTGGTGCACGCCCGCCCTGCGCTCGATGAGCTGAAGGCCAGCCTGTCCGGCGACGCGGCGTTGGGTGTCGACGTGTTCGCCGGCGCGCTGAGCGCCCCGCTGTACTGGATCGCTGCCAACGCGGGTCTGGACGGCTCCGTTGCCGTGAACAAGGTTGCCGGGCTGCCCAAGGGGCAGGGCCTGAACGCCGCGACGATGACCTACGGCGACCTCGTCGCGGACGGCATCGTCGACCCGGTGAAGGTGACGCGGTCTGCTGTGCTCAACGCCGCTTCGGTGGCGCGGATGATCCTCACCACCGAGACGGCGATCGTCGAGAAGCCGGCCGAGGAAGAGGATGACCACGGCCACGGCCACGGTCATCATCACCACTGACGTGCCCACTGAGGGAGCACAACAAAACCGAGCACCCCCGGCGCCGACAGCCGGGGGTGTTTCGTTCGTTAGAGGTCGCCGACGCAGCCCGCGCCGACGTGCTCACCGGCAGATCATCCTTATCGCCGACGAACTCGTCTCCCTACGATGGACCGTCGCTTTCGAAGGAGCTTTTTCGAAGTGGGTGAGGCAACTGAGGAAGCGGTCTTCCGGCGCGAAATCGCGGATTTGCCAAGTAATTACACCGCCGGTCCTCGAGCCTATCCCATCACCGTGCCGGTGGAGTCGGGATTGATCTCGCGCTTCCGTGAGAACGAGCCGAGGTTGAGGTCGTGACCAGTGTGCGGACATGTGCAGTGGACCGGGTCGTTGTCGTGGTCATGGCCGTTCTCGACAGCGTCGATGACCCTGTCCATGATGAAGCCGATGATGGGGGCATTCTTGAATTGATTTCCACTCGTGCCGATGGCGACAAAGAACCCCGGCAGAGCCGTCCTGTCGTAAATCGGCGTCCAATCCTCGGCGACGTCGTAGACGCCGGCGATGCCCGTCGGTCGGTTCGGGACGGTCATGTCGGGGAAGCGTCGAGCGGCGCGGGTGACCTGAGCCTCGTACCGGTCCACTGTCGGGTTCAGATTGGCCAAATCCGGGTCGTCGATCCACTCAAGCGGGTCGCACTCTGGCTCGGTGCCGCCGACGAGCATGTTGCCGCCCGACTCGGGCCGGACATAGATGCCCAGATCCAAGTCCCCGATTGCAGGGAAGTCGGCGTCCGGGGCCCGGAGGGAAGGAGGCGCCTGGACATGGTGCACCTCTTGGCGCATTGGGGCCACTCTGATCGTGAAATCGCCTGTGGCCCCGACCATCTTGTTGACGGCGCTGGACCACGGGCCAGCTGCGTTCACGACGATGGGTGCCTCGATCGATTCCTGTCCGTCGATCGCCACGCGCCACACATCGCCGACGCGGCCGATTGAACTGACCTGGCGGCGGAAAGCGAAGCGGGCACCCCGGTGCGCGGCTGCCGCCGCGAGGTTGGCAGCGGCGAGGCGCGGGTCGTCGACGTAACCACCATCGGGGGTATACAGAGCTCCGAGGTCGCCGTGCGGGTCTTCGAAGAACTCCTCTGAATCCACTCGCTTGGGCGGGTAGAAGGAACCGGTGTCGATGCCGCTCACTCGCTTCGCCAGCATTTCGGCGTCCCACACCTCATAGGGGATACCTGCGCGGTCGAAGAGGTCGATCATCCGCTGCGGTGGGATTACGGGGACGTCGAGAAGGATCTTGCCGCATCGATGGAACCGGGCCAATCCATTGGGATCCCGGTAGCCCAGGTGCTCTTCCCACTCCTCCCAGCGGAACTTCGATTCCCAGGAAGCGGCGACACCTTCCCAGGTCGAGTAGTTGAACCGGATGATGGCACTGGATGCGCTGGTCGATCCCATGCCGGCGCCACCGGCCTTATCGACCACGAGCACGTTTAGTCCACGCCGTGACAGCTCCAAGGCGGTGGAGGAGCCGACGACTCCGGCTCCGATGATGACGGCATCCGCTGTGGTGGTCATGGAGCGCTCCTTCGCTTCAGTGAAACATCTACTTCTTCCACTTGCCCTGCATTCCGGAGCGATACTTCCTGGACAGGGACGGGAATGCCTCCAGGCTGTCGACGTTCATGCAGTCGAAGGCTAAGCCACCCTCTGATGCCGCTGACCGCGATGCCCGCGCAGTGGCCGAGCCCGGAGTGCTCACCGCCGCCCTCAACTGGTATCGCGCGATCCCGCTATCGGACCTTCGCGGCGTCGGCGAGAAGATCACTGGCCCCACGATGTACGTGTCGAGCGACGGCGACACCGAGCTCCTGAAAAGGGTGCCCGCGGCAGCGGGCGCTACGTCAGCGGCGAGTACCGCTTCGAGGTCCTGCACAGGTCGCACGCCCATCCCATCTGAGCCGAATCTGCGCTGGCTCCACGTGCTCACGACTCCCTACTCGGCTTAAGCGCGGTCGCCCGGTTCGCCGCGCTTACTGCACCCCGGCGTCACCCGGCGACTGAGGGCGATTTGTAGCAGTAGAGACGTGGTACGCCGAGGCTCACACACGGCTACGTAGCGGTTGCACTAGCACCACTAAAGATTGCAGGCCGCGGCTGTTTTGCTAGCAGCCTGTCTACCAGCGCTTTCGCGGGTAACCGATACGCGCCGTACTCCGCCGACTTGGGACAACGACGAAAGCACGCATGGCTGTGTAATCCACCACCACCGAGACGGCGATCGTCGAGAAGCCAGCCGAGGAAGAGGATGACCACGGCCACGGCCACGGTCATCATCACCACTGAGTGAAGCAATTCGGAGCACCCCCGGTCGTTCGGCCGGGGGTGTTTCGTTTAGGCGACCGAAATTCCTGAATCTAGCTATCTTGCGTGCAAGCCTGGCCGAGGGCATACGCTGCCAATGGAATCGGCAACTAGATGACGAGGGAAGTATGCCCCTGACGCGTCTGCCTCACGCAGCGGCCGGGCTTTTTGCCTCTGTGGCGGCGATCGCGTTTGTGTCACCGGCCGGTGCCGACCCGATGGACCCAATCCCGGGGAACGGTTTCTTTCTCGTCGGGCCTGACATTGCGCCGGGCCTTTACCACACGGGCGGGTCGGCGTCGACCTTCGGGGTTTGGATAAACGATGTGCCGACACAGGACTCGATGTGCGTGTGGTTTACCTATAGCACGCCTGATGCGAATAAGGACAATGTGGTCGCGACGAATATATCTATCGGTCCGATGTACGCGAATATCAACTCGACGGTCAAGGCCTTCGAGTCGCAGAACTGTCAACCCTGGACCCGGGTCACCTGAGCGGTGAGCATGTGTCCCGGATGAGACGCGCGGACAGCGATCACGGTCACCGCCGCGCCCGCGGGCATGCTGCAGAACACACGTAAGCGGGCGACGACTCAAGCGGTTACCGACGCCGAGCGGCTGCAATCCGCCGCCACCGAGACTGCAATTGTCGAGAAGCCGGCCGAGGAGGAAGACGACCATGGCCACGGTCATCACCACCACCACTAGGTGAATGGCTCAGCGTGCCCCCGGTCCTGAAAGCCGGGGGCCGCTCTGTCTTGGCGAAGCTTCGCGCGCGTCATACCGGCAGGTCGTCGTCAGAGTCCGACGATGACGATGCCCACGCCGACCACGATCGACAGGGACAGGGACACCAACAGAAAATTGACGAACCCCTCCTTGACGGCGGAGGCCTCGTGCCCGGACGCCGCGATCGGCGCAAGTTTGCGACCGGCGCCCCATGCAGCTGCGAGTAGCGCCGCCAGCCAGTTCGCGTAAGCGGAGTACACGATAAGCATGACCGCGGTGATCTCCAAGGCGTCGGGCAAGTTGATGTGCGGCCAGAGTAGGCCGAGCAGCACAAGGAACATGCCGTTGAGGACCGCCTCGAGATGGCTTGACAGCGCCATGCGTGGGTTCTTCAGTGCCGGGACGGCGAACCCGGTGAGCAGGCCGAGCAGGAACAGGACCAGCCCAAGCGTGAACAGCACTGACTGCATGGCAAAAGACTATCGGCGGCCGGCTAGGCCTACGGCTTGAATTGATCTCCGTCGGTGTGCGCGAACCTCGCCGACCTAATCCAGGAAGCCTCGCTGAGCGCCCGTATGGCTGTCATCCACTACCACAGAGATGGCGATGGTGGACTAGCCGGCCGAGGAGGAAGACGACCACCACCGTCATCACGGCCACGCCCATAAGAGCCAGCTACACGATCTCACTTCCCTCGTCGGATTTTGAACCACCGTGTGCATAGACAGGCGCCCGAATAGGGCGTGTACTTGATTCGGGCAACCGAGACCAGGTGTCGAATCATGGTTTCTATAGCAGCCATCGCTTTCGTCGCTTTTCAGGCTGTCGTGGTCGGTATCCTGGTGACGGCGCGAACCACTCGCTTCAGGGCGACGTTTCGACGCCTACCTCGCCTAATTTTTGCGGGTGCGTTGGCCGGTGTAGTCGTCGTCATTCCCGCGACCGCCATTCTCACCGGCCGCACTGCGGAAACTGAGCCGCGCCCGGTTGCCGATAATTGCCTGATCACGACTCCAAACGGCATCGTGATCCCCGCGTGTGGCCCTGGGCTGTCCGGTGGAAGTGTGAGCGCTGGCGCGCCCAGCCAAGAACTGATCACCCTCAAGAATTGGTGCAACCTTTACATTGGTGGATGTAGTTCGGCTTTCTATTACCCCCCGGGGCCGGTCCGGAGGGCACCTGTAGACAACACGGTCCGGCACAGTCCGTAGAGGGACGCCGGCGCGAACGACGTGAAGTCCGGCGGCGTCGATGCGAAATTCGTCGTGGTCGCCCTTCGGATGCGGAGCGCGCCATTCTGACCGCAAGCGCAAGACGGTTCGTGTCGGGGGCTCTCGGGTTTGCGTGGTCAGGCGGTGCGGCGGATGCCGCGTTTCAGGAGCAGTTCACGCTCGCCTTCGGACAGGCCGCCCCAGATGCCGTACGGCTCGCCTACCGACAGCGCGTGCGAGCGGCACTGGGCGATCACCGGGCAACTTCGGCACATCTCTTTGGCCCGCATCTCCCGCTGCGCGCGGGCACGACCCCGTTCGCCGTCGGGATGGAAGAACATCGACGAATCGACACCTCGGCACAAACCCTGCATCTGCCAATCCCAGATGTCAGCGTTCGGTCCGGGCAGCTGTTGCGTCTGCGGCATGGAAAACCCCTCTCGCCGAGTCCAATTCGCGAAGCTTCACTGGACGGTGAGTTGCGGAACGATTCCGAGACATGTCGCCGATGACTACTCGTGCTGACAAGGTAGGGGTGCTTGCGAAACGCCGTCAATACCTACGTACTGTGCGCTACGGCATAACTGCAGGCCCAGAATTTACATCACGTTCATCATTGCGACCCATAGACAGCGATCAACGTGATATCCACGAACGTCGTCGCGACGGCCGCCCAGTGATTTCCGCAGTTGGATAGACGATGGTGTCGCGGCGGATTTCCACCAACCCATTAGGCGGTTGACATGGCGTTAACATCCAGACCACGAACTGTTAACCCGTGCCCATGACTGACGTGTCGCTCGCCGCCGCGGCGTTCGGCGACGACCCTGGACGATGGCCGTTGCCGGCGGCCACCACACCTCGGGAACTGTGGTTGCGCGCGGTCGCGGCCGGCGGCCAGGGTCGCTATGGCAGCGCGACAGCTGACCTGACGGCGCTGCGCCGCCAGGTGACCGCCGGGCCGCTGGCGTCGCTGGCGCACAGCACGCAGGCGTCGTTCATCCGTCAGTTGGGGGGCCATAAAGACGCGTGCCGCTGGGATGGCCGAGGCCTGGTGCTCGCAGCAGCCGACCCCGAGGCGCGCGTCGACGCGCTGCTCGGGCTGGCCGCCGACGCGTTGGGGATGGCGCGGTTCGCGGCCTCGGCGGCGCTGCTCGACCGGGCCCGGGACCCGCTCGAACGGTCGACGGCGGCTCGGTTGCCGCTGCGCTGGCAATGGGTGGCCGCCGAACTGGAGATGGTGCGCGGCAACGGTTCCGAAGCGGTAACGCACGCCGAGCGGGCAGTCGAGTTGGCGGCCGGCCACCCCTCGGCGCGGCACCGCGTGAAAACGCAGACGGTGTACGCCGCGGCACTGTGCAGCGCCGGCCGCATCGCCGAGGCGCAGACCGTTGCCGGGGACGCGCTCTCGGCGGCGGCCACGCTGGGCCTGGTGCCGCTGCGATGGGCGTTGGCGAGTTTGCTGGCCGACATCGTCGGCGACGCCGTCGCGGCCGCGAAGATGATCGCGATACGCGACACCTGCGCGCAGCAGGTGCGCCGCGCCGGTGGCGTTTGGCGCCGGTGAACCTGCGCAACGTTGTTGGATCGTTATTGTCGATACGTCGCCGGGAAGCGCTCGGCTCGTAACGTTGGAGACCTCGTCGTCGATGACAAATTCGGGAGATCGCCTCGATGCCGTCGTTGCTGACGCGGTGGCGGGGGATCGGGGCGCACTCCGCGAAGTGCTGGAGATCGTTCGCCCGATCGTCGTCCGGTATTGCCGAGCAAGGCTCGGGACGGCAGAACGCAGCGGTCTGTCAGCAGACGATGTGGCTCAGGAGGTGTGCTTGGCCGCCATCACGGCGTTGCCTCGCTACAGGGACCAGGGGAGGCCCTTCTTGGCGTTCGTGTACGGCATCGCGGCTCACAAGGTGGCAGACGCCCACCGTGCGGCCGCGCGCAACCGTGCCGAGCCCACCGAGGTCATCCCCGAGCGGCCCACGTTCGAGGCCGGACCCGAGCAGATGGCGCTCGACGCCGAAGCGTCAGCCCGGATGAACGCCCTCCTGCAAGTGCTGCCGGAGAAGCAGCGCGAAATCCTGATCCTGCGGGTCGTCGTGGGACTCTCCGCGGAGGAGACAGCCGAAGCCGTCGGCAGTTCCGCAGGTGCCGTGCGTGTCGCGCAGCACCGCGCGTTGGCGCGGCTGCGCGAAGAGATGATCGGGGCCGGCTATGCCTGAGCACGACCCCAACCTCGACGCTGTCATGCGCACCGACCGATTCGTCGACGCGCTCGCGTCCGGGGCGCGGATGTCGCCCGTGGATCCGTTGTCGGCGATGCTCGGTGCCTGGCGTGACGACGTGCGCAGCCGCCCGGACAGCCACGTGGTGACCTTGGCGCAGGCGTCCGCCGCGCTGAACAAGAAACAGGATTTGCCGCGACGCCACCGGTTCGGGTTGACCGTCGTCGGTTCTGTGGCCGCCGCGATGCTGTGCCTCGGCGGGTTCGGCGCCGTCGTCTACGGCGCCGGGCCGGGCGATGCGCTCTACGGCCTGCGCAGCATGCTGTTCGGCGAATCGACCCAGACCCGCAACGACGCGGTGTCGCTGGCCTCCCAGCAGCTGGCGCAGGTCCGGCAGCTGGTCCAAGAGGGCAAGTGGGACGAGGCACAGCAACAGCTCCAGACGTTGTCCACCACTGTCCAGACCGTCGGCGACGTCGCCGACCAGCAGCAGCTGGTCGAGCAGTACAACACGTTGGCCGTCCAGGTGATCCAGCGCAATCCCGAGGCGACGTTGCCGCCGCCGGGCGAGCCGCTCCCGCCGCTGCCCTCGTCGCCGTTGACGCTGCTGCCGGTGCCCGTGGCGCCGGAGGCGACGTCGACGTCGGCCGAAACGCCGACGGTCTCGACGCCAGTGCCGACCGCCACCTCGCCGTTGCCTACGCCGACGGGCCCGTTGCCCACCGGCGCGCAGCCCACCCCCACCGGGCCGTTGCCGACGGTGACCGGGCCGCTGCCCACCCCGACCGGGCCGTTGCCGACGGTCGGTGGGCCGCTGCCGACGCCCACGGCGCCGCTGCCCACGGCGACGCCGCTGCCGACCGCGACCGGGCCGTTGCCGACAGCGACGACGCAGGTGCCGAGGACCGCTCCGGCGCCGACCGCGACCACGCCGCTGCCGACCCCGAATGCGCCGCAGCCCACCGCGGCCGTCGTCACCACCGCCGCAACCGTTCCGGCGGCCACTGCGACGGCGCCGCAGCCCACGGCGACGATTCCGGCGCCGACCGCGACGGCGCCGCAGCCCACGGCAACCCAGGCCCCCGCGACCCAGCGCACAGCTGTGCCGACGGTGGCGCCCACGACGCCGGAAGGCTAGAAGCGGATCAGCGGTACCCGTCGGGATCCGACGTGGCCTCGTTCAGCGAGGCGTCGGCGTAGCCGCGGCAGTAATCCCACGTCACATATGTGTCGGGTTCGGGATCGTAGGCCGGCTCGTGCGGCCGGACCGTACCGTCGACCAACAGCTGCAACAGGTTGGCGCGCAGCATGTCCCAGTCGTGGTAGTGGTCTTGCTGGCAATCGTCGCACGACACCACCAAGCCACGAATTCCCTTGTGCGCCAACAACGCTTCGTACACCGCCAGATCTGCGAGATCGGCTTCTACGGCAACGCGCTCCTGAGGATCGAGCGGCTGCCCCGGCTCGATATCGTCCAACGCCGCCGACGGGTCCAGCGGATCGTCGGCGAAGGGGTCGGGTGGCAAACCCGGGGGGAGCTGGTCGCGCACGCCTCTACAGTAGCTAGCCGGTCCGACATTCCGCCAGCGGCGTGCAGGCCTGCGCCACGGCGTCGTCAACCACGGCGATACCGTCGTTACCGATAGGATGAGCACCTAGCCCCGCCCGATGGAGGCCCTCCCGATGTCGATAACAGACGGTCATACTTCGGTGGATTCGGCTGTTTCCCGCCCTATCGCCGCCCCCGTGCGCACCGGCGGCGACGATCCCCACAAGATCGCAATGCTGGGGCTCACCTTCGACGACGTGCTGCTGCTTCCGGCCGCCTCCGACGTGATCCCGGCCGCCGCCGACACCTCCAGCCAGCTGACCAAGAAGATCCGCCTGAGGGTGCCGCTGGTCAGCTCGGCGATGGACACCGTCACCGAGGCGCGCATGGCGATCGCGATGGCCCGTGCGGGCGGAATGGGCGTGCTGCACCGCAACCTGTCGGTGGCCGAGCAGGCCGGCCAGGTCGAGATGGTGAAGCGGTCGGAGGCCGGCATGGTCACCGATCCGGTGACCTGCTCGCCGGACAACACGCTTTCCGAAGTGGACGCGATGTGCGCGCGGTTCCGGATCTCCGGCTTGCCGGTGGTCGACAACACCGGCGCTCTCGTCGGCATCATCACCAACCGCGACATGCGCTTCGAGGTCGACCAGAGCAAGCGTGTGTCGGAGGTCATGACCAAGGCCCCGCTTATCACCGCGCGCGAGGGCGTCACCGCAGATGCAGCCTTAGGGCTGTTGCGGCGCAACAAGATCGAGAAACTCCCGATCGTCGACGGACACGGGCGGCTCACCGGGCTGATCACGGTCAAGGACTTCGTCAAGACGGAGCAGCATCCATTGGCCACCAAGGACAGCGACGGCCGGCTGCTCGTCGGCGCGGCCATCGGCACCGGCGACGACTCCTGGGTACGGGCGATGGCGCTCGTCGACGCCGGCGCCGACGTCCTGATCGTCGACACCGCGCATGCGCACAACCGTCTGGTGCTCGAGATGGTCGGCAAGCTGAAAGCCGAGGTCGGCGAGAAGGTTGAGGTGATCGGCGGCAACGTGGCCACCCGTAGCGGAGCCGCGGCGCTGGTGGACGCGGGGGCGGACGCGGTGAAGGTCGGCGTCGGGCCCGGGTCCATCTGCACCACGAGGGTGGTGGCCGGTGTCGGAGCACCGCAGATCACGGCAATCCTGGAGGCGGTGACGGTCTGCGCGCCCGCCGGTGTGCCGGTGGTCGCCGACGGGGGCCTGCAGTATTCGGGCGACATCGCCAAGGCGCTTGCCGCGGGTGCGTCCGCGGCGATGCTGGGTTCGTTGCTGGCCGGCACCGCCGAAGCGCCCGGCGACCTGATCTTCGTCAACGGCAAGCAGTTCAAGAGCTACCGCGGCATGGGGTCGCTGGGGGCGATGCGCGGTCGCGAGAACAAGTCGTTCTCCAAGGACCGCTACTTCCAGGACGACGTGCTCTCCGAGGACAAGCTGGTGCCGGAGGGCATCGAGGGCAGGGTGCCGTTCCGCGGCCCGCTGGCCACCGTCATCCACCAGCTCACCGGCGGCCTGCGCGCGGCAATGGGCTACACCGGCTCGGCGACCATCGAGCACCTGCAGCACGCGCAGTTCGTCCAGATCACCGCGGCCGGCCTGAAGGAAAGCCATCCGCACGACATCACGATGACCGTCGAAGCGCCGAACTACTACAACCGATGAGCCGCCGGGTGACGATGGCGCCGAAATTCACGTTATGCAGGCCGCCACTCGCACTTTCTCTGCGTAACGTGCATCTCGCGGTGAACGGGAGTTGACATGCGCGACATGGTCGAAATCGGCATGGGCCGCAACTGCTCGCCGCACCTACGAGCTCGACGACGTCAATATCGTCCCGTCGCGGCGCACTCGCTCCTCGAAGGACGTGTCGACGACTTGGCAGCTCGACGCCTACCGATTCGACATACCGGTGCTGTCGCACCCTACCGACGCGCTGGCGTCGCCGGAGTTCGCGATCGAGCTGGGCCGGCTCGGCGGACTCGGGATCCTCAACGGCGAAGGCCTGATCGGCCGGCACGCCGACGTCGAGGAGAAGATCGCCGAGGTCATCGAAGCCGCGGAGAAGGAGCCGGAACCCTCGGCGGCGATCCGGCTCCTGCAGCAACTGCACGCCGCGCCGCTGGATCCGGACCTGCTCGGGGCGGCCGTCGCGCGGGTCCGCGACGCGGGCGTGATCACCGCGGTGCGAGTCAGCCCGCAGAGCGCGCGCTCGCTGACGCCGGTGCTGGTGCAGGCCGGCATCGACCTGCTGGTCATCCAGGGCACGATCGTGTCCGCGGAGCGGGTGGCCCGCGACGGCGAGCCGCTCAACCTCAAGACGTTCATCGCCGAGCTGGACGTGCCCGTCGTCGCCGGCGGGGTGCTCGACCACCGCACCGCCCTGCACCTGATGCGCACCGGCGCCGCGGGCGTCATCGTCGGCTATGGCTCCACCAGCGGGGTCACCACCAGCGACGAGGTGCTGGGCATCAGCGTGCCGATGGCCACCGCCATCGCCGACGCCGCCGCGGCGCGCCGCGAGTACCTCGACGAGACCGGGGGCCGCTACGTGCATGTGCTGGCCGACGGCGACATCCACACCTCCGGCGACCTGGCCAAGGCGATCGCGTGCGGCGCGGACGCGGTGGTGCTCGGCACGCCGCTCGCGGTGGCGGCCGAGGCGCTGGGCGGCGGCTGGTTCTGGCCGTCGGCGGCCGCACACCCGTCGTTGCCGCGCGGTGCGCTGCTGCAGGTGGCCGTCGGGGAGCGGGCTCCCCTAGGGCAAGTGCTGAACGGCCCGTCCGACGACCCGTTCGGTTCGCTGAACCTCGTCGGCGGCCTGCGTAGGTCGATGGCCAAGGCGGGCTACTGCGACCTCAAGGAATTCCAGAAGGTCGGCCTGACCGTCACCTCTTAGTCACCCCGCGAGCAGGCGCGGAATCGCATTACCCGGCGGATTTTGGGCGATTTAGCGTCTGTTCGCGCGGAAGGCATACTGGCGGTATGCAGCCCGATTTCGACGTCCTCATCATCGGTTCCGGTTTCGGGGGCAGTGTCACCGCACTGCGCCTGACCGAGAAGGGCTACCGCGTCGGCGTGCTCGAGGCCGGCCGCCGGTTCGCCGACCCCGAGTTCGCCAAGACCTCGTGGAACCTGCGCAAGTTCTTGTGGATGCCCAAGCTGGGCATGTACGGCATTCAGCGAATTCACTTGCTGCGCAACGTGATGATCCTCGGCGGCGCGGGTGTCGGGGGCGGGTCCCTGAACTACGCCAACACGCTGTACGTGCCGCCGGAGCCGTTCTTCGCCGACAAGCAGTGGTCGCACATCACCGACTGGCGCGCCGAGCTGATGCCGCACTACGAGCAGGCGCAGCGGATGCTGGGCGTGGTCAAGAACCCGACGTTCACCGACGCCGACCGCATCATGAAGGAGGTCGCCGACGAGATGGGCGTCGGCGACACGTTCGTGCCCACCCCGGTCGGGGTGTTCTTCGGGCCCGACGAGCAGAAGGCGCCGGGCAAGACGGTGGCCGACCCCTACTTCGGCGGCGCCGGCCCGGAGCGCACCGGCTGCATCGAGTGCGGCTCCTGCATGACGGGCTGCCGCTACGGCGCCAAGAACACGTTGGTGAAGAACTACCTCGGCCTCGCGGAAAGCGCTGGCGCACAAGTGTTTCCGATGCGGACGGTGACCGGGTTCGAGCAGCAGCCCGACGGCAGCTGGCGCGTCGACACCGTGGTGACCGGCCGTTGGCTGCGCAAGCAACGCAAGTCGTTCACGGCACAGCACCTGGTTCTCGCCGCCGGCACGTTCAACACCCAGAAGCTGCTGTTCAAGATGCGCGACACCGGCCGACTGCCCGGCATCTCCGAGAAGCTGGGTGTGCTGACCCGCACGAACTCCGAGTCGATCGTCGGCGCGGGACGCTACAAGGTGACCCCGGACCTGGACCTCACGCACGGTGTCGCGATCACGTCGTCGATCCACCCGACCTCCGACACCCACGTCGAGCCGTGCCGTTACGGCAAGGGCTCCAACGCGATGGGCCTGTTGCAGACGCTGATGACCGACGGCGACGGTCCCGAGGGCAGCGACGTGCCGCGCTGGAGGCAGTTCGTGGCGCAGGTCGGCGAGAACCCGCGCGGCACCATCCGGCTGCTGAACCCGCGGCGCTGGAGCGAGCGGACGATGATCATGCTGGTGATGCAGCACCTCGACAACTCGATCACCACCTTCAGCCGGCGCACCAAGCTCGGGTTCCGCCGTGTCACCAGCAAGCAGGGCCACGGCGAGCCGAACCCGACGTGGATCCCGGTGGGCAACGAGGTGACCAGACGGGTCGCCGCCAAGATCGACGGCGTCGCCGGCGGTACGTGGGGCGAGCTGTTCAATATCCCGCTGACCGCGCACTACCTCGGCGGCGCGGCGATCGGCGACAGCCCGCAGACCGGCGTCATCGACCCGTACCAGCGGGTCTACGGCTACCCGACGCTGCTGGTCGTCGACGGCGCGTCGATATCGGCGAATCTCGGTGTGAATCCGTCGCTTTCGATCACCGCGCAGGCCGAGCGGGCGGCGTCGCTGTGGCCGAACAAGGGTGAGACGGACCTGCGGCCCGCTCAGGGCGAGGCGTACCGGCGGCTCGACCCGATCCCGCCGCAGCACCCTGCGGTGCCTGCGGACGCGCCCGGGGCACTGCGACGGCTGCCGATCGAGCCGGTCAGCTCGGCCGGCTGAACGCGGTAGTCAGCGGCGCTGTTTCGGCTCGCAGCCCGGCGGCTGAGGTGGTGGCGGCAGCAGCGGGTGGCAGCTGCGTAACGCGACGGTCGACGGCGAGTCGGTGCTGAGCGTGAGCTCTTCCCCGGCGTGCCGAATCGTCAGCTCGCCGTGGGGTCCGTCGCGCAGCGTGTAGGTGGCGTTTTCGTGATCGACGTTCACCATCAGCCGAAAGTCCCTCCACCGCAACCGGAATCGCAGGCACGAGATGCCGTCGGGCAGGTGCGGGTCCAATGCCAGCATGCCTTCGTCGTCACGCAGGCCGCCGAATCCGGAGACCAGCGCCGTCCACGCCCCGGCCAGCGAAGCCATGTGCAGGCCGTCGCGGGTGTTGGCGTGCAGGTCGCGCAGGTCCACCATCGCGGCTTCGTAGGTGTAGTCGTGCGCCAACTCGAGGTGACCCACCTCGGCGCACAACACCGCCTGGGTGCATGCCGACAACGACGAGTCGCGCGTCGTGCGCCGTTCGTAATAGTCGACGTTGCGCGCCTTCTGCTCGGCGGTGAAAGCGTGGCCCTGCCAGTGCATCGCCAGGATCAGGTCGGCCTGCTTGCACACCTGCGCCGGATACAGCCGCACGTACGGTTCGTTCATCAGCAGCGGGTAAGTGGTGTTCTCGGTGAACTGCCACTCCGTCAGCGTCGTGAAGCCGTCGCACTGCTCGTGCACACCCAGGTCTTCGTCGTACGGGATGTGGGCCGCGTCGGCGGCGTCGCGCCAGGCCGCCATCTCCTCGGTGCTGACACCCATCTGCCGTGCCGCCTCGGGATCTCGAGCGCATGCCGCAGCTGCGGCACGCAGGTTGCCTGCCGCCATCAGGTTGGTGAACACGTTGTCGCGGACGATCGCCGTGTACTCGTCGGGACCGGTGACGCCGTCGAGATGCCACATCCCGTGGCGGTCGTGGTGGCCCAGCGAGCGCCACATGCGGGCGGTTTCCACCAAAACCGCCAAGCCGCACTCTTTTTCGAGTGAGTCGTCGCCGGTGACGATGCGGTAGCGCTCGAATGCCATTGCGACATCGGCGGTCACGTGCCACGCGGCGGTGCCGGCCGGCCAGTAGGCCGAGCACTCCTGACCGCGGATCGTGCGCCACGGGAAGGCCGCGCCCTCGAGGTCGAGTTCGGCAGCTCGGTGTTTGGCCAGTTGCAGTGTGGATGCCCGCCACCGCAGTGCGTCTGCGGCAGCGTTCGGCGCGGTGTAGGTGAGCACCGGCAGCACGAACCCCTCGGTGTCCCAGAATGCGTGGCCGTCATATCCGTTGCCGGTCAGTCCTTTGCCGGGGATCGCGCGCCCTTCGGCGCGTGCACTGGCCTGCAGCACGTGGAACAGCCCGAACCGCACGGCCTGCTGGCAGTCGGCGTCGCCCTCGACCTCGACGTCGGCGCTGTCCCAGTAGTCGTCGAGGTGGTCACGCTGCGCGTCGAGCAGGCCCTGCCAGCCGCGGTAGCGCGCACCGGCTATGGCGGCGGCGGCTTGGTCGCGCAGCGCGGGCCGCGAACGCAGGCTCGACCAGCCGTATGCCAGGTACTTCACGATGCGCAGTTCCTGGCCCGGCCGCAGTCCGCAGATCACCGTGGTGCGCGCCCAGTCGTCGGCCGCGTCGGTATGGGCTTCCACCCGTCCGGGCACGTCGATCTCGTGGTCCATGGCCGCTGTCATCGCCAGCTCGCTCAACCGTGTCCGGTGTCCGAGAATCGCGCCCTGGTCGGTGGTTTCGTGATGCACCGGCTCGAGCGGGTTGGTCAACACGGCAGCCACCCGTGGGTCGCGTGACGTTCGCGGCTGGTCTTCGTTGGCGACGAGCTCGGATTGCACTGTGATGAGCGCGAATTCGTCGAGTGCCTGCACGACGTATTCGATGGCTGCCACGCTGCGCTGTGTCAGCGAGACCAGCCGGGTGGAGCGCACCTCGACCTTCTTGGCGGCCGGGGACTCCCAGCGCGCTCGCCGCTGCAGGGTGCCGGCCTGCATGTCGAGAACCCGCTCGTGGTCGAGCAATTGGCCGTAGCGGACGTCGAGCGGCTCGTCGTCGACCAGCAGCCGCAGGATCTTGCTGTTGGTCACGTCGATCATGGTCTGGCCGGCCTCCGGGTATCCGAACCCGGCTTCGGCGTAGGGGAGTGGGCGGCACTCGTAGAACGAGTTGAGGTAGGTGCCCGGAAGACCGTACGGCTCGCCCTCGTCGAGGTTGCCCCGCAGGCCGATATGGCCGTTGGACAACGCGAACAGCGACTCGGACTGGGCCAGCCGATCGAGGTCCAGCCGGGTCTCGCGGACCTGCCACGGCTCTACCGGATAGGCGTCGTGCGCGATCACAGCAGGTCCGCCAGGTCGGTGACGACGATGTCGGCGCCGTTGCGCCGCAACGCTTCTGCTTGGTCCACCCGGTCGACGCCGACGACGACGCCGAAGTTCCCGGCGTGTCCCGCGGCGACGCCGGACAGCGCATCCTCGAAGACGGCCGCTTCCGGCGGGCCGACCTGTAGAAGCTGAGCGGCCCGAAGGAAGGAATCCGGGGCGGGCTTGCCGGGGATGTGCTCGTTGCGCAGCGTCACCCCATCGACCCGGAGCTGCACGAACTTGTCGAGGCCGGTGATTGCCAGCACGTCGCGAGTGTTGGCGCTGGCCGACACCACCGCGACCTTCAGCCCTGCCTCGCAGACCGCCTCCAGGTATCGCCGCGACCCCTCGAAAACCTGGACACCGTCTTCGCTGAGCTTCTGCTGGAACATGTCGTTCTTGCGGGTGCCCAGGCCGTGGACGGTGTCGGCGTCGGGATCGTCGTCCGGATCGCCCTCCGGCAGTTCGATGCCGCGGCTGGCGAGGAAGGAACGCACCCCGTCCTCGCGCTTCTTGCCGTCGACGTACGTCTGGTAATCGGCCGCGTCGTCGAAGGGGACGAAGTCGTCCCCGGCCCGCTGCTGCAGGAAAACGTCGAACATCGTCTTCCAGGCCGTGCGGTGCACGCTAGCCGTGTCCGTCAGCACTCCGTCGAGGTCGAACAAGCAGGCACGAATCTCCTCGGGCAGCCCCAGCATGCAATCCTCACTTCCCCTCTGTCCCCTCGTACCCGCTGAGCGCAGCGCTTCCACCTGAAATTCGTCGAACGTATGATCGAACAGTGGGCGATCTGCAGGGGATCAACTACAGCGGCCAGCCGGTGCCGGAGGCGTTTCGGGCGGTCGAGCCGCCCATGGTGGTCCTGGTCGACCTGGCCGCGCTGTTTCCTCGCGAGCCACATCGCCGCGGTGGCTATCACCCGGCGGGCTTGCAGATGCACAAGGTCGTCGAGGGGCGGCTGTGCTGCTGGGGCCTGTGCGAGCAGGGCAACTGGTGGGGCCTGGTCACCTACCCGGTGAGCTACGGCGCCAACAGCCGCGCGGTGACGCACTGGGTGCCGGCCTGGATGCTGCGCCGCAAGGACTGAACGCCCGCCCTAGACTGGCCGCGTGACCGAACCCGCCCGACCGGTACTGGTGGTCGACTTCGGCGCGCAGTACGCGCAATTGATCGCTCGGCGGGTGCGGGAGGCCAGGGTCTACTCGGAGGTGGTGCCGCACACCGCCACCGTCGAGGACATCAAGGCCAAGGACCCCCAGGCGATCGTGCTATCCGGTGGTCCGGCCAGCGTCTACGCCGACGGCGCCCCGCAGCTGGATCCGGCGCTGTTCGATCTCGGTGTGCCGGTGTTCGGTATCTGCTACGGGTTTCAGGCGATGGCCCAGGCGCTCGGTGGCACCGTCGCCCACACCGGCACCAGCGAGTACGGCAGAACCGAACTGAAAGTGGTTGGGGGCGAGCTGCATTCAGGTTTGCCGGAAACCCAGCCGGTGTGGATGAGCCATGGGGACGCGGTGACGTCGCCGCCGCAGGGCTTCGACGTGGTGGCCACCAGCGCAGGCGCGCCGGTAGCGGCGTTCGAGAACCGGGCGCGCGCACTGGCGGGGGTGCAGTACCACCCTGAGGTATTGCACACCCCGCACGGGCAGCAGGTACTGAGTCGCTTTCTGCACGAGTTCGCCGGCATCGACTCCACTTGGACGCCGGCCAACATCGCCGACGCTCTGGTCGAGCAGGTGCGCGCGCAGATCGGCGACGGGCGGGCCATCTGCGGGCTGTCCGGCGGCGTGGACTCCGCCGTGGCGGCAGCGCTGGTGCAACGCGCGATCGGCGCCCGGTTGACGTGTGTGTTCGTCGACCACGGCTTGCTCCGCGCGGGCGAACGCGCCCAGGTCGAGCGCGATTTCGTGGCGGCCACCGGCGCCCGGCTGGTCACCGTCGACGCGGCGGACAGGTTCCTCGAGGCGCTTTGCGCGGTGTCCGACCCGGAAGGCAAGCGCAAGATCATCGGCCGGGAGTTCATCCGCACGTTCGAGGGCGCGGTGCGAGACCTGGTGGGGGACAGTGGCTCTGAGGTCAAGTTTCTGGTGCAGGGCACGCTGTACCCGGACGTCGTAGAGTCCGGCGGGGGCAGCGGGACCGCGAACATCAAGAGCCATCACAACGTCGGCGGTCTGCCGCGCGACCTGAACTTCACGCTGGTGGAGCCGCTGCGACTGCTGTTCAAGGACGAGGTCCGCGCGGTGGGCCGCGAGTTGGGCCTGCCCGAGGAAATCGTTGCGCGCCAGCCGTTTCCGGGGCCGGGTCTGGGCATCAGGATCGTCGGCGAGGTCACCGCGGGGCGGCTGGACACACTGCGCCGTGCTGACGCGATCGCGCGGGAGGAACTGACCACCGCGGGGCTGGACAATCTGATCTGGCAGTGCCCGGTGGTGCTGCTGGCCGACGTGCGGTCGGTGGGCGTACAGGGCGACGGGCGCACGTACGGGCATCCGATCGTGCTGCGGCCGGTGTCCAGTGAGGACGCGATGACCGCGGACTGGACGCGGGTGCCGTACGAGGTCTTGGAGCGGATCTCGACGCGTATCACCAACGAAGTGCCAGAGGTCAACCGGGTGGTGCTCGACATCACCAGCAAGCCACCCGGCACCATCGAGTGGGAATAGCACTCTTCGCACGAAACTGCGGAGAGATCGCACTCGGCGTCGGTATCGCGGCTTGTGCGCAGCCTCTAGCACAGATCCTCTCGCGCGTCAGTATTCCAGCCCATGCCACGTTCCGTAGGGGACGAATGGGTTAGTACCGTACGGCACGAACGGGTTTGCGCCACCGACGGGGTGGTCGCGCGGATAGACGGTCTCGGGTCCACCCGGTGGCAACGGGATCGTGCCGCCAGGGCAGTGGGCCGGTGTCGTCGAAACCTCGCAAGCTTCGCTGGACGTGGCGGAGTGTTCGACACCGCGGCTCGGAATGTAGGCGATGACGCCTACTGCCAAGGCGGCCGCGACGACGTTGATGCCGAAAATCAGGCGATTCTTCAAGGGGCTGATCCTTCCGTGTTCTGCTGTTCGCTGTCGTGAATGACATGGGGCACGCGCGTCGGTGGAGCGGCCGTTGCCGATCTCGTTGACGACGACGCGGTTGTGATTGGCTTGCAGCCGAGCATCGTCGTATCAGGCCTCCCGAGCGTCACTCGAGGACCGCAGCACGTACCCGATTCCGCGTACGGTGCGGATCATCGGCTCGCGGCCTTTGTCGATCTTCTTACGCAAATAGGAGATGTAGAGGTCGACGATACTGGTCCTGCCGTCGAAGCCGTAGTGCCACACTCGATCAAGGATTTCCGCGCGGCCGATGGCGCGATCGTGGTTACGCATCAAGTAGCGGAGCAGCTCGAACTCTGTTGCGGTCAAATCAATTTCAGTTCCACCGCGGCTGGCTCTTCGGCCAGCGGCGTCCAAGGTCAGATCGCCGACGGTGAGGTTGTCCGGCGGAGTGGCGTCGGTGTACTGGCTGCGCCGCAGCAGGCCGCGAAGCCGCGCCACGAGCTCTTCGAGGCTGAACGGTTTTGTCATGTAGTCGTCGGCGCCGGCCGTCAAGCCGGTGACGCGGTCAGTAACCGAATCGCGAGCGGTCAGAAACAGCGTAGGTGTGTAGTGCTCCGCTTCACGCACCCGCCGCAATATTTGCAGGCCGTCGATGTCGGGCAGCATGATGTCCAAGATCAGCACGTCCGGCGGGTTTGCGTTGAACTTGGCAACGGCATTCTCGCCGTTGTGGGCGACATCCACCTCCCAGCCTTCATAGTGCAGCGCCATCGTCACGAGATTGGTCAGCGTCAACTCGTCATCGACCAGGAGGACCCGGATCGGAGAACCGTCTGCGCGGTAGATGCGGGGCAATCTCCCGAGGATCGCCTGACGGTGGCGAGGCGGCCCGGCTGACTGCAGCGTTGTCATGTTTCCAGTGTGCGAACGACATATGACGCTGTCACGATCTTCATACCTAGCTCTTATGAAGAGGCGACATCGTCCATGAAATCGATTGGTGCACAGGTACTTCTGCCGACCAATGTGACGAACTGCACGAGGTAATAAGAAGGTACTGCCAGTGGACTCCGCCACCGGATCGCACGTTCAGCGAAGCGAGCATCGTGATGTGGTGGCTCAGAATCGCCAGCTGCAACACCTCCGAAGAGCCGGCGTCGCCGCTAGGGCGGTGGGTCGGCCGAAGCAATTTCATATATATGAACACATATATATGTGCGCTCATATCTGAGCGCTCTATGACTTTATTGCTATTAGGGCGACGCCGAATTTAGCTTTGAAGTGGCACCGGAACAACAACACCGAAACGGAAAAAGGAGCACCTGATGGCCCCAAGGCTGCGTTATCTCGCACCATTGCTGGCAGCAGGAGCCGCCACCGCGGCAATCGCTGTCGCACCGAGCGCCTCCGCGATAAGCCCACCGTCATGCACCAACACAGGCGGTGCAGTCATGTGCCAGAAGCCTGGTCACGCTCGGATAACCAGCACGCCGCCGCCTACCGTGCAAAGCCCTGCAATCGGGATGTACGGCCCGTTCTTTTGGCAAAACCCGGGGGGCGGCGGTAGGCGGTAACTGATCGACGTGCAAATTGAGGAATCGTCCGATGGCTTGCCTGAGGAAATCGTTGCGCGCCAACCTTTTCCCGGACCCGGCCTGGGAATCTGCATCGTCGGGAATGTCACCGCGCAGCGGCTGGACACGCTGCGGCGCGCCGATGCGATTGCACGCGAGGAACTTACCGCGCGGGACTAACAGTGTGGTCTGGCAGTGCCCGCGGGTGTTGCTCGCCGTTATCCGGTCAGAGGGCGTGCAGGGCGACGGGCGCACATACGGTCACCCGATTGTGTTGCGGCCCGTGTCGAGTGAGCACGCGATCACCGCCCGACGGGAGACGCGTGCTGTACGAAACGCTGGAGCGCATCTCGACGCGGATCATCAACGAGGAGCCCGAGGTCAACCGCGTGGTACTCGACGCGAAGACTGTCGCCTGGTAGCCGCCCAAGGCTGCGACGTTGTTATGTGCCCATCGTCGCTTGTGAATGGACGCGAAACTCCCGTGATACTAGTAGGGTCTGTGCGACGCGATGACCATGAAGAAAGCCGAGCGGGGTGAGGTCCATGACGATCCGATACGAGTTCACAACATCACTGCTGACGGCGGGTTTGATCGCAGCCGCGGTCATGTCGGCTCCGATTGCCGGTGCCCGGCCGAGTTGCCAAGAAACCGGGACCAAGACCATCTGCCAAACGACTGGCAGTGTTTCGATCAAGGCAGTGCCGGGCACGCGGGCACCTAATGTGTCGGAAGTTATTCCGCCCGGTAGGCGTGGGCGGTAGCGCTAGCAGTGGCGGTACTGGTTCTGGGTGCAGGCGGAGGTGAAGCTCGCTTCGCACCCAACCGGAGTGTCGGCGGGGTGCTCAGTGGATCGCTGACAACGCGGCCGTGGTGCCGAAAGACTTTGTGGTTACTAGTGGCAACGCTTGGTTAAGTCAACGTAACGCGAACGAGGGTTCATCTGCGTCGCATGTCACGTGTGCTGAAAGCGCCGAGAAAATGGGGTATGCCTGTGATACAAAGTACGAGTCATTCGGTGGACCGGTTCAGAGGGAGCAGCATGGCCATCACCCGCTCGGTTTTCGCGGTTTTCGCCGCTGGCGTAGTCACTGCAGGCACTATCACCGCGACGATCTCGGCAAGTCTTGCGTGGGCTGACGGACCTGGTGGAGAGGTCGAGCCCGGCGTGATGTCCAGAGCAGTCGGCTCCGGCGTGCTCGACGGAGTCTTGTTGGGCTACACGGCATCCGGTGCCACCAACGATGAGGCCGAAGCAGCGGTGATCGCCGTGTGTCAGGGCGCCGGCGCCGACCAGTGCACCAGTGACGAGGTAACCAATGCTGACGTGTGCGTGGTGTCAGTCGGCGAAGACGACAGCGGCCTCGTCGCCGGTGGTGCCGGGCATACGATCGAGGATGCCTTCGCTAATGCGGTTTACAACGCCTCGGAGTTCGATCAGGTCCTCGATCCGACGGGCAGGGTTCTCATATCTTCCTGCGTCTGAGATTCGTCAGTAGTAGTAAGAGTCCACACGGGTCGCCTGGCCGAACCGCGTTTTTCGCCAACGTCGCTGTTGGTGTTCCAGCACTGGTGAGTAAGTCGCCCTAGCCCCCGCAGATCGTCCCCTTGGCGTCTGACCCCTTGACGGTGTCGGCGGGCGGGTGTTTACTCAGAGTATCGAACATATATTCGAAACAGCGTGAAACAGAAGGTTCGGGAGGTGCTGCTGTGACGGCAGCGATGAGCCTGCACCGGCGCGCGGTTGACCGTGCTGAGCTGGTAGAACACCTGCGCCGCAAGATGGCCGCGGTGTCGGGAAAGGTCAGCCGCGGCCACGCGGCGCCGCCGCGCACCGACGAGCTCATCCCTGACTCCGAAAGTTTGCTGCCGGTCTCCGAATCGCTGGCTGAGCAGCTTCCCGTGGCGTTGCCGCGCGGCTCGGTGGTGGTGGCGTCGGGCGCCCGGTCGCTGACGTTGGAGGTGGTGGCGGCGGTGACGTCGGCCGGCGGTCACGTCGCCGTCGTCGGGCAGCCCGACGTCGGTGTGCTGGCCGCCGTGGAGAAGGGTGCGGACCTGACCCGGCTGGCCCTGGTGCCGAACCCCGGTACCGATCCGATCGAGGTGGCCGCGGTGCTGCTGGACGGAATGGATCTGGTGGTGCTCGGCCTCGGCGGTCGGTCAGTACCGCTGTCGCGGGCGCGGGCCGTGACGGCGCGGGCCCGCAACAAGGGCTGCACGCTGCTGGTCACCGGTGGTGACTGGCAGGGCGCCAGGATGCGGCTGGAGGCCAGGGTTAGCGGCTATGAGGTAGGCGGTCGGATTAACAAGGTGCAGCTGTCCATCCGCCGAACGGCCGGTTATCACACGCATTTTCGCGAAAAGCGTGCAATAAGTGGCCATTCGGCGCACGCGTGACGCAAGTGTCATGTCCCGCGTATTGGCTCTCTGGTGCATGGACTGGCCGGCGGTCGCGGCCGCCACCGCCGCGGGCCTCCCCGCCACCGCGCCGGTGGCGGTGACGCTGGCCAACCGCGTGGTCGCCTGCTCCGCGGCCGCCCGTGCGGCCGGGGTGCGACGCGGCCTGCGCCGTCGCGAGTCGCAGGCCCGCTGCCCCGACCTGCACGTGGTCACCGCCGATCCGGGCCGCGACGCACGGTACTTCGAGCCGGTGACGGCCGCGGTGGACGACCTGGTGCCGCGCGCCGAGGTGCTGCGTCCCGGTCTGCTGGTGCTGTCGGTGCGCGGAGCGGCCCGCTACTTCGGCTCCGAACCGGCTGCGGCCGAGCGGTTGGTCGACGCGGTCTCGGCCGCGGGTGCCGAATGCCAGGCCGGCATCGCCGACCAGTTGCCCACCGCCGTGTTCGCCGCCCGTGCCGGGCGCATCGTCGAGCCCGGCGCAGATGCCGAGTTCCTGGCCAATCTGCCGATCCGGGAGCTGGCCACCGAACCGAGCCTGTCCGGCGACGGGCGCGCCGAGCTGGCAGATCTGCTGCGGCGGTTGGGGATTCGCACCATCGGTCAGTTCGCGGCGCTGTCGCGCGCCGACGTGGCGTCCCGGTTCGGCGCCGACGCGGTGGTGGCGCACCGATTCGCCCGCGGTGAGCCGCAGCGCGGCCCGTCTGGACGCGAACCGGAAGCCGAATTCGACGCCGAACTGCGGTGCGACCCCCCGATCGACCGCGTGGACGCCGCGGCGTTCGCCGGCCGGTCGTTGGCCAGCCGGCTGCATCAGACGCTGATGTCGGCCGGTGTCGGCTGCACCCGGCTGGCCATCCACGCCGTCACCGCCAACGGCGAAGAGCTGAGCCGGGTTTGGCGCTGCGCGGAGCCATTGACCGAAGACGCCACCGCCGA
Source organism: uncultured Actinomycetota bacterium (assembly GCA_963775205.1). Classification (GTDB taxonomy): domain Bacteria; phylum Actinomycetota; class Actinomycetes; order Mycobacteriales; family Mycobacteriaceae; genus Mycobacterium. The sequence goes on along the minus strand of CAVZHV010000002.1, from coordinate 1,221,385 downwards.
CCGGGTGCGCTGGCAGCTGGACGGCTGGCTGAACAGCCACCGGCGGGCTGGAGCGAAGCGACCCGGGGATAAACACAGCGGTGACCGGCCCACCGCGCCGGTGACGATGCTGCGGCTGCAGCCGGTGGAGGTGGTCTCGGCCGAGGCGCTGCAGCTGCCGCTGTGGGGCGGGCTGGGCGAGGAAGACCGGCTGCGGGCGCGACGGGCGCTGGTGCGGGTACAGGGTCTGCTCGGGCCGGACGCGGTCCAGGTCCCGGTGCTGAGCGGTGGCCGCGGGCCGGCCGAGCGGATCACGCTGGTGCCGCTGGGCGACGAGCCCGTCCCGCGGGCCGATCCACAGCAGCCGTGGCCGGGCCAACTGCCCGAACCGTCACCGGCCGTTCTCCTCGACGACCCGGTCGAACTCCTTGATGCTCAAGGCAATCCAGTGCGAGTCACCAGCCGGGGGATGTTCACCGCCGAGCCGGCCCAGCTCGCCGCACATGGTCCGCTGCGCTGGTGGGCGGGGCCGTGGCCGGTCGACGAGCGCTGGTGGGACCCCGACGTGGCGGCCGGTCGCACCGCCCGTGCCCAGGTTTTGGTGGACTCCGGACGCGAGGAGCGGGCGTTTCTGCTGTGCTATCGGCAGCGGCGCTGGTACCTCGAGGGCATCTACGAGTAGACCCGCCGCGCGAACGTGCCGACCCGGTCGATGAAGCGGTCGAAGAACGCGCCAGGATCGACGCCGACGCCCACCCGCGCATTGTGCGCACGGCCCCAACGGCCCGACCAGTCGGCGATCGTCATCCCGCGTGTCAGCGTGCCGGTCAACTCCACATCGACTGTCGCCGAGCGGGTGTGCGCCAGCGACGGATCCAGCGCGACTGCCGCCGCGAGCGGGTCGTGCAGATGCGCCAGATAGCCCTCGCCCTGGTCGAAGTGGAACTCGAAGTAGAACCGCATCGCATCCTCGAGCACACGGATCAGCGGGTTGAAGGCCACCGACCGGGTACCCCGCGGATCGAGCACGCTCATCGCCAATGTCGACGAGTCGGCCGCCTGGGCCAACCGGGACAAGATCGCCGGTGTCATCACGATGTTCTCGGTGAGGTTGAGCCCCAACACGATTGGTAACCCCCCAGCGCCCGTCCAATGAGCGAACACCTCCGCTGCGGCTTCGGGGTCGACGCTGACGTTCCACTCCGCCACCACATCGGTGTTCCCGCGATACTCGAACGAGCCGCCCATGATCACCAGCCGCCGCAGCAACCCGGGCAGTCCCGGCTCCAGACGCAACGCCAGCGCCAGGTTGGTCATCGGGCCGGTCACGAGTCCGATCAGTTCACCGGGGTAAGCGTGCGCCGCGCGCACCCACGCCTCGGCGGCGTCGTAGTCGGTGAGCCGGCGAGCACTCCGTGGCACCTCGGCGTACCCGAGGCCTTGCGGCCCGTGTGTGTCCTCCGCGGTGCGCAAAGCGCACCCCAGCGGCTGCTCGGCGCCCTTCGACACCGGGATGTCGTCCGCCCGGCAGAGGTCCAGCAGCCCGAGGTTGTTGACGCAAACCTGTTGCACCGCAACGTTTCCGCCAGTCGACGCGATTCCGACCAGTCGGGCTTCGGTGCTGGCGAGCAGGTACACCAGAGCCATCGCGTCATCGACGCCGGTGTCGACGTCGGCGAAGACCGGCACACTCATCGCGGTACCGAAACCCCGTCCCAGTCGACCAGCGTCCAGCCGTCGCGGGGGCTTCCGACGATCACGATGTGGCCGACGTTCGGCAGTGGGTCTTCGGTGGCCAACGACGCGTCCGGGTTCTTGACGTTCATCAGGACCCACACCATGATCGCCGCCGCGTGCGAGAAGGCGACCGCGTTGACGTCGCCGCTGTCGTAGATGGATTGCACCGCGTCGTCGAAGCGGGCGTCGAATTCGTTGCCGTCGATCGATCCAGGGATGCGAGCGCCGCGGTCGCCCTGCAGCCACGCGACGGGTGCGGTGAAGTACTGCTGCGCGCCGGCCTCCGGTTGCCCTTCGTACTGACCCGCTTCGATCTCGCGAAGGCCCGCCAACACCGAAACGGGCTCGGCCAGTGCGCCTGACATGGGGGCGGCCGTCTGTTGGGTGCGCACCATCGTCGAGGCGTAGATACCGTCATAGCCGTTGGGGCTCAACTCTTTCTCGACCTCTATGGCTTGGCCGACGCCCAGGGCGGTGATCTCGGGACCCGGCACCGACGTGTCGATCAGGCCGGACGCGTTGCCTGCCGACTGTGCGTGGCGGACGAAGGTCAAAGTGATGGTGCGGTCGGCGTCCGCGCTCGGGGGCAGCCACATACAGGCGGCAGCGACGATCAGGGCAGCGCTGACGATTTGGGCAAGTGACCTCACAAGGTCACCAATGTACGCCGGGCACCAACCTCACCGCTCGCCTCACGGGACGGGGCACACCCAACTTGCGTACCGCGCGGGCGGGCCGCTTGGGCCGGCGCGGCGACTCGGACGGCGGTGGAGCCGATTCGGCGGCGGGGATCCCCTGCGCCGCGGGGGAATCGGGGTATCCCAGGTAGATCTGGTGCAGGATCCGGCGCGCGAGTTTCGGCGTGAAGTAGTTCCCCGCCTCGGCGATCGTGCCGAGCGGGTGGTCCAGGCGTGCGGGCTTCTCCACGAGCGCGCGTACCACCATCGCCGCGGCGTGCTCGGCGCTGATCGGGCGTTGCGGGTTGAGCCTTCGCGACGGAGTGATCATCGGCGTACGTACCAGCGGCATGTGCACGTTCGTGAAAGTGATGTGGTCGGAGAGTGTTTCGGTGGCGATCACATCGGAGAACGCGTCCAGTGCGGCCTTGCTCGGGATGTATGCGCTGTATTTCGGGTTGCGCGCCTGCGCGCCCGCGCTGGAGACGTTGACGACGTGGCCGAAACGCCGTTCCCGCCAGTGCGGTAGCAGCGCGAGCACCATGCGCACCGCGCCGAAGTAGTTGACGGCCATCACGCGTTCGTAGTCGTGCAGCCGGTCGGTGGAGTTGACCACCGAGCGGCGTATCGAGCGACCCGCGCTGTTGACCAGGTAGTCGACGTGGCCGAACCTTCCGAGGATGTCCTTGACGGTGTGCTCGACCGACGACGAGTCGGTGACATCGCAGGTGAAAGCGTAAGCCTGGCCGCCTGATTCACGGATCTCGGCAACCAGCTCGTCCAGAGCGGCGCCGTTGCGGGCCAGCGCGAAGACCGTCGCCCCCCGTTGCGCGATTGCGATCGCCGACGCGCGGCCGATCCCGCTCGACGCGCCGGTGACGATCACGTGCTTGCCGACCAGCGGACCGTCCGGGTCGTCACGACGGGCGCGGTCGGGGTCCAGGTGGTCAGCCCAATACCGCCACAGCCGTGGCGCGTACGAGGCGAACTCCGGCACGTCGATCCCGCTGCCCCGCAACGCTTCCCGTGTCGCGTCGGCGGTGAACGTCGTGGGCAGGTCGGCGACGTCGAGCAGTTCGGCCGGAACCCCCAGCTGCGTGACGGCTACGTTGCGTATCACCTTCGCGCGGCCGCGCAGCTTGAGCACTGGCGACGCGAGCGATCGCGGCAGTGCGCCGATCATCGGCGGCAGCCCCGCCGCCTTCGCGACACCACGGTAGATGCCTTGCAGCCCAATGGCCTTCGGTGAGGTGAGATGGAATGTCTGGCCGTCCCGGTCGGGTGCGTGCATCAGGAAGACAAGCGCGTCGACCACATAGTCGACCGGGACGATGTTGGTGCGGCCGACGTCGGGCAGCATCATCGGCGTGAAGGACGGTAGCTTCGCCAGTGCGGCGAGCACCCCGAAGAGGTAGTAGGGCCCGTCGATCTTGTCCATCTCGCCGGTGCGTGAATCGCCGACGACCGCGCCGGGCCGGTAGATGCGGTAGCGCAGTCCCGGCTCGGCGCGCACCAGCTGCTCGGCCTCGAACTTGGTCTGGTGGTACGCCGTGGGCAGGTTCTGGTCGACGTCGAAGTCGGCCTCGGTGTACTCGCCGTGGAAGTCGCCGGCGACCGCGATCGACGACACGTGGTGCAACGTCGCGCCGAGGCGCTTTGCCAACGCGATCACCGACCGGGTGCCGTCCACGTTGGCAGCGCGTTGGGCCTGGTCCGGCTCGGTGATGTCGTAGATCGCGCCGCAGTGCACCACGTGCTCGACGTCGGCGCAGGCTCGCCAGCGTCTCGGCGCTGAGGCCGAGTTCGGGTGCGGTCAAGTCGCCGACGACCGCCTTGGCGCGCTCTCCCCAGTCGGCGGCCAGGCGTTCGAAGCGGGACAGCGACGCGCGCCGAACCAGCACCCCGACGTCGTCGTCACGCGTTTCCAGGAGTTTCGAGACCACCCTGCGGCCGATGAACCCGGTACCGCCGGTAACGAGATAGCGCATGTGAGCCATCGTGGTCCCCAGCGTAGGCGAGGTCAATGTGACGTGGTCGTGCCTATCCGACCGCGCCGCCGATCAAATGGCCGATGCCGAACGTGATCGCCATCGCCAGGGCACCGCCTGCGATCACCCGCAGTGTAGGTCGCACGGGGTTGGTGCCCCCGAGTCGGGCACTGGCCCACCCCGTGATCGCAAGTGCGAGCAGAACCGCCGCGACCGTCACGGGAATGCGCAGCGCCGGCGGCGGCAGCAGGATCGCGAGCAACGGCAGCAGCGCACCGACGGTGAACGCGATCGCCGAGGAGAACGCCGCGTGCCACGGGTTCGTCAGGTCTTTCGGGTCGATGCGAAGTTCCACCTCCGCGTGCGCGGCGAGCGCGTCGTGCGCGGTGAGCTCCTTGGCGACCATGCGCGCCGTCTCATGGCTGAGACCCCGTGCCTCGTACAGAGCGGTGAGTTCGTCGAGCTCGAGATCGGGCTGCGTCGTCAATTCGCCGCGTTCCTTCGACAGCAGCGCCCGTTCGGTGTCGCGCTGTGTGCTCACGGAGACGTATTCGCCCACCGCCATCGACAGTGCGCCGGCGACCAGGCCGGCGATGCCGGCGGTGAACACCGGCCCAAGCTCGGCGGTGGCCGCGGCGACGCCGACCACGATTCCGGCGGTCGACACGATTCCGTCGTTGGCGCCCAGCACACCCGCACGCAGCCAGTTGAGCTTGCCGGCCACCCCCCCGTGATGCGGTTCCGCGGGATGCGGCGCGAACGGGACGGGGCCGGGTATCGACGTCACGGGTCGAGGCTAATTAATGTCCTGGTGACGAAGGGAGTTTTCATGCCGATCGACCCGAACGCCGTGGGCGCCAAGACCGAACCCCAACTCTTCAAGTGGACCGACCGCGACACGCTGCTCTACGCGCTCGGCGTCGGCGCCGGCGTCGACGACCTGGCGTTCACGACGGAGAACAGCCACGACACCCCGCAGCAGGTTCTGCCGACGTACGCCGTGATCGCGTGCCTGCCGTTCGCCGCGGCGGGCAAGATCGGCACCTTCAACTTCGCCATGCTGCTGCACGGTTCGCAGCAGATCCGGCTCTTCGCGCCGCTGCCGCCGGCCGGTCAGATGAGCGTCGTCGCCGAGGTCGCCGACATCCAGGACAAGGGGCCGGGCAAAAACGCGGTCGTCATGCTCAAGGCCACCGGCACCGATCCGGAGACGTCGCAGGTCGTTGCCGAGACGCTGACGACCGCTGTCATCCGCGGGGAGGGCGGCTTCGGCGGTCAGCCGGGTCAGCGGCCCGTCGCGCCGCCGATTCCGGACCGCGAGCCGGACGCCAGGGTCGCGCTGCCCACGCGTGAGGACCAGGCGCTGATCTACCGGCTCTCCGGTGACCGCAATCCCTTGCACAGTGATCCGTGGTTCGCGCGCGAGATGGCCGGGTTCCCGAAGCCGATCCTGCACGGGTTGTGCACGTACGGTGTCGCGGGCCGGGCGCTCGTCGCCGAGCTCGGCGGGGGAGACGCGCACAAGGTCACGGCTGTCGGTGCCCGGTTCACGTCTCCGGTGTTTCCCGGCGAGACGCTGACGACGTCGATCTGGCGCACCGAGCCGGGCCATGCGGTGTTCCGCACCGAGGCGTCGAACCCGGACGGGTCCGATGCCCGGCTCGTCCTCGAGGACGGCACCGCCGAATACGGGGTCTGATCATGCGGGTTGCCGTCGTCGGCGCCACCGGCGCGATCGGCGCGACCGCACCGTGGCCGCGCTGCAGGCCGGCGGGCACGAGACCGTGCCGATCGCCCGTTCGCTCGGCATCGACGTGCGGGACGGCCACGGTCTGGCCGCGGCTCTGGAGGGCGTCGACGCGGTCGTCGACGTCACCAGCAGCAACGCCACCGACCCTGCGGAGACGACCGCGTTCTTCGACGCGGTTACGTCGAATCTGCTTGCGGCCGAGCGTGATTCCGGAGTGCAGCACCACGTCGCGCTGTCGATTGTCGGCGTGGATCGGGTGGAAGGCAATGCCCACTACGTCGGCAAGCGCCGGCAGGAGGCGCTGGTGTCGGGCGGTGACGTGGCCTGGACCATCCAACGGGCGACGCAGTTCTTCGACTTCCCCGCGATGGTCGCCGACTGGACGACGGTCGACGGGGTGGCGACGCTGCCGCCGCTTCTGCTTCAGCCTGTTTCGTCAGATGACGTGGCCGCGCGGCTGGCCGAGATCGCCGGCGCGCAGTCTATTCTGGGTCTCGCGCCCGACTTTGCCGGCCCGGACACGCACGACCTCGTCGACATGGCCCGACGGACGCTACTTGTGCGCGGCGACCAACGGGCGATCCGCGCCAGCTGGCGCGACCAGCCGTTCAGTATCGAGATGGCGGGCGAAGTGCTGCTGCCGGGGCCCGGAGCCGTCATCGCGCCGACCACGTTCGACGAGTGGCTCGAGGGCGGCGCGCCGGCCGACGCGACGCACTAACCCTTACCCTCCGCCGAGCGTGCGCTCAGGGCGAATTTTCGCGCTCAGGCTCAAGTGGCCGTTGGCGCCGACGATCAGGTCACCCTCCCAGTGTCCGGGAATGGCCCGGTCGTCGGCCTCGGCAGGACGCTCGGAGATATTGATCATGTCCTTGAGTTGACCTCGACTGCCGGTTTCCTTGCGGCCCTGGGGTTTGCGTTGCGTCCTGCCTGTCCGCAGCGCGGTCTTGACCAGCCTGGCCAGTTCTCCGCGGGGCTCGACGTACATGGCCTGATAAATCGTTTCGTGTGACACCCACATCTCCGGATCGTCGGGGAAGTCTTCACGCAGCCGGCCCGCGATCTGCTCGGGACTGTGCCGCTGCTGTAAGCGTCGCAAAACCTCGGCCAACAAGGCAGGGTTGTCGTCGAGCCGGCGTGACTTGGGCCGGGCGAGGTTGGCCTCGACCGCGTCCTGCGCGATTCGGGCACGGTATCCCGACTTTGTCATTCCGCGCTGCATCTCACGACCGATGGTCGAGCGATGCCGTCCCAACAAGGTGGCGGCTCTTGCCGGTGAGCGGTTTTTTCGCCGTAGACGCACGTTGGGCGCTTGGGTCGGCTAGCCGCGACCTAGATAGCCCTCCTGCACCACGGTGCAGACGAGTTGTCCCGCGCGGTTGTAGATCGCACCGTTGGACAGCCCGCGTGCGCCGATGCCGCTGGGCGAGTGCTGGTCATAGAGCAGCCAATCCGAGAAGTCGGGTGGCCGGTGAAACCACATCGCGTGGTCGAGGGACGCGATGCTGTCGGCCACCGGCGGGCGGCGGGTCATGTACAGCACCGGGTCGAGGATGGACCAGTCGCTGATGTAGGCGAGCAGGCTGAACGCGGTGAGCGGGTCGGCGGGAACGTCGCCGTCGGCGCGGAACCACAGCCGGGTGGCGGCACCGGGTGGCTCGGGGAGGTCGGCTGCTAATAGCGGCGGCGGATCGACGTAGCGCATGCTGACCGCACGCGGCTGCACCCAGAAGCCGTCGAGTTCGTCGGCGTAGTCGGCGAGCTGAATCTCCATGGGCATGCAATGTTTCCGGGGCCGGCACGTTCGGGATGGGCTGTTGTGGCAGTCGATTCCGCCGGAAGCGCGTCCTCGGTGAACGACGCCAGCGCTTCGAGGATGACGCGGTCGTCTCCCTGGGTGACGGCAACAGCGCGCGCTGAGAAGGTGCCACCGTCGCGGAGGCGAGTGACGGTGTAGCGCAACGGCTCCCGCGGGTCGCCCGGACGCAGGAAATAGAGATGGAGGCTGTGAGGGGCGCGGTCGGCGGCTGTCAGGCCCGCTGCCATGAGGGCCTGTGCCGCCACCTGGCCGCCGAACACCCGGACGTTGCGACTGTCGGCGGGCTGCGCCCCGTCGAAGGCGTCGGGCCCGGCAGGCTCGAGGTCGAGAAGCGCCAGGATGTCGGTCAGCGTTTCGGCCACGCGACCGATCATCTCCGATGACCCTCTAGCGGTCAGATCCCGGTCCGTAGAACCGCGCGATGTCAGGTGAGTCGAGCCAGCCCGAATAGGTGGGCCTCGACGGCCAGCCATCGGGCGAGTCCTGCCATTCCTCCTGGCGGCCCCACGGGAGGATGTCGATGAGCGCGAACGAGTGGCTCAGCTGTTCGGTGCCGCGGCCGTTGGTGTGCCAGGTGCGATAGACGGTGTGGACGTCACGCAGGAACACGTTGACGGCGAACCCGCCGCCGGGTGGTGCGTCGACGTCGGCGCCAAACGTGCTCTCCGACGACGAGTACCAGTCCATCGTGTTGCCGACCTTGTCGCGGTAGGCCAGCGCTTCCTCGATCGGACCGTTGGTGACGATGACGAAGCGGGCGTCGTAGTTGGCCAGGAACTCCAGCCGGGTGAATTGGGACGTGAAGCCGGTGCAGCCGCCGCACTGCCACTGCGCGCCGTCCTCCCACATGTGGTTGTAGACGATCAGCTGCGACTTGCCCTCGAACACCTCGGCCAGCCGGACGGGCCCGTCCTTGCCGATCAGGGTGTAGTCGGGCATCTCGACCATCGGCAGCCGGCGGCGCTGAGCGGCGATGGCGTCGAGCTCTCGGGTCGCGGCCTTCTCCCGTCGGCGCAGCTCGTCGAGCGCGCGGCGCCAACTCTGCTGGTCGACGACGGGCGGCTTTGCGGATGATTTCTCGGTCATGTCTGTGTAGACCGTCGCGCGGCTCGAGATTCATCGCCGAGATATAAGCCAGCGTCGTGGAACGAGCCGGACAACGACATGGAATGCTATTTCGGCGCAGTAGCGTGCTCGAACATGCGTTCGATAGAATGCTGCGATGGGCTGGTTCACCGGGCCGAGCTGGGGCGAGATCCAGCGGGTGCTCAACAGCAAGCCCCGCCGCGCCGGGGCGCCGTTGGAGGAACCTGCCGACCCCGGTGGTCCGGCGTTCTCCAGCAAGCGCGATGCCTACCGCAGGCCTGACGTTCAGCCGGCCCCATCCAGCGTCCCCTACGCCGAACTCCACGCACATTCCGCCTACAGCTTCCTCGACGGCGCCGCGACCCCCGAAGAACTCGTCGAGGAAGCAGTGAGGCTGGATCTTCGCGCCATCGCGCTGACCGACCACGACGGCCTCTACGGCGTGGTGCGGTTCGCCGAGGCCGCCAAGGAACTGGGCATGCGCACGGTGTTCGGCGCCGAGCTGTCGCTGGCCAACAAACCCCGCACCGAGGACCCCGATCCGCCCGGACCGCACCTGCTGGTACTGGCCCGCGGGCCGGAAGGCTACCGACGGCTGTCCCGCCAGATATCGAAGGCGCACTTGGCCGGCGGCGGGAAAGGCAAGCCGCGCTACGACTTCGACGCACTCACCGACGCTGCCGACGGGCACTGGCACATCCTCACCGGATGCCGCAAAGGCCATGTGCGCCAAACACTTACGACGCAAGGGCCGGTGGCGGCCGAGAAGGCACTGGCCGACCTGGTGGACCGGTTCGGCGCAGACCGTGTCAGCATCGAGCTCACGAAGCACGGCCAGCCGCTTGACGACGAGCACAACGCCGCGTTAGCAAGCTTGGCATCCAGTTTCGGCGTGGGCGTAGTCGCCACCACCGCCGCGCACTTCGCAGAGCCGTCGCGGGCCCGGCTGGCCATGGCGATGGGCGCCATCCGCGCCCGGCATTCCCTCGACGAGGCCGCCGGATACCTTGCGCCGCTGGGGGGTTCGCATCTGCGATCCGGAGCCGAGATGGCGCAGTTGTTCCCGTCGAAAGTGGTGACGGCAGCCGTCGGCCTCGCCGAGCAGTGCGCGTTCGCGCTGGAACTCATCGCGCCGCAGCTACCGCCGTTCGACGTGCCCGACGGGCACACCGAAGACAGCTGGCTTCGTCACCTGACCATGCAGGGGGCGCGCCGGCGATACGGGCCGCCCGACCGCGCGCCACGGGCCTACGCCCAGATCGAGCACGAGCTGGAAGTGATCAAGCGACTGCAGTTCCCGGGCTATTTCCTCGTGGTGCACGACATCACCCGCTTCTGCGGGGAGAACGAAATCCTGTGCCAGGGCAGGGGATCGGCGGCCAACTCGGCGGTCTGCTACGCACTGGGTGTCACCGCTGTCGACCCGGTGGCCAACGAGCTGCTGTTCGAGCGGTTCCTGTCGCCCGAGCGCGACGGGCCGCCGGACATCGACATCGATATCGAATCGGACCTGCGCGAGAAGGCGATCCAGTACGTCTACGACCGCTACGGCCGCGACTACGCCGCGCAGGTGGCCAACGTCATCACCTACCGCGGCCGCAGCGCGGTGCGGGACATGGCTCGTGCGCTCGGCTTTTCGCAAGGGCAGCAGGACGCGTGGAGCAAGCAGATCAGCCGGTGGAACACGCTGCGAGAGCAGCAATCAGACGGCGTTGCCGACTCTCCCGACGTCGAGGACATCCCCGAGCCGGTGATCGATTTGGCGCTGCAGATCTCCAACCTGCCACGGCACATGGGCATCCACTCGGGCGGCATGGTGATCTGCGACCGGCCCATCGCCGACGTGTGCCCGGTGGAATGGGCCCGCATGGAGAACCGCAGTGTGCTGCAGTGGGACAAAGATGACTGTGCCGCAATCGGATTGGTCAAGTTCGACCTGCTCGGCCTGGGCATGCTGTCCGCGCTGCACTATGCCATCGACCTGGTGCGCGAGCACAAAGGCATCGACGTCGACCTGGCCAAGCTCGACCTGTCCGAGCCGGCGGTGTACGAGATGCTGCAGAAGGCCGATTCGGTCGGCGTCTTCCAGGTGGAGTCGCGCGCGCAGATGGCCACGCTGCCCCGGCTGAAGCCGCGAATCTTCTACGACCTCGTCGTCGAGGTTGCGCTGATCCGGCCCGGCCCGATCCAGGGCGGCTCGGTGCACCCGTACATCAAGCGGCGCAACGGCGAGGAACCGGTCACCTACGACCACCCGTCGATGGAGTCGGCGCTGCGAAAGACGTTAGGCGTTCCGCTGTTTCAGGAGCAGCTGATGCAGCTGGCCGTCGACTGCGCCGGCTTCACCGGCGCCGAGGCCGACCAGCTGCGGCGCGCGATGGGCTCCAAGCGGTCCACCGAGAAGATGCGACGGCTGCGCGGACGGTTCTACGACGGCATGCGCCAGCGGCACGGCATCACCGGCGACGTGGCCGACCGGATCTACGAAAAGCTGGAAGCCTTCGCCAATTTCGGGTTTCCGGAGAGCCACGCCTTGAGCTTCGCGTCGCTGGTGTTCTACTCGTCGTGGTTCAAGCTGCACCACCCCGCGGCGTTCTGCGCCGCGCTGCTGCGGGCGCAGCCGATGGGCTTCTACTCGCCGCAGTCACTAGTCGCCGACGCGCGGCGGCACGGGGTCCTGGTGCACAACCCGGACGTCAACGCCAGCCTCGCGCACGCCACACTGGAAAGCGCGGGCACCGAGGTGCGGCTCGGGATGGGCGCCGTCCGACACATCGGCGACGAGCTGGCGCAAAAACTCGTCGACGAGCGAAAGGCCAACGGCGCCTTCACTTCTCTGCTGGACCTGACGTCACGCGTGCAGCTGACGGTGCCGCAGACCGAGGCGCTGGCCACCGCGGGCGCGCTCGGGTGCTTCGGCATCACCCGGCGCGAAGCCCTGTGGGCGGCGGGTGCGGCGGCCACTGAAAGGCCCGACCGGCTGCCGGGCGTCGGGTCGTCGTCGCACATCCCGGCGCTGCCCGGGATGACGGAGTTGGAGCTGTCGACGGCCGACGTGTGGGCCACCGGCATATCCCCGGACAGCTACCCGACCCAGTTCCTGCGCGACGACCTCGACGCGCTCGGCGTCATTCCCGCAGACCAACTCCTGAAAGTGCCCGACGGCATCAGAGTGCTGATCGCCGGCGCAGTGACGCACCGACAGCGGCCCGGCACCGCCCGGGGAGTGACGTTTTTGAACCTCGAGGACGAGACCGGAATGGTCAATGTCCTGTGCACGCCGGGGGTCTGGGCCAGGCACCGCCGCGTCGCGCAGACCGCACCGGCCATGCTGATTCGCGGTCAGCTTCAGAACGCCACCGGCGCCGTCACGGTGGTGGCAGAGCGGCTGGGCCGCATCGAGCTGGCCATCGGATCCAAGTCCCGCGACTTCCGCTAGCCCCTTGCGCGAGCGTGCGCGTCATGCCGATGACACGCCGGGCGGAGTGGCATTTGACGCACGCTCGCGGGGGAGGTGACTACTCTGCCGCCGGCGTCGTCCACACCTTGTCGATGCGGATCTTCAGCCGGGTGTTGTAGGCGGCGAGAAACTCCTCGCTGAACCCTAGGTTTTTCGCGTACTCGCCGTACTTGGCGTTGTACTGCTGGTCTGCAAGCGGATCCGCATCGACCGCGTCGACTCTGGCTTCGCCGCCGACGGCGACCACCCCGCCGCCGTTGCCGTCGGAGTCCAGGTTCAGGCTCACTCGCGGTCGGGCTTTGATGTGTCCGACCTTCGCCGCGCTGGGCTCGGAGTAGATGGTGATTTCGTCGCCGTCGAAGTAGAACCACACCAAACGGGGAACAGGCTGACCGGATTTCGCCACCGTCGTCAACCACCCATGGCGGTCGGACTGGAGCCTTTCGGAGACCTCCTGCGTCAATTCGGCTGTCATGAACGCGAATGTAGTCTCCAACCATGGCACCCCTGAATCTTTCGGTCGACGAAGTCCTGACGACCACCCGCTCGGTTCGCAAGCGACTCGACTTCGAGAAGCCGGTGCCCCGGGAGGTGCTGCTGGAATGCCTCGAGCTGGCCATCCAGGCGCCCACGGGCTCCAACCAGCAGGGCTGGCAGTGGGTGTTCGTCGAAGACGCCGAGAAGAAGAAGGTGCTCGCCGACATTTACCGGAAGAATTTCGAGGCGTACCGCAACATGCCGCCCCCGAAATATGCGGCCGGCGACAGCCGCGCCGAGCAGCGGGAGCGGGTGGTGTCATCGGCGATGTATTTGGCCGAGCACATGCACGAAGCCCCTGTGCTGCTGGTGCCGTGCCTGGAAGGCCGCGTCGACATGGCACCGGAACTCAGCGCGTCGTTCTGGGGCTCGCTGCTTCCCGCCGCCTGGAGCTACATGCTGGCGTTGCGCTCACGCGGGCTGGGATCGGCCTGGACGACGCTGCACCTGCTCGGCGACGGCGAGCGCCAGGCCGCCGACCTGCTGGGCATCCCGTTCGACAAGTACAGCCAGGGCGGGCTGTTCCCGATCGCCTACACCAAAGGCACCGACTTTAAGCCGGCCAAGCGGCTGCCCGCCGAGAAGATCGTGCACTTCGACAGCTGGTGACGCGCGCAAGCGCGCAAGCGCGCCGAGACTACGCTTTTGGACGAAAAATCAGCGTTTTCTGTACATAACCGTAGTCTCGGCGACGAGAGCTACAGCGACGCCAGGGCCGCCCGGTCGAAGTAGACATCGTTGCGGCTCAGTCGATTTCCCTCGGCCAAGGCCAGGTCCATGCCGTCGATCTCGACCTCGCTGTCGCCGCCCCGCGGGCGAAGCGTGGCACGCCAGAGAACGGCCGCTCCCTCCGCGTCCCGGAGGGGATACGCCTCACGCAGCGCCCAGTGCATCTGCCACCGTTCGAAAAGCTTCGTCAAGTAGCGGCGCAGCGCATCAGCGCCCTCGACGAAGCCGCGCGTGTTCGGATCGCGGTAGCGGACGTCCTCGGTGTAGCAGTCGACGACGCGCTCGACCTCTTGCGTGTTCCACGACTCGAGCAGTCGCTCGGCCAACCGGATCGCATGCTGTTGGTCCATGACAACTCCCTAGAGTGATACCCTTATGAACTAGAGTGCTACTCTAGCACCGTGCGCAAGGTGACCCACCGCCGCGAGGCGATCATCAACGCGGCCCTGAAGCGGTTCGTCACCCAAGGTGTTACCGGCACCACGCTGAAGGAGATCCAGCGCGACGCCCACGCCAGCAATGGCAGCGTCTTTCACCATTTCCCCACCAAAGAAGCGCTGGCCGGCGCTGTGTACGCGGACTGCGCAGCCCGCTATCAGCGGGTGTTCCTGGAAGAACTCGACCGCCATGACGACGCGGAGGCGGCAGTGCGCGGAATCGTGCACATGCACCTGTGCTGGTGCACAGACCACCCGCAGATGGCTCGCTACCTGGTCACGATGACTGAGCCGGCTGTGCTGGCAGCGGCGGAGCCCGAACTGAAAGACCTCAATGTCCGTTTCGCCTCGACGCTGAGGGCGTGGTGGAGGCCGCATGCACACTACGGAATCTTGCGGCCGCTGACGCCGGCGCAGAGCCAAGCACTGTGGCTGGGACCCGCTCAGGAGCTGGTCCGCGCGTGGCTTCTGGGCGTGATCCCGAGCCCTCCAAGCGATGCGGACGCAAAAGTCCTCGCCGATGCTGCGTGGCTCTGCCTGCGCGCAAGCGCCACAGCCAGGTAGGTCACACCGCGCCGACGAACCCGTGCTGGCGCCACGCCTCGTACACCGCCACGGCGGCGGCGTTGGACAGGTTGAGTGAGCGACGGCCGGCAATCATCGGAATCCGCACCGCAGTGGTGACGTGCGGGCCGGCCAGCGTCTCCGCGTCCAGTCCCGTCGGCTCGGGCCCGAACAGCAGCACGTCACCCGGCTCGTACGAAACGTCGGCAAATGACCTGTCCGCGTGAGCGGTGAACGCGATGACCCGTGCCGGCAGCACCGCATCCCACGCCGCCGCCAGCGACGAGTGCACCGTGACGGACGCGAGGTCGTGGTAGTCGAGGCCCGCCCGGCGAAGCTTCGGTTCGGACAGGTCGAACCCGAGGGGTTCGACCAGATGCAACTCGCAGCCGGTCGCCGCGACCATGCGAATTGCATTGCCCGTGTTGGGTGCTATCCGAGGGGAGTGGAACATCACCTTGTACACGGCAGTTGTTTCGATCGACTGGTCAGCTACGGGTGGGGTGTTTGCGGAGGTCGATCAGCACCACCGCTGCCGTCACCACGAGCACTGATCCGATGCCGATGAGCACATAGCGTTCGTCAGGGCTGATGGCGGCTTCGACGAAGCAGACCACCGCGATCAGCAGCGTCGCGCTCGCGCTGAGGATGTGCGAACGCCGGGAGACTCCACTGGCTGGTGCCCGCACCCGGCCGATGACCAGCGCGAAGATCGCGCCAAGCGCGGCTGCGCCCAGCACGATCGTCGTGGCACTCACTTGCATTGGCTCAGATCGTATTCGCCTTCGGCGAGCGTTGCCGCACCCGCGATGATCGGTATCGTTCCGGCGCCGAACGTGAACGGCTCGGCCACGGCGCCGCCGACGATCCCGAGGCCTCCCACCACGACCTTGCCGAAGCCCCAGAACACTTCGCCGCCGTCGCATCTGGGGAAGAGGTCGACTGGTTGGTCCGGCGCCGACGCAGGCAGGTTCGCGTCGATTACCGCGACCGGTGGTGGGCCACTGGGCGGCGGCAACTTGATGGGTTCGCCGGTCACCGGCGGGGTAGGACTGGGCGGGACGGCAGGCGCGGGTTCCAGCGGTTGGGGCCCGCGGTCGAGCGGGAAGTCGGCCGCGAAGACGCCTTCGCTCATCTGGCCGGCCACCCGCTGGTCGGTGGCAGCCAGAGTTTGCACACGGCCCGTGATGTTAGAGCTGTGGCGTGCAGCCTGCACCTGTCTTTCTGCCGCGACCGGGGGCGGATAGCTCCGCGGGTCGGTAACCGAAAAGTCTTCTCCGACAACGAATCCGTCGCGTTGTGCGCTCGCAACGGCGTCGAGCACGCTGAGTTTGGCGGAGTGGATTTCGTCGGCGCCGTCGCGGGCGATCGTTGCGGTGACGCGCAGGGTGTCCACGGATCGCAGGGCGTCTTTGCGGTCGACTGCGGTCTGCTGTTGAGCCGCCTCCGCACCCTCGCCGGCCCAGTTGGTGCCGCCCGGCGCGAACGATTCGTTGTGCACCGCATCGAACGACTGCTCCCAATCCGCGGCCACGGAGTTCCAGTGCGTGGCCGCGGCGTGCAGATGGGTGGTGTCCCAGCTGCGTACCTGCGACAGGGTGATCATCAGTCGATCGCACCGACGATCGAATCGACGGTCACCTTCGCGGTGTTGGCGACCTCCGTGTCGGTGTAGAGCTGCGCGGAGCCGAGGGCCGCGCCCGCGGTGGCGGCGATGCGTTCGCCGAGCGCGCTCGCACGGGCGGTGACCGCAGTGTGAATCTCGCCGACAGCGAGCGCCGTGGCCTGAGCAAAGCTGGACGGAACCGGTGGGGGTGAAGCCGCCGTCTCAATGACGGTGGCGCTGTGACGAGCGCAGTTGGCGGCGTAAAGGCTGAGGCCGCGCGCGGCGACGTTGATGGTTCGGTCCACGATCGTATTGTCACCCGGCGCGAACACACTCAAATGCACCAATTTGCCCGCCGCTGGGCAAAACAAACGAAAGCCTTCACCGCGCGGTTGGGCAGTAACGCGAATAGCAAACAACATATTTGCCCACGTAGAATTTCGGCGACGCGGCGCGACGTCTGCGAACTCCGTCTGTTCAGTGAGAATCGATGGTGGCCACGGGCGACGGCTGGCATACTCGTCGGATTGCCAGGCGGTTACCGTGCCGTCCGACGTCGGGTCGACAAAAGCAGGAAAGTCCATGAACCAGGCGCACATTCGAAATCGCAAGAGCGCTCAGCGATGACCATGTTCGAGCAGCCGGTGCTGCCTGAAGAAACGAAAGACAATCCACCCGCACCGGCCAAACGCCCGTCGTCGTGGTCACCGTCGAATTGGCCGGTTGCCTGGAAGGTGCTCGCAATCGTCGTCATTCCGATTGCGATCGCGGCCGCGTTCGGGGGACTGCGCGCTTACCACAGCTTCACCGACTGGCGCGATCTGCGCAGCGCCGCGCAGCGAGCAGACATGGTGGGGCCGATCGCGGAGTACACCGGCGCACTGGAGAGCGCGCTGCTGGCCTATTCATCGGGCACAGACGGCCCGGTGGCGCGTAAGGCGTTCGACGACTCCCGCACCGAACTCGAGCACAGACTGTCCGGCACCCCCGTCGACCCGGACGTCCGCGCCGCCGTCACCACCATGCTCAACAGCGGTCCCGCGCTGCTGGACCGCGTCACGTCGAACAGCATCGGGTTGCGCGACACCGTTTCGACGTACACGCCGATTCTGCTGACCGCCGAGGACGCGATTGTCGGGTCGGTGCGCGTCGACGACGAGACCACCCGCACCGACGCTCAGGCTCTCAGCCATGCCGTCGGCCTGCGCGGCCAGATGGCGATGCAGCAACTGCTCGTCATCCGCGGCGGTGAACTGGCCGACCCCGAACTCCGCACGTCGATGAGCGCGCTCGCCGGTGCCGAGCCGGCCACGCTGTCTGGTATCGACCAGGCGCTGGAGTCCTCGGACATGACGGCCCTGCAGGACCAGATGTTCGCCCGCGCTGCCATCATCTCGGATCCGGCCGCCACCCTCGTCGGCAATCCCGACCTGCTCGCGTCGCTGAAGGCGACCGGCGACATCGCCCACAGGGTGATCGGCGACACCACCTCGTCGATCGGTGCGGCGACCGCGGAGCAGGCGTCGTCGGCGCGCAATGCCGCCATCCGCGACCTGGTGATCGTGGTGGCGGCGCTGCTGGTCGCGGTGCTTGTGGTGCTGCTGGCAGCCCAGTCGCTGGTGCGGCCGTTGCGCCGGCTGCGCGAGGGCGCGCTGCGGGCGGCGCACGAGGAGCTGCCTGCCGAGGTCCAGCGGATCAACGCGGGCGAAGAGCCCGGGTCGATTACGCCGATACCGGTGTACACCACCGAGGAGATCGGCCAGGTCGCCCACGCCGTCGACGACCTGCACGAGCAGGCCCTGTTGATGGCGGCCGAGCAGTCGCGGTTGCAGCTGCACGTCAGCGACATGTTCGAAACGATGTCGCGGCGCAGCCGCTCGCTGGTCGACCATCAGCTGGCGCTGATCGACGAGCTCGAACGCAACGAGGACGACCCGCAACGGCTCGATGCGCTGTTCAGGCTCGACCACCTCGCCGCGCAGATGCGCCGCACCGGCACCAACCTGCTGGTGCTGTCGGGCGCGAAGCTGCACCGCGAGCAGTCCGAGCCCCTGCCCGTCGCCGACGTCATCAAGGCGGCCGCATCCCAGGTGGAGGACTATCGACGCGTCGTGCCCGCCACCGTGACCGACAGCGCGGTGGTCGGATCGGTGGCCGGGGACGTCGTGCACCTGCTCGCCGAGCTGATCGACAACGCGCTGCGCTACTCGCCCCCCGGCTCGGAGGTGCGGGTGTCCGCCGTGCACACCGGCGCGCGCGGCCTTGTGGTCGAGGTCAGCGACAGCGGTCTGGGCATGACCGAGGGCGATCTGCGGATGGCCAACATGCGCCTGGAATCCGGCGGCGAGGTCACCCCCTACACCGCCCGGCACATGGGTCTGTTCGTGGTGGGGCGGCTCGCCGCGCAGCACGGGCTGGTCGTGCGGCTGCGCAGTTCGGTGGCGGGAGAGCCGCAGTCCGGAATGACCGCTGGGGTCTTCGTCCCCGCCGAGCTCATCGATCGGCCAGGCTGGCCGCCGCCCGAGGACCGGGCCGCGCGCCCGGAAGGCGAGGCGCACGCGTTCGAGATGCCCAGCAGCGCAACGCTTTTCGCACAGCCGGAGCGCAACGGTACCAAGCACGACGAGGAATCGTCGCTGCCGCGCCGCGATCCGGGCGCCAGCGGGATCGTCGGCGCGCCGCCGAAGGAGACGCCAGCCGCGGCTGCAGAGCCGCCAAAGACCCGGCCGCCGTCCTCGTCGCTCGGCGACACCGACGTGATCTTCCAGAAGATGGTGTCGGAGTGGCTGATCGACCCGCAGGAGCTGATGCAGCCGTTCCAGTCGTGGGAGTCGGTGTGGGACAGCGGCTGGGAGGCCGCCGCCCAGGCCGAGGAAGTGCCGGTCGAGCAGCACACCGAGGCGGGCCTGCCGGTGCGCGAGCCCGGCGCGCGGCTGGTGCCCGGGTCCGCCGAGTCGGCACCCGGTGGCCCGCCCAACGGCGCCGCGCACCGGAAGCCCGACGACGACGTCACAACGCCCACCGAGCAACGACGCGACCCGGACGCCGTCCGTGCGTCGCTGTCCAGCCACTGGAGCGGGGTGCGGGCCGGGCGCACCCACGCCCGTGAGGACCAGCCGGAGCAGCCGGAGCAGCAAGCATGACTCGCCCGGCGCAGGACAACTCCCTGGACTGGTTGGTGTCGGCGTTCGCCCGCGACGTCCCGGGGGTGGCGCATGCGGTGCTGGTGTCGGCCGACGGCCTGCTGGTCGCCGCGAGCGAGCACCTTCCGGTCGAACGCGCGGAACAGCTGGCCGCCGTCAGTTCGGGATTGGCGAGCCTGTCGACCGGGGCGGCGCAGCTGTTCGAGGGCGGCCGGGTGCTGCAGTCGGTGGTCGAAATGGAAAACGGGTACCTGCTGCTGATGCGAGTGGGCGACGGGTCGCATCTTGCGGCACTGGCGTCGTCGTCCTGCGACATCGGCCAGGTCGGCTACGAGATGGCGATCATGGTGGAACGTGTTGGCGGCGTGGTGAAATCGCGTCGGCGCGCACCCCAGCACTCCTGAGGCGCGGATGGAACCCAGCAGTGAACCGAACCTGGTGCGGCCGTACACTCTGACGGCCGGGCGGACGAGCACCAACGTCGCGTTGCCGTTGGAAGCCTCGATCGAACCGCTCGAGTCCGCCCGTGAGGACGACTGGCCGCCCGATGACGTTCGAGGGGAGATCGTGAAGCTGTGCGCCGCCCGCCCGTCGGTGGCGGAGATAGCCGCCCGGCTCGACGTGCCGCTCGGCGTGGCGCGCGTGCTGGTGGGGGATCTGGTGGAGACTGGGCATGTGCGAGTGCTGATGACCCTCGACGACGACTCGTCGGTCGAGGATCGGCGCGAGCTGATCGGAAGGACGCTGCGTGGCCTCCGCACGCTCTGAGCCTGTCGCGTCGACCAAGATCGTGATCGCCGGTGGATTCGGCGCGGGGAAAACAACTTTCGTCGGCGCCGTCTCGGAGATCATGCCGTTGCGCACCGAGGCGATCATGACGACTGCATCCGTCGGTGTCGACGAACTCGAGGGCACGCCGGACAAGAAGACCACCACGGTCGCGATGGACTTCGGCCGGATCACGCTGGGGGACGAGGATCTCGTTCTCTACCTGTTCGGCACCCCGGGGCAGCGCCGGTTCTGGTTCATGTGGGATGACCTGGTGCGCGGGGCGATCGGCGCGATCATCCTCGTCGACGTCCGGCGACTCCAGGACAGCTTCGCCCCCGTGGACTTCTTCGAGGCGCGCGGGCTGCCGTTCCTCATCGCCGTCAACGAGTTCGATGGCGCACCGCGTTATCCGGCAGACGAAGTGCGCAAGGCACTTTCGCTGCCTGCGGGTGTGCCGGTGATCAACGTCGATGCGCGGCAACGCGATTCGGCGAAGCAGGCGCTGATCGCGATAGCGGAGTATGCGCTGGCGCAGTTGACACCGGCGCGCCGGTAGCGTCCGTCAGGGCGTGATCGTGGTCTTCTCGTCGATCGCACTCGTCGCATCCAGCAGTGCGTTCGAGTCGGCCTCTGGCCCTTCGGCGTTGAGCTGCAACACGTAGATGGCGTCGTTGCCCTGGATCACCACGGTCTTCTGGGCGACAGCCGGGTCACGCCGTCCTTGGTGTACATGCCGCCGACCTGGTACGCGGGAAAGCCGCTCAGCGAGTCCTTTTCGCCGTCGCCGCCGTCGAAGCCGGGGAGGTTCTTGATCTCGCCCGGTGCGTAGGAGAGGAGTTTGTCGGTGTCGACGTCGCCGATGAGCCTCGAGAGGATCGCGAGGACCTTCGGCGGGTCGTTCGGTGCGGCCGGCGCGTCGAAGACGATGCCGCCGTACGGCGCGTCAGGGTTTTCGGGAATTTGCGACCAGCCCTCGGGAACGGGCAGGTCGATCTTCGGTGCACCCGGTGTGCTGTGGGTGACCGTCGATTCCTGGATGTTGTTCTGCTTGATGTAGTCGGCGATGGTCTCGTTGGGACCGGATGCCTGTGCGGAGGTGGTCGGTGCCGCACTGGATGTGGATGTCGAGGTGGATGTCGAGGTCGACGTCGACGTCTTCTCCGACTTGGAGTCCGAACCGCACCCGGTGAGGCCGACGCCCAGCGTCAGGGCGAGGACCGCGAGGCCCACTGCCGATGATTTCGTCATGTTCCTGCCGGTCATGGTGTGATGGTGGTCTTTTCGTCGATGACGGCGGTCGCTTGCCTGATCGCATCGGCGTCGGCCTCAGGGCCGCGAGCGATGAGTGCGAGCAGATACATGCCGTCCTTACCCTCGATGATCACCGTCTTCTGGGCGCCGATCCGCTGCGCACCGTCCTTGGTGTAGGAGCCGAGGACCTGGTACGCGGGAAAGCCGCCGAGCGTGCTCTTCTGGCCCTCGCCACCGTCGAAATTCTGCTGGCTCCGAAGATCGCTGACCGACGCGGCCAGCAGCTCGTCGGTGTTGAAGTTTCCGCTCAGCTTCTCCAGCAGCGCTCTGAAATTGGTGGGGTCGTTGGGGTCGGCCGGAGCGTCGAGGACGATGCCGCCGTAGGGGGCGTCCTCGCTCTCGGGAAGCTGGCTCCAGCCGGCGGGCACCGGCAGGTCGACCACGGGTGCGCCCGGTGTGTCGTGGTGGACGATGGTCTCGCCGATGTTGTTGGCCTTCAGGTAGTCGTCGAACGACTCGAACGACGACGGCTGCGCGGACGTGGTCGTCGTCGTGGTCGTCGTGGTCGTCGTCGACGTCGAGGTGGACGTCGTCGTCTTGTCGTCCGACTTCGAGTCTTTGCCGCAACCGACGAGTCCGAGGCCCAGCGAGATGGCGGCGAGCGCGACACCAATGGTTGCAACGGGCTTTTTCATCAGGCGATCTCCCTGGCGTCCAGGCCTCACATGGTCTGAAAGGCGTCGCCGGATTAAACCACGAAGAGACGTCCGCGAAGGGAACTACCGCTATACGCCCTTGAGGCGAAGCTTCCACCGGACGAATCCCGTGTAGCCGGCGCATAAAACTGCGAGCATCAACATGTCGAAGAGCCACGCCGGCTTCGTGTGATGCCAGTGCCGATCGTCCGGTACCAACTGACCACCTGGAACGAGCATCGTCAGATCGATGGTCGACGCCGTCGAGGCGAAACCCCAGCGGGCGGGCGTCACCCAGGACAACTGGTCGAGTCCGACGCGGCCCGTCACCGGGATCATGCCGCCGGAGAACACCAGCTGAGACATGATAGCGACCACGAGCAGCGGCATGATCTGCTCGTTCGACTTGGCCAGCGCCGACAGTGCCAGCCCGACCATCGCGGCGGTCACACATGTGAACGCGACATCCACGTACAGCTCGAGAGATCGCGGGAGTAGCACGCCACTTTCCACGGCGCCCGCGCCCCACCCTTTACCCAGCACCGCGATAACCACGACGATCGCTGACTGCACCAGCGCAAACATGGTGAAGACGACGATCTTCGCCAGCAAGTACGCCGTCGTGGACAGCCCGACGGCCTGCTCGCGATGGAAGATTGCCCGTTCGCCGATGAGTGTCCGGATCGTGAGCGCGGTGCCGATGAAGATGGCGCCGACATTGAGCAGCACCAGGATCTGTCCCGGTTCATTCGGCGTCGCACCCCCCTGGATGGCAGGTATGGGTTTGCCGAAGCCAAGGTCGCCCGGCACTGAGAGCGACAACACGCCCATGATGAAAGGCAGCACCATCAGGAAGATGAAGTAGCCGCGGTCCGCCACGATCAACCGCACCTGGCGTCGCGCGATCGTCGAGAACTGGTGCAACAGACTGGTTCGCGTCGGACTGCCAAGATCTGCGGGGGCCTCCACAGGCGGCGGCGGGGGCGGCGGCCCGTTCTTCTCGAGGAACCGGCGGTTGGCCGCGTCGGGATCGCTGGCGACCGTGCTGAAGATATCCGCCCAGTTCGTGGTTCCCATCTCGGGCCGATCTGGCTAGGGGATCCGTAAAACGCGGTCTTTCCGCCGGGCGCCAGGAGCAACACTTGGTCGCAGACGTCGAGATAGGTCAGCGAGTGCGTCACCACCAGCACCACCCGGCCTGCGTCGGCGAGGTCGCGCAGCATTGTCATGACCTGACGATCCAGCGCTGGGTCCAGGCCGGATGTCGGCTCGTCGAGAAGGAGCAGCGACGGCCCGGTCAGCAGCTCCAGCGCCACCGACGCGCGTTTGCGCTGGCCGCCCGACAGCTTGTCGACACGGGTATCGGCTTGCCGGGTCATCTCGAGTTCTTCTAGCACCTGTGCCACGACCTGGGCGCAGTCCGCCTTAGTGGTGTCCGGAGGCAGCCGCAACTCGGCCGCGTACATCAGCGCCTGGTTGACGGTGAGCTGGCCGTGCACCACGTCGTCCTGCGGCACCATCCCGATCCGGCTTCGCAGCGAGGCGTATTCGGCGTGGATGTTGTGGCCCTCGAACGCGACCGTGCCGGTTGTCGGGTGGGTGTAGCCGGCGACCAGCCGGGCGAACGTGGACTTGCCGGCCCCAGATGGCCCGATGACCGCCGTCAACGTGCCGGGACGCGCCGCGATCGAGATGTTTTCCAGCAGCGTCTTGTTGCCCTCGATGGTCCACGTGATGCCGTGAACCTCCAAACCGCCTGTGCGCGTGTCGGCTTCGGTTTCCGTGCGGCGAACCAGGGTGCCACCCCTGAACACCAGGTCGATGTTGCCGATCGTGACCGTGTCGCCGTCGCCCAGCAGCGCGCGCTCGACGCGGCCGCCGTTGACGAACGTGCCGTTGATGCTTCGCTCGTCGCGGATCTCAGTGCCCGACGGAGTGGGCACCAGCGTCGCGTGATGACGCGACGCCAGCACGTCGGGTATCACGATGTCGTTGTCGGTGGCGCGGCCGATGGTGATCGCCCCGGCCGGCGCGGCTGCAGGGCCCCCGCCGCGCAGGATCTTGATCATGCTCGTCGCGAGGTTCTGCCCGGCGGCCTCGGTGGGCTGGGCGGCGGGCCCGATCTGGGTGGCCTGGAAGTTCGGCTGCGAAGGGGGTGGCGGCGCGGATGGGGGCCGCGAGACCGGTTGGGCGGGTCGCGACGGCGGCCGCGACGCCGGCAGCGGTGCACTGGGCGGACGGGGCCCGCTCGGTTGCCGGATCTGCGGGCCGCTCGGCGGCCCCGGCGGATATTGCTGCGGCTGCGACGTGCTGGGCGGGTAGGCCGCCGGGGCTCGCGCAGCGGATTGCGGCTGCGCACCCTTCCATGTCGCCTCCGCGCCCGCGGGCAACGGCACGGCCGTGGTCTGCGGCGGCCGCCCGACTGCGCCCTGATGGCGGCCGACCTCGAACGTCAGTCGCGGGCCGTCCGGGTTGCCGATGTTGATGGTCTGCCCGTCGCGGATGTCCACCGTGGGCACTCGGCGGTGCTCGACGAACATGCCGTTGAGGCTGCCGTTGTCGATCGCCATCCAGCGGCCGTTGTCGAAGCGCAACACCACATGGGCGCGCGACACCAGCGGATGCGCGATGCGGACGTCGGCTCTCAGATCGCGACCGATGACCACGTCGTGGCCCGGGGCGAATGTTCGTTGCGATCCGTCAGTCCGAACGGTCAGCGCGGGCGGCGAAGGTCGGCTCATCGGCAGTAACTCTATAGGTATTTGCCTGCGGCGCGCGGCGGGTCGAAAGCTCTCGCCCCAGCTACCCCGGGGCCCCGGTCAGCGCGCAGTGTGTGCGGTCGTCGGCGCTGACCCGGTACGCGGTCGGCATGCACAGGTTGCAGTGGTTGCAGACGGATTGCACCGACGCGTCGGCGGCGATGCGGTTGATCAGATCCGGCTCGGCGAGCAACGCTCTGGCCATCGCGACGAACTCGAATCCCTCGGCCATCGCCACGTCCATCATCTGGCGGTCGGTGATGCCGCCGAGCAGGATCAACGGCATCGACAGTTCGGCGCGGAACTTGCGGGCGAGGTCGAGCAGATAGCCGTCGCGGTATGGGTACTTGCGCAGGAACTTGGGGCCCATCATCCGCACGCCCCACCGAATCGGCGGCTTGAACCTGTTCGCAAAGGCCTGCACCGGCACGTCGCCGTGGAACAGGTACATCGGGTTCACCAGCGAGCTGCCGGCGGTCAGTTCGAGGGCGTCGAGGCCGCCGTCGTCTTCGAGCCACTTCGCGGTGGTCAGCGCCTCCTCGACGCGGATGCCGCCGCGGATCCCGTCGGCCATGGTGAGCTTCGCGGTCACCGCGATCTGGTCGCCGACCGCATGGCGCACCGCCTGCACCACCCCGCGAGCAACTTTCGCGCGGTTCTCCAACGATCCGCCGAACTCGTCGTCGCGGCGGTTGATCAGCGGGCTGAGAAACGAGCTGCAGAAGTAGCCGTGGCCCAAGTGGATTTCGACGGCGTCGAAGCCGGCGTCGATCGCCAGCCGCGCCGCGTTGGCGTGCGCTGCCGATCACGTCGTTGATGTCGTCGCGGGTGGCCTTCCTGGCGAACCTCATCGACGTCGGGTTGAAGAACCTTACGGGGGCCAGCGCTGTGGCCTTGTTGGAGCGGGCGTCTGCGACGGGCCCGGCGTGCCCGATCTGCGCGCTGATCGCCGCACCCTCGGCGTGCACCGCTTCGGTGAGTCGGCGCAGGCCCGGCAGCGCCTCGGGCCGCATCCAAAGCTGCCGGCGTTCGGTGCGACCGCCTGGTGTGACTGCGCAGTAGGCGACCGTCGTCATCCCGACGCCACCGGCGGCGGGTTTGCGGTGGTATTCGATCAGGTCGTCGGTCACCAGCGCGTCGGGGGTGGCGGCCTCGAACGTCGCTGCCTTGATGATGCGGTTGCGCAGCGTGACCGGGCCCAGCTTGGCTGGGGAGAACACGTCGGGCGCCATGCGCGCACCTAACCGCTCCTCGCGTCCGCAGTGCCTGCCACATGCATGTCAGACTGACGTTCGTGACGGCGACAGTGCTCGACGGCAAGGCCACCCGCGACGAGATACTGGCCGACCTGACGCAGCGCGTGCAGAAGCTGACGGCGGCCGGGCGCACCCCCGGCCTCGGCACGATCCTCGTCGGCGACGATCCGGGATCGCAGGCCTACGTGCGCGGCAAGCACGCCGACTGCGCGAAGGTCGGCATCACGTCGATCCGGCGCGACCTGCCGGCCGACATCAGCCAGGCCAAGCTCGACGAGACGATCGACGAACTCAACGAGAACCCGGAGTGCACCGGCTACATCGTGCAGTTGCCTCTGCCGAAGCACCTGGACGAGAACGCCGCACTCGAGCGCATCGATCCAGACAAGGACGCCGACGGCCTGCATCCGATGAACCTGGGCCGGCTGGTGCTGGGCAAGGCGGCGCCGCTGCCGTGCACGCCTCGGGGCATCGTGCACCTGCTGCGCCGCTACGAGGTCGAGATCGCCGGCGCGCACGTCGTGGTCATCGGCCGCGGGGTCACCGTCGGCCGGCCGCTGGGGCTGCTGCTCACCCGTCGCTCGGAGAACGCCACAGTTACGTTGTGCCACACAGCGACTCGGCATCTGCCGTCACTGACCCGCCAGGCGGACATCGTTGTGGCGGCAGTCGGCGTGCCGCACATGGTGACCGCCGACATGATCAAGCCGGGCGCCGCAGTCGTCGACGTCGGGGTGTCACGGGTGGACGGCAAGCTCACCGGTGACGTGCATCCCGATGTGTGGGAGGTCGCCGGGCACGTGTCGCCGAACCCCGGCGGTGTCGGCCCGTTGACGCGGGCCTTCCTGTTGACGAATGTCGTTGAGCGCGCGGAAACCTCGTGAGCATTCGCGACAACGCGCGGCGGGTGGTTCGCGCGCAGTGGCCGATCCTGGCGGTGTTCGGCATCTTCGGCGTCGCGTTCGGGCTTGTGGTGACGGACTTCTGGCGCCGCGGGTCGCTGCTGATCGGCATCGGGGTGGCGGTGGCGGCGGTGCTGCGCCTCGTGCTGTCGGACAAGCGCGCCGGCCTGCTCGTCGTCCGCCGCCGGACGACCGACTTCGCCACGATGGCGGTGGTCAGTGGCGTGGTGATCTACATCGCCTGGACCATCGACCCGTTGGGCACGCGCTAGTCCTGCTGGTGGCCTAACCCGTCAGCGCCGCTGCGACGATCGGCTGCGCCCACTCCGGCGTCGATGCGAGGTCGTCGGGCCCGACGATCCGTCCGCGCTGGACGTGCAGCACCAGCCTCGGCTGCGGTGCATGGCCGGTGGCCGGGTCCGCGTCGGCGGAATTGTCGTACACCCGCAACTCGGTCAGCGCAGGCAGCAGCTGCACCAGGTTTTGTCTGCTGTGCCGCCATCGCCGCCGGATAGCTTCCTCGGGGATGTCGTGCCCGCCTGAACGGACACGGTGCCGCACCCGCGCGATGTGCGCCTCAGGGGTGTCGAGACCGACGAACCAGACCCGTACCTCAAAGCCGTTCGACGCTGCCTCGGCAAGCAGGCGCGGGATGGTGTTTCCGCCGAGTGTCGTCTCGAACGCGAAGTCGAGTCGGTCGGCGATGGCTCGCTCGAGCAGCCGCTTGCCCTGATGCCACGCCGAGGCGTTCGCGGCGACCTGGTCAAGGCCGGGGTCGGCGTCCCTCAGGGCCTTTGCGGCCTCGTCGGGGTTGTAGTAGTCGGCGCCGGCGGCGCGGATCATCGCGCCGACGATGCTGCTCTTGCCGGCCCCGTTCACCCCCGCGAGCACATAGAGCCGCGGCGCTGTCAGCGTCGCCGCTTCGGACGTGCAGCCGTCACCGCGGCGCGGCCGAGCTGCGTCGGCGTGGCGTCGAATGCCTTGGCCATTGCGTCCTTTGCCTGTGGCGTCTGCATGCGTTCGAGCAGTTCGTCGAATCGCTCCGTGAGTACGTCGAGCGCGGGCGCGCTGTCCTTCGTCAGCGCCTCGAACTCCGCATACGACAACAGCACCGCCTTCGGGGCGTTGTGCTTGGTGATGGCGACCGCACCACCGAGCGCGGCCTGCTCGAAGATCGCGCCGAACTCGTTCTTGAAGCGCGTGGCAGCGACCGTCGGCACGTCCACCAGCTCGCCGCGGCGGTTGCGGTACGTCAAAGTAGTCATACTGGACATTTTAGATCATTCGGCTACTTACGTGTGTTCTCGGCGCGGGCCGTCAGCCGCCGAACGCCGCGCGGATGCACACCGTCACGTACGGCAGCGCCAGGCCCGTCGAGTTCGCCAGCGCCGGATGGGTGGCCAGCAACTCACGCACCCGGTCCAGCGTCGCCGTCCGGACGTCGGCTGGCGACGTGATGCAGTAGCTGCGCGACGCGACGAGGTCGATGAGCGCTTGCGGCGTCAGGTAATTCGTCCACTCCAGCTGGTGTCGCTCCAGGTCGGTGAACGGTGCCGGCAGCGTGACCCGCTCGCTGAACGGGTCGTGCTCCTGGCCGATGATCCGGCCGAGGTCGCGCACCCAGCCCAACCGCTCGTCGCGGGTGTTCCACACCAGGCCCAGCCGCCCGCCCGGCCGCAGCACCCGGGCCACCTCCGCAACGGCGCGCTCCGGGTCGAACCAGTGCCAGGCCTGCGCCACGAGCACCGCGTCGACGCTGTCGTCGGGCAAGGGTATGTCCTCGGCCGTGCCGAGCAGCGCGGGTGTCTCGGGCAGCGAATCACGAAGCAGCTCAAGCATTTCCGGGATCGGGTCGACGGCCACCACCGACAGCCCGCGCTCGACCAGGCGAGTGGTGAGCTTTCCAGTGCCCGCCCCGAGGTCGAGCACGTCGCGAGCATCCTGCGGCAGCAGCCAGTCGATGGCCTCGGGCGGATACGACGGGCGGCCGCGCTCGTAGGCCGCGGCCTCCTCCCCGAACGACAGGGACCGCTGCCGGGTGAACTGTGCCGTCTGCTCTTCGCCCGAGGGGCTCATCGCCGTCATGCGAGCTTGAGCGTCTGCCGGATCAGGTCGCCGACGGCCTCGGACTCGATGAGGAACCCGTCGTGCCCGTAGACCGAGTCGACCACGTTCAGGCCGGCACAGCCGGGCATCAGCTGGGCGAGTTCCTCCTGCAGCCGCAGCGGATACAGCCGGTCGGAGGTGATGCCGCCGACCACCGCCGACACCGGGCAGTGGCGCAGCGCCGCCGGCACCCCGCCCCGGCCGCGGCCGACGTCGTGGCTGCTGAGCGCGTCGGTGAGCACCACGTAGCTGCCCGGGTCGAACCGATCGACCAGCTTGGCGCCTTGGTGCTCAAGATAGCTCTGCACCGCGTACCGGCCGCCGCTCAGCGGGTTCTCGGACGCCTGCGGTTGGTTGGCGAACCGCCGGTCCAGCTCCAGCTCGCCGCGGTAGGTCAGGTGCGCGAACCGCCGGGCGATGTCCATGCCGTCGACGGGCTCGCGGCCGGTGCCGTAGTAGTCGCCGCCCTGCCAGTTCGGGTCGGCCTTGATCGCGGCCACTTGCGCGCACTGCGTGCCGATCTGGTCGGCGGTCGCCCGCGCGCCGACGGCCAGCAGCAGCCCCGCGCGCACCTTGTCGGGATGGCCGACCATCCACTCCAGTGCCCGCGCGCCGCCCATCGAGCCGCCGACCACCGCGGCCACCTCGGTGATTCCGAGCGTGGCCAGCGCGGCGATGTCGGCCTCCACCTGGTCGCGGATGGTGATCGTCGGAAACCTTGAGCCCCAGGGCTTTCCGTCCGGGGCGGGCGAACTGGGCCCCGTCGAGCCGCGACATCCGCCGAGCACGTTGGTGGCCAGCGCGCACCAGCGGTTGGTGTCGATCGGCGCACCCGGGCCGACGGCGCTGTCCCACCAGCCGGATGTCGGATGGTCCGGACCGGCCGGGCCCGTGACGTGCGAGTCGCCGGTGAGCGCGTGCAGCACCACCACCACGTTGTCGCGGGCCGGCGACAGCTCGCCCCAGCGCTGCACCACGATCGACACGTCGTCGATCACCTGCCCGCTCTCCAGCCGCAGCGGGCCGATGCCGGCGACACCCACCTCGCCTTCGGCGGGGAGTTGGGTGGTCGGCACGTCGGAGATCGTCACCACGACGCCGCCGTCTGAGGCGAGCCGCTGAACGGCTTGGCGGCGGCGAAGCCCTGCTCGAGGTCGGCCAGGATGTCGTCGATGCCCTCGAGGCCGACCGCCAGACGCACGAGCCCGGGCGTGACACCGGTGGCCAGCTGCTCGTCGGGGTTGAGCTGGGAGTGCGTGGTCGACGCCGGATGGATCACCAGCGAGCGCACGTCGCCGATGTTGGCGACGTGGCTGTGCAGCGTCAGCGCGTTGACGAACGCCTTGCCGGCATCCACCCCGCCGGCGAGTTCGAAGGCCAGCACCGCACCGGTTCCCTTGGGCGCCAGCTTCTTTCCGAGCTCGTACCACGGCGAGCTGGGCAGCCCGGCGTAGTTCACCGAGATCACGTCGGGATGGCCCTCGAGGTATTCGGCGACGCGCTGCGCGTTGGCGACGTGGCGCTCCACCCGCAGGCTCAGCGTCTCCAGGCCCTGGGCGATCAGGAACGCGTTGAACGGCGACGCGGCCGAGCCGAGGTCGCGCAGCAGCTGCACCCGGGCCTTCAGCGCGAACGCCGGTGGCCCGAGCTCGGCGAACACCACGCCGTGATAGCTCGGGTCGGGTGTGGTGAAGCCCGGGAACTTCCCGTTGGTCCAGTCGAAGGTGCCGCCGTCGACGATCACCCCGGCGATGGCCGCGCCGTGCCCGCCCAGGTACTTCGTGGCGGAGTGCACGACGATGTCGGCGCCGTGGCTGATCGGCTGGATCAGGTACGGGGTCGCAACGGTGTTGTCGACGATCAGCGGCACGCCGGCGTCGTGAGCAACCGCGGCCACGCCCGGGATGTCGAGGATGTCGTTCTGCGGGTTGGAGATGGTCTCGCCGAAGAACGCCTTGGTGTTCGGCCGGGCGGCCGCCCGCCAGGACTCCAGGTCGTCGGGGTTCTCGACGAAGCTGACGTCGATGCCCAGCTTGGGCAGCGTGTAGTGGAACAGGTTGTAGGTGCCGCCGTACAGCCGCGGGCTGGAGACGATGTGGTCGCCGGCGTTGGCGATGTTGAGGATCGAGAACGTCTCGGCGGCCTGCCCGGACGCCAGGAACAACCCCGCGACCCCTCCCTCGAGCGCGGCGATGCGCTGCTCGACGACGTCGGTCGTCGGGTTCATGATCCGGGTGTAGATGTTGCCCGGCTCGGCGAGCCCGAACAGCGCGGCCGCATGGTCGGTGCTTTTGAACGTGTACGACGTGGTCTGGTAGATCGGGAGTGCGCGCGCGTTGGTCGCGGCGTCGGGCACTTGGCCGACGTGGATCTGCTTGGTCTCGAACGCCCAGTTGGCTTCGTTCGTCATGATTCTCCTGTGGTGACGGGCTTGCTCGTCGGTGCAGTCAGCGAGAACTGCAATAGGGCCTCCGCATCAGGTTTCCCTGTCTCGTCCGGGGGCCCGTCATCACGGACCCGCGCTTGCCGTGTAGCCGTGGGCGGCTACTCAACCTGGTCTCTCACCCGGGGCACCCCACCGCGGTTGGAGGGTTGCCGGCCAGCGAGCCGGGGCTTGACGCTGGCGCTCTTGACCAAGAAGAAGCGTATCGCACGCCGGAGGCCGGCTGCCACCGGGTTCTCGGGCCGAGTTGGTTTCGGACCCGCGTCTGACACGCAGTGCCCTTCGGCGGAATACTGATACCCGGCTTGACCGAACAAGGGTGGGAGACGACCAACACATGAGCGCTGAGCAGCCGACCATCATCTACACGCTGACCGACGAAGCGCCGCTGCTTGCGACCTACGCCTTGCTGCCGATCATTCGGACCTTCGCCGATCCCGCGGGGATCAACGTCGAATCCAGCGACATCTCGGTGGCGGAGCGCATCCTGGCCGAGTTCTCCGATTACCTGGACGAGGACCAGCGCGTGCCGGACAACCTGGCCGAACTCGGCCGGCTGAATCAGCTGCCCGACACCAACATCATCAAGCTGCCCAACATCAGCGCCTCGGTGCCGCAACTCAGTGCTGCCGTCAAGGAACTGCAGGAGAAGGGCTACGCGGTACCCGATTATCCGGCCCATCCGAAGACCGACGAGGAGAAGGCCATCAAGGAGCGCTACGCCAAAGTGCTTGGCAGCGCGGTGAACCCGGTTCTGCGCGAAGGGAATTCGGACCGTCGCGCCCCGAAGGCCGTCAAGGAGTACGCGCGCAAGCACCCGCACAGCATGGGCGAGTGGTCGCAGGCCTCCCGTACGCACGTGGCGACCATGAAGCGCGGCGACTTCTACCACGGCGAGAAGTCGATGACTCTGGACCGGGCGCGCGACGTGCGGATGGAGCTGAAAACCAAGGGCGGCAAGACGATCGTGCTCAAGCCCGAGGTGAAGCTCGACGAGGGCGACATCATCGAGAGCATGTTCATGAGCAAGAAGGCGCTGTGCGAGTTCTACGAGGAGCAGATCGAGGACGCGTACAAGACCGGCGTGATGTTCTCGCTGCACGTCAAGGCCACGATGATGAAGGTCAGCCATCCCATCGTCTTCGGCCACTGCGTGAAGGTGTTCTACAAGGACGCTTTCGCCAAGCACCAGAAGGTGCTCGACGAACTCGGTGTGAACGTGAACAACGGAATGGTCGACCTCTACAACAAGATCGAGGCGCTGCCGGGCTCGCAGCGCGAAGAGATCATCCAGGACATCCACGCTGTCCACGAGCACCGGCCCGAGTTGGCGATGGTGGATTCGGCACGGGGAATCACGAACTTCCACTCGCCCAGTGACGTGATCGTCGACGCGTCGATGCCGGCGATGATCCGCCTGGGCGGCAAGATGTACGGCGCCGACGGGCGGACCAAGGACACCAAGGCGGTGAACCCGGAGTCGACGTTCTCCCGGATCTACCAGGAGATGATCAACTTCTGTAAGACGCACGGCCAGTTCGACCCGACGACCATGGGCACCGTTCCGAACGTCGGCCTGATGGCAC
Organism: uncultured Actinomycetota bacterium; assembly: GCA_963775205.1. GTDB lineage: Bacteria > Actinomycetota > Actinomycetes > Mycobacteriales > Mycobacteriaceae > Mycobacterium. The sequence goes on along the minus strand of CAVZHV010000002.1, from coordinate 1,188,104 downwards.
AGGCCGCCGAAGAGTACGGCTCGCATGACAAAACGTTCGAGATCCCAGAAGACGGCGTCGCCGACATCGTCGACAACGCCACCGGCGAGGTGCTGCTGACGCAGAACGTCGAGGAGGGCGACATCTGGCGCATGCCCGTCACCAAGGACGCAGCGATCCGGGACTGGGTCAAGTTGGCCGTCAACCGGGCACGCGCATCCGGCATGACGGTGGTCTTCTGGCTGGACACCGAACGTCCGCACGAGGCAGAGCTGCGCAAGAAGGTCAAGGCTTACCTCGCCGACCACGACACCGAAGGCCTGACGATCCAGATCATGCCGCAGGTGTGGGCCATGCGGTACACGCTGGAGCGGGTGGTCCGCGGACAGGACACCATCGCCGCGACAGGCAACATCCTGCGCGACTATCTGACGGACCTGTTCCCGATCCTCGAGCTGGGAACCAGCGCGAAAATGCTGTCCATCGTGCCGCTGATGGCCGGCGGTGGCATGTACGAAACAGGTGCCGGCGGTTCGGCACCCAGACACGTCAAGCAGCTGGTGGAGGAGAACCACTTGCGCTGGGATTCACTCGGCGAATACCTCGCGTTGGGTGCGTGCCTGGAGGACATCGGAAACAAGACCGGCAACAAGCGAGCCGAGCTCCTTGGCAAGACACTGGACGGGGCGATCGCCAAGCTGCTGGAGAACGACAAGGGCCCGTCGCGCAAGACCGGTGAGCTCGACAACCGTGGCAGCCAGTTCTACCTGGCCCTGTACTGGGCGCAGGAACTCGCCGAGCAGGCCGAGGATCAAGAGCTGGCCGATCACTTCGCCGAACTGGCCAAGTCGCTGTCCGAGAAGGAAGATGCGATCATCGCCGAATTCGCCGAAGTACAAGGCGATTCGGTGGACATCGGCGGCTATTACTACCCCGACCGCGAGAAGACCACAGCAGTGATGCGGCCGAGCGAGACGTTGAACGACGCGCTGGAGGCGGCGCGGGCGTAAGCCCGGGGCGCCGGAGGAGCGAATCGATTTCAGCGCTGGAGGCGGCGCGCTGCTGACACCGAACGCGTCGAAAACGCTACTGATCAGTAACGAAATGCTGGACCTCTGAGCGCGATCCGGCCCTTGTAGTGTGGCACGCGAGCCGCCCGCAACGTCGTCGGCACGCGTAGGAGGATCGGACTGACATGTCCAGCAAGATCAAGGTCGAGGGCACGGTCGTAGAACTCGACGGCGACGAGATGACCCGGATCATCTGGAAGCTCATCAAGGACACGCTGATCCTGCCCTACCTCGACATCGACCTGGAGTACTACGACCTGGGCATCGAACACCGCGACGAGACCGACGACCAGGTGACCATCGATGCTGCACATGCGATCCAGAAGCACGGCGTCGGCGTCAAGTGCGCCACCATCACGCCCGACGAAGCGCGCGTCAAGGAGTTCAACCTCAAGAAGCTGTGGCTGTCGCCTAACGGCACCATCCGAAACATCTTGGGCGGCACCATCTTCCGCGCACCCATCGTGATCAACAACGTCCCGCGGCTGGTGCCCGGCTGGACCAAGCCGATCATCATCGGCCGGCATGCATTCGGCGATCAGTACCGCGCCGAGAACTTCTCGGTCGACCGCCCGGGCACGTTCACGATCACGTTCACTCCCGACGACGGCAGCGAGCCCATCCAGCAGGAGGTCGTCCACATTCCAGAGGACGGCGGCGTGATCATGGGCATGTACAACTTCAAGAAGTCGATCCAGGACTTCGCCCGCGCGACGTTCAAGTACGGGCTCAAGGAGCGCTACCCGGTCTACCTGTCGACCAAGAACACGATCCTCAAGGCCTACGACGGCATGTTCAAAGACGAGTTCCAGCGCATCTACGACGAGGAGTTCAAACAGGACTTCGAGAAGAACGGGCTGACCTACGAGCACCGGTTGATTGACGACATGGTCGCTTCGGCGCTGAAGTGGGAGGGCGGCTACGTCTGGGCGTGCAAGAACTACGACGGCGACGTCCAGTCCGACAGCGTCGCGCAGGGCTACGGATCGCTGGGCCTGATGACGTCGGTGCTGATGACGCCGGACGGCAAGATCGTCGAAGCCGAGGCTGCGCACGGCACGGTGACGCGGCACTTCCGTCAGCACCAGGCGGGCAAGCCCACGTCGACGAACCCGATCGCATCGATCTTCGCGTGGACCCGCGCGCTCGATCACCGCGGCAAGCTCGACGACACCCCCGAGGTCGTGGAGTTCGCGCAGAAGGTGGAGCACGTGGTCATCGAAACCGTCGAGAGCGGGCAGATGACCAAGGACCTCGCGCTGCTCATCGGGCCCAACCAAAAGTGGCTCACCACAGAGGAATTCATGGCCGCGCTCGAAGACAACCTGAAGAGGGTGCTGGCCGAGGGCTAGCCGGTCGGGGCGGGACAGCCCTCCCGCGTCGGCCGCTCGAGTGCCTTGGGTGCGTCGTCGATCGCGGTGCGTAGCACATCGAACACCCGCGGATCCCACGTCAGCGCCGTCGGTTCGGGAAGCTTGGCCTGGTCGGAGACGTAAATGCTGTGGGTGTCCTCGAAGGTGTAGCACCGGCGGTGCGGCAGCACAGGGTCGCCCACGTCGGTGGCCAGCGCGCTCTGCAGCGCGACGATGCCGTCGTTGGGCCATACCGCCGCGTTGACCGGCCCGGACTTGGTGAACTTGTTGCCGCCGATCAGCACCACCGGAATGCGGTCGAGAACGCCGGCCTGAAAGTCGTTCCAGCCGTCCTTGCCCGTCAGGTAGGCGCGGTTGACCTCGCGGCCCGAGCCGGACACCAGCTGCAGCACCTCGGCCTTGAAGTTGCGCATCGCGTTCTCGCAGAACTGGTCGCCCGCGCAGTCGCTCAGCGGGATCGCGTCGTTGGCGTAGTCGGACAGATACGACCCCTGCCACGGCGTGCCGATCGTGGTCAGCGAGCGGATCCGGACAGGCGACAACGTGGTGGTCAGCACGCGGATGGCCGACCGCGAGTACAGGCCGCCCATCGAGTGCCCGACAAGGTCGATCTCGTCGACGCCCTTGTCGGTGTGCAGGTAGGTCAGGAAGCGGGCCAGCCGTTCGCCCGCGGTGTCGATGCTGCCCACCGAGTTGACGGTCATGTTCTCGGGCAGGGTGATCGGGCAGGCCGCGAACGCCCCAAAGCCGGTCTGGTCGGTCACCGGGCCGCGGCCGGCCATCGCCGGGGAGGTGTATACGACGTGGCCCTGCTTCAGCAGGTACTCGCGGATCGCGGTGTCGGTGTTGCCGGCCGCCAACCCGATCGCACAGGCCTGGTCGGGTGTGGTGAACGGGCTCGTCGCCACGCCGCCGGACACGATCACGACGGCGCGGGAGCCGCCGGCCTCGTCGTCCTTGTCCTTGCCACCGCAGCCGGCCAGCACGGTGGCCACGACGGCAAACAGTACGAGAATCCGGCGCACGGCTAACCGGCCGACGACGCCTGGACCGGGGGAATGTGCTCGTCGACCCACTTAACGATCACGTCGGCGATGCGCTCGGGCGCCTCGAACATCGGGATGTGGCCGACGCCGTCGAGCTCGGTGATCTGGGTGATGTCGGGGATGTGGGTATGGAAGTGCCGGGTGTAGCGCGGATGGGGCAGGACGCGGTCCTTCTCGCAGATCACCAGGTGAGTGTGGATGGTGGTGTCGGCCAGTTCCATCAAACCGGGCGCCATCAGCGACTTCATCAGGAGCTGGTAGTAGGCGGGGCAGTGCTGGACGTCGTCGATGATGTCGAGCAAGTCGCCTTCGGGCAGAGTCTGCGGTGACGCACTGATGGGGAAGTGGGCGAGGTAGCGACTGAACGGCAGGCTCAGCACGCGCGGTCCCAGCAGCTTGACCAGCGCGTACAGCGGCGCGCCGGCCAGGAACTTCGCGACGATCTCGAACTTCACCGGCGACCACTGATGCCATCCTCCGGCAGGCGCGATCGCGGTGACGGTTCGCGCCCGCCCGCGCTGTTCGAGCTCGAAAGCCACCCAGCCGCCGAGCGAATTGCCGACGATGTGCGAGCTTGTCCATCCAAGTTCGTCGAGCTGGCGTTCGACGCCGTCGGCGAGCGTTGCGCTGTCGAGTTTCCAGCTGCCCTTCGGGCCGCCGTTGTGGCCGGCCATGGTCGGCGCGAACACCTCGTAGCGGCCGGTGTCGGCGATCTGCGGCGCGACATTCTTCCAGACGTTCTGCGACATCATGAACGGGTGCAATAGCAGCATCGGCTCGCCGGAACCGAGATGGATCGGTGCGCGCAAGGGCATGTGGGGACACTAAGTGCGGTACCGGCGGTACCGCAAGTAAGCGCGGACGGCGGGTTGCACCGGCGAGCGGCCGGTCGGTGCGTCAGGACCGGCATGAAAAGATTGGCCCCATCATGAGCAGCAAGAAGCGCGTCTTCTCCGGCGTCCAGCCGACCTCCGACTCCCTGCACCTGGGTAATGCGCTCGGCGCTATCACGCATTGGGTGGGGCTGCAGGACGAGTTCGACGCGTTCTTCTGCGTGGTCGACCTGCACGCGATCACCGTTCCGCAGGACCCCGAGGTGCTGCACCGGCGCACGCTCGTGACGGCCGCGCAGTATCTGGCGTTGGGAATCGACCCCGCCCGCAGCACGGTGTTCGTGCAGAGCCATGTGCCGGCGCACGCCGAATTGACTTGGGTGCTGGGTTGTTTCACCGGATTCGGCCAGGCGTCGCGGATGACGCAGTTCAAGGACAAGGCGCAGAGACAGGGCGCCGACTCCACCACGGTGGGCCTGTTCACCTACCCGGTGCTGATGGCCGCCGATGTGCTGCTCTACGACAGCGACCTGGTGCCGGTCGGGGAGGACCAGCGTCAGCACCTGGAACTCGCTCGCGACATCGCACAGCGGTTCAACAGCCGCTTCCCGGACACGTTCGTCGTCCCGGAGGTGCTGATCCCCAAGGCGACGGCGAAGATCTACGACCTTGCCGACCCGACGTCGAAGATGAGCAAGTCGGCGGCCACCGAGGCCGGGCTGATCAGCCTGCTCGACGACCCGAAGGTCACCGCGAAGAAGATCCGCTCGGCGGTCACCGACAGCGGCCGGGAGGTGCATTACGACCCCGTGGGGCAGCCGGGGGTGTCCAACCTGCTGACCATCCAGTCGGCGGTGACGGGCACCGAGATCGACAAGCTGGTGGAGGCGTACGAGGGCCGCGGCTACGGCGACCTCAAGGCCGACACCGCCGACGCGGTGGTCGAGTTCCTCACGCCGATCAAGGCGCGGGTCGACGAGTTGATGGCCGACCCAACGGAATTGGAGGCCATCCTCAAGAGTGGTGGGGAGCGGGCCCGCGAGGTGTCGTCGAAGACGATCGCGAAGGTGTATGAGCGGCTAGGGTTTCTGCAGATCTCCTAGGGGAGGCGGCCCTTGCCCGAGAAATACCCCGAGAAGCCGGGATTTCTCGACCGGCTGCGGGCCCGCTACGGGTGGTTCGACCACCTGATGCGGGCGCAGGAGCGCTACCGCGACAGCAAGGGTGACTTCTTCGCAGCCGGCATCACCTACTTCACGGTGTTCGCGCTGTTTCCGTTGCTGATGGTCGCGTTCTCGATCGCCGGGTTCGTGCTGTCGCGCCAGCCTGACGTGCTAACCGAAATCGACGACAAGATCAAAGAGACCGTGTCGGGCGACCTGGGGCGCCAACTGGTCGAGTTGATCGAGGCCGCAATCGATTCGCGGACTTCCGTGGGCATCATCGGCTTGGCCATCGCGCTGTGGGTGGGGCTGGGCTGGATGGCGAACCTGCGTGAGGCGTTGACCGCGATGTGGGAACAGCGCCATGAGCCGGGCGGCTTCGTGCGCACCAAATTCTCCGACCTGTGGGCGCTGCTGTCGACGTTCGGGGCGCTCGTCGTCACGGTGGGGCTGACGGCGGTCTCAAGCAGCGGCCTGATGCGAACGGTGTTGGGCTGGTTGGGTCTTCAGGACGTGCCAGGGGTCGGCGTGCTGCTGCAGATCGCGTCGGTGCTGATGTCGCTGCTGATCTCCTGGCTGCTGTTCACATGGATGATCGCGCGGCTGCCACGCGAGTCGCTGAGTCTGCGAAGCGCAGCGCGCGCCGGGCTGATGGTGGCCGTCGGGTTCGAGGTGTTCAAGCAGCTCGGCTCGGTGTACCTCAGGATCATCATGCACGGTCCGGCAGGTGCGACGTTCGGCCCGGTGCTGGGGCTGCTGGTCTTCGCCTACATCACCGCGAGGCTGGTGCTGTTCGCGACCGCATGGGCTGCCACGTCGGCGGAAAACCTTGCGGCAGTACCGGTTACGCCTCCGGACGTCGCGGTGATCGCGCCGCGGGACCTGCGCTCCGAGGGCATCGGCCTGCGCGCGGCGTTCGTCGCCGGTGCGCTGGGAGCCCTTGGGGGACTGGGGCTTTCACGGGTGTTGCGACGACGACGTTGACGCCGAACGTGCGCCCACGGCGGAAATCCGGCCGATTTCTCGCCATGGTTGCACGTTCGGCACAGAAGCGGTCAGTTCGCCGTGTGGCGTTGCGCAGGTGCCACGGGCACTGACGGGGCAGGAATGGACCGCGCCCGGTTCGGATCGTGCTGCTGTTGTGTGGGGCGCGTTACCGGACCGGACGGCGCCTGCCTCTGCGCAGGTGCAGGCTGAGCCGGCGCCGGCTGGGGCTGCGAGGGCGTGTCGGTATGCAGGCCACCCGGGGCCGCGGCAGCCGCCGGCGCGATGGTCACGGCGATCGCAATGCCGATACCCGCAATTAATTGTGCTGTGCCGAGCCGTGTAAGCCGCATGTGATTGTTTCCTTCCGGGTTGTTGCAGCCTTCCGACTGCGCGTACGGAAAGTAGGTTCGTCGAAAGGGGTGAACCGTTACACCTGAATTCGAATGCGAATTTTTCGACAGGGAGTTCACAGCCAATTGGCGGAAAACACTCAGGCGAGCAATGGAGCCAATTTGCAGGCAATGGTCTGAATGTGCCGGATGACCATCGGCTCTGCCATACCGGCCAGCGAGGCGAAGATCAACACTGTCTCCACTGGTGCGTCGGCGGTGTAGGCGTTGATCTTGTCGGCGACCGTGGCGGGCTCATCGCACCAGAAATAGCCGAGGAGTTGGTCGGTGGTGCCGACACGGACTCGCTCGGGATCAACCGGCGGTGGCGCCGGCCGGCCGGTGGCTTCGACGCCATGGCCGGCGTAGGTGTCGAACTGGTGAGCCATGTGCACCCGCACCATGGGCCAGTCCGCTTCCGGGTCTTCGCTTACCCAGGTGTTTATCCATCCGGCCATCCGGGCGCCGCCGACGTCATGTCCGCCGGCTACCAGGCCGTCGCGGTAGTGGGGCCAGTTGCGAGAGTCGGCCGAGAGCAACCCGGTGCCGAGCAGACCGGCCCGCCGCGCTCCCTTCGGGCCTTGGTATCCCATCCAGATCGGGACTTCTGCCTGCACCGGTTGCGGCGTCACCCCGCCCGGCGCCAGTAGGCGACGAACCTCTGTGGCCGTCGCGTCGGTCTGGGCGTACCGGCGGCGCAGGTCCGCGCCGAACAACTCGTACTCGGGCACCCGGTATCCGGTGCCCAGCCCGAGTTCCAGGCGGCCACTTGAGATCAGGTCGACCATCGTGGCCTGCTCGGCGATCTCTACGGGATGGTGCAGCGGTGCCAGCACCACCGCGGTGCCGAGACGAACGCGAGATGTGCGCGCGGCCGCTGCGGCCAGAAACGTCAACGGCGTCGCAACGTAGTCGTCGGAGAACAGGTGATGCTCTGACAACCAGATCGAGTCGATGCCCAAATACTCGGCTTCTTCGATCGCTTCGAGCGTAAAAGCGTGCAAGCGAGCGGGATCCTGGCGCCAACGCGCCGGATTCCGCAAATCGAAATAAAGCCCGACCTTCACGTCGAAACTCCGCTATCGCCAGTAATAGGACAGCATTATGCCGAGGATTCGGCCGCGGCGCTGACGCCGTTCGGCGCGATAGGCGCGCTTCAGCTCTGCGTGCGACGGTTGATCGACCGCGCCGCGAAGATCAAGCCGAACACGATCATCGTGCCGACGAGCGCGACTCCCACCCGCACCGGCAGCTCGTTCATGGCGGCGGGCAGGCCGGGGCCGGCGGCGGAGGGCTGGCTGTCGCTCGACGGTTTCGGCACCAGTGACGGATCCGGTTCGACCAAGGTGCCGACCTTGGTGCCGCGCGGCGTGGCGAATCCGTAGTCCAGCAGATGCGCGGCCTGCTGCCACGGCGGGATCGGCTGCCGGGTGCCGCGCAACAGCACCGCGACCAGGCGCCGGCCGTCGCGCTCGGCCGCGCCGACGAACGTCTGCCCGGCGTCGTCGGTGTAGCCGGTCTTGCCGCCGAGTGCGCCGGGATAGTTGTACAGCAGCTGGTTGTCGTTCTCGAGCGTGTACGGCGGATGCGGGGTGTCGTCGGGGATGTCGCCGCGGGCCGGGTGGCCGGGGAACTCGAACGTCCGGGTCGCGACGACCTGCGCGAAAATCGGGTTCTGCCAGGCGTACCGGTAGAACAGCCCCATGTCGTAGGCCGAGGTGCTCATGCCCGGGCCGTCCAGGCCGGACGGTGTGGCGGCGCGGGTGTCGGTGGCGCCCAGCTTGCGCGCCAGCGAGTTGATCTTGTCGAGCGCGGTGTCCATGCCGCCCAGCTGCATCGCCAGCGCATGCGCCGCGTCGTTGCCGGAGTGCATCAGCAGGCCGTGCAGCAGCTGGTACACGGTGTAGCTGCCGCCCTGGTCGACGCCCACCCGGGTGCCTTCGGCGTTGCCGTCCTCGGCGGTGCCGGTGACCAACTTGCCGACGCCGAGCTCGTTGATCGCCTGCATCGCCACGAGCACCTTGATGATGCTCGCGGGCCGGTGCCGGCCGTGCGGATCCTTCGCCGCGATCACCTCGCCGGTGTCCAGGTCGGCGACCAGCCAGGCCTCGGCTGAGATGTCGTCGGGCAGCGGCGGCGTGTTCGGTGCGACGATCACCCCGCAGCCGCTCAGCGCGTCGCCGCCGACCGGCTTGGCCGACACCGGCAGCGGCTGGGGCGGATCCCCGGCGACCGGGACCTCGGATTCGTCGACCGCAGGCGGGGTGGTCACCCGGTACGGGCACGACGTGGTGTCCGGGGAGGCGACGGGCTCAGCGGCCGCGACGGGCAGGCTGACCAGCGTCGGAAACCCCACCAGCACACCAGCAGAGGCCGCGCACAACACGCGCCGCCACGCACACTTGAGCCCACCCATCGAAGACGCAGGTTACTCCGACGATGATCACGGCAGCGGTCACGACCCGCCGCCGCGCGGTTACAGCTCGGTATATGACCTACAGCCGCCGCCACGCCTCCGAGAGCACGTGGCGCAGCTTCTGTTCGATCTCGTCGAACACGTCCTGGCCGCTGATCAGCGGGGGCGCCAATTGCACCACCGGGTCGCCTCGGTCGTCGGCGCGGCAGTACAGGCCGACGTCCATCAGCGCCGACGACAGGAAGCCGCGCAGCAGCCGCTCGCATTCGTCGTCGTCGAAGGTCTCCTTGGTGGCCTTGTCCTTCACCAACTCGATGCCGTAGAAGAAGCCCTCTCCGCGCACGTCGCCGATGATCGGCAGGTCGTAGAGCTTCTCCAGCGTGGAGCGGAACGCCGGAGCGTTCTCCTTCACGTGGTCGTTGAGTCCTTCGCGCTCGAAGATGTCGAGGTTGGCCAGCGAGACCGCGGCCGACACCGGGTGCCCGCCGAACGTGTAGCCGTGCGTGAACGTGGTCTTGCCGTCGTTGAACGGTTCGAAGAGCCGGTCCGAGGCGATCATCGCGCCGATCGGCGAGTAGCCCGAACTCATGCCCTTCGCGCAGGTGATCATGTCCGGCACGTAGCCGAAGTCGTCGCACGCGAACATCGAGCCGATCCGGCCGAATGCACAGATCACCTCGTCGGAGACCAGCAACACGTCGTACTCGTCGCAGATTTCGCGTACCCGCTCGAAATAGCCTGGGGGAGGCGGGAAGCAGCCGCCCGCGTTCTGCACGGGTTCGAGGAACACCGCTGCGACCGTGTCCGGGCCCTCGTGTTCGATCGCCTCGGCGATCCGGTCGGCCGCCCACTGGCCGAACTCCTTGACGTCGCTGTCATGAGGCACCGGGGCGCGGTAGAAGTTGGTGTTGGGCACGCGAAAGCCGCCGGGCGGAAGCGGTTCGAACGGCATCTTGAAGGCCGGCAGGCCGGTGATCGCGAGGGCGCCGTGCGGGGTGCCGTGATAGGCGATGGACCGCGAAATCACTTTGTATTTATGGGGTTTCCCGGTGAGCTTGAAGTACTGCTTGGCCAGCTTCCACGCCGTTTCCACCGCCTCGCCGCCGCCGGTGGTGAAGAACACCCGGTTCAGGTCGCCCGGAGCGTAACGGGCCAGCCGCTCGGCCAGCTCGATCGCCGGCGGCGTGGCATACGACCACAGCGGAAAGAACTCGAGCTGCTTGGCCTGCCTGGCGGCGGCGTCGGCCAGTTCTGCACGCCCATGGCCGACCTGGACGACGAACAGGCCGGACAACCCGTCGAGGTAACTCTTGCCGTGGCTGTCCCAAATCCGCACGCCCTCACCGCGAGTGATGATCGGCGGCGTGATGCCGGCGCCGTGCCGCGCGAAGTGGCCCCACAGGTGGCGGTCGGCCTTGGCCGACAGTTCGGCTGAAATGTCTTGAGAGGTATCGGCAATCGTCATCGTGTGCCCCAGTTGTATTGCTGCTTCACGAGTTTGAGGTAGACGAGTGTCTCGGTGGACAGCACACCGGGCAGCGCGCGGATCTGCGAGTTGAGAAGTTCCAGCAGATCGTTGTCGTCCTCGCAGACGACCTCGGCGATCACGTCGAACGAGCCGGCGGTGAGCACCACGTAGTCGATCGACGGCAGCTCGGCCAGCTTCTCGGCGAGCTTGATGGTGTCGCCGCTGCAACGGATCGCGATCATCGCCTGGCGGGCGAACCCCAGCTGCATCGGGTCGGTGACGGCGACGATCTGCATCACGCCCGCGTCGATCAGCCGCTGAACACGCTGGCGCACCGCGGCTTCCGACAACCCGATCGCCTTGCCGATCCCGGCGTACGACCGGCGGCCGTCCTCCTGCAGCTTCTCGATGATCGCCTTCGACAGGTCGTCGAGCGGTACGCCGGATTGGCCGGAAGTCGGTGCGGTGGCGGCGCGCAACTGAACCGGCGACACGCCGATCCGTCCGCTGGAATTAGGCATAGATCCGATTCTGCACGGATTCCGTCGTCGTAGGCAACTAAAGACAATGCATCCGATTGCAGGAGACGGCCGTAACTACCGGATGCGTAGCGACTCGGCATCTCTGCGAGCAGGCGCGGAATCGCATTACCGAGGCCGGAATTGTGTGATTTAGCGTCTGCTCGTGGGCATGCGTTGCGCCTAGTCCTTGGTGAACTCCTTGCCGGTCTCGGGGTCGACGGCCGTCTCGCCCGGTGGCAGGTTGGACAGGTCGGGCGCGATGACGGTCGGCATGTCGCCGGAGTCGGGCAACCCGAACGTCGGGACCGTCGCTGTGGCCGGTTCGAGGACCAGGTCTGCGCTGCGCCGCGGCAGCGTGCGGCCGTGGAAGAACGGCGGCGCCATCACCCACCACACCACCATCAGGATCGCGCCCAGGATCAGCGCGCCGATGCCGACCACCGCCACGGCGCCGAACCCGAAGATCGTGACGTTGTTGTCGTTGTCATCGGTCAGCCAGTCGGGTTTCGCGTACTGGATGAGTCCGTAGATGAACACCACCGTCAGCGAGACGCCACCGAGGAGTGGGACCACGCCGCGCATCACGAAGTCGCGGAACGAACTGTTGAGCGTCTTGCGGTAGAACCACACGCAGGCGAATCCGGTCAGGCCGTAGTAGAAGGCGATCATCAGGCCGACGGAACCGATCAGCGCGCTCAGCAGGTTCTGACTGATCAGCGTGAACAGCACGTAGAAGATGATCGACACCACGCCCATCGCGATCGTCGACACGCTCGGCGTGAGGTAGCGGCGGTGGATCTTGGCGAACGAGTCGGGCAGCGCCTTGTACACGCCCATCGACAGCGTGGTGCGCGCGGTCGGCAGGATCGTGGTCTGGGTCGACGCGGACGCCGACGTCAGTATCGACGCGGACAGCAGCAGCATCCCGATGTTCCCAATCACGCTGTCGCCGAACAGATCCGGGCCGATCGCCGCGAACACGTCGGCCGAGTTCTCGTCGTTGCCGAGCCCGATGCCCTCGGTGCCGACACCGGCGAATGCCACGGCGGCGACTGTCACCAGCGCATAGGTTGCCAGCAGCAGGAAGGTGGAGATCACCGCTGCGCGTCCCGGCGTGCGGCCGGGGTCTTCGGATTCCTCGTTGCACGCGACCGCGGTGTCCCAGCCCCAGTAGATGAAGATCGTCGTCAGCACCGCCGGCGCGATGATGCTGCCGAAGTCCAGTCCGCCCGGCCAGAACCAGGACAACGACGGCAGCAGCGAATAGTCCTCGGCGTTGTGGGTGTACACCTTCACCAGCGCCACCACCGACAGGATGATCAGCACGACGATCTCGATCGACAGCAGCGCGTACTGCAACCGGGCGGACACCTCGATGCCGCGGTAGCAGATGTAGGTCATCACCACGATCCAGATCACGCCGGCGACGGTCGACCACAACATGCTCTCGGACAGTTCGGCCGCCGAATGCCAGCCGAGGTCGCCGACGAACGTGAACGAGTACGCGCCGGCGATCTGCGCGAGGTTGGCCATCACGATCACGTCGGCGGCGATGATGCCCCAGCCGCCCAGCCAACCCACGATCGGCCCGAAGGTGCGCGACGCCCACGTGAAGGTGGTGCCGCAGTCCGGCTCGGCCTTGTTGAGCTCCTGGTAGGCGACCGCGATCAGATACATCGGGATGAACGAGATCAGCACGATCGCAGGCGCTTTCACGCCGGACAGCAATGCGCCGCCGCTGGCGACGATCAGACCGAGCGTCGCGGCCAGGCTGTACGCGGGAGCGGTGGAGGCCATCCCGACGACGACGCTGGACAGCAGGCCCAGCGCCCCGCCCTTGAGTCCCTTGCTCTCGACTGTCATCCCCTCGTGAGCCGGTTCGAGGGTGAGTTCGCCTTTACTCATGGCAGGCAGACTACGGTTTCCGTTGTGGTTCTGCGCTGCTACAACGGATATGTTTTCCGGCTCGCAATCTAGCGATGGAATCCACACCTGCCGCGGCCTCGATAGGCTGGGCGACGTGACCGCAGCGCAGCGGGTCGACGAGTTCGAGGCCTTGCGGCCTCACCTTCTTGCGGTGGGCTACCGGCTCACCGGGACGTTCGCCGACGCCGAGGACGCGGTGCAGGACGCCTGGCTGCGATGGCAGGGCGTCGAGCAGCAACCCGACGATCTGCGGGCGTGGCTGACGACGGTGGTGAGCAGGCTGGCGCTGGACAGGCTGAGATCGGCGGCCCGTCGTCGGGAAAGCTACGTCGGCCAGTGGCTGCCGGAACCGGTGGTGACCACGCCGGGGGAGGCTGACCCGCTGGCAGCGGTGGTCGCCGACGAGGACGCCCGGTATGCGGCGATGGTGGTGCTGGAGCGGCTGACGCCGGATCAGCGGGTCGCGTTCGTGCTGCACGACGGATTCTCGGTGCCGTTCTCGGAGATCGCGTCGGTGCTGGGCACCACGGACGCGTCGGCGCGGCAGTTGGCGTCGCGGGCGCGCCGTATCGTCGGCCAGCACCAGGGACCCGTCGACTCGCGGCACGACGAGGTCGTGGGCAGGCTGCTGGCGGCGATGGCCAACGGCGACATGGACGCGGTGATCGGTCTGCTGCACCCCGACGTCACGCTCGTCGGCGATTCGAACGGCAAGGCCCGCACGGCAATTCGCCCGATCAGGGGGGCCGACAAGGTGGCGAGGTTCCTGTTCGGGCTGGCCCGCCGCTACGGGCCGAACTGGTTGACCACCAGTCGGCTCGCGCTCGTCAACGGCCAGCTCGGGGTGTACTCGGTGGGTGGCCCGGGCGGCGCGGACGCAAGGAGCAAGAACGGAACGAGCTACGACCCGGTGCAGCCGCGGATCACGGTGGCCGCCGTGCGCGACGGGAAGGTGTACGCGGTGTGGGACGTCGCCAACCCGGACAAGTTCACCGGCTCGCCGCTGGCTGATCGGCCCACGGCACCCGGCACGCGTCACCCGAGTTGAAGCCCTGCTCGGTGATGCCCAGCGCGGTGTTCATCCGGGCACGCATGTTCTCGACGCCGATCTGGTAGGTCAGCTCGATCACCCCGGCATCGCCGAACCGCCGGCGCAGATCTTGGACCTGCTCATCGGTGACGGTGTGCGGGTCGCGGGTCATCGCGTCGGCGTAGGCGATCGCGGCGCGCTCGTCGTCGGTGTAGCGCGGCGACGTGGCGTAGTTGTCGATGTCCTTGAGCCTGTCGACGTCGAGGCCGTCGAGCCGTTGCAGCATCGAGCCGAAGTCCACGCACCAGGAGCAGCCGATCGTGCGGGCGGTCCAGTACACCGCCAGCTCACGGACGTTCGGGGGCAGCTTCGTCGACGCCTTCTGCAGCGCGGTCTCGTGGATCGCGTTGGCCATCAGCAGCCCGGGGTGATGCGCCGACACCGCGAACGGCTCGGGGACTTGGCCGAACCGGCGCTTGGCGTAGTGGTACATCAGCCGCGTCAGCAGACCGGCACGTTCTGGGGGCAGGGATTGAATGCGTGTGTTCGTCATATTCATAAGACGCCGCAGCGGTCGGGTTTGTGACACCGGCACGCGGCAATACTGAGGTCCATGAGTACCGCCGCGCAGCTGATGGTCAAGTGCCTCGAGAATGAGGGTGTCGAGTTCGTCTTCGGGGTCCCGGGCGAGGAGAACATCCACTTCATCCAGGCATTGGCCGCCTCCGACATCCGGTATGTGCTGACCCGCCACGAGCAGGGAGCGTCATTCATGGCGGAGATGTACGGCCGCGTCACCGGGCGCCCTGCGGTCGTGTCGACCACGCTCGGGCCCGGCGCGATCAACATGCAGCTGGGCGTGGCGGACGCGACGACCAACAGCACCCCGTTGGTCGCGATCTCCGCGCAGGTCGGCCAGGACCGCGAATACAAAGAGTCACACCAGTACGTCAACCTGGTCGCGATGTTCCGCCCGATCACGGTCTGGGCCGACGGGGTGCCGACGCCGCGAGCCATCCCCGAGATGTTCCGCAAGGCATTCAAGGTCGCCGAGGCGGAGCGCCCGGGTGCCACCTACCTTGCGATCCCCGAGCACATCGACGCCGACGAGGCCGACTACGACTTGTCGCCACTGCCGCGCAACGTGGTGCGCCCGGATGCCCCGTCGCCCGGCCAGATCGAGCGGGCGGCCGCGGTGCTGCGCGATGTGAAACGGCCTGTCGTGCTCGCCGGTCACGGCGCCGCCCGCGGCAACGCCACCGAGGCGCTGGTGCGGCTCGCCGAGGCGTTGCACGTGAACGTCGCCAGCACGTTCCACGGCAAGGGAGTGATGCCCGACGACCATCCGAACAGCATGGGTGCGATCGGGTTCATGCGCCACGACTATCCGAACTTCGGTTTCGACGACGCCGACGCGGTGATTGCGGTCGGCTACGAGCTGCAGGAGTTCGATCCGGCCAAGATCAATCCCAGGGCCGACAAGAAGATCATCCACATTCACCGCTTCCCGGCCGAAGTGGACGCACACTACCCCGTGGACGTCGGCATCATCGGCGACATCGGCGCCTCGCTGGACGCGCTGACCGAAGCGCTGGCCGGCCACCGTTACGACGCCGACACCAGGGCGCCCGTGGCGGATCTGCTTGCCGACGAGCTGTCCCGCGGCCAGCAGGATTCGCGCTATCCCCTTGCGCCGCAACGCATCGTCGCCGACACTCGGGCGGCGCTCGGCCGCGGCGACGTCGTGCTCGTCGACACCGGAGCCGTGAAGATGTGGATGGCGCGCCTCTATCCCACCTATGAGCCCAATACGTGCCTGATCTCCAACGGCCTGTCCACGATGGCGTTCTCGTTGCCGGGAGCTCTCGGTGTGAAGCTGGCCCGGCCGGAAGCGAAGGTGCTGGCGGCGATGGGCGACGGCGCCTTCCTGATGAACTCGCAGGAGATCGAAACCGCTGTGCGCGAGCGCATCCCGCTGGTGGTGCTGATCTGGGAAGACAACGGCTACGGGCTCATCGAGTGGAAGATGGACCTGGAGCTGGGCGACCACTACTACGTCGGTTTCTCAAACCCGGACGTGGTGACCTACGCGGAAAGCTTCGGCGCCAAGGGATATCGCATCAAAGCCGCCGACGACCTGTTGCCCACCTTGAAGGCCGCACTCGACGACGACGGTGTTTCCGTCATCTCCTGCCCGGTCGACTACTCGGAGAACCTGCGGCTCACCGACAGGCTCGGCCAGCTCGACGAAACATTGTGAGTGATTTCGGTGCGCAAACGGTCGCTGAGCGCACGTTTGCGCGCCGAAATCACGAAGAGACGTTCGGGTCGAATGTCACCACCACGTAGGTGCCGAGCACCAGCGTGACCGTCATCGAGACGGCGAGCAGCGCCTTCAGCCAGACGCGGGTCGAGTCCTTGCGCGCATAGTCGTCGATGATGCCGCGGAGGCCGTTGCCGCCGTGCAGTTGTGCCAGCCACAGCAGCAGCAGGTCCCATACCCGCCAGAATGGCGAATACCATTGCCGGGCAACATAGTTGAAGTCGATGCGGTACACGCCGTCGTCGATGATCAGCGTCACGAACAGATGACCCAGCGCCAAGACCACCAACACGATCCCGGAGAGGCGCATGAACAGCCACGCATACTTCTCCAAGTTGCGGTGGCGCGGGGAACGCGGGTCATCCAGCGAGGTCATACGAATCGCTCCACCATCCGGGCACCCAGCACGATCAGCACCGGAATCATCACGGCCAGCCAGGCGATCCCGACGATCCACAACGTCAGCCGCTGATACCGCTCCCCCTGGGACCAGAAGTCGATCACGATCACGCGAATCCCGTTGAGCGCGTGGTAGAGCACCGCGGCCACCAGCACGGCCTCCAGCAGGCCGACGAGCGGCGTCTTGTAGATCTCGACGACCTCGTTGTAGGCCTGCGGGCTGACCCGCAGCAGGACGGTGTCGAGGACGTGCACGAACAGGAAGAAGAAGATCGCGGCGCCGGAGATGCGGTGCAGCACCCATGCCCACGCGCCGGGATCGCCACGGTGGAGGGTCTTGCGGGCCCTCGTCCTCATGCGACCTCCAACGACCATCGGTGGACCTTTGGACTGTAGACCGATTCCAGCGCGCCGCGGCCAGCTAGGGTGATTTGGCGGACACGTCTGCGAAATCAGCGGCGTGTCGGTACAGGTCAGAAACGACGGCGGAAGTGGCGACCGTGAGCATCGACATCGACTGGGACTCCCTGCGGGACAAGGCGAATGCGATTGCGGCCCGCGCGTACGCACCGTATTCGGGATTTCCCGTCGGCGCGGCGGCGCTCGTCGACGACGGCCGCATCGTCGCCGGCTGCAATGTGGAAAATGTCTCCTACGGCCTTGCTCTGTGCGCCGAATGCGCGGTCGTCTGCGCGCTGTACTCCGGCGGGGGCGGGCGGCTGCTGGCCCTGGTCTGCGTCGACGGGGCAGGGCGGTTGCTGACGCCGTGCGGGCGGTGCCGGCAGCTGTTGATGGAGCACGGCGGCCCGGGCCTGCTCATCGATACGCCCGACGGTCCGCGGTCGTTGGGCGACTTGCTGCCGGACGCGTTCGGGCCCGACGACCTCACGCGGCTTCGTTGACCGGCGTGATGCACTTCGACGCGCCGACGGTGATCCGGACCAAGCGCGACGGCGGGCGCCTGTCCGCGGATGCCATCGACTGGGTGATCCGCGCGTACACCGACGGCGAGGTCGCCGACGAGCAGATGTCGGCGCTGCTGATGGCGATCTTCCTGCGCGGCATGGACCGCGACGAGATCGCGTGCTGGACCGCGGCGATGGTGGCGTCGGGTGAGCGGTTCGAGTTCTCCGGTGTGGGCCGGCCTACGGTCGACAAGCACTCCACCGGCGGAGTGGGCGACAAGCTCACGCTGACGGTGGTGCCGGTGGTCGTCGCGTGCGGGGGCGCCGTGCCGCAGGCGGCGGGCCGTGGGCTGGGGCACACCGGGGGCACGCTGGACAAGCTGGAGTCCATCCCCGGCTTCACCGCCGAACTCTCCAAAGACCGCATCAGGCAACAACTTTGCGACGTCGGCGCGGCCGTCTTCGCCGCCGGGGAGCTCGCGCCGGCGGACCGCAAGATCTACGCGTTGCGCGACGTCACCGCCACCACCGAGTCGTTGCCGTTGATCGCCAGCTCGGTGATGAGCAAGAAGATCGCCGAGGGGACCCGGGCGCTGGTGCTCGACGTGAAGGTGGGCTCCGGCGCGTTCCTCAAGACGGAGGCCGAGTCTCGGGAACTGGCCCGCACGATGGTCGACCTCGGCGCGGCGCACGGGCTGGCGACGCGGGCGCTGCTGACCGACATGAGCACGCCACTGGGCATGGCGGTAGGCAATTCGGTAGAGGTCGCCGAAGCGCTGGAGGTGCTGGCCGGCGGCGGACCCGCCGACGTGGTGGAGCTGACGCTGGCGCTGGCTGCCGAGATGCTCTCCGCGGCGGGCCTCGACGGGCGCGACCCGGCGGAGACTTTGCGCGACGGGTCGGCCATGGACAGGTTCCGTGCACTGGTGGCCGCACAGGGCGGCGACTTGTCGGCGCCGCTGCCGCTCGGCGCGAATTCCGAGACGGTGCGCGCCTCGAACGGCGGGACAATCGGTGGCATCGACGCGATGGCGGTGGCGATGGCGGCGTGGCGGCTCGGCGCGGGCCGGGCCCGGCCGGGCGAGCCGGTGCAGGGCGGGGCCGGAGTGCGGATTCACAAGCGCCCCGGCGAGCCGGTGGCGGCCGGGGACCCGGTGTTCACCGTTTACACCGACACCGCCTCGCGGCTCCAGTCCGCGCTCGCCGAACTCGACGGCGGCTGGACGATCGGTGAATTCACCCCACGCCCGCTTGTGATCGACAGAATCGTGGCATGACCACTCCGCTCACCCTCGAGATGATCGGGCAGGCGCCCAAGGCGCTGTTGCACGACCACTTGGACGGCGGCCTGCGCCCCGCGACCGTGCTGGAGCTGGCCGAGCAGGCCGGGTATCGGGAGTTGCCTGCCACCGATGTCGACGAGCTGGCCGCATGGTTTCGCACCGCGGCGCACAGCGGCTCGCTGGTGCGCTACCTCGAGCCGTTCGCGCACACGGTCGGGGTGATGCAGACGCCGGCGGCGCTGTACCGGGTGGCCTACGAGTGCGTCGAAGACCTGGCCGCCGACAACGTCGTCTACGCCGAGGTGCGGTTCGCGCCGGAGTTGCACATCAGTGAGGGACTGTCGCTGGACGACGTCGTCGATGCGGTGCTGGCCGGGTTCGCCGACGGCGAGAAAGCTATGCGCGCCGAGGGGCGCACGATCACCGTGCGTTGCCTGGTCACCGCGATGCGCCACGCGGCCCGCTCGCTGGAGATCGCTGAGCTGGCGATCCGGTTCCGCGACAAGGGTGTCGTCGGCTTCGACATCGCGGGCGCCGAGGCCGGCCATCCGCCGACGCGTCACCTCGACGCGTTCGAGTACATGCGAAACCACAACGGCCGCTTCACGATTCACGCCGGAGAGGCATTCGGTCTGCCGTCCATTCACGAGGCGATCGCGTTCTGCGGCGCCGACCGGCTCGGCCATGGCGTGCGCATCGTCGACGACATCACCGAAAACCCTGACGGCACATACACGTTGGGCCGCGTCGCGGCGATCGTGCGGGACAAGCGCATTCCGTTGGAGATGTGCCCGAGCTCCAACGTGCAGACCGGCGCGGTGCGCAGCATCGCCGAGCATCCGTTCGACCTGCTGGCCCGGCTGCGGTTCCGGGTGACCGTCAACACCGACAACCGGTTGATGAGCGACACCACGATGAGCCAGGAGATGCTGCGGCTGGTGGAGGCATTCGGCTACGGCTGGAGCGACCTGGCGCGGTTCACCATCAACGCGATGAAGTCGGCGTTCCTCCCGTTCGACGAGCGGCTGGCGATCATCGACGACGTGATCAAGCCGCGGTTCGCGGTGCTGATCGGGTAGGCGGGGTCTTCTCGCGCAACCGTCGCGGGCGTTCGGTTACGTGGCCAGACGGAGTCGCTCGATCGGTTGCCCCGTGATTTGCGCTATCAGCTCAAAGTCCTTGTCCAGGGCCAAGACCGTCAAGCCGGATATTTCGGCGAGGGCCGCTACGAGGATGTCGGGGATCGATGGTGCACGATGCTGGCCGCGATCGGCCAGCAGGAGCTGCAGCTCGACTGCGCGGTCTTCCGCTGCTGGGGTGAGGTATTCCACCGGCATGAGGGCGAGAGGTGCTGAAACGGACTCAACGCGCGCTTCCGCACTGGTTCGAAACGAATACCCGACTTCAAGGCGGGTAACAGTGCTAATTCGCACCATGCCACGCTCGATACGGTCAATCCACGCCGGTGCGTCTGGGGATTCAGCCAATCGGGTGTAGGCCGACTTGTCGATAAGCCACGTGGTTACCGCCACGCATTCTCCATCACCTGCGGATCATCGAGATCCCTCGCGGCTTCGGCTGCGCGGCGCAGATCTTCCAGAGTGAGTCGGCCTTCTCCCGCGGAGGGTGAGCGTTCGGCTTCTAATTTGCGGCGCAGATACTCGTTGCGGGAGAGTCCACGAGCTGCGGCGTCGGCGTCGATGCGAGCGATGGCGACTTCGGACAAGCCTCTGATTAGTACATCTGGCATACGGTTTCACCTCCTGATATCGATGCTATCACTGGCACGCGTCGTGAATGTGTAGATGCATAGTGGGCCACGAAGACGATTTCAGTAGACCTTGAGGCCCGACAGCGAATCCGGAAGTTCTGCAGTAACTCGACGACGCGCAGCTGGCAGATGCGCCGCCCAAGGAACTAGCGCGTTGCACCTCGGCTCGACGACGCCGGCGGGTACTGAAGGGTCGTCGGCTTCGTTCAACGGGCGGCCGGCGATCTCGGCGACTAGTGGGCCGAGGCATTCGGGTGGATAGTCCGAGTTGCCCGCATCTTAGCGACTTTGCGTTCACCCAGGTCCGGGCCGCAACCGACGCTGAAGCGCTCAGCGACAGTCACGAATAGCGTTGCAGCTCAGGGGTTGTCGCTAAGAGCCGGGCAGAAAGGTATGTCCTCGGAAAGCGCCGGTGTGGAAGGAGGAGCTGCTGGCGCGTCGGGCAGCGGACCTGGATCCATCCGCCGCCAGCTGATCGAAACCGATTGACGAAAGGCACCTAAAGTCAGAGGGGCGGACTGACAATCAACGGCATGGACCTCGGTCGCAGTGTGACTGCGGGTCGCGCGTCCCCGTTGGGTGCCCGCCGCGTGGACGGCGGCACCAACTTCTCGGTGTGGTCCAGCACTGCCGTGGGCGTTGAACTGCTGCTCTTCGACGATGTCGACGACCCCAAGCCGGCCCGGGTGATAACCCTTGACCCGCTGCAAAACCGGACCGCGTACTTCTGGCACGTCCTGGTGCGCGAGGTCGAACCCGGACAGGTCTACGCGTGGCGTGTGCATGGCGCCTTTGATCCGGCCGCCGGGTTGCGCCACGACGCAACGGCGCTGCTGCTCGACCCCTACGGCGTTGCAGTGGCGGTGCCACGAAACTATGACCGCAGGGCCGGCGCGCGCCCGAACCGGGATCCGCGCACAGCCATGAAAAGCGTTGTGGCCGATGTCTCGGCATACGACTGGCAGGGCGACGTACCGCTTGACCGGCCGTTCGCGCGCACGCTCATCTACGAACTTCACGTCCGGGGCTTCACCGTCGACCCGAGCAGCGGGGTCGACCGCCGCCTCGCCGGCACCTATGCGGGCTTGACCGCCAAGATCCCCTACCTGAAGTCCCTGGGGATTACCGCGGTGGAACTCATGCCCGTTCAGGCCTTCGACCCTCAGGACGCGCCGCCGGGCCTGGTGAACTATTGGGGCTACAGCCCGGTGTCGTTCTTCGCGCCGCACGCGGCTTACGCATCGACCGCGAATCCCCTAGGCGCGCTTGACGAGTTCCGCGACATGGTCAAGCAACTCCACCGCGCCGGCATCGAGGTGATTTTGGACGTGGTGTTCAACCACACCGCCGAGGGTGGCGCCGACGGGCCCACGTTCTGCTGGCGCGGGCTGGACAACCGGGCCTACTACCTGCTGAAGCCGGCGGACCCGGCGGGGTACCTCGATTGCACCGGCTGCGCGAACACCGTGAACGCGAACCACTCGGTTGTGCGGCGCGTGATCGTCGACGCGCTGCATCACTGGGTAGATCAGATGCACGTCGACGGTTTCCGCTTCGACCTCGCGTCCGCAATGACGCGTGACATGGCCGGCGCTCCAATGGCCCACCCGCCCATACTCTTTGAGATCGAGAACGACCCCGTGCTGGCCGGCACCAAGCTGATCGCGGAGGCATGGGACGTCGGGGGCCTGTACCAGCTCGGCTCGTTCGTCGGCGACCGCTGGCGCGAGTGGAACGGGAAGTTCCGCGACGACATCCGCCGGTTCTCCCGCGGCGACCGCGACACCGTGCCGCTGCTGCCCAACCGTCTGCTCGCCAGCCCCGACTTGTTCGGTCATCGGCCGGCAGATGTCGAGCACAGCATCAACTTCGCGGCGTGCCACGACGGGTTCACGCTCAATGACCTGGTGTCCTACGCCCGCAAGCACAACGAGGCGAACCTTCAGGACAACGTGGACGGCACCGACGAGAACTACTCCATCAACTGCGGCGTCGAAGGCCCGTCGGATGACCCGGCGATTGAGCGGATGCGCACCCGTCGGGTGAAGAACATGCTCGCCATCACGTTGATCGCGATGGGCGTACCGATGATCTGCATGGGGGATGAGGTTCGCCGCACTCAGCGCGGGAACAACAATCCCTACTGTCAGGACAACGAGATCAGTTGGTTCGACTGGTCATTGGTGGATCGATACGCCGAGATCCGGCGGTTTGTGCGCGGGCTTGTCGACCTGCGGCTCGATCTGGACATGACGCAGGTGATACACGGGCTGCCGCTGGTCGAGTTCCTGAAGCGCTCGCTTGTGGAGTTTCACGGCGTTCGATTGCACCTGCCCGACTGGTCACAGGACTCGCACGCGCTGGCGGTCACCGTCAGAAGCGTGATCGGGACACGGATGGTGCACGGAATACTCAACAGCTACGACCATCCTCTCGACTTCGAACTCCCTGTCGACAGCCTCTTCCTGCCGTGGCGGCGCATCGCGGACACCGCGCTGGATCCGCCCGACGACATCGCGGATCTCGAGAGCGGGCCGCCCGTCGCGGGGCCGACGTACCCGGCAGACGCTCACTCGGTGGTTCTGCTGTGCGCCGACCTGCGGGATTGACGGCTAGCCGACTACTCCTGGCGCAGGCGCGACTCGACGAAGGTTTCCAACTCGGTCCACTGATCGACCGCCTTGGCGTACGGGCCGCCCGGCTTCCGTGCGTTGTCGGGGTCCAGCACGTGAGCCACCACCTTGCCTAGCGGCGTGCCAGGCTCGAGAGCGTCGTCGACGGTGCTGTCCTCGGAGTAGTCGCCGACGTCGCGCAGCAATTCGACGGCCAACTCCAACTGGTCGCGGTCGATCGCGTCGGGACCGTCGGCAAGGTCGTCCGCGATGCCGGTCAGCACGTAGACGTTCTCCTCGGTGACGTCGACGCGCAATGAGCCGTCGGTGGCGGCGGTGCGGATGTCGTCGAACGTCGCAAGATTGGACAGATCGTGGTCGTGTTCGTCGGCCAGGTACCGCGCCAGCGCCCGCTCCGAGCCGAACACGCTGATCCGGCCGTTGCGGCCGAGGAACTTGGGTTCGTCGTTGAGGTAGCACCGCAGCGTGTAGAACGTGCCGGCGCTGGTCATCATCCGGATCGGGTCGATGCCGACTTTGGCCCAGAAGTCTTCGTCGGCGCCGAGCACGACGTCGCCGCCTGGAGCCTCCTCCTCGGCGACCTCAGCCTCCTCAGCCTCCTCGGCGGCTTCGGCGGCTTCCTCCTCAGCCTCTTCTTCCTCTTCCTCCTCCGGCGCCGGCTCGTCGAGCTCGGCTGCGGCCTTCGCGGATGCGTCGGCGTCGACGTCGGGTGTCGAGATGACCCCCTCGATCGCGTCGATTACCTTGTCCCAGCCCTTGTCTATGACCGTGCCGATCTCGTCCCAGCGCCGCATCCCCGCCTTGTCCGAGAACTCGGCGATGCCGCCCGACACAGACGACAGCACCGGGTTGCCGTTGAAGAACTTGCTGATGGCGGGTAACTCGCACACCGATCCGATCGCCGACGCGATCGCCAGAGTGCCGGCCAGCTCCTCGACGGATTCCTGTGTCGGTTTCTCCGCGAGCAGCTCGTAGACGTTGATCAGGTCGCAGCGCCTGTCAGCCTTGGGTTCGAGCTTGTGTGCTGACGCCGTCGTCAGCGCCACCCACGCTGGGTGGTCGGCGAGGTCGTTGTCGGTGTTCGCCCGGATGAACGCGGCCAGGTCGGCTACCGACTCGAAGGCGTACAGGTCGTCGTCCTTGCCGAGGAACGCCTCCCACTCGTCGCTCGCGTCGCGCCAGCGCGGCGCGTACAGCGTGAACACCTCACGGTCGTCTAGAGCCAGCTCGATCGGCACGATGTCAGCCACGCGGCACAGCCTAGCCAGTCAGTCGGTGAGCGACGTGACCGCCAGCGCCGCGACGCACATCACCACCGCCGCAGTCGTGATCCCGTAGGCGAGGGTGCCCACCCGGCCGATCCGGAACCGGCCCATCAGAACCGGGTTCCGACTGAGCCCAACCATCGCAAACAGCAACGGCACCA
The DNA here is from genome assembly GCA_963775205.1 of uncultured Actinomycetota bacterium. GTDB lineage: Bacteria > Actinomycetota > Actinomycetes > Mycobacteriales > Mycobacteriaceae > Mycobacterium. Next base: position 1,163,163 of record CAVZHV010000002.1, on the reverse strand, counting down.
GCAAGACGGCGTTGAGCACCTGAGTGGCCACCAGGATCGTCACGAGCGGAACATTCGGGATCAGCACCGCCAGCGCGCCCAGCACCGTGACGATCCCGAAACTGAGGTAGAAGGCGCGGGCCTCACGGAAGGGGTCGTCGACCGCCGCCTCGGCGCCCGTGTACTCGCACACCGAGTAGGCGGTCGACAGCGGCAGGATGGACGCGGCCAGAAACGCCGACCCGATCAGTCCCACCGCGAACAGGTGCGAAGCCGCGCCGCCTGCCAACGGTTCGAGGGCGCGGGCCGCGTCGGCGGCGTCGTCGATGGTCTGGCCGTCGCGGTTCAGCGTCGCCGCGCAAGCCACGACCACGAAGAAGCCGATCACGCCGGTCAGCACGGCACCCACCGTGACGTCCACCCGTTCCAGAGCCAGGTCGTCGGTGCGAAGTTTCTTGTCGACCGCATACGACTGCATGAACGACAGGCCCCACGGTGCGAGGGTGGTGCCCAGGGTGGCGGTGACGAGAGCGATCGATTCGCTTCCCGGCATCGACGGGACGAGGGTTCCGTGCACGGCGGCGCCCCAGTCCGGGTGCGCCAGCACGCCGGAGACGATGTATGCCAAGAAGACAGTCGACAAGAGCAGAAGCAGGTGCTCGACGCGGTGGAAACTGCCGCGCAGCACCAGCAAGGACACGATCACCGCGGCCGCCGGAACGCTCAGATATCGCGTGATCCCGAAAATCTCGAATCCTGCTGCGATGCCGGCGAATTCAGCGCAGGTGGTGCCGATGTTGGCGACGACGAGCGCGGCGAGCACCGCACCGCCCAGTCGCACGCCGTAGCGCTGCCGCACGAGGCCGATGAGACCCTGGCCGGTGACCACTCCCATCCGTGCGGCAAGGCCGTGGAAGATGACGAGTGCGACCGTGGACAGCAACAGCACCCACAGCAGTTGGTAGCCGTGGTTCGCGCCGAGCACCGAATAGGTGGTGATGCCGGCGGGGTCGTCGTCGGACAGCCCGGCGAGCAGCCCGGGACCGACCACCACCAGCAGCGCACCGAGACGCAGCCGCCGCTTCAATGCGTCCCCCGGCGCGGGAGGTGGCGACGGCGAGGCCATACCCGTGACCGCAGGAACCATCGCCCCGGGGCCCGGGCGAGCCGGCCCCGCCAGCGGGTCGCATGCTCTTCGGGCATCGCGGCGACGATCCGGGCGGCGAGAGAGCCGGGCAGGGCCCGCAACACGCGCTCGCCGACGGTCGGGTGCGCGGCACGCACTACCTCCGCGGCAACGCTGGGGTCCTTGACGGTGAGCACCTCGGCGGCCGATTCCGTGTCGAGCCGGCTGACCAGAGCGGCCAGCCCGCGCGCATCGAGATGGTGGACGGCTGCGCGGGGGGTCGCCAGTTGGACCGCGTGGCCCCGCTCGGACGTCAGGTGCAGGTCGTTCCACGCGACCGCGTCCTGGCCCGCGCCCGCCGCAAGCCGCTGCAGGCCGAGGCGGCGCAGGACTCCGGCGAAGCCGACTTCCACGCCGACGACTTCGAGCCGGTTGTCGGCTCCGTGGGCCAGCACCACATCGGCGACCCGCGCGAGCCGGTGGCCGACGACGTCGATGATCTGGGTGTCGAGCACGTCCCGCACCAGGAGAATCTCGTCGTCGTCGAGAGCGTCAGGAGTCGACGCGAATCGGCTCAAGTCGCCGGGCGCGAGTGCTATCTCGGTGTGCCGAAAGCTCCCCACCGCCGTCCACGGGATCAAGAACTGGGTGGCGCCGTCGCGGACCAGGATCCGCTCGACCAGGGCGGTCGGGGTGCCCAGGCGCACGGTGAGGTCGTGCAGGCGGCCCACCGGATTGCCGTCGGGCCCGAGCACGTCACGCCCGGTCAGCCGACTGAGCAGCAGCATGTCAGGAGCTTGCCGTGTGGGCGTCGGCGGGCCGACGACCGGGGCCCGCTACTTTGCGGTACCGCTGGTCGTGCTGTCGCCAGTCGAGGCCGCAGTGTCCGAGGTGTCTGACGGTCCTGCCCCGGGCTTCACGTCAGCGTCTTCAGCTGGCTTCGGTTTGCTGAACGGGTTCTTGAACGACAGGTCGATGCGGGGAAACTTCGGCGTAGCCGGTTTACGGACGTCCGGCTGGTTCGCCTTCTTGGCCAGCTGGGGGACTGTGAAGACGATCGACGGCTTCTCGGCAGGCTTCTCGGCCGGCTTGGTGGTCTGCTGCGAGTTGGCGTTGCCGGCAGGCGGCGTGACCGTGAGCGGGTTGTCAACGGCCGTCAGTTGTTCCTCGTCGGTCGGCTTGGTGGTCTGGGGCGTGTTGTCGTTACCGGTGTTGCCGGTAAGCGGCGGCGGGTCCTTCGGTGTGTTCGCCAGCGAGGTGTCGACGGTGGAGACCTCGTCATGGCTCAATTTGAGCTCCGGTGCAGGCGATTGAGGTGCATCGAATTCCTGCAAGGAGAACGTCGACATTGCGGACAACGGCGCGGTGAGAGCCGGGGTGGGCGGACCACACATGGGAGTGCCGCATCCCGTGTCGACGTCGGGCCCGCCGACACCGTACGGACCCGGGGCTTGGGTACCGAAGGGCCGGTTGAGTGGGTTACCGGTGACGGTGCTGACGAGGTTGTCCAATCCCGTCGGGATGGCGACGACGAGGTTGACCAGCGTGGAAATCGGGTTGGGGATATACAGCCATTTCGCCGTCGTCGGTTGGCCGGGGTTGATCGTCCGGTCATAGCCGGCTTCCACCAGGACACGGAAGAACGGGTCCAACGTCACTGCGAGCGGGTGTCCGATCAGCGGGATCGCGTCGAGCGGCATGAGCAGCGGAAGCACCGGCGTCGGGATCATGTAGTACGTCGTGTCTCCGTATTGGCCCTGCTTCTCGGGTGTGCCGACCCCGTAGTAGTTGCCGTGCAGGAAGGCGATACCCATCGCGGCGTTGAGGTCGGCGAGCAGGTTCAAGGGGTTCGTCGGGAAGTCGGACCACCCGTCGTACTGCCGGGTGATGTCGACGGTGAGCATCGGGTCCAACGGATCCGAGTTCGTCGGCGTGGCGCCGTTGAACGTCACCCCCAGAATCGGGATGTAGAGGCCTTTGAAGCGCTCGAGGATTCCACCGTTAGGTCGGTTCGGGTTGGCAGCCACCGCGAAAAAGACGTCTGTGCCCGGCTGGGGGTTGGCGATGAGGTCGCGTTTCTGAAGCGTCGCCACGGCCGCGCTCTGCGAGTAGCCGTACACCACGTACACGGAGTCGGTCGAGCGTTTGTGGCGGCGGCGTTGACGGCGTACGGTGGTCGGTGGTGTCACGGTGCACGCGACGCCCCAGATGCAGCTGTTGAGATTCTGACGACCTTTTTCGATGGACTGGTCGAAAGTCATGTCGAACAATCCGGTGTCGAACCGGAACTGGTTCGGGGAGTATGCCGCGAGCAGGGTGCACCCGGCGGAACCCCCTGCGCACAATCCGCTGGGAGCGATGTAGCCGTCCGCGCCCGTGACGTAGTTCTGGATGTACGGCTGGGTGTCCTGCGGACGGCTGAGCGGATGCCCGGTGCCGCCCATGATGAGCGCGGTGGCGGCAAGCGCGACCGACGTCAACGTCGACGTGACCGCTAACAAAACCGAGGTGATCAACGCCAGCAGAGTCGACCGCTGCCATACGCAGGACGACGCGCACTACAACCTCCGAGAGCAAGCCAGGATCATGTTTGTAGTGCGCGCGGCCGACACTGGCGACCCCCGGACCGCGCACACCCACAAGCATCATGCACCGCTGGACGGGTCGGTGTCAGCAAAACCAATATTTTCCTCTCAGCAAATCCGCAGGCCGACTGCGCTCACCCGTACCGGTCCTCGGACTTGCCATGGGGCTCGTACTCGAGCTCCAGGCGTTGTTCGGGCCGCTGCGTTTCGGCGGCCAGGGCGAGGCTGTAATACGACTTGTCGGCCTCGGTGAGCGGCGGTTGGACGATGCTCCTGGGCCACAGGCGCCGAGCGCGAACGACGTCGGCCTCGATCGCGTACACGATGACAGTTGCTTGGAGAGCCAGCCAGGCGAGCAATCCGAGGACGACGCCGAACAATCCGGCGACCGCCTGTGCATGTCGCAATTGGTGCGAGACAACAATTCCGGCAATCGTCAGCAAGATCTGCCAGCCGAGCGCACTGGCCAAGGCCCCGACCCACATGTCCCGCGTGGACGCCTCTCCGGCCACCGCGACCCGAAATAGCACGAGAAAGAACACGAAGCCGAGAGCCGTTCCGACTACCAGGCTCACCAAGCGCGCGGGTAGTCCGCCGAAACCCAGTGATGTCGCGGTCCCCGCGGCGGTACTGGCAGCGCCCGTGACGGCAACGATGAGGCTGAGAAGCAGGAGCAGCGAGATGGTGCGCAGATAGCGCGGAAAGAACCCTGGCCGTTCGACTTTGGGCACCGCCCATAGTTTGTTCATCGTGTTTTGCATGGCATGGGCGAATCCACGTCCGCCGATCAGCGCTCCCGCAATGCCGATCATCAAAGAAGGGAGCGTGCTGCTGAATGCTTCGACGCCGAGTTGATCTTGAATCTGACCCCCGACGATTGGAAACTCCCCGAACGCCGAATTCACGAGCTTCTGGTGAAGTCCCGGATGTGCTCGCAGGACGACACCAAGCACGGCGGTGAACGCCAACAGCAAGGGGAATGCGGCGACGAATGAGTAGTAGGCCAGCAGCGATACGAGGTTGCCGCATTCGTCATCCCCGAATTTTTTGATCACGGCAATGGGAAAACCGACGGCGGTGTGCTTCTGCTGCCAGCGGTCGAATCGGCGAACCAATTTTTCAATCGGGTTGGCCGACGGCGGATCCGCGCCTTCCCGGGTTGCATCGGCGGATACCCTCTCGGGCGCTGCGGTGCTGTGGGTGTCGGCCATTGTCGGTCCTCCACGATCCGGCTTCTGATTAGGGCGGATACCCGGCTGACGACCGGGCTAATAACCGCGGCCGGGGGCACCCCTAAAGGGGCCGAGGAGAGTCATCATGCAAGTACTAAATGGACTCCTCGGGGTGGTGTTAGGGATTCTCTCCGCTGTGCTCGGCGTAGTGCTGGGAATTCTGGCCGGTGTCATATGGCTCGTCGGCATTGTGCTGTGCGTGACCGTCATATTGCTTCCGCTCGGTATCCCCGTGATAAAGCTCGGCGCCCGCCTGTTCACCCTTGCCGGGGACTTAATGCACATTCTCTAGGGGGCACCATGCGACCGATACGTGGACTCCTCGGAGTCCTGTTATGGATTGGCGCGGCGCTGCTTGGCCTCGTCGGCCTGCTGTTATGCATAACGGTCATCTTGCTGCCGGTCGGAATTCCGGTCGTGAAACTGGCCGGGCGTTTCTTCGCCCGCTCGGTACAACTGATGCTTCCGCGTGCAATGGCGCATCCGGTCGGCGAGCTCACGAACGACCAAGAAGAAAGGGCGCAAAGTCGGGTCAGTCGCTTCTGACACCGCCTCTGCGACTGCGAAGAAGACGCGAAAGGCTGTGCGCAATCCCCGCAAACTGCTGGTTTGACTGGCGTCAGGCGCCGACTCGGTCGACGGCCCGGTGGGTTCGGGTGTAGATCTCGGCCAGGAACTGCGCGACGGCCACCGCCGCGTGGGCTGCGCGAACGGAACCCAGCATGTCGAACGCGTGCTGGGTGTACGGCAACTCGGCGTACACGACCGGCTGGCTACTGAGTTCTCGCAGCCGCGCCACGAAGGCGCGGGCCTGCTCGACGGGAACCAGCGAGTCGTTGCGGCCGTGCAACACGAAGAACGGCGGCGCATCGGCATTGACGTGGTGGACGGGAGATGCGTCGATGTACGACTGCAAGTCCGTCGAGTGAGGTCGCTTGACGACCCACCGTTCCAGCAGTTCCGGCATCGATGGGTGCATCGCATCCTCGACGCGGGTGAAGTCGTAGACGCCGTAAAACGGCACGGCGGCCTGCACGGTGGTGTCGGCGTCTTCGAACCCCGGCTGGAACTGCGGGTCGTTCGGCGTCAGCGCCGCCAGCGACGACAGATGGCCGCCGGCCGAACCACCGGTGATCGCAATGAAATTCGGGTCGCCGCCGTATTCCCCGATGTGCGCCTTGACCCAGGCGAGCGCGCGCTTGACGTCGACGACGTGGTCGGGCCAGGTGTTGCGCGGACTGTGCCGGTAGTTGACAGCCACGCAGATCCAACCCAGCTCCGCGAGGTGGCTCATCAACGGATGGGCTTGTCCCCGTTTGTTTCCCGTCGTCCAGGCACCGCCGGGAATCTGGAACAGCACCGGTGCCTTACCGGCTGGATCGAGGTCGGGCCGTCGCCAGATGTCCAAGTGGTTGGCGCTGCCGTAGTCGCCGTAGCTGATGTCGGCGTCGTGGGCGTAGTCGCGGTAGATCCGCAGCATCCGCAAGGGGCCCGGCGTCTTGGCGAGGCCGCCGCCGGCCGGCTTGCGCCAAAGATCCGTCGAGTCGGTCCGACGACGGTTCCCCAGGCCGCTATCGCAGCGCAGCGTTCAACGTGATCTTGGACTGGTGGCCAGCGCGACTGAAGTTAAGCAACCCCACTGCCGACATCGCCGCCACGAACCAAGAAATGATGCGGACGGGCCGGGTCAGCCGCCGCGCCGTCAGCGCCAGGCCACCGATCTGGCTCGCCAATGTCTGCAGCGGTAACTCTGTGACCACCAGGCCGAACACCCACGACCACATCGACGGATAGCCGTAGCGGGCCAGCGGCCGGTATCCGTTGGCGGTGGAAGCGGCAGTCACAGCGGTGACGCCCAATGCGCCGACCTGCCGGGTGACGTGGACGATTCGAGCTTTTCGCACTCGGCCACCCTACGAGGCAGTGGCGCGACATCGCACGCGGTGACTGAGTAGCGGTACACGATGACGACGTGAGCCGCGGAGGGCGATCGCCGCTTGCCCGAAAAGAGCCGAAGGGCCCTACCGGGACGTCGGCACCTCCGCCGATCGTTGCCACCGTGAAGCTGTCGGTCAAAAGCGGGATTGCAGTCGTCGGGCTCGTGGCAGCCCTGGCGGCGCAACAGCTTGTCGCTCCGACTCAGGCCCGCGCGGCCACCTCGACTATCTTAGCTCGTCGCGGCCATGCGCCTTGCGCAGCAAGCTGCCGTTCCCCGAGTACTTTTCGGACGAAAACCCCACCAGCGCGGCGGTGATTTCGACGTCGATCGCTATTTCGAGGTGTTCATCACCTGAAGATGAAAGAGGGTTACGCGCTGGACTGGTCTACGACCAAGAGGGAGCGGGCGGCAACCCGATCGATGATTACAGCCGCCCTGCCGGCCAAGGACCGTTCCAAGCGAATGTCACAGTGCAGTAATTCGCCGCATCGCATGGCCGAGCAGCTCGGCGCCGAGGTCGTCGAACCAGAAGCAGTCGACCCTGAATCCCTCCGCGGGTATGACCTTGTCGGTTTCGGGTCAGGCATCTACTTCATGGCAGTGGACGCGCGACTGCGAAAGCTCGTCGGCGGTCTTCCACGTGCCGAGGGTGGCCGGGCCTTCACGTTCTTCACCAGCGGCGGTCCGCGGCTGGCGCTGCTGGATTACGGTCGGCAGATCCGAAACGACCTGGAATCAAAGGGCTTTCAGGTTCTTGACTCGTTCTCCTGCCGCGGCTGGGACACGGCTGGGCCGTTGCGGCTCATCGGCGGCGTCAACAAGGGACGGCCGGACGAGCGCGACCTCGAGCACGCCGCCGCGTTTGCGGCGCGCCTGCGTCAACAACTCCGCTCCGAGGCATGCATCCTGAAACACATTGTGGAACAGAACATCTCGCGGAGAGGGGTGAAGGGCACGATGTTCGAACGCGTGACGACGGTGGTTTCCCAGGTGGCCGAGGCGGCGGCGGCGACTGTTGGGGTGCGCACAGGCACGGAGGAACCTCAGCACACCGTAGAGGCCAGCTTGGGCGGCGTGGAGATTCGTTGCTACGGACCACGTATCGCGGCGGAGACGACTGTGGATGCCAGTGAGGAACGGGCGCGCAATGAAGGATTCCGTCGCTTGGCGCGATACATCTTCGGTGCGAACCATGGCCGCGCGAAGATCGCAATGACCGCGCCGGTGGCTCAACAGCAGGCGTCGGCGGGCGGGACCAAGATCGCTATGACCGCCCCGGTCTCCCAGGAGCAAAGTTCCGAGGGGGCGTGGGTGATCCGCTTCTTCATGCCTGCCGAGTGGACGCTCGACTCGCTGCCGACTCCTGACGATGGTTCGGTAAAGCTTGCCGCTGTCCCCGAGCAACGGTTCGCCGTGCTGCGTTTCACGGGCGCACGCGATCCGGGCGCCGTGGCGACGAAAACCACCGAGTTGTTGGAGACGCTGAAGGACACCGAATACCAGGTCGCCGGCGACCCTGCCGCGTGGTTCTACGACCCGCCGTGGACCCTGCCGTTCCTTCGCCGCAACGAGGTCGTGGTGCCCGTCACCAAACGCTGAACGGCGCGCGGCTGCTCCGCCTTCATGCGGCCTCTCACTACGGTTGCCACGCGAACGCGTCCACTCCGGTGTCGACCTGTGCGGGAGCGCGATTGTCGACGTCGGTGACGATCAAGGGATTTCCCGGGGAGGTATCGAGGTAGGCGACCATGTCGGCCGCGCCCCACGCCGGTCCCGGGCCGTCCCCAGCGACGGTGTCGATCGCGACGCGCGGCACCGATGAATGCGCATCGAGCACCCTGATGGTCTTCGACGAACCGTCGGTGCTGCGCTCCGTGAACGCGATGGCGCCCGAAGCCAACGCCGCGACGTCCCCGTACGACGCCTTCCCGGCGAAGAGCAAAGTCGGAGGGCCCGACGGCGTAACCGCGGAATAGATGCCGCCGTCGCGGATGGCGAACGGAATCCCGACGTAGGCATCGCCGGACGCGTCGCCGCTGGCGAACAGGACCGTTTCGCCGTCCTTGGCGTACGTCACGGAGAAGGCGTTCGTGTCCTTCGCGACAGGTGTCGAGGCGGCACCGACCTCGAGGACATTGACATCGACCGGAGAGACATCGCTGCGTCCGCCGATCCACGCGATGTGCCTGCCGTCGGGCGCCCACGCGTACTGGTGCGCGGCGAACAGTGGCTGGCGGGACTCAGCGACCGCGCCGGTGTCGGCGTCCGCGACGAGAAGCAGGCCGCCGCCCTCTCCGCTCTCGAGGAAGGCGATCCGGTCACCCTTCGGCGACGCCAGGTCAACTTCGAGACGCGTAAGAGTGTGCTCAAGTACGACGAGGTGATGAATCAGCAGCGCAAGGTGATTTATGCTGCGCGGCGACGTATTTTGCGTGGCGAGGACTTGGGTCGGCAGGTGCACACCATGCTGCTCGATCTCATCACGGGCTATGTCACCACCGCCACCGCGTCCCCCGACGTGACAGAGTGGGATGTCGATGCGCTGTGGGCGGCGCTGAATGCGCTGTATCCGGTTGGCGTGAAGGATCATCGGTGGAAGCGTCGGCGAGCGAGAACGGCTGCGCTGACGCGGAAGGTGCTGCTGCACATGTTGATCAAGGACGCCGAGCGGGCATTGGCCCGACGGGAGACGGAGTTCGGGGAGCTGACGGGTGTGGGCGCGATGCGCAAGTTGGAGCGCGACGTGCTGCTGGATGTGATCGACCGCAAGTGGCGCGAGCACCTGTATGAGATGGACTACCTCAAGGAAGGCATTGGGTTGCGCGCGCTGGCGCAACGGGACCCGCTGGTCGAGTTTCAGCGCGAGGGCTACGACATGTTCGTCGCCATGCTCGAGGCCATCAAGGAGGAAAGCCTGGCCGCGCTCTTCCAGGCGTCGGTGAAGAAGGAATCGGCGCCCGCAGCCGGTCATTGCGACGGCACCGCTGCGGCTGGCTGAATTCACTAGGGGCGCGGCGCAAGACGCGGACCTTTCGGCGGTCGGCGGTGAGGGGGACGGACGGCATACGGTGCGCCGCTGATGAAGTCGATACAGCCCGCCGGCTCGATCCCCTGACGTCGCTACGCGGGCATCGAGAACGGTGGTTGCAGATCTTCGAACATCGGGAAGTGGCGGACATTTAATGTCGCCAGCTGGAGCCCTTTGACGTCAGCGGTTGCTGCGACGAGGTAGTCGCCCAGCCCGATCGCGGAATGACTTCGCCGATATCGACGTATCAGCTCGCCCGCCCGACGGGCAATGATCTCGGTGGCGGGTTCTGCGCGAAACGATCCCAGCAACCGCCACACCTCGCGGCGCTCTGCTGATCGCATCCCGCCGACGAGCTCGGCGATCGAGACCACGCTGATTGCCAGAGGCGCCTGCTTTCGGGTGCTGAGAAGCCAGTCGCGGGCTGCGTCGACACCGCGCAGATGAGCGATCAACACATCCGAATCGACAAGGATCACGAGCGCCACATTCGGCCAAGGTGCTCCTCGCGGTCACCTTCACCGCGCATCGGCACGTCGATGTCGCGCATTGCGCCGAATGAGTCGTCGATGGGCGTGCAGGTCGGAGATGAGGCTGGCGTCCGCATCGACCAGAACACGGTCCAACAGCTGGCGGATCAGCTCGGCGCGGGACACGCCCTGTTGTGCGGCCAGCCGGTCGAGAGCCGCTGTCTGTTCCTCGTCGAGATAGATGTTAGTGCGCCGCATACACCGCACCATACACCAGGTTGTCGTCTCTTGAGGGGGCCAGCTGCATGCGATGTGTATAGGCTTGATGTATGGCGCGGACGAACATCGACCTCGATGACGAGCTTGTCGCCGAGGTGATGCGCCGGTTCGGGGTGACGACTAAGAAAGAGGCGGTCGATCTGGCGCTGCGCCGCTTGGTCGGGACAGCCCTGAGCCGAGAGTTCTTGCTCGGGCTGGAAGGAATCGGTTGGGCCGGAGATCTCGACGAGTTGCGCGCTGACCGGCCCGCCGAGATTCCTTGATCCTGATCGACACAGCGAGTGGCGGCCAGTTCTGCATGGAATCAAGAATTCACATCGAGCATGGGCCGAACCCGTTCGCTTCTTAGCGAAGTGCAATCGCGGGCTCATAAACGATGCGACCCCGCCTCGTACGGACTGCTCGCCAACCGGATTGGCGAATTCACGCCGTCGGCCGCCAGAAGCCCTGAAAACCCTGGCTCAAGTTCGTCGTCCGGATCGGTGACAGCTGCACCGGATCGCCCGCTTCGATCATCATCCCGTCGCCGACAATCATCGCGACGTGACCGTCCCACACCGCGAGATCGCCCGGCAGCAGCGCGTTCGGCGACACCCCCGCGCCGACGTCCTGCTCTTGAGCCAGCCGCGGAAGGTCAAGTCCCGCTTCGTGATACGCCCACTGCGTCAGTCCGCTGCAGTCCAAGCCCAGACCGGGTGTAGTGCCGCCCCAGTCGTAGGGCACGCCGAGCTGCGTCAGCGCGCGGCGCACCGCTTCGGCGGCCACCTTGTTCGGAGCGGTGACCGTGTTGCCGTCGGGCAGACGGACCGCGACCCCGCTACCGAGCGCGTCGGAGTCCAGCATCGGCGCCTCGGCGAGATCTCCCAGGCTCGCCGGCACCGCGGATGTCAGTCCTGACATCAGCGCGGCAGGCGTCGACGCAACACTGCCTGCGTCCGGCATCATCGACGACGACATCCCCGCCGGCGAGGTGACGGGTGCTTGCGCGGCAGGCATTGCGGCAGCGCCTGACTCGGTCACCGCCGCCGCGTGCCCGTCCAGCTCGGCTTCCAATTCTGCGACCACGCCTGCGGCGTCAGCCAGTGCTCGACGCGCGGCCTCGGCCAGGGCCGGCCCGCTCCTGGGCAGATCCCGTTCCAGCGCCTGCGCCGTGGCTTCGAAGTCGTCGACGATGCGCTGCAGCTGCGCCTTCGCCCGCGCCACGGCATCCGACGCTGCGTCTACCCGGCTCGCCATGCCCGACGCATGTGTCGCCAGGTCCGCCGCACCGGTGAGCGCCGATGAGATCGCCTGTCCCGCAGCGTTTGCCGCCATCCCCGACCACAGCTCGCCGATCTGGCCGACGCCCGCGGCACCGTTACTCGCCAGATCGGTGATGGCCCGGCTCGCGTCGCGCAGCATCTTGGCGGGGTCATCGTCGGCGAAGATGCCAGGTCCTACAGCCGCCTGCAACTCATGCAGCGGCGCCGCGAGCGCGGTCACCAGAGGGCTGAGCAATGGCTACGTCCCGACGTACGCGATGCGCGTCTGTGAGCGGCGTTCGGTGTCGTCGAAGTCGGCGGCCGCCGCAGTTGTCGCGGTGCCGGCCGCGGCGACGTCGTCGCCGATCTGCGTCAGGCTGGCCACCAGCGCCTCGGCCGCGTCGGCGAGTGCCTGCGCGAACCGGGCACCGATGGGCCCGAACGTGTTGGTGACGGTAGCCGTCGCCACCGACGACAGCGGGGCAACCGCCGCATGGAGGTCGGCGCCGAGATCGGATGTGGCCGTGCCGTAGCGGCGGATCGCGTCGGTGTCAGCGTGCATGACACGTTAGACCGACGTCGCCGTCCGTCGGTTCCGATCAGTCGAGAAGCGAGCTGACGCCTTCGGCGATCAGCAGCAGTCCGAGCAGAGCCAGCACGGTGGTGATGACGGCCCGGTAGTGGTCAATCAGCCGCTGCTTGACCCTGGTGAGCGCTGCAGTGGTGCGTTCGCCGCCCCACACCAGGAAGACCGCCACGGCGATGAACGGCGCCGTCGCCAGCACAGTGAATCCGGCCATCGACGCCACCAGCGCGGGTGCCGACACGCGAAGCGAAGCGGCTTGCGACCCGACCGAGAGCAACACCACGGCGTTGATCGGGTTGAACCACACGACCGTCAACGACAGCACGAAGACGGCACCCGCGCCCATGCCGGCGATCTTGTCCAACACCACAGGCGGCGTGGCGAGGTTCCTGTTCACCAGGCTTCCGAGCGCGAGAGCTTCCAGCAGCAACCCCAAAGCGATGAGCAGCCATCCCGTGATGGCGTTGGGGCTTGTGGCCTGTGTGTTACTGGCCCAGGCGCGCAGAAGCGAGGCGCCCAGGAGGGGCAGGGCGAACACTGACACGGTCACCGAGCCCAGGAAGACGAGCGCGTTGACCCGGGCGCGCGCCCCCGACAGCAGGACCAGGATCATCTCGATGATGCCGGTGGGGCTCAGGGCGATGGCGATCGCGGCAGGCAGCATCGTCGCCCATAGCTGGGTGGCAGCGTCACCGATGGCGGTCAGCCCTTGAAAGTCGTTGCCGGCGAATCAATATCGCGGCAACGGCCGCAACGTAGATCACCACGCAAGCGATCACGGTCGCGATAACTTGGGGATACTTGTTGTCCCAGCCGCCGGCGGACGTGTGCTTGATGAGGATGCCCGTATAGGCCCACAGCAGCACCAGGCCGTAGGCGATGTCGCGGTTGCGCAGCACCGTGGCGGTCCCGATGGCCGCCGCGACGAGCAGGATGATGATCGCCCAGGTGGAGTCGGCCAGGCCGAAGCCGTCCCAGTTGACACTGACCAGAAACACAGTGATGTTCGCGACGGTCGCCACGGTGGTCCAGCCGAAGTAGACGCTGAACGGCACGCCGATGAACAGTTTCTCCCGCGGAGTCAGGCCTGCGGACACCAGCGTTGTCGCGATGACGGCCAAACTCACGAGAATCACGACGATGAGCACCACCGACAGCGCGATCACGTCGTAGTGCCACGCGAACACCCACGCCGTGTTGGCCAGCGACGAGATCGAGAAGTACAGGCCGACTTTGTTGAGCAGTGCCGAACGATCCGTCCCCGCTTCACGGGCGCGGAACAGCCCCAGCTGATACAGCACGTGCAGACCGAGCAGCAGGTAGATGACGCTCCAGATGGAGAAGGTGAGGCCGGCCGGCGCGAACAGGTTGGGATAGCCGTTCGACACGTCGCCGGTTCGTCTTCCGTTGATAGGCAATGTGTTCGCGAGGGCATTGACCGTCACCATCACCACGTACGTGACTGCGACCAGTGCGGCGATGGAGCGCCTCGCCGTCGTCGATTGCATTCAGTCCTCCCTATTCGAATGCTAAGCACCGCCGTTGTGCACGCTTCCCATGCGGTCCGAGGAGCGCGAGAATATGAACATGAAGATAGCGGCTATCGCTGCGGCGCTGCTCCTGTGCACATTGACCGCGTGTGGCAGCGCTGACAAGAGCGCGAATCGACACGACGGATGCCACGACGATAACGACGACCTCGCCGCCACCGGCAGCGCCGTTTGCGATGAGCAGTCCCGCGTTCGCCGACAACACGCCGATCCCCGCCGAGTTCTCCTGCAACGGCCGAAACGTTCCTCCGCCGCTACGTTGGGAGAACGTGCCGACCGGCACCGAGTCGATGGCTTTGGTCGTCGATGACCCTGACGCGGTCGGTGGCCTGTACATCCACTGGATCGTCACCGGCATTCCGCCCAGCGCCACCGAGATCGTCGACGGGGTATTGCCCCCGGGCGCTCAGGTCGGGCTGAACTCCGGTAACCAGGTGGCCTATCTGGGCCCGTGCCCCCCGGCAGGCACCGGCGTGCATCACTACCGCTTCCAGCTGTACGCGATCGGCAAGCCGTTGACGACGACTCCGACTACGCCGGCCGCCGAGGCTGCCCGGGCCATCGCCGAGGCGGCCATCGCCGACGTCCGCGTGGTCGGGTTGTTCAGCGGCTGAGGAGGCCTTGGCTAAGGTGGTCGGCCATGGACGTTCGCGTGGTCGACCATCCGCTGGCCGCCGTGCGGCTGACCGCGTTGCGCGACGAGCGCACCGACAATGCGGCGTTTCGCGCGGTGCTGCGTGACCTGACGTTGATGCTCGTCTACGAGGCGACCCGCGATGCGCCCACCGAGACCGTGCCGGTGCGCACGCCGCTGGCCGACACCACCGGCTGCCGGCTGGCCAAACCGCCGCTGCTGGTGCCGGTGCTGCGTGCCGGGCTCGGGATGGTCGACCAGGCGCACGCGCTGATCCCCGAGGCGCGCGTCGGATTCGTCGGCGTGGCACGCGACGAGCAAACGCATTTGCCGACACCGTATCTGGACTCGTTGCCCGACGACCTCAGCGGCCAACCGGTGATGGTGCTCGACCCGATGCTGGCCACTGGCGGTTCTATGGCGCACACCGTCGAACTGCTGAAATCACGGGCCGCGACTGACATCACTGCGGTGTGCGTGGTCGTTGCGCCCGAAGGCATCGAGAAGATGGAGCAGGTGGCGCCCGAGATGCGGGTGTTCACCGCGACCGTCGACGAGCGTCTCAACGAGATCGCCTACATCGTGCCGGGATTGGGCGACGCGGGGGATCGTCAGTTCGGGCCCCGCTGAAGCAGCGCGACCGCGTCTTGGCGCACGTTGGCACACACCTCGTCGGCGCTGCGCCGGGCAGCATCCAGGTCCTCGCCGACGGGAACGCGAATCTCGACGTAGCCCTTGACTTTCGGCTCGGTACCCGACGGCCGCACCGCCAGACGGACACCGTCACCGGTGAAGATCAGGACGTCGGCGACAGCTGGTGGCCCTGACTTTGCAACCGGCCAACGTTGTCGGGGGGTTCTCCCGTAGTCGAGTCGCCACCGCCGCAGCGTCGCCGGCGCGGACGGTGATCGCCGCGGTGAGGTGCACGCCGTGGCGGCGGGCCAGATCGTCCAGCGCGTCGGACACCGATCGGCCTCCGGCCTTCAGCGTCGCCACCAGGTCACAGCACAACACCGCGGCGCTGATGCCGTCCTTATCGCGCACCGCCTGCGGGTCCACACAGTGGCCGATCGCCTCCTCGTACGCGTAGACGAGGTCGTCGCTGGCCGCGCGGGCCAGCCACTTGAACCCGGTCAACGTCTCGACGTGACGGGCGCCGTAGCCGGCGGCTATCGAGGCCAGCATCCGCGACGACACCACCGTGCTGGCCACGACCGAACCTGGGTCGGCATGCTGCAGGATGTAATCGCCCAGCAGCCAACCGGTTTCGTCTCCCGACAGCATGCGCCACCCGTTGTCCGTGGTTATGCCGATGGCGCAGCGGTCGGCGTCAGGGTCGAGTGCCACCGCGATGTCGGCGTCGACGTCGGCGGCCAGGTCGAGCAGCGCGTCCACCGCGCCCGGCTCTTCGGGATTCGGGAATGCGACGGTGGGGAAGTCGGGGTTGGGCGCGAACTGGCTCGCCACCGCGTGCACGTCGGTGAATCCCGCACGCCGGAGCGCCTCCAGAGCGACGGCCCCGCCGACGCCGTGCAACGGCGTCAGCGCCACCCGCACTGTTCCCGAACCCCGGCGCACCCCGGCTACGCGTTGCAGGTAGTGCTCGAGAATGTCAGATCCGCCGGGAGTGACTGCTAGTCGGCGGATTTCGTCGGCGTACGGCGCCTCCGCGATCGCGGCTTCGATCTCACGGTCGGTGGGCGAGGCGATTTGCATGCCACCGTCGAGGTACACCTTGTAGCCGTTGTCGGACGCCGGATTGTGTGACGCGGTGATCTGCACGCCGGCTGCCGCGCCCGCGTGCCGGACTGCGAAGGCCAGCACCGGCGTCGGCAGCGGCTCCGGGAACAGGGTGACCGAAAAGCCCTCGGCGGCAAGGACTTCTGCAGTTGCGAGAGCGAACGTGCGGGACCGATGCCTGGCGTCGTAGCCGACGTAAACACTTGAGTGCTCCGTCAGAACCCGGGCCAGCGCCCATGTCGCACGTAACACCACGGCGAGGTTCATCCCTGTCGGACCCGCGCGCATGGGTCCGCGCAGGCCGGCCGTGCCGAACGTCAGCGACCCGCCGAACCGCGCAGCAAGTTCGTCGGGCGCGCAGGCGGACAACTCGGCCGCGTCATCGGGATCCGGATCGTGGGCGATCCACTCCTCGGGCGTCACGGCCTCGATTGTGCTACGGGTGCTTGCCGGGGCCGTCCGGAAGTCCGTGTACCTGGCTGGCTTCCGAGCGAACGAGCTCCGCCGATGCGCCAGGCGGCGAATCGAGAATTGTGCTACGCTGTCGCACATGGAGATCGGTGTTCGAGATCTGCGGAATCGCACGAGTCAGGTGATCGACGCAGTCAAGGCTGGGCGGCAGGTCACGCTCACTGTGCACGGCGAGCCGGTCGCCGACATCGTCCCGCACCAGCGCCGAGTTCGTTGGCTGTCAGGGGAGTTTCTACGAAGCGAGCTCGCCGAACGTGCGGCCGACGCGCTACTGACCGAGGAACTCGAAGACCTCGCCGGTCAGACCCTCGACGACCTGTGACCCAGGTTCATATAGAAGTCGGCCTGCTGGACACGTCGGTCTTTATCGCGCGGGAATGCGGCCGAGCCATCGCGGAACTGCCTGAACACGTAGCGCTTTCGGTTATCACGATCGGGGAATTGCAACTCGGTGTGCTCAGTGCGCGTGACTCGGCCACCCGGTCACGACGCGCGGAGACGCTCGCGATCGCGCGCACCGCAGATCCGATCCCGGTCACTGAAGCGGTGATGGTTTCGTGGGCTCGACTTGTTGCGGACTGTCGAGCCGCCGGCGTGCATCGGGCAGTCAAGCTCATCGACTCTCTCATTGCGGCAACCGCGATCGAGCACGGTCTGCCCGTCGTGACGCAGGATGCCGACTTCGACCAGATTGCGCGCGCCTGTCCTGTTCTCGCCGTGATCAGGGTGTGACCAGGACCCGAAAACAGTTGCGTGTACTCGGCCAGTGGGGGTCGACGGCCGGCCGTTCGGCATCGCCAAGAGGTGTCAGTGCGGCGATTCCTGCGAACTGGGCCGGCCTGCTCTCACTGACGATACCGGCACTACGACAACAAGTTCTTCGTCGAGGCCGGTGAGTATTGTCGTCGACGGAGACAACGACGGCCGGCAGGTGCTTGTCGGCTCTCCGGCTCGGATAGCGCCGAGTGCTACCAGCCACAGTTCGCCGCGGCGCGGCTCAGGCGGGGTCATCCCCGACCGTCTCGTCCCAATCTCGATCCTCGTCGTGTACCGCCGTCATCGCGGCGTCGGCACGAGTGGCATCACGTTCTGCGTTGAAGAATGTCTCGCGCTCGGCTCGAGATGTTAGCTCGACCAGGAGGGCTGCAATGGAGATGCCACGTTCGCGGGCCTGAGCCGCAAGTCGATCTCTAGTTGCGACCGGAACCCTGATCGTCGTGGTGGCCGCCTCGAGCCCTTCGTCGCGGCTGATCGGCTCGCCCGTAATGCCGGCCACGTCAGTCCCGCCCTGGGCTTGTGATGGGGAGATCGAGCGCTGCCGCAGCGTCTGCCAAACGGTGGTCATAGCTGACGAACGCGGTGAGCCTGCCGCCGAATGCCACCGCTGCGGTCGCCAAACCTCGCAACAATCGCGGGAACGCGCACCAGCAAGGCCTCATCGACTCGCCGCAAAGCACGCGGAAGCTCAACGTCGATCAGCGTCGAGGACACCCACGGGGCCGGTGCCGGGCATTGAGCCAAGTGGCGAGGGCATCGCTTTCCGGCTCACGGCGGATCAGCTTGATCAGCGCCGAGGTATCGAGATACAGCATCAGTAACGTTCGGCGTCGCGCATCTCGCGCACCACTTCGCCCGCCTCGCGCTCGGTGATGATCGGTCCCGTCGGTCGTGGCGCGGGACCGGTGACTGTGGCAACTGCCCCGGGGAACATGGGCGACGGCCGGCCGGCGGCGAGCAACCTCGATCGTGGCTGATCAATCTGCCGCATTATTCTATCTAGAAATCTGGGTACCATATAGAAATGGCACTGAGCATCAAAGACCCCGAGGCCGACCGGCTTGCCCGGGAACTGGCCGCCCGGACCGGTGAGACGTTGACCCAAGCCATCGTCGTCGCGCTACGCGAACGGCTGGCACGCGAAACCGGTCGCAGACGACCGATTCCCTTGCGCGAGGAGCTTGCCGCGATTCGCCGCCGGTGCGCAGCGCTCCCGGTGGTCGACGCTCGACCCGCTGACGAAATCCTCGGCTACGACGAGCGCGGACTGCCGGCCTGATGGTGATCGACACGTCGGCGCTCGTCGCGATGCTCATCGGCGAACCCGAAGCAGAACGATTCGAGGCAGCCGTCGAGCAGGATCCGCGTCGACTGATGTCCGCGGCGTCATATTTCGAGACGGCGATCGTCATCGAGACGCGCTTCGGCGAACCCGGGGGACGCGAGTTAGATCTCTGGCTGCACCGGGCCGCAGTCGATCTTGTTTCCGTCGATGCCGACCAAGCCGAGTGGGCGCGGCTGGCATATCGCAAATTCGGCAAGGGACGGCACCCCGCCGGCCTCAATTTCGGTGACTGCTTTTCTTACGCTGCGGCCAAGATCAGCGGCCAACCTCTGCTGTTCAAAGGGGCCGACTTTTCGCTCACCGATATCAGCTCCGCCGTCGTGAACTGAAGTGGTGCCCGCGGACCGAGTTGCAGCGACACGCTGTGAGAGCGTGCATAACGAATTCATCTGCGGGCCCGATGATTTCACTAGATCCGGTGGACAGATCCAAGCTCAGATCGAGCCGACCACCGCGGCGAGCAGGCTACCCATCCGCGCGGCCGACGCCCGGCCGGCCTCGAGCACCTCGTCGTGGCTGATCGGCTCACCCGTGATGCCGGCGGCCAAGTTGGTCACCAGCGACAGCCCCAGCACTTCGAGGCCCTCGGCCCGCGCGGCGATCGTCTCGTGCACCGTCGACATGCCGACGAGGTCGGCGCCAAGCGTGCGCAGCATGCGGATCTCGGCCGGCGTCTCGTACTGCGGCCCGAGCAGACCCGCGTAGACGCCTTCCGCCAGTGTCGGGTCGATGTTGCGCGCCAGCGCCCGCAGCCGAGGGGAGTACGCGTCGACCATGTCGACGAACTGCGGTCCCACCAGCGGGGAGCGGCCGGTCAGATTGAGGTGGTCGCAGATCAGCACCGGCTGCCCCACGCGGTAGTCCTCCCGGATCGCCCCGGCCGCGTTGGTCAGCACCACCGCGCGCACACCGGCCGCGGCCGCGGTACGGACGGGATGCACGACGTGCTGCAGGTCCACGCCTTCGTACGCATGAATCCGTCCCAGCAGCAACAGAATTCGGACGCCGTCCACCACGACGGAGGACACGTTGCCCTGATGGCCCTCGGCGGCAGGAGGCATGAAACCGGGTAACTCGGCCATGTCGAGCGTCGCGGTGGGTTCCCCGAACTCGTCGGCGGCCGGCGCCCAGCCTGACCCGATCACCACCGCCACGTCGTGTTTGCTGACGCCGGTGTGCTCGGCGATCGCCGCGGCCGCCTGTCTGGCCAGTTCATTCCGAGTCACGGTCAGGCACTTTAGCCCGCAATGCGATACTGCGATGATGCCCGCCACCTCGCCGCCGCGCCGCCCGCCTGGGACAGTGCCGGCTGCCGACGTGGCACAGCAAGTGGTCCAAGACCGCCGCAACGACCTCGTCGCGCTGTCTCACGACATCCACGCCGAGCCGGAACTCGCGTTCGCCGAACACCGCAGCTGCGCCAAGACTCAAGCGTTGGCCAAAGAGCGGGGTTTCGCGATCACGAAGGCGCCCGCCGGCCTGGACACGGCCTTCCGCGCCGACTACGGCGACGGCGACCTGACTATCGCGGTGTGCGCCGAGTACGACGCGCTGCCCGGCATCGGACATGCCTGCGGGCACAACATCATCGCCGCGTCCGCGGTGGGTGCTGCTCTGGCGCTGGCGGAGGTGGCCGACGACCTCGGGTTGACGGTCGTGCTGATGGGAACACCCGCCGAGGAGGCCGGTGGCGGAAAAGCCTTGCTGCTCAAGGGCGGAGCCTTCGACGGAGTCAACGCGGCGGTGATGGTGCACCCCGGGCCGGCTGACATCGCCGCCGCCCGGTCGCTGGCACTGTCCGAGGTGACCGTGGATTACCGCGGTCATGAGGCGCACGCGTCGGTGGCCCCGCATCTCGGTGTCAACGCCGCAGACGCGGCGACCGTCGCGCAGGTGGCGATCGGCCTGTTGCGCCAGCACCTGGCGCCCGGGCAACAGGTGCACGGCATCGTCACCGACGGCGGCGGGGCTCCGAACGTCATCCCGGGCCATGCGGCGATGCGGTACTACATGCGCGCCACCGGTAAGGATTCGCTGAAGAGCCTGGAACAGCGCGTCTTCGACTGCTTCCAAGCCGGCGCGCTGGCCACCGGCAGCCAATGCCGGATCGAACCCAGCGGACCCGCCTACGACGAACTGCGGCCAGACCCGTGGCTGGCCAACGTGTTTCGCGACGAGATGACGCGACGCGGCCGTAGCCCGCTGGCTGCAGAACTGGAAACCGCGCTGCCGCTGGGCAGTACCGACATGGGCAACGTCACCCACGCGATGCCCGCGATCCATCCGGTGGTCGGCGTCGATGCAGGCGGCGCCTCGTTGCACCAGCCGGAGTTCACCGCGGTTGCAGCGTCCCCGAGTGCCGACGATGCGGTGATGGACGGGGCGATCATGTTGGCGCGCACGGTGATTCGTCTTGCGGAGACGCAGACGCAGCGGCAGCGGGTGATAACGGGATGAGTCTCGCGCACACCGCTGAATCATGGCTGGCGGCACACTACGATGATCTGGTCGCCTGGCGCCGGCACATCCATGCCCATCCGGAGTTGGGCCGTCAGGAGTTCGCCACCACCCAATTCGTCGCGACGCTGCTGGCCGAAGCCGGGCTCAATCCGAAGGTGTTGCCTGCGGGCACCGGGCTGACCTGTGACCTCGGTCCTGACCATCTGCCGAAGATCGCGTTGCGCGCGGACATGGACGCGCTGCCGATGTCGGAGCGCACCGGCGCGCCGTACGCGTCGGAGGTGCCCGGCGTCGCGCACGCCTGCGGCCATGATGCGCACACCGCGATGCTGCTCGGCACGGCGCTCGCACTGGCCGGTGTGCCAGACCTTCCGGTGGGCGTGCGGTTGATCTTCCAGCCCGCCGAGGAGTTGATGCCGGGTGGAGCGATCGATGCGATCGCCGCCGGGGTGCTGGCGGGGGTGTCGCGAATCTTCGCGCTGCATTGCGATCCTCGGCTCGAGGCGGGCAGGGTGGCCATCACCGCCGGGCCGATCACGTCGGCCTCGGATTCCATTGAGATCGCGCTGCATTCGCCGGGCGGGCACACGGCGCGGCCCCATCTGACCGCCGATCTGGTGTACGGCATCGGCACGCTGATCACCGGCCTTCCCGGAGTGCTGTCGCGGCGGATCGACCCGCGCAACAGCACGGTGATGGTGTGGGGCGCGGTGAACGCCGGAATGGCGCCGAACGCGATCCCGCAGGCCGGCGTGCTCGCGGGAACCGTCCGCACCGCCAGCCACGCCACCTGGTTGACGCTGGAGGGGCTGGTCCGCGAGACCGTCGCGGCGCTGCTGGCGCCGCTGAACATCGAGCATTCGCTGCAGTACCGCCGCGGGGTGCCGCCGGTGGTCAACGAGGAGGTGTCGACGCGAATCCTCACGCATGCGATCGAGGCCGTCGGCCCCGACGTGCTGGCAGATACGCGGCAGTCCGGCGGCGGCGAGGACTTCAGCTGGTACCTCGAAGAAGTGCCCGGCGCGATGGCCAGGCTCGGCGTGTGGTCGGGCCGCGGGCCTCAGCTCGATCTGCACCAGCCGACGTTCGACCTCGACGAGCGGGCGATGGCCGTCGGTGTGCGGGTGCTGGTGAACACCGTGGAGCAAGCAGCCGCGTTCAGCTGAGTTGCCTCTTGGCGCGAGGGTGCGTGTCGTGCCAAAGACACGCCGTTCGGGCTGGCATTTGACGCACGCTCGCGGGCGGAGTTATCCACAACCTGGCCGCGGGGTCTCGCGAAGTAGCCAGCGGCACAGTCACGCTCGTCGTATGGACGATCCCGTGGCCCACCTGCTCGACGCTCAGCGCGGCGTCATCACAACCAGCCAAGCCCGCAGTCATCTCACCCGCCGACAGCTGGAAGCCGAACTCGCCCGCGGAACACTCCAAAGGCTGTGGCCGGGAATCTACAGCCGTCCGGAGCCGGACATGCTCGTCAAACTCCGCGGGCTGGACCTGTCGGCGGGCGTCACGGTCGCGGCCTGCCTGAGCACCGCGGCAGCGTTGCACGGGTTCGACACCGAGAACCCTGAGGATGTCCACATCCTCAACCCAGAAGGACACCAGCTTCGGGCCGTGCCGGGATTGATGGTCCACCGGCGCAGAGGGGCGCCGTTGAGCCTTCTCGGCGACCGCCCGCTGACGGGGGCCGCCTGGACCGCCATCGAGATCGCGCGCTGCCTCAAGCGCCCCCGGGCCCTCGCCACCCTGGACGCTGCCCTTCGCAGCCGCACCTGTGACCGTCACGCCCTGCAGCGGGCGGCGAAACGGCAGGCCGGTCGGCGCGGCATCGTCGCGGTCCGTGAACTGATCGAACTGGCCGACGGCCTTGCGGAGTCGCCCATGGAAAGCGAAGCGCGCCTGGCGATGCTCGACGGCGGATTGCCCGCGCCCGTCCTGCAACACGAAATCCTCGATGCCGACGGCCGACTATGGCGGCTCGACTTCGCCTGGCCGGACGCGAAGGTGGCCGCGGAGTACGAAAGCGAGGAATGGCACAACAGTCCAGAAGCGCTGCGCGACGACCGAACGCGCTATGCCGCACTTCAGTACATCGGATGGGCGGTGGTGCCGGTCCTCAAAGAGGATGTGCGCTACCAGCCTTCCGAGATGTGCCGTCGGATCGATATGCAGCTGAACCGTCGTCAAGCGGCATGATGACGCGTAGCGAGCGTGCGTCAAATGCCACGTCCACCGGCGCGTCTCCGGCACGACACGCACCCTCGCGCCAAGGGGCGGGCCTAGTCCCCGTGGCCGGGGCCGATGTTGCGCGACGGGCGGGTCCGCAGTGCATGCACGTAATCTGCTGGGGCACCGGCGATTTCAGCTGCATCGGCCATCACCCCGAGGTAACGCGCCGACGGCAGTCCCCCCTCCCACGCATCGAGGACATACAGCCAAGCCAGCACGGGATCCGTTGTGGTGTCCGACGATACGCGTTCGACGCGGCAGCGAATCTTCTTGTGAACACCGAACTCCGAGCCTTCCCAACGGTCGAGGTTCTTCTCGTCTTCCTTGGTCATGTCGTAGAGCACGACGAACACCTTGCAATTCGGGTCCTCGACGATGGTGGCCAGCGCCCCCTCCCAGCCGATGTCCTCACCGCCGAAGGTCAGCCGCCAGCCGTGCAGCCATCCCGTTCCGGCCATCGGGGAATGCGGTGCGCGCTGAAGCATCTGCTCCGGATGCATGTTCGACCCGTAGGCGGCGTAGAGCGGCACGGGGGCAAGCCTAAAGCGTTGCCCGCAAAGACGGCGCTCAACTGCGCGCGTCGCTACGGTTGACCCTGTGGCAACCCGCATCGTGATCATCGGGGGAGGGCCGGCCGGCTACGAGGCGGCGTTGGTGGCCGCCGCGCATCCCGCCGGCGATGAGCGCTTGCGCGAAGAGCATCCAGCCGAGGTCACCATCGTCGATTCCGACGGCATCGGCGGGGCATGCGTGCTGTTCGACTGCGTGCCGTCCAAGACTTTCATCGCGTCGACGGGCGTGCGCACCGACCTGCGCCGCGCGCCGCAACTCGGGTTCGACATCGACATCGAGGACGCCAAGATCTCGCTGCCGCAGATCCACGACCGGGTGAAGAGGCTTGCCACCGCGCAGTCGGCTGACATCGCCGAGCGGCTGCGCAGCCAGGGCGTCACGTTGATCAGCGGTCGCGGCGAACTCGTCGACCCGGTACCAGGCATGGCCCAGCACCGGGTCAAGGTCACCGAGCCCGGCGGCGCCGAGCAGGTGCTCGACGCCGACGTCGTGCTGATCGCGACGGGCGCCAGTCCCCGCGTGCTGCCCGACGCCTGTCCGGACGGCGAGCGGATTCTCACCTGGCGCCAGCTCTACGACCTCAGCGACCTGCCCGACCACCTCGTCGTGGTCGGCTCGGGCGTGACGGGCGCGGAGTTCGTCAACGCCTACACCGAACTCGGCGTCGACGTGACCGTGGTCGCCAGCCGCGACCAGATCCTGCCGCACGAGGACTCCGACGCGGCCGCCGTGCTCGAGGAAGTGTTCGCCGAGCGCGGCGTCACCCTCGTCAAGAATGCCCGCGCCGAGTCGGTGACCCGTGGTGACGCAGCTGGATGTCGCCGGCCCGGCGGCTCCGACGGGGTCGTCGTCAAGATGACCGACGGCCGCTGCGTCGAGGGCAGCCACGCGCTGATCACGGTCGGTTCGGTGCCGAACACGTCGGGCCTGGGGCTCGAGCGGGTGGGCATCGAACTCGGCGCGGGCGACTACATCCCGGTGGACCGCGTTTCGCGCACATCGGTGCCGACGATCTACGCTGCCGGCGACTGCACCGGCCTGCTGCCGCTGGCGTCGGTTGCCGCGATGCAGGGCCGGATCGCGATGTACCACGCGCTGGGCGACGCGGTGACGCCGATCCGGCTGCGGACGGTCGCCGCTGCGGTGTTCACCCGGCCCGAGATCGCCGCCGTCGGCGTGCCGCAGGCCACCATCGACGACGGCACGGTTGCGGCCCGCACGCTGAACCTGCCGCTCAACACCAACGCCCGCGCGAAGATGTCCGGCCTGCGCAAGGGGTTCGTCAAGATCTTCTGCCGGCCGGCCACCGGCGTCGTGATCGGCGGCGTGGTGGTCGCGCCCGTAGCCTCCGAGCTGATCCTGCCGATCGCGCTGGCCGTGCAGAACGGCAACTCCGTCGCCGAGTTGGCGCAGACGCTGTCGGTCTACCCGTCGCTGACCGGGTCGATCACCGAGGCGGCCCGACGGCTGATGACGCACGACGACCTCGACTGAGGCCTTCCCGCCCCGCACCGGGAGCGGGGTGAGCGCGTACCGGGCCCGAGGCTCTAACCTGGTGGTACCGACCGGTAACAAGGAGTGTTGTGATCGAGGCTGCCCCCGCCCCGGGCAACGGGCAGACGTATCTCGGGCCGCGCGAACGCGAGATCGCCTGGGAACGCCTGGGCTCTGAGCAGTTCGACGTCGTGGTGATCGGCGGCGGCGTGGTGGGTGCCGGCGCGGCATTGGACGCGGCCACCCGCGGGCTGAAGGTGGCGCTGGTGGAGGCGCGCGACTTCGCATCGGGCACCTCCAGCCGCAGCAGCAAGATGTTCCACGGCGGCCTGCGCTACCTCGAGCAGTTGGAGTTCGGATTGGTGCGCGAGGCGCTGCACGAACGCGAGCTGTCACTGACCACGCTGGCCCCACATCTGGTCAAGCCGCTGCCGTTCCTGTTCCCGCTCACGAGGCGGTGGTGGGAGCGCCCATATGTGGCAGCCGGCATCTTCCTCTATGACCAACTGGGCGGCTCGAAATCCGTTCCGGCGCAAAAGCATATGTTCAAGGCAGGCGCGCTGCGGCTCGCGCCCGGCTTGAAGCGCAACTCGCTGATCGGCGGCATCCGCTACTACGACACCGTCGTCGACGACGCCCGGCACACGATGACGGTGGCCCGCACGGCCGCTCACTACGGGGCCGTCATCAGGGCCTCCACGCAAGTCGTGTCGCTGCTGCGCGAAGGCGACCGGGTGATCGGCGTGCGGGTGCACGACTCGGAGAACGGCGCCGTCACCGAGGTGCGCGGCCACGTCGTCGTCAACGCCACCGGAGTGTGGACCGACGAGATCCAGTCGCTGTCCAAGCAGCGCGGCCGGTTCCGGGTCCGGGCCTCCAAGGGCGTGCACATCGTGGTGCCGCGCGACCGCATCGTCAGCGAGGTCGCGATCATCCTGCGCACCGATAGGTCGGTGCTGTTCGTGATCCCGTGGGGCACGCACTGGATCATCGGCACCACCGACACCGAGTGGAACCTCGACCTGGCTCACCCGGCCGCCACCAAGGCCGACATCGACTACCTCCTCGACACGGTCAACACCGTGCTCGCCACCCCGCTCAGCCACGACGACATCGACGGCGTCTACGCCGGGTTGCGTCCGCTGCTCGCGGGGGAGAGCGACGACACGTCCAAGCTGTCCCGCGAGCATGCGGTCGCGGTGCCGGCACCGGGGCTGGTCGCAATCGCCGGGGGCAAGTACACGACGTACCGGGTGATGGGTGAGGACGCCATCGACGCGGCCAGCGAGTTCGTCCCGGCGCGAGTGGCGCCGTCGATCACCGAGAAGGTGCCGCTGCTGGGCGCCGACGGCTACTTCGCGCTGGTGAACCAGACCCAACGGGTCGGCGCCTACTACGGGCTGCACCCGTACCGGGTGCGCCACCTGCTCGACCGCTACGGCTCGCTGATCGGCGAGGTGCTCGCGATGGCTGAGGACAAGCCCGACCTGCTGAGCCCGATCACCGAGGCGCCGGTGTACCTGAAGGTGGAGGCGGTGTACGCGGTGGCGGCTGAGGGCGCGCTGCACCTCGAGGACATCCTCGCGCGGCGGATGCGCATCTCCATCGAGTACCCGCACCGCGGCGTGGACTGCGCCCGCGAGGTGGCAGAGATCGTCGCGCCGGTGCTCGGCTGGGACGAGGCCGACATCCAGCGCGAGGTCGACACGTACGCCGCGCGGGTGGACGCGGAGGTGCGGTCACAGCAGCAGCCCGACGACGAGTCGGCGGACGCGCTGCGGCAAGCCGCGCCGGAGGCTCGGCCCCAGATTCTCGAGCCGGTCCCGCTCAATTGAGGCCCGCCCCGCTGCCAGTCCGCGACGGGCTCGGCCCTGCGCGGCTGCGGCTTCGCGGCGGTTGCGTGGTGGACGAGTTGCGAAGCCGCTTCGGCGCGGCCGTCGCGGCCAAGGTTTCGGCCGGCGAGGTCGTCGACGCCGACGGCACGGTGCTC
This sequence comes from uncultured Actinomycetota bacterium, assembly GCA_963775205.1. GTDB lineage: Bacteria > Actinomycetota > Actinomycetes > Mycobacteriales > Mycobacteriaceae > Mycobacterium. The sequence continues at coordinate 1,135,435 of CAVZHV010000002.1, read as the reverse complement.
GACGACGCCAGCGTGATGCCGGCCGGCTCGCATGTCTATTTCTACCGCGAACTCGCCGACGAAGTTCCGGTGCCGTTCGACATTCCGGTGCTGTACCGCGATGACGACCTCGTGGTGGTCGACAAGCCGCACTTCCTCGCGACGATGCCGCGTGGTCGCCATGTCGCGCAGACCGCGCTGGTGCGGTTGCGCCGCGACCTGGCGTTGCCTGAGCTGAGCCCCGCGCACCGGCTCGACCGGTTGACCGCGGGCGTGCTGCTGTTCACCGCGCGGCGCGAGGTCCGCGGGCGCTACCAGTCGCTGTTCGCGGAGGGCCTGGTGCGCAAGACCTATCTGGCGCGCTCATCCGGACGGCCGATCGCGGAGCTGCCACGAATCGTCCGCAACCGAATCGTCAAGCGGCGCGGAAACTTACAGGCCTGCGTCGAAGCTGGAACACCCAACGCCGAGACGCTGGTGCAGCCGTTGGGAGGGGGCGTGTACCGGCTTACTCCGCGCACCGGCCGCACCCACCAACTGCGGGTGCACATGGCCTCACTGGGCCTGCCGATTGGCGGAGATCCGTTGTACCCCAACGTCATCGACGTAGCCGCCGACGACTTCTCAACGCCCATGCAGCTTCTCGCGCACAGTATCGAGTTCGATGACCCGCGCACCGGTGCGCAACGACGGTTCGTAAGCCGGCGCGCTCTCCCAGAAATGCAGGTGGCGCTGGCCACCGCGATGCGGTGAGACCAGCGCCGACCCGCCCGACCCCCGCTCGAGTTCTGAGCCACCTGGGCTGGTGCTCCAGTCAACTCTGACGTCGATGGACGAATTGAAACGGTACTCCGGCGGGCCGCGCCGGTAAAGAGCCGCAGCAAATTGACGTATCAGTCAAATATGGTGCCAACCAGCTCGTGCCCCGAAGGGTGGCAACCGGGGAATGCTGTTGGTCAACAATCTCCGACATTCGGGGGGTTCGAAAGTCGAAGTGGGCATTCCCCGGTTGCCGGTCTATGGAGGTCAACTCAGATCCTCCGCTCGGCGGAGTTCTTCGACTCGTGCCGCGAGTTCCTCTACCGCGGCCGCAGACAGGCCGACCACCAGATTCGCGATCCGCTGCACTGCTTCGTCGCGCATTGCGGCGAGGATGCTGAGTTCCTTGTCGATGATCTCGAAATACCAGTCGTCGGTGAAGTATGCGGGGCTGATACGGAAGAATGCGGCGATGCTCTCGATCGTCTCCCTGGACGGATTCGTGCGTGCGCCGCTGCGCAGTTGTGACAAGTAGGGCGCCGAAATCCGTACGCCTTGGGTCTTCAGCGCACGGATCAGCTCCGCCGAGGTGTGCGGCCCGCGGTTCGGTGGATAGACGGTGTCGAACAAGCGGTTCAACCGGTCTGCGAAGGATGCGGTCAGTGGGCGACTCGTGACCCGCCACGACAGGGGACGGACATGACGACCGCGAAGCCCCGAAAAACCGCCATCTGTCTCACGCGCCAACGTCTGTCACGAGAGCATCTTTACATACGAAATGGATGATAACTAGCCGTACGATTTACTTCTGGTTTCTAGCGGTCGCAGTTGCGCGTAAACGTCGCCGGCGAAGGGGTGCTCGGTTTGCTGTCCGAGCCCGGAATCCGCCCGTGCGAGCTGTGGTATGAATTCGTCAGTACGGGGGTCGGGCAGCCCAGAGGAATTCGAGAAGCATGGAGCGTCGACGCACCGGCCAGGCACGCCAGTCACCGATAGAAATCCTCAGCCAGCTCCCGGCGCTGGTGGTGCTGGACCGCCTTCCCGTGGCTGCGTTGGCCGTGGCTGAAGACGGCGCGATCGTCTTCGCCAACAGAGCCTGCGCCGAGATGCTGGGCTTCACCCAGGAGGAACTGACTTCGTTGATGTTCGGGGAGCTGTTCCGCGCACTGCCGGCCGACATGTCCGCCGTAGCGGCGATGCGCGCCTTCGCCGACGTCATCGTCGAGCTCAGGCAGCGTGACGGTACGCCGGTGAAAGCCCGGATGAGCACGTCGGCGCTTCAGCGGGACGACGACCCGGTGGCGCTGGCCACGTTCCAAGACCTCACCGAGGAACTCTGGGTCAACGGATCTTGACGACCCTCAGATCACCAATGCCGGTCCGGTATGTCGCATCGTTTCGCGGGCCAGGTACTCCCTGAAGAACGGCAGGGACTCGGCGCTGGCGATCGCCGGCAGTAACACCTCCCACGTGCTTGCCTGCCTCTCGACCAGGTCGTGGCCTCCCGACGCTGCGCTCGACAGCAGGTCCACACCGAGGACCGTGGCCAGTACGAATTCGGCCGCCGCCGCCGGTGCCACGCCGTCGCGAAGATCGCCTTCCGCCTGGGCCCGCGCCGTCTGCGCCGACAGCAATTCGCGCCACGTCTCGTAAGCCGTTGAAGCCGCGTCGCTGGATTCGCCCAAAGCCCGGATGAGATAGAGGGCGGTGCGGGCCTGTTTGTCGGAGCGCAACATGTCGGCGACCACGAAGACGCCGTGGATCATGTTCTCGAAGGCTGATGCCGGCGCCGACGAAATCCCGGCGAACGCCCTGGTGATGGTCGCGGCACCGTCGGCCACGATGGCCCGTGCCAGCGCCTCCTTGCTGTCGAAGTGGTAGTACAGCGCCCCTTTGGTGACCCCGACCCGGTCGATGATGTCGCCCAGGCCGGTGGCGCCGTAGCCCCGGGCGGTGAACAGGTCGGCCGCGGCGTCGACGATCTTCTGCCTGGTCACCTCGGACCGCGCCTGCCGTGCCACGTCTGCATACCTCCGGCAGCTGTCCGTCGTGCCCTCCGCAGTCCGCGGAAGCGCCGTCAGCCTAACAGTGCACGTCAGGGTTGTTCGGGCCGTAGCGGCACCGTGTCGACGGCCACGGCGGTCCGTCGTTTGACGAACTGCTCCATGTATTCGATGCGGTCAGGCGTGGCCAGGCCGGCGAGCATCACCACCCAGATTTGCTCGAGATCGGTGAGGAACCGTTGCGAATCGGACAACTCGCTGCTCTGGCGCAGCCCGACGTGGAGAGCAACCACCATGCGCCCCGCGACTTCGGGCTTCACATCGGCGCGCACGTCACCCTCGGTGATCGCCCGTTGCACGATCACCGCGAACGCGTCGACCCACTCCGACAGCAGCTTGGTCTGCAAGCCATCTGCCAGCCCTACGCTTGCCATGAGATTCATCCCCGCCCGGGTTACCTCGTCGCTGAGGTCATGTGCAGCAAACCAATACGAGATGTCGATCAGGGTTTCCAGGCCGGAGAGCCGGCGAGCGAGCACCTTGTTCGCCGCCGCGCGACCCTTCTCGGTGTGTTCGTCGATGAGCGCCACCGCCAGCGCGTATTTGGACCGGAAATGGAAGTACATCGCACCCTTGGTGACGGCGGCGGCGGCGAGGATGTCATCGAGACTGACCTGGCTGTAGGGTCGATGAGCGAATTGGTGTGCAGCCGCGCGAAGAATCTGCCGACGCGTGAGCTCGGCTCGCTTGTCGCTGGGAACTGTCACGTACGGCCCACCATCTTCGGGGCAATTGTGCCATGCCAGGGGCTATTTGACGCCGCTTGGCCCGCCGAAAACCCACGGGCACCCGTCCAGGCGGGAGCAACCGTCGCGTCGCCGGGCAGCGGTTGCGACAACAGCGTCTGTGCCGCCGCTTCGGTCTCGACCCCTTCGGCGACCAGGTCCGGCCCCGAACGCCTCGGCGAGCGCGATGATCGCTCGCAGGTCGCCAGATCGCCTGCATTCGAACCAATCTCGCGCACCATCTTTCAGAGACGACAGACCGCTGTAGCCGGTGCCGAAGTCGTCGATGGCGATCTGCACGCCGAGCTTCTCGAGGAGTCACACGCGCTCAACGAGTGGCAGGATCAACCCGGCCGAGACGCGGTACGCAAAATGATCACCGACAGAATTCCGTACGGTGGAAATGACATCGGCATGGGTCAGTGACCAGAGAACGCGTGGTTCGGCGGTGGCCGAGGAGAGTAAGGCGGTCAAGCGATTTCGAGCATGAACAGATCTGAACCGGCGATTTCCGTCGGCCGGCTCTGGCGCTATCCGGTCAAGTCCATGCTCGGCGAGGAAGTAGCCGAACTGCAACTCCGCCTCAGCGGCGTCGTCGGTGACCGCGCGTACGGCTTCGTCGACGCGCAAACCGGCAAGCTGGTAAGCGCAAAGCGGGCCAAAAGCTCTGGCGCCCTGCTCAACTGCCGGGCACGGTTCTTGTCAGCGGCCACCGAAGACCGTCCGTCGCCACCGATCGAGGTCACCTTTCCGGACGGGAGTTCGGTGCGAGACGACGATGCCGAACTCGCCCGGCGGACCTCCGAGTTGCTGGGCCGTGAGGTGCGCCTGGTCGCGACTGCCTGCGAGGGCGCCGGTCTCACGGCGCCGGGTGCGATGCTCGACCTCGCCGGGCTTCACATACTTGCGGTCAGCACGCTGCGCACGCTGGCAGCCGAATACCCCGCCGGCGACTGGGACCCGCGACGGATGCGGCCGAACATTCTCATAGTGGGGGACGAGCCGGCGGGCGAAGACGAGTGGTTGCGCGGCTATCTGCACATCGGCGCGGAAGTGGTAGCGCGCGTCATCTGCGCGACGCCGCGCTGCGTGATGACGACGCTCGCTCAGCCCGGCCTTGCCCACGATCCGGGCATCCTGCGCACGATCGCAGCCGTGAGTGGCGAATTGCCCTGCGCCGGTTGGTATGCCGACGTGGTCCGTCCCGGGGTGATACGAACCGGAGATCCCATCCGCTTCGAAAACGCCTGACGCCGTCGTCGTCGCGTTCACTCGGTGTCGGCTGGACCGCGGCGACCTGAGTGCTCCCTCGAGCTGGATGCTCGCCGACTCAGCCTTTCATCACTCCGTCGGTGGCCTTCGGCGACTAACTTAAGGGCATGTATCTGATTACGGGGGCGGCCGGAAAATCCGGCGGAGTCAGTCGCTGGGTCGTCGAGATGCTTCTCGACGAGGGGGAGCAGGTGCGGGCCATGGTGCGTCGGGAAGACGCCCGCGCGCAGGCGCTGCGCGAGCTCGGTGCCGAGGTGGTGATCGGGGACCTCACCAACCCGGGCAGCGTCTTCGACGCGATGACCGGAGTCGAGCGGATGTTCTTCAACATGAGCGTGTCGCTGGACTACCTCGAGGCCACCGCGATCGTCTGTGCGGCGGCGCGCGAGGCGGGCGGGTTCGACGTGATCGTGAACATGTCGCAGATGACGGTCTCCCAGATGACGTTGACCAGCACGGGGGAGTCGTTCCAGCAATGGCTGCACTGGCTGTCCGAACAGGTCATGAACTGGTCGGGAGTACCGGTGGTGCACGTGCGGCCGACCATCTTTCTCGACAATCCGCTGTTCACGCTGCTCGCGCGTCGGTCGGTGCACGAGCAGGGGGTCCTGCCGCTGCCGTTCGGCACCGGTCGCACGTCACCGATCGCAGCCGTCGACGTGGCGCGGGTGGTGACCGAACTGCTGCTCAATCCCTCCGATCGGATCGGGCACGTCTATGAGCTCACCGGTCCAGAGCTGCTGAACATCAACGAGCTGGCCGAGCGCTACTCGCGGGCGCTCGACAGGCCGGTGACGGCAGAAGACATTCCGTACGACGAGTGGATTCGCCAGTTTCTGCGGGTGTCGGGGCTGCCCGACCATGTTCAGCAACACATCGCGACCATGGCGAGGCTGCACCATGAGGACCGCTACAACCGCCTGAGCGACGACTTCGAGAGGGTCACCGGCGAGCCTCCGCAGTCCGTCGAGCACTACATCGCCGCACATCCGCAGTCGTTCGGCGGCTAGCGACGTACTGCCCTAGCATCTTGGGGCCTTCTACCCCTGTTCAGGCGGCCGCTCAGCGAGGAAGATGGCGCCATGGACGAGGAGAAGGCCCTTCACCAGGAACACGAGCTGGTTTTGGTGGCCGGTTATCGAGATCTGGAGATCGCACGACGCGATTTCGCCAAGCTCACCGAAGAGGTGGAACACGAGCAGTTCCTGGTGAAGGGCGCGGCGCTGCTCACCCGGGACGCGGACGGCAAGCCCACTGTCGTCGAACTCGGTAACCACCTCGGTCTCAAAGGCGCCGGTTACGGCGCGGGGATCGGCATTTTGGTGGGGTTCTTCGCGCCCCCGATCATGGGGGCGATATTGCTCGGCGCGGCTGCGGGCGCGCTGGTGGCGGCATTCGCAAGCCACGAAATCAAGATCGGCCTGCGGCACGAGGTCAGCCGAGCCTTGGAGGCCGGGGAGGCTGTGGTGGTTGCCCTGATGGCTCCCAGCAGTCTGGTGTTCGCCGAGCGTGACCTCACGGGCGCGGTGTCCAAGTCGATTGTCCCGATGGACAAGTCGACGGTCAACAGCCTGGAGAAGGAGATCGAGCGTGTGCTGCACGAGCACCACGCGGCGCAGGGCACTAACCCTGACAGCGTGGGCACCAGTACGTGACACGATCGCCACGCTTGTCGGTTTCGATCAGCATGCCGCAGCGGCGGCACGGTTTCCCGGCGCGCCCGTAGACCCATAGTTCGTTGCCGTGCCGGCGATCTCCGGTGGTGGTGCGGTTCCAGCCCGCCCGGTTGGCCACCAGCATGTCGTGCGCCCGTGACACCACCCGCAGCGGATCGGCGAGCCGGGACGCCGGCGCAGTGGGTAAAACCCCGAAGATGAAACACAATTCGTTGCAGTAGACGTTGCCGACGCCGGCCATCACCTTTTGGTCGAGCAGCGCGGCCGCTATCGGCCGGTCGGGGTCGGCAGCCAGGCTCTCGGCTGCCCGCACGGGATCCCAGTCAGCGCCGAGCAGGTCCGGGCCGAGATGTGCCACCACCGACATGTCGTCGTCGCGCGCGAGAATCTCGAGTTGACCGAGATCGATGCCCGCTGCCTGAACATCGCCCGCCTCCAAGATGATTCGCACCCGATGGTCGTTGCGGCGCACCCCGCGACTCTTGGGCACGACCCGCCAGCTGCCGTCCATCTTCAGGTGCGAATGGATGCTCGCCGGGCCCACCCGGATGAACAGGTGCTTGCCGCGGCTGAGCACTTCGTCGACAGTGTGGCCCGTCAGGTCGGCGGTGGCGAAACGGGGCACCCGTACGTCGCAGCGGGTCAGCGTCTTGCCGAGCAGACCGTCGCGCAGCTTGGCCGCCGTGTGCCAAACGGTGTCGCCTTCGGGCATCAGTGTTATCTGCTCTTCGCGCTAGCGCTCATCGCTGTCTCAGCCGCAAGCCGCGTGGCGTGCGCACGAAACCCGAATCGGCCAGCGCGGCCGCGACCAGCGCACGGTCACCGGCCTGCGCCGGCTCGAGCACGGGCACGCCGTCGACTCGTTCGACGAGCACCCCTGCGATGCGCCCGTCGATGACCAACTCGGCCAACGCTCCGGCCGCAGCGCGATGCGCCTCGGGATCCGAGGAGAAGTTCAGCAGCGACCGGCCGCCGCGTTCGAGGAACCACACCAGGTCTCCGTCGACGAGCACGACGAGGGCGCCCGCTTTCCGGCCCGGCCGACGCGCGCTGTCGTCGGATGCGGATTTCGGCCAGGGGAGTGCCGAGCCGTACGGGTTCGCCGGGTCGGCGGCGGCCAGCGCGACGGCCTGATACGCCTGCCGGTCGGGGTCGACGCTGTCCTGATGCGAACGCAGACGGTCGACGGTCGACGCGACCGCAAACTGCGCCCCGCCCAAGGATTCGACGAAATAGCCGCGCTGGCAGCGGCCCGCGTCTTCCAACGCGGTCAGCACCTTGTACAGCGTGCCGAACCCGCCCGGCACTCCTTCTGCCGCGACGCTGCCTTTGGTCAGCACGCCGTAGCGGCCGAGTAGCAGTTCGGCCGAAAAGTGTGCTCGCACTGTGGATTCCGGTTCGGGGGCCGGCAGTGCTGACCACCTGCCGACGACGGTGGGGTCCATGCTCCTGGTGGCGGCGTGGGCGACGCTGTAGTGGCTGAGCCGCGGGGCCCGTCGCCGTTGCCGATGAGCGGGCGCGGAACGGCGACCCGTTCCGGCAAGCAGTCCCCGCACCGGCGCGAACGTGTCTCCGGTCACCCATCCGGCCCAGACGAGCTCCCACAACGCGGCTTTCAGCTCATGGTCGTCGGACGGATGTCTCGTCTGCTCCTCACGTCCGCGGTCGGCCAGCTGCCGGAAGAAGAAACCTCCGCCAGCCCGACCGCTTCCGCCGAGGGTGTCGAGGATCAGCCGGTGCCGGTCGGTGAACTCGATCTCGGCCGGCGCCTGCAGCGACAGCGGCGCGGTGTCGGCCATGTGCAACGCGATCCAGCCGTCGCTGCCTGAGATCGCGCCGGCGCCCGACCAGAGAACCTCACCGGACGCCAGTAGCTCGTCGAGCATCGCCGGTTGGTAGCCGCGGACCCGCTGACCGAGGACCAGGGGTTCCAGGGCCGACGCCGGCACCGGCACCCCGGCGAGCTGCTCGATCACCGCAGCCATGCCGTCGATACCTGACGACCCGGTCGCGCCGACCTGCTGCCAGCCCGGCAAGAAGCGGCCGTAGGCCGCGGTGCTGACGGGCTCGACTTGAGCGCGCAGCGCGGCCAGTGAGCGGCGCCGCAGCATCCGCAACACCTCGGCGTCGCACCACTGCTCGGATTCTGGCGATGAGCGACTTGCGCGAAGAGCAGAATCTGTTGCGGCATCGGTGAATTCGCCGCGCACCAGCTTGCCGTCGACTGCCAGTCGGCCGAGCACGTCGGCAGCCACCCGCAGGCCGAGACCGAACCTCGTCGCGGCGTCGGCGGTCGTGAACGGGCCGCGGGTGCGCGCGTAGCGCCCGAGCAACTCTGCCAGCGGGTCGGCCACCGGTTCGGTGAAGCTCACCGCCACGCCGGGCGGAACCGCGATTCCGACGCCGTCGCGCAGCCGGCCGATGTCCTCGACGGCAGTCCACCACGTCCGTCCCGCATAGGACACCGTCACGGCCCGCCGCGCGCTGCGCAGCCCCTCCAGCCAGCCACCGGCGTCCGCGGCGGTACTGCGTTCGGCGACTTCGTCCTGGGTCAGCGGCCCGAGCAGTCGCAACAGATCGGCCACGGCTTCGGCGTCCCGTGCCAGCCGGTCCGGGCTGAGATGCTGCAGCTGGCGGTGCGTGGCCGCGACCACGTCAGGGTCGAGCAGCTCTCGCAGCTCGACCCGGCCCAGCAGTTCGGCCAACAACCTGGTGTCCAGTGACAGGGCGGCTGCGCGCCGCTCTGCCAACGGCGCGTCGCCCTCGTACATGAACGCACCGACGTAGCCGAACAACAGCGACGCGGCGAAGGGCGAGGGTGTGGGCGTCTCCACGTCGACGACCCGCACCCGGCGCTGCTCGATGCGCGTCATCAGCGCGGTGAGGGCCGGCACGTCGTAGACGTCCTGCAGGCATTCGCGGACCGTTTCCAGGACGATCGGGAAGTCCGGATACTTGCGGGCGACATCCAGAAGCTGCGCGGCGCGCTGACGCTGGTGCCAGAGCGGAGAGCGCTTACCCGGATGACGGCGCGGCAGCAGCAGCGCGCGTGCGGCGCATTCCCGGAAACGTGACGCGAACAGCGCCGAGCCGCCGACTTCCGCGGTGACGGTCGGCTCGATCTCGTCGGGCGCGAACACGAACAGATCCCCGCCAGGCGGTGCGTCCTCGGTGTCGGGGAGGTGTACGACGATCCCGTCGTCGGAGGCCGTCGGCTTCTCGTCGATGCCGTATCTCTCGCGCAGCCGTCGGCCGACGGCCAGCGCCAGTGGTCCGTGCACCCGCAGCCCGTACGGCGAGTGCAGGATCACACGCCAGTCGCCGAGCTCGTCACGGAACCGTTCCACCACCAGGGTCGAATCGGTGGGAATGGCGCCGGTGGCTTCACGCTGGTCGTCGAGGAGCCGGCGCAGGTTTCCGGTCGCGTGTTCGTCGAATCCCATTGCCGTGCATCGTTGTTGGAATTCATTGGGTGTCAGCCTTGCCAGCTCCCCGGTGAACGCCCCTAGCGCGGCGCCGAGCTCGGCGGGCCGCCCGACGCCGTCGCCGTGCCAGAACGGCAGCCTCGCCGGCTCGCCGAATGCCGGGATCACCAGCACCCGGTCGTGGGTGATCTCGGTGATCCGCCAGCTGGTGGCGCCCAGCGAGATCACGTCGCCGGGCCGCGACTCGTACACCATTTCCTCGTCGAGTTCACCAACGCGGGAAGGCTTCTCGGAGTCGGCCCCCGCGGCCAGGTACACGGTGAAGAGCCCGCGGTCGGGGATGGCGCCGCCGGAGGTGACGGCCAGCCGCTGGGCGCCGGGCCGTGCGGTCAGCACTCCGGCGTCGCGGTCGTAGACCAATCGGGGCCGCAGCTCGGCGAACTCCGTCGACGGGTACTTGCCGGACAGCAGATCCAGCGTCGCCTCGAACGCGCTGCGCGGCAACGTCGCGAACGGTGCGCTGCGCCGTACCACGTCGAACCACACGTCGGCGTCCAACGGCTCCAGCGCGCACGCGGCGATGGTGTGCTGCGCGAGCACGTCGAGCGGATTGGCGGGCACCGCCATGCTCTCGATCTGCCCGGTGAGCATTCGTTGCACCGTGACCGCGCAGCTAATCAGGTCGGTGCGATGTTTCGGGAACGCCACGCCGCGCGAGATCTCACCGACCTGGTGGCCGGCCCGGCCGATGCGCTGCAGCCCGCTGGCCACCGACGGCGGTGCCTCCACCTGGATCACGAGATCGACTGCGCCCATGTCGATTCCGAGCTCGAGGCTCGAGGTGGCGACCACGGCCTTGAGCCGTCCGCTCTTCAGGTCGTCCTCGACCGCGGCGCGCTGCTCCTTGCTCACCGAGCCGTGATGGGCGCGGGCGAGCAACGGCGCGGCACCGTACGTCTGCACGGCGCCCATGATGTGTGCCGGCGGACCGCCCGGAACATCGGGATTGCGCTGCGGCGCGAGTTCGACGCCGGAGCGTTCGGCGTGAATCTCGTTGAGGCGCGAGGTCAACCGCTCGGCCAGCCGCCGTGAGTTCGCGAACACGATCGTGGATTGATGCGCCTCGATCAGGTCGGCGATGCGCTGCTCGACGTCCGGCCAGATCGTGTTGTTCTCCAGATTCGCCATGTCGGGCACCGGCACCACCACCGACAGGTCGAACGTCTTGGCCGCCGGCGGCGCGACGATGGTGGTGGGCGCCTGGCCTGACAGAAATCGGGCGACCTCTTCGGCTGGGCGCACGGTGGCCGACAGCCCGATGCGCTGCGCGGGCCGCTTGCTCATCATGTCCAGGCGCTCCAGCGACAACGCGAGGTGCGAGCCTCGCTTGGTGCCGGCGACCGCATGCACCTCGTCGACGATCACCGTCTCGACCCCGGCGAGGGTCTCGCGGGCCGCGGAAGTGAGCATCAGAAAAAGCGATTCGGGAGTGGTGATCAGGATGTCGGGCGGCCGGGTGATCAGCTCACGGCGGCGCCCCGGCGGTGTGTCACCGGAACGGACGCCGACGCTGATCTGCGGGTCTGGCAGGCCCAGCCGCTGCGCGGTGCGGGTGATGCCGGTGAGCGGGGTGCGCAGGTTGCGTTCGACGTCGACCGCCAGCGCCTTGAGCGGGGAGACGTAGAGCACCCTGGTGCCTTCGCTCGGCTCGTGCGCGAGCCGGTCGATCGCCCAGAGGAACGCCGCCAGCGTCTTCCCGGACCCCGTCGGCGCGATGACCAGCGTGTTGTCGCCGTCTGCGATGGCCGACCAAGCTTGCGCCTGCGCCGGTGTGGGCGCTGCGAAGGTCCCGGAAAACCACTCGCGGGTGGCCTGGCTGAAACGGCCCAGCGGGTCGGCGGAAGAGCTCACCTCTCCATGGTGCCAAGGGGGTACGACAAGATGTTGCTGAATACCGTCACCACCGTTCTCGTCGCCTTGTTGGGCGTGCACGCCCTGCTGAAATTCGCGTTCTTCGAGTTGCCGTATCGCAGACGCCGGGCCGCGCTCGAGGACCGCACTATCGCCGGTGCGCACAAACTTGTCGTCGAAATCGAAGGTGCCTGAGCAGGGGTCCTATCTGTTCCTGGTGACCGTGCCCGGTCAGCAGCGTGATCGGATCCTGCGGCGGTGCGGGTAGCGGATACTGCGCGGTGACCTTCACGTGCGACGTGCCGCCGCCCGGACACTGGTCGTCGAACTCTCGGTCCCGGGTCCACTGCCCGCCGGCGAACACCAGAGCCCGTACGCCCTCAGGGTGGTGGAAAAAGCTCATGCACCGATCTCCGGTGCGAAGACAATCCGTCCGGACCGCGAAGTCGTAGTCCTGTGTGTTCCCCGTCCGCGTAGGTCTCCGTCTCGTGGTAGCGGCCGTGCAGCGCTTCGGCCAGCCACACCACCCGCGGCGGCTGGCCGGCCGGGTCGGGCAGGCTACTAAGGTCGACATCTGCGGTGCGGGTGAAGGTCACGGCCCGCTTGGCGCCGCAGGCAGGGTTGCTCGTCGTCGAGCTGTACTCGCCGGAGAGGGTGCCATGGGGTTGAGGTTGCAGCGTGAACACTTCCCAACGTTCGGCGGGAGCGTTTTTGCACGTTCCGGAGCCGGTGCCGTCTGCCAGCCAGCGCCCGCCGACTTCGTCGAACACCAACGTCGACACGAGTGTTGTGTCGCCGCTTCGCCCTGACCCGGTTGCCACACACCCACCTGGGCGGCACACCGAGCGGACGCCCCAGGTTTCCGTTGCCGGCGGCAGACCCTCGGTCGGTTGACCGTCGGGTTTGGTGCCCGTGTCGTAGTTGGCGGTGTAGGTGCCGGTGAACGGACCCGTGTTGGGCGGCGCGGTGGTTGGAGGCTGGCTGGGCGGTGCGGTGGCGGTCGGCTTGGGATGCCGGGAGACCTTCGCGGCGGCGAAGACACCGCCCCCGATCAGCACCGCGATGGCGAGCAGGGCGGGGATCACGATGCGGGTCGCCGCCACATCAATCGCTGCGGTGCGGGCGTCACCTCTGGCGGTGGCGGTGCCGGTGGTTGCAGGGCAGGCGCGGCCTCGGTGGGGGCGAGTTGGGTGTCTTGGTCGTGGATCGGGCCTGCGGTGGGTGGTCGGCGCCGGCGGGTGGGTGCGCCGGCACGGTCACCTCCGTCGGGGCAGCGGCATGTTGTGGCGTGGCGTCGAAGCTCGTCAGCTTCCTCGGTGGTGCATACGCTGGTCGGGGTCTTTGGCCATGCCCTTGGCGATGACTGCATCCAGCGGTTTCGGCACCTCCGAGTTTCAGCGCAGAAGAGCGCGCGGCGCCGCCGGTCGTGTCGGCGATCAGCTGTTCGAGGGTGTCGCCGGGATAGGGGCGCTGGCCGGTCAGCGCTTCAAACAGCACGCAGGCCAGGGCGTAGATGTCGGCGCGGGCGTCGGCGTGTCCGGTGTTGAGCCGTTCGGGTGACATGTAGGCCCAGGTGCCGATGGCCGCGCCGGTACTGGTCAGCCCGGTGTCCCCGACGGCGCGCGCGATCCCGAAGTCGATGAGTAGACGATGTCGTACGTCGATCCAGGACGGCGCCGTGGCGTCGCCGTGGTCAACCGGAACTCGTGGCCTGCAGCGCCGCTGTGATCCGTTGGATGATCCTGGTGCTTCCTGGTTTGAACGACCCCGCTGCCATCAGTCCGCAGGCTCGAGGCCACGTTTGCGACCTCGGACGCGCGGGAACTCGCCGTACATGGCTATTTGCGACACGTGCGGCAACGACTACGACAAAGCGTTCACGGTGCAATGGCACGGCGGCACCGCCACGTTCGACAGCATCGAGTGCGTCGCCGCGAAGCTGGCACCGGAATGCGCGCATTGTGGCTGCCGGATTCTCGGCCACGGCGTCGAGACAGAAGACGGCATCTACTGCTGCGCACACTGCGCACGCAAGGAAAGCGACGGCGACGTCAACGACCGCTTCCCGACGCCGGCCGGGGGTTGACCCAGTGCCATGAAGATGTCGCCCGACACCGACGACCCGCAGCGTGATCGTGCGACGTTCGCCGCGGCAGCGAAGTCCGTCGGCGCTTCGTCGTCATTGCGTTGCTGGTGTTGGTCGGCACGCTGGCCTGGTTGAGCGGCTGCAAGACAGGAACGGGCGAAGGCGCACTGGACGGTTGCAGCGCGCTGCAACGCAACACTCTTGCCGTCGGACCGGCTGCCGTGCTGTTCGTCGGCGGCGTCTGGGCGTTCGTGCGCACCTACCAGAAGTGGCGCGCCAGCGCGGATGGTGGATCTGGCAGGGCGCTGGCTGGTTCCTGCTCGTGCTGATGCTCGTGGTTCTGACGATGACAGTGCCGACAGCCCTGTTGTCGTAGCCGTTTCCGCCTCCTTGAGTACGGGTAATCGCCGGTCATGACTGCCGCTGATTCGCCGCTGCGCGCACTCGCGCTTGTGTGCACGCTCAAGCCCAGTCCGTCGCCGTCGAGCAGTGATCTGATCGCGCAGCAGGTACTCGATCAGTTGCGCCGTGCCGACGTGGACGGCGAAACGGTACGGGTAGTCGACCTGAACGTGGCGCCGGGCGTCGAGGCAGACATGGGCAAGGGCGACGAATGGCCGCAGTTGCGCGAAAAGATCCTTGCCACAGACATTTTGGTGGTCTCGACGCCGACCTGGGTAGGCCACATGTCCAGCGTTGCCCAGCGAGTGCTGGAGCGCCTCGACGCCGAGTTGTCCAACACCGACGACGACGGACGGCCGTGCATGGTTGGCAAGGTGGCCCTGGCGGCGGTGGTGGGCAACGAAGACGGCGCGCACAAGATCGTCGCCGACCTCTTCCAGTCGCTCAACGACATTGGCTTCACGATCCCGGCGCAAGGCTGCACCTACTGGAACGGCGAGGCCATGCAGGGCGGAGATTTCAACGACCTCGACGAGGTGCCGGACGCGGTCGCCAAGATCACCGCCGCGGCCGCCCGCAACGCCGTGCACGTCGTGCAGGCACTGCGCCAACACCCCTACCCGCCGTACGAGTAAAACGCCGGTCAGCACGCATTTCTCGCATTCCCGTCATGTCGTCATGAGCGTATCCTTACGGGTATCTCGACGAAGGAGACTGTGATGGGAGATACGCATCACGATCCGACGGATCACTCCCGCACATATCAACAGCACGCCGGCGAGTCGTTGATCGACGTCTACTTCTGGCCTGGTCTGTTCTTGATCGCGGTGGGCGTTCTCGCGGTGGTCGCGTTTGTGGCGGCGCTTGCCTACGAACACCCGGAACTGCTGCTGTGGGCCGGTCTGACCGCGGCCCTGACTGTCGGCGGAGGCCTGTCTTGGCTGAGCGTCGAACGTCATCGGGTGCGGCGCATCGAGGCCAGGTGGCTCGCGGAGCATCCCGCTTCGCCGACGCACCGGCACGCCGCCTAACGACGCTCGTCAGCAGCGCCGGCAGTTTCGCGTGCGTGGCGACAGGGTAGCCGCCCTTACAAGACGACCCGACCGACCACGCTCGCACCACTCTTCCGCGCGCCGGGCAAGCGTTGACGGACAACCGTAGTCTGGGCGGCTACGCCTTGATGGGCTTGGCCGTGCTCGCGCTGGTGATCTGCATCAGCGCGGCGGCACGCGGCGTGACGGTCTGGACGGTCGGTGCCGGCATTGTGGCGGTGGTGACGGCAACCGTCGGATCGCTGTGGGTGTACGCCGAGCGCCGCCGGGTCGCCAGGGTTGCGCGGCAGAACGCGCAGTCGGATGAGCATCGCGCATAACCCGAACAGCGATGGCATTAAATAGCACTGGGCCCAGTCCTTTCGGACTGGGCCCAGTGCACGCCAGCTAGCTACCGGTTGGCCTCTTGCCGCTTCTCGGCCGCCTTGGCGCTGCCGCGCGCCGACTCGGCCTCGGCTTCCTTCTTGGCGGCGTCGCGCTCTGCTTCAGCCTTGTCCTGCTGCGCCTTGCCCTCGCGGACCAAATCGTCGCGACCTGCGACGGTCCCGACAGCTTCTTTGGCCTTGCCCTTGACGTCTTCGACGACGCCCCGGACAGCTTCCTGGGGGCCCGCTGTTCTCCGGCATGGATTCCTCCTTGTTGGCCTCTCTCGTATTGCGCGGGCTGTTGTGCCCATCGCTGCGGTCTGACTTCCCGGGGGTATCGGTACTAAGCCTCACCGTCCGGCGGGCGGTTTCAGCCGCGCGGAATACACCTGACTGTCATAGCGGGCCGCATACGCCACCGGAACCGTAAAAAGCACCCACCGCTGCGCCCTGCCCGTCCAGCACGGCACCCCTGCCTACGCCAGCTCACCGAGATCCAGCACAATCGCCGGCACACGCTTCGGCGCCTCGACGCAGTCGCCACGCCGGCGATGACCGGCCGCCGCCAGTCGCACTGCCCACACCGGGCGGGTCCGGGCCACACCACGGCGCGGTCGAGTAGTCGTGCACCCGCGGTACGGCAGCGGGTTGGTAAACGTGTCTGATACGTCACGGCGGCGCGTCCCCATAACGAAGGTTTTTCGGGACAAGGACACGGCGTTGGTGACGAGGGTGAGGCAGAGCGCCGGGTCGACCTGGTCGTCGAGGTGACTGCGACGCACAAGGGTTCCTGTAACCGGGGCGCGGAAAGGGTGTGCGGTCAGTGGGCGTCGACGACGACAGCGTAGGAGCCGACCCCGACGAGACGTGCCCCGGCTATGTTCCCTGTATCGAGGAGCAAGGAGGTGATTGCCCCGGAAGCAGGATCGAAGTCGACGTCCCCGACGGTGCCCAACTCGTTTCCCGCCGAGGTCAGCACGCGTTTGCCGATCACATCGTGGTCCTTGCCGGTCAGCGCCACGCTCGCCTTGTCGGGTTCGCCGATCGCGTCCGCCCCGCGCACGATGACCGCGTCATCCCCGAAGGTGCTGATGCTCGACCACGGCAACGTAGTACCCGACCCGGACTTTTTCACGTGCACCGCAAGCACCCGCCGCCCGACCGGGTCGACGACGAATCCGGCGACCTGCCCGACCGTGTCAGCGGCGTCAGCGCCGACCACCTGGCGGCCGACAGCAGCGGAGAAACGCATCAGCGTGCGCCTTTCAGTTGCGCGCGGAACGCCTCGACGGCGGCACCGAAACCCGCCAGGTCATCACGCACGAAGCCAGTCGCACTCGCGGGCACCATCAGGTGCTCACCGGATGCGGCAAGCGTATCGGGTAACGGAACGAGAACCTTGGTTCCCTTGTGCCCCAAAGCCTCCGACGATGATTCGATCTCATATCCGGCGACGTCGCACCGTCCGCTCTCGACATCACCGACCTCGACGATCACATCAACCACGGTGCCCAGCGCCGTGCCAGTATCGGTGAGCACCTCGGCGCCCAAGACATCGCCGCCGGATGATCCGCGGGCCGACGCGGCGTGCTCGAGTACCCCCTGCAGCGGGGCGAGAGCAGTATCGTCGACGATCATGACCGCATCGGCGCCCAGCGCCGCCACCGAACCCCACGCCAGTCCCTGATCGAGTGGGCCGGAGAACACTCCCAGCCCGGCGAGGGTGAACCCGACGACCTCGCCACCGTCGGCGGCGTAGACGATGTCCTTTATCTGGGCGACGGCCTCACCCGCCATGGTCACCACCGGACGTTTGGTGATCTCGCTGCACCGCATCAGCACGCTCATCCCGGGCCGTCCCCCGTCTCGTCGTCGCCGGCAGACCTTTCGGAGTCGGCAATGATGGCACCGCCCGACCTGCGCCTAGCCTGCACGGCGAGAAGAACACCAACGCTCACCGCAACGACGGCCACGACCAGAATCAACCAGCCCCACCACTGCATCAGGGCAACTCCCTTCCGGACCGTGGAACTCCGCCAGTTCGAGCGTTCCCGCTCCGCGAGCGCGGCATCTTCAGAGTGCCTTAAGCCTACGCCCCGGCGTGCGGCGCGAAGGCGCCGCTTTCCACGTCCGAGGCCGTATAGCCGCAGTTAGGCGCCAACATTGAGGACAGGGGAAGCAGGGTGGACGCCCCCACGGCGGCGCCCCCCAACCGGGGACCGGACGGCTCGGCCTGGGCGGGATGAGCCACCCATGGCTGGGCCGTCCGGCATCTGCCCCGGAGCGTGGCACCGACCCCGCGGCGACGATCCGACCGGTCTCGACAGCGTCCCGGTGCGGGGGTTGACTGGATAACAGCATCGAACGAGACGGCAGCGGGGAGAACACATGATCATCATCGGAGTGATCGTTCTGGTCGCGGCGGTCGCTGTCGGGGTGGCCGGAGCGCGAGCGACGGCGCCGCACGCGCTCTACCCGAACAGATCACGGTGGTCGGCCATCATGTCACCGGTTCGGTCGGCACCGTCTTCCTCTACGGCATCGCGCTCGGCGCTGGCGGCATGCTCGGATTGAGCCTGATCATCGCCAGTATCCGCCGCACGCGCCGGCGCACCCGCGCCCATACGTAGGAAGCCCGGATGAAGCCCAGCTGATATGGTGCGACCCGTCATCACTTAAATGATCTATGCCGCAATGCGAGTGGTGGTCGCTTACTGGGATTGGTAGCGGTACGCAGTCGCTCGTCCAATCCCAAAGGCGTGAGCGAGTTCCCGCACCGGTTCCCCAGTCGCGGCGAGTCGCCGCAACTGATCTTGTCGCCCCGGGCTGAGCTTCGGTGGCTTGGTAGCCGGCAGACTTCGGGCGCGGCGGGATTCGCGGGATGCGGCGCGCCGCTCGCGCCCAAGCTCAAGCTCCAGCTCGGCTAAGGTGGCCATGATCGCGGCCACCGCGCGCCTGTCGGCGTGCCCGTATCAATCCCTTCCCGTATGGCGCGCAATTCAATTCGGCACTCAGAAAGGTCTGCAATGGTGCGCGTCACTTCAGCAACCGACCGGCCGAGGCGGGTCGATCGCGGCGACAACGACGGTGTCTCCGGGCCGGGCGTAGTCAAGCATCGCAGCGAGTCCTGGCCGGGGTGTGTTGGCCGATCCGGAAAGTATGTCGGTAAACACCCGACTCGAATTGACCCCGGCAGTCTTGAGCGCGACGAGCTGGCTGTCAAGGTCCTGGCCCGCCGTGCTGACTCGTGCGTAGCCGAGCATCGCTGTCACAGATACAACGTCTCATGAGCCGCCGACAACGAAGATCCGAGACGCGCGCTGTGAGACAAGAAATGAGACTGGACGACCTGCAGGTACGCCTCGCGGATGTCGTTCGCTCACGTGTGTCTCGTTTGTTTAGATTCGAGACTAGGAGAACCCTCCGTCACGGCCGTACTGTGCGGCGAATGGAGACCCCAAAACGAGCGCAGAACGACACGATGAGGAGTTGATGAGCGTTGCCAAGCGTTTGGACGCCCTGCAGCAGCGTCATCCCGCGGTAGGTTTCCCGATCGCGGTTCTCTACAAATTTCTCGACGACCAGGGCGTATACCTGGCCGCGCTGATCGCGTACTACGGTTTCATCGCGGTGTTTCCGCTGCTGCTTTTGCTGGCCACCGTGCTGGGGCTCGTACTGGTTGGACATCCAGGGCTGCAGCATCACATCATCAACTCCGCGCTGAGCCAGTTCCCGGTCATTGGGCAGGAATTGGGCGATCCACACCGGATCGGTGGCGGCCTGATAGGACTGGTGATCGGCGCCCTCGGCGCCCTCTACGGGGGCCTCGGTGTCACGCTGGCCTGCCAGAACGCAATGAACACCGCCTGGTCGGTGCCGCGCCATCTCCGCCCAAATCCAATCCGCGCCCGTGCGACCGGACTGCTATTGCTCGGCACGATTGGGGTCGCTGTGCTGGGGGCCGCCGCAATTGCAGGCATCGGGGCAGTTGCGCATCTTTCGGGTCCGTTCAGGGCCCTTCTGATCGCCGGCTCAGTGGCATTGAACTGCCTCGTATTCATCGTTACATTCCGACTCACCACCGCGCGTCCGGTGAGCACGAGAGATGTCGCGCCCGGAGCGGTCGGTGCGGCCGTCGTGTGGCAGCTACTCCAGTCGTTTGGGGCGCTGCTGGTGCGCAAGGTTGCGCACGCGTCCTCGGCGACCAACGGAGTCTTCGCGATCGTGCTTGGTCTACTGGCCTTTCTGTTTTTGGCGGCGGCCGCCGTCGTGGTGTGCGCGGAAGTCAACGTGGTCCGGGTCGACAAGCTCTACCCTCGGGCAATGCTGGCGCCGTTCACCGACAACGCCGAGCTGTCGGCCGGTGACAGCCGCACTTTCACCGACCAGGCGGCCCAAGCCCAGCAAGCCACCACCCAACAGAACATTAAGGTCACCTTTAAAAAACCGCAGGACCACAGCTGACCTGCACACCACCGCCCGGGCGTCAGCGATTGCGCCAGGCCACGTGGTCACCGGTGTCGATTAGTCCACAACCACTGCACCTGGAAGCCGCGGAGCGTCGATACGACCAGAAGTGCTTTGGGCAGTCTTGGCGAGCTTGGGCCGGCCAGCATCCCATGTCTTCCCTCAGCCGCAACCCAATTCACATTCGGGAGAACCCGGCCCGCGGCGCGGGCCACACTGCCGTGTGGGCGGAGTGCACGGTGACCGCATAGCCGTGGGTGATGTGCTCGCGCAGATAGTCACCGGAGAACACGGCGCGCGCGCCGTCGTCGAGGCGCCGCGCAGCGATGCGGTGATGGTCGGTGTCGACGGCGAACACGCGCCAGCGGTTGCCGTTGCGCACCGGATCATCGGCGGGCACATAGTGTTCGGGGTCGATCACCGTGACGGTGGGATCGTTGCGGCGGCTGATGATCAGATCCCCCACCGCGATGCGCTGCCCGCGAGCGGCGGTCACGGTGGACGCATCAGCGGGGATGGCCTGGTCGTGGATGCGGCGGTTGAGCGCGTCGGCCATTTCTGTGGTGTCACAGACCAGCAGCGCGTCCTTACCGGCGGCGACATTGGCGCGATACGCGTGTAAGGCGTCATGGGCCATGGCGATCGGGTCACCGGTGTGCAGCCGGTCGTGGCTGCGGTACCACTCGATGGCGCGCCGGACGGGCGCCGGGCCGCCGTCGCGCAGCGCCAGCGACACGGAACGCTCGTCGGGGTCGCGCATCCGCCACACCTCCGACAGCTTCTGGGTCCAGGGCAGGTCGGCGCACAGCTGGGCGAACATGCCGCCCCTAGCTTTAACCGGGGCCAGCTGATGCGCGTCACCGATCAGCACCGTTTTCGTCCCGGCTTTCGTGGTGGCGGTGAGCAGTTGGCGCAGATCGTCGGTGCCGACCATGGCGGCCTCGTCGACGACGACCACGGTTTGCCGGTCCAGCCGCAGCGTTTCGTCACGTAACGATCGCAAGACTCTGGCCACGGTATAGCCGGTGTCGCCGGCGCCTTTGCGCACCGCCACGCCGACCGCCTTGCAGGTCGGCGCCACCACAATCACGTTCCGGCGGGAGCGGTGGCGCTGCCGCTGTCAGCGCCCGCATCGAGGTGGTCTTGCCCGCCCCGGCCGGCGCACTAACCGGGCACACCAGCCACGGTGAGGCGGCGATGTTCTGCACGGCGCGTTGCTGATCCACCGACAACCCCGCCGCGTCCTCGTCTTTAATCCACAACTGGACCCGGGGGTCGCGGGCGTCGACCAGATCCATTACACCGACCTCTTCGGCCAGAATGCGGTCCAGGGTGAACCGTTTATGCCCCTCGCGCTGATGCGCCGCCCGCGGCCCGGTCAGCCGCATCCCGATCTCCTCGACCGCGGCCTCCACCACCTCCACCGCCGACAGCCGGGTCGACGCGTCGCTCAGGCGCTGCCGAACGGCGCCTGCGGGCGTAATGGTGTCCACGCCGCGGATCACCGCTCCGGCTCCGTCCAGGGCGGTGATGGCGTCGGTCATCGCGCCGAGCAGTGACTGCTGTTGGCGCAGATCGTCGCGTGCTGTGCGGTGAGCGCGGCAACGCCCTTGTAGTTCTTGGTTACTTCGTCGCGGGCATCTGCCATCTGCACGGCTGCCAGCTCGGTGGTCGATCGACCCGCGCGCCACAGGTCCAGCGCGAAAATCCCTGCCTGCGTGGCGGATTCGCGCGACTTCTGGGCGCGAGCGAGGTCTCCGGCCACGCCGTCCCGAAAGGACGGACACCCGTGCAGCAGCACGGCCAGCGCCGCGAGCGTGATTACCAGGACTGAGGCTGAACGGATTCGCCGCCGCAGCGGCCGCCGCGCCATCGCACCTAGCCCATCACCCTGGCAGCGTCTCGGCGCCTGTTACCAGCGCACGCGTGCAGGCCACGGCCGCTCCTAACGGTCTGCGTCCACGTCCCAGTCGTCGGCGTCGTCGGCGGTGGTGTGTTGTTCCTGCCAGTCCGCCGGATTGGCGTCCTCAGGTGGTATCGAGGCGATTTCGCTGACCTCGGTGGGTTCGAAGTCCTCCGAAAGACTCGGTGTCCTGCCTACCTCCAGGCGCTGTTCGACAGCATCGGCGACGGGGGTCTCTTCGTCGATCGGATCGTCGGGCGGCAGTGCGGAGGTCACGGGTTGAACGTACCCTGCCTTGCACACCAGGCAAACGCCAGTTGTGACGGAGGGCTCCCAGGCGTTTTTGGAGGCTGGGCGAAGGGTAATTGTCAGATCATGACTTCACTGTGGTTGGCGAACCGCGGCCAGGCCCCGTGGGCGGCAGGCAGCCTCGACAGCGAGCGATCCGCCGACGTCGTCGTCGCAGGAGCCGGCATCACCGGGCTGATGACCGCGGTGTTGCTGGCCCGTGCGGGCAAGAGTGTGCTGGTGCTCGAGGCGCGCACCGTCGGCAGCTGTGCAACCGGGAACACGACGGCCAAGATCAGCCTGCTGCAGGGCACCCATCTGTCCAAAATCGTCCAGCGGCACGGCGTCGAGACGGCGAAGGCCTATGTCGAGGGCAACCGCGAGGGGCAGGAGTGGCTGATCCACCACTGCGAGGCGAACGGGGTCGCCGTGCAGCGCGAAGACGCCTACACCTACGCGCAAACGGGCAAGGGGGTGCCGTCGGCGCGCGCCGAACTGAAGGCGTGCGATGCCGTCGGCTTGAATGCGAAGTGGGACGACGAGGCCGACGTGCCGTTCCCCTACCACGGCGGTGTCCGGCTGCCGGACCAGGTGCAGTTCGACCCGATGCCGTTCCTCGACTCACTCGTGGTCGAACTGCTCGAGCGCGGCGGGCGGCTCGTCGAGCACGCCCGGGTGCGCAGCGTGTCGACTCGCGGCGACGGGCTGACCCTGCGTGTGAATGGCCCCGATGACGACGACGCGGAGCGAGGCTTGTCCGAGCGACCATCAGAAACCGAGGTGCGCGCCGGCCAGCTGGTGCTGGCCACCGGCATCCCGATCCTCGACCGTGGCGGCTATTTCGCCCGGCTCAAGCCGAGCCGGTCCTACTGCCTGGCATTCAAGGTGCCCGGCAACATCACCCGCGCGATGATGATCTCCACCGACTCGCCGACCCGGTCGGTGCGGTACGCGCCCACCGCCGACGGCGAGCGGCTGATCGTCGGCGGGGCGGGTCACACGGTCGGCCGTAAAAGGAGCCCGTCCAAGGCGCTGGCGGAACTGTCGTCCTGGGCGCGAGTGCACTACCCGGGGGCCGTGCAGACTCACTTCTGGTCTGCCCAGGACTACACGCCGATCGATGAACTGCCGTATGTCGGGCCGATTCTGCCCGGCAACGAAAAGATCTTCGTCGCAACGGGTTTCAACAAGTGGGGGATGACCAACGGCGTAGCCGCGGCGCTGGCGTTGTCGAGCCGTATCCTCGGCGGCCGGATGGACTGGGCCAAGGCGTTCGCGAGCTGGAGCCCGCACGAATTGTCCGGCATCCCCACCGCGCTGCAGGCCAACCTCGAGGTCGGATTCGACCTCGCGAAGGGCTGGATCACGCCGATCACCCGGACGCTGCACCGGCAGCCCGGCGAGGACGAGGGCGGAGTGGTCAGCGGACCGCCGTGGCACCTCGAGGCGAGATGCGTGGTCGAAGGCGTCGGGCATAGGGTGTCGCCGGTGTGCCCGCACCTCGGCGGGATAGTCAACTGGAACGACGCCGACAAGGCGTGGGAATGCCCGCTGCACGGGTCGCGGTTTGCGCCCGACGGCACGTTGCTGGAGGGCCCGGCCACCCGGGACTTGACCCGATCGAAGTGACTCCGGGCTAGGCCATCGTCGAGATTGCCGCCAGCGTGGGAAAGTGCGAGAAGCGGCCTCGTGGAACGCAATTTCGGCGCAACTGCAAGACCCTAGCGGCCCTTCTCGACGCGGTGGATCAGCCGGCAGGTCGCCTTCTCGATGAGTTCCTGGCGGGCCGACGACGAGCGGTGCCGCCTGGCCCGCCGGATCGTTGGGGCGATCGTCAGGCCGTCCTGGTAGGCCTGCACCACGCGCGGGTCGACGTATGAGCTTCGTGCCACCGCCGGCGTGTTGCCGAGTTCGGCCGCCACCGCCTTCATTACCGTCGACTCGGCTCGCTTGCGCGCTGTCTTGCTCGTCGGCTCGGGAGAGTGCGCGAACGCCTCGGCGGCCAGCGCTGTGCCGTTCCAGGTGCGGAGGTCCTTCATGCTGTATTCGTCGCCGACGAGCTCGCGGAAGCGTGCGTTCACGTCGTCGGCGCGCATTTCCACCCATTCGCCTTCATCGGTGCGATAGACCAGCAGCCTCGAATGCGGAGTCTGCGCTCGCATCAGCGCTCGCACCGCACGCACCACGAGGGGGTCCTCGAGTTCGATCGTGCGCTGCACGCCGCTCTTGGCCGGATAGTCGAACTCGACGCTGGCGTTGCGCACGCGCACGTGCTCGCGGCGCAAGCGTCGCCAGCCCGAAGCTGCCGTTCTCCTGCGCGTACTCCTCTCTGCCCGCGCGGAAGTAGCCACGATCCAACAGCCGTTGCGCGACCGCGAGCACGCGGGCACAGTGCAGTCCGCGCCCGCGCAGATCGCCGACAGCCTGCGACCGCCAGTCCGGCAGCCGCTTGGCCAAGCCGAGCGTCCGGTCGTACTTCTCCTCGGCCCGCTCCTGGTGCCACCGCTCGTGATACAGGTACTGCTTGCGGCCCGCGGCGTCGGTGCCGACCGCCTGGATGTGGCCGTTGGGATAGGGGCAGATCCAGACGTTCTTCCAGGCCGGCGGGATGACAAGTTCTTCGACGCGCGTCAACGTGTCGGGGTCGGTCACCGGACTGCCGTCGGCCTCCACATAGGAGAAACCGCGGCCCCGGCGGACGCGTCGCACGCCCGGGCCGCCGACAGTGCTCCGGCGCAGCCTCACGGACTTGGTTCTTCCACTGAGATCTACGCCTCAAACATCACCGTTTAACCCACCGTTTGGGTCGGGTATCCGGAGCCGTGAACTATGAGTTCGGGTCACTGCAGTTGCGGCATGAGGTCCATGAAGACCACCGCGTAGACGCCCGCCATCAACAGCAAGAGCACCAGCACCACTACGCCCACCACGGACGCGACGCTGAAAAACGCCTGCACCGTGGTGCTCGGCGGGTGGGGCGCTGGTCGGTCCGGCACGACGGCGGCATACCCTGTCACGTGCGAATTCATACATCCCCGGGAGGAATGTGATGACGGGCGGCAATACGCCGAAGGGGATCGTCGTGCCAATGCCAGGAGGCCAGATGTCCGAGGCTGACAACAATCCCGCGCCGCGGCCCCATGGCCAGCCGGTGGAGTTCCGGGTGCCCGCCCGGTTGGAGAGCCTCGCGGTGATCCGCGCGTTGGTGACAGCGCTGGGCGCACTGGAGGATCTGGACCTCGACGCCGTCGCCGATCTTCGGTTGGCGCTCGACGAGGCCTGTACCGCGCTGATCCGCTCGGCGGCAGGGGATTCTCGCCTGACCGTGACGGTGCAACCCCGCGAGCACGACCTGCGGGTCTCGGTATCGGCACCGACCGGGGACGACAACGTGCTGAGGCCCGGCACGTTCAGTTGGCACGTCATCAGCTCGCTCACCGACGATGTACAGGCGTTCCGCGACGGCGCCGAAGTGAAAGGCGCCGACGGCGTCTTCGGCATCACCATGACAGCAAGCAGGCTGGATTCCGCCAGGTGAAAGAGAGTTCGGCACCGCGAACCCGCTCTGAATACGCCGACGTGCCGGACTTGTTCCGGGAACTGCATGCCTTGCCCGTCGACTCGTCAGAGCGGGAACGAATGCGTGAGAAGATCGTTCGCCGCTGCATGCCGCTGGCCGAGCACATCGCCCACCGGTTCGACGGGCGGGGGGAACCGCGCGAAGACATCGCACAGGTGGCCCGGCTCGGTCTGGTGAACGCGGTCAACCGATTCGACGTGGAGTGCGGCAGCGACTTCGTGTCCTTCGCGGTGCCCACGATCATGGGTGAGGTCCGCCGCCACTTCCGCGACAACAGCTGGGCAGTCAAGGTTCCGCGCCGGCTCAAGGAACTGCACTTGCAGCTCGGCAGCGCCACCGCGGAGATGTCGCAGCGGCTTGGGCGTGCGCCGACCCCCTCCGAGTTGGCGGCCGAGCTGGAGCTCGATCGCGAGGAAGTGGTCGAGGCGCTGATCGCCGGCAGCGGGTACAACACGCTGTCGATGGACAGCGGCGGCGGCGGCGACGAGGAAAGCCCCCCGCTGACCGAGACGCTCGGCAGCCACGACACCAACCTCGATCGCATCGAGAATCACGAGGCGTTGCGGCCGCTCCTCGACGCGCTGCCCGAACGTGAGCGCACCGTCATCGTGCTGCGATTCTTCGAATCGCAGACACAGAGCCAGATCGCCGAGCGCGTCGGGATCTCGCAGATGCACGTCTCGCGCCTGCTGGCGCGGACGTTAGCTCGACTTCGTGACGAGCTGCAATAACGCCTGCGGCCGGAACGACGCCGAAAAGCGTTGTACCGCTTCGTCGATCGACGACACGACCGGCAGCCGGATGTCCAGATCGCAGATCCGCAGCAGACGGAGCGCTGCATGGCCGGGCACCAAGGCCCATTCGATGCTGTTCCGGCCGCACTCGTCCGCGACGTCACGCAGACACTCAATCCCTTGTGTGGCAAGGAAATCTAGTTGGCTGAGATCCAGCACCAGTGGGCGGCGGGCGCCGGCGCATCGGCGGGCGAAGTCGGTCAAGTGGTGGATGTTGAAAGCGTCCAGTTCTCCGGTGGCGCCGATTATCGTGGTGCCACCGTGCATTTGGGCGTGCAGGTGAACTCCGTGGCCAGAGAAGCTGTCGAGCTTGTCCGAACTCCGCTTCGCGGAGAGTGCAGCGTTGTGAAAAGCAGTCATCGACGACTCCATCTGTTCGAATGTGTCGCGTTTGTGTCGGATCGCTTCGGGCAACTAGCCCCTCGAGCAGGGAGTTCATAGTCCCTCGCCGCCCGACGCGCTCCGCTCAGGCTGTGAACTCAACCCTGGCTCAGACCCTACTCCGGTGGGGTGGTCAAGACAACCGGCAATGATGATGACGGGCCAACTTCTTAGCTTCTTTTAAGCCGGTTGCAACCGTTTCTCAACCCGGTGCTCGACGTCCGCGTGCCGCCTGAATCCTGTTTTCCGGCAGCGCATCTCCTGCGAATCGCCGAACCGATTCTTCGGCTTCCACCGCCGCGTCCTGGTA
Organism: uncultured Actinomycetota bacterium; assembly: GCA_963775205.1. Classification (GTDB taxonomy): domain Bacteria; phylum Actinomycetota; class Actinomycetes; order Mycobacteriales; family Mycobacteriaceae; genus Mycobacterium. The sequence goes on along the minus strand of CAVZHV010000002.1, from coordinate 1,107,997 downwards.
GCCCGCGCGGGCCCGGCACGTCAGAGCCGCGGTGCTGAGATCGAGGACGACCTCGGCGACGAGCTCGCCGGTCGTGGGCTCGCAGACGGCCCAGGAATAGGCGGCGTCGGACTGCCACTGCGCGGCACGGCGCCAGATGTAGTCGGGGCCGGTCTCGCCCAGCTCGGCCAGCGCCGGCCGGTCATCGACGCGCTCGTCTGCTCGCAGCGCACGCAAATACCAAGCGCCGGCATTGATTTCGACCGGCTCCACGGCTCGAGTTCTACTTGATCTCGGCGAGAACCGTGCCCTGGGTGATGGTGGCACCGGGTTCGACGGCCAGCCCGGTGATGGTGCCGTCCTTGTGGGCGGTGACCGGGTTCTCCATCTTCATCGCCTCGAGTACGACGACGAGATCGCCGGTGCTGACTTCTTGGCCCTCTTCGACGGCCACCTTGACCACGGTGCCCTGCATCGGCGCGGTGACAGCGTCACCCGAGGCGGTACCGACACCGGCATGCGACCCGCGTTTGCGCGGCTTTGGCTTCTTGCGGATGACGTCCGGGTTCGCGGCGGCGGCGCCGTTGCCCAGCGCCAGATCACCCGGCAGCGACACCTCCAGGCGACGGCCGCTCACCTCGACGACCACTTTCTGTCGCGGCAGGGTCTCGTCGGCCTCGAGCGGCTCGCCGCCGGTGAACGGCTCGATCGTGTTGTCCCATTCGGTCTCGATCCAGCGGGTGTGCACGGAGAAGCTCTCGCCGTCACCGATGAATGCCGGATCGGAAACCACCGCTCGGTGGAACGGGATCACGGTGGCCAGGCCTTCGACCTCGAACTCGGCGAGAGCACGACGTGCGCGTCGTAACGCCTCCTCGCGGGTGGCGCCGTACACGATCAGCTTGGCCAGCATCGAGTCGAACTGCCCGCCGATCACCGAACCCGTCTCGACGCCGGAGTCCAGTCGCACGCCAGGGCCGCTCGGCGGGTGGAATTTGTTCACCGGGCCGGGGGCGGGCAGGAAGTTGCGACCGGCGTCCTCGCCGTTGATGCGGAACTCGATCGCGTGCCCGCGCGGCGCCGGGTCTTCGGTGATGTCGAGCTTCTCGCCGTTGGCGATCTTGAACTGCTGCAGGACGAGGTCGATTCCTGCGGTCTCTTCGGTGACCGGGTGCTCGACCTGCAGCCGGGTGTTGACCTCGAGGAACGAGATCAGCCCGTCCTGGCCGACGAGATATTCGACGGTGCCGGCGCCGTAGTAGTGGGCTTCCTTGCAGATCCGCTTGGCCGACTCGTGAATCTCCTTGCGCTGCGCGTCGGTCAAGAACGGTGCCGGCGCTTCTTCCACGAGCTTCTGGTAGCGGCGCTGCAGCGAGCAGTCGCGGGTCCCGGCGACGACGACGTTGCCGTGCTGGTCGGCGATCACCTGCGCCTCGACGTGGCGGGGCTTGTCCAGGTAGCGCTCGACGAAGCATTCGCCGCGGCCGAACGCCGCGGTAGCTTCGCGGGTGGCCGACTCGAACAGCTCGGGAATCTCCTCGATCGTGCGGGCCACCTTCATGCCGCGGCCGCCGCCGCCGAACGCCGCCTTGATCGCGATCGGCAGCCCGTACTCCTGTGCGAACGCCACCACCTCGTCGGCGTCCTTGACCGGGTCGGGCGTACCGGGCACCAGCGGTGCCTGCGCGCGTGCGGCGATGTGCCGGGCGGTGACCTTGTCGCCGAGGTCGCGGATCGACTGCGGGCTCGGGCCGATCCAGATCACACCGGCGTCGATGACGGCCTGGGCGAAGTCGGCGTTCTCCGAGAGGAAGCCGTAGCCGGGATGGATCGCGTTGGCCCCGGACTTCGCGGCGGCGTCGAGAAGCTTGCCGAAGTCCAGGTACGACTCCGCCGACGTCTGGCCCCCCAGCGCGAACGCCTCGTCCGCCAAACGCACGTGCGGCGCGTCGGCGTCGGGCTCGGCGTACACAGCCACGCTTTCCAGGCCTGCGTCCCGTGCCGCCCGGATCACTCGGACCGCGATCTCGCCGCGGTTGGCGACGAGCACCTTGGAGATCCGTGAATCGGCGTGACTAGGCACTGCGCCTCCTGGTTGGCTGGGTCTCTAAGAGAAGTCTTTAGAAATGTATCCGACGGGGCAGATCAGGCGGTGTGCAGGTGCCGCTTGATGCGAGCCAGCATCGCGGACATGCCGCGCAGCCGCAGCGGGCTGATCAACGCCGCCAGGCCCAGGTCGGTGTAGAAGTCGTCGGGTACGGCCAGGATGTCGTCGGCGGGCTGATGGTCGAGGGTGGCCAGGATCGACGCGAATCCGCGGGTGGTGGGCGCTTCGGCCGGCGCGCTGAAGAACAACCGGACGTCGTCGCGGTCGGCGGCGTCGACGTGCAAAAACAACGGCGTCTGGCATTCGGGCACCGGCTCCATCGCGGCTTCCTCCAGATCGGCCGGCAGCGGCGGCAGTTCGTCGGCGAACTCGAGAAGGAGCTTGAGCTTGTCCTGGCCGTCGACCTCCTGGAAGTCGGACACCACTTCGGCCAGCGGCTTGGGCATCATGACGAGCCGGGCGCCTCGCCGGCCACGATCGGCACGCGCACGGTGTTGCCCCACTCCGTCCAGGAGCCGTCGTAGTTGCGAACGCCGGGCAGGCCGAGCAGATGTGTCAGCACGAACCAGGTGTGGCTGGAGCGTTCCCCGATGCGGCAGTACACGATGGTCTTGTCGTCGGGCTCGATGAACCCGTACAGCTCCTCGAGTTCTGCGCGGCTGCGAAACCTCCCGTTGTCTTGAGCCGCCTTGGCCCATGGGATCGACCGGGCGGTCGGGATGTGACCGCCGCGCAGTGCGCCCTCTTCGGGGTAGTCCGGCATGTGCGTTCGTTCGCCGGTGTATTCCTGCGGAGAGCGGACGTCGATGAGCGGTTGCTTGCCGAGGTTGGCCAGGACGTCCTCTTTGAACGCGCGGATCGGGGCGTCGTCGCGCTGCACCACGGGGTAGCCGCTGGACCGCCGTTCGGGCACCTCCAGAGTGGTCTCGCGGCCGCTGGAGAGCCACAGGTCGCGTCCGCCGTCGAGCAGTCGCACGTCGGGGTGGCCGAACAGCGTGAACACCCACAGCGCGTAGGCGGCCCACCAGTTGCTCTTGTCGCCGTAGATGACGACGGTGTCGTCCCGGGCGATGCCCTTGGCATCCATCAGCGCGGCGAACTGCTCGCCGTTGATGTAGTCGCGCACGTGCGGGTCGTTGAGGTCGGTGTGCCAGTCGATCTTCACCGCGCCGGGGATGTGGCCGATGTCGTAGAGCAGTACGTCCTCGTCGGATTCGACCACCGCGAGGCCAGGCGCATTGAGGTGGGACGCCAGCCAGTCGGCGGTGACCAACCGCTCGGGGTGGGCGTAGGACTGCAGTTCGGGGCTGGGATCGGCAGGAAGTGGCACGTCATGAGCGTACTCAGCCGCCAACGGCTCGCCGAACGTGACGTTCTGCAGAAGTTGTTCGAGTGGACCCCTGCACAACGTCGCTCTCGACGATCACGTCACCGGGTTGGCGGCCCACAGAGCCGGAATCGACAGTCCCGCACGCGTGAAGAGCCGCCGGGTGAGCGGCAGGCTGATGCCGACCACGCTGGACGGGTCGCCGTCGACGGCTTCGACGAACCACCCTCCCAGACCGTCGATGGTGAAGCTGCCGGCGACTTGCAGCGGTTCTCCGCTGGCGACGTAAGCATCGAGTTCGTCAGCCGACGGCACCGCAAAATGCACTGTAGTGACCAAGGTTTCGGCGATCTGATGGGTAATCGCGTTGTCGCGCAACCGGATGACGCAATGGCCGGTGTGCAGTTCGCCGGTACGCCCGCCCATGGTCTGCCACTGCCGCTTGGCCTCGTCCGCCGATGCCGGCTTGCCGCGCAACTGGCCGTCGCACAAGAGCATCGAATCGCAGCCGATGACAACGCAGTCCGTGGTCACCGACCGATCGACGCTCTTGGCGGCCTGTTCTGCTTTGGCGGTGGCCAGTGCGGCGGTGACGACGTCGGGAGGGGCGTCGCCCAGGCCGGAGATGACGGTGTCCTCGTCGACACCGGAGACCACGACGAGTGGCTCGATTCCGGCCTGGCGCAGCACCTTTCGCCGCCCGGGCGAGGCGGACCCGAGGACGACTCGGGTCATCGCCGCATGTAGGTCCGCTCCAGCAGGGTCATGCGCTGCCAGCTGGTGGCCGCGTAGCGCAGGTGGCTCACGGGGTGGCCCCACATGTTGCGCGGCGGGACCACCGGCTCGGGCACCCCGCCCGAGGCTGCGCCGAGCACGGCCACCAGCGCGGCAACCTCGTCGTCGGAGGGCTTACCACGCTCGATGTGGATGTCGACGTGTTCGTTCGTCTCGCTCACTGGTGCTGGATCGTTCGCTTCGCTCACAGTGGAATGTTCCCGTGCTTCTTCGGCGGAATCTGAGTGATCTTGCGTTCCAGCAGCCGCAGCGCCGTGGCGACGTAGCCCCGGGTGTGCGACGGCGGGATCACCGCGTCGACGTAGCCGCGCTCGGCGGCGATGTACGGATTGACGAGCGTGTCCTCGTAGTCCTGCTGCAGCTTGAGCCGCAGCGCGTCGACGTCGTCGCCGCCCTTCGCCGCCTCGGCCAGCTGCTGGCGGTAGACAAATCCGACCCCACCCGACGCGCCCATGACCGCGATCTGCGCCGTCGGCCACGCGACGTTCACGTCGGCGCCCATGTGCTTGGACCCCATCACGACATAGGCGCCGCCGTAGGCCTTGCGGGTGATCACGGTGATCTTGGCGACCGTCGCCTCGCCGTAGGCGTACAGCAGCTTGGCGCCGCGCCGGATGATTCCGCTGTATTCCTGGTCGGTGCCCGGCAGGAAGCCCGGCACGTCGACGAGCGTGATGATCGGGATGTTGAAGCAGTCGCAAGTGCGCACGAACCGGGCGGCCTTCTCAGACGCGTTGATGTCGAGGCAGCCGGCGAAATGCGTCGGCTGGTTGGCGACGATGCCGACGGGCCGGCCCTCGATTCGGCCGAAGCCGACGACGATGTTGGTCGCGTATCCGGCCTGCACCTCGAGGAACTCGTCGTCGTCGAGGATGCGGGTGATCACCTCGTGCATGTCGTAGGGCTGGTTCGGCGAGTCCGGGATTAGCGTGTCCAGCTCGAGGTCCTCGTCGGTCAGGTTGTCTTCGATGGCGCCCTCGGGGATCGCCGCCGGATAGCGCGGCGGGTCCGCGTAGTTGTTGGGCGGCAGGTAGGACAGCAGGTCGCGCACGTAGTCGAACGCGTCCTGCTCGCCGGAGGCGACGCAGTGCGCGGTGCCGGACTTGGCCATGTGGGTGTGCGCGCCGCCCAACTCCTCCATCGTGACGTCCTCGCCGGTGACGGTCTTGATCACGTCGGGACCGGTGATGAACATCTGGCTGGTCTGATCGACCATCACGACGAAGTCGGTGAGCGCGGGGGAGTAGACGTGCCCGCCGGCGGCGGCGCCCATGATCAGCGAGATCTGCGGGATCACACCCGAGGCGAGGATGTTGCGGCGGAAGATCTCGCCGTACAGGCCGAGCGAGACGACGCCCTCCTGGATGCGCGCGCCCGCGCCGTCGTTGATGCCGATCAGCGGGCGGCCGGTCTTGATCGCGAGGTCCTGGACCTTGACGATCTTCTCGCCGTATACCTCGCCGAGGCTGCCGCCGAATACGGTGACATCCTGGCTGAAGATGCACACGTCGCGGCCGTCGATGGTCCCGTAGCCGGTGACGACGCCGTCGCCGAGAGGCCGCTTCTGATCGAGGCCGAAGTTGGTGCTGCGGTGTCTGGCCAGCGCATCGAGTTCGACGAACGAGCCCTCGTCGAGCAGCGCGTAGATCCGCTCGCGCGCGGTCAGCTTGCCTTTGGCGTGGACCTTCTCGACGGCAGCCTCGCCGACGGGATGCAGCGTCTCTTCGGCACGCCGGCGCAGCTCCGCCAGCTTGCCGGCGGTGGTGTGGATGTCGATGGTGTGCTCGGCGGCGGGTTCTGCGGTGTGCGCGGCGTCTTTGGTGCTGCTCGTCATGGTGGTCGATGCTATCGGCATCGCTGACGGCACCGTGGACGGCGCCGGTGGCGGGCCGGTCAGCGAGCCGATGAAGCACCGGGCGTCGACGACGCAACAACTTTGCCAGCCTATGTAATTCCGCACCCGGACCGCGAGCCCGGGTTAGCTGGACGCAGTCGTTCTTGTGCGCCGCATGCATACACGGCAAAGCCCGATCTTGATTGCTAGAGGCGCCTGCGCAAGTCCTTTCGAGCGATAGCGCTTCGGTAAGAGTCCGTGTCCTAGATCACATAGATCATTGCAATTCCATTAGAGATCGTTGCGGGGTGCAGGGTTGAGTGTGGCAGCCTCTGTCATCGGCCGATCTTGCCCTGCAACGTTTTATTGTCTTGCCCGGCAGTTAAATTGAGGTTAAAGATGCTGCTCACGGCGCGTGACGACAAGACGCCGGACCACGTCACAAATTGATTAGATTTTCATGTGGCGGAGTATCCCTGGGTGTGGTTAACTTCTTCGCGGTTGTTAGACCACTCAAATAACAGCGGACAGCAAGCTAACCGTCCGGTGTTTGCGACGGGGCCGTGGGGGCTAACGCCGGCCTTGAACGCGAAGACCGATGAGGAGTCCGGTGATGCTGGTGCTTGTCCAGTGCTGCAATCGCAACGGGAAAGCCACATGGCCCCCTGCGCCAATCGTTCAGAGCCACGGCTCTCACCCGCCACGCCCAGCGATGTGCGCGGCCGGGTGATCGAGCGCCTTCCCACACGCATTAGCTAACAAAAGGCGCGCGGGCGAGGAGTGCGACTCCCCGCGCGCGCCACCGCGACCTTCTGGAGTGCTTATGGCTTAGAACCTGCAGATTCACCGCTTCTTGCGGGGATGGGGACAGCGACCAAACCGACCCCACCCCCTACCTCCCAGCGAAGGAAGGTTTCTTCATGCTACAAAAGCGCGACGCGATATTTCTCGCACATCGCTTTCTTCCTCAACACCTGAGCTATCGCCCCAGTGCCAGGCGGTTCGCGCTCCCTGCTGGCCGACATCGACGGCCATCGGAATGACGGCGGCGGAAATTGCGCCTGGCCGCACCCGGGTCGATGTCGCGCCCACCACTGAGCAGGTGGCGGGGGTGGTCGGCGGGATCGCCGCCATCGGTGTGGCCTGCGAAGCGCTGAGGACAGCGGGATGGCGCGCCAGCATCGCCGGGAACCGCATCACCGTCAACGACGAGGTGCGCGCTCAGCTGATCGGCACCGGCACCGCCGACGCCGCATGGGTGATCTCCACGATCGCAGGCACGCGCCCGGTGTGGGTCGTCGGGGCGGAGCGTGAGCTGTGACAGAACCTCCTGACGCAGCGACCGCAGCAGCGATGGGCGGCGAATCCGGATGACGACCGCACTCTCCATCGTCATGCCCGTCTACAACGAGTCGGCGACCATCGTGCGGGCCGTGACTCGTGTGCTGGCCGTGGACTTTCCGTGTCCCATGGAGCTCATCGTCGTGGATGACGGCAGTACCGACGCGACCGCACAACTGCTGCGGCCGTTCACCGATTCGGGAGTCACGACGGTGTGCCATTCGCACAACCTGGGCAAGGGTGCCGCTGTGCGCACCGGGGTCCAACGGGCCACGGGCACACACGTGATCATCCTCGACGCCGATCTCGAATACTCGCCCTCGGACATCCCGGCCATGCTTGGTCCGGTGCTCAGTGGCGTAACCGACCACGTGTTCGGGACCCGGATCTTCGGCATGCACACCAGGTTCCCCTCCTACCGCTTCGCGGTCGGCGGCCGGTTCACCACCTTCGTGGCGAACATGCTGTTCGACTCGTGCATCACCGACATGCACACCTGCCTGAAACTGATCCCGCTTCCGCACTTTCGGGCATTGACCCTGTCGCAGAGAGGCTTCGGGCTGGATACCGAGTTGACAGCAAAGATCCTGCATGCCGGGGTGCGGCCCTACGAGATTCCGGTCACCTACAACGGCCGGACCTTCCGGGAGGGCAAGAAGATCACCTGGCGAGACGGCCTGCAGTGCCTGTGGATCCTCCTCACCACCAGAATGCGCAAGGCGGACAACCTGCCCGGGATGCTGGGTGAGACGGGCGGGGTGGTGGTCTCCCTGCCGACGACACCGGCTGCACGTCTCGGTGAGCACGCGGGTGCGCGGGTGATCAGGGCTGCCAGGTGAGCGCCCCATGAACACGGTCCTCGACGAGGATATACAGGTGGATCTGTCAGTCCCGCAACAGATTTCGTCCGGGGTGGAAACCGGGAGGCAACCCGCCTTGCGGGGCTATGGACGGGTCTTGGCCGCGGTGGTGGCGTTGCTCATCGTCGGCGGGGCACTGGTTGGTTTCTCAGGCGAGGCGCGACACCAGCTTGCTCTGTCGTTCACCAGGCAGCCGACGCAGTATGCGGAGCTGTACTTCTCCGGAAATCCGACGACGCTGCTCACCCGGAAAAGCCCGACGGCCCTTGGCGCCGGGTTCGGCGAGGAACAAGTCCAGATGAACGTCACGTTCACGGTCGCCAACCACGACGGCGAGACGAGCGCGTTCCCATATGAGGTGGAGGTGGTCGACGACACGAGAACGACGCTCGGGCGAGCCGACGGATCGGTGACCGTCCACAACGGAAGCGCGCAGCCGACCGCGGCGACCGTCGATTTTGTTGCCGCGGAGCAGTGGTCGGCGGTCGAGGTCCGATTGATCGGACGCGGCGAGCGCATCCGAATCCTGCGAGCGGAATGAGAGGAACAGGTGTCCGCTAGAAGTGCCGAGGGCGTGGTCGTCACGACGAGCTGGGACGACGGCCACGTCTGCGACCACAAACTGGCCGAACTGCTCGAGCACTACGGCTTACGTGGGACGTTCTACGTCGCGCCGGAAAACGTCGAGCTGCCACGCCGTGAGCGGCTGGGTGACCACGAACTTCTCGCATTAGCGGGGAGATTCGAGATCGGTGGCCACACGCTGACGCACCGGCGGCTGACTTGCCTGCCCGATGACGTCGCGTGGAAGGAGATCGTCGAGGGCAAGGACGCCCTCGAGCAAGTGATCGGCGCCCCGTTGCGCTCGTTCTGCTATCCCGGGGGGCAGTACGCCGCCCGCCATACGGCGATGGTGCGCGACGCCGGATTCGCGTTGGCGCGGACCGTACGCCGGGGATTCACGCAGATGTCGCCGTCCTACGAAACCCACACGACCGTGCATGCCTACCGCCACCTGAGAGACGGCCCGGCCGCTCTGTGCCTGGCTAACGGCCGGATTGGCGAGGCGCGTCGAATCTATTGGCACTGGGACGAATTGGCGATGTCGATGTTCGACCGTGTGTTGCGCACCGGCGGAGTGTTCCACCTGTGGGGGCACAGTTGGGAGATCGACGACAACAGCGACTGGGGGCAGCTGGAACGAGTGCTGCGTTACATCGGCGGCAGGCCGAACGTGCGGTACATCGACAACGGCGAACTCGCCACCTTGGCCCGATGATCGGCACCCAACAGCGACACGTCGTCGTCCAGGTGTCCAGCTTCTACCCACCTCACCTGGGTGGTGTGGAGAACGTCGCCCAGACACTGGCAGAGCACCTGGCCGAGCGTCACGAGGTGCATGTGATGACCACGACGTGCGGCTCGGACAAGGCACCCGTGCGCGAAAACAGCTCAGGTGTGAGCGTGCGCCGGTTCAGCGGCTTTTCGGTGGCGCACACCCCGATCTCCATCACCCTGGCGCTGCGGCTGTTGACCGTGGGCCGGCGGTCGATCCTGCACGTGCACACCGCGCAGGCGTTCATCCCGGAAGTCGTTCTGGCGGTGTCGATCCTGCGGCGCCGGCCCTACATCGCGCACTTTCACCTCGACGTCGATCCCTCCGGTCGTCTCGGCGTGCTCCTCGCCGGCTACAAGCGCTGGATACTCGCGCCGTTTCTGCGGCAGGCCGCGGCCGTCGTGGCGCTGTCGCCGCAACAGGCCGACTTCCTCGAATCGCATTACCGAGTCGAACCCGAGCGGATCACGGTCATCCCCAACGGTGTTCACCCCCGCTTCTATCGGGCGCGCGACCGCAGCGAGTCCCAGTCCGCACCGACGCACAAGCTGCGTCTGCTGTTCGTCGGCCGGCTCGAGGAACAGAAGAACGTTCTGCGGTTGGTCGACGCGATGGCCGACGTGTCGGCCGAAGTGGAACTGGTGATCGTCGGCGACGGAGAGCTTCGCGACGAGATCAGCCGTCGTATCGAGGTTCTCGGCCTGACCGGCGTCAGGCTCGTCGGCGCGGCGCGCGGCAACCAGTTGGTGCAGTGGCACTGCTGGGCGGACGCATTCGTTCTGTCGTCGGACAAGGAGGGGATGCCGCTCGTCCTCCTCGAGGCGATGGCTGCCGGTCTGGCGATCGTCGCAGCCGATGCGCCCGGGACGCGAGAGATCGTCGACGGCGTCGGTCTGCTGACCGAGCCCAATCCGGAGTCGCTGGCCGCAGCCATCGACAGGTTGGCCGCAGACCCGGCCCTGCTCACCAGCCTGTCGGCCCGCAGCGCCAACCGCGGAACGAATTTTGATTGGCGCAGCAGCGTTTCGAGGCTGGAGCGTCTCTACGATTCGGTGGCGGCAACTTGACCGCCATCACCACCGCCACGTCGCAGCATGCCACGACCGAGGGCAGAGGTGACCTGATCCTCGTCGTCACCGCACCCGTGTGCGCGGCCATAGTGCTGGCCGGTGTCGGGCCTCTGCTGCTGCGGTTGGCGGCGGGCGTGGTCATCCTGCTCGTGATCCCGGTGATGCTGATCCATGCGAAGGTTAACTGGCCGGCGGCCACGAGATCGCACGAGTCCTTCCTGTACTCACTGGCTTTGGTGGTACTCGCGATGTTGGTGGGTGGGCTCGCCATCAATTTCGTGCTGCCGCTTCTCGGCGTCGCGCGGCCGCTTGACCGGCTCCCCGTGGTGAGTACATTGTTGACCGCGCTTGTCGCACTTGCCGTGTGGCGGCCTGCGCGTTGGCGCTGGCGCAACGAATTGCCGTCCGTCGGCGGGCGTGACCAGATACTGCTGGTGAGTGGCGTCGTTCTCGTCGTCGGCGCGGTTGCCGGTCCGATCCGTCTCAACAACGGGGCCAGTGGGGCCGTCACCACTGCGATGCTCATCTTCGGAGCGGTCGTCATCGTGATGGTGTTCTCGTGGCGATCGGTGCTGCGAGAGTCGACGATTGCTGTGGCGCTCTACATGCTGTCGTTGTCGCTGCTGCTGATGACGTCGTTGCGCGGCTGGTACGTAACGGGCCACGACATTCAGCGCGAGTTCCGGCTGTTCGAACTGACCGCCGGCCAAGGCATTTGGAGTGTGGACGGGTTCCGATCGGCCTACAACGCCTGCCTGAGCATCACCATTCTTCCGACGATCATCCAGCGTGCGACCGGCATCCCCGACCTCTACGTCTTCAAGGTCGTCTTCCAGTCGCTCTATGCGCTGTGCCCTGTGCTGATCTACCTGATCGCGCGACGTTTCGCGTCGAGGGCGGTCGCGGCCCTCGCGGCCGTCTACTTCGTCGCCTATCCCACCTACTTCGGCGACATGCCGTTTCTGAACCGGCAGGAAGTCGCCTTCTTCTTCCTCGGCACCGCAGTACTGCTGATGACGAACCGCGCCGTGGCGGTCCGAACGCGAAGAGTCGGCTTCGCCGTCTTCGGAATCGGTGTCGTCCTGTCGCACTATTCGACGACGTACGTGCTGCTGGCCGTGCTCGGACTGTGCTGGGCCTTCACCCGTATCGCGCCGATTGCCCAGCAGCGAATCCGAACCCGGCGGGGCAAGCACCGCGCGACCCGGCAGCGAGAGGCGCTGGAAAGTTCAAGTTCGCCCGTATTGACATGGCCGGTCCTCCTCGTGCTGGCGGTGCTCACGTTCCTGTGGGCGGGCCCGGTCACCGGCGCCAGCGGTCAGGTAGAACAGACCTTCCGCTCGACCTTGAACTCGCTGACCGGTGGCGCCGATGAGGGACAACGGTCTTCGGACGCCTCCTACGCGATCGTCGGAGGTGAAAAGCAAAGCGCCGAAAAGCGGTTGCGGGACTTCAGGAATCAAGCCATCGAAAGCACAGCCGCGGATCGGGTGACCGGCGCGAACTACCCGTTGGCCGAGCTTGACCGGTACCCGACGCCAGTCGTACCGGCCGACCAGCTGCCGCAGACGTCGCTGGGTGGCATCGCCGAGACGGCCGGGCTGAACCCGTCGACCATGAACGCAACGCTGCGCCGCGCCGCGCCGATCTGGCTGCAGCTGTGCATCGCTGTGGGCTTCGTGGCGGTGGCACGCCGGTGCGCGAACGGCTTCCGGCCGAGCCTCGAATTCCTGTGCGGCGCTGTCGCATGCGTCGCGGCCATCGCGCTGCAAGTACTGCTGCCCGAGCTGTCAGTTGACTATGGAATCCTCCGCGCGTTCGGGCAGGGGCTGTTCTGGCTGGCGCCGTTCCTCGCGGTCGGGAGTATTCAGGCGTTCCGCTGGTTGGGCCGATCGCGGGCGCGAACCGCTGCGCTGGCCGCAGCGGTGGCGTTCTATCTCTCGTTGACGGGCGTGATCCCGCAGCTGTTCGGCGGATATCCGCCCCAGTTGCATCTGAACAATGCCGGCGAGTACTACGACAACTGCTTTCTGCACGAACAGGAGGCGTCGGCAATCAAGTGGTTGCAGACCCGGATCGCCACCGAGAAGACCCCGGACGTCCAAGCCCACTTGTACTGCTACGTATACGCTTTCACGCCGCGCCAGCAGTACGCCGAACCAAGCGACGGTGACGACATCTTCCCGGTGTTCGTCCGCAGGGACGCATACGCCTTCCTCGGATACACGACCGTCCAGAAGGACGACGTCGCCATTTCTTTCGCCGGCGACACCGTGACGTACAAGTACCCCGTCCAGTTCCTGGATGCGAACAAGAGTCTCATATACAGCAGCAACGGCGCGAGGATCTACCGGTGAACGTCGATCCACAAGTCGTACAACGCAACTGGCGGCTCATCTGGTCGGCGGCAGCTTGGGCTCTTGTCGACACCGTCGTGGTCTTCGGGGCATTGGGCTGGCTCTACGGCGCGCTGGTCGCGGTGTTCAATCCCGACGATCTTTCCGATCCGATCGTGTCGTGGCTGCCGATCCGCCGAGACACGCTGGCCGTCATCTGCTTCGGATTGTCAGCACCCGCATATCTTCTGCGCCAGATCGGCGAGCGCTCCAGGAGACGCTGCGATGCCTGACACTCGGCGGTCAAGTCGCGTTGTCGCGCGTGCTGTGCTGCGCACGATCTTCGTCTACTCGACATTGGTGGTGCTCTATTTGATGGCGAACTCGATCGCGCACCGGGAAACGATGTTCCTGCCCCTCACTCATTTTTTCGACGCACCCACGGAAGGGGTGGTCCTGGCCGCTGCTCTGCCGTGTTCGATCCTGTCGTTCTTCTGTTTGAGGGTGGAGGCACGAATAGGCGACCTGACGGAAGGGGTCGGCCATTGAGTGAGGTCAACGCCGACAGGCTGATTCGTAACTCGACGTTCTTGATGGCGGCGATGGGCACCATGGCCCTTCTCGGCTTCGGCTTCTCGTTGCTCGCCGCACGACTTTTCACCCCGGGGCAGGTGGGTGCCGGGATGTCTTTGGTCTCGGCGACGTCGCTGATCGCCTACCTGAGCCTGTTCGGCCTGAATGTGACGATCGTGCGGTTCTATGCGAACTCGCAGGACCGCAATGCGCAGGTCACCCGCAGCCTTGTCATCGTCGGCGGCTTCGGCTTGTTGTTCTCCGCTGTGTACGTGGTTTTCGTGCCGATCTACGCGCCTGAACTGTCATTCGTCCGTGACAACCCGCTGTACGCGCTCGGATTCCTCATCGCCGGCACCGCATCCGGCCTCAACCTGCTGACGGACTTCATCTTCATCGCCGCCCGCAAGTCGGAGTACAACCTGCTCATCGACGGCTTCGTCCAGGGCATCACCAAGCTCCTCCTTCCTGCCGCATTGATCGGGCTGGGCGCATACGGCATCTTCGCGTCCGTCGGCGGGGGGTACCTCGTCGCGCTCGTGGTGAGCGTGGTCTGCATGTGCCGAATCCTGGGTTTCCGCTTCGACTTCCGCCGCACCAACGCAGTCAACCGATATCACTTGAGCTACTCCATCTCGGGATACCTGTCCAGCGTTGCCACCATCGGACCGATCATGGCTCTGCCGCTGATCACGCTGCACGCCCGCGGCGAAGCCGAGGCCGGCTACTTCTTCCTGACATTCCAGATCGCGAACACGGTGTACTCGGTCGCCTATGCGATCGGCGAGGCGTTCTTCGCCGAAGGCTCCTTCGACGAGTCGCGGCTGGTGAGTCTGCTCAAGCGGTCGGCGCTCTTGCTCATCGCACTGCTCGTGCCAGCCGTTGTCGTCTTGATTGCGGGCTCCCGGTGGATGCTCTCGCTCTTCGGACCCAGCTACGCCGAGAACGGGGATAGTTTGTTGAAAATCCTGGCGATTGGTGCGTTCGCGGTCGCCCTCAACACGTGGACGGCGTCCGCGCTGAAACTCCTGGGCCTGATGAAGAGCCTGGTGATATCCAGCGCGGTGTTCGCGGTCACGACGATCGGGCTTGCGCAGCTATGGGGGACGCGGGGGCTGGACTGGCTCGGGTGGGCATGGTTGATCGGCAACCTCGTCACCGGGCTGTTCGCCGTGGCGGCGATCGTCATCCATCGGCGCAATTCGGCGGGCCGGATCCAGGCGCCCCTGATGGCAGGGGCTTCGCGGTGAGCACGAACGACAAGACGGTCCTTCTGGTTTCGCCTTACTTCCCGCCGGACATCGGGGGAGTCGAGCAATACGTCGAAAGCCTTGCCCGGCTGCTTCACCACCGGCACGGGTGGCGTGTCGTCGTCGTGGCCACTGAGCCCGAATGCGTCGCAGCGCCCAGGTTCACCGACACCGAGTATGCGCGCATCTACCGTATTCCGTTCAAGATGCGGATATCGAACACACCGGTGGGACTGCACTGGCCGCGTCTCCTCCGCGAAATCATCGACCAGGAGCGGATATCCGTCGTCAACGCCCATGCGCCGGTACCACTTCTGGCCGACGTGGCCGCGCGCGCTGCAGGGGATTTACCGTTCGTTCTGACCTATCACACCGGACCGATGCGAAACGGCCGCGCCCTCTACGACCTGACCTGCCGCACGTACGAACGGTTAGTTCTTTCGCGTACCGCGCGGCGTGCCGACCAGATCATCTGCTCGTCCGACTACGTCTTCGACAGCTTCGCGGCGTTGTTCGAAGGCAAGGCAACGGCAATTCCGCCCGGTGTCGACGTCGGCATCTTCAAAGAAGGGGGCGCGACGCGCGAACCTGATCGGGTGCTGTTCGTAGGCTCCCTTGGGAAAGCGGCTCACTACAAGGGGCTTCCCGACTTGATCGCCGCGCTATCGTTGCTGCGACAGCGGCGCTCGGGCGTCCGGTTGGAGGTCGCCGGCGACGGAGATGCGATGGCAGAACACATCGCGTCATGCCGTCGACTCGGCGTGGACGACATCGTCACCTTCGCCGGAAGACTCGACAGGCCCCAGTTGGCTGCCGCGTACCGGCGGGCAAGCGTGGTGTCATTGCCGACGCACTACGACAGCTTTCCGACCGTGCTCGTCGAAGCCATGGCGACGGGCCGGCCCGTCGTGTCGACCCCTGTCGGCGGGATTCCCACGCTGATCGATCACGGTGTCGACGGTGTGCTGCTTTCACCCGGTGACGTGCCTGCACTCGCGACGACGCTGGGTGACCTCCTCGAAAACCCCGCAGGCGCAGCGGATATGGGTCGCCGTGGTGCGCAGAAGGTTCGATCCGAGCTGTCCTGGGACGCGCAGTCCGACCGAACATGCGCTGTCTTCGAGAGAGCTCTCAGCCGGGGCGGCTGCTATGTGGGCTGATACCGAAGGCGACATATGACCAGGTTTCGAAAACTCGGCGCTGGCGTTCGTAGAGTGCCAACCGGTCACCTCGACATCCTTCTCAGCGGCCAACCGATCTGGGTCATCGCGGGTCCCATGACCATGGGGGGGCGCGAGGACATCACCGCGGGCCTCCTCCGCTTTTCTGCCGGGGATCCGCGACGGCGCCTCGGGTTGATCCCGACACCGGATTCCCGCGCTTGGCCCTTCGACCCCGGCTCCCTTCGGAGTGCCGTAGTCCGGCAGCCGAGTTCGACTGCGACCGTCGAGAACAGTGCCGACGGGGTAACGGCCGCCTTAAGCTCAATCATGAACTCGGCGCGCGACATTCGCGTTCCGGTAGCCATCATCCCAACCGGGGAGTTCGTGGTGTTCCGGTTCGACCACGGACTTGGTGATGCCCATATCATGACGAAGATCATTGCCGAAGTGTCGCGCTCCAGCGCCGACAGCTACCTGACCGAGGCCGACAGCGACGTCTCGCCGGTGCGAAATCCGGCCATATGGTCGGTGCTCAACGCAGCCACGGCGAGACCGAAAAGTCTTCTCGCCGCTGCACGGACAGTCCTCCGAGAAAAGGCCGCAAGAGTGCCGTCGAGAGTCAAACAGCAGCTGGCACCCCGAGCCGACGCAACAGCCGGGTCAGAGCCCTACTGCGCGGTGTTCGTCAGAGGCAGCGGCGAGTGTGTCGCCGGAATAGGTCGATACCGCACAGAGCATCAGCTGGACATGTCCACCTCGGCAGTGCTGATGTACTTGGTCTGTCGTTCACTGCGCGCCTCGGGCATCTCCTTGTCACCGGTGATCGAGGTGCTTGTGGATCTGCGACGGTATCTGCCCCGCGGACGACTCACCTGGGCCAACTTCACCGCGGTGGCGCGCGTCGAAAACTGGCCCGATACAACACCGCAAGAGTTCGGTGAGACACTGGCGACCCATCTGGCCTCCACCCGGCCGTTGATCGAGATGGTGGGCGGAGTCGCGAAGTCGCGCCTTCTGTGGCCGTGGATTCGACGCCGTCGTGATGGGGATTGGCTTGTCCCGGAACGCTCGTCGACCGGTGAGGCAACGGTGGTGTTCTCCGACATCACCCGGTTGCCTGCCATGGCGGACGTGAGGTGGGCGCGCGACGGCCGGCCCAACTTCGCGGTAGCGCTGCCTCCGGCGAGCAAGTCGAACATATCGATCTTGATGTGTGCGCCTTCGCCAGGTGAAATCCAGCTCACCGCATCGTTTTTCCCCGACGAGTTCGACCCTGAAGCAGTTCGGTGGTCTTTTGTCAACGCGTTGCAAGAAGCAGGCTGCGACGATCCGCTCGATGCGTCAGCCCAGTTGTACGCCTCGAGACGGATCTGAAGGCGCACCGCGATGGTTGAAGCTCTCGGGCAGAAGGAGGATGGCTTGCGCATCTGCCATGTGAACGACATGGGCTGGCAGGCAGGCGGTGCGGAACGAAGCATCCAGACTTTACGACGGGCACTCACCGAGCGTGGCCACGTCGTGCAGGTCATCGCTACCGACAAGGACGCCGTAAAGCGGACGGATATGTTCGCGGACGTCCTCATCCCGCACATCTCCGGTGGTCCCGTACAGCGGTTCTTGCGGTACTTCCTCTACCGCAACGCGTTTCGTGAACTACAGCGGATCTTCAAGTCGTTTCGGCCTGACATCGTCCATTTCCACACCATCGGAGAGCTCAGTCCCGCAGCGCTGTTCGCGGCCTGGGGCCTCCCCTTCGTCATGACGGTGCACGGCCCCGAGGACTTCACGCTCGGTCTCATTCCCTGGCACCTGCCGCCCTCCGACTATCGCAACGGCACGTACCAACGAAGTGACCTGCGCTTCATCGGCCGTCTGCGCTGCCTGTACCTGCGGCTGATCCAGCGCCCGGCGTACTTGTTCGCGTTGCGCCGGTGCAGTGCGCTGATCGCCCCGAGCAACTTTCTCGCGCAAGTCTTGGAGGGCGACGTCGACCCCCAACGCGTTGTGCAGATGTACAACGGCATCGACCTTCCCGCCGCCTCCCGTCCACCGGGCAGAGGACGGTTTCTCTTCGCAGGCCGCCTGGAAGCCGTCAAGGGTGTCGACGTGCTGCTGCGGGCCTTCGCCCTGGCGCGGCAGGAGTGCCCGGGCGTGACTTTGACGATCGCCGGAGACGGCGGCCAGCGCGATGCGCTGCAAGCCTTGGCCGCGGAGCTGGATGTGTTGGGCGATGTGACTTTTCTCGGCCGCATCGGCCCCGACGAAGTAGTCCACGCCCTAATGGATTCCGACGTCTTGGTAATCCCTTCGCTGTGGCCGGAGAATCTGCCGACCGTCGCATTGGAGGCGATGGGTGTGGGCCGCGCGATCCTCGGCAGCCGTGTGGGCGGCATTCCGGAGCTGGTCGCCGACGGCGTGAACGGATTCTTGGCCGAACCCTACGACGAGCGTGGGCTTGCCGGCGGGATGGTTCGGCTCGCTTCGGACCGCGGACTGTGCGAGCAGATGGGCCAGGCGGGACGGCAAAGAGCCACAGCGTATTCCGTCGACACGTTCACGGAGAAGGCCCTCGATCTCTACGAGCGGATTGTGAACACGACTCGAAGGCAGCCGTCGGACAAAGACCTGGAGAGACTATGAGATTCGGTTGGCGCGGCCGCGCCGTCGAGGTGTCGCAGCGGAAGCCGCGGCTGGCAATCGTGACCGACGCTGTGGCGCCGTGGCACAGCGGTGGCAAGGAGACCCGTACCCGGGAATACTCGCAGCAGCTCGCGCGCAACGGTTTCGAGGTCGACATCTACACCATGAAGTGGTGGTCGGGCGGCCCTGTCACTGACCAGGGACTCGTGCGGTTGCATGCGATATGCAGGCAGTGGCCCCTCTACGCCGGGCAGCGGCGTTCCATCCTTCAAGCCGTTGCGTTCTCGCTCGCCTGCCTGCGCTTGTTGACGGCGCGGTTCGACCTGGTCGAAGTCGACCAGATCCCGATTCTCCCAATGCTTGTCGTCAAGTTCGTTTGCGTCATCCGGCGCAAGCCGCTGATAGCCACCTGGCACGAAGTCTGGGGAAGAGGTTACTGGCGACGGTATCTGGGCGCGTTGGGCGTGCTGGCCGCTGTTGCCGAAGGGCTGGTGATGCGTCTGCCGGACCGGATTGTCGCCGTGAGTGAGGGAACCGCGCAGCGTATCCGCGAAGCGACCCGCGGGCGGATACCTGTCTTCATCGGGCACAACGGCGTCGACGCCCGGGAGATCCTCGACGTACCCACCGAAACCCCCGACGCCGACTTGCTTTTCGTCGGACGGTTGCTCGATCACAAGGGTGTGGACGTTCTTCTCGATGCGGTGGCCGAGCTCTCCAGACGCGGCAACCCGCTGTCGCTGACGATCGTCGGCAGAGGTCCCGAGCGCGACGGACTCCAGCACCGCGTCGCCGCTCTCAACCTGGGCCGCCAAGTCACGTTCGCAGGCGAACTGTCTTCACATGCGGATGTCATAGCTGAAATGAAATCTGCACGGCTCATGGTTTTTCCCACGCGCCGTGAGGGTTTCGGCCTCGCCGCGGTGGAGGCCATGGCCTGCGGTACGCCGGTCATCACGGCGGACCATCCGGACAACTTCGCTCGGCTTCTCGTCAAGCCGGGACACAACGGATACCTCTGTCGACCCGATGGCAGCGACCTGCCGGATCTGATCATGCGTGCGCTCGCCGAACATCAGAATCTGTCCGCCGGGGCTGTGGACACCGCCAGCCGTTTCACGTGGCAGGAGGCCGTCAACCACTGCCTCCCCGCTTACCGGGTGAAAGAGTCGGGGCAAGACTGCCTGCCGAAAGCCGACCCAGGCAATTGCATAGGCCCGGCCTCGCGGCGGCGGCGTTCCGTTGTCGCGAACGTCATCGCCTGTGCGGTCTTGATCGTCGCCGCTGCGGTGTCGGGCGGCTGTGGCAAGCCGTCGCCGAAACCGGCGTGGGTGCTCACCGCCGCTGGCTCACACATCGGGATTGCGTACGGGGACAACCTGTTCGGAATGTCGCGCGCGGAACTGGCCACCACCCTCGACGACGCTGCCGCGCTCGGTGCCAGGTGGATTCGGGCCGACCTGTCATGGGCGAACATCCAACCGGAATCGGCGAACGCCTACGACTGGGCACGATTCGACGCCATCGTGGACGCGGTGAGCAAACGTGGCCTCACACTGCTTCCGATACTCGCATACACCCCGTCCTGGGCGAGGCCGGCCGGCTGCTCCACTGACAAGTGCGCCCCGGCCAGTGCCGAACAGTTCGCGGCCTTCGCGGGACAGGCTGCCGCCCGTTACCGAGGGGTCACGGCGTGGGAGATCTGGAACGAGCCGAACACACAAGGGTTCTGGCAACCGCAGCCTGACCCGTCTGCGTACGCGGAGCTTCTGCGGCTGACGGCCGACACCATCAAGAGCGCCAATCCGGCTGCGCAAGTGCTGATCGGCGGCCTTTCGATCACCAACCCAAGCCGCGACGGAATCACGCCGCAAGACTTCATCGCCGCTCTCGTCCGTTCGGGAGCCACCCAACGCGTCGACGGAGTCGGCCTGCATCCGTACACGTATCCGAATCTGGCGAGCGAGCGGGGTCCGTGGGTCAGTCCTCGTGAGGACGCGAGTACCGGCTTGCAATCCATTCGCAGCATCTTCACGCGCGCCGGACTTCGGCCACCCCCGATATGGATAACCGAGTATGGAGCGCCGACGGGCGGCGAACCGGGTAGCGACGACCATGTCAGCGAGGCGCGTCAAGCGGAGATCGCCTCCGACGCCGTCAAGACGGCCTACGCGGACGCCGACGTCGCCGCGCTGATGTGGTACACGTACCGCGACAGCGATTCCGGTTCGACTGATCCGGAAGACAATTACGGCCTGCGCCGCTCGGACGGTTCGAAAAAGCCCGCATACGATGCGCTCAGGCAGGCAATAGCAAGCGGTTGAAACGCTATACACGAGATCGTCGTCCACGCCGGAAGATGCGGCTTACGCTCCTCGTTATGGAACCCGACCTACGGCGTCCTCTCAACGCCAACGCGTTACGCACCTCCCTCGCCCCGCCCTGGCGCTACGTCGAGATCGTCGACGAAACCGGCTCCACGAACGCAGATCTCGTCGCGCGCGCGAACGCCGGCGAGGACGTCGACGGTGTGGTGCTGATCGCCGAGCACCAGACCGCGGGCCACGGTCGGATGGGCCGCACCTGGTCGGCGGCCCCGCGGGCGCAGCTCACTCTGTCGGCCGGGGTCGGTGCCGCCACCGTGCCGGCGCCCAACTGGGGCTGGCTGCCGCTGGCCGCCGGCCTGGCCGTGGTGGACGCGGTCGAAGCCGTCGGGGTGCAGGCGGCCTTGAAGTGGCCCAACGACGTGCTCGCCGGTGACGGCAAGCTGGCCGGCATCCTCTCGGAGGTGGCCGGACAGACCATCGTCGTCGGACATCGGGCTGAACGTCACGCTGCGCGCCGACGAGGTCGGTGAGCCGCTGGTGACCTCGCTGACCGACCTCGGCGTCGCCGACCCCGACCGCACCGCCCTTGCCGCCGAATTGCTGCGCCGGTTCGGCGAGCGGGTGACCGGCTGGCGCGCCGGCGACCCGCGGCTGATGGACGAGTACCGGTCCCGCTGCACCACGATCGGCTCGTCGGTCCGTGCGGTGCTGCCGGGCGGGCGCGAGATCGTCGGCAAGGGAATCTGGATCGACGACCAGGGCAGACTGCGGATCGAGACCGAAGACGACGTGGTGGCCGTATCCGCCGGAGACGTCGTACACCTACGCCGCAACCTCTAAGGTCGACCCGTGGGCTACCCGGACAATGTTCTGGCCAAGGACGAGCGAGTCGTCCTGCATCGGCATCCGCACTGGAAACGGCTGATCGGCCCGGTGCTCGTGCTCGTCGTCGCCACCGGTCTGGCGGTGTTCGTCATCGCGCTGGTGGAGCGGACCTCCTGGGACCAGACTACGAAGACGGTCCTGTACTGGGTGGTGGGCGGCATCTGGCTGGTGCTCGTCGGCTGGTTGACGCTGTGGCCGTTTTTGTCCTGGCTGACGATTCATTTCGTCATCACCGACCGCCGGGTGATGTTCCGGCACGGCTTGTTGACCCGTCAGGGCATCGACATTCCTCTCGCCCGGATCAACAGCGTGGAGTTCCGGCACGGACTGCTCGACCGGATGCTGCGCACCGGCACGCTGATCATCGAGTCGGCGTCACAAGACCCGCTGGAGTTTCACGACATCCCGCAAGTGGAGCGCGTCCACTCGCTGCTGTATCACGAAGTCTTCGACACCCTCGGCGGCGAGGAGTCAGACAGCCGATCGTCCGGTCGCTGACGGCGCCGCGACGCCGCAGCGGGGTGACGTTGGACTTCTCGTGCGCCTCGTGGGCGTCTTCCATCGCCTCCGCGATGCCGCCCGCGGTGAACGTGGACTCCAGCGCCTTCTCCGGGTTGCGACCGAACTCGTCGGGGAACACCCAGCGCCGGAACGCCCAGAACCGGAACGCCATCTGCAGCAGGTTGCCCAGGATGTAGGCGGAGATGAAGTCGGCGATGTTCTCCATGGTCAGGCTGACGTGTGGCACGCGCAGTTCGAAGACGTAGCTGGACACCCACAGCGGCGCCATCGACAGCAGCACGCCCACGCCGCTGACCATGAAGAACAGCAGCGCCTCGTGATGGCGTTCGCGGCCGCCGCGGTCGCGGAAGCTCCACTCCCGGTTGAGGATGTACGACGCGATCACCGCCACGATGCCGGAGATGATCTTCGCCGTCACCGGCTTGGGCTCCAGCACGGTGAGCTTGAGCGTGTAGAACAGCGCCGAGTCGATGACGAACGTGGTGGCGCCGACGATCGCGAACTTGATCAGCTCGTGATGGCGCTCAGCTGCCGGCCGGATCACACGCGGGAGGCGCGCGATCGTCGCGTCGGTGAAGGACACAACACGGCAGTCTACGGAAACCTGGGCTGCGCTGGCCAACCGTCGGTCGATGGGCATGACACCATGGCAGCGTGCGCAACACGTCGGACGGCCTGCCCGTGGTGGCCATGATCGGTGCAGGTCAGCTCGCCCGCATGACGCACCAGGCCGCGATTGCCCTGGGGCAGACGTTGCGGGTGTTAGCTGTGAGTCCCGACGATCCTGCGGCACAGGTCACACCGGATGTGGTGCTCGGGCACCACGACGAGATGGACGCGTTGCGGCGCGCCGCCGACGGCGCATGTGTGGTCACGTTCGACCACGAGCATGTTCCGACGGACCTGCTGGAGAAGCTGGTGGCCGAAGGCGTGCGAGTTGCGCCTCCGCCCGAGGCGCTGGTGCACGCCCAGGACAAGCTGGTGATGCGGCAGCGGCTGGCGGCGCTGGGCGCGCCGGTGCCGCGGTTCGTCGAGGCTCGCGGTGTCGACGACGTCGAGGCGTTCGCCGCGCAGATCGACGGGCCGCTGGTGGTCAAGGCGGTGCGGGGCGGCTACGACGGCCGGGGTGTGTATCTGCCGACCTCCGCGGCCGAAGCCCGCACTGTGGTGGACCGGCTGCTGTCGGATGGGATGCCGGTGCTGCTGGAGGAGCGGATCGCGATGCGGCGCGAGCTGGCGGCCCTCGCCGCCCGTTCGCCCTTCGGGCAGGGCGCGGCTTGGCCGGTGGTGGAAACCGTGCAGCGTGACGGCATCTGCGTGGTAGTGCTGGCGCCGGCGCCGGGACTGTCCCCGGCGACCGCGTCGGAGGCCGAGCAGCTGGCGCTGCGGCTGGCCTCCGAGCTGGACGTAGTCGGTGTGCTGGCTGTCGAACTGTTCGAGGCCGTCGACGGCCGGCTGCTGGTCAACGAGCTGGCGATGCGCCCGCACAACTCGGGGCACTGGACCATGGACGGCGCCACCACCGGGCAGTTCGAGCAGCACCTGCGGGCGGTCCTGGACTATCCGCTGGGCGCCACCGCGCCCGTGGTGCCGCTGACCGTGATGGCCAATGTGCTTGGCGCGCCGCGGATTCCAGCGATGTCGATGGACGAACGGCTGCACCATCTCTATGCCCGCATGCCCGACGCGCGGGTGCACCTGTACGGCAAGGCGGAGCGGCCCGGCCGCAAGATCGGCCACGTCAACATGCTGGGCCGGCACGTATCACCGGACTCCGAAGACGAGGTGGCCGCGCTGTGTGAACGCGCGGAGCGCGCGGCACACTGGTTGTCGCACGCGGAGTGGACCGACGGATGGGATCCTCATGCCTCGTAATCCCCGGGTCGGCCTGATCATGGGCAGCGACAGCGACTGGCCCGTCATGGAAGCCGCCGCCCACGCGCTCGCCGAGTTCGACGTCCCGTTCGAAGTCGGCGTCGTCTCGGCGCATCGCACCCCGGAGCGGATGCTCGACTACGCGCGCACCGCGGCCGAGCGGGGGATCGAGGTGATCATCGCCGGCGCGGGTGGGGCTGCGCACCTGCCGGGCATGGTCGCGGCGGCCACCGCCCTGCCGGTGATCGGCGTGCCGGTGCCGCTGTCGACGTTGGACGGCCTGGACTCGCTGTTGTCGATCGTGCAGATGCCGGCCGGGGTTCCGGTGGCGACGGTGTCGATCGGCGGCGCACGCAATGCGGGGTTGCTGGCGGTGCGGATTCTCGGGGCGTCGGACGCCCGCCTGCGCAAGCGCATCGAGGATTTCCAGCGTGAACTGGAGGCGTCGGTGCTGGATAAGGACGCTGCCCTGCGGGAGCGGCTGCTCGGGCCGGACGGTACCGTTGCCGGCGAGTAGTAAGGAGTCCTAAATGGCTGGCAATCCCTCGTTCGACGTGTTCAAGCTCCCCGATGAACACATCGAACTGCGGGCGGTACTCCGCGATTTGTGTGAGAAGGAGATCGCTCCGCACGCCGCCGACGTCGACGAGAAGTCGCGCTTCCCCGAGGAGGCGCTCAAAGTGCTCAACGAGTCCGGGTTCGCCGCCGTGCACATCCCCGAGGAGTACGGCGGGCAGGGTGCCGACTCGGTGGCCACCTGCATCGTCATCGAGGAGGTGGCGCGCGTCGACGCGTCCGCGTCGCTGATCCCGGCCGTGAACAAGCTCGGCACGATGGGCCTGATCCTGTCCGGCTCCGAGGATTTGAAGAAGCAGGTGCTGCCGTCGATAGCCGCCGGTGAGGCGATGGCGTCGTATGCACTGTCCGAGCGCGAGTCCGGCAGCGACGCGGCCGCGATGCGCACCCGGGCGCGGGCGGACGGCGACTCGTGGATTCTCAACGGCAGCAAGGCGTGGATCACCAACGGCGGCAAGTCCACCTGGTACACGGTGATGGCGTCGACCGATCCCGAGAAGGGCGCCAACGGCATCTCGGCGTTCATGGTGCACAAGGACGACGGGGGCTTCTCGGTCGGGCCGAAGGAGCGCAAGCTCGGCATCAAGGGCTCGCCCACCACGGAGTTGTACTTCGAGAACTGCCGCATCCCCGGCGACCGGATCATCGGCAAGCCCGGCACCGGGTTCAAGACCGCACTGGCGACGCTGGACCACACCCGCCCGACCATCGGCGCGCAGGCGGTGGGCATCGCGCAGGGCGCACTGGACGCTGCGATCGCATATACCAAGGAGCGCAAGCAGTTTCACAAGCGCATCAGCGAGTTCCAGGGTGTGCAGTTCATGCTGGCCGACATGGCGATGAAGGTCGAGGCGGCCCGGCTGATGGTCTACACGGCGGCGGCGCGCGCCGAACGCGGCGAGCCTAGATTGGGATTCATCTCGTCGGCCTCGAAGTGCTTTGCCTCCGACGTCGCGATGGAGGTCACCACCGATGCGGTGCAGTTGTTCGGCGGCGCCGGCTACACCGAGGACTTCCCGGTGGAGCGGATGATGCGCGACGCGAAGATCACCCAGATCTACGAGGGCACGAACCAGATTCAGCGCGTGGTGATGGCCCGCGCGCTGCTGAAGTAACTCCACGCGTATCCGCGAGCGTGCGTGCCGTGCCGGTGACACGCCGGTGCGGTTGGCATTCCACGCACGCTCGCGCGGCAGTTGGTGGCTAGGTGTAGTACAGGAACACCGCCATGCCCGACTCGAGGTGATACGTGTTGTGGCAGTGGTCGATCCACTTGCCGGGGTTGTCGGTGTCGAAGACGGTGTCCACGGTCGCGAGCGGCGGGACCAGCACGGTGTCCTTGCGCGCGAGCGGCCGGCCGTTGCTCATCACCTGAAAGGTGTGCCCGTGCAAGTGCATGGGGTGAAACATCTTCGACTCGTTGATGTAGCGGATCTGCACCCGTTGTCCCGGCTTGACGGGTAGCCCGTCCTTGCCCGGGTCGTAGGTCTTGCCGTTGATCGTCCACGTGTATGGCGTCACCGGCCCGGCGAGCCGCAGGTCGATCGTCTGGTCCGGATTACGTTGCGGCAGTTGCACTTCGGGTGTGGCTGCCAGCGTGGCGGTATCCAGCGGGGCCGACCTGCGCAACGCGGCGACAAACTCGTCGACGTTGACGGAGCTCGGCGTTCCGTTCACCCGCAAGTTCAGTTGCCCGTAGCCGTCCTTGCGCTCGGCGTCCGCGACGACGGGCAGCGACGAGTTCACGGTGATCGTCGCGTCCACGCGCTCACCCATACCGAGGATCACCGAATCCGTTTCCCGAGGTACGACGGGGTAGCCGTCGGTGTGTGTGACGGTCAGCTTGGTGTTCGGCACGCCGACGCGAAACGCAGTGTCGGAGCCGGCGTTGATGATCCGCAGCCGAACACGCTGTCCCGCAAGATAATCCACGGTCTGCGCGTCTTTCTGGATGCGCCCGTTGATCAGGTAGTATGGGTAGGTGACGTCTCCGCCGTCGTCGCCCAGTGGAGTCGTCGGCGTCACGCCCGCATCGCCGCCCATCGGCCCCATGCTGGGCATTCCGGTCCTTCGCAGCTGCTCGAACGTCGTGTCCGGGTTCGTGCCGGTGCCGTCGAGCCAGTCGTCGAGCACGAGCACCAACTCGTCGTCGTAATCCGCGCCCTCAGTGGGGTCCTCGATGATCAACGGTCCGTAGAGCGCGCGGTCCAGTTGCGTGCCGACGTGTGAGTGGTACCAGTAGGTGCCGCTGTCGGGAACGACGAACTCGTACGTAAACCGCTGCCCGGGCGCGATCGCCTGCTGGGTCAGTGGCGGCACTCCGTCCATTCGGTTCGGGATCGCGAGCCCGTGCCAGTGCACGCTGGTGTCGGCGGGCAGGTTGTTGGTCACTGTGGCGCGCAGCGTTTCGCCCTTGCGGAGCCGGATTTCCTTGCCCGGCAGGCGTCCGTCGTAGGCCCACGTCCGCCATTTCAGACCGCTGACGTCCAGCTCGGTCTCACCGGCCGTCAGCGCGACCTCCGTCGTAGGTTTCGGCGCGGGGTCGCCGGCTCTCGAGCATGCCGCCGCTGCTCCGACCGCGGAGAGCATCAGGAAGCGCCGTCGATCCAGCATCTTCACAGGGTGGCACCGGCGGGGCAGGTATGGGCGAAAACGTCTCATCCAGCCCGGCGCGAGCGTGCGTGAAATGCCACCCCGCTCGGCGTGTCACTGGCACGACGCGCACGCTCGCGCCAGATCAGAGCGCTCGCGCCAGATCAGAGCGTGACGGTGACGTTCTCGGTGGCGCGGTGCCTCTCCATCGCCGACGGCTCCGGATGCGCCACCTGCACCAGCGACGCCCCGACGGCGAAGACCGCCAGCAGGCCGTCGACCAGTGCCGTCTCGGTGTCCCACTCTCTGGTCGACAGCACCCGGCTACCGCTCGAAATACCCTGTGCTGCAGCCGAATCCGTGCCTGCAACAAGCACATCGTCGGCGGAGCGGGCAGCCAGCGCAGGCCCCGGCGCGTGCTCGGCGGTGATCTGGTCAGCTTGCACCCGCACCGACGTCGCGTAGTCCGTCACACCGGCGGGCAGGCCGTCGACCGGCCTGCCGAACGGGTCCAGCGACAGTGCCACCACCTCGTCGGCGTCGGCCTCCGCGAGCCGCTCGGCTGTGCACATCGCCACGTCCGCGCGCTGCCCGCCGCCGATGACAACCTCCGCGCCGATCCACCAGACCCCGAACACCACGGCGGCGGTCTGCCAGTGCGCCGGCAAAAGCACCGCCACCCGGCTGCCCGCACCGGCCCCCAGCTCGTCGCGCAGCAGATTGCCCGTCTTGGCCGCCCAGTTCGCCAACGTGACCGTCGACAGCTCGATCCGCTCGCCGGTGGCGTCGTCGTAGTACGTGATGCGGGGTTTCGACGCGTCGGTGCGCAGCAACGGATTCAGCACTGCCGCAGCAAGATTGATCCCCAAAGGATTGGACACCGTGTCAGTTGACGCACTCGGGGTCGTTGGACCCCGCCGTGATGATCGGCGACGGCGGAGGCGCCTCGGAATCGGTGGCCGTACCCGCTGCCGGATCGATGGTGGCCGCCGTCGGATCGCTGCCGTCCAAGCCCGAACCCGGACCGGTGTAGTCGGCTGTGACCACGACGCGGACCATTCCCGGCCGCACCGATGCGTTGACGACGACCGGCAGCCCGCCGAGATGCTTGGCGACCGCCTGGGCACCGAGGTCGTCGGCCTTCGCCGCCTGGACCTGGCTGCCGGTGACGTGACCGCCCTCGTGGTTGCCGATCGGGCCCGGCGAGAACCCGCCGTTGGTCAGCACTTGCGACACCGAAGCGGCCAAGCCGTTGATGTCGCTGTCGTTGACCACCTCGACCGTGGTCTTGGCCGGCGTGTACGCCAGCTCCTCGGTGTTTCCCTGCTTCTGTTCGTTGAGCAGGCCCTTGACCCAGTCCTGCACCTGCGAGGGGTCCACCCGCACCACGCTCTGCATGCCGTCGTCGCTCCAGCCGGACTCGTCGAGCACCGGAATGGTCGCGAACGCGACGTTGCCTGCGGCGAGCTTCTGCAGCTCCTTGATGAAATCAATGATGTCCCAGCCGTCGGACAGCACCACCGACCGCTGGATCGCGTCCTGCAGCCGGTTGAGTGCGGCCGGGCTGGACAACGTCTTGCCCGAAATCACCTGGTGGGCAAGTGATGCCATCACCACCTGCTGGCGCACTACCCGGTCGAGGTCGCCGCGCGGCAGATCGTGGCGCTGCCGCACGAAGCTCAGCGCCTGCGGCCCGTCCAGCCGCTGCCAGCCGGCGGGGAAGTCGGCGCCCGAAAGAGGTTCGTACACCGCCTCTTTCAGGCACACGTCGACACCGCCGATCGCGTCGGTGATCAGCGCGAAACCGAGCAACCCGATCTCGGCGTAGTGGTCGACGGTGACACCGGTGAGATCGGCAACCGTCTCGATCAGCGCTTCCCGGCCCGCCTCGGTGGACTCCGACTCGGCCTGGGCGTCGCTGACGCCCGACTCGACAAGCCGTATGCGCTTGGCTTCCTTGGTCTGCCCGTAGACACCGTTGATCTTGGTCTTGCCGAGCCCCGGCGCCTGCACGTAGGAGTCGCGGGGGATCGAGATCGCCGTCGCCGACTCCCCGTTGTTCGGAATGCGCACCAGGATGATCGTGTCGGTGTTGGTGGAGACGTCGTCGCCGGCGTGCAGCTCGGCGAGCTCTTCCTCGCTCAACGGGTTGCCGTGCGCGTCGGTGCGGCTGTCCATGCCGACCAGCAGAATGTCGATCGCGCCGTCCTCGCCACCGGTGCCCAGCAGCGGCGAGCTGATATGCCGGATGCCGTCCTCCAGGGAGCGGACCTTGCTCCATGCCAGCCCGGTGGCCAACACGATCGCGACCGCCACCACGGTAGAGATCACGCGCGCACCACGCCGCGCGCTAGCGGCTGGGCCGGCGATGGGCACAGCAGGCACGAAAAGACCCCATTCAGTTCGGTAGCTGCGACCAGGCTACTGGCGCAAACGCCCGGAACGCCGTAGCCGAGCCCGGCGTGCCAGACTCGAAAACCATGGGGCACCGAATTGTTATCACCGGGGCCAACGGACAGGTCGGCCGGCGGTTGACGGCTGAGGCGACCCGCCTGGGCTATGAGGTGGTGGCGCTCAATTCGCGCCAGTGGGACATCACCGACCCCACCGCGGGCGAGGGAATCGTCGAAGCCGGCGACATGGTGGTCAACTGCGCGGCCTATACCGCCGTGGACGACGCCGAGGCGCATCCGGACGCCGCCAACTCGGTCAACGCACTCGGTGCCGGAAACGTGGCGCGCACCTGCGCTCGGGCCGGGGCCCGGCTGATCCACATCTCCACCGACTACGTGTTCGGCGGCCACTTCGACGGCGCACCGCGGCCCTACGACATCGACGACCACCCCGAGCCGGTGTCGGTATACGGGAAAAGCAAGCTCGCCGGCGAGCGGGCGGTGCACGCCGAGCTGCCCGACGCCCAGGTGGTGCGCACGGCGTGGGTCTACACCGGGGTCGCCGGCGACTTCGTCGGCGCCATCGCCAAGCGGGCGGCCGGCGACGGGCAGATCGACGTGGTGGCCGACCAGACCGGGTCGCCCACCTTCGTCGGCGACCTGGTGGGTGCGCTGTTGCAGATCGTCGGGAGCGGGATCACCGCGCCGCTGCTGCACGCTGCGAACGCGGGCGCCGTCAGCCGGTTCGAACAGGCCAGGGCGGTGTTCGCCGGCATCGGCGCCGACCCGGACCGCGTCCGGCCCGTGACTACCGATAAATATCCGCGGCCCGCGCCGCGGCCGAGTTACACCGCGCTGTCGTCGCGCCTGTCCGGCGCGGCGGGGCTGACGCCGCTGCGGCCGTGGCACGATGCGCTGGCCGTGGCACTGCGCGAAGCCGGATGGGAGGCCGGCCGGATACCCTCGACGCCGTGAGCGACGTAGTGGCCGCGTACGTGAGTGAAATCTTAGGTGAGTGGCGAGGTGACGACGTCACGTGAGTGACAATCTGACAGTGGTGACGGTGACGTACTCGCCGGGGCCGCACCTGCACCGCTTCCTGGCCACGCTGCCGCATGCCACCGACCGGCCGGTGTCGTTGGTGATGGCCGACAACGGCTCCACCGACGGCAGCCCCGAGGCCGCATTGAAGCAGCATCCGAACACCAGATTGCTGCGCACCGGCGGCAACATCGGCTACGGCGCAGCCGTCAACCGCGCGGCGGCCGAACTCGACCCGGAGACAGACTTCTTCATCGTCGCCAACCCGGACGTGCAGTGGGGGCCCGCGAGCATCGACCAGTTGCTGGAGGCGGCCGCGCGGTGGCCACGTGCCGGCACGCTCGGGCCGCTGATCCGTGAACCCGACGGCTCGGTATACCCGTCGGCGCGCCACCTCCCCAGCCTGATCCGGGGCGGCCTGCACGCCGTGGTCGGCCCGTTCTGGAAGAACAACCCGTGGACGGCGGCCTACCGGCAGGACCGGCTGGAACCCAGTGAGCGGCCGGTCGGCTGGCTGTCGGGGTCGTGCCTGCTCGTGCGCAAGGCCGCGTTCGACGAACTGCACGGATTCGACGAGCGCTACTTCATGTATATGGAAGACGTCGACCTGGGCGACCGGATGGGCCGGGCCGGCTGGCAGAACGTGTACGTGCCATCGGCCGAAATCCTGCACGACAAGGGCCACGCCGCGGGCCGCGATCCTGCCCGTTATCTGACGGCCCACCACGCGAGCACCTACATTTACCTTGCCGACCGCCATTCCCGGTGGTGGCAGGCGCCGTTGCGGTGGGCGATTCGGGCCGCGCTGTGGGTGCGGTCGGCGCTGGCGGTGCGGCGGTCGAGCCGCAAACTGGCGAAAGGGCGGCGGTGACGGACACTCCTATCGATCCTGCGCGCGTCGACGCCGTCATTCTGGTCGGCGGGCAGGGCACCCGGCTGCGCCCGCTGACGCTGTCGGCACCCAAGCCGATGCTGCCGACCGCCGGCTTGCCCTTCCTGACGCATCTGCTGTCGCGGATCGCGGCAGCGGGCATCGAACACGTGGTGCTGGGCACGTCGTACAAGTCGGAGGTGTTCGAGTCGGAGTTCGGCGACGGCAGCAAGTTCGGACTGCAGATCGACTACGTCACCGAAACCGAGCCGCTGGGCACCGGCGGTGCGATCGCCAACGTCGCGGACAAGCTGCGCTACGACACCGCGCTGGTGTTCAACGGCGACGTGCTGTCCGGGGCGGACCTCACGGCGCTGCTGGAAACCCACCGGCGACTCGACGCCGACGTGACGCTGCACCTGGTGCGGGTCGGTGATCCCCGCGCTTTCGGCTGCGTGCCCACCGACGACGACGGCCGCGTCACCGCGTTCCTGGAGAAGACCCAGGATCCGCCGACCGACCAGATCAACGCCGGCTGCTATGTGTTCCGTCGCTCGGCGATCGACCGCATCCCCACCGGCCGCCCGGTGTCGGTGGAGCGCGAGGTGTTCCCCGCGATGCTGTCGGACGGGCTACGGGTGTGCGGATACGTGGACGCCACATACTGGCGAGACATGGGCACCCCGGAGGATTTCGTGCGCGGCTCGGCGGACCTGGTGCGCGGCATCGCCCCCTCACCGGCGCTCGGCGGCCACAGCGGAGAGAAGCTGGTGCACGACGGCGCCGCGGTGGCACCAGGCGCGCTGCTGATCGGCGGGACAGTGGTCGGCCGCGGCGCGGAGATCGGCCCGGGTGTGCGGCTGGACGGCGCGGTGATCTTCGACGGCGCGCGGGTGGAGGCCGGGTCGGTGATCGAGCGGTCGATCATCGGCTTCGGGGCGCGGATCGGCCCGCGCGCGCTCATCCGCGACGGGGTGATCGGCGACGGCGCGCACATCGGCGCGCGATGCGAACTGCTGCGCGGTGCTCGAGTGTGGCCCGGGGTGACGATTCCCGACGGCGGCATCCGCTTCTCCACCGACGTCTGAACGTCTGCGATTTCGGCGCGCAAACGGTCGCTCAGCGCACGTCAGCGCGCCGAAATCGCGGATGGCGCGCGTACGAAACCAGTTGGGACAGGCCGTAATCGGTGTCCTCGGGCAGGGCTTCGAGATCCCACCAGCGCAGGTCCAGCGACTCGTCGCTGACTTCGAAGCGTGCCCCGGCCGGTGCGTGTGCGACGAACTCAAGGTCGAGGTGGCGGGTGGGCACACCGAGCGAGCAGGTGACGGCATGGACGTGGATGGCGGCCAGTTCCGGTTCGACGGCCAGGCCCGCGACGCCGGACTCCTCGACCGCCTCCCGCCGGGCCGCCGCAACGATGTCGGCGTCGTCGTCCTCGCAGTGCCCGCCGAGTTGCACCCAGCGGCCCAGCCGCGGATGAAGCGTGAGAAGTGCGCGGGTGCCGGCATCGTCGAGCAGCAGCGTCGAGGCGGTGATGTGCCCGGGCTCGCATTCGCGTCGGCATGCGTCGGGTCGTGCTAGCGCGTAGGCCAACACCGCTTCGCGCAGCGTTGCCTGAGCGAGATCCGGTGGCTGCCAGTTCCGCAGCGTCGCGATCACCGAGTCGCGGACGCTCACATTTGCACCAGCAGCCCGGCCACCGCTGCGGGCTCGCGTGGTGTCAGCGCTTCGTCGGGATAACCGATTGCGATGGCGCCCAACGGCTCCCACTGTGCGGGCAGGCCGAGTTCGTCGCGCACGTCGTCGGCGGCGAAGATCGTCGAGCCCACCCAGCAGCTGCCGACCCCGCGCACGGCCAGCGCGACCAGCAGCGCGTGCACGGCGGCGCCGACGGCCACGGTGAACATCGTGTGCTCAGATGCAGTGCGAGCGCTGTCGGGATAGTCGTGCGCACCGTCGGGGACGAGAAACGGAATGACCAATTCCGGTGCGTCGTAGAGGATTTGACCCCGGGAGACGCGGATGTCGACGGCGTCGGGCGCCTTGCCGTCGCGGCTCAGGTCGGCACGCCACCGCGCTTTCATCCGGTCCAGCAGCGCCACGCGCCGGTCGGCGTCACGCAACCAGACGAAACGTACGGGGCGGGTATGGTGCGGTGCCGGCGCCGTCAGCGCATCGGCGACGGCGGCCTCTATCTCTTGTGGCGGCACCGGTTCTGACGTGAACCGCCGCACCGAGCGCCGCATCAGCACCGCCTGCCGTCGGCCCTCCGCCAGGGCCTCGTCGGTGCCGAGGCGGAACAAGTCGTCCTCGCCGTGCCTGATCAGTCGGGCCGCATTCGAGCCGTCGTCGGCCATCGGCAGCCCGCGCACCACCGCGACGGGGATATTCGTGAGCTTGCCTTTCACCAGATCGGCTGCCGCGGCGATCTCGTCGGCGACGGCCACTTCGGTGACCACCAGTTCGTTGCCGTGCGCGTCCTGCGCACCCGCGTAGGCGTGCAGCACCTCGAGGCCGGCCGCCCCGATCGCGACGTCGGTCTGCCCGTTGCGCCATGCTCGGCCCATGGTGTCGGTGACCAGAACACCGACGGTGACACCGAGCCGCTCGCGCAGCCGCGCACGCAGCGTGGCCGCACTGCCGTCCGGGTCGAGGGGCAACAGCGCGAGCTCGGTGGACCCGACGTTGGAGCCGTCGACGCCGGCCGCCGCCTGCACCAGCCCCAGCGCATTCTCGGTGATCAGCGTCTTGCCCTTGCGGGCCAGCACGCGCACTGCCTCGGCGTCGATCAGCTTGCGGCGCAAGTCATCTCGAGCCTGCGGATCGGACGGGGCCGGCACGATGCGGCCCTCGCACTTGGACAGCACCTTGCTGGTCACGACCACGACATCGCCGTCGCGCAGCCACGGTGCGGCCATCGCGATCGCCGCGGCCAAGTCGTCGCCGGGCCGGAACTGCGGCAGCCCGGGCACCGGCAACACCTCGACAAGTCGCGCGGACCCGTGGTCGGTCATGACCGCGGACCCGACATGAGCCCAGCTATCTCCAAGCCACTGCGAACCATGTCGGCGGTCGCTGCCGGGTCCGTCATCAACAGCGGCACCGCGCGGACCGTGACGCCGGGAATGTCGGCGGCGTCCCCCTCGTGGACGAGCCAGCCGTCGAGGATGCCGACGGTGGAACGGGCGCCGTAATGCGCACCCACCGCCTCCGATGTCGTGGGCAGGCCGATGACACGCAGGCACTCATCGGCCATGCCGCGCAACGGTTTTCCGCTGACGATCGGGGAGTACCCGATGACGGGTGCGGGGGTGGACCGCAGCGCGGCGCGGATGCCGGGAATTGCCAGGATCGCGCCGATGCTGACCACCGGGTTGGACGGAGCGAGGAAGACGACGTCGGCGGACTCGATCGCGTCGACGACGCCCGGGCCGGCCGTGGCCTTCTCGGCGCCGATGAATGCGAAGCTGTGCGTGGGAACCTGTGCGCGATACCGCACCCACCATTCCTGGAAGTGGATCGCGCGCCGCTCGTGGTCGCCCGGATCCGTGATGACGACGTGGGTTTCGCAGCGGTCATCGCTGGCGGGCAGCAGCGTGGCGCCGGGCGACCAGCGCCGGCACAGCGCCTCGGTCACCGCAGACAGCGGGTAGCCGGCGCGCAGCATCTGGCTGCGCACGAGATGGGTGGCCAGGTCTCGGTCTCCGAGGCCGAACCAGTCGGGCTGTACGCCGTAGCGGGCCAATTCCTCCTTCGCGTGCCAGGTTTCGTTGCGGTGACCCCAGCCGCGTTCGGGGTCGATACCGCCGCCGAGCGTGTACATACAGGTGTCGAGATCGGGGCACACCCGCACGCCGTGCATCCACGCGTCGTCGCCGATGTTGACGACCGCAGTCAAACTGTGACCTTCCGAATCGTCGGCGGCGAACTGACCCAGTCCAAGCAGATGCTGCACGCCGAGCAGGAAACGTGCCCCGCCGACGCCGCCCACGAGAACGGTGACCTTCACCCGAGTGAGACTAGGCCTTGGCCGCTAGGGCCGTTCGTCCCGGTTCTTGGGGCCGACACGCCAATGCGGCGACGCGCCGAATTCCGATCACAAGATGATATGAATTTCGGTTCTAACGCTTGACCGGACCACCTCACAAGTGTGTAATCACATCAGTGTCATTCCCGGTTGGCCCTCCGGTTCCGGTGTCGCAGACCGAGATTCGATCACTTGTTCGAACTCTGCTGAATAGTGGACGACATTCCACAATCAACTGCGACAATTAGGTTAGGAGGCGAAATGCCTTACGAGCACATCGATTTCCCGCAACCGATCCGGCTGGGCGACCGGGGCTTGAGCGCTGTGGGCAGCACGCCGCAAACCCCCTCCAGCGCAGAAATCATGGGCACCGCCAAACGTGCTCACTTGACTTTGGTGCCCGAGGCTTTCGGCCTGGCGCCAGAAACTCCTGAGGATCAATGGCAGGAGCGGGCACTGTGTGCCCAAACCGATCCGGAGGCGTTCTTCCCGGAGAAGGGCGGCTCCACGCGCGAAGCCAAGCGCATCTGCATGGGCTGCGAGGTGCGCGACGCGTGCCTCGAGTACGCGCTTGCCCATGACGAGCGCTTCGGCATCTGGGGCGGGCTCTCGGAGCGCGAGCGCCGTCGCCTCAAGCGCGGCATCATCTAGCCGCGCCGGCAACAGCTCAGTCGTCGTCGATCGTCGGGTCGATGACGGACGGCTCGACGCCCAGATACGTGGCCACCTGAGCCACCAGCAGTTCGTGCAGCAGATCCGCGAGTTCGTCGCTGTGCTTGGCGCGCCGCTCGATCGGTTTGCGAAACAACACGATTCGCGCTCGCGTCGAGTTGCCGCGGACGTCCACCCCCGCGGGGATCAAACGGGCCAGCGCGATCGGGCCGTCGGCCACCACCTCCGGCGGCCACTGCACGCTGTAGGGGTCTTTCGCTGTGATGCGCGGGATCTCGTCGACCGCGACGTCAAGCGCCGACACCCGATCCGCCCACCTCTGTTCGATCGGCTCGTAGGCCTCGAGTACCGCCATGTCGAATCGCTCCGCGCGGGTACGCCATCCGGGCACCGTCGGCGGCAACAGCGGACCACGCATCTCCCGCCGCCGGGAACTGCGTCTACCGGCCACGGGGGCGATCGTAACGGTTGGAGATCTTCGCCTCGGACCGTGCGCGTGTCCGTCACCGGCGGGGGATTACGCGCGATAGCCTTCCCGACGTGAACGTTCCCCGTCGGTGCTGCCGGCCCGGGTGTCCGCAGTATGCGGTCGCGACGCTGACGTTCGTCTACTCCGACTCGACCGCGGTCATCGGGCCGCTTGCCACCGCGGCCGAACCCCACTCGTGGGACCTCTGCGTCTCGCACGCCGGCCGCATCACCGCGCCGCGCGGGTGGGAGCTGGTCCGCCACGCCGGCCCCCTGCCGAGCAGCCCCGACGAAGACGACCTCGTGGCCCTTGCCGACGCCGTGCGCGAGAGGCGGGACGGCGTGATGTTCGGCAACGGCAGCGCAGCGTTCGGCGATTACACCGACCTCACCAACGGCGCACCCGTCGGCACCAACGGTGCCGTGCTGGCGCCTCCTTCCACCCAGCCCGCCAAGGTCGGCCGGCGACGCGGCCACCTTCGCGTGCTGCCCGACCCGCCCCCGTAAGCAGACGCCTCGGCTCGAGGCCTGATCTATCCCAAGGCCGAAGCGCCGTCGTGGCTAGCGGTTAGGCTGGCCAGAGCAGTCGCGTTCCCGACAGGAGTCAGCTTTCGTCATGTCCCGGCCCGCCGCGGAAGTTCACCGCGTCATCAAGGCCTATGACGTTCGCGGCTTGGTCGGTGAACAGATCGACGAGCCGTTCGTGTTCGACGTGGGCGCAGCATTCGCACGGCTGCTGCGGAACGAAGATGCCACCAAGGTCGCGGTCGGCTACGACATGCGGGAGAGCTCGCCCACGCTCGCGGCGGCGTTTGCCTCCGGCGTGACCGGCCAGGGCCTCGACGTGGTCCGCATCGGGCTGGCCTCCACCGACCAGCTGTACTTCGCATCCGGATTCCTCGACTGCCCCGGCGCGATATTCACCGCCAGCCACAACCCGGCCGCCTACAACGGGATCAAGCTGTGCCGGGCCGGCGCCAAGCCGGTCGGTCGCGACACCGGGCTCGACGTCATCGCCGACGACGTGATCGCCGGCGTGCCAACCTACGACGGGCCGGCGGGCGAGGTCACCGACCGCGACGTGCTCGCCGACTACGGCACGTTTCTGCGCTCGCTGGTCAACCTCACCGGTACTCGGCCGCTGCGCGTGGTCGTCGACGCGGGCAACGGGATGGCGGGCCACACCGCGCCGGCGGTGCTCGGCCCGATCGACTCGATCACGATGGAACCTTTGTATTTCGAGCTCGACGGCAGCTTCCCCAACCACGAGGCCAACCCGCTGGACCCGGCCAACCTGGTCGATCTGCAGAACCGCGTCCGCGCGACCGGCGCCGACATCGGCTTGGCGTTCGACGGCGACGCCGACCGCTGTTTCGTGGTCGACGAGCGCGGCGAGCCGGTGTCACCGTCGGCGGTCACCGCGCTGGTGGCCGCTCGCGAGCTTTCCCGCGAGATCGGCGCCACCGTGATCCACAACCTGATCACGTCCCGCGCGGTGCCCGAGTTGGTGATCGAGCGCGGCGGCACCCCGGTGCGCTCGTGCGTCGGGCACTCCTATATCAAGGCGCTGATGGCTCAGACCGGCGCGATCTTCGGCGGCGAACATTCGGCGCACTACTACTTCCGCGACTTCTGGGGCGCCGACTCCGGCATGCTCGCGGCGTTGCACGTGCTGGCGGCGCTGGGCGAACAGGAGCGGCGGCTGTCGGACCTGATGGCCGATTATCAGCGGTACGAAGCGTCCGGCGAGATCAACTTCACCGTCGACGACGCGCAGGCGTGCATCGATGCGGTGCTGCGGTCCTTCGGCACGCAGATCGTGTCGATCGACCACCTGGACGGGGTCACCGTCGACCTGGGTGAGGGCACCTGGTTCAACATCAGGATGTCCAACACCGAGCCCCTGCTGCGGCTGAACGTCGAGGCGCGCACCAAGGCGGCGGTCGATTCGATCGTCGACAAGATCGCAGCCGAAATCACTTCTCGCGCAGGTGTTTCCGGATGAACACCACGCGCTCCGCGATCGACCTCGACGACGCCGACGGCCTCGTCGGCGCCGACCGCGACGGCCTGCTGCGCGCCGCTTCGACGGCCGGTGCGCACGTTCGCGCCATCGCCGCGGCGGTCGAGGAGGGCGCACTCGAGTCGTTGGCCGGACCCGCGCCCCGCACCGTGATCTGGGTGGCGGCCCGTGGCACCGCCGCCACCGCCGGCCGCATGGTCTCGGCGCTCGTCGGGCAGGGCGCGGCCCAGCCGATCATGGTCGCCGCGGGCGCGCCGCCGTGGATCGGTCCGCTGGACGTGGTCGTGGTGGCCGGCGACGACGCGGGCGATCCGGCGCTGGTCGGTGCCGCTTCGATGGCCGCCCGACGGGGCGCGCGCCTGGTGGTCGTCGCGCCGTTCGAAGGCCCGCTGCGCGATGCGGCCGCCGGCCGCGCGGCGGTGCTCGAGCCGCGGCTGCCGCTCGACGACGCGTTCGGCGTGACCCGCTATCTGGCTTCCGGGCTGGCCGCGGTCGCCGCCGTCGACGGCGCGGTGCGCACCGACATCGGCGGCCTGGCGAATGAAGTCGACGCGGAGGTGCTGCGCAGCAGCGCGGCCCGCGAGTTGTTCACGAACCCGGCCAAGGCGCTGGCGGGGCGAATGGTGTCCCGGCGGGTGGTGCTCGCTGCCGACTCCGCCGCCGCACTGGCGTTGGCCCAGCACGGCAGTTCCGTCCTGTTGCGGGTGGCGGGCACCGTCGCCGCCGCGGCCGGCCTGGCCGAAGCCGTGATCGCGCTGCGCAGCGTGGCGACCGACTCGGTGGATGCTCTTTTCCACGACGAACAACTCGACGGACCGCTGCCGGATCGCTTGCGTGTGCTGGCGTTGGCGCTCAACGACGAACGGCCCGTGGTGGCGGCGCGCACCGCCGGATTCGACGACGTCGACCTGGTGGGTGCTCAAGATGTCGCCGACGCCACCGCGGGCATCATCAGCAGTGCCGATGCACAACTGGCGGTGCTGGCGGTGCGACTGGAGATGGCCGCGGTGTACCTGCGATTGGTCCGAGGTTAGCGTCGTGCATCTGTTACGTGGCGCGGTGCGTACCTACGCGTGGGGGTCGCGCACCGCGATCGCCGACTTCACCGGAAGACCAACGCCCACACCGCATCCCGAGGCCGAACTGTGGTTCGGCGCACACCCCGGCGATCCCGCGTGGCTGCAGACCGAGGCGGGCGACCAGTCACTACTGGACACGCTGACCGTCGACCCGGAGGGCCAGCTGGGTACCGCGGTTGTCGAGCGATTCGGGGAATGCCTGCCGTTTCTCGTCAAGGTGCTTGCCGCCGACGAGCCGTTGTCACTGCAAGCGCACCCCAGCGCGCAGCAGGCCGCCGAAGGGTTCGATCGTGAGGAGCGGCTCGGCATCCCGGTCAACTCACCGACTCGCAACTACCGCGACCGGAGCCACAAACCGGAACTGGTGATCGCGCTCCAGCCATTCGAGGCTCTGGCCGGCTTCCGCGACGTGCCACGCACCATCGAACTGATGAAGGCGCTGGCGGTGCCCGAGCTGAATCCGTTCGTCGAACTGCTCACCGGCCAGCCCGACGCCGATGGATTGCGGGCGCTGTTCACCACCTGGATCACTGCGCCGCAGCCCAATCTCGACATCCTGGTGCCCGCGCTGCTCGACGGTGCCATCGACTACGTGCGTTCCGGCGCAGCCGATTTCGCCGACGAGGCGAAGACGGTGCTCGAGCTCGGCGAGCGGTATCCCGGCGACGCCGGGGTGCTGGCGGCACTGCTGCTCAACAGGATGCACCTGAGACCGGGCGAGGGGATCTTCCTGCCCGCCGGCAACTTGCACACCTACCTGCATGGTGTGGCGATGGAGGTGATGGCCAACTCGGACAACGTGTTACGCGGCGGCCTGACACCCAAGCACGTCGACGTGCCCGAGCTGTTGCGGATCCTGGACTTCAATCCCGTCGCCGAATCGTTCTTGCGGCCCGAAATGCATTGTGACGGCTCGGAACTGGTCTACGGTGTGTCGGCCGACGAGTTCGCGGTGTCACGCCTGCACATCGACGGCGAACACCTGGGCCACGAAATCGACGCCGCCTTGCGCCATGACGGACCGCAGTTGGTGCTGTGCACGTCCGGTGCCGTGCAACTGCATGCGAAGTCGTCGTCGTTGACACTCGAGCGGGGGCAGGCCGCATGGGTGCCGGCAGACGACGGGCCGATCCGTCTTCTGGCCGAGCGGCCGGCGGAGTTGTTCCGCGTCACCACAGGGCTCTAGTGGTGTGACGCTTGATGCTTCTCTCGCCGACGGAACGGAAGCACGTGCACGATCGCGACGACCAGCGCCCCGACGGCCAACCCGATCACGGCGGACGCCGCGGTGTTGGTCAGCCAGGCCAACACGCCGCCGACGCCCGCAGCGGCGTGATGGACGAAATTTTCCGCGTGGTGGACGAGGCCGTATGGTGCGTGCCAGCCAACATCGTCCGTCCCGACAAGCAGAATGTGGCCGCCGACCCAGAGCATCGCGACCGTACCGATGGCCGAGAGCGCGGCAAGCAACTTGGGCATCCCGGCGACCAGCCCGCGTCCGATCCGCTGCGTAAACTGTGAGGTGCGCTGCGCCAGGCTCAGCCCGATGTCGTCCATCTTCACGATCGCCGCGACCACGCCGTACACCGCGGCAGTGATGACGACGCCGACGATGGCCAAGATGATGAGCCGCGGCAGGAACGGCTCATTGGCGACCTCGTTGAGTGCAATCACCATGATCTCGGCGGACAGGATGAAGTCGGTGCGAATGGCCCCGGCCGCCATCTGACGTTCGACGTCACCGCCGACGGCCGTGGTCGGCACGGCATGGTGGTCGTGGCCCCGGAGGCGACCCCATACCTTCTCTGCACCCTCGAAGCAGAGGTACGTCGCGCCGATCATCAGGACCGGCGTCAGCAGCCACGGCGCGAACTGACTGAGCAGCAATGCGGCAGGCAGGATGAACACCAGCTTGTTACGCAGGGACCCGATCGCGATTCGTTTGATGATCGGCAACTCGCGCTCGGCGGCGATGCCGTGAACGTACTGCGGCGTCACCGCCGTGTCGTCGACGACAACTCCGGCCGACTTCGTGGTGGCGCGGCCGGCCGCCGCGCCGATGTCGTCGACCGACGCGGCCGCGAGCTTGGCTAGCGCGGCAACGTCATCGAGGAGCCCGAAAAGACCTGCGCTCATCGCGTCCCCGCCATGGCACCGAAGGTTACCTGCAGCCGCGCTTCACGTGCACCGTGACTCGGCGCGCGAGCAAGACCTCCGGCTAACGACTGGCAACCAGATCTCGATCGCGCGCGCCTTTGGCGTGCCCGTTCCGGCGCTCGGCCCACCAGGCCCGCATGTTGTGGCGCACCGTGCGTCCGAAGATCCGTGCCGACGGGATCATGTACAAGCTGTCGAGAAGCGAGAACCGGCGCAAGAACCATTCCGCCAGAACGGGTTCCGTCTCGGCCGCGCCGAGGAACTGTTCGAACAGATTGCCCACCGGGCCATACCACCGTGGCATCTGTCCGGTGGCGTTGTGGAACATCAGGTCGCCGATCGCGTTCATCGTCCACACCGGGTAGGTGGTCTTGGCGGTGGCGCGGTTGAGCCGGCCTGCAATGTCGTCGTCGGGGGCGTCCAGCGCCCGCTGCAGATGACCGGCCTGCAGCGACGTCATTGTCATTCCCTGCCCGTAGGTCGGGTTGAAGCTGACCACCGCGTCGCCGAACGGCACGATGCCGGCGGGGAAGCGGGTCAGCTTGTCGTAGCGGCGCCAGCGACTGGTCGGATACTTGTGGAACGCGATCTCGCCGAGCGGTGTGGCTTGCCGGATCGCCGCCGCGTGCTGCGGCAGCACCACGTCGGCGACGCCGCACATCTCGGCGAACGTGTGCGGCGGCTCGACTTTGCCGACACCGAACGTGGTCAGGCCCCAGGTGCCGTCCTCGTAATAGAGCATCCCGATGCCGACCGGCTGCGCACGCGACGCCCCGGCGACCACCACCTTCTCCTCGATCAGCCCGTCCGGGATCCGCAGCTGTTGCGTCGCGTAGCCGATGCCGACGTCGACGGTGTCCTCGACCGGGCGCTCAAATCCCCACTTGGACAACCACACTGGCAGTCGGGTGCCGCGGCCGGTGGCGTCGACGACGAGGTCGGCTTCGACGAACTCGCCACCTTCCAGCTCCACGCCCGTCACCCGCTGTGTCGCCGCGTCGTAACACGGCGCGTTCACCGAGCGCTGCCGGATCTCGACGTTGGGCAGCCAGGCGGTGCGCCGGCGGATCTGCCACTCCAGGTGAGGCCGGCTCGGCACGTAGGTGGTGAACGTCTCCTCCAACTCGGTCGGTATGCCCAGCACGTGCCCGGCCGCCCCGAAGTGGATCGACCCCGGCTGGTCTTCCAGGATCGGAACCCCAGCGGCGACCATGTCGTCGAGCAGCCCGGGAAACAGCGCGCCGAACTCCTGCGCGCCGCGCGACATCAGGATGTGCACGTGGCGGCCCTGAGGCACCGCCGACCGGTTCGCGGGCTGCGCCGGCAGGTCGTCGCGGTCGAAGAGCGTCACCCGGTCGTAGTAGTCCGACAGCACCCGCCCCGCGCAGCATCCTGCGATGCTGGCCCCGATAACGACTGCATGTTTCCCGCGCCGCTTCATGGGGGCACATTAGAGCAGACCGTGAGAGGGAGACCACATGGACCTGCGCACGAAGTCCGTCGAGCAGTCGATCGAGGACACCGATGAGGAGTCGACGCGGCTGCGCAAGGACCTGAACTGGTGGGACCTGACGGTCTTCGGCGTGTCGGTGGTGGTGGGCGCCGGGATCTTCACGGTCACCGCGTCGACCGCCGGCAACCTCACCGGCCCGGCGATCTCGATCTCGTTTCTGATCGCCGCCGTCGCATGCGGGCTGGCCGCGCTGTGCTACGCGGAGTTCGCGTCGACGGTGCCCGTCGCCGGCAGCGCCTACACGTTCTCGTATGCGACTTTCGGCGAACTCGTCGCCTGGATCATCGGCTGGGACCTGATCCTCGAGTTCGCCGTCGGGGCAGCGGTGGTGGCCAAGGGCTGGTCCTCATATCTGGGCACCGTCTTCGGATTCTCGGGCGGGACAACGGAATTGGGTCCGCTCACGCTCGACTGGGGTGCGCTGCTGATCATCGCGGTGCTGACCACGCTGCTGGCGCTGGGCACGAAGCTCTCGGCCCACGTCAGCCTTGCCATCACGGCGATCAAGGTGGCGGTGGTCTTGCTGGTGGTCGTCGTCGGCGCCTTCTACATCAAGGTCTCCAACTTCAGCCCGTTCGTGCCGCCGGCGCAGCCCAGTGAGTCGCAGGCCGACCAGTCGTTGTTCTCGCTGATAACCGGCGCGGGCGGCAGCACCTACGGGTGGTACGGCCTGCTGGCCGGGGCGTCGATTGTGTTCTTCGCGTTCATCGGGTTCGACGTCGTCGCGACCACTGCAGAAGAGACCAAGAAGCCGCAGCGTGACGTGCCGCGCGGCATTCTGGCCACCCTCGCGATCGTCACCGTCCTCTACGTCGCGGTGTCCATCGTGTTGTCCGGGATGGTGCGCTACACCGAATTGAAGGACAGCCCCGACGGGCACGCGAACCTGGCCACCGCGTTCGAGGCCAACGGCGTGACGTGGGCGGCGCAGATCATCGCGATC
This sequence comes from uncultured Actinomycetota bacterium, assembly GCA_963775205.1. Taxonomy (GTDB): domain Bacteria; phylum Actinomycetota; class Actinomycetes; order Mycobacteriales; family Mycobacteriaceae; genus Mycobacterium. The sequence goes on along the minus strand of CAVZHV010000002.1, from coordinate 1,063,419 downwards.
GGGGCGCTCGCGGGGCTGACAACTGTCGTGATGGTGCTGATCCTCGGGCAGACCCGGGTGCTGTTCGCGATGTCGCGCGACGGGCTGCTGCCCCGGCCGTTGGCCAGGACCGGCGCGCACGGCACGCCGGTGCGCACCACGATCCTGGTGGGCATCCTGATCGCGCTGGCGGCATCGGTGTTCCCGATCGGCAAGCTCGAGGAGATGGTGAACGTCGGCACGCTGTTCGCGTTCATCCTGGTGTCCGCGGGCGTGATCATCCTGCGGCGCACCCGGCCGGACCTTCGCCGAGACTTCCGTGCGCCGTGGGTGCCGTGGCTGCCGATCGCGGCGATTCTTGCCTGCCTGTGGCTGATGCTGAACCTGACGCTGCTGACGTGGATCCGCTTCGCGGTCTGGATGGTGCTCGGCATGGTCATCTATTTCGCGTACGGGCGCCGCAACTCGGTGCTCGCGCGCCGTGCCGTTGCCTCCGCTGCGCCGAGATAGCACCCAGCGTCGTGAAAGTCGCTGATCAACAACCGTAACTTCTCGCTCGTCGCGCCGGGTGGTTTACAAAATAGCGACTATTGTCTAGACAAGCGACAAATCCTCCGTTAAAGTCAACCTCGATCGGTCGACGGAAAGGGTTATGTGTGATGACGTCAGCAGTCGATGTGAGGCAATGGCGCGACAGGAAGCGGTATCTGTGGCTCACGGGGCTGGTCGCCCCGACCGCGCTGTTCGTGGTGCTGCCGCTGGTCTGGGCGATGAACCAGCTGGGCTGGCATACCGCCTCGCAGGTGCCGCTGTGGATCGGCCCGATGCTGCTGTTCGTGCTGCTGCCGCTGCTCGACCTGACGTTCGGCGCCGACGGGCAGAACCCGCCCGACGAGGCGATGGAGCGGCTGGAGAACGACAAGTACTACCGCTACTGCACGTACGCGTTCATCCCGTTTCAGTACGCCAGCATCATCTTCGGCGCCTACCTGTTCACTGCCGACAACGTCAGCTGGCTGGGCTACGACGGACCGCTGGGCTGGGTCGGCAAGCTCGGCGTCGCGCTGTCGGTGGGGGTGCTCGGCGGCGTCGGCATCAACACCGCCCACGAGCTCGGGCACAAGAAGGACGCACTGGAACGCTGGCTCTCGAAAATCACACTGGCACAGACCTTTTACGGGCATTTCTACATCGAGCACAACCGGGGTCACCACGTGCGCGTCGCCACCCCCGAAGACCCGGCCAGCTCGCGGATGGGCGAGAGCCTCTGGGCGTTCCTGCCGCGCAGCGTGTGGGGGAGCGTGCGGTCGTCGTGGGAGCTGGAGGCTCAGCGCATGCGCCGGCTCGGCAAGAGTCCCTTCGACATTCGCAATGACGTGCTGAACGCGTGGCTGATGTCGGTGGTGCTGTGGGGTGTGCTGCTGGCGGTGTTCGGGTGGGCGTTGATCCCGTTCGTCGTGATCCAGGCGGTGTTCGGGTTCTCGCTGCTGGAGGTGGTGAACTACCTCGAGCATTACGGGCTGCTGCGGCAGAAGGTCGATGAGCCGCTTGCGCGAAGAGGATCGAACACGGCCAACGGCCGCTATGAGCGGTGCACGCCCCAGCACAGCTGGAATTCGGACCACATCGTCACCAACGTCTTCCTGTACCACCTGCAGCGGCACAGCGACCACCACGCCAATCCCACCCGCCGCTACCAGACCCTGCGCAGCTTCGACGGTGCACCGAACCTGCCGAGCGGCTACGCCAGCATGATCCTGCTGACGTTGGTTCCGCCGTTGTGGCGCAAGGTGATGGACCCCAAGGTGCTCGCGCACTACGACGGCGACATCACCCGCGTCCACCTGCATCCGGCGAAGCGGGAGAAGTTGCTCACCAAGTACGGAGCAGGCGCATGAGCGCATACCGCTGCCCGGGCTGCGACTACGTCTATGACGAAGCCAAAGGGGCTGCGCGGGAAGGCTTTCCGGCCGGGACCAGTTGGGACCAGATTCCCGACGAGTGGTGCTGCCCGGATTGCGGGGTGCGCGAGAAGACGGACTTCGAGACCGTCTAGTTCTGTTGAGTCTGCGCTCAGGGCGCAAAGTCCGAGAAACCCTCGCCCAGAGTGAAAGGAAGAGGAATGGATTACAAGCTTTATCAGTGTGTGCAGTGCGGCTTCGAGTACGACGAGGCGCTGGGCTGGCCCGAGGACGGCATCGCTGCAGGGACCCGCTGGGACGACATTCCCGACGACTGGAGCTGCCCCGACTGCGGCGCGGCCAAGACGGACTTCGTGATGGTCGAGATCGCCCGCGCGTGACCGTTACAGTCGCGCGTGTGAATCAGCGGATTTCGTATGCCGAGGCGTCGCGTGCGCTGTTGCGCGACTCGATCCTCGACGGCATGCGGGATTTGCTGCTGACCCGCGACTGGTCGGCGATCACGCTGTCCGACGTCGCGCGCGCCGCGGGCATCAGCCGCCAGACGATCTACAACGAGTTCGGCTCGCGGCAGGGGTTGGCGCAGGGGTACGCGCTGCGGCTGGCCGACCGCCTCGTCGACGTCATCGACGATGAGATCAACCGCAACGAGGGCAACATCTATTCGGTGTTCGTGCAGGGCTTTCGGGCTTTCTTCGCCGAGTCCGCGGCCGACCCGTTGGTGATCTCGCTGCTCAACGGCGAGGCCAAGCCGGACCTGCTGCAGCTGATCACCACCGACAGCGGTCCGATTATCAACCACTGCTCGCAGCGGCTGACTGCGTCGTTCGCGCAGAGTTGGGTGAAGGCGTCCGACGAGGACGCCGGCGTGCTGGCGCGCGCGATCGTGCGGCTGGCGCTGAGCTACGTGTCGATGCCGCCGGAGGCCGATTACAACGTGGCCGACGACCTAGCCAGGCTGATGACGCCGTTTGCCGAACGATACGGTGTTACCGAAAAGAGTTAGCGGCCTGGCGACGCGTGATCGCCGCGTATGCATAAGAAGGAAGAAATGACGAAAGCTGATGTCGCCGCCTCTGCGGCTCCGCGACCGAGAACCGGCTGATTGCTGACGTCCGGAACGGCATCGACTACAAGGTGGCCGACCTGGCGCTGGCCGAATTCGGCCGCAAGGAGATCCGGCTGGCCGAGCACGAGATGCCGGGACTGATGGCGCTGCGCCGCGAGTACGCCGAGGTGCTGCCGCTCAAGGGCGCCCGGATTTCCGGCTCGCTGCACATGACGGTGCAGACCGCGGTGCTGATCGAGACGCTGGTCTCGCTCGGGGCGCAGGTGCGGTGGGCGTCCTGCAACATCTTCTCCACCCAGGATCACGCGGCGGCCGCTGTGGTGGTGGGCCCGAACGGCACTCCGGAGGAGCCGGTGGGTGTGCCGGTTTTCGCGTGGAAGGGCGAGACGCTCGAGGAGTACTGGTGGGCCACCGAGCAGATGCTGACCTGGCCGGGGGAGCCGGTGAACATGATCCTCGACGACGGCGGCGACGCGACGATGCTCGTGCTGCGCGGCGCCGAGTTCGAGAAGCAGGGCGTGGTGCCGCCCGCCGAAGATGACGACCCCACCGAGTGGAAGGTCTTCCTCTCGCGGCTGCGGGAGCGCTTCGAATCCGACAAGACCAAGTGGACGAAGATCGCCGAGTCGGTCAAGGGCGTCACGGAGGAGACGACGACGGGCGTGCTGCGGCTGTACCAGTTCGCGGCGGCCGGGGAGTTGACGTTCCCGGCCATCAACGTCAACGACTCGGTGACCAAGAGCAAGTTCGACAACAAGTACGGCACCCGGCACTCGCTGATCGACGGCATCAACCGCGGCACCGACGTGCTGATCGGCGGCAAGAACGTTTTGATCTGTGGCTTCGGGGACGTGGGCAAGGGTTGCGCGGAGTCGCTGAAGGGCCAGGGGGCGCGCGTCACCGTCACCGAGATCGACCCGATCAACGCACTGCAGGCGCTGATGGAGGGCTTCGACGTCAAGACCGTCGAGGACGCGATCGGTGACGCCGACATCGTGATCACGGCGACCGGGAACAAGGACATCATCACGCTCGAGCACATGCGGGCGATGAAGGACAAGGCGATCCTGGGCAACATCGGCCACTTCGACAACGAGATCGACATGGCCGCGCTGGAACGCGATCCGAAGATCCGCCGCATCAACATCAAGCCTCAGGTCGACGAGTTCGTCTTCCCCGACGGGAAGTCGATCATCGTGCTGAGCGAGGGCCGGCTGCTGAACCTGGGCAATGCGACCGGGCACCCGTCGTTCGTGATGAGCAACAGCTTCTCCAACCAGGTGATCGCGCAGATCGAGCTGTGGACAAAGAACGACGAGTACGACAACGAGGTGTACCGGCTGCCCAAGAAGCTCGACGAGAAGGTGGCCCGCATCCACGTTCAGGCACTCGGCGGCCAGCTGACCAAGCTGTCCAAGGACCAGGCGGAGTACATCGGCGTCGACGTCGACGGCCCGTACAAGGCCGAGCACTACCGGTACTGAGCCAGCGCGCATCGAGTCTGCGCCGGCGACCCGATCCGCACACAGCGCCGTCGCCGCTGGCGCTCGAGCCGTCGGGGTAACTCGGCGCGACCATGGGGACGGGGGGTGCGGGCTGACCTTTTACCGCTTGGTCGCGATGTAGAGGTGGACGCTGCCGAAGCCGCCGATCGACTCCTGATGAACATCAAAGCCGAAGCTCGCGAAGAGCGGTGGCATGTCACGCAGCAAGTCGCCGGACCGCTTCCACATGTCGGCAAGAACGGTCCCCAGCCGGTTGCCGTCGGGAGGATAACCAATGTCGATCATCACGATCCGCCCTTGTGGGCGCAGCACGCGATGGAGTTCCGACATCGCGCGCCGACCGTTGGGATAGCCGCTGAAGGCCATCGTGTTGACGACAGTGTCGAAGCGTTCGTCGGGATAAGGCAGCGCCTCGACGTTTGCCTGTCGCAGTTCGGCGCCCACACCCGCCCGCTCAAGATTTCGCCGCGCGATCGCCACCATGCGCTCGTTGAGGTCGACGCCCTGGGTCTCGAATTCGGTGGCGTACTGCGTGAGCAACCAGCCGGTGCCGAAAGAAACCTCGAGTACGCGCGGGCCGCGGATGTGTGGCAGCGCCGCGCGTAGCCAGTGCCTCCAGACCGGCAGCAGCTTGACCGCGAGATCATAGGGGCGAGCCAGCCGGGAATAGAGCCGGTCGAATCGTGCGGTGAACGCCCGCGCGTCACCGGGCTCCACGGAGTAGCGGATATCGGGCGCGTTCCGCGCCGTCATTTCGTCTCCTCCGGCTCAGCGAGTTTGTCGAGCACAACGCAGTCCGTGCCCGATCCGCCCTGGCAGACGACATCCGCTGTTTGGATGAAACTGGCGATGCTGTGCTCAAGCGCGCGCAGCTCGAGCAACTTCTCTCGGACCGCCGCGAGGTGCGCCCTCGCGACGTCTCTTGCCTCCGTGCAGGAACGATCGTTGTCTTGCATCAGCGTTGCGAGGATTCGGACCTGCGTGATCGGAAATCCGAACTCCCGGCAGCGACGGACGAACGTCAGCCGTCGTACATCGTCGTCGTCGTAGTGGCGCTGGGCGCCCACACGCCTGGAGGCAGGGAGGAGGCCTATTTCCTCGTAGTACCGGATGGTTGGCGTGGTGATGCCGGTCGCGCGTGCGAGTTCGCCAATCTTGAACCCCATAACAAATTCTCTCGCTCGTCCCCTTGAACCTCAAGCCACTTGAACGACGACGATCGACGCATGGCCGATACGGAACCCTCGGCAATCGCTTGCAGGCTCGGCGTCGCCGACTACAAAGACCGACTGGCGTGGATCGAGGAACTCAACGCGGCCACCCTGCGCGATTACCGGCGTGATGGTCGGCGAATCGAGCTGACCTATGAGCCCTCGGCCGCCGCGCGGGTGCGGGAGTGCGTTCGCCGCGAGCAGGCGTGCTGCCCGTTCCTCGAATTCACTGTTGGCGCCGGGACGAACGCCGTGAAGCTGGTGATCGAGGCGCCGCAAGAAGCGGCGGAAGCCGCCGATGCGATGTTCGCGCCATATACGAGCCGGAGACCATCGGGGTGATCGAGGTCACGGAGAGCGCCGGCGACACTGTCGGTATCCGAGCGAGCGGAAAGGTGAGCCGGGCAGACTACCGCGACGTGCTCGCACCGCGCATCCAGTCGCTGGTCGACCAGTTTTCCACGGTGAAGGCGCTGTTCCTCATGGACGAGACCTTCGTGGGTTGGAGCCTAGGGGCGGCATGGGCCAATACCACCGTCGTTGTGAAGCACCGGCGGCACTTTGCGAAGGTCGCGATGGTTGGCGGTCCCAAATGGGAGGAATGGTGCGTGAAGGTGCCTGCGTCGATGCTGATGAAGGGCGAGCTGCGGACATTTCGCCTCGATCAGCTTGCCGAGGCGTGGCAGTGGTTGCGGGCCGGCACCGAGTGAGCTGCGCCGTTCGCCGATAAGCTCGCCGCGTGCTCATCGCGATCGAGGGCGTCGACGGCGCCGGCAAGCGCACCCTGTGCGACGGCCTGCGCGCGGCATTCGAAGGCAGTCACCGCTCGGTCGCCAGCCTGGCGTTCCCGCGCTATCACCGTTCGGTCGCGGCCGACCTCGCGGCCGAGGCACTGCACGGCGAACACGGCGATCTCGCCTCGTCGGTGTATGCCATGGCCGTGCTGTTCGCGCTCGACCGCGCGGGCGCTCGCGACGAGATCAGCCAACTGCGAGACGCCTACGACGTCGTCATCCTCGACCGCTACGTCGCCTCCAACGCCGCCTACAGCGCTGCCCGGCTGCACCAGCAAGCGAACGGAGAGGTCGTCGAGTGGGTGAGGAGCCTCGAATACGAGCGGCTGCACCTGCCCGCCCCGGACTGGCAGGTGCTGCTCGACGTGCCCGCGACGCTGGCCGCCGAGCGCGCCCGTCACCGCGAGAAAAACGACGCCGAACGCAGAAGGGACTCCTACGAGCGCGACGACGACCTACAGCAGCGCACCGCCGAGGTGTACGCCGGACTTGGCAAACGCGAGCTTCGGCGGGCCATGGCACATCGCCGGTCCTGACGTCGAAGCAGCCGCGCTCGCTGGCATTCTCACCGCGTGAGGAGACGCGGAATCGCATTACCGTGGCCTCCCGGATGCGATTGCGCGTCTGCTCACGGGAGGAAGAGCGCGCAAAACGCCCGTGTGGTAGCCGGGATTTATCCCGATCTGGTGACACCATGGACACCATGAGGCAAAGGATTCTTGTGGTCGACGACGATCCATCGCTCGCCGAGATGCTGACCATCGTGTTGCGAGGCGAGGGCTTCGACACGGCGGTGATCGGCGACGGCACCCAGGCGCTGACCGCGGTGCGCGAGCTCCGCCCCGATCTGGTGCTGCTGGACCTGATGCTGCCCGGCATGAACGGCATCGACGTGTGCCGCGTGCTGCGCGCCGACTCCGGTGTGCCGATCGTGATGCTGACCGCCAAGACCGACACCGTCGACGTCGTTGCTCGGGCTGGAGTCCGGCGCCGACGACTACGTGATGAAGCCGTTCAAACCCAAGGAGTTGGTTGCCCGGGTGCGCGCGCGGTTGCGGCGCAATGAGGATGAGCCCGCCGAGATGCTCTCGATCGGCGACGTCGACATCGACGTGCCCGCCCACAAGGTGACACGTCAGGGCGAGCAGATCTCGCTCACGCCACTGGAGTTCGACCTGCTGGTGGCGTTGGCGCGCAAACCGCGGCAGGTGTTTACTCGTGATGTGCTGCTCGAACAGGTGTGGGGGTACCGCCATCCGGCCGACACCCGTTTGGTGAACGTGCACGTCCAGCGGCTCCGGGCCAAGGTCGAGAAGGATCCCGAGAACCCGCAAGTTGTGCTGACTGTTCGAGGAGTGGGATACAAGGCCGGACCTCCGTGAGATTTCACCGCTCGGCGGTGGCCGTGAGATTTCACCGCTCGGCGGTGGCCGTGACCTCCGCCGCCCGGCGGTGGCCATGATCTGGGGCTCGCGGCGACGCATCCAGAGTCGCTGGTGGGGGCGATCTGGCCCCGTCTTCCGCGGGCTGAATGCGTTGAGTCGAGCCATCGGCCTCGCGTGGCGTCGCTCGCTTCAGCTGCGGGTGGTGACTCTGACGCTCGGGCTGTCTCTGCTCGTGATCATGGCCCTCGGCTTCGTGCTGACCAGCCAGATCACCGACCGCGTGCTCGATGCCAAGGTGCACGCCGCAACAGAGGAGATCGAGCGGGCCCGCACCACCGTCAGCGGCATCGTCGGCGGCGAGGAGAGCCGCTCGCTGGACAGCAGCCTGCAACTGGCTCGCAACACGCTCACCGACCGCAAGACCGACGGCGGCATCGGCAGCGGCCTGGTGGGCGGCACGTTCGACGCCGTGCTCGTCGTGCCCGGCGACGGCCCCCGCGCGGCGACCTCCGCCGGCCCCGTGACGCAGATTCCCGAATCGCTGCGCGACTTCGTCAAGGCGGGTCAGGTCAGCTACCAGTACGCCACCGTGCACACCGACGGCTTCGAGGGCCGTGCGTTGATCATCGGCAGCCCGACCACCGGGCCGGTGTCCAACCTCGAGCTCTACCTGATCTACCCGCTGTCAAGCGAAGAGAGCACGATCGCCCTGGTTCGCGGCACCATGCTGACCGGCGGCTCGGTGCTGCTGGTGCTCCTCGCCGCGATCGCAGTCGTCGTCTCGCGGCAGGTGGTGCAACCCGTCCGGTCGGCATCGCGGATCGCCGAGCGGTTCGCCGAAGGACATCTCACCGAACGCATGCCCGTACGCGGCGAAGACGACATGGCCCGCCTCGCGATGTCGTTCAACGACATGGCCGAAAACCTGTCGCGGCAGATCACCCAGCTCGAGGAGTTCGGCAACCTGCAGCGGCGGTTCACCTCCGACGTCAGCCACGAGCTGCGCACCCCGCTGACCACGGTGCGGATGGCCGCCGACCTCATCTACGACCACAGCGAAGACCTCGACCCGGCGCTGCGCCGCTCGACCGAGCTGATGGTCAGCGAGCTGGACCGCTTCGAGACATTGCTCAACGACCTGCTGGAGATCTCCAGACACGACGCCGGCGTCGCCGAACTGTCCGTCGAGCAGCTGGACCTTCGGTCGACGGTGCGAAGCGCGCTGGAGAACGTCGGGCATCTGGCCGACGAAGCCGGGATCGAGGTGGACGTCGAATTGCCGGACACCGAAGTGATCGCCGAAGTCGACCCCCGCCGAGTGGAGCGGATCCTGCGCAATTTGATCGCCAACGCCATCGACCATGCCGAACGCAAGCCGGTCGAGATCCGGATGGCCGCCGACGACGACACCGTCGCCGTCACGGTCCGCGACTTCGGGGTGGGCCTGCGCCCGGGCGAGGAGAAGCTGGTGTTCAGCCGGTTCTGGCGGTCCGACCCGTCTCGGGTCCGGCGTTCCGGCGGCACCGGGCTGGGGCTGGCGATCAGCATCGAGGACGCACGGCTGCACCAGGGCCGGCTCGAAGCCTGGGGCGAGCCCGGCAAGGGCGCCTGCTTCCGGCTGACGCTGCCGCTGGTTCGTGGCCACAAGGTGACGACGAGCCCGCTGCCGCTCAAACCCGTTGCGCCCGAACGCAAGGAGCGTCACACCGCACGCCAGCGGGAGCCGGCGGAGAGCGTATGAGACCCCTCGTCGCTGCTGTCGTCGTGCTCGTGCTCGCTGTCTCGGGTTGCGCCGGCGTCCCGTCGTCGTCGGCGCCTCAGGCCATCGGGACCGTCGAGCGATCGCCGGCGCCGAGCCTGCCCAAGCCCACCCCGGGCATGGATCCCGACGTGCTGCTGCGCGAGTTCCTCAAGGCCACGGCCGATCCGGCCAACCGGCATCTGGCGGCGCGTCAGTTCCTGACGGACTCGGCGTCACGTGGCTGGGACGACGCCGGCAGCGCGACGTTGATCGACAACGTGGTGTTCGTCGAAACCCGCGGCGCCGACCGGGTTTTGGTGAACATGCGCGCCGACATCCTCGGCTCGCTCTCCGACATCGGGGTGTTCGAGACCGCCGAAGGCGCGCTTCCCGACCCCGGGCCCATCGAACTGGTGAAGACCAGCGGCGGGTGGCGCATCGACCGGTTGCCCAACGGCGTGTTCCTGGACTGGCAGCAGTTCCAGGCCACCTACAAGCGCCACAACCTGTACTTCGCCGACCCGACCGGCAAGACCGTCGTACCCGACCCACGCTACGTCGCGGTGTCGGATCCCGATCAACTGCCCACGGAACTGATGAGCAAGCTGATCTCGGGCCCGCGCCCGGAGATGGCCAACTCCGTGCGCAACATGCTTGCCTCGCCACTGCGATTGCAGGGTCCGGTCACCCGCGCCGACGGCGGCAAGACCGGGATCGGCCGCGGCTACGGTGGTGCCCGCGTCGAGCTGGAGGGGCTGAAGACCACCGACCCGCACAGCCGGCAACTCGTTGCCGCAGAGATCATTTGGACGTTCGCCCGCGCCGACATCACCGGGCCGTATGTGATCAACGCCGACGGCGCCCCACTCGATGACCGCTTCGCCAACGGCTGGGAGGCGACGGATGTCGCGTCCACCGACCCGGGTGCCGACGACGGCGCCGCGGCCGGACTGCACGCGCTGGTGAGCGGGACGCTGGTGTCGGTGGAGAACGACAACGCGCCGCGCATGCCCGGATCGTTCGGGCAGATGCCCGAGCAGAAGGCAGCGATGCTGTCGCGCACCGGCCGCGACGTGGCGTCGGTGGTCGCGCTGCGCAGCGGCCAGCCGGACGCGAACGCGTCGTTGTGGATCGGGCCCGCCGACGGGGTCGCGGTCGAAGCGACCGACGGCCGCGCCATCACGCGGCCGAGTTGGTCGCTGGACAACGCGGTGTGGGTGGTGATCGACGGCGTGAACGTGGTGCGCGTGATCCAGGAAGCGGCGTCCGGGCAGCCGGCGCGGATCCCGGTCAACGCCACCGCGGTCACCACCCGGTTCCCGGGCCCCATCGCCGAGCTGCAGCTGTCCCGGGACGGCACTCGCGCGGCGATGGTGATCAACGGGCAGGTCGTGCTGGCGACGGTCGAGCAGACGCCGGGCGGCGAGTATGCGCTGACGTACCCGCGCCGGCTCGGTTTCGGGCTCGGTTCGTCGGTGGTGTCGCTGTCGTGGCGCACGGGCGACGACATCGTGGTCAGCCGCACTGACCCAACGCACCCGGTGTCCTACGTCAACCTCGACGGGGTGAACTCCGACGCGCCAGGCCGCAATGTCACGTCGCCGGTGTCGACGGTGGTGGCCAACCCGTCGACGGTGTACGTGGCCGATCAGCGCGGCGTGCTGCAGCTGTCGAGCGCGGCGGCCGAAAATGAGCAGCGGTGGGTCGACGTGCGCCCGCTGATGATTCCCGGCGCGATCCCCGTGCTGCCGGGCTAGCCTTGGGCTAGCCTGCATCCTCGAATGGGAAGTTGAGACACGGTTTTTCGCGAAAACCGTGCAATAACTGGCCATTCGGCGGAGCACTATGTCGCGGTGACGCCGGGTATCCGGCCCTCCCGGAACGCCTCGACGAAGTGGCGGTGGTCGTCGCGGACGGTGGCGGCGTATTCGAGCCCGAATTCGACGATGTCGCTGACGAATCCGTTGTCGCTCCTGCCGATGACGTTGACGATCGCGTCCTCGGTCTGGAAGTCGACCAGCGTCTGGTCGCTGTCGGCGTCGCTGACGCAGTGCACCTTGGCGACGGCACGCCCGAGCTGCTCGATCACCTCGGCGAGCTCGCTCGGTTCGGTCAGCTCGCTCCAGTCCAGATCCGACTCGTAGGGGGACAGCTCGCTTACCACATAGCCGACGCCGTCGATCTCGGTGTGGCCCAGCAGCGGGTCGGCGTGCGCTTGCAGCGCCCGCTGCGAGATCGCGGTGCGGTGGCCGTGATTGAGGAAGTAGCCATGAACCTCGGCGTCGTCGACCACCCTGCTCGGTGCGGCCACGTTGCCCTGCTTCATCGACAGCACCACGTCGTTGTCCAGCGCCTGGTTGAAGCATTCGATCAGCACCGTGTAGGTGGGCAGTCCGGCGCTGCCGATGCCGTAGCCCGCCTTGGCGATGATGTCCTTGATGTCGTAGGCGATGCCCCGGAACCGCTTCGTCTCCGGGATCGTCTCCAGATAGCGCTGAAACGCGCTGACGACCTTTCTGCGTTCCCTGCCCTTGATCCGCCGCGCCCTCGGCGTCTCCCGGAAACGCCGGTCGTGGTCGTCGATCTGGGTGATCCGCTCCAGCAGCTGCGGTCGCGTCGACATCCGTGCCGACTGCAGCGCACCCAGTACCGCTCCTCTGGCCGTCTCCAGGTTCAGCGAGAACGTCGAGTCGTCTTCGCTTTTGACGAACCAGCGGACCTGCTTGAGGTAGGCGGTCACGAACGTACCGATGAGCTCACGGATCTCGTTGTCGGACAACGCCTTCTGCCAGCACATCAACGCGACGCTGGCAGCGAAGCGCTGCAGGTCCCAGGTGAAGTGGCCGACGTAGGCCCCGTCGAAGTCGTTGACGTCGAAGATCAGCACTCCCGAGCCGTCCATGTAGGTGCCGAAGTTCTCGGCGTGCAGGTCGCCCTGGATCCAGACCCGGCTCGTCTGCTCGTCGGCCCACCTGTCCTCGCGCGCAGCGACGTCGGCGTAGAACACGCAAGCGCTGCCGCGATAGAACGCGAACGGGTCGGCGGCCATCTTGCGGAACTTCGTCCGGAACGCCTCGGGGTCGGCCTTCATCAAGTCGGAGAAGGCATCGAGAAGGCAGTCGACGATGAAGGCCTCGCGCTCATCGGCCATGGTTGACGTCCGGTGTGACGTCGTCTGCCAGGCGCGCCAACACCTGTGCGTTCTTCAGGAACGGTGTGATGATGTCGACCGGCAGTGGGAACACCACGGTGGAGTTCTGGTCGGCTCCGAGCTCCAAAAGCGTTTGCAGATAACGCAGTTGCAGCGACGCCGGGCTTCTCGACAGGGTGTCGGCCGCCTGCCGCAGCTCTTCGGAGGCCTGCAGTTCGCCCCGGGCGTTGATCACCTTCGCGCGCCGCTCCCGCTCCGCTTCGGCCTCGCGGGCCATCGCGCGCTGCATGGACTCCGGGATCTCCACGTCCTTGATCTCGACGACGCGGACCTGCACGCCCCACGGTTCGGTCTGCTTCTCGATGATGGTCCGCAGGTCGCTGTTGAGATCCTCGCGGTGGGCCAGCAGCGTGTCGAGGTCTGCCCGCCCGAGCAGCGAACGCAACGTGGTCTGTGCGATCTGCGAGGTGGCGACAGCGTAGTTCTCCACGGCCAGAATGGCTTTCAGTGGATCGGTCACCTGGAACATCACCACGGCGTTGACGCGCGCAGGCACGTTGTCGCGGGTGATCACCTCCTGGGGCGGGATCGTCAGCGTCACCACCCGCTGGTCCACCCGGACCATCCGGTCGGCGAGCGGGATCAGAAACACCAGGCCCGGTTGGTACAGCGGACGGACATGTCCCATCCGGAACACCACGCCGCGTTCGTATTCGCGCAGCACCGCCAGCGAGACGAACGCCAGCGCGACGAGCACGACGACGACGGCGAGCCCGACTGCTAGCAGCGATGCTGTCATTGCTGGGAGTCTTCCCTAGCCGCGTACCCGCCGCCCCACCGGGTGGAGTAGCGGTCGATCGCGGCGGCCACCGCCTCCTCCTCACCCGTGCGGTGCGGCAGATGCGCCGGCGCGTTGGACGGGGTGTTCCAGAAGTGCCGCGCCAGCGGTAATCCGGCGATGACGACCACCGCCGACGCGCCGAGCAGCACCAGCACGTCCGCCACGGAGTGGCTGCCGAACAGCATCGCGAGCGGCATCACCAATGCCATTCCGGCGACCGCGCAGGCGATTCCGCGATGAAACCGCCCGGCCTCGGAGTGCGGCCACGGGTCGACCTCGCGGGTCACCTCACGGCCGTGATCCGAGCTCGTGCAGGTGGACTTGACCGGACAGCTGTTGCAGACCGTCGGCAGACCGCGGTAGCGCATCACCCTGTGCTTCGGGTCGAACGACGTCGGCCACAACCATTGATCCTGCGGGCAGATCCAGGCGTCGTGGTCGGCGTGGTAGGTGAAATTGCCTGTGCGCCAACGAGAGGCACGCAGCGACGACCCGCGGGCCATCAGGTCGATGCCCCACGCGATCGCGACGAGCACCAGCGCGTAACTCGCGACGAGCCACACCGAAGCGCTCATCATCACTCCTTGGCTGTCGCCTTCTCGGCCTCGACTTCGGTGTAGAGCGGGTGCTCGGGCAGCTCGTCCGCGGTAGGCCCGGAACGGAAGTGCCGCAACGCCTGCCAGGCGATCCATATGAACGGCACCACTCCGCCGAGGATGAAGATGACGTCGCCGGGGAAGCGCAGCCACTCCAGGATTGCGTTGCCGGGTTCCGTCAGGTAGCCCAGCGACCGGGCGTCGACGTAGCCGTCGTTGACGGAGTGGAACAGCTGCAGCACACCCAGCGGCAGCAGAGTGACGAAAACCATCCAGGCCAACCCGATGTTCAAGCACCAGAACGACAACCGCGCCATCTTCTCCGGCCACTTGTCGGCGGGGATCACGTACCGGAAGGCGAACATCGCCAGACCGACCGCGAGCATGCCGTACACGCCCATCATCGCCGCGTGCCCGTGGTTGGCCGTCAGTGCGGTGCCGATCTCGTAGTACGACACGATCGGCAGGTTGATCAGGAAGCCGAAGATGCCGGCGCCAACGAAGTTCCAAAAGCCCACGGCCACAAGGAACATCACCGCCCAGCGATGCGGGAAGGGATGATCGACCCCGGCCTGCTGGCGCGAGCCCAGCTGCAGGAACGCCCACGCTTCGACGGTGAGGAATGTCAGCGGAATGACCTCGGCCGCCGAGAAGAACGCGCCCAGCGCCATGTGCTCGACGGGTGTTCCCGAGAAGTACAGGTGGTGCATCGTGCCGATGACGCCGCCCGCGGAGTACAAGATGATGTCAAGGAAGATGATGCCCAACGCAATTCGCTGGCGCACCACACCCAGCAGCACGAAGATGTAGGCCACCATCACCGTGGTGAACAGCTCGAGGAAGTCCTCGACCCACAGGTGCACCACCCAGAACCGCCAGAAGTCCGCGACGGAGTAGTGGGTGTCGCTGCTGGCCAGCAGGCCGACCGCGTAGAAGGCCGGGATCGCCAGCCCGGCGAACAGGAACATCCACGGCATGTTCAGCTTCGACTCGCCCTTGAGCCGCGAGCGCATGCCGCGCCAGATGATCGCGATCCACAGGAACATGCCGACGATCAGCAGAATCTGGAACAGCCGCGGCAGGTCGAGGTACTCCCACTGTTGCGAGAACAGCGAGCCCTCCGGGATCGACGCCGTAGATCGACAGCGCTTCGGTGATCAACGACCCGAAGACGACGATCGCCACCGCACCGAGCAACCCGTACGCGAGCCAGCTCTGGCGCCGCGGTTCCCGGCGAGCGATGAACGGCGTCAAGAAGATTCCGCCTGCCAAGAACGCCGCCGCCGTCCAGAACAGGGCCAGCTGCACGTGCCAGGTGCGGGCAAGGTTGTACGGAAGCAACCGGGCCAGGTCCAGCCCGAAGAACGTCGACAGATCCGCCCGGTAGTGCTGAGCGGCGGCGCCGACCAGCGTCTGCGCCAGGAACAGCACGGACACGATCGCGAAGAACCAGATCGTCGCGCGTTGCGAGGGCGTCAGCGTCACCTCGCCGGGCTGGCGGTAAGCGAGCGTCGGCGCCTCGGCGCTGTGCCAGCCGATCTTCTGGCTCCACCGCCCGTAGATGGCGAACATGATGCCGGTGCCGCCGAGCAGCGCGACCAGCGACAGCATCGACCACACCACGACCTGCGCGGTGGGGCCGTTGTCGACGCGCGGTTCGGAGGGCCAGTTGTTGGTGTAGGTGTAGTTGTGGCCCGGGCGCTCGGCGGCTGCGGCCCAAGCGGTCCACGCGAAGAACGCGGTCAGATCGTTGACGTCGGCCTGGTCCGTGATGAAGTCCGGCAGCAGACCGCGCTTGCTGGAGTCTTTGCCCCAGTTGTCCGCGTAGTGCGCGCGAATGGCCTCGAACGCCTTGGCTTGCCGGTTGGTGAAGACGACGGTCTTGGTGTCGGGGTCGTAGCGGTTGGTGCGGAATTCGGTGACGACGCGGTCGCGCGGGTCGGAGACGCCCTCGGCGCGGAACTGCTCGGCGACGTTGTCGGTGGCCAGCCGCAGGTACTCGGCGGTGTAGTCCGGTCCGAGGTAGGCGCCGTGCCCGAGCACCGACCCGTACTCCTGCAGGCCTCTGGCCTGGAACAGCTCTTGGCCGCGGGTGATCTGCTCCTTGGTGAACAGCATCTGGCCAGATTCGGTAACGACCTTGTCCGGCAACGGCATTGAGGCCGTGTAGGTGCGGTAGATGAGTATGCCCATCACGAAGAAACCGAAGATCATCACCAGGGCGGCGCCTTGGATCCAGCCCTTGCCGACGAGGCGCTCGGAGGATGGTTGATCCGTTTCCGGTGCTGACGACGACTTCGCTGGATAGATGGCCATGCGGTGCCCCCTTGCCCGTCCGGCTGCCCATGCACTCCGTATGTATCACGGCCTGGCGGGGAACGGTACAGGGATTGCAGGACATCGGTTCGGTCTATTCGCGCGGTGTCGGTCGTGCTCTTCACACTGGCGACGTGCTCGACCTGGTGTTGCCGCTGGAGTGCGGCGGCTGCGGTGCGCCCTCGACCCGCTGGTGCGACGCCTGCACGCGCGAGCTCGCGCTCAGAACCGACGATCCGCGACTGATCACCCTGCGGGTCGACCCGGGCGTGCCCGTCTTCTCGCTCGGCCGCTACGTCGGGGCCCGGCGGACCGCGATCGTCGCCGCCAAGGAGCGCGGCCGCTCGGATCTGATCGCGCCGCTCGCCCAGGCGATGGGCGAAGGAGTGGACCGGCTGATCGCCTGGACCATCGTCGACCAGCCGCTGAAGTTGGTGCCCGCCCCCACCCGTCGCTCCGCCGCCCGGCGCCGCGGCGGCGACCCGGTCACCCGCATCGCCATGGCCGTCGCCGCCGCCCGACTCGCGGTCGAGGTCGTACCCGCGCTGCGCATGCGGGCGAGGGCGCGCGACTCGGTGGGCCTGTCCACCGCCGCGCGCCAGCGCAACGTCCACGGCCGCGTCAAGCTGCGTCAGCGAGCCGCCGGCAACGTCCTGCTGGTCGACGACATCGTCACCACCGGAGCCACCGCCGCCGAGTCCGTCCGCGTCCTGCAAGCCGCGGGTGCGCGTGTCGCCGGCGTGCTGGCAATCGCCCACGCGTGAAGAACAGGCAACTGGTGTGCCAAATGGGTGGCACGGGATGGTGAACAGGTACTACCGTCGGGGCCAAGAACGTGAACCCTCACGGCGGCCGCCTCAGCAAGCGAGGCGCCACTTACCGACAGCGGTAGGAGGTGAGCCTTTCGACCTCTGGCCCCGGTGGTGGCGAAATTGCATCACCTCGACGCCCCGGGGCTCGTTCTCAACAACCGGGCACGCCGGAATCGCGTGCAACTGGGCTACAGAAACGAGTTGTCAAGCATGTCAAGCCGATCCGTGGAACCAGACCAATTCCTGGCCGACACCGACGAGCAGTCCGAGCCGACACCGGCCGCCGAGGTGGTCGTGAAGGGCCGCAACGTCGAGGTCCCCGACCACTTCCGCGTCTACGTGTCGCAGAAGCTCGCCCGCCTCGAGCGGTTTGACCGCAGCATCTACCTCTTCGACGTCGAACTGGACCACGAGAAGAACCGGCGGCAACGCAAGAACTGCCAACACGTCGAGATCACCGCGCGCGGCCGCGGCCCCGTGGTCCGCGGCGAGGCCTGCGCCGACAGCTTCTACGCCGCTCTGGAGGCGGCGGTCAGCAAGCTGGAGAACCGGCTGCGCCGCAGCAAAGACCGGCGCAAGGTCCACTACGGCGACAAGACCCCGGTGTCACTCGCCGAGGCCACCGCTGTCATCCCGCCCCCCGACACCTCTCCCGCCGAACCGGCCGCCGCGCAGGGCGACGGGGTCACCGACTACGACCACGAGCCCGGCCGCATCGTGCGCACCAAGGAGCACCCGTCGACACCGATGACCGTCGACCACGCGCTGTACGAGATGGAGCTCGTCGGCCACGACTTCTTCCTGTTCCACGACAAGGACAGCGACAAGCCGTGCGTGGTGTACCGCCGGCACGCCTACGACTACGGGTTGATCCGGCTCGCCTGAGGCGAGGGTCATGGCAGCACCGCAGGCGGCCGCCTGCGGCTCTAGGGTTCGCTTGGTCTGGGCGCGAGACCGTGTCGCCTACCATGGGGGAGCCGAAGATTCCAAGTAATTAGGGGACGTATCCGTGCTGTCGAAGTTGTTGCGCCTTGGTGAAGGTCGCATGGTCAAACGCCTCAGGGGCGTGGCGGACTATGTCGGCAGCCTGTCCGAGGACGTCAAGAAGCTCACCGACGCCGAACTGCGGGCCAAGACCGCCGATTTCAAGAAGCGCCACGACGACGGGGAAAGCCTCGACGACCTGCTGCCCGAGGCGTTCGCGGTCGCCCGTGAGGCCGCCTGGCGGGTGCTCGACCAGCGGCCGTTCGACGTGCAGGTGATGGGCGCCGCGGCGCTGCACTTCGGCAACGTCGCGGAGATGAAGACCGGCGAGGGCAAGACGCTCACCTCGGTTCTGCCGGCATACCTCAACGCCATCGGCGGCAAGGGCGTGCACATCGTCACCGTCAACGACTACCTGGCCAAACGCGACAGCGAGTGGATGGGCAGGGTGCACCGCTTCCTCGGCCTGGACGTCGGCGTGATCCTGGCCCAGATGCCGCCAGAGGAGCGGCGCGCCGCCTACAACGCCGACATCACCTACGGCACCAACAACGAGTTCGGCTTCGACTACCTGCGCGACAACATGGCGCACCGGCTCGAAGACCTGGTACAGCGCGGGCACACCTTCGCGATCGTCGACGAGGTGGACTCGATCCTGATCGACGAAGCCCGCACGCCGCTGATCATCTCCGGGCCCGCCGACGGCGCGTCGAACTGGTACACCGAGTTCGCCCGGCTCGCACCGCTCATGGAGAAGGACACCCACTACGAGGTCGACCTGCGCAAGCGCACCATCGGCGTGCACGAGCTCGGGGTGGAGTTCGTCGAAGACCAGCTGGGCATCGAGAACCTTTACGAGGCCGCCAACTCGCCGCTGGTCAGCTACCTCAACAACGCGCTGAAGGCCAAGGAGCTGTTCCAGCGCGACAAGGACTACATCGTCCGCAACGGCGAGGTGCTGATCGTCGACGAGTTCACCGGACGCGTTCTGATCGGCCGCCGCTACAACGAGGGCATGCACCAGGCCATCGAGGCCAAGGAAGGCGTGGAGATCAAGGCCGAGAACCAGACGCTGGCCACGATCACGCTGCAGAACTACTTCCGGCTCTACGACAAGCTCGCCGGCATGACGGGCACGGCGCAGACCGAGGCCGCCGAGCTGCACGAGATCTACACGCTCGGCGTGGTGTCAATCCCCACCAACAAGCCGATGATCCGCACCGACAGGTCCGACCTCATCTACAAGACGGAGGAAGCCAAGTACATCGCGGTCGTCGACGACGTCGCCGAGCGCTTCGAAAAGGGTCAGCCGGTGCTGATCGGCACCACCAGCGTGGAGCGTTCGGAGTACCTGTCGCGGCAGTTCCAGAAGCGCCGCATCCCGCACAACGTGCTCAACGCGAAGTATCACGAGCAGGAAGCCGGGATCATCGCCGAGGCCGGCCGGCGCAGCGCGATCACGGTCGCCACCAACATGGCCGGCCGCGGTACCGACATCGTGCTGGGCGGCAACGTCGACTTCCTCACCGACACGCGGCTGCGCGAGCGCGGCCTCGACCCGGTGGAAACTCCCGAGGACTACGAGAAGGCGTGGCACGAGGAGCTGGCCAAGGTCAAATCCGAGGCCGCCGCCGAGGCGGAAGAGGTGATCGGGGCCGGCGGGCTGTACGTGCTGGGCACCGAGCGCCACGAGTCGCGGCGCATCGACAACCAGCTACGCGGCCGGTCGGGCCGGCAGGGCGACCCGGGCGAGTCCCGGTTCTACCTGTCGCTCGGCGACGAGTTGATGCGGCGCTTCAACGGCGCCACGCTCGAGGCGCTGCTGACCCGGATGAACCTGCCCGACGACGTGCCGATCGAGGCGAAGATGGTCACCCGCGCGATCAAGAGCGCGCAGACCCAGGTGGAGCAGCAGAACTTCGAGGTCCGCAAGAACGTCCTCAAGTACGACGAGGTGATGAACCAGCAGCGCAAGGTGATCTACGCCGAGCGCAAGCGCATCCTCGAGGGCGAGAACCTCAAGGACCAAGCGCTGGAGATGATCCGCGACGTCGTCACCGCCTACGTCACCGGTGCCACCGCCGAGGGTTACGCCGAGGACTGGGACCTCGACCAGCTGTGGACCGCATTGAAGCAGCTGTATCCGGTCGGCATCGAGCACGAGGGCCTGACCCATCGCCACGACGAAATGGACGACCTCACCCGTGAGGAACTGCTCGACGCGCTGCTCAAGGATGCCGAGAACGCGTACACCAAGCGGGAGGCCGAGATCGACGGGCTCGCGGGCGAAGGCTCGATGCGTCAGCTGGAACGCACCGTGCTGCTCAACGTCCTCGACCGCAAGTGGCGCGAGCACCTCTACGAGATGGACTACCTCAAAGAGGGCATCGGCCTGCGGGCGATGGCGCAACGCGACCCGCTGGTCGAATACCAGCGCGAGGGCTACGACATGTTCATCGGCATGCTCGACGGCCTGAAGGAGGAGTCCGTCGGCTTCCTGTTCAACGTTGCGGTGGAGCCGGCGTCCAGGCCCGTCGTCGAGCCCGTCGAGGTACCGGAGGGACTGCAGCCAGAACCCAAGAAGACCCAGCCTGCCGGTGCGGCCGTGCGCGCCAGGGGAATTGACGACGACGGCTCCGGTGAGCGGCAGCTCACCTACACCGGGCCGTCAGAGGACGGGTCCGCGCAGGTGCAACGCCGCAACGGCGGTGGGGAGCCGGCGCCCGCGGGTGTCGGGGGCGGCACCCGGCGCGAACGGCGCGAGGCCGCCCGCAAGCAGGCGCGCAGCGCAAAGGCCGCGCGACGGCGCTAGGAACTCAACCCTTTTCGACCAGCCCCGCGATACGTTCCAGCGTCGCGCGCATGCCCTGCTCGGCCTGCTTGGGCATCCCGGTGTTCTTCAGGATCAGCGCCTGCTTGTCCCGCGAGATGTCCCATGTTTCGCGCACGAGGGTGCGGGGACTGGATGTCGCCGCCCCGGCGGCTCCGCCTTCGGTGGGTTCGAGTTCGTAGCGCCAGATCCGCCCGCCGACCAAGCCGCCCAGCATCGTCGTCTGCCACGCGATGCGCCGGTCCGGCTCGTACTCGATGACCGTGTTGGTGGTCCGGTAAGGCAAACCCATCTTCATCGACATGCCGAACTTCGAGCCTTTCGACAGCGGCATCGACCCCTGCGCCGCGTGCTGCACAGTGCCGGAGCCGTCGAAGCTGGCGTGCTTGCCCGCATCGGCGACGAGCGCGAAGATCTCGCTTGCCGGGGCGTTGATGACGCGTTCCACGCTGACCGTATTGCCTTCCATGTCACGCCACGCTAGCCCATCTGCAGCGCGACCAACCGCCATCTGCGTCGGCCGCGAACCTCGGCTTGCTGGACCCGTCCCGCGATCGCCCGCACCCGCCCGTCGCGGTGGTACGTCGCGAACACCTCCGCCGCGTCGCCGTCGCGGTCCACGATGCGCAGCCGTACCCGGCGCAGCTGCGCCGCCGACGCCGCCGAGCCTCGTGACGCCCGGGCCATCGTGATCACGGTGTCGGCCACCTGGTTACCGAGTAGCGGCTGCAACTGGGCGAACGACCGGCGCCCGTCGACAACCTCGAGCACTCCTCTCAGCGCGACATCGGCGAACGCTGCCGCGGCATGCGCAACCGGCTGGTCGGTGAGCGCCGGCACCGCGGCAAGGCTGCGGACTGGCCGCCCGACCGTCGGGCGACGCGGTGCACCGATCGGCGGCTCGTAGTCGGCGACGGGGACGACGGTCAGGTTGCGGGTCATGGGCGCCCTCCAGCAATGACGGTTCCGAGTGCCTGCTGGAGAGACGCAGACGTGTGTGAACAATGATCACACGGCCGACGGGGCCGTTCCGTCGCCAAAATGTGCTGCTGTCACCCACAATGCGGGTTACCGCGTACGCCGGATACGGTGGCGGAAGCTGCGGCTGATGTTGAGGCGAGGGGAGGTTCGGCCGCGATGGTCACCCGGTTGTCGGCGTCCGACGCGTCGTTCTACCACCTGGAGGACACGTCGACGCCGATGTACGTCGGGTCGCTGTCGATCCTGCGCCGCCCGAAGGCCGGCCTGTCGTACGAGACGCTGCTGCGCACGGTCGAGCAGCGGCTGCCCCAGATTCCGCGCTACCGGCAGAAGGTGCGGGAGGTCACTTTCGGGCTGGCCCGGCCGGTGTGGATCGACGACCCCGACTTCGACATCACCTATCACGTCAGGCGCTCGGCGTTGCCCTCGCCGGGCAGCGACGACCAGCTGCACGAGCTCGTCGCCCGGCTGGCGTCGCGACCGCTGGACCGGTCGCGGCCGCTGTGGGAGATGTACCTGGTCGAAGGGCTGGCGAAGAACCGCCTCGCGATCTACACCAAGTCCCACCAGGCGCTGGTCAACGGAATGACGGCGCTGGAGATCGGACACGTGATCGCCGACCGGACCCAGCGCCCGCCGGAGTTCGGCGAGGACATCTGGATCCCGGCGCACGAACCGTCGAACCTCGAGCTGGTGATGGGTGCCGTCGGGGACTGGGTGACGCGGCCAACCACGCAGCTGGAAGCGATGCGCGACGCCGTCAGCGACATCGTCACCAACGCCGGCTACCTCGCCGACGTCGGCCGCCAGCTGACCCACACGGCCCGCACGGTGCTGCGTGGCACCGCCCCGGACAGCCCGCTGAACACCCAGGTGTCGCGCAACCGCCGGTTCACCGTGGCCGACCGGTCGGCTGGAGGACTACCGCAAGCTGCGCGCCCGCTACGACTGCGACGTCAACGACGTCGTGCTGGCCGTGGTCGCGGGGGCGCTGCGCAACTGGCTGATGTCGCGGGGCGAGCCGGTGACCACGGCGTCGACCGTGCGGGCGATGGCCCCGATGTCGGTGTACCCGGAGGCCGACCTGGAAACCAACGCCGGTCCCGGTCAGGCGATCAGCGAGGTGTCGCCGTTCCTGGTGGACCTGCCGGTCGGGGAGGGCAACCCGGTGGTGCGGCTCTCGCAGATCGCCCACGCCACCGAAAGCCATCCCACCGCCTCGAGCCTGGTCGACGCCCGCACCATCGTCACGCTTGTCGGGCTTCCCGCCGCCGACGCTGCACGCGATGGGCATCCGGGTCGCCACCAACTACTCGGCGCGGGTGTTCAACCTGTTGATGACGAATGTGCCTGGGCCGCAGTCGCAGATGTACATCGCGGGTGCGAAGCTGCTCGAGACGTACGCCGTGCCGCCGCTGCTGCACAACCAGGTGCTGGCTATCGGAGTCACCTCGTACTGCGGGATGCTGTACTTCGGCATCAACGCAGACCGCGACGCGATGAGCGACGTCGAGATGCTGCCCACCCTGCTGCAGGAATCTCTCGACGAGCTGATCGAGGCCGCGCAATAGGCCGGCGGCGATACCATTCGCCGATGGGCAAGGAAGGCGAAGAACAACTCGGACAACTCGGCGACGAAGCCGCGCAAGATACCCGTCGATGTGTACGAGTCGGAATTGTTCCGCCTGCAAACGGAATTCGTGAAGCTGCAGGAATGGACCCGCCACACCGGCGCACGCATCGTGGTGCTCTTCGAAGGCCGCGACGCCGCAGGCAAAGGCGGCACCATCAAGCGGATCACCGAGTACCTCAGCCCCCGCGTCGTCCGCATCGAGGCGCTGCCGGCGCCGTCCGATCGGGAAAGAGGGCAGTGGTACTTCCAGCGCTATGCCGCCCAGCTGCCGGCCCGCGGCGAGATCGTGCTGTTCGACCGATCCTGGTACAACCGAGCCGGCGTCGAGAAGGTGATGAAATTCTGCACGCCACAAGAACATTCATTGTTCCTGGAGCAGGCGCCGATCTTCGAGAACATGCTGATCGACGACGGCATCCTGCTGCGCAAGTACTGGTTCTCGGTGTCCGACACAGAGCAGCTGCGGCGGTTCCGCTCGCGTCTGACCGACCCCGTGCGGCAATGGAAGCTCTCCACGACGGACTTGGAGTCGGTGTATCGCTGGGAGGACTACTCACGGGCTCGCGACGAGATGATGGTCGTCACCGACACGCCCCGGAGTCCATGGTACGTCGTCGAATCCGACTCCAAGAAGAGCGCGCGGCTCAACATGATGGCGCACCTGCTGTCCACCATCGAGTACGAAGAGATGCCGCAGCCGAAGGTCAAGCTGCCGGCCAAGCCCGTCCATTCGGGCACCTACGAGCGTCCGCCGCGGCACCAGTACAACTACGTCCCGGACCACGCGGCCCGTCTGGTGGGCGACCCGGAGGCCATGTGACGCAGGTCTACGTGCCGGCGACGCTGGCGATGCTGCAACGGCTGGTCGCCGACGGAAAGCTGACGCCTCTCAACGGCACCGCGTTCGCGGTGACGCCCGCGCTGCGCGAGGCTTATTCGTCGGGTGACGACGACGAGCTGGCCGAGGTGGCGCTGCGCGAGGCGGCGCTGGCGTCGCTGCGGCTGCTGGCTGATGAGCCGCTTGCGCGAAGAGGAGAAAGCGAGGCGGAAGGATCCGAGTTCCCTTGCCGCAGGGCGGTGGTGGTGGCCGACGTGGACCGAGTGACGCCGCTACCGCTGCTCGACGACGCGGTGGTGCGGGTCGCCGGGCCCGTGTCGCTGGATCAGGTGGTGTGCGTCCACGTCGACAACGCGGCGGCCGAGGATGCGGTGGCGGCGGCGGTCGAGGTGGTCGATGCCGCCGACCTGGGCGATGAAGACGCCGAGCTGGCAGTCGGGGATGCGCAGGACCACGATCTCGCCTGGTACGCGCCGCAAGAGCTGCCGTTTCTTCTCGAACTGCTCTGAGCCGACTGTTACGCGACCGTAGGTTACGGTACCGTAGGTTTGACGGACCAAAACTGCGGGGAGTTGTAGTCATGGCTCGGAAAATCCACAAGCCGACCGCGGTCGTCGCCGACACGCAGGCGGCAACCGTCTCCGGCAACGCCGCCAAACACCCGGTGTGGAAGGCGGTGCGGGCGGTGGCCGGGCGCATCACCACCCCGCTGCTTCCCGACGACTACCTGCAGCTTGCCAACCCGCTGTGGTCGGCTCGCGAACTCCGCGGACGGATCGTCGAGGTCCGGCGGGAAACCACCGATTGTGCGACGTTGGTCATCAAGCCCGGCTGGGGGTTCCAGTTCGACTACCAGCCGGGTCAGTACATCGGCATCGGAGTGCTCGTCGACGGCCGTTGGCGGTGGCGGTCATATTCGTTGACCTCGAGTCCCGGAGCCGCAGGGCCGGCGACATCCGGCCGGAGCGCCCGCCAACGCATCATCACCGTCACCGTCAAGGCGATGCCGGAGGGCTTCCTGTCCACGCATCTGGTGAGCGGTGTCGCGCCTGGCACGATCGTTCGGCTGGCTGCACCCCAGGGCAACTTCGTGATGCCGGACCCGGCCCCGGCGTCGGTACTGTTCCTCACGGCCGGTTCCGGCATCACGCCGGTGATGTCGATGCTGCGCACGCTGGCCCGCCGCGACCAGATCACTGATGTCCTCCACATCCATTGCGCTCCAACCGAATCCGACGTGATGTTCGCGGCGGAGCTGGCTGAGCTGGCGCGCGAGAAACCCGGCTACCGATTGCATGTGCGGACCACCCGTACGCAGGGCCGCCTGGACCTGCGCCGGCTGGGCGACGACGTCCCGGACTGGCGCCAACGCGAGACGTGGGCATGCGGTCCACAGGGGATGCTGGATGCCGCCGAGCGGGTGTGGGCCGAGGCGGGCATCGCCGGGCGACTTCATCTCGAGCGATTTGCGGTGAGCAAGGCCGCGCCGCACGGGCAGGGCGGCGCGGTGACGTTCGCGCGCAGCGGCAAGAGCATCGCGGCCGATGCGGCCACATCGCTGATGGATGCCGGCGAAAACGCCGGTGTGCAAATGCCTTTCGGCTGCCGAATGGGCATCTGCCAGTCGTGCGTGGTGGGCCTGGTCGACGGCCATGTCCGGGATCTGCGCACCGGCGTCGAGCACGAACCGGGTACCCGCATCCAGACCTGCATTTCGGCGGCGTCTGGTGATTGCGTGCTCGACATCTAGGAATTACCCACTGGTAACCTACGCTATCGTAGGTTACGCTAACGTAGGCAGCGAAACAACGGAAGGAGAGTGCGTTGGCAATCTCAGACGTTCCCGCGTTCGCCCATCTCACGGATGCGGACATCGAGAGTCTGGCCGTCGAGCTCGACGCGATACGCCAGGACATCGAAGACTCTCGCGGTGAGCGCGATGCGCGCTACATCCGCCGCACGATCGCCGCACAGCGCGGCCTCGAGGTGGCCGGCCGGGTGATCCTGGCCGCCAGCTCGAAACGCTCGGCCTGGTGGGCCGGAGCCGCGACGCTGGGCCTGGCCAAGATCGTCGAGAACATGGAGATCGGCCACAACGTCATGCACGGCCATTGGGATTGGATGAACGATCCCGAGATCCACTCCTCGACGTGGGAGTGGGACATGGGCGGTGCGGCCAAGCACTGGCGCTTCACGCACAACTTCCAGCACCACAAGTACACGAACATCCTCGGGATGGACGACGACGTCGGCTACGGCATGCTGCGCGTCACCCGCGACCAGCCCTGGAAGAATTTCAACGCCCTCAACGTGCTGTGGAACACGATCCTCGCACTCGGTTTCGAGTGGGGAGTTGCGTTGCAGCACTTGGAGATCGGCAAGCTCTTCAAGGGCCGGGCCAACCGCGAGGCCACGCAGGTGCGGATCCGGGAGATGTCGACGAAGGCCGGCAAGCAGCTGTTCAAGGACTACGTCGCGTACCCGGCGCTCACGTCGGCGTCACCGGCGGCCACCTTCAAGTCCACCGCCACCGCCAACGTCCTGGCCAACGTCATCCGCAACGTGTGGGCCAACGCGGTGATCTTCTGCGGCCACTTCCCTGACGGCGCAGAGAAGTTCACCAAGACCGACATGGCGGGTGAGACCAAGGGGCAGTGGTACCTGCGGCAGATGCTCGGCAGCGCGAACATCTCCGGCGGGCCCGCAATGGATTTCATGACCGGCAACCTGTCGTACCAGATCGAGCACCACCTGTATCCCGATCTGCCGAGCAACCGGCTCGCGGAGATCTCCGTGCGGGTGCGTCAGGTCTGCGACAAGTACGACCTGCCGTACACGACAGGGCCGTTCCTGGTGCAGTACGGCAAGGCATGGCGCACGATCGCCAAACTGTCGTTGCCGAACGCATACTTGAGCGCCACCGTGGATGACGCGCCGGAGACGCGCAGCGAGAGGATGTTCGCGGAACTGGAGCCGGGATTCACCGGGACCGATCCGGCGACGGGACGCCGGCGCGGGCTCAAGAGCGCGATGGTCGCGGTACGCGGGTGGCGCGACAGCCGGCGGGAAGCCCGCCGCGCCGCCTAACCCCTACCAAGCCCCTAGCAGCCCCTAGCGCGAGCGTGCGCGTCGCGCCAGTGACACGCCGTCTCGGCTGACATTTCGCGCACGCTCGCGACCAGTGACTCGCACGTGGTTAGCGTGCCGCGGTCGTCGTCGTGGGGGTCGTCGTCGAGGTCGGCGTGCTCGTCTCTGCGGTGCTGCTCGTCTCAGTGGTGCTGGTGGCGCTCGACGTCGTCGTCGCCGTCGCCGGCAGCGCGCCCGCCGGGTCCAGCACGGTGTCGATCATGTAGATCACGCCGTTGGCGGTCGTGATACCGCCGCACACCACCTTGGCGACGTCGTCGACCTTGATGTCGCCGCCCTTGCCGGTCACCGTCACCTGGTTGCCCTGCAGCGTGGTCAGCTTGCCGTGCACGTCCTCGGGATAGAGCTGGCCCAGAACGACGTGGTAACTGAGCAGGTTGGTCAACGCCGCGGGGTCGGCTTTCAGCACGTCGAGCTTCTCGGGAGGCAGCTCGGCGAACGCGTCGTTCACCGGGGCGAACAGGATGTACGTACCGCTGCTGAGGGTGCCGACGAGGTTGACGGCCGGGTTCAGCTGGCCGGTGATGGCCGCGTTCAGCGTCGTCAGCATCGGGTTGTTGGCGACGGCGTCCGGCAGCGACTCGGTTGCCATCCCGGCGAACGACCCGTTGCCGGTCGGCACCTGCTTCTTGTACGCGTCGCAACCCGAGCCCTGAGGGTCCGGTGGCTTCAGGGTTTCGGTGGTGGCCGTCGTCGTCGGAGCCGGCGACGGTTCCGGATCGCCGTGGGCCGTCACGGTGACGCCCATCGACAGTGCGATGGCTGCGGCGGCCGCGGAAAGGCCGGTTATCTTGCCGACGCGTGTCTTCACTTCGGGTCCTCTCGGTTTACGTTCGCGGCCGTCTTTCTGCCCCCGCCCGCGGCCGGCCACATGGGTGCCGGCGACGCGACGCCGCTACGAACACTGCACCAAATCGTAAGGGCGGCCCGGGTGCGGACCAAAACGCCGCAGGTCAAACTAGGTTTCCGTGAGCACCCGCAACAGCCGGCGAGCTGCCGTCACCCGCCGGGCCGCCGGGCCCTCCAGGCCGTCCAGCGCGCACTCCGGATCCGTGGGCGGGCCGAGGTGTCCGCACCCGCGCGGGCAGTCCTCGATGGTCTCCGCGAGGTCGGAGAAGGCCAGCAGCACATCGTCGGGTTCGATGTGCGCCAGCCCGAACGACCGGATGCCCGGCGTGTCGATCACCCACCCGCTCCCCGGCAGCGGCAACGCCACCGACTGCGTCGACGTGTGCCGCCCCTTGCCGACGCCCGTCACCGCGCCGATGGCCCGATCCGCTTGCGGCACAAGGCGGTTCACCAACGTCGACTTTCCCACCCCAGAGTGGCCGAGCAGCACGGTCACCTGCCCGGCCAACAAAGGCAAGACGACGTCCAGGCGGTCGTCGCGACCGGCCGTGGTCACGGTCAGGTCCAGGTCGGCGAAGTGCGCCGCGAACGGCCCGGGTGGTGCCAGGTCCGTCTTGGTCAGGCACAGGATCGGCGCCAGCCCGCCCGCATATGCGGCGATCAGCGCACGGTCCACCAGCCCGGTGCGCGGTGGCGGGTCGGCCAGTGCGACCACGATCAGCAGCTGGTCGGCGTTGGCCACCACCACACGCTCGGCCGGGTCGGTGTCGTCGGCGGTGCGGCGCAGCACGGTCCGGCGCGGGCCGCGCCGCACGATCCGCGCCAGCGTGTCCGCGCGTCCCGACAGGTCTCCGACCAGGTCGACGTCGTCGCCAACCACGATCGGGGTGCGCCCGAGCTCGCGGGCCCGCATCGCGGTCACCGGGTGCTCCGGGTCGCGGTCCAGCACGCATCCCCAGCGGCCCCGGTCGACGGTCACCACCATCGCGGTGCGCGCGTCGCCGTGGTCTGGCCGGTTCTTCGTGCGCGGACGGGACCCCCGGCCCGCGCGCACCCGCACGTCGGACTCGTCGAAGTCCCCGGGTCTCAACGGGTGGGATCCTGGCCGGCCAGCATGTCGGCCCACAGCTGCGGGAAGTCGGGCAGCGTCTTGGCGGTGGTCTCGACGTCGTCGACGGCCACGCCGGGCACTTTGAGTCCGACGATCGCGCCGGCCATCGCCATGCGGTGGTCGGCATACGAGTGCCAGGTGCCGCCGTGCAGGGGCGCCGCGGTGATCACCAGACCGTCGCCGGTTTCCTCGCAGCTGCCACCCAGATTGTTGATCTCGGCGGCCAGGGCGGCCAGCCGGTCGGTCTCGTGGCCGCGCAGGTGGGCGACGCCTGACAACCGGGAGACCGAGCCCGTCGTCGCCAACGCGGCCAGCGCCGCCACCGCCGGCGTCAGCTCGCCGACGTCGCCCAGGTCCGCGTCGATGCCCCCGTAGCTGGTGGGCCCCTGCACATCCAGCTGTGAATCCGCTTGCAGGACAGTGCAATCCAGCTTTCGCAGCAGGCCAAGGATGTGCTCGGCCGGCTGTGCGCTCGCCGGCGGCCAGCTCTCGATGCGCACCGCTCCGCCGGTCACCGCCGCCGCGGCGAGAAACGGCACGGCGTTGCTCAGGTCGGGCTCGATGCACCACCGCCGGGCGGCGATCGCGCCGGGTGCGACATGCCAGCGGCGCGGCTCGGAGTCGTCGACCTCGACCCCGGCCTCGCGCAGCATGGCGACGGTCATCGCGATGTGCGGCGACGACGGCAGGCTGGCCCCGGTGTGCACGACGGTCAGGCCGTCGTCGAACGCCGCCCCCGACAGCAGCAGCCCCGAGACGAACTGCGACGACGCCGACGCGTCGATCTCGACGGTGCCGCCGGTCACCGAGCCGGCACCGCGCACGACGAACGGCAGCGCGGAGTCGTCGACGTCCACCCCGAGCGTCCGCAGCGCGTCCAGCAGCGGCGCGATCGGGCGGGTGCGAGCCTGCTCGTCGCCGTCGAACGTCACTGCTGCGGCACCGAGCGCGGCCAGCGGCGGCACGAACCGCAGCACCGTTCCCGCCAGCCCGCAGTCGACCGTCGCCTCCGGGCCGGGCTCGATGCGCCCGGACACCGTGACCTCGGTGCCCGACACGTCGACGTCCAGCCCCAGCGCACGCAGGGCGCCGATCATCAGGTCGGTATCGCGGCTGCGAAGCGCATTGACCACCGTCGACGCGCCCCCGCCCCGGGCGGCGGCCAGCGCCGCGAGCAGCAGAGCGCGGTTGGTCTGTGACTTGGAGCCGGGGACGGCGACTGTGGCGTGCACGGGCGTCGGCGCGGTGGGGGCCGGCCACGACTGTCCGCGGGTGCTCACGGCTCCATCATGGCGTGTCGTGCGTCGATGCCACCATGGAGGCATGTGCGGTCGATTCGCGGTCACCACCGATCCGAAGCTGCTGGCGGAGAAGATCCACGCGATCGACGAGGCGACGTCCGCGCGGAACGGCAGTGCGGGGCCGAACTACAACGTCGCGCCGACGAACACCATCGCCACCGTTGTGAGCAGGCACACCGAGCCAGAGGACGATCCGACACGCCGGCTGCGGTTGATGCGCTGGGGTCTGGTGCCGCCGTGGGCCAAGGCCGGCCCCGACGGCGCGCCCGACAACAAGGGTCCGCTGCTGATCAACGCCCGTGCCGACAAGGTCGCCACGTCACCGGCGTTCCGCTCGTCGGCGAAGAGCAAACGCTGCCTGGTGCCGATGACCGGCTGGTACGAGTGGCGGGCGAATCCCGACACCCCGTCGGGCAAGAAGGCGCGCAAGACGCCGTTCTTCCTGACGCCCGGCGACGACGAGCTGATCTGCATGGCCGGTCTGTGGTCGACATGGCGCCCCAAAGATGCGGACAAGGATTCGCCGCCGCTGCTGAGTTGCACGATCATCACCACCGACGCCGTCGGTCCGCTCGCCGAGATTCACGACCGGATGCCGCTGATGATCGACGAACGCGACTGGGACCGCTGGCTCGACCCGGACAGCCCGCTGGACGACCAGCTGCTGGACGTGCGGGCCGACTTGTCGCACTTGGAGATTCGCGAAATCTCGACGCTGGTGAACAACGTGCGCAACAACGGCCCGGAGCTCATCGAGCCGGCCGAGCCGCACGGCCGTCTGGGGGCACCTCCCGCTTGCGGGGGAGCCACGCTCCTCTAGGGGTTGCGATAGCCCGGCGGGTTGGGGGTGTCCACCCACAGGTCGACGCCGAGCTCGCTGCCGGGGACGCAGTCGTAAACGGACAGGTCGGTGACGCCGGACTCGACGAGCACGTCCTCGCACAGCAGCGTGTTGCCGGTGTATTCGCGGGCGGGCTTGTTGAGGACGGCGTAGGCGGCATCGGCGTACACCTCGGGCTTGCGCGACCGTGCCATCGCCGCCTCGCCGCCGAGGAGGTTCTGCACCGCGGCGGTGGCCACCATCGTGCGCGGCCACAGTGTGTTCGACGCGATGCCCTCGTCGCGTAGCTCCTCGGCGATCCCGAGCGCGCACAGCGTCATCCCGTACTTGGCCATCATGTACGGAGTCGGCGTCAGCCACTTGGGCTCCAGCCGGATCGGCGGGGACAGCGTCAGGATGTGCGGGTTCTCCTGGCCGCGCATGTGCGGGATGCAGGCCTGCGACACCGCGTACGTGCCGCGCACCTGGATGCCGTTCATCAGATCGAAGCGCTTGAGCGGTACCTCGGTGATCGAGCCGAGGTTGATCGCGGACGCGTTGTTCACGCAGATGTCGATGGTGCCGAACTGCTGCACGGCCTTGGCGACCGCGGCGACCACCACGTCGCCGTCGCGGATGTCTCCGACGATCGGCAGCGCCTGTCCTCCGGCCTCTCCGATCTCCTTGGCCGCGGTGTAGATGGTGCCGGGCAGCTTGGGGTGAGGCTCGGCGGTCTTGGCGATCAACGCGATGTTGGCGCCGTCGGCCGCGGCCCGCTTGGCGATCGCGAGGCCGATTCCGCGGCTGGCGCCCGAGATGAACATGGTCTTGCCGGAAAGGGACATGGCGACGACATTAGCCGTGGATGGGGGACCCGCGGGACGGGTATCGCATCACCGGAAGCCACGATGGAAGGAAGGAGGCTGAGCGGGTGAGGATAGTCAAAGATGTGCCACCACCAAAAGGATTACGGCGCTTGGTGTTTCGAGCTCCGCTGCACGCCTACCACGCGCGGCTCGGATGGCTGTTCGGCCGGCGGCTGCTGCTCCTTCACCACACCGGCCGCGTCACCGGCAAACCCCGCGAGGTCATTCTGGAAGTGGTGGAGCACGACGCCCGCGACGGCAGCTACGTCGTCGCGTCCGGCTGGGGGCCGACGGCCGCCTGGTACCGCAACGTCATGCGCACCCCGCAAGTACGCATCCAGGTCGGCAGTAAGACGATCCCGGTGACCGCCGTGCCTCTGCCCGCCGAGCAGGGTGCCGAATCCTTCGCCCGCTACGCGGCACGGCACCGCCTGCTGGCCAAGCACCTGCTGCCTCGGCTGATGGGTTTCGAGGTGGACGGCTCGGACGAGGACTTTCGCGCCGCCGGGCGGCGGATGCCGTTCGTGCGGTTCGTGCCGCGCTGACCGCGCAGGGGAACAACGCAGGGTCTGTGCGGTGTTGTTCGGTGCAGTCCGGGCCACGCCGGCCGAGCCGGCAATTCCAACGGCGTGGCCCGCTGGCCGCCCCACCGGCGGCGCGTGTGCGGACTTACGATTAGACGAGGAGTCTGGGTGGCGACGGCGTGCCTCGAACGACCGGTGACGACACCGGAGAAGTCCGACGCGTGGGAAAGGATCGTGATGACCGACGTCGATGGTGCGGGTGACGCACCGTCGGACGGTGTCGTGCAGTCGGAGCAACCCCGGCAGGAAACCGACGCCGAGCTGACCGCGCGTTTCGAACGCGACGCGATCCCGCTGATCGACCAGCTCTACGGCGGCGCGCTGCGGATGACGCGCAACCCCGCCGACGCCGAAGACCTGCTGCAGGAAACCATGGTCAAGGCCTATGCCGGATTCCGGTCGTTCAGAGAGGGCACCAACCTCAAGGCCTGGCTGTACCGGATCCTGACCAACACCTACATCAACAGCTACCGCAAGAGGCAGCGCCAGCCCGCGGAGTACCCCACCGACGAGATCACCGACTGGCAGCTGGCTGCCAACGCGGAGCATTCGTCCACCGGGTTGCGCTCGGCGGAGGTCGAGGCGCTCGAGGCGCTGCCCGACAGCGAGATCAAAGAGGCGTTGCAGGCGCTGCCGGAGGAGTTCCGCATGGCCGTGTACTACGCCGACGTCGAAGGCTTTCCGTACAAGGAGATCGCCGAGATCATGGACACTCCGATCGGGACCGTGATGTCACGGCTGCACCGTGGCAGGCGTCAACTGCGCAGCCTGCTCGCCGACGTGGCCCGCGACCGCGGTTTCCTGCGGGGACACGAGGAGGTGTCATCGTGAGCGATGAGCGCTCGCGCGAAGAGCAGACAGGCAGCGAAAGCGAATTCCGTCCGCCGGTGGGCCCCGTCGACCACGAGCATCCCGACTGTGCGGCCGTGATGGCCGAGGTATGGACCCTGCTCGACGGCGAGGTCACGCCCGAGGCTCGCGACAAGCTGCGTCAGCACCTCGAGGAGTGCCCCGGCTGCCTGCGCCACTACGGCGTCGAGGAACGCATCAAGAAGCTGATCGCCAACAAGTGCGGCGGTGAGAAGGCCCCCGAACGGCTGCGGCAGCGGCTGATGCTGGAGATCAGCCGCACCACGATCATCAGGTACTAGAACCGCTCGCTCGCCGAAATCTGGTTACCTGCACGCAAAAAACCGGCTCGAGCGCGCATCAACCCTGATCTCGGCCCGGCGGGAGGGCTACTTCTTGGCCCCCGCGTTGGGCCGCTTGCCGTGGTTGGCCTTGCTGTGCTTGCGGTCACGCTTCTTGCGGCCACGCTTGGCCATCTGATCCTCCTGCTAGGTCGTCTGCTCTTCGCGCAAGCGCTCATCGCTTGTCTGCTCTGCGCGCACGCGCTCAGCGCGTGTCGTACTCGTGACCATCCTCTCACGGCGGCGTGTGGTTCGATGAAGGCCAAGTGCGGCGACGAGAACGGGGTAGTGATGGCCGAGGACGTTCGCGCGGAAATCGTGGCCAGCGTGCTGGAGGTCGTGGTCAGCGAGGGCGATCACGTCGGTGAAGGCGACACCCTGGTGCTGCTGGAGTCGATGAAGATGGAAATCCCGGTGCATGCGGAAAAGGCCGGGAGGGTGACGCAGGTCACCGTGGCGGTGGGTGACGTCATCCGGGCCGGTGACCTCATCGCAGTGATCGACTAACCCCGTCGATGTCCACTCTCGGTGAACTGCTCGCCGAGCACACCGTCCTTCCCGGCGATGCCGTCGATCACCTGCATGCGGTGGTCGGGGAGTGGCAGCTGCTGGCGGACCTGTCCTTCGCCGACTACCTGATGTGGGTTCGCCGCGACGACGGCGCGCTCGTCTGCGTGGCCCAGTGCCGGCCCAACACGGCGCCGACGGTGTTGCTGACCGACGCCGTGGGCACGGTCGCCGACGCCGGGCAGCGGCCTCAGGTGGCGGCCGCCTTCGAGTCGGGGACGATCGGCAGCGCAGAGACCGAAGCCGGGGTGCAAGCCGTGCCCGTACGGCACGGTGACGCGGTGGTCGCGGTGCTCACCCACCAGGCCGCGGTGACCACGCGCCGCAAGTCGAGCCCGCTGGAAATCGCCTACCTGGACTGCGCGAACGATCTGCTGCAGATGCTTTCGGAAGGCACGTTTCCCAACGTCGGCGACCTGGCGGTGTCGCGGTCCAGCCCCCGGGTCGGAGACGGGTTCATCCGGCTGGACGTCAACGGCGACGTGGTGTTCGCCAGTCCCGAACGCGATCTCGGCCTATCACCGCATGGGCCTGACCTCAGAACTGGAGGGGCACAACCTCGTTCGGGTGACTCGGCCGCTGATCTCTGACCCGTTCGAGGCGCAGGAACTCGCCGAGCACGTTCTCGACTCGCTCGCCGGCGGCTCCAGCATGCGCCTCGAGGTGGACGCGGGAGGCGCTGCGATACTGCTGCGCACGCTGCCGTTGATGGCGCATCACGAGTCGCTCGGGGCTGCGGTGCTGATCCGCGACGTCACCGAAATCAAACGCCGCGACCGGGCGCTGCTCTCCAAGGACGCGACAATCCGCGAGATCCATCACCGCGTGAAGAACAACCTGCAGACCGTCGCCGCGCTGCTGCGGCTACAGGCCCGCCGCACCACCAACCCTGAAGGGCGTGAGGCGCTGATCGAATCGGTGCGGCGGGTGTCGTCGATCGCGCTGGTGCACGACGCGCTGTCGATGTCGGTCGACGAGGAGGTGAACCTCGACGAGGTGGTGGACCGAATCCTGCCGATCATGAACGACCTCGCCGGTGTCGACTCCAGGGTGCGAGCGGAGCGGGTCGGAACCCTGGGCACGCTGGACAACGACCGCGCAACGGCGCTGATCATGGTCATCACCGAACTGGTGCAGAACGCCATCGAGCATGCCTACGACTCGGCAGGCGGCGGGAGCGTGACGATCCGGGCCGAACGCTCATCGCGCTGGCTCGATCTCGTCGTGCACGACGACGGCCGCGGACTGCCGGCGGGCTTTAGCCTGGAGAAGTCCGACCGGCTCGGGCTGCAGATCGTGCGGACGCTGGTGTCGACCGAGCTGGACGGCTCGCTGGGCATGCACGACGCCCCCGGCGGCGGGACCGACGTGGTATTGCGGTTGCCGCTGGGCAGGCGCGCACGCACTGCGCAATAGGAGCCACGCGCCTACTTAGGGCACCAAATTACTGCGCGCAAATTCCGCGCCGGCAATTATCTCCGCGGAGTTCAGACCGAGCTGCGTGCTCGGGTCCGCGCATTCCGACGCTTGAGCGCTCGGCGCTCGTCCTCACTCATGCCGCCCCAGACACCGGCGTCTTGGCCGGAATCCAGCGCCCACGTCAGGCACTCGGTGGTCACCGGGCAGCGGTTGCAGACCAGCTTGGCCTCCGCGATCTGGGCGAGTGCGGGGCCACTGTTGCCCACCGGGAAAAACAGCTCCGGATCCTCGTCACGACAGACCGCCTTATGGCGCCAATCCATGTAAATACTCCTTGTTGCGTGCGCGCGTAGGCGCACGGTTATTCGGCTGTTAATGCGTGCACGCGAAATGTTTCGGCACTGTTGCAACCGATCGTTTCACAGGCTCAACAGATGTCAATAGTCCACGCTTTACTCGTGTGCAATGTCACTAACGGGCAGTGTTCGGCATTTCCTTACCCGTTTGTACTACGCTCGAGCCGCTCACGCCCTGAGATGGCCGACGCGACGTTGTCCGCGCAGGTCAGCACGTTTCCGGCGGCGGAGCCACCACTCCCAGAGCATTCGGCACCGCGGTGAACGTCATCGCCTGTCGCGGCCCTACGTATTCGCCGTCGATCTGGGTGGCCACCGGTGTGGTCGAGGTCACATGAAGCCACGGGAGATCGTCCTCGCGGACCAGATGCTTGGCCCGCATGCGGTGCCGCTTGGAGAGCATCTGGCGGACCAACCGCAGGTTCGCGAACACGTTCATCCCGGTGGTCGCGAACACGCCGATGCCTGTCTCGTAGGTCGTGGCCGGATTCGTCCACACCGGCCGGTTGTTGACGTACGTCCACGGGCTGGAGTTGGACACGAACACGAAGTGCACGCCACCGATCGGCTCCCGCTCCGGCAGATGCAGCGTCATCGTCGGCTCGCGGCGGGCGCTGCGCAGCACGAGCGGCACCGCGGTGCGGATGTAGCGCGCGGCCGTCACCTTCCTGCCCTTCCCGCGCTGTGCCTCGACGGCGGCGACCACCTCGCCGTCGACACCCATGCCCGCGGTGAATACCGCCCAGCGTTCGCCACAGTTCATCAAGCCGATCCGGCGCCAGCTGCGGTCGTCTTGGTGCGCGCCGAGCAGGTCGACGAGCTGGTTGGTGGCCTCGACGGGGTCGGGGCTGATGCCCAGCGAGCGCGCGAACACGTTTGCCGATCCGCCGGGTAGCACGCCGATCGCGGGCGCACTAGCGGGCGGCGGGCAGTCCGGCGACCCCAAAACGCCGTTGACCACTTCGTTCACCGTGCCGTCGCCGCCATGCACGATGATCACGTCCACGTGCTCCGCGGCCGCCTCGCGGGCGATCTCGATCGCGTGACCGCGGTGGTCGGTGTGCGTGACGGTCAGATGCGCGCGGCTTTCCAATGCATGGGCCAGCAGGTCGCGCCCCGCCGGTGTGGTCGACGTCGCGTTGGGGTTGACGATCAGCACCGCGCGCACGAAGCAAGAGCCTAGCCACGCTCTACGCTGAGGCCGTGATGCCTTCCGTGCCCGCGCCCGTCCGGGGTGCCGGCGTGGTGGTCGCGTTGGAGGGCCTTGCCGCGCTGATCTTCGCGCTGGCACTGGTGATCGGCGGTGTCCGGGGTGGCGACGCGAAGATCGCGTTCGGCGCCGCGGGCGTGCTGCTGCTGTTCGGTGCCGCCGTGGGGGCTGCAGGGTGGGCGCTGTGGCGGGGACGACGCTGGGGCCGCGGCATCGCGGTGTTCACGCAGCTGCTCCTGCTGCCGGTGGCGTACTACATGCTGTCCGGCTCGCACCGCCCGGAGTTCGGCATCCCGCTGGGCGTCGTCGCGCTGCTCACGCTGAGTCTGCTGTTCAGTCCGTTGGCGCTGAAATGGGCTGCCTATCAATCGGATTCGGCGAGATCGGACAACGCCGGGCCCGACACCCGGTAGCTGAGCCACTCGCTCAGCGGCTTGCCGCCGATCGCCTCGTACAGTGCGATCGCGTCGACGTTCCAGTCCAGCACCGCCCACGTCAGCCGGGTGTATCCATTGGCGACGCATTCCCGTGCCAACTCCCGCAGCAGCGCGCGGGCCAGGCCGCGGCGGCGAAACGCCGGACGGACGAACAAGTCCTCCAAATAGATTCCGGCGGTGCCTTCCCATGTCGAAAAGCTCAGGAACCACAGGGCGCTTGCCGCGATTTGGCCGTCGACCTCGGCGACGTACCCGTTGACCGTCGGATGTGGGCCGAAAAGCGCTGTGCGCATGTCGCTTTCGGTGACGCTGCACTGGTCGGCGGCACGCTCGAACCCGGCCAGCTCGTAGATCATCGCGGTGATCTCGGCCTCGTCGCCGGGGCGGGCGCGCCGGATCATGCCGCGACCCCGAGCGCCGACAGGATGGTCCTGAACTTCGCTGTGGTTTCTGCGATTTCGTCATCGACGTCGGAGTCGGCAATTATCCCGCCGCCCGAGTACGCGAGAGCGGTCAACCGGTCTGCCGAGATCTCCGCGCACCTGATCGACACCACCCAGCGGCCGTCGCCGCGGCTGTCGCACCACCCGGTGGTGCCCGCGTAGAAGCCGCGGTCGCCTTCCAGGTCGGCGATCATCGCGGCGGCGGCGTCGGCCGGCACTCCGCCGACCGCGGGCGTGGGGTGCAGCGCCAGTGCGAGATCGATTGCAGTCGTGGAAGTTTCACGCAGCCGAGCGGCTATCGGTGTACTCA
This sequence comes from uncultured Actinomycetota bacterium, assembly GCA_963775205.1. GTDB lineage: Bacteria > Actinomycetota > Actinomycetes > Mycobacteriales > Mycobacteriaceae > Mycobacterium. Next base: position 1,024,221 of record CAVZHV010000002.1, on the reverse strand, counting down.
GGTGCCATAGCGCGGCGGTGCTGGACAGTTGCGGGGTGGGCGCGATCTGCAGGTCGACGCACAGCGGGTCCAGCGCCTTGCGCATCTCGTCGACCACCAGCGCGTGCTCGACTCGGTTCTTGGCCGACTCGGCCAGTGCGGCGCCCTGAGCGCGGTCGGCCTGCGGGTCCGCCGATCGCGGAGCCGACCCGGCGAACGGCTGACAGGTCACCCTGTCTCCGTGGCGGGCGACAAGCAGTTCCGGGCTCGCGCCCACCAGTGCGCGGCCGCGGTAGCCGGTGCCGGCCGGTGACAGGTCGGCCAGGTAGGTGTACGCGTGCGGGTCCGCCTCGGCCAGTCGGGTCAAGATCGTGAGAACGTCCCACGGCGAATCCGCCGAGACTTGCAGAGCGCGCGCGAGCACCACCTTGCGCAAACCGGTGGACGGGTCACGCAACGCGGCCACCGCGCGCCGGATCCGCCCGCCGTGCTCCTCGGCGGGCGGGACGGTGGCGGTGATTCGCGCCGACGGCAGGGGGCCTGACGGCCGTACCGGCAACGCGTCTGCGAACTCGTAGGACTGCGGTACTGTCAGCGCGGCCAGCTTGCTCACGTCAAAAGGCAACGCGCCTAAAACGATTGGGGCCTGCCCGGATTGCAGGGCGGCCTGCGCGGATGCGATGTCGGAATATGAGTGGGCCGCACCGTGTGCGACGACCGTCCCGCCCGGGCCGCTGAGGATGAACGACGGGTTCATCGGTACAGCGGCCGTGGGTAGCCGGTGATGCCGAGGCGGCTGATCTGGCGCACGTTGTGCTCGAAACCGCACGCCGCGATCGTGGCGGCCACCATCGCGAAGCGGATTCCCTCGTACATCGGCTGCTCGATCCAGCGGGTCAGCACGGCACGCGAGAAGTGGCCGTGCCCGACGAACAGCACGTCCCGCGACTCCATGTGCCTCAGCGCCATCGCGATGGCCTCATCGGCGCGCTCGCCGACCTCGGCGACAGTCTCACCTCCAGGGCAGCCGTGCGTCCACACCAGCCAGTCGGGCACCGCCTTGCGGATCTCGTCGGTGGTGGTGCCCTCGTAGTCGCCGTAATCCCACTCGCTGATCAGCGGTGTCACCTCGTCGACCGTCAGGCCGGCCAGCTCCGCGGTGACCAGCGCGCGTTTGCGCGGACTGCTGACGACGTACGGGTTGTCCAGCTGCATCCGGGCCAGCGTCTCGCCGGCGGATTTCGCTTGCGCGCGGCCCGCGTCGGTGAGGTCGAGTTCGGTGCGGCTGGTGTGCTTTCCGGATCGCGACCACTCGGTTTCGCCGTGCCTCAGCAGGAGCAGCCGGTGCGTTTGGGGCGCCACTCGAAAGATTCTGCCCCACCAACCGTGGCGCGGGCGGTGTGCGTGCTTGGATGGCAACGTGACCCGAGTACTGGCAGCGGCCAACCAGAAAGGTGGGGTCGCCAAGACCACGACGGTCGCCTCGTTGGGGGCGGCGATGGCGGAGAAGGGGCGGCGCGTTCTGCTCGTCGACCTCGACCCGCAGGGGTGTTTGACGTTCTCCCTCGGCCACGACCCGGACAAGTTGCCGGTGTCGGTGCACGAGGTGCTGCTCGGCGAGGTGGAGCCGTCGGCGGCGCTGGTGGACACCGCCGAGGGCATGACCTTGCTGCCCGCCAACATCGACCTGGCCGGCGCTGAGGCGATGCTGCTGATGCGCGCCGGCCGCGAGTATGCGCTCAAACGCGCGCTGGCCAAGGTCACCGGAGCCGCGGGGTCGGCGACATCAAGCCGGGACGAATTCGACGTCATCATCATCGACACGCCGCCGTCGCTGGGCGTGCTGACGCTCAACGGGCTGACTGCCGCCGACGAGGTGATCGTGCCGTTGCAGTGCGAGACGCTCGCGCACCGCGGCGTGGGCCAGTTGCTGCGAACGGTGTCCGACGTGCAGCAGATCACCAACCCGGACCTGAAGCTGCTCGGCGCGCTGCCCACGCTGTACGACTCGCGCACCACCCACAGCCGCGACGTGCTGCTCGACGTCGCCGACCGCTACGACCTGCCCGTGCTGGCGCCGCCGATCCCCCGAACCGTGCGGTTCGCCGAGGCCACCGCGTCGGGATCCTCGATCCTGGCCGGTCGCAAGAACAAGGGCTCGGCGGCCTACCGCGAGCTGGCGAACTCGTTGCTCAAGCACTGGAAGTCGGGCAAGCCCCTGGCCGCCTTCAGCCCGGAGGTCGGCTAAGGCTCTTCGCTAGGGCGCGGCGCCGAGTGCGACGACCGTGTCGCCGCGCTGCTCCACGACGGTGGTGCCGACGACGCCCAACACGACGGGTCCGGTGACGTTGCCACGGGCGACGGGAATGATGCGCTCGAAGGCGCCCGTCCTCGGCTCGTACACTCCGATGCCTCCGGTGACCGGGAGGAGAAGCCGGTCGGCCATCAGGTCGCCCGGCCCCAGCGGCACCGCGCTGCCCGGCGCGATCGTGTAGCGAAACGCCAAGCTGCCACCATCGAGCACCGCGACGCTGTCGCCGGTCCAGACCGTGATCACGTCACCGGCGCGCGACACCGTGAGGTCGGGCCCCGGCGCCCGGGGCAGCAGCGTGCTGGCCGTCTCCTGGCCGGTCTCGTCGTAGACCACGACCCGCGGCTGCGGTAGCGGCAGGTAAACCGCGGTGCGCAAGTCGGAGACCGCAATCACCTTCGCGCCGGCATCGGCCTTGAGGCCCGGCTGCTGCACGTATTTCTCTTCCGGCTCGACGTCCTCTTTGGACACCTTCAACAGGGTCAGCCGGACATCGGAGAAGCTGCTGCAGGTCTCCAGGATCGACGCGGCCGACGAGCTGGCCGCCGTCGACAAGAACTCGCAGGGCGGGTTCGGCGGCACCGGCGGGTTGATCGGAGCGTCGATGTCGCCGTAGGCGAGAGTGCGCACCATGTCGGAGCGCCACATCTCGATGCGGGTGCGCCCCGCGGACAGCACCGTGGTGCCGTCGGTGGAGAGCTTGACCTGCTTGTCGGCGTAGGACGTCCGCGTCGGCCCGCGTTGGCCGGTGCGCGCCTCGACGGTGCTCACCTGCCCGCAGCCGCGACTGTCGGGGTAGGCGGCGACCGCCAAGTCGTACACCCAGGTGATGCCACACAGGTCGCGGTCCCGGGCGAAGGACCAGCGCTGCTGCCCGGTCGCGGGATCCCGGCCCACCATCTCGCGGCCCTCGCCGGTGACGACGGTGCTCGCGACGATCACCGGCTCGTTGGTGCCGGGGCTCGGCGCGGTCCAGAGCTGGCGCAGGTTCGCCGGCACGGCTCGCGCCGCGCTGATCGTCGGCGCCGGCGCGGCGGCAGGCCGGCTGATCGTGGCCCGCGCGTCGCTTTTCCACCAGATCAACGCCCCCACCACGACGACGACCACCACGATGGCTGCGGCCGCCAGAATGTCGCGCTTGGTGCGGCGCTCGGGTCTGACCAATGCGGTGGCTAACCGACGCTGGGCGATGAGCCGCTTGCGCGAAGAGCAGAGGATAACGCAGCCTGGTTCGGACGACGGCGGCGCCGGCGACGCCGACCCGAGTGGCCGGAGTCGGTGCCATCCTGCTCGGGCGCTTTGTCGCCCGCCGCCTCGACGTGGCCGGTGGTCGCTTCGCCGCCGCGGGTACGCCGACGCGAGCGACTGCGCGTGGGTGCGGGCCGCTCTGCGCCGTCGCGGGACGGCTTCTGCGTCTTCTTCGCCGGGCCCACCCGTCCGCCGACGTCGGTGGGGATATCCAGTTCGGTGTACAGATGCGGCGAGTTCGAGTACGTCTCGGCAGGGTCGGGACAGTCCAGCCTGAGCGCTTTGTCAATCATCGACCAGCGGGCCAGCTCGTCCCAGTTGACCAGGGTGACGGCAACCCCGGCTTTGCCGGCGCGGCCTGTGCGCCCGATGCGGTGCACGTAGGCCTGATCGTCCTCGGGGCACTGGTAGTTGATGACGTGCGTGACGTCATCGATGTCGATGCCGCGGGCAGCCACGTCGGTTGCCACCAGGACGTCGACGGTCCCGCTGCGGAACCCCTTCAGCGCCTTCTCGCGGGCGATCTGGCCGAGGTCGCCGTGTACCGCGCCGACCTTGAAGCCGCGTTCGGCCAGATCGTCGGCCACCTTCTGGGCGGTGCGCTTGGTGCGGGTGAAGATCATCGTGGCGCCGCGGCCGCGGGCCTGCAGGATCCGGCTGACCAGCTCGAGCTTGTCCAGCGCGTGCGCGCGGTAGACGAACTGCTCGGTGGTGGCGTGCACGGCAGAAGAATGCGGCGCCTCGGCGCGGATGTGCGTAGGCCGGTTCATGAACGTGCGGGCCAGCGTGATGATCGGGTCGGGCATCGTGGCCGAGAACAGCATCGCCTGCCGGTCGGTGGGAATCTGGCGCAGGATGCGCTCGATGTCGGGCAGGAAGCCGAGGTCGAGCATCTCGTCGGCCTCGTCGAGCACCAGCATCGAAAGCCCGCCGAGCTGCAGGTGACCCTGCTGTGCGAGGTCCAGCAACCGTCCCGGGGTTCCGACCACCACGTCGGCGCCCGCCTTCAGCGCCTCGATCTGCGGCTCGTAGGGGCGGCCGCCGTAGATCGAGACGACGCTGAGCGGACGATCTCCGGCCATCAGATACTTCGCGGCGGACGCCAGGTCACCGGACACCTGTAAGCACAGCTCGCGGGTGGGCACCACGACAAGTGCACGGGGCACACCGGTCAGTGCACGCTCGGCGTCTTCCGCGATGCGGTGCAACAGCGGCACCCCGAACGCGAACGTCTTGCCCATGCCGGTTCGGGCCTGGCCGATGAGGTCGTCGCCGGCCAGCGCCAGAGGCAGCGTCAACTCTTGGATAGCAAAGGGATGTTCGATGCCGTTCTCGGCCAATGCGCGGACGATCTCGGCGCGCACACCAAGTTTGGCAAATGTTGGGTTGAGGGCGGTCATGAGGCCTTTCGTGTCTCGTCTTCGTCGTCGCCACGCGCGCACGAGTCCGAAAAGACACGTCTGACCGGCGTCACGTCGACGCCGATTCGCAGCCGGTTCGCAACAGCCCTGCGCTCATCGGAAGGCGGGCCAACTGCGTGCACGCACATATGCAGGGACGGGAGAATCTCAGCAGAATCTCAGCCGTCACTGCGTCCATCATAGCGGGCTAGGCTGTGGCCCATGAGTTCCACGCAGGCCGCCGCTGCTACCGAACGCGTCGACGAGCCGTCGGCCGCTCGCATCGGCCCCGACCATCCGGGTGTCAACAAGCTGTTCGCACTGCTTTCATACGGCGAGGTAGCCGCCTTCTACCGGCTCACCGACGAAGCGCGGATGGCGCCCAGCCTGCGCGGACGGATCGCGATGGCGAGCATGGCGGCCGCCGAGATGGGCCACTACGAGATACTGCGGGACGCGTTGACCGCCCGGGGCGTCGACGTCGAACAGGCGATGACCGGCTACATCTCGGCGCTGGAGAACTACCACCGGTTGACCACGCCGAGCACCTGGCTGGAGGCGCTGGTCAAGACCTACATCGGCGATGCGCTGGCCGCCGACTTCTACCGCGAGATCGCCGACGTGCTGCCCGACGAAGTCGCCGACGTGGTGCGCGGGGTGCTCTCCGAGACCGGACATTCGCAGTTCGTGGTCGCCGAGGTGCGCGCCGCGGTGGCCGCCAGCGGCAAACAGCGCAACCGCCTCACGCTGTGGGCGCGCCGGCTGCTCGGTGAGGCGATCACGCAGGCCCAGTACGTGCTGGCCGAACACGATGAGCTGACAGACCTCGTGGTGTCCGGCACCGGCGGGCTGGGCCAGATCACCGACTTCTTCGACCGGCTGCAGCGCACGCACGCCGAGCGGATGGCCGAACTCGGCCTGGCCTAGACCGCGGCACACCCGCAAGCTGGGCTTCCACTAACCTGCTGACGGGGAACAGCAACGGAAAGGGTGCAGCAGCGTGGAGGTCAAGATCGGCATCTCGGAGAGCCCGCGCGAGCTGGTGCTCAACAGCTCGCAGACGCCCGCCGAGGTCGAGGAGCAGGTCCGCGCAGCGCTGGAGAAGGGATCGCCGGTTCTCGACCTGACCGACGAGCGGGGACGCAAGATTCTGGTGCATACGTCCAAGATTTCCTATGTGGAGATCGGCATCGCGGACGTCCGCCGGGTGGGTTTCGGCGGATAAGCCAGACCACGCAGCGGCTAGCGGGCCAGCGGCACGTGCGACAGGCCGCCCCAGGCGAACTGCACTGTGCCCTCGACCGCGGCCTCCTTGGAGATCGGCCGGTCGGCACCCAGCCAGTAGCGCGCGCAGTCGACGCTGATGCCCACCAATCCGACGGCGATCATCCGGGCGCGGTGCGCCTCCAAACCCGAGTCGCGGCTGATCAGATCGAACACCGCGTCGGTGCACGACTCGGTGGCCACCCGCACTTGCGCGGCTACCTGCGGCTCGGAGACGTAGTCGTTCTCGAAGATCAGCCGATATCCCTGGCTGTCGTGCTCGATGAAGTCGAAAAAGGCCTGCACGGCCGAGCGCAGCCGCAGCCGGTTGTCGGTGGTGGTGCGCAGTGCTTGGCGCACGCCCGACACCAGATTTTCGACGTGCTGCTGCAGAACAGCCAGGTACAGTTCCAGCTTGCTCGAAAAGTGTTGATAGAGAACGGGTTTGCTGACACCGGCGCGTTCGGCGATCTCGTCCATGCCTGCGGCGTGGAAGCCGCGGTCGACGAAAACTTCACTGGCAGCGGCAAGTAACTGACCGCGCCGCTCGTCGCGGGGAAGCCGGCTACCGCGCCGAGTCCCACCGTGATTGGCGCTGACCACGTCGCCCCGCCTCTCGGCGGTGTTGGCGAGATCGCTCATCACCATCCTCATCTGGCCGCTGTCTGGGCTGTGCACAAGAGTCCGACACTACTCCCGGCGCCAGCGGTGCGCCGGGAGTGCGACACGTAACGACTGTGACATTCTGGGTCCGTGACCTACGACCCGGGGCGCCGCGGCGGTCGCGTGCCGGTGCTGCGCAACGAGTGGCGGGAGCCATTGCGTGCCCAGCGCGACCCGGTGGCCGGCGACTACGGGCAGGGTCAGGTCGAACCGCGATGACAGACAACGTTGGCGCAAGCGGACCTGGCTGGGCCGCTTCGTGTCGACGTACGGCTGGCGTGCCTATGCGCTGCCGATCCTCGTGGTGATCACCGGGATTTGGGCCTACCAGGCGGTGACCGGAACCGGCGGTCCGACGAAGCCATGCACGACGGGGCCGCGGAAGGTCCCCGCCAGACGATCGAGGCCGTCGGCACTGCGATCATCGGCGCCCCGCCCAAGGGGCTGACCCAATTCGACGCGAACCTGCCCACCGGCGTCTTGCCCGACGGCGGCCCGTATACCGAGGGCGGCGCGAAGACGTGGCACATCGCGCCGGGCAATGAGCAGCAGATCGGCCAGGGCACCACCAAGGTGTTCACCTACACCGTCGAGGTGGAGGACGGCGTCGACACCACGTCCTACGGTGGCGACGAGGGCTTCGCGCGGATGGTCAGCCAGACTCTGGCCAACCCGAAGAGCTGGACGCACAACCCGCAGTTCGCGTTCCGCCGGGTCGACGGCACCGCCCAGGGCAACCCGGACTTCCGGGTGTCGCTGACCTCACCGATGACCGTGCGGGAGGGCTGCGGGTACGAGATCCCGCTGGAGGCGTCCTGCTACAACCCCGCCTACGGCCCGGACGCGCAGCGGCGGGTGTTCATCAACGAGGCCCGCTGGGTGCGCGGGGCGGTGCCGTTCCAGGGCGACATCGGCTCCTACCGGCAGTACCTGATCAACCACGAGGTCGGCCACGCGATCGGCTACCAGCGTCACGAGCCGTGCGCCGAGAACGGCGAACTGGCGCCGGTGATGATGCAGCAGACGTTCTCCACGAACAACAACGACGAGTCGCGATTCGACCCCGACACCGTCAAGCCCGACGGCAAGGTGTGCCGCTTCAACCCCTGGCCGTACCCGATCGCCTGATCCTCACTACGGCGAGCGTGCGTGGGGCCCGGGGGCGCCCCCGCTTGCGGGGGACGACACGCCGCTGCCACTGGCATTCCACGCACCCTCACGCCCGGATTCGGGAAGCTGCGGCCTGGTTTCGTCGTTATGCGACGTGCCTATCCTGAGGGTGTAACCGCGACCGAGGAGAGATCGGGTGTCGACGACCTTGCCGCCGCTGGTGGCGCCAGCCGCCGAGCTCACCCGTGACGAGGTGGCCCGTTACAGCCGGCATCTGATCATCCCCGACCTCGGCGTCGACGGGCAGAAGCGTTTGAAGAACGCGCGAGTGCTGGTGATCGGCGCGGGCGGCCTCGGCTCGCCGGCGTTGCTGTATCTGGCAGCCGCGGGGGTGGGCACACTCGGGATCGTCGAGTTCGACGTCGTCGACGAGTCGAACCTGCAGCGTCAGATCATCCACGGGGTGTCCGACGTCGGTCGCTCGAAGGCGCAAAGCGCCCGCGACTCGATCCGCGAGATCAACCCATTGGTCGACGTCCGGCTGCACGAGCTGCGGCTGGAACCGGACAACGCCGTCGAGTTGTTCGAGCAGTACGACCTGATCCTCGACGGCACCGACAACTTCGCCACCCGCTACCTGGTCAACGACGCGGCGGTGCTCGCCGGCAAGCCGTATGTGTGGGGATCGATCTACCGCTTCGAGGGCCAGGTGTCGGTGTTCTGGGAGGACGCGCCCAGCGGACTCGGCCTCAACTATCGCGACCTGTATCCGGAGCCACCGCCGCCCGGCATGGTTCCGTCGTGCGCGGAGGGCGGCGTGCTGGGCATCCTGTGCGCGTCGATCGCGTCGGTGATGGGCACCGAGGCGATCAAGCTGATCACCGGTATCGGAGAGCCGCTGCTGGGGCGGCTGATGGTGTACGACGCGCTCGAGATGAGCTACCGAACGATCAAGATCCGCAAGGATCCCGAGACCGTCAAGATCACCGAGCTGATCGACTACGAGGGCTTCTGCGGCGTGGTGTCAGACGACGTGGCCGAGGCGGCCGCTGACTCGACGGTGACGCCCCGCGAATTGCGTGAGTTGCTCGACTCCGGCAGGAAGGTAGCGCTGATCGACGTGCGCGAGCCCGTCGAGTGGGACATCAACCACATCAGCGGCGCCCAGCTGGTGCCCAAGTCGACGCTCGAGTCCGGCGAGGGGCTGGCGAAGCTGCCGCAGGACGGGCTCGCGGTGCTCTACTGCAAGACCGGCGTGCGCTCCGCGGAGGCGCTGGCCGCGGTGAAGAAGGCCGGCTTCTCCGACGCGAAGCACCTGCAAGGTGGCATCGTCGCGTGGGCCAGCCAGCTCGAACCGGACATGGTGATGTACTGACGCTTCGCCGGCGCCGAGCTGACCGCCGACACGGCTTGTCCGGCCCGCAGTCGGGCACCTTTACGCAGGTAACCTGGCGCCATGACCGTCGAACGTCCGCCGGAGCACGTTCAGGCGGCGTTCGGATTGACGGGATTTCGCCCCGTCCCCCTGGGCGCCGGCTGGGAAGGCGGGTTCCGCTGCGGGGAGGTCGTGCTGTCGATGGTCGCCGACCACGCCCGAGCCGCCTGGTCGGCGAGGGTGCGGGAGACGTTGTTCGTCGACGGCGTGCGGCTGGCCCGGCCGGTGCGATCCACCGACGGCCGGTACGTCGTATCGGGCTGGCGCGCAGACACTTTCGTCGCAGGGACGCCTGAACCGCGGCACGACGAAGTCGTGTCAGCGGGAGTGCGCCTGCACGAGGCCACCGCGAAACTCGAACGGCCGCGGTTCCTCACCCAAACCCCCGTCGCGCCGTGGGGCGACGTCGACGTGTTCATCGCCGCCGACCGCGCCGCCTGGGAGGAGCGTCCGCTGCATTCCTGGCCGTCGGGCGCGCGGGTGTCGCCCGGATCGCCCGATGGCCGACGGTCGCTGGAGTTGCTCAACCAGCTCGCCGGGCTTCGCAAGCCGACCAAGAGTCCCAGCCAGCTCGTGCACGGAGACCTCTACGGCACAGTGCTTTTCACCGGCACGTCCGCACCCGGAATCACCGACATCACTCCGTACTGGCGGCCGGCGGCGTGGGCTGCAGGCGTGGCCGTGGTCGACGCCCTGTCATGGGGTGAGGCCGACGACGGGCTCATCGAGCGGTGGGCGTCGCTGCCCGAATGGCCGCAAATGATGTTGCGGGCCTTGATGTTTCGCCTCGCTGTGCATGCGCTGCATCCGCGTTCCACCGCCGCAGCGTTTCCCGGCCTGGCCCGAACGGCCGCACTCGTCCGGCTGATTCTGTAGCTCACGGCCCCCGCCCGGGGAATGTGAGCAGGATGTATCAATCAGGTCATCGCCTGCATCGTTTCCGCAACACGGCTTTCCTACCGTGGCCGCATGCTGACCCGCACGCGCAAGCACGACATCGACAACTGGGACCCCGAAGACGTCGGCGCCTGGAACAACGGCGGCGCAAAGATCGCCCGCCGCAACCTGATCTGGTCGGTGATCGCCGAACACGTCGGCTTTTCGGTCTGGTCAATCTGGTCGGTGATGGTGCTGTTCATGCCGCAGGCGGTCTACCACATCGACGCCGCCGGCAAGTTCTTCCTGGTCGCGGTGCCCACGCTGGTCGGAGCGGTGCTGCGCATCCCGTACACGTTCGCGGTGGCCAAGTTCGGCGGGCGCAACTGGACGATCTTCTCGGCGCTGGTGCTGCTGGTCCCGACACTGATGACGCTGTATTTCATGGCCCACCCGGGCACCTCGTACACCACGTTCATGGGGGTCGCGGCGCTGGCCGGGTTCGGCGGCGGCAACTTCGCGTCGTCGATGACCAACATCAACGCGTTCTACCCGCAGCGGCACAAGGGCTGGGCGTTGGGTCTGAATGCCGGCGGCGGAAACATCGGCGTGCCGGTGATCCAGCTGATCGGGCTTCTGGTGATCGCGACCGCGGGCAACCGGGCGCCCCACTGGGTGTGCGCGGTGTATCTGGTGCTGATCGGCTTCGCGGCAGTGGGCGCTTCGCTCTTCATGGACAACCTCAAACACCAGAAGACCAACGCGAAGTCGATGGTCGAGGTGCTGGGCTACGGCGACTCGTGGCTGATCGCACTGCTCTACATCGGCACCTTCGGCTCGTTCATCGGATTCTCGTTCGCGTTCGGCCAGGTGCTGCAGATGAACTTCCTGGCCGGGCTCACCCATGGCGGTCCGGCCACCGCAGCGGCGACGGCGCAGGCCTCGCTGCACGCTGCGCAGATCGCGTTTATCGGACCGCTCCTGGGCTCGCTGTCGCGCCCGCCGGGCGGCTGGCTGTCCGACCGGATCGGCGGCGGCAAGGTGACGTTGTACACGTTCGCCGCCATGATCGGGGCCGCCGGATGGCTGGTGGTCGCCGGGCGTCTCGACGACGCGACGCCCGGCGCCCCCTCCGGCGGCATCATGACCGCCTACGTCGTCGGCTTCGTAGCGCTGTTCGTTTTGTCAGGGATCGGCAACGGCTCGGTGTACAAGATGATCCCGTCGATCTTCGCCGCCAAGGCGCAGAGCCGCGACGATCTGAGCGCCGCGGAGAAGGCGGCGTGGTCGCGCACGATGGCCGGCGCGTTGATCGGAATCGCCGGGGCGATAGGCGCTCTCGGCGGAGTCGGCATCAACCTCGTGCTGCGCGCGTCCTACCTGTCGGCTGCCCATTCGGCGACGATGGCGTTCTGGGTGTTCCTCGCCTGCTACGTGCTGTGCGCGACGATCACGTGGTTCGCCTACGTGCGACGGCCCGTTCGTGTGCCGGTGCTGGCGGCTGCGGAGGCGGTGCCGGATGTCGCCGGCCCTGCGGTTCCGGTGCCGGCATGACGCGCAACAGCCTCGTGGTCGTCGGCCACGGCATGGTGGCCCACCGGTTCGTCGAGGCGGTGCGCGACCGCGACGTCGACGGGCGCTGGCGCATCACCGTGCTGTGCGAGGAGCCGACACCGGCCTACGACCGGGTGGCGCTGTCGTCGTACGTCGGCAGCTGGGACCGTGCCGCGCTGGCACTGCCCGGAAATGACTACGCCACAGATGAATTCGTCGACCTGCGCACCGGCGTGCGAGCCACCGATATCGACCGCGACGCCCGCGTCGTCGCCACCTCGGCCGGTGACCGAATCGGTTATGACGCGGTGGTGCTCGCCACCGGGTCGTATCCGTTCGTCCCGCCCGTCCCCGGCAAGGACCTCGACCGCTGCTTCGTCTACCGCACATTGGACGACCTCGACGCCATCCGCGCCGCGGCGAAACCTGGGGCGCGGGGCGTCGTGGTCGGCGGTGGCCTCCTGGGATTGGAAGCCGCGAACGCGTTGCGGCTCATGGGGATGACGCCGCACGTGGTCGAGTTCGGCAACCGGCTGATGCCCGCCCAGGTCGACGACGGCGGCGGCTCCGTGCTGGCGGGGCTGGTCACGGAGCTGGGCTTGACCGTGCACACCGGCGTGTCCACCACCGCGATCGGCGCGCAGGACGACGGGTTGCGCGCCTCGCTGTCCGACGGCACGGAGATCGACGCCGCGCTGCTGGTGTTCGCCGCCGGCGTCCGGCCCCGTGACGAGCTGGCCCGGGCCTGCGGTCTCGACGTCGCCGAGCGCGGCGGCGTGCTGACCGACATCGGCTGCCGCACAAGCGATCCGCACATCTACGCGATCGGCGAGGTCGCGGCGATCGAAAGCCGGTGTTACGGGCTCGTCGCGCCCGGCTACGCCACCGCCGAGGTGGTGGCCGACCGGTTGCTCGGCGGCACCGCCGAATTCCCGGGCGCCGACATGTCGACCAAGCTCAAGCTGCTCGGCGTCGACGTGGCCAGCTTTGGCGACGCGCACGCCACCACCGACGGCGCGCTGCAGGTAGTGCTCAACGACCCGACGAAGGGCACCTACGCCAAACTCGTTGTCTCCGATGATGCCTCGACGCTGCTCGGCGGGATCCTGGTCGGCGACGCCAGCACGTACGGCACGCTGCGGCCACTCGTCGGCCGTCCGCTGCCGGCCGACCCGGCGTCGCTGATCGCGCCGGCCGGTGCCGAGGTGGGTGTGGGCGCGCTGCCCGACGAGGCGCAGATCTGCTCGTGCAACGCGGTCAGCAAGGGCGCGATCTGCTCGGCGATCTCCGACGGCGCATCCGACGTGCCGGCGATCAAGGGCTGCACTGCGGCCGGAACGTCCTGTGGCAGTTGCGTTCCGATGCTCAAGCGGCTGCTGGAGGCGCAGGGGGTCGAGCAGTCCAAGGCGCTGTGCGAACACTTCGCCCAGTCACGCGCCGAGTTGTTCCAGATCGTCGCCGCCACCGGCATCCGCACCTTCTCCGGCCTGATCGCCAAGTACGGCGCCGGAACAGGTTGCGACATCTGCAAACCCGCCGTCGCGTCGATCCTCGCGTCGACGTCGTCGGATCACATCCTCGACGGCGAGACCGCGGCGCTGCAGGACACCAACGACCACTTCCTGGCCAACCTTCAGCGCAACGGCACCTATTCGGTGGTGCCGCGGCTGCCCGGTGGCGAGATCACTCCGGAGAAGCTGATCGCGATCGGCGAGGTGGCCCGCGACTTCGGGCTCTACACCAAGATCACCGGCGGCCAGCGCATCGACCTGTTCGGCGCTCGCGTCGAACAACTTCCGCTGATCTGGAAACGGCTCATCGACGCCGGCATGGAATCCGGGCACGCGTACGGCAAAGCCCTGCGGACGGTGAAGAGCTGTGTGGGCTCGACGTGGTGCCGTTACGGCGTGCAGGACTCGGTGGCAATGGCGGTGGACCTCGAATTGCGGTACCGCGGTTTGCGCTCGCCGCACAAGGTCAAGATGGGCGTGTCCGGGTGCCAGCGCGAGTGCGCGGAGGCGCGCAGCAAGGACGTCGGCGTGATCGCCACCGAGAAGGGCTGGAATCTCTACGTCGGCGGCAACGGAGGCGCCACCCCGAAGCACGCGCAGCTGCTCGCCGGCGACCTCGATTCGGAGACTCTGGTGCGCTACATCGACCGCTACCTGATGTTCTACATCCGCACCGCCGACCGGCTGCAGCGAACTGCGGTGTGGCAGGAGACGATCGAGGGTGGCCTGGACCACATCCGCGCGGTCGTGTGCGACGACTCACTGGGCATCGCCGACGATCTCGAGGCCGCGATGGCACGCCACGTCGCCGGCTACTCCGACGAATGGGCCGGGGTACTAGCTGACCAGGAGAAACTGTCGCGGTTCGTGTCTTTCGTGAACGCCCCCGACCAGCAGGATCCGACGGTGGCTTTCGACGACAACGGCCCGCGCAAGGTCCCGGTGATGCTCGGCCCACCTCGGATCGGTGACACGGGGGAAAGGTCGAGTTAATGGATACGAAACATCGCCCAACTGCAATGGGCTCAGAAGAGATTCAGCAAGGAGTTGGCGCATGACCATTCTCGTTGACCGGCCCAGGCAGCTCGACGTCGCCACCCGTACCTGGACGCAGGCGTGCCGCCACGACGCGTTGTTGCCCGGGCGCGGTGTCGCGGTGCTGCTGCCCGGCGGTGAGCAGGCAGCGCTGTTCTTGCTCTCCGACGGAACGTTGGCGGCGGTGAGCAACATCGACCCGTTCGGCCGGGCCGCGGTGATGTCACGCGGCATCACCGGCGACCGGCGTGGTGAGCCGACGGTGGCATCCCCACTTCTCAAGCAGGTCTTCTCTCTTCGCGATGGACGCTGCCTCGATGACGTCCCCGGGGGTGGAGCGAAGCGACGGGGGGATGACAGAGCGCGCGCGCTGACGGTCTACGACGTGCGAGTGACTGATGGAATCGTTGAAATCGCCTGCGAATGACACGCTGACCGGATTCACGATCGGCGTCACGGCGGCGCGCCGGTCCGAAGAACTCATCACGCTGCTCGAACGCCGCGGTGCCACTGTCGTGCACGCACCGGCGATCCGCATCATCCCGTTGGTCGATGACGACGAGTTGCGCCGTGTCACCGAACTTCTCATCGATAAGCCGCCGGACGTAGTCGTCGTCACCACCGGCATCGGCTTCCGCGGCTGGTTCGAGGCCGCACACGGCTGGGACGTCGCCGACGAATTGATGGGCGCACTCGCGTCGACCCGCATCCTCGCGCGCGGCCCCAAAGCGCGCGGAGCGGTTCGCCAAGTCGGCCTCTGCGAAGAGTGGAGTCCCGAGTCGGAAGCTTCGCCCGAGGTGCTCGATCGGCTGCTCGCCGACGGTGCGGCGGGTCTGCGGATCGCGGTGCAGTTGCACGGCGCGGCGTCGGAGTGGGAACCCAACGCGGACATCTGCGATGCGCTGACCATGGCGGGTGCCGATGTGATCAAAGTTCCCGTGTACCGCTGGGAACCCCCGGAGGACAACCGGCCGATGGACCAGCTGATCTCGATGATCGTCAACGCCGAGGTGGATGCGGTCAGTTTCACCAGCGCACCCGCGGCGGCGTCGATGTTGCAGCGCGCCAAGGCGCTCGGCTGTGTCAGTGAACTCATCGACGCACTGCGCGAGCAAGTCGCTTCGGTCTGCGTTGGCCCGGTGACCGCCGCGCCGCTGCGTCGGCTCGGCGTGCCGACCACCCATCCGCAGCGCTACCGACTGGGTGCGCTGGCGCGGTTGATCGCCGACCAAGTACCCTGCCGCGCTTGCTGTTTCACCGCCGGTGGGCACCAGATCAGCGTGCGCAGCGCGACCGTGGCCGTCGATGGCGAAGTCCGGACCGTGCCGCCGGCCGCCATGGCGCTGCTGCGGCGGCTCATGGCCAACCCCGGCTGGGTGGTGTCGCGTGAGCAGCTTCTGGCGCAGTTGCCTGGCGGCGGTGGCGACACCCACGCGGTAGAGACCGCGATGGCCCGGCTGCGCACCGCGCTCGGAGCACCGCGCGCGGTGCAGACCGTGGTCAAGCGAGGCTACCGACTGGCGATCGACCCGGCCGAATGCTGATCCTGGTCGCGCACGGCACGCGCAGCACCGCCGGCGTGCAACTGGTCCACGATCTGAGCGCAGCGGTGGCGCGCCGAATCGGGCCGTTGCGAACGACATTCGTCGATGTCCTCGGACCGGGTCCCGACGAGGTGCTCGCCCAGTCAGCCGAACCGGCTGTCGTCGTGCCCACGTTTCTGGCGTCGGGATACCACGTGCACGCCGACCTCCCCGCCCGGATCGCCGAAAGCGGGCACACCGACGTCTCGGTGCGCCCCGCACTCGGGCCGGACACCGCACTCGCATTCGTGATGCACGATCGCCTGCGGGATGCCGGGTGGCGACCCGGCGACGCGATCGTGATGGCGGCCGCCGGTTCGTCGGATCCCCGTGCCCGCCATGACATTCGGATGGCCGCGAAGCTCTTGGCGCAACGTGTCGGACCCGTGCATGTCGGCTTCGTCGCGACGGGAGCCCCCCGGGTCAGTGACGTGGTGGCACGGTTGCGCAGCGTCGGCAGGCGTCGCGTGTTCGTCGCGTCATATCTGTTGGCGCCCGGGCTATTCCACGACCGACTCGCTGATTGTGGTGCGACCGCGGTGGCCGCACCTCTGGGACAGCATCCCGGCGTCGTCGATCTCCTGGTGAAGAAGTTCGCCGGTACGCCGAATTCAACACCACGCAGAGGAATGTCGAGTAGCCATCGCCATAGCGTTGAACTCGATACCTCAGAACGCGTGGCGCACGTCGCGTAGCGGGATCCGGCCGTCGTCGGCAAGCACGCCCTCGGCGCGCAGCAGCTCGAGCTGCCGGGTCCGAAGCTGAGGTGCGGGCCGGCCGTTCGAACGGATCACCCGGTGCCACGGTAGATCTGCGGAGTCGGTCCGCATGATCCAGCCGACGATTCGTGGGCTGGACAGCCCTGCGGCGGTGGCGATGTCACCATAGGTGGCGACCTTGCCGGGCGGGATTGCGGACACCAAAGAGCGCACCAACTCGACGTCGTCGTCGGTGATGGCGGTCATAGCCGTTCGCGCACCGCGGCGGCGGCTTCGCCGGGCCGTGCCGATGGCACCATGTGGTCGCAGTCGAGGTCGACCAGAGCGAAGTCGGGCCCGAGGCTGTCCCGAAGCGCGACGACGAGGGCGTCGCTCACGTACGGTGGATCGGTTTTCGTGGCCCGCAGCAGGGTCGTTCGGGTTCCGGTGCGCGGCAACACGATCGGGCGGGCCAGCTCGCTCCAGTACGACATCATCGCGGGCAGGCTCATCCGCCAGCCCACCCGGCCGCCGGGCCATGGCACCAGGTGCTCGTCGAGTTCGGCCTCGAGTTCGTCGTCGGGCACCTCGCCCCAGGAACCCGACACCTTGTCGGCACGGGCTTCGTCGCGGTCGGTGTAATCCGGGGAAGCCAGCATCTCCTCGGCGATCTCGCGCATGCGCGCGCCGGCAAGACCCGCCGCCGGGTCGAGCAGCACCAGCGCGTCGACCAGATCGGGGCGCGCCGCAGCGAGATTCAACGCGATCGCCCCTCCGAACGAATGGCCCACGACCACGACCGGCCGGCCGCCGTCGGAATCGACCAGCGCGGCCAACGCCGTCACGTTTGCCTCGATCGTCCACGGCGCGTCCCACGACGACCGGCCGTGCCCCAGCAGGTCCGGCGCGGCGACGGTGACATCAGGCAGGTGACGTGTGGCGAAGGGCCGCCACCGCTTCCCGTGCCCGGTGAGGCCGTGGAGGGCCAGCACCCTGATCGGACCAGCGGGTCCGTACCGGTAGACGTGCAGATCAGACATGGCTCGATCCTGCCAAACCCGAACCGGCGGGCTGGAGCGAAGCGACTCGGGGATACGAATCTGTCGGACCCCCGTGGTGTCATGCCGGCATGGCCTCACCGCAGCTGATCACCGACCTGGCGACGGACGGTGTCGTGCGCCTCCTCGGCGGGCCCGGCGCGGGTAAGACCAGCCTGCTGGTCGAGGCGGCGGCCGCGCACATCGCCCAGGGCGCCGACCCGGAATCGGTTCTGCTGCTGTGCCCGACGTCGCGCGCCGCGGTCAGGACGCGCCGCGCGCTGGCAAAGGCGCTGACGCAATCGGGCGGGCCCGCGGTCATCCGTGAGCCACTGGTGCGCACACTGCACTCGTACGCTTTCGCGGTGCTGCGGCTCGCGGCGCAACGCACCGGCGCTCCGCCGCCGCGGCTGGTCACCGGCACCGAACAGGACGGCATCATCCGCGAGCTGCTGGCCGGCGACCTGGAGGACGGACCCGACGCGGCGGTCGCGTGGCCGGAATCGTTGCGTCCGGCGCTGTCCACTGCCGGCTTTGCCACAGCGCTGCGAGACCTGCTGGCCCGCTGCGCCGAACGGGGCATCGACGGGCAGCAGCTGCAGCGGCTCGGCCGGCTTTCCGGACGCCGAGAATGGGTCGCGGCAGGCCAATTCGCCCAGCAGTACGAGCAGGTGATGCTGTTGCGCGCCGCGGCGGGCCGGGCCGCGCCGCAAGCCACCATCCCGGCGCTCGGCGCGGCGGAACTGGTCGGCGCGGCGCTGGAGGCGTTCGCTACCGACCCCGACCTCCTGACAGCCCAGCGGCAGCGCATCCGAGTGTTGCTGGTCGACGACGCGCAGCACTTGGACCCGCAGGCCGCCCGGTTGGTGCGGGTGATCGCGGCCGGCGCAGCCGTCACTGCCATCGCGGGGGACCCGAATCAGACGGTGTTCGGGTTCCGCGGCGCCGCGCCCGCGCTCTTGGCCGGAGACGGCGCGACTGTGGCCCTGACGCGGTCGCACCGCTGCGCGCCGGCGATCGCCCGGGCGGTCAGTGCTGTCGCCGGCCGCCTGCCCGGCCGTGCGCCTGCGCGCGTCATCGAGGGCGGCGGAGAAGAGCCGGGATCGGTGTCGGTGCGGCTCGCGAAGTCCAGCCACGCCGAGGCTGCGCTGATCGCCGACACGCTGCGCCGAGCACACCTGGTGGACGGGGTGCCGTGGTCGGAGATGGCGGTGATCGTGCGGTCGCTGCCGCGGGCCGCGACGGTGTTGCCGCGTGCCCTCTCGGCGGCAGGCGTTCCCGTGCGCACGCCCTCGCTCGTCACCGCACCCGCCGACCATCCCGCGGTGCGCGCGCTTCTGACCGTGCTGGCTGCTGCCGCCGACGGTCTGGACGCCGAGCAGGCACTCACCTTGGTCACCGGCCCCATCGGCCGTGTCGACCCAGTGTCGCTGCGCGCGCTGCGCCGTAGCCTGCGTCGCAACCAAAACAGCGATAGCAGAGGGGGTTTGGATGATCTGCTGGTCGACGCGCTCACGGGATCGGGGCCGCAGCCCGCCGCCTACGCCGCCGCACTGGGTCGGGTCGCCGCCGCCGTTCACGCCGCGGCGGCTGTCGCCGGGGGAGACCCGCGCTATGCGTTGTGGCAGGCGTGGAGCAGATCCGGTCTGCAGCACCGCTGGCTGCGGGCCAGGGCCCGCGGTGGCAGCGCCGCCACGCAGGCCGATCGTGACCTCGACGCCGTCACCATGTTGTTCGACATCGCCGACGACTACGTCGCGCACACCCCGGGGGCGACGGTCCGCGGACTCGTCGACCACGTCTGCGCAATGCAACTCCCGCCGCCCGAACGGGAGCCGCTGATCGAGCCGGACACCGTCGCAGTGGTCAGCGCACACGCTGCCCTCGGCCGGGAATGGGACGTCGTCGTCATCGCGGGCCTTCAAGAAGGCTTGTGGCCCAACACCGTCCCGCGCGGCGGCGTGCTGAACACACAGCAGCTCGTCGACGTCCTCGACGGTGTTTCCGGCACGGCGTCACAGCGGGCGCCAATGCTGGCCGACGAGCGACGACTGCTCGTCTCCGCGCTGGGCCGGGCCCGGCGCCGGCTGCTGATCACCGCCGTCGACAGCGACAGTGACGACACGGCGGTCCCGTCCGTGTTCGTCGACGAGCTGATGCAGTTGAGCAACGACGCCGACGACGACGTGGTGGCTGCGCCCCGGGTGCTGGCCCCCGCCGCGCTGGTCGGCCGGTTGCGGGCGGTGGTGTGCGCGCCCGCAGGCACGGTCGACGACGCCAGACGGCGTTGCGCCGCAACACAGTTGGCGCGTCTGGCCGCCGCCGGTGTGCCCGGCGCCGATCCGGCGACCTGGTACGGCCGAACCCCCGTCAGCACCGAACAGCCGCTGGCCGAGGACGGCACTCTGCCGGTGACGCTCTCGCCGTCGACGGTGCAGACGATCGCGGACTGCCCGCTGCGCTGGCTGCTGGAGCGTCACGGCGGCAATGACGGACGCGACATCCGCTCGGCGCTGGGTTCCGTGCTGCACGCGCTGATCGCCACCGGCATGCCCGAGGCACAGCTGATCGACGAGCTCGAAAGGATCTGGGACATCCTGCCTTTCGACTCCGGATGGCACTCGCGCAACGAGCTGGCTCGGCATCGGGCGATGCTGTCGGCCTTCTGCCAATGGCGCGCCCAGACGCGCCGCGAGCTCACCGAGGTCGCCACCGAAGTCGACGTCGACGGCGTGTTGCCCAGTCCGGATCCCGATCGGCCCGACGTCCGCGTCCGCGGCCGCATCGACCGCCTGGAACGCGACGTCGCGGGCCGGCTGGTGATCGTGGACATCAAGACCGGCAAGAATCCGGCCACCAAAGACGACGCCCAGCGGCACGCGCAGCTGGCGCTCTACCAGCTCGCGGTCTCGGCCGGGATGGTTCAGTGCGGCGGACAACCCGGCGGCGGGCGGCTGGTCTACCTCGGCAAGCCGGGCATCGTCGAACGCGGCCAGGACGCACTGACACCTGACAGCGAGAACGAGTGGCGCCAGACAGTGCACCGGGCGGCAGCCGCCACGGTCGGGCCCGCCTTCATCGCCCGTATCAACGACAGCTGCAGCCACTGCCCGGTCCGTGCGAGTTGCCCGGCGCAACGGGAGAGATCATGACACCGCGTTACCGCCCCGGCGAACTGGCCGACGCGCTGGGCCTACCGACACCCACCGACGAACAGTCCGCGGTGATCGCCGCGCCACCGGGCCCGCTCGTCGTGATCGCGGGTGCGGGCGCAGGCAAGACCGAGACCATGGCCGCGCGGGTGGTGTGGCTGGTCGCCAACGGATTTGCTCACCCCGGCCAGGTGCTGGGCCTGACGTTCACCCGCAAGGCGTCCGCCCAGCTGCTGCGCCGCGTCCGCTCGCGGCTGTCGCGCCTCGCCGGCGCGGGTCTGAGCATCGATGCCGCCGACACCGAGCCGCCGACGGTCAGCACCTACCACGCGTTCGCAGGCGCTCTTCTGCGCGACCACGGGCTACTGCTGCCCGTCGAGCCCGACACCCGGCTGCTCAGCGAAACGGGCTTGTGGCAGTTGGCTTTTCGGGTTGTCAGCGACTATCCCGGTGATCTCGACACCGACAAGAGCCCCGCAGCCGTCACGTCGATGGTGCTGCGACTGTCGTCGGCGCTGGCCGAACATCTCGTCGACACCGCCCAGCTGCGCGACACCCACATCGAGCTCGAACGGCTCGTTCACACGCTGCCCGCCGGGCCCTACCAGCGCGACCGCGGCCCCAGCCAGTGGCTGCTGCGCCTGCTCGCCGTGCAGCACGAACGCACGCAGCTCGTGCCGCTCGTCGACGCGTTGCACGCCCGGATGCGCGCCGAGAAAGTGATGGACTTCGGCCAGCAGATGGCGGCGGCGGCGCGGCTGGCGGTGACACACCCCGAGGTGGGCGAGGAGTTGCGCCGCCGGTTTCGCGTGGTGCTGCTCGACGAGTACCAGGACACCGGGCATGCCCAGCGCATCGCGTTGTCGACGCTGTTCGGCGGCGGAGTCGACGACGAACTGGCGCTCACGGCGGTCGGCGACCCGATCCAATCCATCTACGGCTGGCGCGGCGCGTCGGCCACCAACCTGCCGCGGTTCGCCACGGATTTCCCACGGGCAGACGGCACGCCGGCGCCCACGCTGGAGCTTCGCACCAGCTGGCGTAACCCGCCCCGCACGCTGCATCTGGCCAACGCCATCTCGGCCGACGCCCGTCGTCGCTCGGTCGCGGTGCGCACCCTGCGGGCCCGGCCCGGTGCGGCGGCGGGCACCGTGCGCTGCGCGCTTCTCGACGACGTGCTCGCCGAACGCGACTGGATCGCCGATCACCTGGCCAGGCGCTACCACGACGCCAAAAGCGTTGGTGCACAGCTACCTACCGCGGCGGTGCTGGTGCGGCGCAACACGGACGCAGCCCCGATGGCCGAAGCGCTCACGGCCCGTGGTGTGCCCGTCGAGGTGGTCGGGCTGGCCGGTTTGCTCGGCGTCTCCGAGGTCGCCGACGTGATCGCGATGCTGCGGCTGGTGGCAGATCCCACCGCAGGATCAGCGGCGGTGCAAGCATTGACCGGCCCACGCTGGCGCCTCGGCGCGAAGGACCTGGCGGCCTTGTGGCGACGGGCGAACCACATCGCCGACGACGCGGCGCCGGCCTCGCGGGAGTGCCCCCACGCCGCCCTGGCGCCCGACGCCGACACCGCGTGCCTGGCCGACGCGGTCTGCGATCCCGGCCCATCGGGCGCCTATTCGGCGCAGGGGTACCGGCGCATCGTCGCTCTCGGTCGTGAGCTGTCCGTGTTGCGCGCCCGGCTTGACAGTCCACTGCCCGATCTGGTCGCCGAGGTGCGCCGGATGATCGGTGCGGATGTCGAGGCGCGGGCCGCGCGGCCGGTCGAGGCAGGGTGGTCGGGCAGCGAGCACCTCGACGCATTCGCGGATGTGGTCGCCGAGTACGCCGAACGCCCAAATGCTTCGGTGCAGGGATTCCTGTCCTACCTCGAGGCTGCCGCGGTCGTCGAGAACGGGTTGGCGCCCGCCGACGTCGGCGTGTCGAAAGACCGTGTGCAGGTGATGACCGTGCATGCCGCCAAGGGCCTCGAGTGGCAGATCGTGGCTGTCCCGCACCTGACTGCCCGCATCTTTCCCTGCACCTCGTCGACGCGGACATGGCTGACCGACGCCGCGGATCTGCCCCCGCTGCTGCGCGGCGACCGCTCCCACGACGGTGTGCTGGGCGTGCCGGTCTTGGACACCTCTGCGGTGACGAACCGAAAGCAGTTGTCCGACAGCATCAATGCCCATCGTCGGCAACTCGAGCAGCGCCGCATCGACGAGGAGCGTCGCCTGCTGTACGTCGCCGTCACCCGCGCAGAGGACACCCTGCTGCTGTCCGGACACCATTGGGGGCCGAGGGCGGCCAAACCCAGCGGCCCGTCGGACTTCCTAGTCGAGCTCAAGGCCATCATCGACAGATCGGCCGCCGACGGTGACCCGTGCGGTGTGGTGGAGCACTGGGCGCCCGCGCCCGCCGACGGCGACCGAAACCCGTTGCGCGATGAGGTCGTCGAAGCCGCGTGGCCGGCCGACCCGCTCGGGTCACGTCGCGCCGACGTCGAACGCGGGGCCGCGCTCGTGCAGGCCGCCGCCGACGCGCCGACTGAAACCTACGACGATGTCGACGGCTGGATCGCCGACGTCGACGCGCTGCTCGCCGAACGTGCGCAGCAGGCGCAACCGGAACCCATGGTGCCGCCCGAGATTTCGGTGAGCAGCCTCGTGGAGCTGGGCCGTGACCCGGTGGGTGCTCCGCAGAGGCTGACTCGCCGCCTGCCCGCGCGCCCAGACCCAAACGCGTTGCTGGGCACGGCGTTTCACGAATGGGTGCAGCGCTTCTACAGTGCCGAGCGGCTCTTTGACCTCGACGATCTGCCCGGCGCGGCCGACGCCGCCCCCTCCGACACCGACAGGCTGGCTGAGTTGCAGGAAGCGTTCACTGCGTCGTCGTGGGCGTCACGAACACCCGTCGACATCGAGGTCCCGTTCGAGATGACCGTCGGCGAGGTCGTCGTGCGCGGACGCATCGACGCGGTGTTCGCCGACTCCGACGGCGGCGCCACGGTGGTGGACTGGAAGACCGGCGAACCCCCGACTACTGCCGACGAACTCCGGCACGCCGCGGTTCAGCTGGCCGTGTACCGGCTGGCATGGGCGTCGCTGCAGGGTTGTCCAGCATCCAGGGTGCGCGCCGCATTCCACTACGTGCGCACGGGCGAGACCGTGCGCCCGGACGACCTGCCGGGCGCCGACGAGCTTGCCGCGCTGCTGGATCGCCAGGCTCAAGCAGGCGAGCGCCACACCTTGAGCGCCGCAACCACCATCGGGATCTGAAGTGGCAGCCGCGCGATCGCCACCAGCCGCATCGGCCACGGCTTGTTCCACCACAGGCGCACCATGTTGACGTTGCCCGGGAACACTCCGACAAACAGCGCGACTGCGGCCAGCCCGCCCAGTCGCCGGGTGCGTGGCACCAGCAGCAGCCCGCCGGTCGCCAGCTCCGCCACCCCGGAGGCGTACGTGTAGAACCGTGCGCTGCCCGGCAACTCGGCCGGGATGATCGTGTCGAAGGGCTTGGGCGCGACGAAGTGCAGAGTGCCCATGCCCAGCAGCATGGCGCCCATCCGCGTCGCCCTGGTGCTACCGGCGCTGTTCTGGGTCAGTGTCATGAGAGCATTGTGCCCGTGCGGACCAGCCCGGACGGGAACGAGTTCATGACGGGTCAGCGTGGCCAGAGGTAGGTTGAGCCGCTTCGGCGGCGCCGAGGAGACGCTCACCTCCATGCCTGACGCCGCATTGGTGGACATCCTTCGCATCCCCGAGAAGTTCGTCAGCCCCGGGCAGCGGATTTTCCGGCGAATGGTGTACGCGATGCTGGTGCTGTTTGCAGTGGTCCTCATCGTGTATTTCGATCGCGACGGATACGTGGACTCCCAGAGCAATGAGCTGTCCTTTTTAGACTGCTTTTACTACGCCACCGTGTCGCTGTCGACGACCGGTTATGGCGACATCACCCCGTTCACGCCGTCCGCGAGGCTGGTCAACGTGTTGGTGATCACGCCGCTGCGGGTCGCCTTCCTGATCGTGCTGATCGGCACCACGGTCGAGACGCTGACCACTCAGTCGCGCCAGGCGTTGAAGATCCAGCGATGGAGGAACAGAGTGCGCAATCACGCCATCGTGATCGGCTACGGCACGAAGGGCAGAACCGCCGTCGAAGCGATGATCGGCGACGGCATGCCGGCCGGCGAGATCGTCGTCGTCGACACTGACCAGGAAGCTCTCGAGCAGGCCGCCATCAACGGGCTCGTCACCGTCCACGGCAACGCGTCGAAATCCGACGTCCTGCGCCTCGCCGGGGCGCAACACGCCGCGTCGATCATCGTCGCCACCAACCGCGACGACACCGCCGTGCTGGTCACTCTCACCGCGCGCGAGCTGGCACCGAAGGCCAAGATCGTCGCGTCCGTCCGCGAAGCCGAAAACCGCCATCTGCTCAGGCAATCCGGCGCCGACGCCGTGGTCGTGTCGTCGGAGACCGCCGGCCGGCTGCTCGGCATCGCGACGTCCACCCCGAGCGTTGTCGAGATGATGGAAGACCTCCTCACCCCGGAAGAGGGGTTTGCGATCGCCGAGCGCGAGGTCGAACGCAAGGAGGTCGGCGGTTCGGCGCGGCATCTGCCCGACATCGTGCTCGGTGTGGTGCGCAATGGCCAGCTGCTGCGGCTCGACTCGCCAGAGGTCGACGCGATCGAGCCGGGAGACCGGCTGCTGTACGTGCGCAGCGCGGACCGCTGATCCGGCGGGGCAGTGGGGGTACCTCCCGCTTGCGGGGGACGAAGCGACGGGGGATAGACAAGTGTTTGAGCTGCGCAACATCCCGCTGCTCTCCCGAGTCGGCGCCGACCGCGCCGACACACTGCGGACCGACATCGACACCGCGCTGGCCGGCTGGCCCGACGCGGCGGTGTTGCGGGTGGATTCACGCAACCGGGTGCTGGTCTCCGGCGCCCGCGCCGTGCTTGGTGACGCGCGTGGACTCGGCGACAAGCCGCCGCCCGACGCCGTGTTCCTCGGTCGCCTGCCGGACGGTCGGCACTGTTGGGGAATCCGCGCGCGGCTGGCACCGCCCGATGGCGACGACGCAGAGGTGCTCGACCTCCGCGGGGCCGGCCAGGTGTTCGACGACGTCAGCGCGCAACTCGTCGCCACCGCCACCGCGCTGTTGAACTGGCACGAGAGAGCGCTGTTCAGCCCGGTGGACGGCGCACCGACGAGACCCGCCAAAGCCGGCTGGTCACGCGTCGACCCCGTCAGCGGTCACGAAGAGTTTCCCCGCATCGACCCGGCGGTGATCTGCCTGGTGCACGACGGCGGCGACCGCGCCGTGCTGGCCCGCCAGACGGTGTGGCCCGAGCGGTTCTTTTCGCTGCTGGCGGGGTTCGTCGAGGCCGGGGAGTCGTTCGAGTCGTGCGTCGTGCGCGAGATCGCCGAGGAGATCGGCCTGCACGTGCGCGACGTCCGTTACCTGGGCAGCCAGCCATGGCCGTTCCCCCGGTCGCTGATGGTGGGTTTCCACGCGATCGCCGACCCGGATGAGCAGTTCTCTTTCAACGACGGCGAGATCGCCGAAGCCTCGTGGTTCACCCGCGAAGAGGTTCGGGATGCGCTGGCCGAGGGCGACTGGAGCAGCTCGTCGACGTCGTGTCTGCTACTGCCGGGGTCGATCTCGATTGCCCGCGAGATCATCGAATCCTGGGCCTACACAAGCTAACTCGCCGCACGAGCGCACGCTCGTTGACGGCCCGCGTTTTGCATACAACAACCGTGCGCTCGGCGATCAGCCTCCCAGCTCGGCCAGCCTCTGCTTGATTTGCGCCGCGCTCGGGTTGGTCAGCGTCGACCCGTCCGCGAACTTGACGGTCGGCACCGTCCGGTTGCCGTTGTTGACCGAAGAAACGAACTCCGCCGCCGACGGGTCCTGCTCGATGTTGATCTCCTCGTAGGCAATGCGGTTGGCCTTGAGCATGGCCTTCAGCCGAATGCAGTAGCCGCACCAGCTGGTGGTGTACATGGTCAGCGACGCATCTGTCATGACTCGATCTAACCAAGGCCAACCCGGCGCGATTCCCGGGCGGGACCGCCCTCGGTGGAGCTACGGCGCTGACGCGGCAGGGGCATACTTCGCCGGCTACCTCATCGAAAAGCGCTGTCGGTCGACAACGTCTTCGTCTTCGCGCTGATCTTCACCTATTTCGCCGTTCCCGACCGTTACCAGCACAAGGTGTTGTTCTGGGGCGTCGTCGGCGCACTGCTGTTTCGCCTGGTGTGCATCTTCGTGGGCGCCGAACTGCTGCAGACCTTCTTCTGGACCGCCTACCTGTTCGGAGCGTTCTTGATCTACACCGCATACAAGATGGCGTTCAAAAGCGACAAGGACATGAATCCGGAACGCAATCTGGTCGTCCGGCTCATACGGCGCGTCGTGCCCACCGAGCCGCGATACGACGGTGGGCGATTCTTCACCCGCCGGAACGGGAAACGCATGGCGACACTGCTTTTCGTCGTGCTGATCGCGGTCGAGGCCACCGATCTGATCTTCGCGATCGACTCCGTCGCCGCGGTCTTGGCGATCACCACGAGCACGTTCATCGTATGGACTGCCAATGCGTTCGCCGTGCTGGGACTGCGCAGCCTCTACTTCTGCCTGGCTGGGTTGATGCGCCGATTCACGCACTTGCACTACGGGCTGGCCGTCCTGCTCGGCTTCGCCGGCGTGAAGCTGATCCTCTCCGAAACGCCGGTCGGCAAACTGCCGATACCTGTGACCTTGACCGTGATCCTGGTGACGCTCGCCGTGTCGATCTGGTGGAGCCTACGAGCTTCCCGCAACGCAGAACTCCAACACAGCGACCTGTGATTCGCGAAGTGTCTTACGCGAATTCGGTGGTATAAGTCAGTGGTGGCCGACCGGACGGTATCTGGTAGAGGTTGGACGTTTCTGACCAATCACGCCCACGTGCTGCTGTGCCTGGCGCGAGGCGAGCCGCTGACGGCCAGAGAGCTCGCGCTGCGCATCGGTATCACCGAACGTGCCGTTCAAGTGATCCTCGCCGACCTCACCGCCGACGGGTATCTCAGGAAAACCAAGGACGGGCGTCGCAACATCTTCACGGTCAATCAGAAGGGGCGCCTGCGTCATCCCCTGGAGGCCCACCACACCATCGCAGACTTGATCGCGGCGCTCAGCTGACCAGTTGTCATGGCCGGCTGCCATGATGGGCACCATGCCGGCCACGGATGCTTCTTTGGACGGCCTCGACGACGAGCAGCGCGAAGCCGTGCTGGCCCCGCGCGGCCCGTTGTGCGTGCTGGCCGGTGCCGGCACCGGCAAGACGCGCACCATCACGCGCCGCATCGCGCACCTTGTCACGGCCGGCCACGTGGCGCCCGGCCAGGTGCTCGCCGTGACGTTCACGCAGCGCGCCGCCGGTGAGATGCGTAACCGGTTGCGCGGACTGGACGACGGTACCGGCACCGGCTCGGTGCAGGCCGTCACCTTCCACGCGGCGGCCCGCCGCCAACTGCAGTACTTCTGGCCGCGCGTGGTCGGCGGCACGGGTTGGGAGCTGCTCGACAGCAAGTTCGCGATCGTCGCGCAGGCCGCCTCGCGGCTCGGTCTGCAGGTGTCCACCGACGACGTGCGCGACCTGGCAGGCGAAATCGAGTGGGCGAAGGCGTCGTTGATCAGCCCGGAGGCCTACGCCGACGCGGTCGCCGACGCCGGCCGGGACACGCCCCTGGACGCGGGCAAGGTAAGCGACGTCTACGTGGGATACGAGGCCGCGAAGACACGGCGCGAGAGCGTGGTGCTGCTCGACTTCGACGACCTGCTGCTGCACACCGCGGCCGCAATCGAGAACGACGCGGGCGTCGCCCAGGAATTCCGCGACCGCTACCGCTGCTTCGTCGTCGACGAATACCAGGACGTCACACCCCTGCAGCAACGGGTGCTCACCGCATGGCTGGGCGAGCGCGACGACCTCACCGTGGTCGGCGACGCCAACCAGACCATCTACTCGTTCACCGGCGCCACGCCGCGTTTCCTGCTCGAGTTCCCCCGCCGGTTCCCCGACGCGACCGTGGTTCGGCTGGAACGCGACTACCGGTCCACGCCGCAGGTGGTGTCCCTGGCCAACAGGGTCATCGCCTCCGCCCGGGGCCGGGTCGCCGGCAGCAAGCTGCACCTGGTCGGCCAGCGTGACCCGGGCCCTTCGCCGTCGTTCGCCGAGTATCCCGACGAAGTCGCCGAGGCCGGCGCGGTCGCGTCGAAAATCAAGGTGCTGATCGAGTCCGGCACGCCGGCGTCGGAGATCGCAGTGCTGTACCGGATCAACGCGCAGTCCGAGGCGTACGAAGAGGCGCTCACCGAGGCCGGCGTCCCGTTCCAGGTCCGCGGCGGCGAAGGGTTCTTCACCCGCCAGGAGATCCGGCAGGCGTTGCTTGCCCTGCGCCGCGCGGCCGAACGCGGCGCCGCGGGGGATCTGGGGCCACTGGTCCGTGAGCTGCTCGAACCGCTCGGCCTGACAACCGCCGCGCCTGCCGGTGCGCGGGCGCGGGAGCGCTGGGAGGCGCTGACCGCACTCGCCGAACTCGTCGACGACGAGGTGGCCCGCCGCCCCGGCCTCGACCTGCCGGGCTTGCTCGCCGAGTTGCGGCTGCGCGCCGACGCTCGGCACCCGCCGGTGGTGCAGGGTGTGACGTTGGCGTCGCTGCACGCAGCCAAAGGACTGGAGTGGGATGCGGTGTTCCTCGTCGGGCTCGCCGACGGCACGCTGCCGATCTCGCACGCATTGGCGCACGGACCCGACAGCGAGCCCGTCGAGGAGGAGCGACGGCTGCTGTACGTCGGAATCACAAGGGCGCGTGTGCATTTGGCACTCAGCTGGGCACTGGCCCG
Organism: uncultured Actinomycetota bacterium; assembly: GCA_963775205.1. Classification (GTDB taxonomy): domain Bacteria; phylum Actinomycetota; class Actinomycetes; order Mycobacteriales; family Mycobacteriaceae; genus Mycobacterium. The sequence continues at coordinate 994,474 of CAVZHV010000002.1, read as the reverse complement.
TACCGCAGGGGGACGGCAGAACCGTCGGCCGTCGCGGTTTTTGGCCGGCATCGCACCGCAAACCCAGTCCGGCCCCGGCACTGCACACAAGCCGCGACGCTCCCGCGGTCCCGCGCCGCGCTGCCGCATCTGCAACGCCACTCTGTCCACGCCCACCGCGATCATGTTGCGCCGCTGCGAGAAATGCCCCGCCGACATCGACGAGCAGCTTCTCAAGGAGCTCAAGGAATGGCGGCTGCGCACCGCCACAGCGATGGCTGTGCCTGCGTTCGTCGTGTTCACCGACAACACGCTGATCGCCATCGCCGAGCAGCTGCCCACCGACGACGACGCCCTCGTGGCAATTCCGGGTATCGGCGCGCGCAAGCTCGAGCAGTTCGGGCCGGACGTGTTGGCCCTCGTCCGTGCCCGCAGCGCGTGAGGCCCCGAAGCCTCGGCCGAGAATCAGTTCGGCGGAGCCGGTGAGATGGCCACGCAATCCAACGCACCGACGAGACCCCGTGCGCCGAGCCGGCGGTCAAGGCCGAGCCGTACGGACCGTAACCGCAGGTCAAAAATGGGTTGTGGGGCGCAGTGCTACGCTCTAACCTCATCGTGGGCGTGACGCCCACGTTTTTTGTCCGCAGCAGTCGCGAGAGGAGGGCCCGGATCATGCTGAGCAACAATGCGTTCGCGGTAGGCATGCGCGTTGTCGGCGCCACTCGGGCTCTCCCGGCCAGCACGTGGACCGCGCACGCCGCCGCGTCGGCGCATGCGACCGCGCCGGCGGCCGCGCGCAAGCGCCGCAACGCGACTGGGTTCGTGGACGGAGGCACTATTTAGTCAGCCCCGCATCCCCAAGGCCACGGACCAAGTCACCAAGGATCCGTGGCCTTCGTGTTTTGACGGGACACCTGGTCACAGATCCGCCCCAGACCGACGGACAACGACCAGGAAGCAGGTGAACGGATCATGTCGCTCTCGACGTGCCGGGCGAGAGTCTGGACCGAACTGCCTTGTCATGTAGGCGATCCCGATCTGTGGTTCGCCGAAGACCCCGCCGACCTCGAACGCGCGAAACAGCTGTGCGCGGACTGCCCGATCCAACGCCAGTGCCTACAGGCAGCGCTGGAACGCGAGGAGCCGTGGGGCGTGTGGGGCGGAGAGATCTTCGAGCGTGGCGAGGTCATCGCACGGAAGCGTCCACGGGGACGGCCGCGAAAGAACGCCGAGGCGGCATGACATGTCTACGCAGCCTCGGCGAAGCCCGGAATATATTGCAGCGCAATGGATTTGATCGGCACATGCGCGTCAAGCTGGCACGAGATGGCCACGTTCGACGCGATCACCCGCATCGGGATGGCCAGCTTGGGCGGCACGTCAAGCTGGCGCGCTGTCTTGATCTGCGCGACTGACCTGTCCATCTGATCCGCGGCGATCCGCTGCAGCCACTTGCGGGTGAAATGGAACACTTCGCTTTGCACCGGCTCGACGTATTGGCGCAGCATGTCGTCGATTTCGCGTAGCGAGACTCTCTCGCCGGGTTGGATGAAGCCGATCTGCTCCATCGTGGCGACGAGGTTTTCGTAGTCCTTGTCGAGAGCGAAGCGCAACATGTGGCCCAGTTCCACCGGCAGCCCGCCCGGTAACGGCGCGACGGCGCCGAAGTCGATCACGCCCATCTTCCCGTCGGCCATCAGCATGAAGTTGCCGGGATGGGCGTCGCCGTGCATCATCTCCAGGCGTTTTGGTGCGCTGTAGGTCAGCTCCGCCAGCAGTGTGCCCATCAGATCGCGTTGTTCGGCTGTGCCGTTGCGGATGATCTGCGACATCGGGATGCCCTCGATCCACTCGGCGACCAACACCTTCGGCGCGCTCGCCACGATGTGGGGAACCAAGAACTTCGGATCCCCTTCATAGGCCCTCGCGAACGCCCGCTGGTTCTCGGCCTCGAGCCGGTAATCGAGCTCCATCTCGGTGCGCTCGATCAGCTCGTCGACCACGGCGTCCACGTCGGCTCCGGGTGAGAGCTGTCTGAGCACGCCGACCATGCGCTGCATCGTCTTCAAATCCGCGCGCAACGCCTCGTCGGCGCCGGGGTACTGGATCTTCACGGCGACCTCGCGGCCGTCATGCCAGACCGCCTTGTGCACCTGCCCGATGCTCGCCGAGGCCACCGGGGTGTCGTCGAACGACAGGAAGCGGTCCCGCCACTTGGTGCCGAGCTGCTGATCGAGCACCCGATGCACCTTGACGGCCGGCAGCGGCGGTGCATCCCTCTGCAGTTTGGTCAGCGCCTCGCGGTACGGCTTGCCGTACCGCGACGGAACCGCGGCCTCAATCACAGACAGCGCCTGGCCGACCTTCATTGCGCCGCCCTTGAGTTCACCCAGCACGGTGAACAACTGCTGGGCGGCTTTGTCCATCAGCTCGGCGTTGACCTCGTCTTTCGACTTCCCGGTCAGCCGCTTGCCGAAGCCCAGGGCGGCCCGGCCGGCCATGCCGGCGCCCAGGCCTGCGAGCTTCGCATTGCGGGCGGCGCGCCCACGTTTGATGTCTGCCACCCCACCATCATCCCCGACAGCGAAAACGCCCTGACAACGAAGTGGCAACAGATGTTTTCAGCACGAGCAACGCGGATGCCGCGCCCACTGCCGCGAGACGATCGAGCTCGCTTCGACGTCGAACTCCAGCGTGGTGTCCAGCGTCGACGGCGGACGGGCGTCAGCAGCCCGGCCGTCGCCCCGGATCGCCCGCAGCACCCGGTCGATCTGGTTGACCGCCAGCGCCGCGGTGGCGAGCACGGTCGCCCGGTCCGCGGTGCCGACGGTGTCCCGCAGCTGCGCGGCTACTGCAGGCCAGGCCGCGTCGTGATCGCTGCGGTGCAGGTCGGCACAGCGCAAGCAGCTCGTGACACCGGGCACCACCATCGGCCCGACGAGCCCGTTACCGTCGCGGACACGGACAAGCAAATGAGGCGTGCCGGCGGCATGGAGTTCGCGCACGAGTGAGGGGTCGGCGACGAGGTAGTCGGTCAACACGACGAGGTCTGCGTCGGCGGCGGTGGCGCCGCGCTGATTGGTGTGCCGCACCCGCGCACCTGAGCAGCGCAGGGCGCTGACCACCAAGTCGGAAAGCGGCCCGTTGCCGTGCACGCGGATGCGCATCGAGCGGCCGCGACGGACCCGCGGAACGCGGGCCGCCACGCCGGCGGCGACGAGCTGGCGCACCATGTCGGTCAGCTGCTCGCGGTCGTCCAGACCAAGCTCGGATGCGTGCGCCAGCAAGTCTGTCATCGAAACGCGGGACTGCATCATCCGCAGCACCGCGGCGAGCGCGTCGGCCGTCAGCCCGCTCGGTGTGCGCACCAGCACGGCACGGCGCGGATCCCACCCGACCTGCACGAACCCGTCGGGCCGCAACAACACCGGCATCGCCGGATCCAGCGTGATCTGCACCCACTAACGGTGCCACGGCGGCGAGCTTGGCCCGGAGTTATCCACAGGCCGCAGCGTCAGTCCTCGCGGTCGTCCTTCTCCAGATTGGCGATGGCTTCGTCGATGCCGCTGGTGTCGCCACCGATCACCCGGTCGATGAACCCCGCCGGCTCGTCCAAATCGGACGCCGCCGGGAGCAGGTCCGGGTGTTGCCAGACCGCGTCACGCGCATCGACCCCGGCGGCCTCGTTGAGCCGCTCCCACAATTCGGCGGCTTCGCGCATCTTTCGCGGCCGCAACTCCAGCCCGACCAGTGTGCTGAACGTCTGCTCGGCAGGCCCGCCGGTGGCCCGTCGGCGGCGCAGCATCTCGCTCAGCGCGGCGGTGCCCGGGATGCGGTCACCCAGGGCGGCGGTCACCGTGGTCTGCACCCAGCCCTCGATCAACGCGAGCAGCGTTTCGAGCCGCTGCAGCGCGGCGGTCTGCTCGGGCGTGGCCTTCGGCTCGAACACGCCCTGGGTCAGCAACTGCTCCATCGCGGCCGGATCACCCAGCGACATCGGGTTGATGCCCCGGGCCGCTTCCTCGATGCCGCTCAGGTCGATCTTCATGCCGCGCGCGTAGGACTCGACGGCGTTGAGCAGCTGAGTGGACAGCCACGGCACATGGCTGTAGAGCCGGTGATGCGCGGCCTCGCGGGCGGCCAGGAACGTCAGGATCTCGCTGCGCGGCTGCTCCAGACCCTTCGACAGCTCCTCGATCGCCTCGGGCATCAACGCCGCGACGCCTCGCGGGCCGAGCGGCAGGCCGATGTCGGTGGAGGTGAGCACCTCCTTGGACATCGTCGCCAGCGCCTGGCCGAGCTGGGACCCGAACGCCATCCCGCCCATCTGCGACATCATCGACATCAGCGGGCCGGCCATCGCCTTGGCCTCTTCCGGCAACGCATCGGCCCAGACGGTCGAAATCTGTTGAGCCATCGGGTCGCACAGCCGCTTCCAGGTTTCCAGCGTGTTGTCCACCCAGTCCTGCGGCGTCCATCCGACCGCCTTCGTGGTGCCGGCGGGCAGCGCGGTGACGCCGTCGAGCCAGGTCTCGGCCAGGTGCACCGCGTCGGAGATCGCTGACGACGTGGCGGCCGGAATGGGTTTGACGAAGCCGATCGAACTCGACGCGAGCCGTCGGGCCAGGTCGTAGTCGACGGGCCCGGACGACTTCCCGGAGCTCATCGCCGAGCCGGCGCCGCTGAACATCTGGCCGAGTTGTGTGAAGAGTTGCCCGAGATCGCCGACATTGAAGTCGCCGCCCATGCCGAACGGGTCTTGTCGGCCCTTGTCTTCGCCGGGCTCGGGGTCCTTTCCGCGCTTGTCGCGGTCCGGGTCGTCCCCGGGGGAAAAGCCGAAAGGCAGGTCAGCCATACCGTCAACGGTACTCACCACTGCCCGGCCGCGGAGGCGTCGGCGTCACGCTCTGCGTGAACGGGTCCGTACTGTTGGCGGCGTGAACAGGCGGATTCTGACGCTCATGGTTGCGCTGTTGCCGATCATCGCGTTCGGTGCGCTGCTCGGGGCAGTGACGGTCCCGTACGTGTCGCTCGGGCCGGGCCCGACGTTCAACACGCTCGGTGATGTCGACGGCAAGGAGGTCGTCGACATCGAGGGCACCCAGGTGTTTCCCGCGTCCGGCCACCTGAACATGACCACGGTCGCCCAGCGTGACCAGCTGACTTTGGGTCAGGCGGTGGTGCTGTGGGTATCGGGTCGCGAGCAGCTGGTGCCTCACGACCTGGTGTACCCGCCCGACAAGTCGCGCGACGAGGTAGACAAGGACAACACCGCCGAGTTCGAGGCGTCCGAGGACAAGGCCAAGTACGCCGCGCTGGGTTACCTCAGGTACGTGCCCGCGCTGACGGTCGAGGTGGTCAACGACGACGGTCCCTCGCACGGCAAGCTGGCTGCCGGCGACGCGATCGACAAGGTCAACGGCACCCCGATCACCGGGGTCGACCAGTTTCAGGACCTGCTGAAGAAAACCAAGCCGGGCGACACCGTCGTCATCGATTACCGCCGCAAGGACGCGCCCCCGGGGACGGCGACGATCACGCTCGGCAAGAACGAGGACCGCGACTACGGCTACCTGGGGGTGGCTGTGCGGGACGCGCCGTGGGCGCCGTTCAAGATCACCTTCAACCTCGCCAACGTCGGCGGGCCGTCGGCGGGCCTGATGTTCGCCCTGGCCGTCGTCGACAAACTCACCACCGGGGATCTGACGGCCTCGAAGTTCGTCGCGGGCACCGGCACCATCGACAGCGACGGCAAGGTCGGCCCGATCGGCGGGATCACCCACAAGATGCTGGCCGCGCACGAAGCCGGGGCCTCGGTGTTTCTGGTGCCCGGCGACAACTGCGCCGAGGCGCGCACCGGCAACGAGGACGGGCTCGAACTGGTCCGGGTGGACACCCTCGGGCAGGCCGTCGACGCGCTCAACCTGCTTTCTGCCGGCGGCGAACCTCCTCGGTGCTGATTATTTGCCCGTTCGACGATGCGTAGAGTTGGGTCGTCGCGGAGTTTTCCGCAGTTGAGATCACCGAGCGAGGCTTGTCCGAGCGAGGCAACGATATCGAGCAGGAGTTGACGACGTGGGAATGCGGCCGTCTGCAAGGATGCCGAAGCTGACCAGGCGCAGCCGGATTTTGATCGGCGTAGCTCTTGTTGTGGTCGCGCTGCTGCTGGTCGGGCCGCGGTTCATCGACGCGTATGTCGACTGGCTGTGGTTCGGGGAGATGGGCTATCGGTCGGTGTTCAGCACCGTGCTGGTGACCCGGCTCGTGGTGTTCTTGGTCGGGGGCCTGCTCGTCGGGGCCATCGTGTACGCGGGGTTGGCATTGGCCTACCGCGGGCGGCCGGTGTTCGTGCCCTCCAGCGGGCCGAACGATCCGGTGGCGCGCTATCGCACGGCCGTGATGACGCGGCTGCGGCTGTTTAGCATCGGTATCCCCGCGGTCGTCGGACTTCTGGCCGGGATCGTCGCGCAAAGCTACTGGGCCCGCGTCCAGCTGTTCTTGCACGGTGGCGACTTCGGCGTCACCGACCCGCAGTTCGGCAAAGACCTCGGCTTCTACGCGTTCGACCTGCCGTTCTATCGGCTGGTGCTGAGCTATCCTGTTCGTCGCGGCGTTCCTGGCGTTGCTGGCGAACCTCGTCAGCCACTACATCTTCGGCGGCATCCGGCTCTCGGGCCGTACCGGTGCGCTGAGCCGCTCCGCTCGCATCCAGCTGGTCACGCTGGTCGGCATCCTCGTGCTGCTCAAGGCGCTCGCGTACTGGTTTGACCGCTACGAGCTGCTGTCCCATACCCGCGGCGGCAAGTCGTTCACCGGGGCCGGCTATACCGATATCAACGCCGTGCTGCCCGCGAAGATGATCCTGCTGGCGATCGCGATCATCTGCGCAATCGCGGTGTTCTCCGCGATTGTGCTGCGCGACTTGCGGATTCCGGCGATCGGGCTGGTGCTGCTGCTGATGTCGTCGCTGATCGTGGGCGCGGGCTGGCCGTTGATCGTCGAGCAGTTCAGCGTCAAACCGAATGCGGCGCAGAAGGAAAAGGACTACATCGACCGCAGCATCACCGCGACGCGGCAGGCCTACGGGTTGACGCCCGAGGTGGTCAGCTATCGCAACTACGGTGGCGACACCTCCGCGACCGCCCAGCAGGTGGCGGCCGACCGCGCGACCACGTCGAATATCCGGGTGCTGGACCCGAACATCATCAGCCCGGCGTTCACGCAGTTCCAGCAGGGCAAGAACTTCTACTACTTCCCCGAACAGTTGTCCATCGACCGCTACGTGGCGCCGGATGGGAACCTCCGCGACTACGTGGTGGCAGCGCGGGAACTCAACCCGGATCGGCTGATCGACAATCAGCGCGACTGGATCAACCGGCACACCGTTTACACTCACGGCAACGGGTTCATCGCGTCTCCCGCCAACACCGTGCGTGGAATCGCCAACGACCCCAATCAGAATGGCGGTTATCCGGAGTTCTTGGTCAATGTCGTCGGCGCCAACGGCACGGTGGAGTCCCAAGGTCCCGGCACGGCTGGATCAGCCGCGCATCTACTTCGGCCCGGTGATCGCCAGCGCGGCCGACGACTACGCGATAGTAGGCAAGACCGGTGCAGACCGCGAGTACGACTACGAGACCAACACCGACACCAAGAACTACACCTACGCCGGCACCGGCGGCGTGCCGGTCGGCAACTGGTTCGCCAGGACACTGTTCGCTGCGAAGTTCGCGGAGCGAAACTTCTTGTTCTCCAACGTGATCGGAGCCGACAGCAAGATCCTGTTCAACCGTAACCCGGCCCAGCGGGTGGAGGCTGTCGCGCCCTGGCTGACCACCGACAACTCGGTGTATCCGGCAATCGTGAACAAGCGGCTGGTGTGGATCGTCGACGGCTACACCACGTTGGACAACTACCCGTATTCGCAGCTGACGTCGTTGTCGTCGGCGACCGCCGACTCCCAAGAGGTGGCGGTGAACCGGCTGGCTCCCGACAAGCAGGTGTCATACATCCGAAACTCGGTGAAGGCCACCGTCGACGCCTACGACGGCACGGTGACGTTGTATGCACAGGACGAGAACGACCCGGTGCTGAAGGCGTGGATGAGGGTCTTTCCCGGGACGGTGCAAGCCCAAGAGCGAGATCTCGCCGGACCTTGCGGCGCACCTGCGATATCCAGAGGACCTGTTCAAGGTGCAGCGCATGCTGCTGGCCAAGTACCACGTCAACGATCCAGTGACGTTCTTCTCGACGTCGGACTTCTGGGACGTGCCGCTGGACCCGAACCCGACGGCCAGCAGCTACCAGCCGCCGTACTATATTGTCGCCAAAAATCTTGCGCGCGACAGCAATTCGGCGGCATTCCAGTTGACCAGTGCGATGAATCGGTTCAAGCGCGATTTCCTGGCCGCCTACGTCAGCGCGAGTTCCGATCCCGACACGCTACGGCAAGATCACGGTCCTGACGATTCCGGGTCAGGTCAACGGACCGAAACTGGCCTACAACGCGATCACCACCGACACCGCGGTGAGCCAAGACCTCGGCGTCGATCGGTCGGGACAACCAGAACCGAATCCAGTTCGGCAACCTGCTGACCCTGCCGGTGGCCCAGGGCGGGCCTGCTTTACGTCGAGCCGGTGTACGCATCGCCGGGCAGCAGCGACGCGGCATCGACGTACCCGCGGTTGATCCGCGTCGCGATGATGTACAACGACAAGGTCGGCTACGGGCCCACCGTGCGAGATGCGCTGGAACAAACTCTTCGGTCCCGGCGCAGGCGCGACCGCGACGGGCCCGGCGCCGGCACCCGATGGCACGCCGCCCGCCGCGTCGCCGTCCACCCCGGCACCGGCGGCTGCGCCCGACGGCAATCCAGCCGCGCCCCCGCCCACGGCGGCGCCGGTCCCGGCTGCCGTGCCGCCGGGGGTGCCGGTGCAGTTGTCGGCGCAGAAGGCGGCGGCGCTGCAGGAGGTGCAGACCGCGCTGAACGCGCTGCAGCAGGCGCAGCGCAACGGCAACTTCGCCGACTACGGTTCGGCGCTGCAGCGGCTCAACGACGCAATGAGCAAGTACAACAGCACGCAGTAGCTTCTCGGCGCGAAGGTGCGTGTCGTGCCGGTGACACGCCGGCTGCGGCGGCATTTGACGCACGCTCGCGGCGGCCGGGCGAGCGATTTGGCCGCAGCGGCCCGCCTTCGGTAACCTTGAGTTCACCAACGCGGGGTGGAGCAGCTCGGTAGCTCGCTGGGCTCATAACCCAGAGGTCGCAGGTTCGAATCCTGTCCCCGCTACCAATCGAAAGGGGCTCCCGGAAGACTTTCCGGGAGCCGTTTTCTATGGGTTTGGAACGCGATCGGGAATATTGGTGTCACCAAGGTCCATGTGACCTTCCCCTGCAACGCCCTTCAGGCACCAGCCCGCGCATGCGTCAAGCGTCATCGAGGGCCACGGTGCTCGTGGTTACTTATGCGAGCATCCTGCGCAGACGGCAGTCGCTTGCGCTGTGTGCCTATTGGGCGCACACTCAACTCTATGGCAAGCAAGACCGAGCGGTTCGCGGTGCGCCTGACCGCCGAGCAGGACGCGCTGATTCGGCGCGCCGCCGAAGTAGAAGGCACCGACCTGACCAACTTCACGGTCACCGCGACACTGGCGCATGCCCGCAACGTGCTGGCCGATCGCCGGCTGTTTGAACTTGACGACGCCGCATGGGCGGAGTTTCTGGAGTTGCTCGACCGCCCGGTGTCGGGCAAGCCACGCCTGCAGGCATTGTTTGCCGAGCAATCGGTCTTTGACGCCGAGGCGTGACCGGGTACAGCGTTCCGCGCCCCATCAGCGACGACGATGATGTCGCTGAATTCGATAGCGGAGAGGCCGGCCTCGACGCATATCTACGCACGCGTGCGCTAGTCAACCACCTGCGGGGCGCGTCCAGGTGCTTTGTGACCTGCCGTGACGGCCGAGTGGTGGGGTTCTATGCGCTGGCTTCGGCGGCCGTCGAGCGTCATGCCGCCCCAGGCAAGGTGCGCCGCAACATGCCTGAGCCAGTGCCGGTGATTCTGCTGTCCAGGCTGGCGATCGACCGCAACGAGCAGGGCAACGGCCTGGGGGCGCAGTTGTTGCGGGACGCGATCACTCGATGTGTTCAGGTTTCCGACGCAATCGGGGTGCGCGCGATTCTTGTGCATGCACTCAATGACCGGGCGCGTGCGTTCTATTCCCACTTCGGGTTCGAGCCGTCGCCGAGCGATCCTCTGCATCTCCTCGTGACGATGAAGGAAGCCCGTGCGCTGGTTTCCTCCAGCAACTGACTCGCGTTGGAGGGAAGCCGGTAAGGCTCGTTAGTCTGCAGTCCATGTCTGCCAAACGGCGACGAGCCGGCTCGAAGTCCAAGAAGCGCGCCGGAAAGCGTCCACCCGGTACCCGGCGCTCGTCGGAACCGGACCTGCTCGGCGAGATCCGGCGCGCGATGCATGACCCGTTGAGCCTGCTGAGCTACGTCAGCACCATGCTGTGTGTCACCGACCCCCGCAGCAGGGATCCTTTCCACCAGCAAGACCAGACCCTGCAGAGCCTGGAAGAACTCGTCGGGACGTTCATTGAGGTTCCGAGGCCGGAGACGTCGGCGCTGCTGGTCGCGATCGCCGAGCTGGCTCACCGCGACGAGCTGTTGCGGATGCGCATCCGACGCGAGCTCGCATCCCGGCCGAAACCTGAACCGCGCTGGCTCGCAGAGCTCTCGCAGACCGTGACCCATCGCGCGGTGCGCATGAGCGACGTCCTGGGCGACGGCGACGACGTCATCCTCGGAACCCGGTTGCCGGGCGGGCAGGAGATCACCAGCGTCGTCTACATCGATCACAACCTCGGCACCATCGTCAAGGACTGCTTCGTCGTTCCGGTGCCGATGGATCAGATCATCGACGAGCTTCGGGAGGCGTCCGATGACCCCGACATCTCCTTCGATGACATGAACTTTGCCGACGCTCGCGCCTGGGTTGAAGCCGCAATCGCGCGGGCCGCGATGACCTACCCGCGAGAGGAGAGCGAAACCTGGCCCGCGAGCCGGGCCCTCGTCGAATGGATCGTGCACGGCCTTCCCGCCGGCGGAACCGAACATCAGCGCCCGCAGTGGGATTCGAAAGCTACCTCCCAACTTGCCAAGAAATTCTTTGCCTCCACGTACGGCGCCCGGCTGAACGACTCGGACCGAAAAGAACTGCTCGATTCGCTGCTCTGGTACGCAACCGATTACGGTCCCGGCGATCCGCTCCGGTGGAGCCCCGTGAAGGTGGAAATCCTGCTCTGCGGCTGGATTCCGCGCAAGATCGTCGCCGACGCAGGCTACCTCGCGCAGGCCCCAGCGCTGTTGCGGGCGTTCATCCGGTTCGCGCACGCCGAAGTCGGAATCCGTGACGAGCTGACCCGCCAGGCGATCGCCACGGTCGACCTCCTGGAACGGGAATACCAAAACATCATCCGGTCGGACCGGCCGCAGGGCCCGCATGCACTACTGGCGGCGCTGGGACTCGACACCACCGGGCCGCCTGTTCGGAGTGACCTGGCACAGGATGTGCTCGACGCGCTCAGCCGGGAGGTGGGCGGCGACGCGCAGTTGGACAGGCTGGGGACCGCACCTCTGCCGGACGAGCCGTTTCGGTGGGAGGGCATCGCAGACGATATCCGGGCGCGGGTCGGCGAAATCCTGGCGCTGACCGACCGGTTCTGCGACGAGGTGCTCGATATCGAGTACCGCACCGCTTGCCGACGACTGCTTTCCCGTGCCGCGGCCGGCGACCCTGACCTTTTCCGGCGCAAAGGGCGGGCGGATACCGCCGCTGCGGCGCTGGCGTGGATCATCGGCAAGGCCAACCACTTGTTCAGCATCTGGGGAAGCGGCCTGCTGGTCAAGGATGTGTTGAGCCACTTCGGATTACGCACCGGCAGTGTGTCCCAGCGTGCCGCGACGTTGCTCAAGGCGGCCGGATGCGATTGTGACACTTATCATTTGAGCTTAGGCTCGCCGGACTATCTGGTGGCCGAGCGTCGTCGGCGCATCGTCGAGGCCCGCGACAAATATCGCCTCGAAGTGGGGACAGGCTGAGGCCGGCGCCCGAGCGTGCGTCGGTCTCAGATCGAGAAGTCCTCGCCGTGCCACACACCGGCTTCCGGCGGCCGGATGACGCGGCCGATCTGCGGAGCATGAGCCAGCGCCTCCAGTTTGGCCACCCTGGTCAACAAGGACTGCAGGCTGACTCCCACCAGGTCGGGCATCGACTCGGTGGCGCCGAACACACCCGTCGGCTGCGGGCTGCGGTCGATGACCTGGCCGGGAACGCCGACGACCACTGACCGAGGCGGCACCGGCTTGACCACGACGGCATTTGCGCCGATTCGGCTGTCCTCGCCGATCGTGATCGGCCCGAGAATCTTCGCCCCGGCGCCGATGGTCACGCGGTCACCGATTGTGGGATGGCGCTTGCCGGTATCCAGGCTGGTGCCGCCGAGCGTGACGCCTTGATAGATCGTGACGTCGTTGCCGACCTCCGCGGTTTCTCCGATCACCACACCGGTCGCGTGGTCGATGAACAAACCGGGGCCGAGTACGGCGGCTGGGTGGATCTCGACCCCGGTCAGCACGCGGACGAGTTCGGCGAACGCCCGCGCCAGCAGCTTGGCTCCTCGTTGCCACAGCCAGTGGCTGACCCGGTGGCCCCAGATGGCGTGCACACCGGGGTAGCAGAGGATGATCTCGAGGGTCGAACGGGCCGCAGGATCGCGCTCCTTGGCCGCGCGCACATCGCGCCACATGGCAGCAAACATGACTAGTCGGCCAGGTCGGCGAAAAGCACTGTGCTCAAGTACCGCTCGCCGAAGTCGGGGAGCACGACGACGACCAGTTGGCCGGCGTTCTCGGGGCGGCGGGCCACCTGCAGGGCAGCCCATGCCGCCGCGCCCGAGGAAATGCCGACCAGCAGGCCCTCTTCACGGGCCAGCCGCCGCGCCACGTCGAGCGCATCGTCGTTGCCGACGGTGATGACCTCGTCGACCACATCCATGTCGAGCACCGGCGGAGTGAACCCGGCGCCGATGCCCTGAATCGGGTGAGGCCCCTTCTCACCGCCGGACAGTACCGGCGACGCGGCCGGTTCCACGGCGATGAACTGCGCCGATGGCTTGCGCTCCTTGATCACGTCGGCGACGCCGGTGATCGTGCCGCCCGTGCCCACCCCGGCGACGAAGATGTCGACCTTGCCATCGGTGTCGCGCCACACCTCCTCAGCGGTGGTCGCGCGGTGAACAGCGGGGTTGGCCGGGTTCTCGAACTGTTGGGGCACGAAATATCGCTGGTCGGTCTTGGCGAGTTCCTCGGCCTTGGCGATGGCGCCCGGCATGCCGTCGGCACCCGGGGTGAGAATCAGCTCGGCACCGTACGCGCGAAGCAGCATTCGCCGCTCGATGCTCATCGTCTCCGGCATCGTCAGTACGCACTTGTAGCCGCGTGCCGCGCACACCATCGCGAGCGCGATACCGGTATTCCCGCTTGTGGGCTCGAGGATGACGGTGTCCGGCTTGATCAGGCCCGCCTCTTCGGCCGCGTCGAGCATGGCCACTCCGATGCGGTCCTTCACACTGCCCGCCGGGTTGAACGATTCCAGCTTGGCGACGACGTCGGCGACGGCGCCGTCGGTGACTCGGCGCAGCCGGACCAGCGGCGTGTTCCCAGTTAGTTGGGTGACGTCCTCGGCGATGGTCATTTGCCTTCTCCCGCAATGTCGGAATCCGCCGGCGCGCGGTCAGAACTTGACAAAGGCAAGGCGGTCATTGGTGATTGGTCCTTCTGAAGGTTTGAGGAACGCGTATCAGCGCGTGCTGCCGCGGCGGGCGACACAAACAGTGGGGGCGCCAGAAGAATCAACAACAGCAGCGCACGACGAGACATCGCATGAAGACGAAGTTCGGCGTAGCGGCCCGCTGCATGCAGCCACTATACGGCAGGCCGTGTGGGCGTCTCCTGACAAGCGGAAGTGGCAGAGCGCCTCATCTTCGTCGGTGCCCTATGCGCGGGCATTTGACCGCCGGCGACGAGATCGTCATCACCCGTTTGGAGCGTCAAGCCAATATCGTTCCCTGGCAGTTCAATTCACAGCGAAACTAATGTGGCGCCGGCCGGCGACGCCGGCAACCGCGCGATGTCGCAGTCCGAGGAGCCGCTGGGCCGGGAACGAAACTCGATGACCGCGTGCTATCGGCGGCGTCAGCGCCACACCAGATGGCCGTCCAGTGGCGTGCGTGGTCTCGAACAGCCGGCGGTCGCAGCCTGAGCGGCTTCGACGTTGCGCCGCTGGCGGTCAGCATCTCGCGCGATCCGGCGGCTGAGCACGCGGTCGTCGCGCTTGGTCAGTGAGCGGCTCCGTAGAACCAGAAGGTCTAACTGCTGCCAGCTGAGCCCGTCGAGGTCGCCGTCTGAGTCATGTGTGGCAACGACGACTCCGCCGCGCAGCAGCGGCACCGTCTTCGCCGTGAACTTTGTTGTGGCTAGGAGCAATTCGGTCGCACGACGGTTGATTCGGCGTTGGCACCGCCGCGTCGACGGGGTGAACCAGAAGTCGAACTGCCGGTCGGTGCTGGTGAGGCTTTCGAGCCCGTAGTCGTCCACAAGCTCGGCGATGTCGGCCTTGCTGTAGGCACGGGTTTCATAGGCGACGCCGTTGGCGCTGAAGTAAAGGACGGTATTCATTCGGATGTTCCATTCGGCTCTTTCTTGACTGATGAGGACGGGTCGGCAAGCCAACCACTGTTACTGGAGTTACCCATGTGACAGTTGGGATAAACGTCTGTCACGAAATCGGTCGCGGGTTGAGCCGGAAAAGAAAGCTCAGGGGGTGTGCGCGCCAGTGTCGTTGCTGATATCCAGTGCCGTCGAGCAAGAGGGTCGTCCCCGGTCATCCCGCGCGGTAGTCGTGATCGGCGGCGGCGGCCAGCTCGTCACGCGCCCGGGCGATGCGGGAGCGGATCGTTCCCACCGGACAACCGCATACCTGGGCAGCCTCCGCGTAGGACAGGCCCAAGACCTGGGTCAGCAGCAAGGCTTGTTTGCGGTCCATGTCCAGACCGTCGAGCAGCATGCGGATCTCGACGATCTCTTCGAACCGGGCGGCCCGACCGTGCAATTCGATGACGACGTCCGGCTCGGCCACAGTCGTGGTGCGCGGCCGACTCTGGTTGCGACGGATCTGGTCGACGACGACGCGCCGGGCGATCGACAGCAGCCACGTCCGGGCAGTCGAACGGCCCATGAAGCGATGTAGCGAACCCAAGGCCCGTAGGTAGGTTTCCTGGGTCAGGTCGTCGGCGCTGGCCGGGTCGGCCAGAAAAGCCACGGCGCGCCACACGTCGCGCTCGGTGGCCCTGATGAATTCGTCGAGAGCGGCGCGGTCACCGCGTCCGGCGGCGAGGGCGAGCCGAGTAAGTTGGTCATCGTTCCCGCTGTTCGCCACGCACCAGACACTATTGGATGGTCACCGGGAACTCGCCGAAGGCCCGGCGCGACTAAAGACGGGGATGGGTAACCATCCGTGACGAGGAGGAGTATGACGGTCGCGGCCCTGGAAGGCTCGGGCGCGGCACAGGTCCGGCGGCTCCAGCTCGAGGTGACGGGCATGTCGTGCGGAGCGTGCGCCGCGCGGGTGCAGACCGCGCTGAACAAAGTCGATGGCGTCCACGCGTCGGTGAACTTCGCTACCCGCGTTGCCACCATCGAAGCCGCCGCCAACGTCGACGCCGCGGATCTGTGCGAGGTGGTGGGTAAGGCCGGCTACCAGGCCAAGGAGCGTGCACGAGAGCCGGTCGATCAGCACGACGAGGATCTCGACCACGCCCGCTATCTCCTGCGCCGGCTCGCCGTCGCGGCGGTGTTGTTCGTCCCTGTCGCCGACTTGTCCGTGATGTTCGCCGTGGTGCCCAGCACCCGGTTCCCGGGGTGGGAATGGGTGCTGACCGCGCTGGCCGCGCCGGTCGTCACCTGGGCCGCCTGGCCGTTCCACAGGGTCGCGTTGCGCAACGCGCGCCACGGCGCTGCATCGATGGAGACATTGATCTCGGTGGGCATCGCCGCGGCCTCGATCTGGTCGCTCTACACCGTGTTCTTCTCTCACCGCGCTCTCGAAACGCGCGGCGTGTGGCAGGCGCTGGCGGGCAGCGACGCCATCTACTTCGAGGTCGCCGCCGGCGTCACCGTATTCGTGCTGGCGGGAAGGTATTTCGAGGCACGGGCGAAGTCGAAGGCCGGCAGCGCGTTGCGGGCGCTGGCGGCTTTGACCGCAAAGGACGTGTGCGTCCTGCTGGCCGACGGCAGCGAAATGACCATTCCGGCCGACGAACTCGCCGAACAACAGACGTTCGTCGTCAGGCCGGGCCAGACCATTGCGGCTGACGGGCTGGTGGTCGACGGCACCGCGGCCGTCGACATGAGCGCGATGACCGGTGAGGCGGCGCCGGTGCGCGTTGAGCGCGGGCGAAGCGTCGTCGGCGGAACCGTGGTGCTGGACGGCAGGCTGATCGTCGAGGCGGCCGCCGTGGGGGCGGACACCCAGTTCGCCGGCATGGTGCGCCTGGTCGAGGAGGCGCAGGCCGAGAAAGCAGACGCGCAGCGGCTCGCCGATCGGATCGCGGCGATCTTCGTGCCGTGCGTGTTCGCAATCGCCGCGCTCACCGCGTTGGGGTGGGCGATGTCCGGGGCCGGCGCCGACCGCACCTTCTCCACCGCGCTGGCGGTGCTGGTGATCGCCTGCCCCTGCGCGCTCGGCCTGGCCACGCCGACCGCGATGATGGTCGCCTCGGGCCGCGGCGCCCAACTCGGCATCTTCCTCAAGGGCTACCGCGCCCTGGAAGCCATCCGATCCGTCGACACGGTGGTCTTCGACAAGACCGGCACGCTGACGGTCGGCCACCTGACCACCACCGCCGCGGTGGCTTTGCGGGGCTGGGATGTCGACGAGGTGCTGGCGCTGGCGGCCGCGGTCGAGTCGGCTTCCGAGCACGCCGTCGCACTGGCCATCGTGACGGCCTCGGCGCAGCGAGGCACGGTCACCGACTTCCGGGCGACGCCCGGTTGCGGCGTGGCGGGCACGGTCGACGGTCGCCATGTCCGCGTCGGCAAACCGGCGTGGGTGTCGCGGTATGCCGCCGCCGGCCCGGAGCTGACGGCTGCCCGTCGGGCGGGCGAATCACGCGGAGACACGGTGGTTTTCGTCGCTGTGGACGGTGTCGCGGCTGGTGCGATCGCGGTGGCTGACGCGGTCAAGGAATCTGCCGCCGCGGCGGTCGCCGCCCTGCAGGCCCGCGGTATGCGCACGGTCCTGCTCACCGGAGACAACCCGGTGACCGCAGCAGCGGTGGCGGCCGAAGTGGGCATCGACGACGTCATCGCCGAGGTGCTTCCCGAGGACAAGGTCGACGTGATCCAACAGCTCAAGGACCGGGACCGGATAGTGGCGATGGTCGGTGACGGGATCAACGACGGTCCGGCGTTGGCGTGCGCGGACCTCGGCCTGGCGATCGGCCGCGGCACCGACGTCGCGATCGGCGCCGCCGACATCATCCTGGTGCGTGACCACCTCGACGTCGTCCCGCAAGCTCTCGATCTGGCCAGGGCCACGACGCGCACGATCCGGGTCAATCTGATGTGGGCGTTCGGCTACAACATCGCGGCCATTCCGATCGCGGCGGCGGGCTTGCTGAACCCACTGGTCGCCGGTGCGGCGATGGCGTTTTCGTCGTTCTTCGTGGTGTCGAACAGCTTGCGGCTGCGCAACTTCGGGCGAAGGGACTGATCTACCGCGGTCCGGCCAGGCCGCCGAAAGCGCTCAGCGCCGGGAACGGGCGAGTTCGCGGAGCATCGCGTTGTAGGCGTCCAGTTCGTCGTCGGCATAGCTGGAATCGGCGTGGCGGTCCGAGCGGGCGGCGGCGCGCCGATCCTGTCGTGCCCACTGCGCAATCAGCGCAACCACCACGATGATCACCGGCAGTTCGCTTGAGCCCCAAGCGATCGCGCCTCCAAGATGCTGGTCGTCGGTGATGCTGGACAGCCACGGCAGGTGGACGGACCGGTAGAACTGGCCGCCGATGGTCGACGTCATCGTCATCGCCGCAATGCCGAAGAACGCGTGAAACGGCATCACGGCGAAGAGCAGTCCCAGCCGTCCGAGGAACGGAAGGCGCCGCGGGCCGGGATCGATTCCGATGATGGCCCAAAAGAACAGGTAACCGACCAGCAGGAAGTGGATGCTCATCAATTCATGACCCCAGTGGTAACGCACCAGGGTGTCAAACACCGGGGTGAAGTACACGAGGTAGAGCGACGCGACGAACAGGATGAACGCCGTCACCGGATGGGCAAGGAAAGCCGTCGCTTTCGAATGCACCAACCACAGCAGCCACTCACGCGGGCCCGGCGGCTTCCCGTCGCCGGCGGCGGGAAGGGCCCGCAGGGCCAGGGTCACCGGCCCACCCAGGACCAGCAGGATGGGCACGAACATGTTCAACGTCATGTGTTCGGCCATGTGCACACTGAACATCGCCGAACCGTAGGCCTTGACTCCAGAGCTGCTGGTGAACAGCAGCGCCGCACATCCGGCCAGCCAGGAGAGGAGCCGTCCGGCCGGCCACCGGTCGCCGCGGCGGTGCAGCCGCACGACCCCGAGCACGTATACGGCGGCCAGGGCCAGCGCGCCGACGCCGATGAAGGTGTCGAAACGCCAAACGGTGAGGATTCGCAACACATTCGGCGGGTCGGGTAGCGCATAGCCCAAGAAGACGTCCCACGAGGTGAACTCGTGCTCCAGCAGGCGCGGCGCGGGTTGAGTCGCCATTGCCGACACCGCGGCCGTCGCCGCGATCGTGACGAGTGCGCCGGCCGCCGCGATGCCACCGCTGCCGACGATCCGTGATCGGCGCCGCCAGGCCAGCACTCTCGCGACGTCGCCGGCCCAGGTCAGTGCCAGCGCGACGGCGGCCACCAGGGCCAGGCGCCCGTAGTCGGTTGCGGTGATGCCGCCCGACCCCAACAGCAGCGACAGCAGCATTGCGCCGTAGACCAATGCGACCGCACCGCTGAGGCATTCGGTCAACACCACGCGCCCGTGCAGTTCCGGGCCCGGTGGACTCAGCACGGCTGCCGCCTTGACCCCGGTCAAGACGGCCAGCGCCAGGGCGAAAACGATGGCCGCGCTGGTGGCGTAGTCATGATCGGGTCCGGAGGCGGCGTTGCCGCTGACCGGCAAAGCGACCACCCCGATCAGCGTGGGCAGCACGAGCACACAGTGGCTCACCCAGCGCACGGCGAGCCGCACAGCGATGGCCACCACCGCCGCGCACAACGCGGTGGCGATCCACGCGCGCGACATCTCGGAGGCGGCGATGACCTCGAGCATCGCCGTGCTGCGGACCAGGCGGGTGACCGCGACTCCGGAATCGTTCGCGGCCTGGACGACGCACATGAGCACCGCCGAAATTGCCCAGGCCGCCGACACCCGTTCGACGAAGAGGTGAACGCGAAACGGCTTCTCGTCGATCACACCCCGGGAGTCGGGCCGCGCCACGATCACGATGTACACCAACCCGCCCAGGCACAGGGCACCGCAGAGCGCCGCGGTGAAATATCCTGCGGGTTCGGCCGCGGCGGTCAAGCCGCCCGGATAGGAATCGCCTATAGCGGCGAACCGGCGGGCACCGGCCGCCAGCCCGTACCAGACCAACCCGGCCGTCGCGAGCACGTAACCCGCTGCCAGCAGCGCGGACCGGCCGGTGACTCTGGCCCGGGCCGGCCGAGGCGCCGGCTGGGCATCCGTCGTCGTCATGCCGGCCCTTCCCGTCCCAAACGTGCAGCTCCCCTTAGTCTACGACCGCCCGTCGTAGGTTTTCGGCGCCGACCGGGAACTTTCTGACCGCTGCCGGCGACCAATGCACATCGAGTCGACATTCGACTGACCCGGACGAGAAACTGAGGCTGCCCAGACCGTGAGTCACACCCCGGTGGAAGAACCCGCCGAACATGACATCGACATCACCGCTGAATACCCGGATGTCGGCGACGGCCTGCAGGCGACGACCTGGGCCAGATTCCGGCCACTGGTTATGCGCCTGCATTTCTATGCGGGAATCTTCGTCGCGCCGTTCATTCTGGTGGCTGCCTGCACGGGTCTGCTCTACGCGCTGATCCCGCAGATCGACAACGTCGTCAACCGTCACGAACTGATTGTTCAGCACGTGAGGGAGCAGCGCCTACCCCTTAGCGACCAGATCTCGGCGGCACGCCGGGCTCACCCCGAAGGAACGGTCGAGAGCATCCGGCCACCGGCGGCGCCCGACCAGACCACGCAGATCACCCTGGCGGTCGACGACGTACCGCCCGACTACGCCCGGACCGTGTTCGTCGACCCCTACACCGGCGAGGTTCGCGGTGCGTTGACCACCTACGGCGAGTGGATGCCGCTGCGTGCGTGGTTCGACGAGTTCCACCGCAACCTGCACCTGGGCGCGGTCGGCCGCAACTACAGCGAGTTGGCGGCCAGCTGGCTGTGGGTGGTCGTCCTGGCGGGGCTGGCGCTGTGGATCGGCCACTGCGCCGGTGCCGGCAAGGCTGGCAAGCTGCGGCGCCTCTTCGTGCCCGACCGCGACGCCCGCGGCAGGCGCCGGCTGTTGTCCTGGCATGGGGCGCTCGGGACCTGGATCGTCGCGGGGCTGCTCCTGCTGGCGATCTCCGGTATGACGTGGTCGCGGTGGGCCGGGCAGTCCATCGACGCGCTGCAGTCGCACCTCGACCAGAAGCCGCCGTCGGTGGACACCGCATTGAGTGAAGCGGCCCCGGCGGCGACACCCGCCGAACTGGCTCATCACGACTTCGGTGAGGCGCCGCCCACCCTCGACGAGACGCAGGCGCTGCGCGGCGCCGACACCGCGCTGCGCGCCGCGCAGCAGGCGAATCTGGTCAACCCGACGTGGCTGTATCCCCCGACCGACGCGAGCGAGGGCTGGCGGGTTGCGGAGAACAAGCGAAGCTGGCCGACGCGTTACGACACGATCTCGGTGAACCCGGACACCGGAGCCATCACCGATCGGGTGAACTTCTCGGACTGGCCGCTGTTGGCCAAACTGACCGACTGGATCATCGGCGCACACATGGGCATCCTGTTCGGGGTGCTCAACCAGCTGGTGCTGGCCGCCACCGCGATAGCGCTGATCGCCGGGATCCTGCTGGGCTACCGGATGTGGTGGCGGCGCCGGCCCAGCGCAGCCGACGGGTTCGTCCTGCCGGCAGGCCCGCGCCGTGGCGCGCTCGGCCGGCTGCGCCCCTACGAAGCGGTGCTCGTCGTCGCAGTGCTCTCCGCGATCGGCTGGTTCGCGCCGCTGTTCGGGCTGACCCTTGTGCTGTTCGTCGCCGTCGACGTCGCGTTGGGCTGCGTCAAGGGGCGGTCCGGGAAGTCCGCGCCGTGATCTCAGATCTCGCGCTGCGCTGGGTGGTGACGGTCATGTTCGCGCTGAGCGCCGCCGAGTGCGCGGCCAGCATCGTCCTCGGAGACCGGCACTGGAGGCGTGTCATCGGACAGGTCTTGCACATCGTGATGGCGCTGGCGATGGCGGTTATGGCGTGGCCGCGTGGTGCGGCGCTGCCCACCATCGCTCCCATGGTGTTTTTCCTCGTCGCAACGGCGTGGTACGTGGGCGTCGTCGCTGCCGTCGCCGGCAGCCGTGTGGTGAACGGCTATCACGGCGCGATGATGTTGGCGATGGCGTGGATGTATGCCGCGATGAACGGAAATCTGCTGCCGGGGCAGAGCACGGCCGATGCGCTAACCCCCCATGGGACAGGTCAGATGAGCATGGGGACAGCCGCGCACACCCACGGCGGCAGTGGCGATCCGGCCTGGATCACCGCGATCAACTGGTTCTGGACGGTCGGTTTCGCGCTGGCGGCGTTGTGGTGGACATACCGCTTCTTCGAGGAGAGGCGACATCGGCCGGCCGAACCCGCTTACCGGTTCTTCGGTGTTGCGTGCCAATCGATGATGGCTGCCGGCATGGCGATCATGTTCGGGGTGATGCTGTAGGCGCGCTACGCGGCGGAGCCGTCGGTCGGCCACAGGTGGCCGCGACGCCGACCGCGAGATGCGTTGTGCGGCAAGGCTAGATCGCCCACGTAATCCGAATCGGTTGCGGCGGTATTGTCGGGTGCGGCCGCGACCGCTTGCGGATCGGGATAAGGTGACCGTTCGCGGCGCCATACCAGGACGGCCAGCACCGTGCCGGCGAGCACCGGAACGTGGCTGATCACCCGCAGCGGCGTCACAGCTCCCGCCAAAGCATCGGTGACCACGTAACCCGTCAGCACGCCGGTGAATACCACCGCGACGCCGGCCAATCCCGCTGCGGCTCTTGGGCGCAGCGCCGCCAGAACCATGACGATGCCCAATGCCAGCGACCACGCGGTGGACTCGTTGACCAGGTGAGCGCTCATCGAGTCGTGCCTGACGGTCGCGATGCCGAGATCGGCGCCGAGCCCTTGAGCCCCGGCAAGAATGATCTGCCCGATTCCGGTTAGGCCCAGTGCCCATCGTGGCCACTGCCGGACTGCTCGCTGGACACGGGTTGGGGGTCGATGGTCTGGCTGGCCAAATGATGTGTGGTCGATGCTCGGAAGGTGTCGCGGATCGGCGGTGCTCGACGGCCGCAGCCACTCGGATTGCGCTTGCACGCGCGAAAGCCAGTCGCGGCAGTGGGCGCACGTCGCCAGGTGCTCGTCGACGCGCCGGGAGGGTACGGGTTCGCGTTCCCCGTCCAACCGGGCCGACAGCGCCTCACGGGCAACGTCGCAGTCCACGCGCTAAGTGTCTCTCATCGGCCCGCCGCACGTGGCCGTGATGGATGCGGCGCGGCTACTGCTCCACCTTGCGCATCGGCTTTTCGCAGCAGACCTCGGCATGCTCGGTTTCCGACGTGCAGGGGCAGGGGCGCTCGTAGACGAGCACAGCCTGGCATTCGTCACATTCGTATCGTTCACCAGCGGCCCGCGGCATCTTTCCTCCGTAACGGTTCGGTGGTTGTCTGAGCGCAGATGATGGCTCTGTCGCCACCCTACGCGGCGTGTTCCCGACAGCCAGGGCGTTCGTGGCCGTTTGAAGACCGCTATGGACCGTCGAGCGTCGACGGCATTGTGGCGCTATTGGCGCCAAAATCGGGCCATGCCGAGCGTGCAGATCAACGACGTTCCGGGTGTTCGAACGTCGTCGCACAACCATGCCACTCGTGTGGAATGAAGACGAGATCACGCGGGGCTCGCCCGCCACGAAATTAACGGAGTCGACTATTTGCTCCAAGCTGCCGTTTACGCGCCGAGCAGAAGGGTAATATTTGTTCCGCGGCAACGAAGCCGCGGTGATCGGAGCACTCATGACTCTGCAGGCTCAGCGCGCACGGCGCGCCAGGCCCACGCACCGGGATGTGGACCTGCCCAAAGGCCGCGCGATCATGGTGCGTTCCGCGGACGGCACTCGGTTGCACACCGAAATCTTCGGGCCCGACGACGGCTACCCGATCGTGTTCAGCCATGGCATCACCTGCGCCCTGCGCGTGTGGAAGCACCAGATCGCCGACCTGTCCAAAGACCACCGTGTCATCGCGTTCGACCACCGCGGGCACGGCCGCAGCGAGATCCCGCGCCACCGGCAGCACTACAGCCTCGACCACCTCGCAGGCGATTTGCAGGCCGTGCTCGATGCGACGCTGCGGCCCCGCGAGCGCGCGGTGATCGCCGGACATTCGATGGGCGGCATCACCATCAGCGCGTGGTCGCACCGCTACCGCGACAAAGTGCCGCACCGCGCCGACGCCGTCGCGCTCATCAACACCACCACCGGCGAACTGCTGCGCCACCTGAACCTTCTTCAAATGCCCGGCCTGCTGGCCGCTACCCGGATCCGGGTGGCCGAGCAGGTGCTCCGCACGATCGGGCCGCTACCGGTGCCCCGCGCGGCGAAGTGGACCAGCCGCCGGTTCGTCGCGACTATGGCCGTCGGCGCCGACGCCCATCCGTCGATCGCCGAGATGGTCTACGAGCTCTTCATCGGCACATCGCCGGCGGCCCGGGGCGGTTGTGCGCGGATGCTCGCCGACGCGCTTGGGCCGCAACACCTTCCGCTGGACGGGCTGACGGTGCCCGCGTTGGTGATCGGCAGCACCAAGGACCGGCTGCTTCCGATCAGCCAGTCGCGCAAGATCGCCGACGCGGTGCCCAACCTCGCCGGCTTCGTCGAGATCCCCGGCGGCCACTGCGCCATCCTGGAGCGCCCGCACGACGTCAATCAGCACCTGCGCAGCCTGGTGGCCTCGGTCAGAGAGCCGCAGCGAGCGTCTTCCTAGCCGGACAGCCGCGCGGCCACTTCCGCGGCGGCGCGTCGCCCCGAGCGCACCGCGCCGTCCAGAAATCCGGTCCATTCGTCGGCAGTCTCGGTCCCTGCCCAGTGGATCGGGCCGACGGGCCGCCGCAGCCATGGCCCGAAGAACGTCCAGGAACCCGGCGGCACCGCCGCGGTGGGTCCGCCCGGAGCGAAGGGTTCCAGGCTCCAGCAGTGGTCGAGGTAGTCGACCGGATCCAGCGCCGCGTCGCCGAAGATGTCGGCGAAGCAGCCCAGCGCGGCCTCGCGGCGATGGTGCGACGGCAGCGGGTCGAATGTGCGCGCGTCGGCGAACCCCAGCAGGATTCCCGGGCCACGGTCGGACGGACTGACGTCGAACGTGATGAACACCGGGCCGCTGTCGGAAAGCGCTTGGCCCGACAGCCCTTTCGCCCGCCAGAACGGTGTCTCGTATGCCGCGTAGGCCTTGCTGAGGTTGCCCTGCGGCCAGCGTTCGACGAGTTCTCGGTACTCCAGTGGCAATTCGGGCCAGAACTCGATGCCGGCGCGATGCTCGGGCGGAACGGCGAGGATCGCGAACTTCGCGTGCACCGCATTGCCCTCGAACGACACGGTGACGCCCGCGAGGTCTCGCCACTCCAGGCGGTTCACCTGCGCGTTCAGCCGTACCCTCGGGCCAAGCTCGTCGGCTATCCGCAGTGCGATCTGCTGCGTGCCGCCGGGAAACCTGTCCTGCTGGGCGCCGCCGCGGGTGTCGAGCATCCGGTCCATGCCGCCTGCGGCCTTGACATAGCGCACGGCGTGCAGCATCGACACCTCGTCGGCCTCGCCTCCCCACGTCACGCGGCTGACGAGCGTCATCAGGTCGCGCACCGCCGCTGACGCGCGGATCGATCCCAGCCATTCCTCGACCGACATGGCATCGAGCGGGCCCTCGGCTGTCCACGGTTCGTCGAGAGAGACGCGACGGGTGAGCCGCCCGAGATGCCAGCGGACACGACCGAGATCGAGCAGTTCGCGCAGCGACAGCTTCGGTGTCGTACCGCGGTACGAGCGGATGCGGCCCCTCCAGCGGATCAGGTTCTCGCCCTCGTCGTGGGTGGGGACGGTCTGGCAGCCCAGGTCGGCGGCCAGTTTGAGCACTTCGTCTTGGGTCGGGCCGACGAACGTGGCGCCGAGGTCGACCGGGACGCCGGCGAGGGTGGTGGTGCTCGACCGGCCGCCGACGCGGTCCCTGCCTTCGAGCAGAACCACGTCATGGCCGAGCTGGACAAGTTCGCGCGCCGCGGTCAGCCCGGCAAATCCGGCGCCGACGATCACGACGTCCGCATTTGTGTCAGTCACGGCCATCTAGTCAACTCCTCTCCCGCCCGGTGATCCATGCCTATCGTGGGGGATGTGACCGCCAGTGCAACCGAGTACGTGGACGTGTTGATCATCGGCGCCGGAATCTCCGGCATTGACGCCGCGTACCGCATCCACGAGAAGAACCCCGACCTGAGCTACACCGTGCTGGAACGCCGCGAGCGCCTCGGCGGGACGTGGGATCTGTTCCGCTATCCCGGTGTGCGCTCCGACAGCGACATCTTCACGCTGAGCTTCCCGTTCGAGCCGTGGCAGCGCGAGGAGGCCATCGCCGACGGCCGGCACATCTGGCAGTACCTGGCCGACACGGCCGACAAGCACCACATCACCGAGCACATCCGCCTCAACACCTACGTCCGGTCGGCGGACTGGGACAGCAACACCGACACGTGGACCGTACGCGCCGAGCAGGACGGTGCCGAGAAGACCTACCAGTGCCGGTTCGTGTACTTCGGCACGGGCTACTACGACTACGACCATCCCTACTCACCTGAATTCCGCGGCATCGAGGACTTCGGCGGCGAGGTGGTGCACCCCCAGCACTGGCCCGAGTCGCTCGACTACACCGGCAAGAAGCTGGTGGTGATCGGCAGCGGCGCCACGGCGATCAGCCTCATTCCCGCGCTGACCGAGAAGGCCGGCCACGTCACAATGCTGCAGCGCTCACCCACCTACCTCTATTCGTCGAAGCAGAGCGATCCGCTGGCCAACTGGTTCCGAAAGCTGTTGCCGCCCAAGCTTGCCTACTGGCTGATCCGGTGGCGGTTCGCGCTGTTCTACGTGTTCACCTACCAGTTCGCCCAGCGGGCGCCCGCCTTGATGAAGCGGGTACTCCGCCGAATGGCGGTGCAGAACCTGCCCGAGGGTTACGACATCGACACTCACTTCAAGCCGCGGTACGACCCGTGGGACGAGCGGTTGTGCCTGATCCTCGACGGCGACGTGTACAAGACGATCGCCGAGGGCCGCGCCGACGTGGTCACCGACCAGATCGACCATTTCGACGCGACGGGCATTGCGCTGGCATCGGGCCGGCACATCGACGCCGACATCGTCGTCACCGCCACCGGCCTGCGACTGCTGGCGCTCGGCGGCATCACGGTGAGCATCGACGGCGAGAAGGTCAACCCGCACGACCGGTTCGTCTACAAGGGCTACATGCTCGACGACGTGCCCAACATGGCATGGTGCATCGGGTACACGAACGCGTCGTGGACGCTGCGGGCGGACATGAACGCCGAGTCGGTGGCAAAGCTGTTGGCCTTCATGGGTTCTCACGGCTACACGCACGCGTACCCGCACCTGCGGGACAAGGACCTGCCGGAGAAGCCGACCTGGGATCTTCAGTCGGGCTACGTCAAGCGCGCGCTCGACGTGCTGCCGAAGTCCAGCATCCACCGGCCCTGGAACATGCGGCACAACTACCTGCTCGACTCGCTCGACCATCGCTTCGACCGCCTCGAGGAGTCGATGGTGTTCGGCCGCGCAGCCGAGGACAGCGCTCAGACCGCATAAGCCAGGGGCTTCGTCCGCCTCCACTCCAATGTTTCGACCCGTTGACCGGCGGTCGAGGATGCGATCCCATATGTGTCATGGTGAAGATGCGCATGGAACCGCAGGACGAGTACATGCACGAGTTGGAGTCGGCAGAGAATTTCAACGAGTCGATGTACTTCAACTTGTTCGACCCCACCGAGCGAGTCGGCGGGTTCTTGCGTCTCGGCAACCGCGCGAACGAAGGCTACGCGGAGCTTACGACGTGTCTCTATCTCCCGGACGGCCGCGTCGCTTTCATGTTCAGCCGTCCGAAAATCGAGAACAACGACGCGTTCGATGCCGGAGGCACGCGCTTCGAGGTGATCACACCCTTCGAAGAGCTGCGCACGACGTACGACGGCAAGGTCGTAATGCTCACGGAGCCGTTACAGATGGCCAACCCGCGGAAGGCGTTCACGGAGAACCCGTGGGTCGACGCGCACGTCGAACTGACGCACACCGGTATGTCACCGATGTACGGCGGGGAACCGGTGAGCGACGACGGAACTCCGCTTGGCAAAGACCACTCCCGTGGATTCGCACGTGGCCACTACGAGCAGCACATGGCGGTGAAGGGCACGATCCGTGTCGGCGACGATGAATGGTCGGTCAACGGGTTTGGTTTGCGCGATCATTCGTGGGGACCGCGCTACTGGCAGGCACCCTGGTGGTATCGGTGGCTCACGGCGAACTTCGGTAGCGACTTCGGGTTCGTCGTGTCGATCATCGCATCGCGCGACGGCGCTCGGCGCTACGGCGGCATGGTGTTGCGCGACTGCGCGTACGAGCACATCACCGACGCGAAGATCACGACCGACTGGCAGGGTGCAGACCTGTACCACCGCACGTTGCGCGTGACCGCGACGACGGCCAGCGACACGTACGAGATCACCGGCAAGGTGATGAACCTGATCCCGTTGCGCAACCGCCGGACGTCACCCGACGGCGAACAACTCATCACGCGCATCTCGGAAGGCATGACGGAGTGGTCGTGCGCCGGACGCACGGGCTACGGGCTGTCGGAGTACCTCGACCAGATCATCGACGGCCAGCCCGTCGGCGCGGCCGACGAGTAGCGCGACCAATCCCTGCGCCGAAATCAGGTTACCTATACGCAAATCGCGAAAAACCGTGCAATAACTCTGATCTCGGCGTGCCTACGGCGCGACGGTTAGCCAGTCGGTGAAGCCCGACGGGTCGTGCCGGCCCAGTGCGCCGTGCTCGAAGAGGCCCCACCCCTCGACCGGCGGGCGGTCGCCGTCGCGGCACACCGCCCGGCCGACGTGGTCGATCACGCCGAACCCGGCGCGCCCGATGATCGCCGGGTCGGTCATGTCGTAGGTCAGCCGCTCGGTGAACTTCTCGCCTTTCCACATGCCGTGCAACCAGTCGGAGTCGCCTCCGTAGCCGCCGCCCACGTGAATCGGAACGGGCAGTCTGGACTCCACGTCGAAGCGCACCGGCGTGCCGTCGGCGGCCGTCGCGTCGACCGTGGCGCCTGTCGGAATCCGCGTTCCGGAGCGGTAGTGGATCTTCACCCGCGGCCAACCGAGCTGCTCGACGCGCCCGTCGCGCCAGATGCGGGTGCAGTCGTTCAGCGACCGGAACCCGTTCGGCTCTTCCTGGATGATCAGCACGATTCCGAAGTCGTCGAACGCCATCGGCACGTACAGCCACCACATGCCCTCGAACGGCGGATCGGCGGGGCGCCCGGCCGGCTCGGGTTCGCCGATCGGGCGGATGCCCCAGGACCTGTCCCGCGAACCGATCCACGTCGACGGGTCAACCGGGATGTCTTCGCCGTCGATGGTTATCGACCCGCTCCAGGTGCCGACCTGTGCAAATCGCTGCGCATCCAACGTGATTCGGTTGCCGGTGCGCAGCACGTGCCGTTGTTCCTGGACGGCGTCGAACAGTCCGTTCCAGGTGAGGTCGACGGCGATTCCCTCGGTCTCCTCGAGGACGATGCGCAGCTTGTGCAACGGGTCGACGACATCGACCCGGTAGCCGATGACGTGCTGGCGCAACCGCTCCTGGTCGATCGCATCCGAAAGGTGCACGGCCGTCTGCACATCCTCGCGCCGCACCAACACGAACGCGTCTTTGACGCCGAGGTTGGGGTAGTAGCCGATTCCACTGATGAGGAAGATGTCCCCGGTGCGGTCATGAGCGTTGAAGTAGGACCTGTCGTAGAAGTTGCGGTCGCTGGAGCCCGGCCACGCAATCGGCTGAGGTAGTTGGTGAACGGGATATTCGTCGACGGGACCGAGCATCACGCGTCTTCTCCGATCAGCCGCTTCATCAGGGAGCTGTGGTAGAACAGCGATTCGACGTCGTCCGGCTTCTCGACCTCGCCGAAGTGCACGCGCCGCGCACCGGTACGCATGAACACGCACGCCCACATGACGCCCGAATACACGTAGAACCAGTGCAGGTCGCCGAGGTCGACGCCGGTCAGCCGCCGATACTCCGAACGGACGTCCTCCTCGCGCAGCACATCCGGCAGCCCGGGCAGCGTCGCCAGCCCGGCGAGTTCCTGGAAAACCATGTGCGCGAAGATCAGCCACGCGACGTCGAGTTCCCGCGGCCCGAGGGTGGTCATCTCCCAGTCGAGCACGGCGACCGGCCGGAAGTCCCGGTAGAGCACGTTGCCGATCCGGGCATCGCCCCACAACAACACCGGCTCGGTAGCTGCAACCTCGGCAGGCCAGTTCGCCTGCAGCCAGTCGAATGTCCGCTCCAGCAGGGGAGACCGGCCGATGTCGGGCACCGCGAAGTCATACCAAGACCGCACCCACGCGAAGTGCCGCTCGAGCGCGTTTCCGTCGCCGCCGCCAAGAAAGCCGAACCTCGACGTTGGCTCGGGGATCGCGTGCAGCTTCGCCAGCACCTCGACGGTTGAATCCTGCAACAGCCGCTGCGACTCCGGCGGAGCATCGTGAAACCAGTTGCCGCCGAACGTATACGGCATCACATCCGGTGGCACCACACCGTCGACGTAGTCCATCAAGAAGAACGGTGCCCCTAGTACCTCGCCCGTCGGCTCCAGCCACCGGACCCGGGGGACGGGAACGTCGGTGAGCTCACCGACCAGCTTGATCACGTCGAACTGGTGGTCAAGCCGATACGACGGAAAAACCGGAACGTCTTGCGCGGTGGGCGCGACGCGAGTGACGAAGCGCTGCTCGACGGGCTCGTCATCCTGCGTCCAGCGTGCCCGCAGAATGATTGTCTCCGAGGACATCCCGGTCGCATCGACACCGCCTTCGACGGTCACGTCGGGTGCGACGCCTCCGGGCAACACCGTGGACAGCCACCGCGACATGACCTCGGGCAGTGCGCTGGTGTCGCGGGTCGAGCGTTGTAGTCGGCTGACCTCGTCGACAGCCGGTTCTCCTGACACATTCGCTCCATAATTACGATACCGTTGGTAGCGATATGAAAGCAGACTGGTCCACCGTTGACAAGGGTTTCTTCGCTCCTCGCGTCCGCGGAACCCCCACGGCGGGGCGGCCGCGTGATCCGCGCATCGACGCGTCGATTCTTCGCGCGGCGGCCGAACTGCTCGTCGAGATCGGCTATTCCAACGTGACCATGGCTGCGGTCGCAGAGCGGGCGGAGACCACCAAGACCGCGCTGTACCGCCGGTGGTCGAGCAAGGCCGAACTGGTCCACGAGGCCGCCTTTCCGGCGACACCCACCGCGTTGGTGGCACCCTCGAGCAGCTTCGCCGACGACGTGCGCGCGATGGTCGAGGCCACCCGCGACGTGTTCACCACACCGGTGGTGCGGGCCGCATTGCCGGGCCTGGTCGCGGACATGGCCGGCGATCCGGAACTCAATGCCCGTGTGATGCAACGCTTTGCCGATCTCTTCGCGGCAGTCCGCGACCGCGTGCGGCGGGCGATCGACGAAGGAGATGCCCGCCCCGGGGCGGATCCGGACCGGCTCGTCGAGGTGATCGGGGGCGCGACGATGCTGCGGCTGCTGCTGCGCCCGAGGGAGGACCTCGACGACGAGTGGGTGGCGCAAACCACCGCGATCGTCGTGGAAGGTGTGGCGCGACCGTGTTGAAGCCGTTTCCCGCTGACTGGCTGTCGATGCTGGTGCTGATGCCCCACCCCGACGACCCCGAATACGGCATGTCGGCTGCGGTGGCGAAGTGGACGGCCGCAGGCAAGACGGTCAGATATGTGATGGCAACGCGCGGCGAGGCCGGCATCAAGGGGATGTCGCCCGATCAGACGGCAGCGGTGCGGGAGGCCGAGCAGCGGCGCGCGGCAGAGATCGTCGGAGTCGCCGACGTCGAGTTCTGGGACTTTCCCGACGGCGAGCTGCGCAACGGTAACGACTTGCGCGCGAAGATCGCTCGGGCGATCGAAGACGCCGAGCCGAACATCGTTGTGACGATCTTCGGCGGGACCGAGTGGGTGCCCGGCGCGCCGAACCAGCGCGATCACGTCGAGTTCGCGGCGGCGGTACTTGCGGTCTGCGATCGCCGGCTCTTCGCCAACGGTCCGAACGGGACTCATGCCGAGACCGTGGACGACTTCGTCGACACTGCGGTCAATTCCCTTGCGTCACACGAGAAATACCTGTCCACGCTCAACCCGGACACCTCGGTGCTCGAGCAGGCGCGCAGGCAAGTAGACATGACGACGCCGCCGCACCCCGATTTCGGTGGACGCCGGATCGTCGAGTTCATCCTCTGCGACTAGGCGAGCCGCACCGAGATTCACCTTGTGCAGGTGCTTACTCGCACTTCTTCTGCTTAACGTTGATTTCGGTGGGCGAACCGGCACACCTCAGCGCACGAATTGCGCTGCGGTGTCGCACAAGTCGAGCAGCGGCTGCGGCATGATGCCGAGAACGATGGTCACTGCGGCCGAGACCGCGATCGCGAACTTGCTCAACGCGCCGGGCACCACCACCTGCGGCGGATCGGCAGCCGGTTCCGTGAAGAACATCAGCACGATCACCCGCACGTAGAAGTAGGCAGCCACACCGCTCGCCACCACGCCGACGATCACCAGCGGCGCCGCGCCACCTTCGGTGGCGGCCTTGAACACCGCGAATTTGGCGACGAACCCGCTCGTCAGCGGAATACCGGCGAACGCAAGCAGAAACATCGAGAACATCGCCCCGACCAACGGGCGTTCGCGGCCCAACCCGGCCCACCGGGACATGTCGGTGTCCTCGTCGCCGTCGGCGTTGCGCACCAGCGACACGACGGCGAACGCGCCCAGCGTGCTGAACCCGTAAGCGACGAGGTAGAACATCGTCGACGACAGGCCGGCCGGATTCGCGGCGATCACGCCGGTGAGAATGAACCCGGCGTGGGCGACCGACGAATAGGCCAGCATCCGCTTCACGTCCGATTGCGTGACGGCGCTGATGGTTCCGACGGCCATCGTCAGGATCGCGATCGCCCACATCACCGGTCGCCACTGCTCCTGCATGCCCGGCAGCGCGACGTAGAAGACCCGCAGCGTCGCACCGAACGCGGCGATCTTCGTGGCGGCGGCCATGAAGGCCGTGATCGGTGTCGGCGCGCCCTGGTACACGTCGGGAATCCACGCGTGGAACGGAACTGCGCCGACCTTGAACAGCAGCCCCACCGACAGCAAGGCGACGCCGATCAACGCCATGGACTGGTCGTCGCGGTGTGCGCTGATCGCGTCGCCAACACCCGATAGCGTCAGCGTGCCTGCATATCCGTACAGCAAAGCGATGCCGTACAGGAAGAAGGCCGACGAGAACGCGCCCAGCAGAAAGTATTTCAGCGCCGCTTCCTGCGAGAGCAGTCGGCGCCGCCGGGCCAGGCCGCACAGCAGGTACAGCGGCAGCGACAGCACTTCCAGCGCGACGAACAACGTCAGCAGATCGTTGGCTGCCGGGAACAGCAGCATCCCGGCGAGGGCGAACAGCGTGAGCGGGAACACTTCGGTCTGGCTGACGCCCGCCCGGTCGGCCTCGCGCTCAGCCGGACTGCCCGGCACGGCCGACGCCTGCGGGGTGAACGCGTCGAAACCGCTGTGCGCGCGTGCCGCCGAAACCGCTTCTGCTGCCACCCGTTCCACACCGATACGGCGTTCGGCGATCAGCATGAGCCCGAGGATCCCGACGATCAACAGGGTGCCTTGCAGCAACAGCGTCGGTCCGTCGACCGCCACAGAGCCCGCCACGGCGGTGTGGCCGGGCAGGTCCAGGCCGCGGGCCACGACCACCACCGCAACCAGTGCCGCTACCGAAGCGCCGAGGCTCAGCACCAGCTGCACCGGGTAGCGCATCCGGCGCGGCATGAACGCTTCGACGAGCACTCCGGCGACGGCCGCGCCGAACACGATCAGCATGGGTGACACCAGGGCGTACTCGACGCTCGGCGCGGGAATGCTCATTTATGCTGTCCCTCTGCTGTTCTCGCCGGTGTCACCGACGGAGCCGGGTCATGTTGGCCGATGGTGGTCAGTGTGTGGTTGACGGCCGGGTCGATGACGTCGAGCGCGGGCTTGGGGTAGATGCCCAGCACCAGCAGCAGCAAGATGAGCGGCGCGACCACCACGAGCTCGCGGGGAACCAGGTCGCGCAGGCGCTCGTTGCCGTCTTTGACCGGGCCCGTCATCATCCGCTGATACATCCACAGCACGTAGATCGCGGACAGCACCAGCGCAATGGACGCGATGACGGCGGCAGCCTGGTAGCGCGTGAATGTGCCGATGAGCACGAGGAATTCGCTGATGAACGGCGCCAGCCCGGGCAGCGAGAGCGTCGCCAAGCCGGCCACCAGGAAAGTGCCCGCCAGCACCGGCGCGACCTTCTGCACCCCGCCGAACGAGGCGATCGCGCGGCTGCCGCGCCGTGACACCAGGAAGCCGGCGATCAGGAACAGCGCCGCGGTCGAGATGCCGTGGTTGACCATGTACAGCGTGGATCCGGTCTGGCCCTGGCTGGTCATGGCGAAGATGCCCAGGATGATGAAGCCGAAGTGGCTGATCGACGTGAAGGCGATCAGCCGCATGACGTCGGTTTGCCCGATCGCCAGGATTGCGCCGTAGACGATGCCGACCACCGACAGCGTGATGATCAGCGCCGCAAACGTTCTCGACGCGTCGGGGAACAGCTGCAGGCAATAGCGCAACATGCCGAACGTGCCGACTTTGTCGACGACGGCCATCATCAGCACGGCGGTGGCCGGTGTGGACTGCACGGCGGCGTCGGGGAGCCAGGCATGGAACGGCCACAGCGGCGCCTTGACCGCGAACGCGAACATGAAGCCCAGGAAAAGCGCGTTGAGCACGATGGGGTCGACGCCCAACTGGCCGCTCGTCGCCAGCGTGACGATCTCGCGGAAGTCGAACGTGCCCGCACCGCTGTGCGTCGTCACCACGTACAAGCCGATCACGGCGGCGAGCATGATCAGCCCGCCGAACAGGTTGTACAGCAGGAACTTCACCGCCGCCTTCGAGCGCTGCTCTCCGCCATATCCGCCGATCAGGAAGTACATCGGGATCAGCATGGCCTCGAAGAACACGTAGAACAGCAGCACGTCAAGTGCGACAAGCGAAATCAGCACCATCGCCTCGACGGCCAAGATCAGCGCGACGTAGGTGTGGGCGGCCCGCTTGCGTTCGCCGGCGTCGTTCCAGCCGGCTACCAACAGAAGTGGCACCAGAACCGCCGTCAGCACGACGAGCGCCAGTGCGATGCCGTCCAGGCCGAGCGAATAGCCGGTGCCGAAAGCCGGTATCCACTGCCGTGTTTCGACGAACTGGTACTGGGGCCCATTGGTGTCGAAGGAGACCGCCAGCACCACGGCCACCGCCAGCACCGCCAGCGACACGATCAGCCCCACCCACTTGGCCAGCGCGCGTCGCGCCGGGGGCAGCAGCATGATCAACGCGGTTCCGGCGACGGGCAGCAGCCACAGAATGGAAAGCCAGGGGACATTCACCACAGGTTCACCGCCAGGATTGCGGCGACGACGAGCGCGGCGCCGGCGAACATCGATAATGCATAGGAGCGCGCGAAGCCGGTTTGGGCTTGGCGCAGGGTGCCCGACAGCCGGCCGATGGCCGCGGCCAGGGCCGTCACGGTGCCGTCGATGCCTTTGTCGTCGACACGGCCCAACGTGCGGGTGAAGTCGGCGCCGGGGCGCATGAACACTTCTTCGTTGAAGGCATCGCCGTAGAGGTCTTTTCGTGCCGCGACGGTCAGCGCCGACCCGGCGGGCGCCGCCTCGGGCACCGGACGTCTGGCGTACAAGCGGTAGGCGATCGCGATGCCGACGGCGACGACGCCGAGTGTGATGGCGGTGGTGACCCATACCGGCATCACATGCGTGACCTCCTCGTGGGCGCCGACCACCGGTTCGAGCCAGTGCTGCAGCGTTCCGCCGATCGCGAGCAGCCCACCGGAGGCCACCGACCCGATCGCGAGCACGATCATCGGCCACGTCATCACGCGCGGCGACTCGTGCGGATGCACCCCCTCGGCCCAGCGCTTCTCGCCGAAGAACGTCATCAGCATCACCCGCGTCATGTAGAACGCGGTGATGCCCGCTCCCAGCAGCGCGGCCCCGCCTAACACGGCGCCCTTGAAACCGCCTGCAGCCAATGCGGATTCGATGATCGCGTCTTTGGAGAAGAACCCGGCCAGCGGTGGTACGCCGATGATCGCCAGGTAGCCGAGCCCGAACGTGACGTAGGTGATCGGCAGCAGGGCTCGCAGTCCGCCGTAGCGGCGCATGTTGACTTCGTCGTCCATCGCATGCATCACCGACCCGGCACCAAGGAACAGCCCGGCCTTGAAGAAGCCGTGGGTGAGCAGGTGCATGATCGCGAACGCGTAGCCGGCCGGCCCGAGTCCGGCGGCGAGCACCATGTAGCCGATCTGGCTCATCGTCGAGGCGGCGAGCGCCTTCTTGATGTCGTCCTTCGCGCAGCCGATGATCGCGCCGAACAACAGCGTGACAGCGCCGACGGCCACGACGCCGGCCTGCGCACCCGGCGCGAGGTCATAGATGGGATTGGACCGCACGATCAGGTACACCCCGGCGGTCACCATGGTGGCGGCGTGGATGAGCGCGGAGACCGGAGTGGGGCCTTCCATCGCGTCCCCGAGCCAGGACTGCAGCGGCACCTGGGCGGACTTGCCGCACGCGGCGAGCAGCAGCAATAGGCCGATCGCGGTCAGTATGCCCTCGCTGGTGGAGCCCGTCGCGCCGAACACCCCGGCGAACGAGATCGTGCCGAAGGTGGCGAACATGACCATCAACGCGACCGCCAGGCCGATGTCGCCGACACGGTTGACGACGAACGCCTTCTTGGCGGCGGTCGCGGCCGATGGCTTGTGGTACCAGAAGCCGATCAGCAGATACGACGCCAGGCCCACGCCTTCCCACCCGACGTAGAGGCCCAGGTAGTTATCGGCGAGCACCAGAAGCAGCATCGCGGCGACGAACAGGTTGAGGTAGGCGAAAAACCTTCGGCGATCGGGGTCTTCGGCCATGTAGCCGATCGAGTAGATGTGGATCAGTGAGCCGACGCCGGTGATCAGCAGGACAAAACAGATCGACAGCGGGTCCAGCAGAAGCCCGAAGTCCACCTGCAGCTGTCCGACGGGCACCCACGAGAAGCCGGTGAGGTGGATCGCGCGCTCCTCGCCGTGGCGGCCGAGCAGTTCAGCGAACAGCACCACCCCGACCGCGAACGCGCCGAGCACGGTCGCACACCCCAACAGGTGTCCCCACCGGTCAGTGCGCCGGCCGCCCAGCAACAGCACGACTGCGCCAAACACGGGCAGCGCCAACAGCAACCACGCCAGATCGCCCATGTTAATGCCTGAGCAGGCTGGCGTCGTCGACCGAAGCCGAACGGCGGGCGCGGAAGATGGTCATGATGATGGCCAACCCGACGACGACCTCGCAGGCCGCCACCACCATCGTGAAGAAGGCCACCACCTGACCGTCGAGGTTGCCGTGCATGCGAGCGAACGTGACGAAGGCCAGGTTCGCGGCGTTGAGCATCAGCTCCACGCACATGAACATCACGATCGCGTTGCGCCGCAACAACACTCCTGCCGCGCCGATGGTGAACAACAACGCCGACAGGTACAGGTAGTTCAGCGGATTCACCGGCCGTTCCTCTCAGGCGCGCGGGATCCGGCCGCGCCATTTCCTCTTCGCGCAAGCGGCTCATCGGCGGTCAGGTCCATCGTGCGCGGCGTAAGGATCTTCGACACCGACACGTCGGCGAACGAACCGTCGGGCAGCAGCGCCGGGATGTCGACCGCGTTGTGCCGGGCGTAGACGCCCGGGCCCGGCAGGGGAGTGGGCCGGCCCTGACCGGCGAAGCGCTCCTGGGACAGCTCGCGCTGAGTCTTGCGGCGCTCGAAGCGTTCCCGGTGCGCCAGCACCATCGCACCGAGTGCCGCGGTGATGAGCAGCGCGCTGGTGACCTCGAACGCCCACAGGTAGCGGGTGAAGATCAGCACCGCCAGGCCCTCGACGTTGCCGCCCGCATTCGCTTCGGCCAGACCGGCGAACGCCGTCGACGTGGTCCCGATACCGGCGATCAGCAGCACTCCGAACCCCAGACCGGCCAGAATCGCGGCAACACGTTGCCCCCGAATGGTTTCCACCAGCGATTCGGCGGTGTCAACGCCGATCAGCATCATCACGAACAAGAAGACCATCATCACCGCGCCGGTGTAGACCACCACCTGGACCACACCCAGAAACACCGCGTCCTGGGCGATGTAGAACACCGCGAGGATGATCATCGTCATCGCCAAGAACATCGCCGAGTACACCGCCTTGGACGCCATCACCATCCCGGCGGCGGCGACGACCGCCACGGTGCCCAGGATCCAGAACAGCACGGCCTCACCGGTGCCCGTGCGGGTCACCGCGTCGGCCAGCAGCGTCGTCATTGTGATTTCTCGCTAGGCGCTATGTTGCCGCGGTAGTAGTCCTCGTCGGTGGAGCCCTCGGCCATCGGGTGCGGGGGAGCGATCATGCCGGGCTGCAACGGCGCCAGAAGCTTGTCCTTGCCGTAGATCATGTCGGCGCGGTTGTCGTCGGCCATCTCGTAGTCGTTGGTCATCGTCAGCGCCCGCGTCGGGCACGCCTCGATGCACAGGCCGCAGCCGATGCAACGCAGAAAATTGATCTGATACACCCGCCCGTAGCGCTCGCCGGGCGAATACCGTGCTTCCTCGGTGTTGTCCGCGCCTTCGACGTAGATCGCGTCGGCCGGGCACGCCCACGCGCACAGTTCGCAGCCGATGCACTTCTCCAGCCCGTCGGGATACCGGTTCAGCTGGTGCCGGCCGTGATACCGCGGCGCTACCGGCCCCGGCTTCTCCGGGTACTGCTCGGTGATGGGCTTCTTGAACATTGTTGAGAACGTGACGCCGAACCCGGCGATCGCGTCGAGGAACTTAGGCATCGGCGGCTTTCTTCTCGGGTAGCGGAGGCACGGGGAACTCGCTATACGACGACATCGTGGTGTCCCGCTCGATGGCCCGGGCCTTGCCGCGCACCAGGTTTCGGAACGACCACAGCAGCGCGATGCCGCCCACCACGCTCGCGGCGAGCAGTGCCACCGCCCACGAGTGGTATCCCTCCGCGCGCAGCGTCCGGACGGTGGCGACGATCATCACCCACCCCAGTGAGGTCGGAATCAGCACCTTCCAGCCCAATGCCATGAACTGGTCATAGCGCAGCCGCGGCAGGCTGGCGCGCAGCCAGATGAAGAGGAACAAGAAGCCCCACACCTTGGCGGTGAACCACAGCACCGGCCACCACCCGCCGTTGGCGCCGTCGATCATGTTGAACGGCCACGGCGCGTGCCATCCGCCCAGGAACAGGGTGGTGGCCAGGGCCGAGACGGTGGTCATGTTGACGTATTCGGCGAGCATGAACATCGCGAACTTCAGCGACGAGTACTCGGTGTGGAACCCGCCGACCAGCTCGCCTTCGGCCTCGGGCAGATCGAATGGGGCGCGGTTGGTTTCGCCGACCATCGAGGTGACGTAGATCAGAAACGACGGCAGCAGCAGGAACACGAACCACACGCGGTCCTGGGCGGCGACGATGCCGGACGTCGACATGGTGCCCGAGTAGAGGAACACCGCCGCGAACGACAGGGCCATCGCGATCTCATACGAGATCACCTGAGCGCTGGAGCGCAGCCCGCCCAGCAACGGATACGTCGACCCGGATGCCCAGCCGGCCAGCACGATGCCGTACACGCCCACCGACGTGACTGCCAGCACGTAGAGCACCGCGACCGGCAGGTCGGTCAACTGCAATGGGGTGGTGTGCCCGAACACCGACACTTGCGGCCCGAACGGGATGACCGCAAATGCCATGAACGCGGGGATCACCGAGATCGCAGGCGCCAGTAGATACACCGGCTTGTCGACGCCGGCCGGGATCAAACCTTCCTTGAGGCCCAGCTTGATGCCGTCGGCGAGGCTCTGCAGCAGCCCGAATGGGCCCACCCGGTTCGGGCCGAACCGCATCTGCATGCGGCCCAGCACTTTTCGCTCGATCAGGATCGCAGCCAGCACGGTGAGCAGCAGGAAAACGAAGACGGCTACGGCTTTGCCGATCACCAGCCACCACGGGTCGTGCCCGAACATGCTCACGGCGCCACCTCGATCACTACGACCGCACCCTCGGTCACCCGCAACTTCTCGTGCACGGCCGACGTCGCGGAGTTCATCGGAAGCCACACCACCCGCTCGGGCATGTCGGTGATCTCCAGCGGTAGCGCCACCGAGCCCGACTCGGTGCTCACCCGCACCGAATCACCTTCGGCAACGCCGATTTCGGTTGCAGTAGTCGCGGACAACCGAGCCACCGGCCGGCGCGCGGTACCTGCCAGATGTGGTTCGCCGTCTTGCAGACGGCCGTTGTCCAGCAGCATCCGCCAACTCGCCAACACTGCCTGACCGCAGCCTGGTCGTGGTACGTCAGCGGCGCGCAGCTGCGGCGGCTCGGGGCGCTCGCCATCCCAGAGGCCAAGCGCAGCAAGCTCATCGCGCGACGCAGCGGCAGTGGGCAGGCCGAGATCCACGCCCATCTCGTCGGCGATCATGTTCAGCACTCGCATGTCCGAAAACACGCCGGTGTTGCGCAGGGCCGGCTCGAACGGTCGGCGCCGCCCTTCCCAGTTCAGGAAGGTGCCGGCCTTCTCGACCACCGGCGCCACCGGGAACACCACGTCGGCCCGATCGGTGACGGCACTGTGCCGGATCTCCAGGCTCACCACGAACGGCGCGGCGTCCAGGGCTGCGGCGGCGGCCACCGGGTCCGGCAGGTCGGCCAGCTCGACATCGCCGATCACTAGCGCGCCGAAAGCGTCCGCGCCGGCGAGGATTTCGGTGGCGTCACGGCCCGGCGCGGTCGGCAGGCTCGTCACGTTCCACGCCGAGCTGACCTGGGACCGGGCTTCGGGGTCGGCGACGGGCCGACCGCCCGGCAGCAGCGAGTACAGCGCGCCTGCCTCCAATGCCCCGCGCTCGCCGGCCCGCCGCGGCACCCATGCCAGGCGCGCGCCGGTGCTTTCGGACAAC
Source organism: uncultured Actinomycetota bacterium (assembly GCA_963775205.1). Lineage (GTDB taxonomy): Bacteria > Actinomycetota > Actinomycetes > Mycobacteriales > Mycobacteriaceae > Mycobacterium. Next base: position 953,599 of record CAVZHV010000002.1, on the reverse strand, counting down.
CGGGCAGCCGCGGAGAGCGCGCCGGGGGCCGACGCGAGCCGCTCGCCGACGACGATCACCGCACCTGCAGCGCGGAGGGTTTCGGCGAACTCACCGGCGCGCAACTCGTCCAGCAGTGCGGCCTCCCCGCCGGGCACCGCCTGCAGCAGCGTCCCGTTCATCTTGGTGAGCCCACGGGTGGCGAACGGCGCGATCGAGTACACCTGGTTCCGGTGCTTGCGCGCGGCTTTGCGCAGCCGCAGGAACACGATCGGCGATTCCTCTTCGGGCTCGAAGCCCGCAAGCAGCACCACCGGCGCCGCCTCGAGGTCTGCGTAGGTGGCCGGCATCGGCCGCCCCGCGACGCGAGACGCCAAGAACTCGGACTCTTCAACGGAGTGCGCGCGGGCACGGAAGTCGATGTCGTTGCTGCCCAACACCACCCGGGCGAACTTGCTGTAGGCGTAGGCGTCCTCCTGCGTTGCGCGCCCACCCACCAGCACGCCGGCGTTGCCGTAAGCCGACGACAGTCCCTTGGCCGCGACGGTCAGCGCCTCCGACCACGACGCAGCCACCAGGGTGCCGTCCTCGCCGCGGATCAACGGGGTGGTGATGCGGTCGGGTTGCGTGGTGTAGGTGAACGCCCAGCGGCCCTTGTCGCAGTTCCACTCCTCGTTGACCTGTGGGTCGTCGCCGGCCAGCCTGCGCAACACCACCCCGCGGCGGTGGTCGGTGCGCTGGGCGCAACCCGACGCGCAGTGCTCGCACACGCTGGGGCTCGACACCAGATCGAACGGACGGGCGCGGAACCGGTACGCCGCGCCCGTCAGCGCACCCACCGGGCAGATCTGAACGGTGTTGCCCGAGAAGTACGAGTCGAACGGCTCGGAGCGAACGGAGTGAGCAGAAGATCCTGTGTAGATTCCTACTTGTTCTTGCGCCCCGCGTTCCAGCAGTTCGATGAACGGGTCGCCGGCGATCTGGTTGGAGAACCGGGTGCACCGCGCGCACAGCACGCATCGCTCGCGGTCCAGCAGAACCTGCGAGCTGATGTAGATCGGCTTGGGGAACGTGCGCTTGACGTCCTCGAACCGAGAATCCTCGCGCCCGTTGGACATTGCCTGGTTCTGCAGCGGGCACTCGCCGCCCTTGTCGCACACCGGGCAGTCCAGCGGATGGTTGATCAGCAGCAACTCCATCACGCCATGCTGGGCTTTGTCGGCGGCTTCGGAGGTGAACTGCGTGCGCACCACCATCCCGTCGGTGGCCGTGATCGTGCACGACGCCATCGGCTTGCGCTGGCCCTCGACGTCGACGAGACACTGCCGGCATGCGCCGACCGGGTCGAGCAGGGGATGGTCGCAGAACCGCGGAATCTGGATGCCGACGAGTTCCGCGGCGCGAATCACCAACGTGCCCTTGGGCACCGACACCTCGACGTCGTCGATCGTCAGCGTCACCATCTCGACTTCCGTGCCACGATCGGCCGTCGCCGTCATCTTGACCCCCTTCGCGCGGCGACTGTGCGGTTTCGTACGCGACACGCCGGATTTCCCGGACGAAACCGCACACTCGACGCCCGTCTTCTGCTCTTCGCGCAGGCGCTCATCGCCCTCGCCGTCATACCGCTGCCCCTTCGGGCGCGACGAGCATCGAGTCGCGTGGATCGAACGGGCACCCCTGCTGCTCCACATGCGCAACGTACTCGTCGCGGAAATACTGGATCGACGACATGATCGGCATGGCCGCGCCATCGCCCAACGCGCAGAACGACTTTCCGAAAACCGTGTCGGAGATGTCGAGCAGCTTCTGGATGTCGGCGGACGTGCCGGCACCGGTCTCCAGCCGCTCGTAGATCTGCGCCAGCCAGTAGGTGCCCTCCCGGCACGGTGTGCACTTGCCGCAGGACTCGTGCTCGTAGAACTCGGTCCACCGGCGCACCGCCCGCACCACACACGTGGTGTCGTCGAAGATCTGCAAAGCCTTGGTGCCCAGCATCGATCCGGCGGCGCCGACACCCTCGTAATCCAGTGGCACGTCGAGATGTTCGTCGGTCAGGATCGGCGTCGACGAGCCGCCGGGCGTCCAGAACTTGAGCTTGTGCCCGGCCCGCACGCCGCCCGCGTAGTCGAGCAGTTCGCGCAGTGTGATGCCCAGCGGCGCCTCGTACTGGCCGGGCCGTGTCACATGGCCCGACAGCGAATACAGCGTGAAGCCAGGCGATTTCTCCGAACCCATCGAGCGGAACCAGTCGACGCCGTTGAGCATGATCGGCGGCACGCTGGCAATCGACTCGACGTTGTTGACGACGGTCGGGCAGGCGTACAGGCCCGACACCGCGGGAAACGGCGGGCGCAGCCTCGGCTGGCCGCGCCGGCCCTCGAGCGAATCCAGCAGCGCGGTCTCCTCACCGCAGATGTACGCGCCGGCACCGGCGTGCACGACGATGTCCAGATCGAAGCCCGAGTCCAGGATGTTGCGGCCGATGTAGCCGGCCTCGTACGCCTCGGCCACCGCGGCGCGCAGCCGGCGCAGCACCGGAACCACTTCGCCGCGAACGTAGATGAAAGCATGCGAGGCGCGGATCGCGTATGCGGCGATGATTGCGCCTTCGACCAGGAAGTGCGGAGTCATGAACATCAACGGGATGTCCTTGCACGTGCCCGGCTCGGACTCGTCGGCGTTGACCACCAGATAATGCGGCTTGGCCGCTGCACCGCTCGAATCCTGGGGAATGAAGCCCCATTTCATGCCGGTTCCGAACCCCGCGCCGCCGCGCCCGCGCAGCCCCGAGTCCCGGACTGTCTGCAGCACCTCGTCGGGCCCCATTGTCAGCGCCTCGGCGAGCGCGCGGTAACCGTCGTGCTTGCGGTAGGTGTCCAGCGTCCACGAAACCGGTTCGTCCCAGAACCGGCTCAGTACGGGCGTCAGAGGTGTGCCGCCGGCCATCTCAGTCGTCCTCCGTGTGCGCTGGTTCGGTTTCGTCGGTGCCCGATTCGGGCGGCACCTGCACCGACGGCCCAGGCGCCGGCTTGTCGGCCACCTTCTCCGCGGGCGACTCGCCCGGAATCAGTTGCCGCCCTGACGTACTCGTGCCTTCGGCTTCCGGCGCGTGCATGCCTTCCTTACGGGCCTCCCGCAGGCCGGCTAGGGTGGCCGCGCCTGCTCCGCCCTGGCCGTCGTCGGGACGTCCGTCGGTGAAACCCGCCAGGATGCGCGAAGTTTCGCGGAATGTGCACAACGGCAGGCCCCGGGAGGGTGTCACGGTCTGCCCGGCGCGCAGCGCGTCAACGAGTTCGATCACCGACTCCGGTGTCTGGCTGTCGAAGAACTCCCAGTTGACCATCACGACCGGCGCGTAGTCGCACGCGGCGTTGCACTCGATGTGCTGCAGCGTGATCTTCCCGTCGCCGGTGGTCTTGTCGTTGCCGATCTCGAGGTGGGCACGCAGCGCATCGAAGATCGCGTCGCCACCCATCACCGCGCACAACGTGTTGGTGCACACCCCGACCAGGTAGTCGCCGGTGGGATCACGCCGGTACATCGAGTAAAACGTTGCGACCGCGGTGACTTCGGCGCCGGTCAGGCCCAGCTGCTCGGCGCAGAACTCGACGCCCGCGGGCGTCAGGCAGCCGTCTTCGGCCTGCACCAGATGCAGCAGCGGCAGCAACGCCGACCGTGCCACCGGATAGCGGGCGATGATCTCCGACGCGTCGGCCGCCAACCGCTCGCGCACATCCTGCGGATAGGTTTCGCGGCCCCGAAGGTGGCTCGGTTCTTCGGGCTTGGGGCCCAGCGACACGAAGACGGTCACCTATCCACCCCGCCCATCACCGGATCGATCGACGCGACCGCCGAGACCGCGTCGGCCACCATTCCGCCTTCGCACATCGCCGCTACGGCTTGCAGATTCGTGAACGACGGATCGCGGTAGTGCACCCGGTAGGGACGGGTGCCGCCATCGCTCACCATGTGCACGCCCAGCTCGCCGCGCGGCGATTCGACTGCGACGTAGACCTGCCCTGCGGGCACGCGGAAACCCTCGGTGACGATCTTGAAGTGGTGGATCAGCGCCTCCATCGACGAACCCATGATCTTTGCGATGTGCTCGGGGGAGTTGCCCAGCCCGTCCGGACCGAGCTTGAGGTCGGCCGGCCATGCCAGCTTCTTGTCGGTGATCATCACCGGCCCCGGCTCGAGCTTGCCGAGGCACTGTTCGACGATCTTGATCGACTCGCTCATCTCCTTGACGCGGATCAGGTAGCGCCCGTACGCGTCGCAGCCGTCGTCGGTGATGACGTCGAATTCGTAGTTCTCGTAACCACAGTACGGGTCGGAGCGGCGCACGTCCTGCGGCAGCCCGGTAGCGCGCAGCACCGGCCCGGTGATCCCCAGCGCGATGCAGCCGGTGAGGTCGAGATAGCCGATGCCCTGGCAGCGGGCCTTCCAGACGTAGTTCTCCCTGAGCAGGTTCTCCAAGTCCCGCAACCGATTTGGCAGCAGCTTGACCAGGTCATGCAGCTTCGGCATGGCGTCGTCGGGCAGGTCGGCGGCCACCCCGCCGGGCCGGATGAAGGCGTGGTTCATCCGCAGGCCGGTGATCAGCTCGAAAGCCTTCAGGATCTCTTCGCGTTCCCGGAACCCGAAGAACATCGCCGACATGGCGCCCAGTTCCATGCCGCCGGTGGCCAGCGCCACCAGATGCGACGAGATCCTGTTCAGTTCCATCAGCATCACCCGAATCACGCTGGCGCGCTCGGGGATTTCGTCGGTGATGCCGAGCAGCTTCTCGACACCGAGGCAGTAGGCGGTCTCGTTGAAGAACGGCGACAGATAGTCCATTCGGGTGACGAACGTGACGCCCTGCGTCCAGGTGCGGTACTCGAGGTTCTTCTCGATTCCGGTGTGCAGATAGCCGATGCCGCACCGGGCTTCGGTGACGGTCTCGCCCTCGATCTCGAGGATCAGCCGGAGCACCCCGTGGGTGGACGGGTGCTGCGGGCCCATGTTGACCACGATGCGTTCGCCGGCATGGGATTCTGCTGCGGCGGCGACGACCTGGTCCCAATCCTGGCCGCCGACCATGACCACGGTCTCATTGGGTTCCTGTGTCGTCATCAGCTGTAGGCCCTCCGCTCGTCGGGCGGGGGAATCTCGGCCCCGTGGTACTCCACCGGCACGCCGCCCAACGGGTAGTCCTTGCGCTGTGGGTGGCCCTCCCAGTCGTCGGGCATCTCGATGCGGGTGAGCGACGGGTGGCCGTCGAAGACGATGCCGAAGAAGTCGTAGGTTTCCCGCTCGTGCCAGTCGGTGGTGGGATACACCGAAAACAGCGATGGCACATGCGGATCGGCGTCCGGTGCGGCCACCTCCACCCGGATGCGCCGTCGGTGGGTGATCGACATCAACGGATACACCGCATGCAGTTCCCGGCCGGTCTCTTCGGGATAGTGCACACCCGAAACCCCCAGGCACAGCTCGAATCTCAGTGCAGGATCGTCACGCAGTGTCTTCGCGACGGACACCAATTGCTCGCGGCGCACCTCCAAGGTGAGCTCCCCGCGATACACCACCACCCGTTCGACCGCTGCGGTGAACCCGTCCTCACCCAGCGCGTCGATCAGAGCGTCGACGACGTCGTCGAAATAGCCGCCGTAGGGCCGCGGCGAACTGCCCGGCAGCGCGACTTCGCGCACCAGTCGCCCATACCCCGACGTGTCGCCGCTGCCCTTGACGCCGAACATGCCGCGGCGAACTTCGATCACCTCGCGGTCGGTGTCGGCCTGCGGCGGTGTGGTCTCGGTCATCGCCGGAGCCCGCCGATCTGCAGCGTGGTGGCCGTCGGATTGGCCGCGGCCAGCGCGGCCGCCTCGGCCTCGCGGACGGCTTCTTCGCGGTTCACGCCCAGCGGCATTTCGGCAATCTTGGCGTGCAGCTTGAGGATCGCGTGCAGCAGCATCTCCGGGCGCGGCGGGCAGCCGGGCAGGTAGATGTCCACGGGCACAACGTGATCCACCCCCTGCACAATCGCGTAGTTGTTGAACATGCCGCCCGACGACGCGCAAACACCCATGGCGAGCACCCATTTCGGCTCGGCCATCTGGTCGTAGACCTGCCGCAGCACCGGGGCCATCTTCTGGCTCACCCGTCCGGCCACGATCATCAGGTCGGCCTGCCGGGGAGTCGCCGAGAACCGCTCCATCCCGAACCGCGCGATGTCGAATCGCGGGCCGGCGGTGGCCATCATCTCGATCGCGCAGCACGCCAGGCCGAACGTCGCCGGCCAAAGCGACCCGGCACGTACGTATCCGGCGATCTTCTCCACTGTGGACAGCAGAATGCCACCAGGAAGTTTTTCTTCGATTCCCATCTCGTCAATCCCAGGTCAGGCCGCCGCGCCGCCATACATAGGCGTAGGCGACGAACACGGCGGCCATGAACAGAAGCATCTCGACCAATGCGAACAGCCCGAGCGCGTCGAACGTGACCGCCCACGGGTAGAGGAACACGATCTCGATGTCGAAGATGATGAACAGCATCGCGGTCAGGTAGTACTTGATCGGAAACCGCTGGCCCGGTAAGGCATGAGGGCCACTGACCGACGTCTCGGTGGGCTCGATCCCGCACTCGTAGGCCTCGAGCTTCGCCCGGTTGTAGCGGCGCGGACCGGCAAGTACGGCAACTCCCACTGAGAACACCGCGAATGCGGCCGCGATCCCGCCCAAAACCAAGATCGGGAAGTAGACGTTCAACTCACTCCTGATGCGTCGCAGGCATGTGACGGACCCGGGCTGTGGGCCCGTCAGGTGACCTCCCCCACAGCCTAAACATGCGGGGGCACCGCCGCCGACTAGGGGTGAGTGCTCACCGGCGCAACAGTCCCACGACTGCCTCGGCCAGTTCGATCGGGTCGACGGGTAACCGAACCGCAGCCTCGGCGCGCGACCACTTCGCCAGCCACGCGTCGTCGCGGCGTCCGGTCAGCACCACGATCGGCGGGCAGTCGTCGACCTCGTCCTTGAGTTGCTTGGCGATGCCCATCCCACCGGTCGGCGCGGCCTCGCCGTCGAGGATGGCCAGGTCGATGTTGTCGCTTTCGACCTGACGGATCACCATCGGGCCGGTGGCGACGTCGACGTACGTCAGCTCCGGCAGCTCGGGGTGAATGCGCTTGCCCAACGCAAGCTTGACCTGCTCGCGCACGGTGGCGTCGTCGCTGTATACCAAGATGTGGGGCACTGACGGATGCTATCCGCCCGCGCGATGGAACACCGCGTCCGCCGACAATGTCGTGGTCTTGCCCAGCATGCCGGCCATGTTGCCGCTGACGCCCAGCTGCTCGCGCTCGACCGTGGTGGTGGTGCTCAGGTGCACTGCGCCGTCGTCGAGGACCTCGCCGCGCGCCCGCATAGGCAGCGCGACGGTGTTGCCGCGGATGGACAGGTCGGCCCGCACGTTCAGCTCGCCGCCCTCGGCGAGGTCGACGCCGTGGACGGTGACGGTGATGTCGGGATAGTCCTCGGCATCGAAGAAGTCGGCCGACCGCAGATGGTTGTCGCGGCGCTTGATCCCGGTGGTCAGCGACGCGGCCTTGATGTCGATGCGGCCGGACACCTTTCCGCCGGCGTCGAGGTGGCCCTCGCCGTTGAACGCGCCGAAGTGGCCCTTGACGTTCACCAGCCCCCACATCGTCTTGTTCCTGAACTCGAACGACGACCGGCTGTGGTCCAGCACCCATATGCCGACCGCTTCATGGTTCTGCAACAGCTCTGTGGCAGTTGACAATTCGCCTCCCTAGGTTTGGTCGAGCAACGGTGAGAGATCAGCGGGGTCGAAGTACTCGTCGATGCGAGTGATCAGCGCGTCGCGGCCGACACGGATGATGATCCCGACGCGCAGCGAATACGGCGCGCCGCTGCGGGTGGTGCCGTGCAGGAGATGCTGCTGAACGAAACCGCCCGGGAAGAACTGGCGGTCCAGCACGTCGTATCGGCGGTCGGCTGTCGCACCGACGAACCACTCGATGACCCGGATCGCACGCTCCTTGCCGCTGGGCCGGTTGTCGCCCGCGTGCCACACGGACACGTCTTCGGACCACATCGCGGCGACGGCGGCCACGTCGCCGGCCTCGATGGCGGTGAACAGCCGGTCGGCCACCGATGCCAACGCGTAGCCCGGATGGGCGACCTCGAGCCGGTCGTAGACCAGGGTGCGCAGCGCGGTCAGCACCTCGTCGGCCCGGTCGTCGAAGTCCCCGGCTTGGATCGCGGCGGCCAGCCCTTGCTCGTCGATACCCGGGGCTTCGTTGCCGAGTTCGCGTCCGACGATGCGCAGCACGTTGGCCGCCACCCGGGCGTGGAAGTTCACTTGGCCGTCGGTAGTACCGCGCACGTCGGAATCCAGGAAATCGGCGACCGCCGCCACCAGTTCGGGAGCGGTTGGGCGGCCATACGGTGCTGTCAAGCCGCCTCCTCGAGGAGGTCGAGCAGGTCCCACTCGGTTTCGCAGACCCGCCGCCCGATGGCGGCGAGCTCGACCGAGCGGGCCCGGCCCGACAGATGCCGCTCCGCCTGGTAGCGGCAGATGATGCCCCACGACAACGTGGCCCGGATCAGCCACCAGCGCATCGCCACGCGGTCGACGGTAGTCCCGCCGGCCCGCTCGTAGGCGGAAAGGAAGTCTTCGATGCTGCCCAGCCCTCCGGCGCTGCGGCTCTGCGGTGCGCCGAAACGCCAGGCGCGGATGCAGAACCAGGCCAGGTCCTCGTAGATCTCGCCGACGTGCACCAGTTCCCAGTCGAGCACGGCGGCCAGCCCGCTGTCGTCGACGATGAGGTTGCCCATCCGGAAGTCGCCGTGCACCATCACCGGACTCGACGGTGGCGGCCGGTGGGCGGCCAGCCAGCGCAGTGCCCATTCGAACGTCGCGGTGGTGTCGCCCATCTCGTCGAGCTGCGCGCGCCAGAGCGCCATCTGGTCATCGCGGCGCAACTCGACGCCGACTGGGTCGACGCGGTGGATCGCGGCGAGCGCGTGCGCGCACTGCTGCAGCAGACGCGAGCGGGCCTCGTCGTCGAGTTTGCGCAGTATCCGCGGAGCGATCGTCTCCCCGTCGATGAAGTCGCAGATCAACCGACTCTCGTCGGCGACCAGTACGTGCGGCACCGGCGCGCCCTGCGCGGCGGCCAGCTGTTGCACCTGTGCCTCGGTGTCCATCGACACGTGCACGTCGTCGGGTGGCCCGGTGCGCAGGATCAGCCGTCGCCGGTTGGCTTGGAACGCCCACGTCGACCGGCTTGCCCCGCCGGTGAGCGCGGTGAGGTTCTCGACGACGACGGCTTCGCCGAGCACGGGCGCGAGAACGTCCGACAGCCGGTCAGCAATCTCGCGGGTGTGCGGTTTCATACGCGATGCGCCGGACTGGGCGTAAGAATCCGCACACTCGACGGGGCTACGCAACTCATCGCTGCCGCTGCCGCTGCCGCTGCCGGCCGAACTTGAACAGCCGCTGGGCCACCCGCCGGATCTGAATCTCCTCCGAGCCTTCGGTGATCCGGTAGCGGCGGTGATGGCGGTAGATGTGCTCGAACGGCTCGTGCCGGCTGTAGCCGACCCCGCCGAAGATCTGCATCGCCCGGTCCGCCGCCTCGCACACCAGCCGGTTGGCGCGGTAGTTGGCCATCGACACTTTGTCGGACACCTCGAGGTGGTGATTGCGGTCCAGATGCCAGGCCGCGTAGTACACCAGCAGCCGCACCATCTGCGCCTCGGTCTGCAGTTCGACGAGCGGCCACTGCACCGCCTGGTTCACCGACAGCGGCTTGCCGAACACCACGCGCTCGCCTGCGTACCCGACGGCCCGGTCGATGCAGTACTGCGCGGCGCCCAGGCTGCTCGCCGCTTGCCGGATCCTGTTCTCGTGCAAGAACGTCTGCGCGACTTCCAGCCCGCGGTCGACCTCGCCGAGCACGGCATCCTCGGGCACTCGGACGTCGCGAAGCACCACCTCGGCGTGGTCCGTCGGCATGTTGAACGTCCACCAGTAGTACGGGATTTCGAAACCGGGCGCGTCACACGGCACGAGAAACGCCGTGATACCCAGCGCCTGTCCCGGTTCGCCTGACGTGCGGGCGAAGATCAGGTCGTGCGTGGCGCGGTGCACGCCGGTGTTGAAGCGCTTGGCGCCGTTGATGACCCAGTGTCCTTTTTGCTCCTCACGTCCGCGGCCCTCGCCGCCGCGTTCGGCGCGGGTCTCCAGCCAGGTCGCGTCCGATCCGTGGCCCGGTTCGGTGAGCCCGAACGCGAAGCCGCGCTCGCCTCTGATCATCGCCTCGGACCATTCCTTGCGCTGGGTCTCGGTGCCGAAACGCTCCATCATGATCACCTGCGGGAAGTTGCCGACGATCGACGACTCGTCCTGCAGGTCGTTGTGCAGGCCAAGACCTTTGGCCGCCAGGTGTTCCCGGATGACCGCCATGTCGACGTTGCTGCCGTCGCGACCGCCGAGTGAGGCCGGCAGCCCGTACCGCAGCCAGCCGGCCGCATCGGCGCGCCGCCGCATCTCGCCGAGCACGTCCTCCCATTCGCGGCTCGGAATGCCGCCGTTCTCCCAGTCGGTGCGCGCATACTCGCGGCGCTGGTCGAAGTACTGCATGTTCTCCCGCTCGAGCGGCTTGATCTCGTTCGCGATGAACGCGTCGATCTCGGCGAGAAGGCCTGGAAGGTGTTCTGGCAGTGTGAAATCCACTATGTTCCCTTTCTCGCCGAGACTACGGTTGTTGACGGATTTCGCCGGTTTTCCATCCATAACCGTAGTCTCGGCGCGAGGCGCTGCGCCGACACTACGGTTGTTGACGGATTGCGCGACGACCTAGTGCCCATACAGCGTCTTCTTCCAGATCGTCGACAGCGTCGCGATCGCGTCCTCGTCGCTCAGCTGTCCTAGACCCGACGATCCCACGAACACGGTGGTGAAGTTCTCGAACAACAGCGCGATGGCCGCTGCGGTGTGCTGAGGATCGAGTTCCTGGCCGTAGCCCTGTTCCTGCGCCCTGCGTACCGAGGCGGCGACGATCTCGATGCCCAGGCCGCGGAACTCGTTCTGCACGTGGGCGAATCGCGGTTGGGTCGCGGCGAGTTGCGCGACGGCGATCATGATGCCGATGTTCTGCTTGAACATGTTCCAGTAGCCCGCGACCACCGAGGTGAAGAACTCGGTGTCGTCAGGGGAGTCCGGCAGCGAGACGCTCAGCCAGGACGGCCTCACGACGTCGTGCAGGAACGACTCGGCCAGCGCCGCGAGCAGGTCTTCCTTGTCGTCGAAGTAGCGGTAGAACGCCGCGGGGGATTTCCCGGCGGCCGACGTGATGTCGGCGAGCGTGGTGCCGTGAAAACCCCGCTCCGCGAACAGCTTTCGGGCGGCCTGCTCGATGGCCTCCCGGGTCTGCCGGCCCTTGGAGCTCAGCGCCTGCCGTGCGGGCATGATCACAGCTTCCGGTCGCCGGCCCGCAGCAACGCGCCGGGCAGTTCGTGTCCGACGACGCTCTGGGCCACCCGGGCCGCGGCGATCGCCGCGTCCAGGTCGACGTCCACCCCGATGCCGCTGTCCCGCAGCATGTACACCAGGTCTTCGGTGGCGATGTTGCCGGTTGCACCGGGCGCGAACGGGCAACCGCCCAGCCCGCCGACCGACGCGTCGAGCCGGGTGACACCCGATTGGACGGCGGCATACGCGCTCGCCAGTCCGGCGCCGCGGGTGTTGTGGAAGTGCGCGCCGAGCGGAATGTCGCCGATCACCGCTCGCACATCGCCGAACAGGTCAGCGGCGCGGCGTGGCGTCGTGGTGCCGATCGTGTCGGCCAGCGCGAGGCGATCCACGCCGTCATCACAAGCCTTCTCGACGATGTCCAGCACCCGGCGCGGGGAGGTGGGTCCGTCGAACGGGCAGTCCCATGCGCACGCGACGATCACTTCCACCGATGCGCCGCTGTCGTGCGCGACGGCAACGATGTCCGAGATCTGCGCTGTCGCCTCGGCGCTGAGACGGCCGACGTTCGCCTGGCTGTGCCCGTCGGACGCCGATACCACGTATTCGATGGACCGGAGTCCCGCCGCCACAGCACGTTTGGCGCCGTTGGCGCTGGCCACCAGCGCGGAGAAGGCGATGTCGGGATAGCGGCCGAGCTGGGCGGCGAGTTCGGGTGCGTCGGCCAGCGCAGGCACCTTCGACGGCGACACGAACGCGGTGGCCTCGACTTCGCGTACTCCGGTGGCCGCCACCGCGTCGAGCAGTTCGAGCTTGGCGCTCAACGGAATCGGCTCTTCGATCTGAAGTCCGTCGCGCAGAGACACCTCGCGGATGGTCACGTGCGTCGGCAGGTCGGTCATATCGCTCCTTCCGCCTGCAGTTCCTGGAGCTCGGCCTCAGTCCGACCGAGCAGCCCCCGGTAGACGTCGTCGTTGTGCTGGCCTGGATGCGCCGGGCCGGCACAGCGGATGGTGCCCGGCGTCTCCGACAACACCGGCACCACACCGGGTCCCAGCACGGTCCGCCCGAGCCGTTCGTCCTAGTGTTCGGCGATCATGCCGCGCGCCTGCAGCTGCGGGTCCTTCACGACTTCGGCGACGGTGTTGATCGGTCCGCTGATCACCCCGGCGTCCGACAGCGTCGAGATGATCTCGTCGGGGCTGCGTTGGGCCGCCCAGTCGCCGATGATCGTGTCCAGCTCGTCCTGGTTGCGGCCGCGCGCAACGTGATTGGCGAACCGCTCGTCAGTGGCCAGCTCCGGCCTGCCCATCGCCGCGCACAGCCGCCGGAACACGGTGTCCTGGTTGGCGGCGATCACCACCCAGCTGCCGTCGGCCGTGCGGTAGATGTTCGACGGCGCGATGCCTTCGAGCCGGGTGCCCGACGGTCCGCGGACCACGCCGCCGACGTCGTAGTCGGGGATCGTCGATTCCTGCACTGCCAAACAGGATTCGGTCAGAGCCGCGTCGACCACTTGGCCTTCGCCGGTGACGGTCCGCCGGTACAGCGCGGCCAGCGCACCCTGCACGGCAAACATGCCGGCCAGACTGTCGCCCAGCGACAGCGCCAGCCGGGGTGGTGGCCCACCGGGAAAACCGTTCATGTACCGCAAGCCGCTGGCGGCCTCGGCGACCGACGCGTACCCGGCTTTCGAAGCGTCCGGCCCGGTCTGCCCGTAGCCCGACACCCGCACCAGGATGATGCCCGGATTGCGTTCGCGCAGAACGTCGTAACCAAGGCCCCACTTCTCCAACGTGCCGGGCCGGAAGTTCTCGACGACGATGTCGGAGCGCTCGACGAGGTCGAGGAACAGTTCGCGGCCGCTGGCGACGCGCAGGTTCAACGTCACCGCCTTCTTGTTGCGGGCATGCACCGTCCAGAAGACGTGGTGTCCGTTCAGCTCGGCCTGACCCCACGTGCGCAGCGGGTCAGGTTGGCCCGGCGGCTCGATCTTGATCACCTCTGCGCCCATGTCGCCGAGCAGCCGGCCGGCGAACGGACCGGAGATCAGCGTGCCGACCTCGATCACGCGGATGCCGTCGAGCGGGCCGGCGACCGTCATCCGACCTCCAGCGAAAAGCCATGCCGGGTCAGCCAATCGGTGCAGATGCCGACCGCCTGGAGCAGCGTCTCACGTTGGTCCGGGCCGGCGTAATAGTGGTTGGCGCCGGGAATCTCGTACATCTCCTTATCGGGATGGCCGATGGCCTCGAACAGCCGGCGGGTGTGGCTGGGCGTGCAGGCATCGTCGGCGAGGTTGCCGATCACAAGCGTCGGCACCGCGATGTCGGGGCCGCACTTGACGGCGTCGCCGTTGGCGTCGTCGTAGCTCCACTGCGACAACCAGCTGCGCAACGTGCAAAACCGGGCCAGGCCGATCGGGCTCATGTTCACCCACTGCGGGTCACCAAGGTAGGTGCTGCGGGGCGCGCGCTCGTTCGGGTCGACGGCGGGATCCAGCCAGCGGGGGTCGGCCATCGTGCCGTGCACGACGAACGCGAACTCGTCGTCGGGGCGACCGGCAGCCTTCAGCTCGGCGAGTTTGCCCTTGACCCACTTGGTGATTCGGCGGTTGCGGTCGATCTGCGCCCGCCGGTAGCGGGCCAGGAACTCCTCGCTGTAGGGCGGCTGGTTCGGGTTGTCGGGGTTGTAGAGGTCGAGTTCGGGGTCGCGCTTGGTGGGATCGGACTCGTCGAGGATGGACGCGTCGAGCCACTCGGTGAGCGTGCCGTGCCGGCTGATGTGAGCGGCGAGCAGCATGATGGCGTCGGCGGGAATCAACCCCAGCTTGGTGAGGTCCGGACCGTCGCCGGACGGGCTGGCGGTCACCGTCGGGTGCTGAGCCTGCTGCTGGTAGAACACCGACAGCGAGCCGCCGCCGCTCCAGCCGGCCAGCACCACCTTGGAGTAGCCCAGCCGGTTCTTGGCGTCTTTGATGCATTCGCCGAGGTCTTGGACCACCTTCTCCATCAGCAGCGCGGAGTCGGTGCCGCGGAACCGGCTGTTGCAGTAGATGACGTGATGGCCGGCGCGGGCCAGCGCGTTGATCATCGGCAGGTACGCCCCGCCGCCGATCGGGTGCATGAACACCAGCACGGTGTCGGAGGGCCTGTCCTTGGGGCGCAACAGGTAGCTCTCCAGCACCACGAGTTCGGCGACCCCGCCGTACACGTCGCGGACGCCCGAGTCATTCTGGTAGGCAACGAGGTACGGGATGCGGTCGTAGGAGTATCGGACAGCGGTCGTCATCAGTGCTGACCCAGATCGTTGGCCAAAACTTCGTCCGAGGGCACCAGCCGCCGGCGGGTGTCGATCGCGATGACCTGCCAGTCGACTTTGTCGTACTCGTCGAACTTGCGACGGGCACGTTCGCGCGCCTTCTCTGGCGCGCCGTGGTGAACTCCTTGCGGCGCATGGGAAATCAATCCCGGCGGCATCGGGATGCCGTACAGCGATCCGCCGTGGAAGAACGCGATCTCGTCGTAGTCGACATTGCGGTGATACCACGGCGTGCGCTCGGTGCCGGGCACGCTTTCGGCGGGTTTTGGCAGGAAGTTCATCACGTAGACACCGGTGGCTTGCATGAACAGGTGCACGGTGGGCGGCAGGTGCACGCTGGCCGACGTCACGACGTTGTAGTCGGCGATGTTGAACGTGAACGGGAAGTTGTCGCCGCGCCAGCCCTCGACGTCGAGCGGATTGTGTTGGTAGTAAAGGGTTGTCGGCCCGCCCTCGTGCACCAGCCGAACCTCGTACTCGTCGCGGCCGTCATCGGCAATCGGCGCCGGATCGGGGATGGTGACCTGTGAGGGGTCGAACGGGAAGTGCCGGCCGAGCGTTCCCGGCGGCGGCACCCGGAACTCGTCGGTGGCCTCGATCATCAGCAGCGTGGTCTCGTCGTCGGGCACATGCCGCCACGTCGTGGCCTTCGGAAGGTAGATCCAGTCGCCCTCGCGGTAGCGCAGCGGCCCGAACTCGGTCTCGAGCAGCCCGGAACCGCGGTGGACGAACGACAGCAGATCGCCGTCGACGTGGCGGACGTAGAACGGCATCGCCTCGGTGCGCCGGCTCAAACAGACGCGGCAGTCGGGGTTGGAGAACAGCAGCAGGGCAGTGCCGGCCGCGTCGGTGGCGTCGCTGGGTTTGAGCTCGCTGGCCAGCACGTCGACGGGTCGCAGCGGACCGACGCTTCGGTAGGCGGTGGGGTCATGCCGGCGGTACATGTTCGCCGTCCGGCCGGTGAATCCGCCGCGGCCCAGTTCGTCGTCCTTCAGCCCGTCGAGGTCGGCGTGCAGTCGCTTGGGGGTGGTCCCTTTGCGCAGGTGGACGAACGACTCCATCGTCGGCTCCTCTGGATCGGCCGTGACCAAAACTAAAAGTGACATTAGTTTTCGATTCGATGCCGCCACAAGGCCCGTGGTCGCGTCGGCGCGTTCACTGCCGGCACCGCAGACGTCGTGGGATGGTAGTCAGCGACATGCACAGCGACGAATACATCTCCTACGACCAGTTCGGGCGTGAGTTCTTCGAAGTGGCCGTCACCGAAGAGCGGGTGGCGGCCGCGTTCGCCACGATCGCCGGCGACCAGTTCGAGATGGGGCCGATGCGCCAGGGCCCCGGCGGCTTGGCCAAAATCACCGCCAAGGTCACGATCAAGCAGCCGAAGGCCTACCGGCACCTCGGCGACACGATCACCTTCGACATCCGCATCCCGCTGGCGATCGACCTGGTCATCGACATCAAGCTGGACAAGCCGAGGTTCAACGTCGCCGGGGAGATCAAGTTGCGCGCCGAGGCACAGGCAGCCAAACCGTTGTTCATCTACATCGATGTTGCCAAGCCGCGCCCGTCGGACATCACGGTCGACGTGGCCTCCACGTCGTTGCGTGGTGAGCTGTTGCGGATCGTCGCCGGGGTGGACGCCGAGATCAAGCGGTTCATCGCCAAGTACGTCCGCGAGGAGATCGACAAGCCGGCGTCCAAGAAGGCGCAAGTGATCGACGTCGCGCATCTCATCGACGTGTCCTGGACGGGGATCTAGCCGACGATCGCGCGTACCTGCTCGCTGAGCGCGATGCCCAGATCGCGATTGTTGCCCTCCGTGAAATGAAGGCCGTCGACGCCGTCGGTGGAGATCACCGACCCCGCGTCGAAGAACGGCACCTTCATGAACGATGCCAACGCGCTGTAGACCTCGGCGAGTTGCGCGGACTTCCCGTGACCCCCATCGAAGAGCAGCTGGAACCACGGGTGCGGCATCGAACCCAGCTGCGGCGGGGCGACGACGAGCACCGCAGGCGCCGGGTAGGTGGTTCCAACGCCCCCGGCGCTGGTCAAGACCTGAGTGACCAGAACGCCCATGCCCAGCCCGATCTCGAGCGGTGTACGGCCGAAGTACGCCTTGGTGTCGTTGGTTCCGAGCATGATGATCACCAGATCCAACGGCAGGTGCGCGGCCAGGCATGACGGTAGGTAGCTCGCTCCGTTCAAGCGCGCGTCGGTGGGGTCGTCGGCGGATGTTGTGCGCGCACTGAGGCCTTCCTCGATGACCGTGTAGTCCTCGCCGAGTCTTTCCGCCAGTACGCCGGTCCACCGCAAGTGCCGCTCGTACCGCTCGGTGGGCATGCCGTCGGCGACAGGGATCCAGCCCCATGTCAGTGAGTCGCCGTAGCAGAGGACCCGTTTGTGCGTCATCGTCAGCGGGCTCGGCGGGCCAGCCGCTCGGTGTCGAGGATCAGCACGCTCTTGCCGTCCCAGCGGATCCAGCCGCGCTGCGCGAAGTCCGACAGTGCCTTGTTCACTGTCTCCCTCGATGCCCCCACCAGCTGGGCGATCTCCTCCTGGGTGAGATCGTGGGTGACGCGCATGCCTTCGCGCTCGGTGGTCCCGAACTTCTGCGCCATCTTGAGCAGCTCTTTGGCGACTCGGCCCGGCACGTCGGTGAAGATCAGGTCCGTCAGATGATCATTGGTCCGTCGCAGCCGCCGCGCGAGCACCTGGAGCAGCCGCTCGGTGATCTCCGGCCGGTTGGCGATCCACGACGTCAGCGCGTCGCGGTCCATGGTCGCCAGGCACACCGTGGTGATGGCCGTCGCGGTCGTGGTCCGCGGTCCCGGGTCGAACATCGACAACACGCCGAACACGTCGGACGGGCCCATGATGGTCAGCAGATTCTCGCGGCCGTCCGCCGAGCGGCGGCCGACCTTCACTTTCCCGGTGATCACGATGTAGAGCCGGTCGCCGGGGTCGCCGCTGGAGTAGATGATCTGGCCGCGTGGGTACTCGACGAGTTGAAGCTGCCGGATCAGATCCGCCGCGGCCTGCGGGGAAACGCCCTGCACGATCCCGGCGCGGGCCAGCACCGCCTCGGCGAGGCGGCTGTCGCGGCCTGGTTCCGCGACCCCGGGGGCACGGCCGTTCACGTCGGACCCATGTTAATGATGATGACCGACGTACCCAGGCCGGGTCGGCTTAAACCATCGACTACTTCAACTCAGATGACGACAACCCCAGCAGCCGCCGCGCGACCACCAGCTGCTGGATCTGCTGCGTGCCCTCGAAGATGTCGAGGATCTTGGAATCCCGCGCCCACTTTTCCAGCAGCGTCTGTTCGGAATAGCCCGTGGTGCCCGCCAGTTCGACGGTCTTGAGGGTGATGTCGCTGGCCACCCGCGCCGCTTTGGCCTTGCCCATCGACGCTTCCTTGCTGTTGGGGATGTCGTTGTCGGCCTGCCAGGCCGAGCGCACGGTCAGCAGATAGCCGGCCTCCCAGTCGGCCTCCAACCGCAAGAACTCGGCGGCGGCGGCGTTTTGCGAGTGCGCCGGCTTGTCGTAGGAGATCCCGATGCCGGCCTCGGTGAGGAGCTTGCGCAGCTCCTCGAGGGCCGCGCGGCCGATGCCGACGGCCATCGCGGCAACGATGGGGCGGGTGTTGTCGAAGGTCTCCATCACCCCGGCGAAGGCCTTCTCGACGTCGATCTCGGGGCTGCCGAGCAGGTTCTCCTTCGGGATGCGCACGTTGTCGAACCGGATCACCGCGGTGTCGGACGCCTTGATGCCGAGCTTGTCCTCCAGCCGCTCGACGGTCACCCCCGGATACTCACGCGGCACGATGAACGACTTGATCGCGGCGCGGCCCTTCGACTTGTCCAGCGTCGCCCACACCACGATGTGGCTGGCTCGCGATCCAGCGGTGACGAAGATCTTCTCGCCGTTGACCACGTACTCGTCGCCGTCGAGCTTGGCTGTGGTCGACACCGCGGCGGAGTCCGAGCCGAAGCCGGGCTCGGTGATCGCCATCGCGGCCCACACACCCTTGCCCAGCCGCTCCAACTGCTCGTCGGTGGCCACCCCGCTGATCGCGGCATTGCCCAGGCCTTGGCGGGGTATCGACAGCACCAGCGCGACGTCGCCCCAACTCACTTCCATCACGTTGACGACGGCCGACATGTTGCCGCCGTTGTGGTTCTCGCTTTTGGCCGCGTCGGCATCGCGGAACGCTTCGGCTCCGGCGAACGCGATGGCGTTGGCCTCCGAGATTCCTTCGAACAGGTCGGCCAGCGTGTCGAGTTCGACGGGGTATTCGTGCTCACGCAGATCCCACTTGCGGGAGATCGGCCGCAGCACCTCGGCCGCACCCTCGTGCGCCATATCGACCACCGCCTGCAGCTTGCGGGGTAGTTCCAGATTGATTGCCATGTCTCGTCTTTCAGCTCAGATGATTACGACGCCCTCGGCGACACCAATCGCCCGGAGGTCGCGGTACCAGCGCTCGACGGGATGCTCCTTGGTGTAGCCGTGCCCGCCGAGCAGTTGCACGCCGTCGAGCCCGATCTGCATGCCCCTGTCGGTGCCCAGGCGCTTGGCCAGCGCCGCTTCCCGGGCGAACGGCAGGCCCTGTTCGGCCCGCGACGCTCCGCGCCAGGTGATCAGCCGCAGCCCGTCCAGTTCGATCGCGATGTTGGCACACATGAACGCCACCGATTGGCGGTGCGCGATCGGCTCGCCGAACGCCTGCCGTTCTTTGACGTAGGGCACGACATAGTCGAGCACCGCGTGCGCGGTTCCCACGGCCAGCGCCGCCCAGCCCAGCCGGGACAGCGCAACGGCTTCTGAGTAGTCGGCGTCGCTGGCAGCCCCCTCACCCAGCCGGGCACTCAGCGGCACCGTGACGTTGTCGAGTTCGACCTGCCCCAGCGCCGCGGCCCGGATTCCCATGCTCGGGTCGGCCTTGACGGTCAGCCCTTTCGATGACGATTCCACGATGAAAAGCGTTGGCCTGCCGTTCAATTGGGCACCGATGATGAACAGCTCGGCGTTGGCGGCCGCCGGCACGAGCGACTTCACGCCGTTGAGGCGGTAGCCGCTCGGGGTGCGCACGGCGGTGGTTTTCAGCGCGGTCGGGTCGAACAAGGGATACGGCTCGGCGATCGCGACGCACGCCTGCGGCACGTTTTCGCCGGCGAACTCGGGCAGGTACGTGGCCTGCTGATCGGCGCTGCCCCAGTTGGTCAACGCCGACGCGACACCGCCGGGGGCGAGGATCGGCAATGCCAAACCCATGTCGCCATACGCGAGTGCTTCGGCCACGAGCGCGTTGGTCACCGTGGACCGGTGCGCGGCGATGCCGTCGAAGTCTTCGGGGATGTTGATCGCCGTAATGCCCAGTTCGGCAGCCTTGCTGATCAGTTCCGCCGGGTAGTTGGCCGCGTCGTCGGCCGTCCGCGCCGCCGGACGCAGCACCTCCTCGGCGAATTCGCTGACCGTGTCGACGATCATCTTCTGCTCGTCGTTGGGGGTCAGGTCGAAGTAGTCCTTGCCGCTGGACTTCAGCCGGGCGGGCCCGCCGCGCAACCCCTGCACGCGCTTGAACTGGCGCGTGCTGGCGCCGGCGACCCAGAACGCCTGTTTGATGCCGTAACGCAGGGCCCGGTTCAGCGGGTCGCGCAGACGGTGCCTGTCCAGAAACTCCTGCCCGACGATCGGCGTGACTAACGCCAGTCCGATTTCGGTGGGCGTGCGCTTGTGGCGTCGCAGGCCGACGCGGCTTTCGTGGCCGGCGGGTACGCGGCGCTTGGGGCGACGGCGGTTCGCGCCGTCCGACGGGTCGGTGTTGGTCATCTCATCAGCCTCGATGGTGGGGTGGCGATGCCGGTAACCGTATCTTACTCTGGAGTAAGGTAGCGGTGGTTGTTAGCTACTTCACATTCAGCGAACACTCGTTCACGCTATCCGTACGGGCAGCCGTCGTGAGCCCCAGCGTCCTACGGGCCCGTCGTAAACACCCGGCAACTGGGTGCCGCAGTCGCGGCAGCGCCCGTCGTCGGTCAGTGCGTACCGGCGCATCGAATACCAGTCGCGGACGACGGCCGCTGCGCCGCAGTCCGGGCATGCCGTCGTTCCGCCGTCGGTGTCGTGGACGTTGCCGGTGTACACGTAGTGCAGGCCTTCGGCCATCGCGATCCGCCGCGCCCGCGTCAGCGTCGCTGCCGGCGTGCGGGGGATGTCGGTCATCTTGTAGTCCGGGTGGAAGGCGGTGAAGTGCAAAGGCACGTCGGCGCCGAGGTTCTCGCTGATCCACGCGCACTGGGCGGCGAGCTCGTCGTCGCCGTCATTGCGTCCCGGAATCAGCAGCGTGGTGATCTCCAGCCACACGTCGGTGTCGTGCTTGAGGTAGACGAGAGTGTCGAGCACGTCGTGCAGACGCGCTGCGCAGACCTTGCGGTAGAACTCCTCGGTGAACGCCTTGAGGTCGACGTTCGCGGCGTCGATGTGCCGATAGAACTCCGCGCGCGGGGCTGGGCACATGTAGCCGGCCGTCACCGACACCGCCCGGATGCCGCGGTCATGGCAGGCGTCGGCGACGTCGGCGGCGTACTCCCAGAAGATCGTCGGATCGTTGTAGGTGAAAGCGACACTGCGGCAACCCAATTCGTCTGCAGTGCGGGCCAAGTCGGCGGGTGTCGCCCGGCCGCTCAGTGTGTCGACTTCGCGTGACTTCGAGATGTCCCAGTTCTGGCAGAACTTGCAGGCGAGGTTGCACCCGGCGGTGCCGAACGACAGCACCGCCGAGCCGGGCAGGAAGTGGTTGAGCGGCTTCTTCTCGATCGGGTCGACGCAGAACCCACTGGATCGGCCGTACGAGGTCAGCACGATCTCGTCGTCGGCTCGCGCCCTGACGAAACACAATCCGCGCTGGCCGTCGTGCAACCGGCAGGAGCGCGGACAGACGTCGCACTGAATCCGGCCGTCGCCGAGGCGATGCCAGTGCTTCGTGGAAACGGTGAACGGATCACTCACTCTGGCGCACAGGCTACTCGCCGGAAAGCAGCCTGAGCACCGCCTCGTGCAGCCTGCCGTTCGTCGCGACCGCGCTGCCGCCGTGCGGACCCGGCGCGCCACCGAGGCTGGTGAACGAGCCACCGGCCTCCCGAACCAGAATGTCCAGTGGCGCCAGGTCCCACACCGACACTTCGGGTTCGGCGGCGATGTCGACGGCGCCCTCGGCCACCAGGCAGTACGAGTAGAAGTCGCCGAAGCCGCGCACCCGCCACACCGCGTCGGTGAGGTCGACGAACTTGTCCCGCAAGCCACGATCGGCCCATCCGGACAGGCTGGAAAACGACAGGCTCGCCGCCGATAGGTCGTCCACCCCCGACACCGCAAGCCGTCGCGGCGGTGCACCGGCGACTGCGGCGAAAGCGCCCTGTCCCGCGGCGGCCCACCACCGCCGCTGCAGTGCCGGTGCGCTGACCACGCCGACCACCGGCACGCCGTCCTCGAGCAGTGCGATCAGCGTCGCCCACACCGGTACCCCCCGCACGAAGTTCTTGGTGCCGTCGATCGGGTCGATCACCCACTGGCGGCCCGCGAATTCCGTTGTGCCGCCGAACTCTTCGCCCACCACGGCATCGGCCGGGCGCTGCGTCGTCAACCTGTCGCGGACGGCCTGTTCGACGGAGCGATCGGCGTCGGTCACCGGGGTGAGGTCCGGTTTGGTGTCGACGCGCAGGTCGACGGCGCCGAACCGCGGGACCGTCAGCGCGTCGGCTTCGTCGGCCAGCATCAACGCCAGCGCCAGGTCGTCCGGCCTCTCGCGCATGTCAGCAGTCCTACCATGAGGGCGTGTGGGAGATCTTCTGGATAATCGTGGTGATCGGCGCGATCGCCGTACTGGCGGCACCCTGGCTGAGGCGCCGTGGAAAGCCGGCCGACGCCGTGAACGGCACGCTGCTGATCACCGGCGTCAGTCCTAAGCCTGAGGCCGCCGGCGAGCAGTTCGTCACCGTCACCGGGGTGATCAACGGCCCGACTGTCAACGAGCACGTGGTGTATCAGCGCTACGCGGTCGACGTCGAGCACTGGCCGAGCATGGGTGAGCTAATTCCGGTGGTGTATTCGCCGAAGAATCCCGACAACTGGCGCGTCGCGCCGCCCGAGCCGTCCGGGTAGTTCCGACGATCCCTTTTGGTCGGCCCGATCACGGTTAGAGTGAGTCGACTCGTGTGGCGCTGCTGATCACCGGTTGTGGAGGGTTGTGGAGGGCTCTGTGGACGGAACTCCATTCGGCCGCTATCGGCTGTTGGAACTGTTGGGCAGCGGTGGGATGGGGGAGGTCTGGCGCGCTTACGACACGGAGACCCATCGGATCGTGGCGGTCAAGGTGGTGCCCGCACGCCTGGTCAACGACAAGGTATTTCAGGAGCGGTTCCGCCGCGAAGCATATGCGGCCGCCTCGCTGAACGAGCCACATGTGGTTCCGATCCATCACTACGGTGAGATCGACGTCGCCGTCGGCGACGGCCTCTACGGGCAGGAGGACAGTCAAGTGTCCTTCGTCATCGGCGACTCCCATATCTCGGTTGCCGACGATAACACCAAACAGGTGAGCGTCTACGAGAATCGACGGCTGGTGCGCACCATGCCTACTTCGATGGGCATGGGCGGCACGGAACGCATAGCGGGCCAGACCATTTCATTCTGGACGCAGCCCGGCGTGTACACGCTGATGGGAAAGTCGAACCCCGTCGTCATGGACTCGTCCACCTACGGGCTGCCGATCAATTCCCGGCTCGGCTACAAGGAAACGATCAACTACGCCACCCAGATCAGCACCGACGGCGTATACCTGCATGAACTCGATTCCACAGCGTGGGCACGAGGCAACACGAACGTCTCGCACGGCTGCCTGAACCTCAACTCCGACAACGCCCGCTGGTTCTACGACTTCTCGGTTCCCGGTGACGTCGTCGAGGTGGTCAACACCGGGGGCGAACCGCTGCAACCATGGCAGAACGGCGACTGGAGCGTTCCATGGAATCAGTGGTTGCAGGGCGGCGCGCTGAGTTGAGGGCGGAGGCCTACGCGAAGGAGGGTGATGACGGTTCGAGGTACACAGGTTCTTGGGCGCTTCCCCGTGAACGCTTACTCGAGCAGCGTGGCGTCGGTGAGAGAGGATGGCCCATGAGTACTGGTGCATATGTCGACGGCATCGAGGTGTTGTGGCGTCCGGGATGTCCGTTCTGTAGCAGCCTGCGCAGAGGATTGCGCCGACGCGCGATTGCGACGACCGAGGTCAACATCTGGGATGACCCCAGCGCTGCGGAGCGGGTGCGCGCAGTCACCGGCGGTGACGAAACGGTCCCCACGGTGTTCGTAGGGACCGTGGCGCTGGTCAATCCCAGTGTGCGAGAAGTCGTCAACGCCGTTGAAACCGAGTTCCCCGAGCGCGCAGAGGAGATGCTCGCGGGCCGCCTGGATGCCGGTCGACCGACCTGGTGGTCACGAATGCTCGGAACAAATCGAGCTGACACGCGATGACGTCGTCGCTGCGGTCATAACACGGCTGCGATCGCCACACCGACGACGGTCATCAACGCCGCCATAGTGATCATCGCTGCGGCGCCGCGGTGCCGGGGCGGAAGGAAGCCGAACAGTTTCGAGAAGGTGATCATCGCCGCGAATGGTGGCGCCACTTTCCAGGTGTCGAGGGCGGCGCCGCGCCCAGCCGTCTCGAACGCCTGCCCGGCGTAACCGGTCATCCGCGCCATTGCCTGCAGGGTCTGGCCGACCTCGGCGCGCGGCGGGCGGAGACCGGCTGCCGCGGCCGCCACGGCTTCTTCGATGGCGGGCGTGACGTTGGACCATTGGGCGCGGAAGGTGATCCGGCCGGACTGGTCCACCAGGTACGCCGAGCTCGGCCGGGGACCGAACGCACGGTGCAGTGTGCCGTCGAGGTCGTCGGTTGCGACCTCGAACGGCAACCGGTGGCGCTCCTTGAGTCGTGACGCGTGTTCAGACTTCTGGTGATCGGTGTGTGGCTGCGGCGTCGATGCGCCGGGATGCGCCTCGCGGACGTTGATCAAGATGAAGCGAACCCGGTCACCGTACTTGATAGCGAGCTCACGCAGGCCGTCGCCGGCGCTCTCGGTGACCGGGCACGTCAGCGAGCCGAACACGATCAGCGCCGGCCGGCCGCCGCGGTGGAGGCTGGCGTTGTCGATGATGATCCCGTCGGTGGTCGTGACGCTGAAGGTGGGAATCGCGTCACCCGGCCCGGGGTCGGTGCGGGGAATCCACATGTCGCGCAGCACGATTCCCATCGTCGGATGGTCGAAGCGGTAGCCGGTCTCGGTGAGGGTCGTTTCAGCCATGGTCACGCCTCCCAGACCCGGCCGGCGAACGCTTTGTCGACTTCGGTGTGGAACAGGTGATTGGAGTAGTTACTGATCGTCTTGACGGCGATCGCCAGCAGCACCTGGAGCACGTCGACCTCGGTGAACCCCGCTCCGAGGAAGGCATCGAGATCGACGGCCGTTGGAAGCCCGTGGGATTCGACCATCGCCGCGGTGAACGTCGCGAGCGCATCGAGGCGAGCATCCGGGAGGGGCCGGCCGTCCCGAAGTGCGTCGGTGACGTCGGTCGGCACCTTGGACATATCCGCGATCACGCTGTGGGCAGCGACGCAATACTCACATCCGTTCGTGCGGCTGATCGCCAGCAGCACGGTCTCCTGCTCGGCCGGGGTCAGCCCCGAGTCGTTTCGGAACGCGTCGTAACCGGCCATGTACGTCTCCAGCAGCGCCGGCGCATTGGCCATGTTCCGGTACATGTTCGGCAGGAAGCCGAGCTTGGACTGGGCCTTGGAGAGGACGGCGGCGATCGCCGGATCGGCGTCGCCGACATCGCGGGACGGCAGTTTGAGGGCTCGTTCGGAGTGGGACATGTCTGTTCGCTTTCTGTGTAAATTCAGGAGTGGATGCTCCAATAATCATGATTGTGTAGTATCTATTCCGAAATGTCCAGTAGTTCTGTCACCCCGCGAAAGCGCGGCCGGCCGCGGGAGTTCGATCTCGACGCCGCCACCGCGTCGCTCGAACGCGCATTGTGGAGCCGTGGCTTCCGGTCGACCAATGTCGAAGAACTCGCTGCCGACGCCGGCTTGAGCCTGTCCAGCCTGTATGGGGCGTTCGGGAGTAAGCAAGGCGTGCTCGACGCCGCTCTGGCGCGTTACGAATTCCAGATGAGCGGCATCATTGGCGACCTCGAGTCGGCGACGCGCGGCCTGCCCGACATCGAGCGGTTCATCCGGCAGGTGCGCGCGGTGCTCGATGATCCCGACTCCCCCCGCGGTTGCTTCATGGTCAACACCATGGTTGAGGTCGGAGACGGCATACCCGAGGTCCATGAGCGGGTGGCGGCCTATCGGCGCAGGATCGAACGAGCACTCAAGGTCGCGCTCGACGTGGCGGAAGCGGTAGGCGACATCGAAGCGGGGTCATCGCAGGACCGCGCCCGGCTGATCCAAGCGGCACTGTTCGGGGCTTTCGCCGCGTCGAGGGCAGGCGACACAACGGCAGCGCGCAACGGCCTTCAGTCGATCAGCCGTGAGCTCCGCCGTTGGCCGTCTGCGGTCCGCCGCTAGCGCCGATTCGGCAGTCCGCTCGCCGGAATCTCTGGCAAGTTTTCCAGTGCGGGAACACCGCTAACACCCCACCGGGTTCCCTGACAGTGGACCCACCCGAGATCGGCGACCAAGATATGCAAGCGGAGGGCTTCCGGCGCTACGTCGAACCCGAGATCGAATTGCTGCTCAGGGTGGCACGCACCCTCGTGGGGGCCGCCGACGCGGAAGATCTGGTGCAGGAAACCTTGGTGCGTGCGTGGCGCAGCATGGACCGTTTCGACGGCCGACATCCGCGGGCCTGGCTGTTGACCATCTTGAGGAATACGAATATGAACATGCATCGACGCCAGCGCCCCGACAGCGTGGACGACATCGCGTCCTGCATCGACGCCAGGCCCGCCTTCGGGATCGACCCGCCCAGCACTGAGGATCAGGTGATGGCATCGTTCCTCCCGGAGGACCTGGAACGCGCCGTGCGGAGTCTGGACACGAATTTCCGGACCGTACTGCTGTTGATCGACGTCGACGAGCTGACCTACGCCGAAGCTGCGGACGTATTGGGTGTACCGGTAGGGACGGTGATGTCGAGGCTCAGCCGTGCGCGCGATCGGGTTCGCCATCATCTGCGACCCAACTTCGCCGCAGCGACCGCGGGGGGACAGCAATGATCAGGGCCATCCGGATGATGGTGACGTGCCACTGGTCGGCACGCCGAATTCAGCGTTACCTCGACTCCGATCCCGCAGCGCTGCTCGACCCGAGCGAAATCCAGCGGCTGGAGGCACATCTGGCCGAATGCGACAAGTGCAAGGCCGCCGCCGCCGAATACCGCCAGATCGACTCCGCACTGTCGCGGTGGGCAGCGCGACGGATGCCCGACCCGCAGAGCGTCACGCACATGCACGAGGTCGTCTATCGCCTCGTCCGTGGTGAGTTGAAGTGAGCCGCGCTGCCCGCGCCGACCTGTTGGTCATCGGCGGAGGAACCGCCGGAATCGTCGCGGCGCAAACGGCAGCCGGCTTCGGCGCGAAGGTCGTTCTGGTCGAACGCGATCGCACCGGCGGGGACTGCCTGTGGACCGGGTGCGTACCGTCGAAATCCTTGATCGCCGTGGCGTCTGCGGCCGCAGCGATCCGCCGTGGGTCTACATTCGGGATCGCCGCCTCCGACCTCACCGTCGATTTCCCCAGGCCCCGCGGTCCCCGGCCTTGCGGGCCTGGAGGCCGTCGATTACCTGACGAGCGACACAGTCTGGGACCTCACCGAGCTTCCGCAACGGCTGCTGGTGCTCGGCGGCGGCAGCATCGGCTGCGAACTCGCCCAGGCCGTCGCCAGGCTCGGCTCCCAGGTCACGATCGTCGAGTCAGCGGAAACGCTGGTTCCTCGCGAAGACCCGGCCGCATCCGCCGCGCTGACCGCGTCGATGATCGCCGACGGAGTCGCCGTGTTCACCGCCGCCACCGCACATTCGATCAGCGAGGAGAAACTCACCCTCGCCGACCGTCGCCACATCGGATTTGACCATGTGCTCATTACCGTCGGCCGTACGCCGAGGACCGGTTCGATCGGACTCGAGAACGCCGGAGTCATCCTCGATGACCGCGGCTACGTCAAAGTCGACGATCGTCTGCGCACCTCGAACGCGAGGTTCTGGGTGTCCGGTGACCTCACCGGTCACCCGCAATTCACCCACACGGCGGGAATGCATGGCAGCATCGCCGCGACCAACACGATCCTGGGGCTGCGCCGCACCGTCGACAAGACCGGCGAACCCCGCGTCACATTCACCGACCCGGAGATCGCCGTCGTCGGGATCGACACTCAAACCGCCCGCCGAATTCCGGGACTGCATGTGCAGACCATTTCCCACCACCACGTCGACCGCGCGGTCGCCGAGGCCAATACCGACGGTCTCACCCAACTCGGTCCCTCTCCGGGGAAGGGCAGGCGCCGGTCACCGGGTTTCCGCAGTGAAGGGGACGGAAGTCCCCCGACTCGTACCGAGAGGGAGCAGAGACATGTCATCCACCACCACAGCGCGCACCGACATGAAGTCCGGACTGGGACGAACGCTGATCGTCGGCGCCATCGCCGGCGTGATCGCGTCCCTGGTCATGGCGATGTTCGCGATGATCGCCGCCGCCACTTATCAGCACACGGGATTCTTCACACCGCTCTACCACATCGCATCGCTCTTCCTCGATCCGTCGACGATGATGGCGTCGATGCAGCAGGGCATGACCGGCTCGAACTTCTACTTCGTATTCGGACCCGCCGTCGTGGGCGCACTCGTGCACATGATGGTGGGTGCGATGTACGGAATCGTCTTCGCAGTGATCGTGCGGATGGCGAAACTGCGCGGAACCAATTTGATAATTGGTGGAATGATCTATGGTGCAATCATTTTCGCCATGAGCGCCTGGGTCGGACTCCCGTTGGCCGCGATGATCTTCTCCAGTGGTGACCCGATCGCCCACATGGCGGCCATGGTCGGCTACGGCACGTTCCTCGTCGAGCACGTCATGTTCGGTCTCGCGGCGGCGCTCGTTCTCGTGCCCTTCACCCGGCGCCCGAGCGCTTAGGAGATTACGTGGAGCGGGTCGGGGCATACGTACAGTCCTCGCCCCGACCCGCTCGCCTACCGACACCTGAATGACCGCATGAAACGGAGAACACCATGACCACCGCCACCGCCTACGTCGGAGACACCGTGATCGCGACCACCGACGACCCGGTGATCGTCGAAGGATATGTGTACTTCCCCGAACACAAAGTCGCCGAGGGAGTCCTCATCGCGAACAAGGCCAAGAGCTTGTGCTTCTGGAAGGGCATCGCAAGCTATTACGACGTGGCCACCGGCGACGCCACGCTGCGCAGTGCGGCGTTCACCTACCGCCACCCGTCCCCATTGGCGCGGCGGATCAAGGGCCGGGTCGCCTTCTGGAACGGTGTTGATGTCAGCACTGACCAGACGACGGGACAGCGCTAATCGACCGCGCCGCAGGGTCTTTCTGAGATTTCAGGAGTGCAGTTGGGCTTGGGCGAGAACCTCATCCAACGACCAATGGTCGTTGGCATGAGCACCGTACTTGCACGCCAAGATCCGGCCGCCGGGCGCGATAAGAAAGTCGGCCGGCAATCCGGTATGACCACCGTCGCCGGTGTCCGACTGCGGCGGGAGATGACGATTCCACCCGCGCACCGCCGCGGCCCAGGCACGCGGATCGGCGATCGATCGCATCGATCTCTCCACCTCGAATTCGCGGTACAGCGTCCGTTGCGGATCAGCGATCAACACGAACGGCAGCGTGCCCTGATACGGCATCATCGCGTCGGTCGTCGAGTGGAAGACCGGGATCTCCCGGACGCCAACTAGTACTGGCCGCTCTACACGGGCTGGAGGCCATGATGTGGGCGGCGGTGTATGTCTGGGTCGGCGCGTTCGGCTCACTATCCGATGCGTTGCTCTATTCCGTCGGCACGATAACCACACGCGGCACACCGGGATTGGCGTTGCCAACCCGCTGGCAGGTGATGGGCGCGCTGGAGGCGATAAACGGCATGCTGCTCTTCGGCATCAGCACGGCGTTCATTTTCGCGATGTTGCAGATCTCCTGGCCGATGCTGTCGCGCCGTCGGGCCCGGCGGCCGCCAAACTGAATATAGATCAGCCAAGGGATGCGCCGCCGCTGCGGCGCCTAGCCGTGCCCGATCCGCAGCAGTTCCTCGATGTTGGCCAGCTTCACCCGCGGCCGGCCGTGCGGCTCGCCGGTGGTCCGCTCGTGGCGGTCGATCAGCTGCCAGTGCTCGTCGGTCACCAGCTTCGGCTGCCGCGACGCCAGCCATTCCAACAGCTCGCCGGCGTAGCCCTCGTCGTGTGACGCCTCGGCCAGGTCGGCGACCAGCGTGTCGACGGTGTGCTGCGAGTCGCTCTTGTTGCTCCCGATCACTCCCGACGGGCCGCGCTTGATCCAGCCGACGACGTACTCGTTGCGGCTGCCATCGATCCGGCCCTCGGTGTGCGGGATCGTGCCGGTCCGGTCGTCGAACGGCAGACCGGGTGTCGGCACTCCGCGATACCCGACCGCGCGCACGATCAACTGCGCGGGCAGCACCTCCCGCTCGCCGGTGTCGCGGGCGATCAACCGCCCGCTCTCGTCGGCAACCAGTTCGTTGCGGCCGAGCACCACTTCCTGCACGCGCCCGTCGCCGCGGATCTCGATCGGTGACGTGCGGAACCTGAACACGATCCGCCGGTTGCCGGGTGTCGGAGAGTTCTCGGCGAACTTGCGCAGCACTTTTAGGTTGTTCTTGACGGTCTTGCCCGCAGCCTCGGCGTCCTCGTCGGAGATGTCGGCGACGTCCGCGGGATCGACGAGGACGTCGACGCCTTCGAGCCCCTTGAGGTCGCCGAGCTCGCGCAGCTCCAAGGTGGTGAACGTGGCCTGCAGCGGGCCGCGCCGGCCGATGATCATCACTTCCTCCACGCCGCGCGGGTCCAGGAGCTCCAGCGCGTGGTCGGCGATATCGGTGGTGCGCAGCTCGTCGGGATCGGTGACCAGGATGCGGGCCACGTCCAGCGCCACGTTGCCGTTGCCGACGACGATCGCCCGCTCGCCGGTCAGGTCCAGCGGCATTGACTCGTAGTGCGGATGAGCGTTGTACCAGCCGACCAGCTCCGTGGCAGCCACAGAGCCGGGCAGCTCCTCGCCCGGTATCCGCAGCGGTTTGTCGGCCTGGGCGCCGACGGCATAGATGACCGCGTCGTAGCGCTCGGCCAGCTCGCCTGCGTGCACGTGCTTGCCGACGGCGATGTTGCCGAAGAACCGGAACCTCGGATGCAGCGCCGTCTTCTCGAACTGCGCGCTGATCGACTTGATCTTCGGATGGTCGGGCGCCACGCCGGAGCGCACCAAGCCCCACGGCGTCGGCAGCATCTCGAGCATGTCGACGTGCACGTCGATCGGTTCGGCCGCGTCGGCCAGCTTCAACAGCGACGCGGCCGCGAAATAGCCCGACGGACCTGAGCCGACGATCGCCACATAGTAAGGGCGCACCTTTGAGCCTCCCGGATGCCCGGCCGCGCGATAAGGGCTGTCGCACGTAGCCGAGTTACGGCAACGATGCTAAACGCGGACGCGCGGGTAGCCTAGGCAGCCGTGGATCCCGACCGTCAAGCCGACATCGCGGCACTGGACTCGACGCTGACCAGCGTCGAGCGGGTGATCGACCTCGACGGTCTGCGGGCCCGCATCGAGAAGCTCGAACACCAGGCCGCCGATCCCAATCTGTGGAACGACCAGAGCAGGGCCCAGCAGGTGACCAGTGAGCTGTCTCACGCTCAGGGGGAGCTGCGCCGCGTCGAAGACCTGCGCCGCCGGCTCGACGACCTGCCGGTGATGTACGAATTGGCCGCCGAAGAGGGCGGCGCCGACGACGTCGCCGACGCCGACGCCGAGTTGAAGTCGCTGCGTGAGGACATCGAGGCGATGGAGGTCCGCACGCTGCTGTCCGGCGAGTACGACGAGCGCGAGGCGCTGATAACCATCCGGTCCGGAGCGGGCGGGGTCGACGCGGCCGACTGGGCCGAGATGCTGATGCGGATGTACGTCCGCTGGGCCGAGAAGCACAAGTACCCCGTTGAGATCTTCGACACGTCGTATGCCGAGGAGGCGGGCCTCAAGAGTGCGACGTTCGCGGTGCACGCACCGTTCGCGTACGGCACGTTGTCGGTGGAGCAAGGGACGCACCGGCTGGTGCGGATCAGCCCGTTCGACAACCAAAGTCGGCGCCAGACGTCGTTCGCGGAAGTCGAGGTGCTGCCTGTGGTGGAGACCACAGACCACATCGATATCCCCGAAAGCGATGTGCGCGTTGACGTGTACCGATCCAGCGGGCCTGGCGGTCAATCCGTGAACACCACCGACTCGGCGGTTCGACTTACGCACATCCCAACCGGTATCGTGGTCACCTGCCAGAACGAGAAGTCGCAGTTGCAGAACAAGGTTTCGGCGATGCGCGTGCTTCAGGCAAAGTTGTTGGAACGCAAGCGTTTAGAAGAACGTGCCGAGTTGGATGCGTTGAAGGGCGACGGCGGCAGTTCGTGGGGTAACCAGATGCGCTCCTACGTTCTGCACCCGTACCAGATGGTGAAGGACCTGCGCACCGACTACGAGGTCGGCAACCCGGCTGCGGTACTGGACGGAGACATCGACGGATTTCTGGAAGCGGGAATCCGGTGGCGTAACAGAAAAGATGACGACTAACCTATCTTGCAATGCCGCTGGCCGACCCGCTGGCACGACTTCTGGCACGGCGACATCGGCGAATGGGTCCTGACGCGGGGCTTGCGGATCGCGCTGCTGGTCATCGGTGCGCTGCTGGCCGCCCGGTTCATCAGCTGGGCCGCCCGCAGGATCGCCCGCCGCATCGACGAGGATTTCCAGGAAAGCGACCAACTGGTGCGCTCGGAAGCCGCCAAGCACCGTCAGGCGGTGGCTTCGGTGATTTCCTGGGTTTCCATCGCGATGCTCTTCGTGGTGGTGGCAGTGGAGATCAACGATATTCTCAATGTCCCGGTCGGGTCGCTGGTGGCACCCGCCGCGGTGTTCGGCGCAGCTCTGGGTTTCGGCGCCCAGAAATTGGTTCAGGACTTGCTCAGCGGATTCTTCATCATCACGGAGCGCCAGTACGGCTTCGGCGACCTGGTCCAACTCAGCATCGTCGGCGCGACGAACGAAGCAATGGGAACCGTCGAGGAGGTCACGCTGCGGGTGACCAAGCTCCGTACGGCGGACGGCGAAATGTACACGGTGCCCAACGGCAACATCGTCAGATCGCTGAACCTTTCGAAGGACTGGGCGCGCGCAGTCGTCGATATTCCAGTGCCGACGACTGCGGATCTCAACCGCGTGAACGACGTTTTGCACGAGGTTGGCGAGAAGGCGATGGAGGACGATGACCTGCGCGCCTGCTGCTCGACCCGCCGCAGCTGATGGGCGTGGAAAGCATCGAGGTCGGACACCGTCAATTTGCGGATGGTGGCACGGACGTTGCCGGGCAAGCAGTTCGAGGTGGGCCGCCGGCTGCGGATCAGGTCATTGCGGCGCTGGCCCGCGCGGGAATCGCCTCGCCATCGGACACCACGCCAACGCTGGGCACCCTGCCGCCTCCGGCGTCCGTTGGCACCGGCGCCGCCACCGAGCAACAGAACCGAGCGGGGCAATAGTGAATCTTTGGCACAAATGGCGGCGAGCAGACCGCGGCTGGCCCAGGTACCTGCCCGGTGGTCGACGTTCGCACCTCCACGGCGGCGCTCATCGTCGCATTTGTCGCATTGTTCTGGCTCTACCAGAACTACGAACCGCCGCCGAAGCCGCCGCCGCAGGCGCCCGGCCGCAGCGTAGTGCCGCCGGGGTTCGTGCCCGATCCGAACTACACCTGGGTGCCGCGCACGCAGGTGCAGCCGAGGAGTACGACGCACCACCGACTGACAACTCCGACGACGACGACGCCGACGGAGACGACGTCGCCGACGCGACACCACCAGCGGGTCTCCGACCACGTCGCCGACTACGACAACTCCCGCACCCCCGGGAGCTCCGCCGACGTCGCCGTCGCCTGAGGTGCCCGGCCCGGGCCCGTCGCCGACGCCGTCGCGCTGACGGGACCGGGCGTGGACCACCGCTACACTGGCGTGCCGTGATGATCACCCTCGACAAGGTCAGCAAGCAGTACAAGTCGTCCGCCAGACCGGCGCTCGACAACGTCAGCGTGAAGATCGACAAGGGTGAGTTCGTCTTTCTCATCGGCCCGTCCGGCTCCGGCAAGTCGACTTTCATCCGGCTGTTGTTGGCCGAGGAGAAGCCCACCAAGGGCGAGATTCAGGTCTCGAAGTTCCACGTCAACCACCTGCACGGGCGCAACATCCCGCATCTGCGCCAGGTGATCGGCTGCGTGTTCCAGGACTTCCGGCTGCTGCAGCAGAAGACGGTGTACGAAAACGTCGCGTTCGCGCTCGAGGTGATCGGTAAGAAGCCCGAAGTGATCAAGCGGGTGGTGCCCGAAGTGCTGGAGATGGTGGGGTTATCGGGCAAGGCCAACAGGCTGCCGCACGAACTCTCGGGCGGCGAGCAGCAGCGGGTGGCGATGGCGCGGGCGTTCGTGAACCGGCCGCTGGTGCTGCTGGCCGACGAACCCACCGGCAACCTCGACCCGGAGACGAGCAAGGGCATCGTGGACCTCCTAGAGCGGATTAACCGCACCGGCACGACAGTGGTGATGGCCACTCACGACCACCACATCGTCGACTCGATGCGGCAGCGGGTGGTCGAACTCGACATGGGCAAGCTGGTGCGCGACGAGCAGCGCGGCGTGTACGGGATGGACCGCTAAGTGCGATTCCGATTCCTGCTTAACGAGGTCTGGAGCGGTCTTCGTCGCAACGTGACGATGACGATCGCCATGATCCTGACGACCGCGATCTCGATCGGCTTGTTCGGCGGCGCGCTGCTGGTGTGGCGGCTGGCCGTGCAGTCGTCCGACATCTACCTGAGCCGGGTGGAGTCGCAGGTGTTCTTGACGCCCGACGTGTCGGCCAACGACCCGAACTGCGCGGCGAATCCGTGCAAGGCGCTGCGGGATCTGCTGGAGAACCGCGAGGACGTCGAGTCGGTGCGCTACCTCAACCGCGACGAGGCGTACCAGGATGCGATCCGCAGGATCCCGCAGTTCAAAGACGTGGCCAGCAAAGAGGCCTTTCCGGCGTCGTTCATCGTGCGGCTGACGAATCCCGACGATGACAAGGAGTTCCGGCAGGCCATGCTCGCGCAGCCCGGTGTGCGGGATGTGCTGAACCAGAAGAACTTGATCGACCGGTTGTTCGCGGTGCTGTACGGGCTGCGGGACGCGGCGTTCGCGGTGGCGGTGGTACAGGCGATTGGCGCGATCTTGTTGATCGCCAACATGGTTCAGGTGTCGGCGTTCACGCGACGGACCGAGATCGGGATCATGCGACTGGTGGGTGCGTCCCGCTGGTACACGCAGCTGCCGTTCCTGTTGGAGGCGATGCTCGCTGCGCTTGTGGGCGTGATCTTGGCGCTCGCCGGTTTGGTGTTCGTGCGAGCGTTCGTACTCGACAACGCGCTGAAACAGTTCTATGAAGCGAACCCGCCGTTGATAGCGCGCGTCGACTATCTCGACATCCTTTACATCACGCCGTATCTCGTGCTTCTGGGTGTGGTGATGGCGGGTGTGACGGCCTACGCGACCTTGCGGCTCTACGTGCGGCGCTAGCCGTGAGCAAGAAGAAGCCTGCTCAAACCGGTCCGCCGCGGCAGATCATTGCGACCAATCGCAAAGCGCGCCATGACTATTCGATCATCGACGTGTTCGAGGCCGGTGTCGCGCTGGTCGGGACCGAGGTGAAGAGCCTGCGCGAGGGCAAGGCGTCGCTGGTGGATGCTTTCGCCACCGTCGACGACGGCGAGGTGTGGCTGCGCAACATGCACATTCCGGAGTATCACCATGGGTCGTGGACGAATCATGCTCCGCGGCGCAACCGCAAGCTGCTGCTGCACCGCCGGGAGATCGACGCGCTGATCGGCAAGATTCGCGACGGCAACCTGACGCTGGTGCCGCTCTCGCTGTACTTCGTGTCGGGCAAGGTGAAGGTCGAGCTGGCGTTGGCGCGCGGCAAGCAGGCCCGGGACAAGCGGCAGGACATGGCGCGCCGCGACGCGCAGCGTGAGGTCACCCGTGAGTTGGGCCGGCGCGTCAAGGGGATGCTGTAGCTCTGGCGCTGCCGGCACCCGGCTCCTCCGGCACCCGGCCGGCACCCGGTTTCCGGCCATAGTCCTCTCTGCCCGCGTCTTAGCGACAAGAACGTTTACGCAGGTCAAACGCTATATTTAAACAATCGCGCTTAGGGACAATCCTGGGCTTCCTGCGCAGGTCAGCAAACTGTCGCTATGAGCCGGGCACAGCGGGATGTCCTCTCCGGGAGCGGGGCTAGGGTCGAGCAATGGCTACTCGGCTAGACAAGCAACAAGTGCTCGACGGCCTGTTCGGCTCATGGGACGACATCGACGAACTGCTGGCCGGGTTGTCCAACGAGCAGTGGAGCGCTCCGACCGATCTGCCCGGATGGCGGGTGCACGACGTCGTCGCGCACATCGTCGGCACCGAGTCATTTCTGATGGGTGTCCCGACGCCGGAGCCGGACTGCGACGTGTCGGCACTGCCGCACGTGCGCAACGACCTCGCCGCGATGAATGAGTGCTGGGTCCGGCACCTCTACAACGAGACGCCCGCCGCGATGCTCGAGAAGTTCCGCTCGGTGACCGGCGAGCGGCGCAAGGCACTGCTGGCGATGGGCGACGATGCGTGGAACGAGCCCACCGCAACGCCGGTGGGCCTCGACACGTACGGACGGTTCATGCGTGTGCGGATCTTCGACTGCTGGATGCATGAGCAGGACATCCGCCACGCGGCCGGTGTGTGGGCGACCGACGAGAAGCTGGTGGGCGCGCCTGCCACACTCGCTTTTGCCGAGATCGAGGCGGCACTCGGGCGAATCGTCGGCAGACTGGCTGGCGCGCCGGACGGCAGCCGCGTCGCTTTCGAGTTGACCGGTCCCTTGCAGCGCACACTCCGGGTGGCGGTGCGGGAGGGACGCGGGCGGCTGGTCGACGACTTCGAGGACGGCCCGACCACGACGATCCAGGTGGACGCGGTGCTGTTCGCGCGGTTGACGGGCGGGCGCACGGCGGCCGCCGAGAACATGGCCGCGATAGAAATCAGCGGCGACGAGGCCCTCGGCCGGCAGGTCGCCGAGCGGCTGAACTTTGTGATGTAGCTCGCCGGGATGCTTAATCACTCGACGAGCGTTGTAACCCGCGTAGACTGAACTGTCCTGCCGAAAGTCGGCAGGGATGCGAGGGGCTGAAAGGTTTCGACTTCGCGCATCGAACCAAGGGAAGCGTGCCGGTGCAGGCAAGAGACCACCGTAAGCGTCGTTGCAACCAATTAAGCGCCGATACCAATCAGCGCGACTACGCTCTCGCTGCCTAAGCGACAGCTAGTCCGTCAGACCGGGAACGCCCTCGGCCCGGACCCTGGCGTCAGCTAGAGGGATCCACCGGTGAGTCCGGTCGCGGGACTCATCGGAACATCTAACAGCGACTGGGATCGTCATCCCGGCGAGTCCGCGAGACCGGGAGATCCGAGAAAGACATAGCGGACTGCGCACGGAGAAGCCTTGAGGACATGCCGTAGGACCCGGGTTCGATTCCCGGCAGCTCCACCAGAAGGGCCGCAGCTCAGCGGCCCTTTTTCGCGTCGGAGTGGTTGCACCGGCTCAGGGCTCTTCGGTGATCACCCGCACTAGTCGTTGCCGGCCGCGAGGGGTCAGCCCGATGTCTTGAGTTCCTTGCCAGGTCTCGATCTCGGCCAACGTCTCTTCGCACCAACGTATTAGCAGATTGTTGAAGTCGGCGTAGAAGGACACGAGGCGTTCGTTAAGGTGCAGCCGCTGCGGAAATGGTCCTCCTGTTGCCAGGAGGTCCGCCACGAGCGGTATGCCTTCGGCACGTACCTTGCGAACTTGACGTGCTGTCGTTTCGAGCGCGGCGCGTAGATCGTCCACGGTTCCTTGGTCGCCCAGCATTACCCGAAGTAGTCCCTCGATTTCGAGCGTCGGCGGGGCCGGTTCCGTGTGGAGCCATTCCTGTAGCGCCGCACGGCCCGCGGGAGTGATCGTGTAGCGGGTGCGCTGCCGTCGGCCGCCCTCCACGTGTGCTTCGGCATGTCCTCGCTCGACGAGACGCTTGAGCTCTGCGTACAGGTGTCGCTCCGACCGGGGCCAAAACCAATGGAGACTCCGTTTCGACTGAGCAACCAGCTCGTATGCCGTCCATGGTTGTAAGGCCAGTAAACCGAGGACCGCGAAGGAACTAGCAGTTGGTCGAGGCGTCATGCTATTGACACTACCGCACTTTGCAGTAAATACTACTGAAGAGTGCAGTAATCCATCCGCTCCTGGCGCAAGGAGGTCGTGATGAACGCCACCGAGTACGTCGCCCTTGTCGACACCTCCCGAGATGAATTGCGTGAGCGCATTGCGCTGGCGCGCGAGCGATTTGATCGCATCGTTCGCACCGCCGATCCACTCGCTCGACCACCCGGCCACGACTGGACCGTCCAGCAGATCGTGGCCCACGTGCTCACGCTGGCGCACCGCTATCGCCAGTTCTCGCGGGGTCTTGACTACCGCCACGCGGGCAGTGCGCGCGGCATCGCCGCACTCAATCAGACCGAGCTTGAAGCAGCGATGGCCCCGGTGCCCGAGCTCGCCGACCAACTTCAAGCACTGGCCCCGGAGATCGATGACTTCTTCGACGCGAACAGCGACGACCGGCAGACGATCCCGTTTCATGGATTCGGCTTCATGTCCGGTAACACCGCGCAGACCAACTGGCTGGGCGAGTTACTCCTGCACGGCCAGGACGTCGCGCAAGCGGTGAAAGCGCCGTGGGACCTATCCGAACGCGACATGGTGCTGGTATTGCGCGGCGGAAGGGAGTTTGCGGCCGGTTACCTGCGCCCCGGAGTAGCCGCCAACGTCGATATTTGTGTGGCCTTCCAAGTCCCCGAGGCGCGCCCGTACCTTATGCATATTCATGATGGGACTGCTGAAATGCGCGAGCGCCGGCCCGACGATCGCCCCGACGCGGTGCTGCGGCTACCCGCCTCGACATTGGTGCAGCTGCTCTACCAACGCATCGGGCAGCTCGCCGCTGTTCGACGTGGCCTGCGGCTCGTCGGTGGTCGGCGACCGTGGGTAGCGCTCAAGCTCATGACCTACTTCGAGCGAGTCTGACATGAGTTTGCCGACAGTCGATCTGACCGGATGCATGGACAAAGACCTCCATGGCGTGCTACGCGCGGCCGCCGACAACGGTCCGCTCGCCCTCGACGAGATGACCGGCGCCACTGTGGTTTTGCGCCAGCGCGACCTCGAAACGCTGGTCCATGATCAGCGGTTGAACGGAATCGGGCTGGCGTTGTTCGACATGATGGGTATCGCCGATGGACCGCTGCGTGACTGGTACAGCCGGCTGATGTTCACCACCGAAGGCGACTATCACCGGCGGATGCGATCACTTGTTTCGCGGGCGTTCACGCCAAGATCGGTCGAGTCGTTGCGGACGACGGCTGCCGATATGGCGATCGCAGCCGTCAGTTCCGTGCGGCAGGGCGGGGATTTGGTGGCTGCATGCTCGACACTGGCCACCCGGCTGATTTGCCGGCTGTTGGGTGTGCCGGATGCCGACGTCGAGGTGTTCGCGCACTGGGCCGATGCGTTGAGTCCGGTCTTTTACGTGATGACGCCCGACCAAATCGCGGATGCCACGACCGCTATTACAGAACTGAAAGACTACGTCGACGCGCTGACAACGCGACGCGCTCGCAACCCAGGACCTGATTTGATTACGGCGTTGTTGGCCTCCGAAGCTGAAGGCGAACGTCTCAGCCATGACGAGATCGTGAACATGATCGCCAATCTTCTAGTGGCAGGGCACGATACAGCGGGAAGTCAAATCCCGTGCAGCCTCTTCGTTGCGCTGCAACACCGCGACCAACTCGATGGCATACACAAGGATGATGTACGTCTCGCAAGCGCGGTCGCCGAGACCATGCGCCTGGAACCGAGCATTCCGGCTATCCCGCGAACTGCCGTCGCACCGATAGAGCTGCACGGAACCACGATCCCCGCCGGCGCGATGGTCTTCCTTTCCATCGCAGCGGCCTGTCGTGATGCGTCGGCGTGGAGCGACCCCGACCGCTTCGATCCCGACCGCTTCGCGCGGCCAGATACCCCCAGGCTTTTGAACTTCGGCGCCGGAGCACACTACTGCCTGGGTGCTGCTCTCGCGAAGCTTGCGGTGGAGTCGTGCGTACGATCAGTCCTCTCGGAAGATCCACCGCTGCAGCTGACGGAGAACCCCGCGGATATTCCGTGGCGCCGCATTCTTGGTCGCAGCCCCACACGGCTCGTCGTGGATTCTTGTGCGGCCTGACCGAGGCCGATCGGCGACAATCCCATTCCAATAACCTGACCTTCGTAAGGAGACGAGCGCCGCGGCGTGTTGACGCCGTCAACACCTTTCGCGTAACCGCAGGTCATTTCCCGTACTTTCGCGTAGTTAGATTTCAGTGTTTCCACACCTCAGAGCAATTTCCGCAGCGGGGTTCGATTCCCGGCAGCTCCACCAGATGGGCCGCAGCTTCAGCGGCACTTCTGGTTGGCCGTACGTGAGATCACGAAGTCCGTCGCGGCGTGCCAAGCAGCGACGCGAACCCCGGTCGGCGAAAGACAGCACCGTTTCAATTCTGGCCTAGCCCGCTCACATTTCGAATCGTCTGAATCTCGGTGTGCTGATAGGGCCGTCCATCGGGTTGTAAGAGGTCGTGGAACCATACTTTCGGAGGCGTTGTGTATGGGTGCTCCCACGAATCCCACGGGAAATACGTCTGAGTCTTCCCAGCCACCAAGCCCCAATTGAAGGCACTAACGTTGTGCCGCTTCGCAATTGGCAGGATTCCTTCTACGGTGCTGCCCCTAGACCGAGCCAGGTACTCGGTGCATAGGATCGGTCGCCCCAACGGGGAGAGTTCAGCGATCCGCCCCTCGAAGGCGGCTGGCTTGTCATAGCAGTGGAACGTGATCACGTCGGAGTTGTCGAGTTGAATCCCACTGATTGTGCTGCGCTGCCCGGGATCTCCCCAGCTCCCTTGCCAGACGCCACTCGTCAATGGTTGAACAGGATCAACCGCACGCGCCCACCGGAACACCTGGGGGAGTAGCGCCGCGACAAGCTCCTGCTTGTCTTTCCTCTCCACCTTGCGATACTCGCGCGCGGGATTGTCGGGTTCATTCCACAGGTCCCATCCCAGAACGCGATCATCATTGCGGAATTGGCTCAACACTCCCGTGACATAGTCATACAGAACGCGGCTATATCGGCGATCACCGAGGTGCTCGGCACCTGGGCTTTGCACCCATCCGGAGTTGGTCACTCCAGGTATTGGCGCGCGCTGAGGACCTGGCCTCGGGAACGGATCCCAGCAGGAGTCGAACAAGACGAAGAGTGGTTTGATGCGGTGGCTCGCTGCGATGTCGACGAACTGCGCGAGACGGCTTTGAAAGCCCTGGCGTCCCTGAGCCCACAGCTGATCGTGCAGAAAGACCCGCACGGTGTTGAACCCGAGCAGCCGAGCCACGCCCAGCTCGCGATTGATACGCCCGGGGTCATACGTACCCGGCTGAAACATCTCGAGCTGATTGATGGCGGTTGCAGTGATGTAGTTCGCCCCGACCAGCCAGCCTTGCGCTTGATACCAGCGGTCGGCGCGGTCAGCCGACCATCGGCCCGGTTCGGCGGAGGCGGGGGGCACTCGGGCCAGTGCCGCGCCGGCTGCGATCAGCAGCGGGAGCTTGATGGCCGTTCGGCGCTGCACGGGGTAACCATAATTTTCCAGGTGGTGCGGCTTAGGCGTGCAGATCGATTCGCAATCATTAAGGTTGGGAATCGTTATCCGCCGTAACGCACTGACACAGATCGCGGCTTAAAGGTCGGGTCCTAAATGCCAAATACTTCGGCGCAACTGATGCCCGTGAGGAACCGCGGATCACACGTGCTGAAAGGGAGGTCAGCTCAGGTGCAGGTCTTCGGCCTCGACCCAGCGATCATCTCGATTTGCTGATGCCGCCAAGCCTTTCCCGAGCTTGTTTTTCTTGCCCAAGTCAGCTCGGATCGACGGTTTCGCTGGGCATGTGTCGCGTGACAGTGGCATCCATAGTCTCGCGCAGTGCGGGTATTTCGCTGAGCAAGCGGTCGAGGTTATCGCGCGCAATATGCACCACCTCGGCCTTTCCGGTCGTCGTCACGGTTGCGTTACGCAGTTTCCCGTGGCGTAGGGCGGATTCGCCGATCACCTCGCCGGGCCCCACCACGGCAACGCGGTCTTGTCCGACATACACACCCGCCTCGCCGGTGAGGAGGATGTAGCAGGCGTCCGAGGGAGTCTTTTCGTGAATCAGCGGCCATGGCCCAGACGTCGACGTGCGATGTGCTGCGCGGACGAGCCGCGCCAGGTCATCGTCCGAGAAATTGTCGAACGTAGCGAATTCCCGTAGCCGCCGGGCGCTGTCTCGATACTCCTCTTCCCTCGCAGCGGCGGCTTGCTTGTCACGATTGCTCATGTGGGCTCCCCATCCGTGATGTGACCCTGACATCGAGGAGACTAGCGAACGACCGTGTTTGCAGATCCGTTGTTTGCAAATCCGCGAGCGCCGGATCTCGTCGACGGCTAACTCGGATCAGTCTGATCGAGGACGGTGATGCCGAAACTGCGTAAAGGTGCGCATTGGTGCAGGCAGTGTCAGGCCTTGCTGCCGCCTTCGGGTTAGCGCGTATGCGTCTGTCGGCGTCGGATCGCGCATACCCTGTGACCGCCGGTAAGGCTGGGAGGTCCCGCAGCAAACCGCTTCGGGCGATTGCGCGCCTATTCTCACTGGGCGGAGGTGCGGATCAAAGGGCACATCCAAGATCACCAGCCGTGGTCGGCAAACTGCTGTGTCAGGACCGACGGCATGGAGCCGGAAACTGTCGCCATAGAGTCAATGGCTGCTGCCCAGTCCAGCGATCAAGTTGACCGTCGCAGCCAGGATCACCGCCCCGAGCAGATACGACACCAGCGACCCAGGCGGCGGCCACGCTCACCACGCCGACACCTGCCGCGCTGATGGCTTCGCCGCCCTTGGCTGATCCCGCGATCAGCAGATAGCCGACACCACCCACGCTCGCGACGCTGGACAGCACCACCACCAGGTCGGTGACCACCCGGGTCGGGTCCTCCCGTGTCGCGTGCGCGGCCGTGCTCTCGGAATCCATTCCGGACACAACGATCCATGTCCACCCCACGTACACCGCCACAGCAGCGACCCACCCGGCAAGCGCGTACGCCGAGCCCACGGCGGCACCGAGGGCCACTGCGACGGCGGCACCGACAAGCACCGCTGCTCCAGCCCGAATCGCGACAGTGTCGTGGGCCATCCGAACGAGTGATCGCACAACCGGAGCTAAGCACCTCGCACCAACGCTGGCCGCTCGCCACGCCCTGTGGCCCGCCGTGCTAAGTCGGTTGCCGGTGATGCCAGGCAACTTGTGACGCCAGGAGACGAACCATCGGCCCCCTGGGGTTCCTCGGTCGCGCGCAGCACACCCCGCGCACACACCTCGTGCTGAACGGGAGGTTTCAACAGCGTTAATTAGGGGTAAAATATGGTAAAATATTAGGCAGTTCGGAAAGTGACATCTCGCCATGAACGATCTGGCCAACGTCGCCGCTGACACCTCGCGATAAACGACCTGCCACTCCGCTGAGCTTCGCGAATTCACGCGAATTCAAGGGAAGTTTGAGATGGAAGATATTCAGAGGACAGCACAACACGTTTCGTTCCGAGCTCGTGGTCTCGGTGGTTTCATAGCGGCCGCGGCCGCGGCCGCGGCCATTGGCATTAGCGTCGCGTCACCGGCGGCGGCCGATCCGGTCGGTGGCTGCACTACGCCGTACGGCACCTACCAGAACTGCAGTAAGACGTAAGTGAGCGCTAGTAGTCGCGGTAGTCATTGGGGCTGTTGAAGTTCCAGTTAGTGATTGCGTAGGCAGGTGGTGCGGCCTGAGGCCTCCGCGTGTCCGGTAGACGTGGCGCGGTCAGGCCATCGCTCGGCCCACTTCACATGTCCCTCAAGCCCAGCGATGTGGCCATCGCACGGTAGCGATTCCGATAGTCGCTGTAGCTGGTCTCGGCTTTGGGGATTCTGGCCTGGCTGCGATT
Source organism: uncultured Actinomycetota bacterium (assembly GCA_963775205.1). GTDB lineage: Bacteria > Actinomycetota > Actinomycetes > Mycobacteriales > Mycobacteriaceae > Mycobacterium. The sequence goes on along the minus strand of CAVZHV010000002.1, from coordinate 909,287 downwards.
CGGGTCGTCGACGGCTTAGGTGGGCGTGGCCATGCGAGTTTTAGGCTTGATTGGTGGCTTCGCTTTCAGAGTCGTTGTGGCACCGGAACCGAGTCCTGGCGCAGGCCGCGCTGGAGCACCCGTTCGTCCTGGGCATCGCGTCGGGCGAGTTGCCCCGAGCTAGCTTCACCTACTACGTGGGACAAGACGCCGCCTTCCTCGATGCGTTCTGCCGCGCCTACGCCTTGGCGCTGGCGAAAAGCCCGGACCGAGATGGGCTGATCGGGTTTCGGGAGCTACTCGATGCCGCCGCCGACGAGCTGCGCCTTCACCAGGGCTACGCGGCCCGTTGGGGGGTCGACCTTCACCCCGTACCAGACCCTGCCACCTCGGCGTACACCAACTTCTTGTTGGCGGTGGCTGCGCTGGAGCCGGTTGGCCACATCGCAGCGGCGATGACGCCGTGCATGCGGCTCTACGCCTACCTCGGCCAGCACCTGGCTGCTCAGACAACAGCCCGACAGTGCCTATCGCGAGTGGGTGATGACCTATTCGAGCGAGCAGTTCGAGGCCCTGACACGACGTCTAGAGGTGCTGCTCGACCGCTACGGAGGTGATCATGACCGCCTGGCCGTCCTGTATCACCAGGCGATGGAACTCGAATTGCGGTTCTTCGACGCCGCCGTTCGAAGGGAGAGGCGATGACTGCGGATGCGTTGGTGAGCCGCCACACCGCCGCATGGCGGGCGGCCACCGCTCACCCGTTCCTGGCGGGCGTGCGGGACGGCTCGCTGCCCAAAGACTGCTTCGACCGGTGGCTGGCCCAGGACTACCTGTTCGCGCAGGCCCTGGTGCGCGCCCAGTCCCGCATCGCGGGCGCAGCGCCCTTGGCCGACGTCGGCCTGCTCGCGGGGGGCGTGATCGCCACCGTTGGGGAGCTGGGCTGGTTTGAGCAGATGGCGGCGCGGCGCGGCCTGGTCCTCGACGCCCCCATGCATCCGACGACTCGGGCCTACTGCGACTTCCTGCTGGCATTGACCTACCGCGGCTACCCGGCGCAGATCACCGCGATCTGGGCGCTGGAACGCACCTACCTGGAGAGCTGGGACGGCGCGCGCCCGGGTGCGCAGCCCTACCGCGAGTTCGTCAACAGGTGGACCACCGACGACTTCCGGTCCTACGTCGGCGACCTCCAGACTTGCGTTGATCGCCAGCTTGAGGCCTGCGTCGGCGACCAGGCCCGAGAAGCCGAGGACGCCTTCTTCTGGGTGACCCACTACGAGCGAGGCTTCTGGGACATGGCGATGTCGGGTTAGATCCGACCGCGCGTCCAGCCCTCAGGTCACGTTCGCCCGCATACGCCAAAGCCCATCACGATGGCCTGACCAGGCCGCCCGCAAGCCCGCGGGCTGCGCGCCTCCCAGGCTCGGGACCCCAACCGAGAGCATCATCTCGTGGTTGAATCGCTACTAATCTTAACTGGCCCTGACGTCGTCGGCGGTGAGGATCCACGTGTCCTTGCTGCCGCCGCCCGACGACGAGTTGACGATCCGCGACCCGCGGCTGGCCACGCGCGTCAACGCAGTCGGCATCACATGCACCGACACCGATCCCGCGTCATCGGCGCGCAGATGGACGAACGCGCGGAGGTCGACGTGATGCGGGTACATCCCTTCGCCGTCGAAGGTGGGATGGGTGGAAAGCGCGACCAGCTCCTGCGCGATGAACCGCTCGGGCTGGGTGAGCAGCTCGCGCCGGCGCGCCTCCAACGCGGCGTCGGACGCCTCCGGTCCGATCAGCACGCCGCTGCCGCCAAGCCCGTCGATCGGCTTGACCACCAGATCGCCGAGGTGCGCCAGCACGTAGTCGCGCTGCGCGCGCTCCGCGCAGATCCAGGTCGGCACCTGGGCCAGCTTCGGCGTCTCGCCGAGGTAGTACTCGATCATGGCCGGGACGAACGCGTAGATGGCCTTGTCGTCGGCGACCCCGTTGCCGAGCGCGTTGACGATGCTGAGGTGACCGTCGGCGATCGCGCCGAGCAGCCCGGGCCGCAGCGGCGCGCCGTCGTAGCCGGTGGAGGACAGCAGCATGTCCTCGTCCATTCGCGCGTAGATCACGTCGATCTGATGGAGGTCGGAGCCGATGTAGCGCACCAGCTTTCCGGCCCGGAGGGACAGATCCGACGGCTGGACGAGTGCGATGCCCGTCTCTTCGGCCAGGAAGGTGTGCTCGAACCAGGCGGAGTCTTCCCAGCCGGCGGACAGCAGCGCGACCGTGGGATCATCCCCGGCGCGCGGCGGCGCGGCTGCCCGCAGCGTGTCGAGAAGCATCTGCGGGGTGCGGTCGGGGTCGGCGATCGGGACGTGTGGCTGCAGCTCCGGCAGGTGCTTGCCCAGTAGCCGGTGGTTGACGATCGCGTACGCGGTGCCCGACGGCACCCGCAGGTTGTCTTCGAGCACCAGCCAGTGACCCGCCCGGTCGCACACCAGGTCGGTGCCGCTGATGTGCGCGCGCACGGTGTCACCGGCCAGCCGGCCCGTCGAGCGGAAGCCGGGCGCGCGGTCGAGCGAATGCACGGCGATGATGCCGTCAGCGACGATCGCCTGCTCGGAGTAGATATCGCGCAGAAACGCGTCGAGCGCCCGGGCGCGCTGGCCCAGTCCTTCGGACAGCGCCGCCCACTCGTCGGCGGCCACGATGCGGGGTGCCAGGTCGAGGGGGAAGAGCTGGGCCAGGCTCTGACCGGTGACCCGGAACGTGATATTGGCGGTGCGCTGCTCCTGTTCGATGCCGCCCTCGCGCGAGCGCAGCGCGGCCACCCCGAGGTCGGCGATGGTGGCCAGGACCTTGCGGTACTGAGGCCGTGGCTGCCCGTCGGCGTCGACGGCTTCGTCGTAACTGGTGTACGGATCGCCGGGCGCGCCGACACTACCGGGCCGATAGCCGAACAACAGGCTCGGGTCTTCGCCGACGGCGGTGGCGGTGTTCGGCCAGCGCCCGGCCGTCTCGGCGATCAGCTGGTCGACCACGTCGGTGAGGCGCCCGCGGCGGCGCAGCGCGCGGCGCTGGCGCGCCGACGACGTGCCGGCGATCAACACCTGGCGGGTCAGCTCGCTGGCGATGTCCCAGTCCCCGGCATCCTCCAGCTGCGGGCGAAGCGAGCGGACCAGTTTCGTGACCACCTCGGCGGCGGGTCTATGGGCCGGGCCGGTGACGTCGACCAGATCGCCCTCCAGCCCGGAGCGAGCGGCCCGCCACAGCGCGGCCCGGCCCAGCGTCGGCGAGATCACCGTGGGCGGGTCGCCAGCCCGCAGCGCGGCCGCCTCGCGCTCGACCAACGCCCGGAATAGCCCGGCGATCAGCACAATCGTGTCGACCGACGGGCAGCTGTCGCACACCCGCAGCTCCAGTGTCGGCGCGGAGGTTGACGGCCGGACGTCGAAATAGACCATGCCCTCGTCGATGATGACGCCGCTGGCGATCAGATCGTGGACGAGCTGGTCGTATTCGGCCGCCGAGTTCGCCGGGGCGGCGAGCCCGGTCGTCGGCCAGCGCTGCCAGACCAGCGTCCGCACGCTCGAGTAGCCGGTGTCCGACCCGTCCGACCAGAACGGCGAGCTGGCCGACAGCGCCAGCAGCGTTGGCAGATGAGGGGACACGCGGTTGCCGACCACGACGGCTTCCTCGCGGTCGGCCACATCCACATGCACCTGCGTACCGCAGATCAACTGCTCGCGGGCCAATAGCTGGTAATCAGCCAGCATCTGCCGGTAGCGGGCGGTCTGGGTGACCTGCATCTCGGCGGGAATCGACAACGGCACCGCACCCGCCGCGACCACACCGATGCCGAGCCTCGCGGCGGTGTCGACGAGGACCCGGCGACGGTCGACCAATTCGGCGCGCAGCCCCTCCAGGGTGTCGACCACCCTGGAGTTCATCTCGACCACGCAGCGCTGCAGCTCGGCGACCCAGTCGTCGGAAAGTTCAGCCAGCAGTTCGGGCGCGCGTGCCGTCAGCCGCCTCGTCTTCAGATCGACAAGGTGAAACTCCTCTTCAACGCCGAGCGTCCGCGGCGTCTCGCGTCGCATGCCGCCACGGTATGGGCAGGCAATTACCTTCCTGTTAATTGAGGCGGATCGCGACACCGGCGCCGCCGGTCAGGGTCACGAGGCGATCGCCCAGCACCAGTGCCGTGAGCTCGTGGACCTTCCCTTGACGACCGATGAAGCGAGTGAAGCTGTCGCGCAGGTTGCTGGCGACGGCGTCGGTCACCACGGAGGCGCTGCGCGGGCGACGTTGGTCGAGGCCGCGACCACCAGATGGCACCGGCCCGACCGGGCTCACAAGATCGGCACGGGCGGCTTCGATCAGCCCGGCGGATAGCGCGTTGTCAACGCTGGAGCCTCGTAAGCCGCTTCCACGTGGACGGTGGCGCCGCAAGTTGGTAACCTACGGTTGCGTAAGTTACCAGCTAGTAACAGCGGAAAGGGGTGCATATGAGTGACCTCAGGTATCTCAGTCTGCATGGCGAGCGAGTGGCGTATCGAGAGGCAGGGCGGGGTCCGGCCGTGCTGCTGATCCACGGGATGGCTGGCAGCTCCTACACCTGGCGGGAGGTGGTGCCACATCTGTCGAAACACTACCGAGTGATTGCGCCCGACCTGATCGGGCACGGTCAGTCGGCCAAGCCGCGCGGTGACTACTCGCTCGGCGCTTTCGCAGTGTGGCTGCGTGATCTGCTCGACGAGCTCGGTATCAGCCGGGTGACGTTGGTGGGTCAGTCCCTTGGCGGCGGTGTGGCCATGCAGTTCGTCCATCAGCATCCCGATTACTGCGAACGGCTTGTGTTGATCGGCAGTGGCGGACTGGGTCCGGAAGTGGGCTGGACGCTGCGGCTGTTATCGGCGCCGGGCGCTGAGTTACTGCTTCCCGTGATCGCGCCACCGGCTGTCGTGGGCTTCGGCGACCGGGTGTGGTCCTGGCTGGCGCCGTTGGGCCTTCCCAGTGCGCGGGCCGCCGAGACCTGGAGCGCCTATTCGTCGCTGTCGAATCGGCCCGCCAGGGCGGCGTTTTTGCGCACCTTGCGCTCGGTCGTCGACCACCGTGGCCAGGCGGTCACCGCCTTCAATCGGTTGCATTTCTCATCGGGGCTTCCCACCTTGTTGATTTGGGGTGACCACGACCGGATCATCCCCGTGGCCCACGCTCATGCCGCCCATGACGCCCTCCCAGGCAGCCGATTAGTGGTCCTTCCCGGCGTCGGGCACTATCCCCACGTCGAAGCCGTCGACGCTGTCATCAACACCCTCGACGACTTCATCGCCACCACCACGCCATGGCAGCGAGTCCCACGCGCTAAGGTGCCGGTCGCCGCCCCAGACCCACTACGCTGCTGAGAGGACCTCTCGGCCGCCCTGCCAGCCGCTGAGGGCGAGCGCCACCACGTCGGCGACAGCAGGCTAGACGACGACATAAATCAGTGCCGCGTCTGCCGACGTTGTGTGGCAGCGCCCTGGTGCGGTCAGTCACGAAAGCTCCACTCCAACACTCGCGCCAAACCCATCACGTACTCCTCGCGGATGTCTTTCTGCTGCCACCTCAACCGCGCTGCAGTGCGGTGGCGATGTCAACCTGAACTGGCCCCGCCGTGACGGCTGTAGTTGGCCCCACCTGAGTGGAGGCGAGGAGCTGTCTGGTGGCGGAGTTTTGGTAGTTAGCCCCAGAAGATGCAGGTGGGGTCCCGGTCGAGCTCGGTGAGGAGGTCTTCGACTCGGTGTGAGGGAGCCATTGGCTCGTAGAGGTGGAAGCGAAGGTTGCGGTCGCGCCAGTACAAGGTCCAGGACTTGTCGGCGGCGGTGTAACGCAGGCGGGCGATCGGAAAGGCGGTCCATTCGGGCCCGAAGTCCTCGCGCCAGGGGGCACGCCGCTCGACGATCGTGAGGTGTCGTGGGGCGACCTCGCATTCGACGCGGACTTGGTGGCGGGCGTGCTCGGGCACCCGCGCAGCGCACCACTGCTGCACTCGTGCCATGTCCAGCTCCGGCAGGGCCATCGAATCACCAGCCGTCTGGTGTCTGGGTTGCGGCGTTGAGCGCGCCGAATGCCGCGTCGAGTCGCTGTTGACGGCGCCGGTTGGGCTCATGGTTTGCCTCGGCTGCCACGGACCCGATCAGCTCGTCGAGGTCGTCGTCGGTGGCAGCGAGGATGGCGCCGTCGTTGTGGGCTCGGATGGCGAATATCATTCGCTCGCAATCGGTGTCGAGAAACTGCAACTCGCGCAGCGTCGCGGCGACCTCGGCGCCGATGACAATCTCGTGGACGGGACCGGCGAGGGCCAGCCGTTGGCGGCGCAGATCGAAGGGCGATTCTTCCCAGTTGCTGATTACGCCTTCGTCGCCGCAGACGCTGCACTTCCACCGGATCGGCGTCTGCGGCTCGGTCCGTAGCACGATCATCTGACCCGGGCAACGGCGGTTGGCCGGCCGGCGTCGGCACGGCAGCGCGCTTCCCCAGGCGGTTCCGGCGTCACCTGCTGTTGCCGCCCGAACGATGTTGCTCAGGTGTTCGGCCAGTCGGCGTGCTGGGCCCGGCGTGTCGGGGGGTAGGTCGAGGAAGTGGTGCAGGTCAGTGACCAACATTTCCCAGGACTGTAACCGATTTCGGCTTGGGCGACTCCGCTACTGGTCGTAGGTCAGCCGGGGGGCCGCTGGCTCTGGCCACTTTCACCGCCATGGTGGTTGCCAGGCTGGTCGACCGCCAGCCGATCGTGGTCGCGCAGGCGGCGGTCGGCGCCATCCTGGTCACCGCCTTCGGGGACACCGCCGCGGGCCTGGACCGGTTGGTGGATGCGTTGGTCGGCGCAGCGGTGGCGCTGGTTTTCAGCCAGTTGCTCTTCTCTCCCGACCCGCTGCGGCTGCTACGGCGGGCCGAGGGCGGCCTGGAATTGTCGTCCGCCGTCGTGCGGTGAACCGACGACGACGACCCAATCAGCAGGCTGGCTTTGCCTCGCCCTACTTGGCCAATGTTTCGCTCGCGCGGCGCACGATGCTGTGCAGTAACTCAATCTGCGTCGTGGAGAGTTCGTCGGCCAAGTTCAAAGCGGCGTCGATGATGGTCTTACGCCGCAACGGGTCGCCGTGCTGGGCAGTCGCCTCCTCGAAGGTGCTAGCGAACTCGCGCAGAGCCTCGATCGCGGCACGCTGTCTGGCCTCGACCCGTTCCAGCACCTCGTCGGACAGGTCTGCCACTTTTTCCGCCACGGTCTTATCCTCAAAGTCTCGCTGGACTGCGCCGGGGGGTGAAGGCCGCCGAGTGCGCTCTGCCATGATCGCGCTCCTTCGGGTTTGAATGCAGAAAACGAGTCTTGAATGGCTCGGCATCCGAATGTACTCCGCCCCCGGCGTTCGATTGGGGCCGATGGTCCCTACTCCGCCTGATGTCATGCCCAAGGGCCAGTGCTAGTCGACCACCGCTCGGCGAGACAATCAGGTTGCGTGCGTGCAGATTAGCTTTCCGGTGTCGAGGCACGTCCAGCCGTGCTCGTCGTCGGTGATCCATACCGCCGCGCAGCACGGGCAGCGCCCCGTGCTGCGCTGCCTTCCGACCAGTACCGTCGTCCCCGGCTGCAGCCGCTCGGTGCCGGGGCAGGCGGGGCAGTGGCCTTCGGCGAGCAGGCTTTCGCGGGTGCTGTCCCATGAGGTAGCTGCCGCCCATTCGCGGATGAACGCGACTTCCTCGGCTGAGTCGTTGGCGGCGTGATTGGCGGGGCAGCGCATGACGCCCACCCAGCCATCCTCCGCGCCTGGCGTCGGTTCTCTGTAGTGGAAGAATCTCCAAATATCTGCGCTCCCGCCGGGCGGGCACGCGGGCCGGCAAGATGAGTCAGCGTCACCCGTGCGGAACTGGCTTCTGGCCCCGAGACGACATCGCCGGAGTCGTTGGCGATGGCGCTGTTCACTTCCATGCAGATCTTGGTCACCCCGCCTCTGCAGCTGAGGGTGAAGTGGGACCTGTGAGACCGGCTTTCCCTCATCCCCGAAGGGGACCCCGCCGCCGCTCCTGCCGATCACCCTCTGGCCTGCATCGGCGTAGCGGAAAGCGTCCTCGATCCGTCCGGACATGTAGCACTGCGAACCTCTTTTGATCCGATGACCCCGACTATCCGGCCAGCTCACGGACTTATGCGCCGGCAAAAGGGTTGCCTGACCAGCCACGTTGTTCGCGCCCGGCAAGGAGGTCGTTTCCACCCTCCGACAACGGCAGGCGGCCTACGCTCGCAAGATGCAGCACGATCCCGAGGAAACACCCGACTTCTCGTCGTTCAGCAAACTGCGGCGGATACATTTAGATCCCGAATCCGTTATCGGAAGGGAACTCCTCGCCGAGTTCGCCGAGTTCGACGAGTCCTTTACCGGCAAGAGCCGGATATGGGCCGTAGTCGTGAAACTCATTGGACTGACAGCCATGTGCTCGAAGGCTGTGATCGACCTTGAGAAAGAGGTGATCGAGCTTAGGCGGGAGGTGCGATCCCGCGATAAGGCGTAAGTCCCACCGTCTGGGCCGCCCACCCGTTTCGTTTCGACGAGCTGCGGGGTGGTGAACTGCTCGACGATCGGACAGTGACCGTATGCGCGGCAGCGGCAGGCGTACCCACTCACGGTGGTAGTTCGCTCCGCACGACGCGCACACACTGCGTCGGCCCACGGTAGCTCGCTGAGCGTCAATTCCAAGGCCCGACAAACGCCTGTTCGGATGTAAGAGCGTTGTTGGTACGGTGCGCCTCATGACGGACGAAACGCCGGACTACTTGACAGACGAGGTGCCCGAATACACGGCCGACGAGTTAGGCGACCACGACGACTTGTTAGCCGAAGGCCGACTGGGGCATGTTGAACATATCGGTGCCAGGTGGCGGACCGGGTTTGTCAGGTATGAACCGGACGGCCACAGCATCACCGTGCGACTCGCTGCCGAAGGAACACCGCAGGGCAGCCCCGCGATCATCGATCTGGTCGTCGCTGAGGCAGTTGCGATTGTCCAACAGGTGACTTCGGTCAATCATGTCTATCTTGACCTTACGGTCGAGTCGGACAATCCGATTACCCGTGCCCATGGCTAACGGACGACCACTCGGTAGGAACGCTGATGACACCCGAACGTGGGTCGGGGACAACAAATGTTTGCACCTGATATAGCCATCGCTGCTTGGGCTATGCGTCGCCCTCAGGTGCGCTGGTCAACGCGCTGGCGCCGATTCTGTCGGTCCCGTATTGCTGTAGCCAATCCGCGTCGCCTGCCGCTGTCGTCGCCCATGGCCAAGAGGTGCGATTGTTTCGCGATATTGCGGAATCTGTCTTCCGACGCGGTCTCGGGTGCGTCATCGGAGGTGGCGGCGAGGAACCGATCCGGAAGCGCCAGCTTGAAAATGGTGCGCAACGTGAGCAGGTACTGGCGAGCCAGCGGACCGGTCGTATAGGGCAGGTCATAGGTGGCGCACACCGCCTGAACCCGTTGGGCGATCTGCGCGTAGCGGTTGCTTGGCAGGTCAGGGTAGAGGTGGTGTTCGATCTGGTAGCAGAGGTTTCCACTGAGGAACGCCAACATCGGCCCAGCGCGAAAGTTCGCGGTGCCCAGCATTTGTCGCAAGTACCATTCGGGCTTCGTCTCACCCTCCAGTGCGGCAGGGGTGAACTTCTCCGCGCCGTCCGCGAAGTGCCCGCAGCAGATCACCACGTACGCCCACACATTGCGTAGCACGTTGGCGACCAGGTTCGCCGTGAGCGTGCGGCGCCATCGGCGAAGGCTCAGCGCGGGAAAGAACACATAGTCCTTGCCGGCCTGCCGGGCAATCTTGCGGATCAGCGCTCGGGTGTGAGCGGATTTCTCGGCGTCGGTCGCCGCGCGATTATGCTGCGAGTGCAGGCCCTGCGATGCGATGCCCCATTCGAACATGATGGCCAACAACACGTTTCGCACAGGCTGGAGCAGATTACTCAGCCGCCACTGCTGGTCGCGGGTGGCCCGCAGGACGCCGTATCCGAGGTCGTGGTCCATGCCGATGACGTTGGTGAACACGTGGTGGCGGTAGTTGTGGGAATACCGCCACTGCGACGAGACACCCGCCATGTCCCAACTCCCAGGTACTGGAATGGATTTCCGGGTCGTTCATCCAATCCCATTGACCGTGGCAGATGTTATTGGCCGAGTTCCATGTTCTCGATGCTCTTGGCCACCCACGTCGAGGTGATGTTCTCCAGGTCGGTGAGCCCGCGGATCGGCCCGTTCCGGAACGGGGAGCCGTCGCGGATGCACTCGGTCTTGTAGAGCCCGATCGTGGTCTCGCAGAGCGCGTTGTCCAGGGCATCCCCGACGGTGCCGACCGACGGTTGCAGCCCGGCCAGCATCAGCGTCTCGCCGTAATGTATTGCGGTGTACTGACTTCCGGCGTCCGAATGGTGGATCGCGTCCTCGAACGGGTGGCCCTGACGGGCGCGGAAGGCCACGGCGTGGCGCAGCGCGCGCTCAACGAAGCCGGTATCTTTGACCAGCGAGCACTCCCAGCCGGGGATCAGCCCGGCGTGGGCGTCGACCACCAACGCGGTGTAGCCGAACCCGGCGACCATCGGCACGTACGTGAAGTCGGCCACGACCAGCAGGTTGGGCGCCGCAACCCGCCACCGCCGGCCCACCAGGTCCGGGGCCCGGGCCGCGGCCGGGTCTCGCTCGGTGGTGCGGGGCGTGCGGCGGGCACGCGTGGCACCGCGCCAGCCGTTGTGCCTCATGATCCGTTCCACCGTGCGCCGCGCCACCGGAATGCCCTCGCGCTGCAGATGCGCCCACATCTTCAAGCTGCCGTACAGCGATTCCGGCGGGCGCTTGCCCTCGGCGTCGGGTTCGTAGATGCCGGCCAGGATCTCGGTGATCGTGGTGTCCCACAGGGCCCGTTTCGACGGCGCCGACAAGCGGTGCGCCCAGTAGGTACGCGGGGCGATCTGCACGCCGTGCACGGCCAATGCCCGGCAGATCGGTACGACCCCGAACCGGTCGCGGTGCTCGTCGATGAACTCGCAGATCAGCGGTGTAGCGGGTCGCACTCCCGCGCGAAGAAACTCGTTTTATGTGGGTGATCGGTGTCAAGCCGCGGCCTTGAGGATTTCGATCGTGGACTCCAGCTCGCGGCACTTACGGCGCAGCTCGCGGATCTCGCGGGCGGCATCGGTGGTGACCCCGGGCGCCTCACCGGCGTCGACCTCGGCCTGACGCACCCACTTGCGCAGCGTCTCCGGGTTCATCCCCAACCGGCCCGAGATCGCCCTCATCGCCGCCCACTCGCTGTCGTAGTCGTCGCGGTGCTCGCGGACCAACCGCACCGCCCTGGCCTTGGTGTTCTCGTCGTACCTGATCGACATCGCGCCATCCTTCCCAACAACGGAAGTGCGCATAAAACCGGGGACGGTTGGCCCGCGCCGGGTATGTCGTGGGCGATCTGCTGCACCTGACGATCGGCTACCTCGCCGTCCGGATCGCTTTGGGCAGCGGCGCCGGCAACGCTGACCAATCGGGGGCGCTAGCGGTCCTTGCCCACCTTCTCCGGGCGATTACAGAGCACGCCCACCACCTCGAAAGCGGGGTTGTGGGCGAAATGGCGCAGCGCCACCGTGCCGACATTGCCGATGCCCCACTGGATGACTCGATATTTCTTGTCCGTCGGCGGCGTCGGGGTCACGGCCGCTCCTTTCCGGAGTTCACCACATCAACCCGCGAATGAGCGCAGCCGGCGGGATGTCCTCGACGGCGATCAGTCCCTTCGGGAGCACGGCATATCCAGTCGATGGCGTTGACTACCCGGGCCGCGGTGGAGATGCATCCAGCCTCGGTGGCGTCCAGTACCGGATGGGACACGTGTGTGTTGAGCTCGACGCGAGGTTCCCCTTCGACGATGACTCGATGAACGCCGGTGTGGCCGTCGGGCGGGTAGTCCCAATCTGGTGCTGAGGCGGCGGTGAGCCGGGTGATGTGTTCCATGGTGATCACCGGAACACCGTCACGAACCCCCTCGACTGCGAACCTGACCGCGGCCATCTGTCCGGGCTCAACGTTGGCCATCTTGCAATCAATCCGTTTGTCGGTGTACCAGGGCTCGATGCGTTGGCGAACCTCGTCGAGCGTTGATCCCGAGCTGCTCGGCGAGATTGCGGACCGGACCGCCCCACATCGTGGTGAGGACGCCGGGCAAGAACAGCATTGGTGTCTCGTCCTCGGCTGTCATGCCGAAACCCATTGACTTGCCGGTGAACTCGTAGTCGTCGTAGTTGGCGTAGTCGAAGATCTCCTGAACGGTGATCGACCCGAGCCCGGGTCACCAGGCTCAGTGCGGAATGCACCTCGGTGTCGCCCGAATAGCCGGGATCGATGCCGTTGACATACAGCGAGGCGTTGCCGGCCTCGCACGCTTGTTCCAGCGGCGCCCGCAGCCAATCGTCGGCTTGGCGAGGAGTCACCAGCCACACCATCGATGTCGCCGCGATGTTGATGCCCGCGGAAAGGAACTTCGACATCTGCTCGATGACTTCCATCGGCCGTGTCTCACCTTGGCGGTGTACACCACGCAGTCCGGCTTCAGCGCAATCGAGCGCGTCGATGTCGTCGGTCGCGATGACGCCGGTCGGTTCGCTCAACCCGCACAATTCGGCGGCGTCGCGCCCGATCTTCTCCGGGCTCGCGGCGTGCACGCCGACCAATTCCAGATCGGGGCGTCCGATGATCGCTTTTAACGAATGGACGCCCGACATTGCCGGTCGAAAACTGGACTACTCTGCGCATCCCGTCGTCCGCCTCGATCAGTAGTCGGGAATCGGCAACGGCGAGTTGTTGGAGTCGATGCCGCCGTCCACGTGGAAGATCGCGTTGGTCGCGTAGCAGTCCCGCGTGGACAGATACACGCAGAGGCGCCCGAGGTCTTCGAGACGTCGCCGAGGCGATGCAGCGGCGTGGCCTCGTTGCATCTTCTCCCGCGATCCCGGCATCAGGTCGAGGCTGCCCTGCAGGCCGTCGGTGGCGAATGAGCCCAATGCTATCGCGTTGACCCGAATCTTCGGAGCGAGTTCCTGCGCCATCGCCGGGTGAGTGCTTCAAGGCCGCCCTTGGCGACGCAATACGCCGTCAATGCACGGATGCCGAAACGCGCCTGCGCCCGAGGAGATGTTGACGATGGTGCCGCGGCCGGCCTCGATCATGTGCGGTGCGACGAGCTGGCTCATGATGAACGCCGATGTGACGCACCAGTCGAAGGTGTGCCGGAAGTCTTCATCGGTGATGTCGAGGAAACGCTTGCGTACGTCGAGCCGCCGACGTTGTTCACCAGGATGTCGATGCGACCGAAGCGTTCCATGGCGGTAGTCGACCACCCGCTCACCGTCGGTGCGGCTCATCGCATCTGCGACGAGCGCCAGTCCCTTGCCGCCGGCCATCCTCGATGCCGGCGATCGTTCCGACGATGTCGGATTCCGTACGCGCAGTGCCGACAACGGTGGCCCCCGCCTCCGCCAGCACCCTGCGCGATACCCTGGCCGACACCCTTACCAGCGCCCGTGACGATGGCTACCTGCCCGCTCCAGATTGAACTGTTCCAGCGCCATGCACACTCCTCTGCGACTTCGATATCACGCCGTGCTCATCTAACTACGTTCAACTGACTTAAGTCAACGTCAACTTGCACTTCCAGCCAGGCCGTGACCCACCGGATTGTCGCACTTCCCGAAGATGTGGAAACGCTAGAGTCGTCATCGTTCAAGCGAGCATTATCTCGGTGAGTCGAGTCGGAACGAGAAGGAACCGCATGGCTGCCACAGGAGGGTCGTCGACGCGCGAGACCAAACGTCTGCAGACGCGGGAGAGACTGCTCGGTGCGGCGATCGCCGAGTTCAAGCGGGCCGGGATGGCCGAGGCTGACGTCGGCGCCATCGTCGCCGCCGCCGGGGTCGCGCACGGGACCTTCTTCTTTCATTTCCCGACCAAGGAACATGTGCTGCTCGAACTCGAGCGGCGTGAAGAGGAGCGCATCGCCAAACAGTTCGGCCAGTTCCTGAAGGCTCGCCGCCAGCTACCTCGAGGTGTCTGAACGAGGCGGTTCGACTGATGATGGGCCTGGAGCGCCGGCTGGGTGACTCATTGTTTAAAGACTTTCTGGCTCTGCATTTTTCGCAGACGCGCCCGCCTACCGAGGATGTCAACGAACATCCGTTGATACGCTGCGTGGCTGCGCGAGATCGAACAGGCCCGAGACCGCGGACGCACAGATGCCGGCGGTCAATCCCGTCAACAGTGCCGTGTTCTTCCTGCTCGGTTTGTATGCACTGCTGACCACCACGCACGAGTGGCCGACGCAGGGCGCGATGCTCGACGACTACGTGACCAGGACATTGCGCAGCATCGGATCAGCCGCGCAAGAGCTGACCACCCCTGAGGGTGCATGAACTTGACAATCGCCATGTGGGTGACTTAAGTCAGCTGACAGGTTGACAGTCCTGCGGTCCGTGGACGGGAATGATGTGAGTCTGCCGAGAATCAAGCACCGCACTTCCGATGCGAAGACGCCAGCGGGTGTTCGTTGAGTGAGCACATGGAGCAATCGCGGCTCGCGCAGCGGCAAGCCGACAAGTGGCTGATCTCCGGCAGTTTCCTCATCGGCACCGCAGCGCTGGGCATCTTCGGCCTTCCGCTGTTTCTCCGCGGTGTGTGGTTGCTGCGCCAGGCGCAGCGAGACGGCCTGTCGGTGCGGCCGATGCTCGTGACGTTGCTCGGCTACCTGGTGATCATCGACGCCGCGATCAACACGGTGGGTTGGGCGCTCGATCTCGTCGCCAACCACACCTTCCTTGGCCCGGGTGCTGCTGAACGGCTGGGGCAACATGTTCGACGCCGGCTACTTCTGGCACTTCAACGAACTGTGGCTCGGCGGTGCGGCAGGCCCGGGCGAAAAAGCGTTGGAAGTGGGTCTGATCCTCACCGTCTTCACCATGCGCATCGCGGCGGCGATCGGGTTCCTGCAGATGAAGCGGTGGGGGCACCAATGGATGATCGTCACCTGCTGGATGGGCGTGGTGATCTGGTGTCGTCTACGTCTTCAACATGACCATGTTCGCCGACGTGCGCTTTGCCGGGCGTCATGTTCCCGGTCGTCGGCTGGTGGCTTTACGACATCTTCTACATCACACCGTTTCTGGCGATTCCATACCTGCACTCGGTCAACCGCGAGATCTTCTCCGACTGAGGGTCACGGCGGATGTGAATGACTCTGCTCATTGACTGCCTTCAGGGCGACCGCCTCAAATTAGACGGCAGAGGGCTGATAATCCCCTAAAACGAGGATCTTTCGTACCGCACCGCATTAAGGGATGCGACCAGTCATTGACTTAGGTCAGTCCATCGACTACAAAGATCGCTAATGACGCCCCCGATCAGGCATTCCGTGCGCGAAACGCGCCGGCTACAGACGCGGCAGCGGATACTCGGCGCGGCGATCGCCGAGTTCAAACGCGCGGGCATGGCCGCAGCCGATGTGGGGGCGATCGTCGCGGCTGCGGGTGTCGCGCACGGAACGTTCTATCTTCCACTTCCCGTCAGCAAGGAGCACGTGCTGCTCGAGTTGGAGACCCGCGAGGAAGCTCGCATCGCCGCCGAATTCGACCCGGTTCTCGCAGGAAAACTGCGATTTGGTGAGCACGTTGGGCGAGGTGGTCCGGCTCGTGGTGGGCCTAGAGCAACGCCTCGGGCCGGTGCTCTTCAAAGAACTTCTTGCGCTGCACTTCTCGCCGTCGCGCCCGCAGCCCGACGATGGACCGACCATCCCGTAATCGTTCAGCTGGTCCGTGAGCATCGAGCGGGCCCGCGGAGATGGTGAAGTCCACCCGGAGGTCGACGCGTTCTACAGCGCGACCTTCTTCCTGCTCGGCATCTACGGCGTGCTGACGACCACCGATGATCCCGGCACTCGCGGGACGATGCTGGCCGAAGCTCGTCGCCACCGCCGCTGCGCGGCCTGGAGGCCCGATGACTTCACAACGTCTGCACGATCCAACGATATGGAGGTCTGGAAATGGACTGGGTCTGGGAGATACTTCGCTACGTCGCGGCCTGGGGCGGCACCGGTTTGATCATCTGGTTCTGGTACTGGATGTTCTCCAATATCGGCACGTTCTGAGTTGCCCACGGCATCGTCCGAGTGGGAACGGTGCGATGGCTGATCTCTCCGACGCGCACGCCATGGCGATCGAGCGCAGTTGCGCCGTGACGGCTGTCGCCCTGAGCGGGCAGCGTCGCGAGGGTGTGCGCTTGGTGACGGGTGACAATCGTGAGTTCAGCCTGAGCCCGGCGCTCGACTTCGTGCATGTTCCCTATCCGTCGCTCGAGCGCGACTGGACCCGGCGGACCCTGACATGCGGTGTCGCGCTTCAATGTTCGCCGTCGAAGGAACGGCTCGTCGAGTACCGGCTGAATGAGCTGTCCGCGCGCGAGTTGTGTGCGCTCACTGTCGTCGAAGGCGGTGTCGCCCTGGGGTGGATCGCGTCGAGCTGGCCCGGGCTCCTGCCGGAGCTACGGCGAGTGCTGCCAGACCTCGAGATCGCTGCCCGCCGACATGGATGCCAGCGAGATGTTCGATCGCGCGATCGCGTTGGCGCGCACTGCGCGACCGCTGAACGGTCAGTCCCGCTGCTGGGCAAGTTGCCGTCGGCGTACACCGCGCCGCAGGGGCTGGCCGACAAGTTGCGACGCAGCTTCGGCAGGATGCCGTGGACCACGACGCAGAAGCGCCTTCCGCGGCCATACTCCGTGCCGGTCGGCGGCGACGGCGGCGTGCGCAATCCCAACCTTCCGCCGCCGAGTCGGCCGCAGGACAACGACCTCGACATCACCCCGGACAATCGGCCGGGCATTCCTTACCCCGAATGGAACGCGTGGACCAAGAGTTTCATGAGGGACCACGTCGCGGTCCTCGAGCGCGCCCACAGCAGCGGGATACATCGGCCGCGATTAGCTCACGCAGATCTGCGGAAATGGTTCGAGGAGCACACCCATCGGGCCATGACGAATCGCCTTGAAGACGGTTCCGATCTCGATGTCGAGCAGTACGTCGGTTACTACGTCGATCTGACCACCGGCGAGGCGATCGAGCCCCGCATCTTCCGCGAGCTGCTGCCCAGCAGCCGTGACGTCACGACCGCTTTGCTTCTCGACGGAAGTTCGTCGTTGGGAGTGCACGGCGGCCGGATCTTCAGACTCGAATTGGCCTGTGCCGACGCTCTTTCGCAGGCGATGACGCTGGCGCGCGAGCGCCACGGCATCTTCGTGTTCACCGGCAACACCCGGCACCGGGTCGAAGTCAGTTGCCTCAAGGACTTCGAAGAGCAACGGTTCGTGCCGCCGGGCAGCCTCGGCTTGGTGACCGGCGGCTACACCAGACTCGGTGCGCCGCTGCGCCATTTGACAAGTCGACTTCTGGCGCAGCCGTCCGAACGGCGTCTGCTCCTCGTGATCGGTGATGGCCTCATCTCCGACGAAGGCTACGAGGGGCGTTACGCGTGGGCGGACGCCGCGCACGCCGTCGAGGAGGCCAACGACGCTGGAGTGAGCGTGTATTACGTCGGCGTCGGACCGACGCGCGTCGACCCGCTTCCCGAAGTGTTCGGACCACACCGGTCGCAACGCATCCGGCGCGTGGAGGACCTGCCACGGGTACTGGCCCAGGTCCATCGTGAGCTGGTCGCAGCATGACCACCGACACCTACTACTCGAGCGGCAACGAAGTCCAGTTGTTCGAGCGGGCGTACCACCGGCGACTCCCCGTCATGCTGACGGGCCCGACCGGATGCGGTAAGACACGCCTGGTCGAGCACATGGGCCTGCTGCTGCGACGGCCGGTGGTCACCATCAGCTGTCATGACGATCTCACCAGTTCCGACCTCGTCGGCCGCTTCATGGTGACCGGCGGCGACGTGGTGTGGACCGATGGGCCCCTGACCAGAGCGGTCAAGGGTGGCGCGATCTGCTACCTGGACGAGGTGGTGGAAGCACGCCACGATTCCCTGGCCATCCTGCATTCGTTGACCGATCACCGCCGCGCCCTCTACCTCGACCGGGCCGGTGAAGTGGTCGAAGCGCCCGGACACGTTCATGCTCGTGTGTTCGTACAATCCCGCCTACCGCAGCTCGCTCAAGGAGCTCAAGCCATCCTTCCGCCAGCGGTTCGTCACCCTTCCGATGAGGTATCTGGCCCCGGACCGCGAAGCCGAGGTGATCGTCGCAGAAGCCGGTATCGCACCGTCGAGCGCCGAGCGGTTGGTCCGGTGCGCCACCGCCATCCGGACCGCCGATCACGCGTTTCACTTCGAACCGCCGTCAACTCGCGTTCTGGTCACCGCAGCGCATCTGATCGCAGCTGGCGCCAGCGAATTCGATGCAGTCGAGGCCTGTGTTCTCGCACCGCTGTCCACCGACGGTGCGCTCTCTGACGGACTGCGTGAAGTGGCGGTAGCCAGCTTGTCCGGAAGCTCGAGCACACAAACCTAGGGAAGGAGCTCGTCGAATGGACCAGAAGGAAAGAAAGCGTAAGCGGGCATTGATCGTCTTTCAGATATTCATCTACGGCTACCTGCTGACGATGTTCCTCATCCAGCTTTACATGTCCTTCGCCAGAGGGTGGTGGGACCTGTGAACCTCCCTCTGCTGAGCCGGTTTTCGGAGCCAAAGGCGCCCGCGACACCAAGCGGCTCCGTCGGCTTGGAGGCTCACAACGAAGAGTCGCGCCAGGCACAACGCAGAGCCGACAAGTGGATGATCGTCGGGGCCGCCCTGATGGGCATGTGGGCCCCCGGTCTCATCGGCTTCCCGATCTTCATGCGGGGAGTGTGGCTGCAACGCGAGGCTCTACGCGCAGGCCTGTCCGTTCGGCCGATGATCGTCACCCTCATCGGTTACCTGGTGCTGATCGACGGCATGCTCAACAGCCTGGGCTGGGCCCTGGATCTCGTCGCCAACCACACCTTGATCAACAGGGTGCTGATGGTCGGGTGGGGCAACATGTTCGACGCCGGCTACTTCTGGCACTACAACGAATTATGGGTGGGGGGTGCGGCGGGCCCGGGCGAGAAAGCCTATGTCGCCGGTTTGATCCTCACCGTGTTCTCGATGCGGGTCGCTGCGGCAATCGGGTTCCTGCAGATGAAGCGGTGGGGTCACCAATGGATGGTCGTCACCTGCTGGATGGGCGTGGTCATCTGGTGCGCATACGTGTTCAACATGACGATGTTCGCCGATGTCCGCTACGCGGGGGTCGTGTTCCCGGTCATCGGGTGGTGGCTTTACGACATCTTCTACATCACTCCTTTCCTCGCAATTCCCTACTTGCACACCGTCAACCGCGAAATATTCACCGACTAGACAGGTTAGGAACCGTGACAACCACACCTGCATCCACAGAAGAACGTCCGGCCGACGATCTCCCGCCCGGCACCACCCCCTACTACGCGCGGATGCACAAGTGGATCAAGCGCGCAGTGCTGGTGTGTCTGATCGCTCTGGTGATCGAAGGCGCCTTCACGCTGCCGTTCATGGCGATCTATTACGGTTACCCGACCTTGAGCCTCACGGAGATATGCAGTGAGCTGCTGAAGGTGCGGTACTCCGACGACACCTTGGAATGCAAGTACCCATACCCGCCACTGGGCCCCCCAGAGGGCGCTGAGGGCAAGGACACCGCACAAGACGAGTGGGGCATCCAGCCGGTGCCGAAGTACAACCGGATCGGGTTCCGGGAACTAGTGCGCATCCATGACGAGCGCGAAGCGCGCAAGGCCGCTCAGCAGCAAGGCGCTTCGGGCCGTTGACGTATCGAATCGTCCAGTGGACAACCGGCAACGTCGGGAAGCGTTCGGTGCGAGCGGTCGCAGTGAACCCGACACTGGAACTCGTGGGGTGCTACGCCTGGTCTGCCGACAAGGTCGGCCGCGACGTGGGTGATCTGTGCGGAATTGAACCGCTGGGCGTCGCGGCGACCAATGACGTCGACGCTCTGTTGGCGCTCGACCCCGACTGCGTGGTGTACAACCCGATATTCGCCAATCTCGACGAGATGTGTCGAATTCTCAGCGCCGGCATCAACATTGTGTCCACATCCGAATTCATCACGGGCCACTTCTTCGGCGAGGGCCGAACTCGCATCGCCGATGCATGCGAACAGGGCGCGTCAACGATCTTCGGCAGCGGGATCAATCCTGGTTTCATCCAGCTCTTCGCGATCGTGTCGGCGGGGCTCTCGGAGCGGGTGAACAAGGTGTCGGTTGTGGAAGCCATCGACACGACCATCTACAACTCACCCGCCACCGAGAAGCCAATGGGATTCGGCTATCCCATCGGCCAGCCCGATCTCAGGGAGATCACCACAAGGGGTTCGGCCATCTTCCGGGACGGCGTGTTGCTCATCGCCGATGCGTTGGGAGTCGAGTGCGACGACATTCGCTGTGACGTCGAGTACGCGCAGACTACCGAGGATCTCCACTTGCCGGGTGACTGGACGATCGAAAAAGGCTGCGTCGCGGGCGTCGATGTCAGCTGGAAGGGAATAGTCGGCACCCGGGAAGTGATCGAAATCCGGGGGCGGTGGCGCAAGGGCCAAACATTGGCCCCCGACTGGGAATTGGACATGGGCTACACCGTAGAAGTCCAAGGCGTGCCAACCATCAAGACCACCCTGAGCTTCCTTCCGCCGCCGGGTTTTTTCGGCGAAACATTGGACGACTACATCATGCTGGGGCTGTCCATCGTCGCCATGCCGGCGATCACCGCGATACCCGCCGTTGTCGCGGCGCCGCCCGGGATCGCCACCTACAACGACCTACCGCTGCTACTACCGCGCGGAGTCGTCGCGACCAGCTGAATCGAGGAAAGCCAATGTCGGACAGACCATTACTACTGGATACCGATGGCTGCCCTTTACGTCGGGATCTCGGCCTGAAACGACCCCGCGGACTGGTACGGAAATGACCTCCGAGCACCACCCACCGCGCCTTCACCACGTCGTGTTCGCCGTGGCCCCGGAACGGCACGGCAGAGTGGCGCAGATGTTCACCGAACTCGGCTTCACCTTCGAGGACCGTCGAATTGACCGAACTGGGTCTACATGTGCATCTGGACTGGACCGGCGGACTGGAACTGATCAGTGTCGTTCCCGGCTCGACCGCACAGGTGGCTGCGTTCGTCAACGAGTTCGTCGACAAGCACGGCGACGGCGTGTACACCGTCGTGCTGCGAGTGCCGGAAGCCTCTGCGGCCCAAGCCGTTGCCGAGCGCTACGACGGGACAACCCGTTTCCGCCAAAGCTTCTCGGGGGAGGGCTCCTACCTCGACGAAATCGACCTGTCGCTGTTGGGACTTCCGCTCACCTTTCTGTCGACCAACGTGCCATGACCAATCCGCTCGACCTTCTGCCAGTGGACCTGCCCACGTCCGAGATCGCATGGCCGTCAGCCACCTGCACGCTACCGAAACTTCTTTTGCGAATCCGCACATCCATCACGGCGAAGGAGACGCAGTGACGGTCGACGCCGCCAAGCCAAGTGTTTTCGACGCGGGACTGCCGACGCTCGACTACGACTTCAGGGCGACCCCGCAGGAGATCTATCCGCAGTTTCGGGCGGCGCAACGAGTTGCGCCCATCGCGCTCGGACCGGTGGGGCCCGAAGTGCTGTCCTACGAGCTAGCCCGAACTGTCCTCGGTGACCCACGTTTCGGAATTCCCCCCGGCATCCACCTCACCGCTCACGGCGTGACGTCGGGGGAGCTGTGGGACAGAGTCACACGAAGCATCCTGTGCATGGAAGGCGCCGAACATCGTCGGCTGCGCAGCCTGGTTTCTCGGGCCTTCACTCCGCGTGCGACCGCTCGTATGGACGACACCATTCACGAAGTCATCAATGAGCTCATCGACGCCGTCGAAGCCGACCGCAGTTGCGAATTCGTCGAAGCGATCGCACGGCCCTACCCGATCCCGGTCATCTGTGCACTTCTCGGGGCACCACGCGAAGACTGGAAACTGCTTTCCGCATGGGCGGAAGACATCTTCAAGGTGGTCAGCTTCGATATCAACCTCGCCGATGAGGAACCCACGGTGTTGAAGGCCTGGGACGCCTTCGACGATCACATCGATGGAATGATCGCCGACAGGCGGAAGCACCTGACGAATGACCTGCTCTCCGAACTCATTCGCGCCGAAAACGACGGAGATCGCCTCGATGCAGGCGAAGTGCGCATGTTGGCGTTCAGCATCCTGTTGGCCGGAACGGATACCACCCGAACGCAACTGGGCGCGTCGATGCAGGTCTTATGCGAACATCCCCTCCAGTTGGCATTGCTTGGGGAGCGTCCCGAGCTGGCGATGAACGCCGTCGAGGAGACGATGCGTCACTCGCCGTCGATGTGCAGCACACTTCGCAGCGTCACCGGGGACGTCACCGTCGGCGAGTACACCTTTCCTGCCGGAACGTTCATCATTGTCAATACCTATGCAGCCAATCGAGATTCGGCCGTCTACGATGATCCGACCCGTTTTGACATCACCCGCAACGATCCGCCGCCCATCTTGACGTTCGGCGGCGGGGCCCACTACTGCCTCGGCGCGAACTTGGCGAGACGTGAACTTTCCGAGGCATTGAAAATCCTCGCGCACAGAATGCCAAACCCCCGCATCGTCGGACCCGCACCGTGGCGGCCGCTGCTCGGGATGAGTGGGCCGACCAGCCTCCCAATACAGTTCGACGTTCCAGCATCGTCTGGACGGGACCGCGCGGCGTCGACGTGAGTGCGCGGTTACGCTCCGCGATGCCCGACAAGATCGACCCTGATGTATTACACGAGGTAGCCAAGCAAGTCGTCGGCCTGCCCCTGGAAAGCGGGGACCTCATTGCACGGGCGATCCAATTGCTCGCTGAGGAATACGCACTCACCGAGCAATGGGTCTTCTGCGACCGCACCGCCGACGCTGACTAGTCAGGCCGGATCTCGAAGATGAGCTCGTGGGTGGAGATGCGGACAGAGTCACCGTCGGCGAGCACGACGCTGCCGCGGATCCGCCGGCCCTCGACGAAGACTCCGTTGGCCGAACGCAGATCGGTGATGACGTAACTGGTGCCCGTGTCGCTGACCACGGCGTGATGGCGGCTGACATCGACGTCGTCGAGCATGATGTCATTGTCCGCAAGCCGGCCGATCCGGGTGGTCGCCGCGGTCAGGGGATAGGTCCGTCCCGAACGCGCGCGCAAGCACGCCACGGCAGACTCGGCCGTCGCCGTCGTGCGTTGGTTGATCGTGACGACGGAGGCCTTCGCGGTGGCGCGCGCAGTGCGTGCGGTATCCAACGGCTCTTGGCGCAGGATCCGCTCGTGCAGGGCTTTCAGCTTTGGCCCGGGATCGATACCGAGGTCCTCGGCAAGCGTGGTCTTCAAACGGCGGTAGGCGTCAAGGGCATCGGATTGCCGTCCGCCGACGTAATAGGCGGTGATCAGCTGGGCCCACAGCGGCTCCCGATAGGGATGTTGTGTCGCCAAGGCTTCCAGCTCGCCGATTACGGCATCTCCACGTCCGCAGGCGATTTCGACTTCCGACCGCGCTATGTGCGCGCTTATCTTGTCCTCGAGGATCGCGGCGCCGAACGAAGCGACGAACTGGAAGTCTCGCAGGTCCTCCAGTATTTGCCCCCGCCACTCGGCCAGCGCGGCCGACAGGTGCCGACTGGCCTCCTCGAAATCGCCGGCCGCCGCGGCGCGAGCACCTGCTGTCTTCTCCATGACGAATCGGCCTATATCGCAATCGATGTCGGCCACGCTGAGCCGATAGCCCGGCGGCGCAGCCGCCAAGACGGTGCGCCCATCGAACCCGGCGTCATTGATGAGCCGGCGGAGGTTCGACACGTAAGCGTGCAGGCTGGCACGCGCCTCCGTCGGGGGCGATTCCTCCCATGCCGCCTTTATCAGCGCGTCACTGCTCACTGCTCGATTGCGGTTGAGCACCAGCATCGCCAGCACCGCCCGCTGCTTGGCAGCGCCCACCGGCACCGGTGTGCCGCCGACAGTCATCTCAAGCGGGCCCAGCACACCGAATCCCAGCCCCGTCGAATTCACAGGGTCATTGTCCTTCACGCCCCGACTGCGATACCCAAGTAATGACGAATCTGCCGAAAAGCGACCGGCTCTAATCGCAGGTGCGCGTGATGTCTCTTTGGCTACCGTCGGGCCATGTTAGCCGGTCACGAAATGGTTGCGGCGCGCTTCTTGGGTGTTTCTTGGGTGGACTTTGGCCGCCCGTAGACGGGAATAGCTTGGCTTGGGCGGCGTTGCTTCCGGAAAGGAAGGGTGCAGATGAAATTCGGGATCTCCACGTTCGTCAACGACGACAGCATCGACACGGTCTCGCTGGCGCGTGCAATCGAGGAGCGGGGCTTCGCCTCGCTGGTGGTCGCCGAGCACACGCACATCCCGGCGAGTCGGGAGTCCGCCTATCCGGGCGGTGGCGAGTTGCCGTCGGTCTATTACCGGACACTGGACCCGTTCGTGACGTTAGCCGCGGCAGCAGCGGTGACAACGACCATCGAGTTGTTCACCGGGATCGCACTGCTGATCCAACGCGATCCCATCATCACGGCGAAAGAGGCCGCCAGCATCGACCTGATCTCCGGCGGCCGATTCGTGTTCGGCGTGGGTGCCGGCTGGAACATCGAGGAGCTGCGCGATCACGGCACGGACCCGAAGACGCGTGGCGCACTGCTGGACGAGCGCATCGAGGCCATCAAGGCGCTGTGGACCACCGAACCTGCCGAATACCACGGCAAATTCGTCGACTTCGACCCGTCCTACAGTCGCCCCAAGCCGGTCCAGCAACCGCACCCGCCGATCTTCATCGGCGGCGACTCCGATGCCACCGCAAACCGGGTGATCCGCCATGGCGCGGGCTGGATCTCCAACCCGCTCCCGGTGGAGAGGCTGGCCAGGCGCATTGACCAGATGCGGGAGGGCGGCGGACGCGACGTCCCGCTGGCCATGTTCGGAACACCCGCCGACCCGGGTTATTGGCGCGCCGCCGATGATCTGGGTTTCGGCCAACTGGCACTGTTGCTGCCCACCAGACCGCACGACGAATCACTGCGGCTGCTCGACGAATACGCCGCGCGGGTGGCCCAGTACCGGGGCTAGAGTCCTCGCGACGGTTTCGGCGCTGCCAGTTCCCGCAGAGAGGACAGGAACAACTCGTCCATCTGCGGGCTCAAGTCGGCCAGCGTCGTGGCGCTGGCGTAGCTGGCGGAGCCGAAGACGTGTTCCAGCGCATTGGTGTCGGCACCTGCGCCGATGGAAAGGCAAAGGCACGCAACGCCATCCATGCGGAGGTCTTCGAGGGCTTGATTGGCGTCGGCTTCGGCGTAACGGCCTAGTAGCCGTCGTCGTAGGGAAGGCCGTCCGGGAGAACGAGCAGCAGCCGATTCGGTGTGCCGGCTTGGGTCTTGAGCATCTCGCCCGCACCGCGGATGCCGGCGCCGAGGCGGGTGTAGCCTATTGGCTCGAGCTGGTTGAGCCGGGCTCGTCCGCCAGCGCCGAAACGTTGGCCGAATTTCTTGATCGCCGGCAGGTGGACGGCATGTCGGCCGTGTGACCGAAATGCGTAGACGGCAACGCGGTCGCCGAGCTCGCCAAGCGTGACGGCCAAAGTGGCTGCCGCACTTCGCTGGTGGTCGTGTACGGCCACGCCGTCCGGATCGGTATCGGTGGCGGATCCGGAGGCGTCGAGCAAGACGAGGACGCCGAGATTGCGGGCAAGTCTGCGGCGTTCCAGGTAGACAAGTTCGGGCGGTGAGTAGCCCGGGCGCAGATCGGCGAACAGATCGATGAGTGCCTCGAGGTCGAGGTCGTCGCCATCGGGACGCCCGCGCAGCACCTTCGGGCCCAGGCCGACTCGGGACAAGCGCCGCCCGAGCACGTTGTCACGCGGAACACTGGCGGCGGACACATCGGCGGCGGCCGTCAGCGGAAAGTCGATCACCCGGCACCACTCGGGCCGACAGTTTCGCCGCCTAAGGATCGATATCCACCACGGCGTCCGCCACGATGACGTCGCCGTAGTTCTCAGCGGGGGCGGTTGAACACGACGTGGACGGCGATGCACCACGACCGCAGCCTGCCCCGGTGAGGATGGCGACCAGTATCAACGACATCGCCGTCATGGCTCGGATCATGTGCGCCCTCGTGGGTCGGAAGAAACTCGTCATACTCCGCCATAACGGTTCATAGCAGGATTTGGCGGTTGACTGAGGGCTAGCGCAAACGCCGGTTCGTGAAGTGGTCGAAGGTGGGGTTGTGCCCGATGCTCCGGACGTAGAATCAACCGGAGCATGAACGCCACCCCTGAACGCGTCACCACAGTTGATGACCTGAAGGGCGACCTCGCCCGGCGGTACAGAGTCATGCCCAGCGGTGGCGCCTCCGTCGATCCTGCCCTCGTGGATGAGGACATGGCCGCGCTGAACCGTGACGGATACATCGTCTGGCGTGATCTCCTCGGCGAGCAAGAATGCGCACAGATTCGGGCGGCTGTCACTCCGCTGCTCAATGAGGCTGGCCGCAACGCCTTTGAGGGCTACCGCACCCAGCGGGTCTACAGCGTGCTCAACAAAACCCGGTGTCTGCGACCGGCTCGTCGAACACGCACGGGTGCTCGCGCTGCTCGACAGATTGTTGAAGCCGAACTACCTGCTATCGCAGCTGCAAGTCATCAACATCGCACCGGGCGAAGATCGTCAACTGCTGCACTTCGACGACGGGATGTACCCCATCCCGCGTCCGCGCGCACCGCTCGGGGCCTCCACCATCTGGGCAATCGACGCGTTCACCGAGCACAACGGCGCAACCGTGGTCATCCCCGGCAGCCACCTCTGGGGCCCGCGCAAGCCGACGCCGGCCGATCGGGAGGTTTCGATCGTCATGCCGGCGGGTTCATGTGTGTTCTTTCTCGGGACCCTCTGGCACGGCGGCGGTGCGAACCGTTCTAAGCAAGATCGACTCGCCGTCACCGCCCAGTACTGCGAGCCGTGGCTGCGACCCCAGGAGGCCTACTCGCTGTCGGTCCCCCACGACATCGCCCGTGGCGTCTCACCCGACATCCAGCGGATGCTCGGTTACAGCGTCTTCCCGCCGTTTGTCGGAGCGGTCGACGGTATGCATCCCCTGCGCTTGCTTGACGCGCCAGCCAGCACGGCCGCGGAATGAACAGGTCCCAGAACGCGATCTGGACGTCACCCGCCCAACCCGATTTTGGTGTGGTGCGCGTGCGCGAGGCGGCGAGGTGATCCACAGCCTTGACGCAGATTTCGACGACGCAACGCCCTGAGTCGAACCCCTCAGACGAAGTCCGAGCCGCCGTCGACATTGACCGTGGCGCCGGTGACGTAGCCGTTGCGCTGGGATGCCAGATAAGCGGTGATGGAGGCGATCTCCTCGGGAAGTCCTGCACGGCCGAGATCGCATGGGTGGTGGAAGTTCTTGTCGATCCAGGCCATCACATCGTGCGGATCGGTGGCATCGAGGCCGTCGGCCGCGAGGATGTCTTTCAGGTTCTCGGTGAAGCTCGCCGTCACGATGGTTCCGGGGCACACGCAGTTGACCAGAATGCCTTCTTTGGCAAGGCTTTTCGACAAGTTCTTCGTGACGCTGGACAACGCCGCCTTCGATGCGGTGTACGCGACGAGGCGGGGGCTTTGTCGCTGAATGGAATGCGCGGACAACGTCACGATGCGTGCCCAGTCCGCGGCACGGAGCAGGGGTAGCGAGGCGCGAACTGAGCGCACTGCTGACATGGTCCCGAGCGCGAAAGCGGCCTCCCATTCGGCGTCGTTCATCTGCTCGAAATACCCATCGCCGGGACCAACGGTGTGCACAAGGCTGTTGAGTTGTCCCCAGCGGTCGGCGACGGCTGCGAAGCCGTCGACGATAGAGGCCGCATCGGCCATGTCGACGCTGATTCCCACGGCGTCCGGAGCGCCTGCCGCTCGCAGCTTTTCCTCCGCGGCATCGAGTGCCGTCCTGCCGCGTGCCATCACCGCCACGCTGGCTCCTTCAGCTGCCAAAGTCTCGGCGATGGCAAGCCCCATACCCTTGCTGCCGCCAGTGACGACGGCTTTCGATCCGGCCAAGCCGAGGTCCATCGTGTCTCCTTCTGATCAGAGTTCCTGCGCGGTTATGTGGGCGATTGTCTCCGGAGTTACGCCCAAACCGCGCAAGCAGAACCGGAGCGTGCGCTCTCGAACATCGCAGCGGTCGTAATCACCTGTCGCCCAATGCCGTTCGGTGCTCGCCCACACCACACCCTGGATGGACTGCGCCTCGCTCACGGGTTCGACATCGTGAAACACCCGCTGTTCCAAGCCTCGCTGAAGCTGTTCGATGAGCGGGTCGAGCATCTCGGCGTAGGCGGGCTGGATCAACTCGGGGGAGGCGAACAGCTGCGATTGTGCCTCCAGAGACAAGTGGCGCAGATCAGACTTGATGGTCTCGTCAAACGCCAAGTCGAGTCGTCCGTCGATCCACGCGACAACCGCCTCGACCGGGCCGCTGGACTTAGCCATTTTCCTTCTCAGTCTTCGTGTTTCAACTCGTGCCATGTCCAGGAAGACCGCGGCCACCAGTTGGTCTTTGGAGTCGAAATGCCGGTAGAACGCGCGGGTGCTCAACTGAGCGCGATCGAGAACTGTAGCGACGCTCAGCCCTCGAACGCCCTGCTCACGAACAGACTTCGCCGCGGCCGCCAAGATTGCGCGGCGCACATCGGGATCGGGAGCGAGCCTGCTTCGTCGCCGCGTGGCTGCGCTGTTCATGCTGTCGCGTCATACGTACGGAGGTACTCGGCGAACCGTTCGCGGACCCCCTCCTGCGTCAGTCCGTAGTCGGCCAGCTCGTAGTCATGCGCACCACGCGCGCCGGGTTTGTGCTCGGCGGCCCACCGCTCGACTGCGCGCAAAGTCGCGTCGGTGAAGGTCAAGCCCAAGGATTCGTAGCTCGCTCGCAAGGTATTCACCGGGTCCGACTGCAAGTCTGCGAATGCGACATCGCAAAACCGTTCGTCACCAACACGTTTGCGGAAGTCCATCGCCCGGCGAACAGCCTCGGCCCAGCTGTCGAGTTGCTCTGCGCCGAGCTCCTGGGGGTCGTCACGGTCACTACTCCAGCTGCGCACGTACCGGATCAGGCTGCACACCGAGCCCAGGACTTTCGCGGGATCGCGGTGACTCCACATGAACTTCGCATCCGGGTAAGCCTCGACGAGTGCGTCGAGGGCGAACATGTGCACCGGCGTTTTGAGGTGCCAGAGCACCGGCGGGCAGTGCCACTGCAAGAGTTTGAGCACCCGACGATGGAACGTATACGTTTCGCGCATATCGCAATTCATCAACCATGCCACGTAGCTCGGGACACGCACGGCCCCGTCGAAATGAAAGGTGCGAAAACTCATCCCCATCAAGTCCTGGCATTCGGTCGCGGCCGTCGCCTCGGAGTTGTACAGCGTCTTCATCAACGGGAACATCTCGTTGAGCATCTTCAGGCCCGCCTCGGCCTGCGCGATGCGGGGATCGGTGTGCTGAGTTGCGGTCTCCGGCGCCGGTGTCGGAGCCTGCGATTCCCACATCCGCAGGGACCGGAACTGCGGATCTGCGGCCACCAATTGGCTCAAGGCCGTGGTTCCTGTCCGAGGTAAGCCGATGACGAAGACGGGACCGCCCACCACCTCGTCGTCGATCTCGGGATGCTGCGCGTAGGTGTCCTCGACCTTGAGGCGTTGAACCAGGGCATTGCTGATCGTCGCGTGCTGGATGACCCGGCCCATTTCGGAAAGCTCGGCTTCGGTGTTCAGCGCCTCGACGGTGCGCTCGAGGCCCTCCCGGTAATAGGACGACCCGAAGTCGTCGAGGCCGGTCGCTGCGCGCGCACCGTCCTCCAGTTCGTCAGCCGAGAACGTCATCTTGCGAACCTTTTGTGCACCGCACGCCGCCGGCGCTCGAGGACGGATGCCCGCTCGTCGACGGTCACTGTCCTGGTGTCCGCAGGCAATGCCGATGCGATGGCGTCGAATGACACCAATCGGACGGTCGGTGTCGGTGCCGTCGTGGTGCGCACACAGCGCAGGATCATCGCGCCGTTGCTGAAACCGGCGGTGTCGAGCCAGTTGGCGATCCCCGGGTCCCGCCCGCAGAGCACCACCCGCACCAGGCCATCGGAATCCTCGGCGACCTGGTGCGCGTTCAGGCTCGACTGGTGGCGCCCGTAGTGGATGGTTTCCCACCATGGGTTGCCGAGTGAATAGCTCCAGTAAACACCTTGGGGCGGTTCGACTTCGAGGATGAGCGCCTCGTCGGGGTTGAGTTCCCAGCGGCCGATGACGGGTTTGTTCTCCGCGGCTGCGCCGATCGCGGTGCGGTCGATTGGGGGCAGGAAGCCGTTCGGGGGCGCCGCCCCGCCGAACTGGAGGAAGAACTGGAGATTGTCGTGAACGAAGTCGCCGAGCGCGGCCAATTGACGCGACACCGCGACGTCTGGATCGACGGGGGAGTATTGCGCTTCAACCGGTTCGCCGAGCCGTTGGATTTGCAGAGAGGACGGTACCTCCGTGTCCCAGTCGTAGAAGAAGTGCCGCACTGTGAGAGTGGGATGATCGCCGCGAATCGGCATCCAGTTTCCGTCGCGCTCGTCGGAGGAGAGGGTGACCTCGAAGTTGCCATCGGCATCCACCTCGAGTTCGTCGACCAATTCATTTGCGGTCGTTACGATTCCGTCCATCGTCTGCAATCCGACGTAGCGGGCGGTGCCGCGGTTGCCGAACAGCCGATAGCTTTCACCGCCGCGCATCGTGGCGCGGGTGTAAACGCAGTCCGGGCACTCCATCCCCCAGGTCACGACGTCGTCGGTGCTGGCGCGCTGGACACACAGAATCGGATCTTGATCGAACCGCAAAGCTTCGTCGATGCCGGCCGCAAGAAGCACCAGTAGATGCCGCATCCCCGCTGCAGAGTCGACGCGGTTTCGACTCGCGGGGTCGGACTCGACTATCTGAGCCGCGCCCTGGAGCCGGCGCATGAGATGCGCCCACGCCTCAGACAGGTCCGCATTGTCGCTGCCCGGTTTGCCGGTCAACGCAGCCTCGGCAATCGATTGCGGTAACCACGCCAGGGGCTTCTGCTCGACGTCCACGTTCCTCCGCTTGTAGGAGTTCGAAAAAGCGCTTATCTGAGAACAATGTTTTCATTTAAGCTCGTTCACTATTTCAGCAACCGCCAAGAGTGTCAACGATCGATCAGCTGGCGGACGCACCACGCTGTTGGCCTCGCCAATGCGTGACCGCCGAGTGACCTTCGGTCATAGCATCTGATGGTCTGCTGCCCCTGTCGTCGACGCGCCGATGCGCGCACGATTGAACCTGAAAGGCTTGCGCATGAAGGCGAAACACGGCGAGAGTGTCTAGGCGGTCGGCGACAGCCCCGCGGTGGCCGGCGAAGGTCCGGCGCCGGGACGGGACGCTGGTGCCGTTCGACGTCACGCGCATCGAGGCCGCGGTCGCCCGAGCCGCCCGCGAGGTGGCCTACGACGACCCCGACATGCCGGGCACGGTTGCGGGGGCCGTTGCCGACGCACTGGGGCCCAGGATTGCGCCCGTTGAGAAGATCCAGGATCTCGTCGAGGCGCGGCTCGGCGAAGCCGGTCTCGACGACGTCGCCCGTGCGTACATCATCTACCGGCGGGGGCGCGCCGAGCTGCGGGCGGCGAAGGCGCTGCTCGGGGTTCGCGATGAGTTGAAGCTGAGCCTGGCGGCCGTGACAGTGCTACGGGAGCGCTACCTGCTACGCGACGAGCATGGCAGCCCGGCCGAGTCGACCGGCGAGATGATGGATCGGGCGGCGCGTTGCGTCGCCGCGGCAGAGGACGAGTACCGGCCCGGCTCGGCGCCGCAATGGGCAGAGCGATTCTCGGCGCTGCTGCGCAGCCTGGAGTTTCTGCCGAATTCGCCCACATTGATGAACGCCGGCACCGACCTTGGGCTGCTTGCCGGCTGTTTCGTTCTGCCCGTTGAGGATTCGCTGCGCTCGATCTTCAAGACCCTTGGTCAGGCGGCCGAAATCCAGAGGTCCGGCGGCGGCACCGGATACGCGTTCAGCCGCTTACGACCCGCCGGAGACCGGGTGGCCGCCACAGGCGGCACGGCCAGCGGGCCGGTGTCGTTCCTGCAGCTGTATGACACCGCAGCGCGCGTCGTCTCCATGGGCGGTCGTCGGCGGGGCGCATGTATGGCGGTGCTTGACGTGTCACACCCGGACATCTGCGACTTCGTCACCAGCAAGGCCGAATCATTAAGCGAGCTCACGCATTTCAATCTGTCGGTCGGTGTGACCGACGCTTTCCTGCGCGCGGTCGAACGCGACGGCGCGCACCGTCTGGTCAATCCCCGAACCGGTAAGACGGTCGGGCGGATACCTGCGGCCGAACTGTTCGAGAGAATCTGCGAATCCGCGCATGCATGCGGCGATCCCGGGCTGGTGTTCCTGGACACGGTCAATCGGGCCAATCCGGTGCCAGGGCGAGGCCGTATCGAGGCGACCAACCCGTGCGGGGAGGTCCCGCTGCTGCCGTACGAGTCATGCAACCTCGGTTCCATCAACCTCGCGCGGATGATCACCGATGGTCCTGTCGACTGGGAGCGGCTCGATGAGGTCGTCGAACTCGCGGTGCGTTTTCTCGACGACGTGATCGATGTCAGCCGCTACCCGTTCCCCGAACTGGGCGAGGCCACGCGCGCGACCCGCAAGATCGGGCTGGGTGTCATGGGATTGGCGGAGCTCCTTGCCACACTGGGCGTTCCGTATGACAGCGAGGAAGCCGTGCGGCTGGCCGGCCGGGTGATGCGTCGCATTCAGCGGGCGGCGCACTCGGCGTCGGCGCGGCTGGCCGACGTCAGGGGCTCGTTCCCCGCGTTGGCCGAAAGCCGGTACGCCGGTTCGGGTCCGCGGCGCAAC
The DNA here is from genome assembly GCA_963775205.1 of uncultured Actinomycetota bacterium. Lineage (GTDB taxonomy): Bacteria > Actinomycetota > Actinomycetes > Mycobacteriales > Mycobacteriaceae > Mycobacterium. The sequence goes on along the minus strand of CAVZHV010000002.1, from coordinate 876,217 downwards.
GCGCAGGTCACCTCCGTCGCCCCGACCGGCACTATCTCACTTATCGCCGGCACCACCGCCGGCATCGAGCCGATGTTCGCAATTGCCTTCACCCGCGCGATCGTCGGGAGGCACCTCCTGGAGGTCAATCCGTGTTTTGACCGGCTGGCCCGCGATCAGGGCTTCTATCGCGACGACCTGGTCGCCGAGATCGCCCAGCGCGGGGGAGTGCGCGGCTATGCGCAGCTTCCCGCCGAGGTGCGAACGGCGTTCCCCACCGCAGCTGAGATCGCGCCGGAGTGGCACCTGCGCATGCAGGCCGCCGTGCAGCGCCACGTCGATGCCGCTGTGTCCAAGACGGTCAACCTGCCGGCCACCGCAACCGTCGACGACGTCTGCGCCATCTACCTGGCCGCGTGGAAGGCTAAAGTCAAAGGCATAACCGTCTACCGATATGGCAGTCGGGAGACGCAGGTCTTGTCCTATGCCGCGCCGGAACCGGTTGTGGCCCAGGCTGATACGGAGTTCAGCGGCGGCTGCGTCGGGCGTGTGTGCGAGTTCTGACCGAGGTCCATCGCCGACACAGCGATGACCTATGGCCCTCCTGTGTGAGCGACCTGGGGCGTTATAACGAGATCATGATGGACGAAACCGAATTGCCCCCCGTTTTGGACGTCGACGTGGCGACGCACGGTCAACTTCCGGGTGCCGCCGACTACGCGCGCAGCAAGATCGGGGGCCTGGGCCGGTTCACCCACCGACCGGTGCTGCACGCCCGCGTCAAACTGACCGAGCATCGCGATCCGGCGGTGGAGCGACCTGTGGTCGCGCAGGCAAATCTCGACGTCGAGGGTCGGCTCGTCCGTGCCCAAGTACAGGGGGCGACCGCGCGCGAAGCGATCGATCGGCTCGAGGCGCGGTTGCGGCACCGGCTCGAGCGGGCAGGCGAACACTGGGAAGCGCGGCGAGGCAAGCTACCCGCGGCCGGTCCGCATGAGTGGCGGCACGAATCCGAGCCCACCCATCGACCGAGCTACTTCCCCCGTCCGGCGGATGACCGCCGTCTCATCCGACGCAAGTCGTTCGCCATGGCGCCCTGCACGGTGGACGAGGCCGCAGTCGAGATGGAATTGCTCGACTATGACTTTCACCTGTTCAACGAGAAAGGCACGGGCACCGCCGGTGTCATCTACCGTGCCGATTCGACGGGCTATCGCCTAGCGCTGGTGGCACCCGCTCCTGCGGATCAGCTGAGCCCGTTCGAGCTGCCGGTGACAATCAGCACGCAGCCGGCCCCATGCATAACCGTCGAGCAAGCCACCGAGCGACTCGGCCTGCTGGGACTGCCGTTCCTGTTCTTCATCGATGCCGCCCAGGGCCGCGCGAGCGTGTTGTATCACCGCTACGACGGGCATTACGGGCTGCTCACCCCGGCAGGCTAGGGGCTCAATAGGTTCCCACTTCTTGCTCCGGCGGCACCGCGCCGGTCGCTTGGAAGACGACCCGCCTGCCGATCTCGACGGCATGGTCGGCGAAGCGCTCGTAGAAGCGGCCGAGCAACGCGACATTGACGGCGGCGGTGACTCCGTGCTGCCAGCCATCGTGATCCATCAGCAGCCTGAACAGCTGCCGATGCAACTCGTCCATCTCGTCGTCTTGTTCCCGAATGCGAGCTGCTTTGTCCGGGTCGCGGGTCGACAGCACTTCCTGCGCACTGTTCGCCAAATTCGACCGCGACCCTGCCCATTCCTGCGAAGCAGCCTTCGACTTCCGCGGGCAGCACGTGATCTGGATGTCGCCGCCGGACGATCTTGGCCACATGCGCGGCCAGTGCGCCCATCCGTTCCACATCGGCGACGATCTGAATGCAGCTGACGATAGTGCGCAGTTCGCCGGCCACCGGCTGCTGCAACGCCAGCAATTTAACGGCACTCTCTTCGGCGCGAGCGCCCAGCGCTGTGATCTGATCTTGGTCACTGATCACTTGCTCCGCCGAAGCGAGGTCAGCCTGCAGCAACGCCTGGGTCGCGCGCTCGATCGCGGCCCCGGCTAGACCGCACAAGGTGCTCAGCTGGTCGGCCAGCTCCGATAACTCTTCGTGGTAGGCGCTTCGCATGTGCTTCAGCCTTCCTTCTAAAAGCAAGGTCAGTATCCTCGCCATTCAGTCGACAGGCGCGGAATCGTCCAGCAACACACAAAATTCGGGCGAAACTATGGCTACCCGCAGGTGAATCGTCGTCACCCTTTGACGACTCCCAACGGGACAAGGCGCGCGACCGTACGCGCGAGTCCCGCGCGGTGAGTGGTTTCGATGACGGCGTCGACGTCCTTGTACGCTTGCGGCTTCTCCTCGACCAGCCCGCGCCGAGAGCTGCCGCGAACGAGAATGCCGGCCTTTTCCAAATCCCTGCGGAGCACATCGGCATTGGTGTGGCGGGCGGCCTGGTGGCGGCTCTGCACCCGGCCGGCACCGTGTGCGGTCGAGAAGAATGCCGGGTTGTCGGGCACTCCCGCCAGTACGTAGGAGGCGGTGCCCATCGTGCCCGGTATCAGAACTGGCTGCCCGATCGCGGCCAGTTCGGTTGGTACGTCCGGATGGTGCGGTGGCAGCGAGCGGGTCGCCCCCTTGCGGTGCACACACACCGTGCGTAAGCGGCCGTCGACGGGATGCTGCTCGAGCTTGGCCAGGTTGTGCGACACGTCGTAGAGCACATCCAGAGTCGACCTGGTCTCCTGATCGAACACGCGACGGGTCGCCTCGGTCAACAATTGGCGGTTGGCGCGTCCGTAGTTGGCTGCGGCGGCCATCGCCGCCAAATATGCCTGCCCCTCAGAGGAGCGGACGGGAACGCAGGCCAGTTGGCGGTCTGGCACGTCAATGCCGTAACGCCTCATGGCGTTTTCCATTTGGTGAACATGGTCGGTGCAGATCTGGTGCCCCAGGCCGCGTGAGCCGGTGTGGATCATCACGCAGATCGTGCCCTCCGCCAGTCCCATCTGCGCGGCGCTGGCTTCGTCGTAGATGCAATCCACCGCCTGTACCTCGAGGAAGTGGTTGCCGGAACCCAGGCTGCCGATCTGCCCCAATCCGCGTTCGATCGCACGGTCGCTGACTGTCGCAGCATCGGCACCGTCGAGCACGCCGCCGTCTTCGCACCGCTGCAAGTCGCGCCCGACGCCGTGTCCCTGCTCCACCGCGAAGCGGGCGCCACCGGTGAGTACCCGCTCCAATGCGCGCCGGTCCGGCACACGCCATACTCCCTCGGTGCCCAGCCCGCGCGGTATCGCGGCATCGAGGTGGTCCATCACTGCGCGCAGCCGTGGCCGCAGCCGGTCGCGGTCCAGTTCCGGACTCACGAGCAGACGCACTCCGCACGAGATGTCGAATCCGACGCCCCCGGGGGAGACGACGCCGCCGCCGTCGACGTCCGTTGCCGCCACGCCACCGATCGGAAACCCGTATCCCCAGTGCACATCCGGCATCGCGAAGGAGGCCCGGACGATCCCCGGCAGCGTCGCCACGTTCGCCACTTGAGTGAGCGCCATGTCTTCGGGGAGCAGTGCGCGGGAAGCGAACACGATCCCAGGCACCCGCATGGCGCCTTCTTGTTCGATTCGGAACCGGTACGGGGTCTCCTCGATCAACTTCATCTGGCTGCTCCATCAGACGTCAAGAGTTACCGAACATCGCCATCCGCGCTTGCTTTCGGACAGGTCAAGGTCGTTGAGCGACACCGCCTTTGGCACAGCGCCCACCTGGGGGACCGCGCTCGCGTTCACCATCTCCAATGTCATGTCGACACCGCCGTCGGCTTTGCTCAGGTTGACATCGACGGGGGCCTCTCCGGTCGTGTCCAAGAGGTAGATGACCTCCTCCAGTGCGGCAACCAGCAGATCGTCATCGCGCTCTGCTTTGACCCGGCGCCGGCGAGTCTGTTGCGTGTGAGCCGACGATGTGTCCAGGAAGCTTTCCACTGCGCCAAGCACTGCTTGCCTGATGCAGCCGTCTCGGGTCGGCGCCCATGCCTCGATCCGCAGATCCGCCGTGTGCGGGACGCTTCGATGCCCTGATGCGCTGGTCCCCATAGGGTCCGGTCTCGCCTATTTGTTCGCAGCAGCGTGGCACAAATGATCGGTAAACCAGTCGCGCGCCAGCTGGGCGGCCTCTTCAAGGGTGCCCGGTTCTTCGAAAAGGTGCGTCGCGCCGGGGATTACGGCGAGTTCGCAGTGGCCGGGTATCGCCGCTTGCGCGCGTCGGTTCAGTTCCAGGACCACCTCGTCGCGTCCGCCCACGATCAGCAGCGTCGGCGCCACGACGTTCGCCAGCGAGCGACCCGCGAGATCGGGCCGGCCGCCGCGCGATACGACGGCACGAACTTTCACTCGGGGATCCGTGGCCGCGACCAGCGCCGCACCCGCCCCGGTGCTTGCGCCGAAGTAGCCGACCGGCAGCGACGCGGTGTCCGTCTGGGTGGCGAGCCATCCGGTCACGCCCACGAGCCGGGATGCGAGCAGTTCGATGTCGAAGACGTTGGCGCGGTTGCGTTCTTCGTCGGGCGTTAGCAGGTCGAACAACAGCGTCGCAAGGCCCGCCCCGTTCAGGAACTCAGCGACGTAACGATTGCGGGGACTGTGCCGGCTGCTTCCGCTGCCGTGAGCGAAAACCACGATGCCCTTGGGGTTCTCGGGGATGGTCAGGTGCCCGGCGACCGACACCGGCCCGGCGAACACTCGGACTTCCTCGTCGCGCAACGGCGGGTCTGCGGCGGCATCGATCGCGGCCGGCTCGCCAAAGTCGTTACGCGCGCGATCGAGAAGCGCGACCACTTCGTCGTCGGAGGTCTGGGTGAAGTTGCGGTAACCCTGCCCCACGGCGAAGAACACCGCTGGCGTGTGCACGCACACCACCTCGTCGGCGTACCCGGCGAACCTCGCCTCGATGTCGTCGGGGCCGATGGGAACCGCCAGCACCACCCGGCTCGCCCCGTGTGCACGGGCAACCTCGCAGGCCGCCCTGGCCGTCGCGCCGGTCGCGATGCCGTCATCGACAAGAACGGCGATCCGCCCCGTCAACGTGATCCGGTCACGCCCGCGGCGGAAGTGTTCCGCGCGGCGTCGCAACTCAATCCGCTGCTTGCGTTCGACCGCTTCCATGTCGTCGCCGTCGAGATGTGCTGCACGCACGATGCTGTCGTTGAGCACCCGCACTCCGTCCTCGCCGATCGCACCGAAGGCCAATTCGGGCTGGAACGGCACACCGAGCTTGCGTACGACGAGGACGTCGAGCGGTGCCTTCAGTACCTTCGCGACCTCGAAGGCCACCGGCACTCCGCCGCGCGGCAGGCCGAGGACAACGACGTCCTGGCCGCGCAGATATTCCAGCCGGTGCGCCAACTGGCGTCCAGCGTCGACCCGATCGTCAAACAGCTTCATGACCCGAGTGTGCCGTTGATGACGACCGGCCGATATGGGATTTAGTCCTCAACCTGCTGAAGTCGTCCGGGGGTTGCGCGAAGAAGCGACCTCCAGTAGATCGTCGGGCCGGGCGGCGACACCGACGTGGAACCGGCGGCTTGTGTGCTCCATGGTCTTGCGCAGCCATTCGGCGTCGGTTCGGGACGCGCGCTCCAGGCGCATCTGGCGTACGCGAAGCGGAATCATGTGCAGCGAGATCAATTCACCGGTTGCGGGATCGCAGGAGGCCAAATACAACAGCCGGAGGTCGCTGCGGAAAGCTTCGTGCCCTCCGATGCCCTCGTAGTCGTCGATGACATCGCCGCAGCCATACAGAATCGGTCTGCCCCGGTATATCTCGACCGGACGGGGATGGTGTGAGGAGTGTCCGTGAACAATGTCGACACCGGCATCTATCAGTCGGTGCGCGAACGCGATGTCGCTGGGCTCTATCGCGTAGCCCCAATTGGATCCCCAATGCACCGAGACGATCGCGACATCGCCGTCGCGCTTATGCGCCAGCAGCTCCGCGGCGACGTCGTCGGCGGCGTCACGCTGCGACGGATCCCAGATCAGCCACACTCCGGCTCGCTCGCTCTGTGCGGCCCAAGATTCGTAAACGCCAGCTGATTTCATCCCCACCGAGCCGATCAGCACCCGATGTTCATCGTCAACCGCTACCACCGCCGGCCGGCGGGCCGCGGTCAGGTCGGCACCCGCTCCAGCGCCCTGGATCCCCGCCTCAGTAAGAGCTGCGACCGTATCGGTCAGCCCCTGATAGCCGAAATCGAGAATGTGGTTGTTGGCGAGAGCGCACACGTCCGGACGGAACGCCGTCAGTGCGGGCAGGTTGTCCGGGTTCATCCGATAACACACCGGTTTGTGGGGTGCGAATTCACCGGCGGCGGTGATCGTTGTCTCCAGGTTGATCAGCCGAACGTCGGGAGCGGCGTCCTCCAGGAGCGCTAGCACCTCGCCCCAGGGCCACGGCCAATCCACGGGGCGGGGAATCGGTCCGTTCACGCGCTCGGCCAGACGGACATACCCTCTCGCGTCACGCATATAGGACTCGCGTAATTCCGGTTCGCCGGGATGAGGCAGAACCTGATCGACGCCACGGCCGAGCATGACGTCACCGCCCAGCAGTACCGTCACGCCATCCGAATCACCGGTCACCACGGACCACCGCCGCCACTGTCAATCGTCACAGTCGAGTCCTTGAGCGAACGATGGCCAGCCAGCCACAGCTGTCCCGCCGCCAGCGGCAGGAGACTACATCCGATCGCCAGTGCCCAGCCTTCGACGCCGATCGGCTGAATCTGTAACGCCGTTGCCAACACCGGCGCCGTCACCGCCAGCACGATCAGCCCGAGGCATAGCGCCAGCGCGTACCAGACAAGCCGGTTGCAGGTAACAGCGTTGCGCAGCACGCCGCTCCGCACGCTGCGCATGTTGAAGACATGCCACAGCTGCGCCAGTGCGATGGCGAGGAATGACACTGTCGTGGCCGCAGCGGCGTCAAGCCCAAGCCAGTATTCGGCGGCCACCAGCGCGGCGAGTGTGCTCGCCGAGATCGCCAAACCGTAGCCAGCCATGATGCGCCAGAGGCTCGAGGTGACGATCGGCTCACCAGGCGGTCGCGGTGGCCGGTCGAGGACGTCTCCTTCTGCCTCGCCGGCGGCCAACGCGAAAGCGGGGAACACGTCAGTCACCAGGTTGAGGAACAAGATCTGTAGGGGCAGTAGCGGTAGCGGCAGACCGGCGACGACGGCCAACCCCACCACCAGCACCTCGGCGATGTTGCAGGACAACAAGTACGTCGAGAAACGGCGGATGTTGTCGAAGATGACCCTGCCCTCGCGCGCCGCGGTCACGATCGTCGTGAATCGGTCGTCGAGCAGCACGATGTCGGCCGCCTCGCGTGCGACGTCGGTGCCCCGCTTGCCCATGGCGACGCCGATATCAGCTTTCGTCAGTGCCGGCGCGTCGTTCACGCCGTCGCCGATCATTGCGACGACCTCGCCTTGGCTCTGGAACAGATCGATCAGATCGAGCTTCTGCTCGGGACTCACCCGCGCGAAGACGCGCTGCCGTGCAACCTCGTCACGTGCGGAAGCGGGTGCTTCCTTCAAGCCGGAGAGCTCCTGACCAGTCGTGACGTTCGCATCGGTGCCCGCAATGCCGACACTGCGAGCGATGGTCAATGCCGTGGCCGGATGGTCGCCCGTGGCCATCACCACATCGATGCCCGCGCGGTGAAGTGACGCGATGGCGTCGGCGATGTCGGGTCGTGCTGGGTCCTGCAATGCCACCAGCCCGACGAACGCGAGACCGTCGCCGACCGGGTGCTCTGGGTCCGCGCTTCGGTCAGTGGCGAGCGCGAGCACCCGTAGCCCGTTGGCAGCGAGCTCGTGAGCCTCGTTGAGCCACTTCGCCTTTCCGCGGTCGTCAAGCGGTTCCGCGGAGAGGCCGGTCCGATCCGTCAGCGCCAACACCTCTTCGGGGGCTCCTTTGACGGCAGCGAGATACCCGTCGCGATCGCGGTGTACGGTGGCCATCCATCTGGTGGCAGGGTCAAACGGATGTTCGGCCACTTCCGGCAGCAGTTCGAGCTGCTCGCTGCGAACCAAGCCTGAGAGTCCACCGGCGCGCAGCAGCGCGACCTCCATCGGATCGCCACTGCCGGTGTCATTTTCGAGGTCGTAGTCGGCGTTGCCGCACAACACACACGTCAACAGGGCCTGGTTCAGGTCTGCCTCGGCGGACGGGTCGACCGGCGCGCCTCCGGCGACAACGGCGTGAGCCTGGTAATTGAAGAAAAACGTGCCGGTCGGGGTGACCACGCGTTCGACGGTCATGCGGTTCTCGGTCAGCGTGCCGGTCTTGTCGGTGAGGACCACGGTCGTCGAGCCGAGCGTCTCGACTGCCGAGAGCCTCTCCACGAGCGCGTTGAGCCGCGCCATGCGCAGCATGCCTCGGGCGAGGGCCAGTGTCGCGACGATCGGCAGGCCTTCCGGGATCGCCGCCACGGCGAGTGCGATCGCGGTCTCGACCATTAGGAGCAGCGGCTTGCCGGTGAGCAGCCCAGCCGCTACGAGCGCACACGCCAGCACGAGGGTCAGCCATATGAGTTGGCGGGACAGACGTGCCAGCTGGTTCTGCAGCGGAGACTCGCCCTCGTCGGTCTCCTCGACCAGCTGGGTCACGCGGCCAAGCTCCGTGGCCAGCCCGGTGCCCACCACGATCCCTTCGCCACTGCCTCGAACCACATGGGTGCCTTTGAACAGCATCGCGGCGCGCTCATGCACGGGAGCCGACTCCGGGTCCGGCTCCACGTTTTTGCCAACGGGCACGGATTCGCCGGTGAGTGCCGACTCGTCGACGCCCAGCGCGGCGCTGCTAACGCATCGTAGGTCCGCCGGCACGATATCTCCGGCCTCGAAGAGCACGACGTCGCCGGGCACCAACGCGTCGGCGTTGACGACCTCGGATTGACCGTTCCTCCGTACGCGAGCACTGCGGCCGCCGAGGGCTCGCAACGCCTCCACCGAGCGGACGGCCCTGCGCTCCGTGATGTAGCCGATCGCCGTATTGATCACGAGGACGACGGCGATCGCTATCGCCTGTTGCCACTCACCAAACGAAAAGGACAACCCCATCGCTGCCGCGAGCAAGGCCATCACCGGGCTGGTCAACTGGCGCGCCAGCAAGGCGAGGTCGGACACCGGCTTTCGCGTCGCAAGAAAATTTCGCCCGAACAGCTGCCGACGCCGCTCGATCTCGGCATCGGTCAAGCCGACCGACGGGTCAACCCCCAACTCGTGTGCAACGCTATCGACGCGCAATGCGTGCGGCTGGCGCGGCAACAACTCTGGTGAAACCACTGCGGGGCCCATTATGTTGCCGCCGTCGTTTTCTCAGCGGCGGCAGTCTTGGATTTCGTGACTCGCAGCCATGAACGCAGGTCAGTCAGCCGTGTGGTGTCCGTCGGCCAGGCGCACGACGTATGTGTGGTCGGCGGGCTCGTACTCGACGGTGCCGCCCTCGACGATCATTCCGATCAACTCGTCGCCGGCCTGGAAGAAGTACGCGTTCTCTCTGTGGCGCATGGAATCGATGTGGCAACCAAGCACTATCACGACTTTCCTGCCGGGATCGCAGGTCAGCACTTCAATCCTCGCCCCCCGTTTCTCCTCGATCGGCGCCGCCTGGCTCGCAACCTTCTTCACAGCCTTCTTCGGCTTCTGCTGCGTCATGGCGTGCTCTGCCATTTTGTCCTCCCTACGACCCACCGATTTCTCGTACTTACGTGAAGTGTCGCTCCCCAACGGGTGCGCGGCGAGGGCCGAACGTCCTCAAGGTCCGCGTCCGCGCTCACGGCTTCCGGACAGCGGTTGGGCGCCAAGGGATGCGCTCAGGTTGACCACGACAGGGTTGGCCCCCTGTCGGGACCTTCGGCCAGGGACGCCTGAGACCTCAGGCTCAAGACGTCTGGCCCGTTGCGCCGGTAGCGTCAATGGTGGAGATGCGGAGGAGATGTTGGACGAAGGTATGCCCCTAGGCAAGGTTGTCGGCTTTCCCGTGAGCGTGCACTGGAGCGTGCTGGTCATCATGTGGTTGTTCACGTGGAGCTTGGCCGCCACACTGCCCAGCACGGCACCGGGCTACGCGCCGATTGCGTACTGGATTGCCGGAGCATGCGGTGCCGTGGTGCTGCTTGCGTCGCTGCTGGCTCACGAGCTGACCCATGCGATCGTCGCCCGCCGCGACGGCATCAAGGTGCTCGGCGTGAAGTTGTGGTTGTTCGGAGGAATAGCCCGCCTCGAACGCGACGCGAGCACACCTCGCACGGCCTTCTGGATCGCCGCTTCTGGTCCGGCGGTGAGCCTGGGGCTCGCCGCGGCGTTCGCGGGGGCGGCCGCCGGTCTGCAGGCGGTTGGGACCTCGGACATCGTCGTCGCCGTTGCCTGGTGGCTGGCCGCAATCAACTTGGTCCTCGGGCTGTTCAACCTGCTGCCCGGCGCGCCGTTGGACGGTGGTCGGATCCTGCGCGCTTACCTCTGGCGCCGGCACGGTGATCCGGTGCGCGCCGCCGTCGGCGCGGCGCGAGCCGGAAGAGTCGTCGCTTATGTGTTGATCGGGATAGGTCTGCTCGAGTTCCTGGCCGGCGCACTGGTGGGCGGCGTGTGGATGGCATTCATCGGCTGGTTCCTGCTCACCGCCTCTCGTGACGAGGAAACGGTGATACTGACCCGGCAGTCGCTGACGGGAGTGTCCGTGGCCGACGCCATGACCGCCCGACCGCACACGGCTCCCGGCTGGATCTCCGTCGACGAATTCATCCAGCGCTATCTACTGGGCGACCGTCACTCGTCGTATCCGGTCGAGAACTCCGACGGGACGATCACCGGACTGATCACGCTCAACCAGCTACGTGCGGTCCCGCCGGATCAGCGCAGCACCACACTGATTCGTGACGTCGCCATACCCCGGGACCAAGTGCCGACCGCGGAGAAGCACGAACCGCTCACCGCGCTGCTCGAGCGGCTGGCGCCGCAGGCCGGCGGACGCGCGCTCGTCGTCGAGGGGGGTCAGGTGATCGGCATCGTGACGGCAAGCGACATTGCTCGGGTGATCGATGTGCACAGGCTTGCATCGCCAAACATCGGCCGTTGACGCCTGGTCCCGCAGCCAACGAGTGTCTGAAGAAGCCCCCTCATCACATGACGACGCAGCCGAAAAGCACAGTGCTATGGCGCGACCGATCGGCTCGGCGCCCCTTCGTTGGGAATCGCGCCAGCTCCGGCGTATCGGAGCAGGGCCCCAATTCCATCGGTCGGCGTGATGCGGTCGCCGCCTGGAACCAACGACGCGCCGACGGTGATCGCTACGAAGGGCAGCGCCTCATCAGCCCTCACCACCCGGTACGGAGCTTCCCCTAGTTCGGAGAGCGCATCGGTGTCGGGTGCGACGGTGGTGAGTGCTTCCCCCGTGACGACCGTGGCGTCGCCGAGCTCGCCGACGATCAGTGTGTCGACGTTGCCGGCCCGCAGCGCGGCACACACCGCCGCGAGCCCCTCCGCCGCCAGCCCTGACCGGCGTCCGATCTCCGACTGGAACCGCTCGGCCACGTCGGTGATCTCGGCAAGTCGGCGACGCTCGAATTCTGCGTCGATCAAATCGCCGATCTCGTCCTCGCCGATGCGTCTACCCAATGCTCCTGCGTGCAATTGGCATACCCGCGCGGCGACACGCTGTGGCAGCGCCGAGACCACGTCGGTGCGCCCACGCACCTCTCCGCATACGAACACCACCTCGGGGTCCGTTTCGTCCACGAGCTCAGTGAGTCGATCAACAACGGCGCGCTCGTTCATGCGGATGGCCTCTTCGGTTGAGTGCTGGAAGTCGCCATATCCGCTCCACCCGGCCGTGACGGGTTTGTTCACCGGATAGCCGCCACCATCGACGGTCTCGGAGTGGACGACCTCATGCCGATGCAGGGTGATGTCGGCACCGACATGGTCGACGGCGGCAAACACATACGTCGGGCGGCGCTGAGTGCCGAGATCCACCAACGGCAGGATGTACGGGTAGTCCGATACGCGAAACGCCGTGGCCAACGGTGGGCTGGTCAGATACTCGTTGACTAACAATTGATTGCCGGCCGCGATCACTGCACGGCCACGTCGACCCACGGCCGCTTCGCTGTGCAGTATGGCCCGCTCCAGGGTGACGATGACGTCCTCGTCCACGCTTCGGTCCGCTAGATGGCGCCGGATATCGCGCCACCTCGCGTCCAGCTGCGCATCGGCTTCCGCGGTATCACGCGAATCATCGAGATAGACCGACACGAACGGGCCCGGCGCGCTCACCATCGATCGGAAGCGTTCTAGTTGCATGTGTACTGCTCCTGCCCTTTGTCGACCCGCGCCGGCACGAGACGCGTGACCGACTACCGTGCCCGTATTGGCGTGACGCATGTGTTATGAAGCCGCGCCAACGGTACAAAGCGCCCACATTCGTCGACAGAGTCGTAAGCCCCCGTCTGAGGGCATTTGGTCCCTGAGAAGGAACGGTCGGTGTCTGTTTGGCGGAAAGGTCCCTCGAACACCGACCACAGAGTGCGGCATTCACTCCCAAAGCTGTTGGGCTTGCCAAAGATTGATCGCGGAACGTGTTGCACGGCAAGGGGCTTGCCGCGATTTCAACGACGATCATCCGCCTCCGGCCGATTCAGACGGTGTGTTGCAGCCTCTCGAGCTCCCTTGCGATGCCTGGACTGACGAACACTGGATAGGGCTGGTCCGCATCGGTTAGCGAACGAAGTTGCGACGGAAGCGCATTGACCTGATTGCGCGCCCATTCTCGCGCCGCATCGAGTTCAGCGATGTACTCGGCAGTGCGCCGGCCGTGACGCATTACGGGCACCAGCAACGGCCCACCGGCGAGCTGTTCGCCGGGCTGACCTAGTGTGTCGCCGGCCAAGGTTCCGTTGTCGACGCTGCGGAAGACCTGCTTGCGTCCTGGGTAGATCAGCTTGCCGCTGGAGAACTTGGTTCGCCCGATCCCGGCGTACTCGACCAGCTTGTAGGCCATGTCGAGGGCGGGCGCGTCCTCGGCGACTACGAGCTTGGTGCCCACGCCGAAACCGTCGATGGGGCAGCCGTCGTCCAACAGCGCTGCGATGCGGTGCTCGTCAAGGCCTGACGAGGCGAAGATTCCGACGTGATTCAGACCCGCCGCGTCCAGTCGGGCGCGCGCGGCTTTCGACAGTGTGCCGAGGTCGCCGGAGTCAAGTCGGACCGCCTGCGCGGTGAACCGGTCGCCCAACCGCTCAGCCAATTCGATGACATTATCGACGCCGCGCAAGGTGTCGTAGGTATCGACGAGCAGTGTCGTGCCGGGATAGAGCCGAGCGAATGCATAGAAGGCGTCGAGTTCGTTGTCGCACGCCTGGACGAAGCTGTGGGCCATGGTGCCGAATGCGGGGATGCCGTACCGCTGTGCCGCGAGGAGGTTCGATGTGCCGCTGGCGCCCGCGAGGTAGCTGTTGCGCGCGACCTTCAGCGCCGCATCGGTGCCGTGCGCGCGTCGAGCGCCGAAGTCCACAACAATGCGCCCGCGCGCGGCGTCCACCACCCGCGCGGCCTTGCTGGCGAGCACGCTCTGCAAGTGAATCTGGTTCAGTACAAAGGTCTCGACGAGCTGGGCTTCGATGATCGGCGCGATCACCTGCACGATCGGCTCGTTCGGGAACACCGCGGTTCCTTCCGGCACGGCCCAGACGTCGCCGGTGAAGCGCACGCCGGAGAGCCACGCCAGGAACTCGTCGGAAAACAGGCCAAGGCCGCGCAGGTATTCCAGGTCCTGGCGGTCGAAGTGAAACGATTCGAGGAAGTCGAGTACGTCAGGCAGGCCAGCGGCCATGATGTAGGCCCTGCCAGGTGGAAGTTTGCGGAAGAACGTCTCGAATACCGCTGTGCCCGTCATCCCTTCAGCCCGGTAGGCCTGCGCCATCGTGACCTCATAGAGGTCGGTGAACAGCGCGCCTATGTCCTGCCGTATTGCCATTGCGGCCGCTACCTATTGCTCATAAAAGTTGGAACGGTCACGTTCCTTCCAGTTCAGTAGAGCGCATCCACAGACTCATCGCATGGCTACCGGCAGGAATAGGGAACAAGGCTCAATAGCAGCAGGACGAGAGCACTGGCAGGCCAGCGTTCGCCTCAGGGCCGAACGAGGCAAAGAGACCTTTCCGGAAGACGTCGTGCGTCGTCGGGCAACTCGGCCGGACGACCGCAGCCGTCGAGGTTTCTGCCAATCGTCTTTCCGGTGCCTTCATCCTTGGTGGTCAACCGGCCATCAAGCACCGTGATGTCCACATCCTTGCCGATCAATACCGGACCATCAGGTGAATCTCGCGGCGCTGCGGCGGACGCTTGCGAAGGTCGAATGTGGGAGCTGCGAAGGCCCAATGGCCCTAGTCCCGCGCAGGTCTCATTCCTACCTTCGAGCTGGGAACGACGATCTTGTGCCGTCCAGGAGGGCACCATCAGTGCCAAAGACATCATGCACGCAGGCGCGGCAACCATCAGCGAGGCTCACCTCGCGCGGCACCTGCCCGAAGACCAGATCGCCTCATTCGTCAACGCGATCTGCGCGCCTTAGGAATTCTCGGCACCATGGCTGACGACGGCCGCGCCGCGCGCGTTATTGAGTTGGTGCAGCGCCTGAACACCGAGGTCCACCCTCACGCGTCGCGGCTCGTCGTCACGCTCGACAGCCCCTTCGACGACTTGGGCATTGGAAGCCTTGAGTTGGCCGAGCTACTGCGCCGGGTCCAAGATGAGTTCCGGGTGACACTGCCGTCCCACCTGCTCGGTACCGCGGAAACGCCACGCGACCTGCTGCAGGCCGTCACCGAAGTTCGGGTTCCACTGAGCGAGGAAACCGGTGTGATCGCGCTCCCGGCCACCACCGGAGCCATCGGAACGCCTTCGGCGGCCTCGACGCTCAATGACGCTCTCACTTGGCACCTGCGTGCGACTCCCGACCGCACCCACATCCGCATTCTGAACGAGTCGGGCAGTCCCGAGGATTTGTCTTATGCGACGCTGCACGGCGAGGCGGCCACCGTAGCGGCGGGGCTGCTGACCCGCGACGTCATCCCCGGCGACACCGTCGCGATCATGTTGCCCACCAGTCGGGCCTACTTCGTCGCCTTCGTTGGGATACTCCTCGCCGGCGCTGTCCCCGTGCCGATCTATCCGCCGGCGAGGCCGTCGCAGTTGGCCGACCACTTGCGTCGACACAGCGGCATCCTGGCCAACGCTCGGGCTGTGCTGCTGGTCACCGTGCCTGAAGCCATTCCGCTCGGTCGTTTGCTACGCGCGACCGTCGAATCCCTGAGAGACGTCGTCGTTCTCGAATCCCTCACGGCTGCAACCGCTTCCGCGTTGCCCCGGCCAGGGTCAACCGATCTGGCGCTGGTTCAATACACCTCCGGCAGCACCGGCCAGCCCAAGGGGGTAGCCCTCACCCATGCGAACCTGCTGGCCAACATCCGGGCAATGGGCCAGGCCGCCGAAGTCTCGGCTACAGACACGTTCGTCAGTTGGCTCCCGCTCTACCACGACATGGGTTTGATCGGGGCGTGGCTCGGCAGTCTCTATTACGGCATGCCGCTAGTCATAATGGCCCCGCAGGTGTTCCTCACCCGACCGTCGCGGTGGCTCAAAGCGATTGACGCCAACCGCGGGACCATCTCGGCCGGTCCCAACTTCGGTTATGAACTGTGCCTGAGCAAAATCGACGACAGCGAGATCGATGGTCTGGACTTGAGCAGCTGGCGTTTGGCCTACAACGGTGCCGAACCAGTCAGCCCGGCTACAGTCGAGCGGTTCGTCAAGCGCTTCGCCGGATACGGGCTACGGCCGGAGGCGATCGCGCCGGTTTACGGGCTAGCCGAATCGTCAGTGGGTCTGACCTTCCCACCATTGGGCCGCGCACCATTGATCGACTGTGTCGACCGCAACACTTTCGTGCGGTCGGGGCGCGCGGATCCCGTCACGTCAGACCGCACCGACGCCCTTCGTTTCGTTGCCTGCGGGCTGCCGTTACCCGGCCACGAGATCCGGATCGTCGACGTCATGGGCAACGAGCTCGCCGAACGGCGTGAGGGGCGGATCGAATTCCGCGGCCCCTCGGCGACCGCCGGGTACCTGCACAACCCCGGGATCACGCGGTCACTGTTCCACCGCGACTGGCTTGACACCGGTGATCTCGGCTATCTGGCCGACGCCGATCTCTACGTCACCGGTCGGGTGAAAGACATCATCATCAGGGCCGGCCGCAATCTCCACCCGACCGAACTCGAAGAGGCGGTCGGCAACATTGCCGGTATTCGCAAGGGGTGCGTCGCGGTGTTCGCGAGCCCGGACCCAAAGGGCGGCGCCGAGCGGCTGATCGTCATGGCCGAGACCCGGGAAACCGATGAGGAGACGAAGGACGCATTGCGTTCTGAAATCGTCTCCACAACGGTCGATTTGGTGGGTCTCGCCCCCGACGATGTGGTGCTGGCGCCGCCACGCAGCGTCCTTAAAACATCGAGCGGCAAGATCCGGCGCGCAGCCAGCCGAGACGTCTACGAACAGGGCCGAATCGGCACCCGCCAGCGGGCACTGTGGTGGGAGCTGGCGCTTTTTCGGCTGCGCGGGGCCGTGCCGTCTTGGCGGCGCGCACGTCGCGCGGCAACGGCGCAGGCCTACGCGGCCTACGCATGGTCGGTCTACGCAATCCTGGCGGTGCCGACCATCGTGCTGATGGCGCTCGTGCCTCGGATGTGTTGGCGTCGGCAACTCGCCGGCGCAGCCGTGCGGATGCTCGCCCGACTCACCCGAACCCCGCTGGCGGTTCATGGTTTGGATCAGCTTCCCGACGGCACTTCCATTGTTGTAGCCAACCATCCGAGCTGGCTCGACGGGCTCGCGCTTGCCGCGGTGCTGTCACCGGCGTATCGGTTCGTCGCCGGCGAAGTGCTCGAGGGGGAGAGGCTCAACGGATTCGTGCTCAAACGGCTCGGCGCGGAGTTCGTCGAACGCTACGAGCGGGAGCACAGCGTGGCCGACACCGACCTCGTCGCAGCGCTCGTTCGAGCTGGAGAGTCGTTGGTGATCTTCCCCGAGGGCCGACTGGCGCGCGCCCCGGGCCTACGGCCTTTCCACATGGGCGCATTCGTCGTGGCCGCCCAAGTCGGAGTGCCAGTGGTTCCTGTCGCAATACGCGGGACCCGTGAGATTCTGCGACCCGAGCATCGATTTCCCCGGCACGGAGCTGTGAACATCATCATCGGTGAGCCGATCGCACCAACGCTCACCGACTGGTCGGCCGCGGTCGCGTTGCAGCGCAGAGCGCGCACGGCCGTCTTGCGTCTGTCGGGTGAACCCGACGTCGAATAATTCGAGGCTTCGGCCGTACTTCCGTGGAGCTCTACGCAGGCCAACTCGCGGTTTGGCAGGCAGTTCAGGGTTCCGAGTTCTCATGCCGATGATCACCGGTCCGCAGCATGCCGGGCGAGGAATTCGACCACGGCTCCGGCGAAGACGTCGTTGCGATCACCGGCGACCATGTGCCCGGCGCCGCCGACGTCGACGAAGTCGATCTCCGGGAAGCGCGACAGAAACTCGTCGGCCCGCTCCTCGGTCACCAGGTCGCTCATCTGGCCTCGCACCAGAAGCATCGGCACGTCGTTGCGCAGGATCGCCTCGACCGCCGCGTAGAGGCGATCGACTTCGGTCACTTCGATGGGCGGAAGCGCCGAGGTGCCGTCGATGAACTTCGGATCCCAATGCCAGTACCAGCGATTGCCGCGGCGGCGCAGGTTGACCCGGAGGCCGTCGAGATCAGATGGCCGGCGTCGATGCGGGTTGTATTCCTGGATCATGTCGGCGACCTCGTCCAGTGAGTCGAATCCCGACTCCATGCGGTCGTACATGAACTTGTGTATCCGCGTCGCTCCGGATGGATTCATCTCGGGCACGATGTCGACGAGCACCACCGCGCGCACCGTGTTCTGCGAAAGCTCGCCTGCGAGAAGCATCGCCGTGAACCCACCCAGGGAAGCGCCCACCAACACCGGTCGCGGCGGAAGGTGACCTAACACCTCCAACACGTCACCGGCGAAGCTGGTGACGCGGTAATCGCCATCCTCCGACCACTCCGACTCGCCATGACCTCGCAAGTCGACGGTGACCGCCTGCCACCCGCGCTCGGCCACCGCCGCGGCTGCGCGTCCCCACGAACGCCGGGTCTGGCCCCCGCCGTGCAGGAACACCACGGCGGGCGCAAGCGGATCGCCGAGCCGGTCAGCCACGATGCGCACGCCGCCAATGCCGTGGGTGCTGAACGACTCAGGTGACCTGCTCACAGCGCGGCCCCACGCCGTGTCACGGCTTCCAATGACATCACCGCGCAGCCTCCGGATCCGGCCACCAACATCAATAGCTTGAACCTGCGCTCGACGGGTAGTTCTTACATATGGGTAAGGAAGATCCCGACCACAAGAGCGACCGAGGCGGGACCGCAGAGCGCGGACGACGACGTTGAAACCGATCCGGCGAAGGACACCGAACGCGGCTCCGACTGGTCGGACGAAGGTGGCGCCACACCTGCGGGTCCGAGCACGGACACCGACGAGTAACGCTCGAACGGGCTGAGAAGGGGTGAGTCGTCGGCATGACGGTGATCGGATTCCACTGCTTCCACGAGCAGATCAACCCCGCCCATCTTCTCCGGGATGTCAGGCATGCCGAGCAGGCCGGCTTCACCGCCGCGATGTCTTCCGACCACTTCAGTCCGTGGAGTGCGCGGCAGGGGGAGTCCGGTTTCGCGTGGCCCTTCCTCGGTGCCGCGCTGGCGACGACCGACCTGTCGTTCGGCGTCGTCAACGCACCCGGGCAGCGTTACCATCCCGCGGTCGTCGCCCAGGCGATCGTCAGCGGCGCAGATGTTTCCACGCCGCTTCTGGCCGCCCTTCGGATCGGCGAAGCCTCCAACGAGAGGGTCACCGGCGACGCGTGGCCCCGTAAAGAGGTACGCGACCAGCGCCTCGTCGACTGCGTGGACGTCATCCGGCGCCTGCTATGCGGCGAGGAGGTCAGCCACGACGGTCTGGTGCGCGTCAACCGGGCACGGCTGTGGACGCTGCCCGAGTCGGTTCCCGATCTCGTAGGTGCGGCAGTGACCCCCGAAACCGCGGCACGCCACGCCGCCTGGGCGGACGGCTTGGTCACCGTGAACCAGCCGAAGGAGACGCTCCGGCGGGTCCTCGACTCGTACCGAGAGGCCGGAGGGCGAGGCCTCGTCCGCCTCCAGATCCACCTGAGTTGGGCTCCCACCGAAGACGAGGCCGTCGCCATCGCCCACGACCAGTGGCGCAGCAACGTCTTCGCCCCTCTCGTTTGTTGGGATCTCGAGACGGTAGACGCGTTGACGCGATCAGGAGACCGGTCCCCCGGCGGTGAAGGCGACCGAAAATCCCCGTCACGAAGACCTCGCAAAGCACGCCGCGTGGCTTGCGCAGGACATCGAGCAGGGCTGGGACGAGTTGTATCTGCACTTCGTGAGCAAGGACCAGTCGGACTTCATCGACACGTTCGGGGAGCACGTGCTACCCCAGCTGTCGCCGACCCCACCACAGCCGAGCGCGGCGATCGCATGAGAAAAATCGACACGGGCGATCTGTGGTGGAAGAACGCCGTCTTCTACTGCGCAGACATCGAAACCTTCTACGACTGGAACGGTGACGGCTGCGGCGACATTCGCGGGATGGCCGAGCGGATCGAGTACCTGTTCGATCTCGGGGTGACGTGCCTGTGGCTCATGCCGTTCTATCCGACGGCGCGCAAGGACGACGGCTACGACATCACAGACTTCTTCGGTGTCGACTCCCGCCTGGGAACGCTCGGCGACTTCGTCGAGCTGGTGCGGACTGCACGATCGTGCGGTATCCGGGTCATCGTCGACTTCGTCATGAACCACACGTCGGATGCTCACCCCTGGTTCAAGTCCGCACGCCGCAGCAAGGACGACCCGTATCGCGATTACTACGTCTGGAGTGCGACCGAGCCCAAGTCGAGCCGAAAGGACGTCGTCTTCCCCGACCAGGAGGACAGCCTGTGGGAACTCGAACCCAGGACCAACGAGTGGTACCTGCACCATTTCTACAAGCATCAGCCCGACCTGAACATCGCAAATCCTAAAGTACAGGAAGAGATTTCGCGGACTCTTGGCTTTTGGCTCGAGTTGGGTGTCTCGGGCTTCCGTGTCGACGCGGTACCGTTCCTGTTCGCCAAAGCCGGCGCGCCGGGTGATCCGGGTGTGTTCGACCCCAACGAGTTTCTCGGCGACGTCCGCAACTTCATCACCCGCCGCACCGGAGACGCCGTTCTGCTCGGCGAAGTGAATCTGACGTACAAGGACCAGAAAACGTTCTTCGGTGGTCCCGATGGTGACGGACTCAACATGCAGTTCGACTTCATCGGAATGCAGAACTTCTACCTTTCGCTGGCCCGCGGCGACGCCCGGCCGATCGCCAAGGCACTGCGGCAGCGACCGGCACTCGACGTGACTAGCCAGTGGGCCAACTTCGTGCGCAACCACGACGAGCTCACCCTTGACAAGCTGAGCGAGGATGAGCGCCAAGAGGTTTTCGACGCTTTCGGCCCCGACCCGGACATGCAACTGTACGGACGCGGCCTCCGGCGAAGGCTTCCATCGATGCTCGGTGGTGACGAGCGGCGGATGCGGATGGCTTATTCGCTCGCCTTTTCGCTTGCCCGGCACCCCTGTTCTGTTCTACGGCGAGGAGATCGGGATGGCCGAAAACCTCGACGTGCCTGGGCGGCTCGCGGTGCGCACGCCCATGCAGTGGACCAATGGCGACAACGGCGGCTTCTCCACGTCTTCGAAGCGGCGGCTCACTCGTCCGATTCCGGACGGCCTCTACGGGCCGGAGCGCGTGAACGCCGCAGACCAGCGTCACGATCACCGGTCCTTCTGGTGGTTCATTCGCGACCTGATCTACACGTATCGGCAACAGCCTGAGATCGGCTGGTCGACCGTCGAAATCCTGAAGCAACCCAGCCCGGCGGTGCTGGCCCACGTGTGCCGGGAGAAGTCCGGTTGGGCAATGGTCGCGCTGCACAACTTCGGACCCGACGGCTGCATCGTGCCGATTCAACTGGAGGACGCGGCGCCGGGTTCCGTTCTCGTCGACCTTCTCGGCGGATTATCCGAGCACCCCGTCGGGGGTAACGGCCGCATCGATCTCGACCTGGAAGGCTACGGATACCGATGGTTGCGACTGCTGCGGCCGGGAGACGACCCAATCATCTGAAACAAGCGCCGCATGCGACGCCGCGAGCATCCGTGCCCCCCTTAGTCTGAGCCTATGAGCGCCGGCGAGCAGCGCGCGGGAATTGAGCTGACCAACCTTGACCAGCCGCTGAGTCCCGATGCCGGCGCCACCAAGCGCGACCTGGTGGATTACCTGGACGCGGTGGCCGACAGGATGTTGCCCGGCCTGGCCGGCAGGCCGCTGACCGTGCTGAGGGTGCTGCGCGGGCGCGCGCCGTTCATGCAGAAGAACGTGCCGAAG
The DNA here is from genome assembly GCA_963775205.1 of uncultured Actinomycetota bacterium. Lineage (GTDB taxonomy): Bacteria > Actinomycetota > Actinomycetes > Mycobacteriales > Mycobacteriaceae > Mycobacterium. The sequence continues at coordinate 854,628 of CAVZHV010000002.1, read as the reverse complement.
TACACCCCCGACTGGGTGCGCACGGTTCCGATTTGGGCGGCGACCTCGAAGGGCGAGGTGCGCTACCCGATCTGCGACGACAGGCGCACGCTGCTGTGGCTCGCCAATCAGCGCGCCGTCGAATACCACCCGACGCTGGGCTTGGCTGACGACATCTACCGGCCCACGCATCTCGTGCTCGATCTCGACCCACCCGTCGACGCCGACTTCACCGCCGTGGTTGCCGTCGCTCATCTCGTTCGTCAAGCACTCGCCGATTGCGGCCTCGCCGGTGCCGTGAAAACCAGCGGTGCCAAGGGCATCCACGTGTTCGTGCCGATCGACGACAGCGCTCCGGTCGACGACGTGGCGGCGGCCACCCGCGCTCTCGCCGCTCGCGCCGAAGCGCTCGACTCCGCTTTGGCCACAACGGCTTTCATCGTGGAGGACCGCGCGGGCAAGGTGTTCGTCGACTCTACCCGCGCCGGGGGCGCGACCGTGGTCGCCGCCTACAGCCCTCGCTTGCGCCCGGGCACGCCCGTCTCGTTCCCCGTGGACTGGTCGGCCCTGGACGCGGTCAACCCGGGCGACTTCACGGTGCATACCGCGATCGACGCCATTGCCGGGTGCGATCCGTGGGCCGAGGCGATGCCCGAACCGCAGCGCCTGCCAAGCGATCTCATCGAGCACGGGCGCACGATTCCGGTCGCCCGGGTGGCGGCAATGCACGAAGGAAAGCGACGTGCCCGGGTCCGACGGGACGGGCCGTCAACCGAGCCTGGTGTCGCGCCGAGAGTAGACCCGCCGCGATGACGGCGCTCGACGGACAGTGGTACAACGTCGTCGTGGAACCAGCCAGCACCTGGCCATACATTCGGCGAGTCGATGTATGGTCTAGGGACGGCTAGCGGAGGATCGAGGAGATGGCCAAGCCGCCGTTGTCGATGAAGCCCACCGGGTGGTTCCAGGTCGCATGGGCGGCCGAGATCGGCGTGGGCGACGTGCGCACGATGAAGTACTTCGACCGCGAGATGATCGCCTGGCGCGCAGAATCCGGGGCCGTGACCGTCATGGACGCCTATTGCGAGCACCTTGGGGCGCACTTGGGATACGGCGGGACCGTCCAGGGTGAAGTCATCCAGTGCCCGTTCCACGGGTGGCAGTGGAGCCGAGAAGGGCGCAACGTCTGCATCCCGTACGAGAAACGGCCCAACCGGGGGCGCCGGATCCGCACGTATCCGACGGTGGAGCGCAACGAGTCGATCTACATCTGGCACGACATCGACGGCGGGGAACCCTCCTTCGACGTCCCCGACATCTTCGCAGACTTCGACGACGACAACACCGCCGCCGACTACTACCCGCAGATGAGGTTGTACGAGCCCAACCTGGAGTTGCATCCGCAGTACATCCTCGAAAATGGTGTCGACTTCGCGCATTTCAAGTACGTCCACCAAACGCCGATCGTCCCGGTGTTCACCCGTCACGACTTCGCCGAGCCCGTCTCGTACGTGGATTTCACGATCACGTTCGAAGGAGACGACCAACAGAGCATCGACGACGTCAACAGCGGAGTGGAGGCCATCAACGGTGGCCTGGGAGTTGCGGTCACCAAGAGCTGGGGCATGGTCGACAACCGGACCATCAGCGCGATCACGCCGGTTGACGAGTTCACCTCAGACGTCCGCTTCATGGTCTACATCGGCCGGACCCCTACCAAAGACCCGGCCAGAGCCGAGGCCAAGGCGCGCGAGTTCGGGCAGGAAGTCATTCGGCAGTTCCTGCAGGACGTGCACATCTGGTCTCACCAGCGTTACTCCGACCCGCCCGCCCTTTCCACCGCGGAGTACGACGGGTTCACCGCAATTCGCAACTGGGCCAAGCAGTTCTATCCCGACGGCCTCGGTGGCAGCGCCGCCGAGGTGTATGCAGCGCAGAAAGGCTGACCATCGATGAGCTCACCCGCCAACCGGCCGATCCGCGTCTTCCAAGTCGCCACCGGCAACGTCGGTTCCGAGATGATCAAGCGACTTCGTGAGCGTGACGATCTCGAACTCGTTGGCGTGCATTGCTATTCGCCGGAAAAGGTCGGAAGGGACGTCGGCGAGTTGGTGGGCATCGGTCCGAACGGCGTCACGGCCACCGGCACGATCGAGGAGATCATCGCCGCCAAGCCAGACGTTCTGACCTTCCACGGTGTGTTCCCCGACGAGGACCTTTACGTCAAAGTTCTCGAAGCGGGCATCGACATCGTCACGACGGCCGACTGGATCACCGGCTGGCACCGCGACACCAACCACCCCCACCCGTCGGGCAGGCCGGTGACCCAACTCCTGCGCGAGGCATGCGAAAAGGGCGGGTCGACGTTCTACGGCACCGGGATGAATCCGGGCCTGAACCAGATCCTCGGTGTGGTCTGTTCCGCCGACGTCGCCGAGATCGAGAACGTCACCACCATCGAGTCGGTGGACGTGTCATGCCACCACTCCAAAGACACCTGGATCGAGGTCGGCTACGGGCTGCCTGTCGACGATCCGAGCATTCCGATCAAGCTGGAGAAGTACACCCGCGTCTTCGCCGACAGCGTGCTCATGATGGCCGACTGCTTCGACCTCGAACTCGACGAAGTGAAGTTCACCTACGAGCTGGGCGCCTGCACCAAGGACGTCGACCTTGGCTGGTACACCCTGCCCAAAGGGTCGCTGGGCGGCAACTACATCAAGTACCAGGGCATCGTGGACGGGGTGCCGCGGATCGAGACGCACCTCGAGTGGCAGATGACCCCGCACACCGATCCGCATTGGGACATCAAGGGCTGCTACATCACCCACATCAAGGGAGACCCGTGCGTCTACAACAAGCACATGATCTTCCCGAAACCCGGTGTTGACCTGTCCAACCCCGACAACTTCGCCTCGATCGGCATGACGGTCACCGGATTGCCGGCTCTGAACGCCATCAAGTCGGTCGTCGAAGCCCCCGCCGGCTTGCTCACGAGCGCCGACCTGCCCCTGCGCGCATTCGCCGGAAGGTTCAAGCTTGCGAAAAGCTGACGCATGAGCGCCGAGCAGACCTCCCGACCTCTGGTTTTCGACTTGGGTGGCGACGTCGGCCGCGACCTCGCTCAGGTGGACTGAGAGGCCACTCCACTCGGATCGCCCACCGGCTGGCCGCAGAGTCTGCAAACCGCGGTGAGCATCCTGCTCTCGTCGCGGTTTCCCATGTGGATGGCGTGGGGACCGGAGCTGACGTTCTTCTGCAACGCCGCCTACCGCAAGGACACGTTGGGCCGGAAGTACCCGTGGGCGCTCGGCCGGCCCGCCAGCCAGGTGTGGGCGGAGATCTGGAACGACATCGGTCCGCGGATCGATCAGGTGCTCTCGACGAGACGCAGCGGGTGATCGCCGAGCGGCGGATGGCGACGCTGCGGGATCTGGGTTCCGACCCCAGCGTGATACGCACCGAGGAAGAGATCCTGGGTTTCGTCGGCCGCCAGCTGAACCAGAATCTGCGCGACCTGCCGTTCACCCTGACCTACCTGTTCGACGATGGCGGTGACGCGCGGCTGGCGGGTAGGAGCGGCATCGCTGCAGGGCATCCGGCCGCTCCCGCCGTGCTTTCCGTCGACGCCAGGGGCGTGTGGCCGGTAGCGGCGCCCGCGCGGGGCGAGTCCGTTCTCGTCGAACTCGACGGGGCGGCGTTTTCTAGCCTGCCGACCGGTGACTTGTTGCGGTGAGCTGATCTACTCCAGCGCCGGTCATCCACCGCCCATCCTGGTCGAAGAGGACCGCCGGACGCGGCTGCTCGACGAGGCCCGAGCCATGCCACTCGGTTTGCCGTTCGACCGGCCTCGGCCCGAAGTCCGCGACGTCATTCCTGCGCGGGCGACCCTGTTGCCCTACACCGACGGTCTGGTGAGCGTCGCCGTGAATCGCTGGATACCGGTATCGCTCGCGCTGCCAACGTCGTCGAAAACAACCGCGCCACGGCGCTCGACGAATTGGCCGACCAGATCATGGGTGGACTTGCCCCCGAAGATGGGTATCAGGATGACGTGGCCCTGCTCCTCTATCGCCAGCCGACGCCGCTGGAGATAGAGGTCCCCGCTGACCCGCGTCACCTCGCGTCCGTGCGTGACGCACTGCGAGGGTGGCTGAAAAAGGCGGGAGTCGCCGCCGATCAAGCCGTGAGCGTCCTCGTCGCCGCCGGCGAGGCGCTCGCCAACGCGATAGAGCACGGTCACCGGCACCGGCCCGAAGGCCTCATCACCCTGCGTGCCGTCGCCCTCGGCGACCGGCTGCACGTGACCGTAATCGACACCGGCTCGTGGAAGCCGCCTGAGGCGATTCCCGTCAGCCATCGTGGCCGGGGGATCGCGCTCATGCGTGCACTGATGGATCACATCAACATCGAGCCGCGCGAGAGCGGCACCACTGTGCACATGCACGCCAGGATTGTGTGATGGCCACGCCGCTGAGCCTGGACACGGTTCGCCGCGGCGACGGGGACACTCGTACTGCGGGCGACGGGAGAGCTCGACCTGAGCAACGTCGATGCCTTCCGGGACGCCCTAGAGGACGCGCTGACGGCGAAGACCGACGACGCGACGGTGACCGTCGATCTCAGCGGGATCAGCTATCTCGACAGCGGGGCGATCAACGCCCTCTTCGCCTATTGCGACCAGATCCAGCTCATCGCCAACCCGGTTCTGATCCCTGTCTTGACGGTCAGTGGGCTCGCCGACGAGACCGTCGTCGAACCGGCCGAGCACTGACCTTCACATCCAGGCGAACACCGGTTGCTCCAGCTCGTCGACCGGGTCGTGGCGGCCCTCCAGGCACAGCCACCGCAGTTGCAGGAGCACGGCACCGGTCGGCGCGTGGATGAGGTCGTTACCCAAGGGGATCTGCACGACCGGACGCGGGCTCTCCGGGATCGAGACGAACCGCGGCGAATCATGGCGCTGCAGTTGGTGTAGGCCGACCCGGTACACCGCCACCACCTCGTCGGGTGCAGGGCTTGGATCGAGCCGTCCGCCGCCCCAGATCACCACCGGGGTGATCACGTAGCCGGACCGGGTCGGGTAGTCGTCGAGCAGGCCCAGCACGGCCGAATCCGACAGGCCGATGCCGACCTCTTCGTTCAGTTCGCGAAGTGCGGCGTCGACCGCGGATTCGCCCGGATCCATCCGACCGCCGGGCAGGGCCCACTGCGCGGCATGGCTGCTGAGCCGAGACGCTCTGCGGCAGAGGAAGAATGCGGCACCGCCCGACACGTCGAGCATGCGGCCGTCGAGGCCGGCGTCGGGCATCGGACGTCCGGCTATCCAGTCGTCCACCGGGGCCGGATCGACCCTGTCCTCACCGACCTCGGAGTCGACCAGCACCACCGCGACCGCGGCGTGCCGCTTCGTCGGATCGGTCACTGCCCGGCGGTCGTGGCCGGCGAGGTGTTCGCGGATCTGCGTACGCAGCGCCTCGTCGTAGCTGATCGTCACCGGTCGACCATAGTCAGCCCGCGCGCCACCGCCGGTAGCCACGATGGGTCGCGAGCACTCCGACGATCGCGGTAACGCACCACACCGCGACCGCAGCGTAGGCGAGCGGCGATGCCAGGTCGGCGATCGATGCGCCCAATGCGGTGTAGACGAACGCTCGCGGCGCCGAGCCGATGAAGGCTCCGACGGCCATCTGCCACAACGGGACACCGAAAGCGCCGAATGCGTAGGAGGCCAGGGCGTCGGAGACGCCGGGGATGAACCGCTGACCGACGACTGCCCACAGTCCTCGCCGCTCGATCAGCTGATCGAGTCGGTCGGCACGCTGCGCTGAAAGAAGTGCCCGCGCGCTGTCCCGGCCGGCGTGCCGGCCGACGAGGCTGCAGATGACGGCCGTTCCGACCGTCGCGCCGAGTGTCACGAACAGCCCGAGCACGGGCCCGAACAGCATGCCGCTGCCGGCGGCCAGGATCGGCCCGGGTACGAAGATGGCGCCGAGGGCGGCGGACGCCACGACGTAGATCAGCGGCGCAGCCGCGCCGGCCGCCGCGACCGTGCCCCGGACGTCCTCGATGTCGACGACGCGCGCAACGGCGACCAGGTAGAACAGCCCGAACAAGAACGCCGCGAACGACAGAAGCCGGACTACATGGCGCCATCGGCGCGAGGTGTTGTCGCTGTCGGTCATGTTGGAACGGATTATTTCGTCAGCGGGGCAAGCAGTGCGTCGAGCCCGTACTCGAACACAGCGTCGTAGTCGGTCGGCGATTGCAGTGCCCGGACCAGCGCCTGGTCGGGCCAGTCGTCACTCCACAACGACGGATCCTCTTCCTCGTGCTTGGCCCCGCGGACCGCCGAGAACTGCATCACCGCAGACGAGATCACATGCACTTGCACGGCTCGCAGAACGAGTGCGGCATCGGTACCGGTTACGCCGAGTTCGGCCAGTTGCGCTGCCAACATCTGCTGAATCGGCAGAAACAGCAGCGGCGTCCGGTCGCGTTCGTGGGCGATGGCAAGCAGGTGCTGTCGCCCGATGAGCGCCGCCCGTTGGGCACGGGCGAGTGACGCGATGCGGTCGACGGGGGTGTCGCCCTCGGCCGGCAGGTGCGCCATCTGGTCGAGCAACCGGTCGACCAGGCTGTCGAACAGTTTGTCGCGGCCCCCGACATGCCAGTAGATGGACGTGACGGCCACGCCGAGTTCCTCGGCGAGGCCGCGCATCGTGAACGCTTCGACGCCGTTGCGTTCGATCAGGCGGGCTGCGGCGTCGAGGATCACCTCGGCGGTCCTTCGACGAGTGGCCACCTGATGCACGTTTTCGGGTGGAATGCGCGTCATAACTGGCCGTTCGGCGTGGGGGGCAGGTCGAGGTAGCTTTCGAGGTTGCGGTGCATGTTGATCACGCGCCGTTCCTCGTTGGACAGCACCAAGTGCGTGAACCCGGGCTGATGCAGGCCGCGCTGAAGTCCTGCCAGCACGGTGATGTCCTGGGTCATCACCAGGCCGGGGTCAGCCTCGGTGGCAGTCAGTCGCACGTCGGCGGGCTTGCTGCGCGGTGCGCCGGGCGGCATCCGCGTCCACAGCATCATCGCCAGTTCGCCATGGTCAGGATCAGGCCCTGGGCGCGCGGTCATGACCGTCAGGTGATCGGCGTTGGTCAGGAGCGTCATGTTCGGGAACACGTTGTACTGGTGCAACCGCATCACCTGATCGGTACTGGCCCAGCTCAGATCGACTCCGCGCTCCGCAGCGAAAGCCCTTGTGCGCTCGGCGATTACATCGGCAACCGACTGGCCCGGCCGACGCTGGTCGGCGGGGAACGGGGTGCCCTCCGCAACCCCCATCAACGCCCCCTGGGTCTGGACGTACGCGTCCCACACGTCACTGTCGGCCAGCGTCTCCTTGATGTGCGGACTCGGCACACCGTAAACCTGCTCGGACTTGCCCGTGCGTCCCCAAATCACTTGCGGCGCATACACGTCGTCCACGCACCGGTGCAGTTCGGGATGCAACGTCCGCACGTGATAGGTCTCGCTGAACCCGTCGGCGATCGTCTTCCAATTCGCATCGACCTCGATGGTCAAGGTGGCGTAGCACCGGAAGTCGCCGAGCCCGCACCACGAAATGTCTTGCGGCACCGCCTCCAGATAGTCGATCAGGGGCATCGCGCCGGCGTCGAGACTGACGAAGACCAGCCGCTCCCACGTGTCGACGTTGACCGCGACCAGTGGAAGCTCGGACATCCGCAGCGCTCCGAACCCTTTGCGGTTCGGGACGCGCTTGAGGACGCCGGCAAGATCCCACGTCCATCCGTGGTAACCGCAGCGCAGCTCGTGCAAGTCCGAGCCGGCGCCGACGCACAACGTGTTGCCGCGGTGACGGCACACGTTCTGGAATGCGCGCAGGGTCCCGTCATCACCACGGACGACGAGCACAGAATAAGGGCCGCAACGGTATTCGAAGTAGTCACCGGGTTCGGCGACGTGGTCGACCGTGCACGCGACCTGCCAGACCTTCGGCCACATCCGCTCCAGCTCGAGTTGTGCGAACGCTGGAGAGTAATAGCGCTCCGCGGGCACCAGAGTCGGCCGCGTCGGCGGGGTGCCGATCGCGTCCTGCTGACCCTTCCCCGCCCGATTTCGGCGCGCAAACGTGCGCTCACCGCCGGTTTGCGCGCCGAAACCGCTCACTCGCCCGGCCTGCGCTGCGTTCCCCACGGTTCGCCCTCCCGAAGTCGGCGCCATCGTTCTGTAACGGTGTTACATTGAGCAGATTAGCGGCTGGCACGGCATTCCAGGGAGTAATCGTGTTCGACCTGAAGATCACCGGCGGAACCGTCGTCGACGGAACGGGGGCAGACCGGTTCGCCGCCGACGTGGCAGTCAAGGACGGCAGGATCGTGGAGGTTCGGCGCCGCGGCCCGAATGACTCGCCGCTGGAAGGCGAGGCCGCCGAGACCATCGACGCGACCGGCAAGATCGTCGCACCCGGATTCGTCGACATCCACACGCACTATGACGGTCAGGTCAGCTGGGACGACGTTCTCGAGCCTTCCAGCTCCCACGGCGTCACCACCGTCGTCGCCGGCAACTGCGGCGTCGGCTTCGCGCCGGTGCGGCCCGGCACCGAGGAATGGCTCATCGAACTGATGGAGGGCGTCGAAGACATCCCGGGAACCGCTCTGTCCGAAGGGATTACCTGGGGCTGGGAGAGCTACGCGGAATACCTCGACGTGATCGGAAAGCGCGAGCTTGCCGTCGACATCGGAAGCCAGATCGCTCATGGAACCGTGCGGGCGTATGCGATGGGCGAGCGCGGCGCCCGCAACGAGCCCGCGACTCCCGAGGACATCGCGACGATGAGCCGGCTGGTCCAGGAAGCAGTGGAGGCAGGTGCGCTGGGGTTCTCGTCGTCACGCACACTCGCCCACCGCGCAATGGACGGCGAACCGGTGCCGGGAACGTTCGCTGCCGAAGAGGAGCTGTTCGCGCTCGGCCGCGCGATGGCCGCGGGCGGCGGCGCGGTGTTCGAGCTCGCGCCGCAGGGTGCCGCGGGGGAGGACATCGTTGCACCGAAGAAGGAACTCGAGTGGATGCGACGGCTCGGCGCCGAGATCGACTGCGCGTTGAGTTTCGCGCTGATCCAGGTCGATGCCGACCCCAACCTGTGGCGTGAGCAGCTCGACATGTCAGCGGCAGCGCATGAGGCGGGCAGTCGGTTGCACCCGCAGGTAGCGGCGCGTCCGTTCGGGATGCTGCTGGGCTTCCCCGGTCACCACGCCTTCACGCACCGACCCACCTACCAAACGCTGAAGTCGCAATGCACCCGCGAGGAGCTCGCCGCCCGGCTGGCCGAGCCGGCGGTGCGGGCGGCGATCCTCGCCGAGGACGACCTGCCCATCGACCCGAATGTGTTGTTCGACGGCATGTTCGCGTTCGCGCAGTACTCGGTGGACAGGCTGTACGCGATCGGCGAGCCACCCGATTACGAGCCGACGCCCGAACGCACCGTCGCCGCTATCGCCCGACAGCGCGGCGAAGATCCCCTCGCGACGATGTACGACCTGATGCTGGAAGCCGACGCCGGGGCGATGCTGATGTTGCCGCTGTTCAACTACTCCGAGGGAAATCACGAAGCGATCCGCGAGATGATGACCCATCCGGCGGGCGTGCTCGGACTGTCCGACGGCGGCGCCCACTGCAGCATGATCTGCGATGCGTCGTATCCCACGTTCCTGCTGACACATTGGGCACGCGATCGTCATCGCGGGGCAAAGCTGCCGCTGGAGTTCGTGATCCGCAAGCAGTCTCACGACACTGCGCAACTCTTCGGGCTCACCGACCGCGGAGTGATCGAGGTCGGAAAGAAGGCCGATGTCAACGTGATCGACATGGACGCGCTCACCTTGCACGCACCTCGGATGGCCTACGACCTGCCGGCCGGTGGCCACCGACTCGTGCAGGGCGCATCCGGCTACACCGCCACGATCGTCAACGGTGTCGTGACTCGTCGCGACGGGGTCGACACCGGCGCGCGCCCCGGTCGGCTGGTGCGCGGAGCGCGCTGAACAGACCCTCGCCGAGCGCAGACTTGATGCACGCTTCCGGCCGAAAATCGTGCATCAACTCCGCGCTCGACAAGTGGCTTCTACGAGCGCCCAATAACGCTGTTCGCGTTCGGTCAGCTCGTTTGACGTAATCGCACCGAAGGCGGCGGCCTCCCGGGCGAACCGGACCGGAGCGTCAGCGAGCGCGTCCGGGCCCTCGAGCCGGAAGCAACTCGGCGCCAGCGGACCGAACAGAAGGGCACGTCGCAACTGCGGCCAGTTGTCCAGGCGTGGCTCGACCCCGGCGGCCCGGGCGAAGGTCAACGCCACCAGGTTCATCCGCGTCTTCTGAGATGTCCCGCGCGTGCAGCGGTACTCGGCGATCGACGACCGCTGGTCGTCCTCGCTTACGTGCGGGACTGTGCCGCTCCAGGTGTAGGCGATCCACCTGGCCTGAAGTTCAAGCGGCACAAAGTATCCGCCCGACTGATCCCACATGCCCACGAAGGCCAGACCCGGAAGGTCGGGATGGAACGTGTAGCGGTCGGCGTCAAGGTGCACCGCGTCCAGGTCGAGCACCGCGCGGATGTCATCGCTGAGAAACGGCAGACAGAGGGCGAAGCCGGTGCCGAGCACAATCCCGTCGAATTCCTCGGTGCTACCGTCGACGAAGGTCACCGTCGCATCCGACGACCGACTTCATCCACGGGCGCACCGTGATTCGGCGCTCGGCCACCAGCGGCAGGTACTGCTGGCTGAGTGTGACCCCGGCGGCGAAGAGCGACGGATCCGGCGCAGGCGCGCCGTACTGCTCCGGGCTCCCTCCGGCCTCGACCACGATCTCCTTCAGCTGCCGGTCGATCTCAGCTGCCGGGAGGGCCTCGTTCGCCAGGGTGCCGTATCGCGTGAAGATGCGGTGATCGGACGGAACTCCGGCGGCGAATTTCGGCAGGACGTACCTCTGTCGCCGCTGCGTGACCACGACGCGGGCCGCGCCGAGTTGGGCGAGTTCTGCGGCGATCTCGAGGGCGCTGATCGCTCCGCCCGCCACCAGCACGCGCTTGCCGACATACGGGGATGGCCCGCGGTATTCGTACGTGGATATCACTCCCGCGGAGCCGCCGAACGCGTCCAGCCCGGGGACACCCGGCACCGCCGGAGCGTGAAATCTGCCGCTCGCCACCACCACTCGTTCGAAGCTCTCCTCCCGACCATCGTGGCGCAGGACCCACCCGGCGTCCCCTCGCTTGAGGAGTTCGACCCGAGCACCGAAGCGGATGCGTGGGGGCAGGCGGAACATCTCGGCATACCGGTGCAAGTAGTCAAGAATGTCGCGGCCTGACGGGTACACCAGACCGCTCTCGTGCTCGAGGTCGCTGAACGCGGTCATGATGCGACTGGTGTTGGTCCGCATCGCCGGCCACACGCCGCTCTGCCCGGGCAGGCCGGTCCACTGCCCGCCGAGCATCGGTCCCTGCTCGAATATCGTCGGCTCGAACCCCTGCGACAGCATCCAGCGCGCCGCAACCAGCCCGCCGGGTCCGGCTCCGATCACGGCGACACGAGTGGTCACCGGTGTCAGACCCGCGCCGAGTTCTCGACGATGATCTCGCAAGCGGTTTCGTAGAAGGCGCTGATCAGAGTCGAGAAGGACAGCTGGAAAGGGTGAATCATGTACACGTCGAGGCCATCCAGCGTCCAGTCCGGCAATACGGGCACGATGCTGCCATCGCGCAACTCGGTGGTGCAGATGATCTGGTTGGGCATGGCGCCGACCCCGAGCCCTTCGAGGATGTACTGCTTGCACACCTGAAAGTTGTTGGCGCGCGCCCGCACCGTCGGTGACAGCTCGTATCGACGCTTGTGCTTGGCAAGGCTGAGCTTGCGCGGTCCGCCGGTCAAACCGAAGTCGATGAACGGCAGCGTGCTCAACTGCGCCGGAGCGGTGATCGGTTCGTCCAAATGCCTCACGAAATCCGGTGACGCGCAGAGGAACAGCTCCAGACTGAACACCTTCCGCGCGATCAGCATCGAGTCCTGCAGCGGCCCGGTTCCGAAGACGACGTCATACCCGTCGTTGATCGGGTGAACGACGTTGTCCACCAACCGGATATCCAGCCGCGAGTTGGGATAGCGCTGCAGGAACGCCGCGCCGACGCGCGATGCGTAGTCGATGCCGACGAAGACCGGGATGGCAACCCGCAGTTCGCCCTGCGGCTCTTGCTTGCTGCCTTCCACCAGTGCGCGCACGCCGTTGGCCTCGGCCAGGATGTTGGCGCCGTGGCTGTAGATCTTCTTGCCGAGGTCGGTGACGGTGAGCTGATGGGTGTTCTTGCGCAACAGCTTGATGCCGAGGTCGGCTTCCAGCTTGCTGAGCTTGCGGCTGACCGTGGACTTGGGCATGCCCAGCAGCGCGGCCGCCTTCGACAGGCTGCGGCATTCGACCACCTTGCCGAAGATCAGCAGGGCATCGAGGTCGAACGGCAGGTTCTGTTCCATGGGCGGGTGTTCCAGAATTGCAACAGCGTGTTGCAATTCAAGGCCTGTTTCGGGCGTTTGGTCAAGTGCTACGTTCTGCCGAGGAGGGCCCCATGAGTCAAGACACGCTGGTCACCAAGCCCGCGAGCGGCCACTGGACCGATGCCTACCCCGAACTCGGTCGCGGCCCGGTATCGCTCGAAGACTGCGTCTCGGAGGAGTTCTACCAGAAGGAACGCGAGCACATCTTCACCAAGACCTGGCTCTACGTGGGTCGCGTCGAGCGGGTGCCGCGCTCGGGCAGCTACTTCACCCGCGAACTGAAGTTTCTGAACACCTCGGTCATCATCGTGCGGGGCAAGGACGACGTCGTCCGCGCCTTCCACAACATCTGCCCGCACCGCGGCAACAAGCTGTTGTGGCAGGACGACCCGTTCGAGGAAGTGCAGGGCCGCGCGCCGGTGCTGTACTGCCGCTTCCATGGCTGGCGCTACAACCTCGACGGCTCGCTGCTCGCGCCCACCCGCAAAGACCTGCTGCTCGACTTCGACCCCGACAGCTGCCGCGTACCCGCCATCCAATGCGACGTGTGGGAAGGCTTCATCTTCATCAACCTCAACCCGCACAACACCGAGCCCCTGCGCGAATTCCTCGGCGAGCTTGCGCACGGCATCGAGGGCTACCCTTTCGCCGGGCCGCACCAGGTGTATCGGTTCAAGGCCGAGTTGGCCTGCAACTGGAAGATCTTCGTCGACAGTTTCGCGGAGAGCTACCACGGCCCCTACCTGCATGCCTCGTCGTTCGGAAACCTCACCGCGGAGGCCAAAGAGGCTCTGGACAAACCGAATCCGTTCACCGATGCGTTGGCCTACCAGCTCAGAGGTCCGCATCGGATGTTCTCCTTCGCCGGCGAGCCGTCGCGAAAAACCCCGTATTCCAAGCCCATCGAATGCGTGATGGAGGCAAGCGCGGCCGGCCCCTGGAACAAGCGCGCCGATCGCGGTCCCATGCCGCCCGGACTCAACCCGACGCGCTCGGAGAAGTACGGTTTCGACTCGTTTCAGTTCTTTCCGAACTTCGTGCTGATCTTCGGTGCGTCCGGTTTCACCACGCACGTGCACTGGCCTACCGGCCCCCACTCGCACATCTTCGAAGTGGAGATGTTCTACCAGCCACCGACCACGCACAGAGAGCGGTTGGGGCAAGAGCTGACCGTGACGTTCCTCAACGACATCATTCTGGAAGACGCGAGCCCGTGCGAAGGTGTGCAGGCGATGCTGAACAGCGGTGCCCTCACGGCGTTTCCGATGAACGACGAGGAAATCCTGTTGCGCCACCTGCACAAAGTGGTGGCCGACTACGTCGAGGCGGGCGAGAAGAACAAGGCACTCCGATGAACACCTCATTGCCACAACAGTTTTCGCAGCTCGAGCACTTGGTGCCCGAATGGGCCATCGAGGACGGGCACGAGCGCTATGTGAAGCGGGTGAACAGCTCGATGGAGCAGATCCGCGCGTTCTACGACGAGATGTTCCCGCACGCCGAGGCCGCAGTGGCATATCTCGACCGGTTCGACTACGCCGAGCCACTGCCCGAGGACGCCGCCAACTTGCGGAACCTGCTGTACTCGCTGATCACCGTTTCGCTGGCGGTTGAGCTGTGGAACCAGCCCCGCGTAAAGCATTCGGCGAAGACGATTCTCACCCGGGTGAGCTGACGCCATGGGACTTTCCGCCACGCAGCTAGAAGTCATCGACTGCACACCGGTAATCGGCAGCGAGATCAAGACCGATGTCGACACGCTGCTGTCCGGTCGCGAAGCGGAGAACATCCGCGCGGCGCTCGAGCGGCGCGGTGTGATCTTCTTCCGCGGTCTGCAGATCAGCGACGAGCAACAGGTCGCCATCGCCAAGACGCTCGGCAACATCGTGGCGAACGAGGGGGAGGGCGGCATCTACAAGATCTCGCTCGATTCGAACGTGAACCAGCGGGCCCAGTACTTGAAGGGCTCGCTGTTCTGGCATTTCGACGGGTCCCTTCAGCCCTACCCGAACCTCGCCGCGCTGCTGCGGGCCGTCAAGCTGTCGGAAACCGGTGGCCAGACGGAGTTCTGCAACACGTACGCGGCATACGAGGACTTGCCGGCGGCCGACAAGGAGGCCATCGCCGACCTCCGGGTGGTTCACAGTGCCGAGCGGTCGCAGTACTACGTGAACCCGGAAATGAGCTACGAGGAAATCAAGTTCTGGCAGAAGTCGCCGACAAAGTCCTGCCCGCTGGTGTGGACGCACAAGTCGGGCCGCAAATCGTTACTCGTCGGGGCGACAGCGGACTACGTGATCGGGCTTCCGGTCGAGGAGAGCCGCGCGCTGCTCGCGCGCCTGCGCGACTGGGCCACCCAGCCGCAGTACACGTATCGGCACGAGTGGCAGGTCGGCGACCTGCTCATCTGGAGCAACACCGGCACCATGCACCGCGCACTGCCGTACCCCCCCGACAGCGGCCGTCTCATGCATCGCACGATCCTGGCGGGCGAAGAGCCACTCCATTGAGACTTGCCATCGCGACGCCCGTCGTCACCAACGTCGCCGGCGCTGAATTCACTTGGGAGAGTACCGCGTCGATCGAGGACATCGGCCGCGTCGCCGAGACGGCCGATCGGCTCGGCTACCACCACCTGACGTGCAGTGAGCACATCGGCATCCCCGCCGCCGAGGCCGGGCGTCGCGGCAGCAGGTACTGGGACCCGCTCGCCACGCTCGGCTATGTGGCGGCCCGGACGCGGCAGATCCGGCTCGCCACCATGACCCTGGTGCTCGGCTATCACCATCCGCTGGAGATCGTAAAGCGTTACGGCACACTGGATCACGTCAGCGGCGGCCGGGTGATTCTCGGGGTGGGTGTCGGCACGCTGAAGGAGGAGTTCGACCTTCTCGGTGCGCCGTTCGACGATCGAGGTGCCCGAGCCGACGACGCCCTCAAGGCGCTGCGAGCAGCTCTGCCGAGCAACGAGCCGGCGTACGACGGCGAGTACTACTCGTTCGGCGGGCTCATCGTCGACCCGTGCGCCCTGCAGCCGCATGTGCCGATCTGGATCGGTGGCCGCACCCAGCGATCTTTGCGACGCGCGCTCACACTGGCCGACGGCTGGTGTCCGTTCAACGTTTCCGTCGACACCGCTGCGGAGTGGCTGAAAGCCCGCGAGCTGCCGCAGGGGTTCGAGGTCGTCCTACCGGCTGACCGGCCGCTCGACCCGGTCGGCGAAGCGGAGTCGACTGCCGAGACACTGCAGGCCATCGCCGCGGCCGGCACCACGGTGCTGTCGGCTCGATTCGTCCATCGCTCGCTCGAGCACTACCTCGAACAAATCCATGCGCTCGCCGAACTGCACGGCGCCGACTGAGTGCGTCAGCTCGACTTCTTGCCGCCCGACTTCTTCTTGCCCGAGTTCTTCCCGCCCCGGCTGGAGGCGCCGGGCGAGTTCGAGATCGCCGCGGCGCGGGACTTGCTCATCCCTTTCTTGCGCAAGCCTTCGTACTGTTTGTCGTTCTTGACACTGGAACCATGATTCTTGGCCATTTAATCGGGATACCCGATTTCGGTCAGCGGCATACACGGTAGTTCCGCGCTGAAACCGAGAGCCATAGGATCACATGTGGTGGTGCGCGGAGGTGGGTCGTGGGCACTGACAGTTCGGTCCCGGGTTCCGATCGGTCGCGCCATCATGCCCTGATCGACCGCATCCGCGAGCAACTCGACGAACTGCAGACGGCGCGCGACCAGATGGACCTGTTGCTCGACGCCGTCGTAGAGATCGGTTCCGACCTCGACCTCGACGCGACGCTCCGCCGCGTGATCGCTGCGGCCAAGAGACTGACCGGGGCCCGCTACGGCGGGCTGGGCGTCCGTGCGGCCGACGGCACCATCGGCGACTTCCTTCATGACGGAATCGACGCTGCCACAACCGCTTCGATCGGCCATCCGCCCGTCGGCAAGGGGCTGCTGGGCCTGCCGCTGTATCGTCCGGAAGCGTTGCGAATCGACGACGTGATGGACCACGCTGCGGCCGTCGGCTTCCCCGAGCACCATCCGCGCATGCGGGCGTTCCTGGGTGTGCCCATCACGATTCGCGGCAAGGTCTTCGGCAGCATCTATCTGGCGGACGATCGGCCAGAGTACGTCTTCAGTGAGTCCGACGAGATCGCGGCGCGCGCGCTGGCCTCGGCGGCCGGGGTCGCCGTCGACAACGCGCGGCTGTTCGACCGTCTTCGGTCATCGGCGAAGTGGACCCGGGCCAGCCGGGAGATCACGACGGCACTGCTATCCGGAATCGATCCGCAGGTGCGTGCCCTGCGGTTGATCGCGGAGCACGCGCGCGAGCTGACCGATTCCGAGCAGGCGATTGTGCTCGTTCCCGAGTCGCCCGACCAGCCGGCTGACGAGGTGGAAACGCTCCTGGTCTCGACGGCCGTCGGGGCGCACGCCTCGGAGGTGATCGGCCAGCGCATCCCCGTGGAGGAGTCGACCAGCGGGGCGGTGTTTCGTTCCGGCGCGCCGGTGATCACCGATTCGTTCCGGCATCCGATCCCCGGCTTCACCGACGTCGGCCAGCGGGCGGCGATCGTCATGCCGCTACGCGCGCAGCACAACGTGGTAGGCGTGATCGCAGTGGCCCGCAACCCGCACCAACCGGCGTTCGACAGCGTCCACCTCGGGTTGATGGGCGACTTCGCCGACCACGCGGCGATGGCGATCACGTTGGCCGCGGCTCACGAGGACGCCCGCGACCTGACCATTCTCGCCGACCGCGAACGCATCGCGCATGATCTGCATGATCACGTGATCCAACGGCTCTTCGCCGCCGGTATCGACATCCAGGGCACGATCGCCCGGTCGCGGTCCCCGGAGGTCACGTCCCGGCTGAGTCGCACGGTCGACAGTCTGCAGTCGGTGATCGACGAGATTCGCACGGCCATCTTCAATTTGCACACCCCGGCAGGCGCCGAGAACAGCCTGCGTCAGCGGATCCAGCTGACGCTGGCGCAGCTGACCGAGAACAGCGATCTCGCAACCACTTTGCGGTGGTTGGGCCAATGACCGCGGTCGGTCCGGAGTTGGCCAATCACGCCGAGGCAGTGGTAACCGAGGCGGTGAGCAACACGGTCCGCCATGCCGGCGCCACCGCGCTCACCGTCGAGGTCACGGTCGCCGACGAACTCGCCATCGAGATCATCGATGACGGCCGAGGGATCCCCGTCATCACCGAACGCCGCAGCGGTCTGGCGAACATCGTCAAGCGCGCTGAGCAGGCCTCTGGCAGATGCAAATTGGAGACGCCGCCGGAGGGCGGAACGATAATCCGTTGGAGCGCACCGCTTTTCTGAGCCACGGCTTAAGCCCGTTACGTCTTGACGGCGGTCACATCAGATCGGTGATGGTCTTCAAGCCGGCCTCGTACAGGACGCCCGGCAGCATTCCACCATCCATCTCGATGGTGGTTCCGTTGACGAAATCGGCCGAACCGGACGCCAGGAAGACGCAGACGCGGCCAACCTCGGCGGGGTCGCCGCCGCGTTGCAGGGGTACCTTCGCGAAGTAGGACGAGCCCGTCGGATCGTCCTTCGGCAAGACGAACGATCGGAAGTTTTCGGTGATCGTGGGTCCCAGCGCCACGCAGTTGACGCGGACATTCGGTCCCCATTCTTCCGCAAGGGAGCGGGTGAGGTGGTTCAGCCCAGACTTCGCGGCGCCGTAGGAAACCAGTGTCGGCGAGCCCGCCGGATGCCCTGCGCCGCTTGAGATGTTGATTATGCAGCCGGTGCCGTTCTGGTGTCGCATCTGACGGTAGACGCGGATCGCAAACCACAGGGGACTGATCAGATTCATCTGGACCGCGAAAGCGTGAAAAAGCACGGTACGTTCGAAATCGTCAGTGCTGCGTGGTGAGCCCTGGAGGCGTTGCACCAGTTCCGGAATGTCTTCGACATGAGGTGCCGGCACGGTTCCGCCGGCGTTGTTGACCAGGATGTCGACCCGCCCGTACGTTCGTACGACATGTTGCACCATCGTATCGATCGCGCGGTAATCCCCTTGGTCGCAGACTTAATTGGGCCGATCTTTTCGCCCACTCCGGTTCGTCTTCGACGCCTGGAAGAGCGTCGAGCGGCGATCGGGAACAGCCCACCACCGTGGCCCCCGCCCGCAACAGTTCGTGAGCGATTCCTACGCCGACACCCCGGCTCGTTCCGGTGACGATCGCGATCTTGCCGTCGAGTTCACCCATCGCTACGTGCCCTTCCGACGGCTAGTCCCGTTCTGGCAGTTGTCAATTCATTGCCGTGCGCAGCAGTGCGAGTTCGTCGACGAGCGAGCTCATGATCACGTCGACGTCAGTCACCAGCTCGCGGTCCGCCAATATGCCGAAGTTCAGCTTTCCGCGCGAGCCCAGCACGGTGATGTTGAGCCCCTGGCCGTCGGCGATCGCCGAGAGCGGATAGACAGCCTCGAGTCGTGCACCGCACATATACAGATCTACCGTCGGCCCGGGGATGTTGGAGATGAACAAGTTGAACGGCGGGACGCGCTCGAGGAGCCGGAGCCGGTGCGCCAGGCGACTGGCCTGATTGGCCAGGGCCGGCATCGAGAACTGTGCGATATCGGTGAGTAAGTCGGCTGGCATCGCGTTGAACTGTTCCTTGGCCGCCCGCATAGCCTCGTGAACGGCGCGCAGTCGCTCGCCGGGGTTGGAGAGCTGAGTGGGCAGCGGCACGATGACGCTCGACACGCGGTTCCCCTGAGTCGCTTTCTCCTGCTCGGTGCGGATCGACACCGGCACCGCGACCAACAGCGGGCCTGCGGGAAGCGCGTCGTGACGGCTCAGCCAGCTGCGCAGCGCACCGGCGCACAATGCCAGCACCACGTCGTTGACGGTGACCGCAGCGGCGTTCTTGATCTCCTGCACTTCGGGCAAAGGCAGGGTGCCGAAGGCCCACCGCCGTTGCGGCCCAATCGTTTTGTTGAACGGTGTGTGCGGCGCGACAAGCGGCGGAACGTTCAACACCGCTTCGTGGCCCCCGTGCGGGAGGACTCGGTCGACTACCGGCAGCCGAGGGCGGGCGGGACTCTTGGCTAGCGCGGGCAGAGAACGCAACAAGTCGGCGGAAAGCCGCACAAGCCGAAGCGGCTGGCGAGTCGCAGACAGTGCGCTTCGGGCCAGCAACTGCGCCGCGCCCGGCTCGGTATCCGGGCGCCATGGGGGTGGGGTCGGTACCGGGCCCGGCTCCGGAGAGGTGTCGAGCAGCGCGACGAGCAGATCATTGCCCGACACTCCGTCTATCGCCGCGTGGTGAACCTTGGCGTACACGGCCTGG
The DNA here is from genome assembly GCA_963775205.1 of uncultured Actinomycetota bacterium. Taxonomy (GTDB): domain Bacteria; phylum Actinomycetota; class Actinomycetes; order Mycobacteriales; family Mycobacteriaceae; genus Mycobacterium. Next base: position 834,755 of record CAVZHV010000002.1, on the reverse strand, counting down.
CGGCCACCCTGCAGCCCGTGAATCAGATACATCTCCCACAGCGGGCGTCTGCGGTCGAGGGGCCGCGCATGCAGGCGGACCGCCTGAGTGGCCAGCTGACGGTCATCGCCGGGCGGGGGCAACGCCAGTTCGCGGACATGGAATTCGATGTCGAAGTGCGGGTCCTCGATCCAGTACGGCTGATCCAGCCCGAACGGCACCTCAGCTAGGCGCCACCGAAACGGCGGAGCCAGATGCAGCCTGGACGCGACGAGTTTCGTCAGGCGATCGAGGGTCAGCGCTTGACTGGATGTCGGCGGCTTCAGCACGGACATGCTGCCGACATGGCCGTACACCGTCGGCGAGTCGATCGCCAGAAACGCTGCATCCAATCCGGTCAGCTGTCGCATCGTCAGCCCCTTCGCGCTGGCACCACAGCAAGGGATACCACCACCGGGTGTTCAACATTGGGAGAACGGCTGCCAGATGCTGTGCCCTGCATGCTCCTCGGCGGCGGCGCGGCGTGTATCAACGGCTTCGCCAGTCGCAGCCGGTCAACTCCGCTGAAAGATCCCACAGCCGGCGGGCCATCTCTGGGTCGCGGGCCTTCTTCAGCGGCCGCGTGACTCGCGGCTTGCCCCACTGGTTGAACCTGGGCGCCAGATACGTCCCGCTGGGGAGATCCGTCGTCACCGCCTGGATGGTGGCCCGCGCCCCCTGCGCCGGCGTGTGCAGATACCACCGCGGTAGGTCGAGCTGATTCAGCCAATTCAGCAGACCGGTCGTGGTCCTGACGATGTCGGTGTCCGTCGCGCCCGGGTCGGTCAAGTACGCGCGCACCCCGCGGCTGGCAAGCTGGTGCACGAAGAGCATGACGGCCAGCTTCGACTCCTCGTAGGCGGCCCACTTCGAGTACCGGCGGGTGTGCCAGTTCAAGTCGTCCAGGTGGATGCGGGCCAGCGCGTACATCGCGCTGGCGACACAGATCACCCGGTCCTTGACCTTGTCGCCGAGCAGGCAGGTCAGCGCGAAGTGGCCGAGGTGGTTGATGCCCATATGTGATTCGAAGCCGTCGGCGGTGCGACTCAGCGGTAAGCCCATCACGCCGGCGTTGTTCACCAGAACGTCGACCGATTCCACGGAGTCGGCGAACGCGCGCACACTGGCCAAGTCGGCGAGATCGAGTGCGGCGACCTCGACGTCGCCTGCCATTTCGTCGGCGGCCGTTTCAGCCTTCGACAGGTTGCGGCAGGCAATTACCACGCTGTGCCCTGCTGCGGCCAGCGCCGCAGCCGTCGCCTTGCCGACACCGCTGTTGCCTCCGGTGACGATGATCCGCATTGTGTGGAGCGTAGGCGCCTAGTCATCGGTCGGTGGGTATGGCATTCCGAACTCGTCGGCGAGCAGGCTCTGCACGATGATCATCGCTGCCTGCGACCCCGCCGCGATCGCACCGGCCACGTACGGCTGCTCGGTGCACACGTCGCCGGCGGCGAAGACAGCGGGCGCGCTGGTCCGGTGCAGAGAGTCCACCCCGATCGCGTCGGGGGCCAGCGGCCCGGGTGTGCAGGCGGCGCCGAGCTGCTCGGCGAGCTCGGAGCGCTGCCGCAGCGGCGCCTCGACCAGAAGTCCGTCGCGTTCCAGGCGGGTTCCGTCGGCGAACGCGATTTCCGTCAGCTGGCCGTCACGACCGATCAGTTCGACGACGCGGCGCGCGTCGATCGCGATCTTGGCGGTCTCCAGCAGTCGGCGCTCTTCGGCGTCGAGCTCGGGTGGGCCGTCGGTGAGCAGTACGACGTCGTCGCTCCATCCCCGCAGCATCAGCGCGGCGTGTACAGCCTCCTCGCCCGCGGCGAGTGACGCGAGCCGCTTGTCCCGCATCTCCCAGCCGTGGCAGAACGGGCACTGGAACACCGACTTACCCCACAGCTCGGCGAGCCCGGGCAGATCCGGCGGGCAGTATTGCATCCCGGTGGCCAGCAGGACTCTGCGTCCTTGTACCCGTTGCCCGTCGTTGAGGTCGAGTTCGAAGTGGTCGCCGACGGGGGCGCCGCGGACGACCCGGCCCTCGCGAACCTCGACGCTCGGATACGCCGACAGTTCGCGCCTGCCGATCGCGTACAGCTCGGCGGGGGAGCGCCCGTCGTGACCGAGCAGGCCGCCGACGCCGTGGGACGCCAGGTTGCTCTGCTCGCCGGCGTCGATCAGCAGCGTGCGGCGCCGGGCGCGGCCGAGCACCAGTGCGGCGCTCAACCCTGCCGCGCCGCCGCCGACCACGATGCACTCCCAGTCCATGGCAGAACTATTGCGCATCGCGGCGCGGCTCAAACCTGCCTTTGCGGGCGACCAGACGTAGGCGCACTCTCGTAGGCGCGAGTGGAACAATCGCGGCGCAGCGCTGGATTGGGGACGAGACATGCGGATAGCGCGCATCTATGACAGCCCTGAACCGGGCGACGGCGTGCGGGTTCTCGCCGACCGGCTGTGGCCGCGCGGTGTGCGCAAAGACGATCCGCGAATCGACCGCTGGATCAAGGACGTCGCACCGTCGTCGGAGTTGCGCCGTTGGTACAACCACGATCTCGACCGCTACGACGAGTTCGTCGCGCGCTACCAGCACGAGCTCGAAGATCCCGTCTCCGCCGGCGCGCTTGGCGAGCTCCGCGACCTCGCCAAGGCCGGGCAGCTCACACTGCTCACGTCGGCCAAGGATGTCGAACATGGCCACCTTGTCGTGCTCAAGCGTCTTCTCGAGAGCGACTGAGTCGGACCGTGGGGCGGGCGCACGTCGGCGCGCAGTCGCAGGCGCACTACGTTTACGTCGGGTTGGAAATGATCAAGGTGATCGCGCTGTTGGTCTCCGGCAGTCTGCCGGCCGCGTGACACCGCGACGAGGAGGAGATATGGATTCGTTGTCATTGACCGCGGTGGTCGACGAACAGTTGGCTAGGGCACGCCAATCCAACAGTGGCCGGTCCGCTCAGACCATCTACGGCGGACACGAGCATTTCCTCCGGCAGACGGTCATCGCGCTGCTCGCCGAGCACGAGATGGCCGAACACAACAGCCCCGGCGAGGCCACGCTTCAGGTGCTGCAGGGCGAGGTGAAGGTGACTGCAGGAGGCGACACGTGGCAAGGCGCGATCGGCGACTTCTTGATCATCCCGCCCGTGCGGCACAGCCTTGCCGCCCTCGACGACTCGGTCGTGTTGCTCACGGTGCGCGCCGACAGCCGCGAAGGCATTCAGTAGCGGTAGTCGGCCAGCCGGGTGCCGCCGATGCGCTCGTCGCCGTCGACGATCACGTGCGCCGGGACCATCTCGCTGGTCACCAGCCCATGCTCGCGGGTGGCCTCGTCGACGATCTCGAAGCTTCGTGCGATCCGGTCGGGCCGGTCGACGATGATCGTGGTCACCGGCACTCGCCGCGCCAGCTGAATCGGCTTGTCGCCGTGCGGCTTGTGGTCACCGTGGAAGCCCCAGACGCCCCGCAGCACAGTGGCTCCGCTCGCCGCGCCGGAGGTCCGCAGATCGCGGATCAGCGCCCGGTGAATCGGCGCTCCCCGGTACAGCGCAGCCGATGACGTGTAGACCATCAGCTTCTGCCACAGCGGCCGGCCGTGCTCGTCAGCCATCGGCAATGTGTCGGGGCGGCTCAGCAGTTCGCCGTCGCGTTTGCACACCCGGATGCGCTCGACGGTGACAAGTGGCTGGCGCAGCATCACACCGAGCCGCGGCACCACGCGTGCGATGCTGTCGGCGCTGCCGACCGAGATGATCATCATCGGCACGTCGACGTTGCGGCTGAAAAACCGGGCACGCTGCCGCTGCCCCCGCGCGGTGCCGTCGACGCCGAGGAACACCGACGCGCCGGCGACCCCTTCCCGGTACAGCAGGTCGCAGACCGCGATGTACGCCGGCACCCCGTCGGCACGCGCCTGGCGGCCGAGGTAGACGGTCAGCTTTGCCGCGTCGCGGACATCTTGTGGCACAGCGAAATTCGCGATGTCGTCGGTGATCAGCCGGGCCCGCTCCAGCGTGATCAGCCCCCGCGGCGTCATCGCGACGACGTCCTCGACGAGCTCGGTGATCTTCGCGTGCTCGTCAACCGCGGCGACCGCGACGGGCGGGTCCTCCGACAGGCTCAGCCACTCGTCGCTGCGCAGCTGCTTGCGCGGGCCGAAACTGGCGATGCCGCGCAGCATCACGCTCGCGGCGAGGGCACGGTCGTCGTAAAGCGTCAGCAGATCCTCGGCCAGGAAGCGCCCGTCGGTGCGTGTCCGCTCACCGAAGTAGGCAGTCAGCTTCAAGCAGTCGTTGGATGTCGCCGACCCTGCGGCTCCGGCGTTCACAGCCGGCCTGCGATCCACTGGCCTGCCACCGCGGCGGCGACGCCGAGCACCACGCTGGCGGCGACGTTGGCGACGGCCGGCCACACCTGCCGTTCTTCGCCGAGCCGCTGAGTTTCCAGCATCCAGGTGGAGAACGTCGTGTAGGACCCGACGAACGCGGTGCCGGCCAGCAGCGCCGCGTGGTGGCTGAGTGTCAAGCCGGACAGAAAACCCAAAACCACCGCGCCGGTCAGGTTCACGGTCAGCGTGCCGACCGGGAACGGCCGCGCGACCCGGCGGGCGACGGCCCGGTCGATGAGGAAGCGCAGCACCGCGCCCGCGCCGCCGAGCAGCAGGACTCCGCCCCACACCGCGATCGTCATGCCCGCACCCGCACGCGTCGCACCAGCGCGGTCGCCACGTACACCGCGACCAGGCCTGCCGCGATGCTCGCGACGATGTAGCCGACGGCCAGGCCGTAGTGACGGTGTTCGAGCATCCGCAGGGTTTCCACCTGCATGGCCGAGAACGTCGTCAAGCCGCCGCACAGGCCGGTGCCGAGCAGCGGCCGGCGGTAGCTCGATAGGGGCAACCTTTCCAGCAGCCGGGTGGTGAAGTAGCCCAGCAGGAATGCGCCGACGATGTTGACCAGGAATGTCGGCCACGGCCAGCGGCCGGGATCGGGGTTGGCCAGCACCTCGAGCCCCGCGCGGGCGAAGGTTCCGAGTGCTCCTCCGGCGAACACGGCGGCCAGTTCGCGTCGGTCGAAGGCCATGACGCAAAGTATCGCCGACGAGAACTCTCTGTGCCTATCCGAGACCGACGGACACCGCCGCGCGCCAGCGGGGCAGAATCTGCGTCATGGCCGCCAATCCTCGTGCCGGTCAGCCGGCGCAGCCCGAAGACCTGATCGACGTCGCTCATGTGGTGACGGCGTACTACACCGTGCAGCCGGATCCGGACGACGTGGCCCAGCAGGTGGTGTTCGGCACGTCCGGGCACCGCGGCTCCAGCCTCGACGGCGCGTTCAACGAGCCGCACATCCTGGCCACCACGCAGGCGATCGCCGAGTACCGCGCCGCTCAGGGCACCCGCGGGCCGCTGTTCATCGGACGCGACACGCACGCGCTGTCGGAGCCGGCGTGGGCGTCGGCGCTGGAGGTATTGGTCGCCAACGACGTTGCGGTGTTGATCGATTCGGCCGACCGCTACACCCCCACTCCGGCGATCAGCCACGCGATCCTGACGTACAACCGCGGCCGGTCCGACGATCTCGCCGACGGGATCGTCGTCACCCCGTCGCACAACCCGCCGCGCGACGGCGGGTTCAAGTACAACCCGCCCAACGGCGGGCCCGCCGACACCGACGCCACCGGCGCAATCGCCAAGCGCGCCAACGAGATTCTGCGCGACGGCCTCAAGGCGGTGAAACGCGTTCCGCTGGCTCGCGCGCTGGCCGCAGCGCAGCGCCACGACTACTTGACCGCCTATGTCGACGATCTGCCGAATGTCGTTGACCTCCATGCCATCCGCGCGCAGGGGGTGCGTATCGGCGCCGACCCGCTGGGTGGTGCGAGTGTCGACTACTGGGGCGCGATCGCCGACCGGCACAACCTCGAACTCACCGTGGTCAATCCGCTGGTGGATGCGACGTGGCGGTTCATGACGCTGGACACCGACGGCAAGATCCGGATGGACTGCAGCTCACCGAATGCGATGGCATCCCTGATCAACAACCGGGATAAGTACCAGATCGCGACCGGCAACGACGCCGATGCCGACCGCCACGGCATCGTCACCCCCGATGCCGGCCTGCTCAACCCCAATCACTATCTCGCAGTGGCGATCGACTACCTGTACAGCCACCGGCCGTCGTGGCCGTCGTCGACCGCGGTCGGCAAGACCGTGGTGAGCAGTTCGATCATCGACCGGGTGGTCGCCGGCCTGGGACGCAAGCTGATCGAGGTTCCGGTCGGCTTCAAGTGGTTCGTCGACGGATTGATCGGCGGCAGCATCGGTTTCGGCGGTGAGGAGAGCGCGGGCGCGTCGTTCTTGCGCACGGACGGATCGGTGTGGACCACCGACAAGGACGGGATCATCCTGGCGCTGCTAGCATCGGAGATCCTCGCCGTCACGGGCCAGACGCCGTCGCAGCGGTACGACGAGTTGGCCGAGAAGTACGGCGCCCCAACGTATGCCCGGTTGGATGCGCCCGCCGACCGCGAGCAGAAGGCCCGGCTGGCCAAGCTGTCGCCGGACCAGGTGACCGCGACGGAGCTGGCGGGCGAGAAGATCACCTCAAAATTGACGACGGCACCGGGCAACGGTGCGCCGCTCGGCGGCCTGAAGGTGACGACGAGCGACGCGTGGTTCGCCGCACGCCCGTCGGGAACCGAGGACGTGTACAAGATCTACGCCGAGTCGTTCCGCGGTCCCGACCATTTGCGTGAGGTGCAGGACGCCGCGCGCGAGGTGGTGGCGAAGGCGCTGGCGTGAGCTCGGTCCCTGGGGGTAGGAGCGAAGCGACTGGGGGGACAACGACCGCGGAGGGCGAATGTAAGCCGGCTCAACGGCTGCCGCCTGAAGTCTGGATCCTCATCACCGCCAATGCGGTGATCGCGCTGGGATACGGCGTGGTGTCGCCGGTGCTACCGCAGTACGCGCGGAACTTCGGGGTGACGATCAGCGCGGCGACGTTCGTGATCACCGCGTTCGCGGCGATGCGGTTGTGCTTCGCTCCGGTCAGCGGCCTGCTGGTGCAGCGGCTGGGGGAGCGGCGCATCTACGTCACCGGCATCTTGATCGTCGCGGTGTCCACCGGCGCGTGCGCGTTCGCCCAAACCTATTGGCAACTGCTGATTTTCAGGTCATTCGGCGGTATCGGCTCGACGATGTTCTTCGTCTCGTCGCTGGGTCTGATGATCCGCGTCAGTCCCGAGGACGCGCGCGGCAGGGTGGCGGGCATGTTCTCGACCGCCTTCCTCGTCGGGTCGGTGTGCGGGCCGGTGCTCGGCAGCGTGACGGCGGGACTTGGCCTCTCAGTGCCGTTCATCATCTACGGGATCGCGCTGATGATCGCCGCGGCGGTGGTGTTCTTCAGCTTGCGGCACTCCTCGCTGGCTGCACCGGAGCGGCAGACGGAGCCCGCCATCACGCTGCGAGAAGCATTGCAGCAGAAAGCGTATCGCGCAGCGCTGGTATCGAACTTCGCGACCGGGTGGTCGGTGTTCGGGCTGCGGATGGCGTTGGTGCCGCTGTTCGTGTCGGAGGTCCTGGCCCACGGCGCGGGGATGGCAGGGGCGGCGCTGGCGACTTTTGCGGTGGGCAACGTGTCCGCGGTGATCCCGAGCGGCTACCTGTCCGATCGAATCGGCCGGCGCACGCTGCTGATCGTCGGGCTGTCGGTGTCCGGTGTCGCGACGGCGATCGTCGGCTGGGCGTCGTCGCTGCCGCTATTTCTCGCCGGGGCTTATCTGGCGGGTGCGGCGGCGGGCATGTTCACCTCGCCGCAGCAGGCCGCCGTCGCCGACATCATCGGCAGCAAGGCGCGCGCGGGGACGGCACTCTCGACTTTCCAGATGATGGCCGACCTCGGCTCCATCTTCGGTTCGCTCGCGGTCGGAGAGATCGCCGAACACGTGTCGTTCCCGGCGGCGTTCGTGGTGAGCGGCGGCATCCTGCTCGTGGCGGCGGTGGGGTGGGTGCTGGCGCCGGAGACACGCGGCCACCGGCCAGCCGAGCCGACCCCGGCCCGAGCGCTCGGCCCCGAGGCAGGCGGCGAGCTGCCCTGACGTGCTGCTTTGAGCCGTCTTCGCTGGTGGTGTAGCTTCGATGGGCACGTATCTCGGGGCTATGGCGCAGCTGGTAGCGCACCACACTGGCAGTGTGGGGGTCAGGGGTTCGAGTCCCCTTAGCTCCACAGTGGAGACGCAGATCGGACCCGGTACCCGTACCGGGTCCGATCTGTTCGAAGGATCTAGTGGGCCGCGAGTGTCCCAACAGTCGGTGAGTGCGACCGTGTGCGGTTCCGGTTCATGCTTGATATTTCAGTCCCGGTTGATGCTTTACGTTCCCGGGAGGCGGATTCCGGTGTCGTCCGGCCGGATCAAGACGAGGCCGCGACCGAGCTTGGGGAGTCCTAGAACGGTGAGGGCCTCGACTATTGCGCGCCGTTGAAGGGGCGGTTTGCGGCGGGCTTTCCCACCGCTCAACCTCGGCGATGACCTCGGTTGCGGTAGGCCGTCGGCCTCGTCGTTCCCCGAGTTCTGCGGCCGTGTAGTGAACGGTGGCGGCAACTTCGGCGGTTGATGCGTTCATTCGCGCCATCAGATCTGCGGTGCGCTCGACGGCATCGCGCCACGGTTCCATGCGGTCCCGATAGCTTTCGACGGCGTCACGATAGGTCGGCCCGACGCGGATTTCGAAGAGGTTTCCGCGCTGCTGCTCCACCGCCAGGCCGTTGTTCTGCAGCCGGGCGATGCGACTCTTGAGGGCTCGAGCGAAGGGACCGTAGCTGTTGCGCTCGAGCTCTAAGCCAGTGGGGATTCCAGTTTGCGAAGCAAAGTAGACCAGTTTCTGGAAGATGGTGTGGCCAACCGGCCAGTGATACGGCTGGCGTTGTATGCGGTCGAGAACTGCGACGATCGCCACCCATTCTGGCGGCACAAACCTCTCTTGAGTGGAGTCAGTGGGGGTGCCGTCTTGATCTACCGACATAAGAGCAAGTTGCTCAACGTCAGGTGATTCGCCACGCGGGACATACAGGTCCACGGGGATCTTCAAGTGCCCCAAGTGCCTTACAAGCGTGGGGCCTACGACCTTCCACTCCAGCTGGCCGTTACCGCACCCCAGCGGTGGCATGGCCAGCGACGTGATGCCCCACTCCTGATAATGCTTCTCAAGGTAATTGAGTCCGTCCACAATGTCGCTCAATCGGGAAACAGCACGCCAGTGTTTCTTCGTGGGGAAGTTGACGATCCAGTGATCATTAGCCTTGTAGAGGTAGGGCTGGCCGAGTCGAACTTCGTGGCGGTCACACCGGGCAACGTAGTCGCTAAACATTTCGGGGTAGCGCCGCTTGAAGTCTAGCGCGATGCCCTTGCCCATGACACCGACACAGTTGACGGTGTTGACCAGCGTCTGCGCTCGTGAGTCCAGGATGTTCCCTGAGACGAGCCGGACGTTTCGGTCAGAGGAAGAAGACATGCTTATTCACCTCCACCCTCAGTCCAATCACGCCCGCGGCGCTAGCGCAGGGCTGAACAACGTGATCAGCACATACATAGCAGCCTTAGGTAGTCGGACCCCACATTGTGCGGAACAAGTACCTCGGCCTGGCGTTGCTGCTTCTGCCTTACCTGTATCCAGGGATTCGGATCGCGCCAATCGTCGGTGTATACCCGCTCCTCGTCAAGCTGCGCAAGGCCTCCCGGTGACTCGTAGAACGCGGCACCCGAGGTTGCAGCGTTGAGATCAGTGATCACTGCGCCGAGGAGGTCTAGCACCGCCGGGTTGACGCGCACCACAGCAAGGGTCTCCCTCAGGTGGAGACGGCAATACATCATGGCGTTGCGGGCAATCAAAGTAGATGTTGTACCGGCGGCGGTCGCGGGTGCCGTCGGCGCGACATCCGGCGTCGATACGGAACTCGTAGGTGGTCGTCCCGTTCTTGGCGACCCGCTTGCTGATTGGCTCGGCCCGGCGGGAGCGCCGGGGCTTCGGTTGCCCGGGCGACGGTGTGGCGGAGCCGATCTCGATGCTCACTGTCCTGTCCTCTCGGTCGTGGTGGGGGTGCTACGTAGTGCGTCATGGGGGAGTAGCTTGCGATTCTTGGCTTCTGCAATCCAGTCGCGGACGGTCGTCACCGCGGGTCGGTCGCCAGGCCAGCGATCCTGAAAATCTCGGTACAGGCTGCGGGTCTTGGTTGCTTGGAGGTGAAGTACCAGCTTTGCCACCGCCTGATAGTGCTCATCGGGTAGCTTCGGCCTGCCACGGCGGCGTTTGGCGGCGGGATTGTTCTCGGCGGGGCGGTAGAGGTCGCGTGCGTCGAGTGGCCGGTAAGAACCCAACCATTCGTACCCGGTGCGGGGGAGCCCGAAGTGCTCTGCGGCGTCTTCGAATGCACGTTGTGCGCCAGTCCAAACTTCGCGAGTACTGGGGGTGTCCACGGAGGCGACGACGGCTGCGATCCGATTCAGGTTGACTTTCAAGTCCAGCGGCGTGATGGGTTCGCCGTCGCGGGGAACGACTCGAAGATCGGTCACCACTGGCTGATTGTCGAGCACCGTCCATGCCAGCTCGTAGCGGCAGCGACGGCCCTCTATCTCAACGACCACCGGCCGCGGGTTATCCGGTGTCGGGTCGACGCTGACCCCAGCTACGTCGCCTGCTGGCCGTGGGCGCTTGCCTGACGGACTATTTCGGCGAGACCGCTCCAGACCGATCCTGCCTTTATTCGCCATAGCGCGATCATACGGTATGACGGAATATTAGTTGGTATGAGGCAGATCCATACGGACGTACCAGACAAGACCTGCGAAGCACTCGCACGCATTAGCGCTTTCCCGACCGCTGCTGTGGAGGACGCTGCTCTCGCGTTCGGAGTCGCGCGCTCGACCGGATACGAGGCTGTGCGAGCCGGCGAATGGCCGACTATCCGGGTTCGCGGTCGTGTTCGCATACCGAGCGCCTGGATACGCGGGCAACTCATGCTCACCGGCCCGGTGGGCGATTAGCCCGTTGCGGGGCAGTGGATCTGCTGGCTGCGAGCCGAGACTCACTGCTCCGCAGGGGAATAGAGGGTCCGAGCATGATTCGCGACAACCTATCGGAAGGAACACATGATGACCAATAGCGATTACGCAGACGAACTCGACCTGTGCCGCAAGGCGGCTGAGCATGGCTACCGGTCGGTGAAGATCTACACAGACGACTTGGGTCGCCTTGAACTTTCCCCGTCAACCGCTGTGTACGCGCTCGTAGACATCGCGTGTGACGGCGGGGGTGATGAACCCATGACGCCACTCGCGGAGATAGGGGGACTGGACATTATCGCGGAGCAACTCGCCGAGAGGGTCAGTGACTGGGGAATCGAGATTCACCGCCCTGCAACGCGATAGCGCGCGCCAGATCAAGACCGACAACTAAATGCAGCGCCCCCGCCCGAACGACCGGGCGGGGGCAGGAAGGTCAAGAACGACCGTGGCGCTTATATGCGGCTGCGGTCATTTAATGTTGCATAGCAGTCCCGCTGGCCTGCCTACCCTGTTACCCCGCGCCGTTGTCGTTCTTGGGCCCGGTCAAGAACACTAGGCGAAACTTGCCGATCTGCACCTCGTCGCCGCCCTGCAGCACCGCCCAGTCCACTGCCTCTCGGTTGACGTAGGTGCCGTTGAGGCTACCGATATCGACAACCTTGAATTCGTCGTTCTCCCGCCGGAACTCCGCGTGCCGGCGGCTCACGGTGACATCGTCGAGAAAGATGTCGCTGCCAGGATGTCGGCCCGCCGATGTGACGGACTGATCCAGCAGGAACCGGGCTCCGGCGTTGGGACCCCGTTTCACCACCAGCAGTGCCGAACTCGTCGGCAGTCTTTCGACCCCGGAGACCGCGCTATCGCGGCCTACTGTTGGTAGAGCGTCCTCTTCTTTGAAGAATTCAACGCGGGGGAACGCAGAAGTGGTTTCCCCGGTGACTTCATCCGACCTGTCCTTGTCGGTCATCCGCTGGCCCCTTTTCGGCTAGCCCCGTTGAGCTAGCCTGAACTGCTGCTACGACCGTACCCCGCGATAGCTCCCCAGCCAGCGCGCTTGGTGGCAAGTGTCTCAAGCGCCGCATCCCATGGTTTGGAGTTCGCCAAACCTCAATCGCCGTTTCTAGCGTCGGTACTCCGTACCGCCGAACGAGTCTCGTGCGATCCGCGCACAAGCCCCGGCGGGCAACGGGCAGGGAGTGTTTCGACATGACGCTTTCGATCTCAGCCGGGAGGCCGAGTCTTAGGCCCTCAGCGACCCGATCCAGGTCCCGCTGTCTTGCGCGCCGCTCTTTGATGCGCGGCCTGCGCGCTGATACCGAGTGCCTCGCCGATCTTGGCCCAGGATGCTCCTTGCCGGCGGGCGATCTGGATCAGTTTGTCCAGGGTGGTCTTGTCGTTGCCAAGGTCGCGTTCCACGGTCGCGATCCGGTCGCCCAGCCGACGGATTTCGTCCAGGACCTCGCGTTGCCCGGCCGATCCTTTGCTGGCGATCGGAACGGGGTCAGGTCACATGAGCTTCACATGGACCGACCCAAACGGGCCGATGCGCTCGCGTGAGGAGATCGCGCGCGAGGTCAAAGCGGCAGATACCCTGCGACGCGGCTTCAGCTTGGCGAAACTGGAGAAGCGTTACCGTGAGGAGAACCTCCGCAACATGCTTTACTGATAGCTGTCAGGGCCGCGCCTCGAAAATCAGGTTGAACGGTGTCTGGGTCGCGCGCCGGAACCGCGTGAACCCACCATCGTCGACCATCACTTTCCTCAACCGCCGCTCCCCGGCTTGCGCGCCCAACGCCGGTCCACGCCGCGCCAGCGACACCGGAACACAAATCAGCGATGATGCCCCGTAGTACAGCCGGCCCACCGGATTCAAGTTCTCTGCGGTGCTGTCGCCCGCGAACGGTTCGACGAGCAGGCAGTGGCCATCGGGTTTCAGTGCAGATCTTGCATGCCGAGCCGCGCCGGACGGATCCGCCATATCGTGCAAACAGTCGAAGAACGCGATGAGGTCATAGTCATCGCCGCGATAGGACGTGGCGTCGGCCAGCTCGAAGCTCGCGTTGCCGACACCTGCTTTCGCCGCGCGCTCGCGCGCGGTTTCGATCGACGCGCCGTGATAGTCGATGCCGACGAACTGCGAATTCGGGAATGCCTGCGCCATAAGGATTGTGCTCGCGCCGTGCCCACAGCCGACGTCGGCCGCCCGACCGCCGACCGTGAGCTTCTCGATGACGCCGTCGAGTGCGGGCAGCCACGACGAGACCAAATTCGCGTTGTAGCCACCCCTAAAGAATCGCTCGGTGCCGTAGAACAGGCACCGATGGTGCTCGCCCCATTCCATGCCGTCGCCGCTGCGGAAATTCTCCACCGCACGCTCGCGAACGTGGAACAGGTCTTGGACGACCTGGTAGGCGCCGGGCAGATCGACGGGACCGTTCGGGTCGGCGAGGCACAGCGCCTGTTCCTCGTTCAAGTAATACGTGTCGCTGGCCTCGTCGTATTCGACGTAGCCGCCAGCGGCCTGATTCGCCAGCCACTCGCGAATGTAGCGCGCGTTCGTCCCGGTCTTCTGCGCCAGCTCCTCGGCTGACAAACGGTGCCCAGCGAGCGCCGTATACAAGCCGAGCTCGTCGCCGATCAACATCAGCACCGCGCTCACCGACGCGCCGAGATCCCCGACCGCCTTGCCAAGAAATGTATTGAGTTTGTCTTCGGTAACGGCCACCGCCAGCTCCTTTGCTCACCGTGGCCTCAACGCTAGCCCCTGTGGGGTCAGCCGGTGCTGATTTCACATCGGCTACCACGGACACGATTCCGCCAGGTGTGCTGTGGCGCTGCATGCCCAGGTGCCCGGCGGCACCGGCATGCCCGCCACCGTCGAACTGGTACTCCCCAACGGCATAGTGGTCCGCTCCGATGGAAATTGACGTTGTCGCCCCTACGTCGGGCTAACCATCGCGTCGGATGCCGTCCAGGCCGTTGGCGTGCTCAGCCGCGAGGCCGAGTTTCAGGCTGGCGGCGACCCGATCCAGGACCCGCTGTCTTGCGCGCCGCTTTTTGATGCGCGGCCTGCGCGCTGATGCCAAGGGCCCCACCAATCTTCGCCCACGATGCTCCTTGTCGGCGGGCGATCTGGATCAGTTTGTCCAGGGTCGTCTTGTCGTTGGCGAGATCGCGTTCCGCCGTCGCGATCCGGGCACCCAACCGCCGGATTTCGTCCAGGACCTCGCGTTGCCGGTCGTCGGCGGAACGTTGATATTCCGCCGACCCAATCAGACGATTAGGCGTCCTCTTTGGCGCGACGACCGGACGATGCATCTTGTGCAGATGCTGCTCGACGATGCCGGGATCGGTGTCAAGCTGGTGAACCCATACGAGTGGCACACAAAGGGTGAGCTCGTGCGGGCAGCGGCAGGCGCCTGCCCGGCTTTCGCAGACGGGTTGGTGAGAACGCTGTCTTGCGCCAAGCTCGACGGGCGAACGTACAAGGGTGGGAATCCCAACCGGAACTGTGGCCTCTGCGTGGCGTGCCTTACCCGTCGCGCTTCGATTCGTGCGGCAGGTATTGAGGACAAGACGCCGTATCTCGCAACAACATTGACCGGCTCCTCGCTAGATCACCTTCGCTCCCGACGCGAACCGGATGTGAGGGCGGTGGTGAGCCGCGTCGAGGCGGAGATTGACGAGTTCACGCTCCTTGAGAACGGTCCGTATCCGGATGACTTCGACCTCACAGCAGCCGCTGAGCTTTGCCGTCGCGGATTTGCGGAGCTTGCGGCCTTACTTCCGGAGCTGATCTAGTGACTCTGCCTAGACTGGATTGTCACGCGCACGTATCGCCCAGCGTGACGGAACGTCAGCTTAGTCGGCGCGGCACGGCGATCGTCTTCGCCATGACGCGGGAGCCGGCTGAGGCTGCCGAGGCCACCCGGCGCCGCGACCACAACATTCTGTGGGGCTGCGGCGCGCATCCCTCATACGTCGCGCGGGGCGGCGCGGTCGACATTGACCAGTTCGCCCGTCGCGCAAAATGTTTCGCTGTCGTCGGCGAGATCGGACTGGACCGCCGGAGCGGTAACCTCCTGCATCAGACGGAGGTGTTTAGCGCATTGCTTGATCGCCTCAAGGACGAGCCGGTGCTCATGTCCGTGCACAGCGCGGGCTGCACCGCGGAGGTTGCCAACATCCTGGACCTACACCGCCCTCGGGGTGTGATCATGCACTGGTTCACCGGCCAGCCCCACGAGGCCGACAAGCTGCTATCGCTCGGCTGCTACTTCTCGGTGAACACTGCGGTACGTCGTGAAATTCTTTCCGCGCTGCCGTTCGACCGCCTTCTGCCGGAGACCGACTTCCCAGCTACTCGCAGGCGGACCGGGAGCAAGCCCGGTGATACCGGCCAGATCGAGACGCTACTCGCCGAGATTCTCGGATCTGATCCGGCGCACGTTCGTCGGCAGTTCTACCGGAACCTCAGAAGGATCGGCGGTGGAGACGGGTGCCATCGATCGAATGCCGATGCACGTGACTGATCTGCTACTAGCCGCCTAGCCTCATGAGGCCCGCCAAAGGCGCCGGAAGCGGTTAGGTTGGCCGACCATGGGTGTCGCGCATCTTCACCCCGGCTCTCTTGAGCGCCTTATGGACTGTGCTGGCATCAACGCCCAGCTGTCCGCCGATCGTGGCGAGGGAGTAGCCGTCGGTGTAGAGCTGCATTGCCCGCTCAACCACGCTTGGCGTCATCTTGAGTTGAGTGCCCGTGTCGATACCCGCGCGTTGCAAGTGTTTCGCGACAGTGCAGCGGTGAATACCGAACTGGCGGGCCAGCTCGTTCATGGCCTTACCGCTGTGATACAGCTCGACTATCTGGGATCGTTCTGTAGGACTGAGCCGGCGACTCATCTGGTAGTGCCGAGGGTCTACGCCGTTGACCTGCGGAAACACTGGACCGATCTCGTTTAATCGGCTATGTTTAGATAGGTTAATCAGTTTGGCCAGCGGGGTGCTTTCGCTTGAAAGCGCTTCACGAAGGACCACAAATAGGAACCCGCTCCGACCATTGGCCGGGGCGGGTTTCTTGGTTTGCGGGCCGGTTCGGGCGGCGGGCCGTTTTCCTAACTCTGTCCTACCGCTGCCGAGAACACCGCCGACGCGGCGGTCAGCCGGTCGTCGGTCACGCGCCCGTAAACCGCCTGAGTCATGCGCTCGGTGTGGCCGTGCCAGGCGGCGACCACATCGGCGGCGATACCCGCCGCGCGCATTCGCGAGATATTGGGGTGCCGCAGCTTGCCGAGCGTGATCGCCTTGAGTCCGGCGGCGTTGCGCTGGGCGGCGAACTCGCGGCTGTAATCGCGCACCGGCAGCGGTGCTCCCGTCAGCCCGCGACAGCAACAGTTCGGCGTCGGCCAGCGGTCGGCCAAGGCCAGGCGCTCGCGCAGGCGGACCGCCCGCATGGCTTTGAGCATCGATAACTCGCGCGGCGGCAGCGGCAGATCGCGCGCGCTGTGGTCGGTCTTGGTGGGCACGATCGGTAGGACGCATTGTAGGCCATCGCCAGGCCCGGCTGCGGGATCGGGGTCCTTTGGTGACCTTCCTTCTCAAACGTACTGTGGCGAAGGTGATTTCGATCGGGTTAGTCGTTCTCAGGTGGATCCAGTGCTCGGCGGGGTATCTATAGAATTCGAGTAGTACGTCGGTGTCGGGACACAACCGGACGAAGCCCCGTTAGCATTAGGCCGCACGTCCGACCATGGTCTAACGGTGGTGAGGCGCATGAGAGTGTTGATCGCCGGGGCGGGGATCGCGGGTACGACGCTGGCGTACTGGCTGCGACGGACAGGGCACGAGCCGACACTGGTAGAGCGCGCTCCCCGGTTGCGGGAGGGCGGCTACCTAGTGGACTTCTGGGGCTCCGGGTTCGACGTCGCGGAGCGCATGGGCATCGTCCCTCGGCTGCTGGACGACGGCTATCGCTTCCGCGAGGCTCGCGAGGTGTCCGACCGCGGCAGGCGGATCGCCCACTTCGACCCTCGCCGCGTCATCGACAGCGCCGACGGCCGCTACGTGAGCATCTTGCGCGCCGATCTGGCGGCCGCGATCTACGACGCGCTGGACGGCGAAGTGGAGACGATCTTCGACGACACCGTCCAGGCGCTCGACGACGACGGCGACCGCGTGCGCGTGGAGTTCACCCGAACCGGCCCGCGCGAGTTCAACCTCGTCGTCGGTGCGGACGGCCTGCACTCCCGGGTGCGTTCGCTGGCCTTCGGGCCGGACGAGGAATTCGAGCGCTCGCTCGGCATCGCGGTGGCCGTGTTCGACGTCGACGGCTACCGCCCACGTGACGAGCTCGTCGCGGTGATGCACACGGAGGTGGGCGTGCAGGCGCTTCGGGCCGGGCTGCGCGACGGCGCGACCATGTTCTGCTTCATCTTCCGTTACGAGGGCAAGCTCCCCGAGGACGATGTGGCGGCGCAGCAGGAGGTGCTGCTCACGCGTCTGCGCGACGTCGGCTGGGAGGTTCCGGAGATGCTTGCGCGGATGCCGCAGGCCCGGACGTTCTACTTCGATCGGGCGAGCCAGATCCGGATGCCAACATGGTCGCGCGGCCGCGTGGCCCTGATCGGAGATGCCGCGGCGTGCCCGTCGCTGCTAGCCGGCCAAGGCTCCGCACTCGCGATGGTGGAGGCGTACGTGCTCGCCGCCGAGCTGCACCGGTCCGGAGGGGATCACCGCGCGGCGTTCGCGGCCTACGAGGGCCAGCTCGCGCCGGTCGTGCGCGCCAAGCAGGACGCCGCGATCGGGCTCTGCGCCGCGTTCGCGCCGCGCAACCGCCTGCAGCTGCTGCTGCGCAACACCGTGATGGGCATGATGGGCATCCCGCTGGTCGCCAACCTCGCGATGGGGCGCAGTCTGCGCGATCCGATCGAGCTTCCCCCGCCGCCGACCGGTTGAAGACCCTGTATGACACGTCCACGCTTCCACAGGCTCCCTGCCGCGCAGCAGGGAGCGATCCCAAATGCCGCGCTCCGCGAATTCGCCACCCACGGGTACGGCGAAACGTCGCGGAAGCTCTCTACAAGTCGAAGTGGGCGGTCGACTACAAGGTCGACTACAAGTAGGTGGTGGCTGAAATCTGGGCGGAGCGGTCACCCTCGATTGTCGGCGCGGCGGCTTAGGGGTTCCGCGACGGGGGAAGGCTTGACGTGACGACCTGAGCGGGACGCTGGGCTGAACGACGACGTTGGTCCCCGTTGATGATGGTGCACCGCGGACCGGCATCAGCAAGAGCGGTCTTTACGCGCACTTCGGCTCCAAGCAGGAACTCCAGCTGGCCACCGTGGACGAGGCGGAGCGGATTCTCGACGCAGAGGTCGTACAGCCTGCGCTTGCGGTCCGCCCCGGGCTGGCCCAGCTGGCAGCGGTGTGCGAGGCGTTCTTCAGCTACCTGCAGCGCCGCGTCTTCCCCGGCGGCTGCTTCTTCGCTGCCACGGCGCTGGAGATGGGCACCCACCCTGGGCCGGTCAAGGAACGGGTCGCCGCCATCCAGGCCGGTTTCGTGGCTTTGCTCCGGGCCTTCGCGGAGACCGCGCTTGAGCAGCACGAACTGCCCGCCCGCGAGGACCCCGACCGGCTCGCGTTCGAGCTGCATGCGGTGATGCTGGCCGCCGACACCAAGTTCGTCCTGCACGACGACCCAGCAATCCTGGACTTGGCACGCCAGGTCATCCGCCAGCGGCTAGGACTGGACGACGGCCGAAACGCCACCGAAAGCTGACGTAGCCCTGGCCCGGCATAGCTGCCGGTCGCAGCCACCGCGTTCACCGCCTGTCGACGTGGACGATTCGGCACGCGGTAAACGCTCGAATAAGGGCCAGCACACCCGGTTTCACCCTGGCAGTGTGGGGGTCAGGGGTTCGAGTCCCCTTAGCTCCAGACACCCTTAGCTCCACCGGAAAACCGCAGCTCGCCCGTGTCAGCAACGCATCTGATCTGTTGACGCGAGCTATCCAGCCACGAATGTCCCGACGGGCGGTGCGGTAGCCCTTTTGGGGGCACCGCTCGCAAACACCTCGTTATGCTGCAACCCAGTAATGCCAGGCACCAGCCGAGGGGGCCACCCGTATGACGGTGTTTGTCAACTACTCGGTCTGGGGCATGGACGCGGTCAGAAGCCACACCCAGGAATTGCAGGACGCCGACGAGCTGTGGATGAACCAGCGCCTCGCCGGCGGGCCCAACACCGGCAAGCGGCTAGTCACCGCGCTGCACCAGGAGCGGGCGCGGCGTCAGCCGGTGGTCACCGGCATGCTCGCGGTTATCGGAGCCGTCGTGTTGGCCGTGTTCCTATCTGGATGCGGGGGCCCGTCCGGGGATCAGGCTTCGACAGCGAGTTCCAGCTCGGCTGCGCCGTCGGCTGGCGAGGTTGGTCCCAATGAGCAAGGTTCGTATGGGGTTACCGCCACCATGCCCGTCGGCAAGGGCCCGAGCGGGGTGGCGGTGGACCCGAGCACCCACACCGTCTACGTCACCAACCGGGACGACAACACGGTATCGGTGATCGACGGGGCGACGCGCACCGTCGCCGCCACCGTGCCCGTCGGCAAGGACCCGGTCGACCTGGCGGTGGACCCGAGCACCCACACCGTCTACGTCGCCCACATCTTCGACAACACGGTGTCGGTGATCGACGGGGCGACGCGCACCGTCGCCGCCACCGTGCCCGTCGGCAACCTCCCGGTCGACCTGGCGGTGGACCCGAACACCCACACCGTCTACATCGGCAACAGCAACGACAACACGCTGTCGGTGATCGACGGGGCGACGCGCACCGTCACCGCCACCGTGCCCGTCGGCGAGAACGTGTCGGGGGTGGCGGTGGACCCGGGGGTCAACACCGTCTACGTCACCACCGAGGAGATCTGCGGCAACGGGTGCACCGGCGACAACATGGTGTCGGTGATCGACGGGGCGACCCGCACCGTCACCGCCACCGTGCCCGTCGGCATGGGCCCGCGGGCGGTGGCGGTGGACCCGGACAACCACACCGTCTACGTCGCGAACATCTGGGAAAGCATGGTGTCGGTGATCGACGGGAAGACGCGCACCGTCACCGCCACCGTGCCCGTCGGCAAGAGCCTGGTCGACCTGGTGGTGGACCCGACCACGCACACCGTCTACATCGCCAACGGCAACGAAAACACGGCGTCGGTGATCGACGGGGCGACCCGCACCGTCACCGCCACCGTGCCCGTCGGCAAGAACCCGTACGGGGTGGCGGTGGACCCGACCACCCACACCGTGTACGTCGCCAACCGAGACGACGGAACGGTGTCGGTGATCGAACATCGATAGTGTGCGTCTTGCTTTGTCAGCACCGCGTTCCTTCGGTGGGTGAAGAAGCGACTAGCAGTCGTCTTGGCAATCGTTGAGGCACGACAGCATTGCATCTGTACGGCAGAAGTCGTCCTCGCAACACTTGTCATAGCAGGCGCTGCTGTATGAAGCCGAAGTGCACGGCGGATCGGGACTGTCAGGGTCGGCAATAGCTGTTGGAGCTAGACCGAGAGCCGCTGCTCCGACGGCCGCGGCGATGAACAGTGAGCGAATCATAGTTTCAACTTTCGGCCCCTGGCCGGTCTCCGAACAGGGACCTTTGAACTCAAGAGGCGTTTACCTTGGCCGGACCCGATCAGCGGTTAAGCCGTGACCAGTCGTACAGGCTCGCGAGGTCGGGTCCGTCGGCTAGAGCGAGGAGTGGGCCCGAGTTTTCCGTCCACTCCACGGCGACGTCGTCGCCGCCTTCGGCACGACCGCACAATATCGAACCGGCCGTCTCGTTCGGCGTGTTGTCGTAATGCCATGACCCCGGCGACGGTTGCTCTCCTGGGCACGGCAGGGGGCGCGGATGTCTGGCACTGACGTCGTTCTGGAACTGAGCGGCCAGCGAATTGGGATCTGCGAACAACTCGTAGAACGCGTATGTCGGGCCGCCGGGCAAGGAATTGTCCCGACATTCCAGGGCGGCTAGTGCCCCTGGCGGCGGATAATCGCGTTCGGCCGGTTTGCACGAGTCGGACCCATACCCCCTGGCAGCAGGCCCATCAGTTGGTCGTAGGGGTCGGCGCTGGCTGTTGGTGCCGCGCCGACAACAATCGCTGCGACGGCCGCTGCGACGAACAATGCCCGAATCATAGAAATCGACTCTTGGCTCGCAATCGCGCTCGCACCAGGGTCCTCGGTGTCGTCAGCTGCGGGGCACCGAGTCGGACCACCATTGCCACAGGCCGTTGACGTCGGGTCCCGGCATGCCGTTGACCTCGGATCCCCCGGTGGCCACCGCGACGAGCGGGCCGGAATCATTCGTCCAGATAACGGCGGCAAGGTCGCCCTCGACGGCGCCGCACGCGATCGAGCCGCCCACGCCGTTTAGTCCGGTCCACGACGCCGGGCTGGCGGTCATTCCAGGGCAAATACCGGCCTTGAAATGATGCGAATGGTAGATATCCGCGAATACGCTGTTCAGCGCGCTGACACTGCTGAACAGCGTGTAGCGCGCGCTATTCGGGCCGCCGGGCAGCGAATTGTCGGAGCACTCGGCCATTGCCAGGGCCCCAGGTTCTTCCAACGGTCCCTCGGCCGGATGGCACGAGCCTTCGCCGTACCCCGGGGGCAACATGCCGAACAGGTCAGCCAGCGGGTCCGCGCTCGCCGCAGGGGCCGCACCGATGGCGGCCGCGGCGACCGCCGCTACGACTAACAGTCGGCCGATCATGAGATTGATCCTCGGAGTTGTGCGCCAAGCTCTCCACCAATATATGGGCCGGCAGCGGTGGCAGGACAGCGCGTCGTCTGATGGCTACCAATGGTTTATTACAAAGACCCGAAAAAGGCGCCAGAAATCCGCGTCAAATGAGTTACTGATATCAGGGGGCAAGCTGCGGAGGTAGTGAGCCGAATGAGACCCAGCGCGGTTTCGAAGTCTTGCGACGGAACACGGGCTCGAGTTGAAGTTTCCGGCGGTTTCCGTGGCGAGCCTGACATCCCAGAGCAGTATCAGCCGGCGTTTCTCGGGTCCCACGCGACATATTCGGGCCGACCTCTCTACAGCATTTACTTCCCGTGCTCACCGGGCGTCCTGCATGAAAAGCGGTGCACGAGAAGGAATCGGCTCTCGACGTACAGACCTGTAACGATGGAGGCGATGTGAAGGTCTTGGTTGTCACCGAGATTCGCCTATACCGCGATGGTGTTGCGGAGGCGCTGCGCCGACTAGACGACGTCGAGCTCGTCGTTACCGCTGCAACTGGCCCTGCAGCTGTACTCACCGCCCGGCGCGCGGAATGCGACGTCGTCCTTCTCGACATGGCGGTGGCCGACAGCACCCAGATCGTGGCGTCGCTGCTGACGGCTAGGCCCGCGCTTAAGGTGGTCGCCCTCGGCGTTCCCGAGGACGGTCCCGAAGTGGTCGCCTGCGCCGAGGCGGGGATCTGCGGATACGTATCGCGGGACGCGAGCCTTCTCGAACTCGCTGATGCGCTGCGCATCGCGATCCGCGGCGAGGCGCCGGTGTCCGGCAAGGTGGCGGCAGGGCTGCTGAGACACATCGCGTTTCACGCCCGCATGCAAAACACCCGTGCCATCGCGCGCCAGTTGACGCCGCGCGAACGCGAGGTATTGCAGCTTGTGCAGAGCGGCATGACGAACAGCCAGATCGCCAGGGCGCTCGACCTTCAGCTCAGCACCGTAAAGAACCATGTGCATAACGTGTTGACCAAGTTCGGCGTCGCCCGGCGAGCGGAGGTTCACTCCGCGCTCGTTTTCGATGGGAACTAGATCCAAGGTCTATTGAAGTACCGGTACCGCATCGCGCCATCAAGCGTCTTCGCGCTGTGAATGGATCCGGATCCCAAGGAGTGCATCCGCCAGGCTTGCCGCAGCGCGGCAACCGTGTCTAGTCCCCTAGTTCAACCTGGACCGCTACGGCCGATTGTGGGCCGCAACTCAAGGCCTTCTACTTCTCGCTAAGTCGCCTGCTTTCGCGGCGGACCGGAAGCGGAGGAGCGTGTCCGTGGATGAATCGAGTTCGACCGTACGGGTGGCTCTGATCGGATGCACCGGGCTTCTTGGCGACATCATTCGTCAAACCCTGAGCGGTGAGCCCGATCTCGACGTCGTGGCCCAGATGATTACGCCGGACCCCGATTTCGATCTGTTGCAGTTCGACGCCGACATCGTGCTATGGAACGGCGCCGAGGAGGACCGGATCGCCAGATGGCTCACCGGACTGAAGCACCAGCGCGCCCCACGCGTGCTGGCTACCCTCACCGACGGCCGGGAAGCGGCCCTATGGGAGCTCATCCCACATCGGATCGAGCTCGGCGGCATGTCCCCCCGGACTCTCGTCGAGACAATCCGCGAGAACCAGGTAGGCCGGTCGTGATGACGGCGACCCGACGGACCAAGCGTGTAACCGTCACCTCCGTGCGCGGCCAGCTCGAACGATATCGGATTGGGGTACAAGAACATTGGACGACCATTGCCGTGTCCGGCACGTTAAATTGAGGTCCGGCGCCGATGGTGACTCAGGTCGACAATCAGAACCAAGGGACCGGACCGATGGACCACCGGCGTTTCGTTCGGTGGAGACATCCGCAAGCCGATGCAGGCGATCGGCGGTTTCGTCAGGATGGCGGCGGATGCGCTGAGGTTCGTCTTCCGGCGGCCGTTTCAGTGGCGAGAGTTCCTCGAGCAGGCGTGGTTCGTGGCCCGGGTTTCGGTGGCTCCCACGCTGCTGGTTGCCATTCCGCTCACGGTTCTTGTCCAATTCACGCTCAACATTCTGCTTCGTGAGCTCGGCGCCGCCGATTTGAGCGGTGCGGGCGCGGCCTTCGGTGCCGTCACTCAAATCGGGCCTTTGGTGACCGTGCTGATCGTGGCGGGCGCCGGCGCGACGGCGATGTGCGCGGACCTGGGGTCGCGCACGGTCCGCCAAGAGATCGACGCGATGGAGGTGCTGGGAATCGACCCGGTGCAGAGGCTGGTGACGCCCCGCATGCTGGCGTCGGGGCTGATTGCCCTGCTACTCAACAGCCTTGTCATCCTTGTCGGTGTCGTAGGAGGCTACATCTTCTCCGTGTTCGTTCAGCACGTGAACCCGGGTGCGTTCGCCGCCGGTATCACATTGTTGACGGGCGTTCCCGAGTTGATCATCTCGGGCGTCAAGGCAACATTGTTCGGTCTGATCGCCGGCCTCGTCGCCTGTTATCGGGGCCTGATCATCACCGGCGGAGGCGCGAAGGCGGTGGGCAACGCCGTCAACGAGACCGTGGTCTATGCGTTCATGGCCCTGTTCGTCATCAACATCGTGGTGACGGCGATCGGCGTCAGAGTCACGGCCTAGTGAGGGACACCCAATGACGCTGCAGGCCACCTACCCCCGGGTGTTCGCATTCCTCGGCCATTTCAAAGGGCCGGTCGGCGTACTGAGCAGGATCGGCGCGCCGACCATTTTCTGGGGCAGGGCCCTCGCCGGGATCCCTTACGCGATCACGCGTTTCAAAATGGAGATCATTCGGCTGGTCGCCGAGATCAGCATGGGCGCAGGCACATTGGCGCTCATCGGCGGCACCGTGGTGATCGTCGGTTTCTTGACCCTTGCGGCGGGCGCCACTCTCGCCGTTCAGGGGTATGCCTCTCTGGGCAACATCGGCATCGAGGCGCTGACCGGCTTCTTGGCGGCTTTCATCAACGTGCGCATCTCGGCACCGGTGGTTGCGGGAATCGGCCTGGCCGCAACGTTTGGTGCCGGTGTGACGGCGCAACTCGGTGCGATGCGCATCAGCGAGGAGATCGACGCGTTGGAGGCGATGGCAATCCGGCCGATCGAGTTCTTGGTGAGCACTCGGCTGATCGCTGGGCTGATCGCAGTGACGCCGCTGTACTCGATCGCGGTGATCCTGTCGTTCGTCGCGAGCAAGTTCGTCACGGTAGTGCTGCTCGGGCAGTCCTCGGGCTTGTATAGCCACTATTTCTCAACGTTTCTTAACCCGATCGACCTCATGTGGTCGTTCCTGCAAGCCATCGTGATGGCATTGGCGGTTCTGCTGGTGCACACGTACCACGGCTACTTCGCCACGGGCGGACCATCGGGCGTGGGCGTCGCGGTAGGTAACGCGGTGCGGACCTCGCTGATCGTCGTGGTGTCGGTGACGCTGCTTGTCGCACTGGCGATTTACGGCTCCCACGGAAATTTCAACCTGTCGGGATAGGGGGAGCAGGTCGATGTCGTCCGAAGTCGCGAAACCACTCGCCGGTCTCGCCACCGTTGTCGCGATTGTCGCGGTCTTCGCTGTTGCCATCACTCTGTTTCGTGGCGGCTTCGGCACCACCGTGCCGGTCACGATCCTCTCGCAGCGAGCCGGACTGGTGATGTACGCCGACGCCAAGGTGAAGATGCGGGGGGTTCAGGTTGGCAAGGTCTCCTCGATCGAAGCGCGCCCGGACGGCCAAGCCGCCTTGCACCTGGCGATTGATCCGTCGCAGCTGAAATTCATTCCGTCCAATGTGCTCGTCAACATCACCAACAACACGGTGTTCGGCGCCAAGTACGTGCAACTCGTCCCGCCGGCCAAGCCCTCGTCCGAGCCGTTGAGGGCCGGGCAGGTGCTCGACGCGAAAAACGTGACCGTCGAAGTGAATACGGTTTTCGAGCAACTCAGGTCGCTGCTGTCGAAGATCGAACCCGAGAAGCTCAACGAAACTCTGGGGGCGATCGCGACCGCGCTGAACGGACGCGGAGAGAAAATCGGTCAGGCGCTGTCTGATCTGAACGAGTTCCTCGCGAAGTCCGAACCGGGTCTGCCGGGGCTGCGGCACGATCTCGCTGTCGCACCCGAAGTCCTGAACACGTACGCAGATGCGGCGCCGGATCTCCTCGACACAGTGCGCAACGCGACACAGATCAGCCAGACGGTCGTCGAGGAGCAACAGAACCTCGACGCCTTCCTCTTGAGCGCAATCGGCCTCGCCGACATCGGAAATGACGTGGTCGGCAACAACCGGCAAGCGCTCTCCGACGTCCTGCGTCTGCTGGTACCGACGACCGATCTCACCAACGAATACAACCCGGCACTCACGTGCGCACTCAGCGGCCTGATGATGCTCGCCTCGTCCCCGCCGCTGCCGCGCGCCGGCGTGTATGTGTCGGTCAGCTTCCTGCTGGGGGCCGAACGCTATCGGTACCCGACGAACCTGCCCAAGGTCGCGGCCACCGGC
The DNA here is from genome assembly GCA_963775205.1 of uncultured Actinomycetota bacterium. Taxonomy (GTDB): domain Bacteria; phylum Actinomycetota; class Actinomycetes; order Mycobacteriales; family Mycobacteriaceae; genus Mycobacterium. The sequence goes on along the minus strand of CAVZHV010000002.1, from coordinate 808,415 downwards.
GGCCCGCAGTGCGAAAGCCAGGGTCTTCCGCAGGTTCCCGTCGACTGGAATCCACCATTCCTGGTCGAAGATGTCGGCGCCAACCCGGCGCAGTACGGGAACCCCGGAATCCTGCTCAACTCCGACGGGCTCAAGCAACTGCTGTATGGGCCGATCGCGGGGCCGCCGCGCAACGTCGCTCAGATCGGGCAACCCGGATGAGGGGCGGATGGCAGGCGACCCTGGCGAAGCTCGTCGCGTTCGGTGTCGTGATGGCCGTGGTGAGCGGATTTCTGTTCTTCGTATTCGGTCAGTACCGGACGGGCCCCACGAGCGAATACTCGGCGGTCTTCCTCGACGCGTCCCGGCTGAAGTCGGGAGAGACCGTGCGCATCGCCGGCATCCGGGTGGGCACGGTGACCGGTGTGTCGCTGCGCGGCGACAAGAAGGTCGTCGTGACATTCGACGCTGACCGCAACATCCCTCTCACCGCCGGCACGAGGGCAATGATCCGGTACCTCAACCTCACCGGCGATCGCTATCTCGAGCTCGCTGAAGGCCCCGGATCGACGAAGATCCTTCCCTCCGGATCAGCAGATCCCGGTCGACCACACGGCGGGTGCACTCGACCTCGATCTGCTGCTCGGCGGACTGAAACCCGTTATCCAGAGCGTGAATCCGCAAGACCTCAACGCGCTGAGCCAGTCGTTGCTGCAGGTCTTCCAGGGCCAAGGCCCGACGCTGGAGTCCCTGCTGTCCAAGACCTCGTCGTTGTCAAATGCCTTGGCCGACAACAGCCAAGTCGTTCAAGACCTGATCGACAACCTCAACACCGTTGTCGGACACCCTCGCCAAGAGCGGCGACCAGTTCTCCGACACCGTGGATCGCCTCGAGCGGCTCGTCACCGGGCTGGCGCGAGACCGAGACCCGATCGGGGACGCGATCGTGGCGCTGGACAACGGAACAGCATCGCTGGCCGACCTGCTGACCGAGGCCCGCCCGCCGCTTGCCGGCACGGTCGACGAGCTGAATCGGCTCGCGCCGCTGCTCGACACCGGCAAGGACCAGATCGATGTCGCACTGCAGAAGGCGCCGGAGAACTTTCGCAAGCTCGTCCGCCTCGGCGCCTACGGCAGCTTCATCAACTACTACATCTGCGGAATCGCTTTCAGAGCAACGGATTTCCAGGACCACACCGTGGTATTTCCGTGGATTGAACAGACTACCGGTAGGTGTGCGGAGCCCTGATGCTTAGATACCGTACTGGCAACCTCATTCAAATCGGCTTCATCGGCGCGATGCTGGCTCTGCTCATCACGCTGGTGGGTCTTCAGCCGCAGCAGCTCATGTCGTTGGCGTCCTCGATTCGCTACCAGGCGTTGTTCGCCGAAGCCGGCGGTCTGGCCGCCGGCAACGATGTCACGGTGTCGGGCGTGAAGCTCGGGACCGTGTCGGACGTGTCGCTGCGCAACGGCGAGGCCCTGGTGACGTTCACCGTTGACGGCAGGACACAACTCGGTTCTGACACCACGGCGCACATCCGAACCGGGACGTTGCTCGGCGAGCGGGTGCTTACCCTGGAATCCGCCGGCAGCGGCACCATGCACCCGATGGACGTCATACCGGCTTCGCGGACTTCGTCGCCCTACTCCCTGACCGAGGCCATCAGCGACCTGACGACCAATGCGGCTGGAACCGACACCCAGAGCCTCAACCAGTCCCTCGACGCACTGACGGCCACCATCGACCAGATCGCACCACAGATGGGGCCGGCGTTCGATGGACTTGCCCGGCTCTCGCGAACCATCAACAGTCGCAACGAATCGCTGCGCGACCTGCTCAAGAGCGCAGCCGATGTCACCGGCATCCTGTCGGAGCGCAGCCAGCAGGTGAACACCCTCATTCTCAACGCGAATGATCTGCTGGCGGTTCTCGTCGAGCGACAAGACGCGATCGTCTCACTGCTTGCCAACACCTCCGCGGTCTCCCAGCAGCTGATCGGCCTGGTGCATGACAACGAGCAGGAGCTGGCGCCCACACTGGAGCGGTTGAACCGCGTGACGGCCATGCTCGAGAAGAATCGCGACAACATCGCCAAAGCCCTCCCCGGCCTGGCGAAGTTTCAGGTCACCCAGGGCGAGACGGTGTCCAACGGCTTCTACTACAACGCATACGTCCCCAACCTGCAGCCGGCGCAACTGCTTCAGCCGTTCCTCGACTATGCGCTCGGGTTCAGAAGGGGAACAGACGCCGGGCAACCGCCCGACAACGCCGGCCCGCGGGCCGAGCTTCCGTTCCCGTACAACGGCATTCCGCCGCCCGGGGAAAGATGGGGAGGAGGCTGATGTCCCGAAACCGCTTTCTTGTCGGTGTAACCGTGGTCCTGGCCGGGTTGTTCGTCGCTGCAACGATATTCATCGTTCGGCAGACGTTCTTCAAGCCGACCACCATCACCGCCTACTTCACCGCCGCCACCGCCATCTATCCCGGCGACGAGGTGCGCGTGGCCGGTGTCCAGGTCGGCACGATCGCGTCGATCGAACCTGTTGGTACGCAGGCCAAGATGACGATGCGCGTCGATCGGAAGGTGCCCATTCCGGCCGATGCTAAGGCGGTGATCGTCGCGCAGAACCTGGTCGCTCAACGCTATGTCCAACTCACGCCTGCGTATCGGTCAGCCGGACCCAGAATGGCCGACGGTGCGGTTATTCCGAGCGAGCGTACGGCGGTGCCGGTGGAGTGGGACGAAGTCAAGGCTCAATTGATGAGGCTGACAACGGAACTGGGCCCCAACGCCAAGGTCTCCACACCATCGGTTGCCCGCTTCATCGACAGTGCCGCCAATGCGATGGAGGGGAACGGCGACAAACTCAGGCAGGCGCTGGCCCAACTCTCGGGTGTTGGGCGCACCCTCGCCCAGGGCGGCGGCAACATCGCCGACATCATCAAGAACCTTCAGACGTTCGTCACCGCGCTGCGTGGCAGCAACCAGCAGATCGTGCAGTTCGAGGACCGCTTCGCCACACTCACCAGCGTGCTGGACGACAGCCGGACCGATCTCGACGCCGCGCTGTCGGATCTGTCCGTCGCGGTGGGCGAGGTCCACCGTTTTGTTGCGGGAACCCGAGACCAAGCCAGCGACCAGATCCGCAGCCTGGCTGCCGTCACCCAGAATCTCGTCGACCACCGCGTCGACCTGGAGAACGTCCTGCACATCGCGCCGATCTCGTTCTCGAACTTCTACAACATCTACAACCCCGACTCGGGCAGCGATGTCGGCGGATTCGTCTTGAACAACTTGTCGAGTCCCGTCGGGTTCGTGTGCGGCGCTATCGGAGCAGTCGAGAACGTCACCTCGACGGAAACTGCCAAGCTGTGCGAGCAGTACCTCGGACCAGGGTTGCGACTGCTCAATTTCAACTACGAACCGTTGCCGATCAATCCGTTCATGGCGCCCGCGCCGACCCGGGTGCTCTATCCCGACGAGCGGCTGGCGCCCGGCGGGGAAGGGCCCAGACCCATACCTGCGGATATGCCGCCGGCCATCTCTGCCTACACCGGACTGCCGGGCGATTACCCGCCCGCGCCGCCGCCACCGCCGCCGCCGGCGCGCATACCGGGAATATCGAATCCGGCGCCAACCACCCCGGCGCCGCCGCCACCTTCGACGTCCCCGGCTCCGATGACCCTGCCCGATTTGCTGCTTCCCGCGGAAAGGCCACCGTCGTGATCCGCAGCGCCCGCCCCCGCGAATTATCCGTTACTGTCGCCTGTCTTGCGGTGATGACAACGAGCTGCGCGTTCCAGGGCCTGAACTCGCTGCCGCTGCCCGGTGCGGTGGGCCGCGGACCCGACGCACACATCTACCGCGTGGAAGTCGCGAATGTCGGGACCCTGGAGTCGAATTCGCCGGTGATGATCGACGATGTGATCGTCGGCAGCGTCGGCAAGATGACGGTGCAGGGATGGCACGCCAATCTCGAGATCTCGGTGCAACCGGACGTTGTCGTGCCCGCCAACGCGGTGGCCAGCGTCGGCCAAACCAGCCTGTTGGGGTCGATGCACGTGGAGCTGAACCCGCCACCGGGCGAGGCCCCGAGCGGCCGACTCGAGCCGGGTGCCACGATCCCGCTTGACAAGACGTCCACGTATCCCTCGACGGAGGAAACCCTTGCGTCGCTGTCGCTCGTGATCAACACGGGCGGGCTCGCACAGCTGGGAGACATCGTCCACAACTTGAACGGCGCATTGTCTGGCCGCCAGCAGGAAGTGCGGGAACTGCTCACCCGCCTCGATACCTTCGTCGGCACACTCGACGATCAACACGAGAACATCGTCGCGTCGATCCGGTCGCTGAATCGGCTTGCCGGCACATTCGCCGGAAAACGCGACGTGCTCACCGAGGCGTTGGAGAAGATTCCGCCGGCCCTCGACGTCTTGATCGCGGAGCGCCCGCAGATCACCACCGCTCTGGAGAAGCTCGGCGATTTCAGCGACACGGCCACTCGGCTCGTCAACGAGTCGAAAGCCGATCTGGTGAAGAACCTGCAGAATCTCGAACCCACCGTGCGCGCGCTCGCCGACGTCGGCCCCAATCTCGCCACGGTGATCGCGTACGCCACGCACTACCCGTTCAGTCAGGGTCTGATCGACCGAGGCGTCAAAGGCGACTACATGAACCTGTGGGCAGTGGTTGACTTCACCCGAGAGCGGCTCAAGCGAACCCTGCTTCTCGGCACCCGCTGGGGACAACCGCAAATACCGTTGAACCCGGCGCCGGGCGACCCCTGGTTCACGCAGTACACCTACGATCCGTTGGGGCTGAGGCCGCCGACACCCGATACCGCACCGGGGGCGGCGCCGACGGCTGTCGCACAGACGTCGGCTTCCGGGACGCCGGCGCCGGCGAGCGCATCACCGGCCGTCACGACTCCGCTGGCGGTCGAAACGCCTTGGCCGCCATCGCAAATGGACGAGGGTCGCTGATGCTGTCGCGGTTCATTCGGATGCAGTTGGTCATCTTCACGGTCGCCGGGACAGTCGGCGTTCTGGTGATGAGCTTCTTCTACATGCAGGTGCCGATGCTGCTCGGCATCGGGCGGATCACGGTCACGATGGAGCTGCCGGCTGCGGGCGGGTTGTACCGGTTCGGCAACGTCACCTACCGCGGCGTGGAGATCGGCAAGGTCACTTCGGTGGCGCTGACCGGGGACGCCGTGAAAGCGACGCTCTCCCTGAACACCTCGCCGAAGGTCCCGGCGAACCTGGTGGCGGAGGTGCGCAGCATCTCCGCCGTCGGAGAGCAGTACGTCGAGTTGAGGCCGCGCACCGACTCGCCGCCCTACCTGCACAACGGCTCGGTAATCCCCATGCGCGACACCACGATTCCGCAAGACGTCGGCCCCGTACTCGATCAGGCCAGCGCTCTGATCGCCAGCATCCCCAAGGACAAGCTCCATGCACTGCTCGAGGAGACGTTCAAGGGCTTCAACGGTGCGGGTTACGACCTCGGGTCGCTGGCCGACTCGGCGGCCACCCTGGGGACTTACCTCAACCCGGTAGGGGACAACACGCGCGCCCTCTATGAGGACACCGCGCCCCTGCTGGATACGCAGGTGCAGACCGCCGACTCGATCAAGGCATGGTCGCGCAGCCTCGCCGGTGTCAGCGGGCAGCTCGTGACCAACGACCCGGAGCTGCGCAGGCTGCTGCACGACGGGCCCGGGGCGTTCGACGAGGCCTCCCGTCTTCTCGAGCAGATCAAGCCGACGTTGCCGGTGTTGCTTGCCAACCTCACCACCATCGGCGCGATCGGCGTCACCTATCACGCCTCGCTGGAGCAACTGCTGGTGTTGCTGCCGCCGAGCGTCGCGAGCACGGCATCGTATGGCAGCCTGGGGAATTCGACGGGCTTGCCCTTGGGCGACTTCACCTTGGGCCTCGGTGACCCGCCGGCGTGCACTGTCGGTTTCCTGCCTCCGTCGATGTGGCGAAGCCCGTCCGACACGACGACGATAGACACACCCGACGGGCTGTACTGCAAGCTTCCGCAGGATTCCCCGATCTCGGTGCGCGGTGCCCGCAACACGCCTTGCATGGGCGTTCCAGGCAAGCGCGCTCCCACTGTCCAAATTTGTGAGAGCGATCAGCCGTATCAACCGCTCGCCATGCGGCAGCATGCGCTCGGTCCCTATCCATTGGATCCCAATCTTGTCGGGCAGGGCGTACCTCTCGATGACCGAGTCACATTCGGGGACAACATCTTTGCGCCAGTGGAAGGAACGCCCCCGCCGCCGGGCCTTGGGCCGCCGGCCCCACCCGCTCCCGCTGCGGCCGCCGCAGGGACTCTCGCACCGGCTGCGGCTCCGGCGTCACCGCCTGACGAGGCGCCGTATCTTGCCCCTCCACCTGCCGAGGGTCCTGCGCCCGGACCTGCTCCGGAAGGCGCTGCGCCGCAGGCTATGCCAGCCCCGTCGGGGGGCGAATCAGCGGCCGCCGCGGCCCCGTCGGTCGCTGCGATTCAGTACAACCCCCGCACCGGGCGGTACGTCGGTCCAGACGGCCATCAGTACCAGCAGGTGGACCTCCTGACATCGTCGCCGGCCAAGACGTGGCAGGATCTGCTGCCCAAGTAGGTTCCTTGCACGGAAAACGTCTGGGCGATAACGCGATTCGCGGACCGGTATCAGGCTATCGGGACAAGCTTGAATGGCATCCTGATGTCGAGCGTCTTGTTCCACCCGCAGGCGCCGCTCGGGCCGGTCGTCTGTTGCCACCCGGTCAGGATTGCGGAGTTCATATCGATCTTGCCGAGCTGATCAGATGGCCAGAACACGAATTGCTGTAGGCCGGTGGCAGCGGTGCCGTCGCTGCACGGCTCCCAATTCGGGAGCTGACGGTCGACCCTCCACTTGTCCCCGGAACGGAAGGAGATATCGGCGGTCCATCCCTCGTCGCTCGTGACGGTTCCGGTGCAGTCTTGGGGTGTGCTGCAGCTGGACGTGATCGTCCAGACGCTTTGCGTGGTGACCTCGTCGTGAAAGGACTGGTTCGTCATGGCCCACTCGCCGTTTGACGTCGCGAGGTAGCGCCCGTTGAGTGCGGGGTTGTTGGCGTCGGCTGCGGCAGACCCGATTCCGGAAGCGATCGCCGAGACAGCCGCGAGTGTTGCGCCTGCGATCAATCTCATAGAAGGCACCGGAGCTCCTCAACGCGCTTGACAAGCGCCGATAACGGGATTCTCAGCTCTGGAAAAGATATCAGCCGTGCGCAGTGCGACGTGGCGGATCGCGTCAATCTACCGCTCGAACATGTCCTCGTTCCGCCGATGGAGTGCGCGGTCCCGCCCTGCGGAAATCGACCCACAGCGGTGCGTGACAGACCTACACTCTCCTGTCTATGACGGCCCGGTCCAACCCGTTGAGCGACGAATCGGGACGCGTGCTGGCGCGAAGGAACGCGCGGCGTTTGAGTCGGCAGTTCGCCGGCGTCGGCGTCGAAATTCCCGCCGCACGCCTTCAGGAGATCGCCTCTGGCGCCCCCGTCGACACCGACGAATGGGTGGACGTCGTCTTCGGTCTGACCGCATGTGAAATCGAGCGCGAAGAACGCCTCGCGAAGTTCGCGCGGGCACGACGCCGCAGCACGTACTACCTCATCGTTGCCGCGATGGGTCTGGTGATATTGGGTGTGCTGCTGTGCGCGGCAGCCATCTTCTTCGCATTGGCTCTGCACGCGTCGCCGTACTGAACGGAATTCTCTCTGAGGCTAGCGTGCGCCGTACCCCACCTCGGCAGGCAACGGCGGTCCCGCGGGCGTCGTCGGCGCCGGCGTTGTCGGCGCAGCGGCAGTCGCGGGCGCTCCTGGCCGGTGGAAGTCCACCATCGGCTCCTCGCGGATCACCCGGTTGTCGACGGTGACGGCCAACGACTTGGCGGTCACGAAATAGACGACTCCATCATTGTCGGCGACGAATCCGCCGTCACCTGATGGCGAGGCGGGAAGAATTGCTTTGGCGCCATCGCGCACACGCACGCCGCGGTACTGGTATTGACCGCCGGGGGTCTTGCAGATCGCCACGCGGGAAGCCTCTGTGCTGCCGAAGATCACCACTGTGTCCGGTGGGCTGCACCGTGCTGTGGAGTCGACGTACCCCTGGCCGTCGCTGGCGGGCGCCGCATCGGCCGATGGCAGCCCGATGGTGAGCAGCACAGAGCCCACCGCCGCGGCGACGGCCAGGCGGCGTCTCGAAAGCTCGAAGGACGACATCAGCCTCCACCAGACCACGGATGTGCTGGTTCGCACGAGCTTCGACTCCGAGACACAACCAAATCGTTAGGTCCCAGAGACATGGCGAGCCCAACGGCTTCACGTTCGCGTGGTCGACGAATGAGCACGTACGCTCATCACACGAAGTCGTGACCGGGGGTGAAGTCATGCGCCGTCTAACTGTCGCACTCACCGTCATCAGCGTCTGCGTCCTTGCCGCGGGCTGCGGTAACGGCAGCGATCAAGGCACCCAGACGTCGACCACGACATCCACCTCTACGTCGAGAACTCCGCCTGCTCTTCTCGACACAGCGTTGCCTGGGTTGTTGCTCAGCCCTGAAGAGATCAACCCCGCCATGGGGGCAACCGAGATGGCGGTCACCAACACGCGCTTCGAGATGTCTGACGACAGCGCCACCATGGAGCCCAGAGAATGCCTGGCCGTCGACGGCGCGGTGCAGGCTCAGGTCTACGAAGGCAGCGGCTTCACCGCCGTGCGCGATCAGACACTCAACGACGGTGACAACTTCACTCATTTCGCCGAGCAGGCCGTGGTGCTCTTCCCCTCCGCGAAACAAGCCGCCGCTTTCGTGACCGCGTCCGCCCAACAGTGGCCGGCCTGCCACGAGTACACCCATACCCAGTCGGGCTCGCTGTGGCGGGCGGGGCCGATATCCAACGCGAACGGGATCGTGAGCATCACCGCGACTCAGCAGAATGCCAACGAACCCGGCTGGGCCTGCGGACGAGCCCTCGCGGCAAGAAACAACGTCGTCGTCGACGTCAACACCTGCAGTGCCAACCCAGCGGACTCGGCTGTCAACATCGCCAACCAGATCGCCGCAAGAGTGCAGCCACAGTAGGTCCACAGCTGGCGAGCGCCGGCCCGAACGCGCGACCGGAAATGTCGCGACACGCGCTTTTCGACACCCGGTGGAGGGTTTGCGCTCGGATACTCTGCGGGCGGGTCCGCCGTGCACGCCCCGTATAACCAGGCAGAAAGGGGCCGTTGGTGGTTTCGTCCGATACCGTCACCAAGCCGGTTCGTGCCATAGGCGGGTTCTACGCCATGACACTGGACACCTTCATCCTGATGTTCAAGCCACCGTTTGCCTGGCGTGAGTTCTTTCTTCAGGCCTGGTTCGTGGCGCGAGTGTCGATCATCCCGACGTTGTTGCTGGCAATTCCGTTCACCGTGCTCGTCGTCTTCACCCTCAACATCCTGCTCGTCGAGTTCGGTGCGGCGGACTTCTCCGGCACGGGCGCGGCCACCGCGGCGGTCACGCAGATCGGGCCCGTGGTGACCGTGCTCGTGGTTGCCGGAACCGGAGCCACCGCGATGTGCGCTGACTTGGGCGCACGAACGATCCGCGACGAACTCGAGGCGTTGAGGGTGATGGGTATCGACCCCGTTCACCGGCTGGCGGTGCCCCGCGTCCTGGCGGCCACTCTCGTTGCGGTGTCGCTGGTGTCGCTGGTGACCATTGTCGGGCTGGCCGGGTCCTTCTTCTTCTCCGTGTTCGTCCAGCACGTCACACCGGGCGCCTTCGCGGCGGGACTGACACTGCTCACCAGACTTCCAGACGTGCTGCTGGGCTTGGTCAAGGGCGCGCTGTTCGGGATGGCGGCTGCCTTGATCGCCTGCTACAAGGGCATGACGGTCGGCGGCGGCCCGCAAGGTGTCGGCAACGCGGTAAACGAAACTGTCGTGTATTCGTTCATAGCGCTTTTCGTCATCAACATCGTCGCCACGGCTGTTTTCTATACGGGGCCGCAGTGAGCCACACCAGCCCGTCAGAACAGCCGCTCAAGTGGCTCGGTCATGCCGCAAGCGGTATTGCGGCCGGCTGGAATCAGGTCGGCATCCAAGTGGCTTTCTACGCCAGAACAATCCGCGAAACCCGGATGGCCTTCGCCCGCTACAAGACGGAAATGCTCCGACTGATCGCTCAGATGAGCCTAGGCACCGGTGCGCTGGCCGTGATCGGCGGCACGGTGGTGATCGTCGGCTTCCTCACGTTGTCCACCGGCGCGGTCATCGCGGTTCAGGGATACAACCAACTTTCCGGCATCGGCGTCGAAGCGATGACGGGATTCATCTCCGCTTACGTGAACGTGCGGATCATTTCGCCGTCGGTGGCAGGCGTCGGCCTCGCCGCCACCATCGGCGCCGGCACCACCGCCCAACTGGGCGCGATGCGTATCGCAGACGAGATCGACGCGCTCGAGGTGATGGCGGTCCGCTCTGTGGCTTATCTGGTGTCGACCCGGGTGGTGGCAGGGATGGTGGTGGTCATCCCGCTGTACTGCGTGGCGGTGGTGTGTGCTTTCGCGGCGGCTCGCTTCGGTACGACCAGGATCTACGGCCAGTCCACCGGCGTCTACGACCACTATTTCGAAACCTTTCTCAACTCCACCGACCTGGTCTGGTCGTTCTTCACGGTCATCGTCATGGCGGTCGCCGTCATGCTGGTACACACCTACTACGGCTACACCGCCACGGGCGGACCCGCCGGAGTGGGCGAAGCGGTGGGCCACGCGGTGCGGACATCTCTCATCGTGTTGGTGTTCATCGTGTTGGCAATCTCGCTGTCCGTTTACGGGCAATCCGGACACTTCAATCTCTCGGGGTAGCGGGCGATGTCGGACTCCCGCTCAGAGGGAATGCATCCAGCGTGGTGGACACTCATTTTTGTCACCGCAACCATCGGCATCGTCGCGTTGACCTCGGCGCTGTTCTCCGGGTCCTTCAAGTCTTATGTCCCAGTGACAGTTGTGTCCGACCGAGCGGGCCTGGTGATGGATATCGGCAGCAAGGTCAAGATGCGCGGAGTGCAGGTCGGCCGGATCAGCCACGTCACCGGCGGGAAGAACCAGGTCAGCCTGAAGCTGGAGATCTACCCCGAGCAGATCAAGTACATCCCCGCCAACGTCAGCGCCCGTATTCGGGCTACCACATTGTTCAGCACGAAATATGTGGACCTCGTCTATCCGAGCGACCCGAGCCCTGAGCGGCTCGCCTCAGGGACGGTGATCACGTCGGAAACCGTTGGGACGGAAGTCAATACGGTTTTCCAGAATCTGGTCGGTGTGTTGAATCAAATCGACCCGGCAAAGCTCAACGGAGTGCTCACCGCCCTTGCTGAGGGCCTGCGCGGCCACGGCGCGATGATCGGGCAAGGCATCACCGACGCCAACCAGGTACTGCTGGCGATGAATTCGCGCGCCGAAACCGTCCAGGCGAACTGGCACGCCCTGAGGGATTTCGGTGACACCTACAGTGCCGCAGCGCAGGACATACTCAGAGTGCTGGATGCTGCCGGCACGACCAGTGAGACGCTCGCCGGTAATGCGCAAGCCCTGGATTCGCTGCTAACAGGTGTCATCGGCTTTTCGCGCAGCGGAACCGATCTCATCGGCCCAAGCCAGAAAAACTTCGTCGAGGCCGTCAACGTCCTCGAGTCGACGACCAGCCTGCTGATGAAGTACAACCCGGAGCTGACGTGCATGTTGGTCGGCGCCAAGACGGCGCTGGACACCGGCTACCTCGACGCCACCGGCGGCGCCGATGGAAAGTCGCTGATCCTCGACACCGCCCTCCTGCTCGGTGCCGACCAGTACCGATATCCGCAGAACCTACCCGTCATCGGCGCCAAGGGCGGTCCCGGCGGCAAACCGGGCTGCGGATCGCTGCCAGACGTCGCCGCGAATTGGCCACTGCGCCAACTCATCACGAATACAGGGTGGGGAACAGGCCTCGATATCCGGCCAAATCCAGGAATCGCTTTCCCCGGGTACGCTGACTACTTCCCGGTCACGCGGGCGGTGCCCGAACCCCCAAGCATCCGGTATCCGGGTGGGCCTGCACCCGGGCCGATGCCGTATCCCGGTGCGCCACCCTACGGGGCGCCGCAGTATGCACCTGACGGAACGCCGCTGTACCCGGGCCTGCCGCCGGCACCGCCGCCCGGTGCACCACGGGAACCGGGCCCCCCGCCGCCGGGATCCGAGCCGTTCGTCGTTCCAGCTCCGGCACAGCTTCAGCCGACTCCGCTTCCGCCACTTCCCGAAGCGGCGACGCCCGCCCCCTGACGAGAGGCCGTGATTATGAGAACGAGCGTGCGAGGTGCCATCTGGCGCCTGGCCGTCTTCATGGTCATATGCGGGCTCGGTCTGTTCGCGATGTTGGCGGTCTTCGCTCAGCTGCGTTTCGGAAGACAAACGACTTACAGGGCAGAGTTCACCAACGTTTCAGGGCTCGAGAACGGCAACTTCGTCCGCATCGCAGGGGTCGAAGTGGGCAAGGTGAAGCACATCTCGATTCAGGACAACGGCACCGCATTGGTCGAATTCAGCACAGATGACTCCGTGGTATTGACGGAGGGCAGTCGGGCGGTCATCCGCTACCAGAACCTGATCGGTGGGCGCTATCTGGAACTCGAGGAAGGAGCCGGAGGTCCGAAACGGCTGACGGCAGGGGACACCATTCCGCTGGCTCGGACGTCGCCGGCGCTGGACTTGGACGCAGTGATCGGGGGCTTCCGCCCGTTGTTCCACGCGCTGGATCCGGATCAAGTCAATGCGTTATCCAGCCAACTGATCAAGGCGCTTCAAGGTGAGGGGCCGACGATCAGTTCCTTCCTGGAACGGACCGCGGTGCTGACCAACACGCTCGCCGACCGGGATCAGCTGATCGGCCAGGTGATCGTGAATCTGAACACCGTGATGGGTTCGCTCGGTGACCAAAGCTCCCAGTTCACAACGACTGTCGACGCGTTGTCCCAGTTGCTCGGAACTCTGGCCGACCGCAAGCACGACATCAGCAATGCGCTCGCGTCCACCAACGAGGCCGCAGGTTCGCTCAGTGACCTTCTCGCGCAGGCGCGCCCGCCACTCGCGAAGACCGTCCGTGAGTCGGACAGAACGGCGGGCATCGTCGTGGCCGATCACGACTACCTAGACAACCTGCTGAACACCCTGCCGGACGCCTATCAGATGTTGAACCGCCAGGGCCTCTACGGCGACTTCTTCAGCTTCTACCTGTGCGACCTGGTGCTGAAGTTGAACGGCAAGGGCGGCCAACCCGTCTACGTCAAGCTGGCTGGCCAGGCCTCGGGGAGATGCACGCCGCGATGAAATACTTCTCCGAACGCAACCCGCTCGTCGTCGGCGCGATCGGCGTTGCCGTCACCGCAGGCGTGGTGCTGGGTTCGCTGAACTACAGCAAGTTGCCGTTCTTCAAATCGGTCAAGGAGTATTCGGCGTACTTCGCCGAGGCTGGGGGACTGTTACCCGATGCCGCCGTTCAGGTTTCGGGTTTCAAGGCCGGCAAGGTCAACAGCCTCGTTCTGGAGGGTCCTCGAGTCTTGATCACATTCGAGATCGACAAGAGCATCCGGCTCGGCAACCGCACGGAGGCGTCGATCAAGACGAAAAGCCTCCTGGGAGCCAAGATCCTCGAAATCACTCCTCGCGGTGACGGCAAGCAGTCGGAGCCGATTCCCATCGACCGGACGATGTCGCCCTATCAGTTGCCCGACGCGCTGGGCGATCTCAGCACGACCATCAGCGGGCTGGACACCACGCAGTTGTCCGAATCGCTCGCGGTGTTGGCCGATACGCTCGCAGACACTCCCTCTGCGTTGCGGATTGCGCTGCAGGGCGTCGCACGGTTCTCGCAGACGCTCAACGAGCGCGACGCGGAGTTGCGAAATCTGTTAGCCAACGCCAACAAAGCCACGGCCGTTTTGTCCGAGCGCAGCGATCAGATAGTCCGATTGGCTTCCGACACCAACGCGCTGCTCGCCGAGCTGAAGAGCCAGCGCAATGCATTGGACCAGATCTCCGGCAACATCTCGGCGGTGAGCCAGCAGATCAAGGGACTCATCTCCGATAACCGGCAGACCCTCAAGCCCGCACTCGACAAGATCAACGGAGTTCTCGCGATCCTCGAAAACCGCAAGGAAAGGGTGCAGCTGGCAATCAAGAAGTTCAACGACTATGCGATGTCATTGGGCGAGTCGATGTCGTCAGGCCCGTTTTTCAAGTTTTACATCGCCAATCTCCTTCCGGGTCAGTTCATTCAGCCCTTCGTCGACGCTGCGTTCTCCGACCTCGGTCTGGATCCCAATGTGCTACTGCCATCACAGCTCAACGACCCGCAGGTCGGCCAGCCCGGCACACCGGCACTACCGATGCCGTACCCGCGAACCGGCCAGGGCGGCGAGCCGAGGCTCAATCTCCCCGACGCGATCACCGGCAACCCTGGCGACCCGCGCTATCCCTACCGTGAGCCGCCGCCAGCGCCACCGCCCGGCGGACCACCGCCCGGACCGCCCGCGCTCCCTCCCGGTCAGACGGCCCCGCCGACGCCGACACCGTCGCCGGTATACGTGCCCGCCCCCGGCGAGCTCCCAACGCCGACGACGCAGGCTGGGCAACGATGAACCGCAACAGCTTTCGACTCAGTCTGGCCGCCGTGCTGATCCTCACGGTGGTCGCCGGGTCCGTGGTGATGTTGCACTCGTCGGCGGTATCGCGCCGAACGACGGCAGTCGCGTACTTCGAGAACAGCAACGGAATCTTCGTCGGTGACGAGGTTCGCATCCTCGGAGTGCCTGTCGGCAAGATCGAGAAGATCGAGCCGCAGCCCGAGCAGGTCAGGATCACTTTCTGGTACGAGGACAAGTACAAAGTGCCCGCCGACGCCAAGGCCGTGATCCTGTCGCCGTCATTGGTCACGGCGCGAGCCATTCAGCTGACTCCCGCTTATACCGGCGGCCCGGAACTGCAGAACGATGCGGTGATCCCTGCGGCTCGCACCGCAGTCCCGGTGGAGTGGGACGACCTGCGTCAGCAGCTGGAAAGACTCGCCCAAACGCTGCAGCCAACCAAACCTGGCGGTGTCAGCACCCTGGGATCGGTGGTGAGCGCCACCGCGAACAACCTGCGTGGTCAGGGCGCGAACCTCAGAAACACTATTATCCAGCTGTCCCAAGCGATTTCCGCGCTCAGCGACCACAGCACCGATGTCTTCAGCACAGTGAAGAACCTTTCGATATTCGTTTCGGCTCTGCAGAGCAGCGGCGACGTGATGCGGCAGTTGAACCAGAACCTGGCCTCGGTGACCGGGCTACTGGCCGACAGCCCGAACGAGGTCGGCAATGCCGTGTCGGAACTCAACGCCGTGGTCGGCGATGTCCAAAGCTTCGTCGCCGACAACCGCGAATCCTTGGGCACGTGGTCCGACAAGCTCGCAACGGTGTCCCAGGCGCTGGTCGACAGCCTGGGCGATATCGAACAGACCCTGCACATCGCGCCGAACGAGCTTCAAAACTTCATGAACATCTACCAGCCGGCGCAGGGCACGCTGAGTGGTGCGCAGGCATACAACAATTTCGCGAACCCGATCACCTTTCTGTGCGGTGCGATACAGGCGGCGTCACGCTTGGGTGCGGAACAGTCGGCGAAGCTGTGTGTTCAGTACCTGGCGCCGATCGTCAAGAACCGCCAGTACAACTTTCCCCCGCTGGGCGAGAACCTCGTCGTCGGTGCCACCGCGCGGCCCAATGAGGTGACGTACAGCGAGGACTGGATGCGGCCGGATTACGTTCCGCCGCCGTCCGCGAGTGCGCCTGCGGCCGAAGATGTTCCGCCGTTAGCCGCGGAGGCGCAGCCGACCAATCCGGCCGATGGACTGCGCGGGATGATGGTGCCTCCCGGAGGCGGCCCATGACCGAGCGGCGTCGGCGGTGCGCGGTTGGCTTGCTGGCGGTGTTGGTCGTCACCGGATTGTCCGGGTGCGGGTGGCGGGGCCTGAACTCGGTACCGCTGCCGGGAACCGCCGGCCACGGTCCGGGATCCTTCACGATTCAGGCGCAACTGCCTGACGTGGGCAACCTGGAGCAGAACTCGCGCGTGCAGGTGGGCGATGTAACGGTAGGCAACGTCACCAAGATCGAGCGGCAGGACTGGCACGCTTTACTCACGATGACGCTCGACGGCGACGTCGACCTGCCGGCCAACGCCACCGCAACGATCGGTCAGACCAGCCTCCTCGGTTCACTGCACGTCGAGTTGGCGCCGCCCGCCGATGCTACTCCCGAGGGAAAACTGGGCAATGGATCGCTGATCGCGTTGTCCTCGGCGGGGAGGTATCCGTCAACCGAGCAGACGCTCGCCGCAATTTCGCTTGTGCTCAACGGTGGTGGGATCGGGCAGATCCAAGACATCACTGCGGCGTTGAGCACCGCCTTGGCCGGTCGTGAGGACGACCTGCGCAGCCTCATCGAACAGCTCGACAAATTCACCAGCCGGGTCAATGCCCAGACCGGCGACATCATCGCAGCGGCAGAGAGCTTGAACAACATGGTCGGCCAGTTCGCCGAGCAGAAGCCGGTGGTGGACAAGGCGCTGACGACAATCCCGGAAGCTCTCGAGGTGCTGAGAGACGAGCGGCAGAACCTGGTGGACGCGCTCGATCAGCTCGGACAGTTCAGTGCGCTGGCGGCCGACTCCGCGAATCTGACCAGAGAAACCCTGGTCAAGGAGCTCTACGATCTCGGGCCGGTTCTTGAATCGCTCGCCAATGCCGGTCCCGCCCTCACCCGTTCGCTGAGCCTGTTCGCCACCTATCCGTTCCCGAAAGAGACCATCAGCAAGTGGGCGCGAGGGGACTACGCCAATCTGACCGCGATCATCGATCTCACGCTGAGCCGGCTCGACGCGTCGTTCTTCACGGGCACCCGGTGGGAAGGCAATCTGACGGAGTTGGAGTTGCAGTGGGGCCGGACGATCGGCCAGATGCCGAGTCCGTACACCGCTGGCAATCCGCTTGTCGCGCCCTACCGTTGGGATCAGGGGCGGTGACGTGCCACCACTGACTAGACGAGTTTTCATCCAATTGGCGATCTTCGCGATGGTCGCGCTGATTGGCGGCGCGGTAATGGTGTTCAAATACATCGAGGTGCCGGCGATGTTCGGAGTCGGGCGCTACCACGTGACCGTCGAATTGCCAAGGGCTGCGGGCCTTTATCCGAGTGGCAACGTCACCTACCGGGGGACGGAGGTCGGTCGGGTCGAAAGTGTGCAACTCACCGACAGTGGTGTTGCAGCTGTGCTCTCGCTCGAGTCGGGCGTAGACATCCCGTCCGACCTCGACGCACAGGTGCACAGTCAGTCGGCAGTGGGCGAGCAGTACGTCGCACTATTGCCGCGCAAGGACTCTCCGCCGCTGAGGAACGGGGATGTCATTTCCGCGAATCGGGTCTCCGTCCCGCCGGATCTCGATGCGCTGCTGGATGCGATGAACACGGGAATGGAGTCGATCCCGCGTGACGACCTGAAAACCGCGCTCGACGAAGCGTATACAGCCGTCGCCGGGCTCGGACCCGACATCTCGCGTCTCGTGACGGGGTCCAGTTCGCTGGCTATCGATGCGAAAAAGAACCTCGATCCGCTGCTCACGTTGATCGACCAGTCCAAGCCGGTCTTGGACGCCCAGACGGATACTTCCGATTCGGTGCAGGCGTGGGCCGCGCATCTGGCCAGCATCACGCAGCAGCTGCAGGAAAACGACAGCGCCGTCCAGGGGATACTGCAGCAAGGCGGCCCGGCCGCAGAGGAAGTGCGTCAGTTGTTCGACCGGCTACAGCCGACGCTGCCGGTGGTGCTGGCCAATCTGGTCGGCGCCGGCCAAGTCGCGGTCACCTACCGGCCCGGCCTCGAACAGCTTCTGGTGCTGCTGCCGCAGGCCGCGGCATCTGTCCAGGCTGTCGGCGTAGCCAACAGAAACACCATGCAGGATTACCGGGGCGCCTTCCTCAGCTTCAACCTGCGACTCAATCTGCCTCCGCCGTGCACGACCGGTTACCTACCGGCTCAGCAGCAGCGGGCACCGTCGCTGGAAGATTACCCGGATCGACCCGCTGGCGATTTGTACTGCCGGGTGCCACAGGACTCGGCGCAGAACGTCCGCGGCGTCCGTAACACGCCGTGCGTTGAACGTCCCGGCAAACGCGCCCCGACAGCCGAGATGTGCGAGAGCGACGAGTATTACGTCCCGCTCAACGATGGCTACAACTGGAAGGGCGACCCGAACGCGACGCTGTCAGGCCAGGACATCCCGCAGCCGCCGCCGGGCACGCCTGGATCGACGGCGTCACCGCCACTGGCAACCGCACCATTGCCCATCGCGGCCGTGACCTACGACCCAGCCACCGGAATGTACATCGGTCCAGATGGCCAGGTTTACCGACAAGCCGACCTGGCCGGCGAGATTGCAAAGGAGCGAACATGGCAGTCGATGCTGCTGCCCCCGCCGGGGAGCTGAGCGAGCCGACGCCGTCCAGCGATGCTGGCGAAGGTACCTCGGATTCGCTGAAACATGCTGCGGCTGAGCCCACGCCGTCGGCTTCCGACACCGAGCCGGTCGACGACGCCGACTCCCAGCCCGCGACACGCCGAAGGTCGCCATCGCCTTGCATGCTGGCGGGCGTTCTCGGGGCGGTGTTCGTCGTGGTGCTGCTCGGGGTGAGTGGTTACCTGGGTTATCAGGCGTACCGGTCGCACCAGGAGCAGCACCAGCGTGAACTGTTCGTACAGGGTGCGCGGCAGGGGGCGCTGAACCTCACCACCATCGACTGGCAGACCGCCGACGCCGACGTACAGCGCATCCTCGACTCCGCGACCGGCACCTTTTACGACGATTTCGCCAACAGGTCACAACCGTTCGTCGACGTCGTTCGGCAGACACAGTCGAAATCGGTCGGCACGATCACGGAGGCAGGTCTGGAGTCCTCCTCGGGTGAACAGGCTCAGGTCTTGGTGGCGGTTACGGTCAATATCTCGAATGCCGCTGGGCTTCAGCAAGATCCGCGCGGATGGCGGATGCGGATCACGATGCAGAAAGTGGGAGACGAGGCCAAGGTCTCAAGCGTGGCATTCGTGCCGTGATGCGGCAGCGGCCCGACACAGGACAGCACACACGGCCGACACGACGATTGAGAAGGGACGGTCAACTGTGGCAGTGGATCTGGACGAGAACTCGGTGGACGACGCCGCTTGCGGTCACGACGTCAGCGAGAATCTCGAGGACACAACGGAGATCGGCGACGGCGAGGAGAGCACCGAGCCCTCACAGTCCGACAAAGACAACCGCGCGCTCCGCGGGATCAACTGGGCGCGGCTGGTTGCATTCGGCATTCTGCCTGCCGTGGTGCTGATGCTGAGTTTAGGGGCGTCATTGTTCAAATGGAAGGACTCCTCGATGCGCGACGCCGACGCCGCGCGTATCGAATCGGTCCAGGCGGCAAGAGATTCCACGATCGCGATGCTGTCTTATCGGCCCGACACCGTCGACCAGCAGCTCGGGGCGGCCCGTAATCTGCTCACGGGGAGTTTCAGCGACTCCTATGATGCGTTGGTTCACAACGTCGTCATCCCAGGTGCTAAGCAGAGGCAGATCTCGGCGGTGGCCACGGTCCCAGCCGTGGCGTCCGTCTCGGCGAGCTCCAATCACGCGGTAACTTTGGTGTTCGTCAACCAGACGGTGATCGTCGGCAACAGCGCACCGACCAGCACCGCGTCGACTGTTCGTGTGACCCTGGACAAGGTCGGAAACCGTTGGCTTATATCGGCATTCGATCCAGTATGACGCGAACGTCGATCACGGGACCGCGCATAATGGCCCGCCTGCTGGCTTTGACGATGCTACTTATTGTCGCCCCGTTCGTCGGGGGGCCATCCGCACGCGGAGATGTTGTTGCGTATCTGGTGAATGTGACGGTGCGGCCCGGTTACAACTTCGCCAACGCGCAAGAGGCGCTCGCATATGGGCAAGGGGTTTGCGACAAGATCGCCCAAGGCCGTACCTATGCGCAGGTAATGGCCGACATCAAGACAGATTTCGCCACCTCCGACGAGTACCAGGCGTCCTATCTGGTGACACAGGCGGTTAACGAATTGTGCCCGGCGTTGATCTGGCAGCTGCGCATTTCGGCCGCGGATTACCAGCCGCCATCCTCGTAGGAGGTTCGAAAACCATGTCACGTCGAGTGAGGCCGGCGGTGATAGCGCTGGCCCTCATCGGGGTCGCCGCCGCGCCGAACACCCCGTACGCTCATGCCGATAACAAGCGCCTCAATGACGGCGTTGTCGCCAACGTCTACACGATTCAGCACCAAGCGGGTTGCACCAACGACCTCACGATCAGTCCGCAGCTTGCGCTCGCAGCCCAATGGCACGCTCTCGACGTCCTGAGCAACCGGGGCCTCGACGGCGACATCGGTTCCGACGGCTCAACACCTCAAGATCGAGCCAACGCCGCCGGTTTTCACGGCAAGGTCTCCGAAACGGTCGCGATAAACAAGGCGCTCGCCATCAGCGGTATCGAGATTCTGAACCAGTGGTATTACAACCCGGCCTACCTGGCGATCATGCGCGACTGTTCCCACACCGCCATCGGGGTATGGTCGGAGAACAGCCTGGATCGCACGGTCGTGGTGGCCGTCTACGGGCAGCCCGAGCAACCGGTCGACAGCACCGCAAATGGCGCGGGAACAGGCTTCGACCCAAATCCTGACTATGACGCCAGTGACGAGATCGAGTACGCCATCGACTGGTTGCCGTGGATCCTACGGGGCGTGTACCCGCCACCCGCTTATCCGCCGGGGTGACGTTGGGCACGGGCCTTCGGCTCGACCACGCCGCGGCTCGGCAGGCCAGATTCGACGGTGACGGCGTCGTTCGGTCACGCTGGAATACAGGCGTCTACGGAATCAGCACCGTCGAGCCATGCATGCGGCGGCTCTCGAGATCCGGGTGGGCTTGCGCGGTGTCTTTGAGCTCTACCGCTCAGAGTCGTCACCGTCACGGTCCCGGCGGTTATCACGTCGAATAATTCTCTGGCACGCCAGGCGAATTCGTGTAGGTGCGGTTGAAAGGCGTTCGTAGCGGCCGGGTGAGGTACACCGAGCCGGTGGCATGCAACCGCTGCGGGTCCACGGGAGGGAAGGGTCCGCTCGCCGCCGTGAAGTCCGCCCGAGTGCCCCGCACCGCGAGGCTGACCAGGCTCGCGTCGAATGTCGACCTGTCGACGCCGTCGAAAACGGTGGCCACCCCGATGCTGCCGGTCAGCCGGCGTATTTCCGTATCGGACTCCCGGGGTAGTTGTGATGGGTAGCCAGTCCGCGCAATCAAATCTCGTGAGGAGCAGACCGACAGGTCGAGCCCCATCTAACGGTAAACATAAGACGGAAGTTCCGACCGTATTGAGGAGGTGCACAGTGCCGGTGAGTGTGATTCTTGGATACGACGGGTCACCGGGCGCGAGCGCGGCGATCGACGCTGGCGCATTGCTGCTACCCAGGGCGCACGCGTGGATCACCTATCTGTGGGTCCCGCCGTTCGCCAGCGACGAGGTGCGCCGTCGGCTGCGGGCAATCGCTCGCAATGTCAACGAGTTGATCGAAATGGTAGAGCGGGAGGGTAAGCGCGAGGCTCAGCGGGTCGTTACGGTGGGCGTGACGCTGGCCCGCGCCGCTGGGTGGGACGCCGAGCCGCTGCTGAAACGGACCTGGGGCGGGGAGGGCCTGCGCATCGCGCAGGCCGCCGAGGAGGTCCATGCAGACCTGATGCTGGTCGGGTCCCGCGGGCTCGGTGGCACGAAAGCGGTGCTGGGCAGCGTCGCTGACATGGTGGTGCACTACTCAACGCGGCCCGTGGTCGTCGTCCCTTATCCGATGTTGGAAGACGAGTACGCAGCGTTGGCCGATGGGCCGGTAGTCGTGGGCTGGGACGGCTCGGCCGGAGCCGAAACGGCCTTCGCAGCGGCCACACGCCTATTCCCGGAACGAGCTGCGTTGCTGGTCTCCGTCGACGAAGACACGGGCGCCGCACCACCCGCCGACCCGTCGGGGGCAGGACCCCGAGACGTCGTTCGGCTGAACGTCGACCGCGGTCATGGCTTCCACGCTCGTGGTATCTCCGACGCACTTATCGCGACAGCGCGTGACCACAATGCGGGCGTTGTGGTGGTCGGGTCGCGCGGACGTTCTGCTGCACGGGAAATCCTGCTGGGTAGCGTCGCAATGGGAACCTTGCACCACTGCCATCGACCGGTCATGGTTGTGCCGACCGAGTAGGACGTCCCGTCGTGATTGCGACTTGGTGTCTCCCGCGTGAGCCGCTGACCGGCTGGACCCGCCGGAGCTTAGGTCAGTGTCTTACGGCCCTATTCCGGGCCAAGCTCCGTCGGGCAGCCTGGAATATGGCGAAAAGTTCGGCGCTTGAGAGGTGAGGTGATTGCCGGCATCCGTGTCCACCACAACGGCCCACCATGGTCTCCCAGCGCACGAAGTGGTCCTGCTGCTCGAGACCGATTTGCACCGCGGGCTGTCGAGCCCCGACGCGGCTCAGCGCCTAGAGCGCTTCGGCCCTAATACGTTGCTGGCGGCTGCGGGCGCGGGCCTGCTGGTGCGCATACTGCGGCAGTTTCATCACCCGCTGATCTACGTTTTGCTCGCCGCCGGCGTCATCACCTCCAGTCTGCAGGAATTCGTCGACTCCGCAGTGATCTTCGGCGTGGTGGTGATCAACGCGATCGTGGGCTTCATTCAGGAGTCTAAGGCCGAAGCCGCACTCGAAAGCCTGCGGTCCATGGTGCATACCCAGGCCAAGGTAGTGCGCGACGGGCGCGAGCACGCCGTGCCATCCGAAGAGCTAGTCCCCGGAGACCTGGTGCTGCTCGAGGCCGGTGACAAGGTTCCCGCCGATTTGCGGCTGGTGCGCGAGACCGAGCTCAGAGTGAACGAATCCGCGCTCACCGGTGAGTCGGCGCCGGTCCATAAAGACGAAGTCGTGTTGCCGGAGGCCACTCCTGTCGCTGATCGCCGCAATATGGTGTACTCCGGCACCCTGGTGACCGGGGGCCACGGCGTCGGCATCGTCGTCGCGACAGGCGCCGAAACAGAACTCGGCGAAATCCACCGCCTCGTCGGTACCGCCGAAATTCTCGCCACGCCCCTGACCGCAAAACTCGCGTGGTTCAGCAAGATTCTGACCATTGCCATTCTCGGCCTGGCCGCGGTCACCTTCGCCGTTGGGTTGCTCCGCCGCCAGGATGCAGTCGAAACTTTCACGGCCGCGATCGCGCTTGCGGTTGGGGCAATCCCTGAGGGCCTGCCCGCCGCGGTCACAATCACGCTGGCCATAGGCGTGGCCCGAATGGCTAAGCGCCGGGCGGTCATTCGGCGCTTACCAGCGGTGGAGACGCTGGGCAGCACCACGGTCATTTGCGCCGACAAGACCGGAACGCTGACTGAAAACCAAATGACGGTCCAGGCGATCTGGATCTCCGACGGCATGGTCGAGGTGACCGGCACCGGTTACACCCCCGACGGTGCCCTCTGCGAGGCCAACGGTGCGGCGGTGTCCGTGGATGCCAATGCGGCCCTCCGATGGTCGTTGCTGGTCGGCGCGTGCTGCAATGACGCGGCACTCATCCATGACGGCGGGCACTGGGACATCGTCGGTGACCCCACAGAGGGCGCGATGCTCGTGGTGGCCGCCAAGGCTGGACTCAGCCCTGAGCGGCTCGCCGCGACTCTGCCACGGGTGGCGGCCATTCCGTTCAGCTCTGAGCGGCAATACATGGCCACGCTGCATCGCGACGGCGACAGTGACCACGTCGTGCTGGCCAAGGGCGCGGTGGAGCGGATGCTCGATCTGTGCAGCACCCACATGGGTGCCGACGGCGCATTGCGGCCGCTGGATCGCGCCACGGTGTTGCGTGCAGCCGATATGCTCACCGCCCGAGGTCTGCGGGTGCTGGCCACCGGCGTGCGCGCCGCGAGCGGGCCCGGGGAGTTCGACGAAGACGCGCTACCGCGTTCGCTGGCGTTCACGGGATTGCAGGCGATGCTCGACCCGCCCCGGGCAGCTGCCTCCGTTGCGGTGACGGCGTGTCACACCGCCGGTATCGCGGTGAAAATGATCACCGGTGATCATGCCGGTACCGCCACGGCGATCGCAACCAAGGTCGGGTTGCTCGACCACGGTGAACCCTCGCCAGGCGCGGTGCTCACCGGCACGGAACTGGCTGCGCTGGGTGCCGACGAGTATCCGGAATCGGTTGATGCGGCGAGCGTGTTCGCCAGAGTTTCACCTGAGCAGAAGCTACGGCTGGTGCAAGCCTTGCAGGCCAGGGGTCACGTGGTGGCAATGACCGGAGACGGCGTCAACGACGCACCAGCCTTGCGGCAGGCCAGCATTGGCGTCGCAATGGGCATGGGTGGCACCGAGGTCGCCAAGGACGCCGCCGACATGGTGCTCACCGACGATGACTTTGCGACCATCGAAGCCGCGGTCGAAGAGGGCCGCGGTGTGTTCGACAACCTCACGAAGTTCATTACGTGGACCCTGCCCACCAACATCGGTGAGGGACTGGTGATCCTGGCCGCGATCGCCTTTGGGACCGCGCTGCCGATCCTGCCCACCCAGATCTTGTGGATCAACATGACCACCGCGGTCGCACTCGGACTGATGCTCGCGTTCGAGCCCAAGGAAGCGGGCATCATGACTCGTCCGCCCCGCGACCCCGAGGAACCGCTTCTCACGCGTGGGCTTGTCATGCGAATTCTTCTCGTCGCCACGATGCTCGTCGCCACTGCCTGGTGGCTGTTCGAATGGGAGCTGCGCAATGGCGCCAGCCTCCCGGAGGCACGGACAGCGGCGCTGAACCTGTTCGTCGTCGTCGAGGGGTTCTACCTTTTCAGCTGCCGATCGCTTACCCGCTCGGCATGGAAGATCGGCATCTTCTCCAACCGCTGGATTATTCTCGGCGTCACTGCCCAAGCCATCGCTCAACTAGCCATCACATACCTACCCGCAATGAACGCAGTTTTCCAAACCGCACCGATTGGCGCCGACATGTGGTTACGCATCTTCGCCATCGCGGCCGGCGTCACCGTCGTGGTGGCCGTCGACAAGCTGTTGCGGAGTAACTTTGGCCCGCGGCCCAGCGCACATGCGGAGCATGTTGAGCGCCTACAGAGTGGCGGGCTCGGCTGAAAAGTATTGTCCCGGAACGCTCGTGCGTAAGCAAAGCGAAACGCCTTGCCGCCCAGCGTCGGCGACGCTGAAGCGTCGCCGCGTTACGGGTCCAAACACAGGACAACGATCGGTGATGAAACCCATGCGCGGTATCCCGATCGCGTCGACCGCAATTTTCATGCTCCGGTGCCAAATCGTTTGTGGGTGGCCGACTTTACGTATGTGTCGACCTGGAGTGGGTTTGCTTATATTGCGCGGACCAAGGCGAATTCGACCAGACCAGCGCTGCGGTGGCTGCGGCGAGCAACACGGCCCCGCCGACAGTCTCCTTACGAAAAACTGCCGATATTCGCGCGGCTTCCTGCCAGGAGCTGCGTGTAAGCAGCGTTCGCTCACGGCCGGACAGCAGCGCCTCAATTCCGCGGGCGCTTCGCGCATGTCACCACCATCCGGTGGCGGCGCCAATTTGACGACCCAGCTCAGGGGCCATGGTGCGCATGTAGGTAGCCGAGATGTGGTGAGAATCGTGATATATCAACACATTTCCCTCTATGGCGCGGCAGACGTCGCGACGGCAGACCGCGTCGCTCATGTCAAGCGGCTTCAGGAGTGGGATTCTTTCGGCCGTAGCCAGCGCCGGATTCTGATCCGCGAGCACGTCGGAGCGCGGCATGCCGCACGAGACAGCGTCGCCGCCCTGCGCTAGGCAGTCCGCCGGGGCCGACGGCTGACCATTGTGCAAAACCCATGGGGTGTCACGCACGCCGAGGATGCCGATCCCGTTGCGTGACAGCATTTCCCAGATGCCCAAGTAACTGTCCGGCAACACATCGCCCGGCCCGATCTGAGGCCGTGTCGTAGTGGTGAACACAAAGTCAGGGCGATCGGCGATCAACTTACCCATCGCTTCCTCGACCCACTGGTGACACTGCGGGTACGGAATCATCGAGCCGGTGATCAGGGGTATCAGCTCGGTGGATAGCGGGCAGCCCATTTTGAGATAGGTCACCACCTTGAAGTGACGCTGACGGCCAAGCGCGTCGAGCGCGGTAATCCAGTGTTCGGAGTGAGAACCGCCGGCCAGTGCGATCGTGCGGGTGGCGTACCGATCGCCGTAGGTGCAGTTGATCACGGCTGAATTGGCGAAGTCGCTGATACAACCGTCGGTGGTGGTCTCGGGCAAATCGTTGCTGGCCTCTAACACCGTGGGCCGCACCGGCAGTTGGGGCACCTTGACGTGATTCACCAGAGCGCGGGCGCCGGGATAATCCCGGGCCGATAGCCATGGAAGATCCTTACCGTCTGCCCGCACGGTCAACACGTGCTCGCGCCAAGTAAAGGATGTGACCGCCAAAGACACCCCGAGGAGGGTGACGATCGAGGCCAACACAATCGTCGGCCGCCTAAGACGCATGCTCATAGGGGTCGGAGCGGTAGGGGTGTCGCCGACTTTGGCGCGGTAACGCAGCGGGGTTTCCACGAACCTAGTAGTGACATAAGCCAGCAGTCCCGACAGCAGCAGGACACAGGCACCGTCGACAATGCCGGCTTCGTTGTGGTCGCTATAGGCGAGCCAGAAGATCAGCAGCGGCCAATGCCATAGGTATAGCGAATATGACATCGCGCCGAGCGCCACTAGTGGACGGCTTGCCAACAACCTGTTGGGCAGTGCGATCCAGTTGCGGGTCGGCGAGCCGGAAGGCCGGTTTGCCGCGGACAATATCAACAGCACCGCCGCGCCGACAGGTACGAGAGTCCATGGTCCGGGGAACTCGTGCACGCCGTCGATCAATGCGCCACAGGACAAGATGGCCGCGAGAGCCACGGTTGCCATCGCGGTGCGCAGCCATCTCGGGCAACGGAAATGCGGCACCAGTGCGCCGACCAGCACTCCAAGCAGGAGTTCCCAAGCACGCGCGAAGCTGTCGTAATACGCGGTGGACTGATCAGCTCGGTGGGCAAGAACCGCATACGCGAACGACGCGACTGTCAGCCCACTCAATAGCAGAAGGAAAGAGAGCTGCCGGTGGTCGACCAGCCGCCCGCGCACTAGCCGTACACAGGCGAAAGTCATGACCAAGAGCGCAACGTAGAACTGGCCCTGCACCGACATCGACCAGATATGTTGCAGCGGGCTGACCGCTTCGCCGGCACGCAGATAGTTCGACGCGGTTGCGGCCAGTTCCCAGTTCTGAAAGTACCCGAGGGACGCCAGGCTCTGGTCGGCGAACGCCTCCCACCGTGTCTGGGGCTGCACCAATATTGTCAGACCTGCCGCGGCGGCGAGCACTGCCACCAGCGCAGGAAGCAATCGGCGTATCAGCCGAACCAACTCCGACACGACCGAGAACGGCGCGGCAGGTCTCAAAGCCGCGCGCAGCATCTTGCCGCCGAAGAAGAACCCCGACAAGACAAGGAAGACGTCGACTCCGCCCGATACCCGGCCGAACCATACGTGGAACACCGCGACGAGCGCGATCGCGAGCCCACGCAGTCCATCGAGGTCGCCACGGTACTCGGCCTGTATAGGGTCGTCAGTAGACCGGTCGGGCGAAACCTGGGGCACGGCCACACGAGTCGGATCGGTCAGCAACTCAACTCCAATAAGTCGACAACAGATGTTCACGAGCACCGCGTTGTGCTCGTGCTGCCGACCAGACTTCCCGGCACGCCGTGTCGAGATTCTAGGCGAGTGCCGCGCAAGAAGCAGATGGCCGACCTCAAACCCTGACTCGGCACCGTGAAACTTGGCTGCATGGGGGATCGCGACGGCGGACCTCCCTGCGAATTAAGGCGGGACCATGGTGGGTGTACCTGACCTACATCGGCCGGGCGCCACCATCGAGCCGCCCGACCGCGCATGCGGAGGCCGTCACGACGGCCGCGGGGACACCGGCAGTCACGGAAGAACGCCCACAGCAGGTGGAAGCAACAATTGGCCTGATAGAAGTTCGCCGATACTGATCGGCGAATCCTGGCAGAAACGAACGGTCAAGGCCGTCAGAGCATGGGCAGGCATGCTTCCGCTGACGGAATGTTTCCCGGGACTTCCGTATCGACCCGACCATCTGCGCCGGCGGCTCACGGTCTTCATCAGGGTGGGGGAGCGCCGGTTGTGTCGGTCAGCAGGCCCTACGGGTTCAGCGGCGGGGCCACGGGACCTTCCGGCGGCAGCGGCGCGGCGTCCGTCGGCGCGGGCGCGGGTCCATAGAGGAGATCGGTCGGGACGCCGTTGTGGAACTCGTGCCAGATATCCATGAGGTAGCCGAGCTGACTGAGCGGCGGCGGGCCGTTCCCGCTGGCGACCGGCGGCACGTATGCCGGTGCCCCATCGGCTGACGGCGCAGGATTCGGATTGACACACGACAGCACGGGTTGCGGTGTCATCGCCAGGCCAATCGGATCGCATGGTGAGGCATACGCCCGAGCCGCGAAGCACGTCCCTGCGACGGCGCCGGCGAAGACGATTCCGGCCGCACTGACCGCCAATCTGCTCATGAGCAACTTCTGGCCCTCTTTCTCGCGGCGGGTTTTCGCAAAGGGTAGTGCCTCGCGGCGATTACGTCGCCTCGTCTGCGATTAATGTCCGTATTCCGGCGCGGCCTGCAGCTCCGGGGCGGCTGCGGCCAGCAGTGCGGCCCGGTCGCCGGTGAGTGGGGGATAGATCCGTTCACCGTTGATCATTCGCTTGGTCGCCTTGGCCGCCGCGCCTCTGCTGACGACGCGGCGGTCCCAGCCCTCCGTGTACACCGCGCCGGCCGGCCCGAGGTCGAGAACCGTGACGTACCAAGGGATTCGTAGCGACAGCATTGGAGCGCCCAGCAAGTCACCGATCACGTTGTAGCCCGCATAGCGGCCCATCGGCCGACCGTGCTGACACGACATCACCGATACGTGTTCCTCGTCCATCTTCGCCGCCGCCACATCGCCCCCGGCGAACACCTTGGAAACGCTCTCGACGCGCAGGTAATCGTCAACGGGCAGCCGGCCCAGCCGGTCCAACGGAACGCCGAGCTGCGCCGTCAACGGGTTCGCCCGCATTCCGGCGCACCACACCACCGTGGCGGCCGGCACCACGTCGCCCGACGACAGCGTCACGCTTTGCCCGTCGATCGCCGCGACCGCCACTCCGGTGATCGTGTCGACCTTGTTCTCGGCCAACGCGTCGTCGATGACCGGGCGGGCCGACTCACCCATGTCCGAGCCGACGTGCGGGTTGTGGTCGACGAGGATGACCCGCGGTGCGACTCCGGGACCCAGCGCCGCCGACAGCATCGTCGGCAGCTCACTGGCGATCTCGATGCCGGTGAGGCCGGCGCCGACGACAACCGCGGTTGTGGTTGCGGGATCTGCTCTGCGTTCGGACAGACTGCGGACGTGCGCCTGCAGCTTCATCGCGCCGTCGTAAGTGTCGACGTCGTAACCGAACTCGGCAAGCCCGGGCAGGTCCGGCTTGACCACCCTGCTCCCCAGCGCCAGCACGAGGCGGTCGTAGCTGTGGGTTACGCCGTCAGCTGTGCGCACGGTTGCGCCGAGAGCGTCGATTTCGGTCACGTCAGCAGTGATATGGCCGACCCCGGCTGGATCGAGCAAGTCCTGCAACGGGATTCGGCACTTGCTGAGATCGGCCTCGTAGTTGCGGACGCGAATGTCGTGGAACGGCTGTGAACTGATGACGGTGACGTCGACGGTGCCTTGGGGGACTCCGAGTTCGTCCAGTCGGCGGGCGGCGCCCAGCGCGGCCCAGAGTCCCGCGAACCCGGACCCGAGGACGAGCACGCGCGACACATCTGCCTTATGGGATCGCATCCTCTTCCCACAAAAGTAGTTGGCGAACAGCAGGACGCGGTCCATAGGGGCGAAGCATTTGACTGGCGGGGCGGGGCCGCACTCGTTGCGGCCACCAGAACCAGCGCCCGAGAAGCGCTGCGATGGACGGGGTCATGAACGAGCGCACGATCAGCGTGTCGAACAGCAGACCCAGTCCGATGGTGGTGCCGATCTGACCGAGCACCCGCAAGTCGCTGAAGATGAATGAAGCCATGGTGAAGGCGAACACCAGGCCGGCAGCGGTGACGACGCCGCCTGTGCCGGCCATTGCGCGGATGATTCCCGTCTTCAACCCGGCGGGGATCTCTTCCTTGAACCGGGAAATCAACAGCAGGTTGTAGTCCGATCCCACCGCCAGCAGCAGGATTACGGTCAGCGCAAGCACGATCCAGTACAAGTGGATTCCGAGAATGTACTGCCAGACCAGCACGGACAGCCCGAACGAGGCGCCCAGCGACAGCGCGACGGTGCCCACGATGACCACCGCGGCGACCAGGCTGCGGGTGATGACCATCATGATGAGCAAGATCAGGCTGAGCGCGGCGATGGCAACGATCAGCAGGTCGTACTTGGCCATGTCCTGGATGTCTTTGTAGGTGGCCGCGGTGCCGCCGATGTAGATGTTGGCGCCCGCCAGCGGAGTGCCCTTGACGGCCTCCTCAGCGGCGTGCCTTATCGCGTCGATGTGCGAGATGCCTTCGGGTGTAGCGGGATTGGTGTCGTGGGTGATGATCATGCGGGCCGCTTTACCGTCCGGCGAGAGGAACAGTTTCAGACCTCGCTGGAATTCGGAGTTGCCGAACGCCTCCGGGGGCAAGTAGAAGGAATCGTCGGTCTTGGAAGCGTCGAAGGCCGCGCCCAGTGCGGTCGCGTTCTGCAGAGCCGCCGCGGTCTGGCCGTAGATTCCTGACTGGGTGGCATAGTTCGTCATCACCAGGTCCCGATTGGTCTGTTGGCTGGCGATCTGCGGCGGTATCAACGCCACCAGTTGCGGCTGGAGCGCATCCAGTTTCTCCAGACTCGCCGTGACATTTCCCAACTGGTCCGTGAGCGCGTCGACACCGTCGATCGCGTCGAAGAGGGATCGCAGCGCCCAGCAGAAGGGAATGTCGAAACAGTGTGGCTCCCAATAGAAGTAATTGCGCAGCGGCCTGAAGAAGTCGTCGAAGTTGGCGATCTTGGCGCGCAGGTCGTTGACCGTGGCCAGTGTTTCGCGGAACGCCTCGACCTGGTCATGAGTAGCTGCAGAGCTCTGCTGCTGAAGGGCGTACTGCTGCCGCAGAATGCCGATCGTCTTGTCGATCTCGGCGGCCTGCTTGAGCAAGTCGGCCGCGCGGTCTTGCTGGTAGTTCAGGTTCTCGATCTGCCCGGTGCTTTGCGCGCTGATCTGAAACGGTATCGAGGTGTGTACGAGCGGGGTGCCCAACGGCCTGGTGATGGACTGCACTTGGGCGATGCCGGAGGTGTGAAAGACGGCCCTGGCCACTCGCTCCAACAGGATCATGTCGGCCGGGTTCCGCAGATCATGATCGGCTTCGATCATCAGCAATTCGGGATTGAGCCGGGCCTTCGAAAAATGGCGTTCGGCGGCCGCGTAACCGACGTTGGAC
Organism: uncultured Actinomycetota bacterium; assembly: GCA_963775205.1. GTDB lineage: Bacteria > Actinomycetota > Actinomycetes > Mycobacteriales > Mycobacteriaceae > Mycobacterium. Next base: position 776,678 of record CAVZHV010000002.1, on the reverse strand, counting down.
GGAGCGCTGGACGGCATGTAGGGAGCATTGTCGTAACCGGTCTTGTATCCCGGCAGCGCCAGCAGACCGACCAAGGCCACCGCGATCGTCACGACCAGAATCGGCCCGGGCCAGCGGACGATAGCGGTGCCGATCCGCCGCCATCCCCGAGTCCGCATTCTGCGCTTGGGCTCGAATCGCCCGAAGCGGCTGCCGATGGCAAGCACCGCGGGTGCCAACGTGAGCGAGGCGATCAGTCCGACCATGATGCCGATGGCGGCGGGGACTCCCAGACTCTGAAAGTACGGCATCCGGGTAAAGGTCAAGCAGTACACTGCGCCGGCGATCGTCAGCCCCGATCCCAGGACCACGTGGGCGGTGCCGCGAAACATGTTGTAGAAGGCGGTATCCCGCTCTTGGCCGGTGCTGCGTCCTTCTTGATAGCGGCCGACGACGAATATCGCGTAGTCGGTTCCGGCCGCGATGACCAGCAGCGTGAGCAGATTGGTCGAGTACGTCGAGAGTCCGATGATTCCGGAGTTCGCCAGGAAGGAGACGATTCCGCGAGCAGCGGCCAACTCGATGAGAACCGTGACGAGGACCAGAATCATGGTGACCAGCGACCGATAGACGAACAGCAGCATCACGGCGATCACCAAGACCGTTATCCCGGTGACCTTCAAGGTGCCACTGCTGCCCACTTCGAATTGATCGGCGACTTGGGGCGCAGCGCCGGTGACATAAGCCTTGACCCCCGGAGGCGGCGGTGTGTGGTTCACGATGTCGCGGACCGCGTCGACCGACTCGAGGGACAACGCCTCGCCTTGATTGCCACTGAGAAACACCTGGACATAGGCGGCCTTGCCGTCGGTGCTCTGCGAGCCGGCCGCGGTCAGCGGGTCGCCCCAGAAGTCCTGGACGTGCTGGACATGTTTGCGATCCTGCGAAACCCGCTGCACGAGTGAGTCGTAGAACCGGTGGGCGTCGGCACCCAGCGGTTTGTCGCCTTCCAGAACGATCATCGCCGCACTGTCGGAATCGAACTCGTGGAACACTTTTCCGATGTGTTCGAACGCCTGATGTGACGGCGCGTCGGGAGAGCTCAGCGCCACGTTGTGTTCTTTGCCGACCACTTCCAACGGCGGCACCAGAGCATTCGTGATCGCTGCGACGGCCAGCCAGAACAGCACGATCGGCACCGAAAGCCACCGGATGGTCTGCGCGATGGTCCGCGAGAACGACCGGCGTGGGGTGTGATGGTCGCTCATCCGGACTTGTCCAGGCAGTAGGTGTACGCGTTCATCGTGTTCACGGACCGCTCGTCTTTGACCACGTCGTCGATGGTGATCCGGCAGCCGATGGAGTCGCTATCACCTTGTGCCACAACGTTGACGAAGACCGCCGGCTCTGTCGTGGTTGCGTTGTACGACCACGGCAGCGTCGTGTCGTCTACGCGCTGCGGCTGAGCATTGACGTCCAGATAGTTGATCGTCGCCACCGTGCCCGGCGGGCCGAAGACCTCGAGCATCACATGCTTGGGGTTGAAGGGAACGATCTCATTAGCAAGGGCGCTGGCGGTCGACGTCTTGTGGTGAGAGCCGAAGACGCCATGAAGCCGATACACGCAGAACCCCGCGACCGCGACCACCGCCGCGGCGATCAGCAGCATCCACCCTCGTCTGACCAGGCTGCCGATCGAAATCCTTTTCACCCGTTAGCCTTTCGATAACCGGTGACACGAACGCGTGGGCTAGGCCAACCCTCCTGCTCATGGCGAGCAACGACGGCTATGACAGTACGGTACGGGACCGGACCTCACAATAGCGCGCCGTTTCGATGCCGCTACGGCGTTAGGGCCGACGTCGGGTGAGGCTGGGGATGACGACGTCGTCGACGAGGGTCTGCACGGTGTGCGGGGTGGGCGGCCGGTTGGGGATGATGGCCCGGAATATGAGGTATCCGGGCAGCAGGTCCCAGAGTTCGTCGGTGATGGCGTCGTCGCCGATCTCGCCGCGGTCTACGGCCTGCTGCAAGATGCGGTGGATCAAGGCTTTTCGCTGGTCGATGAACTGGTGCTGCATTGCGTCGTTCAGCGCGGGGTTGCGCGACACCTCGACGAGCACGGCGCGGATGGTGCCGGCGTGCTGTCGGGCCTGCTGACAGATCGTGTCCCCGAGCTGCAGCAGATCGCCGCGCAGTGTGCCGGTGTCGGGTGCGACCGCGACTTGGCGGATGCCTTCGATGAACGCGGCCAGCACCAGTTCCGCTTTCGTCGGCCAGCGCCGGTAGACCGTGGCCTTGCTGGCGCGGGCAGTCGTCGCGACCGCGTCCAACGTCAGACGGTCATATCCGTGTTGTTGCAGCAGCTGCAACGTCACTGCAAGCAGCTCGGTTTCCCGGGGCGAGAACAGTGGGGCCTCAGCGGCACGACCGGCGGTCCGGGTCACAGAACCCACCATAGGACCGGTTGCGTAGTACCGTCCAGTACCGTACTGGCCGCGTAACGGCGTCAGTGAATGCGGGCGCTACCGCCGAGGCCGATCTCGAGAACACTTCCGGTGATGACACCCGGGTCGGTGACCAGGTAGAGCAGTCCACGACTGACGTCCTCTGGTTGAAGCCACGGCTGAGGGATCGGGTTGGCCTTCATCATCCGGCGCACCAGATCGTCGGGAACGTCGTCGCTTCCCGCGGGCTGCACCATCGGCGTCTGCACCGTGGTGGGGCAGAGGACGTTCACCGTGATGCCTTCTCTGGCGACCTCGAGCGCGACGGACTTCGCCAGTCCGATGACGCCCCACTTCGTGGCGTTGTAGCCCGCCAGTTCCGGGATCCCCATCCGGCCTCCCATCGACGACGTCACCACGATCCTGCCGAAGCGCTGCCGTCGCATCACGGGTATGGCCGCACGCAGAGTGTGAAAGACGCCGGTGAGGTTGGTGTCCACCAGCTGCTGCCACACCTGGTCGCTGATTTCTTCCAACGGCCCGGTGCTGACGATGCCGGCGTTGGCCACCACGATGTCGAGGCTGCCCATCTCCTGCGAAGCCTGCTCGACGGCCGCGCCGACCCGGGCCGAGTCGCGCACGTCGAGGGCTATGGCCAGGCAACGTCTGCCCAGCTTTTCGACCAGTCCAGCGGTGTCGCGCAAGTCTGCCTCGGTGCCCAGCGGGTAGCCCAGGTCGAACATCGGACCCGGCGCATCCGCCACGACGATGTCCGCTCCTTCTGCGGCCAACGCCAGGGCATGCGCGCGGCCCTGCCCGCGAGCCCCTCCGGTGATGAAGGCAACCCGCCCGTCCAAAGCACCCATAGGCGGCCACCCTAGCAGGTAGTCGTGGCGCCGAGATTCGCGGTGCGCTGTCTCGAAATGAGCTGCGGCCGAAGATGTTTGACGATCATCCGGATTTGTCGAGCTGCCGGCGGGACTCATCCATGCTGTCATTGGCAAACGCGACCACGGCTGCCATGGTCATGGCCTCGCCCTTGCGGGAGAGCGACTCATAGGTCTGCGCGCCGAGAACCTCGCGCAGGTGTGCAGTGGCCATGCCGAACTCGGGCACAGTCGGCGCGGGCGTCGGGTCGACCGACGCGTAACCGGCGATGATTGCCGCTGGTTCGTGGTGCCCGTAGTGGTCGAGGAAGGATGCCAGAATCCCGAGCGCGGCGCGAATTTGAGCGGTGGCGCTTACCTCGTAGTAGTTACCGATCGCCAGAGCGATGTAGTCCAGTGCTGTCAGCGGGTCGTCGACTTCAGTCCGCGACAGTGCCATCGCCAGTGTCATCGCCAAATACGACTCGTTGGCCCGGTTGCCGCTCTCTTGGGCGATCGACAAGCCCTTCCGTAAGGTGTCGACGGCTCGACGAGGATCTACCGCACTGACCGTCATGCCGTAGGCGAGTAGCGCGAATGAGGTCACATAAGGATTGCGGGTCGCCGCCGTAGTGTCGATCAAGCCGGTCGCAAGTGACAGCGCCTCTTCAGGCCGGCCGGCGTTCGTCAGTGCGACGACGGCGCACGCCCATACGAGTCCGTGGGTGTCGCAACCCCGCGCCAATTCACCGCGGTAGAAGGCGACGTAGCGCTCAGGTTCCGAGATCGACGAGTAGACGGCGCCAAGCCAAAGCTGCTCGAGGCCGTACGCCGTTTCGACCGGGTTGCGCTGCATCGCCTTCTGGCCCGTGTCGCTGTAGCGAAGAGCCTCGTCGACCCGCCCGAACATGTAGCACAGCGATGCGATCGCACACAGCGATACAAACCTCGGATGGTCGACTGCGCGGGCCGGCTCGACGAGCTCTTCGGCCCAGGCAACCGGCTCGAAATTCTCGACGAGAGAACCCAGCAGGCCGGCCTGCGTCGCGATTGCGGCGGCGCCGTCGAGGTCGCCTTGGTCGGCAGCCCATCGAAATGCGGTGCGCACGTTGGCCAACTCGGCAGCCAACCAGTCGTAGGCCTCCTTCTGTCGGGGGCTGTCCCACACCCCCATGATGTTGGCTTCCCGCTCGACGAAGTAGCGGGCGTGTGCCGCGCGCGCGTCGCCCGCTTGGCCACGCGCAACGAGTTGGTCCTCGGCGAACTGGCGGATGGTCTCCAGCATCGAATATCGTGTGCGCCCCGACGACCGGTCGGCGATGAGCAACGACTTCCGCACCAACGCGTCCAGCAGGTCGAGTGTGGCGAAGTCGTCATCGGAACCGATTACAGCGCAGGTGCTTTCGAGGTCGAACCCACCGGCGAACACCGAGCACCGCTCCAGCAGGGTCTTTTCCTCGTCAGCGAGAAGGTCGTATGACCACTGCACGGCGTGGCGGAGTGTTTGGTGACGCTCCAGTGCGCGGCGGGATCCGACGAGCAGCCGGAACCTCTGATCCAGCCGGTCATGCACCTCGATTGCCGTCATCGAAGCCATCCGGGAGGCCGCCAACTCGATGGCCAACGGGATGCCGTCGAGTCGACGGCAGATCTCCACCACCGCGGCCGCGTCTGCGGACCGGGCCACGGAGAAGCTTGACGAAACGCTTCGGGCGCGTTCCGTGAACAGGGTCGCTGCCGCCGAGTCGACGTCCCCACCGACCCCCAGCGACGGCACCAGCCACATCTGCTCGTCGGGGAGCCCTAATCCTTCCCGGCTGGTCGCCAGAACTTTCACTGTTGTGGATTGAGCGAGTATGGCCTCGACCAGATCGGCCGCCGCGTCGCGAACGTGCTCGCAGTTGTCGAAGATCAGCAACCGAATTCTGGACTGCAGCGCAGTCGCCACGGACTCGCTGACGTTCTTCCCTGGTTGCTGCGTGATGTTCAGCACGGCGGCCACCGCGTCGGCCACCGCGTCTGGATCGGTCACAGTCGCTAGTTCGAAAACCCATACCCCGTCGGGGAATTCATCGGAAAGCTGTGCGGCAACTTCGGTTGCCAGCCGGGTCTTGCCGACTCCGCCCACTCCGGTGAGCGTGACCAACCGATGCGCTCGCACCGTCGCAGCCACCGCGTCCATCTCGGATTGACGCCCGATGAAAGTCGTGGCCGGTAGCCGCAGATTGCCCGGACTGGTATCGAGCGCCCGCAGCGGCGGAAAGTCGGTGCGCAGGCCCGGCGCGCAGACCTGAACGACCCCGACCGGGTTCGGCACATCACGCAGCCGCCGCGGACCCAGATTCATCATGTCCATGTCGCTGACGAGAACCGCCGTCGAGTCGGCCAGCAGGATCTGACCGCCGTGGCCGGCGGCCATCACCCGGGCGGCGCGGTTCAGCACGGCCCCGAAGTAATCCGCTTCCCGCAGTTCGGCTTCTCCAGTGGCGATGCCCATCCGCACCGGCAACTCGAGCGCTCGCTGTGCGTCCACAGCGGCGGCCACGGCCGCTCGCGGTGATGCGAACACCGCGCAGACACCGTCACCGGTGCGCTTGAAAAGGAAGCCGTCGTGCGCCTCGATCGCCTTGCGCAACACGCCGTCGTGTGCGGCAAGTGCGACCCGCATCGCGTCGGCGTCGGCCTCCCACCGACGTGTCGACCCCTCGACATCGGTGAACAGGAATGTGACCACGCCCGAAGGCGCAGTCGCCGCGGACACGCGCACAGAATGTCACAATGACCGCAGTCTCAGCTCGAACATCGTTCGAATACTTGCCGACGCACTAGGAGCCGAGCATGAGCGAGCCCGCCGTCCCTGCCATTTCTGGGATCCACCACCTTTCGCTCACCGTCAGGGATCTCGAGGCCAGCTTGGCCTGGTATGAGCGGCTGCTGGGCGCGGATCGAATACCGATGAAATTCCCCCACTACGAACGGGAGGACACCGGCTACGGTGTGCTGCTCGTCGACCCGCGCTCAAATCTGATGATCGGGCTGCACACGAACACCGCCAATGACGGGGAGCAATTCGACGAGGCCCGGACCGGGTTGGACCATGTGGGACTCAATGCGGGCACCCGGGAAAACCTGGCGGCGTGGACAGCCTGGCTCGACGAGCTCGGCATCGAACACTCCGGCATCAGAAGCGGCGAAGAGCCGCTGGCGTTCGCAACTGTGGTGTTCCGCGACCCCGACAACATCCAGCTCGAACTCTTCGCAGTCGGATGATCGCTCCGTCCACGCTCCGGGCAGCCGCGCCGATCGCGGTTCTGGCGATAGGTGTTCTTGGGGCGCCTGCACCCGCTGACGCTCAACCGGCCGCAACCCAAGTGATCACGGCAGTGCCTGTTGGGCCGGGCGGCGAGCCGATCAATGGTTTCCGAGAGGCACCCTCTCAGGGCGACGTGAGCGCTGTCAGTGACTGCACGACGCCGTCGCCGTCGGCTGTCACTGACGACATCTACTACTGCTCACCAAGCGCAGCCGACGCTGGAACGTGCTGGCCCTCAACGGCGAACTCGCTACTGTGCATGACCGATCCGTGGGGCAAGCAGGTGCATCGGGTGACATACAGCGGCCCGTTGCCCCACGTGCAGCCCCCTGCCGTCACAGATCCTTTCGCGCTGCTTCTTGATGACGGCACGCGGTGCCTCCTTCGCAACGGTGGCGCATGGGGCGGTCGTGACGACGGGTACGTCGGCGTGTACAGCTGTCGGGACACCAGCCCGAACTTTGCGATCCTGTGGCTGCCGAGCCAGGGCCCCGGTTCGTGCATCGACCGATCCACGCCTGTGTGGACGGTCAAGGTCGGTGAACTCGGTTTACCCGGCGAGAACTTTCCGCCGCCGCAGAACCGCGCAGTGACCATGGCGTGGTTCGCCGGCAGCCTCGAGCCCGATTAACCAGGAGGCGGAGCCCCGGGAGAAGCGACAGCGCATGCGCTATAGCTTTCTCACCAGGCATCATGGAACGTTGGCAGTGATTGGTGGCAGCTGTGACCCATGTGCACGGTTCGGCTGGGGCGGCGGTGCCCTCGTTTCCCGGGCACGGTCGCCGGGTAACCAGGCACAATAGAGTCAGCGGTGCCGCAACCACGACATGAGGACGACCGATGCGCGACGGTTTGACCACCCCGATAGCGGTTGGCGGCCGTGCGCAGTTTGCTCCAACGTCCACCACAGTGTTGCCGCGCCCGCGGCCATTGCGGTGCGCGCTGGAGTTCGACGACGGATCCTTCCTCGTCGTTCGCGGCCGCGGCCTGATCGGGCGCGACCCGACCGGCGACCGCCCGCTGCATACGGTGCCCCTTGCTGATGACACGTGTTTGATATCCCGCACCCACCTTGAGTTCTGGATTCGCGACGGCAAATTCTGGGTCCGGGATTGCAACTCTCGCAACGGATCTCAGGTTGAGATCTACGGACGGCGAACTCAGATAAAGCCCGGCATCGCTGTACCGGTGCCGCCAACGTCGACGATTCTCATTGGCAGACAGCGCATCCGGGTACGCACGGTAGACCGTCGCGCCGTCATCGGCGCGGTGACCGTCGAATGGGGCGCAGCCACCCGCGCCGGTGCGCGGGGCCAGCACAACCAGGACACGTTCGGTGCGCGTCCGCCGATGTTTGTGGTGGCCGACGGCATCGGCGGGCACTCCGCCGGCGAATTGGCGAGTCGCGAAGCGGTGCAGGCACTTCTGGCTGTCGCAGAACACGAAGATATAACCGACGCGATGCTGAGCCGCGCTCTCGCCGAGGCGCGAACCCGCATCGAGCAGATTCCCGGCCGCGACGGAAAGCGGCGACCGGGAACGACCATCAGCGTGGCGATCGTCACCAATCACGACGGCATGCCCTGCTGGACGGTGGTCAACCTCGGCGACTCTCGCACCTACCGATTGGATGCGACCGGGTTGCACCAGCTCACCGTCGACCACTCGGTTGGTCAGAAATTGCTCGAGGCAGGAGTGACCGCCCACGCCGGGCCGCCTCTGCCGATTCGAAACATCTTGACGCGCGCGCTGGTCGGTGGCGTTGAGCATAAGCCCGATGTGTGGCGGCTGCCCATGCGCGTGGGCGACCGGATCCTGGTGTGCTCGGACGGCCTATCGTCGAGCGTGGACGACGCTCGCATCCAGCGGGTGCTGCAGAGCCAGCGCGATCCGCAGGCCGCCGTCGACGCGTTGATCGACGCGGCAATCCGTGCGGGTGGCAGTGACGACACAACCGCGGTCGTTGTCGACGCGGTCGCGATCCGACCACGGCACTACTCGGACATGCCAACGCGAGCAGTGCGGCGCAGCGGCGAGTTCGTGGATGGCGGCCCGACGTCCGCACGGGCACGCTGGCACGCATAGCCGGCGACGCGGTCTCCGCTAGACCGCGAGTCCGAGGAAGACCAAGAACGCCCGGTTGAGCTGAACGATGTCCACGTCTGGCAATCGACCGACGCGGCGAGTGAGGCTGGCGCGAGGAATCGTGGTCACCTTGTCGACCATCAGGTAGCTGCGCTGCGCCAAACCCGAAGTGTCTGAAGCCTGCACGGGGATTCGCAGAAGTGGCGCCTCGACATCACCGGTCGTGAACGGCACAACGGTGACGGAGGCCGTGGTGTCGAACAGATCATCTTGGATGATCACCACCGGACGGGGCTTGCCGCTGCACGCCCCGCGGGCTGCCGCGGTGTAGATCTCGCCGGGCCGCACGTCAGGTGTCGTCGTCCCAGTCGGATGACACGGCGTCGACGAACGCTTGGTCGTCTGGATCTTGCTCGCTGGCGGCGATGAGGGCCGATTGGCGGTGCGCCTCGCGGGCGAACTCGGGCGCGTTCACATCGGGAACCCAGATCTGAATCGGCCGCAAACCTTGCTTCCGCAGCCGTTCGCGATGCCTTCGCACCCGATCCCGGGTAGACGCCACAGGTGCCCGTCGTGGTCAGCTACCGTCAGGCCACATACGAGCCTTTCCTGGCACGGCGGATCGTCGACGTCGGCGACGACGTCCGTTTCGGTGAGCGCAAAGTCGTGCTCGACGGCGTGACGCCGGTATGGGGTCAGTGGCGCCAAACACCTGATGGGCAAAGGCTATTCGAGGTCCACAAGACCCAGCAGTTCCCGGGGTTGGAGGATCCGCACGAGGGACCGCTGCCAGGTGGCTACCAACTGTGGCTGGCCAGCACTCCGCCTCCGGGCTTCACGGCGAAGGACGTCTACGTCATCGTCACAGCGGCGGTGGTGGCGGCGTTGGCGATCAGCTGGACATCTTTCGGCATCACCCGACTACGGCGCCGTCCACTTCACTGATGAGCCGGGGGGCGGCGGCGTGTCAGCATTGAGACATGAGCGCACGCCACGTCGCTCGTGTACTCGGTGCCGGGTCGGTGATGACCGGGGTGGTGATGCTCGGCGCACCGATCGACCCAGCCGATGCGGCCGCTGCTGTCTGCCCGGACGTCGAGGTAGTGTTCGCCCGCGCCACCACCGAGCCGCCGGGGATCGGCGGAGTGGGGCAGGCCTTCGTCGATGCGTTGCGACCACAGATCGGATCAAGGTCACTGAGCGTCTACCCGGTCAACTACCCGGCCACCGAAGACTTCGCCACCTCCGCGTCGTCCGGCGCGGCCGACGCGAACGCGCACGTCCAGTCCACGGCAGCGAACTGTCCGGGCACGAGAATGGTGCTCGGCGGGTACTCCCAGGGCGCACTGGTGATCGACCTGCTCACCGCGGTGCCAGTCTCGCTCGCAGGCTTCACGCCCGCGCCGTTGCCGCCGGAGGTGGCCGATCGCGTCGCCGCGGTCGCGGTGCTGGGCAATCCGATGGATAGGTATGTGGGGATGCAGCTGCCGGCGGTCAGTCCCCAGTACGGAGCCAAGACCATTGACTTGTGCGCGGCCGGCGATCCGATCTGCTCGCAGAGCGGCGGTATGTCGACGCCGAGTCATGACGAGATGTTCTCCCCGGCACACCTTTCCTATGTGCAGTCCGGAATGGCCAGCGAGGCAGCGGCGTTCGTGGCAGGTCGGGTGTAGGTCGCGCGAACTAGCGAGAATGGTCTTTCGGAAGGCTTTCCGGCGCAACGTATTCAGGATCGTCGGGCGTGCGCATGGACAACCGCCACCTGCAGCAGACGTCATCCTTGCTGAGGCGCGGCGGGATCGCCAGGATCTCGACTTTCATGTTGGGGTTGTACATCTTCGCGGTCTCGATGATCGACGCGGGACAGGTGACGTGCGATGCTTTTTCCGCAATGTCGGGGCGTCCCAACGTTTCCCACTGGTCGACCGAGACGCATTTGTTGTAGGTCATGATGCCGACGGCGGGCTCGGGCATCTCGAAGGTCAGCTCGAAGGCCTTGCCAGGGAATGAGGACGCATCGATCTGGATGTCCTTCATGAAGGCCTCGACCGTGCCGTCGCCGACTTTCATCCACCGTGCCTTGAGGTCGCGCACTGCGGGCAGCACCTTCTCGCTCCACAGCGCCCATTGGAAGTCGAACATCGCATCAAGGCCGTAGCGCATCACGACGTCGCCGGCCCACGCCTCGATGGCGGTGAGCAGGTATTCGTGGCTGCCCAGCACCACCTGCACCAGCCGCTCCTTGGGATAGGCCACGTACTTCGGGTCGGCTTCGAAGGGGTTGATCTTCACCACGCCGCCGTCCTCACGCCGCGCCGCCACCTCACGCGCGACCTCGGCGACGACCGCGTCGGCTTCGTCGTCCGGCAGCTGCAGCCACTCCTCGAGCATGCGACGCAACTGCGGCAGAACGATGTTTTGCCAAGCCTCCGACTGGATTTCGACCATCAATTCGTGGCCATAACGCTTGGCAACTTCCTCGGCCCAGGCCTTCACGCACACGCGGTAGTACTCGTCACTCATCGCGAGCATGTTGACCAAGGCCTCGTTGGAGAAGTCGCTGAAGCGCAGATCGGCCTTGAACGGACCGCTGTAGTCAGGCAGCTCCATGCTGTCGTCGGGGTTGATGTCCCAGCGCGTGTCCGGGCCGCTCGGCTTGTGCGTTCCGGGAGGATCGATGACCGGATACTTCTTGAAATTGTGCAGATCGACGGGAATGTCCAAGGGATTCGCCACGCGGTGCTCCTCGTAATCAGCGCCTACCGTGCGCACGTCGAGCACCTTCTGGGCGGCTTCATCGCTTTGCGTCTCGGGCATCGTTCTCCTCATGCTAAGTTGCCGATCGGCAACCAAAGAGTAGCCGATCGGCTACCCAGCGGTCAACGGCCGATCGGCTAGCCTCACCGATGTGGTTCCTGCGCCCCCGGCGGCCATCCGGTTTCGAGATGTCCGTCGCAGCGCCGCGCACACGCGGGTCCTCGACGCGGCCTATGAGTTGATCGCGCAACACGGTGTTAGCGGAACCTCGCTGCAGATGATCGGTGACGCCCTTGGCTTCTCGAAGGCCGCTGTATATCGCCAGTTCAAGACGAAGAACGAGATCGTCATCGCGCTCACGGAGCGCCAACTCGCACGGCTCGAGGACGCGCTCGAGGCCGCAGAAGCCGAGCCTTCGCAACCTCACGCACGCGAACTTCTGCTGTCCCGGGTGATCGACATGGCCATCGACGACCGGCGCATGGTCTCGGTGTTGCAGTTCGACCCCGTCGTCGTGCGGTTGCTCGCCGAGCATGAGCCCTTCCAACGGTTCATCAGTCGCCTCTACGGGGTGCTGATCGGCGACGCGGACGACGATGCCCGAATGTCAGCGGCGATGCTGTCGGGAGCGATCACCGTCGGCGTCATGCATCCGCTGGTCGCCCACCTCGACGAGGACGCCCTGCGCTCCCGGCTTATGCATATCGCGCGACGGTTGGTTGACCTGCCCGACGACCCGAAACAGTGAAGTAGCTCTGTATGGTGATGCTCCGGTTCAGGCAATGGTCAAGGCAGCCGCAGTGGGGGAGAGTCGCACGGTGAGGAGAAGTTTGTGACCCTCAACACGGTCGCGCTCGAGCTCGTGCCGCCGAACGTGGAACGCGGCCCGGAACAGGCCGCCGAGGACGCTGGCAAGGTGCTGCGGTTCTCCGCCGACGCCGGCATGGAGGGTCGCATCCGGCACGTGATGATTCCCGGGATGATCGCCGAGGACGACGACCGGCCCATCGAGATGAAGCCGAAGCTGGACGTGCTCGAGTTCTGGTCGCTCATCAAACCGCAATTGCCGGGGATGAAAGGGCTGTGCACCCAGGTGACCGCCTTCATGGACGAGACGTCGCTGAGTCGGCGGCTGGCCGACCTCACGGCTGCGGGCTTCGAAGGCATCGTGTTCGTCGGCGTCCCACGCACCATGCACGACGGTGAAGGCTCCGGCGTCGCGCCGACCGACGCGCTGTCGATTTATCGCCACCAGGTGGCGAACCGTGGCGTGATCCTGATTCCGACCCGCGAAGGTGAGCAGGGCCGGTTCGACTTCAAGTGCACCCAGGGTGCGACGTACGGGATGACCCAGCTGCTGTACTCCGACGCGATCGTGGGCTTTCTCGCCGAGTTCGCCAAGACCACCGATCACCGGCCGGAGATCCTGCTGTCGTTCGGCTTCGTGCCGAAGGTCGAGACCCGGGTGGGCTTGATCGACTGGCTGATCCAAGACCCGGGAAACGCGGCGGTGGCCGACGAGCAGGCGTTCGTCAAGCGGCTGGCGGGCAGCGAACCCGAGCAGAAGCGCCGGCTCCTCTTCGACCTGTACAAGCGGGTGATCGACGGTGTCGGCGACCTCGGTTTTCCGCTGAGCGTTCACTTCGAGGCGACGTACGGCGTGTCCGCGGCGGCATTTCAGAACTTCGCGCAGATGCTCGACTACTGGTCGCCGGCCGCGGCCCGGTAGCTCGCTTACTCGTCGGGCTTGTTCAGCGCGCGATCGGCGGTGCGCAAGAGGCTGCGGTGAAACTCGTACTGCGTCGTTACGAGCTTGTCGGCCATTTCCAGCGCGGCATCGACGATGGTCTTGCGCAGCGAGTGGACAGCCGAATCCTCGCGGATGGCCTCCCGTCGCTCACGTATGGCGTCGTCGACCGTGCTGACGAACTTGCGCACCGCATCGGTCGCGGCGTGCTGTCCCGCCTTGGCTGATTCGAGCACCTGGTCGGGCACACTTCCCTCTGCCCGTGCGACTTTCGTTCCTGCGCTCTGCGTCATGGTTGCTCCTGGCTCGATGTGGGCAAGACTTTCGCAATCAGGATCGCCCCCGGACACGAGGATTCGTAGGGCCAATGGTCACACCATGGCGATCGGCGAGATCTTCATGCCAATAGCCAACGCGCCGGCCAACTCCCGGCTGACGTCGTAATCGAACACGACGTGCCCGCTGATGACGTCGACGTCGCGTTTGGCGCGTTGCAGCGGGCTGCTCAGGAAGTGCGCGCTGGCGCCGGACGCTTCCATCAGTTCGCCGATCACCGCGCGAGACTCCCGCACGATGTATGCGGCCGCCAGGCGGGCGTCGGCACGGACAGCCCGCGCCACGGGATCACCGGCCCGCAGGATTTCCTCGATCCGCTCGACCGTGCCGGCGAGCAGTCCGTGCAACGCGCGCAGCCGAACCTGTGCTTCGGCGAGTCGGGCCTGGGCGGCCGGCTTGTCCTTCTGCTTGGTGCCCTCGTAGGCGATCACCCGCTCGCTCAGCCTCTCGGCGTAGATCTCGGCGACGCGCTCGGCCGCACCGAACGCCGGCATCGCCGCGACCAGCCCGAGCGCGGGCACCATCGGCCAGCGGTACAGCGTTGCGTCGTGCAACAGCGCACCCGGCGCGGTGCCGCTGTAGATGTCGACGACCTTGACGAGCCGGTGCGAAGGCACGAAAACGTCCTCGACGACGACGTCGTTGGAGCCGGTGGCCCGCATGCCGTCGGTGTGCCAGACGTCGACGACGCGAATGTCGTCGGCGGGCAGCAGCGCCAGCGCCGGGAAGATGGCGTCGTCCGGGCCGCACAGCGCGCCGACGATCGCCCAGTTGCCGTCCATCACACCGGTCGCCCATGACCAGCGCCCGGAGAGTCGCACGCCGCCGTCGACGGGCACACCGCGGCCGGTCGGCGCCAACGGCGCCGGCGCCAGGAACGGCTGCGTCGCGAACGCCTCGGCCTGGGACTGTTCGTCGAACAGCGCCAGCATCCAGTTGTGCAGGGCGTAGAAGGCGGCTGTCCACGCGGTCGAGGCGCACCCGCGCGCCATCCGGCGCACGGGGTCGAAGATCGCGCGGAACTCCGCTTGTTGGCCGCCGTAGCGGGCCGGCTTGAGAAGTTCCGTGAAGCCCGAGGCGGTGAGTTCTGTGACGGTGTCGGCGGGCAGCCGCCGCAGGTCCTCTGCTTCCTGCGCCCGTTTCGCCAGCCGGTCTACGAATTGGTCGGTGATACCCGCGGCGGCCATGGACCGCAGCCTACGGAAACGACGCGCCCGGCAGAGAGCCGACTTCCAGACCGGCCAGCTCGCTGGTGCCCTCGAACAGCACCCGGCCGAAGTCCCGCACGCACACCCGAAGTCGCCCGGCGAGGTGCTCGAAGTCGGTGCCGACGTTGCGGCGTTCCGTGGGCAGCGGGACCGGCAGCACGTGCGGATCCAGGTGTGTGCCGTCTCCGTCCAGGTCGATCTGGTAGCGCAGTCCGCGGGCTCGGATGCGCCAGCGTCCCTCGCCGACGTCTGAGGACACCAGCGCCGGTGGCGTCACCCGGATCACGCGCTCACCGAGTCGGACGACCGCTCCGGCGACATCGCGCCCGAGTGGCCCCAGCTGTAGCAGGCCGCCCGAGAAGGCGACCGAAACGTCGTCATCACCGAAGTCGTGCGCCTGACCCCACCACCACCGCTTCGGAAACCCCGCGCCCCAGTTGCGTTCGGAGTACCACCGGGCATCGTCGAGTGTCCACACCTCGTCACCGAATTTGACTGTGCCGCTTGCTTTTCCGCCGAGGCGATAAGGATGCCAGTACTGGTTGAGGAACGGGATCGACGAGAAGACGCCGCCACCGCCGAACGCCTTGGGCCACCGGAACGGGTCCTCGAAGCGGAGGTCGAGGTGGACATCTTCGAGGTCGATGCGGAGGCGGTCCCCGCTAACGGCCAATGCTCCCGCCGGGTCGGTCCCGGCCCGGACGGTGAACCGTGACTCGTCAGCCTCGGCGTCGTCCAGTGCCGCCGAACGCACGAGACCGCCGGGATGCAGTGCGACGGCAACCGTGGCCCAGTCGCCGTCCGGGTTGCGGTTGACGCTGCATAACGCGACGACGACCCGTCCCGACGCGCCGTCGGTGACCCGCCAGAACCAGCCCTCCATCTCGGTTCCATGCGTCGGCAGTGGGTCGCCGAACGGCACGTCGGCCCCGCTGCGCCGGTAGACGTCGACCAGTCGTTTGACGGAAACCTTAAGGCGCTCAGCGGGATACGACACGGATTTCCGCCTCGCCTGAAGGGGCGACGACGATCGCCGTGTAGTCGCCGCGCTCGCCGCGGTAGTAGTTCTGGGCTTCGCCGGAGCGGACGATGGTGACGACTTCGCCCGGCGGTTGCTGGCTGTAGGGCTGCGAGGGGCCGCACGGGTAGTGCTGCCCGTAAGCGGGTGAATCGGCAGGGCCCGGTCCGTTCGGCCACATCCCTGGTTCTGGCAAGGCTTTCCTTGGTGGTTCGAGGTGGGCGCGCTTGGCAAAACGGCGGCGACTCCACGGCAGGCATGGTGCCCTGCTTGGATACTGCCACAAATCTGTCGGTATGCCGGTCGAGGCAAATAGCCGGTCTTGGTTTCTGGAAGTCATCTTCGGGGCACGCTGCGCCCATGGCGTTCAAACTCACATACACCGATGGGCAGGCGGACGACTACGACGACTCCACGAAGTGGGCCGTCGAGGATGGCGTCCTCAAGATGGGGCGCGAGTCCGGCGAGTGGACGGTTCTCGTGTCGCCTAGCCACTGGGCCACGATCGAGGTGCGGACGGAAAAGGACGACCGCAAGGACAAAGACCGTGGCAAGGACAAGGACGACGAGGACAAGGACAAGGACGACGAGGACGGCGACGAGGACGAGGACGACGACGACGACAAGTGACTCGTTGATATTGCGTACAGGTCGCAATCCCGGAAGGCCGGGCTGGACGACCTGATCAGCGCGGCCGGTCTCAAGGACAAACCCTGTGCGGGGCAACGAGATTCGGATTGACCAGATCACCCCCCGCTTTCGTGGCCTTCGTCTTCCTCGTCTTCGTCGTGTTCGAGCATGCGTTCGGGGTGGTGGGTGGTGTTGGTGCGGGGTTGGCCGTGGTCGAGTTCGGGGGGCGGTATCCATTCGGTGGTGCCGTCGTCGCGTTTCTTGGTTTTCCAGTCGCCGTCGGTGACCAGGCGGTTGTCGGGCCCGCAGGCCAGGGTGAGGTCATCGATGTTGGTCTGACCGCCGTGCGCCCAGTCTGTGGTGGCGTGATGCACTTGGCACCAATAGGGCGGGGCGTCACAGCCCGGTTTGGTGCAGCCCCGCTCGAGGGCGTAGAGCACCAGGCGTTGGGCGGGGGTGGCCAGCCGGGTGCTGCGGCCCTTGTACAGCTGCAGCGGCTTGGCCTTGTCCAGGACCAGCAAGAAGTTGTAGGCGTGGGCGGCCATCCGGATCAGCGTGGGAACCGGCAGCAGGGTGCCGCCCCCGGTGCGCGCCATCCCGGCCTTGGCCTGCAAATCCTTCAGCTCGACGGTGGCGGTGATGGTGACCGGCAGCCCCTGATGGCTGCCCAGCTCCCCCGACATCAACATGGCACGCACCATCGCGTTCAACGCGTCGTGGGTGCGCTGTGCTGCCGAGCGGTCATCGCCCTCGAGGGCCTGCGGTGACGGCTGGCCGGTGATGCTCGGCATCTCGTCTTGTGGGTTGCACATGCCCGGGGCGGCCAACTTGGCCAGCACCGCGTCCAGGCCGGCCCGCAGCTCGGGGTCCAGCCAGCCCGTGATCGCCGACATGCCGTCGTGTTGCTGGCGGCCGATGACGACCCCGCGTCGGCGGGCGCGGTGCTCATCGGAGAACTCGCCGTCGGGGTTGAGCACCGTGGCATACCAGTCGGCGAAGCGTTTGAGCTCATCGGGGCGATAGCGCGCGGCGATTGCGGCCAGCGTGGCCTCGGCCTCACCCCGGGTGGCCTCGTCGACCCAGCACGGCAGCTGCGCGAGAAACTCCCGGATGATCCCCACCTGCCCGACGCTGATGTCCCCGGCGGCCTGCCCGGCCGCGGTGGCCTGCAGCTTGGGTGCCAGCGGCGCACCGCTCAACGCCCGCCGCCCCGCCAAATCGATCGCCTCCTCCAAGCGGCGCCGGGCATCGCGGCGGTAGATCCGCAACCGATCGGCCAGCACATGCGCCGGGCGGCCCCCGATCTCCTCGACCGGGGCATAGGCCAGCTCGGCCAGCAGGGCATGCTCACCAGCAGGCAACCGGCGCCGCCACCGCTCCCGGCGCTCCAACACCTGAATGCGCTCGGCGTTGGACAGCGGATCCTTGTCGAGCTCGTCGAGCTTGGTCAACGCCGCATCGATCGCGTTGCACAGGCCGATGGCCTCCTCGAACTGCGTCGAACTCATGTTCGAATACTATCGCCGGCGGCCGACAACATCCCGTGCAAAGCCCGCACCCCGAAGCCGACCAGGAGAATCCGCCGAGGTTACCCACAACCTCGAATTCATCCACAAGTTCACCGCCCGGCGAACCGCTCAGGCAGTGCTCATGTTGCTCACCCAGCCAACGGACAGAAAGAACTCTGTGCGCAAGGTGGCCGGCCGAGCGATGGCGGCTAGGCCAGCGACTGCATCCAAGCGCGGTGCAGTGCCGCATACCTGCCGCCACTGCGCGCGATGAGTTCCTCGGGCGGCCCGTCCTCCACGATCCGGCCGTGGTCGAGTACGAGCACCCGGTCGGCGATCTGCACGGTCGAAAGCCGGTGCGCGATCACCAGGGCGGTGCGGTCGGCCAGCACGGTCTGCAGCGCACGCTGGACCATCCGCTCGCTGGGAATGTCCAGTGACGACGTCGCCTCGTCGAGTATCAGAACCGCCGGGTCGGCGAGAAACGCCCGTGCGAACGCGATCAGCTGTCGCTGCCCGGCCGAGAGCCGGCCGCCGCGCTTGGCGACGTCGGTGTCGTAGCCGTCGGGCAGGGCATCGATGAACCTGTCGGCCCCGACAGCTGTTGCAGCGGCGCGTATTTCGCCGTCGGTAGCGTCGGGACGGCCGAAGCGGATGTTGTCGGCGACGGTGCCGTCGAACATGAAGTTCTCCTGCGTGACCATCACGACATGGCGACGCAACGCCGTCTGCTCCAGGTCCCGCAGTTCCACGCCGTCGAGCGTCACCGATCCCGATGTCGGATCGTAGAACCTGGCGATCAGCTTGGCGATCGTCGTCTTGCCGGCGCCCGTGGTTCCGACCAGCGCAACGGTCTGCCCCGCGGGGATCGTCAGCGAAAGGCACGGCAGCACAGGGCGATCCGGCACATAGCCGAACCGGACATCACGGAACTCGACGTCGCCGCGCACGTCGCTCAGCGTCACCGGCTGCCCCGGATCCTTGATTGCCGGCTGCTCGGCGAGCACGCCGGCCAGTTTCTCCAGCGCCGACGCGGCGGACTGAAATGTGTTGAAGAACTGGGAGATCTCCTGCATGGGCTCGAAGAACATCCGCAGGTACAGCAGGAACGCGGCGAGCGTGCCGATCGTCATCTGGCCGTGCAGCACCCGGTAACCGCCGTAGAGCAGCACCACGCCGGTGGTGATGTTGCCGACCAGCTTGACGCCCGGCATGAAAACAGCCAGCAACTTGAAGGTCTTCTCGTTGATGGTGCGATAGCGGTCCGCAACCTCCTCGAAAATCTCCTGGTTGCGCGGTTCACGCCGGTACGCCTGCACCGCTTTGATGCCGGTCATGGTTTCCACGAACTGCACGATCACCAGCGCGGCACTCTCGCGCACCTCGCGGTAGGTCTTGGACGACTCGCTGCGGAACCACCACACCAGGGCCACCAGGATCGGAAAGGCCGCCAAGCACATCAGCCCGAGCCGCCAGTCCAGCGCGACGAGCAGGATTGCGGTGCCGATGAGGGTCAGCGCCGCGGTGAGCAGGCTGTCGAAGCCCGTTTCGAGCATGTCCTGGATGGCCTCGACGTCGTTGGTGGACCGGCTGACCACCCGCCCGGACGTGTAGCGGTCGTGGAACGCGACGTCGAGCCGCTGGAAATGGCGGAACACCCGGCGCCGCAGTTCCAGCAGCACCTTCTGGCCGATCCGCCCGGACCGGTGCAAGAAGAACAGTCGGCTGACCGCCTGCACCAGCACGACACCGCAGAGGATGGCGACGATCAGCATCAGCGTGCGCGCCGACCCGCCTTCGACGATGGGTGGAATACCGTGGTCGATGCCGCGCTGGACGAGCAGCGGAACCGACAGGCGCGCAACGTTTTCCACGACCACCACGACGGCGAGAAAGGTGACCGCGACGCGAAAAGGCCGCAACAGCGAGCCGAGCAGCAACCGCGCTTCGCGCCGACGCGGGACGCGCTCGTCGACCGGCAGGTCGTCGTCGGGGGCCTCGTCGAACCTGCCGCGCCACTCGTCTTCGGGCAGTTCGACGGGCTGTGTGTCGGTAGCGGTCATCGACCCTGCGCCTCCGAGGTGACGAAGCCGCGCTCAGCACAGGCGGCGTCACACGCCTCCCGTTCCTTGTGGGCGTGCCCCAGCCGGCTGCGTCGCTCGTCGTCCTCCCACGCACAGCTTCGCTCGGCGGTGTCGTCGAGTTCGTCGTCGGCGGCCAGAAGGTAGCGGTACTGCGGGACGGTGGCGAGCAGTTCGGCGTGGGTGCCGACGTGGGTGATGGTGCCGCCCTCTAGCAGCGCCACCTTGTCGGCCAGCAGCACGGTCGACGCCCGGTGCGCGACGACGATGCCGGTCACCGAATGCAGCACTCGTCGCAGCGCCTCTTCGACGATCGCCTCGGTGTGCACGTCGAGCGCAGACAGTGTGTCGTCGAGGACGAGGATCTTCGGGGTGGCCAGGATCGCCCGCGCCAGCGACAGCCGTTGGCGTTGGCCGCCGGACAGGCTCATGCCCTGCTCGCCGATGCGGGTGTCCAGGCCGAACGGCAGGTCGTAGACGAACTGTGCGGCGGCGACGTCGATCGCCTCGGCCAACTGCTCGTCCGTCGCGTCGGGCCGCCCCAGGCGCAGGTTCTCCGCTACCGACATCGAGAACAGCGTCGGGTCCTCGAACGCGGTGGCCACCGTCTGCCGCAGAGCCTGAAGCGACAGTTCGCGGATGTCCTGGCCATCGATGCGGATCTCGCCCTCGGTGACGTCGTAGAGCCGTGACAGCAGTGCGGCCAGCACCGACTTGCCCGAGCCGGTTGACCCGACCAGTGCGAGCGTCTCACCCGGCTCCACGGTCACGTTGACGTGGCGCAGCGCCCACACGTCGCTGTCCGGGAACCGGAACCCGACGTCGACGAGCTCCAGCCGCCCGCCCCGGAGAGCGTCGCAGTTCGGGCCGTCCGCAATTTCCCTTGGCGCGTCGAAGATTTCGGCGATCCGGTTCGCGGCGGTGAACGACTCCTGCGTCATCGACAGCAGGAAACCCAACGAGGCGATGGGCCACACCAGCGAGAGCATCATCGTGATGAAGGCCACCAGCGTTCCCATCGTGATGAACTCGTGGCCGGCGGCGTACGCGCCGAAGCCCAGCACGACGATCAAGGTGAGGTTGGGGATGACCTCCAGCAGAGTCCAGAACCTCGCCGACACCGAAACCCTCTCGACCTGCGTGTCGTAGAGGTTGGTGAGCTGCTCGTCGAATCGCTCGAAGACGTAGTCCTCGCGACCGAAGGACTTGACCACCCGCAGCCCGAGCGCGGCCTCTTCGACGTGGGTGGCGACGTGGCCGGACTGGTCCTGAGCCAGCCGTGACAACCGGATGTACTGCTGCTGGAAGTGCAGCACGGTCGCCGCGATCGGCACCACCGACAGCAGCACCACCACGCCCAGCGGCCAGTACATCGCGAGCAGGATGGCCGTCACCACGGTGATCTGAAGCCCGTTGAGGATCAGGAAGATCAGCCCGAACGACAGGAAGCGCCGAATTGTGCTGAGGTCGTTCATGATCCGCGACAACAGCTGGCCGGACTGCCAGTGACCGTGGAATGACATCGGCAGGATCTGCAGCCGTGCATACAGATCCTTGCGGATGTCGGCCTCGACGCCCATCGTGGCCCTTGAGACCAGCCAGCGGCGGATGAACCACAGCAGCGCCTCGGAGACGCCGACTCCCGTCGCCGCCGCGCCGAGCAGCCACAGGCCCTGCTGATCCTGATGGCGCACCGGCCCGTCGATCACCGCCTTGGTCATCAGCGGGATCGCCACAGTGGCCACCAGGCTGGCGATGGCCACGAGGACCATCGAAATCCACCGCGCACGATATGGCATCAGGTACGGCAGCAGCCGCCGCAGATCCGAGCCAGGCCGCGTGCGTGACGGTGGCGGCGCTATTGCGGGCGCCGACCGCAAACCGTGATTCGACGATTCATCCACGACTTGATCAATCTTCCCACTGCGAGCAACTGATAATCAGGCGCAGTTATGCCTGCTCGGCAAGGCGCTTGAGATTCAGCAGCTGACGACGTGCCATGACGAGGTCGCCGACGGATAGCAACGGGGCGAGCCACCGCCCGTTCTGCATGACGACCTTCATCAGAAGGCGGGTGGTGTCGCCCTGCGGCACAAGCACATAGGAGATGACGGCGCCGAAGATCCGGCCGGTGAGATGCTCGCCGGCCGTGACCGCGAGGATTTCTCCGCGTCTGCGAGTCGCCGCGGTGCTGAAGGGCTCACCCACAGTGGGCGCGGGCAGGTCCAACAGGTGCTGCGGTGACCTTCCGGCCGAGGTTGTCGATCCAGTCATAGGAATACGGCGCCACTCTGATCTGGGCAACCCAGGGCCAGAGCCGCTCGGGGGAGGCATGCACCGTCACGGCGCGCCACGCCTGCAGGCAGGGAGACGAGACGAGTCGTCGCACGGATATCGCCGAGCGACTTCGTCATCCGAAACGTTCCAGCGGTCGCCGATCACCTGTCCAGCATCGCCAATGTGAATTCAATGCGATAGCTGTCGGCGTGTCGCAACAGCAGATTCACACTCGCGAGGAGCAACGGGCTTACCAGCGGCCGCCCTTGGGTAGCCGTGACGGGACCGAAACGAATGGAGGAACTATGCGCGCCGAAGAGGGCGACGAAACGATCGAGGAGTTGGCGGCCGACGCGAAACAGTCGCAGAAGAAGATCGACGAAGCGGTCGACGGCGACGAGACCGCAAAGCACCGCAAGGACGGCTAGGGAACCCCTAGCCCCAGACGCGCAGCGCTGCGCCGATCGCCAGCCCCAGCACCAGCAGCGCGCCCGCCAGACGCACGTGCAGAAACGCCTGCACCGCGTACCACAGCGGCCAGATGGGATACCGCTGCGGCGGCTCTGCAGGCGGCGGCTTGCGGAAGTACGGCCATACCTTGACCAGGCGCGGCACGGCCAGCACCACGAGTAATGCCGGCCACGGCATCGCGCCGACTGCCACGCAGACCGCGACGAAACCATAGAAGCCGACCATCATCGCCAGCGTCGCCGCCCGCGCGCGGGCCTCGCCGAGAATCACCGGCACGGTCCTGATCCCCAGCGGCGCGTCGTACGGAATCTTGTCGATGTGCTTGCCCATCAACACCGTTGTGCACAGCAGGCCGTACGGCAGCGAAGCGACCAGAACATCCCAGCCGACGATCCCGACGGCCGAATAGTAGGTGCCGCACACCATCAGCGGGCCCCACACGACGAATACGTCGGGCTCGCCGAGGCCGCGCTTCTTCAGCCGCAGCGGCGGCGCCGTGTAGGCGACGCTGAGCACGAACCCGCCGAGCGCGAAAGCCACCACCGGCCAGCCGCGCGCCCACGTCAGCACGACCAGGATCGCCAGGTCCGCCAGGTTGACCGCCAGGATCGCCGAGAGCAGCGTGCGCCGCGACACCAGCCCGGACAGCACGGGGTGCGGCGCGTACAGCGCCCGCGGGTAGTTCTCGCTGTCGGTCCCGACCTGCGTGTCGAACAAGTCGTTCATCAGGTTGTTCGCGACGTGCGCCAGCAGGATGCCGACCACGGCCAGCACCAGCCAGCGCCAGTCCAGGCCCGGCTCGCCGATCGCGAGTAGCGCCGCCACCAACCCCGCGAAGAGGGTCATCGGCAGCACCGCGGCGCGGGTGACCACGATCCAGCGGGTCACCACGTCGACCGGGCCGTCCGGCGGCGGATTGGTGGTGTTCAGTGCGTACATCCAGGAACTGATGCGCGACCGCGACTTCACCTCGGCCATGGTCTTCAGCGTAGGCCTGCTGCCTACCCCTCTCCGGTGATTTTCGGCAGTGACTTGACGATCTGGCGGCGGGTCCACTCCGGAGACAGACCTTTGATCCGGTCGATCCACCGGATGCTTTCGGGCACGTACCAATGCAGGCGGGTCGGATGCTGATACGCCAGCCATGCCGCCTCGGCTACCGACGACGCCGGCATCAGGCGGAACATGCCCTTCTTCGGTGCGCGAGCGACAAGCTCGTCATGTGTCATCGTCCTGCCGTCCGAGCGATCGGGTGTGTTCACCAGAATCGCAGTGTCGATCAGGCCGGGAAGCACGTCGGCCACGCGGACGCCGTGCCGCTGCCACTCGATACTCAACGCCTCGGTCAGCCCCTTCACCGCATGTTTGGTCGCGGAGTACACCGCCAGCCGCGGCATGCCGTAAGTCGCCGACGACGACGAGGTGGAGAACATCAAACTGCCCGGTGACTTCTTCAGATACGGCAGCGACACGTAGGCGCCGGTGAGCACCGCCTTGAAGTTGATGTCCACGACGCGCATCGCCGCCTCGTAGGGCACGTCCTCCAACCAACCCCCTTCGCCGATGCCGGCGTTGTTCCACATCATGTCGAGTCCACCGCCCTCGTTGCCGGAGCAAAAGTCGGCCAGTGCACTCTCCAACGCCGCCTTGTCGGTGACGTCGACGACCCGCGTCCAGATCCGCTCGGTGCCCAGTTCGCGCGACAGCGACTGCAGCCCGTCGTCGTCCCGGTCGATCGCGCCAACGCGCCAGCCTTTCTTGTGGAACAGCTTCGCGCCTTCACGGCCCATACCGCTGGCTGCTCCGGTGATAAAGATCGATTTCATGGCCACGACGATAGGCACCGTAAGGTGCCGGATGTGACGAGACCACCAGCCAAGCGCACCGACTTGGTGCTGTCGGGCGGCGGCGTCAAGGGCATCGGCCTGGTCGGTGCCGTAGTCGCGCTGATGGATGCCGGTTACACCGCTGAACGCGTGTCGGGAACGTCGGCCGGCTCGATCGTCGGAGCAATTGTCGCCGCCGCCTCGCAGGGGCAGCAGATGACCGGCGCCGAGGTGAAGCGGCTTGCGCTCAGCCTGGACTACGGCAAGTTCCTCGACCCCGGCCCGATCGAGCGCGTCCCGCTCATCGGCCCGTCGCTGGCGGTGGCCCGCGGCAGCGGAATCTACCGTGGCGACTATGCACACGACTGGGTGCGCAGCCAGCTGAAAGCCTTGGGCGTCAGCACATTCGGCGACTTGGCCATCGACGATCCGGAGCTCCCGCCGGAGCAGCGCTACAAGCTTGTGGTCACAGTCGCCGACGTGACGACGGGCCAGCTGGTGCGGCTGCCGTGGGACTACCGCCGCGTCTACGGCGTCGACCCCGACGACCAGCAGGTCGCCGACGCGGTGCGGGCCTCGATGTCGATCCCGTTCATCTTCCGGCCGGTGACACTGACGTCGACCACCGGCCTGAAGTCCACACTCGTGGACGGCGGCATCCTGTCCAACTTCCCGATCGACTCACTGGACAGAGCCGACGGCAAGAAACCCCGCTGGCCCACCTTCGGAGTCACCGTGTTGCCGAACCTGCCCGAAGGCAATGACAGGGTGATTCCCGCGCTGTCACCGCTGCGGGTGATCGGTCCGCCGCACCTGCTCGAAGAAGTCATCACCACCGTGCTCGTCGGCCGGGACCAGGCCTACCTGAACCAGCCTTGGGTCAGTGCCCGCGCGATTCGCGTCGACTCGACTGAGGTCGGCTTCCTCGACTTCGACATCTCCGACGCGCAGGTGGAAGCCCTCTACCAGAAGGGGTACGACACCGCCGAGACGTTCCTGAAGACTTGGGACTTTCGGGCGTACCTTCGTAGGTTCCGATGACCGAACTCGACGCACGCGAAGTGTTCACCGCCGGCCAGGTGGCGTTTCTCGCCACGGCGTCGGCAGAAGGTGTGCCGCACGTGGTCCCGGTCGTCTTCGCGGTCGTCCATGACGTCGTGTACACGGCGGTGGACACGAAGCGGAAGTCGACGCACCGGCTGCGCCGGCTGGTGAACATCGAGCAGAACCCTCGGGTGAGCCTGCTCGTCGACCACTACGCCGACGACTGGGACGAGCTGTGGTGGGTGCGCGCCGACGGGGTCGCCGAGATTCACGACCGGGGCGAGGTGATGGCCACCGGCTATGACCTACTGCGGCGGAAATATCCTCAGTATCAACGCATTTCGCTCACCGGGCCGGTGATCAGCATCGCGGTGAGCCGGTGGTCTTCGTGGCACGCCTGACGCTTCAGTGGTGATCGGCGTGGGTGAGCCGAAGCTCGAGTTCCTCGAGCGACTGCCGCGCGTAGCCGCGCCACAACCAACCGAACACCGGCAGGGCGGGCGCGGTCAGGGCTGATCGGGGATGGATCGTCCACCGCCAGGTGACTGTGGTGCCGCCACGGGCAGGCGCGAAAACCCATTCACCGTCGACCTTGCCCACCAGCGGCGCCATCGGCCCGGTGATGTCGGAGAGAACGTAGCCGAACGCGTGCGGCGGGTCGAGGCGGGTGAGTTCCTCGCGCAGGCTGCCGCCGCCGGTCAGTATCACGGTCCGTGTCTGGCCGACGGCGTCCCACCCGCCGGTCTGGTTGCTTACCCTGCTGATCGGCGGAATCGGGCCGTACCAGCGCCGAAACAACGTCGGCAGCGGCATCGGCAGAGTGCCGTCGAACGCCTGCTGCACATCGATCGGTATCTCACGGGATTGCTCGACAGTCAGCGGCTTCGTCATGACGCCGATCGTAGTTCGGCAGCGTCTCGGCGGACGCTGCGGTGCGACGCAACTCGAATCGGCGGACCGCCCATGCCACCACCGCCGCAAGGCCCCAGCCGAGCAGGATGTCGATGACGTAATGCTCGGCCGAGTACACCAGCGTGAACGCCATCATGAGCACGTAGGCCACCAGCAGCGGGCGCCATCGGCGTTGCACCCGGCTCCACAGGAACGCAGCGATCATCACCGACAGCGCGGCGTGCAGCGACGGGATGGCAGCGACCATGTTGACGCTGACCTGCCCCGAGTTCACCAGATCGCGTGCCACATGCAGGTGAAGCGTGGCAAAGCCCCGGGTGGAGATCCGCTCGACGAACTCGTTGGCGCCCGGCTGAGTCGCCTGCATGGTGCCGAGCAGCCCCCCGTCGGGAACGCGGGCGGGTGTGCCGAACATGCAGGCCGGAGATGAGGGGCCGCCGACGATGTCGGGTCCCGTGCAGCGGGCCGCGGCCCAGGGCGGTGCCGCGGGCAGCACGACGTAGATCGCCAGCGCGGTGAACGACAGCGCGACGAAACGCCGCACGAACGCCTTCCAGTCGTCGCGGTCACGCAGCCACAGCACCCCGGCGACCACGTACGGAAGGATGAAGAACGACATGTAGACGGTGCTGATGGACACTTCCCACCAGGGCGGCTCGGCCTGTTTGAGCCGTTCCTGCAGCCACACGGTCGGCACCGTGCCGAAGGACAGCCAGCGGTCCGCGTTGACCTGCCACTCCCACAGGGTGGGGGTGCCGACCAGTTTCGCGGCGCCACGGCTGACGTCGTAAACCAGCAGCACCACCGCGAAGGGCAGCCAGTCCCGAATCACCATCAGTAGCTTGCGGCGGCCGATACTCGCGGCGGCCAGGCCGGTCGCGATGTAGAGCAGTAGCAGTTCGCGGTTGAACGCCAAACCAGCCGTCGCGGTGCGGTACACGATGACGATCAGCCACGTGGTGACCGCGATTCGGCGGATCAGCGTGAGCCGGCGCTGAAGAACCGCCGTCGCCTCGTCATCAGGTATCGCGTCCCGACGTCGACGCAGCAGATCGGGCAACCGCATCACCCGTGCGGTCGCGGTCTCCGCCTCGACGCTCAACGTGACCCTTTCGCCCAGCCGATCCCGACACTGCGGCCGATCAGCTACTCGGCCACCCCACCAGAGAGTTTAGGTTCCCCGGACCGACGCGTTCGTCGCTGCCCGGAAACTACTTGGTAACCGCGAGGTCAGCGCGGGTTCAGCTGGCCGCGGCCGCTGTCAGCAGCAGCGCGCACCCGGGTTGCTTTCGGCGGCGGCGTGGCGCATCTTCCAGTACTCGCGTTCGGTAAGGATGGGCTCGCCGGGGTGCATTCGCCGTCGGTGCTCGACGTAACGACTGTAGTGGGTGTCGCCCATCAATGTGCCGCAGTACCAACGGATTTGGCGGGCGATGTCGGTAGCGCGCCCCATTGTCGTTGCACCTCCCGTTCTTTCGCCGAAGGTATCAGCCCCGAGGGCGCGAAGAGTCGCGACGGCACGGGCTCGTCCTCAGACAGAGGTATCCCGCCGCCGCGAATCGACCGCAGCACCATCACCACTCCGGCGACGAACACGATGACGACGAGCACCGCGAAGATGATCGACAGCGTGCCCTGGATGAACGTGTTGCGGATGACGTCGTGCACCTGGTCGACGTTCTTCGCCGTGCTACAGCGCGTCTTCCCGGCGGCGAGGGCCTGCTGACACTGGGTGTGCAGCGCCCAGTACCCGACGGCAGGATCAGCCGAGAAGATCTTCTGCCACGACGCCGTCAGCGTCACGGTGAGGTCCCACAGCAGCGGAACGCCCGGCACCCATGCCCATTTCAGGTAGCCCTTCTTGACCACCACCACCGTCACGAGCGTCAAAGCGATCGCCGCGAGCAACTGGTTGGCGATGCCGAACAACGGAAACAGCGTGTAGATGCCGCCGAGCGGGTCGGTGACGCCCATCAGCAGCATGCCGCCCCACGCCGCGACGACGATCCCACTGCACAGCCAGGCGCCCGGGCGCCAGCTGGGGTTGCGGAACTTGCGCAGCGGGCCGCCGAGGTTGCCCAGCGCGTCGGACAGCATGAACCGCGCGACGCGAGTGCCGGCGTCGACCGTGGTCAGGATGAACAGCGCCTCGAACATGATCGCGAAGTGGTACCAGAATGCCTGAACCTTCGGACCGCCGAAGGCCTGATGCAGCACCTCCGACATGCCGATCGCCAGCGTCGGCGCCCCACCGGTGCGCGACACGATCGACGTCTCGCCGACTGCCGTCGCCGCATCCTTGATCTGCTCGGGCTGTATCGGTTCGCCGCCGAGCGGAAGCGTGTTCACGTACGCCGCAGCGGATTCGGCGACGCCGCCGGTCTTGCCCTCGGCGGCGTTCATCACGAAGTAGAGGTGCTGGTTGAGGATGGCGGCGGTGACCAGCGCCATGACGGCGACGAACGATTCGGTGAGCATGCCGCCGTAGCCGATGAGCCGCATCTGGCTCTGCTTCTCCAGCATCTTCGGCGTGGTGCCGGACGCGATCAGCGAGTGAAAACCCGACAGCGCCCCGCATGCGATCGTGATGAACAGGAACGGGAACAGCGAACCGGCGAAAACCGGCCCGGTGCCGCTGTGTGCGAACGCGGAAACCGCCGGCGCCTCGATGACCGGCCGGGCGATCAGGATGCCGAGAGCCAGCAGCGCGATCGTGCCCACCTTCATGAAGGTGGACAGATAGTCGCGGGGCGCGAGCAGGAGCCACACCGGCAGCACCGATGCCGCGAAGCCGTAGATGATGATGCACCACGACAGCGTGACCTTGGATAGGCCGAACCAGTCCTCGCCCCAAGCGGTTTCGGACACCCAGTTACCGGCGACGACTGCCAGAAGCAGCAGGACAACGCCGACGACCGTGACTTCGGAGACGCGGCCCGGCCGCAGGAGGCGCAGGTACAGCCCCATGAAGATCGCGATCGGGATCGTCATCGCGATCGAGAACACCCCCCACGGGCTCTCGGCCAACGCGTTGACGACGACGAGCGCCAGCACCGCCAGCAGGATCACCATGATCACGAGCACCGCCACGATCGCCGCCACTCCGCCCATGGCGCCGACCTCGTCGCGCACCATCTGCCCGAGCGAGCGGCCGTGGCGGCGCGTCGACACCCACAGCACCAGGTAGTCCTGCACGCAACCTGCGAACACCGCGCCGATGACGATCCAGATGATGCCCGGCAGGTATCCCATCTGCATCGCGAGCACCGGGCCCACCAGCGGGCCGGCGCCTGCGATCGCCGCGAAGTGGTGACCGAAGAGCACCCGTCGGTCGGTGGGCATGTAGTCGGTGGCGTTTTCGAACATCTCCGCTGGCGTGGCCTCGTCGTCGCGGGGCCGGACGATCTTCATCTCGATCAGCCGGGCGTAGAACCTGAACGCGATGATGTAGGTGCAGATCGCGGCGATCACGAACCAGACTGCGTTGACTGTCTCGCCCCGGACGAACGCGATGATCGCCCATGTCACCGCGCCCAGCAGGGCGATGACGCCGAAGACGATCTTGTGGCGGGTGGTGATGGGGGAGCGGTCGATGACCGCGACGGGCGGCAGGTCCGGTTCGGTTCGCAGGTAGGTGACGTCGCCGTCGGTTTCCTCGGTCGTCGGAGAGGCCATGCGGTGATCTTGTCAATTCTTCGCGCCGAGCAGACACCAAATCGCACTGCGGAAGCGCCTCGCGTGCGATTTGGTGTCTGCTCGCGGCTACTGCTCGTAGAACTGGCGCACGGTGTCGACGGTGTCGGCCTCGGCGGGGGACTTGTCGTGGCGGTAGCGCAGCACCCGGGCGAACCGCAGGGCCATGCCGCCCGGGTAGCGGGTCGAGGCCTGCACGGCGTCGAAGGCGATCTCGACGACCTGCTCGGGCCGGAGTTTGACCGCGTATTCGTCGGTGGGGCTCCTGTCCGATGTCGCCGGCGTCGCGGCTCCGTCGGCCAGATCCAAGAAACGCCGCGTCTGCCATTCCAGCATCGCGTCCGTCATGCCCTTGAAGGTCTTGCCGAGCATGACGAACCCGCCCGTGGCCGGGTCGCGGGCACCGAGATGGATGTTGGACAACTTGCCGGTGCGGCGTCCGGAGCCCCACTCGACGGCCAGCACCACCAGGTCGAGCGTGTGCACCGGTTTGACCTTCAGCCATCCGGCGCCACGCCGGCCGGCTTCGTACGGGGCCGCCGGCGCCTTCGCCATCACGCCCTCGTGGCCCGCGGCCAGCGTCGCGTCGAGGAACCGGCCGGCGTCGTCCGGGTCCGCGGTCGCCAGCCGGTCGACTCGCTGTGTGGCCGGCACGATCGCGTCGAGCACAGCGAGCCGCTCCGTCGTCGGAACGTCCAGAAGGTCCTCGCCGTCGCGGTGCAGCACGTCGAAGAAGAACACCGAAAGACGCTCTGCGCCAGCCGCTTCGGAGCGGCCGAACCGCGACGCGGTGACCTGGAAGCGGTGCGGTCTTCCGTCGGGCCGAAGCGCGATCGCCTCGCCATCGGCGATCAGCGACGTGACGGGGAGCGCCAACGCGGCGTCGACTACCTCGGGCAGCCGGCTGGTGACGTCGTCGAGGCTGCGGGTGTACAGCGCGACGTCGTCGCCGTCGCGGTGGATCTGCAGCCGGGCACCGTCCAGCTTTGTTTCGAAAACCGCCGTACCACCTAGCCTTTCGATGGCATCAGCCACGTCGGTTGCGGTCTGCGCAAGCATCGGGCCGACCGGGCGTCCCACCTGCAGGGTGAATTCGCCGAGAGCGTCGGCCCCGCCGGTCAAAGCTGCGGCGGCGACGGCGGGCAGGTCGCCCGCGAGCATCGCAGCGCGCCGCACGTCGGCGGGTGACAGCGCGGCCGCCCGTGCGACGGCGTCGGCCATCACCCCCGCCAGCGCGCCCTGGCGCAGTTCGCCTTGCAGCAGACGGCGAAGAAAGGTCTGTTCGACCGCTGTCGCCGCAGAGAACAGCTGACCGACAAGCCGGGCTCGCGCCTTCTGCGATCCGGCGCCGGCAACCGCTCCGATCGCGGTGAACGCCTCGTCGACTGCCAGGACGGTGAGAGTCGGCTCGTCGGCCGGGGCGGGCAGAGTGCGCAACGTGGCCCACCCGACGCCGATCTGGCGCTGGACGAGTTCGCCGGACAGCCACGACACCACCACCGCGACCTGGTGCGCGTCGCCGCCGGACGCCGCGGTTTCGAGCAGTCGCGCGATCCGGGCGATCTTCGCCAGGCGCGACGACTGGGCGCCGACCTCGGCCGACGCAGCGGCCACGTCGAGCAGCAACATGGCTTCAGCTTGTCACGCGGCGGTGAACACGACCGTGTGCCAACCGGTGGCGCCGTCAGGCATCACCGGGGTCTGATCGGGTGTCTGGACGGCTCCGGTGTTGTCGGTCGCGCGCACGCTCACGGTGTGCGAGCCGGGGGTGGCCGTCCAGCGGTAGCTCCACAGCCGCCAGGTGTCGTTGGAGTAGTTGGCGCCGAGTTCGGCTGCCTGCCAGGGCCCGTCGTCGATGCGGACCTCGACCGCGCGCACGCCGCGGTTCTGGGCCCACGCCACCCCGCCGAACGTGACTGGGCCCACCGGCATCCGCTGGCCGCTGCGCGGCACGTCGATACGCGACTCGGTCTTGATCGGCGCGCGGGCCGACCAGCCCAGCCGCGTCCAGTACGCCTGCGCGCGGTCGAACCGGGTCAGTTCCAGATCGGTCACCCACTTCGTCGCGGACACATATCCGTACAGCCCCGGCACCACCAGTCGCGCCGGGTAGCCGTGTTCGACCGGCAGTGGTTCGCCGTTCATCCCGATCGCCAGAAGCGACTCGCGCTCGTCGGTCAGCGCCTCGACCGGGGTTCCGGCGGTGAACCCGTCCGTCGACGTCGAGAGCACCATGTCCGCGTCGTGGTGAATCCCCGCGCGGGTCAACAGGTCTCGCATGCGATAGCCTCGCCATACCGCGTTGCCGATCAGGTCGCCGCCGACGGGATTGGAGACGCAGGTCAACGTCACGGTCTTTTCGACGACCTCGAACTCGTCGAGATCCTCCAAGCTGTAGGTGATTTCGCGGTCCACCATGCCGTGGATGCGTAGCCGCCAGTCGGTGCGGCTGACCTGCGGAACCAGCAATGCGGTGTCGATCCGGTAGAAGTCGGTGTTGCGTGTGACGAAGCTGGGCAGTGCGACGTCCTTCGGTTGAACGCCGGCGGGGAGGGGCGGCGCCGTCTTGGCGGCCGGTGGCAGCACCGCCGCGTTGCGCTCGCCGGCGACCGACTGCAGCCGCCGGCTCACAATGCCGCCGAGGACACCCGCGAGCACCCCGCCAGACAGCACAGCGAGCGCGGTGAGCGACAAGCGGCGTGCCGCGTCGGGTTCCGAATCATGCTGTCGCTGAGCAGCTTTCCTGGTGAAGATGCGGAGCAGGACGATCCCGGCGAGGATGCTGACGACGGTCGGAATGACGTCGAGCGGCCGGCTGCCGGGCCGCGACAGGATCGCCGCGCACCCTGCGACGCCCGCCGCCGCGATCAGCACACTGCCGACCGGCCGGCGCGTCGTCTCCCACAGCCCGGCGGCGGCGGCCAGCGCACCGATCACGACCAGCATCGTGACTGACAGAAACAACTTGTCGGCGGTGCCGAACGTCTGGATCGCCCACTCTTTGACCGCCCCCGGCGTGCGGTCGATGACCGCCGACCCGACCGCGTTGAGCGCGTCGGCGCCGCGGCCGAACGCCGCGGCGAGCAGCTGGGTGAGCCCGACGGCGACAGCGACCGCCGCGAGGCCGTTCAACGCCCGGCTCGGCATGCCGTCAACCTACCCGCGGGCCGGCATGAAAGGACTTACGAAGATCTGTCCGTCGGCAAGCACGCCGATTGACGCATGGGGGATGCTGGTCTGGTGCCGCGATTCGGTCCGCTGCCCGGCTGGGATCCGTTCCGCTCCCGGGAGCGGCTGACCGCACTCTGGTCGTCGACCGCGGTGCCTACCGTCACTACCGGTGCCGCGATCGCGTACCGGACGCTGTTCCAGACGCTGCGCCGCCTCGTCGTGGGCCGCAGTCTTACCGTGCGGACCAACGGCAACGATCTGAGCTTGACCGTGACCGAGTTCGACTTCCGCATTGATGTGCGGGGTTTGGCCGTCGGGCTGCTGGGAGATGTGCTGCTGGTCGCCGAGGACGTCAGCTGGCGGGAATACTGGTTCGACCAGGCGATGGCCGTGCTGAGCAATGTGCACTTCCGGCCGGGCGCGACGTCTGAGATCGTGGCTGCGCCCGTGGAGCTGTCATTGAAGCTTCCTGCGGAGGTGCTCGAGGAACTCGTCGAGCACGCCTCGCCGCAGTTCATCGCTCACATTGACGACGACGCGGTGGTGCGGCTGCGCTGGCGCCGCCGACCGGGGTGGGGGCATCTCGAGGTCGAAATCCGGATCGTGGGCACCGCGCTGTGGCTGCAACCGCGCGCGCTGGTGGTTGGTGGGCGGCGCTTGGGCCTGCCGGCGCGGCTACCGATCTATCCCATTGAGCTTCCGGACCTGCCGAACGGATTGCTGATAACCAAGGTCGATGTGCGCCCCGGTTGGGTGTTGCTGTACGGGTTGCTTCCCGAGTGGCAGATGGACCTGCCGCTCAGTCGATTGGAGGACATCGTCGCTCAGCTCAGCGCCCGCAGCGGGATACTGAACCTCGCGCGGTCGGCCGGGCTGGTGTGACGGCCCGTCGGCGCTGCGGAAGGAGAAAGGCCTGCGCAGATCTGCCCATACCGGAAAGCGCGAAATGGGCACATCGCCCGATGCGGCGCGCGCCATCCAACCCGTAGCGTCGAGGCATCGATTCCATCAAGGAGGTGCCATGACCAGGCAGCACATCGAAACCCTCATCGTGGGCGCCGGACAGGCCGGCCTGGTAACCGGGTATTACCTGCAGAAGCTGCAGCGCCCGTTTCTGATCGTCGACCGCAACCCCAGGGTGGGCGATAACTGGCGGCAGCACTACGAGTCACTGAGGCTCTACACCCCTGCCAAGTACGACGGGCTTCCGGGTTTGCCCTTCCCGGCCGTCGATCCATGGGAATTTCCCGGCAAAGACGACGTCGCCGATTACCTCGAGCGGTATGCGTTGCGTTTCAACCTGCCCGTGCGGACCAGCACGCCGGTAGATCGGCTCACCGCGCGCGAAGGCGGCGGGTATGTCGCCACGCTCGGGGCGGATGCCGTCACGTGCGACAACGTCGTCGTAGCCACTGGCACGTTCGGGCGCACGCCGTATGTTCCGCAGATCGCTGGCCAGTTGGATCCCGGCATCGTGCAGTTGCATTCGAGTGGGTACAAGAGTCCGGGGCAGCTTCAGAGCGGTCCGGCATTGGTGGTCGGCGCGTCCCATTCCGGTGCGGATATCGCTTATGAACTCGCTGCAGGATGCCACACTATTCTCGTCGGCAGGGATTGCGGCCAGATTCCGCTCCGCTGGGATAGTCGTGCTCTTCGCATCGCAATGCCGCTGTTGATCTTCGTCTGGCGGCACATCGTGACCCGCCGGACACCGATCGGCCGCAAGGAGATGAACGAGGTCCGTGCACACGGCGGGCCGATGGCCAGGGTCAAACGCGACGCCCTTGAAAAGCGGGGCGTCGAGCGGCACACTTCCCGGGTGACCCGGACAATCGCCGGGCGTCCTGTGTTGGCGGACGGCACAGTGCTCGAAGTTCGTAACGTGGTGTGGTGCACCGGTTTCCGCCAGGCTTTCGACTGGATTGACCTCCCTGTATTCGGTGCGGACGGCTGGCCCGTCGAATACCGAGGCGTCATCGACCGCGCGCCGGGGTTGTTCTTCTGCGGTTTGAGTTTCCAGTTTTCCTACGCGTCGATGGTGTTACCCGGGGTGGCCCGCGACGCGAAGTTCATCGCTCGGCGCATCGCTGGGCGCCGACCCGCTATGAGAGGCGCCCATATCGCGGCGTGATCACGGCGGCATGATGGCCTCTTCTGTGAGGCGTATGGTCGATGTCAGGTGAAAAGCTGTGGGCGTGGTCGAAACTCTTCTGCGGGCACGTGAGGCGTTCGAACGCCGTGACTGGGTGGCGACGTACGCGCAACTATCAGATCTGGATTCGGCCGCGCTCCGCGGGGACGATTTCGCAAGGCTCGCCACGGCGGCGTATCTCACCGGGCGCGAGAACGACTGTGTCCAGGCGCTGCAGAGGGCCTATCAAGCCCACCTCGACAGTGGAAACCAAGTGGCCGCGATCCGGTGCGCCTTCTGGCTGGCTCACACGCTGAACGGCATGGGCGAGTTCGCGATCGCCGGGGGATGGCTGTCGCGAATGCAGCGGCTGTTGGGCGAGATGCCCGGCGACGTGGCCGAACGGGGGTATCTGCAGATTCTGCTGATGTTCCAGCACATCTCACTCGGGGAGTTTTCCGAAGCGTCCCGATGCGCTGCGACCGTCACCGCGTGTGGCCGGCGCTTCGACGACCCGGATCTCCTTGCGGTCGGGCTCTCCTCGGAAGGGCGACTGGCCCTCTACCTCGACCAAGTCCCAGAAGGTCTCGCGCTTCTCGACGAGGCGATGTTGGGAATCGCCGCGGGCAGCGTGTCCACGATCTTTTCGGGTCACGTCTACTGCTCGATGATCGAAGCCTGCCAGGAGATATCGGACTTTTCCCGCGCCGCCGAGTGGACGACGGCGCTGAGCAGCTGGTGCGACGCGCAGCCGGGCCTGGTTACCTTCACCGGTCAATGCGCGGTTCATCGCGGTCAGATCATGCGCGTGCGGTGCTGTTATCCCGAGGCACTGCAAGAGTTTTCGCTTGCCGTGCGAAGGTATCTGGCAACGGGGATGGCGCGCCCGGCCGGCCTGGCGCTGAAGGAGCGGGGAGATGTTCTCCGGATTCTCGGCAATCTGGATGCCGCCGAGCAAGACTACGCGCAGGCCCTGCGCTACGGCCACGAGCCGCAACCGGGGCTGGCGCTGTTGTGGCTCGCGCAAGGCCGAACCGAGGCGGCGGCCACTGCGATGCGCAGGTTGCTCTCCGAGCCTCGCACGAAAGTCGGCAGGTGGCAGCTTCTACCGGCGGCGGTGGAGATCCTCCTCGCCGTCGGCGACGTCGACTGTGCAGACGAGCTGAGCCGCGAGCTCACCCGTATCGCAGCTGACTTCGCAAGCTCCGCGCTCACCGCGATGGCCTGTTACGCGGTCGGTGCTGTCGTGGTAGCACGAGGGGATCCCGCCTGTGCCATCGCCGATCTCCGCGAGGGAGCAGGCCGGTGGGCTGATCTCGGGTCACCTTTCGAAGTGGCTCGTTGTCAAGTCCTTCTCGGAGAGGCGCTCACCGCACTCGGTGACGACGAGTCTGCGGTTGCTGAGCTCGACGCTGCGCGCCAGGTCTTTGCCGAACTCGGCGCGCGCCCTGCTGAACGCGAGGTAGCCGGGCTGCTGCATCCCTCGGCGCCAGCAGGCCTCACCGCGCGCGAGATCGAGGTCCTCAGGCTCGTGTCGGCGGGCAAGCGCAATGCGGAGATTGCGTCCATCCTCGTACTCAGCGAAAAGACCGTTGCCCGGCACATATCGAACATCTTCGCGAAGCTGCAGGTAAGTTCGCGCACGGCGGCGGCGGCATTCGCGTTCGATCATCATATGGTCTGATCGCTGCCGGTGCGGCCGGCGAGAAATCGCACGAGGCGAGGGTCTGCCGAGCTGATCCGGTCGACCTCTTCCCCACCGTCGCATTGATAGAGGGCGACCGTCACCACGTCGCGGCGGCGGCCGATCACCCGCCATACCGCCCCGGCGTCCGCCCAGCGTTCCAGCACGGCGACCGGATCGTCCTCGCGCGCCGTCATGCCGGTCGCGGCACGGCTGCCGAGCTAGACTGCCCGAGCCACTTCGGCACCGCGCGCCGCACCTCGGCTGGGCCGTCGATGTGCGTCGATCCGTCCAAAAGCGCCCGCGACCATGACACGTCGCCGCGCCAAATCTGCGTCAGCGTGCGCAGACTCGTCGACACTGTCGCCGCGACGTCATAGCCCGGGTCGAAGTCGCACACGTCGGCCTTCCCGTCGGCCACGACCAGCCACCACGACGACGCCTTCGCCGAGCCGGACAGCCGGAACGCCAGCACCGTGCGGGCACGCGGCCATCCGTCCACCGGCACGCTGCGGCGGATGTCCCACATCAGCAAGTGCGGGTCGAGATCCTTGTCGCCCAGCTCGCCGATCCAGCGCACACCCCACGCCCCGAGCTCCTGCACGACGTCGTTGAGCTCGCGTCCGCACTCGGTGAGGCTGTATGAGGTGCGGCCGTCGGCTTCTGCGCGTTCGACCACACCGGCGCGGGTCAGCGTCTGCAGCCGCTTGGACAGCAGAGCGGGCGACATCTTCGGCACTCCTCGCCGGAGTTCGTTGAAATGCCTGCTGCCCAAGAGCAATTCACGCACCACCAGCATCGTCCAGCGTTCGTCGAGCAGCTCCATGGCTTTGGCTACCGGGCAGAACTGACCATATGACGACATGATCGGCACCTCCTTCTCTTGAAGGTACAGATGTAGAACCACTTTGAGTACAGATCTGGTACTAGAGGACAGGCGGCCATGGACGGACCATGGTGGAGCAGCACTGCTCTACCCAGGAGAACGACATGAGTACGGACACCCAGACGGTCGATGCCGCATTGGCGGCCAAGCATCGCGCGATGTGGGTGCTGGGCGACTACCCCGCCATCGCGACCGACTTGGTGGCTCCGCTCGGGCCGGTTCTCGTCGAGGCAATCGGCATCGGCGCCGGCGACCGGGTTCTCGACGTCGCCGCCGGCACGGGCAGCGTCGCGATCCCGGCCGCGCAGACCGGTGCGTCCGTCGTCGCCAGCGATCTGACCCCGGAGTTGCTTGGCCGGGGCAAGGCCATCGCCGACGAATGCGGCGTCACGTTGGAGTGGCGCGAAGCCAACGCCGAGGATTTGCCGTTCACGGACAACGAATTCGATGCGGTGGTGTCCAGCATCGGTGTGATGTTCGCGCCGCACCACCAAATGGCCGCCGACGACCTCGTCCGAGTGTGCAAGCCGGGCGGCCGCATTGGGGTAATCAGTTGGACGCCGGGGGGCTTCATCGGCCAGATGTTCGCGACCATGAAGCCTCACGTCCCGACTCCGCCGCCGGGTGTGCAGCCGCCGCCGTTGTGGGGGAACGAAGATCACGTGCGGTCCTTGCTCGGGGATCGAGTGGAGCTCACGGCTCGGCGCGGTTCGCTGACGGTCAGCCACTTCCCGTCCGGCGCCGCGTTCCGTGACTACTTCAAGGCCAACTACGGGCCGACGATAGCGGCCTACCGCAACATCGCCGATGACGCCGAGCGCGTCGCCGCGCTGGATGCCGCGCTGGCCGATCTGGGGGATCGGTGGCTGGCCGGCTCGGGATCCATGGAATGGGAGTATCTGCTGGTCACCGCCCGTAAGCGCTGACTCTCCGATTTCCGGCGAGAAGACGCAAAAGCCCCCGCTTCGCCGCAGGTTTGGGTACTTTTGCGTCTGCTCGTGGAAGGATGGCACGCCATGGCGAACCCCCGCGGATTGTTGTTCAACCCGAATGCCTACGACCCGGTGCAGTTCGATCCCGAGACGCGGCGCCAGCTCCGGGCCGTGATCGACTGGTTCGAGGCGCGCGGCAAGACGAGGTTGCTCCGGGATGACCTGGATGCGGTGTGGGTGTCGGACTTCCTGGATCTTCGTCAAGCGGGAGCGAATCTTCGCGACGTTCCTCACGCCGTCCGAGTACGGCATCGGGGATCCGAACAAGCGCTGGGACACGTCGCGCAATGCCGCGCTCAGCGAGATCTTCGGCTTCTACGGGCTGGCGTACTGGTACGCCGAGCAGGTCACCATCCTCGGCCTCGGGCCGATCTGGCAGAGCGACAACATCAAAGCCAAGGAGCGCGCGGCCGAGCAGCTCGAGGCGGGCGGTGTGATGGCGTTCGGCCTCTCCGAGCGCGAGCATGGCGCCGACATCTACAACACCGACATGGTGCTCACGCCCGTCAGCGAGGACGGCGTCGCCTTCCGCGCCTCGGGGGAGAAGTACTACATCGGCAACGGCAACGTGGCGGGGATGGTCTCGGTGTTCTCGCGCCGCTCCGACGTCGACGGCCCGGATGGCTACGTGTGGTTCGTCGCCGACAGCCGACACGATGCCTACGAGTTGATCGGCAACGTCGTGCATGGCCAGATGTATGTGAGCAACTTCCGGCTCGACGACTACCCGGTGCGCGAAGAGGACATCCTGTGCACCGGCCCCGACGCTTTCTCGGTGGCGCTCAACACCGTCAACGTCGGAAAGTTCAACCTGTGCACGGCCTCGATCGGGATGTGCGAGCACGCCTTCTACGAGGCGATCACCCACGCCAACAATCGCATCCTGTACGGCAACCCGGTCACCGACTTCCCGCACGTGCGCGCCAGCTTCGTCGACGCCTACACACGGCTGGTCGCGATGAAGTTGTTCAGCGACCGGGCGATCGACTACTTCCGCAGCGCGAGCCGCGAAGACCGTCGCTATCTGCTGTTCAACCCGGTGACCAAAGCCAAGGTCACGTCTGAAGGCGAGACGGTGGTCGTACTCTTGTGGGATGTCCTGGCCGCCAAGGGGTTTGAAAAGAACACCTACTTCAGCGAAGTCGCCCGGCTGATCGGCGCGCTGCCCAGGCTCGAGGGCACCGTCCACGTCAATGTCGCCCAGATCCTGAAATTCCTGCCGAACTACATGTTCAACCCGGCCGACTACCCCGAAATCGGCACGCGCAACGATCCCGCCGATGACGTCTTCTTCTGGGCGCAGGGTCCGGTCGGTGGCGCGTCCAAGATACAGTTCGCGGATTGGACGACGGTTTACGAAAAGAACTCCGACATACCGAATGTCGGCCGCTTCTACGAGCAGGCCCGCGCGCTCAAAGAACTGCTCGCCACAGCGCCGCCGGATGCTGAGCAGATGCGTGACCTCGACTTCACGCTCGTGCTCGGGCACCTGTTCACGCTCGTCGTCTACGGCCAGTTGATCCTCGAGCAAGCCAACCTCATCGACGTGGACCGCGATGTGCTGGACCAGATCTTCGACTTCCAGGTCCGCGACTTCTCCGCGTATGCGATCGCATTGCATGGCAAGCCGAGTTCGTCCTCGGCTCAACAGGACTGGGCGCTGTCGGCTGTGCGCAAACCGGCTACGGACGCGGCACGCTTCGGTCGGGTGTGGGAGCAGGTCAGGGCCTACGACGGCGCCTACGAGATGCGCCCGTAGGCACTAGTCGTCGGCTTGGGTCACCTCGCCGCCCCATACCGCCCGGGCACCGGAGTCACCGATCCGGAACACGGTGACGCACGTCGAGATCCCCACCGCCAGCGCCAGGACCGCGACCAGAATGTTCGCGCCGACCCTGCGCTTCTCCGACCGGCCCTCGGCCACGTGCAGCACCGCCAGCGCGACCGCTACGACTACCAGTGCGACGGAGAAGTAGATCATCCAGCCGCCGCGTTCGGCGTGCGTGCGCAGGATCTCGCTGGGATGCGCTCTGCCGGTCGAACAGCCACTCGCCGGCTTCTGTCGTCAGCGGTGTCAGCCCAGCAGTGACGAGCGCCAGCACGAGGACCAGCCACACCAGCCTGCGCCGCGCCGCGGGCCAGATTCCGCACAGGATTGCCAGCAGCGCGGTCAGCGGCGCCAGCACCACCATCGCGTGGACGAGCAGGACGTGTGCCGGAAGGCCAGAGATGGTTGTCATCAGTGCTCCTCGCGTTTGGATGAAGCGACGACGATAGCGCGCTCATCCTGGCACGAAACTGGCAGGATGCGGGCGAGATCAGACTTACGACACGCTTCTGGCCGTTTTGCGTGCAGGTAACCTGATTTCGGCGAGGATGGCTAGCCGCGCCGGCCCAGGACCAGCGCCGTTTCGCGGTGCAGCCGGCCGAAGTTGTAGTACGCCGCGCACGCGCCCTCCGGGGAGACCATGCAGGTGCCGATCGGCGTTTCCGGAGTGCATGCGGTGCCGAACACCTTGCACTCCCACGGCTTGATGACACCTTTGAGCACCTCGCCGCACTGGCATGCTTTGGGGTCGGCGACCCGCACGCCCGGCATGTCGAACGTCAGCTCCGCGTCGAACTCGGCATAGTCGCGGTGAATCTTCAGCGCGCTCTGCGAAATGAAGCCGAGGCCCCGCCACTCGAAATGTGGCCGCAACTCGAACGTCTCGGCCATCAACTTCAGCGCCTGAGTGTTGCCTTCAGGACGCACGACGCGCGTGTACTGGTTCTCGACCTCGCAGCGTCCGTCACGGATCTGCTGCAGCAACATGTGCACCGAGGCGAGGATGTCCAGCGGCTCGAAACCCGCCACCACCATGGGCTTTCCGTACACGTCGGGGACGAACCGGTACGGCCGCAGGCCCACGACGGTGGACACGTGGCCCGGTCCCAAAAAACCCGACAGCCGCAAGTCGGGGGATTCCAGGATCGCTTTGATGGGCGGGACGATCGTGACGTGGTTGCAGTAGACGCTGAAGTTCTTGACGCCGAGCGCGCGGGCGCGGACCAGCGTCACCGCGGTGGACGGCGCCGTCGTCTCGAAGCCGACCGCGAAGAAGACGACGTGGCGGTCGGGGTTGTCGATGGCGACCTTGAGCGCGTCGAGAGGGGAGTACACGAACCGGACGTCCGCGCCGCGTGCCTTGGCCTCGATCAGGTTGCCCTTGGAGCCCGGCACGCGCATCATGTCGCCGAACGTCGTGAAGATGATGCCGGGCTGCTCGGCGAGCCACATCGCATCGTCCACGCGTCCCATCGGGATCACGCACACCGGGCAGCCTGGACCGTGTACCAGCTCAACCGATTCCGGCAGCAGATGCTCGATCCCGTGGCGGTAGATGGTGTGCGTGTGGCCTCCGCACACCTCCATGAACTTGAACTCCCGGCCTGCTGCCAGTTCGGTGATCGATTTGACCAGCGCCCGCGCTGCGGCCGGATCCCGGAACTCGTCGACGAATTTCATGTCAAGCCTCTCAGGCGATCTCGGACGAGTTGAAAGCCCGGATCTCGTTGTCGTAGTCGGCGCCCATCTGTTGCAGCAGATCCAGCGTGATCGCCGCCTCCCGTTCGTCGATCTTGGCCATCGCGAACCCGACGTGCACCAGCACCCAGTCACCGACCTGAAGGTTGTCGTCGGCCAGCAGCCGCACACTGATGTTTCTGCGCACGCCATTGACGTCGACCTTCGCCAAATACTGTTCGGCGTCGACGATGTCGACCACCTGGCCGGGTATTCCCAGACACATCAGCGTTGTCCTCTCAACATATCCTCGGCAGCGGGTCGCCGACGAGCATGTCGACGATTCGGCTGCCGCCGAACGAAGTCCTCAGTGCCACAATGCCCTGCGGCTCGGCCACTATCTCGCCGACGACGGTCGCGTCGGCGCCCTGCGGGTGCGAACGCAAAGCGGAAACGGCCGCCTCGGCCTCGTCGGGTGCGACGATCGCGACGAACTTGCCTTCGTTCGCGACGTAGAGCGGGTCGATGCCCAGCATGTCGCAGGCGCCGAGCACTTGCGGCTGCACCGGAAGGCTGGCCTCGTCGAGAATCAGCGCGAATGGGGAGTCCTTGACGAGTTCGTTGCAGACGGTGCCAACGCCGCCGCGCGTCGCGTCGCGCATCCACCGCGTGGAAGGAGCGGCCTCCAATAGCAGTTCCACCAGTTCGTGCAGCGGCGCGGTGTCCGATGCGATGTCCGCGTCGATGGCCAGGTCGCCGCGGGCCAGCATCACCGCCATCCCGTGTTCACCGATGGTTCCGGACAGCACGACCTTGTCGCCCGGCTGGACGAGCTCACGTGCCAACCGTCTGCCCTTCGGAATTACGCCCACACCGGCGGTGGAGATGTAGACGCCGTCGGCGGCGCCCTTGCCCACGACCTTGGTATCACCGGTGACGATCTGCACACCGGAGCGGGCCGCCGCCTCACTCATGTCGGCGACGATCTCGCGGAGTTCGGCGATCGGGAAGCCTTCCTCGATGACGAAGGCCGCCGACAGCCACTGCGGCCTCGCACCCGACACGGCCAGGTCGTTGATCGTTCCGTGCACTGCGACGTGCCCGATCGAACCACCGGGAAAACGCCGCGGCGCAACGACATACGAATCGGTGGAGAACGCCAGCCGCTCACCCGAGGCGGTC
Source organism: uncultured Actinomycetota bacterium (assembly GCA_963775205.1). Lineage (GTDB taxonomy): Bacteria > Actinomycetota > Actinomycetes > Mycobacteriales > Mycobacteriaceae > Mycobacterium. Next base: position 732,929 of record CAVZHV010000002.1, on the reverse strand, counting down.
TGCAGCGCTGCGGCGTCGCCGAGCTGCTCGAGCTCGTCGTTGCGGAACGCCTCGAGGAACACCGCGTCGACGAGTGCCGCCGACGACTTCCCGCCCGCCCCGTGCGCGAGCGTCACCACGTCGTCGAGCAGCCGCGGCCGGCGCTGCCGGAACTTGTCGATGCGTTCCAGCACCCGGTCTTCGCGCTCGGCGGAGCTCATCGCGTTGGCGGTCAAGTTCGCGCTCCGTTTCTCGGGCGGGTCATGTGCTCCTGAGCCACCGACCACAGCCGGTACCCGAGCATCGCGTGGCTTTCCTGGATGCGGTGGATGCTTTGGGAGTGCACGGTGAAGCAGAAGTCAAGGTCGTCTGCCACCGCCATCCGGCCGCCGTCGTGGCCGGAGAACCCGATCGTCAACAGCCCTCGCTGCTTCGCCTCGGTGATCGCGGTCATCAGGTCCTCGGAGTTGCCCGACGTCGACAGCGCAATCGCGACATCGCGTTCGCGGGCATGAGCGATGATCTGCCGCTTGAAGATCAGCTCGAACCCCACGTCATTGCCCAGCGCGGTCACCACGGCCTCGTCGGCGGCCAGCGACCACGCCGCAACCGCACGACCCCGCGCGGGCCGGCTGAAGAGCGAGGCGAGCGTCGCAGCGTCCGTGGAACTCCCGCCGTTGCCGAACGTGTAGAGCCGGCCGCCGCGCAGGAACCGCTCCGCCATCTGGGTTCCCGCGGCGATCAACGCGTCACCGTACTCGTCGAGCGACTCACGTTGCAGGCGAGCACTTTCGGCGGCTTTCCCGCGGGCCGACGCGGCGAGATCGTCGAGCAGGCTCTTGGCGTCGGTCTCCTCGGAGTCGATGAACGGATACAGGAATCCGGTGCTTTCGGTCATCGGGTCACCTCGCTTTCGATGCGGGTGATCGCGGCCCCGGCGTGCACCAGCACGAGGTCGTTCGGCGTGACGTCCCCGACCATCGTCACGTCCACCCATTCCTCGCCCGCGGCCGTGCGGACCAGCGCTGAACTCGTCGCGTCAGCCGGCTCCAGCACGATTTCGGCGAGTCGGCCCTCGTCGCTGCAGGTGACGCAGACGTCCTCGGCTGGAGGGGCTTTGAGCAACCCGGGGTGTTCGAAGCACACGTGCGTGAGCTCCCACAGCAGGTGGTACATCAGCACGAACGTTCCGGTGGCGGGGACCATCGGGTCGTCGGAGTCGATCCACAGGATGTGGTTGGCCGCACCTGCGGGCGGTCGCGGTCCCGATCCGATCCACAGGGTCAGCACACCCCACGCCTGTGCGCGCCGCATGGCGTCCAGCACGGCGGCCTGGTCTGCCGACGCGATCGCGATCAGCAGGTCGCCGGGCCGGCTGGCTACGCGCGCCTGCGACACCGGTTCGGGTTCGACGAGCGCGACCGACGGCAGCGCCCGTTTGCCCATGATCACCGGGTGGACGAACTCGACGGCGACGTGATGAGCGTGCGGCTCCCACTGCGGCGAGATCACCCAAAGCGTGGCGCCCTCGTGGAACTTGCGGGCCAGATCCAAGGCGGCTGCCGCCAAGTCGGCGGACAGTGTCGCGTCGACGTAGGCGCCGCCCAACTGCGCACTAGCCGTCATCTTTGACCTCCCCTCTGGCCACCAGTCTGCTCCGCCTGATGCTCTTCGCGCGAGCGCTCATCGTCGTGGTGCCTGCAACGGCCACGCTTTCCGACAGCGCATTGTTGACCACGTCCAGAGTTGCCTGTGTCGCGGAGGCCAGCGCCGAGGTCTCGTCTTCGGTGAGCGTGCCGCATATCCAGTCCCAGTGTGCGGAGACGGAGGCGCCGGGTACCGGGGGAGGGGCCAGCGACACATCGCCTTTCTGCCACCGGACGTGTTCGGTTCGGGGCTCGCCGAGGGCTATCCGGCCGTCGTCGAGCCGCAGCGGGCGTGCGGTGATCACCGCGTGTTCGCCCACCACCGCCTCGACCGTGCCCCAGCGGATGCGGCAGTCTTGCATCACACGCAGTGCTGTGGCCGATGAGCCGCTTGCGCGAAGAGCAGATTGCACCGCGTCGCGGCCCAGGAACCGTATCCACGGGTAGACGACGAAGACGTGGAAGCTATGGTGCGCCAGCACGTTCGTGGTGGCGACGACCTCGTTCAGCAAACCGGTGACCTGACCTCTGAACGCCGCGCGCAGTCGGTTGAGCAGCTCACCGGGATCGACCTTGTCCAGCGGCGGGCCGCCCACCCAGTAGCTGCGCACGACGTCCTCGTCGAGGGGGTCCGGGCTGCCGACCGCGTCGGCGATAGCGGCCAAGTATGGCCACGCGCCGTCGAATTCCCTAGCGTGCTCGGCCAGTCCGGAAGTGCCACCGCTATCCGCCGGCCCGCAGTAGCCGAGTTCGTTCGGCGGATAGGCGTAACGGGCGAACAGCGGGCGGCCCTGGTCCACGGCGGTCATCCGGAGTCGCCCACCAGCAGCTGGCCCAGTGCGATGCCGCCGTCGTTCGGCGGCACGCATCGGTGGGTGATCACGTGAAACCCTTTGCCCCGCAGACCCTTCAACGCCAACCGCAGCAACAGCGCATTCTGGAACACCCCGCCGGACAGTGCGATCGTGCGCGACGAATCCGCGAGGTTGGCCGCTATTCCCACGATGAGATCGGCAACTGCGCGATGGAACCTCGCCCCGATGACACCCTGAGGCACGCCCGCGCGTATGTCTGCGATGACAGCCTCGAGGACCGGGGCCGGGTCTATCAGATCCCCGTCGACATCGAACCTGTACGCCGTTGCGCCGCAGTCGGATCCGCGTGACATGCCTTCCAACTCGATCGCGGCCTGCGCTTCGTAGTCGACGACCTGCCGGACGCCGGCGAGCGAGGACACCGCGTCGAACAAGCGGCCCATGCTCGACGTGGGCGCGCACCCGAGGCCCGTTTCCAGCTGACTGGCGAGCGCTTTCCGCTCGTCGGGCGGGCAGGCGCCGACGGGCGCGAGGTCGGCTTCCCAAGCGATGCCGGCCGCCCACAGGTGCGCCAGAGCCATTCGGTATGGGCGCAGGACGCTGACATCGCCGCCCGCCAGCGGCACGTACTTCAACTGCGCGAGTCGCTGGTATCCCTTGTAGTTGGCGAGCAAGACCTCGCCACCCCACACCGCGCCGTCGGACCCGTAACCCGTTCCGTCGAAGGCGAATCCGATCACCTGTTCCGAGCCGTCGTACCCGTGTTCGGCCATCACCGCGGCGATGTGGGCGTGGTGGTGCTGCACCGTGCGGACGGGGCGTCCGTCGGCGTTGCGGTGCGCCCAGCCGGTCGACCGGTACATCGGATGTGCGTCGGCCACCAGCTGGACGGGATCGACGCCGGTCAACGCTCGCAGGTGCGCTTGCGCGGAGTCGAATGCGGACAGCGTCGCCAGGTCGTCCATGTCGCCGATGTGCTGACTGAGCCACGCGTAGCGCCCGTCGGCCACGGCCATCGTGTTCTTCAGGTCCGCGCCGACCGCCAGTGTGGGCGGCAGCGGCACCGGCAGCGCCACCGGCAGCGGCGCATACCCCCGCGAGCGGCGGATCGGTAACTCGATGCCGTCGAGAACCCGAACCACCGAGTCGTCACACGGGACCAGGATGGCGCGGTCGTGCATCAGCCAGCCCTCGGCCAGGCCGGCGAGCCGTTCGAGCGCGTCGTCGTCGTCGTAGCAGATCGGTTCGCCACCAAGGTTTCCCGACGTCATCACCAGCACGTCGGGACCAGGCTCGTCGCCATCGAGACCGAACAGAAGTATGTGAAGCGGCGTGTAGGCCACCATGACCCCGAGATCGGGGTTGCGAGGCGCGGCGGAGCGGGCCACCCCCGAGTCGGCCAACCGGGGCACCAGCACGACCGGCCGCTGCGGCCCGCGCAGCACTCGCTCGGCCGGTCCGTCGACCTCGGCGATCCGCTGTGCCGTTGCGATATCGGGCACCATCACCGCAAACGGCTTGTCACCGCGGCGCTTCCGGCGCCGCAACTCGGTGACCGCGACGTCGTTGCGAGCGTCGCAGGCAAGGTGATAGCCGCCGATGCCCTTGACGGCGAGTATGCCGCCGTCGCGCAGAAGCGCGCGGGCAGCACGCAAGGCGTCTTCGCGGTGAACGGTGGCGTGGCCGGGCGCCACGTAGCTCAGTGTCGGTCCGCACTGTGGGCAGCACACCGGCTGGGCGTGAAAACGACGGTCTGCCGGGTCGGCGTATTCGCTTGCGCAGTCGGCGCACATCTCGAATTCCGCCATGGTGGTGGTGGCGCGGTCGTAGGGCAGTGAGCCGATGATCGTGAACCGGGGGCCGCAGTTGGTGCAGTTGACGAACGGGTGCCGGTAGCGGCGGTTGGCGGGGTTCCGCAATTCTGTTGCGCACTCCGCGCACATCGCGACATCGGGGGAGGCCAGCGTGCGGCCCGCGCCGGAATGCGATGTATCGGCGATCGCGAAGCCGGTGCCCCCGAGCACTGGAATCTCTTCGGCGGCAATTGATTCGACGATCGCCAGCGGCGGTGGGCTGTCGCGCAGCCGACGCAGGAAGTCGTCGACGGCGGCTGCGTCACCTTCGACTTCGATGATCGCCCCGGAACTGTCGTTGCGCACCGACCCGGCGAGGCCGAGCGCGGCCGCGGTGGTGTACACGAAGGGCCGAAAGCCGACACCCTGCACCACACCGCGCACGCGGACGCGCAGCCGTCGCCGATCTGTCATGGCGATGCCTCCGGGTCGCGGCCCATCAGCTTCAGGCCGGACATCGCCGCATCTGCGCCTGCGCGGTCGGTCTTTTCGACCACGAAACCCATGTGGATGATCACCCAGTCGCCCGCCTCGAACGTCTCCTCGGGCAGCATGCCGATGTTGACCTTGCGGTGCTCGCCGGCGACATCGACCAGCGCGAGTTGACCGCCGTAACCCTCGAGCATGCCAACGACCTGTCCCGGAATCCCTAGGCACATGGGTTAGCCCCCGCCCGTCGCTGCCCGTGCTGACAGCGTGGCCAGCACCTCGATCACAGCATCGCCGGCATCGTCGACGGCCGCGTCCACCACGGGCGACAGACCGATGCCCTCTTCGACGTTCTCCACTTCGCATCCCACCACCACCGTGTGCGGTGGCTGGCCGCCCAGCGCGGCCAGGCTGGCGAACACCGCAGCGGGATCCATGCTGTGCGCGTCCAACACCGGTGTCGTCACCAACGATTCGTGGTCCGCCTCGAACACGTGCAGGGTACCCGGCGATCCACGACCCGGTAGCGCGTCCACGAGCACCAGGGCATCCCACTCCTCGAGCAGGTCGTACGCCAGGTGCATGCCGCGGATGCCGTAGTCCTCTGCCCGCGCACCGGTGTCGGCGAGCCGTCCCCCGGCACGCCTGATCACCTCGGAGCCGAACCCGTCGTCGCCGAGGAAGATATTCCCAATGCCCGCTACCAGAATCCGGGACGTGATCTCACTCCTGCCTCACATGCGGCGCATCTTCAGATAACGCCGCGCATCCGGTATCGACGTGACGCCGACAGCTACACCGACGAGGACCGCGGCCGCGACCACTCCCACGGCAACCCATCCCACTATGTCCATTTCGAACTCCTTTCGGTGAGAGGTTCAACTTCATCGGGAGCGAAGTACAGGTAGCGGCCGTACCAGTCGTGCAGGTCGGCGGCCGGGTCGTCCTCGACGACGACAGCGACATGCTGGTTTCCGTCGACATCCTCGTGCACTGAGGTGACTCGCGCTGTCTTTCCGCTGAAGAAGATGTCCTGCGCGTCGGCACGCCGCGACGGATGCAAACGAACCTTGCTGCCGCGGGTCACCCGAACGCCGTTGACGAGCACGGCGTCGATTTCGGGCTGCACGGCGGTGTCGGCCGACGGGTCCCACCAGTCGACGCCGTCAGGGATTTCGGGGATCAGCCCGGGTGCGTCGGGTGCATGCGGGTTTCGCAGCACGCCATGCAGATTCAGCATTGCTTCGGGCGACATCGAGTCGCAGCGGTCGATGATCCGGGCGGCCAGCGGATCGGTGGCCCGTGCTTGCGCCTTCTCCTGGTCGGTCATGGTCATCACGCGCAGCGTCAGGATCTCGTCGATCTCCGTGGAGTCATACAGCGCGCCTTCGCTTTGTTCGGCGATCTCCGGGTGGTCGTACAGGATGATCGGCGAGACGAGCATCAGATCGTGTACGCCCGGGCTGCCGGCCAGAACGGGGAAGCAACGGTGCTGACGACATCGGGCCACCGCGTCGACGGCCGCAGCCGGCGGGTCGAGCAGCGAGACGAACTGGCCGTCGACGGCCTCGGTGATCAGATGCGTGCCGATGAACGAGGTCGCGATCGCGTCGTCCTTGTCATCAGGTGGCGCACCGGTATTGCGTACTTCGATGCTGACGCGCGCGATGCCGCCGTCGAGGTGCGTCGCCAGGCTCAGTTGCCCGTTGAGCTCTCGGCGGGTGCGCACCAGCCGGCCGCCGTCGACGGTTTCGACGTCCGTGCCGCCGGCGACGCGGATCGGAACCGTCTGTCCCGCTGCGAGATCGGCGAGGGCGAACGGACCGAACGACAGTTCGCGTTCCACCGCCTCTTCCCACGTCAGCCAGGTCTGACCCGCCGACGTCAACTCGTCCACAGCCTCGAAGACGCCGTCACCGGTGGCTCGTTCGGCGGTGCGCCGCTGCAACTGGAGAAATCGGACCACCACAGAGAGCGACGCCGTGTCTCCGTCCAAGAGCACCTCGGCGGACAGGGTGGAGTCCTCGCCGATGCCGCGCTCCGTTGCGCGCGGGGGCCCGACAACACCGAATTGCCAACGTGACTGGTTCTTTCCCGAATTCGCCCGGTAGGGATAGAGCAGGTAACCCTCGTAGAGCACCGCGTCGGCGACGGCGCGAACCCGTTCCCAGCCGCCGCTCATGACACGACATCCCGTTTCGCCGCGTCCAGCAGCGACGTGACGGCGTCGTCGAACCCGAGCATGCCGTGCCGGGACTTGTAGGCAGCGAGCGCCTTCAGCGTGTCGCGGTTGAGGCGGATCCACCCGGTGTTCGGGTAGTGCTGGTCCATCAGGTTGCGCCAGACCGCCACGGGAAGCTCGTAGCTGTCCTCGCGGTCCCACGGCACCTGCTGGACGGCGAAGCCCCGCTCGCCGCGGGTGAAAACGGTTCCGCTGAACAGGAATTGCAGCGGGATCACACCGTCGCGTAAGGCGTGCATGTACTTGGCGGCGGTCACTTCGAAGTCGTAGGTACATTCCAACGGCATCTCGACCTGGGTGGCGCCCGAGAAGCCGGGCACCATGACCGCGCAGTGCAGCCACAGGAACGTCCGCTGGGTGGAACTCCAACGCTCACGGGGGCCGAAAAGGTCGAGCAGGCCGGCCGCTTCGTCGTCGGAATAGCGGCGCCGCACCGGGTCGATCCGGACCTGGCAGCGCAGCGCAATCGCGTGCACCGGGTCGTCACCGACCGCGGCCACCCCGACGCGCGCGCTCAGCACCGGCGTCACCGCATATTCCTGCGGCGACACGTCGACGACCGCGAACGTCACGTCAGTCATGCGCGGACCACCCGGCTTCGCGCCGCGATCTCCTCGAAGAACTCCTCGATGACGTCGCGGACCTGCTGGCCGCCGTCGAACCCATGCCACAGCAGCCGTAACCGGCCGACGAACTCGTAGCAGGCGTCGATCGGCACGAGATAGCACTGCGGTGGTGCTGTTTCGTCGTCGGGCACGCGGACGATCAACGCTTCGGTGTCCGGAGCAAGCAGGTCCACCCGCGCGTCGGACTTGCGCACGTTGTTCCATGCTGCAAGGTCCAGCTCGGACTCGGTGGCCCCGGCCGGACCCGGATAGAACGCGACGCTGCGGCCCAGCGCGGAGTTGGAAAAGAAGAATGCGATACCGACTGGAATCTGCAGCGCCTCCCAACCGAGGCGGTCGAGCCCGAAATCCGGGAAACTCAGGTAGCGGTCGGGGACCGCACGGTATCGCAACTCCGCATCGGTGTCGGTGAACAGCAGATAGCAGCCGCGGCACACGCACATCAGTTGCCGGCCTTCGACGTTCACCACGTGTTGGTGTTCGTCGGCGATCGGCTCGGCGCACATCTCGCAGCGCTCGCCCGCCGCTTGGGCCGCGGTGCGACCCGCCCGGATGCGGGCCAGCACGTCGTAGGCGCCACCCATCACCGCTCTCCCTGCATCGCCATCGACAGCACGCCGTCACGTTCCAGCAGCGGAACCGGCTCGAGATGCGTTTCGCCGTGGCCGTTCCCGTCGACACAGCGGCCCGCGTGGACGACGTCGAAATGCGCGCGACATACGAGGACAGCGCAGCACGGGTGCGTTCGATCCGATCACCTTGTGCAGCACCGCACCGGCGAGCGATTCGCCGCAGTTGCCGCAGCGGTCGAGGTAGGCGAACAGCGCATCGTCCACCCGGCACGCCATCACCACTGTGCCGTCCACCCGGAAGCCACCCACCTCGCCGGGCGCCAGGTCGGCGACGTCGGGCACCTGATGCCAGACCGGCTTGGCGTGCCCGTTGGAGTGCAGGCGGCTGAGCAAGGAGTCGGGCGCGATGACGGATGCAGAATTCTGTTCCGCGGCAACGACTTCGATCGACTCGATCTCCGGAGCGGCCGCTCGGACGGCGTCCTCGACGGCCAGCTCCAGTGTGACCGACGACGAGGGGCAGCTGCGGCAGCTCCCGGAGAACTGCAGTGTCACAACACCGTCGGCGACCTCGATCAGGTGCACGTCGCCGCCGTGCGAACCCAGATACGGCCGGACGCTGTCCAGCGCGTCCGACACCCGGCGCGTCGCGTCGTGAGGATGCAGGTTGTGCACCAGCAACAGGCTCGCCACCAGGTTGTCGTCGGCGAAGGCCTGCGCCAGTTCGGGTTTGGCGGCGACGGCCAGCCGCATCATCCGTTCCAGGCTGGCGCCGTAGAGGTCGGTGACCTCACGGACCAGTTGCTCTGCGCGCTCGCGTGCCGCAGGGCCGCCCGCCGTGCTGGCGTCGAGCAAGGCCTGGATCCGATCGCCCGCTGCACGCCACTGCGCTTCTACTCCAACGCCTTCCGGCGGCTCCGTCATAATGCTCCTCGCGTCCGCGCCGGCGATCGGCCATACGATCAATCCCCGGTGACGGATTGGGTGGGGGAGTGCAATCTCTCGAGCGTCTTGCCCTTGCCCAGGTACATGTGCACGCCGCACGGCAGGCACGGATCGAAGCTGCGTACGGTGCGCATGATGTCGATGCCCTTGAAGTGCTCCCGGTCGTTCTCCTCGAAGATCGGTTGCCCCTGCACCGCGTCCTCATACGGCCCCGGCGTGCCGTAGCTGTCACGCGGGTTGGCGTTCCACGGCGTGGGCGGATACGGGTGGTAGTTCGCGATCTTGCCATCGCGGATCACCATGTGGTGGGACAGCACCCCTCGCACCGCCTCGGTGAAACCGCAGCCGATGCCCTCGTCGGGAACCTCGAACTTCTCCCACGTCTTGGTGCGGCCGGCGCGGATCTCCACCAGCGCCTTCTCGGCGAAGTGCAATGCGGCCGCCGCCGCGTAAGCCTGGAAGTAGGTGCGCGCACGGTTGCGTTCGATCGTGTTGCTGCCGTGTTGCGGCACCTTCCACTCGAACGAAACCGGGCCCTTCAACGCGGTTTTCGGCAGGTTTATCTGCACGCTGTGGCCGGTGGACTTGAGGTAGCCGATGTCTACCAGCCCGGCCAGCGCGGTGGACCAGAGGCGGGCCAGCGGTCCGCCGCCGGTGTCGAGTGCGAGATGGTCCTTGCCGTCGAACCACCGAGGCGCCATCACCCAGCTGTAGTTGCCGTCGAAGTCACGCTTCTGCGGTTTGGGGTTGGTGTGCTGGTTCCACGGGTGCCGCCGGTCCACCGGATTGCCCAGCGGGTCGGTCTTGACGAACATCTCCTGGTCGGTCCAGTCGTCGTAGTAGCTGTGGCCCAACAGGATTCGGATTCCCAGGTTGATGTCGACCAGTGAGGTGGTGACCAGCTTGCCGTCCACCACGACGCCAGGTGTGACGAACATCTTGCGGCCCCAGTTCTCCATGTCTCGATAGGAGAAGTTGCAGTGCTCGGGATCCTGGAACGACCCCCAGCAGCCGAGCAGCGTGCGCCGCAGGCCGACCTTCTCGTAGCCGGGCAGCGCCTCGTAGAAGAAGTCGAACAGGTCGTCGTGCATCGGCACGACACTCTTCATGAACTCGACGTAGCGCATCAGCCGTGTCATGTAGTCCGTCATCAACTGGATGGTGGCGGTGGTCCCGATGCCGCCCGGATACAGCGTCGACGGGTGGACGTGCCGACCCTCCATGAGGCAGAACATCTCTCGCGTCCACCGGCTGACCTGCAGGGCCTCCCGGTAGAACTCGCCGGTGAACGGGTTGAGCGCTCGCATGATGTCGGCGATGGTCCGGTAGCCGTGCATGTCGGCGTGCGGCGCTTGGGTGTTCTCCGCCTTGGCCAACACGCCCGGGTTCGTTTCGGCCACCATCTTCTCGCAATAGTCGACCCCCACCAGGTTCTCCTGGAAAATGTTGTGGTCGAACATGTATTCCGCGGCCTCGCCGAGGTTGACCAGCCACTCGGCCAGGTGCGGCGGCTGTACGCCGTAGGCCATGTTCTGCGTGTAGCACGAGCACGTGCAGTGGTTGTCACCGCAGATGCCACAGATCCGGCTGGTGATGAAGTGCGCGTCGCGCGGATCCTTGCCCTTCATGAACAGCGAGTAGCCGCGGAAGATCGACGATGTCGAATGGCATTCCACCACTTGCTTGTTCTCGAAGTCGATCTTGGTGTAGATGCCGAGACTGCCCACGATGCGGGTGATCGGATCCCACGCCATCTCGACCAATTGGCCGGGTTCGCGCGTGCTCTGTGTCGGCTCGGGGATGATCGTTGTCATCGAATTTCTCTCTTCGTTGGTGCTTTCGGCGCCGCTGACGGATCAGGGCTGGGTCGCCAAGACAGAACGACCCGCACCTACCAGGTGCGGGTTGCTCCGGTCTCCAGTTTTGTGCCCGGGTGCCGCCACTTCGGCTCCTTGTCCACGGTGCGGTTGGTGATCCCTCGTAAGCCGCGGATGATCGATCCGTACAGGCCGACTGCGGTGGTGGACACCTTGCCGCCCGGCGGCTCGTCCATGAAGGGCATGAACTTGTCGGGGAAGCCCGGCATCGTGCAGCCGATACAGATGCCGCCGACGTTCGGACATCCTCCGATGCCGTTGATCCAGCCGCGCTTCGGGACGTTGCACTTGACGACCGGACCCCAACAGCCAAGCTTCACAATGCATTTCGGCGACCCGTACTCGTCGGCGAAGTCACCTTGCTCGTAATAGCCGGCTCGGTCGCACCCCTCGTGCACTGTCTGCCCGAACAGCCAGCTCGGCCGCAGAGCGTCGTCGAGCGGAATCATCGGAGCCTGTCCGGTAGCCATGTACAGCAGATAGGTAAGCGTTTCGGAGAGGTTGTCCGGATGGATCGGGCACCCTGGCACACAGACGATCGGGATGCCGGCTTTGCTCTTCCAGCCCCAGCCGAGATAGTCGGGAACACCCATCGCGCCGGTCGGGTTGCCGGCCATCGCGTGGATGCCGCCGTACGTGGCGCAGGTGCCCACCGCCACTACCGCCGTGGCTTTCGGCGCCAACCGGTCGAGCCATTCGCTGGTGGTCATCGGCTGACCGGTCGCAGGGTTGTTGCCGAACCCGCACCAATAACCTTCGTCGTGCAACTGCTCGTTGGGTATCGATCCCTCGACGACGAGCACGAACGGTTCCAATTCGCCACGGTCGGCTTTGAAGAACCATTCGAGGAAGTCGTCGGCGCCCCCGTTCGGCCCGCATTCGAAATCGATCAGAGGCCAATGGACGGCGACCTTGGGCAGGCCGGGAAGCGCACCGAGCGCAATTTCCTCGACACTGGGTTGGGTGGCGGCAGTCAACGCCACGGAATCCCCATCACAACTCAGACCAGCATTGATCCACAAAACGTGAATCAAGGTTTCTTCTGCTTTGACTGCAGCCTCAGTTGGCATTTATGCCGCTCTTTCCGGGACGGGCTGTGTCCCTGCGCCACCGGAGTCGACCCTCGGCCCACTTGCGTAGCGCTAATTCCCGGGTCTACTCCGGGTACCGAGGCTTGTCAACGACCAGTTTGCGGCAATCAGTTTGCGCGCGCTCGATCCAGTCGTACCACGCGGGCATTCCGTCACCGGTCTTCGCCGATACCGTCACGATGTCCACATCGGGCTTGATCGACCGTGCATAAGACGCGAACGCATCAAGATCAAAGTCAACGTAGGGAAGCAAATCCGTCTTGTTGACGATCACCAATCCGGCTGCCGCGAACATGTGCGGATACTTCAGCGGTTTGTCGGCGCCTTCGGTCACCGAGATCACCACGACCTTTGTTTGCTCGCCGAGGTCGAACAGCGCCGGGCAGACGAGGTTTCCGACGTTCTCGATGAACACCAGCGAGTCGGGTGCGGGTTGCAGCGTCTCCAGGGCGCGATGGGTCATCTCGGCGTCGAGGTGGCAGCCCGCGCCGGTGTTGATCTGGACGACACGGCAACCGGTGGCGCGGATGCGTTCGGCGTCCAGCAGCGTCTCCTGGTCGCCCTCGATGACCGACACGGGCCGCCTGCCCTGGACCTCGCGGATGGTGCGCTCCAGCAGCGTGGTCTTGCCGGAGCCCGGCGAGCTGGTGACGTTGAAGGCGACAATGTTGCGCTGCGCCAGCCATTTCCGATTCTGCTCGGCCAACTCGTCGTTCTTGGCGAGCACCTTCTGCTCGAGAGAAATCGTCTCGGTGACCGGCAGGTGTTCGTGATGGTGGTGCTCATGGTCATGGTCGTGGTCGTGGTGGTGGTGATGTTCACCGGCGAGGGTGATGACCGCGCCGTCGTCGCCGCATCCACAGGTAGCGCACATGTCAGCTCACTTCCATCGAAAGAATTCGCATGTCCCGCCCCGTGAGCACCTCGACGTCGGCGCTGCCGCAGGGGCACAGCAGGATCAAGTCGGGCAGGTCGAACTCGCCGCCGCATGTACGACACTGCGCCCGTCCCGGCTGCACGTCGAGGTCGAGGCGGGCGCCCGCGGCCACGGTGCCCTCGGTGGCCAACCCGAAGCAGAACTGCATCGAGTCGGGGACCACGGCACACAACGCGCCGACTTCTACCCGGACACTGTGCACGCGACGACCGGCAGCGTGCTCGCATACTGCATCGACCACACTTCGGGTGATCGCCATCTCGTGCATGTCCATCCAGTCGGCCGGGCTGACCTCACCATAGGACGGTGCTGCGCCGGGCACAACGAAACTGCTCTGGGCCGGCGCTTACCATCGTCCGGTGGCAGACACGCTCACCGACGACGACGTCGCAGTGCTGCGGAACTGGATCCGCGACCAGGGAATCGGATCCGACGTCAGCGACATCACTCCGCTGGCCGGCGGCACGCAGAACATCGTGATGGGGCTTCGGGTGGACGGTCGCCGGGTCGTGCTTCGCCGACCGCCTGCGCACCCGCGACCGGACAGCAACAAGACGATGATGCGAGAGATCGCGGTGCTTCGCACGCTCGCCGGCAGTGCAGTGCCACATCCCCGGTTCATCTGCGGCTGTGAGGATCTCGACATCCTCGGGGTGGTCTTCTATCTGATGGACTACGTCGACGGGTTCAACCCCGGCACCGAGGTGACACAGGCCTACATCGACAAGCCGGAGTTTCGCCACGACGTGGGACTGCACTATGCGGCAAGCCTGGCGAAGCTCGGTCAGGTGCCGTGGGAAGGCAGCCCGCTGGCCGACCTCAAACGGCCGGGATCCTTTGTGGCGCGCCAGGTCCCGCAGTTCCGGGGCTTCGTCGACGCGTATCGGAAGCAACCGGGTTACGCGCACGACTCGTTGCCGGGAGTCGACGAACTCGCCGACTGGCTTGAGGAGAACCGTCCGCCGGACTCGCCGCCGGGAATCATGCACGGCGACGCGCATTTGAACAACGTGCTGCTGCGTCGCGACCGACCCGAGGTGGCCGCCTTCGTCGACTGGGAGATGTGCACGGTCGGCGACCCACTGCTGGACCTGGGCTGGATGCTGGTGTGCTGGCCCAGCGACGCCGACCCCCTTTCCACGGGTGCGGCGCTGGCCGTTCACGGCGGATTGGCGACGCGCGCGGAACTGCTGGGGGCCTACCTCTCGGCGGGAGGCCGCCAGACCGAGCACCTTCCGTGGTACCTCGCGTTGGCGTGTTTCAAGCTCGGGACCGTGATCGAAGGGACGTGGGCGCGCTATCTCGCCGGCAAGGCCACCCACGAGGCGGGCGAGTACCTGCACGCGTCAGCCGTGCATCTCATGGAGTTGGGGAACGAAATCACCTCGGGCAGAGACCTTCTCGCTTCACCGTAGGACGCGCGAATTCGTCAACACGGGATGATGTAGCTGGGGTTCGTGGTGTTGTCCAACCACTTTCCGTATGCATTGCCGCCAGCGGCCGCGACCGCCGCGCACACCTCTTGCTGTGTCTTGCCCGCGACTCGGTAGACGGCGTAGATCTTGTTGCCGGCGTCGTCAACCTGCCACAGCGATGGACACGCGTAGTCGGTGCGCAGGTATGACGCGCCCGGCCACCGGTCCAGGTATCCCTGCACCTCGCTGCGGTAGGTTGCCGGATGGGATCCGAGGTCGTCGGCGTGATGCTTGACGTGGCCGGCTCGGCCGTCGACGACGAGCCGTCTCGGTTGGTCAGCCACAAGCCTGTGAACAACGCGGCCGCCAGGACCAGCGCCGCGAGGACACCCGCCAACAGGCCGACTACGAGTCGACTGTTGGTGCGTGGTGACTCCGGCGGTGCTTGGGGTGGGCCGGGCATGGGGAACAGAGGAGCGGCCATCGTCGGCGGAGCCGCTGGACTCAGCTCGGTGGCCACCCCACTTTGGGCGCATGTTGCCAGCGTGCGGGCGAAGTCCTGGCATCGCGGGAATCTGTTCCTCCGGTCCTTGGCAAGCGCGACGTCGAACGCGCGGTCGAGGCCGGCGAGCCCTGGCCGGATCGTCGCAATGCGCGGCGGCGGTGCGGTGAGGTGGCGGCCGATGAGCACAGCCGGATTGGACTCCTGGAACGGCGGCACCCCCGTCAGGAGGTGGAAAGCGGTACAGGCAAGCGCGTATTGGTCGGTGCGACCGTCGACCAACGCTCCGGTCAGTTGCTCGGATGCGGTGTAGTCGATGGTGCTGACTGTGATGTTGGTCGTTGTGCGGTTAATACACCATTACTGCTCTCACGGGGAAGGAACAGCCCATCATGACCACCGCCGACACCGTCGACCGGCAGGCGGAGTCCCGGTGGCCCAAGGCGGTACGGTGACGAAGCTCAAGGGCGTGAAATCGATTGCGGCTAAATGGTCCAGATTGTTGGGGTTGGGGAACCGGTCGACGTTGATCGTCCACGACATAATTACAGCGACGTAATTTGATCCCACACTTCCGTACGGTTACGTGACATGGTTCCCTTGACGAAGGGAGCGATATGCCACGAACCAGCCCGTACAGCATCACTCTTGCCGAGGCCGAGCGCGCAGAACTCGAAGCCCGCGCCCGCAGATATACGTCATCGTATTCTGATGTCGTGCGGGCCCGGATCGTGCTGTACGCCGCCGACGGCTTGGGCAACGACGAGATCGCGGCCCGCCTGGATACGCCGCGGCAGGTGGTGTCCAAGTGGCGCAAACGCTTCTACGACGAGCGTCTGGCCGGCCTGACCGATCTGCCTCGGGGAGGACGGCCCCCGAGTTTTTCCCCCTGACGTCGTGGTCGCTATCAAGGCGCTGGCCTGCGAACTGCCGGCGAAGACGGACACGCCGCTGGCTCGTTGGCAGTGTCCCGACCTGGCCCGCGCCGCCGTGGAGTCGGGCATCGTCGCCTCGATCTCGGGCACCACCATCTGGCGCTGGCTGAGTTCGGACGCGATCAAGCCCTGGCAAGCATCGGTCCTGGATCTTCCCCCGCGACCCCGACTTCGCTGCCAAGGCGGCCCGGGTGCTCGACCTCTACGGCCGCCGCTTCGATGACACCGCCCTGCGCCCGGACGAGTTCGTGATCTCCGCCGACGAGAAGACCTCCATCCAGGCCCGCATCCGCAAACATGCCACCACGCCACCGGGACCGCCGATGCGTGTGAGTCGATACGCCGCGGCGGCGCGCTGGCCTACCTGGCCGCCTGGGACGTGCACCGCGCCAAGGTGTTCGGCCGCTGCGAGGAGACCACCGGCATCGAGCCGTTCGACCGGCTCGTCGGCCAGGTGATGACCTGCCAGCCCTACGCGTCGGCCCGCAGGGTGTTCTGGGTGGTCGACAACGGCTCCTCCCAGCGCGGCCAGGCCTCCATCGACCGGCTCGAAGACCGCTGGCCCACCCTGCGTCTGATCCACCTGCCCGTCCACGCGTCGTGGCTCAATCAAGTGGAGATCTACTTTTCCGTCGTCCAGCGTAAAGTCTTTTCGCCCAACGACTTCCACTCCCTCAGCGACGTCGAGTCCCGCCTGCTCGACTTCCAGCGGCACTACGAACAAATCGCCACACCGTTCGAATGGAAGTTCACCAAGAACGATCTGAACGCGCTACTCGAGCGCATCGCCGCCCACGATCACGCCGCCCGCACGCTCGCTGCCTGACCCCTCCCCGAATACGTCACCGAAATTCCGTGCCAGACCACTTAGTGACCAACGGGCGCTCTAACTGGGGTTTCCCCACTGTCCGTCGCCGTGGTCGCGCTGACGTGTGTCAGGGGTTGGGTTTGCGGTCCGGCGCGAATCCGGCCTGCCTGAGCATCCGGCGCAGGTCTACGGTCACCTGCTCATCGATATCCTTGCCGCGTGGAGCCTCGAAGACTTCTGTTTCGGGTCCCAGGGTGACGGTGAACTTGCCGTTGTGTTCTGCGGTGACGGTTCCGAGGTCCTCGAGTAGGGACCGGACCTGGCGCCACTCGATGTTCCCGCCGGCCGGGTGGTGGAAGATTTTCTCGATCGTCTGGCGATGGTGACTGCTCACGTGCAAGTTCACTGGCTGGTCCTTTCCATTGTTGTCCCACTGGACTATTCGTGTCACGCAGACGTCGGCGTGAGGTCGCGAACTGGTTCGGAGGTCCTCTTCGCCTTCTTTGCCGGGTCGAGGATGCGGTAGGCGAGGAGTTTGACGCGGTCGCTGAGCAGCGCCCACACCAGGGCGTACCCCCAGACGAACGCTGCCCATTTCCAGCCGAGTGGGGCCATGAACAGTCCGTAGACGGCGATGAGGGTGGCGAGGGTCTGGGTGCCGAAGACGGCGATCACCAGGATGCGGGCGGGTCGGATCGACCAGAACGGTCCGCGGGTTCGGGTGAGGAAAATGGTGAGGTGCCCGGCGACGGACAGCATGAGGTACATCAGCGTCTGCACGCGCGGGTGGCCGAGGTCGAACACGCGGTCACCGAGATAGAACAGGCCGAACGCGGCGATCGGCCCGATAACCCCCAGGACGGTGGAGATCCCGAGCACCAGGCGCATGTTCCAGGCCTCGGGCTCGTTGCGATAGTGCACATTGTCGTAGGCGATGGACAGGATGGCGCCGTCGTTGAGCAGCGCGAGCATCACGATCATGATCGCGGTCAGCGGGTAGAAGTTGAAGACGAGGATGGCGACGGTCATGAAGAGCAGCACCCGCAGGGTTTCGGCGATGCGGTACATCGCGTAGCTGTTCATCCGCTGAAAGATCTTGCGGCTCTCTTTGATCGCGTCGATGATCACCGAGAGCCCCGGGGTCAGCAGCACGATGTCGGCGGCCGCCCGCGCGGCGTCGGTGGCTCCGGACACGGCGATGCCGCAGTCCGCCTTTTTCAGCGCGGGGGCGTCGTTGACCCCGTCGCCGGTCATCCCGACGATGTGGCCACGGTTCTGCAGGACGTCGATGATGTGGTACTTGTGCTCGGGAAAGACCTGGGCGAAACCGTCGGCGGTCTCGATGGATTCGCCCACCGCCGCCGTTTCGCTCTTCTTCGTATCGCCCAAGCCCGCGGCGTCGAGGATGTCGGTGCCCAAACCGACCTTGGCGGCGGTTTCCTTGGCGATGGCCAGCGCATCGCCGGTGACCATCTTGACGGTGACGCCCATCGCGTGTGCGGTGGTGATGGTGGCTGCGGCGTCGTCACGGGGTGGGTCGAACAGCGGCAGCACACCGGCGAACTGCCAATCGCCGTCGCCGTCGCCGTCGCCGTCGCCTCGCGCGGGCCACGCCCAGGGACCGGAAGCCGCGTGTGGCGAAATCGTTGACGGCGTCATCGGCGGCCGGTGTGATCTGCCCGGCGTTGGTGGCCAGCGCCAAGATGACCTGCGGGGCGCCTTTGGTGACCCGGAACGTGGTGCCGTCGGCGGCGGTGACGGCGGCCTCGGTGCGTTTGTGCACCGGGTCGAACGGTTTGAAGTGGGTGATCGTGTAATCCTGCAGAACCTTGGTGTCCTCGACGCCGCCGAGCACCGCGAGGTCGATGGGGTCGTCGTCGTCGGCGCGGGAGGCCAACGCGCCGTCGAGGATCACGGTCGCCGCGGTGACGCCGTCGACGGCGAACGGGGTGCCCAACGTCAGCGAGTTCTGGGTCAGGGTGCCTGTTTTGTCCGCGCAGAGCACGTCCACGCCGGCGAGTTCCTCGATGGCGACCAGCCGGCTGACGATGGCCTGTTTCTTGGCCAGTAGACGCGCGCCGACGGCCATCGTCACCGACAGCACGGTCGGCATGGCCACCGGGATCGCGGCCACGGTCAGCACCAGCGCGAACTGCAGGGTGGTCAGGATCGCGTTACCGCGCAGCAGGGAGGCGACGACGATGACCGCGACGAGCGCGACGGCCAGGATGATCAGGTAATTGCCGATTTTGAGGACGGCTCGTTGGAAGTGGCTGACGGTGTGCGCGTCCTGGACCAGTTCGGCGGTCTTGCCGAAGTAGGTGTGAGTGCCGGTGGCATAGACCAGGGCACCGATTTCGCCTTGCCGGATGATGGACCCGGAGAACACTGCGTCACCGGTTGTGCAGGTGGCGGGCAGCGACTCCCCGGTCAGCGCGGACTGATCGACCTCGATCTCGTCGCCGTCCAGCAGCCGGGCGTCGGCGGGCACGATGTCACCCAGACGCAGCCGGATGACATCACCGGGCACCAATTCCCGCGCCGGCGGGTTGACCCACGCGCCGTCGCGGATGACGCGGGCGTTGATCGCCAGCTTGGCTTTGAGCGCGTCGATCGCGTTGCCGGCTTGACGTTCCTCGGTGTATCCGACCACCCCGTTGGCCACCAGCAGCAGCAGGATGATGAAGAAATCCGGCCAGTGCCCGACCGCGCCCGACAACATGACGGCGATCTCGATCATCCACGGGATCGGACCCCAGAAGTAGCCGAGGAACTTCAACAGCGGGTTGGTCTTGTGTTCGGCGATCTCGTTCGGCCCGTACTGCGCCAACCGCTTCGCCGCCTCGGCCTGTACTGAGCCCGTCCGGCGAGTAACCGAGGTGTTTCTTGACCTGGGCTAGCGGCGCTGACTTCAAACCCGTATCCGGTTCGGTGGTGCTCGCAGCGGGCGACGGCGTGGCATGCGGTGTGTCGGTGGTCATGGCGTGCGGTCCGTATGCCGTATGTCGGCGCCCGGTTCGGGCCGCGGGCGATCTGAGTGGTCATGCCGGAGAAGGCACATGACGCTGTCGATCGGAAAGTATTGCGCAGGAGCCGATTTCGGCGTCCGCGCCGTGGCTGCGGTGGTCATGGTGGTTCCCGGGGGTGCGGTGGTCACCGACGTGTTCGGCCGTGAGCGACTGCTCTGTGAGAGGCGGCGGCGGACAGCCATTCTCATCCCGGACTGGTTGAGCGTCCCAACGTTGTTGACGCTACACCCCACGAGCGTGGCCTGCCGCGGCGTGGTTCCGTGACGACTGGTTTTCAGTTGATGTCGAAGTGTCCGTCATCGTTGGCGGTGGTGATCTTGGCGAGGATGTGTCGGGCGGCGGTGTGTCGGTCGGTTCGGTTGTTGGCGGCTTGGACGTCGAGTTGCCAGTGGGCTTGCTGTGGGGTGTAACCGCGGCCGATGAGGACGCCGATGGCCTGGTTGATGTCTGACGCCACTTGTAGTTGGACAGTAGTGTCGGGTCCTGGAGGGATGGCCAGATGCTGGTCGAGCGTGAACTCGGTTAGGGGCTGGCCCGTGAGCCAGGCTAGATCCGCGGCGAGGTCAACAAAGGTGCCTGGCACCGTCGCGTACAAGATGACCGCCACCGCAGGGGCAGGGTCATGGCCGGCCGCCATGGTTGGGAGCCGCACCTGCAGCGAGGTGCGTATGTCGCCGGCGCGGATCCCGTCAGCCAGGGTGGTGCAGATTAAACGCGGATCACTGTGGGGCACAAACACGCTCAGACCGAGATAGCTCTCCACCGCGGCTGCGGCGTAGAGGGTCAACAGCTGCAGGCTGTGGGCGATGTCGGTGCCAGGTTCATCGAGCGCTTCGGTCAGGGCGGCCAAATCGGCGGCCATCGCTGCGGTGATTGTCACGAGCTGCGTGCTCCGCTGGGCGTTCCCGAGCGCCGATCGAGCCTGCCAAGGCCGAGCAAGGCGAGTCGCCGTGCACGGTGGAGGAGGCCGGACATGGGTCAGGACCCATCCCGGGACTGTGCCTCCGCTGTCAAACGTACGCGGGCCGGGCCGCGCAGCGACAACTCGGTCGAGGCGTTGAGGCCTCAGGTCGGGTTGTGGCGGGCGCGGGCGCGGCGGACGGCTTCGTCGACGATGCGTTGCGCCACGTCCGCCAATTTGCGGTGCTCGGTTTGGCTGATGGCCCGCAGTCGGGTGAACGCGTCTTCGGCGCTGCGCCCGCTGCGTCCCCGGATCAGGCCGATCGCTTGATCGATCACCGGTCGCGTTGATAGCGCGGTCTGCAACTGGGCGGCCAGCGTCATCGCCTGGGCCAGGATCTGCGCATTGTGCACGGCGACCGCCGCGGGTTTGGCGAACAGTTCCCCGAGTTCGGCGGCGTGCTCGTCGAAGACATCCTTGTCGTGGGCGTAGACGTTGATCGCCCCGACCACTTCCCGATCAGGCAGCAGCAGCGGCAGTGACAGCGCGCTGTGCACCCCCAACCTGCCTACACGGGGGCCGAACCGCGGCCACATCTTCTCCCCACCCAACGACCCGGAACGCACCGTTCGGCGCTCCAACGCCGCGGTGATGCAGGGGCCTTCCTGCAGGGCGACGTACTGGATGTGATCGATCTCCGCGACAAACGGCGCACTGGCCGCCAACGCCTCAACCATGTTGTTGATCCGGTCGACCCGCAACAGGGTCACCCCAGCACCATCCGCGCCCGGGATCGCATGAACTGCAAACGCCGCGACCTCGGCCAGCAACTCAGGCAGCCCGCGACTATCCACCACCAGGCCCGCCAAGTCGCCGATGGCGGTCTGCAGGTCGGCGGCATCGGCGCTGGCCTGCTCTGGGGTCAGTGATCCGGCGGGGGTGCTGTCGGCGCCCTTGGTGAACTCGGTCATCCGGATGCCACCTGTGTTCATTTAGTCCCGCTCGGTGCCCGCCATAGCGAGACAGAGCCCGACGACATGCCCGTGCGGCCCAACAGCCACGAGGGTTTGTCACGCCAAGAGTACCGCCGCTCGCAGTTCTGGACCGCGTGCCGGCAGCGGCGGCCCGAGGAACGCGTCCTCGCGCCTGAATCCGTCGACTATCAGGAATGCCGGCCAACCTGGGAAAGTGCTCTGAGTCCGAACGACATTCGGTGGGGTGCGTCCCAAGGAGTGTAACGTCGGAGCTGCTGAGAATTTCAGCTGGTTCGGGACGAGTTCGGCTGTCCGCCGCAGAACTTCAGGAGCACTTGGCTCCAAGGCCCCTACGCGCCGGTGATCGTCTTCACATCAGGATCACCATGACTGTTCCACAGAGTTTTCCAGCTCGATCGGCCCCCTTGCAGCACCCCCGAACAACGACAGTTGCCGCGGGCACTCCTCAGCACGGCTCACCGACAGGTGCACGGCGATGAAAGCGCTGGGCGTCGTAGTCGTTGTCCTGGTCGTCCTGTCACTGCTGGTGCTGGCGATGGCGGTGCGGATTGTCAAACAATACGAGAACGGCGTGCTGTTCCGGCTGGGCCGGGTGATCGGCGAACGCCAACCCGGGCTGCGGCTCATCATCCCGTTCATCGATGTGCTGCACCGGATTTCGTTGCGGATCGTGACGATGCCGATCCAGTCGCAGGGCATCATCACCCGCGACAACGTCAGCGTCGACGTCTCCGCGGTCGCTTACTTCAAGGTCGTCGACGCGGTGAAGTCGGTCGTGGCGATCGAGAACGTATACTCCGCGATTGACCAGATCGCCCAAACCACTTTGCGCAAGGTCGTCGGCCAGCACACCCTGGACGAGACCCTCTCGGAGACCGACAAGATCAACCTCGACATCCAGGACATCCTCGACGTCACCACCATCGAGTGGGGTGTACAGGTCACCTTGGTGGAGCTCAAAGACATCCAACTGCCCGACAGCATGAAGCGGGCGATGGCCCGCCAGGCCGAGGCGGAGCGGGAGAAGCGCGCCAAGATCATTGCCGCCGAGGGTGAATCGCTGGCCGCGGCCGCGCTGGGGGACGCCTCGGACACCATGATGGCCCACCCGCTCGCGTTGCAGTTACGCAATCTGCAGACCCTCGTCGAACTCGGCGTCGACAAGAACACCACCGTGGTGTTCCCGGCACCGTTGATGTCGACCATCGGCGAACTCGGCGCGTTCCTGGCCCGTGAGGGCGCGGCAGCAGTCGAGCCACAGCCGCAGCCACCGATTCCCGTTCCCCCGCCGACCGCAGCGGTGGTCAATGGAACCACGGCCGCGGGGGGCCGACCGTGATCGCCGCGCTGCTGTTCCTGTCGTTGATCGGGTGGAGCTACTGGTTGATGTTCCGCGGCGTGCGATCTCCCCGGGTGAGGACGCCGGCGGCCGCACCGGCCTGGCACACCACCCGTCAAACGACCGCTGTCGGACTCGAGGACGATCCCGATCAGTGGCGCGCCTGGACGGCGCTGGATGAGCGCCAGCTCATCCAGCTGCTGACGGACTCGTCGCCGATCAACCGACCAGCGACGAACGCCATCGACAACGCAATTCCCCAGGTCGAGAACAAGGACATCTCATGACGAGTACCCGAACGATGCCCGGTGCCCGCACGTTGGAACCTGAACTGCTGCACAAGATGAACGCCTATTGGCGCGCGGCGAATTACCTGTCGGTCGGTCAGATCTATTTGTACGACAACCCGCTGCTGAGGCGGCCGCTGGCGCTCTCGGATGTCAAGCCGCTCGTTGTCGGGCATTGGGGGACCACGCCGGGGCAGAACTTCATCTACGTGCATCTGAACCGGGTCATCACCAAGTACGACCTGGACATGTTCTATGTTGCCGGCCCCGGCCACGGCGGCCCGGCGCTGGTCGCGAATACCTACCTGGAGGGCTCCTACAGCGAGATCTATCCCGACGTCGGCCGCGACGAGGCCGGGCTGACGAAGTTGTTCACCCAATTCTCTTTTCCCGGCGGCATTTCCAGCCATGTGGCGCCGACAACGCCGGGATCGATCCACGAGGGCGGGGAGCTGGGCTATTCGCTGAGCCACGCGTTCGGCGCCGCGTTCGACAACCCGGCTCTGATCGTGGCGTGTGTCATCGGTGACGGGGAGGCCGAAACCGGGCCGCTGGCCACCGCCTGGCATTCCACCAAGTTCCTCAACCCGGTCGGCGACGGGGCGGTGCTGCCGATCCTGCATCTGAATGGCTACAAGATCAGCAACCCCACCGTGCTGGCCCGCATCGAGGGTGAGGAACTCGACCAGTTCCTGCGCGGCTGCGGCTGGGACCCGCACTACGTCGAAGGTGATGACCCCGAAGACATGCACGAACTGATGGCCAGCATCCTGGACACGGTGATCGAAGACATCCACGCCATCCAGCGTGCGGCGCGCACCGGCGGCCAGACCACCCGCCCGCGGTGGCCGATGATCGTGTTGCGTTCCCCGAAGGGCTGGACCGGACCGAAGGTCGTCGACGGCCTGCAGATCGAGGGCACGTTCCGGGCCCATCAGGTGCCGTTACTCGTCGACGAGGCCCATCCCGGGCACGTCGAACTCCTCGACGCCTGGATGCGCAGTTACCAGCCCGACGAACTGTTCGACCAGGCCGGCCGGCTGCTGCCCGACCTGGCCGCACTGGCCCCGGCGGGGCGCCGGCGGATGGGCGCCAACCCGCACACCAACGCCGGGGTGGTGCGTGATCTGGCGATGCCCGACTACCGCGCCCACGCGGTCGCCCTGGCCGCACCGGGCGCGGTGGAGGCCGAAGACACCCGCGTGCTGGGCGGATTCCTGCGCGATGTGGTGACGCGCAACGACGAGGCGCGCAATTTCCGGATCTTCGGCCCTGATGAAACCGTGTCGAACATGCTCGACGCGGTCTTTGAGGTCACCGACCGCCAATGGGAGGCCCGCACCGTGGCCGGCGACGAATACCTCGCGCCGCGGGGGCGGGTACTGGATTCGATGCTCAGCGAGCACCAGTGCGAAGGGTGGCTGGAAGGCTATCTGCTCACCGGACGGCACGGGCTGTTCAACTGCTACGAGGCGTTCATCCACATCGTCGACTCGATGTTCAACCAGCACGCCAAATGGCTCAAGGTGACCGCGCAACTGCCGTGGCGCCGCGACATCGCCTCGCTGAACTACCTGCTGGCCTCCCACGTCTGGCAACAGGACCACAACGGCTTCACCCACCAGGACCCCGGCTTCCTCGACCACGTCGTGAACAAGAAAGCCGACATCGTGCGGGTGTATCTGCCGCCGGACGCCAACTGCCTGCTCTCGGTGGCTGATCACTGCCTGCGCAGCCGCCACTACGTCAACGTGATCGTCGCCGGCAAACACCCGATGCCACAGTGGCTGAACATCGAGCAAGCCGAGGTGCACTGCACCGAAGGCATCGGCATCTGGGACTGGGCCGGCAACGACTCCGGCGCCGACCCCGACGTCGTGCTCGCGTGCTGCGGAGACACCCCCACCCTGGAGGTGCTCGCGGCGGTGCAGATCCTGCGCGAACACCTGCCCGCGTTGAAAATCCGCGTCGTCAACGTGGTCGACCTGATGAAACTGCAGTCCGCCAGCGAGCACCCCCACGGCCTCGACGACCGCGACTACGACGCCCTGTTCACCACCGACAAACACATCATCTTCGCCTTCCACGGCTACCCCGCGCTGATCCACCGACTCACCTACCGCCGGACCAACCACAACCTGCACGTGCGCGGCTACACCGAAGAAGGCACCATCACCACCGCCTTCGACATGCGGGTCCAGAACAAACTCGACCGCTACCACCTCGTCACCGACGTCATCGACCGCCTCCCCCAACTCGGCGCCACCGGCGACTACCTCAAACAGGCCATGGCCGACAAACTCGTCGAACACACCCTCTACATCAACACCCACGGCCAAGACCACCCCGACATCCGCAACTGGACCTGGACCCCAACGGGATGACGACGTCGACAGCCCGGGCGCCGGTCCCCTCGGTTGCTGGGCTGGACCTGCCACGCCTGATAACCGCGGCGAACGCGTTGGTCGCCGCCGACAAGGGTCTGCTTGCCATCGACGAGTCCATCCCTACCTGCAACCGCCGGTTCGCCCGGCTCGGGATCACCCAGACCGAGCACAACCGCTGCGCCTACCGGGAAATGATCGTGACCACCCCCGGCCTTGCCGACAGCATCAGCGGTGTCATCCTGTGTGACGAGACGATCCGCCAACACACCGCCGGCGGTGACGGGTTTGCGGCTGTCCTCGTCGAGGCGGGGATCGTCCCCGGTATCAAGGTGGACCTCGGTGCCGAACAGCTGGCCGGTCACCCGGGGGAGAAAGTGACCGAGGGCCTTGACGGGCTGCGTGAACGCTTCGCCGAGTATGCGGCGTTAGGGGCGCGGTTCGCGAAATGGCGGGCCGTGTTCACCGTCGGCGAGACCGAACCGAGTCGTGGCTGCGTGCAGGCCAACGCGCAGGCGCTGGCCCGTTATGCGGCGCTGTGTCAGGAGGCCGGCCTGGTTCCCGTCGTGGAACCCGAAGTCCTCATGACCGGCGAGCACACCGCCGCTCGCTGCGGTGAGGTCACCGAAGATGTTCTCCGGGAAGTCTTTTCCCAACTGCACCCGATCCAGCCGACCGTCGAGGAGCTCGCGCAGGCCACCATCTGCTGCCTGCGCCGGGCCGTCCCGGCTGCTGTCGCCGGGATCGTGTTCCTCTCCGGTGGCCAGTCCGGCGATCTCGCCTCGGCCCGACTCAACGCCATCAACGCCGCAGGGGAGCGACCGTTGCCGTGGCGGGTGGCCTTCTCTTTCGGCAGAGCGATCCAGCAACCCGCCCTGAGCATCTGGGACGGCCGGGACACGAACGCGGGCCCCGCGCAACACGCCATTGCGCAACGGGCCAAGAACAATCGGGACGCCCGCCGCGGCGAGTATGTACCCACAGCGTTGTCGGCTCACGTATGACGACCAGCCGTGGCCCGGTACCGAAGACGATCGTCGCCACGACAATGCGGGGTCTTCTTCACACCGCGAGCGCCCCGGGGATCACAGCCGTCACGACAGCAGTGAATGCCCCCACGGCGCG
This sequence comes from uncultured Actinomycetota bacterium, assembly GCA_963775205.1. Classification (GTDB taxonomy): domain Bacteria; phylum Actinomycetota; class Actinomycetes; order Mycobacteriales; family Mycobacteriaceae; genus Mycobacterium. The sequence continues at coordinate 706,197 of CAVZHV010000002.1, read as the reverse complement.
GTGATCAGCAGCGGTGGCGACGAACCACCCGGTGCCGCTTATCCCCGCCGATGCAACTGGTGCACCGAGCACGACCGGGCGACCTCGTCATGACGATCACGACACCGCGTTTCGTGCCGACCCGGACGACCGTGCGCGGGGGTCACGCAACGACTGGCTCCACCGTGCCGCTGCGCGGGGATGACGTCGAACAGCGATGAAACTGGTCATCCTGCGCCATGGCGGCACCGAATGGACGCTGTCCGGGCGTTACACCGGCACCACCGATCTGCCCCTCACGTCGCACGGTCACCGGCAGGCCGCCTCGCTGGCGCCGCTGGTCGAGCGCATATTGTCGGGCCGAAGCGCGCTGGCGTTTTCCAGCCCCCGCCGGCGCGCCACCGAAACGGCCGGCCTCGCCCTCCCGGACTGGCACGTCACAGTGGATCCGCTCGTCGCGGAATATGACTACGGCGACTACGAGGGTCTGACCGACGAACAGATCCGCCTGTCGGCGCCCGGCTGGGACATCTGGCGCGACGGATGCCCACACGGCGAATCAACCGGGGCCGTCGGCGCGCGGGCCGATGCCTTTCTCGACGCGCACGTCGCGACGTGCACCGAGCCGGTTGTCGTCGTCACCCACGGGCACTTCTCCCGAATCCTGGCCGCACGTGCGCTGGGACTGGCCGCCGAGAACGGGCGCCTGTTCGCCAGCATCACCGCCTCGATCTCGGTGATTGAGGACTACCACGGCGAACGCTGCATCGGGCGATGGAACGTCGACGCCGCGCTCCTCGGCGCCGGGGGAAACCGGAACCCATCCCACGACGACATGTCTTTCACCGAACCGCGCAGAGAGGACCGACTGTGGCAATCGACTCGACAGATTTCCGGGTAGAGGCCGGTCACTACGTTGACCTGGCAGAAGTGCCGACAACGGTGAAAGCCCTCTACACGTCGCACAAGAACTACAAGAAGCAGCTGAAGAAACACGTCAAGAAACTGGCCTCACTGCAGCAGCTGCATTACGCCTCCGATCACTGGGCGTTGCTGCTGATCTTTCAGGGCATGGACGCCGCCGGCAAAGACGGCGCGATCCGCCACGTGATGTCCGGCGTGAATCCCCAAGGCTGCCAGGTGTTCAGCTTCAAGCAGCCCACCGAGCAGGACCTCGAGCACGACTTCCTCTGGCGCACCACCTGCAGCCTGCCCGAACGCGGCCGGATCGGCATCTTCAACCGCTCCTATTACGAGGACGTCCTCATCGCCCGCGTCCACCCCAAGATTCTGCACGGACACGGACTGCCCGATCAGCTGATCGATCAGAAGACCCTCTGGAAACAGCGCTACCGGTCGATCCGCGACCTCGAGGCCCACCTGCACCGCAACGGCACCCAGATTGTCAAGATCTTCCTGCACCTGTCGAAAGATGAACAGGCGCAACGGTTCCGTGCCCGCATCGACGCACCCGAGAAGAACTGGAAATTCAGTCTCGCCGACATCCGCGAACGGTCCTACTGGGACACCTACCAGCAGGTCTACGGTGAGTGCCTGCAAGCGACCAGCACTGAGCATGCTCCCTGGTACGTCGTGCCGGCCGACGACAAGGACAACGCCCGCCTCATCGTCTCCCAGATCGTCCTCGACGCCCTCGACAGCCTCAAGATGGCCTACCCCGAAACCACGCCCGAGCGTCACCGGGAGTTGGAGTCGTTCCGAAGCCAGCTCTGAGGGCGGTCCGGAGCGACCCAAACAGTACGGTGCGGCGGATAGGCTGTCGCGGTGCCCCGCTCCGAGTCCGCGGCCACCCCGCCGGTCGGGTTGTGGGGTGCTGTCGCGATCGGTGTCGGCGGCATGGTGGGGGGCGGGATCTTCGCCGTCCTGGGACTGGCGGTGCAGATCACCAAGGGCGCAGCGCCGGTCGCGTTTCTACTGGCCGGGCTGGTGGCGTTGTTGACCGCGAGATCGTACTCACTGTTGTCGAAGGCGTACCCGAGCCGCGGAGGAGCTGAGGACGTCGCCGATCCGGGCCGCACCCTCACGCGGGCGTACTACATCTCGGTGCTGTTCGTGATCGCGCTCTACGTGCTCGTCGCTATCGTCGCCGTCGGCTCGTTGCCCGTCGCACAGCTGGTGAATGCCCGCGACTATGCGCTGGCCGAGGCGGCCCGACCAGCACTCGGGGCAGTGGGGTTCACCATGATCGCCGTGGCGGCGATGCTATCGACCGCATCGGCGATCAACGCCACCCTGTACGGATCCGCGCGAATGACCTACATCATCGCCAAGTCCAGAGAACTACCCGCCCAGCTGGAACGACCGATCTGGAAGCAGCCACTCGAAGGACTGCTCATCACTGCGGGATCGACCGTCCTGATCGCGAACCTGCTGAACCTCGAGAGCATCTCCACCATGGGCAGCGCCGGTTTCCTCGTCATCTTCGCCGTGGTGAATGGAGCCGAAGCGCGCACCGCGCGACGCCGCGGATCGCCACGGCCCTGGATCTCCGTGCTCGCCGCTGCGGCATGCGTGGGGGCACTCGGCGCTCTTGTCGCGAAGAGCAGTCTCGGCGCGTGCACGGTCCTAGCCGGGATAGTGGCGCTGGCCTTCGGCATCGAAGCCACCTTCCGGCGAATCAGCGGCAGACCCCTTCGGGCCTAGCTCCCCGCCAGAATCCGGCCGAGAGGCGCGAGAGCGTCATCGTCTGTGCTGCCGTGGTGCCCGGCCCGGCGGTTGGGTAGGCGCCGTGCTCGGGGGCGTCTGTCGGTTAGGCGCGCTGATCGGCGCGGCGGTGGTCACGATGATGGGCCGCCCGTTGTGCAGCGCCGACAGTGGCGATCCGTCAAAGAGGCGGTACTGCGTGCCGTCGGGAGTGATCTGGACGTGAAGTCGCCTGTCCTGCACTCGGATCGTGAAGGACAGCTTGGTGATGCCGGCTGGTAGCTGGGGGGAGAAGGTGACGCTGCCGTTGCTTTCGCGAAGTCCGGCGAGCCCCTCCACCAGGGCGATCCAGGTCCCGGCCAGGGACGCGGTGTGCAGCCCGTCAGAGGTGTTGTGCTCGAGATCGTCGAGGTCCATCAGGGCCGCCTCGATCAGATAGTCATAGGCCAGGTCGAGATGGCCGGTTTCGGCGGCCAGCACCGCCTGGGTGCAGGCCGACAACGAGGAATCCCGGACTGTGAGGGCCTCGTAGTAGGCGAAATTGCGGGCCTTCTCCTCGGCAGTGAACGCCGCGCCGCGCAGGTGCATCGCCAGGACAAGATCGGCTTGCTTGACGACCTGTTTGCGGTAGAGGTCGAAGTAGGGAAAGTGCAGCAGCAGCGGATACTGCTTGTCGCTGGTCTCTTCGAAGTCCCAGCGTTCGTGGCTGGTGAACCCCTCATCCTGGGCGTGAACTCCTAGCGCGTCGTCGTAAGGGATCACGATCGCGGCCGCCGCGTCGCGCCACCGTTGGACCTCCGGCGCGTCGATACCCAGGGTGCGCGCCTCTGCCGGGTGACGCGCGGCGGCCTCAGCAGCGGAGACAAGATTGTGCTGGGCCATCAGATTTGTGTAGAGGTTGTTGTCGGCCATCGCCGAGTATTCGTCGGGCCCGGTGACGCCGTCGATGCGGAATCGTCGGTGCGGGTCGTAGTGGCCCAGCGAGCACCACAGCCGCGCCGTGTGAGCCAGCAGCTCCAGACCCACCTCGCGTGCGAAGCACTCATCGCCGGTGACCTCGATGTAGCGGACGACCGCGTCAGCAATGTCCGCGCCGACGTGGAACGCAGCGGTGCCCGCCGGCCAGTATCCCGAGCATTCCGGTCCGGCGATCGTGCGCCACGGAAACACCGCCCCCCTCAGGCCGAGCTGGATGGCCCGCTGACGGGCAGCGGGCAGGATCGAATGGCGCCAGCGCAGCGCGTCGGCGGCGGACCGGGGTGCGGTGTAGGTGAGCACCGGTAGGACGAACGTTTCGGTGTCCCAGAACGCGTGCCCGTCATAGCCCGGGCCGGTCAGCCCCTTCGCCGCGATCGCGCGTCCTTCGGCCCGGGCGCCGGCCTGCAGGAGGTGCAACAAGGCGAAACGCACTGCCTGCTGCACCGGAGGGTCACCGTCGACCTCAACATCGGCGCCGCCCCAAAAGTCGTCGAGATAGGTTCGCTGTTCGGCGATCAGCCCGTCCCAACCCGACTGCACCGCCCCGACCAATGCCGCGGCGACCTGATCGCGGACTGCTGGTTGCGAGCGGGCCGCCGACCAGCCGTAGGCCACGAACTTGATCACCCGCAGCCGCTGCCCGGGTTGCAGCGTCGCGGTGATCGTGACCCGGCCCAGATCGGGCGTGCTTTCGCTGGACACCTGCATCGACGGCGGAGCGTCGATGCGGTGCTCCATGGCCACGCCGAGCCGCAGACCGCTGAGGGTGGTGTGGTGCAGCAACGACGCGCCAGTCGGACCGCAGGTGTGTTCCTCCGCTACCAGCGGCACCGGCAGCGCCGCCGGTTTCCGCGGGTCACCGACACTGCTGAGCGGCAACGTTTCGTTAGCAAGCAGCTCGGACTGCAGCACCACCCGCACTGTCTGGTCGAGTGCTTCGACGTCGTAACAGATGGCGGCGATCGAACGCTGGACCAGCGACACCAGCCGGCGCGAACGCACCCGCACGCCCTTGCCGCCAGGTGATATCCACTCGACCTCACGGCGCAGTAGGCCGCTGCGGAAGTCCAGCACCCGTTCATGAGCGACGAGTTGCCCGTAGCGGACGTCGAAAGGCTGATCATCGACCAGGAGGCGGATCACTTTGCCGTTGGTGACGTTGATGACGGTCTGACCGGCTTCGGGGTAGCCGTAACCGGCTTCAGCGTAAGGCAACGGGTGCGATTCGTAGACGCCGTTCAGGTAGGAGCCGGGCAGCCCGTGCGGCTCTCCCTCGTCCAGATTTCCCCGCCATCCGAGGTGACCGTTGGACAGGGCGAACAGGGATTCGCTCTGCGCGATCACCTCGAGATCGAGGCTGGTCTCGCGCAGACACCACGGCTCAACCGTGTATGCCGGGTGCGAGATCACGACATGTCCAATAGTTGCGCGAGGTCGCTGACAACTATGTCGGCTCCATGTTCGCGCAACGCGGCCGCCTGACCGACGCGGTCGACCCCGACCACGAACCCGAACCCGCCTGCCCGGCCGGCCTCCACCCCGGACAGGGCATCCTCAAACACCGCCGCATCCCGTGGTGGAACCCTCAGCGCTGCGGCCGCGGCCAGGTAGGTGTCCGGGGCGGGTTTGCCCGCCAGCCGGCGGGCGGCCACCGTGACGCCGTCGATGCGTGTCTCAAACAGGTCGGCGATACCGGCGGCGACCAGAACCTCCGCGCAGTTGGCGCTCGAGGACACCACCACTGTGCGCAGGCCTGCCGAGCGCACAGCCCGGAGGTAGCGGACCGAACCCGGGTAGGCCTGCACACCGTCGTGGCGGATCCTGCGGACCAGAATCGCGTTCTTGGCATTGCTGAGCCCATAGATCGTCTCCGCGTCCGCCCGGTCACCGACCTGGCCCATCGGTAGGTCGATGGAGCGGGACTGCAGGAATGATCGGGTGCCGTCGGTTCGGCTTTTCCCGTCGACGTAGGTGTCGTAGTCGGCCACCTTGTCGAACGCGACGAACGGCGTATCGGTCTCTGCTGCTTGATCTTTCAGGAAGGCGTCGAACATCTCCTTCCACGCGGCGGCATGCACCGTAGCCGTCTGCGTCAGCACACCATCCAGATCGAACAGGCACGCCCGTATGCGTGTGGGCAAACCCAAGACGGTGACGGCAATCACCGGGGCTCGCCGTGAGTTCGCCTCAGTGCCCGCGACGGAGGTGGTAAGGAAGAACAATTCATCGTGATCCGGTCAGCACACAATCCCGGCTGATGTACGTCTCAGAGCCGACGCTCCGTGAAGTCAGCAGCGGACGGCCGGCTCATTTCGCACTCGCTGGATGTCTCAGCCCTGCAACGATACGCCGAGATGCTGCGAGGGCCGCGAAAAGCACGGCGAAGCAGAACGTGCGTAAGCGTTGTCGGCACGCAGCGGTACCGATGGAGCACATACTGAGCCCATGGCCAGTACTGGACGATCAACTTCGGAGTCGCTTGCTTCTGCCGACAGCCCGCACGAAAGCGGACGGATTGTGGTCGGCGTCGACGCGTCGCAGGGATCGACCAACGCTCTGCTATGGGCATTCGGAGAGGCACGGGCTCGCAAGATCCCCATCCACGCGGTCCTTGCGTGGCAGTACCACCCGCCGTGGGTGGATCCAGGATTGGGCAGCATGGCGGGGATGTTGAGCCAGATTAGACCTCGCCCATCCCGCCGGAACCGAGCCGCCGCAGAATCCTGTATCCGGCGAAGACTTCACCGTCGGCTAACGGCATGGCCGGACGGTAACCGGCGAAACGAGATACGGTGACGTTAGTCGCAGGCATACAGACGAATGGGTGGTCAACGATGAACATCGCTTTGTCGACCGAGTTGCACACAACATTCGACGACGCTGTCAAGAAGACCCGCGAGGCGCTGGCCGAAAACGGCTTCGGGGTGCTCACCGAGATCGACATGAAGGCGACGTTGAAACAGAAACTCGGCGCCGACATGGAGGACTACGTCATCCTCGGCGCGTGCAACCCGCCGCTGGCCCACCGTGCCGTCGACATCGAACGCCAGATCGGGCTGCTGCTGCCGTGCAACGTCGTCGTCCGGAAGAACCCTGACGGGGGCGGCACCGTCTTCGTCGAGGCGATGAACCCGAAGCTTTTGGTGGACGTCACAGCAAACCCAAAGTTGCAGCCCGTCGCCGACGAGGTCACGAACAAGCTGCAGGCTGCAATCGATTCGCTCGCTACCAGCTAAATCCGCTTGCACCGACAGCGCGGCAGCGTCTATTGTCGGTGACGTGCCTAGGCTTCTCGTAGTAGCGGCCCGCAGCGGGGTCTGATTCAGACCGACCCCCCGCTGTGGGTCGAGCTACTACGTCGGTCATCTCCCTTCGAACAGAAGACCGGCACATGACACCCCAATCAGGCACCAACATCGCAACCCACCCCCACGAAACGCCATCGAGTCGCTTCGGCGTCGTCCCGCTGCCTCGCGGCCTCCGCGAGGATGCCGAGAACATGACGTGGGAAACCTTCACCGCTATCTATAGCCCCAGCTCAGGACCACTTCGGTTGGGCAGCTTCGAATGCGTCGACGGCGACCGGCCGGCCACCCGACTCGGCCCGCAGGCACGGATGTTCAAGGCCACTGTCGCCATCGGCGACCAGATCGAGACCGTCAACGTCCCAGCCCATGGACCGGTGGCCGCATTGACCGCGATGTTGTTCGAGCGGGGTATTTCCATCGAAATGGTCCGCTTCCACCAGCTGCAGTCCGGCGATCACACCGCCACGTTCATCCAGGGCAGTGATGGGGAGCATGCCGAATGGGCGATGGGGTGGTCTGAGGACAAGACGGAGTCCGTGTTGCGAGCCATGATCGCGTGCGTGAACCGCTTGATGTCGGTGGCCTGGTATACCGAGATCGACCCCGAAACCAAGAAGTTCACCTGGCGACGGCGGTGACTTCGGGTTAGCGGTTCAACGGCCGCAGCACGATCGGCATGCCGTCCTTCGGCACGGGCATGCCGCCGTAGTCCCAGGTTGCCTCATACCCCGGCCGGGGAAGTTGCAGCTCATAACTGCGCAGCAGCCGGTGAATGATCGTCTTGACCTCCAGCTGGCCGAACACCATCCCGATGCACTTGTGCGCGCCACCGCCGAACGGGGTGAACGCGTAGCGGTGCCGCTTGTGCTCGTTGCGCGGCTCCGCGAACCGATCTGGGTCGAACTTCAACGGGTCCGTCCAGATTTCCGGCAGTCGATGGTTCATCCCCGGATATGCGATGACGTTGGTGCCCTTCGGGAGGTAGTAGCCCAGCAGGTCGGTGTCGCGCACCGTCTGACGCATCGCCCACTGAACCGGCGTCACGATCCGGATCGACTCGTTCATCACCAGGTCGAGCGATTCGAGCTTCTCCAGCGATTCGATGTCCAGCGGTCCGTCGCCGAGCCGGTCGGACTCGTCGCGGCACCGGTCCTGCCATTCGGGGTTGGCGGCCAGGTGGTAGACCATGGTCGTCGCGGTGGACGTCGACGTGTCGTGGGCGGCCATCATCAAGAAGATCATGTGGTTGACGATGTCCTCGTCGGAGAACCGGTTGCCGTCCTCGTCCTCGGTCTGGCACAGCACGGTCAGCAAATCGTTGCCCTCGTGGCCGCGGCGCTCCTTCACGCGCGCCTCGAAATAGTTCTCCAGCAGTTCCCTTGCTTTCAGGCCGCGCCACCAGGTGAACGGCGGCACACTCTTGCGGATGACCGCGTTGCCCGCGCGGGTGGTGGTGGTGAACGCTCTGTTGACCTTCGTCAGCAGCTCGCGATCAGTGCCTGGTTCATGGCCCATGAACACCATCGAGGCGATGTCGAGCGTGAGTTCTTTCATCGCCGGATAGAGCAGGAACCGCGCGTCGTTGACCACCCAGTCGTCGGCAACCACTTGGGAGACGACCTTGTCGACCTGCTCGGCATAACCGACCAGCCGCGAGCGGACGAACGCTTCCTGCATGATCCGGCGGTGGAACAAGTGCTCGTCGAAGTCGAGCAGCATCAGGCCGCGGTGGAAGAACGGGCCGATCACTGGCGTCCAACCCTGCTGCGAGAAGTCCTTGTTGCGGTTGGAGTAGATGGCTTGCGCGGCATCGGGGCCCAGCGCTGCGACCGACGGCAACACCGGCGAGTCCCCGAACACCAGCGGGCCCTTGGTTCTGTAGAGGAACAGCAAGTAGTCCGGGCCGCCGCGCAACAACTCGATCATGTGGCCAAGGAACGGCAGCCCCGCATCGCCCATCACCGGCTTCAGCCCGCTGCCAGGCGGAGGATCGGCGAGCTTCCTCGGCGGAAATTCGGTGTGCAGCAGCCGCCGTTCCACGGCGCCCATGCCGGGGAAGTTGTTGAACGACGGGGTGAGCCGGCGCTTGGCTTGGTCGAGCAGATACTCCGGTGTACTGATCGTCGCCATTCAAGAGCTCCTGGGTTAGACGCTGTGAACGGTGTCACTCGGCTCTATCCTGATAGGCATACTTGACGCCTGTCAAGTTTGGCGTGGACAACTGGTGATGGAACAGTGCTAGGCATGACCGCAGAGTCCGCGACGCCGGCACCCCGGCGTACCCGTGGCGACCGCCAGCGGGAGGCGATCGTCGCTGCGGTGCGAGAACTGTTGCAGGAGCAGGCATTTGCCGATCTGTCGGTCAGCGCCATCAGCGAGCAGGCCGGCATCGCCCGGTCGGGCTTCTACTTCTACTTCGACTCGAAGTACGACGTGCTGGCGGCGATCCTGACCGAGGCGACCCACGAGCTCGAAGAGCTCACCCACTACTTCGCTCCCCGAGGCGCCGACGAGACCCCGGCCGCCTTCGCCGAACGGATGGTGGGCAGCGCCGTCGCGGTCTTCGCGCACAACGATCCGATCATGACCGCGTGCAACGACGCGCGAAACACCGACGCGAAGATCAGGGACATCCTCGACCGTCAGATCGACTCGATCGTCGACCAGATCATCGGCATCGTCGAGCGTGAAATCACGGCCGGCACAGCGCGCCCGATCAGCGATGACATCCCCGCGCTCGTGCGCACCCTCTGCGCCACGACGGCGTTGATGCTCTCCGGCGACATCACCTATCTCGGACCTGGCCGCGACGTGCAGCGTGGTGTGCGAGTGCTCGAAAAGCTGTGGCTCGCTGCACTGTGGGGCGGTCAAGGCCGCAGCTGACCTCGGCCGGTAGGGTCACGGCCGTGGCGCAGACGTTCGCAGGCAAGCGGGTGTTCTTGACGGGCGCGGCCGGCGGGATCGGCCGCGCGACGGCGCTGAAGCTGGCGGCTGAGGGCGCGGAGCTGTATCTCACCGACCGTGACGCTGCAGGGCTGGAGACGACCGTCTCCGACGTGCGCGCGCTCGGTGGCACAGTGGCCGAGCATCGCGTGCTGGACATCGCCGACTACGACGAGGTGGCTCGCTTCGGCGCCGACATCCACACCAGCCATCGCAGCATGGACATCCTGATGAACATCGCGGGCGTGTCGGCCTGGGGGACCGTCGAACAGCTCACTCACAAACAGTGGAGCTCGATGGTCTCGATCAACCTGATGGGACCCATTCACGTCATCGAGACTTTCCTCCCGCCGATGGTGGCCGCCGGCCGCGGCGGGCATCTGGTGAACGTGTCGTCGGCCGCGGGACTGGTCGCGCTGCCGTGGCACTCGGCCTACAGCGCAAGCAAATTCGGGCTGCGCGGCCTCTCGGAGGTGTTGCGGTTCGACCTCGCCCGCCATCGCATCGGGGTGTCGGTGGTCGTGCCCGGGGCGGTGAACACCCCGTTGGTGAACACCGCCGAGATCGCCGGCGTCGACCGGGAACACCCGCGGGTGCAGCGCCTGGTCAACCGGTTCACCGGCCATGCCGTCGCGCCGGAAGTGGTCGCAGACAAGATTCTTGCCGGAATCGGCAAGAACCGGTTCTTGATCTACACCTCCCACGACATTCGCGCGCTGTATCTGTTCAAGCGCGTGGCGTGGTGGCCGTACAGCATTGCGATGCGCCGGGCGAACGACATCTTCACTCAGATGATGCCGCGCACCCGCTTCGTTGACTCTGCGTCTACGGCGCGAGAGGCCGAGTAGCCCACGCCCTCGGCGCACAGTCAACGTTTTCAATCGGGCGGCGCGAGTTCCAGCCGCACACCGAGAAGCCGCACTGGCCTGTCGAGTTCGAACATGTCGAGTACCCGCAACGCGGCCGGCACGACGACGTCGGGATCGATGCTCGGTTTCTCGAGCTTGCGGATCTTGGTGCGGGTGAAGAACGCCGAACTTCGCACGGTGACCGCCACCCGGGTGACGATCCGCGACTCCGCCGTGATCTCCGCGAGCGTGCGAAGCGCCAGATCTCCGACGGCCGCGTCCATTTCGGCACGGTCGGTGAGATCGCGGGGGAAGGTGACGACGTGGCTGCGCGAACGCGGGATCCACGGCTCGGCGCTGACCGTGGTGTCACCGCCGCCTTTGGCCAGGAGCAGCAACCACAATCCGGTGGTCGGGCCGAACGTGGATGTCAGGGCATCGGCGTCGGTTGCCGCGAGCTGCGCGACCGTGGTAATTCCCATCGTGGCAAGTTTTTTCGCGGTCTTCATACCGATGCCCCAAAGTGCGTCGACCCCGCGGTCTGCCATCACGGTCGTCCAGTTGGCGTCGGTCAGGGTGAAGATGCCACCGGGTTTGGCGAAGCCGGTAGCTACCTTCGCGCGCTGTTTGTTGTCGCTGATTCCCACCGAACATGACAGCCGGGTCTCGGCGGCGATCGTGGTGCGGATGCGCTCGGCCAGCTCGACGGGGTCATCGACGTCGGCGCCCACGTACGCCTCGTCCCAGCCCCACACCTCGACCGGATACCCAAGCCCGCGAAGTAGATTCATCACCTCCTCGGAGGCAGCATCATAGGCGGCCGGGTCGGAGGGCAGGAACGTCGCATCGGGGCACTTGCGCGCGGCGGTGCGCAACGGCATGCCCGCGTGAACGCCGAAAGTCCTTGCAGGATAAGAAGCGCAGGTGACGACCTTGCGCGGTTCGGTCGGGTCGCCGTTCCCGCCGACGATGACCGGGAGCCCCGCGAGTTCGGGATGCCGTCGCTCCTCGACAGACGCGAGGAACTGATCGAGGTCGACGTGCAGAATCCAGCGCGGCGAGGACTTCATCGCTGTGGTCTGCTCTTCGCGCAAGCGCTCATCGCTGCTGTCTGCTCTTCGCGCAAGCGCTCATCGCCCGCATAGCTTGCGGGCCACGCTCTCCCACGCCCGCCCGAGCTCGTCGAGCGAGCGTCCCGTGTCCTCGAGCTGGTGTGCGACATAGCCGGGGTCGAGCAGCGCCAGCAGCGCGTCGGCCTGCGCGTCGAGGTCGCCGGTGGTTTCTGCCGCCTCGAGCAACACACGGATGTGGATGCGGTGCAGGGTGGCCGGCGCGGTGTATCGCGTCTGCGGATCACGCGCGGCGTCGCAGAGAACGCGAAGATGCTCGGCGACGAACGCCAGCCGGGCTCGGCCGTAGGCCAGAAGCCGTTCCAGCGGCGGCGCGCTCGGGCCCAGCGGCGCAGGGCCCGACAGGAACGCTCGCTGGAGGGCCTGCTCGTCCTCGTCGAGCAACACGATCATCAGCCCGGCCCGGCTGCCGAACCGGCGAAACAGCGTGCCCTTGCCTACGCCGGCCTCGTTGGCGATGTCGTCCATCGTCACAGCGTCAGGTCCGCGGTCGGCGATCAGCCGCCGCGCCGCGTCCAGCAGCAGGCCCCGGTTGCGGGCGGCGTCGCCGCGTTCCTGCACGGTCTGGCCCGACACCGGCAGCGGCTGGTGGCTGGTGGCCATGCCCGACCTTAACTCAGCTGGAATAAATCGGACCATAGTCCGGTTAGCTGATGCAAGGATCCGCGAACTGCGAAAGGATGAGCCCATGTCGGATGTCAACGTGTTGGTGTTGGTCGGAAGCCTGCGTTCCGCCTCGGTCAATCGCCAGATCGCGGAATTTGCCGCAGCCAACGCGCCGGACGGCGTCTCTGTCACGATCTACTCCGGTCTTGAAGACATCCCGTTCTACAACGAGGACATCGACGGGTCGGATGCCCCGGCCCCGGCGGCGAAGCTGCGCGCGGCGGTTGCTGACGTCGACGCCTTGCTGGTGGTGACGCCCGAATACAACGGCGGCATTCCGGCCGTGGTGAAGAATGCCATCGACTGGTTGTCGCGCCCGTACGGAAAGAGCGCAGTTGCCGGCAAGCCGGTCGCGGTGGTCGGCGCGGCACTGGGGCGCTATGGCGGTACTTGGGCACACGACGAAACACGCAAGTCGTTCGGCATCGCCGGAGCCAACGTTGTCGATGCACTCAGCTTGTCGGTGCCGATCGGCTCCTTGGACGGCAAGCATCCGCGGGAGAATGCCACCGTCGTCGCCGGCCTCGAGGATGCGTTGACGAAGCTGGCCGCCGAGGTGGGCTGAAAGTTTGCTGGATACGCGGCCGCGGGGGCTGGATCAATCATCCCGGCCGACTTGTCGGTGGCAGGTGCTAGACCTGGACCATGATCGCGGAACGACACGCCGACGCGAGCGCGACACGCCGTGACCGGCGTCACATCAGAGCTTACGACCAGGGAATTTCATCGATGTGGTTTCGAATATGTTGTATGCCCTTGGTTTGTGGGACACTAGGTGTAGTGTCCCAGACACCGACAGGCCCGGAAACCTTGCGAGTCGGCCAGACCGGAAATCCGGTGGTGAAGCACCGGTGCTCTTGGTCCGGACGGCAGGAATTTCGAAGCCCGGCGGTCCGCTGAGCATCAGAGCAAGCTCGGTGCTCACGGGGTGAGGAGTGTTCGTGTCAACTTTCGCTGAGGAGCCGTTCCGCCGATGACCATCACCGTGTACACCAAGCCCGCATGCGTGCAGTGCAACGCCACCTACAAGGCGCTGGACAAGCAGGGGATCTCCTATGACGTGGTCGACATCAGCCTCAACAGCGAGGCCCGCGACTACGTGATGGCGCTGGGTTACCTGCAGGCGCCGGTCGTGGTGGCCGGCAACGACCACTGGTCGGGTTTCCGGCCGGACCGCATCAAGGCTCTGTCGGGCGTGCTGAGCGCCTAGGCCAACGGCGTCATTCCCAGGAGGTTGTGGTGAGTCCGCACGGCGGGTTGGTGTACTTCTCCAGCGTCTCGGAGAACACCCACCGCTTCGTGCAGAAGCTCGGGCTCGACGCCACCCGGATCCCGCTGCACGGCCGGATCTGGGTGGACGAGCCGTACGTGCTGGTGCTGCCCACCTACGGCGGCGGCCGAGCGACGCCGAACCTCAACGCCGGCGGGTATGTGCCCAAGCAGGTCATCGCATTCCTCAACGACGAGCACAACCGGTCGCTGCTGCGCGGGGTCATCGCGGCCGGCAACACCAACTTCGGTGCGGAGTTCTGCTACGCGGGCGACGTCGTGTCGCGCAAGTGTTCAGTGCCGTACCTATATCGCTTCGAACTGATGGGCACCGACGATGACGTGCGAGCCGTCCGTGCGGGCCTCGCTGACTTCTGGAAGGAACAGACGTGCCACCAACGGTCACTGCTGCAGAGCATGTAGTCACGGCCAGCGCGCCGCATACGTCGGGGGAGACCGACTACCACGCGCTGAACGCGATGCTGAATCTGTACGACGCCGACGGCAAGATTCAGTTCGAGAAGGATGTCCAGGCGGCACACCAGTACTTCCTGGAGCACGTCAACCAGAACACGGTGTTCTTCCACGACATCGACGAGAAACTCGACTACCTCATCCGCGAGAACTACTACGAGCGTGAGGTTCTCGACGAGTACTCACGCAACTTCGTCAAGACGCTGCTGCACCGCGCTTACGCCAAGAAGTTCCGGTTCCCAACGTTTCTGGGCGCGTTCAAGTACTACACCTCCTACACGCTCAAGACATTCGACGGGAAGCGGTACCTGGAGCGGTTCGAGGACCGGGTCTGCATGGTGGCGCTGACGCTGGCGGCCGGTGATACCGACCTGGCGGAGAAGCTCGTCGACGAGATCATCGACGGCCGGTTCCAGCCGGCCACCCCAACGTTCCTGAACTCCGGCAAGAAGCAGCGCGGCGAGCCAGTGAGCTGCTTCCCGGCCGGAACTCCAGTGGATACTGCCGACGGGCCAAAGGCGATCGAGACCCTGCAGGCTGGTGACCGAGTGCTCTCGCACGACGGGTCCTACGCTGTCGTCGAAACTCTCGTCGAAAACCCGAATGATCAGGCGCTGGTGTCGATCTCGCACTTCGGGCACAAAGAGCCCATCCGCTGCACTCCTGAGCATCCGATTCTTGTGTGGACGACGCGTGAGGTTGAGACTCTCATCGACGGCGATGGTGCCGATCCGTTCAACGGATTCGTATGGCTGGCTGCCAAAGACATTCAGCCCACAGACTTCATCGTGACGGCAGCACCGATTGAGGGGCGCGAGCGGCGTCTCTATGACCTGATGGAGCACGTCGGCCCTGGCGTTCACGAAGAAGTGGACGGACTGATCCGCAAGGTGAATTCTGACGCCAAGCACCGCAGCAAGCAACGCCACCACATCAAATTCGTGTCCGTGAATCGCTATGTGGAGGAGTCGTACGACCTTGGCCTCATCCTCGGCTGGTACGTCGCCGAGGGGCACATCTCCAAGCGGTCAGCTTCAGCTGCACTGCCGCCAAACGGTATTCACTTCACGATCGGCGCACATGAGGTTGAGTACCAACAGGATTTGGCGGCGGCGTTCAAACGTGTCTTTGCGGCCGATCTCTCCCTGCATGAGAACGTTTCCGACCACTCGGTTCGCATGATATGCAACAGCAGAACCGTGGCGTCGCTGATTTTTTCCATGGCTGGAACGGGGTATCGGCACAAGCGGTTGTCCCACGAGGTGCTTACGGCCGATGAGGAATTCCAGCGCGGACTACTGGCCGGGCTGTTCCGCGGGGACGGGTGCTGCACCACCGGCGGGATGATGCTCGACCTTGTGAACCCTGAATTGATTGATCAGGTGCAGCTCATTCTTCGCCGACTGGGAATTGTGTCCATCGTTCGCCAGTACGTCAATCGAGCAGGCAACGTGACGGGTCAGGTTTTCGTTCCTGGATTGCCCGGCACGAATGAAGAGTTCATCTTCGATGTCGGCAAGAACCTGCACAACTACATCGGCCGGAAGGGGTCTTTCCGCACGACATACCAGGTTGTGCATGGGCGACATGTCTACGGAATCCGCGAAGTCGTTCGTACGGATGACATTCCGAAGAAGGTGTACAACCTCCACGTCGAGGGCACGCATACATACACGATTCGTGGCACGGTCGTCCACAACTGTTTTCTCTTGCGCATCGAGGACAACATGGAGTCCATCGGACGCTCCATCAACTCCGCGCTGCAGCTGTCCAAGCGTGGTGGCGGAGTTGCGTTGCTGCTGAGCAACATTCGTGAGCACGGGGCGCCGATCAAGAACATCGAGAACCAAAGCTCCGGCGTGATCCCGATCATGAAGCTGCTGGAGGACTCGTTCTCCTATGCCAACCAACTCGGCGCGCGGCAGGGGGCCGGTGCGGTTTACCTGCACGCTCACCATCCCGACATCTACCGGTTCCTGGACACCAAGCGCGAGAACGCCGACGAAAAGATCCGCATCAAGACGCTGTCGCTAGGTGTCGTGATCCCCGATATCACGTTCGAGCTCGCGAAGAAGAACGAGGACATGTACCTGTTCTCGCCGTACGACGTGGAGCGGGTGTACGGACTGCCGTTCGCGGACATCTCGGTCACCGAGAAGTACTACGAGATGGTCGACGACGCGCGAATCCGCAAGAGCAAGATCAAGGCCCGCGAGTTCTTCCAGACGTTGGCCGAGCTGCAGTTCGAATCCGGCTACCCGTACATCATGTACGAAGACACGGTGAACCGGGCCAACCCGATCGAGGGCAAGATCACCCACAGCAACCTGTGCTCGGAGATCCTGCAGGTGTCGACGCCGTCTCTGTTTAACGAGGACCTGTCGTATGCGAAAGTCGGCAAGGACATCTCGTGCAACCTCGGGTCGCTGAACATCGCGAAGACCATGGACTCGCCGGACTTCGCGCAGACCATCGAGGTGGCGATCCGGGGGCTGACGGCGGTGAGCGATCAGACGTCGATCACGTCGGTGCCGTCGATCGAGCTGGGCAACAACGAATCTCACGCCATCGGGCTCGGGCAGATGAACCTGCACGGGTATCTGGCCCGCGAGCGTATTCACTACGGGTCCGAAGAGGGCGTCGACTTCACGAACATCTACTTCTACACCGTGCTCTACCACGCGCTGCGTGCCTCGAACCGCATCGCGATCGAACGCGGTACGTCCTTCAAGGGCTTCGAGCGCTCCAAGTACGCATCTGGGGAGTTCTTCGACAAATACACCGAGCAGGTGTGGGAGCCGAAAACCGCCGAGGTGCGAAAGCTGTTCGCCGACGCCGGCATCGCGATTCCGACACAAGCGGATTGGCGCGAGCTCAAGGAGTCGGTGCGCAAGCACGGCATCTACAACCAGAACCTGCAGGCGGTACCGCCTACCGGGTCGATCTCTTACATCAACCATTCGACGAGCTCGATTCACCCGATCGTGTCGAAGATCGAGATCCGCAAGGAAGGCAAGATCGGTCGGGTGTACTACCCGGCGCCATACATGACCAACGACAATCTCGATTTCTACGAGGACGCCTACGAGATCGGCTACGAGAAGATCATCGACACCTATGCCGCGGCTACGCAGCACGTCGACCAGGGACTCTCGTTGACGCTGTTCTTCAAGGACACGGCGACCACGCGGGATGTCAACAAGGCGCAGATCTACGCCTGGCGCAAGGGGATCAAGACGCTGTACTACATCCGGCTGCGACAGATGGCGCTGGAGGGCACCGAAGTCGAGGGTTGCGTCAGCTGCATGCTGTGAGGCTGTGGCGCGTCGAGCGGCCAGTTGGCGCACGGAATGTGTGTTGACTGGCCACTCGATTGCAGGTGACGGCCTAGTCGTAACCGTCCGACTGCCACGGCACCCTGACCAAGGGCGTCTGCCACAGCGGCGACTGCATCACGGGCGACTGGAAGAACTCGGTCTGCCAGACCTCGCATGGCAGGAAGTAATCCGCAGGACACCAATATTGCTTCAGCGGCCATATGCCCGTGTCTGCGTGGGCCGTTGGCGCGCTCAGAACGCATCCCCCCAGTGCCAGGCCTGCGCTGACCACCAGCGTGCCGATCCTCATGTCAGCATGGTGCGCCGAGTGGCCAGCTGTCGCACGCGTTTTGCGAAAAAGCGTGCGACAACTGGCCGCTCGCCGAAACGCTAGCCCCGTGCAATCACGCCAGGGCGCACGACGATCGACGGCCTAATTACGGGGCCGGCGGGTTCGGCCGGGGCGAGCTCGTGCTCGATCATGCATTCGCCGGTCCCTTCGTCATAGTCGCCGCCGTAGAAGACACAGCAGACACCGATGCCGTCGGTGTCTTGATGGTCGGCGGCGCACTCCCAGAAGTCGTCGCCTACCGGAGCGCCGGCCGCCGTCGCCGCCAGTCCAATCGCCAGCACACTCGTCAGAGCCGCTGCCGCCAGCCAACGTGTCACGGAAAGTTCCTCTCGGTTCGGATCTGCCGGTATGAGCACGCGGGCCGCATCGAGGGGACAGATTTCCGAGCACCAGGAATAACTTGCCTTAGGCTAACCAAACTTTTAGCGTAAGCCGCAACTTTCTCCTCGAAACAAAGGATGGATCGATGCGATCACCAGCCCGGCTGCTGGCCTGCGGTTTCAGTGCGCTGGCCGTTGTCGGTCTCGCTGCACCTGCGCACGCCGAAGAAGAGTTCGCCATCAGGTCCACCCGTGCCCAGCCTCGACGCGCTGTGCGCCCAAATCGAACTGTTGGTCGCCACACCGGCTCCCGATGCCGTCAAAGCCGCCCAACTCGAAGGTGGGATGCGCGCGGTGATCGTGCCGAAGATGGTTTAACGTCTCGGGTTCTTCCGCCCGCCGCGCGGATCCAGCACCGTGACGGGGCCCGAGACGCATGAGGGGACACGCCACACCGCGGTGATCAACGCGAGCCGCCAGGGGGCACCGACGATCCAGGTCACCGCGGAGTGGCGGTTCATCGACGGCCAGTGGAAGCTGGCAAACAAGTCACTGTGCAACGGGATTTCGACGCTCGGCCTGCCGATCCCCTGCAACTTCGAATGATCGAACTGACCGGACTGGCCAAGAGCTTCGGCCGGCGCCGCGCCATCGTCGACGCGACGCTGCGCTTTCCGCCGGGCACAGTGTCCTGCCTGCTCGGTCTCGACGGCGCCGGTAAGACCACACTGCTGCGGCTCATCGCGGGCCTCGAAAACCCCGATGAGGGGGAAGTCTTGGTGTGCGGAAAGCGGCTGCGCGACCAGACGGACCCGCTACGACTCCTTGGAGCGCACCTCGGCCCCGACCACCTGCCTGCGCGGCGCACCGCGCGTCAGCACCTCGCGTGGGTCGCCGCGATCGGTGGCATCGAGGAGGCGCGGATCGACCCCACCCTGGCCGAGGTCGGCTTGCCCGGCCACGGCACCGACAGCGTCTCGGCGCTGTCAATGGGTGCGCGGCAGCGACTGGCGATCGCCGCGGCGCTGCTGGGCGACCCCTAGCGGCTCAGTACGTGTGCTGCGGCCCTTGCGCCTTCGCGTACATGCGCCTGAGCATGAAGTCGCGGACGCGGGGGTTGTCGATCACCTTGATTCCCGCGTTGGCGACGGCCGGGATGCCGGCGAGCTTGTGGAAGTAGCGTCCTCGCCGATATTCCTTGCCCCACGCCGATTCCATCTTCAGCGCGTAGTTGGTGAAGTCGTCGGGTCCGCCGTTCTGCAGGGCCGCCATGGCGCATTCGCCGGCGGCCAGCCCTGACTCCAGGGCCTTCGAGATCCCCGCGCCGGACGCCGGCTTGCCTGCTCCGAGTGCGTCGCCGGTGAACAGGACCCCGGGCCGCCACGGCGGCCACGCGGTGAAGCCCATCGGCAGCCGCCAGGCGCGCACGCTCTTGTTCTTCTTGAGCTCCTCGATCGGCGGCAGCTCCCACTCAAGCGGCAGGGTGCGCAGGAACTCGCCGAGGAACTGCGTGGCGTTGATGGCCTGCCAGTTCTTGTAGCTGTTCACGTAGCCCAGCCCGATATTGAACCGGCCGGAGCCCATCGGGAACACCCAGCCGTAGCCGGGCAGCTGGTCGCCCTGGAACGCCAGCTTCAGATAGATGTCGAGGCTGTCGGAGTCCGGGCGGTTGGCGTGCATCTCCGAGCGGATCGCGATCGCCGAGTAGCCGTTGTACTCCGAATCGATCTTTAGTGCGCGCTTGATGGGGGAGTAGGCGCCGTCGGCCGCGATGACGGCGTCGCCGTACACGTTCTCGCCGCTCTTGAGTGTCACGCCGATCACCCGGCCGTTGTCGTCGACGATCGGCCCGGTGACCTCGGCCGACTGACGGACTTCGGCGCCGGCGGACTCAGCGTGCTTGAGCAGCAGAGTGTCGAGCTCGGTGCGACTCACGGTGTGCCCATGGTCGGGCATGCCGGGGCGCTTGGGGAACGACAACTCCCACTGGCTGGGGCTGAAAACGGTCACGCGGTTGACGCGGTGGAATTTGGCCACCTCGCCGGCCAGGCCCATCTTCTGCAGATAGCTGACCGCGCGGGCGGTGAGCCCGTCGCCGCACGGCTTGTCGCGCGGAAACTCGGCCTTGTCCAAGACCACGACGTTCGCGCCGGTCTGAGCGGCCTGCCACGCGGCGGCCGAACCCGATGGTCCGCCACCTGCTATGACCAGGTCGTAGTGCTGCGTCATTACTCTCGTCTCGCTAATGGGATTTCGACCCGAATAGTACCCACGACCTGTGGATCAGGGATGTCCGCCGCCAGCCACCGACGGCTTCTGAGCAGGTCAGCCGCGGTGAAGCGGGTAAAGTGTTCGCCGTGCGCAGACCGGCGATCCCCAGACCCAGCGTGACCGCGGGTACGAAGGTGGACGCCCGCAGCGAGCGCTGGCGCGAGCACCGCAAGAAGGTGCGTGCGCAGATCGTCGATGCCGCGTTCCGCGCGCTCGACAAGCGCGGGCCCGAGCTGTCCATCCGCGAGATCGCGGAAGAGGCCGGCACCGCCAAGCCCAAGATCTACCGTCACTTCACCGACAAGTCGGATTTGTTCCAGGCCATCGGCGAACGGCTCAGGGACATGCTCTTCGCGGCGATCTTCCCGTCGCTCGATCTGGCCGGCGATTCGACCCGGGAGATCATCCGCAGCAGCGTGGAGCACTACGTCGATCTCGTCGACCAGCACCCCAACGTGCTGCGGTTCCTGGTCCAGGGACGCTTCGTCGAGCAGTCGGAGTCGACGATGCGCGCGCTGAACAAGGGTCGCGAAATCACACTCGCGATGGCCGACGTGTTCAACAACGAACTGCGCGAGATGGAACTCGATCCGGCCGCGCTCGAGCTCGCCGCCTACACCACTTTCGGCTCGGCGGCGTCGGCCACCGACTGGTGGCTCGGACCCAACCCCGACACTCCTCGCCGGATGCCCCGGGAGAAGTTCGTCGAGTACTTGACGACGATCATGCTGGCCGCGATCAACGGGACGGCCGAACTGCTCGGCATCAAGCTCGACCCGGAGCGGCCGATCCACGAAGCCGTCCCGCGGACCAACCACTCCGTCGCCTAACGTTTTCGCCGATTTCTGCACCAGGGTTGCGATTTCGAGCAATCCACGACCCTGGTGCAGATCTCGACGTGAATCAGCGGCGCACTAACATCGCCAGTACCGCCCCGACCGCGGCCGCACTTGCGGCCACGACCAGCGACGTGTGCAGCCCGGCCATGAACGCGTTGTGGCTGCCCTCGGCGATCGCTGCCGACAGCGGTGCGGGCGCGCCCGGTATCGACGGCGCAACACCCTGCGCGACGAGCTGCTTGGCCGCAATCAGCTTGTCCGCCAACGGTTCTGGCGTTCCAGCGGCGGTCAGCTCCCCGACCAGGACAGTGCCCACGCGGCTGCTCAGCACCGACCCGAGGATCGTCGTGCCCAGCACGCCGCCCAGCTGCACGGCGGTGCTCTGCAGGCCGCCGGCCACTCCGGCGTCGTCCACGCTGGCATTGCCGACGATCGCGTCCGAGCTGGCCGTCAGCACCAGCCCGATGCCCGCACCCAACAGGGTGAAGGCGGGCCACAGCGCGTCGTAGCCGGAATCGGGCTGCAGCGAGGTCAACAGGAACAGTGCGCTCGCCACCGCGAGGAGCCCGGCAACCATCGCCGGACGCGGCCCGAAGCGCTCTGTAACGACTCCGCTCAGCGGTGCCGAGACCATCAGCGCCACACTCAGCGGCAGCGTGCGCACGCCGTCGGCCAACCTACCCCTGCCCACCAAGATCGTCACCCAGGTGCTCCCGCCGATCGACATCGCCGCCGAGTTCGGTGGTCATCCCGACATCGATGTAGTCGACGGGCATGTGCGCCACATGATGCAAAAGGGACTCGACGAGCTGGCCGCCCAACGGCGCTTCCCGATAATCGGCTGACTCCGACGACCACACCAAAGCAACGGGCCGCCGGTGAGAAACCCAATGAACTGGGGTGGCAACCAACAGAGTCGTACGCCATACCGTCTCGACGAGTTCGTCCACAACACATGGCGATTCGGCCTCGACCGCATCATGACCGGGGTCGCGATGTCCGACAACTCTCGGCCTGAATCGACACCGCCGGCCGGTCGACGTTGTCGGCAGCAATCGCGCCGAATTGACCGGACGATCTAGCTGCACGATCGCTATCACAGCGTCAAGATGCGCTAATGGTTTTGAGGATCCTCCGGAGTACGGGAGCTTGCACGTCGAGGTTGGCCCCGGTTCCGACGCTGTGCCGGGGTTTTCGCGCCACACGTCAGCTCAACGAAGGAAGCATCCATGCAATCCCCGTAATGCCCGATATCCGGCAGGACGATCGGACAACCGTTGATGCTGACGACCACGCGTCCGCAGTAGCTGATCACGTTGTGGATCAACCCGCACCCTTGTGTGAACGGCGACAATGCGTAGCCGGCGATCATGCGGGCGCCGACGAGGTAGACCGGGAAGTCCGGGCCGCGCATGGTGGACACGAGGGTGTTACAAACCCGCGAGCTGTCGTAGAGCCTCCCGAGGTTTGCCGCCATCCCGAGACGGAGCGTTGCGACGAGGAGACCGCCCGGCAGGATCTCGGCATACTCGAGCACCCGTGGGGCAACCGCCTCGTTGAAGGACTTCGACCGGGTGCTCGACTCGTGTACTGCCTGCAGGCGGGCGACGGGATCTTCGATGTCCGTGCCGAGCGGAACGCGAACCACCCCAATCTGATTCGCTCCGTGGCGGTCGGGATCGGTGTGCACCGCGATCGCAATGGCCGTCACGAGCGACGTTTCGGGAAGCTCGCCCTTCTCTAGAAGATACCGGCGCATGGCGCCTCCGATGCCCGTGAGAACGACGTCGTTGACGGTGGCTTCCGGTACGAGTGTGCGTGCTCTCAACACTGCATCGAGGTCGTACGAGCGTGCGTCAAAATTGCGGCTGCTATCTGTGTGCGCGTTGAACGGGGAGTGCGGCACATGTACGGAAGGCTCGCGCTCGACCCGGTCACCGATTGGCAGCCGCCGAGTCATCGCTCCGAGAAGCCGGCTCAGCAACGGAATGGTGTGTGCTGCCGCGGACGCAAGTTGTGCCGGCCGACGGGCGTAGGTCACCGCGGTGCGAGCGAGCAGGTTCAGCGACGACGGACGTGGTTCCGGTGTCCAATCGTCTTCGGGCCCCGGCGCGGTCTCGGGGGTAAGGTCGTGAAGCGCGTTGACGAGGGACAAGCCCGTGACCCCGTCGACCGCCGAATGATGAACCTTGAAGCACACGGCGAAGGAGCCTTTCGGCACCCCCTTGATCTTGCCGAGACCCTCGATGAAGTAGCCATCCCATGGGGGTCGGCGTAGATCCATCCGCTCGGCATGCAGCTGCGATATCTGTTCGCACAGCTGCCGCCAGTCACCCGGTTTCGGCAATGTCAGGTGGTGCAGGTGTTGGCTCAGCTTGAAGTTTTCGTCGCGCACCCAGTACGGGTGATCTAGATCGAACGGGACGCGAGCAAGCACCGAGCGAAAAATGCGGTCCGCGCCGAGTCGCGAGCCGACATGCACGGCGACATCGTCGAACGTGACGGCGCCGCCCGGAGCCGTCGACGGATCGTAGATCGCGAAGTAGGTTACGTGCGCAGCGCCGGCGGTCTCGGCGTAAACGAAGGCCGCATCGAGGCCACTCAGTTGCTCCACTTCGGCCTCCGGTGATCAGTCCCGACCCGCTTCAGCTCCTTTCTACTGCTGCTCGTGTGTTCGTGTGTTCGTTCCCGGGATTCAATAGCGCTACTGAGTGTCGCTGGGCGGCGCAGTTAACTTATAAGCAGTGGAAATAACGCGCTGGGCTGCGGCGGCATTGACCGTTTCGAGCACGCCGACGAAGTCGTAGCCGGGAACGAAGCCCGGCCGTGGCTGCAGGAGGTAACCGCCCGAACGTGCAATAGCGTCGGTCGACCCGACCGAGGCGTGGGTTACCCGCACCCGCACCGTTCGCCGCGGCGGCTGTCGCGGCGTGAATTCTTCCAGGTGCAGCACTCCCGGTCCGCCGAACCGAGAGACCCTGGCTCGCAACGCTTTCGGCGGCCCGGCCACTCTGGTCAGGCCTTCGGTGTCAGAACAACCACCGGAATCGGCCGCGAAGTCTTCTTCTGGTACTCGACATAGCGGTTAACGTTGTGCTTGTTCGTGTTGACGATCTGCCACACTCGCGCGTAGTCGGGATTGTCGGGTAGCACTGGGCGGGCTTCGACGGGGAAACGCTTTGGGCCGACGTTGATCTCGACGTTGGGATTGGCTTTCAGATTGTGATACCAGCCGGGCGACTTGGGATCGCCACCTTTCGACGCCACGACCAAATAGTCATCGCCATCCCGGGCATAGGACAGCGACGTTGTGCGCGGCTGACCTGTCTTGGCGCCTACCGTATGCAGTAGCAGGCTGGGCGGCGCACCTGGCAACCGATGCCCGATCCGGCCGTTCGTCGCTTGGTAGATCTTGTTGTGCGCACGGAGGAACGCGAATAGCGCCAGCTCGGCCAAGGACGTCATCGCCCCAGTCTTGCGGAGTCGTGTCGAGTTGCGCTAGGGCGTCGTTCGCCACTTACAGCCGCTTCGTCCCAGGCACGCGGCTAGCGTTTCGTTCATGAGTTACCCACCGCCCCCTAAGCAGATGCCGCCAGGCGGGCCCTGTCCGGCGAACCCCATGCGGTTTCACCACCGCGGGAGACTCCAGCGACGTTACGGTGCGTAACACGCAGAGGCATACCTGCAGGACAGCAGCGCGGCGCCGTCTTCGAGGCGCACCATCGCGACCTGCTCACGACCGCGTTCCCCGCGACCAGCACTGTCGAGCAACGCACCGGCGAGGCCGTCGAGAAGCTGAAGGTTCTCATCGCCCGGGCGCAGGACGAAGGCGCCATCCGGCCGGATCTGGTGGTGGCCGACGTCGTCGTGATGCTGCTGGCCAACTCGGGCGTGGTGGCGGCGACGGCGGCGGCCGCACCGGACACGTGGCGGAGGTTCGCCGCGTTGATGCTCGACGCGTTCCGGACGGGCGGCGGAGCACTGCCGCCGCCGCCCGACGAGCAGCAGTTGCGGCGCTCGGTTGCGCTGCTCACCTGCTCGGGGTGAGGTCGTACACTGGTCGGCAGTTATCCGGTACCGGCGTTCCCAGGAAAGGACCAACCGCCATGACCGTAGCCGAGCAGACCGTGGACAGCAGCGCCGAGAGGGCGCCCGTCCACACTCGCGCGCTGATCATCGGGACCGGTTTCTCCGGCCTGGGTATGGGCATCGAGTTGCAGCAGGACGGTGTCGACTTCCTGATCCTCGAGAAGGCCGACGACGTCGGCGGCACCTGGCGCGACAACACGTACCCGGGATGCGCCTGCGACATCCCGTCGCATCTGTACTCGTTCTCCTTCGAACCGAAAGCCGACTGGAAGAACCTGTTCTCCTACCAAGGGGAGATCTTCGACTACCTCAAGGGCGTCACCGACAAGTACGGGCTGCGCCGCTACATCGTCTTCAATTCGCTTGTCGACAGGGCACATTGGGACGACACCGAATGCCGATGGCATGTGTTCACCGCCGACGGCCGCGAGTTCGTCGCACAGTTCCTCATCTCATGTGTCGGCGCCTTGCACATTCCGTCGATCCCCGACTTCGAAGGACGCGACCAATTCGCCGGTCCCGCTTTCCATTCCGCGCAGTGGGACCACAGCGTCGACCTGACGGGCAAGCGGGTCGCTGTCATCGGCACCGGGGCGAGTGCGATCCAGATCGTGCCCGAGATCATCGACAGGGTCGCCGAACTGCAGCTGTACCAGCGCACCCCGCCGTGGGTGCTGCCCCGTACCAACGACGAGCTTCCGGCGATGCTGCGTCGCGCGCTGGAGAACATTCCCGGTTTGCGGCTCGCGTTGCGTGGCGGGATCTACGCTATCCAGGAGGCGTTGGCGTTCGGGATGACCGCACACCCGGCTGTGCTGAAAGTCGGTGAGCTGCTGGGCAAATGGAACATCCATCGGAGCGTCAAGGACCGCGAGCTGCGGCGCAAGCTCACGCCGCGGTACCGGATCGGTTGCAAGCGCGGCTTGTTTTCCAGCACCTACTACGACGCGGTCGCCGATCCCAAGACCACGGTCGTCACCGACGGCATCGCACGGCTCACGTCCGACGGGATCGTCGCCACCGACGGCACCGAACGCAAGGCCGACGTAATCGTCTATGCGACAGGGTTTCACGTCTCCGACTCGTACAAGTACGTGCAGATCAAGGGGCTCAACGGGGAGGACCTGGTCGACCGCTTCAACCGTGAAGGCCCAATCGCCCACCGCGGCACCACGATCCCCGACGTGCCCAACGCGTTCATGCTGCTGGGTCCCAACACCGGGCTGGGGCACAACTCGATGGTGTACATGATCGAGTCGCAGATCCACTATGTCGCCGAGGCGATCAAGGCCGTCGACAAGGCCGGCGCCGGAGCGTTGGCTCCCACCCGTGAGGCGTCGGACTCGTTCAACGCCGCGCTACAGGAGAAGCTCGGCCATTCGGTGTGGAACACCGGCGGCTGCAGCAGCTGGTACCTCGACGAGCACGGGAACAACCGGGTGCTGTGGGGCGGCTACACCTGGCAGTACCGGCTGGCCACCCGGCGGTTGGACCCGCGCGAGTACCGGTTCTTCGGATCGGCGCATCATGATGCAGTAAGGTGATGCTATGATGATTCGTGCGCACGACCATCAATATCTCTGACGGCCTTCTTGCTGAGGCCAAACTGCTTGCCGCCAAAACCAATCGCTCGTTGGGAGCGGTTGTCGACGATGCCCTGCGGGTGCTGCTCAAGCGGGGGAGTTCTGAGGCGCCACAAGCGGATTGGACTTTCCCCACCTACGGCTCCGGCGGCCTACAGCCGGGCGTGAACCTCGACGACAAAGAAGCTCTGGCCGACCTCTTGGGCGACAATGCTCTGCCCTGACGTCAACATCTTCCTGTACGCGATGCGGCGTGACAGTGTCCGGCATTCCGAATACGCCGACTGGTTACGGGACGCGCTTACCGGGCACGAACCTGTGGGCATCAGCGAACTGGTGCTCTCCGCGGTAGTCCGACTGTCCACGAGCCATCGGATCTATCGCGAGCCAAACACCACCGAAGAAGCGCTGGACTTTTGTCGAGCGATACGCGGCGCTCCAGCTGCGATACCGCTGCGACCAGGTGCGCGACACTGGGAGATCTTCGAACGCTTGTGCCGCGAGGCGACGGCGACCGCCAATCTGGTGCCCGACGCCTACCACGCTGCGCTGGCCGTCGAGAATGACGCCACCTGGGTCACCAACGACCGGGGTTACGCGCGATTCTCGTTGCTGCAATGGCGTACGCCGTTTGGCGCGTGACAGGTCAACACGCGAACACATGATGTTGTGTCGTGGCGGCCGAGAGGGCACAAGGGGTTGTAGTGTCGGTGGCGGGCTATAGAACCGCTATAGACACTTCAAGATGCTGGTGAGATGGGGTTCCCGGTGGGCGATATGAAACTGATCGACCGCGTTTCCGCGATCAACTGGAACCGTCTGCAGGACGAGAAGGACGCCGAGGTCTGGGATCGGCTGACCGGAAACTTCTGGTTGCCCGAGAAGGTGCCGGTGTCCAACGACATCCCGTCGTGGAACACGCTGACGGCTGCCGAGAAACAGCTCACGATGCGGGTGTTCACCGGGTTGACGCTGCTGGACACCATCCAGGGCACGGTCGGAGCGGTGAGCTTGATCCCCGACGCGCTCACCCCACACGAAGAAGCGGTCTACACCAATATCTCGTTCATGGAGTCGGTGCACGCCAAGAGCTACAGCTCGATCTTCTCGACGCTGTGCTCGACGAGCGAGATCGACGACGCCTTCCGCTGGTCCGAGGAGAACCCGAACCTGCAGCGCAAGGCCGAGATCGTGATGGAGTACTACCGGGGCGACGAGCCGCTCAAGCGCAAGGTGGCCTCGACACTGCTGGAGAGCTTCCTGTTCTACTCCGGCTTCTACCTGCCGATGTACTGGTCTTCCCGGGCGAAGCTCACCAACACCGCTGACATGATCCGGCTGATCATCCGCGACGAGGCCGTCCACGGCTACTACATCGGCTACAAGTACCAGCGCGGTCTGGCGCTGGAAGATGCCGCTAAGCAAGCCGAACTCAAGGACTACACCTACGAGCTGCTGTTCGAGCTGTACGACAACGAGGTCGAGTACACCCAGGACCTCTACGACGAGGTGGGGCTCACCGAAGACGTCAAGAAGTTCCTGCGCTACAACGCCAACAAGGCGCTGATGAACCTCGGTTACGAGGCGCTGTTCCCGCGCGACGAGACGGACGTCAACCCGGCGATCCTGTCGGCGCTGAGCCCCAACGCCGACGAGAACCACGACTTCTTCTCCGGGTCGGGATCGTCCTACGTGATCGGAAAGGCCGTCATCACCGAAGACGAGGACTGGAACTTCTGACGTCTCGTCGAACGTGAGCACACTGCGAAAATTCGCGCGAGAATTCGCACTGGATGCACGCTCGGCGAGATAGGGACGTGAACGCCCGGTGAATGGACGACTAACGGTGACCAGCCGCGGTGGCGTGCTCACCTGGCACCAACGACACTTGGCGTCGTGACTTCCCCCTCGATGTTGCGCAAGATTCTGGACTGGTTGCGGGCGGGCTACCCCGAAGGCGTGCCCGGTCCCGACCGCGTGCCGCTGCTGGCATTGCTGCGCAACACCCCGCTGACCGAAGACGAAGTCAAAGAGGTTGTCCGCCACATCACCGACGCCGAGTCCAAGGTGCCGAGTGACCACACGATCGACCACGACGAGATCGCCGCGTTCATCGAAGAGCACACCCACCATGACGCGGGCGAGGAGAACGTCAAGCGCGTCGCCGCCAAGCTCGCCGCCGCCGGCTGGCCGCTGGCCGGGGTGGGCGAGATCCCTGAGTAGGACGCCACCGTAACTAGTTGATCGGCGCGTTGAGCCACTTCAAATCCGCGACGATGCCGCGTGCGGCGACGATGCCCTCGCCGGTCTGCCACACCTCGTTGTTGACGACGAACACCCGGTTGTCGCGGTTGGCCGACAGTCGCCGCCACGCGTCGCTCGTCAGGATCTCCGGGGCTCGCTCTTTTGCCGCCGGTGAAGCGAACGACACGTACACGATGTCGGCGTCGGCGGCGGAGAAGTCCGCCTTCGCAAGGTCGGCGGTGCCGATCTCGATGTAGGGCTTGTCTGTAAACCGTTGCGACGCCGGCCGATCCACGCCGACGTCGCTCAGCACGCTGCCCGGGAAGTTGGCCGCGCCGTAGATCCGCATCGTGTTGTCGGTGAGTTGCACCACGGAAGCCTGGAAGTGCGCCGCGTCGTTGTCGACGCCGGCCTTCGCCGCGAACGCGTTGAAGCCGTCGACGAGCCCGTTGGCCGCATCGGCTCGTGCGGTCGCAGCCCCGACCAGCCGCAGGTTGTCCTGCCAGGCTGCCCCGGGCGCGCCGGTGAACACAGTCGGTGCGATCGCCGACAGCGCCGGATACAGTTCCGGCGTCAACGCCTGGGATCCCAGAATCAGATCCGGGGCGGCGGCACGGATCGCGGAAAGGTCGGGGTCGGACCTGGAGCCCACGCCGCGCAGGTCATGGATGACAGTGCCCAGATAGGACGGCTGGCCCGACGACCCGTCCGGCAACGCGGCGGCCGCGATCCGCGACTGCAGGCCCAGCGCACACAGCGCGTCGAGTTGGTCGCCGGAGAGCACGACGATGCGCTGCGGTTCGGCGGGGACTTCGGTCTCACCCGCGGCGTGGCGCACCGGCCGCACCGGTGGACCGGGATCCGGCGCAGCAGGCTGCGGCGCGCACGATTCGTCGGGTCTGCGCTGATTGCCCAGCACCCCGGCGTCGGCGATCTTCGTGGTGCTCGTGATCACCGAGGACTGGCCCGGGGCGCTGGGCGGCGGCTTGCCGCCGCAACCGGTCGCCACAGTCAGGACGACAGCGAGAGCGGCCGCGGCACCGCCAAGACCCGCCCTGAGCACGTCGCCGACGGTAACACCCCTCGGTCCGGCAAACGACTACGACAGTTTGTAGGACCGCCTCTGACCGGCCAAACCGTCGCCGTCTAGGATTTAGTTCCGCAACGCGCGCGAACTTTTGGAGGAGCTCTTGACCACCGAAGCCCTTCCTCTCGGAAGACTCGAAGCCAGCCGGCCCTTTCCCGCCCGGCTGGGCCCCAAGGGCAACCTCATCTACAAGCTCATCACCACCACCGATCACAAGCTGATCGGCATCATGTACGTCGTCGCCTGCATGGTGTTCTTCTTCATCGGCGGGCTCATGGCCCTGTTCATGCGGGCCGAGTTGGCGGTACCGGGCCTGCAGTTCCTGTCCAACGAGCAGTACAACCAACTCTTCACGATGCACGGCACCGTGATGCTGCTGTTCTATGCGACCCCGATCGTGTTCGGCTTCGCCAACCTCGTGCTGCCGCTGCAGATCGGCGCGCCCGACGTCGCGTTCCCGCGGCTCAACGCCCTGTCCTTCTGGCTGTTTCTGTTCGGCGCGCTGATCGCGCTCGGCGGGCTCATCACACCCGGCGGCGCGGCCGACTTCGGCTGGACCGCCTACAGCCCGCTGACCGACGCCATCCACAGCCCCGGCGCCGGCGGTGACCTGTGGATTTTGGGGCTCGCCGTCGGCGGCCTGGGCACCATCTTGGGTGCGGTCAACATGATCACGACGGTGGTCTGCATGCGCGCTCCCGGCATGACGATGTTCCGGATGCCGATCTTCACCTGGAACATCCTGGTGACGAGCGTGCTTGTGCTCCTTGCGTTCCCGTTGCTCACCGCCGCACTCTTCGGGCTGGCCGCCGACCGCCACCTCGGTGCGCATATCTACGACCCGGCCAACGGCGGCGTGTTGTTGTGGCAGCACCTGTTCTGGTTCTTCGGCCACCCGGAGGTGTACATCATCGCGTTGCCGTTCTTCGGCATCGTCACCGAGGTGTTCCCGGTGTTCAGCCGCAAACCGGTCTTCGGCTACTCCACCCTGGTCTACGCGACGATGGGCATCGCCGCGCTGTCGGTTGCGGTGTGGGCGCACCACATGTACGCCACCGGTGCGGTGCTGCTGCCGTTCTTCAGCTTCATGACGTTTCTGATCGCGGTGCCCACCGGGATCAAATTCTTCAACTGGATCGGCACGATGTGGAAGGGCCAGCTGACCTTCGAGACGCCGATGCTGTTCGCGATCGGGTTCATAGTGACGTTTTTGCTCGGCGGCCTGTCGGGTGTGCTGCTGGCCAGCCCGCCGCTGGACTTCCACGTCACCGACAGCTACTTCGTCGTCGCCCACTTCCACTACGTGCTGTTCGGCACGATCGTGTTCGCCACGTTCTCGGGCATCTACTTCTGGTTCCCGAAGATGACCGGTCGAATGCTCGACGAACGGCTGGGAAAGCTCCACTTCTGGACCACGTTCATCGGTTTTCACACCACGTTCCTGGTGCAGCACTGGCTGGGCAACGAAGGCATGCCCCGCCGCTATGCCGACTACCTGCCCACCGACGGCTTCGAAACGTTGAACGTCGTGTCGACCATCGGCGCGTTCATCCTGGGCGTGTCGATGCTCACCTTCGCCTGGAACGTATTCCGCAGCTGGCGCTACGGTGAGCCGGTGACCGTCGACGACCCGTGGGGCTACGGCAACTCGCTGGAGTGGGCCACCAGCTGCCCGCCGCCGCTGCACAACTTCACGGAATTGCCCCGAATCCGTTCGGAGCGGCCGGCTTTCGAGCTGCACTATCCGCACATGATCGAACGCATGCGCGCCGAGTCCCACATCGGTAGGCACGCCACCGTGGGCGAGTCGGGAGGCATGGGCCCACGCACGGAGCCCGACCGGAGCGGGCAGGCGGCCCCGGAGCGGGGTTGATCGGCGTGCCGAGCGGCGGCGCAACGGTCTCGATACTGATCACCGTCACAGGAGTCGATCAGCCCGGCGTGACGTCCGCGCTCTTCGAAGTGCTGTCCCGCTACGACGTCGAGTTGCTCAACGTCGAACAGGTGGTGATCCGCGGTCATCTGACGCTGGGTGTGCTGGTGGCCTGTGCCGAGGACGTCGCCGACGGGAGGTCTCTGCGCGAGGATGTGCAACGCGCGATCCACGATGTGGGCCTTGACGTTTCGATCGAGCGCAGCCGCGACCTGCCGACCATCGTCGACCCGTCCACGCACACGATCGTTGTGCTCGGCCGGCCCATCACAGCCCGGGCGTTCAGCGCGCTGGCCACCGAACTGGCCTCGCTGGGGGTCAACATCGACTTAATACGCGGGGTCTCGGACTATCCCGTGACGGGCCTGGAACTGCGGGTGTCGGTGCCCACCGCGCGCGCGGCCGAGTTGACGACCGCGCTGGCCCGCGTCGCCACCGACGAGAAAGTCGACGTCTCGCTCGAAAGCACCAGCTTGGAGCGGCGGGCCAAGCGGCTGATCGTGTTCGACGTGGACTCCACGCTGATTCAGCAAGAGGTCATCGAGATGCTGGCCGACCGGGTCGGTGCCCGCGACGCGGTGGCAGCGATCACCGACGCGGCGATGCGCGGAGAACTCGACTTCGCCGAATCGCTGCGCCAGCGTGTCGCGACGTTGAAAGGCTTGCCCGCCAGCGTGCTCGAGGAGGTCGCCGACGAGCTGGAGCTCACACCCGGGGCGCGGACGACGTTGCGTACCTTGCGGCGCTTGGGGTTTCACTGCGGGGTGGTGTCCGGCGGCTTCCGCCAGGTGATCGAGCCGCTGGCGCATGAGTTGATGCTCGATTTCGTCGCGGCCAACGAGCTGGAGGTCGTCGACGGTGTGCTGACCGGACGGCTCGTCGGCCCGATCATCGACCGGCCGGGAAAAGCCAAGGCGCTGAGGGATTTTGCGCAGCAGGTCGGCGTGCCGATGGAGCAGACGGTAGCCGTCGGCGACGGCGCCAACGACATCGACATGCTGGCGGCAGCCGGACTGGGCGTCGCGTTCAACGCCAAGCCGGCCCTACGCGAAGTCGCCGACGCGTCGCTTTCGCACCCGTACCTGGACACGGTGCTGTTCATCCTCGGCGTGACGCGCGGTGAGATCGAGGCGGCCGACGCGGTCGACGGCGTGGTACGCCGGGTGGACATCCCGCCGGCATAGCGTCACGCGCTCCCCGATGGGGCTGCCATGCGCGCAATCAAGCCGACATATTGGCGGAAGTGGCGATCGTGGAGAAAGTTCTCGAAGACGAATTGTCTGCCGGCGTCGCCGAGGGTATGTGCACGCTCGGGGTCGTCGAGCAGCTCGATAACAGCATCGGCAAACTCGTCGAGATCGTGCGGATCGCGCAGCAACACACCGGTTTCCTTGGTGACCTGCTCGCGAATCCCACCGACCGCCGAAGCAATCATCGGGCGCGATTTCCACATCGCTTCGGTCACTGTCAGGCCGAAACCCTCTTCGATGCTCTTCTGCACGACGACGGTGGCGTGCCGCTGGAGGGCGTTGACGATCACAGCGTTCTCGCCGGAATCAGCCATCGGTAGCGACGCGATGTGGATGCGCCGACGAATCCGCTCAGGGAGGGCGGCGTGCACCGCGCAGAGTTCGTTCAGCACAGCAGAAGCTTCGGGGTCGTCGGCGACGAACTCGTCGTCGGGCCCGACGAGCATCAGTTCAGCGTCGGTGCGATCGGCGATTCGGTCCGCGAAGGCCTGCATCACGCCCAGATGGTCTTTGAGGCGGTCCCAGCGAGACACCTGCAGCACAATCGGCCGGTCCGGCTCCGGCGGAGGACCGCCGTCGAACAGAACCGCGCGCCCGGTGACCTCGCCCAGCCGGCCGTCGAGCCGGCGGAACACAGGTGCTGTGCCCGGCTCTCCTCCATCGAGCAGTCCGCCGGCTGTCAGAACCGCCTGCACCACGTCAGCATCCAATTCACAATTCTTCGGCGCGAACGGGTCGATGGATGGCGGCACGATCGCCGTGGGGCAATGTGCCAACACATGGGGGATATAGATCCAGCGGGAGAAGATGAGGCCGTCTGCTCCCGCAATGTAGGGCTCGATGAAGGACCAGGCTTCGTTCACGTAGTCGTTTGCCCGCTCGGCGCCGATGTGGTTTCGCCACATGACGATGCAGCCGTGCCGCTGCAACCGAGGCACCAGCGCGGCGGTTTGCGGGTCGTGGAGGACGACGACGCTGCCAGGCTCGATGAGGTTGGTCAGGCCGGCGAGGTTCGCATCGCTTGCACGTTCGTAGACACACCGCTCGTGTGCACCGCCGCTTCAGATGCCGGGAAGGTGGAATAGTCGAGCGCGGTGGCGGATTCGGTTTCCAGGCATGAGGGCGATCCGGACGCAAGCAGCGCGCCCGAGCCGTTCATCGACAGGCTGCTGAAGTCTTCGTTCTCCGGGATAGCGCCGTGGATCTTGCTGTCGGTGCTTGCGGGGCCGGGTCGCTTCGAGATCGCGGTGGCCGCGGCGTTGGGCCTGACGTTGCTGATCCTGGGCGTCGGCCGCTGGCGCGGAATCGCTGTGCACTTGATCGAAATCGTTGGGGTGGTGTACTTCGCTGCCCTTGCCGTCGTGGGCACGGTGGCACCCGCTTCGGTACGAACTGGCTGGAGAACTGGGCGGGTGTGCTCAGCAGTGGCGTGCTGACCCTGTTCGCGAGCCTGACACTGCTGGCGCGACGGCCGTTCACCCTGTCATACGCGAAAGACGATACGGCGCCGGACATCTGGGACAGCCCGGTGTTCCTGCGGGCGAACTACGTGATCAGCGCAGTGTGGGCAGGCGCCTTCGCTGTGTCCGCCGCGGCCGGCATCGTCGGCGGAATCGTGCTGCACGACCCCGACGATATGTGGACCGCATGGATCATTCCCTTGGCGGCAACGTTTTTCGCGGCGGCCTTCACGGAGTTCTATCCCGAGCGGCTGCGCGCTCGCGATCCCGTCAAGGGCCTTGCCGCACCGCCGATCGCGGGAGTGTTCGAGTGGTTGCCCTCCTTCGTCCTCGTCACCGGGATCGTCGGGTGGATCGCCGACGCATTCGGCGACGCGGTCGGCATCACGCTGATCGCTGTCGGCATCGTCGGCGGTGGCGTGATGCGGCGGCTGAGGCGAGCAGACACAAAATCGCACTGATTCGCTCCGCCGAATGCGATTTTGCGTCTGCTCGCGCGGGGTACCGGCAGCGCCGGGACCCACATGCGGCACGATGGTCGGGTGGTCGAAACGAGCCTTGCTGCGCCCGATCCCGACCTGCTGATCGACTTTCACAAGGTGTCGCTGCGTCGCGGCGGCCGCACCCTGGTGGGCCCCGTCACCTGGTCGGTGGAACTCGACGAGCGCTGGGTGGTCATCGGCCCCAACGGGGCGGGCAAGACGTCGCTGCTGCGGATCGCCGCGGCCATGGAGTACCCGTCGTCGGGCACCGCGTATGTGCTCGGTGAACGGCTGGGCCGGGTCGACATGTCCGAACTGCGCTCGCGGGTGGGGTTGAGCAGTTCGGCGCTGTCGCAGCGCGTTCCCGACGGCGAGCTCGTCCGCGACCTCGTGGTGTCCGCCGGGTACGCGGTACTCGGCCGCTGGCGGGAGGCCTACGACGACATGGACTACGAGCGGGCCATCGACACGCTGGAGAGTGTCGGAGCCGAGCACCTGGCCGACCGCACGTACGACACGTTGTCCGAGGGCGAACGGAAGCGTGTGCTGATCGCGCGGTCATTGATGACCGACCCGGAGCTGCTGCTGCTCGACGAGCCGGCCGCGGGGCTCGACCTGGGCGGGCGCGAGGAGCTGGTGGCACGGCTGGCCGACCTGGCAGCCGACCCGGACGCGCCGGCGATCGTGCTGGTCACCCACCACGTCGAAGAGATACCGCAGGGCTTCAGCCACTGTCTGGTGCTCTCCGAACAGCAAGTGGTCGCCGCCGGTCTGCTGCCCGATGTGCTGACCGCCGAGAACCTGTCCAAGGCGTTCGGCCAGTCCATCGCGCTGGACGTGATCGACGGGCGGTACTTCGCCAGGCGGATCCGCAGCCGTGCCGCACACAGGAGACGCCTGTGAGTGGCCCGATGAGGCCACGCCCGGCGGCGACCGTGATGTTGCTGCGCGACGCCCCCGACGGCCTGGAAGTGTTTCTGCTGCAACGACACTCGCGGATGGACTTCGCACCGGGCACGACGGTGTTCCCCGGCGGCGGCGTGGATGACCGGGACCGCGAAGCCGACATCGCCTGGACGGGCCCCGCCCCGGATTGGTGGGCGCAGCGGCTGGCCGTCGACGAGGAGCTTGCGCTGGCACTGGTGTGTGCCGCCGTGCGGGAGACGTTCGAGGAGTGCGGAGTGCTGCTCGCCGGGCCCGACGAGGGCAGCATCGTCAGCGACGCAACGGTGTACCACGGTGCGCGTGGGCAGCTGGCGAGTCGGGAACTGGCGTTCAGCGACTTCCTGCGCGGCGAGGGGCTCGTGCTGCGCGCCGACCTGCTGCGGCCGTGGGCCAACTGGGTGACCCCGGCGCAGGGCCATCGGCGCCGCTACGACACCTACTTCTTCGTCGCCGCCCTGCCGGAGGGTCAGCACGCCGACGACCTCACCAGCGAGGCATTGTCCGCAGCTTGGTCTCCGCCTGCTACCGCGGTCGAGGACTTCGCCGCCGGCCGCAGTGTCCTGCTTCCGCCCACCTGGACCCAGCTGGACACACTGCCGAAGTTCGGCAACCGCGTCGAGGACATCTTGGCCGTCGACCGTGAGATCGTCGCGATGAGAACCGAAGTCATTGGCACCGAAGGCAATTGGAGCCTGGAGTTCTTCGACTCCGACCGCTACAACAAGCTGCTCGGCGAGCGACGCTGGTCGTGAACGAGTTCGTCAGCGTCCACGTGGACGACGAGCGGCCCGGCATTGCAACCATCGTGCTGTCGCGCCCACCGAGCAACACGCTGACCCGGCAGGCCTGCCGCGAGATCGTCGCGGTGTGCGCCGAGGTCGCTCGTCGCGACGAGATCGCCGCTGTCATCCTGTTCGGCGGCCACGAGATCTTCTCGGCCGGCGACGACCTCGCGGAACTGCGCACGCTGAGCCCTGCCGAGGCCGACGGCGCCGCGCGGCTGCGCCAGGATGCGGCCGATGCCGTCGCCGCGATTCCGAAGCCGACGGTCGCCGCGATCACCGGCTATGCGCTGGGCACCGGGATGTCGCTGGCGTTGGCCGCGGACCGGCGCGTCAGCGGCGACAACGCAAAGATGGGCTTTCCCGAGATCCTCGCCGGGCTGATTCCCGGCGGTGGCGCCCTTGCGCGCCTGCCGGCGCTGGTCGGGGTGAGCAGATCCAAGGATCTCGCGTTCTCGGGGCGGTTCGTCGACGCCAGGCAGGCGCTGGCCATCGGCCTGCTTGACGAGATGGTGGCCCCCGACCACGTCTACGACGCGGCAGCCGACTGGGCGCAACGCTTCGTCGGCATGTCGGCACAGGCGATCGCCGCCACGAAGAGGGCCATCGGCGCCGGCCCGGAGGAACAGAGGCAGGCGTACGTCGACGCGTTCGCCGCCGCGGACCGACGGTTCGTGGCATCCGACGGCGGGCGATGAGCGCTCGCGCGAAGAGCAGACGGCACAGCTAGGCTCCCCGGTTATGACGACGCACCAGTCACGACCCGGCGCCGAAGCCCCACGCGACGGCCGAGCAGGTCGAGGCCGCCCGGCACGACAGCAAGCTCGCGCAGGTGCTCTACCACGACTGGGAGGCGGAGTCCTACGACGACAAGTGGTCGATCTCCTACGACAAGCGCTGCGTCGACTATGCGCGCGACCTGTTCGACGCCACCGTGCCCAGCGAGGAGCAACGCAAGTTGCCGTACGACCGTGCGCTGGAGCTGGGCTGCGGCAGCGGCTTCTTCCTGCTCAACCTGATTCAGGCGGGAGTGGCGCGGCGCGGCTCGGTGACCGATCTGTCGCCCGGCATGGTGCGCGTGGCCACCCGTAACGGCGAGAACCTGGGCCTGGAGATCGACGGCCGGGTCGCCGACGCCGAGGGCATCCCGTACGAAGACGACACGTTCGACCTGGTGGTGGGGCATGCAGTGCTACATCACATTCCCGACGTCGAGCTGTCGCTGCGCGAAGTGGTCCGGGTGCTCAAGCCGGGCGGGCGGTTCGTGTTCGCCGGCGAGCCGACGAACGCCGGCGAAGCCTACGCACGCCCGCTGTCGACGCTGACGTGGCGGGTGGTGACGAACGTGACGCGACTGCCCGGGCTGGGCGGCTGGCGGCGCCCGCAGGCCGAGCTGGAGGAGTCGTCCCGCGCAGCCGCGCTGGAGGCGATCGTGGACCTGCACACGTTCGATCCCGGTGACCTGGAAGCGATGGCCCGCCGTGCCGGCGCCGTCGACGTCTCGTCCGCGACCACCGAATTCACCGCCGCCATGCTGGGCTGGCCGCTGCGAACCATCGAAGCGGCGGTGCCGCCCGACCGCCTCGGCTGGAACTGGGCGAAGTTCGCGTTCACCAGCTGGATCACGCTGAGCTGGATCGACGAGAACCTCTGGCGGCGGGTGGTCCCGAAGGACTGGTACTACAACGTGATGCTGACCGGGGTCAAGCCCTGTCATCCCTCCCGAGCTTCGCTCGACCCCCGAGGTTGAACTTCACGCTCGACGACGTCGCCTACCTGCGCTCCTCGGCGGGCGCCGACGCGCTGGCCGAGGTTTCGGGCCTTCCCCTGACCGATGCCACGCGGGTCGGGGACGTCGCCGCCGTGCGGGCGAGATTCGGTGAGCGGGCCGGAGTGCTCGTCGAGACGGTGCTGCTGCGCCGCCGCGCCGCGGCCAAACTCGCGGGCGCCGGCGACTGGCTGTTCAGCGACGAGGCCCTGCAGCAAGCGACCGCCACACCGGTGGCCGCGCATCGAGCACGTCGTCTCTCCGGAAGGTTCGTGCACGACGTCACCTGCTCGATCGGCACCGAGCTCGCTGCCCTGCGCCGGACGGCCGACGTGTTGGGCAGCGACATCGACGCGGTCCGGCTCGCGATGGCACGCCACAACGTCCCCGACCTACCGCTGGTGCGGGCGGATGCGCTTCGTCCCGTCAGCCGCGGCACCGTCGTGCTGGCCGACCCGGCCCGACGCGGTGGGGGCCGCCGGGTGTACTCCCCGCGTGACTTCACCCCACCGCTCGACGCGCTGCTGGACACTTACCGCGGTCGCGAGATCGTCGTAAAGTGTTCTCCCGGAATCGATTTCGATCGGCTCGGATTCGACGGCGAGGTGGAGGTCGTTTCGCTGTCGGGCGAGGTGCGGGAGGCCTGCTTGTGGTCGCCGGGCTTGGCCGAGCCGGGAGTGTCGCGGCGGGCCACCGTGTTACGCGCAGACGGGCAGGCCGAACAGGTCACCGACGCATCGCCGGACGACTGCGTTGTCGGTTTGCCTGGGCGGTGGATCATCGACCCCGACGGCGCGGTGGTGCGCTCGGGCCTGGTCCGTCAGTACGCCGCCAGGCACGGGCTGTGGCAGCTCGACCCGAAGATCGCCTACCTGTCCGGGGACGAATTGCCGCCTGCGACGCGCGGGTTCGAGGTGCTGCAGCAAATTCCGTTCGGCGATCGGGGGTTACGCCGGGTGCTCGCCGAGATGGACTGCGGCGCCGTGGAAATCCTGGTGCGGGGGGTCGACGTCGACCCGGCGGTGCTGCGGCCACGGCTGCGGCTGCGCGGGTCACGGTCGCTGTCGGTGGTGATCACGCGGCTCGGCGCGGGGGCCAGTGCGCGGGCGACTGCGTTCATTTGCCGCCCGTCGCGGTAGCCGCGCGGGTACCCTGGCGCTCGACTCGTTCCAAGGACGGTGCATGACACGCTCACTGAGGGCGGCCGCCGTGTTGGCCGCCGCGATATTGATCGGGTCGGGGGGAAGCGCCGTGGCGCAGGCGCACTCGCCGTGCGCGGACTTCGGCGGCACGCTCGACGGCACCACATGCCGGGTGCACACCAGCACAAACGCCTACATGCTGGACATGCAGCTTCCCCGTCGACTACCCGGATCCGGAGCCGATGCTCGACTACCTCAAGCAGACCCGCGACGGCTTCGTCAACGTGTCGCAGATGCCCGGCTCGACGGGTCTGCCGTATGCGCTGGACATCACGTCAGAGCAATACCGTTCCGGCCGTGCGCCGGGCGGCACGCAGAGTGTGGTGTTGAAGATTTACCAGAACGTCGGCGGCGCACACCCGCTGACGTGGTACCAGGCGTACAACTACAACCTGAACACTCGCCAGCCGATCACGTTCGACACGCTGTTCACGCAAGGCAGCAAGCCGCTGCCGGTGATCCTGCCGATCGTGCAGAAGGCGATCGACACGCAGCTGGGCAGCCGCGTGAAGATCTCGGAGAGCGACGGCCTCGACCCGTCGCACTATCAGAACTTCGCGATCACCGACGACGAGCTGATCTTCTTCTTCGGCCAGGGCGAGTTGCTGCCGTCGGCCGCCGGCGCCACGATGGCGCGGGTGCCGCGGTCGGCGGTCGCGTCGATGCTCGCCCCGCTGTAGCGCCGTCGGGATTTCGGCGCGCGTACCGTCGCTCAGCACGTCTCACACGTTTGCGCGCCGAAATCGCCTGATCAGGCCGGGTCGAAGCCGTACACCTGGCCGTCGCTGGTCGCGGTGAACACCCGCCGGTCGGTGGCGACGGAAACCCCGACCGGCCAGCCGGTGGCCTGCGGCAGCGGGTAGGTGTTGATGGTGTGCCCGTCGCCGGTACGGAACACCAGCAGCGCCAGGCCGTTCTCGCCGGAACGCACGACCGTGTAGCCGATGTCGTCGCCGGCCAGGCTCGGCGTGCACAGCGGGGTGACGTCGTCGCGTCGCCAGACCACGTCGCCGCGCTCGCCGTTGTCGTGGACGGCGACCAGCTTCGCGTCCGGACCGCCGCCGGACACCAGCAGACCCTCGGCTCTGCTGACGGGCGGGGTCTGCGGTGAAAACCCCAGTGGCACTGACCATTTGGTTTTGCCGTCTTGGTGTCCATTGCCCACAGCTTGCCGTCGCGGCTGTTCACGTACACCGTCGAACCGTCGGCGGAGAACACCGGACTGCCGATCACGCCGCTGGTGACCGCGTCAGTGGACCACTCCGGCGACAGCACTGGACCCCCGTCCGCGCGGTACCTCAGCGTGGTCAGGGTGGCTGCCGGGGCTCCGGGTTGCCAGATGCCGGTGACGATCAGGCCCGTCGCTGCGGAGAAGGCGGGCGCGGCGGCGACGGGGCAGCGCCGGTCCCGCGGGCTGGCAGTCGGCTGAGCCCGCGCTGGCTGTCGGTGGGGTTGACGCCCTGCACCAGATCGACCGCCGACCCGATCATCTCGCCGCGGTGCGCGTCGACCACCTGTGCCTGACCGAGATGCGTGAGCACCAGGAGCCGATTAGGGCCGACGAATCCGGGGGGTCAGCGGCATCCCGATCACCGGATGCCGCCAGCGCCACCACTGAAGCGGCGGGAACGACAGCATGGTGCCAGGCTGGCCGACGTAGAGGTTGTCGAACCTGTCGAACAGCGGGCCGGCGAACCCGCCGCCCAGCACCATCCGGGTACACCAGCGCTGGCGGCCGTTGTTGTCGTACTCCCACACCATCAGCGAGCAGCCGGCCGGCGGTCTGCGCATTGGCGGCCAGGTAATGGGTGTCGGTGCCGCCGAGCGCCACCGAGGCGAACAAGCCGCCCTTGACCGAGCGGCTCCACTCCAGCTTTCAGGGTCTCGGCGCCGGCGGTCGGGGTGTAGCTGCTGTTGGCGGCGTCGGCGTACTGGGCCGGCCAGCCGGCCGCGGGCGCCGCGTCCACCCAGGAGTCGGTGTTGCCGCAACCGGACAACGCGAGCATGCCCGCACTCGCGATAGCCGCCAGCCGCCGGAGGATGCGGTATCGCGAGAACATGCGTCCTTCCGTGGCGTCGGGCCCCGTGAGGGTAACCCGGCGGTTCCGCAGCCCGGCGTAGGCTTTCCGGCCATGACGACGATGTGGGGTGCGCCGTTGCACAAGCGCTGGCGGGGGTCGCGGCTGCGCGATCCGCGTCAGGCGAAGTTCTTGACGCTGGCCTCGCTGAAATGGGTGATGGCCAACCGCGCCTACACGCCGTGGTACCTGGTCCGCTACTGGCGGCTGCTGAAGTTCAAGCTGGCAAACCCGCACATCATCACCCGCGGCATGGTGTTCCTCGGCAAGGGCGTGGAGATCCAGGCCACCCCCGAGCTGTCGCAGCTGGAGATCGGCCGCTGGGTGCATATCGGCGACAAGAACACCATCCGCGCGCACGAGGGGTCGCTGCGCTTCGGCGACA
The DNA here is from genome assembly GCA_963775205.1 of uncultured Actinomycetota bacterium. Taxonomy (GTDB): domain Bacteria; phylum Actinomycetota; class Actinomycetes; order Mycobacteriales; family Mycobacteriaceae; genus Mycobacterium. The sequence goes on along the minus strand of CAVZHV010000002.1, from coordinate 663,551 downwards.
AGGTGGTGCTGGGCCGCGACAACGTCATCAACACCTACCTCGACATCGAGCTGGGCGATTCGGTGCTGATGGCGGACTGGGTTACGTCTGCGACTTCGACCACCGGATGGACGACATCAACATGCCGATCAAGGACCAGGGCATCTCAAGAGCCCGGTGCGGATCGGGCCCGACACGTGGATCGCGACGAAGGTGACGATCTTGCGGGGCACGACCGTCGGCCGGGGCTGCGTGCTGGGGTCGCACGCGGTGGTCAAGGGTCACATCCCGGACTTCTCGATCGCGGTCGGTGCGCCGGCCAAGGTGGTGAAGAACCGCAGGCTGGCGTGGGAGACCTCGGCGGCCGAGCGGGCGGAACTGGCCGCGGCGCTGGCCGACATCGAGCGCAAGAAGGCCAGCCGCTAGCTCGCGTTTTGCGCGAGCGTGCGCGTGCCCCGCCGGGCGACACGCCGGTCGCGCCTGGCACTCTACGCACGCTCGCGGCTACGGCAGCAGGCTGCGCGGGTCGTCGGGAACCTTCGTTTCGTCCGACTTCGAGCGCGGCGTCGACTTCTCCAGGAACCGCAGCAGTTCGACGGGGAACGGAAGCACCAGCGTGTTGTTCTTCTCCGCGGCCACCTCGACGACCGTCTGTAGCAGCCGCAGTTGCAGTGCCGCGGGGTGCTCGCCCATCACTTCGGCCGCCTGCGCCAGTTTCTGGGACGCCTGCAGCTCGCCGTCGGCGGTGATGACCCGCGCCCGTCGCTCCCGCTCCGCCTCGGCTTGACGCGCGATCGACCGCTTCATGGAGTCCGGCAGGGCCACGTCCTTGATCTCGACGCGGTCGATGTGAATGCCCCAGCCCATCGCGGGGCTGTCAAGCATGAGCTCGAGGCCCTGGTTGAGGCCTTCGCGGTTGGACAGCAGATCGTCGAGGTCGCTCTTGCCGATGATCGAGCGCAGTGACGTCTGCGCGACCTGCCCGATCGCCGAGATGTAGTCCTGGACGTCGACGGACACTTTGACCGGGTCGGCGACCCGGAAGTAGATGACGGCGTCCACGCGCACGGTCACGTTGTCGCGGGTGATCCCGTCCTGGGCGGGCACCGGCATCGTGACGATCTGCATGTTGACCTTCTGCATGCGGTCGGCGAGGGGAATCAGCATCGTGAGCCCCGGCCCGCGAATGCCTTTCTGGACGCGTCCGAAGCGGTAGACGACGCCTCGTTCGAATTGCCTGATGACGCGGAGATTGGTGCCGAGCCAGAAAATGCCGGCGCCGGCGACTGCGGCCAGTGCGTAGAGAATCATGGCGACCTCGATTCTTCTGACCCGATTCTTCCACCGGTTTTGGGGTGCCTCAAGGCGCGGCGGTGACACGATATTGGCCATGACGACGGCGACGCCGTGTCGAACGTGCGGCACCGAGCCGCGGGCGAACGCCCGCTTTTGCGACGGGTGCGGTTCGCCGATCGCGGCGGTCGGCGCACGCCGAGTACAAGCAGGTCACGGTGTTGTTTGCCGACGTGGTGCATTCGATGGACATTGCCGCTTCAGTGGGCCCGGAGCGACTACGCGAGATCATGGCCGAGCTGTTCGACCGCTCGTCGGCGGTGGTGAAGCGCTACGGCGGGACGGTGGACAAGTTCACCGGCGACGGGATCATGGCGGTGTTCGGTGCGCCGGTTGCGTTGGAGGACCACGCATTTCGCGCATGCCTTGCAGCGCTGGGTATTCAGCAGGAAATCCGCGGCCTGGCGACCGATGTGGATCTGCAGCTGCGCGTCGGCCTGAATTCGGGCGAGGTGATCGCCGGTGAGATCGGTTCGGGGCCTTCAGGTTACACGGCCGATTGGTGCGCAGGTCGGCATGGCGCAGCGGATGGAGTCGGTTGCGCCGCCAGGCGGTGTGATGCTCAGCGAGTCGACAGCTCGATTGGTTGAGGACGCCACCGTGCTGGGCGAGCCGGAGAAGGTTCACATCAAAGGTAGTGATTCTCCCGTGATTGGTCGTCGACTGGTGGCGCAGGCTGCCGAGACGCGGCCGCGGCGGCAATTGTCGACCTTGGTTGGCCGCGATTGGGAATTGAGCGCGATCGCGGGAATCCTCGATCAGGCAGTCAGCGGACGGGGTCGCGTTGTCGGCCTCGTGGGGCCGCCTGGGATCGGCAAGAGCCGGCTGGTGCTCGAGGCGGCCTCGATTGCCGCCGAGCGGGGCGTCGAGGTGTTCACGACCTACTGCGAATCGCACACGAGCGACATCCCTTTCCACGTAGCCACGCGATTGCTCCGGGAAGTGTTGTCGATCAGCGGTCTTGACGACGACGAGGCGCGTGTGACTATCCGCTCTCGCATGCCGGACGCCGAACCCGAAGACCTCATGTTGCTTGACGACCTCCTTGGCGTCTCGGATCCCGAGGTCTCGTTGGCCGCCATCGATCCTGACGCCCGGAGGCGACGGCTGGCCGCGCTGTTGAGTGCCGGCGCGGCCGCACGCACGACACCGGCGATGTTTGTGATCGAGGATGCGCACTGGATCGATCAGATCAGCGAGGCGATGTTCGGCGACTTCGCGGGGGTGGTGCCGCAGACGCACGTGATGATGCTGATCACCTACCGACCCGAATACCATGGCGTGCTCGATCAGTTTCCGAGCTCACACCGCATTCCCCTTACGGCTCTTCAGGATTCCGACGGCACTGCGCTTGCCATTGAATTGTTGGGACCCGACTCGTCGGTGACACCGTTCGTCGCACAGGTCGCTGAGCGGGCAGGCGGCAATCCATTCTTCGCCGAACAGATTGTCCGGGACCTGGCTGAGCGCGGCGTGGTGGCCGGTGAAACTGGTGCCTATGTGTCCCAACACCGAAACACCGGCGATGTGCGCGTCCCCGCGTCGCTGCAAGCGGCCATCGCCGCCCGCATTGACCGTCTCGGCCCAGCGGCCAAGCGCACGTTGAATGCTGCTGCGGTCATCGGATTACGCTTCTCCTCCGAACTGCTCGCCGACTTGGTGGAGGACATCGAAATATCTGAGCTGATCCGCACCGAACTCATCGACCAGGTGAAGTTTGTGCACGGAGACGAGTACGCCTTTCGGCATCCCCTGATTCACGCGGTGGCCTACGAATCACAGCTCAAGTCGCACCGCTCACAGCTGCACCGGCAGCTTGCAAGATCGATCGCAGAACACCATCCGGAATTGGCTGATGCGAATGCAGCACTGATTGCAGAGCATTTCGAGTCCTCGGGTGATCTCCGCGAGGCCTTCGGTTGGCACATGCGTGCCGCGGAATGGGCGCGGTTCCGCGACGTGTACGCGGCCTACAGGAGTTGGGAGCGGGCACGTGACGTCGCTGACCGGCTACCTGAAGAGGAACCCGGTCGACCCGCGATGCGGATCGCACCTCGAGTCCTGATTTGCGGCAACAACTGGCGAGTCGGATTAGGTGTCGAAGAAATTGGGTTCGACGAACTGCGCGAGCTCTGCGTCTCGGCTGGAGACAATCTATCTCTGGCACTCGGCATGGCGGGGATGCTGACTGCGTTGGTGTTCCACAACAAATTGCGCGAAGCGGCACGCGTTGCATCGGAGTGCAGCAGTTTGCTTGAGAAGATTGACGATCCGGCCTGCCTTAACGGATATCTGGCGGCCGCCAACGCGAAGTTCCAGGCCGGCGAAGCGGCCGAAGGTCTGCGGTTGGCCCAGCGCGCCCTCGACGTGGCTGGCGGACAACCCGTGAAGGACACCCTGTTCCTGGGGTCCCCGTTGGCCTTCGCGCTCGGTATGCGCGCCTCCACCCGACTGTCCTGGTCCGCGGCGACTCGGCCTACGGTACCGCTGCGGTGGTGGCCGCCTGCCGCCGCGCCGACGCCCAGTTCTCGCTGGTAATGACCAAAAACTCTGCGGTGCAAGCCGCGATCGAGACGATCCCCGACGACGCCTGGACGCCGGTGCGCTACCCGGGCGCGGTGCGCGATCCCGACACCGGCGCCTGGATCTCTGATGCCGAGGTCGCCGAAATTGCCTACACGGCTTTCATCTCCACCCGCCAACCAGTGACCGCGCGGTTGGTCGTGCGCCGCGTCAAAGACGCCCGCTACCCCGACGCGCTGTTCCCGGTATGGCGTTACCACCCGTTCTTCACCGACTCCACCGAACCCGCGCCCGCCGCCGACATCACCCACCGACGCCACGCCATCATCGAGACCGTCTTCGCCGATCTGATCGACGGGCCACTGGCGCATATGCCTTCGGGGCGGTTTGGCGCCAACTCGGCCTGGGTCCTGTGTGCCGCGATCGCCCACAACCTGCTGCGCGCGACGGCAACACTGGCCGGTAAGCAGCATGCCGCCGCGCGCGGGGCCACCCTGCGGCGCAAGATCGTCAACACTCCCGCCCGCCTGGCCCGCCCGCAACGCAAACCCATCCTGCACCTGCCCAGCCACTGGCCCTGGGCAGACGCATGGCTTGCGCTGTGGCGCAACACAATCGGCTACCTGAACCGACAACCCGCCTGACCCGACCATCCCGCTGGCCACGGCCCGACCAGGAACAACACAGGAAAAGCTGGGCAGACCAGCAGACTCAACACGCCCGCACACCAGACCATCAAGATCAAGGCTCAGCCGATCAGACCGCCAAGCCCATCCGTGGATCCAGGCTAAGTATGCGGGGCTCCAGCCGAGTCTGCCTCGGACTGCCGGGGTTTCTGGACGACTTCGATGAGGCGATTGCCCAGGCTCGCTCCGGCCAGGATATGTCGATCTATATCGCGGTGGTGATGCTCAAGTACGGCCCTCCGGTTCACAACGGGGTTTTCTTACCCGATGAGCTCGCCCTGCAGGAGACAGCCGACGCGCTGGAGCGGGCTGAACGCTTCGGTGACGACTTTGCAAGGGACTCAGCCCGACTGACTCGCGGCCTCGTTCTTGTCCGCCAGCCCGGCCAGCAACGGCCAGAGGGCATCCGACTGCTTGAAGAATACCGGGCCGCATCTGTCGGACACGCCTACTCGAAGTGGGTGACCCGATTCGTTGACACCGAGATCGCAAGGGAAAAAGCCAGAGCAGGCGATGTCGAGGGCGCCATCTCGTTGGCTCGCGACGCAATTGACTTCCTCTTCGACTCGGGAGACATGATTGCCCGAGGACCTGCCATAACGGTACTGGTGGAATCTCTGCTCCAGCGCGGTACCGACTCCGACCTGTCAGAAGCGCAGGCGGCTATTGACCGATTGGCGGCCGTGCCGACTGACCCGGGGTTCGTCCTCCACGAACTTCCGCTGCTGCGGTTGCGTGCGCTGCTGGCGCGGGCGCACGGTGACGAGGCGGGATACCGGCACTTCGCTGACCGGTATCGCGCGATGGCGAATGACTTTGGCTTCGAAGGACATATCGCGATTGCCGAGGCGATGCAATGACGGCTGCAGCGCGAGCAGACACCAAATCGCGTGATTAGGGCGTCGGTAATGCGATTCCGCGTCTGCTCGCGGCGAGTCAGCGGTCGGGCAGCGCCTTGCCGATGATCACCGGACGGGCCAGCGGCTCACGTTGACGACGTTTGGCGCTGACATAGACCTGCACTGTTTCGCGCGCGATGGTGCCCCAATCGAAGTCGGAGGTCAGCCGTCGGCGTGCGGCGTCCGCGCGGCGTTGAGTAGCCGTCGGATCATCGAGCGTCTTGCGCACCGCATCGGCAAGCGCGTCAATATCCCTCGGCGCGAACGACATTCCCGTCTCACCGTCGATCACTGCCTCACCCAGCCCACCGACGTTCGACGTCACCAGCGGTGCACCTGCGGCCGCAGCCTCCAGCGCGACGATTCCGAATGGTTCGTAGTGGCTGGGCAGCACTACCGCGTCCGCGTCATGCAAAGCGTGCAGCAGCGCGTCGTGATCGAGATGGCCGGCGAACCTGATCGCCCTGAGCACCCGATGTCGCCGCGCCTCGTCGGTCAGCCAATCCAGCTGCGTCCCTTCACCGGCGATCGTCAACGTCGTTCCGGGATGGGTGCGCCTGATCCGCGGCAGCGCGGCGATCAGGTCGTGGATGCCCTTCTCGTACTCCAGACGACCGAAGTACAGCAGGTTGGCAGGCCCGCAACGCTGCCTTCGATTGGCAAAGGGCCAGCGCTCCGCCTCGATACCGTTACGGATCACGTTGATATCGGCGAGATCCGGGCCGAAGAGCGTCGAGATTTCGTCGCGCATCGACGCGGAACACGTGATCAGCGAATCGGACTCGCGCGCCAGCCACGACTCCAGACTGTGCACCTGGCGGCTCACCGGGCCGGTGAGCCAGCCCGAATGCCGTCCCGCCTCCGTCGCGTGCAGCGTGGAAACCAGTGGCGCATCGAAGAACTCCGCAAGAGCGATAGCGGGGTGGGAAACCAGCCAGTCGTGAGCGTGCACGACAACGGGTCGGAAGCCGACGGACAACCCGGCGCGGATCATCGAATGGCCCATCGCCAGCGTCCACGCCATCATGTCGTTGGTGAAGTCGAAAAAGTGCGGGTCTTGCGCGGCGGACACGACGCGCACGCCCTCGTGCACCTCGTCGGTGGTCGGGTGTGTCGATGGATCGGTGTCAAACGGCCTGCGGCTCAACACCATCACTTCGGCCCCGGCGGCCGCCAATGCCGTCGCCAAGTGATGGACGTGCCGGCCGAGTCCGCCGATCACCACCGGCGGGTACTCCCACGACAGCATCAGTACCTTCACGAGCGTGCGCGGAATGTCAGAGTGAGCGGTGTGTCACTGACGCGACACGCACTCTCGCGGCAAGGGGAAATCACCGTGGCAGCCGTCGGGCGTCGAGGGCGCCGAACAGGCCGTCGGCCTTGTTCCAGCCGTCGGCCAGCCGCTGGGCGGCGTCGCGGCGCCCGGATGCCAACGTGCCGGCGATCTCTCGCGTCGCGTGCGCGTGCAGATGCGCACGGTAGCGGGCGTAGTCGGCGGCCGAATCCTTGCTCACCATGAACGGCCAGTCGCTCGACACGGTCAGCAGCGTCTCGCGCAAGATCTGGTCGGCGACGAAATCCCGGGCGTGCGGGGGACGGGTCTGCTCCAGCGCCTTGTCCACCGTCGTCAGCGCGGTATCCACCACCTCGGCGTTCAACTGCACCAGGTCCGCAACCTGCTCGCCAGCCCACACCTGCCAGTCCTTGCCGGAACCCCAAGAGCTGGGCGGCAATTCGACCGGCGATCCGACGTACCCCGCGGCCGCGGCGTCGCTCAGCGTGCCGATGCGGATTCCAGCTGCAGGCAAAGCGCGCAGCACCCGCTCGAGCCAGAGAGGCCCCTCGTACCACCAGTGGCCGAACAGCTCGGTGTCGAACGCGGCGATGACGTGCGCGGGCCGGCCGAGTCGATCGGTCTCCGCGACCAGGCGGCGGCGCACGACGTCGACGAAATCGGCCACGTGCGCGTCGACCGCTCGTTCGGCGCGGGCCGGGTCGTATGGGGCCTTCTCGTCCGACGGCACGTTACGTCCGGTCACCCGCGCCGGCTTGAGACCCGTGTCGTGACAATAGGTGTGGAAGTCGCGGTAGGCGGAGTGCCCGGGGTAACCCGACTTCGGCGACCACACCCGATAGCTGACCTGAAGATCACGGCCGAACGCGACGACGTCGGAATCGCCCACCGGACGGCCCAGCGCGGTATCGCCGTGCAGCGACGGCCCGTCGACCATGAAGTGGCGGATTCCGGCTGCGGCGTAGTCGATTTCCATGCCCGGCGCATATGCACACTCCGGTGCCCAAATGCCCTCCGGCGTGTGGGCGAAGCGCTGCTGCGCATCCGCGAGGCCTTCTCGCAGCGCGAACTCGCGCAGCCGGGGCTGTAACAGCGGCTGGAACGGGTGGGCGAGCGGACCACCGAGCAGTTCGATGGCACCGCCGTCGGTCAGTTCGCGCAGTAGCGGGCTGGCGCCGTGTTGCCACAGCATTGCGAAGTCGTCCAGGGCCTCACCGGCTTCGGCATACTCGCGAATGCCGAACTGCCGCAACGAATCCCCGAATGTGGTGGCCTCCAGCGCGCGCAGCTGCCAGTTGGCCAGCCAGTGGTGCATGCCGTCGAGGCAGTACGGGTCGTCGAGCTGTGCGGCCACCACCGGCGTGATGCCTAGAGTCAGCAGGCCGCGGCGGTTTTCACCCGCCAACCGACGCAGCACCCGCATCAGCGGCAGATACGCCCCCGACCACGACTGATACAGCCACTCCTCACCGACCGGCCAGCGGCCGTGGTGGGCCAGCCAGGGAAGGTGGGTGTGCAGAACCAGAGTGAACATGCCCGGAGCCGCTAGGCCGGCGACATCAAGCTCCGGCGTGGAATCGGTCACGGGCACACCGCAATTGCCACCAGGTCCAGGCTGCCGTCGACGTTGCGCTCTGACGTCAGCTCGAAGTCGTCGACCGTCACCGACGCCACGTCGGCGAGCAGGTCCGCGGGCCAGGGCGCGTCGGCAAGAGCACGCCGCACCTGGGCGTCGATGATCGAACCGCCGTGCTTGCCGTCGAGGCTCTGCAGGCGAGGCCCGTGAAACACGCCCAGCATCGACTCGAGGTCGAAGCCGCCCTTGACCAACAAGTCGCTGAGCTCAGAAGCGTTCAGTTCGCGGGTATGGAACGGATTGACCGGGGTGTCGCGGCCGGGGGAGAACGTGATCCGGTTCGGGGTCGACATCAGCAGCAGCCCGCCCGGCCGCAGCACCCTGAAGCACTCGGCCACGAACTGCGGCTGGTCCCACAGATGCTCGATCACCTGGAAGTTGACGACGACGTCCACCGAACCGTCCGGCAGCGGCAGCGAAGCGAGGTTGCCGTGGCGGACGTCGACGCGCGGATACCGGGCGCGGACGTGGGCGACCGTCAGCTCGTCGTAGTCCAGCCCGATCACCCTGCCGGCGACGTCCGTGATCAAGTCGGCGCCGTACCCCTCCCCGCAACCGGCCTCGAGCACGTCGCGACCGGCGCAGCGACCGGCCAGCCGCCGGTAGACCACTTCGTGGCGGCGGAACCAGTAGTTCTCCTCGGCGATGCCGGGGACCGTGCGTTCGCCGGTCAACGCCAGGGAGTCGTGTGCGCTCATCGCAACGCAGGCTAGACCCGTATCGGCCGCTCCGCGAGCGGTTGCCCGGCACGCGCAGACAGGCGACCTGCGACGACCGGCTATGGTGTACGGGCGAACCACGCTAAGTTACCCGTCAGTAACATGGCGTGCGGGCGATTCGTGACATTGCTGGCCGGTTCCTGCCGGCCTATTTGAGGAGGGCGAACCAGACCGATGACGAACATCGTGGTCCTGATCAAGCAGGTCCCAGACACGTGGTCGGAGCGCAAGCTCAAGGACGACGACTACACGCTGGACCGCGACGCCGCCGACGCCGTGCTCGACGAGATCAACGAGCGCGCAGTCGAGGAGGCGCTGCTGATCAAGGAGAAAGAGGGCGGCGAGAGCACTGTCACCGTGCTCACCGCGGGCCCGGAGCGGGCGACCGAGGCCATCCGCAAGGCGCTGTCGATGGGCGCCGACAAGGCGGTTCACGTGCTGGACGACGGCATGCACGGCTCCTGCATGGTGCAGACCGGCTGGGCGCTGGCCAAGGCGCTCGGCACGATCGAGGGCACCGAGCTGGTCATTGCCGGCAACGAGGCCACCGACGGTGTCGGCGGCGCGGTGCCTGCGATCATCGCCGAGTACCTGGGCCTGCCCCAGCTCACCCACGTGCGCAAGCTCTCGGTGGAGGGCGGCAAGGTCACCGGCGAGCGCGAAACCGACGACGGCCTGTTCACGCTCGAGGCGTCGCTGCCGGCTGTCGTAAGCGTGACCGAGAAGATCAACGAGCCGCGCTTCCCGTCCTTCAAAGGCATCATGGCCGCGAAGAAGAAGGAAGTGACCACGCTGACGCTGGCCGAGATCGGCGTCGAGGCTGACGAGGTTGGGCTGGCCAACGCCGGCTCGAAGGTGTTGTCGTCGACTCCGAAGCCTCCGAAGACCGCAGGCGAGAAGGTCGAGGACGACGGCGAGGGCGGCAGCAAGATCGCCCAGTACCTGGTTGCGCAGAAGATCATCTAGGGGAATCGACTAATGGCTGAAGTACTTGTACTCATCGAGCACGCCGAAGGCGCGCCCAAGAAGGTGAGCAGCGAATTGCTTACCGCTGCAAAGGCTTTGGGTGAGCCGTCGGCGGTCGTCGTCGGGACGCCCGGCACCGCCGAGCCGTTGGCCGACGCGTTGAAGTCTGCCGGCGCCGAGAAGATCTACGTCGCCGAGGCCGACTTCGTCGACGACTATCTGCTGGTGCCGCAGGTGGATGTGCTTGCGTCGCTGGTCGAGTCGGCCAGCCCGGCAGCTGTTCTGTTGGCCGCCAGCGCCGACGGCAAGGAGATCGCGGGCCGGCTCGCAGCGCGGACCGGCAGTGGTGTGCTCGTCGACGTCGTCGACGTCCAGGCGGGCAACAAGGGCGTGCACTCGATCTTCGGTGGTGCCTACACCGTCGACGCGCAGGTCGAGGGCGACGTCGCGGTGATGACCGTGCGGCCCGGCGCGATCGAGGCGCAGCCGTCGGACGGCGCGGGCGAGCAGGTCAGCGTCGAGGTGCCGCAGCCCGCGGAGAATGCGGCCAAGATCACAGCACGCGAGCCCGCGGTGGCCGGGGACCGTCCGGAACTCACCGAGGCGACGATCGTCGTCGCCGGCGGCCGTGGCGTCGGCAGCGCCGACAACTTCAGCGTGGTCGAGGAACTGGCCGACTCGCTGGGCGCAGCGGTGGGTGCCTCGCGTGCCGCGGTGGACTCCGGCTACTACCCGGGACAGTTCCAGGTGGGCCAGACCGGCAAGACCGTGTCGCCGCAGTTGTACATCGCGCTGGGCATCTCCGGGGCGATCCAGCACCGCGCCGGCATGCAGACGTCCAAGACGATCGTCGCCGTCAACAAGGACGAAGAGGCGCCGATCTTCGAGATCTCCGACTACGGCATCGTGGGAGACCTGTTCAAGGTCGCCCCGCAGCTGACCGAGGCGATCAAGGCTCGCAAAGGCTGATTTTCCCGCCGAGCAGACGCCAACTCGCACGTTCGGGCGACTAATTGTGCGATTTGGTGTCTGCTCGCGCCGGGGTAACTCGTCACCTATCGTGCACGGACACGTCACACGCACGATGCCCTCCCGAGATGCGGGCACGCGACCGTGCAGCCATGAGCGCTGCATCTGTCCTGCTTGCCACCGACCGTGAGGCGTCAGCGGCACCCAAGTACACGCTGCTGCTGACCACCGACCGCGATCTCGTCGAAGAAGCGCAGCGGTTGCGCTACGACGTGTTCACCTCCGAACCGGGCTACAACCTCGCCACATCCGACGACGCCGACCGTTTCGACGAGTACTGCGACCACCTGCTCGTGCGCGAGGACTTCTCCGGCGAGCTCATCGGCTGCTACCGGATGCTGCCGCCACCCGGTGCGATCGCCGCCGGCGGGCTATACACCGCAACCGAATTCGACGTCCGCGCGCTCGACGCCCTGCGCCCGTCACTCGTCGAGATGGGCCGCGCCGTCGTCCGCGCCGACCACCGCAACGGCGCCGTCGTGCTGCTGATGTGGGCAGGCATCCTGGCCTACCTGGACCGCTGCGGCTACCACTACGTGACCGGCTGCGTGTCGGTGCCTCTGCACCAGGCCCGCGGCGTGCGCGATTTCGTGTTGCGCCGGTATGCATCGCCCTACCGGGTGACGCCGTATCGGCCGGTGCCGTTCGACGACGCTCCGGCGCCTGGCCGCGCGGAGATGCCGCCCTTGATGCGGGGCTATCTCCGGCTCGGCGCGCGGGTGTGCGGGGAGCCCGCCCACGATCCGGACTTCGGCGTCGCGGACTTTCTCGCGCTGCTGGACAAACGCCAAGCCGATACGCGCTACCTCAAGCGGCTCAGATCGGTCGCCGCGGCGACCGAGGCGGTGCGATGACGCACGCCTGGCTACCGCGGGCCTCCTGCGACGACAGCTGCGTGCGCGGCGGCCCACTCGGTGCCTGGCGGCGGGCGGGCGGGGTGCTGCTCGCGACGGCCCGGACGCTGGTTGTCCTTTCCCTGCTGCCTGCGATTCCGCTTCTGGCCGTTCCGCACCCCGGCCAGGCTCGAGCGATCCGGCTGTATTGCCGGGCGGTGTTGCGTGGCATGGGAGTGCGAATCGTCAAGTCCGGCGGGCCGATTCGCAATGTGCCCGGCCTGCTGGTGATCAGCCCGCACATCTCCTGGGTGGACGCCCTGGTGATCAACGCGCTGATATCGGGCAATTTCGTCGCGAAGGCCGAGCTGACCAGATGGCCGGGGCTGAACGTGCTGGCTCGCCTGATGAGCATCATCCCGATCGACCGCGCCAGGTTGCGGCGGCTGCCCGAGGTGGTGGGAACCGTCACCGCGCGGCTGCGCGCGGGTCATACCGTGGTCGCGTTCCCGGAAGGGACCACCTGGTGCGGGATGGCGTACGGGCCGTTCCGGCCGGCCATCTTCCAGGCCGCGGTCGACGCGGGCCGTCCGGTGCAGCCGCTTCGCCTGAGCTATCACCACTGCGACGGCCGGCCGTCGACGACTCCCGCATTCGTCGGCGACGACACCCTCGTGTCGTCGTTCCTGCGTATCGCATCGGCGCGCGTCACCGTCGCCCAGGTGCACGTCCAGGCACTGCAGCTGCCCGGTGACCACCGGCGAGAGCTGGCCCGGCGCTGCCAAGAGGCGGTGCGGGGTAGCGCGGCACCGCGTCCGGAGCACTCACTGGTTGCCTGAACAGCCCGGTTAAGCTGGGCAGGCTATGAGTCCTTCCCGCCCGGTGTATGTCGACCACGCCGCCACCACGCCGATGCATCCCGCTGCGATCGAGGCGATGGCAGCTGTGCAGGCCACCGTCGGCAACGCCTCGTCGCTGCACACATCCGGCCGGGCCGCCCGCCGCGCCATCGAGGAGTCAAGGGAGAACCTGGCCGACAAGCTCGGTGCGCGACCGTCGGAGGTCATCTTCACCGCCGGCGGCACCGAAAGCGACAACCTCGGCGTCAAGGGCATCTTCTGGGCCCGCCGCGACGCCGATCCGCGAAAGCGCCGGATCGTCACCAGCGCCGTCGAGCATCATGCTGTTCTCGACGCGGTCGAGTGGCTGGTCGAGCACGAGGGCGCCGACGTGACGTGGCTGCCCACCAATGGCGACGGCTCGGTGTCGCCGGCCGCGCTGCAAGAGACGCTGCAGCGCCACGACGACGTCGCCCTGGTCTCGGTGATGTGGGCCAACAACGAGGTCGGCACGATCATGCCGATCACCGAATTAGCCAGCGTCGCGGCCGAGTTCGACGTGCCGATCCACAGCGACGCGGTCCAGGCGGTCGGGCAGCTGCCGGTTTCGTTCAACGAGAGCGGCCTCTCGGCGATGAGTATCGCCGCGCACAAGTTCGGTGGCCCGACGGGAGCGGGCGCACTGCTGCTGCGCCGCGACACCGCGTGCGTCCCGTTGCTGCACGGCGGCGGCCAGGAACGTGATGTGCGTTCTGGCACACCGGATGTCGCGGGTGCGGTCGGGATGACGGTGGCGGCCGCGCTCGCGGTGGACGGCCTGCAGGCGCACTGCGAGAAGCTGACCGGTTTGCGTGACCGTTTGATCGACGGTGTGTTGGCGACGGTGGACGACGTGCGGCTCAACGGTCCGCGCCAGGCCCGTCTCCCGGGCAACGCACACTTCACCTTCACCGGATGCGAAGGCGATGCCCTGTTGATGTTGTTGGACGCCAACGGGATCGAGTGTTCGACCGGTTCCGCCTGCACAGCAGGAGTGCCGCAGCCGTCTCACGTGCTGCTGGCGATGGGCGCTGATTCGGCGGCCGCCCGAGGCTCGATCCGGCTTTCGTTCGGACGCACCAATATTGCCGACGACGTCGACGCCGTGCTCGGCGTGCTGCCCGGCGCGGTGGTGCGCGCGCGGCAGGCGGCGCTGGCCAGTGCGGGGGCGAAATGAGGGTTCTCGCCGCGATGAGCGGCGGCGTGGATTCGTCGGTGGCCGCCGCCCGCATGGTCGACGCCGGACACGACGTGGTCGGTGTGCACCTCGCGCTGTCGTCCGCGCCGGGCACGCTGCGCGCCGGGTCCCGCGGATGTTGCTCCAAAGAAGACGCCGGCGATGCGCGGCGCGTCGCTGATATTCTCGGAATTCCTTTCTACATATGGGATTTCGCCGACCGATTCAAGGCTGACGTCATCGACGACTTCATCTCGTCGTATGCCCGCGGCGAAACCCCGAACCCGTGCGTGCGGTGCAACGAGAAGATAAAGTTCTCGGCCCTGGCCGCGCGTGCGTTGGCGTTGGGCTTCGACGCGGTGGCCACCGGCCACTATGCGCGGCTGTCCGGAGGGCGGCTGCGGCGGGCGGTGGACGCCGAGAAGGACCAGTCCTATGTGCTGGCTGTGTTGACCGCAGATCAGTTGCGGCACGCGCTTTTTCCGGTGGGCGACACCCCGAAGCCGGCCATCCGGGCCGAGGCGGCGGCACGAGGACTCGCCGTCGCGAAGAAACCCGACAGCCATGACATCTGCTTCATCCCGTCCGGCGACACCCAGGCGTTCCTGGGGTCGCGCATCGGCGTGCGGCGCGGCGCTGTCGTCGACAGGGCCGGCACGGTCTTGGCAAAGCATGACGGCGTGCACGGCTTCACGGTCGGCCAGCGCAAGGGGCTGGGGATCGCGGGTCCGGGACCGGACGGCCGGCCGCGGTACGTCACCGCGATCGACGCGCGGACGGCCACGGTGACGGTGGGCGACGCCGAGGACCTCGACGTCTGGACCGTGACGGGCCAGCGGCCGGTCTTCACTTCGGGCGTCGCGCCCGTGGGGCCCGTCGAGTGCGACGTGCAGGTGCGCGCACACGGCGGGGTGGTCGGCGCGGTGGCCGAGTATGTGGGGGATCGGCTCGAGGCCCGGCTGCGCCGGCCCTTGCGCGGTGTAGCGCCCGGCCAGACGATGGTGCTCTACCGGCCGGACGCCGACGGCGACGAAGTGATCGGCAGCGCCACGATCATCTAGCGCCCACCCGCGCCGCGATGCGCTTCGCGAGGAGGTCGGGCACGACATGGCTGTAGCCGCAATAGGTCACCTCGATCAGCACCGTCGCCTCGACGCGGTAGACGCGGCCGCAGTCGCCGAGGCCCTCGGCCTGCAATGTCTGCTCGTCGGCGGTCCAGTTGTACACGTACGAGTAGCCCGACGGGGTGTCCCCGCACGCCTTCACGAGATTGGCGACGTTGTCGAACGCGCGGCGCGCGGTGGGAGCGTCGTCGTATGCGGCAGCGGCTTCGGACAGCAGCGCGGACTTCGGCGGTGTCTGAAAGCTGGTCTTGTGGAACTGCTTCACGTCCGGCCCGAACACCAGGCTTTCGCGGAACACGAATCGGCATTCGGGAGGAGCGGCTTCGACCAGAAGCTCGTCGTCGACGGTGTACTTCGAGTCCATGCCGGGGATGCCGTTGAGGTCGAGGCCCGCCCCGGTGAGGTCGCGCATCTCGGGGGTGGTCAGCAGGAGATCGTCGACGTCCATGCCGTGAAGGTAGGGGCCTTCGGCCGGGGGCATGGCAGCGGTGCCGCCGACGACGTGCGCGCATCCGCCCGCGAGCGTCGCCGCGGCCAGGCAGCTGAGCAGCACGCTGCTGCGTCGGGCCATGACGTGGCTCAGACTAACCCGCGGACGTCCAATAGTGTTGGGCAAGTGAATGCTTTCGCCGCCGCGACGGGTGTCGGCTCGTGGCCGGGAACGTCGGCGCGGCAGGCTGCCGAAGTGGTGCTGGGCGAGCTGCGTTCGCTGCCGCATCTGGTCGAGTTGCCGGCCCGCGGCGTGGGGGCGGATGTGATCGGCAGGGCCGGCGCACTGCTGGTGGACATCGCGATCGACACGACGCCGCGGGGCTATCGCATCGCGGCACGGCCGGGCGCGGTGAGTCGGCGGGCGCGCAGCTATCTCGACGAGGACATCGACGCACTGGAGGAGGAGTGGGAACGGGCGGGGCTACGCGGCGGCGGGCGCACCGTCAAGGTGCAGGCGCCCGGGCCGGTGACGCTGGCGGCACAGCTGGAACTAGCGGGCGGGCATCGGGCGATCACCGACCCCGCTGCGCTGCGCGACCTGACGACGTCGCTTGCGGAGGGAGTCGCGTCGCATCGCGCGGAAGTCGCCAGGCGGCTGGAGTGCCCGGTGGTCGTGCAGTTCGACGAGCCGTCACTGCAGATGGCCCTGGCGGGCAGGTTGACCGGGGTGACGGCTCTGACGCCGGTGCATCCCGTCGACGAGACGATGGCGGTCGATCTGCTCGACGAGTGCGTGGCCGTGGTCGGCGGCGAGGTCGCCGTGCACTGCTGCGCCGCTGATATGCCATGGGACATGTTGCAGCGCAGCAAGATTCATGCAATCGGAATCGACTCGTCCCTGCTGGAGCAGGCCGCGCTCGACGGTATCGGTGAATTCGTCGATAGCGGGCGAACTGTGATGCTGGGCATCGTGCCGTCGGCGCAGCGCACACGGTCGGCGCAACGGCTAGCGGAAGAAGCGGCAGTACTCGCAGACCGGCTCGGCTTGCCACGTCGCTTCCTCGCCGAGCGAATCGGCGTGACGCCGGCGTGCGGATTGGCCGGCGCGACCCCCGAATGGGCCTGCACCGCAATCGAACTGGTGCAGAAGACCGCCGACGCGTTGGCCCAAGACCCAGAGGCGCTCTGATGGGCGAAGCACGCCGCCAAGTAACGGTCGTCACCGGCGGTGCCGGCGGCATCGGCCTTGTTGCCGCGAAGATCGTCGGCCGCACCCATGGCGTCGTCGTCTCCGACGTCAGCAAGGACCGACTGGACGCGGCGGCAACTGAGCTCCAGCGCCTCGGCATCGCCTGCACAGCGGTCGTCTGTGACATCACCGACCCGAAATCCGTTGCCGAACTGGTCGATACATCCTCTGCGTTCGGTGCGGTCACCGCCGTCATCCACAACGCCGGGGTGAGCCCGACGATGGGTGCCGCCGAGTTCATCATGAGGGTCAACGCGATGGGCACGGTTCACGTCAACGAACAGTTCTTCGGGATTGCGCGCGAAGGCTTCGCGATCGTCAACGTGGCGTCCATGGCCGCCCATACGTTGCCGCGAATCGCCATTCCAACAAGGTATTTCAGGTACGCGCTGCAGGACGAGGACGTGTTCATGAAGAGGATGATGTCGGCGTGCAGGGTCGCCCCCGAGCGTCT
The DNA here is from genome assembly GCA_963775205.1 of uncultured Actinomycetota bacterium. GTDB lineage: Bacteria > Actinomycetota > Actinomycetes > Mycobacteriales > Mycobacteriaceae > Mycobacterium. The sequence continues at coordinate 646,320 of CAVZHV010000002.1, read as the reverse complement.
TCGTCCGGGATTGGCCTATGCCGTCAGCAAGACTTTCGTCAGGTGGTACTGCCGTTCGCAGGCAGAGAGGTTCGGGCGCCGAGGTGCCCGCATCGTCTCCGTGTCCCCGGGTTCCATCGACACTCAGATGGGCCGGCTGGAGGAGCAGGCCGGGTCGGGCGCAATGATCCGCCACGCCGCACTCAAGAGGTTCGGCCGACCGGAGGAAGTCGCGGAGCTGCTGGCGTTCTGCGCCAGTGAGCGGGCCGGGTACCTGACCGGCACCGACATCCTGTGCGACGGAGGCGTCGTCGCCTCGATGAGACTGCGGGACAAGCTTGCGGTCGCCCGCAAGCCGTAGGGTCCCTACCGTTCGTCGAGTTGCCTGACCAGCTTGCGCGGGGCCACCAGCCGGTAGGACGCGTCGACCAGCTCGCGGACCTCCTCCCAGTCCACGCGGCGAGCTGTGAGGTCGAGGCCCAGCCATCCGTGCGGACCCATGTACGCCGGGAAGTAGAACCGGTCATCCTGTTCGAGCGCAGGGCGATCCGCCTCGTCGACCTTCACCAGAACCGAATACGGAAACGGCACCATCTCGCCGGAGGATTCCCCCTTGGCGTTGCCGCCGTACATCGCGAAGATCTTCGGCACGCAGAAGACGGGCCGTCCCCACGAGACCTTCTCGAACGCCCCGGGGAAGGTCAGTGCGAGCTGCCTCAGTTCGGTGAGACCGAAGTCGTCGTCGGAGAACATGATCGGGTGCGGCACCGCTTCAGGTTAGTTCGTAATGATCAAACGGATCGCACGATCGCCGGTGGGCTGGAGGCAATTACGGAAGACACTGATCTGGCCTCAACCGAAACCAAGCAATCGTAATATCCGAAAGGAACATGGCTCGAAAGGCGCATGAGACAACGGAAAGAGCAACCTGGCCATGAAATTTTTCTTTTTCCTGATCCTGGCCTCGGTGCTGGTGGCCTGCGACCAGAAGCCAGCCCAGACCGACTACTCCGATATTGTCATCACTCTGGGGCGAACCGCCTGTTTTGAGGATGCCTGTCCGATTTATGAACTCACCGTTTACGGGGACGGGCGGGTGGTGTACAAGGGCAAGCGGGTGGTGTCCGTCACGGGCACACGGACCAGCACCCTCACCGCCGATCAAGTCAATGAGCTGATAGCCGCTTTTGAACAGACCAATTATTTCAAATTGGAGGATGAGTACGCCGCAAATGTCACCGACCTGCCTTCGACTATCACGTCGGTGACCTTGAACGGCCGAAAGAAAACGATCACGGAGTATGGGGGTTGCGGAACGTATTCTGGCGATCAGCAAGTAGCGCCGCAGGCCCTGTGTGATTTCGAAGCCAAGATCGACGCGGTCACCAACTCGGCGCAGTGGGTGGGAAAGCAGTAAGTTCCGCACACCTTGTCCGGTTGACCGCCCGAACGCTCGCCGGGGCTGTCAGCGCGCTCCGATAGCCTGCGAGGGTGGCGCAACAGGCAACACCCGAGGTCGATCCCGTCGATCCTGACGTGCGGCGGCGCTGGCAGGAGCTGGCGGACCAGGTGCGCGAGCACCAGTTTCGCTACTACATCAAGGACGCGCCGATCATCTCGGACGCTGACTTCGACACGTTGTTCAACGAGCTCGTCGCGCTCGAGGACGGCTATCCCGAGCTGCGGGTTCCCGACTCACCGACCCAGCTGGTCGGGGGTGCCGGCTTCGCCACCGACTTCACCGAAGCGGAGCACCTCGAGCGGATGCTGAGCCTGGACGACGTGTTCAACACCGACGAGCTGGTGGCGTGGTCCAAACGGGTCGAGAACGAGATCGGCCACGATCCTCACTACCTGTGCGAACTCAAGGTCGACGGAGTGGCGCTGGCGCTGGTGTACCGCGACGGCCGCCTGGAACGGGCGGCGACCCGCGGAGACGGCCGGGTCGGCGAGGACGTCACGCTCAACGCGCGCACCATCGACGACGTACCCGAACGGCTCACCGAGGCAAAGGATTTCCCGGTGCCCCAGGTGCTGGAGGTGCGCGGGGAGGTGTTCTTCCGGATCGCCGATTTCGAGAACCTCAACGCAAGCCTCGTCGAAGAGGGCAAGGCCCCGTTCGCCAATCCCCGCAACAGCGCGGCCGGGTCGCTGCGCCAGAAGAACCCGGCCGTCACCGCCCGCCGCAAGTTGCGGATGATCTGCCACGGTCTGGGACACATCGACGGCTTCCGGCCGAAAACCCTGCACGACGCGTACACCGCGCTGAAGGCCTGGGGGTTGCCGGTGTCGGAGCACACCAGCCGGGTGCAGGGCCTGGCCGCCGTGGAGGAACGCATCACCTACTGGGGGGAACGTCGCCACGGCGTGGAACACGAGATCGACGGCGTGGTGGTCAAAGTCGACGACTTCGCGCTACAGCGCCGGCTCGGGTCGACGTCGCGCGCCCCCCGCTGGGCCGTGGCCTACAAGTACCCGCCCGAGGAGGCGCAGACCGAGCTGCTCGACATCCGCGTCAACGTCGGACGCACCGGGCGGGTCACGCCGTTCGCGTACATGACGCCGGTGCGCATCGCGGGGTCGACGGTCGGGCTGGCCACTCTGCACAACGCCTCGGAGGTCAAGCGCAAGGGCGTGCTGATCGGCGACACCGTGATGATCCGCAAGGCCGGCGACGTCATCCCCGAAGTGCTCGGCCCCGTCGTCGACCTGCGTGACGGCACCGAACGCGAGTTCGTGATGCCCACCCACTGCCCGGAGTGCGGCACACCGCTCGCCCCGGCCAAGGAGGGCGACGCCGACATCCGCTGCCCCAATGCGCGGTCGTGCCCAGCGCAGTTGCGGGAGCGAGTTTTTCACGTGGCCGGACGCGGCGCACTCGACATCGAGGGGCTCGGGTACGAGGCCGCGATCGCGCTGCTGAAGGCCGGCGTCATCACCGACGAGGGCGATCTGTTCACGCTCACCGAAGACGACCTGCTTCGCACCGAGCTGTTCCGGACCAAGGACGGCGGGCTGTCGGCCAACGGCGCACGGCTGCTGGACAACCTTCAGCAGGCCAAGGACCGGCCGCTGTGGCGCGTGCTTGTGGCGCTGTCGATCCGTCACGTCGGGCCCACCGCGGCCCGCGCGCTGGCCACCGCCTTCGGCAGCCTGGACGCGGTCATGGACGCCTCCGAAGAGCAGCTGTCGGATGTCGAGGGCGTCGGCCCCACCATCGCGGCCGCGTTGAAGGAATGGTTCACGGTCGACTGGCACCGCGAGATCGTCGAGAAGTGGCGTGCGGCGGGCGTGCGGCTGGCCGACGAGCGTGACGCCGGGGTCGAACCGACGCTGCAGGGCCTGACGATCGTGGTGACCGGGTCGCTCACGGGTTTCTCCCGCGACGAGGCCAAGGAGGCGATCATCGCGCGCGGCGGTAAGGCCGCCGGGTCGGTGTCGAAGAAGACGGACTTCGTGGTGGCCGGAGATTCGCCGGGTTCGAAGTACGACAAGGCCGTCGAGTTGGGTGTGCCGATCCTCGACGAGGACGGCTTCCGCGACCTGCTGGCGAACGGCCCGTCGGTGGTCAACTGACCAGGCTCGACGGGTCGGCAAGGGCTCAGCGAAACTAGCGGAAATCAAGACGTGCTGGTCAGGGTAGGATTTCCGTGTTCACTGATCAGACGGCGTTCACCGGTTCGAATTGACACCGGATGACGCCCGCAAAGCAAGGACTAGCGTGCGAAGACGTCTAACGCTCGGGGGTCGCTGTGCCTGACTGGCCGGCGGGTCCGGGGCCGGGTCAGCCCGGTAACCAAGGTGGCTGGGGTCCGTACGACCCGACGATGCCGGCCAAGCGTGGCGGCTGGGGACCCACGCCGTGGCCGCCGGCGGACCCGTCACAGCCACCGAGCGTTCAATCGCAGCCCCCGGTCGGCCCGCCGCAGCCGCCCGGTTACCCCCCGCAACCGATGATGAGCGGCGGCGGATATCCGCCGTACGGCCCGCCGCCGCAGAAGGAGTCGCACGCCGGTGATCTTGGCGGTGGTCGGGTCGCTCGTCGTGGTGATCGCGATCGTGGTGGGCGTCGTCATCGCGACGACGACGGGCGGACGGAAGTCCGACACACCTGGCGACGCGGTCCGGGGCTACCTGGAAGCGCTCGCACGCGGTGACGCGGAGGCCGCGCTGTCCTACGCGGCAGACAAGCCGGCGTCGAAGGATTTCCTGACCGACGAGATCCTGAAGAAGCAGATCGACAAGTGGCCGATCAGCGACATCCGAATACTGGACGACAACGCCACTGCCAGCATGGGCACGGTCCACGTCACGGCCAAGTTCGGCGACCAGACATCCGACGAGACGCTGTTTCTCGAAGAGAGAGACGGTGAGTGGAAGCTCAAGCAAGGCGCGATCAAGTTGGACATCGGCCAGACGCGCTCGTATACCGAAGCCGCATCGAAAACCCTGACGCTGTTTGGCCGGCCAGTCGGCGACGACAGCGTGGTCTACGTGTTCCCGGGCTGGGTCGACCTGGGCAACAGCAACAAGAACATCACCATGAAGCGCAACAACGACACGCCTATGCTGCTCAACGAACTTCGCGGTTTCAGCATCGGCACCACGCTGTCGCTCAGCTTCGAGATCAGCGACAAGGGACGCAACGCAACGCAGCAAGCATTGATGGACTTCCTCACCCAGTGTGCGAAGTCCAACCGGCTCGCGCCGCCGAACTGCCCCCAGAAGGCCGCCGAGCCCGGCCTTGTCGACGGCACGGCGGTCTGGACGCCGCCCAAGGACGTCAACGGGGTGACGCTGGGCTTCCTGGACCCGAAGACGGTGACCATGCGGTTGTTCGGTTCCGTCGAGTTCGGCATCTCAGTCAAGACCGTGGAGGGCGGTACCAAGCACGGGATTGCGACCGTTTACTTGTCGGGCACAGCAGACTTGACCAGTAGCCCGCCCAAGATCTCGGTCTGAGTCACTGGCAGTCAAACTGTTTGCAGTGCAATGGGTTTGACCTCAGACGCCGGCGGGCGGCCAGAGGCCGATGAGCAACGCGATCGCGGTGACCGTGATGAACTCGTTGAGGGCGTTGAGTGCGGTGAGCTTCAGCGACCGCGTGTCGAAGAGGTCGTGAACCAGCATCCGGGCGACCGTGAAACTCAGCCAAAGGATCCACCCGGTGATCAACGCCGAGACGAGAAAGCTTCCGCCATAGAACTTGTGGGCGATGAAGCTTGCGCCGGCCAACACCCACGCCGTGAGGAACGACGCAACCACGACGACGGGGTAGGTGAGCGGCGAACCGCCACCGACGGTTTCGTCGGTGTGTCCCACCAGATTCATCCAGGTGCGACCGAACACCGCCCGGTGATAGAAGACCATGCCGATCACCATGCTCACGATGACAGCGACCAGGACCGCGAGGTAGTTGATATCGGGGACCATGGTGACCTCTCTGCCAGCGCCTGAACCGATTAGAGCAGAGAAGATCCGGCCGTCAGCGCAGAATCGTCGCGACGATCCCGGCGAGGTAGCCCAGCCGGGCCACCTCTGACGGGCGGAAAGCGGGGCCGCCCGGTCGGCCGAGCATCACCGCGCAGCGCGGGTCCCCCAGCGGGGCCGCCGCGAGCGTCGTGTCCATGTCGCGCCACACCTGAGGCACCCACTCGGCGTTGCCGTCCAGCGCGGTCGGGTGGTCGAGCGGAAGCCAGGGCGCCTCGTCGGCGACCGTCTCCGGCGAGCTCGGGCTGCCGACGACGCGGTCGAAGCCGTGGTCGTGCAGCCGGACCACCGTGCACCAGCCGACGCGCAGCACCCGCGGTGCCTCGTCGGCGAGCACCTGCAGCTTGCCCAGCCGGTCCGGCCCGGCCGCGATGTGGTCGATCAGCTCCAGTTCGCGGTGCGCCTCCAGCAGCCCGGTGTGCGGCCGGATGCTGTCCACGCGTACGCCGTTCAGCGCTTCGGCCGCCGTGATCAGCGTGTCGGGCATCGCGCCGGGAGGCAGGTCGACGACCAGGTCGTCGATCGCCACTCCCGACATCCGCTCGACGACGTCCAGCGACAGGATGTCCGCCCCCACCGAGCCGAGCGCCACGGCCAGGGAGCCGAGGCTGCCCGGCCGGTCGACCAGCTGGACCCGCAGCAGATACGAAGGCACGGCCAACACTGTCGCACAGCACCGTCTGCTGGGCATTTCGATGCACCACTAGGCTGTCCGACCGTGGCCACTCAGATCTCCCGCGACGAGGTTGCCCGGCTGGCCAAGCTGGCGCGCCTGGCTCTCGAGGACGCCGAGCTGGACAGTTTCGCCGAGCAACTCGACGCGATCCTCGGCTACGTCAGCCAGGTGCAGTCCGTCGACGTGACCGACGTCATGCCGACCGGCAACCCGCTCAAAGACGTCAACGTCACCCGTCCCGACGTCGTCGAGCCGTGCCTGACCCAAGAGCAGGCGCTGGCGGAGGCACCCGAAGCGGTCGACGGCCGGTTCGCGGTGCCGCGGATCCTGGGGGAGCCGGAGTGACGGAGCTCGTGCGACTCGACGCCGCGACGCTGGCCGAGAAGATCGCGGACCGGGAAGTGTCGTCGGTGGAGGTGACGCAGGCGTGCCTGGACCAGATCGAGGCCACCGACGCGAAGTATCACGCGTTCCTGCACGTCGCCGCCGAGCAAGCGCTGACGGACGCCCAGCGGATCGACGACGCGATCGCGACTGGCGAGTCGTTGTCGCCGTTGGCCGGCGTGCCGATGGCGCTCAAAGACGTGTTCACCACCACCGACATGCCGACGACCTGCGGCTCGAAGATCCTCGAGGGTTGGCGCTCGCCGTATGACGCGACCCTGACCGCGCGGCTGCGCGCCGCGGGCATTCCGATCCTCGGCAAGACGAACATGGACGAGTTCGCCATGGGCAGCTCCACCGAGAACTCCGCCTACGGACCGACGTACAACCCATGGGACGTCTCCCGGGTGCCGGGCGGCTCGGGTGGGGGCAGCGCTGCGGCGCTGGCCGCGTTCCAGGCGCCGCTCGCAATCGGCTCGGACACCGGCGGCTCCATCCGGCAGCCGGCGGCCCTGACCGCGACCGTGGGCGTCAAACCCACGTACGGAACCGTGTCGCGCTACGGGCTGGTGGCCTGCGCGTCGTCCCTGGACCAGGGCGGGCCCTGCGCGCGCACCGTGCTCGACACCGCGCTGCTGCACGCGGTGATCGCCGGCCACGACCCCAAAGACTCGACTTCGGTGGAGGCCGCGATTCCCGACGTCGTCGCGGCCGCCCGGGCCGGAGCCGGCGGCGACTTGTCGGGCATGCGCATCGGCGTGGTGACCCAACTGCGTGGCGAGGGCTACCAACCGGGCGTGCTCGAATCGTTCACGATTGCCGTCGAACACCTGACTGCGCTGGGCGCCGAGGTCACCGAGGTGTCCTGCCCGCATTTCGATCACGCGTTGGCGGCCTACTACCTCATCCTGCCGTCGGAGGTGTCGTCGAACCTTGCCCGCTTCGATGGGATTCGGTACGGCCTCCGCGTCGGCGACGACGGCGTGCACACCACCGAAGAGGTGATGGCGCTGACCCGCGCTGCCGGCTTCGGCCCAGAAGTCAAGCGGCGCATCATGATTGGCACCTATGCGCTTTCCGCCGGGTACTACGACGCCTACTACAACCAGGCGCAGAAGGTGCGCACGCTGATCGCGCGGGACCTCGACGAGGCATACCGGCACGTGGACGTGCTGGTGTCACCGGCGACGCCGACGACCGCGTTCCGGCTGGGGGAGAAGGTCGACGATCCGCTGGCGATGTACCTGTTCGACCTGTGCACGCTGCCGCTGAACCTCGCCGGGCACGCGGGAATGTCGGTGCCGTCGGGGCTCTCACCCGACGACGGGCTGCCGGTGGGGCTGCAGATCATGGCGCCTGCACTGGCCGACGACCGGCTGTACCGGGTGGGCGCCGCCTTCGAGGCTGCCCGCGGCCCGCTACCGTCCGCGATCTGATCTATCCGCGAGCTGGGGGCACCTCTCGATTGCGAGCAGACGCGCAATCGCATTTTGACGGGCCTTCGCGTGCGATTTCACGTCTGCTCGCGCAGGGCTGAGGCAGGTAGCAAGATAGGCGCATGCGCATCGGAATCCTCACCGGCGGCGGCGACTGTCCAGGCCTGAACGCAGTGATCCGCGCGGTGGTACGCACGTCCGACTCCCGCTACGGCTCATCGGTGGTCGGCTTCCAGGACGGCTGGCGGGGACTGTTGGAGGATCGGCGCATCCAACTGAACAACGACGAGCGCAACGACCGCCTGCTGGCCAAGGGCGGCACGATGCTCGGCACTGCCCGCGTGCACCCCGACAAGCTGCGTGCGGGCCTCGACCAGATCAAGCAGACGCTGGACGACAACGGCATCGACGTGCTGATTCCGATCGGCGGCGAGGGCACGTTGACCGCCGCGCACTGGCTGGCCGAAGAGAACGTCCCCGTTGTCGGGGTGCCCAAGACGATCGACAACGACATCGACTGCACCGACGTCACATTCGGGCACGACACCGCGCTGACCGTAGCCACCGAGGCCATCGACCGGCTGCACTCCACGGCCGAGTCGCATCAGCGGGTGATGCTCGTCGAGGTGATGGGGCGTCATGCCGGCTGGATCGCCCTGAACGCCGGGTTGGCATCGGGTGCGCACATGACGCTGATCCCCGAGCAGCCGTTCGACGTCGAGGAGGTGTGCCGGCTGGTCAAACGTCGCTTCCAGCGCGGGGCATCGCATTTCATCTGCGTGGTCGCCGAGGGTGCGAAGCCCGCGGCCGGTTCGATGAAGCTGGCCGAAGGCGGCATCGATGAATTCGGCCACGAGAAGTTCACCGGCGTGGCCGCGCAACTCGCGCTCGAGGTCAACAAGCGCATCAACAAAGAAGTCCGGGTGACCGTGCTCGGGCATGTGCAACGCGGCGGCACACCCACCGCGTACGACCGCGTCCTCGCCACCCGGTTCGGAGTCAACGCGGCCGATGCCGCGCACGCCGGTGAGTACGGGATGATGGTGTCGCTGCGGGGCAACGACATCGGCCGGGTGGCGTTGGCCGATGCGACGCGCCAGCTCAAGCTGGTGCCGCAGACCCGTTACGACGACGCGGCGGCATTGTTCGGCTGAGGTTTCTCCGGCGAACGGCCACCTAGTACACGCATTTCGGGCCGAACGCGTGCGTCATTTGGCCGCTCGGCGGCGGGAACATGCCGCCACTACGATCGAGCCATGACCCTCGCTCCTTCGGCGGAACTGCTCGACTACGACGAGGTTCTCGCCCGCTACGAGCCGGTGCTGGGCCTCGAGGTGCACGTCGAACTCTCTACTGCCACCAAGATGTTCTGCGCGTGTCCCACCGCATTCGGTGCCGAGCCGAACACGCAGGTCTGCCCGGTCTGCCTGGGCATGCCCGGCGCGCTGCCGGTGCTCAACGAGGCCGCGGTGGAGTCGGCGATCCGCATCGGGCTCGCGCTGAACTGCAACATCGTGGACTGGTGCCGGTTCGCCCGGAAGAACTACTTCTACCCGGACATGCCGAAGAACTACCAGATCTCCCAGTACGACGAGCCGATCGCGGTCGACGGCTACCTCGACGTGCCGCTGGACGACGGGACCACCTTCCGCGTCGGGATCGAGCGCGCGCACATGGAGGAAGACACCGGCAAGCTCACGCATCTGGGCAGCGAGACCGGACGCATCGCGGGAGCCACGCAGTCGCTGCTCGACTTCAACCGGGCCGGGGTACCGCTGATCGAGATCGTCACCAAACCGATCGTCGGCACGGGCGAGCGGGCCCCCGAGATCGCCCGCGCGTACGTCACCGCGCTGCGGGACCTGTTGCGCGCGTTGGCCGTTTCCGACGTGCGGATGGACCAGGGCTCCATGCGTTGCGACGCGAACGTGTCACTGATGCCGATCGGTGCGACGGAATTCGGCACCCGCACCGAGACGAAGAACGTCAACTCGCTGCGCAGCGTCGAAGTGGCCGTGCGCTACGAGATGCGCCGCCAGGCCGCGATTCTGTTCTCCGGCGCGCGAATTCAGCAGGAGACACGCCACTTCCACGAGGACGGCTACACCTCACCCGGCCGCAGCAAGGAGTCCGCCGAGGACTACCGCTATTTTCCCGAACCCGACCTCGAGCCGGTTGCGCCCACCGCAGAGCTCGTCGAGCGGCTGCGGGGCACACTGCCCGAGCTTCCGTGGTTGCAGCGCAAGAGAATTCAGCAGGATTGGGGCGTCTCCGACGAGGTAATGCGCGACCTGGTCAACGCCGGGGCGGTCGAGTTGGTTGCCGCGACGGTGGCGCATGGCACCTCCAGCGAGCAGGCCCGGGCATGGTGGGGCAACTTCCTCGTGCAGAAGGCCAACGAGGCCCGCATTCCGCTGGACGCCTTGCCGATCACACCCGCGCAGATCGCCGAGGTGGTCAAGCTCGTCGACGACGGCAAGCTGTCGAACAAGTTGGCGCGCCACGTCGTCGAGGGCGTGCTTGCCGGCGAGGGAGAGCCCGGCGAGGTGATGAGGGCGCGCGGGCTGGAGCTGGTGCGCGACGACTCGTCGCTTCAGGCCGCGGTGGACGAAGCTTTGGCCGCGAATCCCGATGTGGTCGAGAAGATCCGGGGCGGAAAGGTCCAGGCCGCCGGCGCGATCGTCGGCGCGGTGATGAAGGCCACCAAGGGCCAGGCCGACGCCTCGCGTGTGCGCGAACTGGTGCTGGCCGCCTGTAGCTAAACCAGGTCGTCCTTCGGCCTCGGGAACCCGCCGCCGTTCCGGAACAGCGGGAACACCACGTCGTCGAGATTCATCGCGTCGCCGAACGTCTTGTTGGCCGTCGCGCCCCAGATGTTGCCGTCCGGCGAAACGGCCAACGCCCAGGCGTGCCCGTGCTCGTCCTGGCGCAGCACCTCGGGTTCACCGGTCACCGCGCCGGTTTCGGGCGCCATCCGCACCGCGACGGTCTGCTTGGTGTTGATGAGGTTCACCAGGATGGTGCCGCCGAGCGCCGCGCAGCCCGCCACTCCGGGCTTGTCGGGCCACGTCCACACCGTGGACGTCTTGGAGTCGGCGGTGATCCGCTGCAGCCGGTCGGCCGTGGGCGTGCGGTCGGCTGATGTAGAGCGACCCGTCGACGGGGTCGACGCACAGGCCGCCGGCGGACCCCATGCCCGACATCGCGGTGGTGATCGGCGCCTGGTTGACGGTGGTGGGCTGCTCGATCCGAATCACCTTGCCCGCGAGCGAATTCGGGTCGGCCGCCAATGCCGGATTGCCGGCGTCGCCGGTGAGCACGACAAGCGTGGTGGGGCTGGTGAACACCAGCGCGCCGGTATTGCCGGTGGCGCCCTTCGGGATTCCGGTGAGGATGTCCTTGGGGACGTCGCCCTCGGCGATGCGGACGACGCGGTTGTCCGTGGGCGTGCTGATGTAGGCGTACAGCAGCCGGTCCTGGTCGTAGGTCGGTGACTTGACGATGTCCATCAGTCCGCCGTCACTGGACGGGTCGACCGGGATGACGAACTTGACCTTGGGTTCGGCGCTCACCGACACCTCTTTGACCGCACCCGTGGTTCGCTCGGCTACCCAGGCGGACTTGCTGTCCGGCAGCATGATCAGGCCACTGGTGCTCTCCAGACACCCTTGCATCACATTCGGTGCGGGGCACTGCTTGGGGAACGGATTGTCCGGCAGCGGGGGAGGCGGCGGCGGAGTCGACGTGGGTGGCGGTGACAACTCCGGCTCGGTGGTGAACGGCTGCGACGCGGCGTCGTCGAACCGGGCGCAGCCGGTGGCCAGCAGCACGGCGGCGAACAGCGCCGACAGCACTATTCGCACCCGTCCGCTCATCTGCATGCCCGCCAGGTTACGGATAGTCGGGCCGGCGCCGCCACGCTGCTTGGCTTCGGAGCGGTAAAGGTGCGGTGACGGCACGGCACAAATCCGCGGTTCAGGGGTTACTTGCCCTTACCCTGGCACAATGCACCAGCATGACTCGCGCGCCTGGCAACGGCCCGACGATTCGGCCGCGTCCGCGCGCCCCGCTTCGGCACGCCTGGTCGACCCCGAAGACGACCTGCCGTCCGCGAACTACGGCGGCGACTTCGAAACCACAACGATTCCGCACTACAACTCCGCCGACCCCGGCCGGTCCGGGCTGAGCCTGCTCGCCGATCCCGAGCCGCTGCCGTACGTCGACCCTGCTACGTCGGGCCGCCATGCCGCACTGCCCGGGGCCGTCGACTACGACGACGAAGTCGACGCGCGGGTCACCGCGGCGAACCGGCGCGGCACCCAGGACCTCGGGCTTCTGCTGCTGCGGGCGTCGGTCGGCGTCATTTTGATCGCGCACGGGCTGGCCAAGGCTTTCGGCCTGTGGGGCGGCCAGGGCCTCGACGGCTTCCGCAACTCGCTTGAGGACATGGGCTACCAGCACGCCGGCCTGCTGACCTACCTGGCCGCCGGCACGCAGATCTCCGCGGGCATGCTGCTGGTGCTCGGCCTGTTTACGCCGCTGGCCGCGGCGGCAGCGCTGGCGTACCTGGTCAACGGTCTGGTGGCCAGCATCGCCGTCCAATACGACGCCGGCTACATCGGGTTCTTTCTGCCGGACGGCAACGAGTACCAAATCCTGCTGATCGTGGCAGTGGCCGCGATCATCCTCGTCGGCCCCGGCCGCTACGGTCTGGACGCCGGCCGCGGCTGGGCCCGTCGGCCGTTCCTCGGTTCCTTCGCCGCACTGCTTCTCGGCGTCGGCGTCGGAGTGGGCGTCTACATCCTGCTGAACGGCGGCAACCCGCTCGCCTAGCCCGACACCGGCCCGTACGGGTTCGGCACCCGTCCGCCGCTGACCTCCGCCAGCAGCGGCAAGGTCGCAAAAGTCACCGCGGGCAGGCGCAATTGTTCACCAGACGTCAGTTCGGCGCGGGCCCACGACCCCTTGACGAACCGCAAACCCTTGATGTCGGCCCAGTCGACGGTGCGACTGCCCAGCAGCGTGCGCGCGGTGACAGTCTTGGCGTCGGCCACCGTGCGCAGCCGCACGATCATTGCCGACGCAATCACCGGCAGGACCAGCAGCGGCGCCGTCACCGGCACCGCGAGCACGACGGCCAGCATGCCCAGCGCGGCGAACCCGGACGCCAGGTGCGCCGTCGGCGACATGCGCAGCACGACAGGCGCCGGCTCGGCCCGCTCGTCGGTGCTCATACAAGGCATCATTGCACCAACCCGGAATTTGACGGCTGACCAGTGCGGAAGCTACCGTCGGAGGCTATGCAGGCACGTGAATTGCTCGTAGTAATCGGTCGGCGCGTTGGTGTCTAGCCGGTCATAGCGAGCAACCACCGACGCGCAACCCTCGCATCAGCAGACGCTGACGAGGGTTTTTTCTTGCCCAACAACGTCAGATGAAGAGGACACCGTGAGCGCACCGACGACTCGACCGCAAGAACGGTCGGCGCCGGCATCACCCGCCAACGGCGGAAACGCCGCAAGCCAGCGTGCCGGTCACGCGAAAAGAACTGCGCCCGAGCAACTCACCGGCGCCCAGGCCGTCGTGCGGTCGCTGGAGGAGCTCGGCGTCGACATGATCTTCGGAATACCCGGCGGCGCAGTGCTTCCCGTGTACGACCCGCTGTTCGACTCGCACAAGCTGCGTCACGTGCTGGTGCGCCACGAGCAGGGCGCAGGCCACGCCGCCAGTGGGTACGCGCACGCCACCGGCCGCGTCGGCGTCTGCATGGCGACCTCAGGTCCGGGCGCCACCAACCTGGTCACGCCGATCGCCGACGCGCAGATGGACTCCATTCCCGTCGTGGTGATCACCGGCCAGGTCGGGCGGCCGATGATCGGCACCGACGCGTTCCAGGAGGCCGACATCTCCGGCATCACGATGCCGATCACCAAGCACAACTACCTCGTCCGCAACGGCGACGACATCCCGCGGGTGATCGCCGAGGCGTTCCACATCGCCGCCTCCGGGCGTCCCGGTTGCGTGCTCGTCGACATACCGAAGGACGTGCTGCAAGGCCAGTGCACGTTCAGCTGGCCGCCCGTGATGGAGCTGCCCGGCTACAAGCCGACGACCAAACCGCATGCCAAACAGATCCGCCAGGCGGCCGCGCTGATCGCGGCCGCGCGCAAGCCGGTCCTCTACGTCGGCGGCGGTGTGATCCGCGGTGAGGCCAGCGCTCAGCTGCTCGAGCTGGCCGAGCTCACGGGAATTCCGGTGGTCACCACGCTGATGGCCCGCGGCGCGTTCCCGGACAGCCACCCCCAGCACCTGGGGATGCCCGGCATGCACGGCACCGTCGCCGCGGTGGCCGGGCTGCAGCGCAGCGACCTGATCATCGGGCTCGGTGCCCGCTTCGACGACCGCGTCACCGGCAAGCTGTCGTCGTTCGCGCCGGAAGCCAAGGTGATCCACGCCGACATCGACCCCGCCGAGATCGGCAAGAACCGCAACGCCGACGTGCCGATCGTCGGCGACGTCAAGGCCGTCATCACCGAGCTGACCGAGGCGCTGCGCAAGGTGGACCACCGCAAGGATCTCGACGAGTGGTGGGCGTACCTACGTGGGGTGAAGAAGACCTACCCGCTGAGCTACGGCCCGCAGAGCGACGGCAGCCTGAGCCCCGAGTACGTGATCGAGACGCTCGGGAAGATCGCCGGCCCGGATGCGGTGTACGTCGCCGGCGTGGGCCAGCACCAGATGTGGGCCGCGCAGTTCATCTCTTACGAGAAGCCGCGCACCTGGCTGAACTCGGGCGGCCTGGGCACGATGGGCTATGCGGTCCCGGCGGCGATGGGCGCCAAGCTGGCCCGCCCGGACGCCGAGGTGTGGGCCATCGACGGCGACGGCTGCTTCCAGATGACCAACCAGGAGTTGGCGACATGCGCGATCGAGGGCGCGCCGATCAAGGTCGCGATCATCAACAACGGCAATCTCGGCATGGTGCGCCAGTGGCAGTCGCTGTTCTACGACGAGCGCTACAGCCAGACCGACCTGGCCACTCACAGCCACCGCATCCCGGACTTCGTGAAGCTGGCCGAGGCGCTGGGTTGTGTTGGATTGCGTTGTGAACGTCCAGGAAGACGTCGGCGACGTGTCAACCAAGCGCGGGCGATCAACGACCGGCCGGTGGTGATCGACTTCATCGTCGGCGCCGACGCGCAGGTGTGGCCGATGGTCGCGGCAGGCACGAGCAACGACGAAATCCAGGCGGCGCGCGGGATCCGGCCGCTGTTCGACACGGAGGACCTGGTGTGATGAGCCGCTTGCGCGAAGAACGGAGAGCTTGAGATGGCCGTCTCCACGCACACGCTGTCGGTGCTGGTCGAAGACAAGCCCGGCGTGCTGGCCCGCATCGCGTCGCTGATATCGCGGCGCGGCTTCAACATCGAGTCGCTGGCCGTCGGCGCCACCGAGCAGAAGGACATTTCGCGGATGACGATCGTCGTCAACGTGGAAGACGTGCCGCTCGAGCAGGTGAGCAAGCAGCTTCACAAGCTGATCAACGTGATCAAGGTGGTGGAGCACGAGGACGAACATTCGGTGGCCCGCGAGCTTGCGCTGATCAAGGTGCGCGCCGACACGGGCACGCGAAGCCAGGTGATCGAGGCGGTGAACCTGTTCCGCGCCAAGGTCATCGACGTCTCCACCGAGTCGTTGATAATCGAAACCACCGGCACGCCGGAGAAATTGGATGCGCTGCTACGGGTTCTCGAGCCGTACGGCATCCGCGAGATCGTTCAGTCGGGCCTGGTGTCGATGAACCGCGGCCCTCGCAGCATCACCAGTAGCAAGTAAAGGACAAGGGAAATCGCTTATGGCAGTTGAGATGTTCTACGACGACGACGCAGACCTGTCGATCATCCAGGGTCGGAAGGTCGGTGTCATCGGGTACGGAAGCCAGGGGCACGCGCACTCGTTGAGTCTGCGTGACTCGGGTGTCGAGGTGAAGGTCGGGCTGCGCGAGGGTTCGAAGTCGCGGGACAAGGTCACCGAGCAGGGCCTCGAGGTCGATACGCCCAGCGCGGTGGCCGAGTGGGCCGACGTGATCATGCTTCTGGCGCCCGACACCGCACAGGCCGACATCTTCAAGAACGAGATCGAGCCGCACCTGGAAGACGGCAACGCGCTGTTCTTCGGTCACGGGCTCAACATTCACTTCGGGCTGATCAAGCCGCCCGGAAACGTGACGGTCGGCATGGTCGCTCCGAAGGGACCGGGGCACCTGGTGCGCCGTCAGTTCGTCGACGGCAAGGGTGTGCCGTGTCTGGTTGCAGTGGAACAGGATCCGAAGGGTGAAGGCCTTGCGCTGGCGCTGTCGTATGCGAAGGGCATCGGCGGCACCCGCGCCGGCGTCATCAGGACCACGTTCAAGGACGAGACCGAAACCGACCTGTTCGGTGAGCAGGCGGTGTTGTGCGGCGGCACCGAGGAATTGGTGAAGACCGGCTTCGACGTGATGGTCGAGGCGGGCTATGCGCCCGAGCTGGCGTACTTCGAGGTGCTGCACGAGCTGAAGCTGATCGTCGACCTGATGTACGAGGGCGGCATCGCGCGGATGAACTACTCGGTGTCCGACACTGCGGAGTTCGGCGGCTACCTGTCGGGTCCGCGGATCATCGACGCGGCCACGAAGGACCGGATGAAGCAGATCCTCAGCGAGATTCAGGACGGCACGTTCGTCAAGAAGCTCGTCGCCAACGTCGAGGGCGGCAACAAGGAGCTCGAGGAACTGCGCAAGCGCAACGCCGAGCACCCGATCGAGGTCACCGGCAAGAAGCTGCGTGGGCTGATGAGCTGGGTGGACCGCCCGATCACCGAGACGGCCTAGCTCCTGGATTTCGGCGCGCAAACGGTCGCTGAGCGTCTGGTTGCGCGCCGAAATCACGCAGGGGCAAGGCTTGGCAGCTCCTTGATGCCGAACTCGCGGCGCAGCATCGTGCGAGCGGCGTAATAGCCGGACATCCCGTGCACGCCGGCACCCGGAGGGGTTGCCGACGAGCAGAGGTACACCCCGGGAAGCGGTGTGGCCCAAGGGTTCAGCCGCGCAACAGGGCCGGCGAGTGCGCGCCATGCGTCGTTGCCGCCGACGGCGATGTCGCCGCCGACGTAGTTGGCGTTGTGCCGGGTCATCTGTGCGGCGGGCACGCTTCGGGTGGCGACGACGACGTCCCGGAATCCAGGAGCGAAGCTCTCGACGACGTCGGTGACGGCCTCGGCCTGGTCGACCGTCGACCCCGCCGGCACATGGGCGTAGGTCCAGAATGGCCGCCGGCCGTGGTCGTCGACCCGTCCCGGGTCCGCGAGGTGCGGCAGCGCGGCCAGCACCATCGGCCGCTGGGCGTGCCGGCCCGCGGCGACCTGAGCCTCGGCGTAGGCCATGTCTTCGCGGTCGCCGCCGAGGTGAAACGTGACCGCCGACGCCAGTCGCGGATCCGACCACGGCACGTCGTCGGACAGCACGAAGTCCACCTTCGCCACACCGGAGCCGAAACGGTAGTGGCGCAAGCGGTTTGCGTAGCGCTCCGGCAGCCGCGAGCCGTAGATGCCCAGCAGCGCGGTCGGCGCGGTGTCGAACAGCACCACCCCGCCCGGCGGGTCGGTCACTTCGGTGCCGCTGTGCACCACGCCGCCGTGGGCACGCAGATCCGCGATCAGCGCGTCCGCGATCGCCTGGCTTCCCCCGACCGGTATCGGCCAGCCGACGGAATGCGCCAGGCTGGCCAGCAGCATCCCCGCGGCCGCGGACGTGATGGACGGCAGCGGTGAAATCGTGTGCGCCGCAACGCCGGTGAAGAGCGCCTCGGCATCGCGGCCTTCGAACGTCGCGTTCCAGGCCGGGGTGCCCTGCCACGCCAGCCGCACGCCGAGTCGAAGCATCAGCACCGGATCGGTCGGCAGGGACCGCTTGTCGCCGAGCAGGAAACCGACCACGCCGTCCGCGCGCTGCACCAACGGCTCGAGCAGCCTGCGCCACGACTTGCCGTCGTCGAGGCCCTCGGCGGTGCGGTCGAGGTCGCGGTACGCGATCGCGGCCGGGCGTTCGACGAATGGGTTGGCGTACGAGATGTCCGGCACCGCCAAGCGCACGCCGCGGGCCGCCAGGTCGAACTCGGCGAAGAACGGCGAGCCGAGCGCCAGCGGGTGCACGGCCGAGCACAAGTCGTGGCGCACGCCGGGATACTCCGGGTCGGGCAACGTGCGGGCGCCACCGCCGAGGGTGGGTTGAGCCTCGAGCACCTGCACCGACAACCCTGCGCGAGCGCAGACGACGGCTGCCGCCAGTCCGTTGGGACCACTGCCGACCACGGTGACGTCCACCCCTTAAGTAGACCCTATTAGGCTGGCCGGGTGAGTCTGCCCGTTGTGTTGATTGCCGACAAACTCGCCGAATCCACCGTCGCTGCGCTCGGGGACGAGGTCGAGGTCCGCTGGGTCGACGGACCCAACCGCGAAAAGCTGCTGGCCGCGGTGCCCGACGCCGACGCGCTGCTCGTCCGCTCGGCTACCACCGTGGACGCCGAAGTGCTCAACGCCGGCACGAAACTCAAGATCGTGGCCCGCGCCGGCGTCGGTCTGGACAACGTCGACGTCGACGCCGCCACGGCCCGCGGCGTTCTCGTCGTCAATGCGCCCACCTCCAACATCCACAGCGCCGCGGAGCACGCGGTCGCGCTGCTGCTGGCGGCCGCGCGTCAGATCCCGGCCGCCGACGCGTCGCTGCGCGAGCACACCTGGAAGCGCTCGTCGTTCTCCGGGGCCGAGATCTTCGGCAAGACGGTCGGTGTCGTCGGGCTGGGCCGGATCGGCCAGCTCGTCGCGCAACGGGTGGCTGCGTTCGGCGCCCGCATCGTCGCCTACGACCCTTATGTGTCGCACGCGCTCGCCGCTCAGCTCGGCATCGAGATGCTGGACCTCGACGAGCTGCTCGGCGCGGCCGACTTCATCTCGGTGCACCTGCCCAAGACCCACGAGACGGCCGGACTGATCGGCAAGGAGGCCTTCGCCAAAACCAAGCCGGGCGTGATCGTCGTCAACGCCGCACGCGGTGGCCTGGTCGACGAGGACGCGCTGGCCGAGGCCATCAGCAGCGGGCACGTGCGCGGCGCCGGACTGGACGTCTTCGCGAAAGAGCCGTGTACCGACAGCCCGCTGTTCGACCTGCCCCAGGTGGTCGTGACGCCGCATCTCGGCGCGTCGACAGCCGAAGCTCAGGACCGCGCGGGCACCGACGTGGCGGCCAGCGTGAGGTTGGCTCTCGCCGGCGAATTCGTACCCGACGCCGTGAACGTCGGCGGCGGGGCCGTCAGCGAAGAGGTCGCGCCGTGGCTGGATCTGGTGCGCAAGCTCGGGCTTCTGGTGGCCGCATTGTCGCCCGAGCTCCCGGCCTCGGTGTCGGTGCAGGTGCGGGGCGAACTGGCATCCGAAGAGGTTGGCGTGCTTCGTCTTTCGGCGCTGCGCGGGCTGTTCTCGGCGGTGATCGAGGATCAGGTGACGTTCGTCAACGCGCCGGCGTTGGCCGCCGAGCGCGGCGTCGAGGCCAGCATCAGCACCGCGTCGGAGAGCCCGAACCACCGCAGCGTAGTCGACGTGCGTGGCGTGACCGCCGACGGAACGGTGGTCAATGTCGCGGGCGCGGTGATCGGGCCGCTCGAGGCCCACAAGATCGTCCAGATCAACGGCCGCAACTTCGACATGCGCGCCGAAGGTGTCAACCTGATCATCAACTACGTCGACCGGCCGGGCATCCTCGGCAAGATCGGCACCCTGCTGGGCGCCGCGAACGTCAACATCCACGCCGCGCAGCTGTCCGAGGATGCCGAGGGTCCGGGTGCGACGATCTTGCTGCGGCTGGACCAGGACGTGCCGCCCGACTTGCGGTCGGCCATCGCCAGCGAGATCGGGGCGAACAAGCTCGAAGTCGTGGACTTGTCGTGAAGCTGGCGGTCATCGCCGGCGACGGTATCGGCCCGGAGGTCATCGGCGAGGCCGTCAAGGTTCTCGACGCGGTGCTGCCCGGCGTCGACAAGACGGAGTACGACCTGGGGGCACGGCGCTACCACGCGACCGGGGAAGTGTTGCCCGAATCGGTGCTCGAGGAGCTGCGCGGCCACGACGCGATCCTGTTGGGCGCCATCGGCGATCCCTCGGTACCCAGTGGCGTGCTCGAACGCGGGCTGCTGCTGAAGACCCGCTTCGCGCTGGATCACCACATCAACCTGCGGCCCGCCCGGCTGTATCCCGGTGTCGCGAGCCCGTTGGCCGCCAATCCGCACATCGACTTCGTCGTCGTCCGCGAGGGCACGGAAGGCCCGTACACCGGCACCGGCGGTGCGATCCGGGTCGGCACTCCTCACGAGGTGGCCACCGAGGTGAGCATCAACACCGCCTTCGGCGTCCGCAGGGTGGTGCAGGACGCGTTTCACCGGGCCGCGCACCGTCGCAAGCACCTGACGCTGGTGCACAAGAACAACGTGCTGACTTTCGCCGGCGATTCTGTGGTGGCGGACCGTGCAGGAGATCGGCCAGGAGTACCCGGAGGTGGGGGTCGACTATCAGCACGTCGACGCGGCTACGATCCACCTTGTCACCGACCCCGGCCGCTTCGACGTGATCGTCACGGACAACTTGTTCGGCGACATCATCACCGACTTGGCGGCCGCGGTGTGCGGCGGTATCGGGCTGGCCGCCAGCGGCAACATCGACGCCACCCATGTGAACCCGTCGATGTTCGAGCCGGTGCACGGCAGTGCCCCCGACATCGCGGGCAAGGGCCTGGCGGACCCCACCGCGGCGGTGATGTCGGTCGCGCTGTTGCTTGCACATGTCGGCGAGCCGGAAGCCGCCGCGAGGGTGGACAAAGCGGTCGAAGAGCACCTCGCCACCCGCGGTGACGCCACCTTCTCGACTGCCGAGGTCGGCGAGCGGATACTGGCGCGGCTCTAAGGCCCGTCTCAATGCCAGTGGTACGTGCGGCTGTTCGCGTCTCGCAGGGCAGCGACGTAGTCGCGACGTTCGCGCACCGACCCGTCCTCGGTTACCGCCAGCAGCCCGCGGAACGCATCGACGGTCAGGTACTCCTTCCGCCGCATCCACGCGTGCAGCCCGTCGAGCAGCACGGCCGCGTACTGCGGCCCGTGGCGCAGCAACGCGGACGCCGACTGCACGACGTCGGCGCCTGCGAGCAGATATTTGATCACCTCGGTGGCGGTCTCCACTCCTGTGGTGGCGGCCAACGACGCGCGCAGCCGTCCGCGCAGCAGCGAGATCCACGTGAGCGGCAGCCGGATCTCGCCGGCCGTGGACAGCGCCACGCCGGACACGGGAGTCTGAGACTCGCAGTCGATGTCGGGCTGCAGGAACCGGTTGAACAGCACCAGACCGTCGGCGCCGGCTTCGTCGAGTTGATGCGCCATTTCGGCGGTCGAGCTGAAGAACGGGCTGAGCTTCACCGCCACCGGCACGCTCACCGCGGCCTTGACGCTGGCCAGCACGTCGAGGTGGCGTTGCTCGACCTCACGGCCGCCGATGTGCGCGTCGCCGGGAAGGTAGTAGATGTTCAACTCGATCGCGGCAGCGCCGGCGTCCTGGATCGACCGCGCATACCGGGCCCAGCCGCCCGGTGTGACGCCGTTGACACTTCCGATCACCGGAATGTCCAGTGCCGACGCAGAGCTTTCGACGAGATGAAGGTAGCGGTTGGCGCCGTGATCGAGGTGCACCGTCGCCGGAAAGTACGTCAGCGATTCGGCGTAGGTCTCGTTGTACTCGTGGGCGAAGCGGGCCCGCTGTTCGGCTTCGCGGCGGATCTGTTCTTCGAACAGCGAATACAGCACGACGGCGCCGACACCGCCGTCGGCGAGGCGGCGCACCCCGTCGACCGTGTGGCTCAGCGGCGAGGCGCCCGCCACCAGCGGGTTGCTCAGCGTCAGACCCAGGTACTGGGTGGTCAAGTCCATCACGGGGCCTTTCGGGCGTCGGGCTCGAAATGCTCGGCGTCTTCAGATGCCATGTCCTCGTAGGTTTTCCAGCGACGATCGACCGACTCCTGCGCGAGGGCCAGCAGTCGCTCGGCCTCCTCCGGATGGGCGTTGGCAAGACTGCGGAAGCGCAGTTCGCGATAGCGGTAGTCGGCAAGGCTGATGCGCGGCCGGTGGGAGTCGAGCAGGAACGGCGAACGCCCCGCCGCGCGCACCTCGGGATCGTAGCGAAACAGCGGCCAGTGGCCACTGTTGACGGCGCGGTACTGCTGGTCGAGTCCGTCGCGCATCTCGAAGCCGTGCGCGATGCAGTGGCTGTAGGCGATCACCAGCGACGGCCCGTCGTAAGCCTCCGCCTCGCGGAACGCCTGCAACGTCTGCTGTCCGTCGGCGCCCATCGCCACCCGCGCGACGTAGACGTTGCCGTATGCGATCGCCTGCAGCGCAAGGTCTTTGCGCGGGACGTCCTTCCCGCCGGCGGCGAACTTTGCGACCGCGCCCAATGGCGTCGACTTCGACATCTGCCCACCGGTGTTGGAGTACACCTCGGTGTCGAGCACCAGCACGTTCACGTTGCGTCCGCTGGCGAGCACGTGGTCGAGACCGCCGGCGCCGATGTCGTAGGCCCAGCCGTCGCCTCCGACGATCCACACGCTGCGCCGCACGAGATGGTCGACGACACTGCGCAATTCGTCTGCCACAGCAGGGTCGAGGCGGTCCAGACGTGCCTCCAGTTCTGCCACCCGGGCGCGCTGGGTTCGCAGCTCGGACTCGAATTGCTGTGGCGCGTTGAGGATTTCGTCGACCAGTTCGGCGCCGAGCGCGTCACGATGGGTGACGATCAGTTGGCGGGCCTGCGTCATGTGGGTGTCGGCGGCGAGCCGGAAGCCGAGGCCGAACTCGGCGTTGTCCTCGAACAGCGAGTTCGACCAGGCCGGTCCGCGGCCCTCCGCGTTGTGCGTCCACGGGGTGGTCGGCAGGTTGCCGCCGTAGATCGACGAGCACCCAGTCGCGTTGGCGATCATCAACCGGTCACCGAACAACTGTGACAACAGCTTCAGATACGGCGTCTCGCCGCAGCCTGCGCACGCACCGGGGAACTCGAACAGCGGCTCGAGAAACTGGCTGCCCCGCACCGTGCCGAAGTCGACCCGGGACCGGTTGGTGAACGGCAGCGTCTCGAAGAACGCGATGTTCTGCCGGCTGGAGTCCACGATCGGCTCGCGCGGTCCGAGGTTGATCGCCTTGGTGATCGGGGTGCCGGGCGCGATCGCAGGACAGACTTCGACGCACAGCCCGCAGCCCGTGCAGTCCTCGGCATACACCTGCAGCGTGTAGCGCGTGTCGGGCAGACCGACCGCGCTCAGCGGCACGGACGGGAATGTCTCCGGCGCGTCGGCGAGCCGGTCCGGCTCGTAGAACTTGGTGCGGATGACGCTGTGTGGGCAGACGAAAGTGCAGTTGCCGCACTGGATGCAGGTGTCGGGATCCCAGACGGCGACCAGCTCGGAGACGTTGCGCTTCTCATAGGCCGCGGTGCCGCTGGGGTAGGTGCCGTCGACGGGCAGGACGCTGACGGCCAGCGCGTCACCGCGTCC
Source organism: uncultured Actinomycetota bacterium (assembly GCA_963775205.1). GTDB lineage: Bacteria > Actinomycetota > Actinomycetes > Mycobacteriales > Mycobacteriaceae > Mycobacterium. Next base: position 622,739 of record CAVZHV010000002.1, on the reverse strand, counting down.
GGCGATCATCTCGGCGGTGACGGTGCGGACGAACTCCGGCGCGGTGGATGGCACCGGAGGACCGGGTTCGTAGGTGGCGGTGACGCGGCCGGGAACCTCGACTCGGTGCAGACCGTCGAGCGCGCGATCTACCGCCGCCAGTTCACGATTCAGCACGTCGGCACCATGCTCGCCGTAGGTCTTGGTGACGGCTTCTTTGATTCGCTCGATCGCCTTGTCCCGGGGCAGCACCTCGGCGATTGCGAAGAAACACGTCTGCAGCACCACGTTGATCCGGCCGGCGAGCCCGACGTCGCTGGCGATCCGGCCGGCGTCGACGGCGTAGACCCGGATGCCTTTGTCGATGATCTGCTGCTGCACCGGGCGGGGCAGCGAGTCCCACACCTCGTCGGGCGGCCGGTTCGAGTTCAGCAGCAGCGCCGCGCCTTGGGCGGCACGGCCGAGGACGTCGACCTTGTCGAGGAACCGGGAGTGGTGGCAGCCGACGAAGTGCGCCTGGGTGACCAGGTATGGCGCCTTGATCGGTTCGGGGCCGAAGCGTAGATGCGAAACCGTCTGGGAGCCGGATTTTTTCGAGTCGTAGACGAAGTACCCCTGCGCATACAGGCTTTCCTCGGCGCCGAGGATCTTGATCGTGTTCTTGTTCGCGCCGACGGTGCCGTCGGAACCCACGCCGAAGAACATCGCCCGCACCGTGTCGGGTGATTCGATGTCGAACGCCGGGTCGTAGGAGATGCTCGAGCCGGAGACGTCGTCGTCGATTCCGACGGTGAAGCGCGGCCGTGGGTGGTCGCGGGCCAGCTCGTCGAACACCCCGGCGACCATCGCCGGAGTGAACTCCTTGGACGAAAGCCCGTACCGGCCACCGGTTATCCGCGGCAGGGCGGAGCGTTCGCCGCGGCAGTACGCGTCGGTCAACGCGGCGACGACGTCGAGGTACAACGGCTCGCCGATGGACCCCGGTTCCTTTGTGCGGTCGAGCACGGCGACGGTGCGCGCGGTGGCAGGCAGGGCCGCCAGCAGCGCCTCGGCAGGGAAGGGTCGGTACAGGCGCACCTGCACCACCCCGACACGTTCGCCGCGCGCGGTGAGCGCGGCCACCGTCTGCGCGGCGGTCTGCGCACCGGAGCCCATCATGATCAATATCCGCTCGGCCTCGGGGTGGCCGGTGTAGTCGACGATGTTCATCCGGCGGCCGGTGCGCTCGCCGAGTGCGGCCAGCATCTCCTCGACGACGCCGGGAACCCGGTCGTAGAACGGGTTTACGGTCTCGCGGGCCTGGAAGTAGGTGTCCGGGTTCTGGGCGGTGCCACGGATGAACGGCCGCTCGGGTGAGAGCCCGCGTGCGCGGTGCTCACGGATCAGCTCCTCGGGGACCAGCGCCCGCAGGTCGTCGTCGGAGAGCATCTCGATGGTGTTGAGTTCGTGGGAGGTGCGGAAGCCGTCGAAGAAATGCAGGAACGGCACGCGGGTGCGCAGCGTGGTCGCCTGTGCGATCAGTGCCAGGTCATGAGCCTCCTGCACGGACGCCGACGACAGCAGCGCAAATCCCGTCTGGCGCACCGCCATCACGTCCTGGTGGTCACCGAAGATCGAAAGCCCCTGCGCGGCAACCGACCTCGCGGCCACGTGGATGACCGCCGAGGTGAGTTCCCCGGCGATCTTGTACATGTTCGGGATCATCAGAAGCAGGCCTTGCGACGACGTGAACGTGGTCGCCAGCGCACCGGCCTGCAACGAGCCGTGCAGCGCGCCGGCCGCGCCGCCTTCGCTCTGCATCTCGACGACCGTGGGCACGGTGCCCCACAAGTTGGGCCGGTGATGGCTCGCCCATTCGTCGGCAAGTTCGGCCATCGGCGACGACGGGGTGATCGGGTAGATGCAGCAGACTTCGTTGAGCCGGTAGGCCACTGACACGGCCGCCTCGTTGCCGTCGATCGTGGCGCGCGTCATCGTGACTGTCTGCTCTTCGCGCAAGCGGCTCATCGCTGCTGTCTGCTCTTCGCGCAAGCGGCTCATCGTGGCTCCGGGAACATCTCGATCGCGTGCACCGGGCACTGGTCGTAGCACGTGCCGCAGCCGGTGCACTTGTCGTAGTCGTAGCGGTAGCGGTGGCCGGGCCCGAGCTTGATGATGGCGTCCTCGGGGCAGGCACCGAAGCAGCCGTCGCACTCGAAGCAGTTTCCGCACGACAGGCACCGGCGCGCCTCGTACGTTGCGGCGGTGGCGTTGAGTCCGCCGACCACTTCCTCGAACCCGGCGACGCGCTCGTCGGGAGGCAGCTCGGGCTGCGCGCGGCGGGCTGCGTCGCCGAAGTACCACAGGTGCAACTGGTCGAACGTCGCGACCGGATGCTTGGGCGGCCGGTCGTCAGCGGTGTCGCGCAGCCACGCGTCGATGTAATGCGCGGCCTTCTTTCCGTGACCCACACCGACGGTGACGGTGCGCTCGCAGGGCACCATGTCGCCGCCGGCGAACACCCCGGGGTAGCCGGTCATCAGCGTCTCCGACACACACACGGACCCGTCATTGTCGAACACCACCCCGGGCAGGGTCCGCATGAACGCCGACTCGGTTTCCTGCCCCAGGGCCATGATCACGGTGTCGGCTGACAGCGTTTCGAATTGCCCTGTCGGCCGGGGCTTGCCGTTGTCGTCGAGTTCCATCACCTCGACTTGCATTTCGTGCTGCTCGAACGCCGTGATCGTTCGCAGCCAGTGGATCTGTACGCCTTCCCGTTCGGCCTCGTCGGCCTCCTCCTCGTGCGCGGGCATCTGCGCACGAGTGCGGCGATAGATGATCACGGTGTCTTCGGCGCCCAGCCGCCGGGCCACGCGCGCGGCGTCCATCGCGGTGTTCCCGCCGCCGTATACCGCCACGCGCTGACCGATTTTCGGATGTTCACCCGCGGCCACACTGCGCAGAAATGCCAACGCGTCCACCATCGTCGACGCGTCGCTGACCGGGATGTTGACGCGCTTGGCCAAATGAGCGCCGACAGCCACGAACGCCGCGTCGAAGGGGCCGTCCCTGAGTTCCTCGGCGAGGTCGTGGACCCGGTGCCCGCAGGTGATCTGCACGCCGAGTGCGGCGATGCGCTGGATTTCGACGTCGAGCACGTCGCGGGGCAACCGGTAGTTGGGGATGCCGTAGCGCATCATTCCGCCGGGCTCGCCGCCGGCGTCGCGGATCTCGACCTGATGGCCTCGCCGGGCCAGGTGGTAGGCGGCGGACAGCCCGCTCGGGCCGGCGCCGACGATCAGCACCCGCTTGCCGGACGGGGGTGGGGGCGACGCGAATTGCCAGCCGTGCTCGCGGGCGGCGTCGCCGAGGAACCGCTCGACGGCGTGGATGGACACCGCGGAGTCGAGGTTCATGCGGTTGCAGTTCGACTCGCACGGGTGGTAGCAGACGCGGCCGTGGATCGCGGCAAAGGGGTTGTCGCCCACCAGGAGTCGCCAAGCCTCTTCGTGCTTGCCGACGCGGGCGTGGCCCAGCCAGCCCTGGATGTTCTCGCCGGCCGGGCACGCGTTGTTGCACGGGGGTAGCAGGTCGACGTAGACGGGGCGACGGTCACGGACCGGCCCGGCGCGAGGCCGCCCGTGGAGCAGGTCGGGCAGAGGGGTGAGGTCGTGCCTGGCTCCGGGTACATTCGCTTCGGACGTCACTTCTCCGACAATAGGACGAAAGGCGCCGATTAGCCGCGGGCTTCGGGTAATCGAGCCGAGGCCGCGCTCACCGGAACCAGCGGCATGGCCAACAGGGGGAAAACGGCGCAGGCCGCGAACGCAGCCGAGTAACCGGCCGCGGTGATCAGCGCACCGAATACCGGTGGCGCGATTCCGGCCGTCAGCAACTGGCTGGTGTTCTGAGTACCGAGCGCGCGGCCGCTCCAGAACGGCCCGGCGATTTCGGCGATCGCGGTGAACGCCAGACCGTTGTCGCTGACCGTCACCACGGAGGCGACGACCATCACCGCGACGCACAGAGGTGAGCGCCAGTAATCGGTCAGCGCCAGCACGCCCATCGTGAACGCAGCCGCCGCGGCGATCGTCCGGATGGGCCGCAGGCGTGATCCGACGCGGTCCGACCACCGGCCTGCCGCGACGCGGCCGAGCGCGCCGAGAACCTGAGCCGTTGTGACCAGGGCACCGGCGGAGCCGGCCGACCAGCCGCGGTCGGTCATCAACCACACCAGCGTGAACGTCCACACCACCACCTGCGGCACGACGAGGAGCACCGACACCGCATGGATGCGCCACAGCACCGACGAGCCTCGATAGGGGTTGGCGAGGTCTTCCTGCGGGGCCTGCTCGCGCGGCGGACGCGGCGGGTCCAGCACGCCGACGGCGCTGACCACTGCCGACACTGCGCAGACGACGGCGGGAAACAGCAGCGCCGCGCCGATGCCGTTGCTCTGCGCCAGCCGCGGAATCACCGAGGCGCCGAGGGCGACTCCGAGCGGCTGTGCGGTCTGCCGGATGCCCATCGCGAGGCCGCGCCGCTCGGCGGGGAACCAGCCCACGACGAGGCGGCCGCTGGCCGAGTTGCTACTGGCCGCGGCCATTCCGCCGAGCAGCAGGAACGCCGCGGTTCCCACGAGGGACTGGGCGGCCGCGGCGGCGAAGGCGGCGGCGGCGGTGAGCGCGGAGCCGAGCGCGAGCACGAGGCGCTCGCCGAGACGGTCGACTGCGTAGCCCCACGCGAACAGCGTGAACACCATGCCGATGCTCGGCATCGCGGAGATCAACCCGGCGTCGGCGAGGTCAAGGCCGCGGCGCTCGTGCAAGGTGGGGATCAGAAACGCCGCTCCATTGATGAACACGTTGGCGAACATCGTCGACGACAACGCGATTGCGAGCATCGACCACCTGCGGGCTGTGCCGATGTCCTCGACGGTCACGGAGTCATCGTCGCACCAGCTCAGCGATCACCGGTGAGGCGGTGACTAGGCTTCTACGAATGCGCCTCGGTCGAATTGCCAGTCCCGACGGGGTCGCGTTCGTCGCGATCGAAGGAGAAGGCACGGACGCGGTGGCACGGGAGATCGCCGAACATCCGTTCGGCACGCCGACTTTCACCGGTCGGCAATGGCCACTGGCCGACGTGCGGCTGCTGGCGCCGATTCTGGCGAGCAAGGTGGTGTGCGTCGGCAAGAACTACGCGGCGCACATCCAGGAGATGGGCGGGGAGCATTTCGAGGACCCGGTCATCTTCATGAAGCCGAACACGGCGATCGTCGGGCCGGATGTGCCGATCCAACTGCCTACGAATGCGAACCCGGTGCATTACGAGGGGGAACTCGCCGCGGTGATCGGTCGCCCATGCAAGGACGTGCCGGCCGCGCGCGCGGCGGAGAACATCCTCGGCTACACGGTAGCCAACGACGTGACAGCACGCGACCAGCAGCGCAAAGACGGGCAGTGGACTCGTGGCAAGGGTCACGACACGTTCTGTCCGGTGGGGCCGTGGATCGTCACCGACGTCGATCCGTCGGATCTGGAAATCCGTACCGAGGTGAACGGCGAAGTGCGCCAACGCAGCCGGACGTCGCTGATGATCCACGACGTGGGCGCGATCGTCGAATGGATCTCTGCGGTGATGACGCTGCTGCCCGGCGATCTGATCCTGACCGGCACACCCGAGGGCGTCGGCCCGATCGAGCACGGCGACATCGTCAGCGTCAGCGTCGAAGGCATCGGCACGTTGACGAATCCCGTTGTGCGAAAGGGTCGGTCATGATGGTGCGCGTGCGCTTCTGCCCGTCGCCCACCGGCGTGCCGCACGTCGGATTGATCCGTACTGCGCTGTTCAACTGGGCCTACGCGCGACACTGCGGCGGCGTCTTCGTGTTCCGCATCGAGGACACCGACTCGCGGCGCGACACCGAGGAGAGCTATTTGGCGCTGCTCGACGCGCTGCGCTGGCTCGGATTGGACTGGGACGAGGGGCCGGAAGTCGGTGGACCGTATGGCCCGTATCGGCAGTCACAGCGGCTGGATGTGTACCGCGATGTGCTGGCGCGGCTACTGGAGACAGGGGAAGCGTACGAGGCGTTTTCGACACCCGAGGAGGTCGAGGCTCGGCACCTGGCTGCCAGCCGCAATCCCAAACTGGGCTACGACAATTACGACCGCGAGCTCACCTCCTCGCAGCGGGAGGCGTTCCGCGCCGAGGGCCGGCGACCGGTGGTGCGGCTTCGGATGCCCTCTACCGAACTCGGCTGGCACGACCTGGTGCGCGGCGACATGTCGTATGCCGCGGGCAGCATTCCGGACTTCGCGCTGACCCGTGGCAACGGAGAACCGTTGTACACGTTGGTCAATCCGGTCGACGACGCGCTGATGAAGATCACCCACGTGCTGCGCGGCGAGGACCTGATGCCGTCGACGCCGCGCCAGATCGCGTTGTATCAGGCGCTGCAGAGAATCGGCTTCGCGGACGAGATCCCGGCGTTCGGACACCTGCCGACGGTTCTCGGCGAAGGGACCCGGAAGCTGTCGAAACGGGATCCGCAATCCAACCTGTTCGCGCATCGGGACCGCGGGTTCATCCCCGAGGGTTTGCTCAATTACCTTGCGTTGCTGGGCTGGTCGATCGCGCCGGACCGCGATGTGTTCTCGCTCGGCGAGATGGTTTCTGCGTTCGACGTCGCCGACGTCAACGCGAATCCGGCGCGGTTCGACCAGAAGAAGGCCGACGCGATCAACGCCGAACACATCCGGATGCTCGAGCCGTCCGACTTCACCGCGCGGCTGCGGGAGTATTTCGTTGCCCACGGCTACGACCTCGGGCTGGACGACGCGCAGTTCGGGGAGGCCGCGGTGCTGGTGCAGACGCGCATCGTCGTGCTCGGTGACGCATGGGAGCTGTTGAAGTTTCTGGACGACTCGTCGTACGTTCTCGAGGAGAAGGCGGCTTCTAAGGAACTGGGTAGTGCGGCTGCACCGGTGTTGGACGCTGCGCTGGCAGCACTGGAGGGCGTGGAGGACTGGTCGGTGTCGAGCATCGAGACGGCGCTGAAGGGGGCGCTGATCGACTCGATGGGCCTAAAGCCGCGCAAGGCGTTCGGCCCGATCCGGGTCGCGGTGACCGGCTCGACGATCAGCCCGCCGCTGTTCGAGTCTCTGCAGCTATTGGGGCGGGACCGCAGCCTGGCACGGTTGCGTGGGGCGCGTGAGCTGCAGACGTGACAGACAGCCGTGATAGGGCGCCGCGAATTCTTTTGGTAGTCTGCACGTCGGCCGGTGTCGTTCGCTGGAAGCGTCCTTAGGGTTCTGACCAGCGGTTATGGCGGCAAATGGGGTATGGTGTAATTGGCAACACAGCTGATTCTGGTTCAGCCATTCTAGGTTCGAGTCCTGGTACCCCAGCTCATCGCGGATTAGTGTCCGCGTTGCCGCGTCGGTTATGCTGGCAAGCCGGATTGTTCATGGCCCCGTCGTCTAGCGGCCTAGGACGCCGCCCTCTCACGGCGGTAGCGTGGGTTCGAATCCCATCGGGGCTACAAATCCGCGGCGCTCTTCGCGCACCCGTCTACCACATGCCTCCGACAAACCGGCTGGCTCGAATACCCCTTATTAACAGTCGCATTGGGTTGTGGAGGGTTCGGGTTTGTGTCGGTGCCCGGCGATAGTATTCGCTCATGTGTTCGAATCGGTGCGGCAGTCCGGAGGCGGTGTTCGCCGTGCTGGAGGCGCTGGAGGCCGACGTGGCGGCGTTGGCTGGGCTGGGGTTCGACGCGCTGTCCGAACGCGACTGTGTGGTGGTGTGCGAGCGGCTGAACCGCGTCGCCCGCAGGATTCCCAGCGCGCAGTACGAGTTGGTCAACCAGCTCTCGGAGCGGGCGGTGGCCTGCGATATCGGTGGGCCGTTGGCGCGGGTGTTGGCCGATCGGCTGTCCATCCGGCCCGGCGCGGCGCGCCGGCTGATCAACGACGCCGAGCAGTTGGGGCATCGGCGCGCCATCTCCGGGGAGCGGTTGGCGCCGCTGTGGCCCACCACCGCAGCCCAGGTGCGGGCGGGCGCGATCGGCGCCGAGCACGTGGGCGTCATTCGGGACTTCTTTCACCAGCTGCCGGGGTGTGTCAGCTTGGCCGAGCGCGAGCGCGCCGAGGCGATGCTGGGGGCGATGGCGGCTGATCTGCGCCCGGATCAGTTGCAGAAGGCCGCCGAGCGGATGGCCGCGCTGATCAACCCCGACGGCGCGTTCTCCGATGTGGATCGGGCCCGCAAGCGCGGGTTCTGGTGGGGCGTGCAGGGAGCGGATGGGATGTCCACCGCCACCCTGATCGCCGACCCGCAGTTGCGCGCCACCTTGGATGCGGTGATCGCCAAGCTGGGCGCGCCGGGCATGTGCAACCCCGAGGACAGCTCACCGACGGTGGACGGCGAACCGTCTGAAGAAGCAGTGCGCCACGACACCCGCACCCGCGCCCAGCGCGCCCATGACGCGTTGACCGCGATGGGCCGCGCGGTGCTGGCCTCCGGGCAGTTGGGGCAGCACCGGGGGTTGCCGGCCACCATCATCGTGCGCACCACGCTGCAAGAGCTGCAGTCGGGTGCGGGTAGGGCCGACACCGGTGGCGGCAGCTGGCTGCCGATGCGCGATGTGATCAAGGAGGCCCGCGCGGCCTATCACTATCTGGCGGTGTTCGACGAGCATTCCAACCGGCCGCTGTATCTGGGCCGGGCTCGCATCGCCAGTGCGGATCAGCGCATCGTGCTGCACGCCCGCGACGGCGGCTGCACCGCGCCGGGCTGTGACAGGCCCGGCTACGAGTGCGAGGTCATGCACCTGCGCGCGCACGTCCGCGGCGGGCTCACCGACCCCGAAAACCTCGGTTTGGGTTGCCACACCGACCACAAGCTGCACGACGAAGGCTGGACCGCCCGCCTCAACGACCACGGCATCGTCGAATGGCAACCACCACCACACCTCAACAACAAACCCGGAATCAACAACTTCTTCCACCCCCAGCGCTACCTACCCGACGACGAAGACGACCCCTAGCAGCGTCCCGCTCTAGTGTCCTGCGCCAGGAATTCGTTGATCTAATTGATGCGTGTTGGTCGCGGATGTAGGCGGCGGTCTTGGTCCACGCGAATAGCCGTTGGTCGTGCGGAAGAATTCGTGGTCCATGGCGCGATCCTGGACGCCCGAAGGCGGAACTGGTGTTGACCGACGACGAGCGTGAGACATTGGCCCGGTGGGCGCGCCGCCCGAAGAGTTCGCAGCAGTTGGCGCTGCGGTCACGGATCGTGCTCGAGTGCGCATCGGGGGCTTCGAATACCGAGGTGGCGCAGCAACTGGGGGTCGCGCGGCCGACCGTGGGCAAGTGGCGGTCGCGATTCGTCGAGCGACGGCTCGAAGGTTTGGTCGACGAGCCGAGGCCGGGCGGACCGCGCTCGATCGGTGACGACCAGATCGAGGAGGTAATCGTAGCGACGCTGGAGCGGCAGCCTCGCGATGCCACGCACTGGTCACGGGCGTCGATGTCGGCCGAGAGCGGATTGAGCAAATCGACGGTGGGCCGAATCTGGAAGGCCTTCCGGCTGCACACCGCACCTGGTCGACACGTTCAAGATCAGCAACGATCCGATGTTCGTGGAGAAGGTACGCGACGTGGTCGGCTTGCTATCTGGACCCGCCGGAGCACGCGCTGGTGCTGTGTGTCGACGAGAAGAGCCAGATTCAAGCCCTTGATCGATCCGCGCCCGTGCTGCCGATGATGCCGGGCATGCCCGAACGGCGCACCCATGACTACGTGCGCCACGGCATCACCACCCTGTTCGCCGCATTGGACGTGGCCACCGGTGAGATCATCGGGTCGATCCACCGCCGCCACCGCGCCGTGGAGTTCAAGAAGTTCCTGACAAAGCTCGACGAGCAGGTGCCGGCCGGGCTCGACGTGCATCTGATCTGCGACAACCTGTCCACCCATAAAGCACCGCCTGTCACGAAATGGCTTGCCGCGCACCCGAGGTTCCACATGCACTTCACCCCGACCTACTCGTCGTGGCTCAACCAGGTCGAACGATGGTTCGCCCTGCTGACCGACAAGAAGCTGCGCCGCGGCACGCACCGCTCGATTCAGGCCCTCGAGAAAGACATTCGCGACTGGATCGCGAACTGGAACCAAAACCCCCAGCCCTTCGCCTGGACCAACGACCGCCGACGAAATCCTCGACCGACTCGCATCATATTGATCAACGAATTCCTGGCGCAGGACACTAGCGGGGTGCGGTCGAACCCGCCAGTGGCATCGGCGGCATACCGAGCTTGCGGTGGTCCCACGACCGAACCCGCTTGACCGCCAACCGAATTGCGATCCGCTTGTTCATCATCATGTCCACCGCCGGCTTGGCCTCTTCGGTGTACGGGCCGGTGTAGCGCTCCCACACGCTGACGCCGACGCGGAAGATCGCATCCGGGTCGTCGACTCTTTCTGCGGTCCCTTCGAATGACACTCCGCGCAACGTGTCGTAGGTGTCACCATCCTCGAGCAGGAACGTGATGCGCGGATCGCGGCGCACGTTGACGGCCTTCTGCGACTTCGCTTTCGTCTCGAACCAGATCTCGCGGTCCACTACGGCGTACCACATGGCAACGAGATGCGGCTGCCCATCGGGTCCGATGGTGGCTAGCGTGCCGTTGCGGCTCTTCGCGACGAACTCGTCGATCTCGTCTTCAGACATCACAATCTGCGCGCGTTGATTCGTGCCCATGGCGTCAGTCTGTCAGGCGATCACAACCGGTGTGTCAGCGCGTCCGAGGCCGCCAACAGGTCGGCCGCCCAGCGCGCGCCGGGCCGACGGCCCATCCGGTCGATCGGGCCCGACACGGACACTGCGGCAATCACATTGCCGTGCCCGTCGCGCACCGGCGCCGAGACGCTGGCCACACCCGGCTCACGTTCGGCGGCACTCTGCGCCCACCCTCTCCGTCGCACCTCTGCCAGTGTGCGCTCGGTGAATTTCGCAGACGGCAGCACCGCCTGCTGGGTCGCCGCATCGCTGAACGCCAGCAGCACCTTGGCGCCCGAGCCCGCCGTCATCGGCAACCGCGTGCCCACCGGCACCGTGTCGCGAAGGCCCGCAGGCGGTTCCATCGCGGCAATGCACACTCGCGACGTTCCCTCGCGCCGGTACAACTGCACGCTCTCTCCGGTGATCTCGCGCAGCGTCGGCAGCACACCCGCTCCAGCGGCAAGCAGCGGATCGTGCACCTGCCCCGCAAGCTCGCTGAGCGCGGGACCCAACCGCCACCGGCCCTGCCCGTCGCGGGCCAGCAGCCGATGTTTCTCGAGCCCGGCAGCCAGCCGGTGCGCGGTAGCCCGGGGCAGGCCGGTCCGCTCGCACAACTCGGCCAGCCCGCAAGGAGACTCGGCCACGGTGTGCAGCACCCCCACGGCTTTGTCGAGCACCCCGATGCCGCTATCCTGTCTCATATCGAGATACTAACTTCCCAGATTGTGAGATAGCTAGAGATGGCAAGCACTGATCGGCCGCGCACGATGGCTGACAAGGTCTGGGACTCGCATGTGGTCGCCCGCGGCACGGGCACCGGCGCGTCACGCGAGCCCGACCTCATCTACATCGACATGCACTTCATCCACGAGGTCACCAGCCCGCAAGCGTTCGACGGACTCCGCCTCGCCGGCCGCCCAGTCCGACGGCCCGACCTGACCATCGCGACCGAGGACCACAACGTGCCGACGGTCGACATCGACAAGCCCATCGCCGACCCGATCTCACGCACACAGGTCGAGACGTTGCGCCGCAACTGCGCCGAGTTCGGTATCCGGCTGCATCCGATGGGCGACGTGGAGCAGGGCATCGTCCACGTCATCGGTCCGCAACTCGGCCTCACTCAGCCCGGCATGACCATCGTTTGCGGCGACAGCCACACGTCCACGCACGGCGCATTCGGAGCGCTGGCGATGGGCATCGGCACATCGGAAGTCGAACACGTCCTGGCCACCCAGACGTTGCCGCTGCGGCCGTTCAAGACGATGGCGGTCAACGTCGACGGTGAACTTCCGCCCGGCGTGACGGCCAAAGACATCATCCTGGCCGTCATCGCGAAGATCGGAACCGGTGGCGGACAAGGTCACGTCATCGAATACCGCGGCAGCACCATCGAATCGCTGTCGATGGAAGGCCGCATGACGATCTGCAACATGAGCATCGAGGCGGGTGCGCGCGCGGGCATGGTGGCGCCGGACGAGACGACGTATGAGTATCTGCGTGGCCGTCCGCACGCACCGTCGGGGCCGCTGTGGGAGATCGCGGTCGCCGAATGGGATCGGCTGCCCACCGACGCCGGCGCTGAGTTCGACACGGAGATGTACATCGACGCCGCAACGCTGGGTCCCTTCGTCACCTGGGGAACCAATCCCGGCCAAGGCGTACCGCTTTCCGAGGCGGTGCCGGATCCCGATTTGATGACCGACGAGGGACAGCGACAGGACGCTGAAAAGGCATTGACGTACATGGATCTTCGAGCGGGCACGCCGATGCGTGACATCTCGGTGGACACCGTGTTCGTCGGCTCGTGCACGAACGGGCGGATCGAAGATCTGCGGGTGGTCGCCGACGTGCTGCGCGGTCGCAAGGTTGCCGACGGAGTGCGGATGCTGGTCGTGCCGGGCTCGATGCGGGTGCGTGCGCAAGCCGAATCGGAAGGGCTGGGGGAGATTTTCACCGCCGCCGGGGCGGAGTGGCGGCAGGCCGGCTGCTCGATGTGCCTCGGCATGAACCCCGATCAGCTGTCGCCCGGGCAGCGGTGCGCATCGACGTCGAACCGCAATTTCGAGGGGCGCCAAGGCAAGGGTGGCCGGACCCACCTGGTGTCGCCGGCCGTTGCCGCCGCGACCGCCGTGCGCGGCACGTTGTCGGCGCCGGCAGATCTCGACTGATCCGAATCGGAAATTAGGAGACTTAGACAATGGAGGCTTTTCGTACGCACACGGGGATCGGAGTTCCGCTGCGTCGGTCCAATGTCGACACCGACCAGATCATCCCGGCCGTGTATCTGAAGCGAGTCACCCGAACAGGATTCGACGACGGGCTATTCGCAGCCTGGCGAAGCGATCCGAATTTCGTTTTGAACCTTCCGCCGTTCGACAAGGGTTCGGTGTTGGTGGCCGGGCCGGATTTCGGCACCGGCTCGTCGCGGGAGCACGCGGTGTGGGCATTGATGGACTACGGGTTCCGCGTCGTCATCTCGTCACGGTTCGCCGACATCTTTCGCGGCAACGCCGGCAAGGCGGGACTCTTGGCGGCCGAAGTCGCACAACCTGATGTGGAACTCCTCTGGAAGCTGATCGAACAGAATCCGGGCTTGGAAATCACTGTCAATCTTCAAGATCGGACAGTGGCCGCGGGAACCGTGGTGGTGCCGTTCGCGATTGACGATTACACCGCCTGGCGACTACTCGAAGGGCTCGACGATATAGGCCTTACGCTGCGGAAACTTGACCAGATTGTCGACTACGAAGCGGCCCGCCCGGAATGGAAGCCGACCACTTCGGCGGCCGTTTAGCGAATCAAGATCACCCAATGCTGGGGCTTTCAATGCCCTTTCGGCGACGGTCGCCCACCTACCAAGCGCGGCAAGCGGATTGCCGATAATCGACACGAACTCGACCGAAATTGCGCGTGGCTCTTGGAAATCAGCACGTCAAGGGTTTACCGTGTCCTCTAGTCGGTCCAAAAGGACCGCTGGCTTCGGAGGATTTGAATGAACAAAGCAGAGCTCATCGACGAACTCACAAGAAAGTTGGGCTCAGATCGCCGGCACGCAACTGACGCCGTGGAGCACGTCGTCGACAGCATCGTCCGCGCGGTGCAGAAGGGCGAGAGCGTGACGATTACCGGCTTCGGCGTATTCGAGCAGCGGCGTCGCGCTGCTCGCGTCGCCCGTAACCCGCGCACCGGCGAGACCGTAAAGGTGAGGCCCACGTCTGTCCCGGCCTTCCGGCCGGGCGCTCAATTCAAAGCAATTGTTTCTGGCGCACAGCGTCTTCCGTCGGAAGGACCAGCAGTGAAACGAGGATCGGGTGCAACTGGTGGCCGGAAGGCTGTCGCTAAGAAGGCCGTGAGAAGGGCAGCCGTCAAGAAGGCCGTGAAGAGAACGGCCGCTAAGAAGGCTGTGAAGAGAACGGCCGCTAAGAAGGCTGTGAAGAGAACGGCCGCCAAGAAGGCTGTGAAGAGAACGGCCGCCAAGAAGGCTGTGAAGAAATCAGCCGCCAAGAAGGCTGTGAAGAGAACGGCCGCCAAGAAGGCAGTCAAGAAGGCGGCAGTCAAGCGGACGGCCAGCAAGGCGCCGGCCAAGAAGGCCGCTGCCAAGAAGGCACCCGCCAAGCGCGGCCGCCGGTAAGTACGCGGCATCTGACCGCCGCGGGCGCAACCGCCTGCGGCGGTCAGGTCATTCCGGAGGCACCGGGCTGGCGATGTGGTCGGCGCTGACGAGTTTCCCGTCGGCCAGCGACAGCACCCAGGTACTGCCTTTGCGGTTGCGGGACTTGGCCGGTCGAATGCCGGTACTCTCGGTCCACCACTGGATTAAGTCGGGAATGACCTCCCCCTGTGTGGAGATCACCGGAGTTCCCTCTGCTGCGGCGATCTCCAGCACACGCTTGTGCGCCCTCTCGGGGTCTTGCCAATACGCTTCCTCGGTCAGTGTCGGCTCGACCGTGATCTCGACGCCAAGCTCTTTGGCAAGGGGCTTGATCGTCTGAACGCATCGCATCCGGTCTGCGGCGTACAACGACGTCGGCCCGAACGCCATCAGTTGGCTGACGAGCAACTTCGCCTGTGCCCGACCATTCTCGTCCAGCGGCCGATTCCGGTCGTCCCCCTTGTACCGCTTCTTGCTGCCCGCGGTGCCGTGGCGCACGATCAGCACCGTCTTGGTGTCGGCCGGCAGTTTGGTGAACCGCCTTAACACTTTCCGGTCATGCGGGTAGGACAACTTGCCCATCGCATCGCTGGCTGACAACCACACCATGTCATCGACCTCGGCGGTGGGCGTGAATTCCCCGTCGAGCGCGCGGGCCGCCCAATACCGGACGCGCTTGAGTCCCAGCGGGATCTGATAGTTAACCGTGCCCAACGCCCGACCGAGATGTGCGCGATATCCCGTTTCCTCATACATCTCTCGCACCGCGGCCGCAGGTTCGGTCTCGCCTGGATCCAGCTTTCCCTTGGGCAGCGACCAATCGTCATACCGAGGACGGTGGATGATCGCCACCTCCACGCCCGACGAACCGTCGACGGGACGCCACAGCAAGGCGCCCGCCGCGAGAATGGTCTGGGACATCAGCGGTGCCGGTGCCGCTCCATCAGCGATACCTGGTGATCGCGCACGGTCTTTCCGGCGTGAGGCGCCGCGGTCCACTGCCCGTCGGCCCCGAGTTCCCAGCAGCGGGTGGACGGGTCGAGCGCCGAGGTGAAGATGTCGTCCAGTTGCGCAGTCAACTTCGGGTCTTTGACCTGAGCCAGCACTTCGACGCGCCGGTCCAGATTGCGGTGCATCATGTCGGCGCTGCCGATCCAGTATTCGTTGATCGCGTGGAAGCTGAAGATTCGTGAGTGTTCGAGGAATCGGCCGAGAATCGAACGAACAGTGATGTTCTCCGAAAAGCCGTCAGCGCCCGGCCTCAGTGCGCAGATGCCGCGCACCACCACCTCGACGCGCACGCCGGCCTTCGACGCCCAGTACAGCGCGTCGATGACCTGTTCGTCGACAAGCGCATTGGCCTTGAGCCGGATTCGGCCTTCGGCGCCCTCTCGAGTGGCCTCGATCTCGCGATCGATGCGTTCGATGATCCCTTTCCGAACCCCATGAGGTGCGACGAGGAGATTGCGGTACGTGACTTTCCTGGAATAGCCGGTCAGCGAATTGAAGAGGTCGGTCAAATCCGCACCGATGTCAGGTGCAGCGGTGAGCAGGCCGATGTCCTCGTACAGCCGAGCGGTTTTCGGGTTGTAGTTCCCGGTTCCGACGTGGCAATAGCGCCGGATGACAGAACCCTCGCGGCGCACCACCAAACACGTCTTGCAGTGTGTCTTCAACCCGATGAGCCCATACACCACGTGTACGCCCGCCTGTTCCAGCGCGCGCGCCCACTTGATGTTGGCCTGCTCGTCGAAGCGTGCCTTCAGTTCGACCAGCGCGACCACTTGCTTGCCGGCCTCCGCCGCGTCGATCAACGCGTTGACGATCGGCGAGTCGCCGGACGTGCGGTACAGGGTCTGCTTGATTGCCAGCACATTCGGGTCGGCTGCGGCCTGCTCGATGAACCGTTGCACGCTGGTGGAGAACGAGTCGTACGGATGGTGCACCAGCACGTCGCCGTCGCGCAGCGTCGAGAAGATGCTCTTCGGTGTCTCGCGCTCACCGAACGCCGGATGCGTCGCCGGTACGAACGGCGGATCCTTGAGCGCGGGTCGGTCGACGCCGTAGATCTGCCACAGCGACGACAGATCGAGAAGCCCTGGCACGTCGATGACGTCGCCCGGGTCGACGTCGAGTTCGCGCAGCAGCAGTTCCAGCATGTGCTCGGTCATGTCGTCGAAAACCTCGAGCCGCACCGGGGAACCGAACCTGCGCCGCGCCAACTCCCGTTCGAGGGCCTGCAGCAGGTCCTCGTCGCGGTCTTCCTCGACCTCGAAATCGGCGTTGCGCGTGATGCGGAACGCATGGTGCTCCACGATCTCCATGCCCGGGAACAACACCGGAAGGAATGCGGCGATGAGCACTTCCATCGGAAGGAACCGCACCGCCCCTTCGACGCCTTCGCGACTTCCGAGCTCGACGAACCGGTCGACGTTGTCGGGAACCTTGACACGGGCGAAGTGCTGGCCGCCGTCCTCGGGATGCTTGACCGTGATGGCGAGGTTGAGGCTCAGCCCGCTGACGAACGGGAACGGGTGCGCCGGATCCACCGCCAGTGGCGTCAGCACAGGGAACACCTGCTCGTGGAAGTACGTCGACAACTCGGTGCGCTCGTCCTCGTCGAGGTCGTCCCACGTGACGATCAGGATTCCCTCGTCGGCCAGCGCCGGTCGCACCGAGTCGAGGAAGACATGCGCATGCCGGCTTGCGAGCTGCTGGGTTCGCTCACCGATGCGCCGCAGTTGCTCGCGGGGCGACAGCCCGTCGGCCGAGCGCACCGACAGCCCCATCTCGTCGCGGCGCTTGAGGCCCGCCACCCGCACCATGTAGAACTCGTCGAGGTTGGACGCGAAGATCGCCAGGAACTTGGCGCGTTCCAGCAGCGGCAGCGACGTGTCGGCGGCCAGGGCCAGCACGCGGGCGTTGAAGTCCAGCCAGGACAGTTCCCGGTTGAGGTAGCGGTCCTCCGGCAACGCGTCGATCACCGCCTCCGCGGTGGCAGCCGGGGGCGCCTCCGGCTGCGAATCTCCGCTGTCGGAGCGCACGGCAGACGGCCACTCAGTTCGGCCAGGACTGACTTCGGCTTCGGTCTCGGTCATCTTGTCGATCATTCCTCATCGGCGCCTCGACCGGCTACCTACCGGCGAAGATGCGGCCTCCGGCTACCTGCCGTTCTGGTGTTGTTCACCCGGTGATGGCCTGGGCGGTCGCGGGTCCGACGCCGAGCCGCCGCGCGGTTTGCAGGTCTTCGGGTGTGTCGATGTCACACCGCAGTCCCGGCCATGGGCCGGTGAGCTCTACCGCGCCCGAACGGCGGTGTCGCTGAGCCGAATCCGGGCCGAACGCCGGTTCCAGCGGACTGCCGAATGCGAACAGCGCCGCCGTTCCGCTGCCATGGCGGTCAGCGACGAAACTTCTTCGGTGCGCACGCGCGGCGCCGATCGCCTGCGTCAGCTCCTGTGTTTGCAGGGCAGGCAGATCACCTTGCAGCACAACGAGATTCGGTGAGCACAGCACGGCTTCGGCCGCGACGATCGCGTTGTTGAGCGGGTCGGGGTGGCCGTCGGGCGTCGGGTCGGCGAGTACCTCGGCACCGAGCTGGCGTGCGGCCTCGGCGGCGACGTCGTCAGGCGTCACCACGGTGATGCTGTGCAATGACCGTTCCCGTGCCGCGGCGGCGATGGTGTCGAGCAACATCGCGAGCACCACCTGCTCGCGCGTCCGCGCCGAGAACACCGGCGCCAGCCGGGTCTTGGCGACCGCGAGCCGTTTGACGGCGATGATCAGCCCGACTTCACCGCCCATGGTCGTCATCCTGCCAGCCCGGGCTTGGCGGCTAGGGTGAAGCGGTGGTCGAGGAGCGAGGCTTGTCCGAGCGACCGGCGGGTGAGGAGCGAGGCTTGTCCGAGCGACCGGCGGGTGAGGAGCGAGGGCTTGTCCGAGCGACCAGCACCCACGGTCGCAGTCATGGGCGCAGGAGCGTGGGGCAGCGCATTGGCCCAAGTCCTGGCCGACGCCGGTAACACGGTGACGCTGTGGGCCAGAAGCGCCGCCGTCGCCGACGAGATCAACACTGAGCACCGCAACCGGCGCTACACGGGCCATACGCAGTTGCCGACGGAGATCCGTGCGACCCTCGACCCGGCCGAGGCGCTGACCGGCGTGAGTACCGTGCTTTTGGCGGTGCCGTCGCAGGTGATGCGGGAAAACCTCTCTCAGTGGACCGAGTTTGTCGAAGAAGACGCGACGCTCGTGAGCCTCGCCAAGGGCATTGAGATCGACACGCTGATGCGGATGAGCCAGGTCGTGGCGCAAGTGACCGGCGCCGATTCGTCCCGTGTGGCCGCGTTGTCGGGGCCGAACCTGGCCAGCGAGATCGTCGAACGTCAGCCCGCCGCGACCGTGATCGCATGCAGCGATTCCGGGCGCGCGGTGGCGCTGCAACGCATGCTGAGCGCGGGTTACTTCCGTCCGTACACCAACGCCGACGTGATCGGGGTGGAGATCGGCGGCGCCTGCAAGAACGTGATCGCGCTGGCGTGCGGAATGGCGGCGGGTGTCGGGCTCGGCGAGAACACCGCGGCCGCCATCATCACCCGGGGCCTGGCCGAGATCATGCGGCTGGGCATCGCGCTCGGCGCCAAGCCCGCGACGCTGGCCGGGCTGGCCGGCGTCGGTGACCTGGTGGCCACCTGCACGTCGCCGTATTCGCGCAACCGCACCTTCGGTGAACGGCTGGGCCGCGGCGGCACAATGGAATCCGCGATGGAGGCCGCCGCGGGTCACGTCGCCGAAGGCGTGACGTCCTGCCAGTCGGTGCTGGCACTGGCGTCCAGCTACGACGTCGAGATGCCGCTGACCGACGCGGTGAACAAGGTTTGCCATCACAAGCTTTCGGTCACCGACGCGATGGCGCTACTGCTCGGGCGACGTCCCAAGCCCGAGTGAGCAACCGTGTCCACCCCATACGGCGATTCCACCCGCTGCGTGAAAGCTGTTGGCGCGCAGGCAGTCGCGGGACAACCGGTGGCACCGGCGCCGGTGCTGGCGTCGACCTACCACCTTTCGGCCGACGAGTCCGAGCAGCTGGACACCTATGGCCGCGGCACGAACCCCACGTGGCGGCAACTGGAGTCGGCCATCGCCCAACTCGAGGGCGCGACCGAAGCGCTGGTGTTCGGCTCGGGAATGGCCGCGATCACGGCGGTGCTGCGGGCGCTCGTCCCGCCGCGCGGAGTGCTGGTTGTACCCGCCGACGGGTACTACCAGGTCCGGCGGTACACATCTGAATACCTTGCCGCGCAAGGCATCACGGTGCGTGAAGCGTCGACCGCCCAGATGTGCGAGGCAGCGGCCGACGCCGACGTGGTGCTGGCCGAGACGCCGGCCAACCCGCGGCTCGATGTCGTCGACTTGCACGGGCTGGCGATGATCTGCCGCAGCCGGCGGGCCACGCTCGTCGTCGACAACACCACAGCCACACCGTTGGGTCAGCAGCCATTGGCGCTCGGTGCCGATGTGGTGGTGGCCAGCGCCACGAAAGGGCTGGCCGGACACAGCGATCTGCTCGCCGGTTACGTGGCCGGCACCAAGCCGGAGACGATGGCGGCGGTCGGCGCCGAAAGGCTGCTCAGCGGGCCGATTCTCGGCGCGTTCGAAGCCTGGCTGGTGCTGCGCAGCCTCGGCACCGCGGGGCTGCGGTTCGAGCGGCAGTGCCGCAACGCGCAAGCGCTGGCCACGATGCTGCACGCCCACCCGGCGGTGCGCTCGGTGCGGTATCCCGGCCTGCCCGACGACCCGGCCCACCGGACCGCCGCCGCCCAGATGCTGCGCTTCGGTTCACTCGTCGCGATCGAACTCGCCGACGGCCCAGCAGTGCACGAACTGGTTGCCCGCAGCGACCTGCTGATCGCGGCAACGAGTTTCGGTGGGATCCACACGTCCGTCGACCGTCGTGCCCGGTGGGGTGACGCAGTGCCCGACGGATTCGCTCGGCTGTCGGCGGGCATCGAGGACACCGACGACCTCGTCGCAGACGTCGAGAACGCGTTGTCGGGGCTATGACCGGTAGCCTCTCTAGCTTGTGACTGTCGGCAAGGTCCGCGTCGCCGTGATCTACGGCGGCCGCAGCAACGAGCACGCGATCTCCTGCGTGTCGGCCGGCAGCATCCTGCGTCATCTCGACCCGACCCGGTTCGAGACGGTGCCGATCGGCATCACGCGGGAGGGCACCTGGGTGCTCACCGGCGCCGATCCCGGGACGCTGGCGATCACCGACGGCCAGTTGCCCCAGGTCATCACCTCCTCCGGGCCGCAGCTCGCGCTGCCGGCCGACCCGCAGCGGCACGGCGAGCTGATCTCCCTCGGCAGCGGCCCAGGCGAGGCGCTGGCCTCGGTCGACGTCGTCTTCCCGGTGCTGCACGGGCCGTATGGCGAGGACGGCACGATCCAGGGCCTGCTCGAACTGGCCGGGGTGCCCTACGTCGGTGCTGGAGTGCTGGCCAGCGCGGCGGGCATGGACAAGGAGTTCACCAAGAAGCTGCTGGCCGCCGAGGGGCTGCCGATCGGCGACCACGTGGTGCTGCGCCCGCGCCAGGACTCGCTGACCGAAGCGGACAAATCACGCTTGGGCCTTCCCGTGTTCGTCAAACCGGCGAGGGCAGGGTCGTCGTTCGGCGTCAGCCGGGTGTCGTCGTGGGACGACTTGCCCGCCGCCATCGCGGGCGCGCGTCAGCATGACCCAAAGGTATTGGTGGAGAAGGCGATTCATGGCCGCGAGCTGGAATGCGGCGTACTCGAGCTGCCGGACGGAGCGGTGCGGGCCAGCACCGTCGGGGAAATACGGGTCGCGGGCGTGCAGGGCCGCGAGGACGGGTTCTACGACTTCGCGACCAAATACCTCGAAGAGGGAGCCGAACTCGACGTGCCGGCCAAGATCGACGACCAGATCGCCGACGAGGTCCGGGCGCTGGCGATCCGGGCGTTCCACGCAATCGACTGCCAGGGCCTGGCCCGCGTCGACTTCTTCCTCACCGAGGACGGGCCGCTGGTCAACGAGGTCAACACCATGCCCGGCTTCACCACGATCTCGATGTACCCGCGGATGTGGGCGGCCACCGGCGTCGACTATCCGACGCTGCTCGCCGCGATGGTCGACACCGCGCTGGCCCGCGGCGTGGGTCTGCGCTGAGTTTTCGGTGCAGCAACACTGCGCGAGACACGGCCCGATTCAGCGCGGCGGCGCCGGCCTGATCGGCACCGCGGGCAGCTTCGCCGCCACGACGTCCGACATCTCCTGGATTGGCGTGGCCCCCGTTCCCGTCGGCATGGTCAGCGCCACATAAACCGGCCGGTCGACGACGAACCAGGTGCTGCGGCCGGTGCCTTGCTCGGCCACACGAAACCACTGGACACCGTTGACGACATTTAGCTGCGTCCCGACGACGAAGTCGCTGGGCGCGCCCACCCCGCAGCGCAGCAGGATCGGCTCCCCGGCGTCACCGGACCGCCACGCGGCGGTGCCCGGTGGCACCGGGTCGACGGGGGTGGCCCGCCGGTAGTCACCCAGCTGTTGCGGCAGTGCACCCATCAACGTCGAGCACTCGGAGGTGTTCGCTTGCGGAACCGGCACCGCAGGAACCACGAGCGGCTGTTCGGGCTGCGTCCGCGACTGCGAGATCGCGACCACCAGCACGGCCACCGCAGCCGCCACCGCGACACCGATCGCGGCAACGAGCAACGACCGCGGGGGGCCGTCGTTCAGGGCTGGGCCTTGCCGGCGATCGGGCACGTCAGGGTACGGGTGATGCTGGTGGTCTGCTGCACGCTCGGCACGACGTCGCCCTGCAACTCCTCGACAGTTTCGGCGCCTATGCGCGCGATGACGTCATAGGGCCCGGTGACGTCCTCGGCGGTCAGCACGCCGGGCAGGGTGGCGAGTTGCTTGGCGACGACCTCGGCGCGGCCCACCTCGGTCTGAATCAGCATGAACGCCTCGACCACCCGCGCCTCCTCTCAATGG
This sequence comes from uncultured Actinomycetota bacterium, assembly GCA_963775205.1. Taxonomy (GTDB): domain Bacteria; phylum Actinomycetota; class Actinomycetes; order Mycobacteriales; family Mycobacteriaceae; genus Mycobacterium. The sequence continues at coordinate 600,315 of CAVZHV010000002.1, read as the reverse complement.
CCATACACTGGCCGGTGCTTCTGACCGGCAGAGATCAAAAGTACCGCAGGTGACACCGCGGTTCAGGGGACGGAGGCACACGTGACCAAGGAGCCGACGCTGGCGGACCTCGGCGAGTTCGCCGTGATCGACCGGTTGATCACCGGGCGCCGCCACGGCGCCAACACCCTGCTCGGGCCCGGTGACGACGCTGCAGTGATATCGGCGCCGGACGGCCGCGTCGTCGTCTCCACCGACATGCTCGTCGAGTCGAGGCATTTCCGCCGCGACTGGTCCACGCCCCACGACATCGGACGCAAAGCGATCGCCCAGAACGCCGCCGACGTCGAGGCAATGGGCGCTGCCGCAACGGCTTTCGTGGTGGCCTTCGGCGCGCCGGCTGACACGCCGGCGGCGCAGGTGGCCGAGCTGGCCGACGGGATGTGGGACGAGGCGCGCCGGGTGGGGGCAGGCATCGTCGGCGGCGATCTGGTGAGCAGCCCCCAGTGGGTGGTGTCGGTCACGGTGCTCGGCGATCTGGACGGCCGCGCACCGGTGACCCGCAGCGGTGCGCGGGCCGGTTCGGTGGTTGCGGTATGCGGCGAGCTCGGCCGCTCAGCCTGCGGATACTCGTTGTGGCAGTTGAGCTTTCCCGGTTTCGATGAACTTCGCCGCCGTCACCTCGTGCCCGAGCCGCCCTACGGCCAGGGCGTGGTAGCGGCCAAGGCCGGCGCGCAAGCGATGACCGATGTCTCCGACGGCCTCGTCGCCGACGTGCGGCATCTCGCCGAGGCGTCTGGTGTCGGCATCGAATTGTCGACGGGGGCGCTGGCCGCCGACCACGACGCCGTGCTGGAGGCCGCTCACGTGGCCGGCGCCGACGCCTGGGCATGGGTTCTGGGCGGCGGAGAGGACCATGCGCTGGCCGCCGTCTTCGACGGGCGGGTACCCGACGGATGGCGCGTGATTGGCGCCGTGGTCGACGGCCCACCCCGCGTGCTCGTCGACGGCGGCGAATGGCACGGACACGCGGGCTGGGAGTCGTTCGCCTAGCGGCTCGGGCGTTTACCGTGACGGCGTGACCGTCTACGCGATCGCTCAGTTGAGGTTCACCGACCGCGCGGCCTATGACCGGTATCAGGCGAGGTTCATGGAGGTGTTCCGCCGGCATCCCGGCACCCTGCTCGCCGCCGACGAGTCGCCGCGGGTAATCGAGGGTGAATGGGACCGGGAGAAGGTGGTGTTGATGTCGTTTCCCGACGAGGCGGCGTTTCGCGCGTGGTCCGAATCGCCGGAGTACCGCTCGATTTCCGAGGACCGCCACGCCGGTGCCGACACGGTGGTGCTGCTCGTGAACGGGCTGGCGTAGGTTGTCGGCCGTGACGGCGCGTCCGCTCCCAGATCTCGTCGACGACGGATGGGCCCAGGTGCTGGAACCCGTGGCGAACCAGGTCGCGGCGATGGGGGACTTCCTTCGCGCCGAGCTCGCGGCAGAGCAGCGCTACCTGCCCGCAGGCCGAAATGTCTTGCGAGCGTTCACCTTTCCATTCGACAAGGTGCGGGTGCTCGTCGTCGGCCAGGACCCGTATCCCACGCCCGGCCACGCCGTCGGCCTGAGCTTCTCCGTCGCGCCGGACGTGAGGCCGTTACCGCGCAGCCTCGAGAACATCTTCGCGGAGTACTGCGCCGATCTCGGCTATCCGGCGCCGTCGAACGGTGACCTCACACCGTGGGCCGAGCGGGGGGTGTTGCTGTTGAACAGAGTGCTGACCGTGCGCCCGCAGAACCCGGCGTCGCACCGCGGCAAGGGCTGGGAGGCGGTCACCGAGTGCGCGATTCGGGCGCTCGCGGCGCGGCAGGCTCCGCTGGTCGCCATCCTGTGGGGACGCGACGCGGCCACGCTGAAGCCGATGCTGAACGGATCGAAGATCGCGACCATCGATTCGGTTCACCCGTCGCCGCTGTCGGCGCATCGGGGATTCTTCGGGTCGCGGCCGTTCAGCCGGGCCAACGCACTGCTGGCGGATCTGGGCGCCGAGCCCGTCGACTGGCGGCTGCCGTGAACCCTGAGGCTTCCGCGCCGAAATAGAATTCCATGTCGTTGATGGCCCCCCCCGCAACGACGACGCTGAGTTATATCTCGACGGAGAGGACTCAGCCGCGGCTGACCTTGCCCGCCTTCAGGCACGAGGTGCACACGTTGAGGCGCTGCTTGTTGCCGCCCGGGCGAGCGACCGCGCGCACGGTCTGGATGTTCGGGTTCCAGCGACGGCTCGTCCTGCGGTGCGAGTGCGACACCGACTTGCCGAAGCCCGGACCCTTGCCGCAGATATCGCAGACGGCAGCCATAGCAGAAACTCCATTCGGATCGTCAGTCTGTGCGTCGTGCCTGGCCAGCAACCGGATCGGGTGACCGGACAACCGCACCAGGATACCGGGCGGACGGATGATCACCAAAAAATCAGCCCTGTCGCCGCGACTGGATAGGCTCGCAGCGGGCGAGGAGGTGTGATGTCAGGTCGGCGGTTGGACGCGTCCGGCCTGCTTGACTGGGCCCACGCCGCGGTCGGCGGGCTGGTGGTGCACGCCGACGAGATGAACCGCTTGAACGTCTTCCCGGTCGCGGACGCCGACACCGGCACCAACATGCTGTTCACGATGCGGGCCGCACTGGCCGAGGCCGAGCGGCACGCCAAGAGGTCCGGTGACGTGTCGCAGGTGGCCGCAGCCCTGGCCCGCGGCGCGCTGCGCGGGGCTCGCGGCAACTCCGGGGTGATCCTGTCGCAGATCCTGCGCGGCCTGGCCGACGTGACGGCCTCCGCCGCAGCCGACACGGAGAATCAGATCGCCGACGTCGACGCGGTGCTGTTGGGCACCGCGTTGCGGCACGCGGTGGCGCTGGTGGTGGGTTCGATGGGCGAGGAGGTGCCGGGCACCATCGTCTCAGTGCTACAGGCGGCCGCCGCCCGGGCTGAGCATTGCGCCGCCGCGGGCGACGACCTGCCCGGCGCAGTGCTCGCCGCCGCCGAGGCCGCCGAGACCGCGCTCGACCGGACACCAGAGCAGCTCGGCGTCCTCGCCGAGTGCGGCGTCGTGGACGCGGGTGGCCGCGGCTTGCTGGTGTTGCTCGACGCGCTGGCGGCCACCCTTACCGGGCACACGCCCGCCCGCCCCGAGTACGTTCCGTCGCCGCCCGCCCAGAACGCCGAGGAACCGTCCCTCGACGTGCGCCCGCCTCACTACGAGGTGATGTACCAGATCAGCGCCACCGGACCGCAGCTGGACTCGCTACGGGAACGACTCCAGGAGCTCGGCGACTCCGTGGCCATCGCCGGCGACGGCGGCGACCGCTACTCCGTGCACGTGCATGCCGACGACGCCGGAGCCGCAATCGAGGCCGGCCTCGCGCTCGGCACGCCGAGCCAGATCCAGATCTCGACACTGCGCGGCGGTGCGGCCCACAGCCGCTGGCCGCGGCGGCGGGCGGTGCTCGCTGTCGTCGACGGGGACGGCGCCGAACGGCTATTCGCCGGCGAGGGTGCTCATGTGCTGCGATGCGGGCGCGACAAACCCGACCCGTACGCGTCGATCAGCGCCAAGGACTTGTTGCGCGCGGTCGTCGACACCGGCGCCGGCCAGGTCGTGGTGCTGCCCAACGGGTTCGTCGCCGCTGAAGAGCTGGTCGCGGGCTGCACCGCGGCCACCGGCTGGGGACTCGAGGTCGTGCCGGTGCCCAGCGGCTCGATGGTGCAGGGGCTGGCGGCGCTTGCCGTGCACGAACCCGGCCGTGCCGTCGTCGACGACGGGTATTCGATGGCGCAGGCGGCCGGAGGCACGCGGCGTGGGTCGGTGCGGATGGCTGACGAGGAGGCGCTGACGTTCGCCGGGCCGTGCGAGCCGGGCGACGGTCTGGGGATCGCCGGCGACGAGGTGCTGGTGGTGCGCCACGACATCGCCGCGACGGCCCGGCGGCTGCTCGACCTCCTGCTCGGCGCGGGTGGCGAGCTGGTGACGGTGCTGGTCGGTGCCGGTGTCGACGACGGAGTGGCCGACGATCTGCAGGCGCACGTGCACCGTCACCATCCGGGCACCGAGCTGGTGGCGTACCACACCGGGCATCGTGGCGACGCGTTGTTGATCGGAGTGGAGTAGGGGTGGCCACACTCGACGACCGCCTCGACTATCTCCTCGGCAGGAAGACGGCGCGAAAGCTGGAGGAGAACTTCGGCATTCACACCGTCAACGATCTGCTGCGCCACTATCCCCGCAAGTACAGCGAAGGCATGAAGGTCCGCGGCGAGGACGAGGACCTCGATCTCGAGGAAGGCGAGCACGTCACGTTCGTCGACGTCATCACCCACGCCGAAATGGGCGACATGAAACCGCGGCCCAACAACCCGAAACCCAAGTACCTGCGCGTGATACTGGGTAACCATCGGCCAAAAGTGACCGCCACCTTCTTCAATGCGGGTTGGATGCGCGACAAGCTCGTCGAAGGTACGCGCATCATGCTCTCCGGAGAGGTCGGATTCTTCAAGAGCACAATGCAATTGAGCCATCCCGCTTTCCTCGTGCTCAAGTCGCCCAGCGGCAAGACACCGGGAACCAAGTCGCTGAAGACCATCGCCGAGTCATCTGGGGCGGCAGGGGAGGACGACCTGCTGGCCGTGTTCGAGCGGGAGTTCTTCCCGATCTACCCGGCCAGCTCCAAAGTGCAGAGCTGGGACATCTATGCCTGCGTGCGCCAGGTCCTCGCCGTGCTGGACCCCATCGACGATCCGTTACCAAAATCGATTGTGCGGCAACGGAATCTGATCTCCGAAGACCAGGCATTGCGTGGGATTCATCTCGCCGAGAACGCGCTCGAGCGCGACCGGGCCGAGGAGCGACTGACGTTCGACGAGGCCGTCGGGCTGCAATGGGCGCTGGTGGCGCGGCGATACAGCGAGCTGAGCGAGACCGGTCCGTCGGCACCCCGACGCGACGACGGGTTGTTCGCCGCGATGTTGCGCCAACTGCCGTTCGAGTTGACCGACGGGCAGCGCGAGGTGCTCGACGTGTTGTCGAAAGAACTCGCCGGCAGCCGGTCGATGAACCGGATGCTGCAGGGCGAGGTCGGCTCGGGCAAGACGATCGTGTCGGTGCTGGCGATGCTGCAGATGGTCGACGCGGGCTACCAGTGCGCGCTGTTGGCGCCGACGGAAGTGCTTGCCGCCCAACATGCCCGGTCCGTCCGGGACATTCTCGGCCCGCTGGCGATGGCCGGTCAGCTCGGCGCAGCCGAGGGTGCCACCGGTGTCGCTTTGTTGACCGGGTCGATGTCACCGCAGCAGAAACGACAGGTGCGCGACGAGGTGGCCTCCGGGCAAGCCGGCATCGTCATCGGAACCCACGCGCTGCTGCAGGACGCCGTGGAGTTCAAGTCGCTGGGCATGGTGGTCGTCGACGAACAGCACCGGTTCGGCGTCGAGCAACGAGATCGGTTGCGGGCCAAGGCTCCTGAGGGTGTGACGCCCCATCTGCTGGTGATGACGGCGACGCCGATTCCGCGCACGGTCGCGCTCACCGTGTACGGCGACCTGGAGACCTCGACGCTGCGCGAGTTACCGCGCGGCCGTCAGCCCATCACCACGAACACGATCTTCATCGAGGACCAGCCGAAGTGGCTCGACCGGGCGTGGCGCCGAATCACCGAAGAGGTGCAGGCCGGACGACAGGCCTACGTGGTGGCATCCCGCATCGACGAGAGCGACACGCCGGGATCCAATGAGGGCGGCCCGCCGGCCACCACCGTCGTCAAGCTGTACGAAGACCTGCGGCGGGGGCCGCTGTCGGGATTGCGGCTGGGCCTGATGCACGGCCGGCTGCCGGCCGACGAGAAAGACGCGGTGATGGCCGCCTTCCGCAACGGCCAAGTCGATGTGCTGGTGTGCACCACAGTGATCGAGGTCGGTGTCGACGTTCCGAACGCGACGCTGATGTTCGTGATGGACGCCGACCGGTTCGGGATCAGCCAGCTGCATCAGCTGCGCGGGCGCATCGGCCGCGGCAAGCATGCCAGCCTCTGCTTGCTCGCCACCCGGCTACCCGAGAAGTCCAAAGCCGGACAGCGCCTGAGAGCCGTCGCCGCCACATTGGACGGGTTCGAGCTCGCCGATCTCGACCTCAAGGAACGCCGCGAGGGAGATGTGTTGGGCCTCAGCCAATCCGGCCGGCCCATCACGTTGAGGTTCTTGTCGCTCGCCGAGCATCGAGAGATCATCGAAGCGGCCCGTGAGTTCTGCGAGGCCGTGTATCAGAAGAACCCGACCAACCCTGGAATGGCAACGCTGGCAGCCCAATTCACCACCGACGACCGTGTCGAATATCTGGAGAAGGCATGACCCGCAAGACGTGGCTTTGGCTGGCCGCCGCGGTCGTCGTCACGCTGCTCGTCGCTTACCAGGCCGGCACGTCGGCGTGGCGGCACCACTCGGATGCGTTCGTCGCGCAGGCCGACGTGCCGACCGTCGCCCCGGGCACCGACGTGCTCGACGGAATCGCGGTGATCCCCATGCGCATCCGCGGCTACGACTACCGCCGCGCAGCGTTCGGCGACACCTGGACCGACGACACCGACGCGCCGGGCGGGCACAACGGCTGCGACACCCGCAACGACATCCTCGACCGTGACCTCGTCGACAAGACGTACGTGGCGATCAAGCGCTGCCCGCATGCGGTTGCGACGGGCACACTTCACGATCCCTACACCAACGCCATGATCGCGTTCGTGCGCGGCGAGCAGACGGGAGCCGCGGTGCAGATCGACCACCTCGTGCCGCTGGCCCTGGCGTGGGACCTGGGCGCGCGCGGGTGGACCGAGGAAATGCGGGAGCGGTTTGCCAACGACCCGGCCAATTTGCTCGCCGTCGCCGGTGACGCCAACCAGGACAAGGGCGACCAGGGCCCGTCCACGTGGATGCCGCCGAACCACGCGTTCTGGTGCCAATACTCGGTGCAGTTCGCGGCGGTGCTGCGCGGATACTCGCTGCTGATCGACCAGGCGTCGGCGGACAGGCTGCGTGAGGCGGCGAGCACCTGCCCGACTGGCTGAGGCGTTGAGCGCAGAGTGAACGAGGTACTCGACGATCAGGTGCCGGTGTAGGTGGCCGGGTCCGGCCGGAAGCGGGTCCCTTCGTCGAGCCCGTCGATTGCAGACATCTCGTCGTCGGTCAGCTCGAAGTTGAACACGTCGATGTTCTCCTTGATGCGCTCCGGGTCGGCCGACCGCGGAATCACCACGTTGCCCAGCTGGATGCTCCAGCGGATCGCGACCTGGGCGGGGGACTTCCCGTGCGCCTGCGCGATCGACACCAGCGTCGGGTTGTCGAGCAGCTTGCCCACTCCCAGCGGGCTGTACGCCTCGGTCACGATGCCGCGATCGGCGTGCAGTGCCCGCAGTTCGGCCTGGTTCAGCAGCGGATGAAGCTCGATCTGGTTGACCGCCGGGTTGGTGTACGTCAGCTCCGCGATCGTGCTCAACTGGTCTTCGAGGAAGTTGCAGACGCCGATCGAGCGGATCTTCTCTTCCCGCTGCAGGATCTGCATCGCGCCGTACGTGTCCACATAGGCGCCGAGCTGTGCCGCCGGCCAATGGATCATGTACATGTCCACGTAGTCCAGGCCGAGCCGCTCCAGGCTCGTCGTGAAGGCCGCCTTCGTCGTGGTGAATCCCTGGTCCTGTGTCGCGATCTTCGTCGTCACGAACAGCTCGTCGCGCGGGATACCCGATGCGGCGATCGCACGGCCCACAGCTGCCTCGTTGCCGTAGGCGGCGGCCGTGTCGATCAGCCGGTAGCCGGCCTCCAGCGCGGCGGTGACGGCGCGCTCGGTCTCGTCCTCCGACAGTTCGGCGACGCCGAGTCCGACGACCGGAATGACGTTGTCGTCGTTGAGGGTGACGGTCGGCGTCATCTCACCTGCCCGTGAAGTTGTAGGTGCGTGGGTCCGGACCCAGCCGGGTGCCGTTGTCGAGCGAAGAGATCGACGTGACGTCGTCGTCACTCAACTCGAAGTCGAACACGTCGAAGTTGCTCGCAATCCGCTCGGGGTTCACCGACTTGGGGATGATGATGTTACCGATCTGCAAATGCCAGCGAATAATGACCTGCGCGGGTGTCTTTCCGTACGCCTCTGCGATCGCCGTGATGGTCGGGTGATCCAGCAGCCGGCCCCGGCCCAGCGGGCTCCACGCCTCGGTGGCAATCCCCAACTGCGCGTGCACTTCCCGCAGCTCGGCCTGGTTCAGCAGCGGATGCAGCTCGATCTGGTTCACCACGGGCACGACTCCGGTCGCGTCGATCAACGTGTTCAGGTGTTCGGGAGCGAAGTTCGAGACGCCGATGGAGCGGATGCGGCCGAGATCGTGCAGCGCCGCGAACGCCCGCCAGGTGTCGACGAAATGGCTGAGCGCCGGCACCGGCCAGTGGATCAGATACATGTCGAGGTATCCGCCGTGGCGATCGAATCCCAGCCGCTTCATGCTCTTGTCGAACGCCTTCATCGTGGCGTCGTATCCCTGGTCGGCGTTCCACAGCTTGGTGACGACGAAGATCTCCTCGCGCGGAACGGACGACTTCCTGACCGCGCGGCCCACCTCGCGCTCGTTGCCGTACATCGAGGCGGTGTCGATGTGCCGGTAGCCGACTTCGAGTGCGGCGGTGACCGCCCGCTCCGTGTCTTTCGGCGGCGTCTTGTAGACCCCAAGGCCCACGCAGGGAATGGTGTTGCCGTCATTGAGCTTGCTCAATGGAGCAGTCATGCCGACCAGTCTGCCAGCGCGGCACCGAAGCGATTACCGTCCATGGCTGTGAGCCAACCCGTAGCCCAGTCAACGTCGAGCCACTTGTCGCCCGCAGCCGGTGCCCCCCGTCATCCCCGCCTGGCCCAGGCCCGGGTCGCGGCCGTCGCCCTGGCCAACCGGGTCGGATCGGGGGTCCTGCCGGTGGTCCCCGACGCTGCGAAACGGTTGATGGCCCGCGCCGTCACCATCGACGGCAATACGCTCGATCCCACGCTTCAGCTGGCCCTGACCACGCTGAAGCTGTCCGGGGAAGCCGACCTGACTGCCCGCGACGACGTGGAGTACTCCCGTCAGCGGATCCGCAGGATGGCGTCGACCATCGATCGCAACCCTCTGCCGGTCGGCGACGTCACCGCGCTCTCGATTCCAGGACCGGCCGGTCCCATCCCGGCCCGCCACTATCGGCCTCCCAACGACGAGATCCGCCCGCTGCTGATCTACCTCCACGGTGGCGGCTGGGTGGTCGGCGACCTCGACAGCCACGACAACGTGTGTCGCTACCTCTGCCGGAACGCGGGCATCCACGTGCTGTCCGTGGACTACCGGCGGGCCCCCGAGCACCCCGCACCGGCCGCTGTGGACGACTGTTACGCCGCGTACCGCTGGGCCCTGGAGCACGGCGATGAGCTGGGCACCCAGCCCGGTGTGGTGGCCGTCGGCGGCGACAGCGCCGGCGGCAACCTGTCGACGGTGATCTCCCGGTTGGGCCGCGACGACGGCGTGCCGCCCGCGCTCCAGCTGCTGCTGTATCCGATCACCGACCAGCGCGGAGCCACGAAATCACGTGCGCTGTTCGCGAGTGGGTTCTTTCTCACGGCGCACGACCTGGTGTGGTGTCGAGAGCAGTACGTCGGAACGTCGAAACTCGACGTCACCGATCCGCTGGTGTCGCCGCTGCTGGCCGACGACCTGGCCGGGCTGCCGCGCGCGCTCGTGATCACCGCAGGCTTCGACGTCCTGCGCGACGAGGGCGACGCCTACGCCACCGCACTGCGCGACGCGGGCGTGACCGTCGACCATCGCCAGATGCCGACGCTGATACACGCCTTCTGCAATTACTGGCCGCTCGGTGGCGGCAGCGCGTTCGCGATGGCCGAGATCGTGTCCGCGCTGCGGGCACACCTCTGCTACATCTGATCGGGTAAGGGATCGCCTCGCCGGTAGTCTGACGGCGTGGCGAACAAACCCAAGCGCTATGACCTCAAGGCAGCCGACCGTCGTCGCAGCTTCCTGATCCAGGGCGGGCTGATCGCCGTAGTCGTCCTCTTCGCCGCCGGCATGCTGCTGCTGATCCTCAAACCGTGGCAGCCGAAAGCCGGGAAGGACGGCCCGCCCGCCGGAGAGGTGCGGTCCATCTCCGCGGCAGTGCCGGACAAGTTGGTCAAGGATCCCGCAGGCAAGCCGAAGGTCGTGCTGTCGATGTACGAGGACTTCCTGTGTCCGCACTGCGGTGACTTCGAACGCCGCCTGGGCTCGACCGTCAACCAGCTGATCGACGCCGGCGCGGTGCAGGCCGACTACTACATGGTGGCGCTCGCACCGCTGGACACCAAGCAGCGGCAGTACTACTCGTCGCGGGCCGGCGCTGCCGCCTACTGCGTCGCCGACGCCGACCCATCGCCGGCCAAGGATGCGTTCCGGCGCTTCCACACTGCGCTGTTCACCCAGCAAGCCGACGAAGTCTCCGGGCCGTTTCTGACGAACGAGCAGCTGATCGAGGCCGCGCGCGTTGCCGGTGTGCAGGGCCAGGCGCTGACCGACTGCATCAACAACGGCAAGTACACGGCGATGGTGCAGGGCATGGTGAAGGCCACCGGCATCGAGTACACGCCGACCATCCGCGTCAACGGCGAGGAGTTCAAGTTCGCCGAGACCACGACACCGCAGGACTTGATCAACAAGGTCACCGCGGTCACCGGTCCTGTTCCCGGATTGACGCCGGCCGCACCGGCCCCGGCGGCGCCATGACCGTCGAGGCGCCGTCCACCGCACCGCCCGCTAGGCGGCCCGGGCAGAGCCTGTCCGCGCGCGTCACGGTGCCACGGCCGAGCGCCTGGTGGGTACTGATCGCCGGGGTGATCGGGCTGGCCGCCGCGGTGACGTTGACGATCGAGAAGATCGAGCTGCTCAAAGACCCCAGTTACACCCCGACGTGCAGCATCAACCCGGTGCTGTCCTGCGGTTCGGTGATGGTCACGCCGCAGGCGTCGGTGTTCGGGTTCCCGAACCCGCTGATGGGCATCGTCGGGTTCACCGTCGTGCTGGTGACCGGGGTGCTGGCGGTGAGCAGAGTGACGCTGCCACGCTGGTACTGGCTGGGGCTTGCCGGCGGCACCCTGCTGGGCGGCGTGTTCGTGCACTGGCTGATCTTCCAGAGCCTGTACCGCATCGGCGCGCTCTGCCCGTACTGCATGGTGGTGTGGGCGGTGACGATCCCGCTGCTTGTCGTGGTGTCCTCGGTCGCGCTGCAGCCGCTGGCCAAGTACCCGGCGGCACAGTTCGCCTACCGCTGGCGCTGGTCGGCAGCGGCGGTGTGGTTCATCGCCGTGATCTTCGCGATCCTCGTGCAGTTCTGGTATTACTGGTCGACCCTGATCTAGTGATCCACAAGGTCATCTCAAAAGTCTTAGTCGCCAACCGCGGCGAAATCGCGATCCGCGCCTTCCGCGCCGCCTACGAACTCGGGATCGCGACCGTCGCGGTCTACCCGTACGAGGACCGCAACTCCGTGCACCGGCTCAAGGCCGACGAGTCATACCAGATCGGCGAGATGGGCCATCCGGTACGGGCGTACCTGTCTGTCGACGAGATCGTCGCGACCGCGCGCCGGGCCGGTGCCGACGCGATCTATCCTGGATACGGCTTCCTGTCCGAGAACCCGGAACTGGCAGAGGCGTGCGCCGGGGCGGGCATCACGTTCATCGGGCCCAGCGCGGAGGTGCTGGAGCTCACCGGCAACAAGTCTCGGGCGATCGAAGCGGCCCGCGCCGCCGGCCTGCCGGTGCTGCGCTCGTCACCCCCGTCGACGTCCGTGGACGAACTTGTCGCCGCTGCTGACGAAATCCAGTTCCCGCTGTTCGTCAAGGCGGTGTCCGGCGGCGGAGGGCGCGGGATGCGGCGGGTCACCGACCCCGACGCGCTGCCCGAGGCCATCGAGGCAGCCAGCCGGGAGGCGGAGTCGGCGTTCGGCGACCCGACCGTCTACCTCGAGCAGGCGGTGATCAACCCCCGGCACATCGAGGTGCAGATCCTCGCGGACACGCAGGGCAACGTCATCCACCTGTTCGAGCGCGACTGCAGCCTGCAGCGCCGGCACCAGAAGGTCATCGAGATCGCCCCGGCCCCCAACCTGTCCGACGAACTGCGCAGCAGGATCTGCGCCGACGCGGTGGCCTTCGCCCGCCAGATCGACTACTCCTACGCCGGCACGGTCGAGTTCCTGCTCGACGAGCGCGGCCACTACGTGTTCATCGAGATGAACCCACGCATCCAGGTCGAGCACACCGTCACCGAGGAGATCACCGACGTCGACCTGGTCGGCAGCCAGATGCGCATAGCCGACGGCGAGTCGCTGGAAGACCTTGGTCTGCAACAGGATTCGGTACAGGTCCGAGGTGCTGCGCTGCAATGCCGGATCACCACCGAGGACCCGGCCAACGGATTCCGCCCCGACACCGGCCGTATCACCGGCTACCGCTCGACCGGCGGTGCCGGGGTCCGGCTGGACGGCGCGACCAACCTGGGGGCGGAGGTCAGCGCGCACTTCGACTCGATGCTGGTGAAGCTGACCTGCCGCGGGCGCGACTTCTCCGCCGCGGTCGCCCGGGCCCGGCGTGCGCTCGCGGAGTTCCGCATCCGCGGTGTGTCGACGAACATCCCGTTTCTGCTTGCGGTGGTGACGGATTCGGACTTCCGCGCCGGGCGGATCACCACGTCGTTCATCGACGAGCGGCCCTGGCTGGTGACCGCACGCACCCCGGCCGACCGCGGCACGAAGATCCTGAACTACCTCGCCGACGTCACCGTGAACCAGCCGCACGGCCCGCGGCCGTCGACGGTGTATCCGCGTGACAAGCTGCCGTCGGTGGATCTGTCCGCGCCGCCACCTGCCGGCTCCAAGCAACGCTTGAGGGAGCTGGGCCCGGAGGGCTTCGCGAACTGGCTGAAAGAGTCTGCGGCCGTTGGCGTTACCGAGACCACGTTCCGCGATGCGCACCAGTCGCTGCTGGCCACCCGGCTGCGCACCACGGGCCTGCTGATGGTGGCGCCCTACATCGCGCGGATGACGCCGCAGCTGCTGTCGATCGAATGCTGGGGCGGGGCGACTTACGATGTGGCGCTGCGGTTCCTGAAAGAGGACCCGTGGGAGCGGCTGGCCGCGATCCGCGAAGCAGTGCCCAACATCTGCCTGCAGATGCTGCTGCGCGGCCGCAACACCGTCGGCTACACGCCGTACCCCGAGTCCGTCACCCACGCCTTCGTCGAGGAGGCCACCGCCGTCGGGGTCGACATCTACCGCATCTTCGACGCGCTGAACAACGTCGAGTCCATGCGCCCGGCGATCGACGCGGTCCGCGAAACCGGCACGGCCATCGCCGAAGTCGCGATGAGCTACACGGGCGACCTGTCCGACCCGGCCGAGAACCTCTACACGCTCGACTACTACCTGAAGCTGGCCGAGCAGATCGTCGACGCCGGCGCGCACATCCTGGCGATCAAGGACATGGCCGGGCTGCTGCGGCCCCAGGCCGCAACGGCTTTGGTGGGCGCGCTGCGCAGCAGGTTCGACCTGCCGGTGCACGTGCACACCCACGACACCCCCGGCGGTCAGCTGGCCACCTACCTGGCGGCCATCCACGCCGGCGCCAGCGCGGTCGACGGCGCCGCCGCACCGTTGGCCGGCACCACCAGTCAGCCCGCGCTGTCGGCGATCGTCGCCGCCACCGCCCACACCGAATACGACTCGGGGCTGTCGCTGCCGGCGGTGTGCGAGCTCGAGCCGTACTGGGAGGCGCTGCGAAAGGTGTACGCGCCGTTCGAATCCGGGCTCCCCGCCCCGACCGGCCGGGTGTACAGCCACGAGATCCCCGGCGGCCAGCTGTCCAATCTGCGGCAGCAGGCGATCGCGCTGGGCTTCGGTGACCGCTTCGAGGAGATCGAAACCAACTACGCCGCGGCTGACCGGATCCTGGGCCGGCTGGTCAAGGTGACGCCGTCGTCCAAAGTGGTCGGCGACCTGGCGCTGGCCCTGCTCGGCGCGGGCATCACCGCCGACGAATTCGCTTCCGACCCATCGCGTCTGGACATCCCCGACTCGGTCATCGGGTTCCTTCGCGGCGAGCTGGGCGACCCGCCCGGCGGCTGGCCCGAGCCGCTGCGCACCAAGGCCCTCGCCGGACGCCCGCCCGCCAAACCCCAGCAGGAGCTCACCGAAGAGGACGAGAAGGCGCTGTCCGTTCCAGGCCCGCAACGGCAGGCCACCCTGAACCGGCTGCTGTTCCCCGGTCCGACAAAGGAATTCGAAGAACACCGGGAACTGTACGGCGACACCTCACGGCTGTCGGCCAACCAGTTCTTCTACGGGCTTCGCCAAAGCGACGAACACCGCGTGCACCTCGAGCGCGGCGTCGAGCTGCTGATCGGGCTGGAGGCGATCTCCGACCCCGACGAGCGGGGCATGCGCACCGTGATGTGCATCTTCAACGGCCAGCTGCGCCCAGTGCTGGTGCGCGACCGCAGCATCGCGACCAGCGTCCCCACCGCCGAGAAGGCCGACCGCAAGAACTCCGACCACATCGCCGCGCCGTTCGCGGGCGTCGTCACGGTATCCGTCACCGAAGGCGACGAGGTGACCGTCGGCCAGACCGTCGCGACCATCGAAGCGATGAAGATGGAAGCGGCGATCACCGCCCCCAAGGCCGGGGTCGTCACCCGAGTCGCGGTGAGCGAGACTGCGCAGGTGGAGGGCGGCGACCTGCTGATGGTGGTCAACTGACCCGGATCATCGGGGGCCGCGCCGGCGGCCGGCGCATCGCGGTCCCGCCGAAGGGAACCCGGCCCACCAGCGACCGCGTGCGCGAGGCCTTGTTCAACGTGCTGGCCGCCCGGCTGGACTTCGCCGGCATCGACGTGCTCGACCTGTACGCGGGCTCCGGCGCGCTGGGACTCGAGGCGTTGTCTCGGGGCGCAGGCCGGGTGACGTTCGTGGAGGCCGACTCTCGCACCGCCGCGGTGCTTACCCGCAACGCCGACACGCTCGGTCTGCCAGGTTCGACGGTGCTCACCCGCCCCGTGGCGGCGGTGCTCGCAGGAGGTGGCGACCCGGTGGATCTCGTGCTGGCCGACCCGCCCTACGACATGGCGGTCGGCGACGTGAACGCGGTGCTGGCGGCCCTGGACACGGGCGGGTGGGCAACTGAGGGGACCGTCGTCGTGGTGGAGCGGCGCGCGTCGTCACCGCCGCTGACGTGGCCGGACGGCTGGGATGTCTGGCCGCCGCGACGGTACGGCGACACCCGGTTGGAGTTCGGTCAACGGTCTTCCGGAGGGCTGGAGCGCTGGGGGCACCTCCCGCCCGAAGGGCAGGGGGACGACCCGGGAATCGACACAGCCGGCTGATAGCGTCGTGGCCCATGAGCGGCGCAGTGTGCCCGGGGTCGTTCGATCCCGTGACGCTCGGGCACGTCGACGTCTTCGAGCGCGCCGCTGCCCAGTTCGACCAGCTGATCGTCGCGGTGCTGACCAACCCGAACAAATCCGGCATGTTCAGCGCCGACGAGCGGATCGCGATGATCGAGGAGTCGTGCGCGCACCTACCGAACCTTCGGGTCGAGGCCGGGGAAGGACTCGTCGTCGACTTCGTCAAGGCGCGGGGGCTCACGGCGATCGTCAAGGGCCTGCGCGCCGGCACCGACTTCGAGTACGAGCTGCAGATGGCGCAGATGAACAAGCACATCGCGGGCGTCGACACGTTCTTCGTGGCCACCACGCCGCAGTACTCGTTCGTGTCGTCGTCGCTGGCCAAGGAAGTCGCATCGCTCGGCGGAGACGTCTCGCAGCTGCTGCCGGAGCCGGTCAACGTGCGGTTACGGGCGAAGCTGAAGGATTAACAGTCTCCTACTTCGGGTAATCCGGTTTTGGCGCTCAGCCCATCCGCGCCCATTCCACATGTCGAAAAACTGGAGGTACCCCCATGGTCGAAACGTTTGTTCAGTCGACCGATGACGTCGTGAAGTTCCTCAAGGGACAGCACGATCTGATCAAGGATCTGTTCGAAGAGGTGTTCTCTGCGTCGAGCGACGAAGCCCGCGAGAAGGCATTCGTCGAACTGCGCCAGCTGCTCGCCGTGCACGAGACCGCCGAAGAGATGGTGGTGCACCCCCGCGCCCGGGGAGAGATCAGCGGCGGCGACGAGATCGTCGACGCCCGGCTGAAAGAGGAGCACGAGGCCAAGGAGCAGCTGTCCAAGCTCGAGAAGATGGACATCGGCTCCAAGGAGTTCCTCGACGAGCTCAAGCTGTTTCAGCAGGCCGTCGTCGAGCACGCCGCGCTCGAGGAGATGGAAGAGTTCAGCAAGCTGCAGCGCGAACTCGACGCCGGCGAGCTCAAGCTGCTCGCTACCGCTGTGCGCGCGGCCGAGGCGATCGCGCCGACGCGGCCGCACCCGGGCGTCGAGTCGGCGAAGTTGAATTTTGCTGCCGGGCCGTTCGCGTCGATGCTCGACCGGGCCCGCGACGCGATCCAAGCTGCGCTGCGGTAGGCCGACACACCCCTCCAGCCTCCAAGTCACAGGCGTAACACCAGGCACACTGGTCACAACAGACGTTGCGGCGATCCCGATCGCCGGTGACCAAAGGGCTGGAGGGTGTCGCCGTGTACCGAGTTTTCGAAGCACTCGATGAACTGAGCGCGATCGTCGAAGAGGCGCGCGGTGTGCCGATGACGGCGGGCTGCGTGGTGCCTCGCGGCGACGTCCTGGAACTGGTCGACGACATCAAGGACGCGATCCCCGGCGAGCTCGACGACGCCCAGGATGTGCTCGATGCCCGCGACACGATGCTGCGCGAGGCCAAGGAGCACTCCGAGTCGATGGTGTCGACGGCGACGGCCGAGGCGGACTCGGTGCTGAACCACGCGCGCACCGAGGCCGACCGGTTGCTGTCCGAGGCGAAGTCGCAGGCCGACCGCATGGTGAGTGAGGCGCGCGCGCACTGCGACCAGATCGTCGCCGATGCCCGCGACGAGGCCAGCCGCATCACCGCGACCGCCAAGCGCGAGTACGAGGTCATGACGACGCGGGCCAAGAGCGAGGCCGACCGGCTGATGGAGAACGGCAACATCTCCTACGAGAAAGCCGTCCAGGAGGGCATCAAGGAACAGCAGCGCCTGGTGTCGCAGACCGAGGTCGTGCAGTCGGCGCGGGCGGAGGCCACCCGCATGATCGACACCGCGCACGCCGAGGCGGACCGGCTGCGGGGCGAGTGCGATATCTACGTCGACAGCAAGCTGGCGCAGTTCGAGGAGTACCTCAACGGCACCTTGCGGTCTGTGGGCCGCGGACGTCATCAGCTGCGCACCGCCGCGGGCACGCACGACTACATGCAGCACGCCTGAGGTTGCCGCCGGCCGGATGCGTGCAGTAAGTCTGATTTCGGCGTAGCGGCGGTGGATGATGAGCACATGGTGCTCGGCGCGAACGCGGACGCGAGGAGCGATAAGGCCGGTGCGAACGGTGCCACGCACGCACTCTCGGTGACGGGGCCCGCGCCGTACATCGACGCCCGGCCAAGCCGGAACCCGTTCCCGCCGATCGCCGACTACGGATTCTTGTCGGATTGCGAGAACACCTGCTTGATGAGCTCCAGCGGCTCGGTGGAGTGGATGTGCGTGCCGCGGCCCGACTCGCCGAGTGTGTTCGCTGCGGTGCTGGACCGCTCGGCCGGCCATTTCCGGCTCGGGCCGTACGGAGTCTCGGTACCGGTGGCACGGCGGTATCTGCCCGGCAGCCTGATCATGGAGACCACCTGGCAGACCCACACCGGCTGGCTGATCGTGCGCGACGCGTTGGTGATGGGGCCGTGGGAGGACTTCGGGACGCGCTCGCGCACGCACCGCCGTACCCCGATGGACTGGGAGCCCGAGCACATGCTGCTGCGCACGGCGCGCTGTGTCAGCGGCACCGCGGAGCTGGTGATGAGCTGCGCTCCGTCGTTCGACTACCACCGGGTCGGCGCGACGTGGGAGTACTCCGGCCAGGCCTACGGGCAGGCCGTCGCGCAGGCGATGCAGAATCCGGAGCAGCACCCGAAGCTGACGCTGACGACCGATCTGCGGATCGGCCTGGAGGGCCGCGAGGCGAGGGCACGCACCCGCATGAGCGAGGGCGATCAGGTGTTCATCGCGCTCAGCTGGTCCAGATACCCGCCGCCGCAGACGTATTCGGAAGCCGCCGAGAGGATGTGGAACACCACCGAGTACTGGCGCCAGTGGATCAACATCGGCAACTTCCCGGACCACCCGTGGCGGTCGTTCATCCAGCGCAGCGCGCTGACGTTGAAGGGGCTGACGTATGCGCCCACCGGTGCTCTGCTGGCCGCGCCCACCACGTCGCTGCCGGAAACGCCTCAGGGAGAACGCAACTGGGACTACCGCTACGCATGGGTGCGCGACTCCACGTTCGCGCTGTGGGGGCTCTACACACTGGGACTGGACCGCGAGGCCGATGACTTCTTCGCGTTCATCGCCGAGGTGTCGGGCGCCGACGACGGTGCCGCGAAGCCGCTGCAGCCGATGTACGGCGTCGGCGGTGAGCGGACGTGGGAGGAAACCGAGCTGCACCACCTCTCGGGTTACGACGGCGCTCGGCCGGTGCGAATCGGAAACGCCGCGTATGGCCAACGCCAGCATGGCATTTGGGGTGCCCTGCTGGATTCGGTCTACCTGCACGCCAAGTCACGCGACCAGATCTCAGATGCGTTGTGGCCGGTGCTGAAAAGCCAAGTGGAAGAAGCGATCGAGCACTGGCGCGAACCGGACCGCGGGGTCTGGGAGGTGCGCGGGGAGCCGCAGCACTTCACCTCGTCGAAGCTGATGTGCTGGGTGGCACTGGACCGCGGCGCGAAACTTGCTGAGCTGGAGGGGGAGTGGGAGTGTGCGCAGCGGTGGCGGGCGGTGGCCGAGGAGATCAAGGCCGACGTGCTGACCAACGGCGTCGACGCGCGCGGGGTGTTCGTCCAGCGTTACGGCTCGGACGCGCTGGACGCGTCGCTGCTGCTGGTGGTGCTGACCCGGTTTCTGCCGCCCGACGACCCGCGCGTGCGTAACACCGTGCTGGCGATCGCCGACGAGCTGACCCAGCACGGGTTGGTGCTGCGCTATCGCGTCGACGAGCTCGACGACGGACTGTCCGGCCAGGAGGGCGCGTACACGATCTGCTCGTTCTGGCTGGTGTCGGCGCTGGTGGAGATCGGCGAACTGGGCCGCGCCAAACGGCTGTGTGAGCGGCTGCTGTCGCTGGCGAGCCCACTGCACCTCTACGCCGAGGAGATCGACCCCCGCACCGGACGGCACTTCGGCAACTTCCCGCAGGCATTTACCCACCTGTCGTTGATCAACGCGGTGGTACACGTGATCCGCGCCGAGGAGCAGTCCGACACCACCGGCGGGTTCCAGCCTGCCAACGCCCCGATGTAGGGCTCTTGCCCCGCCGAATGGCCAGTTACAGTGCGGTTTTCGCGAATTCGCGTGTCATAACCGGCCACTCGCCGCTGCCGTCAAGTCGTAGACCGCGGTGCCTGCGACGTTCATCGGCGGGAAGTTGTCCTTCACCCACGCGGTGATCTCGGTTGCGGTGCCGTTACGTTCCCGCGGACCCTCAGACTTGCCCGCGATGAAGTAGTGGACCTGATGCTCTTGCACGTATTGCCGGAACTGCTGCAGCGTCGGTGAGTTGTCCGATCCGGAGAAGCCGCCGATCGCCATGATCGGCTTCCCTGACTCAAGCTGGAGGCTGGCAGTCGACATCGAGCCGACAGCTGCGGCGGCCCAACGGGTATCGGTGTTCGTCAGCAATTCCTGCAATTCCACGTTGTCGGTCTGCTCGAATTCGGGCCCGGGCCCTGGACCGGACGCGGTGCCGGAAGGGCCCGCTGACGGAATGGGCCCGTGGTGTGCGTTGGCCACGGTCGCCACCGAATAGGTTGCCGGCGCGGCGATGCCGAACACCAGCGCGGCCGCTGCGACCACGACGGTGGCGCGGCCCAACCGGTGCGCACCGGTCGTTATCACCGCGGCAGCGCCGATGGACCCGACCACCAGCACCCACCGCAGGGCCGGCAGCCAGTCGGGTGTGCGGTCGAGCAGGATGAACGCCCACACGCCGGTCACTGCGCACATTGTCCCCAATACCGCTCGGGCGTTGACGAATTCGCGTCCCCGCCACAACTCGCGCACCGAGATCCCGATCAGCGCGGCGATTGCCGGGCCCAGCGCCACGGTGTAGTACGGATGGATGATGCCCGTCATGAAGCTGAACACCGCGCCGCTGACCAGCAACCAGCCGCCCCACAGCAGCAGCTGGGCCCGCACCTGACCGGTGCGTGGGGTGCGTGAGGTAAACCAGATGCCGGCGACGAGCCCGATCAGAGCGGCTGGAAGGAGCCAGGAGATCTCGGTGCCCATCGACTGCGAGAACAACCGCCCGATTCCGCTGGAACCGCCGAACATTGGGTTGTTGCCGCCGCCCGGTCCGGCGTCGCCGGCGACCCGCTGCAAGCCGTTGTACCCGAGGGCGAGTTGCAACAGGCTGTTGTTCGTCGACCCGCCGATGTAGGGCCGGGACCCGGCAGGCCACGCGTCCACGAGCAGGAGCATCCAGCCGCCCGAGACCACCGTCGCGCCGGCCCCGACCAGCAACTGCCACAACCGCTTCCACAGCCGCCCGGGTGCCGCGATCAGAAACACGGCCGCGAACGCGGGCAGTACCAGCGCCGCCTGCAGCATCTTCGTCAGAAACGCGAAACCGATTGCGACGCCGGCCAGTACGATCCACCGCGTCGTACCGGACTCCACCGCGCGCAGCACGAAATACGCCGCGAGCGTCAGCAATAGCACCAGCAACGCGTCGGGGTTGTTGTAGCGGAACATCACCGCGGCGACCGGCGTCAGCGCCATGACCGCACCCGCGATGAGGCCCGCGCCGGGACCGCTGCACCGCCGCACCGCCGCGTACAGCACCGCAACCGTGCCGACCCCCATCAGCGCCTGCGGCAACAGCATCGAGAACGCGCTGAAGCCGAACAGCCGTGCCGACAACACCATCACCCACAGCGCGGCCGGCGGTTTGTCCACCGTGATCGCATTGCCGGGATCAAGGGACCCGAACAGCCAGGCCTTCCAATCCTGCGACCCGGCCTGCACCGCTGCGGCGTAGTAGTTGTTGGCCCACCCCAGCGAGCCGAGGCCCCACAGGTAAAGGATTGCGGTGGCGGCCAGTAAGGCGAGCAGTGCGGGGCGTTCCCAGCGCGGGCGCGATCGCGGCGGTGCGGGTCGGGCCGCGGTGATCGCGGCGCGATCTTCGAGCAGGGTCATGGGAGGTGCGTCTCCTGGTCAGGCGGTGCGTCGGGGGTGAAAAACCCAGCCGCGCAACAGGACAAAGCGGACGACGGTGGCCGCGAGGTTGGCGACGACGAGCACGCCGAGCTCGACCGCACGGTGAGGCTGGTCCTCGAGAAGGTGCAGCGCGGCCAGGGAGCCGCTGGTGACTGCCAGCGCGATGCCGAACACCACAAGCCCCTCGAGCTGGTGTCGGGCGACGCGGGCGGTGCCGTGCACTCCGAACGTGAACCGGCGGTTGGCGGCGGTGTTGGCGATCGCTGTGAGCAGTAGCGCGAGCAGGTTCGCGGTCTGTGCCCCGGCAGTGTGGCGCAGGGCGATGAACAGCAGCAGGTAGGCGATGGTGCTGGCGACGCCCACCACGCCGAACCGCACCACTTGGCGCAGCAACGATCGCGGCGCCGCCGACTGCTGGCCGAGCTGAGCCGCCAGCATCTGTGCTGGAATAGCGCCGGTGGCAAAGCCTTTCATCAACCTTGCGATGCCTTTGACGTCGGCGGTGGCGGTGGCGACGATGTCGACGCGGCTGTCTGCGTCGTCGACCCAGTCCACCGGCACCTCGTGGATGCGCAGCCCGCTTCGCTGTGCGAGCACCAGCAGCTCGGTGTCGAAGAACCATCCGGTGTCGGAGACGTGCGGCAGCAGCTGCTGGGCCACATCGGCGCGGATCGCCTTGAATCCGCACTGTGCGTCCGAAAAACCCACGGCCAGTGTCGACTTCAGCAGCAGGTTGTAACAGCGGGAGATCATTTCACGCTTGGCGGGCCGCACCACCCGCGAGCCGCGAGCCAGCCGAGAACCGATCGCCAGGTCGGAGTGGCCCGAGATCAACGGTGCCACCAACGGGGCCAGAGCTGCGAGGTCGGTGGACAAGTCGACGTCCATGTATGCCAGCACCGGCGCGTCAGAGGTGCTCCACACGTGGTGCAGAGCATGCCCGCGGCCCTTCTGCTCCAACCGCACCACCCGCACGCCGGAAAGCTCCTCGGCCAGCTGCGTGGCGACCCGCGGTGTCCTGTCGGTACTTGCGTTGTCCGCGATGGTGATTCGGGCCGGGAACAGAACGTGCTGCGACAGGTAGCGGTGAAGCCGATGCACCGACTTCGCGAGGTCGGCTTGCTCGTTGTACACCGGCACCACAACGTCGAGGACGGGAACCCCGCACGAGCGGGCCAGTGCCGCCGCATCGGGCCGGGACCCAAAGCGGTCGGGCGGATCGAGGTCGAGGTCGGGGTGCAGGGCGGTGTCGGTCATGTCCCTATGCTGGCGAGCCTCGGTTGGTGCACGGTGGGCTGAAGCTATGCGTCAGCTATGACTGCAAGGCAGGCAGCCGCACCGTGAAGACGGTGTCGCCGGGCACGCTGCGTACGTCGATGCTGCCGTGATGCGCCTTGACCACGGCCGACACGATCGCCAGCCCCAGCCCCGTGCTGCCGTCACGGCGTGACCGTGACGTGTCGCCGCGAACGAAGCGCTCGAAGATCTCCGGCTGCATCTCCGCGGGAATGCCGGGGCCGTCGTCGGTCACGGTCAGCACCGTGCCTCCGGCGCCGTCATCGGCCAGGGACGTCGTCACCGACGTTCCCGCCGGTGTGTGCGTGCGTGCGTTGGCAAGCAGGTTCACCAGCACCTGCTGCAGGCGCGCTCCGTCGCCGGTGACCACCACGGGCTCGTCGGGAAGGTCGAGTGCCCACTGATGCTCCGGCCCGGCGACATGCGCGTCGGCGACGGCGTCCACGGCCAGCTGCGAAAGGTCGACGGCCTCGCGCTGCAGCGGGCGCCCGGTGTCCAGCCGCGCCAACAGCAGCATGTCCTCGACGAGCTGAGTCATCCGGGCGGCTTCCGACTCGACGCGGCCCATCGCGTGCGCGACGGCGTCAGGCATGTCTTCACGGTGGCGCTGCGCCAACTCGGTGTACCCGCGGATCGCCGCCAGCGGTGTGCGCAGTTCGTGGCTCGCGTCGGCGACGAACTGCCGCACCCGGGTTTCGCTGGCGTGCCGGGCCGCCAGCGCGTCGGAGATCCGCTCGAGCATGCGATTCAGTGCGGTCGCGAGCTGGCCCACCTCGGTGTGGGCGGCGGCGGGATCGACGGCGAGGACATGCGTCGGCAGCCTGACCTCACCGCGGTCGAGCTCGAGGTCGGCAACGTCGCGGGCGGTCGCCGCCACGCGTGAAACGGGGGCCAGCTGCCGGCGGATGATCACGATCCCCGCCCCGACCGCCGCGACCAACGCGATGCTCGCGACGATGCCGAAGATCGTTCCCACCGAGAGCAGCGCGTTGTCGACCTCGGCCATCGGCAGGCCGGACACGATCGTGTTGCCGCCGCTGCGCGAGTGATGCGCGACGACCCGGTACCGGCCGAGCCCGTCGAGGGTCACGGTGACCGGCTTGCCGTCGGGCGGGATGTCCGCCAGCGGCGCAGCCGCGGCCTTGCTCATGGTTTCGCGGGTGCCGCTCTGGGTGATGACGCCGGCGTCGACGACCTCGCCGTCGAGCACCACCGCGCCGATCGTGCGGGTGGCTTGGCCGGGCGCGCCGAGGAACGCCGGTCCCGGCCCGGTCTGGGAATTGAACGGCGCGGGACGCCGCTGATATCTCTGCGGCGGCGGCAGCGGCACCCCGAAATCGAAAATGCCCGCAGATCGGCGGCCGGTGTCGACGACCTGCTCGTCGAGCTGCCGCATCAAGAACCGGTGCAGCGCAAGCTCTGCGCCCACGCCGATGACGAGGCAGACGACCGCCAGCAGGCTCATCACGGTGACCAGCAGCCGGGTTCGCAACGACCAGACACGCGGCTTCAGCCAGCCGCGTGGCCGCGCGTCAGTCTGCTGGTTTGAGGACATAGCCTGCGCCCCGCAGCGTGTGGATCATCGGTGCGCGACCGTTGTCGATCTTCTTGCGCAAGTACGACACATACAACTCGACGATGTTGGACCGGCCGCCGAAGTCGTAACTCCACACCCGGTCGAGGATCTGCGCCTTGCTCAACACTTTGCGGGCGTTGCGCATCATGAACCGCAACAACTCGAATTCGGTTGTGGTGAGCCCGATTACGTCCCCACCGCGGGTCACCTCGTGGCTGTCCTCGTCCAGCACGAGGTCGCCGACGACGATCCGGGCACCGCTGCTCTCGGTGGTGACCCCGGTGCGGCGCAGCAGCGCGCGCAACCGCAGCACCACCTCTTCGAGGGAGAACGGTTTGGTGACGTAGTCGTCGCCGCCCGCGGTCAAGCCGGCGATGCGGTCTTCGACCGCGTCCTTGGCGGTGAGCAGCAGCAGCGGCAGCCCGGGGTTCTGTTCGCGCAGCTTGCGAAGCACATCGAGCCCGCTCATGTCGGGCAGCATCACGTCGAGCACGACGACGTCGGGCGGTTCCCGGCGCGCGGCCGCGATCGCGCCGGCGCCGTCGCTTGCCGTCGACACGCTCCACCCCTCGTACCGCAGTGCCATCGTCACCAGTTCGGCGAGCACCTGCTCGTCGTCGACGACCAGGACGTGGATGGGGCTGCCGTCGGCGCGGCGCATCACGGCCCGACCCGGGTCGGTGACGATGGAGCGATCAACTCTGGACACTGAGGCGATTATCTATGTGTGCGATGGGGGTTGGCTGTGCCGACCCTATGCGCCCGCTGTGAAACCCTTCAGCCACGGCCGCCGCGGTGATCACGGCTGCTTCTCGGTCGGGTGGAACGTCACGTCGATACGCTCGAATCCCTTGGCCTGCTGTGCTTTTGCCTGGCCGGCGTAGGTCTTGCGGTCGCCTTTCGTCAGCGACACGTCGTCGGTGAACGGCGCCAGCAACGCCCGGGGATACAGGTGGTCCACGGCTACCGCGTTCATCTCGGCGCAGAAAACCAGGGCGACGGAGGTCAGGTACAGAAACGCCAGCAGCCCGAGTACAAACGCGAACACGCTGTTGGTCATGCTGGCCGTCTTGACGACATGCGCCACGTACGTCGCCCCGAACAACTGCAACAGCTGCCAGATGATGGCCGCCGTGACCGCGCCGGGGGCGATCTGCCGGAAGGTCAGCTGCCGCGACGTCGTCACCCGGAAGGCGACCAGGCACACCATCGCGTTGACGACGACCGCCGCGACGACCACGCCGGCCTTGCCGGCGGGGCCCAGGACCGAAGACTCGCGGCCGAGCGCGGACAACAGCGTCGCGCCCGTCAACGCCGAGCCGAGCAGAAACAGCAGCATCAGGCTGCGGACCCGGGAGCGGATCGGGTCCGGACGCACGTGGCGCGGCACCGCCCACACCGTGTCCATCGCGTTCTGCACGGCCTGACCGACACCCAATCCGCCGTACAACGCTCCGGCGATCCCCACGACGATCGCGACCGTTCCGCCGCTGAGCCGATGCGGCTCGCCGAGTTGGTCGCCGATCACCGGGAACTGGCTCAACGCCGAGTGCATCACCTGGGCACGTAGGTCAGGGTGGCCGGCCAGCACCACTCCGAGCACCGTCGTCAGCAGCAGCAGAAGCGGAAAGAGCGACACGAACGCGTATTAGGCGATCAGCGCGGCCAAATAGCCGCCTGGTCGTCGACGTACTTGTAGACCACCGCGATGGCGAAACCCGCCGCGCGTCTGCGCCGTTGTATCCGATCCAGCCAACTGACCATGCGAAACTCCAGTCGTCTTTCACGCAGGTCGTACCCGCTTTCGCGGTGGTCAATCCGCCTGTGCCTACGATGGCGTCGTGGCCACGCAGTCGAGCGCGGCAATCCCTCACCGCCCCGGGTCGCCGCTGACGTTTGACGTTTCACGTCTGCCCCGTCGTCCCGGCTCCATGCAACAGCTGCAGGAGACGGTGCCCAGCCCGTTGCGCATCGGGCTCGACCTGGTCGCGATCCCCGAGGGTGCGCCGCTGGACCTCGACCTGCGATTCGAATCGGTGTCAGAGGGCGTGCTGGTCACCGGCACGGTGAGCGCCCAGACGTCGGGGGAGTGCGCGCGCTGCCTGACCGCGACGAGCGGTGAGGTCGAAGTCCACCTCACCGAGCTGTTCGCCTATCCCGACAGCACTACCGAGGCCACCACCGAGGCCGACGAGGTCGGCCACGTCGTCGACGGATACGTGAGCCTGGAGCAGCCGTTGATCGACGCCGTCGGACTGCAGCTGCCGCTCTCGCCGGTGTGCCGCGACGACTGTCCCGGGCTGTGCGCGGAGTGCGGGGTGCCACTGGCCGAGGCCGAAGCGGGGCACCACCATGACCGGACAGATCCGAGATGGGCGAAACTGTCGGGCATGTTCGACAAGCCGGACCGCCCGTGAGCGATTCGCGTGACGCGCTGATCACCGCGCTGGGCGTCGAGCTGCCCGACGAACTGCTCACCCTCGCGCTGACCCACCGCAGCTACGCCTACGAGCATGGCGGACTGCCCACCAACGAGCGTCTCGAGTTCCTCGGCGATGCCGTGCTCGGGCTGACCATCACCGACGAGTTGTTCCACCGCCACCCCGACCGCTCAGAAGGCGACCTGGCCAAGCTGCGGGCCAGCATCGTCAACACCCAGGCGCTCGCCGACGTGGCCCGGGGCCTGACCGACAGCGGGTTGGGGGCCTACCTGTTGCTGGGCCGCGGCGAGGAGAACACCGGTGGAGCGGACAAGGCCAGCATCCTCGCCGACACCATGGAGTCCCTGCTGGGTGCGGTGTACCTGCACCACGGCATGGACATCGCGCGCGAGGTGATCCTGCGCCTGTTCGGCACGCTGCTCGACACCGCGCCGACGCTGGGCGCCGGCCTGGACTGGAAGACCAGCCTGCAGGAGCTGACCGCCGCGCGCGGACTGGGAGTTCCGGCGTACGTCGTCACGTCCACCGGGCCCGACCACGACAAGCAGTTCACCGCGACGGTGGTCGTGCTGGACACCGAGTACGGGGCCGGCGTCGGGCGGTCGAAGAAAGAAGCCGAGCAGAAGGCCGCTGCGGCGGCGTGGAACGCGTTGGACAAGGCCTGAGCCGGTGCCGGAGCTCCCGGAAGTCGAGACGGTCCGGCGCGGATTGGCCGCCCATGTTGTGGGCCGAACCATCACCGCCGTCCGGGTGCACCATCCCCGCGCTGTCCGCCGGCATGAGGCCGGGGCCGCCGACCTGACAGCCCGTCTGCTCGGCCAGGGCATCGTCGACACCGGCAGGCGCGGAAAGTATTTGTGGCTGAGGCTTTTTGACGAGTCCGCGCTCGTCGTCCATCTCGGGATGAGCGGGCAGATGCTGCTCGGACCGGTGCCCAGGTCGGATCATGTGCGCATCGCAGCCATGCTCGATGACGGCACGACGCTGAGCTTCGTCGACCAACGGACGTTCGGTGGCTGGATGCTCGCCGAGTTGGTGGAGGTGGATTGCAGT
The DNA here is from genome assembly GCA_963775205.1 of uncultured Actinomycetota bacterium. Taxonomy (GTDB): domain Bacteria; phylum Actinomycetota; class Actinomycetes; order Mycobacteriales; family Mycobacteriaceae; genus Mycobacterium. The sequence goes on along the minus strand of CAVZHV010000002.1, from coordinate 572,519 downwards.
GTGGTGCCGGTGCCGGTCGCCCATCTGGCACGGGATCCGCTGGATCCCGACTTCGACGCAGAGTCCGTCGTAAACGTGTTGCACCGCAAGCACTCCGAGATCAAGCGGCAGCTGCTCGACCAGACGGTGGTGTCGGGAATCGGCAACATCTACGCCGACGAGGCGCTGTGGCGCGCGAAGGTCAACGGCGCGCGCATCGCGTCGTCGCTGTCGCGGCGCAAGCTGCGGGAGGTGCTCGACCGCGCAGCCGACGTGATGCGCGACGCGCTGGGCCAGGGCGGTACCTCGTTCGACTCGCTGTACGTGAACGTCAACGGCGAGTCGGGCTACTTCGACCGGTCTTTGGATGCCTACGGCCGCGAGGGACTGCCGTGCCGGCGTTGCGGCGCCGTGATCCGCCGCGAGAAGTTCATGAACCGCTCGTCGTTCTACTGCCCGCGCTGCCAGCCGCGCCCGCGCCTTCGTCGAGGTTGACCCTTTTCAACGCCGCGCGTCAGTTCCCCAGTCCCACCGCCGTCTCGAGTTCGGCCAGGCTCTGCTCGGTGAGCCCTATCACCGCACCGATATCGGGCGTCACGTCGGGCGACGTCAGATATGTGAAACCGATGCGGTCGGCGTATGAGCACGCCATCACGGTCAGCGTCAGGCCGCTGAAGACCGTCCCCAGTGGATATATCTCCTCGACATGTGCTCCGTTCCAATACATTTCGGTCTGTGGCCCGGGAACATTGGAGATCGGAACGTTGTATCCGGTGCGGACCTTCGGAGCGAATCGCACTTTCGGCAGCAGCACCGTCAGCGCTTGGGTCGGCACCATCAGCAGCAGCGACGCTCCGGAGCCCCGGCTGGCGACTTGCTGCTTGCCTTCCACCATGGACCGGTGAATCAGGTCAAGCCGCTCGGCAGGGTCGTCGAGATGGGTGCCCAACGGGCACAGCCACAGACCGAACATGTTGCCCTGCTCGCTGGCCGGCCCGTGATCGTGGCCACGCACGGTGATCGGGCACACTGCCACCAGCGACTGTTCGGGAAGCTCGCCGAGCTCGAGCAGCCACCTTCGCAGAACCCCGGCGACCACCGCGACGACGACGTCATTGCCGGTTACCGCGGCCTTCTCTTGCACCGCACGGATGCGGTCCTTCGACCAGGTGCCGGCCGCGACGGTTCGTTCGTCACCGAGTTGACCGTTGAACCGGGTGTAAGGGGCTGCCACCGGCGCGACAGTGGTGTCTGACGTCATGCTGGCCGCCAGGTTGGACACCTCGCCCTTCACAACTTTCTCGATGAGCGCGACGCCGGAGGCGGCCCCGCCGAGCAGAGACCGCAGGACAGTGAACGGATTCGGCATTCGCCTGGTCGCGGACGTCGCCTGCGGTGCGGCTTCCTCATGCTGGGCGCCGTACATCGGCGGCATGTCGCGGCGTGTCGGATCCGGACTCAACGAGCTGGTGATCATGTGTAACCCCGCGACGCCGTCCATGACTGCGTGGTGCACCTTCACGAAGAACGCGAAGCGGCCGTCGTCGAGACCGTCGATCAGATGGAACGTCCACAACGGAAGCGACCGGTCGAGCCGCTCGGCGTACAGCTCGCTGATCAACCGCCAGAACCCGTCGACGCCGGCACCGGGCGGCAATGTGGCCCGCTTGACATGCCGGCCGATGTCGAGGTTGTCCGCGTCGCGCCAGACCCACATGCCGCGAGTGTCCCTGCCGCGATAGGGAAACCGACGAAGCCGTGGGTCGATCGGATGCGTCGCGGTGAGCGCATCGCGATATAGGTCGTCGACATACCCTGGCCCAGCCCCGTCCGGTGGTGAAAGGACCAGCACAGCAGCGACGTGTTGCGGCTGGCTCATCGGCTCGACTGTCACCATCGCGGCGTCCAGCGGGTCCAACCGGTCCATGGCGGTCACCATATCCCCGGTGAGCCCTGCCGTCCCCGATTTATTGACGGTCAGGTAGACGAACCGCGTCCGCGGCTCCGCCCGCGGCGGTACTGTCGCTCGCTATGCCGCGCACATTCGACGTGTCGGCCGATTCCCCGGCCACCGTCGATCAAGTCCATGCGGCGTTCGGCGACGAAGATTATTGGCAGGCAAGGCTGGTCGCCTTCGGCGCCGGCCGCGGCGGGGCCACGCTGGACTCGCTGGTCGTCGACGCGGACGGCACCGTGATCGTGGCGGCGACCTTCAGCCTTGTCCGCGACCGGCTGCCCACGCTCGTCACCCATTTCGGTCGCGGTGATATGCGGATGCTGCATACCGAAACCTGGAGTCGCCTCGACGAGACCCAGTTTCGCGGCGAGGTCGGCATCGAGGTGCCCGGGACGCCGGTGTCCGGGGCGGGCGCGGCAGTGGTGGCACCGCTGGGAAGCGGTTCGCGGCTGACGTACAGCGCGACGGTGAAGGTCAACGTCCCATTGGTCGGCGGCAAGATCGAGAGCTTGATGAGCGCCCGACTCGCCGAAGGAATTCTGGACATCCACCGCTTCACCGCGGCATGGATCGCCGAGAACGGCTGAGGATTGATCTCGATGAAGCGCACGGTGTTCATCACGGGCGCTGCCTCAGGCCTGGGCGCCGCCACGGCTGAGGAGTTCGCCGAGCACGGGTGGCAGGTCTTCGCCGGGTGCCGTGGCGCGCCGGGGGCTGACTCGCGCGGAATCCCGATCACGTGCGATGTCACCGACTCTGACAGCTGCGCAGCAGCCGCACGGGAAGTGGCGGCACACACCGACGGACTCGGCGCGGTCATCAACTTTGCGGGTCTGCTGGACCTAGGTCCGTTGATGGAAGTGTCCGAGGAGCGGCTGCAGCGCATTTTCGACGTGAATGTCATTGGCACACATAGGGTTAACCGTGCGATGTTCGACCTTGTCCGCGCCGGCGGCGGGCGGATCGTCAACATCAGCTCGGAGTCGGGCCGGTTCCGGGCCGGCATCACCACCGGACCGTATGCGATGAGCAAGCACGCGCTCGAAGCGTATTCGGATGCGTTGCGTCAAGAGCTGCAGTTCGTCGGCGTTCCGGTCGTCGTCATCGAACCCGGCAGCTTCCGGAGCGCGATGAGCCACGACATCCCCGAACGGCTGGCTGCCTCCGTCCCACCGGGATCGCCGTTCGAACCGATCGTCACGTTCACCGAACGGACCAGTGCACGGGAAGAAAAGCACGCGAGGGATCCGAAGATCCTGGCGCGCGCCGTGTATCACGCGGTCACCAGCAGACGGCCCAGGCCTCGGTACCTGGTCAAGGGAGGGATACAGAGCAGGATTCTTGATGTCCTGCCGAGGACGGTGGCTGACCGGATCGTCAAGATGGTGGTGCGCTGACGGCTAACGTGAGGCGGATGGCGATCGACAACCCTGTGACCGAAACGACCTTCGGGCCAGTCCGCGATACCGACGACGGCCGCGTCAAGGCATGGAAGGGCATCCGCTACGCCGCGCCGCCCGTGGGCGACCTGCGCTTCCGGGCACCGCAACCGCCGGAGCGGTGGACCTCGGTCGCCGACGCCACCATGTTCGGGCCGGCCTGCCCGCAACCGCCTCTTCCGAACATCCCGCTCGACTTGGGCGCGCCGCAGGGAGAAGACTGCCTGAGCCTGAACATCTGGGCGTCGTCGGACACGCAGCCGGGCGCCGGGAAACCCGTGATGGTGTGGCTGCACGGTGGCGCCTACATCCTCGGGTCCAGCAGTCAGGCGCTCTACGACGGCCGCAGGTTGGCCCGCGGCGGCGACGTACTCATCGTGACGGTCAACTACCGGCTCGGCGTGCTGGGTTTCCTCGATCTGTCGTCGTTCAACACCCCAGCGCGACGTTTCGATTCGAACGTCGGGCTGCACGACGTGTTGGCCGCGTTGTGTTGGGTGCGTGACAACATCGCCGCATTTGGAGGCGATCCGCAGCGGATCACGCTGTTTGGTGAATCCGCCGGTGCCGGCATCGTCACGACGCTGCTCGCCGCACCGGCGGCCAAGGGCCTGTTCGCGAACGCGATCGCACAGAGCTCACCGGCAACGTCGGTCTACGACCGTGGCAGGGGTCGCCGCGTCGCCGAGTGCGTCCTCGAGAAGTTGGGGATCGACCCGTCCGACGCGGACCGGCTGCGCCGGGCCCCGATCCCTGCGATCCTCGCCGCATCGAAGGAAGTGTTCGACGAGGTGCCCGTTCGAAACCCGGGAACGCTGGCGTTCGTCCCGATCCTCGACGGCGATCTGCTCACCGACTACCCGGTCAAGCTCGCACAGGAGGGCCGCACGCACCCGGTCCCGTTGATCATCGGCACGAACAAGCATGAGGCAGCGCTCTTCCGGTTGATGAGGTCGCCGCTGATGCCGATCACCCCGCACGCGATCACGTCCATGTTCACCGAAATCGCCGCCGAACAGCCCGACCTTCAATTGCCGACCGAGGAGCAGATCGCAGGTGCATATTCGCGGATGCGCGGCAAGGCCAGGTACCTGAGCATCGCGAGCGACGTCGGGTTCCGGATGCCGTCGGTGTGGCTGGCCGAGGGACACAGCACGGTGGCGCCGGTGTACTTGTACCGGTTCGACTACTCGACTCCGTTGCTGAAACTGCTGCTGGTCCGTGCCGCACATGCCACCGAATTGCCTTATGTATGGGGCAATCTCGGCGGCCCGAAGGACCCCACGTTGAAGCTTGGCGGCGCGAAAACGGCCCAGGCCGTCTCTGAGCGAGTGCGGACCCGGTGGATCAACTTCGCGACGCAGGGCAAGCCCATGGGCATGGCCGGTGAACCGGACTGGACGCCATACCAAGAAACCGATCGCGCCTGTCTGGTCATCGACAAGCGCGACGCCCTCGTGCACGACGTCGATGCGCATATTCGGGCCGCGTGGGGCACCAAGATGGTCGGTTTCCGGTAGCGAGCCGCCGACTACGCCGAAACTGTATTTTCACAGCGAGTTACTCGAACTTTCTCTACCGGAATACAGTTTCGGCGTGACCGAACTGTGGGTCGAGCGCACCGGGGTGCGCCGCTACACCGGCCGCAGCTCCCGTGGCGCCGAGGTGCTGGTGGGCAACGAGGACGTCGAGGGCGTTTTCACGCCCGGCGAGCTGCTCAAGATCGCATTGGCCGCGTGCAGCGGGATGGCCACCGACGCGCCCTTGCGGCGCCGGCTGGGTGACGACTACGACGCGACCGTGCGTGTCGCCGGGCCGCCGGACCGGGAGAACGAGATCTATCCGCTGCTGGAGGAGACCCTCGAAGTTGACCTGTCCGGCTTGACCGACGAACAGGCGGGGCGGCTGGTGATGGTCGTGAACCGGGCCGTCGACCAGGTGTGCACGGTCGGCCGGACGCTCAAGCAGGGCACAACGGTGACGCTCGAGGTGAAGAGTCGATGAGCCGCTTGCGCGAAGAGCATTCCAGACCAGTGGCTGACGACGTCCGGCTCACCGCATGGGTGCATGGCTACGTGCAGGGCGTGGGCTTCCGATGGTGGACCCGGTCGCGAGCCTTGGAGCTGGGGCTCGCCGGCTACGCGTCGAACCGGCCCGACGGGCTTGTGCAGGTGGTGGCGCAGGGGCCGCGGGAGAAATGCCAGCGTCTGCTCGATCTGCTGCAGGGCGGCAACACGCCGGGCAACGTCGACAACGTGGTCGCGGACTGGTCACCGGCCGCAGAGCGCCTCAACGGGTTCTCCGAGCGCTAGTCTCACACCTCGTGCACCTCAAGAGTCTGACGCTGAAGGGCTTCAAGTCCTTCGCCTCGCCGACGACTCTGCGCTTCGAGCCTGGTATCACCTGCATCGTCGGCCCCAACGGATCGGGCAAGAGCAATGTCGTCGACGCGCTGAGTTGGGTCATGGGCGAGCAGGGGGCCAAGACGCTGCGCGGCGGCAAGATGGAGGACGTCATCTTCGCCGGCACCTCGAGCCGCGCGCCGTTGGGCCGCGCCGAGGTGACCGTCACCATCGACAACTCCGACAACGCGCTGCCGATCGAGTACTCCGAGGTGTCGATCACTCGCCGGATGTACCGGGACGGCGCCAGCGAATACGAAATCAACGGCAACTCTTGCCGTTTGATGGACATCCAGGAGCTGCTGAGCGATTCGGGCATCGGCCGCGAGATGCACGTGATCGTCGGCCAGGGCAAGTTGGCGGAGATCCTGGAGTCCCGACCGGAGGACCGCCGCGCGTTCATCGAGGAAGCCGCCGGCGTGCTCAAGCACCGCAAGCGCAAGGAGAAGGCGGTACGCAAGCTCGAGGCGATGTCGGCGAACCTGGCCCGGCTCAACGACCTCACCACCGAGCTGCGGCGCCAGCTCAAGCCGCTCGGGCGCCAGGCCGAGGTGGCCCGCCGCGCCCAGACGATCCAGGCCGACCTGCGTGACGCCCGGCTGCGGCTGGCCGCCGACGACCTGCTGGCGCGGCGCAACGAGTTCGCCGGGGTCGGCTCCGCCGAGGCGGCGCTTCGTCGCGAACACGACGAAGCGGCCGCGCTGATGGAGACGGCGTCGGCGGAACTCGCCGGACATGAGGAAGCGGTCGCGAGTCTGACCGAGCGCGCCGAGCATGCGCAGCAGACGTGGTTTCGATTGTCGGCGCTTGGCCGAACGGGTCAGCGCCACCGTGCGGATCGCGACGGAACGCGCCCAGCATCTCGACGAGGAGCCGCCGGCGACCGCGGGCATCGACCCGGACATGCTCGACGCCGAGGCCGACGAAGTGGCAGCCACCGAATCGCCGCCTGGTCGCCGATCTCGACGACGCCCGCGGGCGGTTGCAGACGGCGCGTGCACACATGGCCGAGGCCGAGCGCGTCGCCGCCGAAGCCGAGCGGGCTCACCTGGCAGCGGTGCGCGCCGAAGCCGACCGCCGCGAGGGCCTCGCCCGGCTCGCCGGCCAGGTCGACACCATGCGCACCCGCGTCGAGTCGATCGACGACGCCGTCGCGCGGCTCACCGATGCGATCGACGAGGCCGCCGCCCGCGCGCAGCAGGCGCAGGCGGAGTTCGAGACCGTCCAGGCCCGCGTCGGCGCACTCGACCAAGGTGAGGTCGGACTCGACGAGCACCACGACCGCTCCGTTGCCGCCTTGCGCCTGGCCGACGAACGGGTGGCCGAACTACAGGCTGCAGAGCGCAGCGCCGAACGTCAGGTCGCGTCGCTGCGCGCCCGCATCGAGGCGCTGTCGGTGGGCCTCGACCGCAAGGACGGCGCCGCCTGGATCGCTGAAAACCTCAGCAGCGCAGGTATTTTCGGGTCGCTGGCCGATCTGGTCAAAGTCCGTCCCGGCTACGAGGCGGCGGTGGCGACCGTGCTCGGTGCGGCCGCCGACGCAATCGCAGCCGAAGACGCGAAGGCAGCCTCGAGTGCCGTCGCGGCGTTGAAGGACTCCGACGGCGGCCGGGCGACGATCGTGCTCGGCGGCTGGCCGGCGCCGGCCGATCCTCGGCCCGCTTCGCTGCCCGCGGGCGCGCTGTGGGCGGTGGACCTGGTGGACGCGCCCGACCGGCTGCGCGGTGCGATGGCCGCGATGCTGTCCGGCGTCGCGGTCGTGGAGTCTCTCGACACCGCCCTCAACCTGGTGGCGGCGCATCCCCGGCTGCGCGCGGTCACGGCTGACGGCGACCTGGTCGGCGCCGGCTGGGTGAGCGGCGGTTCCGACCGGCGACCAAGCACGCTGGAGATCACCTCCGAGATCGAGAACGCCCGCACCGAGCTGACCCGCGCCGACAGGCAGGCGCACGAGCTGGCGGCCGCGCTCGCCGGAGCGCTTGCCGAGCAGTCGGCCCGTCAGGACGCCGCCGAACAGGCGCTGGCGGCGCTCAACGAGTCGGATGCCACGATCTCGTCGGCCTACGAGCAGCTGGGCCGCCTCGGCCAGGACGCCAGGGCGGCGGAGGAAGAGTGGCGGCGTCTGACCGAGCAGCGCGACGAACTCGAGGGCACCCGCACCCGAACCGTCGGCGAGCTGGCGGAACTGGAGCAGCGGCTCACCAACGCCGAGCAGACCCAGGAGCCCGTCGCCGACGACTCCGCCGAGCGGCAGGGCAGGGTAGCGGCTGCCGAAGCCGCACGGGCGGTGGAGATCGAGGCGCGGTTGACGGTGCGCACCGCCGAGGAGCGAGTGAATGCCGTTCGGGGACGGGCGGATTCGCTGCGCCGCGCCGCCGCCGCGGAACGCGAGGCACGGGTGCGGGCGCAACGGGCCCGGGAGGCCCGCAGGCACGCCGCAGCCGTCGCCGCGGCCGTCGCAGAGGCCGGCCGGCAGGTGGCGCTGCGGCTCTCCGAAGCGGTGGCGGCCGCGTCGCGAACCCGGGACGCGGTGACCGCGGAACGGGCCCAGCGCGTCAACGCGATGTCGGAGGTGCGGGCGTCGGTGTCGGCGCTGACGGCGAAGATCGGGACGCTGACCGAGGCGCTGCACCGCGACGAGGTGGCCAAGGCGCAGGCCGCGATGCGGATCGAGCAGCTGGAAGAGCACATCCTCGAACAGTTCGGCATGGCCGCCGAGGACCTCATCGCCGAGTACGGGCCGGACGTGCCGTTGCCGCCGTCGGAGCTCGAGGTCGCCGAGTACGAGCAGGCCCGCGAACGCGGCGAGCACGTGAGCGCGCCGGCGCCGATGCCGTTCGACCGGCCCACCCAGGAGCGGCGCGCCAAGAAGGCCGAACGCGAGCTGTCGGAACTGGGTCGCGTCAACCCGCTGGCGCTCGAGGAGTTCGCGGCGCTCGAGGAGCGCTACAACTTCCTGTCCACGCAGCTTGAGGACGTCAAGGCCGCCCGCAAAGACCTGCTCAGCGTGGTCGCCGACGTGGACGCGCGGATCGTGTCGGTGTTCGCCGAGGCCTACGCCGACGTGGAGCGCGAGTTCCGGGTGGTGTTCGAGGCGCTGTTCCCCGGCGGGGAAGGCCGGCTGCTGCTGACCAACCCCGACGACATGCTGACCACCGGGATCGAGGTGGAGGCACGGCCGCCGGGCAAGAAGATCAAGCGGTTGTCGCTGCTGTCGGGCGGCGAGAAGGCGCTCGCGGCGATCGCGATGCTGGTGGCGATCTTCCGTGCCCGGCCGTCGCCGTTCTACGTGATGGACGAGGTCGAGGCGGCGTTGGACGACGCGAACCTGCGCCGGCTGCTCGCGCTGTTCGAGCAGTTGCGGACGCAGTCGCAGCTGCTCGTGATCACCCACCAGAAGCCGACGATGGAAGTCGCCGACGCGCTGTACGGCGTGACGATGCGCGACGACGGCATCACGCAGGTGATCTCGCAGCGGCTCCGGGGACAGGAATTGGTATCGGCCGGCTGACGCGATGAACGGCGTACGGGGTCCGCTTAATCCAGGGCCCGAATTCGGCTGCGGCGCAAGGAAATATGCCTCGGAGGGATAGTCCGACTTGCCCGGCTCTTAGCGACAACTCGTGGACCTGCGGCGGAAGCGAGGCATTGTCGCTGAGCGCTCAATGCTCGTTGTACCGCCTGACCTGGAAAAACGCCGTTGTCGCGAAGAGGCGGGCAAAAAGCACTCCGCTAGATTGCCGTCAACTCGACCCGCCGCAGGGCGGCCAAACCGCTTGCGCCGCAACCGTGTAGGCAGATCCGCAGCTCGTCGATGAACCGCTGCAGCCACTCCAGCGCGGCAGCCGGGGAGGCAATGGCCGGGGCCAACAGCGGCCGGGCCACCGCCACCACGTCGGCGCCCAGCGCGATCGCCTTCGCCGCGTCCATCCCGCTGCGGATGCCGCCCGAAGCCACCAGCGGCACGTCGGGCAGTGCCCGTCGCACCTCGAGAATCGCCTGCGCGGTCGGCACACCCCAGTCGGCCAGGTCCGGATGACGCAGTTCGCCGTACCGCACGAACTGCTCGACGCGAGACCACGACGTCCCGCCGGCGCCGGCGACGTCGATGGCCGCCACGGGCAGCTCGCCGGGCGCCCGCACCAGCTCGGCGACGGCCGCCGCGCCGAGCCCGTGGCCGACCTCCTTGAGCAGGATCGGGTATCCCAGCGACTCCGCCACGTCGCGCAGCCGGCTCACCGATCCGGAGAAGTCGGTGTCACCCCCGCTCTGCATCGCCTCCTGCAGCGGATTGGTGTGCACGGCCAGCGCGTCGGCGCCGACGCGGTCGAGCGCCCTGACGAGGTCGGGCATCGTCGACTTGGTCAGCTGCGACAGGCCGATGTTGCCGATCAGCAGCACATCGGGTGCGACGTCGCGGACCGCGAAGCTTCGGGCGGCCCGCTCGCCCAGCGCGCTGTCGAGCATGATGCGCTGCGACCCCAGCATCATCCCGATGCCGAGCTCCTGGGCGGCCGAGGCCAGGTTGCGGTTGATGGTTCCCGACAGTTCCGCCCCGCCTGTCATCGCGCCGACGAGCACGGGCGCGCGCAAGCGCTTGCCGAGGAAGTCGATACACAGGTCGATCTCGCTGAGGCTGGTCTGGGTCAGCGCGTTGTAGGGCAGCCGATAGCACTCCAGGCCAGTGGTCAGCGCGCCGTTGTCGACGTCCTCGGTGAGGCAGACGTCGATGTGCCTGCGCTTGCGTCCGGCCATCCCGCCGGGAGTCATCGCCCGGCGTCCTTGGTTGAATGGCCGGGTGGGAGAAGGTCTCTGGATCGCACTGGCTGTCGTCGCTGTTCTGCTCGTCGCCGCGCTGGTGGTGGGTCTGCTGCTGTACCGGCGTCGACGTGTCACTCTGTCACGTCCAGACACTGCCACACAGCTCGACCGCTCCGGCGGATATACCGCCGCGTCGGGCATCACGTTCACAGAATCGTCAGCGCCGCCGGTCGAGCGTGGCCCCACCGTCGTCGAGGCGCCTCCGCCGCCCGAGCCCGTTGTCGAGGAGCCGGTGGCCCCCGCCGTGGAGGAGATCGCGCCTCCAGAAGGCCGGCTCGAGCGGCTGCGCGGCCGACTTTCGAAGTCCCAGAACGCAATCGGCCGCAGCATGCTCGGCCTTCTCGGCAGCGGAGACCTGGACGAGGACTCCTGGCAGGACGTCGAAGACACATTGCTCGTCGCCGACCTCGGGCCCACCGTCACCGACTCGGTGGTCTCGGCGCTGCGGTCGCGGATGGCCAGCAGCATCGTGCGCACCGAGGCCGACGCCCGCGCAGTGCTGCGTGAGGTGCTGATGAACGAACTGCATCCCGACCTGGACCGCACGATCAAGGCGCTGCCGCACGCCGACGCCCCGTCGGTGCTGCTGGTCGTCGGGGTCAACGGCACCGGAAAGACGACGACGGTCGGCAAGCTGGCCCGCGTCCTGGTGGCCGACGGCCGGCGCGTGGTGCTCGGCGCGGCGGACACGTTCCGCGCCGCGGCGGCAGACCAGTTGCAGGCCTGGGCCGCACGCGTCGGTGCGCAGGTGATCCGCGGGCCGGAGGGCGCCGATCCGGCGTCCGTCGCGTTCGACGCCGTCGACGAGGGCATCAAGGACGGCGCCGACGTCGTCGTCATCGACACCGCCGGACGGCTGCACACCAAGACCGGACTGATGGACGAACTCGGCAAGGTCAAGCGGGTGGTCAGCCGCCGCGCCCACGTCGACGAGGTGCTGCTGGTGCTCGACGCGACCGTCGGCCAGAACGGTCTGGCGCAGGCCCGGGTGTTCGCCGAGGTCGTCGACATCACCGGTGTGGTGCTGACCAAGCTGGACGGGACGGCCAAGGGCGGCATCGTGTTCCGCGTGCAACAGGAGCTGGGCGTGCCGGTGAAGCTCGTCGGCCTGGGCGAGGGACCCGACGATCTCGCGCCGTTCGAGCCGGGCGCGTTCGTCGACGCGCTGCTCGGCTGAGCCGCAAACGTCGCGCGGCCCGAATTGCGTGAACGTCCACCGCAACGCAGAGGCGCGCATCCGTTCACACGAGCGAAACACCGTGGCGTCCTCGCCGAAACAACCACTCAGCATTGTCTGAGACCAGGTTGACGGTCGAACTTCCTGGCGGCCGGGCCTTCGGCGAAGGAGGAAACTCGCGAGTGGATGGATTACCCGGTAATGGGCGTGCCGGACACGGGCGACACCGCATGGATGCTGGCCAGTGCCGCGCTGGTGTTGCTGATGACGCCGGGCCTGGCGTTCTTCTACGGCGGCATGGTGCGAGCCAAGAGCGTGCTCAACATGATCATGATGAGCATCAGCGCCATGGGCGTAGTCACGGTGCTCTGGGTGCTGTACGGCTACTCGCTGGCCTTCGGCAACGACGTCGCGAACCTGTTCGGCAACCCCACGCCAGTTCTGGGGCCTGAAAGGCTCGATCGGCGGTAACGGCGCCGCGGCGGTGGTCGCGGACCCGGCGGCCGGAGTCGAAGCGGCCGCGGTCGTGAATATCCCGCTCGTCGGCACCCTTCCGGCCGACGGTGTTCGTCGCTTTCCAGCTGATGTTCGCGATCATCACGGTCGCGCTGATCTCCGGCGCCGTGGCTGACCGGCTGAAGTTCGGCGGCTGGCTGCTGTTCGCCGGTCTGTGGGCGACGTTCGTGTACTTCCCGATCGCGCACTGGGTGTTCGCGTTCGACGGATCTACGCGCCGAAACCGGCGGCTGGATTGCCAACAAGCTCAGCGCGATCGACTTCGCGGGTGGTACTGCGGTGCACATCAACGCCGGCACCGCCGGCTTGGTGCTGGCGATCATCCTGGGCAGGCGCAAGGGCTGGCCCACCACGCCGATGCGCCCGCACAACCTGCCGTTCGTGATGCTCGGCGCCGGGTCTGCTGTGGTTCGGCTGGTACGGCTTCAACGCCGGTTCGGCGACGAGCGTCGAACGGTGCTGGCCGGCTCGACGTTCGTCACCACCACGGTCGCCACGGCGGCGGCGATGCTGGCATGGCTGCTCACCGAGCGAATCCGCGACGGCAAGGCGACGTCGCTGGGTGCCGCGTCGGGCATCGTGGCCGGCCTGGTCGCGATCACCCCGTCGTGCTCGTCGGTGAACGTGTTGGGCGCGTTGGTCGTCGGTTTCGTGGCGGGCGTGCTCTGCGCGTTGGCTGTCGGGCTGAAATTCCGCTTCGGATTCGACGATTCGCTCGACGTCGTCGGCGTCCACCTGGTCGGCGGCATCGTCGGCACGCTGCTGATCGGCTTCGTCGCCACCGCCGAGGCCGCCGGCCGGCGTCGAACCGGTCTGTTCTACGGCGGGGGATTCGACCAGTTGTGGCGCCAGGCGGTCGGCGCCGGTCGCGGTTTTGGCGTACTCGCGCAATCGCGACGACTATCTTGGCCTTGATCGTGAAGTACACCGTCGGGCTGCGCCTCACGGAGAGGATGAAGCGGCCGGACATCGACGAGGCCGCAACACGCCGAAGACGCGCATACGACCTTCGCGGCTGTCGGCGGTGGTTCGGTCATTGGACGTCATCACGGGGCGGAGGTTTAGGAAACACATGAAACTGATCACTGCGATCGTCAAGCCGTTCACACTCGAAGACGTCAAAACCGGCCTGGAACAAACAGGGATCCTGGGGATGACGGTCAGCGAGGTGCAGGGCTACGGCCGGCAGAAGGGCCACACCGAGGTCTACCGCGGCGCCGAGTATTCGGTGGATTTCGTGCCGAAGGTGCGCGTCGAAGTCGTCGTCGACGACTCCGCTGTCGACAAAGTGGTGGACGTCATCGTCCAGGCCGCGCGCACCGGCAAGATCGGTGACGGGAAGGTGTGGGTGAGCCCGGTCGAAGCGGTCGTGCGGGTGCGTACCGGGGAGCGGGGCGCCGACGCGCTGTGACGGGATGACGCTGCAAACACCCGATCCCGCTGCCGGAGATGCTTCGGCAGCGGGATCGCCCCGTCCGGCAAAGGATTTGGTGGCCGCCACCCAGCAGTTGCTGGCGGGCGGCTCGCGGCACCTCGACGGCGCCGCGCTGCGCGACGCGTTGCTCGACCTGCACGAGTTCTGGCTGACCACCAAGGCCACCGAGATCGGGATCACCCCCACGAGCGGGTTCGCGATCGTCGCCACCGGCGGCCTCGGCCGCCGTGAGCTGTTGCCGTACACCGATCTCGACCTGATGCTGCTGCACGACGACATGCCGGCCGAGGCGGTGAGCAGAACCGCGGATCAGCTGTGGTACCCGTTGTGGGACGCCAACATTCGCATCGACCACAGCGTCCGGACGGTGCCTGAGGCGCTGCACGTTGCCGGCGACGACATCTCCGCGGGCATGGCGATGCTGGAGGCGCGGCACATCGCCGGCGACGCGGAGCTGTCGAACCTGCTGATCGGCGGAGCGCGCCGACAGTGGCGCACCGGCATCCGCTCGAGGTTCGACGAACTCGTCGAGCACACCCAGGCGCGCTGGCAGCGCAGCGGCGAGATCGCGCACCGCGCCGAGCCCGACCTCAAGTGCGGCCGTGGCGGATTGCGCGACGTGCAACTGCTCAACGCGCTGGCGATCGCCCAACTCGCCGACCACCATTCGAGCCGGCACCTGGCCGGCCCCACCGGTTCACTCGCCGGCGCGCACCTGGCCTTGCTGAACGTGCGCACCGAACTGCACCGGATATCGAGGCGAGGCCGCGAACTGCTTCTCGCGCAGTACGCCGACGAGATCGGGGCCGCACTGCGCATCGGCGACCGCTTCGACCTGGCCCGCATGCTCAGCGACGCCGCGCGCACGGTCAGCTACTACGTCGATGCCGGGCTGCGCACCGCCGGAAATGCGCTGCCCCGCAGAGGGTTCGCTGCTTTCCGCCGACCGATCAGGCGTCCGTTGGACGAGGGTGTGGTCGAGTTCGACGGCGAGGTCGTGCTCGCGCGAGACGCACGCCCAGAACGCGACCCGGCGCTGATCCTGCGGGCCGCGGCGGCGTCGGCGACCACGGGCCTTCCGCTTGCGGCCTCCACGCTGGGCCGCCTCGCCGAGGCCGCGCCGGAACTGCGCACGCCCTGGCCAAAAGAGGCGCTGCAAGACCTGCTGGTGCTCCTCGCCGCAGGCCCGGCCACCATCGCCACGGTCGAGGCGCTGGACCGAACGGGCTTGTGGGGCAGGCTGTTTCCGGAGTGGGGAGCCGTACGCGACCTGCCGCCGCGCGACATCGTCCACATCTGGACCGTCGACCGCCATCTGATCGAAACCGTCTCGAGGGCAAGCGCTTTCACTACCCGCGTGTCCCGGCCGGACCTTCTGGTTCTGGGTGCCCTGCTGCACGACATCGGCAAGGGCCGCGGCGGCGACCACAGTGTCATCGGCGCGGAGCTGGCGACGCAGATCGGCACCCGGCTGGGACTGTGGCCGTCGGACGTCGACATCTTGGCGAAGATCGTGCGCTATCACCTGCTGTTGCCGAACACGGCGACCCGTCGCGACCTGCAGGACCCCGACACCATCAGCATGGTCGTCGACGCGCTCGACGGTGACCCGCTGCTGCTGGAGCTCTTGCACACACTGGCCGAAGCAGACTCGCTGGCCACCGGCCCCGGGGTATGGGGCGACTGGAAGGCGCTGCTGATCGGCGACCTGGTGCGGCGGTGCCGGACCGTCATGTCCGGTGAGCCGTTGCCGCATGCGGATCCCATTGAGCCGCAGTATCTTTCGCTGGCCGATGAGCGGCGTCCACGTCGAGCTGGCACCCGGCGACGGCGCGCACATCTACCGCGTGACCATGGTGGCACCCGACCGCCGAGGGCTGCTGTCCAAGGCTGCCGGCGTGCTGGCGCTGAACTCGCTGCGCGTGCACTCGGCGTCGGTCAACAGCCACGAGGGCTCGGCGATCAACACGTTCGTCGTCTCGCCGCACTTCGGCTCGCCGCCGGCCGCCGAGCTGCTGCGTCAACAACTGATCCAGGCGCTCGACGACGATCTGGACGTCTTCGCTGTCCTGGAACAGCGCCATCTCGAAGCCGCCCAGCACGGCTCGCGCCGGGCCGGTGAGGTGCCCGCGGCCGTGCCGGCGAACCAGGTGCCCGCGCCGCCGAGGATCCTCTGGCGCGACGGCAGTACGTCGGACCAGCTGCTGGTGGAGATCCGCTCCACCGACCGGGCCGGTCTGCTGGCGGTGCTCACCCGCGTTTTCGAGAAGGCCGGCATCGACATCGCGTGGGCCAAAGTGACCACGCTGGGGTCGTCGGTCGACGACGTGTTCTGCGTGGTGCCACCGGCACTGGGCGAGGGCGGCGTCGAGCGTCTGCGGGCGTCGCTCGAACGTGAGCTGCTGTCGGTGCTGCCTGCGCCGCCGCAGAAGCCCGCCGCGCACGCCAGCTAGGCTGGCCGACGTGTTCGAAACCCTGTCAGACCGGTTGACCGGTGCGCTGCAGAACCTGCGCGGCAAGGGCCGGCTGTCCGACGCCGACATCGACGCCACCACGCGCGAGATCCGGCTCGCTCTGCTCGAGGCGGACGTCTCGCTGCCGGTGGTGCGTGCGTTCGTCGCACGCGTCAAGGAGCGGGCCAAGGGCGCCGAGGTCTCCGCAGCGCTGAATCCGGCGCAGCAAGTCGTCAAGATCGTCAACGAGGAGCTCATCGGCATCCTCGGCGGACAGACCCGCAAGCTGGCGTTCGCCAAGACCCCGCCCACCGTCGTCATGTTGGCAGGGCTTCAGGGGTCGGGTAAGACGACGCTGGCCGGCAAGCTCGCGAAATGGCTCAAGGGACAAGGCCATACGCCGCTGCTCGTCGCGGCGGACCTGCAGCGTCCGGGCGCGGTGAGCCAGCTGAAGATCGTGGGTGAGCGCGCGGGTGTGCAGGTCTTCGCCCCGCACCCCGGCACGTCAGCCGAAGGTTCCGCCGAGGCCGGCCCCGGCGATCCGGTCGCGGTATCGGCGGCCGGGCTGGCCGAGGCCAAGTCCAAGCTCTTCGACGTGGTGGTCGTCGACACCGCCGGCCGGCTCGGCATCGACGAGGAGCTGATGGCCCAAGCCGCAGCGATCCGCGCCGCCGTCGACCCCGACGAGGTGCTGTTCGTGCTCGACGCGATGGTCGGCCAGGACGCGGTGGCCACCGCCGAGGCCTTCCGCGAGGGCGTCGGGTTCACCGGCGTGGTGCTGACCAAGCTCGACGGCGACGCCCGCGGTGGCGCGGCCCTGTCGGTCCGCGAGGTGACCGGCGTGCCGATCCTGTTCGCGTCCACCGGCGAGAAGCTCGACGACTTCGACGTCTTCCACCCCGACCGGATGGCCAGCCGGATCCTCGGCATGGGCGACGTGCTGTCGCTGATCGAGCAGGCCGAGCAGGTGTTCGACGCCCAGCAGGCCGAAGCGGCGGCCGCCAAGATCGGCAGCGGGGAGCTCACGCTCGAGGACTTCCTCGAACAGATGCTCACGATCCGCAAGATGGGCCCGATCGGAAACCTGCTCGGCATGCTGCCCGGCGCCGGCCAGATGAAGGAAGCCATCGCCGCCGTCGACGACAAGCAACTCGACAGGGTGCAGGCGATCATCCGCGGCATGACACCCGAGGAGCGCGCCGACCCGAAGATCATCAACGCGTCACGACGGCTGCGGATCGCCAACGGGTCGGGTGTGACGGTGTCGGAGGTCAACCAGCTCGTCGACCGGTTCTTCGAAGCCCGGAAGATGATGTCGCAGATGGCCGGCCAGATGGGCATGCCGGGCTTTGGCCGCAAGGGTTCCCGAAAAGCCAAGGGCGGCAAAGGGAAGAAGGGCAAGAAGGGCGGACGCGGTCCGACGCCGCCGAAGGTGCGCAGTCCGTTGGGTCTGCCGGGCGGTTTTCCGGACCTGTCGCAGATGCCGCCCGGACTGGACGAACTGCCGCCTGCGCTGGCGGATTTGGACCTGTCGAAGCTGAACTTCCCGAAGAACGGGCGATGAGCGCTCGCGCGAAGAGCATCTAGTTCCGTGCCGCCGCTGCACGTTCGGGGGCGTGGCCTGCCCGACGGAGAGGCCGTCGAGTGGTGGGCCGTCGACGGTGTGGTGTCGGCCGAGCCGGTTCCCGGCGCCGACACCGTGTTCGACGGAGGCTGGGTGCTGCCCGGCCTCGTCGACGCGCACTGCCACGTCGGCATCGGCGCCGACGGCCCGGCCGCCGACCTCGCCGAGGCGATCACCCAGGCCGAGACCGAACGCGACGTGGGTGCGCTGCTGCTGCGCGACTGCGGCTCGCCGATCGACACCCGCAGCCTCGACGACCGCGACGACCTGCCGCGCATCATCCGCGCCGGGCGTCACCTGGCGCGGCCCAAGCGCTACACCCGTGGCTTGCCCATCGACGTCGAGGACGAGTCGCAACTTCCGGAAGCTGTTGCGGCGCAAGCCCGTCGCGGCGACGGCTGGGTCAAGCTGGTCGGCGACTGGATCGACCGCGAGGTGGGCGACCTGGCGCCGCTGTGGTCTGACGACGTGCTGAAGCAGGCGATCGACGCGGCACACGCACTGGGTGCCCGGGTGACCGCGCACGTGTTCGGCGAGGACGCGCTCCCGGGGCTCGTCAACGCCGGCATCGACTGCATCGAACACGGCACCGGGATCACCGACGACGTCATCGACTTGATGGTCGAACACGGCACGGCGCTGGTGCCCACGCTGATCAACATCGACAACTTTCCCGGTATCGCCGACGGCGCGGGGAAATTCCCGACGTACGCCAAGCACATGCGTGACCTCTATGCGACGAGCCGGCAGCGGGTGGCCGCCGCGCGTGAGGCCGGTGTGCCGGTGTACGCGGGCACCGACGCGGGGTCGATGATCGCCCATGGCCGCATCGCCGACGAAGTCGACGCGCTCAAGGGTGTCGGGATGAGCCCGACGGACGCGCTGGGTGCGGCGTGCTGGGACGCGCGGCGGTGGCTGGGCCGGCCCGGCCTCGAGCACGGCGCCTCGGCCGATCTGATCTGTTTCATCGACGACCCCCGCACGGGCGCCGCCGTACTGAACCGGCCGGATGTCTTGATTCTGCGCGGCCGCGTCTTCTAGAGCGCCCAACGGCCAGTTATGACACGGCTTTTCGCGAAATACGTGCAATAAGTGGCCGCTCGGCGGGCCTACAGCGTGCCGACGCTGGTTCCGGCTGGCTGGGCGAATCCCCAATTCAGAAGTGCGAACGCCTGATCCCAGTTGGTCGGCTTGCCGGGTGTGTCCAGGCCGAACATCGTGGCGACGATGAGTCGACGGTTACCGCGTTGAGCCGCCCCGACGAACGTCTTGCGGGCGATGTTGGTGTAGCCGGTCTTGCCGCCGAGTGCGCCTGGATAGCGCGTCAGTAGCTCGTCCTGGTTGACCAGCACGGTGTCGCCGGTCTTGGTCGGGAAAACCGCGGACGGCATTGCGGTGATCTGCGCGAACACCGGGTTGGCCATGGCGGCCCGGAAAATCACCGCGAGGTCGTGCGGCGAGGTCCACATCGGGATCCCCGGCCCGTCCAACCCGGACGGGCTTCCTGCGTTCGTGCCGTAGGCGCCGAGCAGGGCAGCCATCGCGTTCATCTTCGCCACCGCCTGCTCCTGGCCGCCGAGCCCGCTGGCCAGCGTGTTGGCCACGTCGTTGCCCGATACCAGCAGCAGGGCCGGCAGCAGCTGGCGCACCGTGTAGGTGCGGCCGGGCACCACGCCGGCGCAGTTGCACTCCACCTGGGTGTCGGCCACGCTCGCCGTGATCGTCTGGTCCAGGCTCAGCTCGTTGAGGACCGTCAGCGCAAGAAGCACTTTGATGGTGCTGGCGGGTGCGTACTGCCCGTACTCGTTGCGTCCGGCCAGAATCTGGCCGGTGTCCATGTCGGCGACGATCCACGCCGGCGCCGGGCCGTCGGGGATTGCGACGGAGCTGACCGGCGCGATGTCCGGATCGGCGTTTGCGACTGGTGCCTGCAGGCCGAAGACGGCAGTCGCGAGGGTCGCGAGAACGGTGACGAAGAGCCTCCCCATGGCCGGTGAGCCTATCGTGTTCAATCAACTGCCATGTTGAGCTTGCAGGAGATCTCGGACCGGCTGGAGATCCAGCAGCTGCTGATCGACTACTCGACGGCGATCGACCGACGCCGCTTCGACGACCTGGACCGGGTGTTCACGCCCGACGCGTACATCGACTACCGCGTCTTCGGCGGAATCGCGGGCACTTACCCCGAGGTCAAAGCCTGGCTCGCGGAGATTCTGCCGAACTTCCCGGTCTACGCGCACATGCTCGGCAACATGGATATCCGGATCGACGGCGACACCGCGTCGTCGCGGACGGTCTGCTTCAACCCGATGGTGCTGCCCGGAGCCGCAGGGCCGGCGACATCCATTTCCGGAGACCAGAAGCAGGTGATGTTCTGCGGACTCTGGTACGTCGACGAGTTCGTGCGCACCCCCGAGGGCTGGCGGATGACCCGGCGGGTGGAGGAGAAGTGCTTCGACAAGGTCATCTGACGGCCAACGGGCGGCGATTTCACCGCTGACCAGGGTTCTGGCACAATAGTCGGCTGGTCAGACCCACGCGAGGCAAAACCGGATCCGCGCAACCGCACGGCATCGCTGAATTGCCGCGTGAACACCTACAGGAGTTCCACCATGGCTGTGAAGATCAAGCTCACCCGGCTTGGCAAGATCCGCAATCCCCAGTACCGCATCGCCGTCGCCGACGCCCGCACCCGCCGGGACGGGCGTGCCATCGAGGTCATCGGCCGCTACCACCCCAAGGAAGAGCCGAGCCTGATCGAGATCAACTCCGACCGCGCGCAGTACTGGCTGTCCGTGGGTGCGCAGCCCACCGAGCCGGTACTCAAGCTGCTGAAGATCACCGGCGACTGGCAGAAGTTCAAGGGCCTGCCCGGTGCCGAGGGCACGCTGAAGGTGGCCCCGCCGAAGCCCAGCAAGCTGGAGTTGTTCAACGCCGCGCTGGCCGAAGCCGAGGGAGGCCCGACCACCGAGGCCACCACCCCGAAGAAGAAGGCCGCCGGAGCCGCGAAGGCGGCGACATCAGGCAGCGCCAAGAAGGCGCCCGCGAAGAAGGCTGCCGACAAGGCGGAGACGGCAGAGACCCAGGCCGAGACGCCTGCTGAGGCGCCGGCTGAGGCCGAGCCCGCCGCGGACGCCGAGAGCTGAGCCGGCGATGAGCTCCGTCGTGGTTGATGCGGTCGAGCATCTGGTTCGCGGCATCGTCGACAACCCCGACGACGTCCGCGTCGACATGGTGACCAACCGCCGCGGGCGCACCGTCGAGGTGCATGTCCACCCCGACGACCTCGGCAAGGTCATCGGCCGCGGCGGCCGGACCGCGACCGCGTTGCGCACGCTGGTCGCCGGCATCGGAGGCCGCGGGATCCGCGTCGACGTGGTGGACACCGACCAGTAGGTCGGCCCATGGAGCTGGTCGTCGGGCGGGTGGTCAAGGCCCACGGCGTGACCGGTGAGCTCGTCGTCGAGGTGCGCACCGACGACCCGGACAGCCGATTCGCGCCGGGTTCGCCCCTCCTCGGCAAGACCCGGGACGGCGCCGCACGTGAATACACCGTCGAGTCGGTTCGCGCCCACGGCGGCCGGCTGCTGGTGCGGTTGGCCGGTGTCGACGACCGCGACGCTGCCGACGCCATGCGCGGTGTCGTCTTCGTGATCGACTCGGACGAGCTGCCGCCGATCGAGGACCCCGACGAGTTCTACGACCACCAACTCGAGGGCCTTCTGGTCCGCACCGTCGACGGGCGCGACGTCGGTACCGTGTCCGAGGTGCTGCACACCGCCGCGGGCGAGCTGCTCGCCATCCGCGGCCAGGATGGCGGCGAGGTGCTGGTGCCGTTCGTGAGCGCGATCGTCACCTCGGTGTCGCTGGCCGACCGGCTGATCGAGATCGACCCACCTGAGGGTCTGCTGGAGTTGGCGTAGCCGTGCGCATAGACGTCGTCACGATCTTTCCGGAGTATCTGGACCCGCTTCGGCAGTCGTTGCCGGGCAAGGCAATCGACGCCGGAATCGTGGACCTGCGGGTGCACGACCTCCGGCGCTGGACGCACGACGTGCACCATTCCGTCGACGACGCCCCGTACGGCGGCGGACCCGGGATGGTGATGACGGCACCCGTGTGGGGTGAGGCGCTTGACGAAATCTGTTCTGCCGAAACGCTTCTCGTGGTGCCGACGCCGGCGGGTTTGCCGTTCAGGCAGGCCGACGCGGTGGCGTGGAGTTCCGAGGCCCATCTGGTGTTCGCCTGCGGTCGTTACGAAGGGATCGACCAGCGGGTGATCGACGACGCCGGCCGGCGGATGCGTGTGGCGGAGGTATCGATCGGCGACTACGTGCTACCCGGCGGCGAGTCCGCCGCGCTGGTGATGATCGAGGCGGTGGCCCGGCTGTTGCCGCAGGTTCTCGGCAATCCCGAATCGCACCAACAGGATTCGTACTCCGACGGGCTGCTCGAAGGGCCGAGTTACACCCGCCCGCCGAGTTGGCGCGGGCTCGACGTGCCGGAGGTGCTGCTGTCCGGCGACCATGCGCGGATCGCGGCGTGGCGTCGTGAGATGTCGCTGCGCCGAACGCGCCAACGTCGCCCCGACCTTCTCGACTAGCGAATCAGATGCGGCCGTCGGGGAACATCGTCCTGACGGCCTGCGTGATCGTGTTGCGCGCGGTGTTGTCGTCGGAGGGTTGCAGCGAGCCGATGGCCACCACGAACCGACGGTCCGCCCCGACGACGCCGGTGGACATGTGCATCCAGTTGCCGCCGTTCCAGCAGCACATCCAGCCCTGCTTCACGGCGACGGGCGTGTTGTACAGCCCGTCTGGGATGCCGAACCGCTGGGAATAGCCGTCGACTCCCGTCGGCGTCGACAGTGCGAGGTTGGCCACGATGACGTTGGCGCGGTCGGCCGGCAGACCGCCGCTGCCGTCGAGCAGCATGTCGTAGTAGCGGACGAGGTCACTTGTCGTGCTCAGGGTGTTGAACCAGCGCCCGTCGTAGGGGGCGGTGGTGCCCGTCAGCCCGTACCGCTGGGCGACGCGTGTGATGACGGCACTGCCGCCGCCGCGGTTCCAGAAGTCCTCGGCGGCGTTGTCGTCGGAGGACCGCAACATGACCTCGAACGCACTGCGGTCGGCGGGGGAGAGCCGGATCTGCCCCCTGGCTTCTTGCAGAAGCAGATCGTCGGCGATGAACAGCTTGACCACCGAGGCGATCGGGAAGGGCGAGTTGTCGCCGTTGGACACCGTCTTGCCGGTGACCCGGTCCAGCACCGCGACGGAGATCTCCGCCCCGCTCTCCGCCGCTTGCAGGGTCGCCTGCTGCTCGCGCGAGTCCAGCCCGTTGAAGGCGGCCCCCATGGGCGCGCCCGGAGACTCGGGCAACGCGTGCTGGGCGCCCAACGGCCTGACGTCGTCCTTGCGGTGAACCCCCGCGGCGCCGTGCTCTCTGGCGACACACGCCCCGACGAGGACAGCCGACATCAGGACTGCAACCGCTGCCCTCAGTGCTGACCGCGGCCGCCGCATGACTCTCCTCAACGGAATATTTTGGGGTGAAACGGTCCGACCGCACCGCCGTCCGTTATGTGGCTAGCCTAACCGGATCGGCGCCGTCGCGGGGCGTTAGCGCGGGCGCCGGCGAGGCGTGTCATGCCGGGCGGCGCGGCCGCGATTTCCCCGCCTGCGGGTGATCTGGCACAATTGACCAGTTGTCTGCGTTGGGCTGGGCACCCCATCCCGCGGCGCAGCGATCAAGACGTCAAAACCCGATGGCTTCGGGCTGCGTTGCTCACGATGCGATGCGCCCGGCCGCGAGCGCGAGGAAGATTTTCGCTATGAACACGCTGGACTTCGTCGACCAGGCTTCGCTGCGCGACGACATCCCGGCATTCAGCCCCGGCGACACGGTCAACGTTCACGTCAAGGTCATCGAGGGCTCCAAGGAACGCATTCAGGTGTTCAAGGGCGTGGTGATCCGCCGCCAGGGCGGCGGAATCCGGGAGACGTTCACCGTCCGCAAGGAGAGCTACGGCGTGGGTGTGGAGCGCACGTTCCCGGTGCACTCACCCAACATCGACCACGTCGAGGTCGTCACCCGCGGCGACGTGCGGCGCGCCAAGCTGTACTACCTGCGCGAGTTGCGGGGCAAGAAGGCCAAGATCAAGGAGCGGCGCTGACCGCGGTAGCTTGATCCCGTGACGGACAAGACCGAATCGGCCGACGACGCCACCGAAGCCGACACCGAGACCGATTCGACGGCTGATTCCACAGCAGATTCCAGGCCCGACACCGACGACGGCAAGCCCGAGCGCAAGAAATCGGCGCTGAGAGAGGCTGCGCTGCTGATCGTGATCGCGGTGGGCCTGTACTACGTGGTGCTCACGTTCGTCGCGCGTCCGTATCTGATCCCGTCGGAGTCCATGGAGCCGACATTGCACGGCTGCACCGGATGCACCGGCGACCGCGTGATGGTCGACAAGCTCACCTACCGCTTCAGCTCACCGAAGTCGGGTGACGTCGTCGTCTTCAAAGGCCCGCCCAACTGGAACGTCGGCTACAAGTCGATCCGGTCTGCCAACACGCCGGTGCGCTGGGTGCAGAACACCCTTTCGTTCATCGGCTTCGTGCCGCCCGACGAGAACGACCTCGTCAAACGGATCATCGCGGTCGGCGGCCAAACCGTGGAGTGCCGTAACGCCACGGGTCTGACGGTCGATGGCAAGCCCCTCAACCAGCCGTTCCTCAACACCAAGACCATGGGAGTGGAGAACCTCGACCCGGCTGCCTACCGGTGCCTGGGTCCCGAGTTCGGTCCGGTGAAGGTGCCGGAAGGCCGGCTGTGGGTGATGGGCGACAACCGTACGCACTCGGCGGATTCGCGTGCGCACTGCACCAGCCTGCCGGCCGATCTGCAGCGTGGAATCCTGTGCACCGGCGACCCTATGTCTGGCACGATTCCGGTCGAAAACGTCATCGGCAAGGCGAGATTCATCGCTTGGCCGCCGTCGCGATGGGGTGGGGTCAGTTCGGTGGACATTCAGCAAGGCCAGTAAGTGACTCGCGCGATGGGCCGCACCCAGCGGGCCTGGCCGCCGCGGGCGGTGATCCGCAAGTCGTCGGGTCTGCGCACGCTGGAGTCGGCGCTGCACAACAGCGGGTTGGGGCCGGTGGCCGGTGTCGACGAAGTCGGCCGGGGTGCGTGCGCCGGGCCCCTGGTGATCGCCGCGTGCGTGCTGGGGCCGAACCGGCTGAAGAGCCTGGCCGATCTGGACGACAGCAAGAAACTGACGGAGAAGTCGCGCGAGGCGCTCTACCCCCTGATCCGCCGGTACGCGCTGGCCTACCACGTGGTCTTCGTGCCACCCGGCGAGGTCGACCGGCGCGGCGTGCACGTCGCCAACATCGAGGGGATGCGCCGCGCGGTCGCCGGGCTGTCGGTCCGGCCCGGCTACGTCCTGTCCGACGGCTTCCGGGTGCCCGGGCTGCCGATGCCGTCGTTGCCGGTGATCGGCGGAGACGCCGCGGCGGCGTGCATCGCGGCGGCCAGCGTGCTGGCCAAGGTGAGCAGAGACCGGCTGATGGTCGCACTCGACGCCGAGCATCCTGGCTACGGCTTCGCCGACCACAAGGGCTACTGCACGTCAGCCCATGCCGCGGCCCTTGCCGAGCTGGGGCCGTCGAAGGTGCACCGGTACTCGTTCATCAACGTGCGCCGGTCGGTGGTCGAGTTCGTGATGCCGGAGGAGCGGCTGGAGCAGGCGTGAGGGAAAATAGAGAATATAGTGAGCAAAGGACAGCCGCGTAGATGAGTGCCGAGGATCTCGAGAAGTACGAAACCGAGATGGAGCTCTCGCTCTACCGCGAGTACAAGGACATCGTCGGACAGTTCAGCTACGTGGTGGAGACCGAACGACGGTTCTACCTGGCCAACAGCGTCGAGCTGATTCCTCGCAACGCCGACGGCGAGGTGTACTTCGAGTTGCGCCTCGCCGACGCCTGGGTGTGGGACATGTACCGGCCGGCCAGGTTCGTCAAGCAGGTCCGGGTGATCACGTTCAAGGACGTCAACATCGAAGAGGTGGAGAAGCCCGAGCTGCGGCTGCCCGACTGAACTCTGGGTGACCGGTCAACGGTCGAGCCGTGTTCCGAAAGCCACTGAGCAGCACGCCGTTTCGATGACGGCAGTTTGCCCAGTTTAAAGCCGTGCCGATCTGCGGTACGCAGAGCCGCATAGGTCGGGCAGAGGGCGGAACTGCGATCGAAAGGAAAAAAGACGATGACATGGACGTCAACCACAGGAAGTCGTGGGCTCGTCGGGGCGTTTGCCAGCACCGGTACTCTACCCCGACGCCAATGACGCCATCACCGGAGCAGGATCGGAGTCACCCGAGCAGGCGCAGGCGAGTCTGCGGGCGTACTTCGCCAGCCACCCGCAGCAGTACAGTGACTTGCGCGGAATTGCGCAGCCACTGATTGATCTCCGCAACTCGTGCCCGCAGAACGTCTCCGGCACGCAGCTCGCTGCGCTTCTGCAAGCATTCACGTCACCATAGGCACGCCGGGAGCCTGTGGATGAAGCACAGGTTGGGGATAACCGGGGCCGATAGGCGACGTTTCGGCGCTCTCCGGCGCGAACCTGTCGGGGGTGCGTCGCAGGGTCGAGCGCATGACAACGTTGACACGGGCGCAGCTCGGCGCAATCGGTGAACAGCTTGCCGTCGAGCACCTGATGCGTCGCGGACTTGTCGTGCTTGCCCGCAACTGGCGCTGCCGGTACGGCGAGCTCGACGTGGTTGCCGCCGAGATACCCACGCGCACAGTGGTTTTCGTCGAAGTGAAGACCCGAACAACCGACCAGTTCGGCGGGCTGGCATACGCAGTGACTGCCGGCAAGGTGCGGCGGCTGCGTCGGCTGGCTGCGCTGTGGCTGGCTCAGCAGGATGCCGGCTGGGCCGCGGTCCGCATCGACGTGATCGGCGTGCGGATCGGCCGCCGGCGCACGCCCGAGATCGCTCATCTGGAAGGTGTCGGCTGATGGCGCTGGGCCGGGCGTTCTCGGTCGCCGTGCGGGGCGTGGCCGGGGAGATCGTCGAGATCGAGGCGGACATCACGTCCGGTCTGCCCGGCGTGCATCTGGTCGGTCTGCCGGACGCCGCGCTGTCCGAATCCCGCGACCGCGTCCGGGCGGCGATCATCAACTGCGGCAATCGCTGGCCGATGTCGCGGCTGACGCTCGCGCTGTCGCCCGCGACGCTGCCGAAGATGGGCTCAGTGTACGACCTCGCCCTCGCAGCCGCGGTGCTGTCGGCCGATCGCAGGGTGGGTGCCGCCCGGCTGGAGAAGACGGTGCTGCTGGGCGAATTGGCGCTCGACGGGCGAGTCCGCCCAGTCCGCGGGGTGCTGCCGGCGGTCATCGCTGCCAAGAAGGAGGGCTGGCCGGCTGTGGTGGTCCCCGTCGAGAACCTCGCCGAAGCGGCGCTGGTGGACGGCATCGAGGTGCACGGGGCTCGCACGCTTGCACAGGTGCGGTCCTGGCTTAACGGCGCGGGTGAGCTGGAGCAGACCACCCGGATGCAGGCGGTGGAAGCAGACGACGGGCCCGACCTTGCCGATGTCGTAGGGCAGCCACAGGCCCGCTACGCCGTCGAGGTCGCCGCCGCGGGCGGCCATCACCTGATGCTGGTCGGACCGCCGGGCATCGGCAAAACGATGCTCGCGCAACGGCTTCCGGGGTTGCTTCCGCCGTTGACGGAGGAGGAGTCGCTCGAGGTCACCGCGGTCCACTCGGTGGCCGGTCTGCTGTCCGCCCGCACGCCGCTGATCTCGCGGCCGCAGCTGGTGGCACCGCACCACACGACGTCCGTGGCGGCGCTGATCGGCGGCGGCAGCGGCCTGGCGCGGCCCGGGGCCGTCAGCCGCGCACACCGCGGTGTGCTGTTCCTCGACGAATGTCCGGAGATCGGCACCCATGCGCTGGAAGCGCTGCGAACCCCGTTGGAGGAGGGCCAGGTTCGGTTGGCCCGGCGTGACGGGGTGGCCGTCTACCCGGCCCGGTTCCAGTTGGTGTTGGCCGCCAACCCGTGCCCGTGCGCGCCTGCCGACCCCCGCGACTGCATCTGCGCAGGGGCGGCCAAGCGGCGCTACCTGGGCAGGCTGTCGGGTCCGCTCTTGGATCGGGTCGACCTGCGCGTGCATATGCACCGGGCGCGCACGGGCGCGCTGAGTGCGGGCGTCGGCGAACCCACCGCCGTGGTGCGCGAGCGGGTGGTGGCGGCCCGCGCGGCCGCGGCGGCGCGATGGCTTCCCTACGGTGTGCGGACCAACGCCGAAGTGCCCGGTCCGCTTCTGCGACAACGGTTCCGGCTGGACAACCAAACCATGGAACCGTTGCGGCACGCGCTCGACAAGGGGTTGATGAGCATCAGGGGAGTGGACCGCACCATTCGCATTGCCTGGACGCTCGCCGATCTCGGCGGCCGAGAACGGCCCGGTCCCGAAGACGTGACCACGGCGATGGGATTCCGCCAGACGGGAGTCGACCGATGACTGAGCCGCGACGCGCTTGGGCTTACCTGTCGCGGGTGGTGGAACCGCCGTGTGCCGAACTGTCCGCACTCGTCACCCGCGTCGGCGCGGTCGAGGCGGCCGAGCGAGTGCGACGGGGCGCGGTGTCTGCCGCACTCGCGCGGCGCACCGAGGCCCGCCACGATATCGACTGTGCAGCAGACGATCTCGACCGCCTCGATCGACTGGGCGGGCGATTGCTCACGCCGGACGACGAGGAATGGCCGGCTCTTTCGTTCGCGTCCTTCACCGGCGTGGACGTGCGCCGCCTGCCCGATGGCATCGCGCCGCTGGCCCTGTGGGTGCTGGGCGATGCGGCGATCAACGAGGTGGCCCTGCGCGCGGTGGCGGTCGTAGGCACCCGCGCGGCCACCGCCTATGGCGAGCACGTCACCGCGGATATTGCGGAGGGGCTCGCCCAGCGTGACGTCACGGTGGTGTCCGGGGCCGCGTTCGGGATCGACGGGGCCGCGCACCGGGCCGCGCTGGCGGCGGACGGCTGCACGGTCGCGGTGCTGGCGGGCGGTGTCGACGTTCCTTATCCGGCCGGGCACTCGGCGCTGCTGCACCGCATCCACCGTGCGGGCCTGGTGGTGAGCGAGTACCCGCCCGGCGTGCGCCCAGCGCGGCACCGATTCCTGGTCCGCAACCGGTTGGTGGCCGCACTGTCCGGCGCCACCGTGGTGGTGGAGGCGGGCCTGCGCAGTGGAGCGGCCAACACCGCGGCATGGGCGCGGGCGCTGGGTCGCGTGGTATGCGCGGTGCCGGGCCCGGTGACGTCCTCGGCGTCGGCCGGTTGCCACGTGCTGATCCGGCAGGGCGCCGAGCTCGTCACCCGCGCCGAGGAAGTCGTCGAAATCGTCGGCCGGGCGGGCGAATTCGCCGAGGAACTACAGCGCCCGTCGTCGCCGTTGGACGGCCTGACAGATGCCGGACGACGCGTGTACGAAGCGCTGCCCGCCCGCGGTGTGCGCTCCGCCGACGAGTTGTCGGTCGAGTCCGGGCTGCCGGTCGCCGTGCTTCAGGGTCAACTCGCTCTGCTCGAACTCGCCGGCCTCGCGGTCCAGAGCGACGGCCGCTGGCGGTTGCCGAGGGCGAAGCCGAAGTAATAGCTTCCGCGTCAGTGGGTATGCACCGTTCATAGTCCACAACGGGAGGAACGCCCAATGGCAGCTCTGGCAGTGATATTGGCAGTGGTGGCCGTCGTCGTGATCGTGGCGGGCGTCGTGCTCTACGCCAACGGGTCTGGCGTCGAACCGGCTGGCCGCACCGAGGGTCAGCGGGTCAGGCGGGGGTTCGCGCAGGTTCCCTATCGCAACATGGTCGGGCTCATGCCCAGATCGGCCAAGGTCATCACCGACGCGGACGCGGGTCGGCGGGACCGGCTGATGGCCGCCGGTGCGTTCGTCGGGCTGGTCGGCATCGTCGTGCTCTGCCTCGCCGTGTTGGCGGCAGTCGGGGCCCTGCTGTAGGGGCCTGCGACGGTGGCTCGCCCCGTATAGTCCACAACAGCTGATCAATTGACGGGAGGGCGACGTGGCGGGGCGCCCGGTGCACAGCTTCGAGGTCGTGCGGACCGAAAGCCTGTCACCGCACATGGTGCGAGTTGTGCTCGGTGGCAACGGCTTCGACACGTTCTCGCCGAACCAGTTCACCGACGCCTACTGCAAGATGCTTTTCCTGCGCGACGACGTCGACGTCGCGGCCCTGCCGGCGCCGCTGACCTTGGACAGCTTCCAGCTGTTGCCTGTCGACCGTCAGCCTGTGATCCGCACCTTGACCGTGCGATCGGTGGATCCGGCGAAACGCGAGATCGCGATCGACTTCGTCGTGCACGGCGAGCACGGCGCGGCGGGACCGTGGGCCTTGAAGGCCCAGCCCGGCCGGCCCGCCTACCTGATGGGTCCGAGCGGGGCCTACGCACCCGACCCCAGCGCCGACTGGCACCTGATGGCCGGCGACGAATCGGCCCTGCCCGCCATCGCCGCTTCGCTCGAGGTTCTTCCGGCCGACGCGGTGGCACGGGTGTTCATCGAGGTCGCAGGACCGGACGACGAGATCGGGTTGCGCTCGGTGGCGGATGTGGACACCTACTGGATCTACCGCGGCGGACGTGCCGACCTGGTTCCCGAAGACCGGGCGGGCGACCACGCACCCCTGATCGGCGCGGTGAGGGAAGCTCGATGGCTGCCTGGGCAGGTGCAGGTGTTCATTCACGGCGAAGCGCAGGCCGTCATGCACAATCTGCGGCCCTACATCCGCAGAGAACGCGGCGTGGACGCCAAGTGGGCATCGATCTCCGGATATTGGCGCCGCGGCCGTACGGAAGAGACGTTCCGCCAGTGGAAGAAAGAGCTCGCCGCTGCTGAAGCGGCCGAGACCTAGACACGCGGCGCGGTTGCCCGGCGCGCCGGGCCTGATCTGCGACCGTGTTCACGTGAGCCGGCCCACCGCGTTTACCGCGATTCTCGACGAGTTCGCCGAGTATCTCGTCTTGGAACGGGGACGTTCCGCGCACACGCAGCGGGCGTACCTCGGCGACATCGGGTCGCTGCTCGACTTCCTCGCGGCCGGCAAGCCGGAGCCGGTGCTCGCCGATCTGACGCTGCCGGTGCTCCGTTCGTGGCTGGCCGTCCAGGCGTCCGCCGGTGCCGCCCGCACGACCCTTGCCCGCCGCACGTCGGCGGCCAAGACGTTCACGGCATGGGCGACACGACGCGGCCACCTACCGTTGGACCCGGCGTCGCGGCTGCAGATGCCCAAGGCCCACCGCACACTGCCCGCCGTGCTGCGACAAGACCAGGCACTCGACGCGATGGCCGCCGCCAAAACCGGTGCGGCAGAGAATGATCCGATTGCATTGCGCGATCTGCTCATCGTCGAGCTCCTCTACGCGACCGGCATCCGGGTGAGCGAGCTGTGCGGGCTCGACATCGACGACGTCGACCAACAACGTCGCCTCGTGCGCGTTCTCGGCAAGGGCAACAAGCAGCGGACGGTCCCCTTCGGCGAACCGGCGCAGGCCGCACTGAGCCGGTGGTTGACCGACGGCCGGCCGGCGCTGGCCACAGCCGCCTCGGGACGCGCACTGCTGCTGGGTGCTCGGGGACGCCGCATGGACCAACGACAGGCACGCACCGTTGTGCACCAGACGATGTCCGCCGTCGACGGCGCCCCCGACATCGGGCCGCACGGGTTACGCCACAGCGCCGCAACGCATCTGCTCGAAGGCGGTGCCGATCTTCGCATTGTGCAGGAACTGCTCGGGCACTCCACGCTGGCGACGACGCAGCTGTACACCCACGTCTCGGTGGCTCGGCTGCGGGCCGTGCACGACCAGGCGCATCCGCGAGCGTGAGTGGCGATTTCGGCGCGCAAACAGTCGCTGAGCGCAAGCGCCAGCGCACGCTAGCGCGCCGAAATCGGCTTCAACCGGATCGGTGTCGTCTCGAGCAGCCCCAGCGGGTTCACGTAGTCGGCCGCCGACGCCGGACCCCACATCGCACCCCAGTGCAGGCACGCCGCCGCCGGGCAGTCGGGGTGGCCGGCCAGCAACTCACCGATCACGTCGCCTCGGCTGACCAGCTGACCGGCCCGCACCGCCGCCTGCACCGGCTCATAGGACGTCCGCAGCCCGCCGGGATGGGCGATCGACACCACCGGCCGGCCGGCGAGCTCGCCGGCGAACACGACGGTGCCGGGACCGGCGGCGTAAACCCGCTGGCCAACGGTGCCCGCCAGGTCGACGCCGCGGTGGCCGCGGTTCCAGTTCGGCGTCGGCGCGTCGAACGTCTGGACCACGGCGGGACGGGGCTGAAGCGGCCAGTCGAACCGGTAGCCGTCGGCCCAGGCGACAGGCGCGACGACGAGGGCCAGGGCCAGCAGGAACCAGCGCATCGGTCCAGTCGAACCGAGCGGGAGGTGGTTGACCAGGGCCGTCGGCTGTAGCTGTGGACAAAGCAGCTGTTGGGGACGTGTAAACTCCTGTCTGCAGCCTGCGCGAGCGGGCTGACTTCGCGCGCCTGCAGCCAACCGAATGCCGTGCGGTCCCGTCTTCGCGACGGGTGCGACATTCCGCAGGTGCCAGGGCCCGTCATCACCCGATGCCGGGCGGCAACCGACAACTGAAGGACATGGCCGACCATGGCTGTTGTAACCATGAAGCAGCTGCTCGACAGCGGCACCCACTTCGGGCACCAGACCCGTCGCTGGAATCCCAAGATGAAGCGGTTCATCTTCACCGACCGCAACGGCATCTACATCATCGACCTGCAGCAGACGCTGACCTACATCGACAAGGCGTACGAGTTCGTCAAGGAGACGGTCGCGCACGGCGGGACGATCCTGTTCGTCGGCACCAAGAAGCAGGCGCAGGAGTCGATCGCCGCCGAGGCCATCCGCGTCGGCATGCCGTACGTCAACCAGCGCTGGCTGGGCGGCATGCTCACCAACTTCTCGACCGTGCACAAGCGGCTGCAGCGGCTCAAGGAACTCGAGGCGATGGAGCAGACCGGCGGGTTCGAGGGCCGCACCAAAAAGGAGATCCTCGGGCTGACGCGCGAGAAGAACAAGCTGGAGCGCAGCCTCGGCGGTATCCGCGACATGAACCGGGTGCCGTCGGCGATCTGGGCCGTCGACACCAACAAGGAGCACATCGCCGTCGGCGAGGCGCGCAAGCTGAACATCCCGGTGATCGCGATCCTCGACACCAACTGCGACCCCGACCTCGTCGACTACCCGATCCCGGGCAACGACGACGCGATCCGCTCGGCTGCGTTGCTCACCAAGGTGATCGCCGCGGCCGTCGCCGAAGGACTGCAGGCCCGTGCCGGGCTGGGCAACGGCGAGCAGGCCGAGGGCGAGGCCGAGCCGCTGGCCGAATGGGAGCAGGAACTGCTGGCCAGCGCCACCGCCGCGGCCGAGGCCACCGTCCCGGAGGACGCCCCGACGAATCCCGGCCCCACAGCCACCGAAACGAAAACCACGGAAGGCTGAACATTGGCGAACTTTTCGGCTGCCGACGTCAAGCGACTGCGGGAGCTCACCGGCGCCGGCATGCTCGACTGCAAGAACGCACTGACCGACAGCGACGGCGACTTCGACAAGGCCGTCGAGTTGCTGCGTATCAAGGGTGCCAAGGACATCGGCAAGCGCGCCGAGCGGTCCACCGCCGAAGGGCTGGTGGCGGCCAAGGAAGGCGCGTTGATCGAGCTGAACTGCGAGACCGACTTCGTCGCGAAGAACGACGAGTTCCAGAAGCTGGCCGACGACATCGTCTCTGCGGCGGTGTCGTCTGGTGCCGCCGACGTGGACGCGTTGAAGGCGGCCTCGGTGGGGGACAAGACCGTCGAGCAGGCGATCGCCGACCTGTCGGCGAAGATCGGCGAGAAGCTGGAACTGCGGCGCGTTGCGGCGTTCGACGGGACCGTCGAGACGTATTTGCACAAGCGGTCGGCGGATCTGCCGCCGGCGGTGGGCGTGCTTGTGGAGTACGAGGGCTCTGACGCGGATGCCGCGCACGCGGTCGCGCTACAGATCGCGGCGTTGAAGGCGCGGTACCTGTCGCGTGACGACGTGCCCGGGGACGTGGTCGCCAACGAGCGGCGCATCGCCGAGGAGACCGCGCGCAACGAGGGCAAGCCGGAACAGGCGCTGCCCAAGATCGTCGACGGCCGGGTGACCGGCTTCTTCAAAGACGTTGTGCTGCTTGACCAGCCGTCGGTTTCCGACAACAAGAAGACGGTCAAGGGGCTGCTGGACGAGGCCGGCATCACGGTGACCCGGTTCGTGCGGTTCGAGGTGGGGCAGTCCTGACATGTCGCGCGACGGTCGCGTTCATGCCTTTCGCGACGACGCGTTAGGCGACGACGACGCCGCCGGCCTCGTTAAGCGGCTGCGGTCCGGCGACGTGTCGGCTGCCGAGTTGGTGGACGCGGCCATTGCCCGTGTCGAGGCGGTGAACCCGGCGGTCAACGGTCTTGCCCACGAGGCGTACGACGATGCTCGGCGACAGGCGGCCGGCGATCCCTCGCACGCGTTCTTCCACGGCGTCCCGACGTTCGTGAAGGACAACGTCGATGTAGCCGGAATGCCGACCATGCAGGGCACGGATGCCTGGGCGCCGTGGCCGGCACGGGCTCACGGCGACTTCGCGCGGGCCTTCCTGTCGACCGGGCTGGTGCCGCTCGGCAAGACGCGGATGAGCGAATTCGGGTTCAGCGCCTCTGCCGAGCACCCGCGGATCGGGCCGGTGCGTAACCCGTGGAATACCGACTACACCGCGGGAGCGTCGTCGTCCGGGTCGGCCGCGTTCGTCGCGGCAGGTGTGGTTCCCCTAGCACACGCCAACGACGGCGGCGGCTCAATCCGAATTCCCGCTGCGTGCAACGGATTAGTCGGCCTCAAGCCCAGCCGCGGCAGATTGCCACTCGACAAGAGATTGCGCCAGATGCCGTTGCGGATCGTCACCAACGGTGTCGTGAGCCGCTCGGTGCGCGACACCGCCGCGTTCTACCGGGAGGTGGAACGCACTTTCCCGGCTCGCCGGCTGCCGCCGATCGGCGACGTTGCCGGTCCGGGTAAACAGCGGCTGACAATCGCGGTGTGCACGCGCTCGGTTGCCCGCGACGCCGGCCCGCACGTCAGCGAGCTGACGTTGAAGGCTGCCGCGGTGCTCGAAGAGCTCGGCCACCGCGTCGAGCACATCGAGCAGCCGCCCGTGCCGTCGTATTTCGCAGACGACTTCCTGCTGTATTGGTCGTTCCTGGGTTTTGCGTTGGTGCGCACGGGATCTCATCACTTCGGGCCGTCCTTCGACCGACAGAAGCTCGACAACCTCACACTGGGTCTTGACCGGCACGCGGGGCGGAATCTGCATCGGCTCCCGTTGGCGATCGCTCGCCTGGCCGCGGTGCGACGGTCGACGGCGCGGTTCTTCCAAACCTACGACGCGGTGCTCACGCCGACGTTGGCTGACGAGACACCGCCGATCGGTCACCTCGACCCGACCGCGAACTACCAGCAGATCATCGACCGGTTGATCGACTGGGTGGCGTTCACGCCGCTGCAGAACGCCACCGGCGAGCCGGCAATTTCGTTGCCGCTGGCTCAGACTTCGGCGGGCCTGCCCCAGGGAATGATGCTCAGTACTCCACTCGGGCAGGAACGCCGGCTGTTGGAGTTGGCGTACGAGTTGGAAGAGGCGCAACCGTGGCAGCGAATTCAGGACTCCGCTAGCTGATTCACGTTCAGCGGTTGGCGGTGCCTGTGGATGGATTCGCGGTTGTGGATGACTGGTCTCGAATTGCGTTGTGGGGCTTCGACTTGTCGGTGGCCGTCGATACATTGCGGGTATGAGTTCGGCGCAGTTCCATCAGCTGATGAGCGCATACGACGCAGTCGATGCGGCTTTCGACGCAGCTGACGCCCTGCCCACCGATGGACTGTGCCAATCCGAGCGGGTTCAGGTGTTGGAGCGCCGGGAGCGGTGGCGGCGCCGGTTGCCTGCTGGTGAGCATGCCCTGCTGGCCGAGCTGGCTTATGCCCCGGTCGAGGAGATCGGGGGCCGGCCCGCGCATGTGCTGGCTGATCGGTTGCGGATCTACCGCCGCGATGCCCGGCGGCGCTTGGAGGAGGCGATCGATTTGGCGGGGCGGCGGGCGTTGAGTGGTGCGCCGCTGGCACCCAAGCTGCAGGCCACCGCGGCCGGGCAGGCCGCCGGGGACATCAGCGTCGGGCAGGTGGGGATCATCCGGGAGTTTCTCGCGCAGCTGCCGTGCTGGGTCGACGAGGCCACCCGGGGTGAGGCCGAGGCCACGCTGGCCGCAATCGCCGCGCGCTATCGCCCCGATGAGCTCAAACGCTTCGCCGACTGGTATGCCACGGTGCTCAACCCCGACGGCGAGTTCTCCGATGAGCACCGCGCCCGCCGACGCGGGGTCG
Organism: uncultured Actinomycetota bacterium; assembly: GCA_963775205.1. Classification (GTDB taxonomy): domain Bacteria; phylum Actinomycetota; class Actinomycetes; order Mycobacteriales; family Mycobacteriaceae; genus Mycobacterium. The sequence goes on along the minus strand of CAVZHV010000002.1, from coordinate 536,216 downwards.
TCATCGGCCGCCAGCAACACGACGGCATGTCGGCGATCACGGGCTGGCTGGACCCCGAGCTGCGGGCCGGCCTGGACGCGGTGCTGGCGAAGCTGGCCGCCCCGGGCATGTGCAACCCACAAGACGAGATGCCGAGCATCACCGGCCAGCCGTCACCGCAGGCCCTCGAGGGCGATGACCGCTCGGCAGCACAGCGCACCCACGACGCGTTGAACGCGATGGTGCGTGCCATGTTGATGTCGGGGGAGCTGGGCAGCCATCAGGGGCTGCCGGTCACCATCACCGCCACCGTCGAGCTGAAGGATTTGCAGGCCAAGGCCGGGATGGCCCGTACCGGGGGCGGCACCCTGCTGCCGGTTCCCACGCTGATCCGGATGGCCGCCCACGCCTACAACTTCTTGCTGGTCTTGGACAAGGCCAAGCCGCTGCAGCTGTACAAGGGCCGCACCACCCGGCTGGCCACCCCCGCCCAACGCCTGGTGCTCTACGCCCTCGAGCGCGGCTGCACCAAACCGGGCTGTGACGCCCCGCCCTATTGGTGCCAGGTGCATCACGCCACCACAGACTGGGCCGCCGGCGGTCAGACCAACATCGATGACCTCACCCTGGCCTGCGGGCCCGACAACCGCCTGGTCACCGACGGCGACTGGAAAACCAAGAAACGCGACGACGGCACCACCGAATGGATACCGCCCCCCGAACTCGACCACGGCCAACCCCGCACCAACACCACCCACCACCCCGAAAGAATGCTCGACGACGAGGAAGAGCCTTAGGCGAGTTCTGTTTTGGCCTGGTCGATTTGGTCGTATGCGTACGCAGCCATGGTGGCGGTGGTCATCGTCCGACCCTTGTGGGCGAGCGATTCGTAGGTCTGGTCGCCGAGGACATTGCGCAAGTGGGCGATCGCCGTGCTGATTTCGGGGAATGCCAATGCAGTCAGCGTCGTGAGCGCAGACCCGGCGATCGTGGCCGCGGGTTCATAGCGTCCGAGCCGGTCGAAGAGTGCGGCGAGAATCGCCAGCGGGCTGCTCATCGTGCTGGAGTTGCCCGAGTCGTGCATGTTGCGGATCGCCAGAGCGATGTGATCGAACGCGACGACTGGGTCGCCGTGCATGGCCTCCAGCCGGGACAGGGCGAGCGCCAGCTGTGTTTCGTTGAAGCGGTTACCGCTGTATTGCGCGATCGCCAGACCCCGGCGCAACGGGACCAGGGCGCGAACCGGATCAATGTCGCGGTATGCGAAGCCGTATGCGGTGAGCACGAACGAAACGACGAACGGATTCTTCGTTGCCTCGGCAGCCTCGATGAGCCCGGTTGTCGCATCCACCGCGTCGTCGACCGCCCCGATCATCACCAGAGCAAAAACCAGACATGCGCGGACAGTGAGGGGATTGCCGCGGCGCTGGTCGAGTTGCGTGCGGCACGTCTCGAGCCACCGATCGGGCCGGCCCTGGTACGTGTAAGGCCCGCCAAGCATGCTCTCCATGGCGAAGGGCAGTGCGTCGGGCTTCCTGCCGATGACGGCCTGGCCGGCATCACAGAGGGCGACGGCCTCATCGATCCTTCCGGTCCTATAGCACTGCGACGCCATCACATACAGAGCTGCCAGCAGACGATGGTCCACCGCCTGTGCGGGTTCGATGAGCTCTTCAGCCCAGCTGGCCGGCTCGTAGTTCTCGATCATCACACCGATGAATCCCACGTACACGGCGATAGTGCTGGCGGTGTCGAGGTCATGGCAGTCGGCGGCCCACCGGAAGGCGGTACGCAGGTTGGGCAGTTCCGTGGAGAACCAGGTGTAGATCTCCCGTTGGCTGGGACTGTCCCACAGGGCGAGGATCTCGGCTTCGAGCTGCGCGAAGTGACGAGCGTGGGCATTGCGCGCCTCGGTTGCGGCACCGCGGGCGACGAGCTGGTCTTCGAGTAATCGCCCTCGCGCACGTCGGCTTCGCCGGTGGCGATTCCCATTCGGACCGGCAACTCGAGTTTCCGTTGCGCGGCGATGGCGGCGTCGACCGCGGACTTCGGCGATGCGAACGCGGCGCACACGCCGTCGCCGGTGTGCTTGAACATGAAGCCGCCGTGGTCCTTGATCGCCCCGCGCAATATCTCGTCGTGTGCGACCAATGCCGCCCGCATCCCATCGGCGTCCGTCTCCCACCGACGGGTCGAACCTTCAACGTCGGTGAAGAGGAATGTCACGACACCCGAAGGCGGCGACGGCACCCGCACAGAATGTCACAACTGAATTGGTTCCGTCTGACCCTTTCGACCATCAGCCAGCACCGATGAGGCAGGATGAGAGTGCCATCGGGAAGAGCCAGTGGGGTGATCGCCTCCGATGGCGCTCTCATGCCGGGCGTTGAAGGAGGCTGATGACGGAGTTCAACGGCGCTTCCCGGCGAGCGCCCGAGCGGCCGCCGTACAGCCGCGTGCTGCTCAAGCTCGGCGGCGAGATGTTCGGCGGAGGACAGGTCGGGCTCGACCCAGACGTGGTTCATCAGGTCGCCCGCCAGATCGCCGAGGTCGTCCGCAGCGGTGTGCAGGTGGCCGTCGTCATCGGCGGCGGGAACTTCTTCCGCGGGGCCCAGCTTCAGCAGCGCGGCATGGAACGCACCCGCAGCGACTACATGGGCATGCTCGGAACCGTCATGAACAGCCTTGCGCTGCAAGACTTCTTGGAGAAAGAGGGCATCGCCACCCGCGTGCAGACGGCCATCACCATGGGTCAGGTCGCCGAGCCCTACATTCCACTGCGGGCGCGCCGCCACCTCGAGAAGGGCCGCGTGGTGATCTTCGGCGCAGGCATGGGCCTGCCGTACTTCTCCACCGACACGACGGCCGCGCAGCGTGCCCTGGAGATCGGCGCCGACGTCGTCTTGATGGCCAAAGCCGTCGACGGCGTCTTCACCGACGACCCCCGATACAACCCGGACGCCGCTCTGCTCACCGAGATCACCCACCGGGAGGTCATCGACCGCGGGCTGCGGGTAGCCGACGCCACCGCGTTCAGCCTGTGCATGGACAACGGCATGCCGATCCTGGTCTTCAACCTGCTCGTTGCCGGCAATATCGCCCGGGCCGTCGCAGGTGAGAAGATCGGAACACTGGTCACGACTGAGGGAGAGATGCTGTGATCGACGAGACCCTCTTCGAGGCCGAAGAGAAGATGGAGAAGGCGGTCGCCGTCGCCCGCGACGACTTGGCGTCGATCCGCACCGGACGCGCCAACCCCGGCATGTTCGCCCGCATCTCTGTCGACTACTACGGCGCGATGACCCCGATCACCCAGCTCTCCAGCATCAACGTGCCCGAGGCGCGGCTCGTCGTGATCAAGCCCTACGAGCAGTCTCAGCTGGGCGCGATCGAGAAGGCCATCCGTGACTCCGACCTCGGTGTCAACCCGACCAACGACGGCAACGTGATCCGGGTGGCGATCCCGCAGCTCACCGAGGAACGACGCCGCGATCTGGTCAAGCAAGCCAAGGCGAAGGGCGAAGACGCCCGGGTGTCGGTGCGCAACATCCGCCGCAAGGCGATGGAGGAGCTGCACCGCATCCGTAAAGAGGGCGAGGCCGGCGAGGACGAGGTCAAGCACGCCGAGAAGGACCTCGAGAAGACCACCCACACTTACGTCGAGCAGATCGACGATCTCGTCAAGCACAAAGAGGGCGAGTTGCTCGAGGTCTAGCCGACCCAACAGCGACCGAATTTCCGTGGCCGAACCCGAGACACCAAAGAAATCGCGGGCTGGACGCAACCTGCCCGCTGCGATCGCAGTCGGCGCCAGCCTCGGCGCGATGGCGATCGGGGTCCTGCTGTTCGCGCCGCACGGATGGTTCGGTGTGCTCGCCGTCGCGATTCCGATCGCCACGCATGAGGTGACGCGACGCCTGCGCGAGGCTGGATATGCGATCCCGGTCGTGGCGTTGCTGATCGGTGGCCAAGCCATTTTGTGGCTGGCGTGGCCGTTCGGGCCCGCCGGTGCATTGGGCGGATATGCCGGGACGATCGTGGTGTGCATGGTCCTGCGACTTCTCGGGCAGGGCCTGAGCCAGCACCCGGTGAATTACCTGCGGGACATCTCGGCGACGGTGCTGCTGGCCACCTGGATTCCGTTGTTCGCGACCTTCAGCGCGTTGTTGATCCGCCAAGACCACGGCGGCGGCCGGGTGTTCGCCCTGATCGCGACGGTGGTGTTCGCCGACATCGGCGGTTACGTCGCCGGTGTGCTGTTCGGCAAGCACCTGATGGTGCCGGCGATCAGCCCGAAGAAATCGTGGGAGGGCCTGGGCGGCTCCCTGATATTCGGCATCACCGCATCAGTGCTGGCCGTGACATTCCTTCTGGACCAGCCGCCGTGGGTCGGTGTGCCGCTGGGGCTGCTGCTGGTGATCACCGGCGTGCTCGGCGACCTGGTCGAGTCGCAGGTCAAACGCGACCTCGGCATCAAGGACATGGGCACGCTGCTGCCCGGCCACGGCGGGCTGATGGACCGCATCGACGCGATGCTGCCGTCGGCGGTCGCGGGCTGGATCGTGCTGACGCTGCTGGCGTGACGCCCTCGCGTTGAGCCAACAGGCCATCGCGCCCAGCGCGCGGCCGACGCCGATGCCGACATCGGGCCGCTGACCCAGCAGCACCCACGCCAGCAGACCCGCCACCGCCGGGATGACGCAGAACAGCATCGACACCGCCGCTGACGCGCGGTCAGCGACTCGCCGAGATACGCAGCCGCCAGCAGCGCCGTCACCACCGGGTTCATCGACACCACCACGGCGCCCAACACGGCCGGCGCCCCATGTTCGAGCGCCAGATAAAGGCCTACGAACAAGACCCCTTGGGCCAACAAGCCGCTGACCAACGCATGGGCCAGTCGCGTGCCGGTGGGCCACGTCACACGCGCCAGCACCGCCCACGTCCGAGGATGACGGCGGCCAGGCCGAACCGGAACGTCAGCACCAACATCGGCGGCATCGCCGAAACGGCAAGCGCGCCAACGGGATAGCCCAGCGCATAGACCAACGTCAACAAAGACGCGGAACGCAGCGGCATCGCGAGCACATCGGCCATGCTGGCGTGCGACCGCGCCCGTCGTCCAACGATTTTCGGCGGCCGTGCGATGAGATACTGGACACGTTATGCCTCTTCCGCCGCAACACCTCGCCGACCTCGACGATGCCGGTCGCGTCGACGCCGTCGCCGCAGTCGGGCTGCCCGCGTTTCGCGCCAAGCAACTGGCACACCAGTACTACGGACGGCTGATCGCCGACCCGAGGCAGATGACAGACCTGCCCGCTGCAGTGCGGGACACGGTGGCCGACGCGATGTTCCCGCCATTGCTCACGCCGGCGCGCGAGATCGAATGCGACGACGGTCAGACGCGAAAGACGTTGTGGCGCGCGGTCGATGGCATCACCTTCGAGTCGGTGCTGATGCGGTATCCGCAACGCAACACCGTCTGCATCTCGTCGCAGGCGGGCTGCGGAATGGCCTGCCCGTTCTGCGCGACCGGGCAGGCGGGGCTGACAAGAAACCTGTCGACGGCCGAGATCGTGGAACAGGTGCGCTCGGCGGCGGCATACCTGCGCGACAGCGGATCGAGGCTGTCGAACGTCGTGTTCATGGGGATGGGCGAGCCGCTGGCCAACTACAACCGCGTGCTGGCCGCGGTGCGGCGCATCGTCGACCCGCCGCCGAACGGGTTCGGGATCTCGCAGCGCTCGGTGACGGTCTCGACGGTCGGTCTGGTGCCTGCGATCTGCAAGCTCGCCGACGAAGGCCTCGGTGTGACGTTGGCGTTGTCGCTGCACGCCCCCGACGACGAGCTGCGCGACACGCTGGTGCCGGTGAACACCCGCTGGAAGGTGAGCGAGGCGCTCGACGCCGCCCGGTACTACGCCGACGTGACGGGACGCCGGGTGTCCGTCGAGTACGCGCTGATCCGCGACGTCAACGACCAGCCCTGGCGGGCGGACCTGCTCGGCAAGCGGCTGCACGACGTGCTGGGCCCCTTGGTGCACGTCAACCTGATCCCGCTGAACCCGACGCCGGGCAGCAAGTGGGACGCCAGCCCGAAGCCCGTCGAGCGCGAATTCGTCCGGCGCGTCAGAGCCCACGGGGTGTCGTGCACGGTGCGAGACACACGGGGCCGCGAGATCGCCGCGGCGTGCGGGCAGCTGGCTGCGACTAGCGCGTGAGGCCCTTGCGGCGCAGGTACCAGTCGCGGGCCACCACGCCGAGGATCAGCACCGCGAACGCGATGACATACCAGTTCTCCACCCAGCCCACGTGGTTGCCGCGAATCATGGCCAAGAGGAACAAGGCGATGAAGATGCCGACCCAGCGCCACAGCCGGGGAGCGTCACCGCTCCAACCCCACTCGGCGGACGGCACGTCCGCGACGTCGACCTTGGAGCGTCGTTCAACCTCGGTGCTGGCCATGGCCGACATTCTGGCACACCGCCGCCCGGGTGTCTGGGCCGATAAGGTCACCGCATGGCCCGACTCCTCGAAGGCAAAGTCGCGTTCATCACCGGTGCCGCACGCGGCCAGGGCCGCTCGCACGCCGTGCGGTTCGCGGAGGAGGGGGCCGACATCATCGCCGTCGACCTGTGCGGGCAGCTGGACAGCGTCGCGTACCCGATGTCTTGCCCCGAGGACCTCGACGAGACGGTCAACCTCGTCGAGAAGACCGGCCGGCGCATCGTCGCCGAGCAGGCCGACGTACGCGACTTCGACCGGCTGAAGTCGGTGGTGACCGAGGGCGTGGCCGAGCTGGGGCGCCTCGACTTCGTGTTGGCCAACGCGGGGATCGCGCCGTTCACCGGCGATCAGGCGTATGACGTGTCGGCGTTCCGCGACGCCGTCGACGTGATGCTCACCGGCGTGCATTTCACTATCGAGGCCGCACTGCCGGCGCTGCTGCAGCATGACGACGGGGGAGCGATCGTCATCACCAGCTCGGCCGCGGGGTTCAAGTCCATCAGTCCATGCCTTGCCACGATGAGCCACGGCGCGGCCGGCTACACCACCGCCAAGCACGGCGTCATCGGCCTGATGCGCTATTACGCGACGTCGCTGGCGGAGAAGAACATTCGCGTCAACTCCGTTCACCCGAGTGGGGTGGCCACACCGATGATCATCAACGAACCGACCGTGGACTTCACTACCGCACATCCGGAATTCGTTGAGTCGCAGAAAAACCTGCTGCCCGTGGCGCTGATGGAATCGGAGAGCATCAGCGACACAATGGTCTATCTGTGCGCGCCGTCCGGACGCTATGTCACCGGCGTCACGTTGCCGGTGGACGCCGGCCTCGCCGCCAGGTGACCGCAGGCCGACCCCCATGGCCGCTGACCGGCCGCTGCTAGCGTGAGGTTGGGTTGTGAAGGGAGAACCGTTGGCATGACTGAAATTCCGTCCGTGGGGTCGACCCCCGTCTACACCGTCACCGGCGAGCCGGTGATGCGGCTCGACACCGGCGCCACGATCGCCGACGTCGCGAAGGCGATCGCCGATGGCCAGTTCGGCGCCGTGCTGATCGGCGATGACCGCCCCGTGGGAATGGTCAGCGAGCGCGACGTCGTGCGGGTGGTGGCCTCCGGACAAGACCCGGCAGCCGTGCGGGCCGTCGACGTGGCCAGCACCAAGCTCGTCTGGTGCGCCGCCGACGACACCGTCGACGAGGTCGCGGTCCGGATGATGGACCACTACATCCGCCACGTCCTCGTCGAGCGCGACGGCGAACTGATCGGGATCGTCTCGGCGCGTGACCTGTTGGGGGTCTACAGCGCCGCAGCCGACCTGCCCTCGTCCCCGGCGTGAAGCTGCGCTCCGTCGCCGCGGCCGTCGGCACCGGCCTGGCCGGGCTTGCGGGCTATGACCTGCTGCAACGGCATCACACCATCCTGCGCAACTATCCGGTCATCGGCCACCTGCGCTTCCTTCTGGAAGGTGTCGGCCCCGAACTGCGCCAGTACATCGTCACCGACAACGACGCGGAGAAGCCCTTCAGCCGAGATCAGCGGCGCTGGGTCTACACGTCGTCGAAGTCGACCAATCGGTACTTCGGTTTCGGAACCGACAACGACCTCGAGCGGGTGCACAACTACGCGATCATCAAGCACAGCGCGTTCCCCGTGTCGGCCCCCGAGGGGGAGCCCGTCCACCCGGACCCGGCCGTGCCGCTGCCGGCAGCCAAGGTGCTCGGCGGGGCGCAGGGCCGGGCGAAGGCGTTCCGCCCGCCGTCGCTGGTGAACGTCTCGGCGATGAGCTTCGGGTCGCTCAGCGGCGCCGCGATCACCGCGCTGAACAAGGGCGCGGCCATGGCCGGCGCGCTGCACACCACCGGCGAGGGCGGGGTATCGCCGTATCACCTCAACGGCGGCGACCTCGTCTGGCAGATCGGCACCGGCTATTTCGGCTGCCGCGACGACGACGGCACCTTCAGCCTGTCGCGTCTGGTCGACCGGGTCGCCGCTACACCGTCGATCCGGGCGATCGAGCTCAAGATGAGCCAGGGCGCCAAGCCGGGTCTGGGCGGCATGCTTCCCGGTGCCAAGGTCACTCCCGAGATCGCCGCCATCCGCGGCATTCCGGTCGGTGTCGACTGCAAGAGCCCGGCCGGGCACAGCGCCTTCCGCGACGTCGACGGGCTGCTGGAGCTGGTAGAGACCATCGCGGCCGAAACCGGCCTGCCGGTGGGCATCAAATCCGCGGTCGGCGAAGGGACCTTCTGGCGTGACCTGACGCAGCGCATGGCACGGACGGGTCGCGGCGTCGACTTCGTGACCGTCGACGGGGGCGAGGGCGGCACCGGAGCGGCGCCGCTGGTGTTCAGCGACCACGTCGCGCTGCCGTTCAAGTGGGCCTTCCCGAGGGTGTACCGGGCGTTCGCGGAAGAGGACCTGCACCACGACGTGGTCTTCATCGGGTCGGGCAAGCTCGGGCTGCCCGAGAACGCGCTGGTGGCCATCGCGCTGGGCTGCGACATGGTCAACGTGGCCCGCACTGCCATGTTCTCGATCGGCTGCATCCAGGCGCAGCGCTGCCATACCGGCCGCTGTCCGACGGGCGTGGCCACCCAGAAGCCCTGGCTGGTCCACGGCCTGGATCCCGAGCTGAAGTCGGTGCGCTGCGCGAACTACCTCGCCACCGTGCGTTTCGAGCTGCTCTCACTGGCCCGCGCATGTGGCCGCGTCCATCCGGCGCTGGTGCCGCTCAACGCGATCGAACTGCTCGACGCGGACCTGCAGACCGTGCACGTCGACCGGCTGTTCGACTACAAACCCGGTTGGGGGATGCCGTCACCGGCCGACGTCGAGGCGATCAGTCAGCTGATGAGTCCGTAGCGCCGCAGCGCCTCCTTGCGCTCACTGGCATGGTCGACGATCGGCTCGGGGTAGTCGTCGCCGTCGACCTCGGGCACCCAGCGGCGGATGTATTCGCCGGTGGGATCGAACTTTTCGCCCTGCGTGGTCGGGTTGAACACCCGGAAGTACGGTGCCGCATCGGTGCCCGACCCCGCGCACCACTGCCAGCCGTGCTGGTTGTTGGCCATGTCGCCGTCGACAAGCTGCTCCAAGAACCAGCGCGCGCCCCACTGCCACGGCAGGTGCAGGTCCTTGACGAGGAAGGAGGCCGCGACCATCCGAACCCGGTTGTGCATGAAGCCGGTTTCGCGCAACTGGCGCATGCCCGCGTCGACGATCGGAAAGCCGGTGGCGCCGGCCTTCCACGCCTCGAACCGCTTCTCGGCCGCCGGCCCGGTGTCGACGTCGATCGCGTCGAAGTTGCGGTTCCAGTTCCACCACGAGCTGTCCGGCCAGTAATAAAGCACCGACGCGTAGAAATCGCGAAATGCCAACTCGCGCAAGTAAGCCGCGTGACCCTTGCGCCGGGGGTCGAGGTCGGCGGCGAGGGTGCGAGGGTGGATGGTGCCGAACTTCAAGTGCGCCGACATCCGGCTGGTGCCGGCCTTGTCCGGACGATGGCGGTGCTCGGCGTAGTCGGCGAGTGCTGTGTCGCGGAAACGCGGCCACTGCTTCAGCGCCGCCTGCTCACCGGGCTCGATGTCGAGCTCGACGCCGGGGTCGGGGATGTCCACGGCGCCGGCGAGGTCTGCCGGGTCCACCCAGCGGGCCGACTCGGCGCTGGAGCCGGCCGGCGGGCGCCAGCCGGCCTCGCGCCACCGGTCGAAGAACGGCGAGAACACCTTGTACGGGGTGCCGTCGTCCTTGGTGACCCGGCCCGGAGACACCAGGTACGGCGAGCCCTCCGCGTGCAGCGGCACGTCCCCGAGCGCGTCCCTCACCTTCTCGTCGCGGCGGCGGCCGAACGGCGTGAAGTCCTCCGAGATGTGTACCGCCGAGGCGCCAATCTCCGTGACGACAGCTGGAATTCGTTCCTCGGGCCGGCCGCGTGTGACGAACAGGCGCCCGCCGAGTTCGTCACGCAGGTGTCGCAGCGAGTCGCACAGGAACTGCAGCCGGCGCGATCCCGACGACGCCTCCAGCCGGGGGTCGAGAACGAAGACCGCGAGCACGTCGTCCCCGGCGTCCAGCAGTGGCGGCAGATCGTGCAGCCTCAGATCCCGGCGGAACCACAACAGCGTCGGCATGGCCTCCATGCTGCCCCGACCGGCCGTGGACGCGGCTTCGGCACCGCCGCGGGGCACAATAGGCGGGTGAGCAATCGCATCCGTGTGCTCATCCTCGGCAGTACCGGCTCGATCGGCACCCAGGCGCTCGAGGTCGTCGCCGCGAATCCGGACCGCTTCGAGGTCGTCGGCCTGGCGGCCGGTGGCGCCAACGCAGCACTGCTCGCGCAGCAGCGCGACGCCACCGGCGTCACCAAGGTCGCGGTGGCCGACGAGAGCGCAGCTGAGGCTGCCGGAGGCGCGACGTACAGCGGTCCCGGCGCCGTCACCGAGCTGGTGCGCAATACCGAGGCCGACGTGGTGCTCAACGCGCTGGTCGGCGCGCTGGGGCTCGAGCCCACGCTGGCGGCGCTGGAAAGCGGCACGCGGCTGGCGCTGGCCAACAAGGAGTCGCTGGTCGCAGGCGGCCCGCTGGTGCTCAAGGCCGCCAAACCCGGCCAGATCGTGCCCGTCGACTCCGAGCACTCGGCGCTCGCGCAGTGCCTGCGGGCTGGACAGGCCACAGAAGTCGCCAAGCTGGTGCTGACGGCCTCGGGTGGCCCGTTCCGCGGCTGGTCGGCGGCCGACCTCGAAAGCGTGACGCCGGAGCAGGCCGGCGCCCACCCGACCTGGAACATGGGCCCGATGAACACGCTGAACTCGGCGTCGCTGGTGAACAAGGGCCTCGAGCTCATCGAGACGCACCTGCTGTTCGGCGTGCCCTACGAGCGGATCGAGGTCGTGGTGCACCCGCAGTCGATCGTGCACTCGATGGTGACGTTCACCGACGGGTCGACGATCGCGCAGGCCAGCCCGCCCGACATGAAGCTGCCGATCTCGCTGGCGCTGGGCTGGCCGGACCGGGTGCCGGGCGTGGCCGCCGCCTGCGACTTCACGAAGGCCGCCAGCTGGGACTTCGAGCCGCTGGACAGCACTGTCTTCCCCGCAGTCGACCTGGCGCGGCAGGCCGGCGAACGGGGTGGCTGCTTGACCGCGGTCTACAACGCAGCCAACGAGGAGGCGGCCGCGGCGTTCCTGGCCGGCCGGATCCGGTTCCCGGCGATCGTGCGGACGATCGGCGACGTGCTGGCCGACGCCGAGGAGTGGGCCGCAGAACCCGCTACCGTGGAGGACGTACTCGAAGCGCAGCGCTGGGCCCGCACCCGCGTCAGCAGCGCCATCTCCCAAGCCGCCGCACAGGAGGTCATACCCGCCCGATGATGTTCGTGCTCGGTATCGTCGCGTTCGCCGTCGCCATCCTGGTCTCCGTCGCGCTGCACGAATGCGGCCACATGTGGGTGGCGCGCGCCACCGGGATGAAGGTGCGGCGCTACTTCGTCGGCTTCGGTCCGACGCTGTGGTCGATGCACCGGCCCAACAAGCTCGGCTCCACCGAATACGGCGTCAAGGCGGTCCCGCTGGGCGGCTTCTGCGACATCGCGGGCATGACGTCGGTGGACCCGATAGCGCCTGCCGATGAGCCCTACGCCATGTACAAGCAGAAGGCCTGGAAGAGGGTCGCGGTGCTGTTCGCCGGCCCCGGCATGAACTTCCTCATCGGCCTGATGCTGATCTACGTCATCGCGGTGGCGTGGGGGCTGCCGAACCTGCACCCGCCCACCGCCGCGATCGTCGGCAAAACCGCTTGTGTGGCAGCCGAAGTCGAGAAAGGCAAGTTGGCCGAGTGCACGGGCCAGGGGCCTGCGGCAGCGGCGGGCATCCGGCCCGGTGACGTGATCGTCAAGGTCGGGAACACCGACGTGCAGACCTTCGACGAGGCGAGACTCGCGCTGCAGAAGGCCTCCGGTCCCACCCCGATCGTCGTCGAGCGCGACGGCAACCGGCAGACCATTTCGGTCGACGTCGTGCAGACGCAGCGGTGGACGTCGGAGAACGCCCAGGCTCCGTCGACGGTCGGGGCGATCGGCATCGCCGGCCCGCAGGTGGGACCGACGCAGTACAACGCGGTGTCGGCGGTGCCGGCGACGTTCGTGTTCACCGGCGAGCTCGCCGTCGAACTGGGCAAGTCGCTGGCGGCGATTCCCAGCAAGGTCGGCGCGCTGGTGCATGCGATCGGCGGCGGCGAGCGCGACCCGGAGACCCCGATCAGCGTGGTCGGCGCGTCGATCATCGGCGGCGACACCGTCGACCAGGGGCTGTGGGTGGCGTTCTGGTTCTTCCTGGCCCAGCTGAACTTCGTGCTCGGCGCGGTGAACCTTCTCCCGCTGCTGCCGTTCGACGGCGGCCATATCGCGATCGCGGTGTTCGAGAAGATCCGGAACATGGTCCGCTCGGTGCGCGGCATGGCCGCCGCGGCGCCGGTCAACTACCTGAAGTTAATGCCGGCGACATACGTAATCTTGATAGTTGTGGTCGGCTACATGTTGCTTACCGTGACGGCTGATCTGGTCAACCCGATCAGGCTTTTCCAATAGGAGACATCATGACCGTCGGCAGTGTTGGTTTGGGCCTGCCGAACCTACCCCCGCCCACCCTGGCGCCGCGTCGCAAGACGCGCCAGCTGATGGTCGGCAACGTCGGGATCGGCAGCGACCACCCCATTGCGGTGCAGTCGATGTGCACCACCAAGACCCATGACGTGAACTCGACGCTGCAGCAGATCGCCGAGCTGACCGCCTCCGGCTGTGACATCGTCCGGGTGGCCTGCCCGCGCCAGGAGGACGCCGACGCGCTCGCCGAGATCGCCCGCCACAGCCAGATTCCGGTGATCGCCGACATCCACTTCCAGCCCAAGTACATCTTCGCGGCGATCGACGCCGGGTGCGCGGCGGTGCGCGTAAACCCCGGCAACATCAAGGAATTCGACGGCCGGGTGGCAGAGGTCGCCAAGGCCGCCGGGGCCGCCGGCGTTCCGATCCGCATCGGTGTCAACGCCGGATCCCTGGACAAACGGTTCATGGCCAAGTACGGCAAGGCCACCCCGGAGGCGCTGGTCGAGTCCGCGCTGTGGGAGGCGTCGCTGTTCGAGGAGCACGGCTTCGGCGACATCAAGATCAGCGTCAAGCACAACGACCCGGTGGTCATGGTCGCCGCCTACGAACTGCTCGCCTCGCAGTGCGACTACCCGCTGCATCTCGGCGTCACCGAGGCCGGCCCGGCGTTCCAGGGCACGATCAAGTCCGCGGTGGCGTTCGGCGCGCTGCTGTCACGTGGCATCGGCGACACGATCCGGGTGTCGCTGTCGGCGCCGCCGGTCGAAGAGGTCAAGGTCGGTAACCAGATCCTCGAATCGCTGAACCTGCGGCCACGTTCGCTGGAAATCGTGTCGTGCCCCTCGTGCGGACGGGCCCAGGTGGACGTCTACACGTTGGCCAACGAGGTCAGTGCCGGGCTCGAGGGGCTGGAGGTGCCGTTGCGCGTCGCGGTGATGGGCTGCGTGGTCAACGGGCCCGGCGAGGCGCGCGAAGCCGACCTCGGCGTGGCCTCCGGTAACGGCAAGGGCCAGATCTTCGTCAAGGGCGAAGTGATCAAGACCGTGCCCGAATCGCAGATCGTCGAGACACTCATCGAAGAGGCGATGCGGATCGCAGAGCAGCGTGGTGCAGACGCCAGCGGTTCGCCAGTGGTGACCGTAAGCTGATGGGGTAACTCGCCGGAAAGAGCGTCCATGTCGGCTCCGCCAGTCTTTCGCCTGGTCGATGAACGACGTGTGTCGGTTGCTCGCGACCCCACCGCAGTGCAGCGGGTTCTGGATGCCGATCCGATCGGAACCTGCATGGTCGCGGCCCGCGTCGCAGAGCACGGCATCGAGCCGGCCGCAATCGGCGGCGAGTTGTGGACGCGTCGCGGCTCCGACGAATCCCTTTGTTACGCAGGCGCAAACCTGATACCGCTGCGCGGAGCACTGCCTGATCTTCAGGCGTTCGCCGACAAGGCGATGGGCGCGGCGCGGCGATGTTCCTCGGTGGTGGGCCGCGCCGAGTTGGTGCTGCCGATGTGGCGGCGGCTGCAGCACACCTGGGGTCCGGCGCGCGACGTGCGCGAGCACCAGCCGCTGATGGCGATGGCGTCGCGACCGACGTGCGCCTTGGACTCCGAGGTACGCCGGGTCCGGGTCGACGAACTCGAGCCGTACCTGGTCGCGGCGATCGATATGTTCATCGGCGAGGTGGGCATCGACCCGCGACTCGGTGACGGCGGCCGGGGCTACCGGCGGCGGGTCGCGGGGCTGATCGCGGCGGGCCGCGCTTGGGCGCGGTTCGAGCACGGCAGAGTGATCTTCAAGGCGGAGGTCGGATCGCAGTCTCCGGCTGTCGGACAGATCCAGGGCGTCTGGGTTCACCCGGAACACCGCGGGCACGGCCTCGGCACCACCGGGACGGCGGCCGTGGTGGCAGCCGTCGTCGACAGCGGGCGGATGGCCAGCCTCTACGTCAACGACTTCAACACGGTGGCGCGGGCGGCGTACGCGCATGTCGGTTTCGCCGAGGTCGGCACGTTCGCGACGGTCCTGCTGGATTGAGTGATTTCGGCGCGCAAACGTGCGCTGAGCGCCGGTTTGCGCGCCGAAATCACAGTTCTCGGTGCGCCTAAGGCGCAGCCCCGTGTCCATTTCGTAACATCAGTCACAATGGCAACACGAGTAACACCCTTGCTGGCCGTGATCCTCCTCGTGGCCGGCGCGCTCGCCGCCTGCACGCCAAGGCCCGACGGTCCCGCGCCGGTCGCAGAGCAATTCTTCGCCGCACTGGCCACCGGCAACACCACGGCCGCGGCCGCACTGGCCGACCGGCCCGACGACGCGCGCGCGGCGCTGAACGCGGCGTGGGCGGGCCTGCAGGCGACGCGCCTCGACGCGCAGATCCTGAGCTCGAGCTTCGACGAGGACACCGGCACGGTCGACTATCGCTACACCTGGCAGCTGCCGAAGAACCGGACCTGGACGTACGACGGGCGGCTGGCCATGATCCGCGAGGAGGGCCGCTGGGAGGTCCGGTGGACGCCCGCGGGTCTGCACCCCAAGCTCGGCGAGCACCAGACCTTCGCGCTGCGTGCCGACCTGCCGCAGCGCGCCTCCGTCAACGAGGTGAGCGGCAGCGACGTGCTGAAGCCCGGCTTCCTGTACCACTACGAGCTCGATGCGACGCAGGCCGGCGCGCAGCTGATGCCGACGGCGCGTGCCGTCGTGGATTCGCTGCGGCCCTTCGACGACACCCTCGACCCGCAGCGCCTCGCCGAGCAGGCCAGCTCCGCGACCGAGCCGGTGGACCTGATCACGCTGCGGCCCGACGACAACAACCGCGTCGCCCCGGCGATCGGGCAGCTGCCCGGAGTGGTAGTGACCCCGCAAGCAGACATGCTGCCGACCGACGACCGGTTTGCGCCCGCTCTCGTCGCGCAGGTGAAGAAGACGGTGATCGACGAACTCGACGGCGAGGCGGGCTGGCGCGTGGTCAGCGTCAACCAGAACGGGGTGGACGTCGGCATCCTCAACGAGGTCCCGGGCAAGCCCGCCCCCTCGGTGACGATGACGCTGGACCGGTCCATCCAAAACGCCGCGCAGAGTGCGGTCAACAATGTCGGCAGGCAGGCGATGATCGTCGTGATCAGGCCGTCCACCGGCGCGATTCTGGCCATCGCACAAAATCCGGCCGCCGACGCGCAGGGCCCGCTGGCGACCACCGGCCTGTTCCCACCCGGGTCGACGTTCAAGATGATCACTGCGGGCGCCGCCATCCAGCGCGACATGGCGACCCCGAACACGCTGCTGGCCTGTCCCGGCACGATGGACATCGGCCACCGTACGGTCCCGAACTACGGGGGCTTCGACCTCGGCGTGGTGCCGATGTCGCGGGCGTTCGCGAGTTCGTGCAACACGACGTTCGCCGAGCTGGCCAGCCGGATGCCGCCGACCGCGCTGACCGCGGCGGCCGCCCAGTACGGCGTCGGCCTCGACTACGAAGTGGCCGGGGTCCCGACCGTGACCGGGTCGGTGCCGCCCACCGTCAACCTGGCCGAGCGCACCGAGGACGGCTTCGGCCAGGGCAAGGTACTGGTCAGCCCGTTCGGCATGGCGCTGGCCGCCGCGACGGTGGCCGCCGGGAAAACGCCTGTGCCGCAACTCATTCTGGGCCGTCACACCGGAGTCACGGGGGAGCACACCGACATCACCGCGCAGATGGTCGACGGTCTGCGCCCGATGATGCGACTCGTGGTGACCAACGGCACCGCCAAGGACATCGCCGACTCCGGCGAGGTCTACGGCAAGACGGGGGAGGCGGAGTTCCCGGGCGGATCGCACTCGTGGTTCGCCGGTTATCGCGGCGACATGGCGTTCGCGGCGCTGATCGTCGGGGGCGGAAGCTCCGAGTACGCGGTGCGGATGGTCAAGTTCATGTTGGGCCAGTTGCCGCCCGACTATCTGGGCTGAGCGTCGGCCTGCTCGGTCGCGGTAGGTTGGGAAGGCCATGACAAGCACCGGTGACCAGGCGATCGAGTTGCGGGTTTCCGACGCGGACCGCAACGGGACCTTGCGGCGGCTGGCCAATGCGCTGGCCCTGGGGTTGATCGACATCGACGAGTTCGACGAGCGCTCCAGCCGGGTGTCGTACGCCCGCACCCGCGGCGAACTCGACTCCCTCGTCGACGACCTGCCCGGCCCCGGCGCGTTCGTCACCTCCGTGGCCGATCGCGTCGAATTGCGTGGCTGGCTCGGATCGCTCAAGCGGCACGGCGAATGGACGGTGCCGACCCGGTTGACGCTGGTGCGGCGCGTCGGCTCGGTGGACCTGGACCTGACCAACGCCCGCTTCGCCGGGCCCGTCGTCGTCATCGAACTCGACATGATCCGAGGCTCGGTGGACATCCGGCTGCCCGACGGCGCGAGCGCGTCGATCGACGACGTGACGGTGTACGGCGGCAGCGCACGCGACCTGCGCAAGGACCCGCCTGCCGAGGGTCGCCCGCACGTAGTGCTGACCGGCCGCATCGTGATGGGCTCGCTGCGGATCCGAGGGCCGCGCCGTCAGCGCTTCGAGCGGCTCCGGCGGCCGCTAGCCGGTCGATAGGCTGATGACATGACCGTCCGTTCTGCTCTGCGCTCCGGCGTGCTCTCGCCGACCCGCGCAGTGCCGTCGTCGATCCCGCGGCCCGAGTACGCGTGGCAGCCCACGGCCAAAGAGGGCGACGAGCCGTGGGTGCAGACGTCCGAGGTGATCGAGAAAATGCGGGTGGCGGGCCGGATCGCTGCCGGCGCGCTGGCTGAGGCCGGCAAGGCCGTCGCGCCCGGCGTCACCACCGACGAACTCGACCGCATCGCCCACGAGTACATGGTCGACCACGGGGCCTATCCATCGACGTTGGGCTACAAGGGTTTTCCGAAGTCGTGCTGCACATCGCTGAACGAGGTGATCTGCCACGGCATCCCGGACTCGACGGTGATCGAGGACGGCGACATCGTCAACATCGACGTGACCGCCTACTTCGACGGGGTGCATGGCGACACCAATGCCACCTTCTTGGCCGGCGACGTCTCCGAGGAGCACCGGCTGCTGGTCGAGCGCACCCGTGAGGCGACCATGCGCGCCATCAAAGCCGTCAAGCCCGGCCGGTCGCTGTCGGTGGTCGGACGCGTCATCGAAGCGTACGCAAATCGCTTCGGCTACAACGTGGTTCGCGACTTCACCGGCCACGGCATCGGGACCACTTTCCACAACGGGCTGGTGGTCCTGCACTACGACCAGCCGTCGGTGACCACGGTGCTCGAGCCGAACATGACGTTCACCGTCGAGCCGATGATCAACCTCGGTGCGCTGGACTACGAGATCTGGGACGACGGCTGGACGGTGGCCACCAAAGACCGAAAGTGGACAGCGCAGTTCGAGCACACCTTGGTGGTCACCGACGACGGCGCCGAGATCCTGACGCTGCCGTGACCGGGACGCCACTGAGGTGAGCGGCGCGCTGCTGGTCGCCGGCACCAGTTCCGATGCCGGCAAGTCGATGGTCGTCGCCGGGTTGTGCCGGCTGCTGGCCCGCAAGGGCGTGCGGGTTGCTCCGTTCAAGGCCCAGAACATGTCCAACAACTCGGCCGTCACCGTCGAGGGCGGCGAGATCGGCCGCGCCCAGGCGGCGCAGGCCCGGGCCTGCGGGCTGGAGCCCAGCATCCGGTTCAACCCGATCCTGTTGAAGCCCGGCAGCGACCGCACGTCGCAGTTGGTGGTCCGGGGTCACGCGACAGGCACCATAAGGGCCGGCGACTACATCACCCACCGCGACCGGCTGGCCGCCGTGGTGGCCGAAGACCTGGAGTCGCTGCGTGCGGAGTTCGACGCGGTGATCTGCGAGGGCGCCGGCTCCCCAGCCGAAATCAACTTGCGTGCAACAGATTTGGCGAACATGGGGTTGGCCCGGGCCGCGAACCTACCGGTGGTGCTGGTCGGCGACATCGACCGCGGCGGTCTGCTCGCGCACCTGTTCGGCACGCTCGCCGTGCTGGAGCCTGCCGACCAACAGCTCGTCGCCGGCTTCGTGGTCAACAAGTTCCGCGGCGACCAGGCGCTGCTGCAGCCCGGGCTGCAGCAACTCGAAAAGCTCACTGGCCGGCCCACTTACGGTGTGCTGCCGTACGTCGACGAGCTGTGGCTGGACACCGAGGACTCGCTGTCGCTGCGGGTCGGAGAACCGCAGCCTCCCCGCGGCGCCGAGTCGCTCGAGGTGGCGGCGATCCGACTGCCGCGCACGTCGAACTCCACCGACGTCGAGGCGCTGGCCTGCGAACCGGGGGTGCTGGTCCGCTGGGCCACCGACCCGGCCGCGCTCGCCGACGCCGACGTCGTGCTCGTCCCGGGCACCAAGGCGACGGTCGCCGACCTGGCTTGGCTGCGCGAACGCGGCTTGGCGGCCGCCATCACGAGCCACGCCGCGCAGGGCAAGCCCGTGCTCGGCATCTGCGGGGGCCTGCAGATGCTGTGCCGGCGGATCGACGACCGCGTCGAAAGCCGGGCCGGCGCCGTCGACGGGCTCGGCCTGCTGGACGCCGACATCGAGTTCCGCCCGGAGAAGACGCTGCTTCGCAGCGGTACGGGCTATGAGATCCATCACGGCCAGATCAGCCGCTGCGCCGAGGACGACTGGTCACACGTCGGCATCCGCCGCGGCGCGGTGTACGGCACGCACTGGCACGGGCTGTTCGACGACGACGCGTTCCGGCGGGACTGGCTCACCGAGGCCGCGCGCGCCTCGGGCCGGACCGGGTTCGTCGCAGCCGACGACGTCAGCGTGCCCGCCCGCCGGGACGGGCAACTCGACGTCATGGCCGATCTGCTCGCCGCCCACGTCGACGTCGACGCCGTGTGCGAGCTCCTCGAGTCGGGGCCACCGGTACGGCCGACCGTTGTCAGTAACCTGTCAGCGTGCGCAAGCCCGTCGCCCTGATCGCCGTCGTCGCCGTCGTCCTCGTCGTCGCCGCGGCGTGCTCGACGACGATCAGCGGCACCCCGACATGGCCGGGAGCGAGGCTGGACAAGGTGATGCTCACACCGGCGGACTTCCCGCCGGGCGTCGAGTACGGACGCATCGACGAGCAGCCCGGTCAGCCCGACAACTTCGGCGGCCCGTCGCCGCTGCCGTCGGAGCCGCAGGGATGCTCCGACGGGCTCACCAAGGTGATCTCCGCCAGCGCCGAGCGCGGCCCGGGCAGCGCAGTCAAGTACAACGTCATCTACGACGGCGCACGGATCGTGATGACCGTGCTCACCTCGTCGCTCAATCTCGACGAGCTTGCCGCCGAGGCGGCTCGCTGCGAAAAGTTCGAGGCGTTCTTCGACCGCAACTCCACGGCCATCCCGATCACCACGACGAAGCTGCCGGCGTCGCGACCCGAGCAGCTGGTGTATCAGCAGACGATGAAGCTGCAGGGAATCGACAGCAGTGTCTACATGTCCTTCGAGAACATCGGTACCATGGCGGTGTTCGGAATCGCTTTCCCGACAACGCAACTGGCGAAGGGACAACAGGCGGCGCCGAAAGCCTCACTGCCGCAGACCTTCATCGAGATAGCGGATCGTCAAGCGCAGCGCATCCGCGACAGCTGACTATCTGAACATCTTCTGCCAATAGTGAAAAACGGCCCGAGAGCAGGGCCGAACCCTGTAGCGTCCGAAAAGTGCCATCGACGATGCTCACCGTCGACGGGTTCCCGGTAGAGGTCAATGTGGCAGGCCCTGACAAGGGACCTGTCGTGGTGATGCTCGGTGCCGCAAACCAAGCCCCAGCCGCCTATGACGGGGTGTGCCAGCGACTGCACACCGCGTCACTGCGCACCGTCGTGGTCGGGCCGGACGGCAGGCTCAGCCCGAAATCGGTGCTGGGCATTCTCGATTCGCTGGACGTGAAGTGGGCGCTGCTGTTCGGCGATCGGGCGGGCGGCGAAATCGCCTGGGAGCTGGCCGCAAGCAAGCTCGACCGATTCATCGGCCTCGTGGTGATCGACCGCGGCCACCCCTGTGTCGCCGACATGACCGGCGTGGTGCGCGACGAGCACTGCCCGCCCGTCGAGATCAACACCACCGCGATGGTGAGCACGCCGGCCGCGGGAGCGGTCGCGCGGGCCAGCCAACGCTATGTCTTCGGCGACTTCCGGCTGGTCGAAATGCTCGGCCGGCGCAACGCACCCGAGTCCACCGCGCAGCTGGCCGCCGAGATCGTGCTGCGCACCAGCACCTGGTGAACTAGGACTGCGCCGCCTCGGGCGTCCAGGCCTGCGGCAGCCGCGGATGCCCGGGAAACAGGAAGTCGATGAACGCGGCTGCGGTGGGCTGCGGCTCGTGGTTGGCCAGTCCGGGACGCTCGTTGGCTTCGATGAAGACGTACTCGTCCTTGGTGACGTCGGGGACCAGCAGGTCGATGCCGGTCACCGGAATGCCTATCGCCTCGGCCATCTTCACCGCCACCCGGCTCAGCTCCGGGTTCACTTTGGCGGTGACGTCGTGGATCGTGCCGCCCTGGTGCAGGTTCGCGGTGCGGCGCACCCGCAGCCGGGTGCCCTCCGGCAGCACGTCGTCGTAGGACCAGCCGGCGTCGGCCACGGTGCCTTCGGTGACGTCGTCGATGGGGATGCGTGACTCGCCGCCGGTGGCCGCGGCCCGACGTCGGCTCTCGGCCTCGATCAGGTCCCGGACGGTGTGGCGGCCGGTGCCGATCACTTCGGCCGGTTTGCGGATCGCCGCGGCGACGACCTTGCCGTCGATCACGACAAGGCGCAGGTCGTCGCCGCTGGCCCGCTGCTCGATCAGCACCTCGGGGCAGTGCGCACGGGCCCGCGCCAGCGCGGCGTCGAGTTCGTCGGGGCCGTCGACCCCCACGGTGATGCCCTTGCCCTGCTCGCCGCGAGTGGGCTTGACCACCACGTCGCCGACTTCCTCGAGGAACGCGTGGTCTTGCTCGTCGAAGGTGGCCAGCCGGCCGCGCGCCACCGTGACGCCGGCCTCGACGGCGATGCGCCGGGTCCGCCGCTTGTCGTCGCATCGGCTCATCGCCACCGCAGAGGTGAACTCCGACAACGACTCACGGGTGACCAGACTGCGGCCGCCGTGGGTGAGACGCAGCTCGCCGGTCTCGGCGTCGAGCACCTCGACCTGGATGCCGCGCCGGATCGCCTCGTCGGCGATGATCCGGGAGTACGGGTTCAGGTCGTCGACGGTTTCGGGCGTGATCGCGGTGAACAGCGGCTCGTTGATCGCGTTCTTGCGCTTGATGCACAGCACCGGCACCCGCTGAAAGCCCAGCTTCTCGTACAGCGCGATCGCCGCGGCGTTGTCGTGCACCACCGACAGGTCCATGTAGGCGCGGCCGAGGGAGCGGTAGTGCTCGGCCAGCACGCGGCTCAGCGCCTCGCCGACGCCCGGCAGGCCCGCGGCCGGATCGACGGCCAGCGTCCACAGGCTGGTGCCGTGTTCAGGGTCGTCGAACAACCGCTCGTGGTCGACTCCCGTGACGGTGCCCACCACCGATCCGTCGTTGTCACGCACGGCCACCAGGTACGTCACCGCGTCCGAGTTGACGTGGTTGTCCCAGATCACGTCGACGCGGGCGGGCACCATGCCGCATCGCACGTACACGCGGTTCATCTCGTTGGCGTCGTCGCGAGACTTCAACGGCCGCACGGTGATTCCGGTCGGCATCCAATCCAGCGGCTCGTCGGAGAACCGCAACCGGTAGGTGTGGCTGGGGTCGATGAACAGCTCGTGCGGGGAACGCGCGACGACGACGTGCGCTTCGCGGGCGTACATGCAGATGTCGCGGCGGCCCGGTCCCTCCCCGCGCAGCACCTCGGCGAGCTCGTCGGGATCGGCGAACGTCTGCCCGAAGACCAGCCTGCCCCAGCCCAAGTCGAGCACCACGTTGTCGCGCATGGAGCCGACCAGGTGTGCCGGCGGCGCGTCGTGCAGCCCGAGCGTGATGGCCTCGGGATGGTCGTCGCCCGGGTCGGGTTCGGCTGCCCCCACTCGGTCGACCCTACGCCCGCCGGTCGGGTTCCTCTTCCCGAAGGCTCAGGCCTCGCCCGTTGTGGCCCACCGCTCCTCGATGCGGCCGAAGCGCCACACTGCAAGTGCAACGGCCCACGTCAGCACGAACATGCCGACGATGACGAAGCCGACGACGTTGAGGTCGACGCCCGCGATCCAGTCCCAGAAGCCGCCGGACAGGCCGAGTTGCTCGGCCAGCAGGCCCAGCAGCTCGATGCTGCCGATCAGCAGCGCGACCGCGACGGACAGCCCGGTGATCGTGAGGTTGTAGTACACCTTGCGCAACGGCTTGGAGAACGCCCAGCCGTAGGCGAAGTTCATGAAGGTGCCGTCGACGGTGTCCAGCAGGCTCATGCCGGCGGCGAACAACACCGGCAGGCACAGGATCGCGTACCACGGCACGCCGGCGACCGCGCTGGTTCCCGCCAGCACCAGCAGCGCGATCTCGGTGGCGGTGTCGAAGCCGAGCCCGAACAGCAGCCCGAGCGGATACATGTGCCAGGACTTCGTGATCGACCTCGTGAAGCGGCCGAACAACCTGTTGAGCAGGCCACGGTTCTCGAGTTGGTGTTCGAGTGCCGCATCGTCGTAGCCGCCGCCGCGCATCCGCAGGAAGACCCGCGTGATACCGACGAGGATGACCAGGTTGATCGCCGCGATCACGTACAGGAACAGGCCGGACACGCTGGTGCCGATCAGCCCGGTGTAGTGGTGCAGTGCCGACGAGTCGTCTTCGACGGGGCCGACGATCGCCTTCACGCCGATCGACAACAGCACGGCCAGGCCGAACACCACCGTCGAGTGGCCCAGCGAGAAGAAGAAGCCGACGCCCAAGGGGCGTCGGCCGTCGGCCATCAGCTTGCGGGTGGTGTTGTCGATCGCGGCGATGTGGTCGGCGTCGAAGGCGTGCCGCATGCCGAGTGTGTATGCGGTCAACCCGACGCCGATGCCCAAGGCCTTGTCGCCGACGGTGTAGTGCTCCGGTGCGACGACTCCGGTTAATCCCGTCGCTACGCTCGCCCCGAATACGAGCGTGATCCAGCCGATGAGGTGCAGCAGCGCGATGAACCCGAACATCGAACTCAGCCGCAGCCATTCGCGGGCGGTGAGGGCGGATTTCGCGCGGGGGAGCCAAGACGTCGGGCGTTGCAGTGCGTCGGCCACCACGGGTTCGACGCTAGGCCTATTTGCAAGCGATTCGCAAGAGGGCATCCGCCTCGTCGAGGCGGTAACCACCGCGGCGCCCACTCGAACTTTCCCGCGTGGAATACCGTTTCGGCGCACACTGAACTGGTGATCGCGTCGTCGGAGGAGATCGGCGAGCTGCTGCGCGCGCACGGCCTGCGGCGGACGGCACCGCGCATCGCGGTGCTGGCGACACTGCAGCCGGTGCACGGGCACCTGTCGGTGGCGGAGATCCATCAGCGTCTTCTGGACGCGCCCGACGCCCCGGATCTGGCGACGGTGTACCGGACGGTGACCACGCTGGTCGACGCGGGCGTGCTGCACGCGCTGACCGTCGAAGGCGGCGTCACCACGTACGGCGTCGCCGAGAGCCCGCATCATCACGCCGTGTGCACGCGCTGCGGGACGATCATCGAGGTGCCGGCGCAGCGGCTCAGTTCAGCGCTCGAGCACGCGATCGAGGGCAGCTCGTTCACGCTGTCCGAACGTGCCGGGCTGACGCTGCACGGGCTGTGCCCGAACTGCCAGACACGGGGGTGAGTGCCGGAGCGTGATGATTCTCGTCGCTATTCGATGCGGCCCTTCAGAATCTCGTCTTCGATGGTGCCACCTAGCCCCTCCGATTCCGGGTCATAGCCGTGCAGACCGCCGGTGAGTGCGTATTCCTCCTCGGGAGATAGCACCAACCGATGGCGGGTGTATAGGCCGAAGACCAGTAACCCGATCGCATAGAAGACGACAGTCGCGATGATCGCCGGCCGGTAGGTCGGGTTGATCAGCACGCCGATGAAGGTGACCGCGGCGATGACAAGTGCCACGGTGGCGCCCCAATTGCCGGTGGGGCTGACCCACGGTCGACGGGCGTCCGGGAACTTGCGACGAAGCAAGACGAACGAAGCCATCTGAAGCATGTAGGCGAGCACTGCGCCCCACACGGCGATGTTGAGCACGACGTCGCCAGCGCTCTTGTACGAGTTGACGATCAGCAGCGCGATGAAGCCGATTACCGCGCCGGTGAAGAGGGCGATGTATGGAGTCTGCCGACTTCCCGTGAGCGACAGCACTTTCGGGTAGTAACCGGCCCGGCTGAGCGAGTACAAATTGCGGCCATAGGCGTACATGATGCCTTGCAGGCTGGCCAGCAGACCGATCAGCGCGAACGCCGACAGCACGGCGGCCAGTCCTTGGGGGAGGAAGGCGCGGAAGCCGTCGAGCAGCGGTTCGTCAGAGCCGCCCAACGCACTTGAGCCCGTCACGGCCGGGTTTAAAAAGAAAACGATCGCAGCGCACGCGACTAGTGAAATCAGGCCCCAGATACCGGCTTTGGGGATGTCTTTGCTCGGATTGTGTGCCTCTTCGGCGGCGAGCGGCAGTTCTTCGATGCCGAGAAAGAACCACATGGCGAACGGCAGCGCGTACAGGATTCCGACCAAGCCGAACGGCAGGAATGTGCTCGAGCCCGCTTTCGCCGTATCGGGCTCGATGTCGAAGAGCCTGCTGAAGTCCACTGCACCGTTGGCGATCGCGAGCACACCGAACAGAACGAGGATGCCAATGGAGATGATCGCCACGACGATCGCGAACTTGAAGGACACCTCCGCACCCCACGAATTCAATCCGACGAAGATCACGTACAGGATGATCCACCACAGCCAGCTCGGAAGGCTCAGCCCGAACAAGTCGTCGGTGACTGCGTTGGCGTAGCTGGCCGAGAAATAGACGATCACCGCGGTGGTGAAGACATATTCAATCGTCTCGGCGAAACCTGTGACGAAACCGCCCCACGGTCCCATCGCGGCTCTCGCGAAAGAGTAGGCGCCGCCGGTGTGCGGCATCGCCGCCGACATCTCGCCGATCGAGAACAGCATCCCGAAGTACATGACGATGATGACCACGGACGCGATGGCTAGTCCGCCCCAACCCGCCTCGCCGATGCCGAAATTCCAGCCCGAAAAGTCGCCCGAGATGACCGCCGCGACGCCGATGCCCCACAGCCCCCAGAATCCCGCGGTCCGTAGGAGCGTCCGCTTCTCGAAGTAGCCCTCGCCCGCGTGGGTGTAGGTGACTCCCGAAGTCGTCCTCTTCTGGTCTGCCATATCGCTTGCTCCTCACGGGCTCACGCAGCATGCACTTCGTAGGGGACAATAAGACGTCAAAGGTCTGAAGTCCTACCTTTGGCCGTGACCGTTCGGTTAAATCGAGACGTGACGGGCCGACGGAGGGGTGCCCAATGGTTGACTTTTCGGCATGTCGCGCATGTTGACGTTGCGAGAGCTCGAAGAAGAGATCGTCGAGGGCGACATCGACACGGTGATCGTCGCCTTCGCCGACATGCAAGGGCGGCTGACCGGCAAACGGGTGTCGGCCCGGCTGTTCACCGAGGAGGTGGTCAAGCACGGCGCCGAGTGCTGCAACTACCTGCTCGCCGTCGACGTCGACATGAACACCGTCGACGGGTACGCGATGAGCAGCTGGGACACCGGCTACGGCGACATGGTGATGACGCCGGACCTCGCCACGCTGCGGCGAATCCCGTGGCTGCCGGGCACGGCGCTGGTGATGGCCGACCTGTCGTGGGACGACGGGCGTCCCGTTACCGCGGCTCCCCGCAGCATCCTGGCGCGGCAGATCGGCCGGCTCGCCGAGCGGGGTCTGGTGCCGTACGTCGGCACCGAGCTGGAGTTCATGGTGTTCGACAACACCTACCGCGATGCATGGGCGCGCGGCTACCGCGACCTCACTCCGGCCACGGACTACAACGTCGACTACGCGATGCTCGGGTCCACACGGATGGAGCCGCTGCTGCGTGACATCCGGCTCGGGATGATCGGGGCCGGCATGTACTGCGAGGGCGTCAAGGGCGAGTGCAACCGGGGTCAGCAGGAGATCGCGTTCCGCTACGACCACGCGCTCGCCACATGCGACAACCACACGATCTACAAGAACGGCGCCAAGGAGATCGCCGACCAGCACGGCAAGAGCCTGACGTTCATGGCGAAGTTCGACGAACGGGAGGGCAACAGCTGCCACATCCATATCTCGTTGCGCGGCAAGGATGGCGGCGCGGCGTTCGCCGATCCTGATGACGAGCACCAGATGTCCGAGATGTTCAAGAGCTTCGTCGCCGGTCAGCTCGCGACGCTGCGTGAGCTGACGTTGTTCTATGCGCCGAACATCAACTCCTACAAGCGCTTTGTGGACGGCAGCTTCGCGCCGACGGCGATCGCGTGGGGGATGGACAACCGCACGTGCGCGCTTCGGGTGGTCGGCCACGGCTCGAGCATGCGGATGGAGTGCCGGACGCCGGGCGGGGACGTGAACCAGTACCTCGCGGTTGCTGCGCTGATCGCCGGCGGCCTGCACGGCATCGACCAGAAGCTGACTCTGCCGGAACCGTTGGCAGGCAACGCCTATCAGAGCAGCGCCGATCGACTCCCGACCACGCTGGCCGAAGCCGCCGGTTTGTTCGCGGGGTCGGCGGTTGCACGCGAGGCGTTCGGCGACGACGTCGTCGAGCACTACCTCAACAACGCGAGGGTGGAACTCGCGGCGTTCAACTCCGCCGTCACCGACTGGGAGAGGGTGCGTGGCTTTGAGCGGCTATAGTCCGGTGCTCGGGCTGACGACCTACCTAGAACAGGCGCAGACCGGAATCTGGGATGTGCGGGCAAGCTTCCTGCCGCACATCTACCTCGAGGGTGTAGCGCTGGCCGGTGGGATCGCGATGTTGTTGCCACCCCAGCCGGTTAGCGACGAGATCGCCGACGAAGTGCTCGATCGGCTCGACGGGTTGATCATCACCGGCGGCAAGGACGTCGACCCCGCCCGCTACGGCCAGGCGCGGCATCCGCAGACCGACGAGCCCCGGCGTGACCGCGACGCTTGGGAGTTCGCCTTGCTGGCCGGGGCGTTGAAGCGCGGGATGCCGGTGCTGGGCATCTGTCGCGGGGCGCAAGTGCTCAACGTGGCGTTGGGCGGCACGCTGCACCAGCATCTGCCGGACGTCGTCGGGCACAGCGGGCATCAGGCGGGCAACGCGGTTTTCTCGACCTCGAGGGTGCACGTCGCGCCGGGAACCCGCCTCGCGGCGTTGATCGGCGAGTATTCCGACGAGCAGTGCTACCACCACCAGGCGATCGCCGAGCTGGGCGAGGGCTTGGTCGTCAGCGCGCGCGACGAGGACGGCGTGATCGAGGCCGTCGAAATGCCCGGCGGCACTTTCGTTCTCGCCGTGCAGTGGCATCCCGAGGAACGCCTCAACGACCTGCGGGTGTTCGCGGCGGTGGTGGACGCGGCCAGAGCGTTCGCGAAGGTGCGCACATGACTGACGTGATCAATCCCGCCACCGAGGAGGTGGTGCGCACCGTCGACGCGGTGGACGTCGCGGGCGTCGACGATGCGGTGGCACGCGCGCGTGTTGCCCAGAAGCGTTGGGCGGGGCTGGCTCCCGCCGAGCGGGCAGGCGCGCTGCGGGCGTTCGCCGCCGTGGTCGACGAGCACGTGGACGAACTGGCGGCGCTGGAGGTTGCGAACTCCGGGCACCCGATCTCGTCGGCCGAGTGGGAGGCTGGCCACGTCCGCGACGTGCTGCAGTACTATGCGGCGAGTCCGGAGCGCTTGGCGGGCAAGCAGATTCCCGTTGCCGGCGGCCTGGACGTCACGTTCAACGAGCCGCTCGGGGTGGTCGGGGTGATCACCCCGTGGAACTTTCCGATGACGATCGCGTCGTGGGGCTTCGCGCCCGCGCTGGCCGCTGGGAACGCGGTGCTGGTGAAGCCTGCCGAGTGGACGCCGTTGACGACGATCCGGCTGGGCGAGTTGGCGGCGGAGGCGGGGCTGCCCGCTGATCTGTTCCAGGTGTTGCCCGGCAAGGGCTCGGTGGTGGGGGAGCGGTTCGTCACGCACCCCGATGTCCGCAAGATCGTGTTCACCGGTTCGACAGAGGTCGGTATCCAGGTGATGGCCGGCGCCGCCAGGCAGGTCAAGCGCGTCACCCTCGAACTCGGCGGTAAGAGCGCCAACATCGTGTTCGACGACTGCGATCTGGAGCGCGCCGCCGCGACAGCGCCGTACGGGGTGTTCGACAACGCTGGGCAGGACTGCTGCGCGCGCAGCCGAATTCTGGTGCAGCGCAAGGTGTACGACCGGTTCATGGAGCTGCTGGAACCGGCCGTGAAAGGCGTGGTCGTCGGCGATCCGGGCGCGAGGGACACCGAGATGGGTCCGCTGGTGTCACGCGCGCACTGGGAGACGGTGGCCTCCTACGTTCCCGACGACGCGCCGGTCGCATTCCGTGGCAGTGCGCCGTCGGGCCGGGGATTCTGGTTCCCGCCAACGGTGTTGACGCCGTCGCGGTCGGATCGAACTGTCCGAGAGGAGATCTTCGGCCCGGTCGTCACCGTGCTGGCGTTCGACGACGAGGCTGACGCCATCGCACTGGCCAACGACACGCCGTATGGGTTGTCGGGGTCGATCTGGACGGACAACCTGTCGCGCGCGTTGCGGGTGTCGCGCGCGGTGGAATCCGGCAACCTGTCGGTGAATTCACACTCCTCGGTGCGCTACAACACTCCGTTCGGCGGGTTCAAGCAGTCGGGGCTGGGGCGCGAGCTGGGGCCGGACGCGCCGCTGTCGTTCACCGAAACCAAGAACGTGTTCGTCGCGGTCGGGGAGGCCTGATGATCGACCTTTCGCAGCGGCTGGCCGGCAGAGTCGCGGTGATCACCGGCGGCGCCGGCGGGATCGGGCTCGCAACCGGGCGGCGGATGCGCGCCGAGGGGGCGAGGATCGTCGTCGCCGACGTCGACCGGGTGGCCGGACAGGAGGCCGCCGACGAGCTCGGCGGGATGTTCGTGCCCGTCGACGTCACCGACGAGGCCGCGGTCAACGCGCTGTTCGACACGGCGGCAAGCACATACGGGTCGGTCGACATCGCGTTCAACAACGCCGGAATCTCCCCGCCCGACGACGACCTGATCGAGAACACCGAGCTGGCGGCCTGGCAGCGGGTGCAGGACGTCAACCTCAAGTCGGTGTACCTGTGCTGCCGGGCCGCGCTGCGGCACATGAGCGCGGCGGGGACCGCGGACGCGAGGAGCAGAAAAGGCGGAGGCTCGATCGTCAACGTGGCGTCGTTCGTCGCGGTGATGGGTTCGGCGACATCGCAGATCTCCTATACCGCGTCCAAAGGCGGGGTGCTGGCGATGTCACGCGAACTGGGTGTGCAATATGCGCGCACCGGAATTCGGGTGAACGCGTTGTGCCCGGGACCGGTGAACACGCCGCTGCTCAAGGAGCTCTTCGCCAAGGATCCCGAGCGTGCGGCGCGGCGGCTGGTGCACGTGCCGATCGGGCGGTTCGCCGAGCCCGAGGAGATCGCCGCCGCGGTGGCGTTTTTGGCCAGCGACGACGCGTCGTTCATCACCGCGTCGACATTCCTGGTCGACGGCGGAATCAGCGCGGCTTACGTCACGCCGATATGAGCGCCCAGCTGGTCAGTGATGCGCTGCTGCGGCCCGTGCGGCCGGGCAATGCGTTCGAGGACACGGTCGGCCGGCTGCTGCAGACGATCCGGCTCGGCGTGATCGCGCCGGGTGAGTCGCTGCCGCCGGAACGCGAGCTCGCCGCGCGCCTACAGGTGAGTCGCGACACGGTGCGGGAGGCGATCAAGTCGCTGGCCGAGGCGGGGTATCTGGTGTCACGGCGCGGACGCTACGGCGGCACGTTCCTGGTCCAGGAATTGCCCACAGCGGATTCCGTTGGTGGACAGGCTGTCACGGGGGCGGAGCTCGACGATGCGCTGGGGCTGCGCGAGATTCTCGAAGTCGGTGCGGCACGGATGGCGGCAACGCGCACGCTGACCGCCGCGGAGCGTGAGCTGCTGTGGTCGCGGATGGCTGATGTCCGCGGGGCGGACCCGGCTGACTACCGGCGGCTCGACTCGCGCCTGCACCTGGCGATCGCGGAACTGGCGGAGGTGCCGTCATTGGTACCGCTGGTCGCCGAGAACCGGATGCGGGTGAACCGGTTGCTGGACCGAATTCCGTTGCTGTCACGCAACATCGCGCATTCCGACGAGCAGCACGAGGCGATCGTCATCGCGATCCTGGCGGGCGACCCGGACGCGGCCGAGGCGGCGATGCGCGCACACATCGCGGGGTCGGCGTCGCTGCTGCACGGCTTCCTGGACTAGCCCCCTCTTTGCGCGAACGTGCGTGTCTTGCCACCGACACGCCGCCGCTGCTGGCATTGTGCGCACGCTCGCGGATGGCACCTCGTGCATGGGGGTCGGACGTAAGCTCCAGTGGATGGCGGTGGAGTTCCAGTTGCTCGGCGACACGCCGAGTACCTACTGCTCACCGGGACGAAAGGCTCGCGAAGTGTTACGCGCCAGGGCCGCCCGCGGCTGCCCGTGCCCGCTCGTCGGGCCCGCCCGCCGGCTCCCGCGGGCCCTGGTCGAGCCGGAACGGGGGGTACTCGTCGCGAAACAGTAACGCATATGCCCGAACCCGGAACATCCACCGGTTGATGCCGAGCAGGAAATCGAACACGCCGCGGGGATAGCGGCCGGTGAACAGCAACGCCACGAACACGATCACGATCAGCACGCCGAACAACGGAAGCATCGCCGACCCGCTGTCCTGGGTCTCGGTCGTCAGGTGCACCACGCCGCCGACGATCGCCGCGATGACGAAGTAGTGCGGAATGGCCAGCAGCCACCATTTGACCAACACCAGGCCGCGCGACAACCGCTCCGGATAGTCGACCTCGAGGTCGGCCGGGTAGTCGGTGCTGCTCAGCGAGAAGGGCGGGTACTTGTCGGTGCCGAGCGCGGAGTACCCGTAAAAGCCCACGCGCCAGGACCATCGCAGCACCCCGACACCGAAGTCGAAGAGCGAGCGGGGATAGCGGCCGGTGAACAGAATCGCGAAGAACGCGATCACCGTGGTGGCGAAGAACGCGATGTAGAGGAAGAACAACACGATGTAGTGCGGAATGAGCAAAAGCCACTTGACCAACCACAACCATCGCGACACGGAGTCGTCGAGGTCGCCACGCAGGCGCACCGGGTAGCTGTCGTCGAACTTAGCCATGCCGTCGTTGTAACGCGTGGGCGCGCGACCGGTTTCGCGACACGCCGATTCGTGCCCATATCGACACCGCTCAGAAGGGTGGCTCGTCGGGTAGCGGAGGCGGTTTCGGTGGTGGTTGCCAGTCGGGTGGCAGCTCTTCGGATTCGATCGGGTCATTCACCCAAGTGCAGAACGGACTGGTGCTCGGTTTGCCCTTGAACAGAAACAACATGCGGCGCATGTGATTTCGGAACTGACGGGCCTCGATTTCGTCCTTCCTCGCCAGTCGGACGCGGCGGACCTCGTCGTTGACGGGCCGAATCGTGCGGTTACGCCTGCGGGCGCGCGCAATCCGCGACTTTCGATCCCGCGCGTGATTCCGTCGCCTCGGCATGGGCCTGGCGCACGCCGGCTTTCGGAACTCTGCGAACAGGTCCGCCCCGCCGGGCGTAGTGCGGTAGACCTCGCCCGTCGGCGACGTCCAAATAATCGTCCCGTCAGTCAACTGTTCGTCGCGCCATCCACCCTGCCCGCCGTGAAACGTCTTGAGGCGATGGTGATACCGAATGGCTGAAGAACACTCAGCGCCGGACTCGATCCACCCACTTCGACTCGCCCCGATGCATGGGTACGGCCAGTCGATTTAGCGCTCACTCCAAACACAGCCGGGCAGCGCCACCGGCAATTTTGCCGGCCAGACAACCGGGACGGCTCAGTTCTGCGGCTGCCCGATGCCGATCTAGCGTGATAGAAATCGGCCTCAACGTGTTGCTCGAACCGGCGGCCACGAATAACTGCCGACGGTAGTGTGAGCCGCCAGAGCCAACGAACGAGAGCATTTGGATCGCCGCATCCGACAATGACCCGAGAAAGCCTCAAGAAGTTTGCCCGTCTTGCGATCGCCCATCTCATTGTGGTCGCACTGGCCTGCCAAACTGATTTCTCAGCCCGGGCGGAGACGTCTGATCTCGGCTGCGGGCGCCTCGTCGCTGCGGTGGATCACATGCGCAGCGATTTGGTCTTCCCGCCGGATTTTTCTCAAGCCAATCCGACCAAAGCAGGCACAGAGTTCGATCCGAACCGATATTTCGACGCTTTCATTCACCTGAAAATGCGCGATGGCTATGTGCTGGATTACGTCTACCACCAAGACGGTATGGGCGGTTACCCGCTGCTGTACGCCCGCCCCGTCAACCAGCCTGCGTATGCCCGTGAAAGCGATTACCCGCCGGATCACCCCGACTACCTGGCATTCGTCGTACCGCAGCACAGCCCCGAAGGCTATTTCGAGTACGTGGTGTTCGCGATGTCGGCGAACCAGTTCTACTTGGACTGGCATGCCAGGTACAACGATTGGAGGGTGCTGTGCGGCGCGGATGACGTCGAGAAAACCATCCGATCCCTGACGGGTCCGGATTCTGCCGGCCGGCCGATGACTGCCGAGCAAATACGAGCGGCGCGCGCTATTGAAGACCCAACGCCCTCCGTGGTGATGAACGATCGAACTGCAACCGTCACGATGCTGGTTTTCACCAAGTGGGGCGGGTTCTATCGTCGGACTCGCACGATCAGTCGTGCAGACCATTCGATTCTGGACGAGCCCTACGGCGACGACCCACTCGTCGATTACGACTGCGGCATCGCCTTTAAGCCTTAACTTAAGGCGCGTGGCATGGGAGCCCGATTGACAGCCTGCGCTGGAGGCCGTGAGCCTGCCTGCGAGCCGCGGGAGGCTGCCCGCATGCACAACTACGGTCAGCTGCGCTGCTCGGAAACGAAGATTGGCCACTCTTCCCAAGCTAAGGCGCCGGCGATTGTTTCGTGTGAGAGCGTCGTGATGTGGATCTCGAATTGCCGGGTGCTCAATGGAGTGCGGCTGCTTATGGTCCCG
Source organism: uncultured Actinomycetota bacterium (assembly GCA_963775205.1). Classification (GTDB taxonomy): domain Bacteria; phylum Actinomycetota; class Actinomycetes; order Mycobacteriales; family Mycobacteriaceae; genus Mycobacterium. Next base: position 501,938 of record CAVZHV010000002.1, on the reverse strand, counting down.
TCGCCGAGTCGAGGATCTTGGGCGGTGGAGCGCCTTCGTCCGTGTTGGCCTCGACCTTCCAGAACGGTGGGAGCGAACCACTACCGGCGGGGAACGGCGTCACGTATCGGTCGGCGAACTGCACTTTGTACCACTGGATACCGAGCGAGGCGGACACTGCTATGTCAGGCGGCGTGTCGGGATCGTCGCGGCTGTTCGCCAGGTTGATGTCGAGTACCCGGACGCAAGCGACGTGCTCCGACATCATGGCCGCGAACGCGTTCTCCGACCCGTACCGGGCTTGGACCCTGCTGTGGAGGTAATTCCAGGCCGTGGTGTAGTCCCTGGCGTTGATCGCATTGAAGTAGTTGACCAGCACCTCCTCGGCAGGCGTGCGTTGAGTGAGGGACTTCGCTGATGACCCGCACCCCGACCCTGTTGCGGTGGGCGTAGCTGTCGCCCCGGTCGTGGTGGGTGTGGTTGTCGTTGAGGGCCGACCGTCGATGAGGCCGATGCCGTTGAAGATCCAGTTGGAGGCCGGCGGTAGAGAGATCTGGTAGCCGACCAGGAAGGCGTTGTTCGACAGGAAGCACCTGTCGAATCTGTCGCTGTTCGATACCCCGGTGGGATCGGCGGGTTCGCAATGGTCGAGTGTCAGTGTTCTGGCAAAGTCGTCGGTCAGACCCCACATGTAGTTAAGGACGTTCACCGACGCGCACATGGCGGCGTCGACCCGGTCGTCACGGCGGCGCGCCTCCAGCAGTCGGTTCGCTGCGCCCTCTGATGTCGAGGCACAGATTCCGGCACCGCTCCCGGCGGTGGTTCCTCCGCCGCCGTCATCTGGTTTGTCCTGGGTTCCGCCTGTCCCGCTGGGCCGATCGAACCAGTCACCGGTCTGGATGTCGACGAGGACGAAGACGTCCATGTCGATCCTGGTGTCGGTTCGGATCACGACCGTCTGGTTCAGTGCGAATCCGGGCCAGGTCTGTCCTTGATAACGGACGTCGTCTTCAAGCGCTGCGGGTGGGGTAAGCGGGTTGCCGCACATGCAGCGCACCCGCGGGATGCCCTGCCTGTCGACCAGGACTGCGGTGCCTGCTTGGAGGACTGACTGAAAAGAGGTGGCGGAACCGTCGATGAAGCCGTGGTTGGTTACTCGAGTGTCGTGGCGCAGCACGACGGGGGTGAGGCCGCGTATGTAATCGGGGACCTGGTCGGCCGAGATGTCGAGGACGGAGGCGAACGCTTCCGCCTTGTCGGGGTTGGCCTGAAGGAACGAAATCTGTTTCTCACGGTCGCAGGATGCCGCGTTGAGGGTGCCGCCGTAAAGACCGGCGGTGCTTCCGTCGACGGTTCCGATCATGGTCTGGCCTTGGGCCGGTTCTGGCGGGGCCGTCGTCGGCGGGGTCGGCGTGGTGCGCACCGTAGCGTTGCTGGTGGCGGTCGAGTCGGTGAAGGGATCGGCACCGGTCGATGTAGCTGATTCGAGGAAGAGTTCACCGGATTCGCTGGACGAGCGGGTAAGCACGAGGGTGATCCCGACAGCGAGTCCGATGACGACCACTGTCACGACCGCGGCTAGCAGTAGGTTTCGGGCCTTGTGCCGACCGAAGGTGCCGCGGGTTTCGGTCGGGGGAACGGAGGCTCCCGCACCGGGAGTTGGAGGCGGGGCGGCGACTGGCTCTGCTGCGGCGGTACCACCAAGCGGGTGTCCGCAATGTGGGCAGAAATGCGCATCAGGTTCGACCGGTGCGCCACACGCGGAGCAGAAACGGTCCGTCACGAAACCTCAACGTACGCGCACGTCGCCCAGCACGATCCCGACGTCGGTGACGTGCTCCAGCAGCGTTGGGGTCAGCTGGTCCAGGGTGGCCTTACCTGCCGCGCAGATCACCGGGTTGCCCGCCTGGCGAGATGCAGGACGACAGCCGTCGAAATACAACGAGGGGGCCACCACCGCCCCGAACGGGAAGCAACCGCCACCGGCCCCGCCCAGCACGGTGATGTCGGCCTCGATGCCGTAGAGCTGCTGTGCCCACAGCACACCAGTAAGCCCGTAGCCGGTGCGGGTCTCGTCGATGATCACCAGCGCCCCGCCTCGCTTGGCGGCGTCAACCAGGTGCTGCACCCGCAGTGGCGTCTTTTCGCCGTCGCGTCTCCGTAGCGGTGGGTTGCGGCGAAACTCATTTCGCCTGCCGTAAGCGGCTTGAGCAAGTGGTGACACCGACTGCGTGAAGTACGCTTCAAATCGGCTTCAGCGGGGCGACGGCGACACCTAGCGCAGCGTGGTTGTGCAACCAACTCAACACCGACGCGGCGGGCGCACCGCGTGGCCCGCTGCACGATCAGCCGCGAACAATCCGGGCTAGCTGGGGCTTAGGGCCATGATCCGGGCACCGGCACGATCTCTTCGAATTCGATTTTGCCATTTCTTTTGCCTTGAATGGTGGCCGAACTCGCCGGGGGGTCGGATGTCACCCCCGAGCCTAGTTCGGGGTAGTAAATATTCGCTTCACTGGGAAAGCGGCGGACCTCGGGGTCAGGCCCTTCGAACGTGATCAGAAGCTCGATCTGTTCCTCGCTTGGATTGTCGATCGAAAGCTCGCACTTGTAAACCACGCTCCAACCGTTATCAACGTTCTTGATCCAACACCTCGCCCAGGTGAGTGTCGCGGGCTCAGTCTGTGCAGCGGACACACCGGTGCCGAGCACGGTCATCGCGAAGAGCAGCGGCAACAGTCCAATCATCCGCAAGACATACTTCGTCATTGAAAGCCTACCTTTCCCCCCAACCAAAGTCCTGCTGCGTTGGATTGAGCCTTGGCCCTATTTGGATGCGGGGGTAAGGGACTTAGGTCCCTGGGATTGGGGTCGTTGGCCCCCTGGAGGTCACTACTTCCGCGAGCCGTCGGCGAGCGGGCGATCCTTCCAGTGAGGGGGACCCGTTTGGTGGTCCAGTCGCTATGCGACTTGGGGTTGGTGGGTCGTGGTCCACTGTAGAGCGAACTCGGTTGGGGTGAGTTCGCCGTGGGCGGTGTGGGGCCTGTTGGCGTTGTAGTCGCAGCGCCAGTCTTCGATGATCACGCGGGCTTCGAGTAGCGAATCGAAGCGCCACGAGTTGAGCAGCTCGTCGCGTAGTCGGCCGTTGAATGATTCGATCCAGGCGTTCTGCCATGGCGAGCCGGGATCAATGAATAGCGAAGCGGCGCTGTTGAATCGGCACCAGTCGTTCACGGCGTGGGCTACGAACTCGGGGCCGTTGTCGAAGCGCACATAGGCCGGGGCGCCTCGCTGCAGGGCGAGGTGGTCCAAGACGGCGACGACGCCGTCAGCGTCGATGGAGCGATCAACGTTGATGGCGAGGGCTTCGCGGGTGAACTCGTCGATCACGTTCAGCATCTTGAGGGTGCGGCCATCGGCGGTGGTGTCGAACTGGAAGTCCATCGCCCAGATCACGTTCGGACGAATCGGTGACATCGCCCCAACAGCGACACCGATGCCGGTCAAACGCTTCTTCTTGCGGCGCTGTGGGACCCTCAGGCCCTCCTCACGCCACAGCCGGCGGATGCGCTTGTTGTTGACCTTCCAGCCCGCCCGGCGGGCCATCTTGGCTGCCCGCCGCCACCCCCAGCGAGGCCGGTCGGTGGAGAACTGGCGCAGCCAGGCACGTAACTCGGCTTCCTCAGTGGTCAGCGGTGGCGGGGCCAGGCGCATCGTCGACCGGTGAATGCCCACCACAGCGCAGGCTCGGCGTTCGGACACCCCGAACCGGTCGCGCAGCACCTTGACGGCGCTGCGCTTGCGGTTCGGGGTTAGAAGTTTCCCGCCGAGATCTCCTTGAGCATGTCAATGTCGAGAGCCTGGTTGGCGACCAACTTCTTCAACCGGGCGTTCTCCGCTTCGAGTTCCTTGAGCCGTTTGGCGTCGCTGGCCTTCATGCCGCCGTACTGGGCAAGCCAGCGATGCCACGTCGACTCAGCGACCTCCAGGTGCCGGCACACCGCGTCAAGTTCCTGGCCCGACGCGAGGAGTTTGTTGCCCTCGGCAAGCTTGCGGATGATCTGATCCGGCGTATGCCGCCGGCGCTTCTTTGATGTCATGTCGTTGCCGATTCTTCCTGCCCGAACACCGGGCAACAGAGTCGCACAACAACTGGACCACTACGACGGGCTCACCTCACCAGCCCCAGAACGTTTTTCAAGAGATGGTGTTTTCGGCTGGGCGAAGAACGCTTGAAGCGAAGGGCCTACCACCGACCGAACCAACGCCACCAGCGCAGGGGCTCCAGCGCGGCGAGGTAGCACTAAGACGTCAGGGAGGTTCTGCGTCAAATGGCCATCAGCACAGTAAAGGGCCGCCCACCAGGAGCGGCCCCTTCGGTGTGGTGCGGTTCAGCTGATCGACTCCCTGAACTCCACACCCTGCCCCAGCGTCTGAACCCAGTCATTTATATCGACGACCGGATAGAGTTGGAATTCGTTGTTGGTGCCGAACTTACCGGCCCCGTCTAGCAGGTCTGCCGGATTGTCGGTCTCCACTACGGCGAACCCTCCATTGCCATCGAGCCGTCCGACGAACTGGTGGAACGTCGAGCTCGCTGGCGGCTGCCACTTGGAAAACAGTTCCAAGCCGCGCCGGACTGACGCTTCATTGTCTTTTGCGGAGCCGGTGAGCCGGTTCGTCCAGGCCAAGACGTACTTCATTTCGTCCTCCTAAATAAGGCCATGAACTGCTAATTTGTGTCAGAGTATTCGTTGAATCCCGCACGGCTCAATTGTCCTCCTAACTGGGGCGAATGGTAACCCCCATCTCGTCGTGGAAGGTCATGACGCGATGGTGGCAGCGACTGGCCGAAGAACGTTCAGGCGCGCGGATGCGTCGCCATGAGATGTCCCCGGACACGCTACTTTCCTAGCGGCTCAGGATCGTGCATTCACGGGTTCGAAGACGAATACTTTGCGTGTGCCGCTGCGTTCGGCGTAGGTGTCATGTGCCGGCCACATCGCGATCAGTTTCGGCATGTTGCGGTCCACCTCTTCCTCGGTGGCGGGTCGCGCGAGATAGTCCGCGGCGATGCCCTTGATCTCAAGGCGAGCCTTGGGGTCGGCGAGGAGGTTGTACGGCCAACTTGAGGCCGTATCCAAGCCGAAGTTCTCACATACCGCGATCACGTTCGAACCATCTCGCACGTAGTTCAGCGGGACAGTGCGTTCTTTGCCAGTTCTTCTGCCTGTCGTCGTAAGCAGCATCGTCGGCAACTCGGAACCGCCCATAGACAGTCGGCCTCGGCTCACGCGTATCAGCGCCCGATCTGCCGGTGTCCCGAGGTGCTTAAACACAAACCCGAACCATCTGTAGTGCCCTAACCGGCGTAGGGCGCCGAGGTAAAGGTCATACACCGGGTTCGGTCCTTCATTAGGCATAGGACAAGTTTTCCGCTTGGGAAGGAACTGAGTGGCTGCAATCGCACTGAATATTGTCGGTCGTATGTGCTCGTCCTGATGTCCTCAGCCATCGGTGAAGTCGGCACAAGCATTTCAAGTTCACCGCCACCGTCAACCCGCCGGCGGCGGGGTCGGCATGGTTGAACGCCACCGTGTGGTCGATGTCGCAAGACTCCGCGCGGCGGTCGCACCCGGGAAACCGACACGTCAGATCGCGGCAGCGAATCCGGCGCTCCAGCGCCGCCGACGGCTGATAGCGCAGTGCCTCGGCCAGTGTGGTGGTGGGCTCCAGCACCCGCAGCGCCGCCCCGGCGTCGATGAACTCGCGGATCTGCTCGGCATCGATAACCCCGAAACCGGACAGATAGCCCGGCTGGTCACTTCTCCCGCGCACGGTGTCCTCGCCGGCCACCACGTTGACCACCACGTTGACCACCACGCGCGCCCCCGCCGGTGCGGCCTCGCTCCCGCCGTGAGCCGGGCAATCGGCTGTGTCGCAGGTGCATACCAGTGCTCTGCCATTGCGGCCATTGCGGCCAGTGCGTCCGCGCGGCGCGCCGCCATCGTGCGTGGATCACCGGCACACACGCCGTTGGCCAACTCTGAAAGCCGTTGATCGAACGCGGCGGCCGCCGCGGCGGCGACCTGACCCGAAACCTTGGCGGCACCGCCCGGCAGCGCGGTCACCTCGATGTTGCGGTCATTCTCATCGGCCAGGCGGCGCTCGCGCGCCGTGTCGGGATCGACCACCCGCACCGCGGCATCGACCGCGTTGATGATCCGCCGCCGCGACCAGCACCGCCAGTTGACGATCCGCGCTGCCAGCGACTCGTCGATCTGGGAAACGATCTCGTCGTTGACGAGCTCGGCGCGGTTGATGATCAATTCGACAGTGCGCCAATCGGTTCGGCCCTCGGCGAGAAGCGCGGCGATCTTGGGCAGCCGAGTTTTCAAGGTATCGGCATATGACACCATGAAGCTGGCGGCACGAGGCGACAAGTTCATCGCCGCGGTCACTTCAGCGCTCGTGCGTTGATAACCGCTGACCGTCGCATAATCGGGGTCGGGACCGGTTTCGTACTCCTCGAGGCGATGCCACAACAGCGCCGCGATCGCCGCGAGCTTGCGCGCCATCAGCCGCGACTCCTGACCGTAGGCGTCCTCGACCACTGCGATCAGCTCGGCTGGGCTCTCCTGGTCGAATATATGTTCGATTATAGTCATGCTCACTGACAACCAATGGCGGCAAAACCAGATCGCTAGCGCACCGGGTCGGTGTCGGTTGGCCATCCAACTGCCGTGTTTGATCGCCGCCTTGCGGGCGGCCTTGGCAAGCTTGTGGTCGGGGAGGTGCTTTCCGAGGGCGTCGAGGACGGCGGGCGTCTCCGCTGCCGGATGCCGCCACATCTGCTCCAAAGCCGCATACTGGTCGGCGGTTTGAGGGGCGTTCGCGAACATCTCGCACAGTTCGTCCGGGTCGTCCGGGCTCGACGCCAGCACGTCGACAAATACGCCGATGTCGACCAGCCCGCCGACCTCCTGCTCATCCGCCAGGCCTCGGGCGAGCAGGTACAAAGCTGCGTTGCCGGCTAATGGTCCGTCGAGCAGTTCGCGAAGGGCCGCGCCGACGACGGCGTCGTCGAACATCTCGAGCGTGCCGAAACCCTTGAACCGCGAAACGGAATAGTCTGCTGAACTGATGAAGTCGACGATCTCCCGGACCCGATCGCCTGCTTCGAGAGTCGGCTTCCAGGCATCCATCACCGCCTGCCGTTGATCATCGGTTACCTGATCGAGCGCGTCGATGAGCTCGCGCTTGGAAAGCGACAGCTTCGATGTCGGCCGGTGGCGGCGGGATGTAAAGGAACGGCGATTCGGTGGTTTCGGATTCGTCGTGTGAGAACCGGTCGACGAGTGCGTCGCGCTCGTCGTGCGACAGCGCTTCGTAGGCGTCAGCGACCATCTCTGGTCCGTCAGGGTGACCAGCCGCCCTCAGCCAGTCGCCGAATTCGTCGAGTAGGCCGTCGTGACGGCGTCGATCCACCCCGCTAGTGCGCCCGCGACGGTGGCCACGGCGGCTCGCCGCAGAGCGCCAGCAGCGCGTTCTCGATCACCTCCGGCAGCGCCGGGTGGATCCAGTACTGGCCGCGGGCCATGTCCTGGGCGGGCAGGCCGAAACTCATCGCCTGCACGATCGGCTGAATCAGCGACGACGCCTGATGTCCCATCAGGTGAGCGCCGAGAATCAGTCCGGTGTCGTCGTCGACGATGACCTTTGCGAAACCGGTGGTGTCCTCCATCGCCCAGCCGTACGCGACATCGCTGTAGTCCTGAACCTTCACCCTGATCGCGTAACCCTGTGCGCGGGCCTGGTTTTCGGTCAGCCCGACCGTGGCGATCTGCGGGTCGGTGAACACCGCCGACGGCACGTAGCGGTGGTCGGCGGCGACAAGCGAGCCGGTGTCGTCCCAGTCCTGCAGCAGATTGTGACGCACCACCCGTGCCTCGTGGTTGGCGACGTGCTTGAGCTGGTAGGCCGAGCTGACGTCACCCAGCGCGTAAATGCCTCGGGCAGTGGTGCGTTGGTACTCGTCGACGAGCACCCGGCCGCAGCCGTCCACGTCCACGCCGGCCAGTTCGGCGTCCAGTAGGTCGCCATTGGGTGCACGGCCGGTGGCGACCAGCAGCGCGTCGCCTCGAATGGTTCCACCGTCATCGCAGGCAAGTTCCACCGCCTCGCCGACCTGACGCGCGCCCACAACGTGGTGGTGTGCGCGGATCTCCCATTTCTTGGCAGCGATGTCGGTGAAGCGCATCATGATCGTGTCGTCGTGCCCGCGCAGCAACGTGCTGCCGCGGATCACCAAGGTGACGTGGCTGCCCATCGACGAGAAGATATGCGCGAATTCCGTTGCCACAAAACCGCCGCCGATGATCACGAGGTGCTTGGGCAGATCGTGGATCCGCATGATCGTGTCGCTGGTGTAGTACGGCACGCCACACTCGACAATCGCCTTGGGCACCACCACGCGGGATCCGGCGGCGATCACGACCTTGCCGGCGGTGAACTCGTCGCCGCCCTCGACGCGCAAGGTGTGGCGGCCGTTGCGGTTCGGCCCGAAGCGGGTGTGCTTGTGGTACACGGTGACATTGGGCGAGGACCGCCGATAGTTCTCCCCGCCGACCGACAGCGGGTCGATGCGGCCGAAGATCCGGGACACGATGTCGGGCCACCGCACCCCGTCGACGCGGGCGTCGACACCGAACCGCGCTGAGTCGTTGGCGCTTTGGGCGATTTCGGCAGCGTAGACGAACATCTTCGTCGGAATGCAGCCGACGTTCAGGCAGGTGCCGCCGAACACGTCCTGCTCGCAGATCGCCACGCTCATGTCGGTGTAGCGCTCGTCGAGAATGGTGTTGCCCGAACCCGTTCCGATGATCGCCAGATCGAAATGCATCATGACATCTGCCTCGCGTCGGCGGAACGTGGCGACTCCACGAACGCCGTGTACCTGTCCAGCCAGGCCGCCAACTCGCGGTAGGCGGCCTCGCGCGCGTGAGGCAGCGACAGGAACACGTCGTGCTTGGCGTCGGCAACGGGGACGACGGTGGTGTGGTTGCCGACGCAGCCGGCCCACCGCGCGATCTGCGCGACGTCCAGCACCGCGTCGCCGCGGTGCATCGTCTCCGGGTCGGTGGTTTCGGGCACGCTTCGGTCAGAGCGCAGGATCAGGTTCGGCACGCCGACGTCCAGCCCGCGGTGCAGCTGCATCTGCCCGCGCCGGACCGCGTTGATCCAGCCGACCGTGACCGGAAACCCGCCCAGCGGCTTCCACGTCAGGTTGTAGTCGAAGTCGCCGCCGTAGTCGCGGTGCAGGCTCGTCCCGTACCCGCCTTCGCCGGCCGCCCGCAGCACCCGCTTGCTGCCGAACCTGGTCGCCGCCCGGATCGCGGCCGACGTGACGCCGGCACGCAGCACCGCCGGGCCATGCAGGTCGAAGAACGGGCTGTTGAGCACCAGCCCGGAGACGCCCGACCGGGCGCCGCGCCGGCGCAGCCGGTCCAGCCACAGCGTGACGATCAGACCGCCGGCGGAGTGGCCGTAGACGAGGATCCGGGCTTCCGCCGTCTCGCGGCGGATCACTGCCGCCGCCCGCTCCAGTTCGGCGTCGTAGCGCGACAGGTCCGTCGTGAAGTGCGGCGTCTGCCCCTCCCGCCAGGACCGTCCGCACTTGTGCAGGTCGATCGCGTAGAACGCGAATCCTCGAGCCGTCAGACGATCCGCGAGATCGGTGTGAAAGAAGTAGTCGGTGTAGCCGTGCACCGCGAGCACGGCGTGCTTGACCGGTTGCGGCTCACCTCGCCGGATCAGGGTGGCGACGACGTCGCCCTCGCCGTCGGGATCAGGGCCCAGCGCCAGCGTGGTCTGCCAGTACCCGGTCAGGACGTCGGGCTCCCATACAGCCGCCACGCAGCTAACCTTAATGGCCGGGTGGCTTACTGCCTGGTACGACGCCGCGTGGTCGAGGTCGATAACCTTGGGCAGTGGTGACAGACGCGGCGGCATCCCCGAAGACCGACGTCGTGCTGGTGGGAGCCGGAATCATGAGCGCCACGCTCGGCGCGTTGCTGCGGCTCCTGGAACCCGAATGGTCGATCACGCTGGTCGAACGGCTCGATGCCGCGGCCGCGGAGAGCAGCGGTCCGTGGAACAACGCGGGCACCGGCCACTCGGCGCTGTGCGAGCTGAACTACACCCCCGAACAGCCGGACGGGTCCATCGACATCACCAAGGCCGTCAACGTCAACGAGCAGTTCCAGCTGGCACGGCAGTTCTGGGCCTACGCCGTGGAGAACGGCGTGCTTCCCGACGTGCGCAGTTTCCTCAACCCGGTGCCGCACGTCAGCTTCGTGCAAGGCGCCGACCAGGTGGACTTCTTACGCCGGCGCCGCGAAGCACTGGTGCACAACCCGCTGTTCGTGTCGACCGAGCTCGTCGACGACGCCGACGAATTCGCCCGCCGGCTGCCGCTGATGGCCGCCGGCCGTGACTTCACCGAACCAGTCGCGCTGAACTGGACGCAAAACGGCACCGACGTCGACTTCGGCAGCCTCACCAAACAGCTGATCAGCTACGGCGTGCAGCACGGCACCGAGGCGCTGTTCGGCCACGAGGTGCGCACGTTGCGCCGCGGGTCCGACGGCACGTGGACTCTTACCGTGCGCAACAACCGCACCGGCGCGACGTCGACGATCAACACGAAGTTCGTGTTCGTCGGTGCCGGCGGCGACGCGCTGCGCCTGATGCAGAAGTCCGGCATCGCCGAGGTGAAGGGCTACGGCGGCTTCCCGGTGAGCGGCAAGTTCATCCGCACGTCGAATTCCGCTCTGGCCGAACAACATAACGCGAAGGTGTACGGCTTCCCCGCGGTGGGTGCACCGCCGATGTCGGCGCCGCATCTGGACGCGCGGATCATCAACGGCCAGTCCTGGCTGCTGTTCGGGCCGTTCGCCGGCTGGTCGCCGAAGTTCCTCAAGCAGGGCCACTTGACCGACCTGCCGTTGTCGGTCAAACCCGGCAACCTGAGCCAGATGCTCAGCGTGGGCATGAAAGAGATGAGCTTGGTGCGGTACCTGGTCGGCCAGTTGTTGCTGTCCGACGACGACCGCATCGACGCGCTGCGCAACTTCGTGCCGGCCGCCGAGCCGTCGGATTGGGAGACGATCGTCGCCGGGCAGCGCGTACAGGTGATCCGGCCCACCGGCGGCAGGAGCGGAGTGCTCGGGTTCGACACGACGGTGCTGAATTCGGCCGACGGCAGCATCGCCAGCCTGCTCGGTGCGTCACCGGGCGCGTCGACCGCCGTGCACGACATGCTCGACGTGCTCGAGCGGTGCTTTTCCGACCGCTACCAGTCGTGGCGTCCGAAGCTCAAGGACATGGTGCCGTCGCTGGGCACCAAGCTGTCCGACGAGCCTCGGCTCTTCGAGGAAGTGTCGGACTGGACGTCGAAGGTGTTGGGCGATGAGGGCTCGCGCGAAGAGCGTCAGGCCGGGGCATGACGGTCACGTTGCACCGGGCGTGGGCCAAGGACCTCGACACCGCGACGCTCTACGAATTGCTGAAGCTGCGGGTGGAGGTGTTCGTCGTCGAACAGGCCTGCGCCTACCCGGAACTCGACGGCCGGGACCTGCTGCCGGAGACCCGGCACTTCTGGCTGGAGGGCCCACGGGGTGAAGTGATCTGCACGCTGAGGTTGCTCGAGGAGCACGCCGGAGGGCAAAAGGCGTTTCGTCTCGGCCGCCTGTGCACCCGGCGCGAGGCCCGCGGGCTCGGCCACACCACGCGGCTGCTGCAGGCGGCGCTGGCCGACGTCGGCGACTACCCGTGCCGCATCGACGCGCAGACCTACCTCGAGGACATGTACGCACATCACGGATTCACCCGGGCCGGAGAGGAATTCGTCGAGGACGGTATCCCGCACGTGCCGATGGTGCGAGGTGGCACGCCATGACGATCTATCCGTTCAGCGCGATCGTCGGCCAGGATTTGCTCCGGCTGGCGCTGGTGTTGTGCGCGATCCGCCCGGAGATCGGCGGGGTGTTGATTCGCGGGGAGAAGGGCACCGCGAAGTCGACGGCGGTACGGGGGCTGGCGTCGGTGTTGGCGGAGGCAGGCTTCGGGCGGCTGGTGGAGCTGCCGATCGGCGCCACCGAGGACCGGGTGATCGGGTCTCTGGACTTGCAGCGCGTGCTTCGCGACGGCGAGCATGCTTTCACCCCAGGGCTTTTGGCCGAGGCGCACGGCGGCGTGCTCTACGTCGACGAGGTGAACCTGCTGCACGACCACCTCGTCGACGTGCTGCTCGACGCCGCCGCGATGGGGCGGGTGCACATCGAACGCGACGGCGTGTCGCACAGCCACGAAGCACGCTTCATGCTCGTCGGCACGATGAACCCGGAGGAGGGCGAGCTACGGCCGCAGCTGCTCGACCGGTTCGGTTTGACGGTGGACGTGCGGGCCTCGCGTGACGTCGACGAGCGCGCCGAGGTGATCCGGCAGCGGATGGCCTTCGAGGCGGACCCTGCCGGGTTTTCCCGCCGGTACGCCGAGCATGATGCCGCATTGGCGCAGCGGATTGCGTTGGCGCGCAGGGTGGTTGCCGACGTGGTACTGCCCGACGCCGAACTGCGCCGGATCGCTGCCTTGTGCGCGGCGTTCGGCGTCGACGGGATGCGGGCAGACCTTGTGGTGGCGCGTGCCGCGGTGGCGCACGCCGCCTGGCGCGGTGCGGACGTGGTCGAGGAGCAGGACATCAGGGTGGCGGCGCAACTGGCCCTGCCGCACCGCCGCCGGCGTGACCCGTTCGACGAGCCCGAACTCGACCCGCAGAAGCTCGACGACGCGCTGGCTCAGACTGACACCGATCCGGAGCCTGAGCCCGACCCCGACCCGCCCGGTGGGGGAGCGTCTAATCCCGACGAGCCTCAACCTCATTCGTCGTCGTCATCCACCCGGCCCAGCGCGCCTCCGGGTGCGTCGTTTCGCACGCGGCTGCTCACCGTGCCCGGTGTCGGCGACGGCGCGCCGGGCCGCCGCTCACGAGCCCGCAACCGGTCGGGTGCGGTGGTGTCCGCTCATGCCACCGAGGGCTTCGGAGTGCATCTGTTCGGCACGGTGCTCGCCGCGGCCCGCCGCGCTCGCACCGCGGGGGCGCCTCGCGTGGAACCGGACGACCTGCGGCGCGCGATCCGCGAAGGGCGCGAGGCCAATCTGGTGATCTTCGTCGTCGACGCGTCAGGCTCGATGGCCGCTCGCGATCGGATGGCCGCGGTGAGCGGGGCGACGCTGTCGTTGCTGCGCGACGCGTACCAGCGCCGCGACAAGGTCGCGGTGATCACCTTCCGCGGCGCGGATGCCCGGGTGCTGCTGCCGCCGACGTCGTCGGTGTACGTGGCGTCGCGCCGCCTGGCCCGATTCGGCACCGGCGGCAAAACGCCACTGGCGCAAGGGCTTCTGGCGGCGCGTGACATGGTTGCCAGGGAGCGGCTACGTGACCCGGCACGGCGCAGCCTGGTTGTCGTGCTGACCGACGGCCGCGCGACCGGTGGCTCCGACCCGGTGGGCACGGCCGGCCGGGCAGCGGATCTGCTTGTGGCCGAGGGCGCGTCCGCTGTTGTGGTCGATTGCGAAACATCCTGGCTGCGGCTGGGATTGGCGGAGCAGCTGGCCGGTCGGCTCGGCGCTCCGACGGTGCGGTTGGCGCAGCTGCGTGCCGACGGCCTCACCGAGGTCGTGCGCGGCGCCGCCTGAGGCCGTCTGAGAAGGAGGGTCACCCATGCCGCAAGGCCGGCCGATCACGGTCCCCGATGACGGGCTCACCACCCGCGCGCGACGGCAGGCGCCCCTGCTGGCGGTCCACACCGGAGCGGGCAAGGGCAAGTCGACGGCCGCGTTCGGGATGGCGCTGCGGGCGTGGAACGCCGGGTTGTCGGTCGCGGTCTTCCAGTTCGTCAAGAGCGCGAAATGGAAAGTCGGCGAGGAGAACGCTTTTCGCGAACTGGGCCGCGTGCACGACGACCGCGGCGTGGGCGGGGCGGTCGAGTGGCACAAGATGGGCGCAGGCTGGTCATGGGCACGCAAGGCCGGCAGCGGCGAGGATCATGCCGCCGCGGCCGCCGACGGCTGGGCGGAGATCGCGCGACGGCTGGCCGAGCAGCGCCACGACTTCTACCTTCTCGACGAGTTCACCTACCCGCTGAAGTGGGGATGGGTGGATGTGGACGAGGTGATCGCCACGCTGGCCGGCCGCCCGGGCACGCAGCACGTGGTGATCACCGGCCGTGATGCGCCCGCGCGGTTGCTCGACGCCGCCGACCTGGTCACCGAGATGACCAAGGTGAAGCACCCGATGGACACCGGCCGCAAGGGCCAGAAGGGCATCGAATGGTGACCCCCTTTTGCCGCGAGCGTGCGTGTCGTGCCGGTGACACGCCGTGTGAGTTGGCATTCGACGCACGCTCGCGGGCGAGGGGTGAGCAGGTGAGCAGGTGAGCGTCCCAGCCGTCGTGATCGCCGCGCCCGCATCGGGCAGCGGAAAGACCACCGTCGCAACGGGTTTGATCGGTGCGCTGCGCGCGCGCCGGCCACGCCGTCGCGCCGTTCAAGGTCGGCCCCGACTACATCGACCCCGGCTACCACGCGCTGGCCGCCGGCCGCCGCGGCCGCAACCTCGACCCCGTCCTCGTCGGCGAGCACCTCATCGGCCCGCTGTACCAGCACGGGTGTATCGGCGCCGACATCGCCGTGGTGGAGGGCGTGATGGGCCTGTTCGACGGGCGCATCGGCGAACACACACGCGGCTCGACCGCTCACGTGGCCGGACTCCTGGGCGCGCCGGTGATCCTGGTCGTCGACGCACGTGGCCAAAGCCAGAGCATCGCCGCGCTGCTGCACGGGTTTTCGACGTTCGATCCGGCAATCCGGATCGCCGGGGTGATTCTCAACCGCGTCGGCTCCGCCCGCCATGAGGAGGTTCTGCGCCAAGCCTGCGCACAGGCGGGTATCGAGGTGCTCGGCGCGATTCCGCGGACACTCGAATTGTCCGTTCCCTCGAGGCATCTGGGCCTCGTCACAGCCGCAGAGCACGGCGTGCTCGCGGACCGTGCCGTCGCCGCGATGATGGAGCTCGTCAGCGGACATGTCGACGTCGCCGCGGTGGCCGCGGTCGCCGCCACCGCGGTCACTGGCCCCGCGTGGGAACCCGCAATCGACCGCGGACCGGCACCCGTCACCGTCGCCATGGCCGGCGGCAAGGCGTTCACGTTCGGCTATGCCGAACACGTCGAGCTGCTCACGGCGGCGGGTGCCGAGGTGATGGTGTTCGACCCGCTTGCCGACCCGCTGCCCGACAGTGCCGACGCGCTCGTCCTCCCCGGCGGATTTCCCGAGGAGTTCACCGCAGAGCTGTCGGCGAACGACGTTGCGCGCCAACAAGTTCACGCGCTGGCCTCCAGCGGCGCGCCGGTGCACGCGGAATGCGCGGGCCTGACGTACCTGGTTTCCGAGCTCGACGGCCACCCGATGTGCGGGGTGCTGTCGGGATCGGCACGGTTCACCGACCATCTGACGCTGGGCTACCGCGACGCGGTCGCGGTCACCGACTCGTCCCTTCACGCCGTCGGCGAGCGGACAACCGGCCATGAATTCCACCGCACGACAGTCGAATTCAGCGAAAGCTATCAGCCGGCCTGGGTATACAGCGGGATTCGGACTGTCAGGGACGGTGCTGTGCACGGCGGCGTGCATGCCTCGTATCTGCACACTCACCCGGCAGCGGCGCCAGAGGCGTTGGCGCGCTTCGTCGCTCACGCCGCGCGCTCTAGGCTCGCCGGATGACCGAGAACCCGTATCTCGCCGGGCTCCGGCTGGGCGGTAGGAAGGTCGTCGTGGTCGGCGGTGGAAGCGTCGCGCAGCGCCGGCTACCGCTGCTCATCGCCAGCGGCGCCGACGTGCACGTCATCACCCGGTCGGCGACGCCGGCCGTGGAGGCGATGAGCGGAATCTCGTTGGCGCTCAGGGAGTATCGGGACGGCGACCTTGAGGGTGCCTGGTACGCGATCGCCGCGACCGACGAGCCCGAGGTCAACGCGGCCGTCGTCGCCGAAGCCGAAGCGCGCCGCATCTTCTGCGTCCGCGCCGACATCGCCCGGGAGGGAACAGCGGTCACCCCCGCGTCTTTCGAGTACGAGGGCCTTGCCGTCGGCGTGCTGGCCGGCGGGGAGCACCGCCGCTCCGCGGCGATCAGGTCCGCGATCCACGAAGCGCTGCAACAGGGCCTCATCACCGCGGACACGCCGGACGTGGTGCACAGCGGCGTCGCGCTCGTCGGCGGCGGGCCGGGCGATCCGGAGCTGATCACCGTGCGCGGCCGGCGGCTGCTGGCCCACGCCGACGTGGTGGTGGCCGACCGACTCGCGCCCGCCGAACTGCTCGCCGAACTGCCGCCGCACGTCGAGGTGATCGACGCCGCGAAAATCCCCTACGGCCGCGCGATGGCCCAGGACGCCATCAACGCCGTGCTGATCGAGCGGGCCAGGGCGGGCAAGTTCGTCGTCCGGCTCAAGGGTGGCGACCCGTTCGTGTTCGCCCGCGGTTACGAAGAGGTGCTGGCGTGCGTCGACGCCGGCGTTCCCGTCACCGTCGTACCAGGTGTGACAAGCGCCATAGCGGTGCCCGCGCTAGCCGGCGTCCCGGTCACTCACCGCTCGGTGACGCACGAGTTCGTGGTGGTCAGCGGCCACGTCGCTCCGGGCGACCCCGAATCGTTAGTGAATTGGAATGCGCTGGCCGCGATGACGGGAACGATCGTGCTGATGATGGCCGTCGAGCGGATCGAGCTGTTCGCCGACGTGCTGCTGAAAGGCGGCCGACCTGCGCAAACACCGGTGCTCGTGGTACAGCAGGGCACCACGGCGGCCGAGCGCACGGTGCGCGCGACGCTTGCTGACGCGGCCAAAAAGATTCGCGAAGAAGGCGTGCGACCTCCCGCGATCATCGTGATCGGGGCTGTCGCGGGGTTCGCGGAATTAAAGAATATCTAAGAGTACTGTAAGGTAACGCTCCATGACGGCTCTCAATGACGCGGAGCGGATGACCGTCGATCACGACGGTCATAGAGCTCTGGATCGCGCCAATCAGGCCGCTCTCGACGTTTCCCGGCGAACCAGCTGGTCACGCCCTGCCTGGCTGCCGTCGCGGCGCTTCATCTCCGCGGTGGTCGCCATCGGCGGCATGCAGCTGCTCGCCACCATGGACAGCACGATCGCGATTGTCGCCCTGCCGCGGATCCAGGACGAGCTGAACCTGTCCGATGCCGGCCGCAGCTGGGTGATCACCGCCTACGTGCTGACGTTCGGCGGGCTGATGCTGCTCGGTGGCCGGCTGGGCGACACGATCGGGCGCAAGCGCACGTTCATCGCCGGTGTCGCGTTGTTCACGATCGCATCGGTGCTGTGCGGGCTGGCCTGGGACGAAGCGACTTTGGTGACCGCGCGGTTGCTGCAGGGCGTTGGGGCCGCGATCGCGTCGCCCACTGCTCTCGCGCTCATCGCGACCACCTTCCCCAAAGGCCCGGCCCGCAACACCGCGACGGCCATCTTCGCCGCGATGACCGGAATCGGTTCGGTGATGGGGCTGATCGTCGGGGGTGCGCTGACCGAGGTGTCCTGGCGGCTCGCGTTCTTGGTGAACGTCCCGATCGGGCTGCTGATGCTGTATCTGGCCCACACCACGCTCACCGAGACGCATCGCGAGCGGATCAAGCTCGACGCCACCGGCGCCATCCTGGCGACGCTCGGCTGCACCGCGGCCGTGTTCGGCTTCTCGATGGGCCCCGAGTCGGGCTGGCTGTCGCCTCTTGCAATCGGTGCGGGCCTCGCCGCCGTGGTGTTCCTCGGCGCGTTTGCACTCACCGAGCGCACCGCCGACAACCCCTTGGTGCCGTTCGACCTGTTCCGCGACCGCAACCGCGTGGCGACGTTCGCGGCGATCTTCCTGGCGGGTGGCGTGATGTTCACGCTGACGGTGCTGATCGGCCTGTACGTGCAAGACATCATGGGCTACAGCGCCCTGCGCGCCGGCGTGGGCTTCATCCCGTTCGTGATCGCGCTGGGCATCGGACTCGGCGTCTCGTCGCACCTGGTGTCGCTGTTTCCGCCCCGGGTGCTGGTGATGGGCGGCGGCGTGCTGGTGCTGGCCGCGATGATCTACGGCTCGACGCTCAACGGCGGCATCCCGTACTTCCCGAACCTGGTGCTGCCGATCACCGTCGGCGGCCTCGGGATCGGCATGATCGTGGTCCCGTTGACCGTGTCGGCGATTGCAGGTGTCGGGTTCGACCGGATCGGCCCGGTGTCGGCGATCGCGCTGATGGCTCAGAACCTGGGCGGCCCCGTCGTGCTGGCCGTCATCCAGGCCGTGATCACGTCGCGCACGCTGTATCTGGGCGGCACCACCGGCCCGGTGAAGAACATGAATCCGGCGCAGCTCAACGCGCTCGACCACGGCTATACCTACGGCCTGCTCTGGGTGGCCGCGGTGGCGGTGCTGGTCGGCGGGGCGGCGCTGTTCATCGGCTACACCTCCCGAGAGGTCGCCCACGCCCAGGAAGTCAAGGACGCGCTGGACGCCGGAGAGCTTTAGCTCGACATCCAGCCCCGGAGAGCTTTAGCCTCTTCCGCCGAATGGCCACTTATTGCACGCTTTTCGGCCTGGGACCGTGTCATAACTGGCCGCTCGGCGCTCAGTGAAGTACCGCGTCGGTAGGGTAGCTACCCATGTATGCGGCGCGGCGTACCCAACGATCGCCGCTGGCTTCCAGCGTCGTCGGGATCGCGATCATCGCGATCACCGGCATGCAGCTGATGTCGACGCTCGACGGCACGATCGTCGTTGTCGCGCTGCCGCGCATGCAGGCCGATCTGGGCATGTCCGACGCGGCGAAAAGCTGGGTGATCACCGCATACGTTCTGACCTTCGGCGGTCTGCTGCTGCTCGGCGGGCGCGTCGGTGATGCGGTAGGGCACAAGCGGGCGTTCATCGGCGGCGTCGCCGTGTTCACGGTGTCGTCGCTGGTCTGCGGCGTGGCGTTCGATCCGGCGATGCTGATCGTGGCCCGGGCCGTGCAGGGCATCGGGGCTGCCGTCGCCGCGCCGACCGGCCTCGCCCTGATCGCGTCGACCTACGCCGTCGGCCAAGCCCGCAACCGGGCAATGGCGGTGTCGGCGGGAATGATGGGCGTCGGCTCGGTGCTCGGCCTGGTGCTCGGCGGCGCGTTCACGGTGATTTCGTGGCGGCTGGCGTTTCTGATCAACGTGCCGATCGGCATCGTCATCATCGCGATCGCATTCACCCAACTGCGGGAGACGCACCGCGAACGGCTGCGGCTGGACGTCGCCGGCGCGGTGCTCGCGACGCTGGCGTGCACCACGGCCGTGCTGATCTTCACGCAGGGCCCGCCGCTGGGCTGGATCAACCCGTGGATCTTCGCTGCGGCCGCGGCCACCGTCCTGCTGTTCGGCGGATTCCTTCTGGTGGAACGCACGGCCGACCATCCGCTGGTGCCGCTGTCGCTGTTCACCGACCGCAACCGGGTGATGACGTTCGTGTCGCTGTTTATGGCCGGCGGCGTGCTGCTGACGCTGACGGTGATGATCGGGCTGTACGTCCAGGACGTGCTGGGCTACTCGGCGTTGCGGGCCGGCATGTCCTTCATCCCCTTCGCCATCGCGCTCGGTCTGGGCAACGTGGCCGCGGCCCGGGTGGCGCCGCTGATTGCGCCGCGCTGGCTGATCATCGGCGGTGGCTCGTTCGTGCTGGGCGCGATGCTGTACGGCTCGACGCTCAACCGCACGATCCCGTACTTCCCCGACCTCTTCGTGCCGATCGTGGTCGGCGGGTTCGGGATCGGCGTGATCGCGGTGGTGCTGCCGCTGTGCGCGCTCGCCGAGGTTGGCCCGCGCGAGATCGGTCCCGTCTCGGCGATCACGCTGATGGTGCAGAACCTCGGTGGGCCGCTGGTGCTGGTCGTCATCCAGGCCGTGCAGACGTCGCGCACGCTGTATCTGGGCGGGACCACCGGAACGGTCCGGGACATGACGCCGCCCCAACTGGACGCGCTGGACCGCGGCTACACCTACTCGCTGCTGTGGATCGCGGCCGTGGCGCTGCTGGTCGGCGTCAGCGCCTTCCTGATCGGTTTCTCCGCCCGCCAGATCGCAGCCGCCCAGTACACCCGCGAGGCCGTGGAGGCCGGCGAGCTGTAAAGCGCCATCGCATAAGGTGGTCGGCTGTGATCACCCGCATGTCCGAGCTGTTCCTGCGCACGCTGCGCGAGGACCCCGCCGACGCCGAGGTGCCGAGCCACAAGCTGTTGATCCGCGCCGGCTACATCCGGCCCGTCGGGCCCGGCCTGTACACCTGGCTGCCGCTGGGTCTGCGGGTGCTGCGCAAGATCGAGCGCATCGTTCGTGAGGAGATGAACGCCATTGGCGGGCAGGAGATTCTGTTCCCTGCTTTGGTGCCGCGGGCACCGTACGAGGCGACGAACCGCTGGACCGAGTACGGCGACAGCGTGTTTCGGCTCAAGGACCGCCGCAGCAGCGACTACATGCTCGGCCCCACGCACGAGGAGCTCTTCACCCTCACGGTGAAGGGGGAGTACAGCTCGTACAAGGACTTCCCGCTGCTGCTCTTCCAGATTCAGAACAAGTACCGCGACGAGGCGCGGCCCCGCGCCGGCATCTTGCGTGCCCGCGAGTTCGTGATGAAGGACTCGTACTCCTTCGACGTCGACGAAGCCGGGCTCAAGGACCACTACTACGCGCATCGCGACGCGTATCAGCGGATGTTCGAGCGGATGAAACTGCGGTACGTGATCGTCTCCGCGCTGTCCGGGGCGATGGGCGGCAGCGCATCCGAGGAGTTCCTCGCCGAAAGCCCAATCGGCGAGGACACTTTCGTGCGGTGCGTGGAATCCGGCTATGCGGCGAACGTGGAGGCCGTCATCACCGCGCGGCCCGATCCGCTGCCGATCGACGGCCTGCCCGAGCCCGTGGTGCACGACACCGGAGACACCCCGACCATCAGCACGCTGGTCGACTGGGCCAACGGCGCCCTGGGCCGCACCGTCACCGCCGCCGACACGCTGAAGAACGTGCTGCTGAAAGTCCGGCCGCCCGGCGGTGACTGGGAGTTGCTCGCGGTGGGCGTTCCCGGCGACCGCGAGGTCGACGACAAACGGCTCGATGCAGCGCTGCACCCGGCCGAATACGCGATGCTCGACGACACCGACTTCGCGAAGTACCCGTTCCTGGTCAAGGGTTACATCGGTCCAAAGGGGTTGGCCGCCAACGGCGTTCGCTTTCTCGTCGACCCCAGGGTGGTGGACGGCACCAGCTGGATCACCGGGGCCGACGCGCCGGGCAAGCACGTCGTCGGGCTCGTCGCCGGTCGCGACTTCGTGCCCGACGGCACCATCGAGGCCGCAGAGGTGCGCGACGGCGACATGTCACCGGATGGGGCCGGGCCGCTGGTGTCGGCGCGCGGCATCGAGATCGCGCACATCTTCCAGCTCGGCCGCAAATACACCGACACGTTCTCCGTCGACGTGCTCGGCGAAGACGGCAAGCCGGTGCGGCTGACGATGGGCTCCTACGGGGTCGGGGTGTCGCGGCTGGTCGCGGTGATCGCCGAGCAGCATCACGACGAGCTCGGGCTGCGGTGGCCGTCGTCGGTGTCGCCGTTCGACGTTCACCTGGTGATCGCGAACAAGGACGCCGCTGCCCGCGACGGCGCCGCGCAGGTGGCGCGAGACCTGGACCGCTTCGGCGTCGACGTGCTGCTCGACGACCGGCAGGCCTCCCCCGGAGTGAAGTTCAAGGACGCCGAGCTGCTGGGTGTGCCGTGGATCGTGGTGGTGGGCCGCGGCTGGGCCGACGGGATCGTCGAGTTGCGCAACCGGTTCAGCGGCGAAACCCGCGAGGTTCCGGTCGATTCCGCGGCGACAGCCATCGCCGACGCCGTTTCTGCGTGACTATTCGCTACCGCCGGGGAATGCCGCCGTCAACGGCCACGCTCCCAGCGCCTGACGCCAACGTGCCGCGCGCACCGCGGACTGGGTGAGGGCCGTCACCGCGAAGGCTCGGTCCTGCGACGACTCCGCCTGCTCCAGCACAGCGCGCCAGGCCACCTCGTCGTCGGTTTCCATGCGGATCGCCAGGGTCGCCGCGTCCTTCCAGTTGCTCACCGGAATCGGCAGCTGATACCCGGCGGCGGCGACCGGCGCCGCGACTCCGCGCGAGGCGAGCATCTCGATCGCTGCCTCCCGCCGGGCCCGGTGCTCGGCCAGGGAATCCGAGACCAGTTCGTTGAGCTCCGGCAGGGTGTGGGCCGACACGAAGCCGTAGCCGTAGATCGTCGCGTGCTCGGCCGAGATCGCCTCGGCCAGAGCCTTGTCTTCGTCGGACTCGGGCTGCTCGGTCGGGCTCGGCTGCGGGGATGTCATTGCGCCGGCTCCGTCATGGCCAGCGGGACGGTCACCGATGCGGTGCACGCCGCGGCGATGGAGCCGAGCAGCCCGGCGCGATAACCGTCCAGGCTCGCCGCCAAGTTGGCTGCGCTGCCGGCGGACTCGCGCAGCGCGGCGACGACGTCATCGCGCGTCGGAGGCGGCGACACGGCCGGAGTGGTTGGAGATGCGGTGGTCGACGTGGTGGTCTCGCCGGCCATCCGGGCGATCTCTTTGGAGAGCGCCTCTGCGTGAGCCGCGCGTTCGTCGGCGACGACGTTGAGCAGCGGAGCGTAGAAGGGCCCGGCGGCGGCCGCGGCGGACCTTGCCATCTGACTGTCGCGCCGCGCGAGGTCGAGCTGGGCCAGCAGCGGATCGGGCTCGGGCGGTTCGGGGGAGCCGCCGCAGGCGGAGGCGGCCGCACCCAGCGCGGCGAGTGCGGCGGCGCCGACGAGGACGCGACGCCGGGTGAGTTGAGGAGCGGCGCCGGGCATGGCGACATATTGCCATCTCGGGATGGTGTCGAGCTGACGCAATGCGTGATTGCTGAACTTTCGATCGCCGATTAGAGCGGCACTTCTGGCGTATCGTTGAAGGTCGGCTCCGGGTTGCGGAGCGTGGGCCGGACAACTCAAGATGAGGAGCTCGCCGTGACTGAGCGATCCACGGCGTTGCCGTCGCCGGAACAGGTGATCGAGCTACTCGATAACGAGTTCGCGCGCGCCGGCTACGAGATCGAGAACGTCGTCGTCGACGCCAAGGCCCGTCCGCCCCGCATCACCGTGATCGCCGACGGCGACCGTCCACTCGACCTGGACACCATCGCGACGCTGTCCCGGCGCGCGTCGGCCCTGCTGGACAACGTGGACGACGCAGCCGCCCCTTACGTGCTCGAGGTCAGCTCGCCCGGCGTCGACCGCCCGCTGACCACCGAGAAGCACTTCCGCCGCGCTCGCGGGCGCAAGGCCGAACTGACGCTGTCCGACGGGTCGTCGGTGACCGGACGCATCGGTGAAACCGACGACGGCGTGCTGCGGGTGGTGGTCCGCGACAAGTCCGGATGGACGGTGCGCGACATTCCGCTCGACAGGGTCGCCAAAGCTGTTGTGCAGGTTGAGTTTTCGACGCCCAGCGCGCGCGAGCTGGAACTCGCGGGCGATGTGGGGGCACCTCCCGCTTGCGGGGGACGCTTGCGCGAAGAGCAGACTGGCGGGGTGGCTTCGTGAACATCGACATGGCTGCGCTGCACGCGATCGAGGTCGACCGGGGGATGTCGGTCGGCGAATCGCTGGAGATCATCAAGTCCGCCCTGCTGACCGCTTACCGGCACACCCAAGGACATCAGCCGGACGCCCGCATCGAAATCGACCGCAAGACGGGCGAGGTGATGGTCATCGCGCGGGAGACCGACGCCGACGGCAACGTCATAGCCGAATGGGACGACACCCCCGAAGGCTTCGGGCGCGTCGCCGCCACCACCGCGCGCCAGGTCATGCTGCAACGGCTCCGCGACGCCGAGAACGAGAAGACCTATGGCGAGTTCTCGGCCCGGGAAGGTGACATTGTCGCCGGCGTCATCCAGCGCGATGCCCGCGCCAACGCCCGCGGCCTGGTCGTGGTCCGGATGGGCAGCGAGGTGAAGGGCTCCGAGGGCGTGATCCCGGCCGCCGAGCAGGTCCCCGGCGAACGCTACGAGCACGGCGACCGCATCCGGTGCTACGTCGTCGGAGTGAGCCGCGGCGCCCGCGAACCATTGATCACGTTGTCGCGGACGCACCCCAACTTGGTGCGCAAGCTCTTCTCGCTCGAGGTGCCGGAGATCGCTGAGGGGTCGGTGGAAATCGTCGCCGTCGCCCGTGAGGCCGGCCATCGGTCGAAGATCGCGGTGCGGTCCCGTGTGCCTGGCCTCAACGCAAAGGGTGCCTGCATCGGCCCGATGGGTCAGCGGGTGCGCAACGTGATGAGCGAGTTGTCCGGCGAGAAGATCGACATCATCGACTGGGACGAGGACCCGGCGCGGTTCGTCGCCAACGCGCTCTCACCGGCCAAGGTCGTGTCGGTGACGGTGGTCGACCCCAACGCCCGCGCGGCACGCGTCGTGGTCCCCGACTTCCAGCTGTCGCTGGCCATCGGCAAGGAGGGGCAGAACGCCAGGCTCGCGGCCCGCCTGACCGGATGGCGCATCGACATTCGCAGCGACAACGAGGCCACTCAGGGACAGCCGGCGGGTTAGTCGTGCCGAAGACGGTAAAGATTCGTGACATCGATGACAAGGTCTATGCCGCTTTGGTGCGCCGCGCCGGCGAGGAAGGGATATCGGTCGCAGAGCTGCTGCGACGCGAGGCGGCCCGGTTAGCGGCCAGGCCGTCACTCACCCAATGGCTCGAAAGGGTCGGTCGACGGCCGTCGTCTGTGTCCACCGCTGAAGTGTTGGCGACACTGGATGAGTGGCGCGGCGAGTGGCCAGATGCTGGTCGTTGACGCCCCGTCATCGATGTGGAGGTGCTCGGCGTCATCCGTGCGCCGCATCTTCGAGGACGATGTAGCGCTCGCCGAGGCATTCGATGCGACACCGTTGACGCTCAGCGCGCCTGGCCCACCTCCCGGCCCGACCTGCCGAATCGAAGTTGTGCCGCAGGTTGAGCGAGGTTCGTCGCCGTGGGTTTACCAGCGCATTGCACGTCCATGCGAACGAGCCGACGCTGTTCGGACCACGCAACCGTGTGACGTAGACTGAGCCGTGATCCAGCGCGAGACTTCGGCTCCCCAACAGGGGCCGGTGCGTACCTGCATCGGATGCCGGAGACGAGAGCTGGCCGTCGTACTGCTTCGCGTGGTGGCGGTGCCGACAGGGAATGGCGAGTTCGCCGTGACCGTTGACACCACTTGTAATCTGCCGGGGCGGGGTGCTTGGCTGCATCCCAACCCGCAGTGTCTACGTGCAGCGATCCGGCGGCGAGCTTTCGGCCGAGCGTTGCGCATCACCGGTTCCCCGGACACATCCGCGGCCGTCGAGCACATCAGTGCGCTCGATACCTCGGCAACAGAACAGGTAGCGAAGAACATGAGCACACCGTGAAGTCCCGATGACCATGTGTCGTAGCTAAACCCGAGGCGCGCGGGCTCCCGCTGTCGCCTCGAGAGATGGAGAGGTAGTGGCAGGCAAGGCCCGTGTGCACGAGTTGGCGAAGGAACTCGGTGTCACAAGCAAGGAAGTACTCGCTCGGCTGAGCGAACAAGGGGAGTTCGTCAAGTCGGCCTCCTCGACCGTGGAGGCACCAGTCGCCCGGCGGCTGCGTGAATCCTTCGGCGGCGGCAAGGCCGCCCAGGCCGCGAATGACGGCAACGGCGCGGCGGCCAAGTCCAGCGTCGCCGCCCCTGCGAAGGCGGCGCCCGCTGCCGCCGCTCCAACTCCCGCACCCGCGGTCGCACCGGCGCCCGCTGTGCCCACCCCGGCGCCGCTGGCCCCCGCTCCGGCGGCCAGCGCGCCCGCGCCCACCCCGACCCGGCCGGCTCCGGCTCCCGCTCCCGCTCCCGCTCCCGGCGGCCCGCGTCCCGGTCCTGCCCCCAAGCCCGCACCGCGCACCCCGCGCGTCGGCAACAACCCGTTCTCCACTGCCCAGCCGGTGGACCGGCCGATTCCGCGTCCGCAAGCACCCCGGCCCGGCGCGCCGCGACCTGGCGCCCCGCGCCCCGGTGCCTCGCCCGGCAACATGCCGCCCCGACCGGGCGGCGGCATTCCCGGCCGTGCACCTCGTCCCGGCGCGCCCCGGCCCGGCCCCGGCGGACGCGGTCCCGGCGCACCGGCAGGCGGGCGGCCCGGTGGCGGCGGCAACTACCGCGGCGGCGCCCCCGGCGGCGCGCCCCCGGCCGGTGGCTTTCGCGGCCGACCCGGTGGCGGCGGCGGTCGGCCAGGGCAGCGCGGCGGAGCGGCCGGTGCGTTCGGCCGTCCCGGCGGCGCCCCGAAGCGCGGTCGCAAGAGCAAGCGGCAGAAGCGCCAGGAATACGACTCGATGCAGGCGCCGGTCGTCGGTGGCGTGCGGCTTCCGCACGGCAACGGCGAGACCATCCGGCTGGCCCGCGGCGCGTCGCTTTCCGACTTCGCGGAAAAGATCGACGCCAACCCCGCCGCGTTGGTCCAGGCGCTGTTCAACCTCGGCGAGATGGTCACCGCCACGCAGTCCGTCGGTGACGAGACCCTCGAGCTGCTGGGCAGCGAGATGAACTACAACGTGCAGGTCGTGTCCCCGGAGGACGAGGACCGCGAGCTGCTCGAGTCGTTCGACCTCACCTACGGCGAGGACGAAGGCGGCGAAGAGGACCTGCAGACCCGCCCGCCGGTGGTGACCGTGATGGGTCACGTCGACCACGGGAAGACGCGCCTGTTGGACACCATCCGCCAGGCCAACGTCCGCGAGGGCGAGGCCGGCGGCATCACCCAGCACATCGGCGCCTACCAGGTAACCGTCGAGCACGACGGCAACGAACGCCCGATCACCTTCATCGACACCCCGGGTCACGAAGCGTTCACCGCGATGCGTGCCCGCGGCGCGAAGGCCACCGACATCGCGATCCTGGTGGTGGCCGCCGACGACGGCGTGATGCCGCAGACGGTCGAGGCCATCAACCACGCTCAGGCGGCCGACGTGCCAATCGTGGTGGCGGTCAACAAGATCGACAAGGAAGGCGCCGACCCGGCCAAGATCCGCGGCCAGCTGACCGAGTACGGCCTGATCGCCGAGGACTTCGGCGGCGAGACCATGTTCGTCGACATCTCGGCCAAGCAGGGCACCAACATCGAGCAGCTGCTCGAGGCGGTGCTGCTGACCGCCGACGCAGCACTGGACCTCCGGGCCAACCCCGACATGGAGGCCCAGGGCGTGGCGATCGAGGCGCACCTTGACCGCGGCCGCGGGCCCGTGGCCACCGTGCTCGTGCAGCGCGGCACCTTGCACATCGGCGACTCGGTGGTGGCCGGCGACGCGTACGGCCGCGTGCGCCGCATGGTCGACGAGCACGGCGAGGACGTCGAGGAGGCGCTGCCGTCGCGGCCGGTGCAGGTCATCGGCTTCACGTCGGTGCCCGGCGCCGGCGACAACTTCCTCGTCGTCGACGAAGACCGCATCGCCCGCCAGATCGCCGACCGCCGCAGCGCGCGCAAGCGCAACGCGATGGCGGCCCGGGCGCGCAAGCGGATCAGCCTGGAGGACCTGGATTCGGCGCTGAAGGAAACCAGCCAGCTGAACCTGATCCTCAAGGGCGACAACGCCGGCACGGTCGAGGCGCTGGAAGAGGCCCTGCTGGGCATCCAGGTCGACGACGAAGTGGAGCTGCGCGTCATCGACCGCGGCGTCGGTGGCGTCACCGAGACCAACGTCAACCTGGCGTCGGCCTCCGATGCGATCATCATCGGCTTCAACGTGCGGGCCGAGGGCAAGGCCACCGAGTTGGCCAACCGCGAAGGTGTGGAGATCCGCTACTACTCGGTGATCTACCAGGCCATCGACGAGATCGAGAAGGCGCTGCGCGGGCTGCTCAAGCCCATCTACGAGGAGCGCGAGCTGGGGCGTGCCGAGGTTCGCGCACTTTTCCGCTCGTCCAAGGTGGGCGCCATCGCCGGCTGCCTCGTCCAGTCGGGCGTCATTCGGCGCAACGCGAAGGCGCGGCTGCTGCGCGACAGCGTGGTGGTGGCCGAGAACCTCACCGTTCAGTCGCTGCGCCGGGAGAAGGACGACGTCACCGAGGTCCGCGACGGCTACGAGTGCGGTCTGACGCTGAGCTACTCCGACATCAAGGAGGGCGACATGATCGAAACGTACGAACTGGTCGAGAAACAACGTGGCTGATCCGGCGCGCGCGCGTCGGCTGGCCAAGCGGATCTCGACCATCGTCGCGTCGGCGATCGAGTATGAGATCAAGGACCCCGGGCTGGCCGGTGTGACGATCACGGACGCGAAGGTCACCGCGGACCTGCACGACGCGACGCTGTACTACACGGTGATGGGGAGCACGCTCTCCGACGAGCCGGACTATGCCGGTGCCGCGGCTGCGCTGGAGCGGGCCAAGGGTGTGCTGCGCACGAAAGTCGGTGCGGGAACGGGCGTTCGGTTCACGCCGACGCTGACGTTCGTGCGCGACACCGTGCCGGACGCGGCTCACCGGATGGAGGAACTGCTCGCGCGTGCCCGGGAGGCCGACGCCGATGTGGCGAGGATCAGGCAGGGCGCCAAACCTGCGGGCGACGCGCAGCCGTACCGTGTGGTAGGAGATAACGAGGAAAGCGTCGATGAGCCGCTTGCGCGAAGAGCAGAAAGCATCGATGAGCCGCTTGCGCGAAGAGCAGAAAGCATCGATGAGCCGCTTGCGCGAAGAGCAGAAAGCATCGATGAGCCGCTTGCGCGAAGAGCAGAAAGCATCGATGAGCCGCTTGCGCGAAGAGCAGAAGGCCAGACCCTAGACGACTACCAGGACAGCGGTGACGGCGATCGAGACCACTGAAGTAGCAGAGATCGAGTCTCGCGTTGACGCGCGGGCGGCGGCGAAGGCGCTGGCCGACGCCCGGACGGTCGCGATCGTGTGCCATGTCCACCCTGACGCCGACAGCGTCGGCGCCGGCCTGGCGTTGGCGCTGGTGCTCGACCGCGAGGGCGTTGACGTGGAAATCAGCTTCGCGACACCCGACCGGCTGCCGGAGTCGCTGCGCACGCTGCCCGGGTGCCAGTTCTTCGTGCCGCCGGCGGACATGCGCCGCGACGCCGATCTCGTGGTGACCGTCGACGCACCGAGTACCAACCGGCTGGGCGAGCTGGCGGTTTTGGTAGCGCCGGGCAACGACGTGCTGGTGATCGACCACCATAAGTCGAACCGTTTGTTCGGCAGCCTGAATTTCGTTGACGCATCGGCTGATTCGACGACCATGCTGGTTGCCGAACTGCTCGACGCCTGGGGCAAAGAGATCGACCGCGACGTGGCCGCCTGCCTGTATGCGGGCTTGACCACAGACACCGGATCGTTTCGGTGGGCCAGTCCGCGGGCGCTGCGGCTGGCGGCTCGTCTGGTCGAAGCCGGCGCGGACAACGCCGCCATCTCTCGCAGGCTCTTCGATACGCATCCGTACGCGTGGCTGCCGATGTTGTCGCGGGTCCTGGCGACGGCGCAACTGCTGCCGGACGCCGTGGGCGGGCGCGGACTGGTATTCGTCGTGGTGTCGCACGACGAGTTCCGAAACAGCCAGTCCGAAGAGGTCGAGAGCATCGTCGACATCGTCCGCACCACGCAGCAGGCCGAGGTGGCGGTGGTGTTCAAGGAAATCGAACCGCAAGAGTGGTCGGTGTCGATGCGGGCGAAGTCGTTCGATCTCGTCTCGGTCGCAACGCAATTCGGCGGCGGCGGCCATCAGCTCGCCGCGGGTTATTCGGCGTCCGGCCCGATCGACGACGTGGTCGCGGCGTTGGTGCACGCAGTTGGCTGAGTTCCTAACGGACGCGCAGCACCCAAGAATCAGCCAAGGCGTCCGCCGCAACCTTTGAGCCACGGCTACATCAGGCAGACCGCGGCAAAGGAACCCATCATGACCCCAAATTCGCAATCGAAAAGATTTCCGTGGGCACCTGGGAAGACAGCGGAATTAGCCCTTGGCTTCGTGGCGGCTGCACTGCTGGCGGGCGGCGTCGCCGGGATAGGCGCAGGAAACGCTCAGGCCCAACCCAGTCCCGTGCCGCTGGGATCCTGGCCAGGCTGTCCGGAGGACAACCCGTCGGGGCCATGCCGCTGGTGTCCGGGGGACCCGCCGGTGCAGACCGGCAATCTTCGGGTGAATCCGGTGGTTTGGGACGAGACCGTCTGCCACACCTACTGGTACGTCTACTTCGGGCAGGGCAACGTCGCCGACAACATCTTCGAGGGAGAGGTTCCGCCGGCCCCGCCGCCCGCTCCGCCCGGGTTCACTCCACCCCTCCCGCCGGGGTACTGCTGGTACCTCTTCCTTCCGGGACCCTGCTAACACGGACTTGCAGCTGTGAGGGGCGACCACGAACAATCGCTCGATAGTGACTGCATCGGAAGACTCGGTCGCCAGTACTGGCAGGATCGCGGCCTTGGCCCTTCCGGCGCTGGGCGTGCTGGCCGCCGAACCCCTGTACCTGCTCTTCGACACCGCGGTGGTCGGCCGTCTCGGTGCACTGGCGCTGGCGGGCCTGGCGATCGGCGGCCTGATCGTCAGCATGGTCGGCTCCGGCCTGGTGTTTCTGTCGTACGGCACAACGGCCCGTTCGGCCCGGTATCACGGGGCGGGTGACCGGGCCGCGGCGGTGCGCGAAGGCGTGCAGGCGACGTGGCTGGCGCTGGCTCTCGGCGTGCTGTTCGTCGTGGTGGTGCAGGCAGCCGCGGTACCCATCGTGTCGGCGATTGCCTCGAAGGACGACATCGCCGGCGAAGCGCTGACGTGGCTGCGGATCGCGGTGATGGCGGCGCCGGCGATGCTGATGTCGCTGGCGGGCAACGGCTGGATGCGCGGCGTGCAGGACACCGTGCGGCCGTTGCGGTACGTGGTCACCGGTTTCGCCATCTCGGCGGTGCTGTGCCCGCCGCTGGTCTACGGATGGCTCGGGCCTGCCGCGCATGGAGTTGGCGGGCTCGGCCGTGGCGAATCTCGTGGGTCAGTGGATCGCGGCCCTTCTGTTCGGGTGGGCCCTGCTCGTCGAACGCGTGCCGCTGGCCCCCGACTGGTCCGTGCTGCGCGCCCAGGTGGTGATGGGCCGGGACCTGTTCCTGCGGACCGTCGCGTTCCAGGTGTGCTACGTGTCCGCCGCGGCCGTGGCGGCCCGGTTCGGCGCGGCGGCGGTGGCGGCGCACCAGGTGGTGCTACAGGTGTGGAATTTCCTTGCGCTGGTGCTTGATTCGCTTGCGATCGCGGCGCAGTCACTGGTCGGCGCCGCGCTGGGGGCGGGCCTCGCCGCTCATGCGAAGTCGGTGGCGTGGCGGGTGACGGCCTTCTCCGCGGTGGCCGCGTCGGTGCTGTCGGTGGTGTTCGCAGCCGGCGCGTCGGTGTTGCCGGAGATGTTCACGAACGACCGGGCCGTGCTGGACGCGGTCGCGGTGCCGTGGTGGTTTCTGGTCGCGCAGTTGCCCGTCGCCGGAGTGGTGTTCGGCCTCGACGGCGTACTGCTCGGCGCCGGCGATGCGACGTTCATGCGCAACGCGACGATCATCAGCGCGCTGGTCGGATTCCTGCCGCTGATCTGGTTGTCGCTGGTGTTCGGCTGGGGGCTGGCCGGGATCTGGTCGGGTTTGTCCGCCTTCATACTGCTGCGGCTGGTGTTCGTTGGTTGGCGCGCGTTCTCCGGCCGATGGGCCGTGCCGGGCACCTAGCCCGAAGCGCGAGCGTGCGTGAAATGCCAGCCGGACCGGCGTGTCACTGGCACGACGCGCACGCTCGCGCCGAGACAACGCGCAAGACGAGAGGGGTCAGGAAATCTGGGAGCGGCCACGCTTGATGACGGCCTCGCGGTTGGCGGCGATGTCGTCGCTGCTGGCGTTCGTCCGCAACCAGTTCTGCGCAGATTCCTGCTCGATCGCGAAGGCCTCGCGCGTCTGCGCCTCGTCGATGCGGTGATAGGACGCGAGCAAGGCTTGCACCGCAGCGCGGTTGTTGTTGACGATCGACGCTGCGACTGCCCGTGCGGTGTCCATCAGCTCGTCGTGCAGTACCACCTCGGTCACCAAACCGACCCGCAGCGCGTCGTAGGCGTTCAGGTAGTCGCCGGTGAGGCTCATGCGGTAGGCCATGCCGCGGCCGATCACCTGCGGCAGCCGCACCGACATCCCCCAACCCGGCAGCAAGCCCACGCGGGCGTGGGTGTCGGCGAACCGCGCATTCTCCGACGCGATCAGGATGTCGCAGCTCAGCGCCAGCTCGAAGCCGCCGGTGACGCACACCCCGTTGATCGCACCGATCACCGGCTTGGTCATCGCCGGCCACCGCACCTTGGACAGGCTCCTACTCGAGTCGCCCAGGTTCGTGCTGATCTCCTTCAGGTCGACGCCGGCGCTGAACGCCGGATCGGTTCCGGTCAGGATCACCACGTCGACGTCGTCGTCGGTATCCGCAGAGGCCAACGCGTCGAAGAGCGTGTCCTGCAACTTTTTCGAGATCGCGTTGCGCACCCGCGGGCGGTTGAGCGTGAGAGTCCGGATCCGGTCGGAGATGTCGATCAGCAGCACATCGTCGTCAGCCACGAAGTGAGCCTATCGTCGGTGGCATGTGCCGAAACATCACCGAGCTTCGCGGCTTGCAGCCCGCCGCCACCGACGAGGAGATCGAGGCTGCCGCGCGCCAGTATGTGCGCAAGGTCAGCGGCGTCACCCGCCCGACGGCAGCCAACGCCGACGCGTTCGAGGCCGCCGTCGCAGAAGTCACCGCAGCCACCGCGCGCCTGCTGTCCCAACTGCCCCCGCGCAAGCAGCCGCCGAAGACGGTGCCACCGCTGCGCCGGCCGGAAGTCCGCGCCCGGCTCAGGACATGACCACCCCAGCGCTCAAGGAGTGGAGCGCGGCGGTGCACGCGCTGCTCGACGGCCGGCAGACAGTGTTGCTGCGCAAGGGGGGCATCGGCGAGAAGCGCTTCGAGGTGGCCGCCGAGCGGTTCCTGTTGTTCCCGACGGTCGCGCACAGTCACGCCGAACGCGTGCGGCCCGAGCACCGCGACCTGCTGGCACCCGCCGCCGCCGACAGCGACGACGACCACATTGTCGTGCGCGCTGGCGCGAAAGTTGTTGCTGCCGTACTGGTTTCGAATCCCTGGGGGCTGACCGACATCGCGCCGCTGCACATCTGGACGGACGCCTCGATCAAAGAGGACCGGCTCGACTTCCGGCCTCGGCACCGGTTGACGGTGCTGGTGGTACAGGCCTGCCCGCTGGAGCCGGCTCGGCTGACCCGCACCGCGGATTACGCCGGCTGCACCAGCTGGGTGGACCTGCCTCTCGACCCCGAGTGGGGTGTGCCGGTGCACGACGAGGCCGCGCTACGGGGAATCGCCGACCGGGTCCGCCGCGCCGTCGGCTGAGGACGCGCTGCCGATTTCATTCAGAATTCGGGATCGCGCGGATACCCTTACCGCAGGGTCGGCGTACGCCGGAGGGGTGCTTTATGGACACACCGTGTTTTTGGTGTCGCAAACGAAAAGCAGAAGGTTTCGCCGACTTCGAAATGCAAGCTTACGTTCGACGCGAGACGACCTTGGGCGAGGTACTCAAGGGAGCAGAACCCATAGTGTGGCAATCCTCGATTGTTCCCATCCCCATCTGTGGGATGTGCGAGCAGGCCCATAAGGACGCCACCGCCATTCGCGATCAATGGACCTGGCTGGTCGCCGTGGGCGGGTGCTTAGCACTCCTTGTGCTCGGTCTCATCTTGTTCGGGTTGTTGCAAATTCAATTCCCCGGCAGCTTCGGAATTTGGTGGGCCATCGTGATCGGCTGGGTAGTGGCCGGATTGAAAATCGGCCAGTCCAAAGCCCTCCGCCGGCTGCAAGAATCTGGCACGGCGCGCTACCGCGAGGGGCAGACTTTTCCCGCGGTCGTCGAAATGGAATCGCTGGGGTGGAAGCCCGGTAGCCCTGGCACTTTCGACAAACGCATTGCGAAATATGAGTACTTCTGACCGCCGGTGAATTGCTCACGTGCTCGCACACGACGCCGCGCCGTCGGCTGACGGTCGCGTAGTGGTAGCCGGAAGGATCAGCCGCGAGCTTCCCTGCGCGCCGTGGTGCACGGTGTGGGTGGCGGCGACGAGTCGCTGGGCGGTGATCGCCGGTTCGCCGGTGCCGGAATTGCGGCCGAACAGGGGATGCGCGCCACCGGCGACCAGCAGCCGGATTCTGGATCCCGCGCGGAAACGATGGGCGGTCGGGTCGAGTTCGATGCGGACGTCGGCGGGCTCGGCCGTCGCGGTCAGTCGCCGGTAGCTCTCGGTGACGTTGCGTGAGCGACCCCGCTCGTCGACCTCGCTGAGCCGCACGAACAGGTCGACGTGCGGAATGTCGGCGGCGTGCGAGAACTCGACGGCAGGGCAGCCCATCACGTAGAGATCCGACGGCAGCGGCTCCGACGTGAAGGTCACGACGTCGTCGCGCTCGGCCATCGCGGTGTCGTCGCGGTACCCGCTCTTCGGGGCCAGCAGCAGCGGGCCGCCGATGGTCGACGTCGGTTGAGCCGGGTCGTAGGTGAAGCTCGACGCGCCGCCGCTGTCGGGCGGTGGGCTCTCGGTGAGTGCGCCTCCCGGTGCGAGGAAGAGCACGCGCGGCGACGTCGGCGGTGGCCAGTCGGTCAGCTCGACCCAGTCGTCGCCGGTGATCCAGACCCGCACCGGATTGCGGGACGACTCACGCTCGCCCGCCAGATGCCAGTCGAGCCATTCCAGTGACTCGCGGGCGGCCCGCGGTGCGCCCGTCGTCGTCAGCTGGGCGTGTGTCCACGGTCCCACCGTCAACGCGACGTCGGCGTCGCGGTCGCGCAGCCGCCGGTATTGCTCGATCGTCTGACGCAGGAAGGTGTCTTGCCAGCCGCCGATCAACAGCACCGGCACCTTCACCCGGTCCAGCGCGGCGCCGAACCGGAACGGCTCCCAGTACGGATGGTCGGGGTCGTGGTGCTTCAGCCAGGACTCGAACCACGCCGCGCCTTCGCCGAGCAGCGCGCGGGCGGATTCGCCCAGCGGCAGGCCCGAGGTGGCCCGGGCCAGACGCCGACGCGCTGCCGCAGCCCAGATCAGCCCTTTCAGGCGGCTGCCGTGCTCCTGGTGAGCCATCACCTCCGCCCACCCGAGGGAATCACTGAGGCGGAACGCGCCGGTGTCCCACAGGGAGGTGGCGAAATCGTGTGGCCCCGCGGTGACGATGGCCGCAACCAGTTCAGCCGGCGGGTCCATCATCAGCGCCCACTGGGTGGAGCCGAGATAGGACTGACCGATCGTGGCGAACCGCCCGGTGAACCATGGTTGCCGGCGCAGCCACTCGACGGTGTCTATGCCGTCGGAGGTTTCGTGGACCAGCGGGTGGAACTCGCCTCCGGAGTCGGCGGTGCCCCGCACGGACTGCAGGACGACGTGGTACCCGCGGGTGGCGTACAGCTGTGCCAGCAGCAGCGAGACCGGGAAGCCCCTGCCGTACGCCCCGCGGACCAGCAGCGTCCCTTTCACGCGGCCGGTGGGGGCGTAGTGGTCGGCCACCAACTCGACCCCGTCGCGCATCGGGATCCTCAGACCCCGGTGCACGGTGTAGTCCGATGTCGGTGCGGGCAGGCCGAGCAGGCGCGTGAGGGTCCGGTGGCCGGACTGCCACGCCATGCGCTTGAGTCGCGGCCCGAGGGGCCGCTCAGAGGTGGTGGTCAAACGTCAGAACTTGTAGTAGGGGGCCAGCTGTTGGGCGCGTGCCATGTTCTCGCTTGGGCAGTCTACGTCGGGCCCGGAGTACACCGGGGAGTAGAACAGCGACTGCTGAATCAACCCGTAGCTGGTCTCGAACATGACCATGCAGGAGAACCACCATTTGTTGTTCCAGTCGGTGGGCTTCATCACCCAGAGCCAGGCCGCGCGATGCCCGGCGATGGTGGTCTCGACCGCGTCGGGGGACAGGCTCTGCTGGTATGTGCGCCAGATGATCGGTTCGATCGACATCTGGTAGTTGGCGGCGTCGTAATGGCAGCGCAGGCCGTCTTCCGGTTCCGGCGGAGTGAACGCCAACCCGAGACGCTCGATGACGTCGACCGGGATGTCCTCGCAGGGGGAGAACGGGCTCGGGTCGACGGTTTGGACCACCGGCCACTTGATCGTGGTGGTCGGATTGTCCATCGGCGCGGCGGTCGACCGCAGCTGCACGTCGCCGGTCACGGCGAGATTGGCGGGGGACGACTGCCAGACCACGACGACGGCGGCGACCACTGCACACAGCACCGCGCACAGCCGCAACCTGGTGGCCACAGTCACCCCCTTTGTCGGCGCCCCTCGGGGGAGTGTAGCCGTGGCTCACACCCAGCACGACGGTAAACCAGAACCTGTTCTAGTTCGCTGAGCGGCGAGCCGGCGGGCGTTCAGTAATCTGGACTGTCGTGGCGACGCTCTGGGCTGTCAGTGACCTGCACACGGGTCATACCGGCAACAAGCCGGTCACCGAGGCGCTGTACCCGGCGTCGCCGGACGACTGGCTGATCGTCGCGGGTGACGTCGCCGAGCGCACCGACGACATCCGGTGGTCGCTGGACCTGCTGCGGCGGCGGTTCGCCAAGGTGATCTGGGTGCCAGGCAACCACGAGCTGTGGACGACGGGCAAGGATCCCGTTCAGGTGTTCGGCCGCGCCCGCTACGACTACCTGGTCGACATGTGCGACCAGATGGGAATCGTCACCCCCGAGCACCCGTACCCGGTGTGGACCGACGGCGGTGGCCCGGCAACCGTCGTGCCGATGTTCCTGCTGTACGACTACTCGTTCCTGCCGGCGGGGGCGTCGTCGAAGGCGGAGGGTCTGGCGATCGCGCGGGAGGCCGGCGTGGTGGCCACCGACGAGTTCGTGCTGGCGTCGGAGCCGTACGCCACCCGTGACGCGTGGTGCCGGGACCGGGTCGCCTACACGCGCGAGCGGCTCGAGCAGCTCGACTGGATGACGCCGACGGTGCTGGTGAACCATTTCCCGTTGGTTCGCGAGCCGTGCGAGGCGCTGTTCTACCCCGAGTTCTCGCTGTGGTGCGGCACCACGGCCACCGCCGACTGGCACACCCGCTACAACGCGATCTGTTCGGTGTACGGCCACCTGCACATCCCGCGCACCACCTGGTACGACGACGTGCGCTTCGAAGAGGTGTCGGTGGGTTATCCGCGAGAGTGGCGGCGCCGCAAGCCTTATCGGTGGCTGCGGCAGGTGCTGCCCGACCCGCAGTACGCGCCCGGCTACCTCAACGAGTTCGGCGGCCACTTCGTGATCACCACGGAGATGCGCGTGCACGCCCAGCGGATGCACGAGCGAATCCGCAGTGGGCGGCGATGAGCGCTAGCGCGAAGAGCGGCAAGCCTGAGATGAAGCTGATCTCGACCGTGGTGCCCGACGTGGTCGCCGCCGCGGAACTGTACGTCGACCCGCCGGATCTCAAGCCGCTGCCCGACGAAGAGCCGTTGATTGCGCGCTCGGTTGCCAAGCGGCGAAACGAGTTCGTCACGGTGCGGCACTGCGCCCGCCTGGCGCTCGACGAACTCGGCGTTCCGCCGGCGCCGATCCTGAAGGGGGACAAGGGAGAGCCGTGCTGGCCCGACGGAGTGGTCGGCAGCCTGACCCACTGCGAGGGCTTCCGCGGTGCGGTGGTGGGGCGTGCGCCGGACGTGCGGTCGGTGGGCATCGATGCCGAGCCGCACGACGTGCTTCCCAACGGGGTGCTCGACGCGGTGAGCCTGCCCGCAGAGCGGCGCGCACTGACGGCCATGTCGGACGGCCTGCACTGGGATCGAATTCTGTTCTGTGCCAAGGAAGCAACGTACAAGGCGTGGTATCCGCTGACGCGGCGGTGGCTGGGTTTCGAAGACGCCCACATCGAGTTCGAAGTCGACGCCGACGGGGTCAGCGGCGAGTTCGTGTCGCAGATCCTGATCGACCCGACGGCGTTGGCGGGACCGCCACTGACGGAACTGCGGGGCCGGTGGTCGGTGCGTGAGGGGCTGGCGCTGACAGCGATCGTGCTGTGAGTGCATCCGGCCTGGTCGTCGTCGACAAGCCGCCGGGCATGACGAGCCACGACGTCGTCGGCCGCTGCCGGCGAATCTTCGCTACCCGCAAGGTCGGTCATGCCGGCACGCTGGACCCGATGGCCACGGGTGTGCTGGTGATCGGCGTGGAGCGTGCGACGAAGATCCTCGGCCTGCTGACCGCGGCGACGAAGTCGTACACCGCGACTATCCGGCTCGGGCAGACCACCATGACCGACGACGCCGAGGGCGACGTCGTTGACACCACGAGCGCCGTCGACGTGACGGACGCCGCGATCGAGGCGGCGATTGCCGCGCTGCGCGGCGAGATTCATCAGATCCCGTCGACGGTGAGCGCGGTCAAGATCGGCGGCAAGCGGGCCTACCGGCTGGCCCGCGAGGGTCACGCCGTGGCGCTGGCCGCGCGCCCGGTGCGCGTCGAGCGCTTCGAGGCGCTGGCGATCCGGCGCGAGCACGGCTTCGTCGACGTGGACGTCGAGGTGGACTGCTCGTCGGGCACCTACATCCGGGCGCTGGCCCGCGATGTCGGCGCAGCGCTCGGTGTCGGCGGGCACCTGACGGCTCTGAGACGTACCCGGGTCGGCCGGTTCGGCCTCGACCAGGCGCACACACTCGACGAGCTCGCCGACAGCGCGCAGTTGAGTCACACGCTCGACGAGGCCTGCCTGCTGACGTTCACACGCCGGGACCTCGACGCCGATGAGGCCGAATCCGCAAGCCATGGAAGGGCATTGGCGTCGGCCGGCATCCACGGCGTGTACGCCGCGACGGCACCCGACGGCCACGTCATCGCGTTGCTACGCGACGAGGGTTCCCGGACGAAGTCGGTGGTGGTGCTGCGCCCGGCGACCATGTAACTCCTCTGCGCCGAGCGTGCGGCTACGGCGAGACTCGGGCTGATTTTTCGCCATCGCCGCACGTTCGGCGGGCGCATACTGACAGCGCAAAGATCGGAGGCACACATGGGAACCCCTTACAGACTTCTTCGGATCGCACTCGCCGTGTTCGGCGTACTGATGCTCTTGTTGTATCCCCTGGCCGTGGTGTGGCCGTCAGGGTGGGCATGGCATTCCGGCGCGCCGTACGAGTCCGAGTACTTCATGATGATTGTTGGCGTCTACGCGACGCTGGGCGTCTTCTTGATCAACGCGGCGCGAAACCCGCAGGCAAACCTCAGCCTGATCTGGTTCACGGTGTGGTCCAGCGTCGTCCACGCCGCCATCATGGCGGTGCAATCGTTCGGCAGCGGACATCACATGGGGCATCTGTGGGGAGATGTCCCGGCGCTGCTGCTGATCGCGATCGTCTTGGCGGTGCTCGTCGTGTCGGCTGGCCTCAAGCAACGCCCTGACGAGCGCGTGCGACTGGTCACCGACAAGCAGGTCTAGCAGGGCACCACCCAAATCGACTCTGCCGCAGGGTGTCCCAGCTCCACCGTATGGTTCGCCGCGTCGCCGCCGTTGTGGGCGTTGCCGATCTCCACTGACACCGTGCCGGCGAAGTCACGACGCGCCAGCACGGTCAGATGCGAATCCAGCGCGATCCCTACCGAGTCGAAGTACCGCAGCATTTCCGGGTCGGCATCGGAGATCCGGGCCACCGAACCGTGGTCGCCGTCGGCGCACGTGGAAAGTTGACGGGCCGGGGGTGTGGGGACCTGGCCGTCGAGCGTCGGGATCGGGTCGCCGTGCGGGTCGCGCTGCGGGTGGCCCAGCTTGGCGTCGATCCGCGAGAGCATCAGGTCGCTGACGGCGTGCTCGAGCACCTCGGCTTCGTCGTCCACCTCGTCCCAGCTGTAGCCCAGAACCTGCACCAGGAAGGTCTCCAGCAGTCGGTGGCGCCGGACCACCGAGACCGCCGCCCGCCGGCCCCGCTCGGTCAGCGTCACCGCGCCGTATTTCTCGTGTTCGACGAGACCTTGGTCGGCGAGCTTGCGAATCGTCTCCGACGCCGTGCTGGCCGACACTCCGAGCCGTTCGGCCAGCATCTTGGTGCTGACCTTGTCGCCGGACCATTCCTGGACCTTCCAGATCACCCGCAGGTAGTCCTGGGCGACCGACGTCAGCCCGCGGGCGTCGTCGGCAGCAGTCACGGATCAAAGTCTAGGCACTTCACCCGCAGTTCGGGCACCTCGCGCGGCCGTCTGCTCTTCGCGCAAGCGCTCATCGCTGCCGCTAGGCTTGCCGCTGTGCAACGCTGGCGCGGCCAGGAGGAGATCCCCACCGACTGGGGCAGGTGCGTGCTCACGATCGGCGTGTTCGACGGCGTGCACCGCGGCCATCAGGAACTGATTGCGACCGCGGTGAAAGAGGGGCGGTCGCGCGGGGTGCCGTCGGTGCTGATGACGTTCGACCCCCACCCGATGGAAGTGGTCCATCCCGGCAGCCATCCAGCGCAGCTGACCACGCTGACCCGGCGCGCCGAGCTCGTCGAGGAGATGGGCATCGACGTCTTCCTCGTGGTGCCGTTCACGCCCGAGTTCATGAAGCTGTCCCCGGACCGCTTCATCCACGAGCTGCTCGTGGAGCGGCTGCACGTCGTCGAGCTGGTGGTCGGCGACAACTTCACGTTCGGCAAGAAGGCTGCCGGCAACGTCAATACGCTGCGCCACGCCGGCGAGCGGTTCGGGTTCGCGGTGCGGGCCATGTCGCTGGTCGCCGATCACCACGACGACGAGATCGTGACATTCTCGTCCACCTACATCCGGTCCTGCGTCGACGCCGGTGACGTGGTGGCGGCGGCCGAGGCGCTGGGCCGGCCGCACCGGGTCGAGGGCGTGGTGGTCCGCGGCGAGGGGCGCGGCCGCATTCTCGGATTCCCCACCGCCAACGTCGCACCGCCGATGTACTCGGCGATCCCGGCCGACGGGGTGTACGCAGCCTGGTTCACGGTGCTGGGCCACGGGCCGGTCGTCGGCACCGTCGTGCCGGGCGAGCGCTATCAGGCCGCGGTGTCCGTCGGCACCAACCCGACGTTCTCGGGGCGCACCCGCACAGTCGAGGCGTACGTCCTCGACACCTCCGCCGACCTGTACGGCCAGCACGTCGCGATCGACTTCGTCGCCCGTATCCGCGGGCAGCGCAGGTTCGCCGAGGTGAGCGACCTCATCAGCGAAATGGAGGCCGACACCGAACGGGCCCGCACCATCCTGCTGGCCCGGTGATGCGTCAGGCCCCGCGGTAGCCCCGGAATCGGCGGAGGAACGAAACCAGGCGATAGGCCGGAATCGGCTCGGGCCAGTCGTCGGCGCGGAAGTATGCGTCCGACCCCCCGTCGACGAAAACCACACTGCCGCACAAGAAGTCGGCTGCGTCTGAGAGCATGAAGCACATCCAGTCGGCCAGCTGGCCGGCATCGCCGAATCCGCCGATGGGGATCGGGAACCGCCGAACCTGTTTGGCCTCTTGGGGATTCGACAATTGCTCTTGCAGGAGCGGTGTCATGATCGCACCAGGAGCGAGGGCGTTCAGCCGGATCCCTGCCCCTGCCCACTGCGGGGTCACCGCGGTGCGTCGCACCCAGCGGCTGACCGCGACCTTCGAGGCGGCGTACATCATGACCGAGGCGTTCTTGCCGAACCATCGCACACTGCGCACCGCCTTGTCGGCGTCGTGGCGCAGGAATGCGCGAATGGCGCGGCTGGGCACCGCGGGCACGGTGGTGGTCGAGTTACTGGAGATGACAACGACTTTGGCGCGCTCGGCGGCGGCGAAGGCGGGCCGCCATGCGTCGAGCAGGTCGACCACCCCCAGATAGTTGACCTGGGCGATCTGCCGCGGCCGGTCCGCACCCGGGGCCGGCCCGAGACCGGCTGCCAGTACGGCACCGTCGAGTTTGCCGCCCGACAGTTCCAGCACGCCGTCGGCGGCCGAGCGGCGTCCCTCGGGTGTCGAGAGGTCGGCGACCACCTCGGCGCCCTTGATGTCGACGCCGATCACGGTATGGCCGGCGCTGCGCAGCTTCTGCGCCGTCTCACGGCCCATGCCCGACGCCGATCCGGTGACTGCATAAGTGCCCACGGGTCGACGTTAATCGCGGGGCCGGCCGCGCACGCGCGATTGGGCTCGTACAGCGCATCGCTGCTAGACTCGCCGCCGACACGGCGACGCGCTGCAGTCCGCGGCGGCCGCGCCTGAATCCCTGATCGCGGACCGAAGTAATGGAGTAGTTGCGTGGCGCTCACTGCCGAACAGAAGAAAGAAATCCTGGCTCAATACGGCCTGCACGAGACCGACACCGGCTCACCGGAGGCCCAGATCGCGCTGCTGACCAAGCGCATCAACGACCTGACCGAGCACCTCAAGGTGCACAAGCACGACCACCACTCGCGGCGGGGGCTGCTGCTGCTGGTCGGCCGGCGCCGTCGCCTGGGCAAGTACCTGTCCGAGGTCGACGTGGAGCGGTACCGCTCGCTGATCGACCGCCTCGGCATGCGCCGCTGAGTTTCACCCTCGCCGAGACTACGGTTGTGGACGGATTTCGGCCGATTTTCGTCCATAACCGTAGTCCCGGCGTGAGAAGCGTTGCCGAGAACACACTTGTTGTACGCAAACGTCGAGTAGGCCCGTCAACAACTGTGTTCTCGGCGCGAGTGCTCACCTCAAAAGGCTTGCCGACTGCGCCGGTGTAAAGTAAGAGCGTTCCGAGCCAGCCGGCTCGGACTCGCACGTCAAGACAGTGGCCAGCCTGCAGCGGGCGGTCATCGGTAGTGGCAGCCGGGCACCATTTGCGGTCCGGCCGCTTCGATCGACGGCCGTAGCCATCTTCAGGCCGATGCCGTTCAGGCTGCTCGCCACTGCCATTCGACAGCGCGACGAACAACCGAACGAAGGAAATTCCCCGGCTCATGTCTGTTGAAATCGACGAGGGCGTCTACGAGTCGACCGCCACCCTCGACAACGGGAGCTTCGGCACCCGCACCATCCGTTTCGAAACCGGCCGCCTCGCTCAGCAGGCCGCCGGCTCTGTGGTCGCCTACCTCGACGAGGAAACCATGCTGCTCTCGGCCACCACCGCGAGCAAGAACCCGAAGGAGCACCTCGACTTCTTCCCGCTGACCGTCGACGTCGAAGAGCGCATGTACGCCGCCGGTCGCATCCCCGGCTCGTTCTTCCGCCGCGAGGGCCGGCCGTCCACGGACGCAATCCTGACCTGCCGGCTAATCGACCGCCCGCTGCGCCCGTCGTTCGTCGACGGTCTGCGCAACGAGGTGCAGGTGGTCGTGACGGTCCTGTCCCTTGATCCCGACGAGCTCTACGACGTGCTCGCGATCAACGCCGCGTCGGCGTCCACCCAGCTCGCCGGCCTGCCGTTCTCCGGCCCGGTCGGCGCGACGCGGGTCGCGCTGATCCCCACAGATGGAAATACAGGGGCTACCTGGGTGGCGTTCCCGACGGTCGCCCAGCTCGAGCGCGCGGTGTTCGACATGGTGGTCGCCGGGCG
The DNA here is from genome assembly GCA_963775205.1 of uncultured Actinomycetota bacterium. GTDB lineage: Bacteria > Actinomycetota > Actinomycetes > Mycobacteriales > Mycobacteriaceae > Mycobacterium. Next base: position 458,256 of record CAVZHV010000002.1, on the reverse strand, counting down.
TGTCATCGATGACGACGTCGCGATCATGATGGTCGAGGCCGAAGCCACCGACAAGGTCGTCGAGCTGGTCGAAGGCGGGGCGCAGGCGCCCACCGAGTCCGTTGTCGCAGAGGGTCTGGAGGCGGCCAAGCCGTTCATCCGCACGTTGTGCGTCGCGCAGCAGGAGCTGGCCGACCGCGCCGCCAAGGAGACCGGCGACTACCCGGTGTTCCCCGACTACGGCGACGACGTCTACTACGCGGTCTCCTCGGTGGCCACCGACGAGCTGACCAAGGCGCTGACCATCGCCGGCAAGGCCGAGCGCAACGAGCGCACCGAGGAGATCCGTGCCGACGTGCTCCAGCGGCTCGCCGAGACGTACGGCGGCCGCGAGAAGGAGATCTCGGCGGCGTTCCGCTCGCTCACGAAAAAGCTTGTGCGGCAACGCATCCTGACTGACCACTTCCGCATCGACGGTCGCGGCATCACCGACATCCGCGCGCTCTCGGCCGAGGTGTCCGTCGTGCCCCGCGCACACGGCAGCGCGCTGTTCGAACGCGGCGAGACCCAGATCCTGGGCGTCACGACGCTGGACATGGTCAAGATGGCCCAGCAGATCGACTCGCTGGGCCCGGAAACCTCCAAGCGCTACATGCACCACTACAACTTCCCGCCGTTCTCCACCGGCGAGACGGGCCGCGTCGGCTCGCCGAAGCGCCGCGAGATCGGCCACGGCGCACTGGCCGAGCGGGCACTGGTGCCGGTGCTGCCCAGCGTCGAGGAGTTCCCTTACGCGATCCGGCAGGTGTCCGAGGCGCTCGGCTCCAACGGGTCGACGTCGATGGGTTCGGTGTGCGCGTCGACGCTGTCGCTGCTGAACGCCGGTGTGCCGCTGAAGGCGCCGGTGGCCGGCATCGCGATGGGCCTGGTCTCCGACGACGTCGAGCTGGAGGACGGCAGCAGAGAGCGGCGGTTCGTCGCGCTGACCGACATCCTCGGTGCCGAGGACGCGTTCGGCGACATGGACTTCAAAGTGGCCGGCACCAAGGAGTTCGTCACCGCGCTGCAGCTGGACACCAAGCTCGACGGCATCCCGTCGCAGGTGCTGGCCAACGCGCTGTCGCAGGCCAAGGACGCGCGGCTGACCATCCTCGAGGTGATGGCCGAGGCCATCGACAAGCCCGACGAGATGAGCCCGTACGCGCCACGCGTGACCACGATCAAGGTGCCGATCGACAAGATCGGCGAGGTCATCGGGCCCAAGGGCAAGATGATCAACTCGATCACCGAGGAGACCGGAGCCCAGATCTCCATCGAGGACGACGGCACCGTGTTCGTCGGCGCCACCGACGGGCTGTCGGCGCAGGCCGCGATCGACAAGATCAACGCGATCGCCAACCCGCAGCTGCCCAAGGTGGGGGAGCGCTTCCTCGGCACCGTCGTCAAGACCACCGACTTCGGCGCGTTCGTCTCGCTGCTGCCGGGCCGCGACGGGCTGGTGCACATCTCCAAGCTGGGTCGCGGCAAGCGCATCGCCAAGGTGGAGGACGTCGCCAAGGTCGGCGACAAGCTGCGCGTGGAGATCGCCGACATCGACAACCGGGGCAAGATCTCGCTGGTTCTGGTCGCCGAAGACGAGACAGCAGACGCTCCTGCACCTGCGGATGCCGCGCACACCGGGCCGTAACGCCCAGCTGCGGCGGGGCTTGCGCGACGCGGCCGTGTCCGATGCGCTGCGGCGCACCACCCTTCCCGGCGGCCTGCGCGTGGTCACCGAAACAGTCGCCGGAGTGCGTTCGGCGTCGGTGGGTGTCTGGGTTGGTGTCGGCTCGCGCGACGAGGGTCCGAGCGTGGCCGGCGCCGCTCACTTCCTCGAGCACCTGCTGTTCAAGGCGACGCCCACGCGCACGTCCGTGCAGATCGCCCAGGCGGTCGACGCGGTCGGCGGCGAGTTGAACGCGTTCACCGCCAAGGAGCACACCTGCTACTACGCCCACGTGCTGGACAGCGACCTGGAACTGGCCGTCGAACTGGTGGCCGACGTGGTGCTCAACGGCGTCTGCGCACCCGAGGACGTCGCGCTGGAACGTGACGTGGTTCTTGAAGAGATCGCGATGCGCGACGACGATCCCGAGGACGCGATCGGCGACCTGTTTTTGGCGTCCTTGTTCGGCGAGCACCCGGTCGGCCGGCCGGTGATCGGAACGCATGCGTCGGTGTCGTCGATGACGCGCGCGCAGCTGCATTCCTTCCACGTGCGCCGCTACACCCCCGAGCGGATGGTGGTCGCGGTTGCCGGGAACGTCGACCACGACCAAGTGGTGGCACTGGTCCGGCGCTACTTCCGCGGACGGCTGCAGCGCGACCGTACCCCGGTGCCGCCGCGCAAGGGGGCGGGCCGAGTGCCGGGCCGACCGGCGCTGACGCTGTGGACCCGCGACGCCGAGCAGACCCACACGACCCTCGGCGTCCGCTGTCCCGGGCGGCACTGGAAGCATCGCTGGGCGCTGGCAGTGCTGAACGTCGCGATCGGCGGAGGCCTCAGTTCGAGGCTGTTCCAGCAGATCCGCGAAGAGCGCGGGCTGGCGTACACGGTGTACTCGACGGTCGACACGTTCGCCGAGTGCAGCGCGCTGTCCGTCTACGCGGCGTGCCTTCCGGAGCGGTTCACCGACGTCGTCGACGTCACCGCCTCGGTGCTGCAAACCGTGGCCCGCGACGGCATCACAGCCGACGAGTGCCGCATCGCCAAGGGCTCGATGCGCGGCGGTTTGGTTCTGGGACTTGAAGATTCGGCGTCGCGGATGAACCGGATCGGCCGCAGCGAGCTGAACTACGGCGAGCATCGCAGCATCGGCCACACGCTCGCCCAGATCGACAGCGTGACCCTCGACGAGGTGAACGCGGTCGCCCGCAAGGTGCTCACAGGCACCTACGGCGCCGCGGTGCTCGGACCGTATCAGTCCAAACGTCAACTGCCGCAGGCACTTCGGAAGCTTTAGATGGACATCGAAGGCAAGGTCGCCGTCGTCACCGGAGCAGGATCCGGGATCGGCCGTGCACTGGCCGTTGCGCTCGCCGCGGCAGGAGCACGGGTCGTGGTGGGTGACATCGACGGCGTCCGGGCTGAGGAGACCGCCGCGGCGCTCGCCGGGCGCGCGGTGGCACGCCAGGCCGACGCCAGCGCCGAAGGCGACATCGCCGCGCTGATCGCCTTGGCGGCAAAGGAATTCGGGCCGGTGGACATCTACGTCGGCAATGCCGGGGTCACCGGGCCGCCTGGGCTTGGTATCGCCGAGCATGACTGGGACCGCGTGCTGGACGTGAATGTGCGCGCACACATCCGGGCGGCGAGACAGTTGGTGCCGGCCTGGCTCGATCGCCGCGGCGGGTACTTCGTCTCGATCGCGTCGGCGGCCGGACTGCTGACGCAGTTGGGCGCGGCGGGGTATGCGGTGAGCAAGCACGCCGCGGTCGGCTTCGCCGAGTGGCTTGCGATCACCTACGGCGACGAGGGAATCGGCGTGAGCTGCGTCTGCCCGATGGGTGTGAAGACCCCGCTGTTGACCGACATGCGCGAGTCTTCCGATCCTGACACCCGGCTGGCGGCTGGCGCAGTCGTTTCGGCTGGCACGGTGCTCGACCCCGATCAGGTGGCCGCCTTGACGCTGGAAGCCATGCGCGAGAACAGGTTTCTGGTGCTGCCACACCCGGAGGTGCTGGACATGTACCGGCAGAAGGGCGCGGACTACGACGGCTGGATTGCCGGAATGCGGCGGTACCGACGCCGCCTGACGGCCGGAAGCTGATGCGCCGACGAACGTTGTTGACCGCTGCGGCGCTGCTCGCGGCATCGTGCGCTACCAAACCGACCCTGGACGATCCGGCCGAGCCCGTGCCGCCGCTCGACGAGCGGATCGCGGCGCTGGAGCGTCGGCACAACGCGCGAGTCGGGCTGTTCGCGGCGGATCTCGGATCCGGGCGCACTGCGGAGTATCGCGCCGACGAGCGGTTCGCGATGTGCTCGACCTTCAAGACGTACGCCGCGGCCAGTGTGCTGCAGCGCTGTGACCGCGGCGAACTTCACCTCGACGACCAGGTGTTCGTCAATCCTGCTGACATTCTGCCGAACTCGTCGATTACCGAAGCCCACGCCGGCCATGCGATGGCTTTGGGCGACCTGTGCGCGGCGGCCCTGCAGCACAGCGACAACTGTGCGGCCAACCTGCTGCTCACCACGATCGGCGGCCCACCGCAGATCACCGCGTTCGCCCGTGGCATCGGCGATGCCGAGACCAGACTGGATCGCTGGGAGGTCGAGCTGAACTCCGCGCTGCCGGGCGACCCGCGTGACACCAGCACGCCGCGGGCGCTGGGGCGGGGCTATCAGAACGTGCTGACCGGCGCCGCCCTTGCGGAGGCCGGCCGACGGCAGCTCGAGGACTGGATGCGCGGCAACGTGACGTCGAGCATGCGCGCGGGCCTGCCCGAGGGTTGGACGAGTGCGGACAAGACCGGCAGCGGCGACTACGGCAGCACCAACGACATCGGCATCGCGTACGGGCCGGACGGCCGGAAGATGTTGTTGGCGATGATGACTCGCTCCGCGGCCGATGACCCGAACGCTGCGGCGCTGCGGCCGCTGATCGGCGAACTCACCACGCTGGTGGTCTCCACGCTGCGGTCTTGACGCCGAAATTGCATTCCACGCGGAGAAGTGCAAAAAGGGGCCGCCGTAGTTACTGGCTCGACGCGGCGTCGACGCGCGCGGCGCCTGGCGGCGGCAGATGAAAGGCGAGCGCCGCGATTAACTCAGCGCGGTGGCCGGATCGGTGAACGGCAGGCCGAGGTCGTGCGCCACCTGCTCGTTGAGCAACGCGCCCTCGTGCGTCGAAAGCCCTTTCGCCAGAGCCGGATCCGACTGGCATGCCTTGCGCCACCCCTTGTCGGCCAGCGCCAGAACGTACGGCATGGTGGCGTTGGTGAGCGCGAACGTCGACGTGCGCGGAACCGCACCCGGCATGTTGGCCACGCAGTAGAACACGGTGTCGTGCACTGTGAAGGTCGGCTCGTCGTGGGTGGTGGGCCGCGAGTCCTCGAAGCAGCCGCCCTGGTCGATCGCGATGTCGACCAGCACTGCGCCCGGCTTCATATGTGCCACAAGCGAATTCGACACCAGCTTGGGCGCCTTCGCGCCGGGGACGAGCACGGCGCCGATCACCAGGTCAGCCCGCTTGACCGCGCCCTCCAGTTCCAGCGCCGACGAATAACGGGTGCGGATGACGCCGTTGAACTCGGCGTCGAGCTCGCGCAGCTTGGCGATGTTGACGTCGAGCGCGGTGACGTGTGCGCCCATGCCGCTGGCGATCCTCGCAGCGTTGTAGCCGACCGTGCCGCCGCCGATCACCACCACGTCGGCCGGTCCGACGCCGGGCACGCCGCCCATCAGCACGCCGCGGCCGCCCGCGGGCTTCATCAGGTGATACGCGCCCACCTGAGCGGCCAGCCGCCCGGCCACCTCGCTCATCGGTGCGAGCAGGGGCAGAGCACCGTCGGCGGTCTGCACCGTTTCATATGCAATCGAGGTGACGCCAGAGCGCATCAGCGCTTCGGTGCACGGCTGTGACGCGGCCAGATGCAGATAGGTGAACAGCGTCTGGCCGCGGCGCATCAGCGCGTACTCGGGCCCGATCGGCTCTTTGACCTTCAGCACCAGCTCGGACTGCTCCCAGATGTACTCGGCACCAGAGATGATTTCGGCGCCCGCCGCCTTGAAGTCGGTATCGGAGACCGCCGACCCCTCGCCCGCGCCGGCCTGGATGACGACGTCGTGGCCGCGACGGGCGAGCTCGGCGACGCCAGCGGGCGTGATCGCGACTCGGTATTCGTTGTTCTTGATCTCGGTCGGGATGCCGACGCGCATGATGCTCCTTGATCGAGGAAAGGTGTCTCTAGTGTGAAGAACATTCAGTAATCCCGCAATTTCGCCGATGATCATTCTGTACGATGGGCCAATGGTGGAGCGATCCGCGAAACCGACGGCCAACTCGCCGGTCCGGCCGAAGGATGTTCGGGCACCGCAGATCGACGACGTCGACCGGCGGATTCTCCAGGCCCTGCACGACGATGCGCGGATCCCGAACAGCGTGCTCGCGGACATGGTCGGCATCGCCGCATCGACATGTCACGGGAGGTTGCGCCGGCTGCAGGACATCGGCGTCATCCGCGGCTTCTACACCGACGTCGACCCCGCGGCGATCGGCCGGCCGTTGCAGGCGATGATCTCGGTGAGCCTGCAGTCCAACGCACGCGGACGCATCCGCCACTTCATCTCCGAGATCCGCAAACTGCCGCAGGTCATCGACGTGTACTTCCTGGCCGGCGCAGACGACTTCATCCTGCACGTCGCCGCCCGCGACACGGAGGACCTGCGCGCGTTCGTCGTCGAGAACCTCAACGCCGACCCCGACGTCGCCGGCACCCAGACTTCGCTGATCTTCGAGCACCTTCGCGGCGGCGCCCCGCTGTAACCCAATCCGCGCGAGCGTGCGCGTCATGCCAATGACACGCCGACTTCGGTGGCATTTCACGCACGCTCGCCGCTCGTTACGGTGACAACGTGCGCCAGTGGGATGGAGATGCCTTCAGGGAACTGCGGGGTGCGGTGTACAGAGGCGACGGAGCCGTCGTCGAGCTGGTGAGGGGCCGGCTGACCGACGACGTGCTGCAGTTGGCGGGCGAAGGGCTGCTGGAAGCGATCGATCGAAAGGTCGACGGCGCGGCCGATTTGGCGGCCGAGTGCTCGGCAGCGCTACGAAATCGCGGATGGGAGGGCGATGACGAGTTGGCCGACCAACTCGTCGCTTCTCTCGGCAAAGGACCAACGCCCCTCCTGCGCCCAGTTCGGCTTGATCTCGACCAGCTGGCCTCGATGAGGGAAGGCGACCCAGTGATGGGCGGATGCCGCATCGATCTGAAAGAGGGCGGGTGCTGGCCGAGCGACGACGCCTTCAGCGACGACAACGACGAAGACGACGAAGACGAGGACCGGTGGTTGTACGCAGACGCCATCGGTTCGCACGACGGCTACCGCGACATGGAGATCTTCATAGCGACTGTAAGCGACCCCGACATCGCCGACCGGCTCGAAATCGCGATCAACGGCAAAGGTGCTTTTCGCCGCTTCAAAGATGTGCTGTCGCGGTGGCCGGAAGAGTTTCAGCGCTACTACCAGCTCTCCAGTGAGCGCCAACGCGGCCGGGCCCGGGCATGGCTGGCATCCAGAGGCTTCCGGCCGGTACCCGAGCGTGCGTGAAATGCCGGCCACACCGGCGTGTCGCCGGTGTGACGCGCGCGCTCGCGGGGACGAAAGCTGTCAGTAGGCTGCAAGCCATGCGAGTGGGAGTGCTGGGCGCCAAAGGCAAGGTCGGCGCGACGATGGTGGCCGCCGTCGAGAAAGCCGACGATCTGACGCTTTCCGCCGATGTCGACGCCGGCGATTCGCTGAGCATGTTCGTCAACAGCGGCACCGAGGTCGTCATCGACTTCACACATCCCGACGTTGTGATGGACAACCTGAAGTTCTTGATCGACAACGGAATCCACGCAGTGGTCGGCACCACGGGCTTCACCGACCAGCGCGTGCAGCAAGTCGAGAAGTGGCTTGCCGCCAAGCCGGACACGGCCGTGCTGATCGCGCCGAACTTCGCGATAGGCGCGGTCTTGTCGATGCGGTTCGCGCAGGAGGCCGCCCGCTTCTTCGAGTCCGTCGAAGTCATCGAACTGCACCACCCGAACAAGGCCGACGCGCCCTCGGGCACCGCGGCGCGCACCGCCAAGCTCATCGCCGAGGCGCGAAAAGGCCTGCCGCCCAACCCCGATGCCACATCGAGCGCGCTGCCGGGGGCCCGCGGAGCAAACGTCGACGGCATCCCGGTGCACTCGGTGCGGCTGGCCGGCCTGGTGGCCCACCAGGAGGTGTTGTTCGGCACCCAGGGCGAGACGCTGACGATCCGTCACGACAGCATCGACCGGACGTCGTTTGTGCCGGGTGTGCTGCTCGCCGTGCGCCGGATCCACGAACGGCCAGGCTTGACCGTCGGAATCGAACCACTGCTCGACCTGTGATGAGCGCTTGCGCGAAGAACCAATGACCTATGAACGAAGCCAGGCGAACCCAGGTGCTGATCGGGTTTTTCTGCGTCGCGCTGATCGTCTACTTCCTGGTGCTCGGGCGAATCGCGACCGCGCTGATGTTCTCCGGGTCGGCGGCCGCGCTCGGGCTCGGCTTGGCGCTGATGATTCTGCCGTTGATAGGTATTTGGGTGATGGTCAGCACGCTGCGCGCGGGACTCATGCACCAACGGCTGGCGCATCTCATCCACGACGAGGGCATGGACCTCGACGTCAGCGCCCTTCCGCGGATGCCGTCCGGCCGGATCCGCCGCGACGCTGCCGACGAACTATTCAAGAAAGTGCGCGAAGAGGTCGAGCACGACCCGGGCGACTGGCGCCGCTGGTACCGCCTGGCCCGCGCCTACGACTACGCCGGCGACCGTCCGAGGGCCCGCGAGGCCATGAACAAGGCGGTCGAGATACAGGCGAAAAGGCCGCGATGAACAGCCTGCTGATCGTCCACTCTCATTCCGCTGCGAACCCCGGGACATCCCTGACATTGTTGTGTCGCCAGGATAGCGCTGACTTTATCGGGTACTAATTGAGTGGTTCTCGCGCTTGGGAGTGAATATGCCGACGATCGACGCCAAGCCCTTTCCCTTCGAGTTCGGCATCGACCATGTGGCGTTGGTCTGTATCGACATGCAACGGGATTTCTGCCAAACGGGCGGTTTCGCCGAGTCGCTTGGCAACAACATCAACAACATCGCTCCGTGCATCCCGGTTATCGCCAAGCTACAGGCCGCCTTTCGCAAAGCCGCTCTACCGATCATTCACACCAAGGAATGCCACAAGCCGGACTTGTCCGACGTTCCCACGGCCAAGCGCAATCGCGGCAACCCAAGGATCAAGATCGGTGATGTCGGCTCGATGGGGCGAATTCTGATCGACGGCGAGGAGGGATCGGACTTCATCGACGAGAACGCGCCAGCAGAACACGAATTGGTTATCGCCAAACCCGGAAAAGACGCGTTCTACCGGACGAATTTTTATGAGTACCTGACGACTCGCCTCATCACCCATCTGTTCATCACCGGGGTCACCACCGAGGTGTGCGTGCAGACCACCATGCGCTGTGCCAACGACCGCGGCTTCGACTGCGTGCTGGTCGAGGACGGCACCGACAGCTACTTTCCCGAATTCAAGGAGATGACGCTACGGGCACTGATCGCCCAGGGCGGCATCGTCGGCTGGACGTGCACGTCGGACCAGATCGTGGACTGCCTGGCAACCCTGTAGGCCTCCCATGCTCTCGCCCAACGATCCGATCGTCTTCTCTAATCTCATCGAGCAAGCCAGAGCGCTGCAGTCCGCGGCCGACTGGCAGGCCTTTCGCCCCGGCGTCACCGCGCACTGGCTATACGACGAAGGCAATGGTGGGCCCGCGGCAGTGTTGCTGCGCTACGAGGCTGGCGCGCGCGTCGCCGAACACGAACACGTCGGCTATGAGCACATGTTCGTCCTCGAGGGCGACGAGTTCGACGAGCATGGCTCCTATCCGGCGGGCAGCTTCGTCGTCAATCCGCCCGGCACGCGGCATTCGCCGGGCAGCGTGGGAGGCTGCGTGGCCCTGTTGATCTACGAGAAGGCCGTCCGCTTCACCGGCGAGGAGTAAACCGGGCGCCGCGACGGATTGAGGATACGGTGATCCTCGGCTAGGGGAGTGGCACGCCCGTATCGTGCGGCCGGACAGCGACGTGGCCACCCCAACACCGATCGGCCCGGTGAGATGGAGGCTGCAGATGCCGCGATTGCTGATCGTGCACCATACGCCGTCCCCGCACTGCCAGGAGATGTTCGAGGCAGTGGTCGCTGGGGCGACCGCCCCCGAGATCGAAGGCGTGGACGTTGTGCGGCGACCGGCCCTCACCGTCGCGCCCGCCGACATGCTCGAGGCCGACGGCTACGTCCTCGGCACCCCCGCCAACCTGGGATACATGAGCGGCGCCCTCAAACATGCGTTCGACCAGTCGTATTACCAGTTGCTCGACTCCACCCGTGGGCGTCCGTTCGGCGTTTACCTACACGGCAACGAGGGCACCGAGGGAGCGGAGCGCGCCGTCAACGGCATCACCGCCGGGCTGGGCTGGGTGAAAGCCGCTGAGACCGTGGTGGTGTCGGGCAAGCCGAGCAAAGGCGACCTGCAATCGTGCTGGGAACTCGGCGCGACGGTCGCAGCCTATCTGATGGAATGAGCGGTATCGCACAGCCGTTGCGGGTTGACACCGCCTCGTCGTTCAGCACTTCGGCCCCACCAAGTGCTGATTGCCCCAGGCTGGCCGGGCATATGGCCGCGGCGTGCGGCCCCTGGCCGTTCGTCAGTCGGTGATGAGGGCGTCGGCCCACCACGCCGGGGCGGCTTGGGTTCGGACACGGGGGGCCCAGTCACGCCTGTGGGGCCGACGACCGGCCGGGCGCACGGGTCGATTGCCGTCTGCCGGGCGACGACTGCGTCCTTTGTGTTGGTGAAGAGCGTCAGGTCCTGTGCGATCGTCACGGGTCCCTCGTACTGGTTGCGCATGTCGGCGAATACGGGACCGACCTTCTCGTGGTCGACGGCCAGGTGCCACCATCACCGACATGCGGGCACCTGCCCGCCGGAACACGTTGCCCACCGCCGTGGGGCTGGTGTGGGCACCGTTGACGACCTGCTCGGCGAACTCCGGTGACACGCCGGCCACTCTGCGGTCGGACGTTCACCGCGAAAGCAAGACAGGAGGACGGCTCCGGAGTTGTGCCGGCCCAGCGCGGCATCGGGGGGCCGTATGGCCCTAGTCCCAGTCAGATCGTCGGCCTTAAGTTCGAACCAGTCGGGGGAATAAGAGGGGCAAGTCGCCGCAGCCTGCTTGCTCCGCAAGCTCGGACGGAATCGTCAGCAACAATGCTTCAAGAACGGAAGGCATAAGCCATGACCGACGAAACGATGCAGGCTAGATCGCATCTGCCGATCCCGACTCCCCCACGAACGGGTTTGATCACTTACGACGCGAAGGATCCCGACACTTCTTATCCGCCGATTGAACAGCTACATCCGCCCGAGGGCGCGCCCAATGTTCTCCTCATTCTGCTCGACGATGCCGGGTTCGGCTCGTCCAGCGCTTTTGGCGGTCCCTGCCAGGCGCCCAACGCGGAGCGGCTGGGAGAAAGCGGCCTGCAATACAACCGCTTTCACACCACCGCACTATGTTCGCCGACGCGACAGGCTCTGCTGACCGGGCGCAACCACCATTCCGCCGGCATGGGCGGTATCACCGAGATCGCCACCGGTGCACCGGGTTACAGCTCGGTGCTGCCCAACACTATGTCGCCGCTGGCGCGGACGTTGAAGCTCAACGGTTACAACACGGCGCAGTTCGGCAAGTGCCACGAGGTGCCGGTGTGGGAGACGAGCCCGGTCGGGCCGTTCGACGCCTGGCCGACTGGCGGTGGTGGCTTCGAGTACTTCTACGGTTTCATCGGCGGTGAGGCGAACCAGTGGTACCCCACGGTGTATGAGGGCACCACACCGGTTGAGGTGGATCGGACCCCCGAAGAGGGTTATCACTTCATGGAAGACATGACCGATAAGGCCATCGCCTGGATCGGCCAGCAGAAAGCCCTGGCCCCCGACAAACCGTTCTTCGCCTACTTCGCTCCCGGCGCCACGCATGCCCCCCACCATGTGCCGAAGGAATGGGCCGACAAGTACGCCGGCAAGTTCGACGACGGCTGGGACAAGCTGCGCGAGGAAACCTTCGCCCGGCAGAAGGAACTGGGCGTGATCCCGGCGGACTCCCAGCTCACCGCCCGCCACAAGGAGATCCCGGCATGGGATGAGATGCCTGAGGCGCTCAAGCCGGTGCTGCGCCGCCAGATGGAGGTGTACGCGGGTTTCTTCGAGTACACCGATCATCACGTCGGTCGCCTGCTTGACAGCATCGAGAAGCTCGGTGTCCTCGACGACACGCTCGTCTACTACATCATCGGCGACAACGGCGCCTCGGGTGAGGGCACGCTCAACGGAACGTTCAACGAGATGCTGAACTTCAACGGAATGTCTGCCCTCGAGACACCGGAGTTCCTGATGGAGCGGCTCGACAAGCTCGGCGGCCCCGAGTCCTACAACCATTACGCGGTGGGATGGGCGCACGCCATGGACACGCCTTACCAGTGGACCAAGCAGGTCGCCTCGCACTGGGGCGGGACGCGCAACGGGACGATCGTGCACTGGCCGAAGCGAATCAAGGCCAAGGGCGAGATGCGTTGGCAGTTCCACCATGTCATCGATGTTGCGCCGACCATCCTGGAGGCGGCGGGGCTGCCGGAGCCGATCTCGGTGAACGGGGTGCAGCAGCAGCCGATCGAAGGCGTGAGCATGCTCTATTCGTTCGACGAGGCAGAGGCGCCGGATCGGCATGAGACGCAGTACTTCGAGATGTTCGGCAACCGCGGCGTTTACCACAAGGGGTGGACCGCCGTGACGCGCCACAAGACACCCTGGCTGCTCATCGGCGAGGTGACCCCGGCCTTCGACGACGACGTGTGGGAGCTGTACGACACGACGAAGGACTGGACGCAGGCCAAGGATCTGGCCAAAGAGATGCCGGACAAGCTTCACGAACTCCAGCGTCTTTGGCTTATCGAGGCGACGCGCTACAACGTGCTGCCGATGGACGACGATCTCGGCAGGCGGATGAACCCCGATGTTGCGGGCAGGCCTGTGCTGATCAAGGGAAACACCCAGCTGCTGTTCGCCGGGATGGGGCGGCTCTCGGAGAACTGCGTGATCAGTGTCAAGAACAAGTCGCACAGTGTGACTGCCGAGGTTGAGGTACCCGAGAGTGGCGCCGAAGGCGTGATCATCGCCCAGGGCGCGAACATCGGCGGCTGGAGCCTTTACGCCAAGGACGGCAAGCTCAAGTACTGCTACAACCTGGGCGGCGTGCAGCACTTCTATGTCGAGGCCACCAGCTCCCTGCCGGTGGGCGCGCACCAGGTTCGGATGGAGTTTGCCTATGCCGGCGGTGGCTTGGGCAAGGGCGGCAAGGTCACCCTGTACACCGATGGCGAGAAAGTCGGCGATGGAGAAATCCCCGCGACGCTGGCGAACATCTTCTCCGCCGACGACGGCTGTGACGTCGGCCAGGACACAGGCGCTCCCGTGTCGGAAGACTACGGTCCACGTGGGAACGCCTTCAACGGTCGCGTCAAGGGGGTGCAGATCGCGATCGCCGATGCGGCGGAAGACGAGGACCACAAGGTGTCGCCGGAGGAAGCGGTCCGCATTGCGATGGCGCGGCAGTAGACCCGGCATGCAGCAGACCAAGCTCATCGGTCAAGCGTCTCGACCGGTACCTAGCCGGGTAACCTTGCAATCGCAAGAACAGACGGTCCGTCCCGGCGTCATCCCAGCACGCGGTGCAATCGCACCCGCTGATGGGGTCTTGCTGTCCGACAACGGCTCAGTCGCAGGTGAGAATGCTGAACATTTATGGCGGCACGACACCGGACGAAGACGCTGAACCGCCAATTGTTTATTACCAGCAGGATCTTCGTCGGTTGTGCTTTGCTTTCAGTGTCGATAGCCCGTCCGGTTGCGACTCAAGACCAGACGAAAGGAGCTAATGCATGTTGCTGTCGGGCTTTTCCACGCGCCGTGCGGTGGCTGGATTGATCGGTAGTGGGGCGGTGACCGGTGCGATGCTGTTCGGGGGCGCCGCACTGGCGTTTGCTCAACCGCCACCCGACCCTGCTCCGCCCCCCGCCCCTGGCTGCACGGCCGCGGACTTGGCCCAAGCGTCGGGCATAGTCGGAACGGCAATGGCGGCGTACTTGTTCAGCCACCCGGACGTCAACAACTTCTTCACCAGCCTCCGTGGTCTGCCGAACGAGGAACTTCGCGGCAGGATCCAGAGCTATATGGATGCCAACCCTCAGGTGGAAACCGAAATCAACGGGATCCGCCAGCCGGTCACCGATCTGAGGAATCGCTGCGATGCCCCATCACCAATTGGTGAGTAGTCACCTGAGCGGTGCCATGCCCCACAACCGTCTTCGGCTAGATCCGCCAATCACGCCGGTGAGGAGACAAACGAGATGACTCATTGGACACGGTCATGGGCCCTAGCGGCGGCGATCCGTTTTCGCGCTCGCGGCGGTCCCCGGGGCGATCGTCACTGTTCACGAGCCCGGGATCGCCAACGCCGATGTGTGCGTGAGCGGCGGCCGACGGGTATCCGTGAGTGGCTGCGCGAACGTCGCCGACGCGGTTGCGCCTTACGTGCCGCCGCCTGCCTACTACGCGCCGATGCCGTATGACCCACCGCCGCCCCCGAACGTCACCGGGTGTGTCAGCTACAACGGCCGATGGGTCAACGCCGCCGGGTGCAATTAGGCCGGCTGCTGATCGCTAGCCGAATCACCTCTCGGCCGGGCCGACGAGTTCAGTCGTTGGTGGGTCGCACGGAGGCGAGTCGCTTCCCTTGCAACGCAAGGGCGTTACTGATTGTCGATCATCGGCAGATGCGTCTTCGCCAGACAAACAATGTAGCGACATCACCGAGGCGCCGGTCGAGATGCTGGAGGCTGATGGCTACCTGCTGGGCACCCCGGCGAACCTCGGCTCCATTTCGGGTGCTCTCAAGCACTTCTTCGACACCGTCTACTATCCGAGCCTCGATCACGTCGCGGGTCGGCCGTACGGGCTGTGGGTTCATGGCAACAACGACACCGTCGGGGCGGCGGCGGCCGTCGACAAGCTCGTGACCGGCCTGGCGCTGACGAAAGCAGCCGACACACTCGAAGTCACCGGCGCGGTGACTTCCGCGATGCGCGAACACGCCTACGAACTCGGTGGCACCCTGGCAGCATTGCTGATGGACGATTAGGAGCGCGAATGCCCGGTCTTGCCGAACTCGCGATTGGCGCCGCGCCGCTCGCCGGAGGAGCACTCCTCGGGTTGGCGGCCGGCCAGATCAAAGGCCCGGATTTCCGCGGCACCATCAAGCAGGATCTGGAGCTCCTCGCGGCGCTGCCGCCCGAGCAGGCGGCGCGCCGGGAAGCGCTTCAGCGCACCATCGACCAGCGCATCGACGACCTCGTGGAGGCCAACGACCGCAGCCGTCAACTGAGAGCAGCTGCCGCGAGCTACGAGGGCAACTGGCGCGACATCGTGCTGTTCGTCGCCGCAGTGCTGTTCACGATCATCTGGTGGACCAAGGAGAAGCACGGCAGCAACTGGCTGCCGATGCTCATCGCGCTGATCGTCATCTGCGTTGCGACGGCGTACTTCGCTTTCCGCGGTACGCGCCGAGCGCTGGCGACATTGCTCCGCCGGAACAAGAGCTAGCCGGGCAGCGTCGACTCGAACAACCGCCGCAGTGCCAGCCAGTGCCGCTCGGCGGCCTCCGGGTCGTAGGGAGCGTTGTCCGGAACCGCGAACCCGTGTGCGGCGTGGTAGGTCTCGATGGTGTGCGGCACCCCCGCCGCCGCCAGCGCCTTGTCGAGAATCTCGGCCTGGTCGGCGGTGAACGATGCGTCGTTCTCCGCGGCGCCGACGTAGACCGTCGCCGTCATCCGGTCGGCCAGCAGATGCGGGCTGTCCGGCCCGTCGGTGACGAGCCCGCCGCCGTGAATCGAGCCGGCGGCGGCGACGCGATCGGGCAGCCGGCCGGCGACGATCACCGACGCGCGCCCACCCATGCAGTAGCCGCAGACGCCGAACCGCTCGCCGCGCACCTCGGGCCGCTGCGCGAGGAAGTCGAAGAACGCGGCGGCGTCGGTAGCAAGCATGTCCGGCGTCAGGCTGCCGATCATCCCGAACAGCCGCTTGCGCTCAGCAGGGTCGTCGAACACGGTCTGCATGGAGAACGGCTTCCACTCGCCGTGCCGGTAGTACACGTCGGGCAGCAACACCGCGTACCCGAACCCGGCCAGGGTGTCGGCCATGTCTCCGAAGGTCGGGACGCACACCGCCGGCGTCGGGAAACATGACCACACCCGGCCACGGGCCGCTGCCGTTGGGTGTGTGCAGGGTGACGGGACAGGTGCCGTCAGGGGTGGTGACGGTGGCGGAGACGCTCGGCATGGTTCCGTTCTACCCGTCGGCCCGGCCAGTAAGCTGACCGGCGTGCCCATCCCCACGCCCTACGAGGATCTGCTGCGACTGGTGATGGACACCGGGACGGCGAAATCCGACCGCACGGGCACCGGCACCCGCAGCTTGTTCGGCCAGCAGCTGCGCTATGACCTGTCCGCCGGCTTCCCGCTGATCACCACCAAGAAGGTGCACCTCAAGTCGGTGGTCTACGAGCTGCTGTGGTTTCTGCGCGGCGACTCCAACGTCGGCTGGCTGCACGAGCACGGTGTCACCATCTGGGACGAATGGGCCTCGGACACAGGCGATCTCGGACCTGTCTACGGCGTGCAGTGGCGGTCCTGGCCGACGCCGACGGGCGAGCACGTCGACCAGATCAGCGCGGCGCTGGAACTGCTGCGCACCGACCCCGACTCGCGGCGGATCATCGTGTCGGCGTGGAACGTCGCCGACATTCCGCAGATGGCGCTGGCGCCGTGCCACGCGCTGTTCCAGTTCTACGTCGCCGACGGCAAGCTGAGCTGTCAGCTGTACCAGCGCAGCGCCGACCTGTTCCTCGGCGTGCCGTTCAACATCGCCAGCTACGCGCTGCTGACCCACATGATGGCCGCCCAGGCGGGCCTGGAAGTCGGCGAGTTCGTCTGGACCGGCGGCGACTGCCACATCTACGACAACCACGTCGAGCAGGTCACCGAGCAACTGAGCCGCGAACCCCGGCCGTACCCGGAACTCGTTCTGGCGCCAGCGGGATTCGATCTTCGACTACACCTACGACGACGTCGCGATCGTCAACTACGACCCGCACCCGGCGATCAAGGCGCCGGTGGCGGTATGAGGCCTGCTCGCAGGGCCGAATGTCGATGAAGACCGTCGGCCTGATCTGGGCGCAGTCGACCTCCGGTGTCATCGGCCGCGCCGGCGGCATCCCGTGGCGCCTGCCCGAAGACATGGCCCGCTTCAAGGAGCTCACGATGGGCCACACCGTCGTCATGGGCCGGCGCACCTGGGAGTCGTTGCCCCCGAAGGTTCGTCCGCTGCCGGGTCGGCGGAATGTCGTCGTCACCCGGCAAGGCTGACTACGTGGCCGACGGAGCGACGGTGGTGACCTCGCTGGACGACGCGCTCACCGATGAGCAGGTATGGGTGATCGGCGGCGGGGAGATCTACCCACTCGCGCTGCCGCACGCCTCCGTCTGTGAGGTGACCGAGATCGATCTCGACATCCCGCCCGAGGACGACGACGCGCTCGCGCCGATGCTCGACGAGAACTGGGTGGCCGAGGACGGCGACTGGCAGTCGAGCCGGACGGGTCTGCGTTACCGGTTCAGCACCTACCGCCGGCGGTGACGGTTCTCACCCGCGACCAGGCGCGCCGGATCGCCGTGGCGGCGCAGGGCTTCGCAGAGCCGACGCCCTCGCCCAGTCACCCGCGCGCACCTGCGTCGTCTCATCTCCCGAATCCAAGTGCTGCAACTTGATTCGGTATCGGTGGCGGTGCGCGCACACTACGCGCCGGTGTTCAGCCGGCTCGGCCCCTATGACCGCGACATGCTGGACCGCGCCGCGTGGAGCCACAGCGCACGATCGCCGCGGCTGCTGGTCGAGTACTGGGCGCACGAGGCCGCGCTGATGTCGGTCGACGACTGGCCGCTGCTGCGGTGGCGGATGCGCCAGTACCGGCACGGCCGCTGGGGCACACGACATCGTCAAGGCCAACCCGCAACTCGCCGACGACATCGTCGCCGCGGTCACCGAACTCGGCCCGTCGACGGCCGGGCAGATCGAGGCGCACCTGGAAGCGGAACCGCGCCGCGCCAAAGGGCCGTGGTGGGACCGCAGCGACACCAAGTGGGTGGCGGAGGCGCTGTTCGCATCGGGAGTGCTGACCACCGCGACGCGGGTGGGCTTCGCGCGTCACTACGACCTGACCGAACGGGTGCTGCCGCCCGACGTGCTGGCCCGCCACATTCCTGACGACGACGCCGTCCGGGAACTGACGTTGCGCGCGGCGACCGCGTTGGGGGTGGCCACCGAAGCCGACATCCGCGACTACTTCCGGCTGTCGGCCCAGCAGGCCAAGCCCGCGGTCGCAGTGCTGGTGGCCGCGGGTGACCTGGAGCGCGTCGAGGTCGACGGCTGGACCGCGCCGGCTTACCTGCGCACGGGGCAGACCCTGCCCCGCATCGACCGCGGTACGGCGCTGCTGTGCCCGTTCGACCCGCTGATCTTCTTCCGGCCGCGCGTGCAGCGGCTGTTCGACTTCCACTACCGCATCGAGATCTACACGCCGGCGGCCAAGCGCCAATACGGCTACTACGTATGGCCCTTCCTTCTCGACGGCCGCCTCGTCGGCCGTGTCGACCTGAAGCGCAACAACGACGCGCTCCACGTCGTCGGCGCGTTCGTCGAACCGGGTGAGCCTGCGGCCCCAGTGGCCGCCGCGTTGGCCGGGCAACTGCAGGCGATGGCCGACTGGCTCGACCTGGCGAAGGTGACAGTGGGCAGCCGCGGCGAATTGGCGGCGACACTGGCGCGCGCTTTAGGGTGAATTAGGCGGCACGACGAATTGAACGAGCGGCTCAGAATGCCGTTTCTGAGTTAGGTTATTGAACCTTGGACTCATACTGCGGGCAGTAAGCACCCGTTGCCGCACCAATCAAGAACGCGACGCTGTCGTCACTGAGATTGGTCAATGCGCTTCTCACGTCGCTATAGGTTTGTTACAGCGTGTTCCCCGCGGCCCAGTCGGTGCATACCGCATGGCCGACCGCGATGACGGTCGAGTCCGACGATCAGGTGATGCCGTGCCCGGACAAGGCGCCCAGGTAGGCGCTGTCGGCATCGGCATGCGCGAGGGGCGCGGTGACGACGGCCGCACTAAAGAAAATGGCGCCGGCCGGCGCAGCAAATTTTGGGAGCGGTTTCATTTGGTCAACTCCTCGTGAAGTCCAGTTGTCCGGAAGGGTTTTCCCACTCATGGGCGATACCGCGTGCTCGATATGGGACCACCTCCTCGGATCCTGGTCGCAGTGCGGTAGATCGTTTCACGCTGAGCGGGTGGAGGTTTCAGAATTCGGCAATTCGTTGTAAACGGCTTTTTCGGTCTGCTTATTGGCGTGATTGCGACCGCAGCATTCGGGGTTGCCGACGACGCAACTAGGGTGCATACCCGTGGCCGAATCGTTTGGATACCGTTGCCGAGATTCCGCGTTAGGTTCAGCCAATTAGCGGATTGCGGACGGACAGCCACGAGCTGAACCGGCCGAAATCGCGGTCGGCAGACCACAACTCGCGAACACCGTGGGCTGCACACAGTGCCGCAATCCGCGCGTCGTGCACCATTGGCCCGGTGACTTTTCCGGTGGCGAGAGATTCCTTCAGGGTGTCCCAGTAGCCCGGTGTCTCGCTGAGCAACGTCAGCGTCGGCGACGCCAGCCAGGCTTCGATCTGGCTGATTGCTTCACCCGGTGTACTGGGCGGGCCATAGATCCTCGGGTGAGTGGTGATCGCGAAGAACTCGTATAGGCAGGGCCAGGGGATGGCCCATGCCGATCTGCCTTCCGCGATCGTTTTGACCCGTTGGGCCGCCGCGGCGTGGAAGTCGGCGTCGCGACGATGCGCATACACCAGGATGTTGGTGTCGACGGCGATCACGCGGGGTGCTCGTAGATGGTGTTTCGGATCTGCTCCCACGAGGCGCCGCGAAACGCCGGTTGTAGACCGCCACCGTCGACGCTGGCATCTTCAAGCACGAAGGCCGATTTGTTTGTGCGTTGCCGGACCACGGCGCGCAAACCGGTTTCGATCAGTTCCCGCAACGTAGTGCGCTGTTGACGAGCGAGTTCCTGCGCCTCTCGGACCAGCTCGTCAGGAAGATTCACCGTCGTCTTCATACGGTCAACCATATATCAGAAGCCATATAGCCATACCGGTATCGCAGGCCGCCGCCGACTAGGGTGCTTAGCCGTGGCCGATATCGCGCCGCTGCGGGTGCAGCTGATCGCGAAGACCGAGTTCATCGCGCCGCCGGACATTCCGTGGAGCACTGACGCGGACGGCGGCCAGGCGCTGCTGGAATTCGCTGGCCGCGCCTGCTATCAGAGCTGGTCGAAGCCCAACCCGCGGACCGCGACGAACGCCTCCTACCTGCGCCACATCATCGACGTCGGCCACTTCTCGGTCCTCGAGCACGCGTCGGTGTCGCTCTACATCACCGGGGTCTCCCGCTCCTGCACGCACGAACTGATCCGGCACCGGCATTTCTCCTACTCGCAGCTGTCGCAGCGGTTCGTGCCCGAACGCGAATCACAGGTGGTGCTGCCACCCGGCATCGAGGACGACCCCGAGCTGCAGCGGCTGTTCCTGGCCGCAGCCGACGCCAGCCGGCAGGCCTACGTCACCCTGCTGGACAGGCTGGAGGCCAAATTCGCCGACGAGCCCAACGCGGTACTGCGACGCAAGCAGGCCCGCCAAGCCGCCAGGGCCGTGCTGCCCAACGCGACGGAGACGCGGATCGTCGTCACCGGCAACTACCGCGCATGGCGGCATTTCATCGCCACGCGGGCCAGCGAACACGCCGACGTCGAGATCCGCCGGCTGGCCATCGCATGCCTGCGCCAGCTGGCCGACGTCGCACCGGCGGTGTTCGCCGACTTCGACATCACCACGCTGGCCGACGGCAGCGAGGTCGCCACGTCGCCTCTCGCCACCGAAGCCTGACGGCAGCCGAGTAATCTTGGACCCCGTGAGCACCAGCGGAATGGACGTCGGCGCCCAACTCGGCACGGTGCTGACCGCGATGGTGACGCCCTTCGACGCCAGCGGCGCTTTGGACCTGCCGGCGGCCGCCCGACTGGCAACCCATTTGATCGACGCCGGGTGCGACGGGCTGGTGGTGTCAGGCACCACCGGTGAGGCGCCGACGACCTCCGACGAGGAGAAGTTGGCGCTGTTGCGCACCGTGCTGGACGCGGTCGGCGACCGCGCCCGGGTGATCGCCGGCGCCGGCACCTACGACACCGCGCACAGCATCAAGCTGGCCAAGGCGTGCGAAGCCGAAGGCGCCCACGGTCTTCTGGTGGTCACGCCGTATTACTCACGGCCGCCGCAGGCGGGGGTGCTGGCGCATTTCAGCGCGATCGCCGACGCGGTGTCGGTGCCCGTGCTGCTCTACGACATTCCGCCGCGGTCGGTGATTCCGATCGAGTTCGATACCATCCGGCAACTGTCGTACCACCCGAACATCGTCGGCGTGAAAGACGCGAAGGGCGATTTGCACGGTGGCGCGGAGATCATCGCGTCGACGGGACTGGCGTACTACTCCGGCGACGATCCGCTCAACCTGCCCTGGCTGGCGATGGGCGCCACCGGGTTCATCAGCGTGATCTCGCACCTGGCCACCGGGCAGCTGCGAGACATGTTGTCGGCCTTCCACTCTGGTGACCTGGCGACCGCGCGCAAGATCAGCGTGTCGCTGGGTCCGCTGTGTGAAGCGATGAAGCGGCTGGGCGGCGTGACGATGTCGAAGGCCGGTCTGCGGCTGCAGGGCATCGACGTCGGCGAACCGCGGCTGCCGCAGGTGCCCGCCACCCCGGAGCAGCTTGACGCCCTCGCCGCCGACATGCGCGCCGCCGCGGTGCTGGTTTGATGGCTGATCTCGCGCCGCCGGGGCCGTTGCCGTCCGGCGCGCTGCGGGTGACCGCCCTGGGCGGAATCGGCGAAATCGGCCGCAACATGACCGTTTTCGAGCATCTCGGCAGGCTGCTGATCGTCGACTGCGGCGTGCTGTTCCCGAACCACGACGAGCCGGCCGTCGACCTGATCCTGCCCGACCTGCGCCACGTCGAAGACCGGCTCGATGACATCGAGGCGCTGCTGCTCACCCACGCGCACGAGGACCACATCGGTGCGGTTCCGTTCCTGCTCAAGCTGCGCGGTGACATCCCAGTGGTCGGGTCGAAGTTCACGCTGGCGCTGGTCGCGGAAAAATGCCGCGAGCACCGAATCAAGCCGAATCTGATCGAAGTGTCCGAGGGCAGCCGCACCAACCACGGCGTCTTCGAGTGCCGTTATTTCGCGGTCAACCACTCGATTCCGGATGCCCTTGCCATCGCGATCGACACCGGCGCGGGCACGGTGCTGCACACCGGTGACATCAAGTTCGACCAGCTGCCGCTCGACGGTCGTCCGACCGACCTGCCCGGCATGTCGCGGCTCGGCGACAAGGGCGTCGACCTGCTGCTGGTGGACTCCACCAACGCGGAGCTGCCCGGCGTGGGACCGTCGGAAAGCGAGATCGGTCCCGCGCTGCACCGGCTCATCCGCTCCGCCGACGGGCGCGTGATCGTCGCGTGTTTCGCGTCGAACGTCGCTCGCGTGCAACAGATCGTCGATGCCGCAGTGTCGCTGGGTCGCAGAGTGTCGTTCGTCGGCCGCTCGATGGTCCGCAACATGGGAATCGCCCGCGAGCTCGGTTTCCTGCAGGTGGCCCCCGACGACGTTTTGGATATCGGTGCGGCAGAGCTCATGTCGCCCGAGCAGGTGGTGCTGATCACCACCGGCACGCAGGGCGAGCCGATGTCGGCGCTGTCGCGGATGAGCCGCGGCGAGCACCGCAGCATCACGCTGACGTCCGGCGATCTGGTGGTGTTGTCGTCGTCGCTGATCCCCGGCAACGAGGAGGCGGTGTACGGCGTCATCGACGCGCTGTCGAAGATCGGCGCGCGCGTCGTCACCAACAACCAAGTGCGCGTGCATGTCTCGGGCCACGCCCACGCCGGCGAGCTGCTGTTCCTCTACAACGGCGTGCGTCCCCGCAACGTGATGCCGGTGCACGGAACCTGGCGGCACCTGCGTGCGAATGCCGCACTCGCCGCCAGGACCGGGGTGCCGGAGGAGTCGATCATGTTGGCGGAGAACGGCGTCAGCGTCGACCTGGAAGCCGGCCGGGCGCGTATCTCTGGAGCGGTGCCGGTGGGCAAGATGTTCGTCGACGGGCTGGTGCTGGGCGATGTGGGGGATGCGACGCTGGGCGAGCGGTTGATCCTGTCGTCGGGATTCATCGCGGTGACGGTGGTGGTGCGCCGGGGCACTGGACACCTCGCCGTTCCGCCGCATCTGCATTCGCGGGGATTCTCGGAAGACCCCAAGGCCCTCGAGCCCGTCGTCCCCAAGATCGAAGCGGAGATGGAACTGCTTGTCGCAGAGGAGGTTACAGAACCCACCCGGATCGCGCAGGCGGTGCGTCGGACCGTCGGCAAGTGGGTGGGTGAGGCCTACCGGCGCCAGCCGATGATCGTGCCGACCGTCATCGAGGTCTAGCCTTTCTGCGCCGAAATAGCATTCCATGTTGCTGTTTCGCGCGATCTACAGCGCTGAATGCTATTTCGGCGCGGTGGCGCTAGAGGCTGGCCGCGGCCTTCTCCAGCTTTTCCAAGGCCGGTTCGATCCCGTCCGCCAATTCGTCGATGTCGTCGGCGATCTCGGGCGTCGTGACGAAACCGAACCGCAGCCAGCCGCGATAGCTGATGCAGGTGACGTTCAGCCCGACGTCCATCACCAACGGCCCCAACGGAACAATGCTCTCGACCACTGCTCCGGCGAGATACAGCGGGAAGTCGACTCCGGGGACATTGGAGACCACCAGATTGATCGGGGCGACGCCCCCGCCGAAATGGCTTGCGGTGTACGCGCGGGCAGCCAGCGCCAACAGCCCGGGCGGCGTGGTCTCCGTGAGGCCCATGATCTGGTGTGCCGTCAGCGCTTTGGCCATCTCCTTGGCGCCCTGAGAGTTGGCGTAGATAGCCCGCATGCGCTTGCCCGGGTCGACGACGTCGGTGGCCAGCCCCACCGTCATCGACGTGATGAAGTTGCCCACCTCCTTGCTGTCGCCTCGGGTGGACACTGGCACCTGCGCCACCAGCGGCCGGTGCGGAAGCTCGCCGCGCACCAGCAGGTAGTGCCGCAGGGCCCCCGAAACCAGCGCCAGGACAACGTCGTTCACCTTGACGCCGAATGCGATCTTGACAGCCTTGACCCTGTCCAGTTCAACCTGGGTGCCACTGACCCGCCGGTGCGGCGTGAGCGCAGCGTTGAAGCGGGTCGTTGGGGCCTCGAAGTAATGCGGCGGTTTGTTGGGCAGACTCCGCACCGCCAACTGCTGGGAGAGCGTCTGCTGGGCCATCCGGAGCAGCCGGTAGGGCGTCATCACAGTGACGTTGACGATCGCGCCGAGGGCCCGGCGTTCGAACCGGGGGATACCGACGCCCACCAATGACTGGCTCACCTCGCCCGCGGGTGGACGCGGCTGGGGAGTGGCGTCGAACATGATCTCGCTCAACCCCGCACCCGACATCCCGTCCACGACGGTGTGGTGCATCTTGGTCAGGATGGCCACGCGCCCGTCCTCGACGCCCTCGATGAACCACAGCTGCCACAGCGGGCGGCTGCGGTCGAGCTTGTGGGACAGCAGGCGGCCGGCGAGCTCGTCGAGCTGAGCGCGACCGCCGGGGCGGGGCACCCGAATGTGGCGGATGTGGAAGTCGAGGTCGAGCTCGGCGTCTTCGACGAACCACGGCCGGTCCAGCCCCAGCGGCGCACCGGTCACTCGATACCGCAGCTGCGGAATTTCCGGAAGGCGCGCGGCGATCAGCTCGCGGACGGCATCGATGGAGAAATCCGGCGCCCCGGATGGATCGCAGATCGCCAGCCCGCCGCCGTGCATGTGCCAGCTGGGCGTCTCGGCGAACCAGAAGGCAGCATCGACACTGGAAAGCCGGTTCACGGGGACAGCCTAGGTTTCCGCGGCGACGCCGACCGGAAAATGCGACGCGTCAGCCGACGGCGGCCGGCGTCACAGTCTCAACGACCGCGCCGGGATTCCGAACCACCGGCGGCGGAACCGGCTCGAAGGTCTGGACGATGACCCCGGGCGGAAGATCGCGTCGTGTCTGGGCCGGATTGGCGGGAGGAGCCACGCAGCCTCCGGCACCCGCGTAGTTGAAGATTCCGCCCGTCTTTTCGCAGCACATCTTCATGTGGTCCTCCCACCGCTTGTGTTCTGCAGGCGAATCCAATGGATTGCCGTCAAAGGAACCAATGCACTGGTCATACGCCCCGACATCCCACTCGCCAGTGTTCGGCTGGGCGAATGCGCCGGCGGGGTAGGCGAGTGCGGCTGCCGCCGTGATCAGGGCTGCCGAGACGAACTGGCGGGTCATGCGGATGGTCATGTGGTTCTCCTGTTGCTGGCGGCCCGGTTTGGTCGCATTCACTCACAAAGAGCACCCGACCGCGGTTACGGTGACGCTTTTTTGCCGGCCTGCACCAGCCGGACCGGCGGAAGTCCGTTCAATACCTGTTGATGGAGCCGGTTACTGCCGGAACTTCATTTCGGCTGGGCTCTACTCGAGATTCCTGCTAGATCGCAGTCGGCGAACGCGTCAGCCGACGGGCGTCAGTGTGACCGTAGGAACCGACCCGGGACTCATGATGGGCAGAGGTTCAGTCGTCAACGTGTTACTGGGGACTTCAGGCGCCTGCGCGATGTTGGCGGCGGGCGCCACACAGTGCTCGGGGGCGTCTGCCATCGCTCCGTCCACACTCCGCCGGAATGCTCGCAGCAGTAGCGCTTGTTTGTTCCTCTGGCGACGCATTCGTCGTAGGCCTGAATATCCCACTCTTGCAAGCTCTGCGAACGCGGTTGCGAGCGTTCCGATCGCGTTGGCGCCCAACGCGAATACCGCCCCGACGGCAATGGCTGCGACTCGAATGACCGCCATGAGCTCCAGGTCGATGAGGTGTCCCAGCGATCAGACAGGTCAAGGGCATTCAGCCGTCGTGCGAAATCGACTCTGCGTACGGGGCGTGGAAGTGCGAGTAGAGCACGCCCTCAGCGCAGAGTCGACGTTGGTTTTCAGCGCTTGTTGACGTAACCGGCGTCCACCGGCAGCGTCACGCCGGTGATGTAGCGCGCGGCATCGGACACCAGGAAGGCGACCACGTTCGCGATGTCGTCAGGCTGCACCACGTCTACGGGCAACGCATTGCCCATGTCGACGTCGGTGGTGCCGACGACCTCCGCCAGCCATCCCCGGATGAACGTGTTGTTGATCATCGGGGTGTCAACGCCGGCGGGATGAATCGAGTTGACGCGAATACTGTGCGGCGCAAGGTGATTGGCGTATACCCGCATCAGCCCGACGATTCCGTGTTTGGCGGCGGCGTAACCGATGGACCCGGGATCGTCGCTGCCACCGCCTACCAATCCCATCACCGAGCTGATCAGCACGATCGACCCGCCGCGCCCTTGCTGGACCAAGATCGGCTTCGCTGCTTCCACGGTGTGGAAGACGCCGGTGAGGTTGACGTCGATCACGTCGCGCCACCCGTCCTCGCCCGCCTGCATCGGCGCGATCCCGGCGTTGGCGACGACGATGTCGAGCCCGCCGAGTTCGTCGACACCCGCCTGCATCGCCGAAGCCAGCGCTTCCCGGTCACGTACGTCGGCCTCGCGGGCCACGACGTTCGCGCCGGTGTCCTCCACCAGATTCACCGTCGCGGCGAGATCGTCGTCGGTGGCCATCGGGTACGGCACCGACGCGATCTGTTCGCACAGGTCCACCGCGATGATGTCGGCGCCTTCGGAGGCCAGCTTCACCGCATGCGCACGGCCCTGTCCGCGGGCCGCGCCCGTGATGAACGCGACCTTCCCGCTCAGCGAGCCCATTGCCGGATTGCTCCTCGCGTCCGCGGTCAGCCGCGCAGGCGACCCTTGCCGGCATCCCCGGCCGGCACCGGCTGCAACATCTTGATGTCCGGAGCGCCGTCGAGATGCTGACCGACCTCGCCGAACATCGTCCCGATCGCAGGCGCGGTGCTGTGCGTCTTCAGCGCATCCTCGTCGGCCCACTGCTCGACGAACACGAACGTCCCGTTGGCCTCGTGCAATGCGTAGAGCTCGCAACCCGGTTCGGAGTGCACCGCTTCGACCGCCCGCTTGCAGGCGTCGCGCACGGTGTCGACGGATTCGGGCTTGGCGGTGAACGAGGCGACAACGACGACGGGCATGCGAGTCCTCTCTGACGGCAGTGCGGTGGAATCCGCTTTACCGTAGCCGCCTCGGCGCAGACTTCACCGCCGGGATCAGCGCGCGGTGATGAGTTTGTAGCGACCGCGCGACGGCGCGAAAACCGACCGGCAACGCCGATGGCCTTCCCTGGTGGCATGTCCACCGTTTATGACCGCATCGGGGGAGCCGAGGCCTTGGAGGTCGTCGTCGACGACTTCTACCGCCGGGTGCTCGCCGACACCGAGCTGGCCGGGTTCTTCGCCGGCACCAACATGTCCCGGCTGAAGGGGCGGCAGGTCGAGTTCTTCTCCGCCGCACTGGGTGGCCCGGAGCCCTACACGGGCGCATCGATGCGCCATGTCCACCAGGGCCGCGGCATCACCATGCACCACTTCGACCTCGTGGCCGGGCACTTGGCCGAAAGCCTCGAAGCGGCCGGGGTACCAGACGACACGATCGCCCAGATCATCTCGGCCATCGCGCCGCTCGCCGACGACATCGTCAGCGCCAGATCCGCCTAACAGGCGCTCCGCCGTCGCCGCGTGACCAGTGTGGCGAATGGTGCGAATGAGGCCTATGCGACTAGGCTTGCGGGCATGCCTAGCAAGACCGCCGCCCGCTCCGGGACCCGAACGACCAGGTCAAAGGCCAGTTCGCGAAGCGGCTCACGCCCGGCGCCGCGCAAGAAGCCGGTCAAACGGCGCAAGTCCTCCGGTCACGGTTCGGTCACGGCCGGCGCCCTCGCGGTCGGCCGCGGAGCGCGGGCGACCTGGCTGATGGTCGCCAAGGCGACCGGCAGCGCCGCGCGCTCGGTCGGGCGCGCCCATGACATCGACCCGGGCCACCGCCGCGACGGGATCGCGCTGGCGCTGCTGGCCGTCGCGGTGCTGATCGCGGCGAGCAGCTGGTTCGACGCCGCGCGGCCGGTGGGCCAGTGGGTGGACTCGGCACTGCGGACACTGATCGGCTCGGCGGTCGTGCTGCTGCCCATCGTCGCGGTGATCGTCGCGGTGACATTGACGCGGTCGGAGCCCGACCCGGAGTCGCGGCCACGACTGGTGCTGGGCTCGGCGATGATCACGCTGCCGGCGCTCGGGCTGTGGCACCTGTGGGCCGGGTCCCCGCAGGCTCCGGCCGGCCGGCAGCACGCAGCCGGTTTCATCGGGTTCGCGATCGGCGGTCCGCTGTCAGACGGCGTGACCGCGTGGATCGCCGCGCCGCTGTTGGCCATCGGTGTGCTGTTCGGGGTGCTTCTGGTGTCCGGCATCACGGTCCGAGAGCTGCCATCGACGCTGCGCACGATGTTCGCCGTCCGCGGGTTGCCTGCGCGGGCCGAGGCCGACGAGTACTACGACGACGACGAGGCACAGGCGTGGGAGCCCGCCTACGAGGCCTATCCGCTCGAAGACGAGACGCCGACCATCCCGGAGCCACTCGTGGTCGAAGAGGAGCCGCCGGTCCGCCGGCGCCCGAAGAAACCCAGCCGCGAGATGGTCGTCCAGGACCGGGTCGTCGAGGGCCCGTACACCCTGCCGTCACTGGACCTGCTGATCGCCGGTGATCCGCCGAAGCGTCGCAGTGCTTCCAACGACCACATGGTCGATGCGATCACCTCGGTGCTGCAGCAGTTCAAGGTCGACGCCGCCGTCACGGGCTGCACCCGCGGCCCGACCGTCACGCGCTACGAGGTCGAGCTCGGGCCGGGCGTGAAGGTCGAGAAGATCACGCAGCTGCAGAAGAACATCGCGTACGCGGTGGCAACCGAGAGTGTCCGGATGCTGGCGCCGATCCCGGGCAAGTCCGCGGTCGGCATCGAGGTGCCCAACGTCGACCGCGAGATGGTGCGGCTGGCCGACGTGCTGACCGACCCGTCGACCCGGCGCGACCATCACCCGCTGGTCATCGGGCTGGGCAAGGACATCGAAGGCGAATACATCTCGTGGAATCTCGCGAAGATGCCGCACCTCTTGGTGGCCGGTTCCACCGGCTCTGGCAAGTCGAGCTTCGTCAACTCGATGCTTGTCTCGCTTCTGGCGCGCGCCACGCCGGAGGAGGTCAGGATGATCCTGATCGATCCGAAGATGGTGGAACTCACGCCCTACGAAGGCATTCCGCATCTGATCACGCCGATCGTGACGCAGCCGAAGAAGGCGGCCGCGGCGCTGGCGTGGCTCGTCGAGGAGATGGAGCAGCGCTACCAGGACATGCAGGCGTGCCGCGTGCGTCACATCGATGACTTCAACGCCAAGCTCAAGGCTGGCCAGATCACCACGCCGCTGGGCAGCCAGCGCGAGTACCAGCCGTACCCGTACGTGGTGGCGATCGTCGACGAGCTCGCCGACCTGATGATGACCGCGCCTGCGCGACGTCGAGGACGCGGTGGTGCGGATCACGCAGAAGGCCCGCGCCGCCGGCATTCATCTGGTGCTCGCGACCCAGCGCCCGTCGGTGGACGTGGTGACCGGGCTGATCAAGACCAACGTGCCGTCACGGCTGGCGTTCGCCACGTCGTCGCTGACCGACAGCCGCGTGATCCTCGACCAGCAGGGCGCCGAGAAGCTGATCGGCATGGGCGACGGGCTGTTCCTGCCGATGGGCGCGAACAAGCCGATCCGGCTGCAGGGCGCCTACATCACCGACGAGGAGATCCACGCCGTCGTCGCCGCCTGCAAGGACCAGGCCGAACCGCAGTACACCGAGGGTGTCACCAACGCCAAGACGACGTCCGAACGCACCGACGTCGACCCCGACATCGGCGACGACATGGACGTCTTCCTGCAGGCCGTCGAACTGGTGGTGTCCAGCCAGTTCGGCTCGACCTCGATGCTGCAGCGCAAGCTGCGGGTCGGGTTCGCCAAGGCCGGCCGGCTGATGGACCTGATGGAGACCCGCGGGATCGTCGGGCCGAGCGAGGGTTCCAAGGCCCGCGAGGTGCTGGTCAAACCGGACGAACTGGCGGCGACGCTCGCCTCGATCCGCGGCCTCGACGGGCGAGGACGACGAGTAGCGATTTCGGCGCGCAAACCGTCGCTCGGCGAACGTAACCGCGCCGAAATCGCCTACAGCATCAACAACATTCGCGAGTTCCCGAGGATGTTCGGCTTGACGTAGGACAGGTCCAGGAACTCCGCCACGCCGGTGTCGTACGAGCGGCACATCTCCTCGTACACCTCCGCCGTCACCGGGGTGCCCTCGATCTCGACGAAGCCGTGCCTGCTGAAGAATTCGGTCTCGAATGTGAGCACGAACACACGCTGAAGCTGCAGTTCCCGCGCCACCTCGATCAGCCGGTCGACGATCGCGTGGCCGATGCCGTGCCCCTTCACCTTCGGATGGACCGCGACGGTGCGCACCTCGCCGAGGTCGGACCACATCACATGCAAAGCGCCGCAGCCGATCACCTCGCCGTCGAGTTCGGCGACCCAGAACTCCTGGATCGCTTCGTAGAGCGTCACCAGGTTCTTCTCCAGCAGGATCTTGCCGGCGTAACAGTCCACGAGACCCTTGATCGATGGCACGTCCGACGTCCGGGCCCGCCGGATCACGAGGCCGTCAGACCGTGTCGCGCTCACACAGTGAACATATCGGCTGGCCGCAACGGATATTCTGATGCCGTGCCAGCGCCCCCCTCACGCGACCCGGCGGCGGCGACGACGTCCCCGACGGCGCGGCTGGTCAACGTCGCCAACCTGCTGACGATGATCCGACTGGCGCTGGTTCCCGTCTTCCTCGTCGCGTTGTTCGCCGATGATGGCTACGAAACTCGTTGGCGCATAGCGGCTTTCGTCGTGTTTGCAGTCGCCATGGTCACCGACCGGCTCGACGGGGCACTGGCCCGCAACTACGGGATGATCACCGAGTTCGGCAAGCTGGCCGACCCGATCGCCGACAAGGCGCTGCTCGGCGCGGCGCTCATCGGCCTTTCGCTGCTGCACGAGCTGCCCTGGTGGGTGACGGTGCTGATCCTGGTCCGCGAGGTCGGGATCACGGTGTTGCGGTTCGTCGTGCTGCACCACGGCGTGATCCCGGCGAGCCGCGGGGGCAAACTCAAGACCCTGGTCCAGGCGGTGGCGATCGGGCTGTTCATCTTGCCGCTGCCGGGTGTGTGGCACATCGTCGCCATCGCGACGATGGCGGTCGCCGTCGTGCTCACGGTCGTCACCGGGATCGACTACGTCGCGCAGGCCATCAGGGACAGCCGGGGACGCAGTGCCGATAAGTGACGGGAACCATCCGGGCCGCAGCCGGCGTTGCCAATAGATAGACACAACCCGGATTGCGTGCTCCGCACGCGCCGCCCACCCTGAAGGAGTGCACGATGGCAGCGTTGCTGCGCGAGGTGATCGGCGACGTGCTCCGCCGCGCCCGCACGTCGCAGGGGCGGACCCTGCGTGAGGTTTCCGATTCGGCCCGGGTGAGCCTGGGATATCTGTCCGAGGTGGAGCGCGGACGCAAAGAGGCGTCGAGCGAACTGCTGACCGCGATCTGCGGTGCGCTGCGCGTTCCCCTGTCCGATGTGCTGAGCGACGCCGGCCAAGAACTGCGCCGGCAGGAACGCTCCGACGTGACCATCAGCGCCGCCAACATCGATGCGGCCACCAAGGTCGTCATTCCGCCCGTCGTGTCCATGGCCGTGGCCTGACCCCGTGGCCTGACCTCCTGCGCCGCCTGCCTCCGAGCGGATAAATTGGGCAGCACGCGCACGTAGTCCTGCAGACAACCACAAACGAAGGCGGAAGCACTCATGGCCAACCCGTTCGTCAAGGCGTGGAAGTACCTGATGGCGCTGTTCTCCTCGAAGGTCGACGAGTACGCCGACCCGAAGGTGCAGATCCAGCAGGCCATCGAGGATGCGCAGCGTCAGCACCAGGCGTTGACCCAGCAGGCCGCCCAGGTCATCGGCAATCAGCGTCAACTCGAGATGCGGCTCAACCGGCAACTCGCCGACATCGAGAAGCTGCAGGTCAACGTCCGTCAGGCGTTGACACTGGCCGACCAGGCCACTGCCGCCGGTGACGCGGCGAAGGCCACCGAGTACAACAACGCCGCCGAGGCGTTCGCGGCGCAGCTGGTGACCTCCGAGCAGAGCGTCGAGGACCTCAAGGCCCTGCACGACCAGGCGTTGCAGGCGGCTGGGCAGGCCAAGAAAGCTGTCGAGCAGAACGCGATGATGCTGCAGCAGAAGATCGCCGAACGCACCAAGCTGCTCAGCCAGCTCGAGCAGGCCAAGATGCAGGAGCAGGTCAGCGCGTCGCTGCGGTCGATGAGCGAGCTGGCCGCGCCGGGCAACACGCCGAGCCTTGACGAGGTGCGCGAGAAGATCGAGCGCCGGTATGCGAACGCCCTCGGGTCTGCGGAGCTGGCCCAGAACTCCGTGCACGGTCGGATGCTCGAGGTGCAGCAGGCCAGCGTTCAGATGGCCGGGCATTCGCGCCTCGAGCAGATTCGGGCGTCCATGCGCGGGGAGGCGTTGCCGGCCGGGGGAACCGCGACGCCCGCGTCCGCCCCGACGCCGGCCACCCCCGCCACCGAGCCGGCGCAACAGAATCCGAGCGGTCAGCAGTAGGTCTATATGGCGGTGAAACCGGGCAGAACGTCTCGCTCGCTGTGGCAGCGCGGTGTCGATACCGCCAGCGAGTACGCGGATCTCGCCGCTCACAAGATCAGGCGGGCGGCTGACCCGCGGGCGCGGCTGCTGCGCAAGCGCCGATGGGCTGCCCGGTTGGCCCTGCTCTTCACCGGCACCTTCGTGTTCTGGGCGCTGGTGACCGCGCTGCTGGCGGCGTGGAGCACGCCGTCGTGGGCGCTGCCGATCCCTGGTGCGTTCGCCGTCGGTTCGGCGTGGCTGGCCACCCTGTTGGGGCTGCGGTGGCGATGGCTGCGCAAGGAGCCGCTGCCGGCACCCCGGCCCGATGTGGGGCGCCGATTGCCGCCGTTCGGGTCTGCGGCACGCGGGCCGATGGCTGCGCTGGTGTCGGCCGAGCGTGGCATGTTCTCGCTGCTCGGGGTGATGGAGCGAGCGGAGTTGTTGCCGCACAGCGAGATTCGCGAAGTCACCGACGCTGCCAACGGTGTGGCCGCCACGATGTCGGCGACCGCCCGGGACATCGTGTCGATGGAGAAGGCGATGCAGGCGACGCCGTCGTCACGTGCGTCGCTGATGCCGACGATCACCGCGTTCGCCGCGCAGCTCGATCACGGGGTGCGGCAGTACAACGACATGGTCAATGCCGCCGCGCAGTTGGTGTCGACGTCGAGCTCGCCGCTGGCACGCCAGCAGTACCGCAACGAGTTGGCCAGTGCCACAGACCGTCTGCTGGGCTGGGCGCAGGCGTTCGACGAGCTGAACGGGCCTCGTCGGCTGATCGGTTAGAGCGAGCGGCGCAGCGACGGGATCGCGATCGCCGAGCAGCCCGCGGAGAATGCCCTTCATGAAGTCGATGCCGTCGAAGTAGTCGCGCCACAACGTGATTCGCCCGTCGCGCACCTCGAACACCCCGCACACCCAGAACTGGGCGGCGAACGGACCGAACGCCAGCACGTCGGTGCGTTCGGTCAGCACGGACGTGCCGTCGACGGCGACACGGTGG
Organism: uncultured Actinomycetota bacterium; assembly: GCA_963775205.1. Classification (GTDB taxonomy): domain Bacteria; phylum Actinomycetota; class Actinomycetes; order Mycobacteriales; family Mycobacteriaceae; genus Mycobacterium. Next base: position 424,370 of record CAVZHV010000002.1, on the reverse strand, counting down.
AACTTCACGTCGAAGCCCATGCTCGGCCGGCTGAGCCCTCGCATGATCTTCATCGTGCGGCGCCGGCCGCGCACCGTCGAGTAGCCGACGTTCTCGTAGACGAGGTCGTCGTCGAGCACCGCGTCGGCGGCGTCGAAATCTTTGTCGCGCAGCGCGTAGAGGAAGGTCTCGACGACGCGCGCGCGGGTCTGTTGTCACTGTGGGCTCGGGCAGCTGATCGGTCATGCGTGCCAGCGTATGGCAGGGTGAGCCGGTGCGCGTGGCCGTGGTCGCCGGGCCGGATCCGGGACACTCGTTTCCGGCGATCGCGCTGTGCCTGAAGTTCCTGGCCGCCGGGGACGAGCCGACGCTGCTGACCGGGGTGCAGTGGCTGGACACTGCTCGCGCTGCCGGGGTCGACGCGATCGAACTGCTCGGTCTGGATCCCACGGCGCTCGACGACGACCGGGATGCCGGCGCGAAGATTCACCAGCGCGCGGCGCGGATGGCGGTACTCAACGCCCCGCAGCTGACGGCTTTGGCGCCGGATCTGATCGTCTCCGACGTGATCACCGCGTGCGGGGCGCTGGCCGCCGAGATGATCGGTGTGCCGTGGATCGAGCTCAGCCCGCATCCGCTGTATCTGCCGTCGAAAGCCCTGCCGCCCATAGGAAGTGGGCTCGCACCGGGGTAGGTGTGCGAGGGCGGCTGCGCGACGCGGTGATGCGACGTTTGACGGCACGGTCGTTGCGGGAGGGGTTGCGGCAACGGGCCGCCGCGCGGGTGGAGGTGGGGATGCCGGCCGACGGTGCCGAGCCTTTGCGCCGGTTGGTCGCGACGCTGCCGGCGCTCGAGGTACCGCGCCCGGACTGGCCGGCGGAGGCGGTGCTCGTCGACCCGCTGCACTTCGAGCCGACCGCCGCCGAACTGGCGTTGCCGCCCGGGGACGGGCCCGTCGTCGTCGTGGCGCCGTCGACGGCGCTGACCGGCACCGCCGGGCTGACGGAAGTGGCGTTGGACTGCCTGGTTCCCGGGAAGACGTTGCCGGCCGGCTCGAGGGTGGTGGTGTCGCGGATCGCCGGGGCGGATGTGCAGGTGCCGCCGTGGGCGGCGGTAGGGCTGGGGCGCCAGGACCGGCTGCTGTCGCATGCGGCCGTCGTCGTCTGTGGAGGCGGTCACGGGATGGTCAGCAAGACGCTGCTGGCCGGGGTGCCGATGGTGGTGGTCCCAGGCGGCGGCGACCAGTGGGAGATCGCCAATCGTGTTGTGCGACAAGGAAGTGGACGGCTGACGCGGCCCCTGAGCGCGGAGGTGCTGGCGGCCGGGGTGGGGGAGGTGCTGGCTTCCCCGCGCTATCGGGACGCCGCGCGACGGGCCGCCGCGGGGGCCGCCGAGGTCGCGGATCCGGTACGGGTGTGCCACGACGCGCTGGCGTAGCTTGGCAGTGATGCGGCTGACGGAATTCCATGAGCTGGTGGCCGGTCAGTTCGGGGCAGCGTATGGGGCGTCGGTGCTCGTCGACCATGTGTTGACCAGCCTCGGCGGGCGGACCGCCGCGGAGGCGATCGAGGACGGCGTCGATCCCCGTGACGTGTGGCGGGCGTTGTGCGCCGACTTCGACGTGCCCCGCGACCAATGGTGACGCGAATGCGGCTCCACGCCGACCCTTCGGGGGTTACTGTCGGGTAACAACCGATTCTGTGGAGGTTCCGCGGTGACCGTTACCGAACAAGTCAGCGAGCAGCAAGCCAGGCAAGTCGCCGAACAAGCCCGTGAAGCGCAGTGGCACCAGCCGAGTTTCGGCAAGGAGCTGTTCCTCGGGCGGCTGCGGCTGGATCTGGTCCATCCGCACCCCAGCGGTTCGCCGGAGTCCGTCGAGCGTGGCGAGGCGTTCTGGCCAGATTGCGCGAGTTCTGCGAGTCGAAGATCGACGCGACGGTGATCGAGCGCGACGGGCAGATCCCGGACGAGGTCATCCGCGGACTGAAGGACGTCGGCGCGTTCGGCATGAAGATCAAGACCGAGTACGGCGGTGTCGGGCTGTCGCAGGTCTACTACAACCAGCGCGCTGGCGCTTGTCGGGTCGGTGCATCCGTCTCTGGGGGCGTTGCTCTCCGCGCACCAGTCGATCGGCGTGCCGCAGCCGATCTCGATGTTCGGCACAGATGAGCAGAAGCAGACGTGGCTGCCCCGGTGCACCCGCGAGATCAGTGCGTTCCTGCTCACCGAGCCGGACGTGGGCAGCGACCCGGCCCGGCTGCACGCCACCGCCACGCCCGACGGAGACGACTACGTGCTGAACGGGCTCAAGCTGTGGACCACCAACGGCGTGATCGCCGATCTGCTGGTGGTGATGGCGCAGGTGCCCAAGAGCGAGGGACACCGCGGCGGCATCACCGCGTTCGTGGTCGAGGCCGACGTGCCGGGAATCGTCGTGACCAACCGCAACGAGTTCATGGGAGTCCGCGGCATCGAGAACGGCCTCACCCGGCTGAACGACGTACGGGTACCGGCCGCGAACCGGATCGGACGGGAAGGGTGAAGGCCTCAAGATCGCACTGTCCACTCTCAACGTGGGGCGACTGTCGCTGCCCGCGGTCTGCACGGGCGCGATGAAGTGGTGCCTGAAGATCGCCAGAGAGTGGTCCCGGGAGCGGGTGCAGTGGGGACGGCCGATCGGCGAGCACGAAGCGGTGGCCGGCAAGGTGGCGTTCATCGCGGCTCACACCTACGGGCTGGAGGCGATGCTCGAGTTGGCCAGCGAGATGGCCGACGCCGGCCAGACCGACATTCGGATCGAGGCGGCGCTGGCCAAGCTCTACGGCTCTGAAATAGCCTGGCTGGCCGCCGACGAGCTGGTGCAGATCCGCGGTGGACGTGGCTTCGAGAAGGCCGAGTCGTTGGCCGCCCGCGGTGAGCGCGGTGTGCCGGCCGAGCAGGTGCTGCGGGACCTGCGGATCAACCGCATCTTCGAGGGCTCGACCGAGATCATGCATCTGATGATCGCGCGCGAGGCGGTCGACGCGCATCTGTCGGTGGCCGGCGACATCATCGACCCGAAGGCCGATACCGCGGAAAAAGGCGAAGGCGGCGGCGGAGGCCGGGAAGTTCTATGCCCGCTGGCTGCCCACGTTGGTGACGGGCAAAGGCCAGCTGCCCACGTCGTTCACGGAGTTCGGACCGCTGGCGGTGCATCTGCGCTATGTCGAACGGGCCAGCCGGAAACTGGCGCGCAGCATCTTCTACGGGATGTCACGGTGGCAGGGCAAGCTCGAGCACAAGCAGCGCTTCCTAGGGCGGATCGTCGACATCGGTACGGAGCTGTTCGCGATGACCGCCGCGTGCGTGCGGGCACAGCGCGACCGGGCGGACAACAGCGCGGTCGAACTCGCCGATGCGTTCTGCCGCCAGGCCCGGGTTCGCGCCGACCAGCTGTTCGACGAGCTGTGGCACAACAGCGACGACTCCGACTGGACACTCACCCGGGGCGTGCTCGACGGTCGTTACCAATGGCTGGAGGACGGGATCATCGATCCGTCGATCGAGGGGCCGTGGATCGCTCACGACGGTGGTGACGCGACGCACGACGTGCACCGCGTCATCCGGTGAACCGCTTCGGCGTGTCAGCTTGAGTCGAACACCTGTTCGTCTAATGTAGTCGTTGTGCGGGACTTGTCGGTGGCCTGTTCTAACGTCGCGGCCAACTGATCGAGACCTCGGTCAACAACACGACTACGTGAAAGAGGCACACTCATGACGCAGGCCCCTGACCGCGAAAAAGCGCTCGAACTGGCGATGGCCCAGATCGAGAAGGCGCATGGCAAAGGCTCGGTGATGCGCCTCGGCGACGAGGTGCGCCAACCGATCTCCGTGATCCCCACGGGCTCGATCGCGCTGGACGTGGCGCTGGGCATCGGCGGGCTACCCCGGGGCCGGATCATCGAGATCTACGGCCCGGAGTCCTCGGGTAAGACCACCGTCGCACTGCACGCGGTGGCCAACGCCCAGGCCGCCGGCGGCATCGCGGCATTCATCGACGCCGAGCACGCGCTGGACCCCGACTATGCCCAGAATCTCGGCGTGGACACCGAATCGCTGCTGGTGTCTCAGCCCGACACCGGCGAGCAGGCGCTTGAGATCGCCGACATGCTGATCCGGTCGGGCGCGCTTGACATCATCGTGATCGACTCGGTGGCGGCGCTGGTGCCGCGCGCGGAGATCGAAGGAGAGATGGGCGACAGCCATGTCGGCCTGCAGGCCCGGTTGATGAGTCAGGCGCTGCGGAAACTCACTGGCGCGCTAAGCAATTCGGGTACCACCGCAATCTTCATCAACCAGCTGCGCGAAAAAATCGGAATCATGTTCGGGTGCATGTCCTATACCACTCGTGTTCAATTGGCTGACGGCAGCACCGAGAAGATCGGCAAGATCGTCAACCAGAAGATGGACGTCGAAGTGTTGTCCTACGATCCGGACATCGACCGGATCGTGCCGCGCAAGATCGTGAACTGGTTCAACAACGGCCCGGCCGAGCAGTTCTTGCAGTTCACTGTCGAGAAGTCCGGCGGCAATGGTAAGTCCCAGTTCGCCGCCACGCCCAACCACTTCATCCGCACGCCGGGCGGCTGGTCCGAGGCGGGCGATCTCATCGCCGGCGATCGAGTGATGGCAAGCGAGCCGCATCTGCTCAGTGAGCAGCAGTTCCAGGTGGTCCTCGGTTCGCTGATGGGAGACGGCAACCTGTCGCCCAACCGGCATGACCGCAACGGTGCCCGGTTCCGCCTCGGACACGGCGCCAAGCAGATTGACTATCTGCAGTGGAAGACTGCGCTGCTGGGCAACATCAAGCACTCAACCCGAGTGAATGACAAGGGTGCTCACTTCGTGGACTTCACGCCTTTGCCTGAACTCGCTGAACTTCAGCGAGCGGTGTACCTCGGTGACGGCAAGAAGTTCCTGTCCGAGGAATACCTCAAGGCGCTGACCCCGCTGGCGTTGGCAATCTGGTACATGGACGACGGGTGCTTCACAGTCCGCTCTAAGGGAGTGCAGCAGCGCACCGCGGGTGGTAGCGGTCGCATCCAAATCTGCGTGGAAGCGATGACCGAGGGATCGCGAGCTCGCCTGCGGGACTACCTGCGCGACACGCACGGCCTTGATGTGCGGTTACGGCAGTCCGGAGCGGCGGGTAAGGCAGTGCTGGTTTTCTCTACTGCCGCCACGGCAAAATTCCAGGAGTTCGTGGCGCCCTACATGGCGCCATCGATGGAATACAAGCTGCTGCCGAGGTTCCGTGGTCAGGGCACGGTGACGCCGCAGTTCGTCGAACCTACCCAGCGATTGGCGCCGGCGCGGGTTCTCGATGTGCATGTCAAGCCGCACACGCGGTCGATGAACCGCTTCGACATTGAGGTGGAAGGCAACCACAACTACTTCGTCGATGGCGTGATGGTGCACAACTCGCCCGAAACCACCACGGGTGGAAAGGCTTTGAAGTTCTACGCCTCAGTTCGGTTGGATGTCAGGCGGATTGAAACTCTGAAGGACGGCACCGACGCGGTGGGCAACCGTACCCGGGTCAAAGTCGTCAAGAACAAGACGGCTAGCCCCTTCAAACAGGCCGAGTTTGACATCCTGTATGGCAAGGGCATCAGCCGCGAGGGATCGCTGATCGACATGGGTGTGGAGCAGGGCTTCATCCGCAAGTCCGGCTCGTGGTTCACCTACGAGGGCGAACAGCTGGGTCAGGGCAAGGAGAACGCCCGCACCTTCCTGCTGGAGAACGTCGACGTGGCCAACGAGATCGAGAAGAAGATCAAAGAGAAGCTCGGCATTGGCGCCGTGGTGACCGATGACGAAGTCCTGCCCGCCCCCGTCGACTTCTGAGAAGCGCGAGGAGCAGGCGCGGGCGCTCTGTCTGCGCCTGCTCACCGCGCGGGCCCGAACCAGAGCCGAGCTCGCCGGCCAGCTGACCAAGCGGGGCTACCCTCACGACGTCAGCACCAAGGTGCTAGATCGCCTCGCTGAAGTGGGTCTCATCGACGACGCCGACTTCGCCCAACAGTGGGTGCACTCGCGACGGGCCAACGCTTCAAAAGGTAATCGCGCGTTGGCTGCCGAGCTGCGGACGAAGGGTCTCGATGACGACGTGATCGCCGCCGCGCTGAACGGGATCGATGGATCCAGCGAGCAGGACCGTGCGGTCACGCTGGTGCGCAAACGGCTGCGTCGGGAGAACCTCGACGGCGACCAGGTCAAGGTGGTGCGCCGGCTGGTCGGGATGCTGGCGCGGCGGGGCTACAGCGAGGCGTTGTGCTTCGACGTGGTGAAGACGCAGCTAGCGTTGGAGTTGGAGCGTCGGCGGACCTGACCTGCCGGCCGAACGTGCACTTATTGCGCAGTTTGCGGAAAACGTGTGCAACAAGTCCACGCTCGTCGCAGGGTTTTCGCATGGCCGGGCAGCTTCCATCTGGGACGGTGACGTTCCTGCTCACCGACCTTGAGGGATCCACGCGGTTGTGGGAGCAGAACCCTGACGCGATGAAGTTCGCCATGGCCCGCCACGACGAATTGCTGGAGGAAGCGATCGCTGCCCACCACGGTTTCGTATTCGCGCGCATGGGCGATGGAATGGCCGCGGCTTTCGCGACCGCCAGCGACGCCGTGTTGGCTGCGGACGTGTTCCAACGGATGCTTGCCGACGAACCGTGGGGCACCGCCAGCCCGCTGCGGGCCCGGATCGGGCTGCACACCGACGAGGGCGTCGTCGTCAACAACAACTACGCGAGTCAGCCAGTCAATCGGTGCTCCCGGCTGATGACCGCCGCGCACGGCGGACAGGTCGTCCTCTCAGGGGCTACCGAGGCACTGGTGCGCGATGAGCTTCCCAAGGAAACGCGGTTGATCGACCTCGGTGAACACCGCCTGCGCGACCTCGGCCGTCCCACAAGGGTTTTCCAGCTGACCCGCGACGGCCAGCCGGAGGATTTCCCGCCGCTACGCAGTCTCGACGCGTTTCCCGGAAACCTGCCGGCACAGGTCAGCTCTTTCATCGGCCGCCAAGCCGACGTGTCGAGAATCGCCGCAGCGCTGGCTAACTCGCGGGTCGTCACGATCACCGGCGTCGGCGGAGTGGGTAAGACCCGCTTGGCAATTCAGGTCGCCGCGGAGCTGCTGCCGCGTTATCGGGAGGGCGCCTGGCTTGTTGAGCTGGCCTCGGTGCGTGATCCAGAGGGTGTGGTCGATGTCGTGGCGGAGGCCTTTCACCTGACCCCTCGCAGCGGGCAATCTTTGGTGGATTCTCTGATCGAACAGCTGTCGCACAAACAGCTGTTGCTCGTGTTCGACAATTGCGAGCATGTGCTGGGAACAGTGGCCCGGCTGGTGACCCGTATTGAACAGAAATGTCCCAACGTCGCGATATTGGCGACCAGCCGCGAGGGGATGGCGATCGACGGCGAACAGGTGATCGCCCTTCCACCACTGGAAGCCGGTCAGCCGGGCGAAGATATCGAAAGACTCGTCCAGACCGATGCCGTCAGCTTGTTCGTCGAGCGGGCGCGACAGAGCAAGGCTGACTTCGAGCTGACTCAGAGCAACGCTGGGGCAGTCGTCGAGATCTGCCAGCGTCTCGACGGTGTGCCATTAGCCATCGAACTGGCGGCGGCGCGAGTGATCGCGTTGAGCCCGGCCGAGCTCGCTCGTCGCTTGGATCGACGGTTCCACGTTCTCGCCGGCGGACGACGAGGTGCCGTTACGCGGCACGCCACGCTTCGCGCCGCCATCGACTGGTCATACGAACTGCTGAGCCCAGCCGAGCAGCAGCTCCTCGCACGAATGGCGGTGTTCAGCGGGGGTTGCACCCTCGAAGCGATCGAGGAGGTCTGTAGCGGTGACCCCGTTGAGCGGGAGGAAGTCGTGGATCTCGTCACCGGGTTGGTGTCCCGCTCACTCGTGATCGCCGAAGACAGCACGCTTGGCACTCGCTACCGCTTGCTGGAGACCATCCGTCGGTACGCCGAAGAGCGGCTTGCCGACGCGGGTGAGACCGATGGGCTCGTACTACGCCACGGCGCCTTCTACGCGGCGCTGTGCGCGGATGCCAATGAAAACTTCTACGGCCGAGACCAACTTGTGTGGGCGAGGCAAGTCAACGTCGAGCGTGACAACCTCCGTCTGGCGCTGGCCAATGCAATGGACTCCGGCAACGCCGCGCTGGCTGTGGAGCTCGTCGCCAATCAGCCCCACCAGGAAAGAGCCGAGGGTCCAACCGGCGAGGTAGTCTCCATACCGGCCCTGCAAGTCGTCGACATGCCCGGAGCTGCTGAGCAGCCCAAATATCCCCTGCTGTTGCTGGTGGCAGCATACGCCGCGCAACACACGGGCGACTGGGACAGCGTGAACAGCTTCTGCCGTCAGGCATCTGAGGCGGAGCGAAAGCTCGCCTCGGCGCAGCACGGCTGCCGAATCGAAATGGATGTCTGCAGTCTCCAGGCTCAGGCGCTGTTGGCCGGCGGCGACTATGCCAACGCTCTCACGGCCTACATCCGGGCTGCTGAGTTAGCCAAGGCCGATGGCTATTTCGGACTTGCCGCTATCTGGCTGGCTTACGGGGTCAGCTGTGCGGTGCTCGGAGGTGTTGAGGCCGATCAGGCGATCCAACTGGCTGAAGAAGCGTTGGCACTGGCCCGCCGGTCCGGCATGCCCAGCGCCCTTGTGTTGAGCCTGAATTCGTTGGCGCTTTCACTGGTGGAGTGTGATCCGACACGGGCCCGCGCGCTTCTCCGAGAGAGCGTTGAACTTGGTAGCACGCCCGGGGAAGAGGTGTCGTCGGGTCTACTCACCGCCTCGATGGTCGCAGGCCGGCTTCAGGATTGGGAGCTTACGATTGCTTTGTCGATCCGCACGATGTACTTATGGCGCTGGAGTGGTGCGCTGATGCAGACCGCGCCTTGTCTCGCGCTCTGCGCGCGAGCCGTTGCCGAAGATCGGCCCGAAATAGCGGGCATCTTGCGAGGGGCAGCTTATGCCGCCTTCAGTGCTGCTGGCCCAGCTTCTTCGGGCACACCGAACTCAAGCGGGGCGCCGAACGATTCTCGGGTCAACTTCATCCTCCAAGCGCTACACGAGACGGGAGAGATCGTCGCGGCCGCACTCGGGAAAGGCGCCAACGTGAGCTTCGCACTGCCGGGGCGGCGATGAGCATGGACGAAGCAGTCTCGTACGCATTGGCCAATGTCGAGCCGAAGTAAAAATCGAGTGAGAGCATGGCAACTCACCGAGCTAACGTGCAACTGAAACTCATCGAGCGCGGCGATCCCCATCCCGGTCCGGGTCAGGTCGTTGTCGACGTGTGTGGCCGGCTGGCATCTGTCACAGCGACGTTGGCTTCTTCGACGGAACTTTCACCTGGATGCTGTCGCAGCTGCCCGTTGCCCTCGGACACGAAATCGCCGGTGTGGTGACCGAAGTCGGCCCCGGCGTGGTTGGGCTTCTCGGCGACCACGTCGCCGCGTTGGCGATCCACAGCACTCGCCCGGGTGGTCCGTCGACGGAGGGTTCGCCGACAAGTACCTCGCCAGCGCCTCGAGGCCTGATCAAGCTCCCCGACGCGGTGGACTTCGTGCAGGCCGCCAGCCTCGACCGACGCCGGGCAGACCGCCTACGGCGCCGTCATGGGAGCCGGAAAATTGCGCGCAGTCGAGCGCGTCGGCGTCATCGGTCTCGGGGCACTGGGACTCACCGGCGCACGGATCGCTGTGCTGGCCGGAGCCAAGGTCTACTCGGCCGACCCCAAGCAAGAGACGTGGGAATACGCGAGGGAGCGCGGTGTGCTCGAAATCCTTCAGTGACGCAACGGAACTGGCGCCGCTTGATCTCGACATGATCCTCGACTTCGCCGGATTCGGTACCACCACCGACGACGCGATCAACGCCGTCCGTACCGGCGGCCGCGTCGTCCAAGTGGGCCTCGGCCTCAACGAGGCGACGATTTCCACCGCACAGCTGGTGCTCAAGGCGGTCACACTGCGAGGCGCCCGCGTCGGCCGCGTCCAGGACTTCGAGGCGGTCATCGACCTCATGACGACGGACGAGCTCGAGATATTGGCGTCCACAACGACTTTCGAGGAGATACCTGTGGAAATCGCACGCCTGCAGCACGGTGACCTGATCTGCCGAAAGGTCTCCGTGATGGAGTGACGCCAATTACACGTTCAGGTCGGCGACCGGGTGGCTGCGTATGGCGATCCACAACACTCTCCAGGATGGTCTGTCGACGGGATTCGCCGACAAGTTCCTCGCCACCGCCTCGAGACTGATCAAGCTGCCCGACGTGGTGGATTTCGTGCAGGCGGCCAGCGCCACCGACGCAGGGCAGACCGCCTATGGCGCCGTCATGGAAGCACGGAAGCTGCAGGCGGGCGAGCGCGTCGGTGTCATCGGGCTCGGCACTGCAAAGGCATATTGCGGGCAAGACCGACTATGCGACGCTTCGCGACGAGATACGCTTCTGCTGCGAGAGGTCCGGCGGGGAGTGGAATCTGAGCGGCGCCAAGTGCGAGGCGCCCGCAGTGGCGCAGACGACGCCGACGCTTCCCCCGGTCGTTGTAGACAGCGGCACCATCTTCACGCGACCGAGCCAGGCGACAACTCGCCCGTGGCCGAACCTGCGGGTCTACGTCGAAACCGAAGTCATGGCAGTCATTTTCGCAAAATCGCTGCCGTGGCTTCGGTTTCGGCGCACGGGAAGCTAAGCGCCGGCCGTATCCATTTCAGCGGTGCGGGTGACGGGCGCGGTTGCCGCCGCGCTGCGGCTGCGCCGCCGCAACCGGGCCTCCAGCCGCGCTGCCAGCCACGACAGCGTCACGTTCACCGCGATCATTAGCACTGCGATCACCATCAACGCAGGCACGTAGTTGCCGTACTGCGCACCGATCTGAGTGCCCTGGCGGACCATCTCCACGAACGTGATCTGGTAGCCGATCGCCGTGTCCTTGAGCACCACCACCAACTGAGAGACCAGCGCAGGCAACATCGCCGTAACCGCTTGGGGCAGAAGGACCAACCGCATTGCCTGGGCCGGCCGTAACCCCAAAGCGGCGGCCGCCTCGGACTGGCCGCGTGGCAGCGCGTTCACGCCTGCCCGCACGATCTCGGCGATCACCGCGCCGTTGTACAAAGTCAGCCCAGTCACCACGCCGGCCAGCGCCAGCTGCTTCGAGGGAAACACGTTGTATTTGGCGAACATCCAGTACGAGAAGATCATCATAATCAGCACGGGCACGGCACGGAAGAACTCCACTACCGCTCCAGACAACCAGCGGATCGCCCGCACCGTCGACAACCGGCCAACACCGAGGACGACACCCAAAGTGCCGGCCAGCACAATCGACAACGCTGCCGCAGTCAACGTGCCCTGCACGCCCGGCCAGATGTACGTCCGCCACAGGTTCGCCGTGGTGAACGGCTCCCACTTCGCCGCTGTCAGTTCGTCTTTCGCCGAAAGCTTGGTGACGACGAACCACACCACGGCCATGAGCGCCACCAGAGTTGCCACCGAGATCACGCGGTTGCGGACGACGGCCCGTGGCCCGGGCGCGTCGTACAGCACCGTCGACGTCACCGCGACACCGCCAGCCGTCGGCCCAGATACGTGAACAGCAACCCCATCGGCAACGTCAGCACGACGAACCCTGCCGCGAAGATCATCCCGACAGCCAGCAACGCGGCAGTGGTCTCGATCATCTCCTTCATCAGCAGCGCCGCCTCGGCCACCCCGATCGCCGACGCGATCGTGGTGTTCTTGGTCAGCGCGATCAACACCGAACCCAGCGGGGCGATGACCGACCGGAAAGCCTGCGGCAACAGGATTATCCGCAAGTTCTGGCTGAACGTCAGACCCAGTGACCGCGCGGCCTCGGCCTGCCCGACAGGTACCGTGTTCACCCCCGCCCGTACCGACTCGCACACGAACGCGGCGGTGTACACCGCCAATCCCAGCACCGCCAGCCGGAAGTTGCTGTCGTCCAACGACGTCGGCGATTTTGGATCGGCCAGCGTGATGCCCAACTCCTGCGCCAACCCGAACGAACAGAACAGCAGGAGCAGCGTCAGCGGCGTGTTACGCACGATCGTCACGTAGCCTGCGCCCAACCATCGCAGCGTCGGCACCGGCGAAAGCCGCATTGCCGCAAGCACAGTACCGATAACCAGTGCGGCTAGCCCCGAGTAAGCGGTGAGCTTGATCGTCACCCAGAACGCCGCGAAGATCTGGTCGCGGTATTCGGAGAAGATCGCAGACAGCTCCACGGCGCTGAAACGCGATCAGTAGCGGTCGATCTGCGGCGGCGGCGGAGCCTTGTACCCCGACGCGCCGAGGTTCTTGTCGAAGGCCGCCTGCCATGCGCCGCTGTCGATCATCTTCTGCAGTGCGTCGTTGATCTTCGCCCGCAGCTCGTTGTTGTCCTTGGCCAGGCCGATCCCGTACAGCTCCATCGAAAACGGCTGTCCCACAACCTTCATCGTGCCTGGGTCCTGTGCCGCATAGCCGGCCAGAATCACCGCGTCGGTGGTGACGGCCTCCACCGCGCCGTTCTTCAACGCCTGCACGCACGCCGAGTACGTGTCGTACAGCTGCAGTTGCACGTCGGGATACTTCTCCTTGATCCGTTGCGCCGGCGTCGAACCCGACACCGAGCACACCTTCTTGTTTCCCGTCAGCGACTCGGGGCCGAGGATGTCGGTGTTGTCCGCACGCACCAACAGGCTTTGCCCGGTCTGGAAGTAGGGACCGGCGAAGCCCACCTTCTCCTTGCGCTCCGGGGTGATCGAGTACGTCCCGACGATGTAGGTCACCTGGCCGTTCTGGATCAACGTCTCCCGTTGTCCCGACGGCGCTTCCTTCCACTCGATCTCGTCGGGCTTGTAGCCCAATTGCTCGGCCACATAGGACGCCACGTCGATGTCGAAGCCGCTCATCGACCCGTCCGGCTTCTTCATCGAAAGACCCGGCTGGTCGAACTTCACGCCGATGGTGATCTTCTTCTCGTTGCCTCCGCAGCCCGACAACGCGAGCGCGAACAGCAGCACAGCGGTAACGGCCAGATGAAGCGGTCTCAAGCGCATCGGTCTCTCCTCGAGTGCTAGTGGTTGAGAATCTTGCCCAGGAAGTCTTTGGCGCGGTCGCTTTGCGGCGACTCGAAGAACACCGCCGGCTCAGCAGACTCGACGACGGCCCCGTCGGCCATGAAGACGACCTTGTTGGCGGCGCGCCGGGCGAAACCCATCTCGTGGGTGATCACCAGCATCGTCATGCCGTCGGCGGCGAGGTCCGTCATCACGCCCAGCACCTCGTTGATCATCTCGGGATCCAGCGCGCTCGTCGGCTCGTCGAACAGCATCACCTTCGGGTGCATCGCCAGCGACCGCGCGATCGCCGCCCGCTGCTGCTGTCCGCCCGACAGCTGGGCGGGGTACTTGTCGGCCTGGTCGGTGATACCGACCCGCTCCAGCAGCGCCAAGCCCTCCTTGACGGGCGCGCTCGCGCGGCACCTTGCGGACCTTGATCGGTGCCAGCGTGACGTTGTCGATGATCGTCTTGTGCGCGAACAGGTTGAACGACTGGAACACCATCCCCACGTCGGAGCGCAGCCGTGCCAGCGCCCGGCCCTCCGCCGGCAGCGCCACCCCGTCCACCGTGATCGTGCCCGAATCGACCGTCTCCAGCCGGTTGATGGTCCGGCACAACGTCGACTTCCCCGAGCCTGACGGGCCCAGGATCACCACCACCTCGCCGCGTGCCACGTCGAGATCGATGTCCTTGAGCACGTGCAGGTCGCCGAAGTGCTTGTTCACGCCGCGCAGTGACACCATGGGGTCGCATGCGGCTGCTCTGCGCATGGGCTGACCCTACCCAGGTAAAGCCCAGCATGGCCCCGTGATGCGTTTTCCCGGCTCCGTACCATGGGCACGTGACCAGCACGGCATCAGCGGCAGCGCGGACCTACCAGGTCCGCACTTACGGTTGCCAGATGAACGTGCACGACTCCGAGCGCCTCGCCGGCCTGCTGGAGGCCGCCGGCTACGTCAAGGCCGCCGACGGGGCCGACGCCGACGTGGTGGTCTTCAACACGTGCGCTGTCCGGGAGAACGCCGACAACAAGCTCTACGGCAACCTGAGTCACCTGGTGCCGCGCAAGCACAGCGACCCCGGCATGCAGATCGCCGTCGGTGGCTGCCTGGCGCAGAAGGACCGCGACTCGGTGCTGCAGAAGGCCCCGTGGGTCGACGTCGTCTTCGGCACCCACAACATCGGCTCGCTGCCGGTGCTGCTCGAGCGTGCCCGGCACAACAGGTCCGCTCAGGTCGAGATCGCCGAGGCGCTGCAGGAATTCCCGTCGACGTTGCCAGCCGCTCGCGAGTCCGCCTATGCCGCTTGGGTTTCCATCTCAGTGGGCTGCAACAACAGCTGCACCTTCTGCATCGTGCCGTCACTGCGCGGCAAGGAGGTCGACCGCAGTCCCGACGACATCCTCGCCGAGGTCCGCTCGCTGGTGGACCAGGGCGTGCTCGAGGTCACACTGCTGGGGCAGAACGTCAATTCCTACGGCGTGTCGTTCGCCGACCCGCGCCTGCCGCGCGACCGCGGCGCGTTCGCGTCGCTACTGCGCGCGTGCGGACGCGTCGACGGTCTGGAGCGCGTCCGTTTCACGTCGCCGCACCCCGCGGAGTTCACCGACGACGTCATCGACGCGATGGCCCAGACCCCCAACGTGTGCCCCGCTCTGCACATGCCGCTGCAGTCCGGCTCGGACCGGGTGCTGCGCGCGATGAGACGGTCCTACCGCGCCGAGCGCTACCTCGGCATCATCGACCGGGTGCGGGCCGCGATGCCGCACGCCGCGATCACCACCGACCTGATCGTGGGGTTTCCCGGCGAAACCGAGGACGACTTCGCGGCGACGCTCGAAGTCGTCGAGCGCGCCCGGTTCGCCAGCGCATTCACGTTCCAATATTCGAAGCGTCCGGGCACGCCGGCCGCCGACATGCCCGGCCAACTGTCCAAAGACGTTGTGCGGGAACGCTATCAGCGGCTGATCGCTCTGCAGGAGAGGATCTCGCTGGAGCAGAACCACGCGCAGGTCGGCACGACGGTCGAGGTGCTGGTGGCCGCGGGGGAGGGTCGCAAAGACAGCCGGACTGCCCGGATGAGCGGCCGCGCCCGCGACGGTCGGCTCGTGCACTTCGTGCCGGGGCAAGCGGACATCCGCCCCGGTGACGTCGTGACCACCGCCGTCACCGACGGGGCGCCCCATCACCTGATCGCCGACGGTCCGGTGCTCACCCACCGGCGCACGAGCGCGGGCGACGCTCACGAAGCCGGGCGGCGGCCTCGCACGGTCGGGCTGGGCCTGCCCCGAGTTGGTGCGCAACCATGAACGCCGACAACCGCGACTTCGAGGCGTACAAGAAGGAGATCGAGGCCGCCGAACGTCGGGTGGCCGGCGAGATCGAGCCTGGCGCAAGGGCTTTGGTTGTCGCAATTCTGGTGTTCATCGTGCTCGCGTCGTTCGCGTTGCCGCACACCGGCCACGCGCGCGGCTTCGACGCCCTGATCGGTGGGCCCCGCGCCGCCGAGGCCGCCATTGCGTTGCCGCAGCGGGTTTTCAGCTGGCTGGCGCTGGTGTTCTCCGTCGGGTTCTCGATGCTCGCGCTGCTGACCCGGCGGTGGGTACTGGCCTGGATCGCGCTCGCCGGCTCGGCGATCGCCAGCGCGGTCGGAATGCTGGCGGTGTGGTCGCGTCAGACGGCCGGAGCCGGCCATCCGGGGCCAGCCGTCGGGCTCATCATCGCGTGGATCGCCGTGATACTGCTGACGTTTCACTGGGCCAGGGTGGTGTGGACCCGCACCGCGGTGCACGTCGCCGCCGAGGAAGCGCGCCGTCGTGCCGCCGCCGAACGGCAGTCGAAGAACCTGTTGGAGACCCTCGACGACGAGGACGACTCGCAGAAGTAGGCGCCGAAACTACGCTTTTGGATGGATTTTTCGCGACTTCTATCCACAACCGTAGTCTCGGCGCAAGGCCGTAGCAGCTAGCGGCCCTTCCGGCCGAGCGCGCCTGCGGCGGTTTCCGCCCACTCTCGCCACTGCTGCGCGTTGGCGCGGGCCTCTTCGGCCTCGGCGTCCCGGCCCGCGGCCGCGGCTTTCTCCGCCTGTTGCTCGAACTGCTCTGCGCGGGAACGGAATTGCTCAGCGCGTGCCTCGGCTTGCGGATCGCTCCAGTCGGAGCTGCCGGCGTCGCGCACCCGCTTCTCCACCGCCCGCAAGCGCCGTTCCAGCTCCGCGGCCCGCTCGCGCGGCACCTTGCCGATCGCCTCCCACTTCGAAGCGATCGTGCGCAACTCCGCGCGCGCCGCGTCCAGATCGCCCACGTCGAGCTTCTCGGCCTTGGCCAGCAGCTCCTCTTTCGCCGACGCGTTCGCCCGCACTTCGGCGTCCCGCTCTGCCGACACCGCGTTGCGCGCGGCGAAGAACTTGTCCTGCGCCGCCTTGAACCGCCGCCACAGCGCGTCGTCGACGTCCTTGGCCGCCCTGCCTGCCGCCTTCCACTCGGCGAGCAGCTGCCGGAACGCAGCCGCCGTCGCGCTCCAGTCGGTGGAGTCGGCCAGTTCCTCGGCGCGCTCGCACAACGTTTCCTTCACCTGGCGAGCGCTGACCCGCTCGCGGTCGAGCTCGGCGAAGTGCGAGCCGCGCCGTCGGTTGAAGGTCTCCCGCGCCGCCGAGTACCGCTTCCACAAGGCGTCGTCCGTCTTGCGGTCCACTCCGGTGATGGTGCGCCACTCTTCGAGGATCGCCCGTAGCCGGTCGCCGGCCGCCTTCCACTGCACCGAATTCTCCGCCAGCTCTTCGGCTTCCGCCGCCAGCGCTTCCTTCCGAGCCACTTGCTCGGCGCGCAGCTCGTCGCGGCGCACCTTCTCCGCCTGCGCGGTTTCCTCGGCGCGCTCGCGGATCGCCCGCAGGCGGGCCGCCAACGCTTCGACGTCGCCGAGCACGGCGGCGGTCGGCAGCACCTCTTCAAGCGCCGCCGCCGACGATCGGATCTTCCGGGCATCGCCGGTGCCCGACGCCAGCCGCCGCTCCAGCAGATCGACCTCGGTGCTCAGGTCCTCGTAGCGCCGGCCGAAATGCGCGTACGCCGCCTCGGTGTCGCCGGCCTGCCACGACCCGATGACCCGCTCGCCGGCGGAGGTGACGAGCCAAACGGTTCCGTCGGCGTCCACCCGACCGAAGCGTATGAGGGTCGCTGCCCGGGGAGTGGCCCGGCCGCGCCGCCGGACGCGCCGGTCCGGGTCGGGGCACGGGCCTCGGATGCGGGATCGGAGGTCGGTGATCGTCGGCCTCCGGTGCCGGATGTCGGCGGCCCTCCGCCTCCGGTGCCAGATGTCGGCGGCCTTCAGCCTCCGGTGCCGGATGTCGGCGGCCTTCAGCCTCCGGTGTGAGTTCGCTCTCCGTCATCTCGCAGCCTCCGCGGGCCGTAGCCCACCCACCTGCCGCGCAGCGCGGCGCCTGATAGCTATGGTCGAAGTCGACCTCCGCTATTGAAGCAGGTCGTCGCGTATGAGGAGGCGTTGATGGCCAAGGCGGACATCGCCGCGCTGCTTGCCCTGGGCGCGGCCCTGTTCATCGCGATCGGCGACGTCATCCACCAGCGCTCGGCGCACGACGTCACCGACGAGCCCGTCGGCCACGTCGAGCTGTTCATGCGGCTGCTGCGCGACCGTCAGTGGTGGCTTGGCAGCCTGGTCGCCGCAGTGGGGTTCGCGCTGCAGGCCGCGGCGCTGGGGCTGGGCTCGGTTCTGCTGGTGCAGGCGCTGCTCGTGACGTCGCTGCTGTTCGCGCTGCCGATGAGCGCCAGGGCCGCGAACCGTCGCGTGACCCGCTGGGAGTGGGCCTGGGCGGTGGTGCTCGCGGGCAGCGTCGCGGTGATCGTCACCGTCGGCAATCCTCAGGCCGGCCAGTCACGGGCGTCATTCGAGACGTGGACCCTGGTGGTCGCGGTATTGGGCCCGGCGCTGGTCTTGTGCGTGATCGGTGCGCGGATCTGGTCGGGGTCGGTGAGCGCGGTGCTGCTGGCCCTGGTGTCGGGCTCGCTGTGGGGCGTGTTCGCGGTACTGACCAAGGGCGTCGTCGACCAGCTCGATGACGGCATCTGGGCGCTGCTGCGCACGCCCGAGCTCTACGCGTGGGCGCTGGTGGCCATCGCCGGCACCGCCTGGCAGCAGTCGTCGTTTCGGGCCGGCAGCATGACCGCGTCGCTGCCCGCGATGACGGTCGCCGAGCCGGTGGTGGCCTCGGTGCTGGGCATTGTGGTGCTCGGCGAGACGCTGAACACCGACGACGCAGGCTGGTTCGCGCTCGGGCTGGCCATCGTGGCGATGGTGGTGGCGACGGTCGCGCTGGCCCGCGGGGAGGCGCTGGCCTCGGGGTCGCCGAGCTCTGCACCAGGGTCGTCGATCCAGCAGGATCGCAGCCCTGATGCAGAACTCGCCGAAGGCGACTCCCGAGAGAGCCGCTTCTTGCCGTGACGCTGACCGCGATCGCGATCATCCCTTCCGCGCCCGTGCTGGTGCCGCAGCTGGCCGGCGCCGCGGCCGACGAGATCGCCGACCTGCGCCGGGCAGTGTTCACCGCCGCGGGCGCCCTGCCCGAGCGATGGGTGGCCGTCGGCGTCGGACCGAGGGACGAAGTGGTCGGTCCCGCGGCCGCCGGCACCTTCGCCGGGTACGGCGTCGACGTCAGGGTGGCCCTGGCGCCCGATGCCGGCGACGTCGGCGAGCTGCCGTTGGCCGCGTTGATCGCGGCATGGGTCCGGGGTGAAGTCCGCCCGACCGCGCGCGCGGAGGTCCGGGTGCTCGCCGACGGCAGTGATACGAACGCCGCCGGCCGTGAGCTTCGAACGGAGCTCGACCACACCGGCGAACCGGTCGGCGTTCTCGTCGTCGCCGACGGCGCCAACACCCTGACCGAGCGGGCCCCGGGCGGCTACGACCCCGCTTCGATCGCGGTGCAGGCCGCCCTCGACGACGCGCTCGCCGCGGGCGACGTCGCCGCGCTGCGCGAACTCCCCGCCTCGATCACCGGCCGGGTCGCGTGGCAGGTGCTCGCGGGACTGGCCGGCGCACCGCCCCGCTCGGTCAAGGAGCTGTACCGCGGGGCGCCCTTTGGGGTGGGCTACTTCGCGGGCATCTGGACGTTATGAGGCCCATTGCGATCGTCGGGCCGACGGGCACGGGGAAGTCACAGCTCGCCCTGACGGTCGCCGAAACTGTGGGCGGCGAAATCGTGAACGCCGACGCGATGCAGCTCTACCGCGGCATGGACATCGGCACCGCGAAGCTGCCGGTCCCCGAGCGCCGCGGGATACCTCACCACCAGCTCGACGTGCTGGACGTCACCGAGACCGCGACCGTCGCGAACTATCAGCGTGGCGCGGCCGCAGACGTCGAGGCGATCATGGCGCGCGGCGTGGTGCCGGTGATCGTCGGCGGGTCGATGCTCTACGTGCAGTCGCTGCTCGACGACTGGGCGTTCCCGGCAACCGATCCCGCGGTGCGCGCGCGTTGGGAACAACGGCTCGCCGAGGTCGGGGTCGGGCAGTTGCACCGCGAGCTGGCCGTCGTCGACGCTGCGGCCGCGGCGTCGATCCTGCCGTCCGACGGCCGACGGATCGTGCGTGCGCTCGAGGTGGTCGAACTGACCGGGCTCCCGTTCGCGGCGTCCGCACCAAGAATCGGCACTCCGCGGTGGGGCACGTTGATCGTCGGATTGGACCGGGAGACGAGCCAACTCGACGAACGCCTGGCGACGCGCACGGACAAGATGTTCGCCGACGGCCTGGTCGGCGAGGTTGTCGGGCTCCTCGACATGGGACTGCGCGACGGCGTGACCGCATCCCGCGCGCTGGGCTATGCGCAGGTGATCGCCGACCTCGACAGCGGCGGCGACGGCACCGCCGCCCGCGAGCCGACGTACGTCGCGACCCGTCGCTACGTGCGACGTCAGCGGTCGTGGTTCCGCCGCGATCACCGCATCCGCTGGCTCGACGGCAGCGAACACGCGGCGGACCTGGCGGCCCGTATCCTGAGCTGGTGATCTTCGCCAAGGGCCACGGCACCCAGAACGACTTCGTGGTGCTGCCCGACATCGAGGCGAAACTGGCGCTGGCACCGCAGGTGGTGTCCGCGCTGTGCGACCGTCGCCGCGGGCTCGGCGCGGACGGGGTGCTGCGGGTGACTCTCGCCCAACTTGCCGTCGAGGCCGGCGTGCTCGAGCGCCTGCCCGACGGAGTCGACGGCCGCGACTGGTACATGGACTACCGCAACGCCGACGGATCGATCGCCGAGATGTGCGGCAACGGTGTGCGGGTGTTCGCGCACTTCCTGCGGGCCAGCGAGCTCGAGCGGCGTAAGAAGTTCGTCGTCGCGTCGCTGGCCGGACCGCGTCCGGTGCAGGTGCACCGCGTCGACAACGCGTTCGCCGACGTCACCGTCGAGATGGGCAAGGCCAACCAGCTCGGCACCGGCGAAGCCGTGGTGGGCGGCCGCTCGTTTCGCGGGCTGGCCGTCGACGTCGGCAATCCGCACCTGGCGTGCGTCGACCCGGGCCTCACACCGGCTGCGCTGGCTGCACTCGACGTCGCCGCACCGGTGTCGTTCGACCGCTCGCAGTTTCCCGACGGCGTCAACGTCGAGGTGCTGACGGCACCCAAGCGCGGCGCGGTGTCGATGCGGGTGCACGAACGAGGCGTCGGCGAAACCCGTTCGTGCGGAACGGGAACCGTTGCCGCCGCGGTCGCGGCCTTGGCCCACCGGGGCGCGTCGACAGGCTCGCTGACCGTGCGCATTCCGGGCGGCGAGGTCGACGTCACGGTCACCGCGGCGACCAGCTACCTGCGCGGCCCGTCGGTACTGGTGGCCCACGGCGAGATCTCGGAGGAATGGTGGCGGGCGCAGCAGCGTTAAATCAGGTGCGCGGCCGACGCTCGGCGTGCACCATCACTTATTGCCTATGACGTATCCAAAAATCCCCAGCACCGGTGAGCTCGCGCTCGAAGACCGGTCCGCGCTGCGCCGCGTGTCCGGACTGTCGACCGAGCTTGCCGACATCTCCGAGGTCGAATACCGGCAGCTGCGACTCGAACGCGTCGTTCTGGTCGGCGTGTGGACCGACGGCAGCGCAGCCGACGCTGACGCCAGCCTCGCCGAGTTGGCGGCGCTGGCCGAGACCGCCGGCTCCGAAGTGCTCGAAGGCCTGATTCAGCGTCGCGACAAGCCCGACCCGTCGACGTACATCGGTTCCGGCAAGGCCCAGGAACTGCGCGAGATCGTCGTCGCCACCGGCGCCGACACTGTCATCTGCGACGGCGAGCTCAGCCCGGCGCAGTTGACCGCGCTGGAGAAGGCCGTGAAGGTGAAGGTGATCGACCGCACGGCGCTGATCCTCGACATCTTCGCCCAGCACGCCACCAGCCGCGAAGGCAAGGCGCAGGTGTCACTGGCCCAGATGGAGTACATGCTCCCGCGGCTGCGGGGCTGGGGCGAGTCGATGTCGCGGCAGGCCGGCGGCCGGGCCGGCGGCAGCGGCGGCGGCGTGGGGTTGCGCGGACCGGGTGAGACGAAGATCGAAACCGACCGGCGCCGCATCCGCGAGCGAATGGCCAAGTTGCGCCGCGAGATCAAGGGCATGAAGCAGGCCCGCGACACCCGGCGCGGCCGCAGGCTGCGCAGCGACGTTCCGTCGATCGCGATCGTCGGCTACACCAATGCGGGCAAGTCGAGTCTGCTCAACGCGTTGACCGGAGCGGGCGTGCTGGTGCAGGACGCGTTGTTCGCCACCCTCGAACCCACCACGCGGCGTGGGCATTTCGACGACGGACGGCCGTTCGTCCTCACCGACACCGTCGGGTTCGTGCGGCATCTGCCCACGCAACTGGTCGAGGCATTTCGCTCCACGCTGGAGGAGGTCGTCGACGCCGAGCTGCTGGTGCACGTCGTCGACGGTTCCGACGCCAACCCGCTGGCGCAGGTCGATGCGGTGCGGACGGTACTTCGCGAGGTGGTGGCCGAGCACGACGGCCAAGCGGCGCCAGAACTGTTGGTGGTCAACAAGATCGATGCAACGACCGATCTGGCGATGGCGAAGCTCCGCCGCGCCCTGCCCGGCGCGGTGTTCGTGTCGGCGCACACCGGCGAGGGTCTGGACGAGTTGCGGCGACGGATTGCCGAATTGGCTGCGCCCAGCGACACCGCGGTCGACGTGACGATCCCGTACGACCGCGGTGATCTCGTCAGTCGCGTTCATGCAGACGGACGGGTAGATGCCACCGAGCACACCGCCGATGGCACACGAATCAAAGCTCGGGTGCCGATTCCGTTGGCGGCCAGTCTGAGTGAGTTCGCGTCGACCTAGCAGCGTCGGCGGCGCGAAATGCACGTTATGCCGGGAAAGTGCGAGACAGGGCCTGCAAAACGTGAGTTTCGATTATTAGTCGGCTATCTCGTACACCTCGGCCGCGTCGGCGGCCATCACCCGTTGCGCCAATCGGGCTTTCAACTCGTCTAGCCGGGACTCTTCGGCCTGGCTTCGGTCGTTCTTCTGCGCAAGGTCGATGAACTCCTCGGTGACGAACCCGTCGCGCAGTACCAGCGTCACGGACTTCTCGCCGATGCTGACTTCGAACACGAAGCTTTCGCGCAGCCGGCCCAGATCCGGGCGGGCCAGCGCCGGGTCGACGATGTAACGGCCGTCGGTCACAGCTCGCGTCACCGCTTCGACTCCGTCGCGTGCGCCGGGTCCGCGAAACGCGGTGCGCACGACGACGGACCGGCGTTGCGGCGGTTCGTCAGGGGACAGCACCGCGAACGCGCGCTGCAGCACTTTGAACGCATTGGCGACACCACCCGGCGACCCCGGACCGTGGTAGCGCATCAGGTCGTCGAAGCCGAACTCGATGACCCGGCCGCGCTCCTGCACGCGGATGGTTTCGGCCACGACGCTGACTTTAGGCCGCGCTCGGCCGGCGGCAAACCAACCATCCGGTTGGTATATCTTGGGCGGCAAGTTCGTGATACCGGAGGTCCTTCATGTCTAGTGCCGTCAAGTACGAGCGCACGCTGTTCGAGCCGGAACACGAGCTGTTCCGCGAGTCGTACCGGGCGTTTCTGGAGCGCCATGTCGCGCCGTACCACGAGCAGTGGGAGAAGGACAAGATCGTCGACCGCGGCGTCTGGCTCGAGGCCGGCAAGCAGGGCTTCCTGGGCATGGCCGTGCCCGAGGAGTACGGCGGCGGCGGCAACCCGGACTTCCGCTACAACACGATCATCACCGAAGAGACCACGATGGCCCGCTACAGCGGCATCGGCTTCGGCCTGCACAACGACGTGGTGGCGCCGTATCTGCTGCGGCTGGCCAACGAGGAGCAGAAGCAGCGCTGGCTGCCGAAGTTCTGCACCGGCGAGTTGATCACCGCGATCGCGATGACCGAGCCCGGCACAGGTAGTGATCTGCAGGGCATCAAGACCCGCGCGGTCAAAGAGGGCGACCACTACATCCTCAACGGCTCGAAGACGTTCATCACCAACGGCATCAACTCCGACTTGGTGATCGTCGTCGCGCAGACCGACCCGGAGAAGGGTGCGTGGGGTTTCTCGCTGCTGGTCGTCGAACGCGGGATGGAGGGCTTCGAGCGTGGGCGCCATCTCGAGAAGATCGGCCTGGACGCCCAGGACACCGCGGAGCTGTCCTTCACCGACGTGAAGGTGCCGGCGGCGAACCTGCTCGGCGAGGAGGGCCAGGGCTTCGTCTACCTGATGCAGAACCTGCCGCAGGAGCGGATCTCGATTGCGATCATGGCGGCCGCCGCGATGGAGGGGGCGCTGGATGAGACCCTCCGATATGTCAAGGAGCGCAAGGCTTTCGGCAAGCCGATTGGGAGCTTCCAGAACAGCCGCTTCGTGCTGGCCGAGCTGGCGACCGAGGCCACCGTCGTGCGGATCATGGTCGACGAGTTCATCCGCCTGCATCTCGACGAGAAGCTGACCGCGGAGCAGGCCGCGATGGCCAAGTGGTACTCCACCGAGAAGCAGGTGCACTTGATCGATCGGTGCCTGCAGCTGCACGGCGGTTACGGCTACATGCGCGAGTACCCGATCGCCCGGGCGTACATGGACTCGCGCGTGCAGACGATCTACGGCGGCACGACGGAGATCATGAAGGAGATCATCGGCCGCTCGCTAGGTGTCTAGCAGCCCAAGGCTAACTTCGCCGAAACGGTAACTGGCGCGGACTTTTTCGAGTGGGCGCCACGTCGAATACCGTTTCGGCGCAACTCAGGGCGTCGGGTACGGCCAGACGCAGATCCAATAGTTGCCGCCGCAGCGGGTGACGACATCTTGGCTGGGCGCGCCGGCGAAACCTCCGCCGGGCCAGTTGTTGTTGTTGGTCAGCTCCGGGACGCAGCCGAAGCCGGCAGGGTTGGGTGCCATCCCTTCCCCACACTTGGCGACATGGCTCACCGCGCTCGGGGCGGCGACCCCCGGCAGCACGATTGCGACGGCTCCGACCGCCGCGGCAGCTATCAACGACGCCGCCTGCCGCCGAAAAGCGCCCATACGGCAAGCCTACGCGCGGGCGCGGCGGTCAGATCTTGCGAATAACCGTCACGACCCGGCCCAGAATGGCGGCCTCGTTGCCGGGGATCGGGTCGAAGGCCGGGTTGTGCGGCATCAGCCAGACCTGATTGCCGGTGCGCTTGAACGTCTTCACCGTGGCCTCGCCGTCGATCATCGCGGCGACGATGTCGCCGTTGTCTGCGGTGTTCTGCTGACGCACCACCACCCAGTCGCCGTCGCAGATCGCCGCGTCGACCATCGACTCGCCGACTACCTTGAGCAAGAACAGCGATCCCTCACCGACCAGCTCGCGGGGGAGCGGGAAAACGTCTTCGACCGCCTCCTCGGCGAGGATCGGCCCGCCGGCGGCGATGCGTCCGAGCACCGGCACGAACGTCGGCTCCGGCAGCGCGTCTGAGCCGGCCACGTCGGTGGTGACCGTAGGCCCCGCGGCCTCGTCGGCCCCGCGCACGTCGACCGCGCGCGGCCGGTTCGGGTCGCGGCGCAGGTAACCCTTCCGCTCCAGCGTGCGCAGCTGGTGCGCCACCGACGAGGTGGACGTGAGGCCGACGGCGTCGCCGATCTCGCGGATGCTGGGCGGATAGCCCCTGGTGGTGACCGACGCGCGGATGACGTCCAGGATCGTGCGCTGCCGCTGGGTGAGGCCTGCTCCAGGCGCTGTGCGTGTGCCGCTGCTGTCGCTCATGCGAGTCAATGTAACCCGCGGCACCGACATCTTCAAACATGTGTTCGACGCGTGTCGCTTTCGTGACCTTTGGCGGGCGGGCCTGTCGGTGGGCGGTGATAGACATCGATCAAATGTTCGTACTTCGAACGCATGATCGACTATATTCGAACAAAGGAGCGAAGATGACGGCGAAAGGGGCGCACATGACGATCCTCGAAACCTGGGAGCGGCCGGCGCCGCGCGTCGAACGGATGCGGCCCAGACGGGCCGTCGCGGTCCGTCCCGGCGGCGGTGCGATCGCATATCGGGGCGCCGGCGTGAGGATGTCCCGCGCACCGCACCGCCCGCGGCCGGTGAGCCTGCGGATGACGGTCATGCTGGCCGCGCTTGCAGCGTTGGTCACCTTCTGGCTGATCGCTCTGGCGCAGGCACGAAGCGCCGACACGGCGTCCACGAAGGTGCCCGAGCAACTCGGGGTGGTGTACGTGCAGCCGGGGGAGAACCTGCAGCGGCTCGCGTCCCGCGTGTCGCCCGACGCGCCGGTGGCCAGGGTGGTCGAGCGGATTCGGGAACTGAACGAACTGGACTCGGCGGCGTTGGATGCCGGGCAGACGCTGATCGCGCCGATCGGCTGACGTCGATGGTCGCGATGGCCGCGCTGCGGCGTCCGGCGGTAGTCTCGGAGGCGTTCTACTCGACCGAGTGTCTTCGCGGCGAAGGAGCAGTGATGCACTGTCCGTTCTGCCGCCATCCTGACTCCCGGGTGGTCGACTCCCGCGAAACCGATGAGGGGCAGGCGATCCGGCGGCGGCGGGCATGCCCAGAGTGCGGCCGCCGGTTCACCACGGTCGAAACCGCGGTGCTCGCCGTGGTCAAGCGCAGCGGCGTCACCGAACCGTTCAGCCGGGAGAAGGTCATCCGTGGCGTGCGGCGGGCCTGTCAGGGCCGCGAGGTCGACGACGACGCACTGAACCTGCTCGCGCAGCAGGTCGAGGACACGGTGCGGGCCACCGGTTCCCCGGAGGTGCCGAGCCAGGAAGTGGGACTGGCGATCCTCGGGCCGCTGCGGGAACTCGACGAGGTGGCCTATCTGCGGTTCGCGTCGGTGTACCGCTCCTTTACGTCTGCCGACGACTTCGAGCGGGAGATCGAAGCGCTGCGCGCGCACCGCAACGTCAGCGCCTCGCAGTAGTCGCTCAGTCGGCGCGCACGGTGCCGTCGTCGACCACGCGGCCGCCCACATTCACCCAGCCCTCGGGGTCCCACCAGGTGTGAATCATGGAGCCCTTGCCCTGGGTGATCGTGAGATCGCGGCTGAGGATGTCGGTGATCCGCACTGCCGCCGCACCGGTGGCTTCGTCTTCGGCCACACCCAGATCCGTCGCGATCATCCGCGACCGCACATGCCCGCTGTCCTTGTCGATCCACGCCCAGATGTAGTGCGCGACGTCGTCGCTGTAGTCCGAGGGGTCGGCGCCGACAACCTCCTCGGGCGACGCGAGTTGGTGAAACGCGAACTCCGGCGCCCAGTCGGCGCGGGCGCGCACGGTGGTCACGTCACCCTCGTAGCTGACGGCCACCACGCCCGCCGGCACCTGCAGCGTGTGGACCGCGTACCCCCGCCGCCTCAACCACCACGACAGTCCGACAGTGGGGTGGCCGGCGAACGTCAGCTCGGTGGTAGGCGTGAAGATCCGCGCGTGGGCCGTGGTCGCGCCCGACGCCGGAAGGTCGACGAAAACCGTTTCGCTGTAACCCAATTGGGCCGCCAGCGCCTGGCGGTCAGCAGGGACGACAGCGGCTGCGTCGACCACGCCCAGCGGATTTCCGAAGTTCCCCTCTGTGTCGGTGAACACCCGCACGACGGACACATCAGTACCCATAGGCCCGACTCTAGGCCTCGAGGCGCTCAGCTCGTCAGGTCGCGCTGCGCTCGTCGGAGCTCATCGCGTCGAGCACGGCCACGCGGGTGTCGACGGGGCCGGAGATCGAGCCGTCGCGCATCCCGGTGCGCAGCAGTGCGCGCAGCAACTCGGGATCGTGGTCGGAGGGTTTCGTGGTGTCGATGAACCTTTCGACGACCTCCACGAAGCGGTCAGGGTCGTCGTGGAACGGGAAGTGGCCCGAATTCTCGAAGATCTCCAGTTGCGAGCCGGGCATCGCGGAATGCGCCATCCGCGCGTGGCTCACCGGGATCACCGAGTCGTCCTCACCCCAAATGAGTTGTACCGGAACGGATTGCGTCAAATAACATCGGTCCAGCATCGTCACCACCTGGCCCCGCCAGTCCACCACGGCCCGCAGTGTCCGCGAGAACGCCGAGGAGGCCGTCGGCTCGGGCAACCCGGCCAGCACCCGCAGCACGTCGGGCAGGTCGCGGCCGAACCTCACCGGAGCCGCGGAGCCCGCGACATCAAGCACGGCGCCCAGCAGGCTTCCGAACAGCTGCAGCGCCGGCAACGCGCCCGGCAGCCGCAGCAGCGCCAGTGCCTCGCTGCCCATCGGCAGCGAGGCCAACCGCAGGGCGAAGTTCACGTCCTTGGTGACGCCGCCGGTGCCGACGAGCACGATCCGCTCCACCAGTTGCGGATACTGGTATGCGAATTGCATGGTGACGCCGCCGCCCAGCGAGTGACCGATCACGGTGACGCGTTCGATGTCGAGCACGGCGAGCAGATCGCGCATGCCGTTGGCGTAAGCGGCCACCGAGTAGTCCGCCCGGGGCTTGTCGGACTTGCCGTGCCCCAGCAGGTCGGGTGCGATCACCGTGAAGCGCTGCGCCAGCTTGGTCTGCACCTCCTCCCAGGTCACCGAGTTGTCGCCGATGCCGTGGATCAGCAGGATCGCGGGCCCCTCGCCGGCGACCCGGAACGCACGGCGATAGCCGTGGATGGTGCGGAAGTGCAGCGTCGACTGCACGTCGCGGACGGGCCGCAGGTGATTGTCCCGCTCCGCGCGTCTGCGCGTGGATTTACTCGCACCCATCTGGGCCACCTCCGCCTCGGGCCGGCGGCCCGCCTCGACTCACTTCTTGTCGTCGCCGTCTCGGAACCCGTCCGAGAAGCCCCCTGACTGCTGCGCCAGGAAGCGTTCGAACTCCCCGGCCAGTTCCTCGCCGCTGGGCAGGTCTTCACCGCGAGCCAGCAGCGACCGGTTCTCCTGGGCTTCGACGAACGCGTCGTACTGCCGCTCCAGTGCCGCCACCACCTGCGCCACCTCGGGGCTGGAGTCGACCTGCTCGTCGATCTTCGCGCGGATATCGGCGCCCGCCTCGGCCAGCGCGGCCAGCGGTATCTGCAGCGAACCGACCTTGCCGACCTCGGCCAGCAAGGCTTCCGCAGCAGGCGGAAAGTCCGTCTGCGCCAGGTAGTGCGGCACATGCACGGTGAACCCGAGGACGTCATGGCCGTGCTGGGCCATCCGGTACTCGAGCAGGTTGGAGGCGCTGCCCGGGACCTGCACCTCACCGACCCAGGGCTGATGGTCGGCGATCAGCTCCTTGTCGTTGGCGTGCGCGGTCATCGTGACCGGCCGGGTGTGCGGCACCGCCATCGGAATGGTGCCCAGCCCGATCGTCTGCCGCACCCCGAGCTTCTCGGCCAGTAGCCGCACCGCGGTGACGAACCGTTCCCATTTCAGGTCCGGCTCCAGCCCGGCCAGCAGCAGAAACGGCGTGCCCACGCTGTCGTGCAGGGCGTACAGGCTCAGTTCCGGATCGTCGTAGGCGGTGAAGTGGTCGGTCTTGAACGTCATCAACGGGCGGCGGGACCGGTAGTCCAGCAGCTCGTCGATCGCGAAGGACGCGACCAGCTCGGTGTCGAGTGCGTCGCGAAGGTACTTCGACGACAACCGGATCGCGTGGCCGGCGTCGGAGAAGCCCTCCAGCGCGTGGATCATCACCGGACCGCGGCCGTCGGGTGACGACAGCTGCGGGGCGGGAAACTCCAGCTCATACATCCCGCTCTGCTCGGGCCGGTACTCCTGATCGTCAGCCATGTTTCTCGCCTCCTCCCGCAGAGCCGGTGCCGTGACGTCTAGTGTCGCCGGGCAGCGACACGTCCGCCACCGGAGCTGCGATTTGCGAACGCAGGTACCCCTGATAGCTCAACGCCATGCAGGCGGCTGTGCGTTCCTGACGCGCGGCTACGAGCGGAACTGGTTGAGCGCGCGCATCTTGTTCATCACGTCCAGCGCCGCCACCTTGTACGCCTCGGAGAACGTCGGGTAGTTGAACACCGCGTCGACGAGGTATTCGATGGTGCCGCCGCAGCCCATCACGGCCTGGCCGATGTGCACCAGTTCGGTGGCGCTGGTGCCGAAGATGTGAACGCCCAGCAGTTTCAGGTCGTCGGTGGACACCAGCAGCTTGAGCATGCCGTAGGAGTCGCCGGCGATCTGGCCGCGCGCCAGTTCGCGGTAGCGCGACACCCCGACCTCGTACGGCACCGCGTCCTTGGTCAGCTGCACCTCGGTGGCGCCGACGTAGGAGATCTCGGGGATCGAGTAGATGCCGATGGGCTGCAGCTCCGTCATGCCCGCGGTCGGCTCGCCGAACGCGTGGTAGGCGGCGAGCCGGCCCTGCTCCATCGAGGTGGCGGCCAGCGCCGGGAAGCCGATCACGTCGCCGACCGCGTAGATGTGGTCGACCTTCGTCTGGAACCGGTCGTCGACGTAGATCCGCCCGCGGCTGTCGGCCTCCAGGCCGGCGTTGGCCAGGTCGAGATGGTCGGTGAAGCCCTGCCGCCCCGCCGAGTACATGACGGTCTCCGCCGGGATCTGCTTGCCACTGGCCAGGGTGGTGACGGTGCCCGCGGAGCCGACGTCGACGGCCGTCACCTCCTCGCCGAACCGGAACGTGACCGCCAGGTCGCGCAGGTGGAACCGCAGCGCCTCGACCACCTCGGGATCGCAGAACTCCAGCATCGAGTCGCGTTTCTCGACGACGGTGACCTTGGTGCCCAGCGCGGCGAACATCGACGCGTACTCGATGCCGATCACGCCGGCGCCGACGACGACCATCGACCCCGGCAGACTCTTGAGGTCGAGGATGCCGTCGGAGTCCAGCACCCGGCATTCGTCGAACTCGACACCGGCCGGGCGGGCCGGTTTGGTGCCGGTGGCGATCACGACGTAGCGGCCGCTGACGTGCACGTGGTCACCCCGGTTGGGATCCTCGACCGCCACGGTGTGCTCGTCGACGAACCGGCCGTGGCCGCTGTAGAGCTCGACGTGGTTGCGCATCAGCTGCGATCGCACGACGTCCTGCTCTTTGTTGATGACGTGGGTGGTGCGGGCCAGCAGGTCAGCGGGCGTGATCTTCTCCTTGACGCGATAGCTGGCGCCGTACAGCTCCCGCTGGCTCATGCCGGTGAGGTAGAGCACGGCCTCACGCAGCGTCTTCGACGGAATCGTCCCCGTGTTGACGCACACCCCGCCGAGCATCCGGCCGCGCTCGATCACCGCGACGGACTTGCCCAGCTTCGCCGCGGCGATCGCCGCCTTCTGTCCGCCGGGGCCGGATCCGATGACGACGAGGTCGTACTCCATAGCCATGAGTCTCAGATGTACGCCGTTCAGCCGGATTCCGCACGCTGACTGCATCAATCCCTGATGAAGTTGCTGTGTCGCGCAGGGTTCGGTGGTGGCTAAGGCGCGCCGCGCAGCGCCGCGTCGGCGATTCATCCCCAGTTACCTGTTTGTCCACAGCCGTGCGGTGTTGAGGCCTTCGGTGCGTCGTGTTGACGGCACCCCTCGCCAGGGTCGGGACATGACCACTTCACAG
Organism: uncultured Actinomycetota bacterium; assembly: GCA_963775205.1. Lineage (GTDB taxonomy): Bacteria > Actinomycetota > Actinomycetes > Mycobacteriales > Mycobacteriaceae > Mycobacterium. The sequence goes on along the minus strand of CAVZHV010000002.1, from coordinate 393,252 downwards.
CCCGACTTCGTACTCAACCGGCCCGGAACTCTGATCGCGGCGTTGCCTGCCGTGCTCGGCTTCGTCCCCGAGAAATCGCTCGTGCTCGTCACCGTGGACCGCGGCGAACTGGGCGCGGTAATGCGGGTCGACCTCGCGCCGGAGCTGGCCGACACCGTGGAGGGCATCGCCGAGGTCGCCGCCGCGGCCAGGCCCGACGCGGCGATCGCGGTGATCGTCGACGCCGAAGGCGCGCTGTGCCCGATGTGCGCCGACGACTTCCGGACATTGGCCTCGACGTTGACGGATATGCTTGCGCTGCAAAATATCTCGTTGCTCGCGGTGCACGTCGTCGACCGCATTGCGGCTGGCGGCCGCTGGCACTGCGCCGACTTGTGCGGTGCGCGTGGCGTTATCGACGACCCGTCGTCCTCGCCGCTGGCGATGGCCGCCGTGCTCGACGGGCGGCGGCTCTATGCCCGTCGGGAGGATCTGTTGGAGGTCATCGAGGTGACGGACACCGCACGCGTTGCCCGGCTGGCCCGCCGAATCCGCCGACGGCTCAAGGCGCGTGAGTCCACCGGCGAGCACTCCTCCCGCGGCGACGTCGAATTCGCGATGGCGCTGGCGGCGAAGGCGGGCGCCGGTGCCGAGCCGTCGGATGCGCAGGTGGCCGAGATGGCGTGCGCACTGGCCGACATCGATGTGCGGGACACGTTGTTCGCGTTGGCGATCGGCGACAAAGCGGCAGAAGCGGAGACGCTCTGGGCGGCACTGTCACGGCGGCTGCCGAACCCGTGGCGCGTCGAAGCGCTTGTGCTGCTTGCGTTCTCGGCATATGCGCGTGGCGACGGCCCGCTGGCAGGGGTGGCGCTGGAAGCGGCGATGCGGTGCAGTGGCGAGCATCGGATGGCGTCGATGCTCGACACCGCGCTTCAGTCGGGCTTACGGCCGGAGAAGATCCGCGAGTTGGCCGTCAGCAGCTACCGGGTGGCCGACCGGCTCGGAGTGAGCCTGCCGCCGCGGCGGAACTTCGGGCGCCGGGCGAGTTAGACCTTCTCCACCTTCACGGCGTGCGCCATGTGATGGGGGAGGTCGACGTCCTCGTGGCCGGGGATGACGATGGTGACGATTCCGATCGGGCTGGTCTGGACCGTCACCCGGGCATTGGGCACCACGCCGGCGTCCTTGAGCCGGGTGATCAGCTCGACGTCGCCCTGCACGTGCTCGGTGAGCTGGCGCACCACCACGGCCACCGGCGCGCCCGCGGGCAGTTCGGTGAGCCGCACGAGGCCGCCCCGCTCAGGCTGAGCGGTCGGGTCGAAACCGAGCTCCGCCAGCCCGGGGATCGGGTTGCCGAACGGAGAGGTGGTCGGGTTGTCGAGCACCTGCACCAGCCGCCGTTCGACGTCCTCGCTCATGACGTGCTCCCAGCGGCAGGCCTCGGCGTGGACGTCCTCCCACGGCAACCCGATGATGTCGACGAGCAGGCGCTCAGCCAGCCGATGCTTGCGCATCACGGCGACGGCCAGCGTGCGGCCTTTGGGGGTCAGTTCCAGGTGGCGGTCGCCGGCCACGTGCAGCAGGCCGTCCCGCTCCATCCGCGACACGGTCTGGCTGACGGTGGGCCCGCTCTGTTCCAGCCGCTCGGCGATGCGGGCGCGCAACGGCACCACGCCCTCTTCCTCGAGGTCGTAGATGGTCCGCAGATACATCTCGGTGGTATCTACCAAGTCGTTCATTAGGGCACCCTCCGTCGGCCAGAGTCTACCGTCCTAGCTGGCCTAACGGTGGCGTTGAACCGCGGTCCCCTATGCGCGAACGTGCGCGTCGTGCCAGCGACACGCCGGCGAAGCCGGCATTCGACGCACGCTCGTCCCACGCAAACACGTGTGCCCGCCGGAATCCCGGCGGGCACACGGCTGAAGGGAGCTAGCTGGCGTAAGAGCGAAGCCGGTCGGCGCGCTCGCCATGTCGCAGCTTGGCCATGACCTCGCGCTCGATCTGGCGCACGCGCTCGCGGGAGAGCCCGAAGAGCTTGCCGATCTGGTCCAGCGTGCGGGGCTGCCCGTCATCCAGGCCGAACCGCAGGCGGATCACCTGATGCTCGCGCTCGTCGAGAGTGGCCAACACGCTACGGATGTCGGTGTGCAGCAATTCCGAGATCACTGCGTTCTCCGCAGACATCGCCTCGGCGTCCTCGATGAAGTCGCCCAGAGGGGCCTCCTCGTCGCTGCCGACCGGCATGTCGAGGCTCACCGGGTCACGGCTGTGTTCGAGCAGATCGTTGATCTTCTCCACGGGAATGCCGGACTCAGCGGCCAGTTCCTCGTCGGTGGCCTCACGGCCGAGGCTCTGATGCATCTCCCTCTTGATCCGCGCCAGCTTGTTCACCTGCTCGACGAGATGCACCGGCAACCGGATCGTGCGGCTCTGGTCGGCCATGCCGCGCGTGATCGCCTGGCGGATCCACCAGGTGGCATAGGTCGAGAACTTGAACCCCTTGGTGTAGTCGAACTTCTCCATCGCGCGGATGAGCCCCAGGTTGCCTTCCTGGATCAAGTCCAGCAGCGGCATCCCGCGGCCGGTGTAGCGCTTGGCCAGCGACACCACGAGTCGAAGGTTGGCCTCCAGCAGATGCCGACGGGCCGCCTCGCCGTCGCGGACGATAAGGGCTAATTCGCGCTTGCGGTTCTCGCCGAGACGCTTGCGTGTGTTCAGCAGATGCTGGGCGTAGAGCCCGGCCTCGATCCGCTTGGCCAACTCGACCTCGTCGGCCGCGTTGAGCAACGCGGTCTTGCCGATGCCGTTCAGATACACCCGCACAAGGTCGGCAGCTGGACTCTGGGCGTCCAGATCATCAACCCGGCTGGCGGTGGCGTTTGCCATTGCGGCCTCCTGATCGCCTTGAAACTGTCATGGAGTGCAACGCTTGAAGCACGGTTGTAGTTCCCGTGCAACCACTCGGGTAGCCCCTCTGATCTGCGGTTATGCAGTCATGGCCTGAGAATGTGCTGAGAATAAAGCCAGAGTGCCCTAATCCGGCTCCGACTCGGGCCGATCCACGGTCCCTGGTTGCAGTTCCGGCCGTTCCGCGGTCGGGAAGAGCGGCGTCCGATGGGCGTGCGCGTCGAAGCGGCGGGGTTCGTCGGCGCGCCGCGGCGGGCGGTCGTTGGCGATCAGCACCGCCATCCACGGCAGGGGTACGGATACCGCCACGATCAGCAAGGAGATCAGCCCGTTGTGCCAGATCCCGTATGCGACTGCGGCCAGGATCAGCGCCGGGATGCGCCACGTCATCAGCGTCAGGTACTTGCGCACCCGCCTGCGGTGCTCTTCTTCGTAAGGGATCGCGGCGGCGGTGATCAAGACGGGCCGACCGTCGTCGTCGAAACTCAGCTCGGGGCCGTGTTTCATAACTCCACTGTTTCACAACATCGCACCCGCTGCGCTGCCGGTTTCTTACGGCGGTCTTACCGGGCAGAATGGCGTGCATGCAGACCCAGACGATCGAGCGCACGAAGCCTGAAGAACGCGTCGACGACGGGACCGACAGCGACACCCCGAAGTACTTCCACTACGTCAAGAAGGACAAGATCGCCGAAAGCGCGGTCATGGGCTCGCATGTCGTCGCGTTGTGTGGAGAGGTGTTCCCGGTGACGCGATCGCCCAAGCCGGGCTCTCCGGTGTGCCCGGACTGCAAGCGGATCTACGAGACCCTCAAGAAGGGGTGACGCGCTCGGCTGCGGCGGGCTCTTCCTGTGCCTCGGACGTTTCGGCGGGTTGTCTGTCGCTGACCATCTCTCCGGCGCGCGACTTCAGCCACCAGCGGAACCGGTGGCTGTGCGGGGGCGGTGCCGGCCACTGCTCCTGGATCGCATTGTTGAGCTCTGCTCCGATTACGACAGCGAACCCCAAGAAGAACGCGAACAAGAGGAACGCAATCGGCGTGGCCAGGGCTCCGTACGTGTAGCCCGTGCTGGTGATCCACTGCAGGTAGAACTTCAACCCGTTGCTGGCCATCAGGAACACTGCTGTCGCCAGCACGGCCCCCAGCACCAGGCGGTGTGACGGCAGCGGCTTGGGCAGTGAGACGCGGTACAGCACGGTGACGATCACCACCAGGGCCAGACCGAGCACGGGGTAGTAGCCGTATTGCAGGACGCCGAACCAACTGGCGGGTACCCACTCGGCGATCTCGATCGGGCCGAGCGCGATCAGCGGCAGCACCCCCAGCGCGATGGTCAGCATCACCACGTAGATGCCCAGAGCGAAGAACCGCTGCCGGACGGGATGACGCAATGGTGTCTGGTCATGGGCCTCGACGACGGAGTCGACGAACGCGGAGATCGCCGACGAGCCCGCCCATAAGGAGATCACGAAGCCGATCGACACGACCTCGCCGCGGGCGTGCTGCACGATGTCGGTGATCGTCGGCGCGATGATCTCGTTGACGACGCTCGGGGAGAAGAAGCTGTTCGCGGCGCTGATCAACCGGTGCTCGATGACGGGCAGGGTGTCCGCGCCGAACAGCGGCGCGATATAGGCGAGGCTGCCCAGCAACCCGAGCAGCAGCGGGGGTAGAGACAGCACTTGCCAGAACGCGGCCTGCGCCGACTCCGAGAAGATCGAATCGTCCCACGCTTTTGACAGAGTCCGCGTGACGACGTGGCGGATCTGGTGCTTGGAAACCCTGCGCGGGGGCTGGTCGGTCATGACCTTCCCAGCATTGCTGACGGACGGTCGTTGCGCCCAGAACCGCGCCGGGCGGCGCGGCGGTTAGGCGTCGACGGGAGCGCCCGCCTCCAGCACCGCGGACAGCTCGACGAGCTTGGCCTCGTGCTTGTTGGCGTGGTGTTGGCAGAACAGCAACTCGCCACCGGAGGGCAGCTTGGCCCGGACGCGAGCAGCAGCGCCGCAGCGATCGCAGCGGTCAGCCCTGGTGAGTTCCGGACTGGTCAGCGTTGCGGTCATGGCTCCTCCCGTTCTCGCGTTCGCGGTGGGCCGCTCTCGCGTCTCTCTAACTGTGACAGACACTTTCCCGTTCGGCTTTGTTCCAAAGCCCGTTACGGGTGTGTCGTGTCTCACGTTTTGCATCGCCCGTGATGGGCGGATGGTTACCCACATGACGGTGTTGTTACATCTGTGTTCCCCCGCCGATTGGGCACAGGCGCAGTCGCGCGGCGAGCACCGTCCTGACTCATTGCGCGACGTCGGTTTCGCGCACCTGTCGACACCCGAACAAGTGCACCTTCCGGCGAATCGGCTTTACGCCGGCCGCACCGACCTCCTGCTGCTGCACATCGACCCCGGATTGCTGGAGGCGCCGCTGCGCTGGGAACCAGGCGATCCAACGGACACGGCGTCGATCTTGTTCCCGCATCTGTACGGCCCGCTGCCCGTGAGCGCGGTGATCGCGGTCACGGATTACCGGCCGGGGCCGGACGGGCGGTTTCAGCCGCCGGGCGCGTAGGCGTCGGCCTCGATCTCGACGAGCAGACCGGGAGCGATGAGCGCGGAGACCTCCACCATCGTCGCGGCGGGCTGGATGCCTTTGAACACCTCTGAGTGGACGGCGCCGACCTCTCGCCACTGCGTGATGTCGGTGACGTAGATGCGGGTGCGGACGACGTCTTGCAGTGACGCCCCCGCCTCGGTCAGCGCTGCCTGGATGCGCCGCAGCGCGTCACGGGTCTGGGCGGCGACGTCGTCGCCGCTGCCGGTCGTTCCGGCGACCGCGATGTGCGGGCCCACCCGCACCGCCCGCGAATAGCCGACCGCCTCTTCGTAGGGCGAGCCCGACGAGACGGTGCGGCGCTGGGTCATCCGGTGATTGTGCCGCCAATGTGAACTGAGCGCGACGGCCGTCGGCCCGTCGTCGCAGAGGGTTCACACTCGCGGCGTTGGCGGGGTTCCTACACTGACCCCTCGTGGGAATCCTGTTGGGCTTCGCGCCGTGGATCGTCTACTGGGTACTCGTCGGCAATGTCCCATTCGACGCTGCGGTGCTGGTGGCGCTGGGCGTCGCGGTGCTGTCGTTCGTCATCGGGCGGGTGAGAGGTGTGCCTGGCCGGACGCTCGAAATCGGTGCTTTGGCAACGTTTTTGGTGCTGACTTTGCTGACGTTCACGGTGAGCCAGGCGTTCATGGAGCAGTGGATGCAGCCGTTGAGCAACGCGGGCATCTTTCTGGTCGCGCTGACCGGTGTGCTGGTGGGCAAGCCGTTCGTGCGTGAGTTCGCCGAAGTGGACCAGCCGCCCGAGGTGATCGAGAGCGAGGTTTTCCGCCGGATAACGAACACGCTGACGTGGATCTGGGTGGCCGCGTTCGCCGGCATGGCGGTGTCGTCGGCGATCCCGCCGATCGTGTACGGCGACGCGACGATCCTCGACACGAAGACGCCGCTGTCGTTCGTCTGCTACTGGGTGATCCCGTTCTCGCTGCTGGGTTTGGCGGCCCTGGCGTCGCGGGTGCTGCCCGAGAAGATGGCGCCCGACCCGGAGGACGTCGTGCGGAGCACAACGTTTGTGGCATATGGCGAAGCGACGATCGACGAGTTGTATTACCTCGCGCAGGAACACGCCAAGCGCGAAGTAGGCGCCGGAAAAGAGCCATACGACGTGAAGGTCGGCGGCAAGGGAACTCCGTTGGTGGGCGACGAGGATCGCAACTCGTGGCCGTCGACGTACAAGGTGCGCGCGAAGCGTTAGTCACGCCCTTTCGCGGCGGCCGGCAGTCGCTGAACGCAGGTCCTTATTTCTTCGACGATCGGGTGCTTATCCAGGTTGCGAGCACCACCATGATCGCGAAAACGATGGCGATGAGGACGGCAGCGGTGGGCCAGTTCATGACTTCCCCCTTTTCATCGGCGAATTCGTCTCTGCTGTGGGCAGCTTGGCACACCAGCAGACGACTGCGCACGGGATGTGGGACGCTCACGACGTGTCCGCAATGTCGCGGCGGAACTTCCTAACAGCCACGATGACGGTGGTCGGCGCCGGGCTGGCAACGGCCTGTGCATCCGACGGTCAACGCTCCCCGGACGGCAAGCCCGTCCTCGTCGTCGGCGCCGGGATGGCCGGGTTGGGCGCCGCGCGTCGGCTTGCCGACGCGGGTTGGCCGGTGCGGGTGATCGAGGCTCGCGACCGTGTCGGCGGCCGCGTCTGTACCAACCGCGACTGGGGCGCGCCGCTGGACATGGGTGCGTCGTGGATTCACGGCACCACGGACAATCCGCTGGCGGCGCTTGCTCAGCAGGCGCGAATGCAGACACTCCCCGCCGATTACGAGTCGGCGAAGATGACGGTCGATCCGGGGCTGCCGCCGATGCACTACGACGAAGACACCTGGCGCCGGTTCGTGGAGCAGGCCCGCGACAGGGTCGACGGCGGGACACTCGCCGCCGCAGTCGACGGCCAGGCGACGCGCGAGGAACTCTCGGAGGCCGAGCGCCTCCAGTTGGACTTCTACCTCACCACCGAGATCGTGCAGGAGTACGCGGCCGACGCAGACCAGCTCTCCGCCACGACGTTAGACGAGGGTGACTACACGACCGGCGCGCAGGTGATCCTCCCTGGCGGCTACGACGCGCTGCCGCGGCTGCTCGCCGATGGACTCGAGATCGTCATGAACACGACGGTCAGCGGCGTTGTCCGACAAGGTGATTCTGTGAGCGTGCGTGCCGGGGGACGGTCGTTCGACGGATCCGCCGCGATCGTCACCGTGCCGCTGGGCATCCTGAAATCCGGTGCCATCGCGTTCGATCCGCCGCTTCCAGCCGGCCACGCCGATGCTGTGAATGCCTTGGGATTCGGCGTTCTGTCCAAGAGCTATTTCCGCTTCGAGCGGCGGACCTGGGAGTCAGAAGGCGCCTTTCACGCATTTCGCGGCAGTGATCCGGGCCTGTGGGCCCAATGGTTCACGTTGCCGATCGACGCGGGCCCAATCGTGTTGGCGTTCAATGCCGGTCACGTTGGTCGGTCCGTGGAGTCGTCCTCGCCGGACGACGTGATGGCCGGCGCGTTGCCCATCGCCCGGCAACTGTTCGGCGACGATCCGCTCGAGGTAAGGACGTCGAGTTGGACAGTCGACCCATTTGCGCTCGGTGCGTATTCGTTCCACGCGGCGGGTTCCGGACTCGATGACCGCCGGCGACTGCAGGAGCCGATCGGCGACCGGCTTTTTCTGGCGGGAGAGGCAGTCGGCGTCGACAACCCAGCCACTGCGCACGGGGCCCTGCTCAGTGGGCAACACGCGGCAGACGAACTGATGCGTCGGCTGGGCTGACGGCTGAAACGGCGGGCAACCATACGGTTACCGCCATATTCGGCGGCTGAGAGCGAGCACTATCGTTTCGACGATTTTGCGCCTGCACGCGCGGTCGCGGCGAGTCGATACCCATGTCCCACATCATCGTTGGCTCACCAAACGGTACGGCCCGGTAACGGACTGTCGCACAAGCTCGTTGGTGAACCGCAAGATGGTCTTGAGTGACTTGCGTTCGGCGGGCATCAACGTCAGCTCGTTGAAGTCGACGTCAGCATCCGATGGGATTTCGGCGCCCAGACCGATGAAGCCGACAGTGGCGCCGGACACCAGTTTGGGGATGCGTAGCACGCCGGCGGTGTCGAAAATCCTTAGCCCGCTGGACAGCACCACGGAGGCGGCTTCCAAGGGTTGGACGAGGAGCTGGGATACCTGCTCGGCGAGGAGTTCGGGGTTCGCCGCGGTGGTTTCAGTCATGCGAGTGTCCTTTTAGGCGTGAACGGTTAGGTAACCCTTCGCCATCAGGACGAACACCGGGGCCGCAGAATCATCCGCAACACGTCGATGATACCGCGATAGCCGGGATTCTGATTCATGGAGCTAGCCACGAATATGCGTCGGATAATCCAGGGAAAGCCGTAAAATCCGACCGCTGAGTGGTCTACTGCCAACCGACCGAATGAGAGGGAAAACGCGAATGAGTTCGACCAACGTGAACGTGACGCGCGATGAGGAGGGGGACGTACACGCACACTGGGTCGGCACAGTGACCTTCCATCCGAGCGTGTATGGCGACCCGGAATCGTTCCACTCGCTAATCGATGAGTGCGTGGAGAACTTCAAAACGGCATTGCTGTCGGAGATCAACACCAACTTCACGAGTTAGGCCAGTACCCGGCTTTAGGTCGGCGTCGGAGAGCGCGGCAGCGGGGATTTATCTCGCGTTACGCAGGATCGCAGCCAGGTCCACGTTCGGGCGACTCGGTGTGGCTCCCTGCCCGACATCACCGGATGGTCGGCGGCTGGCGAGATGCGGTTTGCGTTGCAGCAGTTTGTCAATCGCCTTCGCCAGCTTTTCGGGTTTGTCGAGATGTGTCTCGTCGAACGGTATGTCGGTGGGGTCGGCGAGCCGCCCGGTGGATTTGACGAGTTCGGTGTGCAGTCGGTGGGCCAGGTCGTCGGCGCGTTGGGCTTTCAGCCGCCACGACTTGCTTTCTTCGCGGAGTTCTTCGACGTATGAGCGCGGGAACGTGTCGTCGTCGCTGTCGGAAGATTGTCCACCGGCCTGTATCCGCAAGGGCAGGTTCATAGTTCGCCGAGGTTCAGGGAGCGGGCTTCGGCGGCGGCGCGTTCGGACGCCGAGGCCCCGGTGTAGCGGTCAATCATGTCGCGGGTCGACCATCCGGCCACAGCCATCAGCCCGCCTTCGGAGCCGCCGGCCCGCAGCCAGCGGGTAGCGGCGGTGTGCCGCAACAGGTGAAGATGAAAGTTCTTGATAACGGCCAACTCGGCCCGGTATTGCAGCGTGTTACGCAGCCCGAAGTAGGCCAGTTCCTTGCCGCGGTCGCCGAGCCACAACGCCGTGGTGTCTGCGAGGCGGTGGGTGCGGCGCTGCCGCAGGTAGCGGTCGACGGCGCGGCCGGTCTGCGCGCCGAACGGCGCGACACGGCCCTTGCCGCCCTTACCGCGACGCACGGTCACCAGTCCGCGCACGAGGTCGACGTCGGCGACGGTCAGCCCGAGGACTTCACCGGCGCGCATCCCGGTTTCGGCCATCAACCGGATGATGGCCTCGTCGCGGCGGTCGCGGAAGTCCTTGCCGCTGCATACTTTCAGCAGCCGCCGCAACTCGTCGTCGGTCAACGATTCGGTGACCTTGGCGTCGAGTTTGGGGGCTTTCAGCCCGAGCAGCGGGTCGGTGTCGAGTTCGCCTTCCTCGGCCAGCCACGCAGAGAATCGGCGCGCGGCCAGTTGTCTGGCGCGGGCGGTGGCCGGTTCGGCGCCGCCGTCGAGGAGGTCGGCGACGTAACCCTTGACGAGGTCGCGGTCCAGGGCGGGCGTGTGGCCGTTGTCCTCGCACCAGCGGATGAATCCGCGCAGCCCGTCGCCGTAGCTTTTGATGGTCTGCGCTGACTTGCGTTCGGCGCGCAGCGCCAGTTCCCAGGAGGGCAGCAAGGTGGGCAGGTCCAGCGTCGGACGTTTGCGTTTAGCGGCCATTGGAGGCGTTCAGTCCAATATCGAAGTGCATCCCGATATCGTAACTGGCAGCGCTGTGGTCGTCTGATATTTCTGGATTGACCGACATTACCGCAGTTCAGAGCGGTTTTATCGGCGTGTTGTCAGTCCAGGTAGTCGCGCAGCACCTGAGAACGGCTGGGGTGCCGCAGCTTTGACATCGTCTTGGATTCGATCTGGCGTATCCGCTCCCGGGTGACGCCGTATACCTGGCCGATCTCGTCGAGCGTGCGCGGCTGCCCATCGGTAAGTCCGAACCGTAGCCGCACCACGCCGGCCTCGCGCTCCGAGAGCGTCTCCAGCACCGACTGCAGCTGATCCTGCAGCAGCGTGAACGACACGGCATCGACGGCGACCACGGCCTCGGAGTCCTCGATGAAATCGCCGAGCTGCGAATCGCCCTCGTCGCCGATGGTCTGGTCCAGCGAGATCGGCTCACGCGCGTATTGCTGGATCTCCAGCACCTTTTCCGGCGTGATGTCCATCTCCTTGGCGAGCTCTTCCGGCGACGGCTCGCGTCCCAAGTCCTGCAACAGTTCTCGTTGAATTCGGCCGAGCTTGTTGATCACCTCGACCATGTGCACCGGGATGCGGATGGTGCGGGCCTGGTCGGCCATCGCACGGGTGATCGCCTGCCGGATCCACCAGGTGGCATACGTGGAGAACTTGTAACCCTTTGTGTAGTCGAACTTTTCGACCGCTCGGATCAAACCGAGGTTGCCCTCCTGGATCAGGTCCAGGAACGCCATGCCGCGTCCGGTGTAGCGCTTGGCCAGCGACACCACCAGCCGCAGGTTCGCCTCGAGCAAGTGGTTCTTGGCGCGGTCACCGTCGCGGCAGATCCACATCATGTCGCGCCGCTGCGCGGGCGGAAGCTTCTCGCCGCGCTCGGCGTACTCGGCCATCAACTGCGTCGCATACAGCCCGGCCTCGATCCGCTTGGCCAGCTCCACTTCCTCTTCGGCGTTGAGCAGCGCCACCTTGCCGATCTGCTTGAGGTAGGCGCGCACCGAGTCGGCCGAAGCAGTGAGCTCGGCGTCCTTGCGGGCCTGGCGCAGCGCCTCGGATTCCTCTTCGTCCCAGACGAAGTCGCCCGACGCCTTGTCCTTCTCGCTCGGCTCGGCGATTTCCTCGTCCCCCGCGGGCGGCGCCTCCTCGGCTGCCGGCTCGACCGCCTCGGCTTCCGGCTCCGCGGCGTCTTCGGCTTCCTCGACTACCTCGACGTCGTCCTCGACAGCTGCTTCCAGGTCATCGAGCGCCAGATCCGCGTCGTCGACTTCGATGTCCTCACCCGGTTCGGCCTCTTCGAGTTCGAGGTCGGTGTCCACCTCCTCGACGTCGACAGCGACGTCGACCTGCTCCGGCGCCGCCGCCTTCTTCGACCTGCTGCGTGAGGGCGCTGGTTCGGCTTTGACCGCCTTCTCCGCCTTCGCCCGCGACGCGCGCGGCTTGGCAGCCGCTTTCGTCGTCGCTTTGGCCGCTTTGGCCGGGGCTTTGGCAGGTGCGGACTTGGTCGCCTTGGTGGCCTTGGCCGCCCGCTTGGCCGGCGCGGATGCCTTCGCCGGTGTCCGCTTGGCGGGGGTCTTGGTAGCGGTGCGCTTCGCCGGCTCTTCCGTCGCCCGGCTTGCCTTCGTCGCTGCCACGTACTCCCTTTCGCCGCTGCCGACCTCGTCGAGCATTGCGCAGCGCACGACCCAGTGCGGGCTGGCTTGCGCTATGTCGAATGTCGGCGTGTCTCAGTCTTGTCTGTCGCCGCTGTCTTCGATCTGCGGCCGCCGCCGACCATTGTAACGACAGGACCCGCTCAAACCCCGCTCAGCGGTGTGATTGCCCTGGTCGCATCGACCTGTGAGGCCATCGCCGCGCCGACGATGCCCGCGGTGTTCTGCAGCGCCGCCGCGACCACCGGCGTCCGGCACGTCAGCAGCGGAACCCACTTGTCGGCCTTGCGACTGATGCCGCCGCCGGCGATGAACAGGTCCGGCCAGATTGCGTTCTCGATCGCCACCAGCACCCTGGTGACCTCCGGTGCCCAGCGCTTGTAGCTCCAGCCCTTCTCTTCCTTCACCGACGACGCGGCGCGGTGCTCGGCCTCCATGCCGCCCACCTCGAGATGGCCGAATTCGGTGTTGGGCAGCAGGATCCCGTTGTGGATCACCGCCGACCCGATCCCCGTGCCGAACGTCAGCAGGACGATTACACCGGTGTTGTCCTTGCCGGCCCCGAACTTCTCCTCGGCCAGGCCCGCCGCGTCCGCGTCGTTGAGCACGGTGACCGCCTGGCCGTCCAGCGCCGAGCCGATCACCTTGGTGGCCTCCAGACCGATCCACTCCTTGTCGACGTTCGCCGCGGTGCGGATCACCCCGTTGGTCACCACGCCGGGATAGGTGACGCCCAACGGCTCCGTCCAGCCGAACTCCCGCACCACCGCCGCGATGGTCTGGGCCACCGCATCGGGTGTGGCCGGCTGGGGCGTCGGAAGCTTGAAGCGGTCACCGATGAGCTGGCCGGTCTCCAAGTCGACGATGCCGCCCTTCACGCCGCTGCCGCCGACGTCCACGCCGAACCCCCGGCGATGCGCAGCGCCGTTTCCGGTGTCGGTGAGCGGGGATCCCGTGGCGGTCATTGTGCACTCCTCGGCGGCGGTCGGGCGACCCCAACCCTACTGTCTGCGGGTGGCGCGAGGAGCGATTCGCATGCTGCGATGTTGCGGTGACCGAACGCGAGATCGATGTGGCCGAACTGCGCTCGGTGGCTGAGCAACTCGCGGCCGAGGCCGCCGACTTCGTCCGCGCACGTCGCGCCGACCTGTTCGGTGACGGCCGACCGCAAGACGGCGACGGAACGGTCCAGTCGAAGAGCACCCGGACCGACCCCGTGACCGTCGTGGACACCGACGCCGAACGGCTGTTGCGGCACCGGTTGACGCACCTGCGGCCGGGGGAGCCGGTGCTCGGCGAGGAGGGCGGTGGACCGCACGGCGACCACGACGGCGTGACGTGGGTGCTCGACCCGATCGACGGCACAGTCAACTTCCTCTACGGAATTCCCGCCTACACGGTGTCGGTGGCCGCGCAACTCGGCGGGGTTTCCTTGGCTGGGGCCGTGGCCGACGTCACCGGTGGCCTGGTCTACTCGGCCGGCCGCGGGCTCGGCGCGCGCGTCGTCGACGCCTCGGGTGCGTCGAAACCGTTGCGCTGCAATCCGATCGACGACCTGTCGATGGCCCTTGTGGGCACCGGATTCGGCTATTCGCCATCGCGGCGTGCGGCCCAGGCGGCGGTGCTTGCCGGTGTGCTGCCGCACGTGCGCGACGTGCGGCGGATCGGCTCGGCTGCGTTGGACTTGTGCATGGTGGCGTGCGGCCGGCTGGACGCCCACTACGAGCACGGCCTCAACCGGTGGGACTGGGCGGCCGGTGCTCTGATCGCCGCCGAGGCGGGCGCATTCGTTCAGCTTCCGCGCACCGACGGACCGTCGCTGACCTTGGCAGCTGCACCGGGCATCGCCGCCGAAATGCGCGGCCTTCTCGAGCGCCTCGGCGCCGGCGACGAACTTCTGGAGCCCTGAGACCTCAGCACGCGTTGCTGTCGTGAATCTTGGGCAACAGCGAAAGGTCCGGTGCTGTGGTGGCTTCCGGCCGCAGGCTGGCCAGCATCGCGTCGATGTCGTCGCTGTGGCTGAGCGACTTGAACTCGGTGCCCAGCGCCAAATCGACCGTGTCGTCGGGCCGCTGGTCCTGATAGAGCTCGACGCACGGTGCCACCAACCAGACGGCCGCCGCCGTCGCCTGCCCGGCTCGGCCGAACCTGATTTGGCCCTGGCACACCAGTTTGGTGTTGGCGTAGACCGGGTCGTTCTCCGCGGTGGGCTGACCGAAACCGAGGTCCTTCAGCCCGCTGGCCACCGTCGCGGCCTGACCACCCTGCCCGCTGGCGTTGAGCACCCGGACCTTGGCGTCGGCGAGCTTCGCCGGTGCGACGTCGACCATGTTGGTGCGGGACACCTGCTCGCCAAGGGTCGGCTGCGACGGGTCGCTGCGACCGGGCGGCGGGTTGCACGCGGTGATCTGGTGAACGTCGGAAGGACGCGTCAGCGCGATGATCCAGACGATCGCGGTGACGACGAACAGCGCCACGCCCACGATGATGGCCGGCGTGTAGTTACGTCGCCGGAATGGCCGTCCGTGCCGGTCATATGCGGTGCCTTCGGTGATTTGCGCGACCACGTGTGCACTGTAGAGGCAGTGGCCGTCGCGATTCGCAATGCCCCCGCAACAACTGTGATGTAAATCACAGTTGAAGAGGTCTGAATCCGGGCACGAATCGTTTGGCGGATGCGTTCGGTGCTGGTACAAACCTCTGCTGCGGCATGAAGATAAGGGGGCAAAGCTATGGCAACGGACTATGACGCCCCACGGCGAACAGAGGCCGACGATGTGTCCGAGGACTCGCTCGAAGAGTTGAAGGCGCGGCGCAACGAGGCTCAGTCAGCGGTGGTCGACGTCGACGAATCAGAGTCGGCCGAATCGTTCGAGCTACCTGGTGCGGATCTATCCGGTGAGGAACTGTCGGTTCGGGTGATTCCGAAGCAAGCTGACGAATTCACCTGTTCCAGTTGTTTTCTGGTGCATCACCGCAGCCGTCTGGCC
Source organism: uncultured Actinomycetota bacterium (assembly GCA_963775205.1). Taxonomy (GTDB): domain Bacteria; phylum Actinomycetota; class Actinomycetes; order Mycobacteriales; family Mycobacteriaceae; genus Mycobacterium. The sequence continues at coordinate 378,122 of CAVZHV010000002.1, read as the reverse complement.
AGTGAGAAGGACGGCCGGATGATCTGCACAGACTGCGCCGCCTAGCCGGCGGGCGGTTGGCGCAATGCGGCCAGCACGCGCTCAGGGTGGCGGCTGCTCACCAGCCAGTACGGCGTCGGGTCGTCGGGATCGTCGAGCACCAGCAGGACCATGGGGCCGATCCAGGGGCGGTGCAGCACGTAGGCGGCGGGGTCGAGCTGGCGACCCAGTGCCGCCGACTTGGCTGACTGCGGGATCTCCGCCGAGCGGCTGATTACGTCGGCGGGCAGGTGCGCCGGGGCGGCCCACAGCACAGGCGGCCTGTGATCGTCGGCGGTCACCCGGACTTCGACACGCCCGAACCAGATCAGCACGCCGGCGGCGATCGCACACAACACCGCGAACGAAATCCAGCCCGGCAGTCCGCGGGCCGCCCGGTTGACCTCCAAGGCGATGAGTGCAGCCAAGCCGAACGCGGGCGGCCACCACCACCAGGGCACCGTCAACCGTTCGCGGTAGCGCACGGATTGCGACGTGGCTGGGCTTGCCGACACGCGGCCAAGGGTAGTCTTTTGCCTCGTGTCCACCCCTCTGGCGGTCGTACGCCTGGACCGTGACCTGCCGATGCCCAGCCGGGCCCACGACGGCGACGCGGGCATCGACCTGTACAGCGCGCGAGACGTGGAGCTCGGTCCCGGCCAGCGGGCGCTGGTACCCACCGGCATCGCCGTCGCGATCCCGTACGGGATGGTGGGATTGGTGCATCCCCGGTCGGGATTGGCTGCCCGCGTTGGGCTTTCGATTGTCAACAGCCCCGGTACGATCGACGCGGGGTACCGCGGGGAGATCAAGGTGGCGCTCGTGAACCTGGACCCCAAGACGCCGATCGTCGTGCATCGCGGCGACCGGATTGCCCAGCTGCTGGTGCAACGGGTGGAGTTGCCGGAATTGATCGAGGTGTCGTCATTCGACGAAACCGGCCTGGCGCAGACGTCGCGCGGTGCCGGCGGGCACGGCTCTTCCGGAGGACATGCGAGCTTATAGATGGCAGAAGGCAAATCCACGATCGATCCCGACGTCGACGGCCCGTTCGACATCGAGGACTTCGACGACCCCGCGCAGGCGGAGGTGGCGCGGCTGAACCTGGGGTCGGTGCTCATTCCGGTGCAGGAAACCAGCCAGCTCCAAGTCGAACTGACCGAGGCGGGCGTGCCCAGCGCGGTGTGGCTGGTGACGCCGAGCGGCCGGTTCACCGTCGCCGCGTACGCGGCGCCGAAGAGCGCCGGGCTGTGGCGCGAGGTCGCCACCGAACTGGCCGACGCGCTGCGCAAGGACAACGCGAAGGTGTCGATCGAGTCGGGTCCCTGGGGCCGGGAGGTAGTCGGCCGCGGAAACGGCACGGTGCGGTTCATCGGAGTCGACGGGTACCGCTGGATGGTGCGCTGCGTGGTCAACGGGCCCGACGAGACGATCGACGCGCTAGCTGATGAGGCTCGGAAGACGTTGGCGGACACCGTGGTTCGCCGCGGTGACACCCCGCTGCCGGTGCGCACACCCCTGCCGGTGGAACTGCCCGAGGCCATCGCCGCCCAGTTGCGCGCCGCGCAACAGGCCGCAGCCGAGCAGGGCGGGCAGGAAGGCGAGCCGCCGCAACCCGTCGCGCGACGGGCGGCGCCGGGGTCGGCGATGCAGCAGCTGCGCACGACGATGGGCGGGGGTTAAGAAGCGTCCCGCAGCGCGTCCACGCAGGCCGCGCCCAATGCCGCCGGGTCGGCGCCGATCTGCTCGAGCGTGACCGTCCGCAGAGCCGCGCGAGGCGCGGCCGTCGCCCACTCCACGGCCACCTCCACCGGATGCACGGGGTCGTCGACCGCGCCCGCGACGCCCATCGGGACCGCGAGCCGCTCCAGCTCCGGGCACGTCGGGGCCACATAGCCGGCGGCCTCGTCCATCGCGTCGGGAAGCCCCGGCCACTGACCAACCCAGGACCGGGTGAGCTCGTCGGCCAGCCATTGCGGACTCGACGCGCGCATCCGCGCGGTCGCGGCGACCAAGCCGTCACGCCGCAGCGCCAGCGCCGACTGCCGGGCCGCCAGTGCCGCCGGCGCGGCGTCCGGTGCGCCCGTCCACGCCGGTAACGCGGCCAGTACCGCAACCACGCGGTGCGGATGCGCCAGCGCCCAGGCCACCGCGACCGCGGCCCCGATCGACACGCCACCGACCGCGATCGGCTTGTCGGCCGCGGCGTTGTCGAGGTCATCGAGATAGCCCGCGACCAATCCGCCGGGCCGGGGCGCGGCTGCCATCACCGTCGCGCCCGCCTCGTGCAATGACGGTGAAAACGCGCGGTAGATGTAGTCGTCATCAGACCCGGTGCCGGGCAGCAACACCGCGCAGACTTCACCCAAGTCGACAGCCACGACACGATCCTGCCCCCTGTGCGCCACGACACGCACTGCAACGCCGACGCCACATGGCACGACGACCCCAACAGGTCTACCGTTGCCAGTACAGGGTTGCATACACACCGACGTGTCAGGAGCTGGTCATGGCTACGGCCGATGGAATTTTGCGCCGGCTCACTCGTCGGCTGACCGAAGACCCTGAGCAACGTGACGCCGAAGAGCTGACCGACGAGGCCGCGAGTAACGGTGCGCAGCGGGCCATCGATTGTCAACGCGGCCAGGAAGTCACGATGGTCGGCACACTGCGCAGCGTCGAGGCCAACGCGAAGGGATGCGCGGGCGGCATCAAGGCCGAGTTGTTCGACGGCACCGACGTGGTCACCCTGGTCTGGCTCGGCCAGCGGCGCATCGCGGGTATCGAGCCCGGCCGCACGCTTCGGGTGCATGGGCGCCTCGGCAAGCTCGAGAACGGGCACAAGGCGATCTACAACCCGCATTACGAGATCCAGCGCTGAGGCGTGTGACTGATAAGCGCAGCGTCCCGCGTGAGCTGCTCGACCAGATGGGTGGCATCAGCGGGCTCATCTATTCGTCGCTGCCGGTGGTGGTGTTCGTCCCGGTGTCGACGGCGTTCGGGCTGACCGCGGCGATCGTGTCCGCGCTGGCGGTGGCGGCGCTGATTTTGGTGTGGCGACTGTGGCGGCGAGAGACCGTGCAGCCGGCGGTGTCAGGGTTCGTGGGTGTGGGCGTCTGCGCGGTCATCGCCTATGTGGTGGGGCAGAGCAAGGGCTATTTCCTGCTCGGGATCTGGGGCTCGCTTTTGTGGGCCGCGGTGTTCGCCGGATCGGTGCTGCTGCGGCGACCCATCGTCGGCTACATCTGGGGGTTCATCAAGGAGCATGACTCCAGCTGGCGCAGGGTGCGAAAAGCCGTGTGGGCGTACGACGTTGCGACGCTGATCTGGGTGGCGGTGTTCCTGTCGCGGTTCTTCGTCCAGCGCTACCTGTACGACATGGACCAGACCGGCTGGCTTGGTGTCGCCCGCATCACCATGGGCTGGCCGCTGACGGTGCTCGCCGCGCTGTCGATGTACTTCCCGATCCGGATCGCGCAGCGCGCGGTGCACGACGCCGAGCTTCGCGAGGAGGCCGTGAGCGACGACGACGTCCCGTCGAGTGGCCATTTATGACACGGATTTCCGAGAATGGCGTGCAATAAGTGGCCATTCGGCGACGGTTACGTTTCGGGCAGTAGCAGGTCGCGGAGTTCGTCCTCGACCTCAGCGGTGGCCACGAACAGCAGCTCGTCGCCGCCCTCGAGCGGCTCGTCGGCCTCGGGCACGATCACGCGTGCACCGCGCAAGATCGTCACCAGCACGGCGTCGCGGGGCAGCTCCAGCTTGCGCACCGGCCTACCGCCCCACGGGGTGTTGTCCGGCAGCGTGATCTCGACCAGGTTCGCCTGACCTTGCCGAAACTCCATGAGCCGCACCAGGTCTCCGACCGCGACCGCCTCCTCGACCAGCGAGGCCAGCATCCTCGGCGTGGACACCGCGACGTCCACGCCCCACGCGTCGTCGAACAGCCACTCGTTGCGGGGGTCGTTGACCCGGGCCACCACGCGGGGCACCGCGAACTCGGTCTTGGCGAGCAGGCTCACCACGACGTTCGCTTTGTCGTCGCCGGTGGCGGCGACGACGACGTCGTACTCCTCCAGATGCACCGACTCGAGCAGCGACAGCTCGCAGGCGTCGCCCAGATGCCAGCGCGCGGCGGGGATCGCGTCGACGTCGACGTGCTCGGGATTGCGCTCCAGCAGCATGATCTCGTGGTCGTTCTCGATCAGCTCTCGGGCGATCGAGCGGCCGACTGCGCCGGCACCGGCGATGGCGACTTTCATTCGACGTTCATTCGGCTCGACCTCTCCCGCCCCTTCTCACCCGCCCGCGTCCTCACTGGGCGGCAGCGCGGCAATCGCCATCGCCTCAGCGATGCGGCCCGCGATGGCAGCGATGTACACCTGATCCCCGGCCTGGATCATCGTCTTTGGTTCGGGCAGTAGGCCACCGCCGAACCGGATCAGAAACGCCACCCGCGCTCCGGTGGCGGCCTCCAGATCGGTGACGCGGTGGCCGACCCAGTCTTCGTGCGGTGCGATCTCGGTCACACCGACGTTGCCCGACGGGTCGCGCCATTTGGTGGTCTCGGTCTCGCGGGTGAGCACGTTGAGCAGCCTGTCGGTGGTCCACGGCACCGTCGCGACAGTCGGTATGCCGAGCCGTTCGTAGACCGCCGCGCGTTTCGCGTCGTAGATGCGGGCCACCACCCGCTCCACACCGAAGGTCTCGCGGGCCACCCGCGCGGAGATGATGTTGGAGTTGTCCCCCGAGGACACGGCCGCGAACGCGCCGGCTTCCTCGATGCCGGAGCGCAGCAGCACGTCGCGGTCGAAGCCCATGCCGAGGACCCGCTCTCCGGTGAACTCCGGGGACAGCCGGTTGAACGCGGTCCCGTCGCGGTCGATGATCGCCACGTCGTGGCCGATCCGCGAGAGCGCGTCGGCCAGGGATGCGCCGACGCGTCCGCATCCCATCACCACGACGCGCAACTTCGGTCCTTTCGGCGGTGGGGCACCGCTGGCAGAGCACGGGAAAACTGTGGGCACAACGCTACATCCACCTCCCTGGTGCGAATAGTGTTGGTCCTCGTGTCCAAGCTCTCGACCGCCGCCCGGCGACTGTTTCTGGGACGGCCGTTCCGCAGCGACAAGTTGGCGCACACCCTGCTGCCCAAGCGGATCGCGCTGCCGGTGTTCGCATCAGACGCGTTGTCTTCGGTGGCGTACGCGCCCGAGGAAATCTTTCTGGTGCTGTCGGTGGCCGGACTGGCCGCATACTCGATGGCGCCGTGGATCGGGTTGGCGGTGGCCGCGGTGATGCTCGTCGTGATCGCGAGCTATCGGCAGAACGTGCACGCCTATCCGTCCGGCGGCGGCGACTACGAAGTCGTCACCACCAACCTCGGCAAAACCGCCGGGCTGACGGTCGCCAGCGCGCTGCTGGTGGATTACGTGCTGACGGTCGCGGTGTCGATGTCCTCGGCGATGAGCAACATCGGGTCGGCCCTGCCGTTCGTCGCCCACCACAAGACGCTGTTCGCGGTGGTGGCGATTCTGCTGCTGGCGTCGGCGAACCTGCGCGGAATCCGCGAGTCCGGAACCGCTTTCGCGATTCCCACGTACGCGTTCATGATCGGCATGTACCTGATGCTGGCGTGGGGCTTCTTCCAGCTGTACGTCCTCGGAACACCGCTGCGCGCCGAGTCCGCGGGCTTCGAGTTGCACGCCGAGCACGGCGACGTCATGGGCCTGGCGTTGGTGTTTCTCGTCGCGCGGTCGTTCTCGTCCGGGTGTGCGGCGCTCACCGGCGTCGAGGCGATCAGCAACGGGGTGCCGGCCTTCCGGAAACCCAAGTCCCGCAACGCCGCAACGACGTTGCTGATGCTGGGCTTGGTCGCGGTGAGCCTGTTCATGGGAATCATCATGCTGGCCAAGGCCACCGGCGCGAAGATCGCCGAGCGACCCCACGAGCAGCTGATCGGCGCCCCGGCCGACTACCACCAGAAGACGCTGATCGTGCAACTCGCCGAATCGGTGTTCCACGGTTTCCCGGTAGGCCTCTTTCTGATCGCCGGCGTCACCGCGCTGATCCTGGTGCTGGCCGCCAACACGGCGTTCAACGGATTCCCGGTGCTCGGTTCGATTCTCGCGCACGACCCGGTTACCTGCCGCGCCAGCTGCACACCCGCGGCGACCGGCTCGCGTTCTCCAACGGCATCCTGTTCTTGGCGTTCGCCGCGATCGCGTTCGTCGTCGCCTTCCGCGCCGAGGTGACCGCGCTGATCCAGCTGTACATCGTCGGCGTGTTCGTGTCGTTCACGCTGAGCCAGATCGGCATGGTGCGGCACTGGACGCGGCTGCTGCGCACCGAAGAGGACAGCGCGGAGCGCCGGCACATGCAGCGCTCGCGGGTGATCAACACCGATCGGGTTCATCTGCACCGGCACGGTGCTGATCATCGTGGTCGTCACGAAGTTCATGGCCGGCGCGTGGATCGCGATCCTGGCGATGGCGGCCCTGTTCGTGCTGATGAAAATGATTCGGCGACACTACGACTCGGTCAAGAAAGAACTCGCCGACCAGTTGGCGGAGGAGGGCGACGTAGTGCTGCCCAGCCGCAACCACGCGATCGTGTTGGTCTCGAATGTGAACTTGCCGACGTTGCGTGCGCTGGCCTATGCGCGAGCCACCCGGCCCGACACGCTCGAGGCCATCACGGTAAATGTCGACGACGGCGAGACCCGTGAACTGGTGCACGAGTGGGAGGAAAGCGACGTCACCGTGCCGCTGAAGGTGATCGACGTCCCCGTACCGCGAGATCACGCGCCCGGTGATCGACTACGTCAAGCGGGTGAGCCGTGAATCGCCGAGAACCGTCGTGACGGTGTTCATCCCCGAATATGTTGTCGGCCACTGGTGGGAGCATGTGCTGCACAACCAGAGTGCGCTGCGCCTGAAGGGCCGGCTGCTGTTCGAACCGGGGGTGATGGTGACTTCTGTTCCGTGGCAACTGAGCTCGTCGGAGCGGGTGAAGACGCTGCAGCCGCACCACGCACCCGGTGACGCCCGCCGCGGGTTCCTGGATTGACCGAACTCACCCTGACCGTCGGGCCGCCGGCCAACGGCGGCAGCTGCGTGGCGCGCCACGACGGCCGCGTGGTGTTCGTCCGCTACGCGCTGCCGGGGGAAACGGTGCGCGCCAAGGTCACCGCGGACAAGGAAGCCTACTGGCATGCGGTGGCCGTCGAGATCCTCGAGCCCTCGCCGGAACGCATCGAGTCGTTGTGCCCGGTCGCCGGCCCGGAGGGCGCCGGCTGCTGCGACCTCGCGTTCGCCGAGCCGGCCGCCGCTCGTGTGCTCAAAGGCCAGGTGGTTTCCAACCAGCTGGAGAAGATCGCCGGCTACACGCCGGGGGCGTTGGTCGCCGAGCGGGTGGGCAGCGGTGAGCCGACGGGCTGGCGGACGCGGGTGCGCATGACGGTCGGGATGAACGGCCGCGCGGGGTATCACCGCTATCACAGCGACGAGCTGGTGGCCGCGCCGAACTGCGGGCAGCTGGCGCCGGGGATGCTCGACGGGATCGACGAGCTCAGATTTCCACCGCGCGCCGAGGTGCACGTGGTGGTCGACGACGACGGGGAGCGGCACATCGTCAGTGCGGGGCCGTGGGAAGGACGCGGGCCGGGCGGCCGCGGTTTCCCGCGCCCGAACTTTCGGGTCCTCGAGGGCAGCCGCGAGTCGGTGCAGCGGGTCGGCGAGCGTGTCTGGCATGTGCCGGTGACGGGCTTCTGGCAGGCGCACCGGGACGCGGCGCGCGTGTACAGCGATCTGGTGGCCGCCTGGGCGGGCCTGGCGCCGGGCATGACGGCGTGGGATTTGTACGGCGGCGCCGGGCTGTTCGCCGCGGTGCTGGCCGACGGGGTCGGCGAGATCGGCCAGGTGCTGAGCGTCGACATGTCGCGTTCGGCTTCGGCTGCGGCCCGGCAGGCGTTGTCCGACCTGCCGCAGGTTCAGGTGGTCAACGGCTCGGTGCGCAAGGTGCTGTCGGGCCTGCGGGAGCGACCCGACGTCGCGGTGCTCGACCCGCCGCGCAAAGGCGTGGGCAAAGAGGTGATCAAGCTGCTGGCCGCGGCGGGTGCGCCCCGGGTGATCCACTTCGGTTGCGAGGTGGCTTCGTTTGCCCGTGACGTGGGCCTTTACCGCGAGCACGGGTTTGCGGTCGAGCAGTTGCGGGTGTTCGACGCGTTCCCGCTCACGCACCATGTGGAATGTGTCGCAATCCTTACCGCGGGGGCGTCGCAGCAGGACTGAACACCGCCTTCCTGCGTAGACTGGCGGGATGCTGGAACAGATCCGCGGTCCCGCAGATCTGCAACGCCTTTCGCAGCAGCAGCTCACCGACCTGGCCGCCGAGATTCGGCAGTTTCTGATCCACAAGGTGGCTGCCACCGGCGGGCATCTGGGGCCCAACCTCGGTGTGGTCGAGCTCACGCTGGCTCTGCATCGCGTGTTCGACTCGCCGCACGACCCGATCGTCTTCGACACCGGCCACCAGGCGTATGTGCACAAGATGCTGACCGGCCGCTGCCACGACTTCGACACACTGCGCAAGAAGGACGGCCTGTCGGGCTATCCCAGCCGCGCCGAAAGCGAGCACGACTGGGTCGAGTCCAGCCATGCGTCGTCGGCGCTGTCCTACGCCGACGGACTCGCCAAGGCCTTCGAACTGACCGGCCACCGCAACCGCCACGTCGTCGCGGTCGTCGGCGACGGCGCGTTGACCGGCGGCATGTGCTGGGAGGCGCTGAACAACATCGCCGCGGCCGGCCGCCCGATCGTGATCGTCGTCAACGACAACGGACGCAGCTACGCGCCGACCATCGGCGGGTTCGCCGAGCACCTGGCCGCGCTGCGCCTGCAGCCCGCATACGAGCGGGTGCTGGACGGGGGCCGCCGCGCGGTGCGCGGCATGCCGGTGATCGGCGAGTTCTGCTACCAAGCCATGCACAGCATCAAGGCGGGCATCAAAGACGCGCTGGCGCCCCAGGTGATGTTCACCGACCTCGGCCTGAAGTACGTCGGCCCGATCGACGGGCACGACGAGCATGCGGTGGAGGTGGCGCTGCGGCACGCGCGCGGCTACAACGCGCCGGTGATCGTGCACGTCGTCACCCGTAAAGGCATGGGATATGCGCCGGCGGAGAACGACGAGGCCGAGCAGATGCACTCGTGCGGGGTCATCGACGTGCACACCGGGTTGTCCACGGCGGTCGCCGCACCGGGCTGGACGTCGACGTTCGCCGACGCGCTGGTGGCCTACGGCGCCAAGCGCCGCGACATCGTCGCGATCACTGCGGCGATGCCGGGTCCCACCGGGGTGGCCAAGTTCGGCGAGCGCTTCCCGGACCGGCTGTTCGACGTCGGGATCGCCGAGCAGCACGCATTGACCTCGGCGGCGGGCCTGGCGATGGGGGGCCTGCACCCCGTGGTGGCGATCTATTCGACGTTTTTGAACCGAGCCTTCGACCAGATCATGATGGACGTCGCCCTGCACAAGCTGCCGGTGACGATGGTGCTGGACCGCGCGGGCATCACCGGCAACGACGGTGCCAGCCACAACGGCACCTGGGACATGTCGATGCTGGGGATCGTGCCAGGCATGCGTGTCGCCGCGCCCCGCGACGCGGCCCGGCTGCGCGAGGAACTCGGCGAGGCGTTGGACGTCGACGACGGGCCGACCGCGCTGCGGTTCCCGAAAGGCGATGTGGGCGAAGATATTCCGGCGGTGCGGCGGATCGGCGGTGTGGACGTGCTCGCCGAGCCGGCGGCGGGACTGTCCTCGGATGTGCTGCTGGTGTCGGTCGGGGCGTTCGGCGCGATGGCGCTGGGTGTCGCCGAGCGGCTGCGCAACCAGGGCATCGGGGTGACGGTCGTCGACCCGCGGTGGGTGCTGCCGGTGCCCACCGAGCTTCAGGAGTTGGCGGGCCGCCACAAGCTCGTCGTCACGATCGAGGACCACGGCGTGGCCGGGGGCATCGGCTCGGCGGTGTCGGCGGCGCTGCGGCGTGCCGAGATCGACGTGCCGTGCCGCGACGTCGGGGTGCCGCAGCAGTTCCTGGAGCATGCGTCGCGCAAGGAGGTGCTTGCGGACGTCGGGCTCACCGAGCAGAACGTGGCGCGGCAGATCACCGGCTGGGTGGCGGCGCTGGGTTCGGAAGCCGAGCGCGCCGAGACGGAAAGTAGCGCGCGAAAGTTCGAGTAGCGGCCTCACTGGCTACCGTCTCGGCGCACACTGGACGCCGTGCGCGACGATGTGCGGATCCCTTGCCGCGGCGAGCAACTCGCCGCCTACGTGTACCGGCCAGACCCCGCGAACGGCCCGGCGCCCTGTGTGGTGATGGCCAACGGATTCTCGGGAACCCGCGACGACGGGCTGCCCGGCTATGCCGAGGCGTTCCGTGACGCAGGATTCGTCGTCGTGCTGTTCGACTACCGCCACTTCGGCGCCTCGACAGGCGGGCCTCGTCAGCTGCTCGACATCCGCCGCCAGTTGGAGGACTACCGCGCGGTGATCGCCTGGGCACGCTCGCTCGACGGCGTCGACCCCAACCGCATCGTGCTGTGGGGCTGGTCGTTCAGCGGCGGACACGTGCTGGCGGTGGCGGCCAGCGATCCGCGGATTTCAGCGGTGATCGCGCAGTCGCCCAACGCGGACAGCATTGCCTCGCTGATGCTCGTCGAACCGAAAAACCTCGTCCGCATGCTGGGCCTGGGGCTGCTCGACCAGGCCGGCGCCTGGTTCTCACGTCCGCCGCGCCTTGTCCCGGCCACCGGCAACCCCGGTGAATTCGGCGCGCTGACCGCACCGGAGGCAATGCCCGGGTTCCAGGGCATCGTTGGGCCGGACTCGAAGTGGCGCAACGCTTTTGCCGCTCGGCTCGCGTTGAGGCTGGCGTTCTACCGGCCCGGCCGGAAGGCGTCGCGGCTGCACATGCCGGTGCTGGTGTGCGTATGCGAAAAGGACGCGACGACGCCGGTCGCGCCTGCGGTCAGGGCGGCGCAGCGCGCGCCGCGCGGGGAGATCCGTCACTACCCGTATGGCCACTTCGACATCTATCACGACCCTCAGGTCAAGGCCGACCAAGTGGCTTTCCTGCAGCGCACGGTTCAAGGCGTCGCCGCTTAGGCCCTGCCTCTGCGCCGAGATATACGCCAATGCTGTAGTTGCGCGCTTGGAACGACGTGGAGTGCTATTTCGCCGCGGGAAAGGTTCAAGTCAGTGCGGCGGCCAGCGCCGGGACGACGAGCTCACGCTGCCACGGCCGCGCACCGCCGTCGCGCAGGAACGCGTCGATGCTGCCGGCGTCGCCCCCGGCCCAGTCCCAGCACAGCCGGCGGACCAGATCCGGCGACACCAGGTTCTCCGTCGGGACCCCGACCTGCTCCGAAACCTCCGCGAGCCCGTCACGCACCGCCTGCAGCCGCGCAGCCGCCTCGGGCTTGCGGCGGTGCCAGCGCGACACCGGCGGCGGTCCGTTCGGCGGCTCGGGAGCCGACGGCGGCTCCGGGTTCTCCCCCGCCTGGGCCAGCGCCTTCAGCCAGGTCTCCGCGTTGCGCCGCTGGCGTGGACCGCCGAACACCGGCAGCGCCGTCAGGTCCGCGGCGGTCTTCGGGTCGGCCACCGCGGCCTGCACGATCGACGAGTCCGGCAGGATCCGGCCGGGAGCGATGTCGCGGCGCCGGGCGATCTCGTCGCGCACCGTCCACAACTCGCGCACCGCGGCCAGTGCCCGCGGGTCGCGCACCTTGTGGATGCCCGACGTGCGCCGCCACCTGTCCCGGCGCTGCTGCGGCGGCTCCACGTGGCGCAGGTACTCGAACTCCTGCTGCGCCCAGCCCGTCTTGCCTTGCTCGGCCAGCACCTGCTCCACCGCGCCTTTGAGGTCCAGCAGCACCTCGACGTCCAGCGCGGCGTAGTTCAGCCACGCCGGCGGCAGCGGCCGCTTGGACCAGTCGGCGGCACCGTGGCCCTTCGCCAGTCCCAGCCCGAGCAGCCGGCGCACCATCGCGGCGAGGTTCACCCGCTCGAAGCCGGCCAGCCGGCCCGCCAGTTCGGTGTCGTACAGCGCGGGCGGGTGCATCCCGAGCTCGGCAAGGCACGGCAGGTCCTGGTCGGCGGCGTGCAGAATCCAGGTGTCCGAGGCAAGCACCTCGGCGATCGGCCGCAGCGCCGTCGGGGGGTCGCCGTCGCCGCTCACCGGGTCCAGCAGCACCGTCCCGGCGCCCGCCCGGCGGACCTGGATCAGATAGGCGCGGTTGCTGTAGCGGAAACCCGACGCGCGTTCCGCGTCGACCGCGAAGGGTCCATGACCGGACGCGAGAAGCTCAGCGGCAGAAGCGATTTCGTGATGGGTGACGGTAATGCCAGGCACGCCCTCCGTGGGCGCCAGCAGCGGCGCCGCTTCCGGCTCGGCCGCCTCCGAGTCCTCCACCACACTCACGCCCGCGAACGTGACCCCAGATCGGTCACCCCGGCCGGTGGCAGTCCCGCGGCGTGTTCGAGCACCTCGCAGAACGCCTGCACGTGGACGCCGAGCTCGGGGGTCGTTGCGGTCCACGACGCCCTCAGCTCGAGCTGATGCGCCCGCGGTGGCCCCGCGATGTCGCCGTAGCGCACCGAGGTGGTGGCGGTGACGGTGCCGCCCAGCGCGGTGGCCTTGCCGGCGCGTGCGGCCAGCGCGTCCACCAGCCAGCTCCACGCCACCTCGGGCAGCAGCGGGTCGACCGCTTCGGTGGGGTCGAGGTCGGCCTGGATGTAGGCCACCAGCCGCATGGTGCCGTCCCAGGCCTCGGCGCCCTCGGGGTCGTAGAGCAGGATCAGTCGTCCGAACGCGTCGCCCTCGGACCGTTCGGGCACGATTGCGGTTTCCGGGTGTCTGACCTCGGCACCCAGCGCGTAGCTGAAGGGCGCCAGCCGCTGCGGCGGGCGGATCGGGCCCAACTCGATCTCCGGGCGCACGTTCGACGGCGTTCATCGCCGCGACGGCCTCCTGGAACTGGGCCGGTTCGGCGGAGGTCATGACCCTCGACGCTAGTCCATCGGGAGCCGCGCGGGGGCAGGCGCGCCGGATTGGCCATGGCAGCATGGGAGGTGATGATTACCCGCCGTGACCTGCCCAATGCCCCCTACCTGGCCGCGGCCACCGGCCGCAAGCCGAGCCACCTCCCGGTGTGGTTCATGCGTCAGGCGGGGCGGTCGCTGCCCGAGTACCGCGCGCTGCGGGCGCAGCACAGCATGCTGGCAGCCTGCTTCGACGCCGAGCTGGTCTGCGAGATCACGCTGCAGCCGGTGCGCCGCCACGGTGTGGACGCGGCGATCCTGTTTTCCGACATCGTGGTTCCGCTGCGTGCGGCCGGGATCGGACTGGACATCGTGCCCGACGTCGGTCCGGTGATCGAGCATCCGATCCGCACCGCCGGCGACGTCGCAGGGTTGAAACCGCTTGACGTGGAACGGGTTTCGCCCGTTCGTGAGGCGGTCGGCCTGCTGGTCGACGCGCTGGGGGAGGTTCCGCTGATCGGCTTCGCCGGAGCGCCGTTCACGCTGGCGTCCTACCTGGTAGAGGGCGGTCCGAGCCGCCACCACGAACGCACCAAGGCGATGATGTTCGGCGAACCCCAGACCTGGCATGCGTTGATGTCGGCGCTGACCGACGTGACGATCGCGTTCCTGCAGGTGCAGGTCGATGCCGGCGTCGACGCGATCCAGGTGTTCGACTCCTGGGCCGGCGCGCTGTCGCTGGCCGATTACACCGAATACGTGTTCCCGCACAGTGCGAGGGTTTTCAGTGCCCTCGCGCCGGCGGGCGTTCCGATGACGCACTTCGGGGTGGGCACCGCCGAGTTGCTCGGCGCGATGTCCGCAGCGGGCGCCACCGTGGTGGGCGTCGACTGGCGCACGTCGCTGACCGACGCCGCGGCCCGTGTGCAACCCGGCACCGCGTTGCAGGGCAACCTCGATCCGGTGGTGCTGCTGACGGGGTGGCCGGTGGTTGAGGCCGCGGCGCGCAGGGTGGTCGACGACGGGCGCCGGGCGGTGGACTCCGGCGCCGCGGGACACGTGTTCAACCTGGGTCACGGAGTGCTGCCCGACACCGACCCCGGCGTCATCACCGATTTGGTGGCGCTGGTGCATTCGCTGTGATGCGCTATGCCGTTGTGGGCGGCGGTATTTCGGGGCTGAGCGCGGCCTACAGGCTGCGTCGCCTGGCGGGCGACGACGCCCGGATCACGCTGTTCGATCCCGCCGACTCGCTGGGGGGGACGCTGCGGACGGTACGCCTCGCCGGGCACCCGGTGGACGTCGGCGCCGAGGCGTTCGTGGCACGGCGCCCTGAGGTGCCGGCGTTGCTGGCCGAGCTCGGATTGGCCCAGGCGCAGATCGACACCACCGGCGTGCGCCCGCTGATCTATGCCGGCGGCGGCCTGCATCCAATGCCCGAGGGCACGGTGAACGGCATCCCGACGTCGGCGCAGTCACTGGCCGGCCTCGTCGACGACGCCACGCTCACGGCCGTCGCGGACGAGCCGTCTCGGCCGTTGAGTTGGGAGCGCGGCACCGACCCGGCGATCGCCGAACTGGTGGGCGACCGCTTCGGCACCCAGGTGGTGTCCAGGTCGGTGGATCCGCTGCTGGCCGGGGTGTACGCCGGGTCGGCGGCCACCATCGGCCTGCGCTCGGCCGCGCCGGGGGTGGCGGCGGCGCTGGACAACGGGGCGGCGAGCCTGACCGAGGCGGCACGGGCGGCGCTGCCGCCTTCGTCGGGTGGGCCGGTCTTCCGCGCCGTCGGCGGGGGATACCAGCGGCTGGTCGACGAGCTGTTGCGCCAGAGTGGGGCGGAGGTTGTGCAGGCCGCGGTGACGTCGGTTGACCCGGAGCGAGGACGGCTGGCAGCTCGACGGGTGGCGCGCCGACGCAGTGGTGCTCGCGGTGCCCGCGCCGCAGCTGGCCACGCTCATCGGTGGCGTCGCTCCGGAGGCAGCGGCCGCCGCACGCCTCATTCCGGTCGCGTCGTCGGCGGTGCTCGCGCTGGCCGTGCCCAGCGGTACGTCGTTGCCGGAGCGCTCCGGTGTGCTGGTGGCGAGCGGAGAACTGTTGCGCGCCAAGGCAATCACGCTGTCGAGCCGCAAGTGGGGCCGGCCCGGCGACGTCGAGCTGATGCGGCTGAGCTTCGGTCGGTTCGGTGACGACGTCGCCCGCACGGCCAGCGACGACGAGCTCATGTCGTGGGCGATCGGCGACCTGTCGGCGGTCTTCGGTGTCACGGTCGACCCCGTCGACGCGCACGTCGCACGCTGGCTCGACGCGATGCCGCAGTACGGACCCGGCCACGGTGCAGTGGCGGGGCAGATCCGCGCGTCGTTGCCGGACACGCTCGCGGTGGCGGGCAACTACCTCGACGGCATCGGGGTGCCGGCGTGCATCAAGTCGGGCGCGGCGGCAGCCGACCGGCTCGTCAGAGCCAGCGTGGCACGATAGGGGCATGGCCAAGCTGGACTACGACGCGCTCAACGCGACCATCCGCTACCTGATGTTCTCGGCGTTTGCGGTGCGCCCGGGCGCTCTGGGCGACGACCGCGCGGCCGTCGTCGACGAGACCGCGACCTTCCTGAAGCAGCAGGAGGACAACGGCGTCGTGGTGCGCGGGGTGTACGACGTCGCGGGCATGCGCGCCGATGCGGACTTCATGTTCTGGACGCACGCCGACCGGGTCGAGGCGCTGCAGGCGATGTACTCCGACTTCCGGCGTGACACCACGCTCGGACGGGCCAGCAGCCCGGTGTGGAGCAGCGTCGCGTTGCACCGGCCCGCGGAGTTCAACAAGAGCCACATCCCGGCGTTCCTGGCCGGTGAGGAGCCGGGCGCCTACGTGTGCGTGTATCCGTTCGTGCGCTCGCTGGAGTGGTATCTGCTGCCCGATGACGAACGGCGCCGCATGCTCTCCGAGCACGGCATGGCCGCCCGCGGCTATAAGGATGTGCGCGCCAACACCGTTCCCGCGTTCGCGCTGGGCGACTACGAGTGGATTCTGGCGTTCGAGGCGCCGGAGTTGCACCGCATCGTCGACCTGATGCGCGACTTGCGGGCCACCGATGCGCGCCGGCATGTGCGCGTCGAGACCCCGTTCTTCACCGGGCCGCGGGTGTCGGTGGAGCAGCTCGTCGAGCGCCTGCCGTAGTAAGTCACCGAAACCGCAGCGGCAGCTTCGTGAACCCCGACGCAGGGTAGATCGCGTTGGTGCTGTGCGCGTTGACGGCCGGTTCGACGGCGGCTGTGGCGGCGAACAGCTCCTCGATGATCATGCGCAGCTCGAGTCGCGCGAGCGGTGCCCCGGGGCAGGCGTGGATTCCCCTGCCGTAGAGCAGGTTCAGGGCCGGGTCGCGGTCCAGTCGGAACTCGTCCGGGTCACCGAACACGGCCTCGTCCCGGTTCGCCGACGCCCATACCAGGAACAGACGCTGCTGTGCCGGGATCTCCCGTCCGCCGACAGTCACCGGCTTGGTGGTGCGGCGCCGGTTCGCGATGAGCGGGCCGCGCATCCGCAGGATCTCGTCGCTGGCGGCCTCGGCGAGTGACACATCTGCACGAAGCCGCGCCTGCACGTCGGGGTGAGTTGCCAGGAACTCCAGGATGATTCCCACGCTTGCGGCGAGCGTGCCGAGCTCACCGACCGTCCAGTTGCGCACGATCGACACGATCTCGTCGTCGGTGAGTCCGCGGCCGTCGACCCGCTCGCTCAACAACTCGGTGGTCGTGTCGACCGGAGCGCGCGCCCCGGCGGATCGCCTGATGTCGAGCTGTTCGCGGATGAACGCGTCGAACGCCACCGCCACCGCCGACATCGCTGCGCGGTCGCGGGCGTGAGTGGCCGCGTGGTTCTTCTTCGTCCACTGTTGCAGGGGTTCGCGCAGCGACTCCGGCCAGCCCATGAACGCGCACTGTGCCCGGTTGGCGTACGGCTCCGCGAAGCGCGCCATCACCTCCACGTCCTCGCCGCGGGGCAGCGTGGCCACCAGTTCGGCTGCGATCGCGCGCGCCGTCGGCTCGAACGTCCTCATCCGCTCGGCGGTGTAGTAGCGGTCGACGATCGCGCGAAACCTCGTGTGCTCGGGCGGATCCATGCCGTTGGGTACGGCCACGTGCCGCGACACGGCATTGGAGAACGTTCCGGGGTCGTCGAGTGCGCGCACGACGTCGGCGTGCTTGAACACCGACCAGTTGCCGGTGGTGCCGTAGGCCACCGGGCACGTCGCCCGCATGCGGTCGTAAGCCGCGAGCTGATCGGTCTGCATGCCGACAGCGATCGGGTCCCAGTCTGGGGCGGGTTCGGTCATCTTCGTCGCCCCACTCGCCGAGGCGGTAACTGCGGCGCAAAAGTGCGAGAAGGGACCACCTGGAATACCGTTTCGGCGCTAGGACGGCTTGAGCCGCAGCGCAATTGAGTTGATGCAGTAGCGCTGATCGGTGGGCGTGGGGTAGCCCTCGCCGGAGAACACATGCCCCAGGTGGCTGTGGCAGTTCGCGCACAGCACCTCGGTGCGCGTCGTCCCCAGCGAGTCATCCGGGCGCAGGATCACCGCGTCAGAACGTGCCGGGTCGAAGAAAGACGGCCAGCCGCAATGGGATTCGAACTTCTCGGTGCTGCGGAACAGCTCCGCGCCGCAGGCCCGGCATTCGTAGACGCCCTCAGCGGCGGTGTCGGTGTACTCGCCGGTGAACGGCCGCTCGGTGCCGGCCCGCCGCAGCACGTCGAACTCGTCGGCGGTCAGCCGCTCCCGCCATTGTGCGTCGGACAGTTCGAGTTTCGGCCGCTGCGTCATGCGTTCACGCTAGCCCGCTGGTCCTTCGGCGTCATCCACGGTGGGTCGATGCCGAACTGCAGCCGGTTCTCGGCCCTGGCGTCGAGGTAGCGGAAGTACAGCACGGCGAACACCACCACCAGCATCAGCGACCAGCCCCACGTGACGCGCAGATATTCCAGCGCGCGGCCGGTGGTGGGCCAGTACACGAGCAGCCACTTGTCGGCGGACAAGAAGCCGTACACGGCCAGCCACGCCGGCCAGTTTCGGACCACCGAGTTCGGCAGCACCACCGTCATCAGAAACGGGAACAGCGCCATCGAGTAGTACGCCTGCCCCAGCGACAGCACCAGCCAGGACGCGATGAGCAGAACGCCCGAGGAGGTGCACATCCAGAACAACGGGTCGCGGGTGCGGTAGTAGCGGTACAGCAGCCACAGCGCCGTTACGGCCAATAGCGCAAAGACGATGCGCAGCAACACGATCAGCCACATCGGCAAGCCGTAGTACACGCCGTTGCCCAAGATCGAGCTGTTGAAGTAGTCGCGGGTGCTGAAGATGTAGGGCAGCGTGCGCTTGTAGAAGTTCATCGGGTCCTTGACCAACTGCATCGCCGCCAAGTTGAACACCAGCGGCACCGCGAAAGCGGTGACCAGCACCCGCCATTGCCGGTTCAGCAGCGGCAGCAGCAGCAACGGCGCCAGCAGCGGTTTGACCACTAGAGACAACCCGACCGCGACCCCGGCCCACCACTGAGACCCGGTCTTCCCGTCGAGCATCCACCGGAAGAACAACACTTCCAGCAGCAGGATGACGCCGTTGATGTTTGCGAAAACCAGTGTGTTGATGACGGCTTCGGTGCAGAACATCGCTGCCAGCACCGCGGGAAACGCGACGGAGCGCGCGGAGAACTTGAACAACCGGATCAGCAGGTACGCCGCGAGCACCATCGCGACGGTGTTGAAGAAGATGAACCAGTACCGCGACGCGTCGACCGGCAGATAGCCGAACGGCGCCATCAACAACGTGCCGCCGGGCGGATAGAGATAGTGCGGGTCGACGTACTCGAGATGCTCGTTGTAGATGTCCAGACCGAGCTTGAAGTTGATGACTGCGCGGTAGACCGGCCCGTAGTCGTCGGTGATGTAGCCGTTGGTGGCCAGCACATAACTGCGGTGGATGACGAACAGGATCGCCAGCGGCCACAGGATCGTGCGCAACACCTGGGATGCGGTCGGGGGCGTAGTGCGGGGCCGGAAGACGTTCACAATCGAGTCTGGAAGCGCCACGAGCGCACGGTACCCGAAGCGGGCGGTCAGGTCAGGCTGGGCAGTACGTGTCGGTGGACGGAAGGTTTCCGGTGTCCAGGTAACCGACCAGCGGGGGCAGTGCGCACGACGAGTAGATGCTGACGCCGTGCCCGATGCCCTGCCACATCACCCGCTTGCTGGCCACTCCGGCGTTGAGTACGGTCGCCGACACCGAAGCGACACCTTCGCTGCCGACCACCGGGTCGTTCTGCCCGCCCATCAGCAGGACGTTGACTTTCAGGCTTTTCGGGTCGGGCGGCGCGGTGCCGCTCGGCCAGTTCAGGCACTTGACGAGGTCGAGCGCCCCGACGGCGCCGAACTGCGGGTACACCTTGTTCCACTCGACCAGGAGCTCGCGCACGCGATCGGGTGTCGGGCGGTTCAGCGAGTCGCTGCACCGGTTCACGAACTGCCCGTCGGTCTCCCGCAACGACTGTGCCTGGTTGATCAGGTTGTTGAGCTGGTTGCTGTCGCCGGAGCGGGCGGCGGCCAGCGCGGCCGCCAGGCTGTTCGTCGCCGCCGCGCGGTCACCGCGGGGGAACGCGAGCGCGGTGCTGATCGCGGACGTCACGGCCGCCGTCGAGGCGCCGCCCGGCCCGCGCCCGGCCCGCGCCGACGCGATGATCGCGTCGACGGCCTCTTTGGGGTCCGGTCCCAGCGGGCAGTTGGCGGCGGCGCACTGCGCGGCGAAGGCCTCGAGCGCGGCCTGTTCACCCTTGACTTGCTGCTCCTCGGCGGCCTCGGCGTTGATGGCCGGCGGGATCGGCGAGTCCAGGATCAGCCGGGCCACCTTGTCGGGATGCCGCCCCGCGTAGGCGAGCGCGACCTGGGCGCCGTTGCCGATGCCCAACAGCGCCAGCCCGGGCACGTCCCACGTCGTGCGGAGCCGCTCGATGTCCTCGGCGGCGTGCGAGTTGTCGTAGGCCGAGTCGCCGGGGGAGATGGTGTCGGTGCAGTTCGTGGTCGCGGTGACGACGATCTCGCCGAGGTTGGCCACCGGGTCGTCACCGGCTTCGAACTGGGCTTGATCGGCCATTTCGCGCCGGTCGAACGAGTCACGGCAGTCCAACGCTCCGGACAGGCCGATGCCGCGGCGGTCGACCGAGACGATCGGGCGGGTCTTCAGCACGTCGGAGCCCGCGCGCGTCAGCCATACCGGCAACTGAACCGACGACGGCAGGTCCCAGCCGGTGGTGATCACCAGCGGCCCGGCGTCGGGTGGGGTCAGCTGCGAGCGCGCCCGTACCACGCCGATGGTGACGGTGCCGCTGGCGTTGTCGATCGGGTCGAGGTCGGCGTCGAAGGTGGCGCAGTCCAGGGTCACACCGACCGGCGGAGCGATCGCCACCTCGGAGAACAGCCGTGATGTGCAGTCCCGCCACGCCAGGTCGTTCTTCGGCGCCTCGATCGGCGGGGGTCCCTGCGGCTTCGGCGTCGTGATCGGGCTGCCTTGGCCCTCCTGGCCGGAGTCGGTGGCGTACTTGGGGTTGGCGGCCAGGCCGGGGGCGCAGCCGGCGAGCACGGAGATCGTCGCGACCAGCGCGGCGGCGACTCGCCATGACCCGGGAAACGGCATGCGCACCAGAGTAGCGAGATCGTCACCTGGCCCGGCTGTAGCGCAAGTACAGGTAGCCCTCGGCGTCGGACAGGATCTGCTCGGTCACCAGCTCGGTGGTCAAGGGATTGGGGCCTTTCACCACGCGCGGCGCGCCGCCGGCCACCAGCAGCGGTGCGACGGTCAGCGCGAGCTCGTCGAGCAGGCCCAGCTCGACGATGTCACCGAGCAGCGTCGGGCCCCCTTCGCACAACACCCGATACAGCCCGCGCTTGGCCAACTCGGCCAGCACGGCGGTGGGGTCGACGGCGATCGGATCGGCGGACGAGGCGTCGAGTACTTCCGCGACGCCGTGCAGCCGCTCGCGGGTCGCGATGAACGACGCGGTGGTGGTGAAGACCAGCGGCGGCGTCTCGGTGCGGGTGAACAGACGGGCGGTCGGGTCAAGCGCGCCCGAGGCGGTGACGACCGCGATCGGCGGGACCTCGGCTTGACCTCGCGCCTGCCGGGCTTGCCGTGAGGCAACGCTCAACTGGGCGCCGGAGTAGTTCTCGGTGCGCGCCGTGCCGGCGCCGACGAGCACGACGTCGGCGATCTCGCGCAGCACCTTGAACAGGACGCGGTCGCCGGATCCCGCCAGACCGCCGGCGCGGCCCTCGACGGTGGCGCCGCCGTCCGCGCTGGCGATCATGTTCGCCCGCACCCAGCACGTCGTCAGATCCGCCGGGTACGCGTAAAGCCCCGGGAGCTCCGCCGTGTCGACGGGTGCCAGCGGGTCCAGCCGCGTGAACCGCGCGGTGGCGTCGTCGTCGGTCACGCAACGATTGCAGCACGTCGTCGGGCCGCCTGGCCGGGCGGCATCGAGTGCTCAGATCGCGCGCACCATCACGTAGTCGTTCTCGACGCCTTCGCCGAGATGAAATGTCTTGGCGCCGTTGATCGTAAACCCGTGCTTGGCGTAGAAGCGCTGCGCGCGCAGGTTTTTCTGGTTCACACCCAGCCACACCGATTTCGCGGCCATGCCGGCGGCGTGTTCCAGGGTGGCGTGCATCAGCGCGGCCGACACCTCGCCGCCGTGGCCTTCGGGCAGTACGTACATCTTCGACAGCTCGACGCTGGGGCGGACGGTGACTGCTCGCTGCACGTCGGCGTCGTCGTCGGGTATCCCGCGAATCAGCATGCAGTAACCCACAATTCGGCCGTCACGATAGGCGGCCAGAACCGCGCGATCCTCATCGGCGAGGTATTCGGCGAACCGATTAGCCGACAGGTGGGCGTCGATGAATGCGACGATGTTGTGCGGTTCCGCGGTGGGTGGGCAGGCCAGCGGGAACGTGCGTGCGGCAACGGAGGCCAGTTCTTCTGCGTCGGCGATGTGAGGTATAGCGACCGTCAGATGTTCCACTGGGCCAGTTTGAAGCCGGTCTTGGTGTCGATCAGCAACACGTTGGTCACCAGGTCGCGGTAGCTGTCCCACCACACCCCGCCGCTGACGGTGGCGCCCTGCGGTGCGTTGAGAAGTGCGTACTGCAAAGCGTCGGGAGCGTCGGTGCTGCGCGGGACGTACTGGTCCCCGGTCTGGCTGACGCCGCGAAACGACAACCGCGACGACAGGAAGTAAGGGGTGGGTGCGTCCACCACGGTGACGGTGACTTGTGCTCGGGTGACCTGTGAGCGCGGCCACCGCGGCGGGTATCCCCAGCCGGGCGGGATGTCCGAGGGCAGCACGCTGTTGACGGTCACGTCGGCGGTGAAGTCGCCCGTCTGCACGCGCAGGGTGTCACCGAGGGCGCCGATGGGGGTTTCGCCGGCCGATGCCGGTGCCGCGACGAGTGCGCCGACGATCGCCATCACCGCGAACGGCCCGAGGAACCAGCGGCGCATCATGCCTCCTTAGCTGCTCCGAATGATGTTAGTCAGCCCAGGGCCCCATGCCACCGATCTTGTCGATAGTGATGTGCGTGACGAAGCCCGGCGGCGGGTCGTCCATCGGCGGGAACTTCGCGTCGTGGCCGATCATCGTCTTGGCGAGCTCGCGGAGCAGTTCGGGTGCACCGCCTTCCTCGACGCGCGCTGGTCCGTAGATCGACAGATACGGCGTCATGGTTCCGCTGCGGTCGGTGGACAGGACGGTCAGCGCAACCCGGTTGTCGCGGCGGATGTTGCGGACCTTCTTGTGCTCGGCGAGATGCGCGGTGACGAGTTCGTCGTCGCCGCCGGGGGTGGTGTGCACGGCGACCCAGACCACGCTGATCTGGGGGCTGCCGTCGGGATTGAGCGTGACAAGGGTCGCGTCGGCGCCGTATCCGATCAGGGCGCGCGCGTGCTCGTCGAGTTTCATGCCGCGGACACTACGCCGGGGCAGCCCCCTGCATGAACGGCTTCAGGGCGGCCACCACGTCGGCCTCCACGCGGGCCTTGTCGAGGCCGAGCCGGTGCAACGGGCCAGCGTCGTCCTCGGCCTCGAGGAGCGCGAGCAAAATGTGTTCGGTGCCGATGTAGTTGTGGCCCAAGCGAAGTGCCTCGCGGAAGGTAAGCTCGAGAACCTTGCGGGCGGGGCCGTTGAACGGCACGAGAACCGGCACATCGTCAACTCGCGGCGGGAACGGCGCCGCGGCGCGCAAGTCGTCGGCGCTCACCCCCTCGCTCTCGAGCACCTTCATGGCGAGCGAGGCGGGATCGTCGGCGAGAGCAGCCAGCAGATGGGCCGGCGTGATCTCGGCGTTGGCGGCTTCGTTCGCCCGGTTCTGTGCGATGACGACGACAGCGCGGGCGCGGGGAGTGAAGCGGGCGAAGCCCTGGTTCGGATCCAGCGTCATCGACTCGGCCTTGGGAACGAATCGTTTCTGCGCGGCCTGCTTGGTGACGCCCATGCTCTTGCCGATGTCGGTCCACGACGCGCCCGACCGGCGCGCCTGGTCGACGAAGTGGCCGATCAGGTGGTCGGCGAGGTCGCCGAGGTATTCGCCGGCCAGGACGGCATCTGAGAGCTGTTCGAGAGCGTCGGCGTGAACCCTTTTGATTGCCTCGATCAGGTCATCTAGGCGGACGGGGTAGCGGATTTGCGGCGAGTCGGCCATGCGTCAACCCTAGGTTGACCCGCCATCGTCGTCAACCGCAGGTTGACGTTTGAGGCGACGCAATGATGACCGGTGATTGAGGTCGCGTGCGCTGGGTAGTAAGTTCCGGCGAAAGCAGTAATCGGGATGGGAGTTCGGAATGGCAGAAAGCAAGGGGCGGCCCACTCGGTGGGTGCGCCGGCTGATGATCGCGGCGGTGGTTGCACTACTGCTGCCCGGTCTGGCGAGCATGGTGAGTGCTCCAGACGCCAGCGCCTTCTCCCGACCCGGCCTTCCGGTCGAATACCTGATGGTTCCGTCGCCGTCGATGGGCCGCGA
Organism: uncultured Actinomycetota bacterium; assembly: GCA_963775205.1. GTDB lineage: Bacteria > Actinomycetota > Actinomycetes > Mycobacteriales > Mycobacteriaceae > Mycobacterium. Next base: position 353,998 of record CAVZHV010000002.1, on the reverse strand, counting down.
CATCAAGGTCGAATTCCAGCCGGGTGGCTCGCACGCGATCTACCTGCTCGACGGCTTGCGGGCCCGCGACGACTGGAGCGGGTGGGACATCGAGCTCCCGGCGTTCGAGTGGACCCTGAACTCGGGCCTGGCGACGGTGATGCCCGTCGGCGGGATGTCGAGTTTCTACACCAACTGGTACCAGCCTGCTGTCGGCAACGGCGGCACGTGGACCTACAACTGGGAGACGTTCCTGACGTCTGAGCTGCCGTCCTGGCTGTCGGCCAACAAGGGCATCAGCCCCACCGGAAACGCCGCGGTGGGAATCTCCATGTCCGGGTCGGCGTCGCTGATCCTGGCGGCTTACCACCCGGACAACTTCACCTACGCCGGATCCCTGTCGGCCTTGATGGACCCCTCACAGGCCATGGGCCCGTTCCTGATCGGCATTTCGATGCGCGACTCCGGTGGCTTCAGCTCCGACGCCATGTGGGGCCCGAGCAGCGACCCGGCCTGGGCCCGCAACGACCCGACGATCCAGATTCCGCGGCTTGTCGAGAACAACACCCGGCTCTGGGTCTACGCCGGCAGCGGCAAGCCGAACGAACTCGGCGGCGGCGACCTGCCGGCCACCTTCCTCGAAGGCGTGATCCGGGACAGCAACATCAAGTTCCAGCAGAAGTACGAGGCGGCCGGCGGACACAACGCCACGTTCAACTTCCCGCAGTTCGGCACGCACAACTGGGCGTACTGGGGAGCGCAGCTGCAGGCGATGATTCCCGACATCAAGGCCACGCTGGGATAGCCAAGAGCGGCGACGCAGGAGCGGTGCTGGCTGCTTAACACAGCGGTTGCATCCAGTTGTCGCCTAAGGCGGGACTAGATGCAACCTACCCCGTGTCCGACGTCCTATCGACTGTACGGGGTGCGGTGCGTGGGGTGGTAAAGGCGATTTGTCATACAGGCCAACGGACTTACGTCCTTGGCCTGTATGACGTTGGTCTACGGGATCGTCAAATCTGATGAATCGGCGGATCGCTGCAGCGTAATCCGGGTTTGAGCCGGGGTCGGGGTCTGGTCGAGGAGGCTTCGGATGAAGAGGGTTCTGGTTGCGCTCGGGGCGCAGAGGGTGACAATGCGGCTCAGCGACACACCGAACGGATGCCACGTCGAGATGTCGGAGGTGCCGGCACAGGGCCCGATGAACTTGGTGCCGGACCGGATCGCGGAGATGGGAATCGACATCCGCAATCGCGAGTGCCTGTGGCGACTGGAGAACATCGCCATGCAGCGCGATTCCAGCGAGCTCTGACAGCTCTCTGTCTCACCCCACCGACGGGGTGTAGAAGATCTTGTTGAAGTCCATGACCCAGGCTCTGCCGTTGCAGGACAGCGGCAGCCCGTCAGGCGACTGCGCGGTGCCGTCGACTCCGTCGCAGGGAGCGGTCACGGTCCGCACACCGACGAGAGGTGACGTCGTAACCCACCGTCCGACCTGCGCGCAGATCAACGTGCTGCCTGACGAGTCGACGCCGAAGGGGTAGCGGGTCGCGGAGATGCACGGCTGGCCCTCTACCGCGTTCTTGGCGACGCCGGGGACGCACGGGATGCCGTCGCAGGTCGTCGGCAGTGCCGAGGCGCCGCCGGCGGTGACGAGTGGCGCGGCGACGAATCCGCTCGCCAGCGCAAGTACCGTCATCAGTTTCATTTCCGCCCCTCCGCTTCGTGCGCTTTGCGGCTAAGCGTAGGTTCCGCGGGGCGCTGGCGTACAGCCATTCGTCGTGAACGCCGGCGCGGGTTCGAGGCTCAGAGTGAAACCCACCTCGTCGGGCCGCGCCGACTCAGCGGTTAGAACGTTGCGCGGCTTCAGGACTCGCAGGCGATGCCATCTCCGTCCCTGTCGAGCGCTGCGCGGTACGCCGGATCGTCCTGAGTGATGTTGTAACGCCGTCCGCGGCTGCCAGCAAAGGGGCCAAAGGTCACTAGAAGGCAGGGACTGAGGCAATCTCGGTTTCACGTATTCGTGTCGCGCAACCGCGCTCCTGCGCAGTGAGACCGTATTGATGTTGTCACTCAGGCGATTTCGTCTGAGATCGAGGTCCTAGCACGAAACACCATCGGCAAAACCCCGATATCGTGCTGCGGCAATTGACGGCGTATACGTTCGGCGCTGGTTTGCGCTGATGAGTGTCAGCTAACTCCTGCTCGCGGCGTATCGAAGATCGCTGAGTCGCTTGACCAAGGATGCCTTCGGTCTGACCGCGTAGGTGGGACGGCGCCGCGGCGCTAATGCGTGCACCCTGGCAATCATCAGCGTCCTTTCGTCTGACAGTTTGCGCTCGACGGATCGGTGAATCCCACGCGCGATCATCAAAGCGAAAAAGCGGACCGCCCACTTGCTTAGGGCTCGCCGGTGACGGCCTGCCGCGGTCGAGCCGGCACGGCGGCCGAAGACGTAGCCGAGACACAGGGCCGGCACCGCTGAACAGAGCACCACAAGCGCCGTCATGACGATGAGCGTGCTGTGCCGCCGTCGCGGCACGGTAACGGACGAGACACACCTCGGCGACCAAGTCTGCGCGAACACCAGCCTCGGTCCATCTTCAATGGCGATTTCTCAGCGGTCTGGAACTCGCTGACGCGATAATGGCGCCGGGTCGGGCTAGGCAAAGGAAGTGCGCGATGAAGAAACTGGCAGCAGCGCTAGTGACAGCCACGGCGGCGGCAATAGCGCCGATCGCCGTATGTTCGGTGGCCCAAGCCGACGTGTGCGCCGGTGCCAACGGACGCCATTTCTCGGCTGGTGGCTGCACCAACGTGGCCGGTGACGTGGCTACCGCGGCTGTGGTGTCGGCGGCCACCCCATACGTTCCAGGCGAGGTGCCGTGCTACACGGTCGAGGGTGTGCCTTATTACACGCCTCCTGGCGACCCTTGCTGAGGCACCGGCAGCATTCGCGAGCTCGTTACGGACGTGGCAGCAGGTAGATGTACTCCGGGCACTGGGCGGTGACCGTTGAGTCGATGAAGGTGGACGCGTCGGGCAGGCTGACCCCCGATTCGACCACCATGCGTGTGGCGATCGGGCGAGCGAGGTTACTGAGTATCAGCCCTTGGTGCTCGGCTTGGTAGGTGTCGCATATCGCCCTGGACAGGTCGATGGGCACGGCGTATCCCATAGGCGGTGTCAGCAGCGCGACAGCTGTCAGTGCCCCCGCTGCCGTGACGGCTGCGATGGTTTTCCTCATCGCGGTTCCCTTTTTTGTCGTAGGCAAACGACCCGATGCCGCTCGCGCCAAATCGCATTTACCCCACGAGGGGGAACAAGAAACTGTTGGCCGCATTTGCCGATTATCGGGCATGGCCGCGATTCGCGGTCTCGAACCGCCTGTGATGTTCGCTATCACTGGTGCGTATACGGCGCGCAGCCCCGCGTCATTTCTGCTCAGATCTTGCGTGTTGCTGTGCGCTGGGGGATGCGCTGTGCTGGCTGGCTTCCCGTGGCGTCAGAAGTTCACCAGCGCCCGAACATACGACAGAATGCTCAACCCTCATCGGACGTATTCGGAGGACGTCGGCGCGCGACGCGGTGGCGTACGGCAATGCCGTCGTGCTTCAGTCTCTGCGGTCAGGGACGTTGATCAAGGTTCGTTTTCTGCACGCTGCAGGGGCTGTCAGCTTGCGGCTATCCCCGCTATTGGGGCAGCTACATGGGTGGTCGTGAACACTCATGGCTGATTTATCCGTCACCTCGTTCGGGCATCCTTGCAGGCGTGGGGAAGGGCGCTCGTAATCGGGAGAAGCGGAGGCGGCAGCGGAACCGCGGTGACCTGCGGACGGTCATCGGCAGGTACGACCCCGAGGTGTATCCGCCGGAGTTGCTGGATCCCGACAAGATCGCGAGCCAACTCGGCGCTCCGATCGACGGCTGGACACCCGAGTTGGTCTACCGGTACGCGATATTGCTCCCGGAAGGTTTGAACGTCGATTGGGCGATCATGATCGACGTCTACCGCGTAGACGAGATGGGGGAGACGATCCGTCGGCGAGTGCGGCGCATCGATATTTGCGAGTCGGAGATCCACGTTCATCATTTCCGGCAGAGTGGCGACCCTGATGACCATCAGGGCCGCAGGGAGGTGCTCATGTCGATTTCTGCAGGTGACGAGGTTACAGTCAGTAGAGAGTTCGATGCGCAGCTCGCACTGTTGAGCCGGGAATGGCAGGCACGAGTCAGGAGGTGGATCGATGGCTGACAAAGATCCACACACGCTGGCAACGTTCGCGTTTGCCCAACTGCAACGTGACCCGTTATTCCGCCAGCGATTTCCCAAACTGCGGAACGTCTATGTCTGCGTCGAATCCGACTTGATGGAGGATGTGCGCCGGGAGGCGATCGAGCACTTCCCCGACGGCGGTGAGATCGCCTGCTATTACCCGAGACATCAGCGATTGATGTTCGTCCGCCACGCAGGTGTCGGCGCCTTTCCTAGTGCCGGCGGCGACGTCCTCACGGCCAATGACCGTGACGGTGCGATCACCATCGGCATGATCGTGGACATGCTCACCAAAGATCCGGACTGGATGGACCAATTAACCGAAGTGTCCACCCACGACGTCGAGAAGCAACCGACCTTCGGCTAAGGATTCGGCTCTTCGGTGACGACGTCCTTGGACAGGTGCAGCGTGTCGCGTGGATCATTCGCGTTGAGCGCCGCCGTTGCCGCAACGTCTGGGACCGTGCGTCGGTGGTCATGGGCCATCTCTTTCTATGCCGCGAATCGCGACCCGAGGTACATACGCGTTGGGCACGTATTGGGCATGGCCTTCGCCAGATCGGTTAGAACTGGCGTTGATGTGCGCTACCACCGGTGCGCGGTACTGGGATTGAAGTTGATTCCGGGGTATCGTTGACCTGCATAGACGCCGTCTGACCTGCCGGTACCCCGCAAGCATGATCGGTTTTCTGTACATATCCGGACCACGGTCCAATTGGGGGCGTTTATGCTGGTCAGAGGCTTGTCAGGGTCCGCAAAATACACCGCACACACGCCACGCGCGGATCCGAAGGACGGATCAACTACATCAAACGAAGCTACGGCTGGAACCGCACCGGACTCACCGGCATCCAAGGAGCCCGAATCTGGTGCGGACACGACGTCTTCGCCCACAACCTGGTCAAGATCGGCGTCCTCGCAACATGAAACCGACACCCTGGCTTCCCTTATACGAAACCGACCATCACCCCTGTCCCCGACATCACGACAATCAAGGGTTCTTCAGGTCGAAGTAGCTAGCACGGCCGGGGCGTAACCTGCACAGATATGCGCTGATACGTGCAATGAGGAGTGTTGATGATTGCTGATCGCCACATGAGGGGCAGTCGCCTCGGAGCCGTGAGCTACGAGACCGACCGCAACCATGACCTGGCGCCGCGTCAAATTGCGCGGTACCGCACCGAGAACGGCGAGGAGTTCGACATGCCCTTCGCCCACGACGCCGAGATCCCCGGCACCTGGCTGTGCCGCAACGGCATGGAGGGCGCCCTGATCGAGGCTGGTGAGCTGGCCGAACCCAAGAAGGTCAAGGTGCCGCGCACGCACTGGGACATGCTGCGGGAACGCCGCTCGATAGAGGAACTCGAGGAACTGCTCAAGGAACGCCTCGAGATCATCAAGTCACGCCGACGCGGCAGCTAGCTTAGCTACCGGCCGGGGTCACGAACCTCGACCAGTACCGAGACCTCTGACTGAAAGATCCGATCTGATGAATCAGAAGATTTGCTTTGATTGCTTCAGAAAGTTGTTCCCTGACAAGCCAATTCGGAAGGTTACGTTGGGTCGGCAATGCGTTGTGTGCAAAGCGCAAACGGATCGACCGGAACAGCTGATTCCTGTTGAGGCAGAGGACATTCCGGTAGTTAAGCAAATAGCTCAAGTGCCGCGGCGAGTACTTTCACCGAACTGAACGGTATGCCGACCGGCGTGTCGCTGTTCGAGTGGCTGCCCGAGGAGCGGGGCAAGTGGCTCGAGCGCGCGAGGCCGAGCGCGGCCGACGGATACGCGCTCAGATTCTCGGGCCCTGAGATCCCCGCCAGGCCGGTCAGCGCGCGACGGCCCCGGTGTGAGGGGATGGGCCCCGGATCAGGGGCCGACCTGGGGGTTTCGCCGGTAAGTCCTCGTCCTCGAGATCGGACCCCGATCCTCCACGTATCTTCCACGGCGAGTCGCCAAAGGCCAAAAACATGCTCTGACCTGCACAAATATGGTGCGCGGTACTGGGATTGAACCAGCGACCTCTTCCGTGTCAGGGAAGCGCTCTCCCGCTGAGCTAACCGCGCGCGATCTAGAGGTGGAGACGGGAATCGAACCCGTGTGCACGGCTTTGCAGGCCGTTGCCTCACCACTCGGCCACTCCACCGCTGGGTTTGATGCGACTGCACCTTCGAGCGGATGACGGGATTCGAACCCGCGACCCTCACCTTGGCAAGGTGATGCGCTACCAACTGCGCTACATCCGCGCGCCACGGGCGAGATCGTCGCCACGTGCGAACCGAAACGATAGTCCACCCCAGTATGGCCGCACAAATCTCCGCGCGGCCATCTCAGACCCCCGTCCACGCCGCGTATTTCTGGGCGAAAGCGCCGCTCGTGCTAGTCTTCGACGTCGTTCGGCCGCCTGCTTATGCTTCGCAAACGGTCCCGTGGCTCAGTGGGAGAGCGTCCGCTTCACACGCGGAAGGTCGCTGGTTCGATCCCAGCCGGGACCACCGTCTCTGACCTGTATTGAACGCGGTTCGTACACTCTACGGTTGGTTCGTCTTGTCCGGTTCTTGTCCGATGATCGAATCGTTGGGCTGGTCATAACCTGATGGTGAACGAGCCCTCGGCGATCCGTTTGGCCAACGTGCGCTTTCATGCGGGTTATCGACGTGAATGGCTAATTAACTAGTGATTCCAGCCAGTTCGTGTGCCACCGCATCGAATGCGCGCAGTGTGTCTAACAGCATCTGCGGGTCCTCAGAGTCCGGCTGGCTGGATAACTTGGCGGCGACCACCTCCGCGGCGCGGTTGACGTAGATCATCTGACCACACATGCCCAGGCACAACACGACGTTGCTGCCCGGGTAGGGAGACCACACTTGGTTGCGGTACATTCCGCCGGGCATTCGGTTGTCGTCGGGGCTGGCGGCGAACGCCTGACGCGAGTCGGGACCGCCGTCGAGAGTGTCGGCGATCCACGCCGCCGGGACCACTTGCTGGTCGGTCAACGAGACACCGTCGTGCAAGAACAGCGATCCGAACCGGATCTTGTCGGTAAGACAGGCGTTGATGCCGCCGTCGAATATTCCGGTGCCGACCGCGTCTACGCCGATGGTGGCGTCACATTGGGCGCCGATGCGGCTCCACAGCAGTTCCGACATCAGTTCGGGCATCCGCTGGCCGCCGGCGACCTCGCAGATCCAGCCGAGTACGTCGGTTTCACACGAGCGATATTCGAACGGGCCGCCGTGAGCCGACTTCTGCCGCAAGGTCAGCAGGAAGTCACGCAGCGTGGCGGGGATGTCCGGACTGCTCTTGGGCGCCCACCCGATCACCTGCTCACGGACGTGTATCTCCGCGGCCGGGTCGAGGTAATTTTCCGAGAAGGCGATACCCGACCTCATGTCCAGCAGGTGGCGCACCGTCGCACCGGCGTAGCCGCAGTTCGCCAAGGCGGGAACGTATGCCGTGACCGGCGCGTCAAGCTCGATCGCACCGGCCCCGTGCAGCGCGCCGACCACGGCTGCCACCAGCGACTTGCTCACCGAGAACAGCAGGTGCCGGGTCTGGGCCTCCAAGCCGTCGAGGTACTCCTCGGCCACCAGCGAACCACGGTAGGCGACGGCCCACCCGTCGGTAGCGGTGGTGGCCATCACCGCGCCAACGGTGGTGGCCACCCCGTCAGCGCTGGTCAACCGGATCTCGGCGATCGGAGCACTGGCTGCGGGCAACGCCACGGCCGGCCCCGTCCCGCGCGAGATTACCGCGGTCGGCATGAAGTCTTCGACGTGCTGGAATGCCCAATGCGAATGCGGCGACGACAGCCAGTTGCCCAGTGAGATACAGGCCGGGGCGCGAACAGGTTCGCCGCCGATCATGCGCGCGACTCCACGGGATCGCCGGGTGGTCGGATGACCAAGGGTCTGCTGATTCCAGCCGGGAGACGATGCGGATGAGGAGATCGTCTCGGCCGAAGTCGGCGGTGACGTACGCCGTCCCATGCCCTTCGCGGTAGCGGGTACGGCGCAGCGGTGGACGCAGGAACGCCCGGATCAGGGGCCGGCGCTCGATGGTTCGTCGAGCAGTTCGTGCGGCCGCTGCTCACGCTCGTGCGACGAGCCGCGAGACGATCGGCGTGGCCGGCGCCAGGGGTGTTGAGGCGAACTGCGCTTTGATGCCGTCGACCCAGCGCCGACAGCGCTCGGTGAGCTGGTAGTCGTCGGTCTGCAAGTGCCCGCGGGTGACGAGCACGCCGAGTTGGGCGCCCTCGCAGCGTAAGTCGCCAGGCGCCGCGACACGCATATAGAAGGCCTCGGACTCGTCGAGCAGCGTGGCCCAGTCGTTGCCCTGGCGCGCAAAGGAGACGCGCCCGTCGTGGTGGAGGTGCCACACGCCTGTGCGTGGGGTTGCGGTGAAGAGCTCGAGATCCGGCGAGGTCTCCGACATTATCAGCTGACCCCAGACCTCGTCCTCGCCGTAGCCCCGCTCCCAGCGCGAGTTGATCTCCTCGACGTCGAGCTCGTACTCCACGTCCATGTACTCGAGCAGGTGGAACAGGAACAGCGGCATGTCGGCGTAGGCCTCGGTGGTCAAGTTCGTCATCGGGCTTACGCCGCTGAGGCGCGGGTTCACCTCGCCGAGGTAGAGCACGTCGGAGTCCAGGTCGTGCAACAGGTCCACCTCGAAGTAGCCGCGGTATCCCTTGCGGTGCAGCACGTCGCCCAGCTTTCGTACCATCTCTCGCGCGGCGTGCGTCTGTGCGGGCGGCAGCACCTCGCGCCAGACGTCGTTGCCGCACCAGGCGCCCTTGTACGGAGTCAGCTCCGGGTAACCGACGAGACTCGTCATCGCGGGGCCGATCACGGTGCCGTGGCGGGTCACGGTGCCCTCGATGCACACCTCGACATTGCGGATGCGCTTCATGACTTTGACTTCCTGCTGCCCCACCAGGTCACCGGCGCACTGGTCCCAGTCGCGCTCTCCGCGCACAAAGAACGTCGCACTGCCGGCGTCGCCATAAGCGGCCTCAATGACGAGGTCATCTCCCAGCCCGGCGCTTTGCGCGAGCGCCGACAACTCGTCGTAGGAGCCGGCCCGCCCGATCACGTGCGGCACGCTCGGCACGCCCGCCTCGTCGGCCAGGCGCGTCATAACGATCTTGGAGCCCAGGCGATGGCGCAGCTCCGCCGGGGGGTGCATGACCTCGAGCCCCGCCTGGTGCGCGAGGGCCTGGGTCTCCCCGTCAAGCATCACAAAGCAGGCCTTGCCACCGGGCCCTCGGCGCGCGATGAACTCGAGTGTCTCGGGATCACGCAGGAGGTGGTTGCACACATCCCCCATGCCGTCGAAATCCCTGCGGTCGCGCCGCCGGGGCACGAACACGCGCGAATGTGCGCCCTCGAAAGAGTCAAAGTACGTCAGGTAGAAGAAGTTCCGCACCCAGCGGTCGATGCCTAGCAGGTTGAACGGCGTCGGCGAGATGAAGTACAGCGGCACGGCGTTGTTGTGAAAGAACGCCCGTACGTCCGAGAGGCCGTTCAGCACGCGGCGCGGCTCGGGCTCAGGCGCGCCCGCGGGCACGTTCACGCCACCCGCGCTGACGTCGACGCCCAAGCGCGGCGCAGGCACCGCGGCGGGGGCAGGGGCGCTGCGATCAGCGCGACGGCGGTGAGTTCATATACCTCCATGCCACAAGTGTGTACCTGCCCATGGCCGTGTGGAAGTGTGGAGTGCCGCTTGTGAGCGAGACCAGCGACGGATGATCCTACGGGCCGTCAGGTAAGCGTCCTGAGCGGTCTCCACGACTGCGGTTGCTCGTCGCAACCCATGGACCCCCCAAAAGCGACCCGGCCCGTGGCCCGGCTGCCGCCAGGCTTCCGGAACGATGTGCTGGTATTCCTTGTCGCCAATTTATTCGGTGATGAGTGTTTAGTGAAGTAGATCGCCAAGCGCTTAGGGTCACAGGCGCGCAATCCGTTCAGGATGTCGACAGCTGTGCCGGCGAGCAAGTGGCGTGCGCGCTTCTCAGGGTCGGGATGAGCGACGATGTCCGCCCATTCCTGTGACAGCCAGTCCCGGAACTTCCGGGCTGATCGACCGACGGCATGTGGGGGAGCCATCCATAAGTACGGCATGTGGGGGAGCCATCCATAAGTAATGTGTGGTGCGCCGCGGCGCTGAAATTCAAGCTTCCAGATGTAGCGCGCCGGGTCGCCCCACTCGCGTTGGAATCGTTTGCGCGACAGCATCATGTGCCGCTTCACGCTGGCCCCATCAGGCGCAACGGATTCCCAGCCGCCGGGGTAGGTCAGGGTTACCATCGCTGGCACACGGCCGCACTCCACCAATGGCGTGTAGTCGAGCTCGGCGAATGTGCGGCACATCGCGGCACGCGACTTGCGGGACCATTCGGTGATCGCACGCCCAGGCGGGTTAGGCGTGTCACCACCCGCCTTAATGTCGTCCACCTCGGCTCTACATCAAGCCGGTGGCGGCTGACTGCCCGGTAATTTGTCTTTTCCGCGCGAACGGGATTCGTCCAGCCGAGGCGGACCACGCCGGGGCCCATCGTGATCCGGAATCGCCCGCCGCATATGACGCACAGAAGCACATAAACCGCAGGTCAATAGCAATTCTTGCCGCTTCACACGCGGAAGGTCGCTAATTCGATCCCAGCCGGGACTACCCAATGTCAGGGCGTTCCCGTCCGTTTCGCGTAGTCCCTGCGCTTCTCGACGTCAACGTCGCCCAAGAACACCCGGTCGGCACCTATCGCGCGCTCAAGCGCCTCTGCCACTCGCTGCGGCATGAACCTTCTGCTGCCGAGGGCGAAAACACCGAACAAGCGGGGAACGACGACGCGTGGCCGCGGCTTGGTGATCAGACCCAAGACCGCTTTCGCGACGTCTTCTGGTTCGATGTTCCTGAACCGCTTAGCCTGGCCGATGCCCGCAATCATCTCCGTGTTGGTCAAGGCGGGAAGGACCACCGAGAACTCGACTCCGCTGCCGCGATTCTCCAACCGAATCGCATCGGCAAAGCCGACCACCACGGCGTGTTTTGTGGCGGTATACGACGCGATACCGGGCACCGGCATCACCCCGCCTGCCGACGCGATGTTGATGATGTGCCCGCGGCCGCGGGTAGCCATCCTCTTCGCGGCCAGCTTGGTCCCCAGCATCACCCCGTACACGTTGACGGCGAGCAGCCGTCGGGTGACTTCGTCCGCCTCGTCGATCGCCTTGCAGACCGAGATGATGCCGGCATTGTTCACCAACACGTCGATGTCTCCGAGTCGGCGCTCGACAGTATTCAGGAAGTCATCGAACGAGCGGTAGTCAGTCACGTCCAATTCGCGATACACGTCGAGCCCCAGGCGAGCGCCTGCCGCAGTGACCGCCGCTTCGTCGATATCCCCGATCGCGACCTTCGCACCCGATTTCTGCAACGCGGCCGCGATGGCCAGCCCGATGCCGCGTGCGGCGCCGGTCACCGCGACAACCTTGCCGTCGAGACGCACCGAGGCCACCACACTCAACCCTTCCTGCAGGACAGAAACACCGGTGGTCCTGGCTGCCTCACCCTAGGCTGTAACCCGCGCCGGCGTGCCAGGAATAGAGGGGAGCCGAAATCCGGACTGACCACCCGGACATGGGCGATGGCATGCCCGCACCGCAACGTTTTCGAACTGCTGATTTCCTGATGGAGGCGATGACGTCGTGACAGAAGTGTGTGAGCGGGTCCTCGATCGCGCTCGCGGGATGCGCGACCTGGTGCGCTCCGAGGCCGCGGAGTCCGAGCGACTGCGCACGCTCACCCCGGCGATCGTCGACGAGATGTGGGCCAGCGGCTTGATGTCCTCGTTCAATCCCGCGGCAGCAGGCGGCCTCGAGCCGTCGTTGGCCGAGATGATCGAAACCTGGATCGAAATGGCTTGGCAGGATGGCTCTTTCGGCTGGATCGGCATCGCCAACCTGCCGTCGGCGTTCGCCGCAGCCACCTACCTCCCCGACCAGGGCTTCGCAGAGGTGTTCACCCGCAACGACAATCACGTCGCCATCGGCGGTCAGTTCTTCCCCAACGGCCAGGGCGTGGTCGTCGACGGGGGTTACCGCCTGAGCGGGGCGTGGAACTTCGGCTCCGGCACGGGACACTCGGCGTACATCGCCGCCGGCTTCATGCCGATGGAGGACGGCCAGGTCCGCTTGATGAGCGAGGGCTTACCTGAAATGCGGGTCGCGTACGTGCCACGAGAGGAGATCACGTTCACCGACGGATGGCACGTCCAAGGGCTCAAAGGCACCGGCTCCTACGACTACAACGCCCAAGACGTCTTCGTGCCCGAGTTCCGGACCACGCCGTTGTTCAGTCGTGAACCCCTCCGCGGCAACTCGGCACCCAGCAGCATGGGGCTGATGGCGGTGACTGCCGCCGGTCACGCCTCCTGGGCGCTCGGCGTCGCCAAGAGCATGCTCGACGACGTCGAGGAACTCGCCGCCACCAAGGTGCGGATGAGCGACATGGCGACACTGGCCACCCGGCCGACCTTCCAGAAGGGTCTCGCTCACCACGTCGCGGCGTGGCGGGCCGCCCGCCTCCTCGTGCTCGACGCCTTCACGGCGGCAGAGGCCGCAGTCGCCGCAGGCGACGACCTGACACCGAAGATGCGCGCGGACATGCGCGTGTCGGCGGTCTACGCCACGGACGTCGCGCGAGCCTGTGCGGAATGGGCGCATCTGGCGGCGGGCACCACCTCGATACGCGAAGGCAGCAGGCTCGAGCGTGCGTTTCGCGACATGTATACCGGCACCCAGCACGCGTTCATCAGCGAGAAGGTCGCCATCGACGCGGCCCAAATCTGGCTGGGCATCGTCGACGACCAGTACGGGCTGTGACGCTCGGGGCTTAGGCGACCTTGCAGATCTTCCACCCGTCCTCGCGGACGAGCGGGAGGTCGACCGTCTGGCGCCCCAGCAGCTCGTTCTGAGCGTCCAGTGTGGCGGTGGCGTTGTCGCCGTCGATCGTCGCCCTGACCGAAATCACTTGCGTCAGGCCTTGATCCGTGCGCGTCGTCTTGAGCCGCTCCATCACCGGCGCGGTGAACTGCTCCCGCATCGCACGGCACATCAGGTTCAGGTAGGCGTCCCAGTTCTGCGTGTTGAACGCGTCCTGGAAGGCCATGACCGTGTCGCGTATCTGGTCTTCGTCGGACTTCGGAATGGGCGACGGCGCGTTGGTGGTGGCCGGCGCTGACGCTGCCGAAGTGGCCGACGCTGACGTCGTCGTCTCTGCGACCGGAGCGCCCTCCGTCGCGCAGGATGGGGCCACGGCCGCGACCAGAAGGAATCCTGCGGCCCGGGCAAGCGATCGCGATCGCACTCTCAATCCTCCTGTGACAGAACGAAAATCGGTCATTGGCGCGGCACCTTGTCGGCGGTGGCCGAAACGAGGGCAGCCACGTCGTTGCCGCCCTGTGGCCGGCACTGGCGGATGTCGATCACCACGTTGCCGGCTGCGGCCATGCCGTGCTGGCAGGAGGCCTCGCCGCCGCGCAGCTTCGCCTCGATGGACACGGCACCGCCGCTGGTCACCGGCTGCCCGAACTCCCATGTCTGCGGGCCCTCCCCGGCGGGTGTGACGGTGATTGCGGTGCCGGCGCACGTGTGCCACTTCTTCTGCTGAATCTGGACGAAACCGATGGCCGCGAGTTGTGACTGCATCGCGACCGCGGCCTGAACAACGCTGTACTGCAACGGTTTCGCGGTCACGGAACGCAGTTCCTGCACCGCGGCGCCTTGGGGCCCGTCTGGGGCGAGGGGCCCGGCGTCCGCGTAGACCGGCTGCTGCGCGGGCGCCCACGCGCTCAGGCAGGCTTGGTTGTCGACGGTCGCCGAGTCGTCCAGCAACTCGGTGCCGTCTTGCGCGAGGACCAACGCCCCCGCGCCGGTGTTGCCCGGGATCTCCGACGCGGTCAGCAGGATCGACCGCAACGCCGACGCAGGCACGTCGGTGGCCGCCGGTCCCTGCGCTGACGCCGACGGCGCGTCGGACGCAATCGAATCCGACGGCGCCTGACCCGACGAACTCGCGTCGCTCGGCGGCGACTCGCCCGGCAGCACCAGCACCGCCGTCACGGTCGCGGCCACGAGCACCACGACCGCGGAAACCGCCCCGATGACCACCCGCCACCTGCGCCGGCGCGGCGCGGGAGGCGTCGGCCAAGAGGGGCCCAACTGGGTTGGCCCACCGGGGCTCTGCCACCAGTTCGCGCCGTCTGGCGGTGTGGGCGGATATGCGGTCACCGCGGAGATCGGCACAGGCCGCGTCGGCGCCACGGATCCCGACGCGTCGTGCAGAGCGGCGGCAGCGGCCGCGGCGAGTTCGCCGGCGGATCCGTACCGCTGGGCCGGGTCCTTTGCCATCGCGGTCGCGATCACCCAGTCCAGTCCGGGCGGCAGTGCAGGCGTGAAGTCGGTGACCCGCGGTGGCGGCTGCTGCAGGTGCGCCATCATCACCGCTGCGAGGCCTTGCGAATTGGCGAAAGGTGTTTTGCCGGTGAGCATTCGCAACAGTGAGCAACCCAGAGAGTAGATGTCGGCTCGGCGGTCGAAGGGTTGCCCCGCAAGCACTTCCGGAGCGGCGTAGGCGACGGTCGCCATCACGGCTCCGGTGACGGTCAGGCCGATGTCGTCGAGCGCCCGGGCGATACCGAAGTCGGCGAGCAGCACCCGCTCGTGCGGACCCGCCGGCCCCGACAGCAGAAAGTTGGCCGGCTTGACGTCGCGGTGCACGACGTTGCGCTGATGCGCATGATCGAGGGCCTTGGCGACCTCGCTGACGATGTGAACCGCGCGCACCGGCGTCATCGTGCCGTCACGCAGCGCGGCATCGACTGCGTGCGATCCACAGCTGGCCGTCCTCGGTTTCGCCGCGGTTGTAGACCGACACGATGTTGGGGTGGTCGAGCTTGGCCGCGACGTCGGCTTCCCGCACGAACCGCGCACGGAAGTCGGGGTCGCGGGACAGGTCGGCGGACAACACTTTGAGCGCGTCATGCCGCGGCAGGTGCGGATCCTGTACCAGGTAGACCGCGCCCATTCCGCCGGCGCCGAGGGCCCGCTCGATGAGGTAGCCCGCGAACACCATGCCGGGGCTCATCATCGGGAACCACCCGTCGCTGATGCCGCGCTGTGGGCTGCCGACGGATCGTGCACTCGAACACGGTATCGGGTGGTGCTCTGGGGCGGCGCTCCTCAGCGCCGGCGGGCCCGCGTGGACGGGCGATCACCGTTGCGATTCTCATTCACAACGTTTCTATAAAAGCAATTGTCGCTCCGGCTAATTCGCGCGGGTCAAGCTACTTTCGGGCCGAGGCAAATCGAGGGTCGAAGGAACTGGGGAAGACATGTCGCGGACCACAACTCGCTTGGCGATCACCGCCTTCGCGACTGCGGGGATGTACTGGGCTATGGCGTCCAGCCATCCGGCGACGGCCGACCCGCTGACGGGGACGAGTCCAGGCGTGCCGTGCGTCGAGATCCTGCAGGACATGGCCGCCTCGCCCGCAAGCGTTCCCAAGGCCGTGCAGAACGGGTTGTTCGCGCCGGCGCAGGCACCGGCGCCGGGCCCTGCGGCCGCACCAGTCGATCTCGCTGCCGCGCCAGTACCGCCGCCGGCTGCTCCCGTGGTTCCCGCTGCTGCACCCGTGCCGCCCGGCCGGTGCCGTCGAAGCCGGCCCGCCGGCTGCCGCGGCCGCCCCGCTCGTGCCCGCGGCTGCGGCGACCCCGCCGGCTGCAGCCGTGGACGCGGTCCCACCCGCCGCTGTGACCGGGGGCGTTCCGCCCGCCGCCGCAGCTGTTCCGCCCGCCGAGGCCGCCGTGGCGACGCCGCCGGCTGCGGCCGTGGATGCGGCGCCGCCCGCCGCTGCTGCCACCCCCGGCGCACCTGCGGCCGCAGCAGCTCCGCCGGCGGAGGCCGCCGTCGCGACGCCGCCGGCTGCGGCGGCTGAGGCCGGGCCGCCCGCTGCCGCGGCTGTTCCCGGCGCTCCCGTCGAAGCGGTTGCGCCGGGCGCGCCTGCCGCTGCGGTGGCTCCGCCGGCCGAGGCCGCTGTGGCGTCACCGCCGGCGGCTGCGGTCGCCCCCGGAGTTCCTGCGGCTGCCGCAGCTCCCGGCGTTCCCGCCGTGGCCGCGATTCCGCCCGGCGGTGTGGTCGGGGCGGTGCCGCCGGTCGTCGCCGCTGTCCCGGGTGCACCGGTTGCGGCGGCCGCTCCGTTCGTGCCGGCCGCCGCCGAAGTGCCGCCCGCCGGCGTCGTCGAGAGTCTTCCTCCCGCGGTGGCTGCGGCGGCCGCACCGCCGGCTGCAGCGGCCACCCCACCCGCCGAGGCGGTGGCAGCCGTTCCGCCGGTTGACGCTGCGACGGCGGTTCCGCCCGCTGCGGTGGTCGACAGTGGCCCGCCGGCTGCGGCGGCGGTTCCGCCTGCTCCGGCAGCCGCGGCTGTCCCACCGGCCGAGGCTGGGGCCGCACTTCCACCCGCTCCGGCTGCCGCGGCTGCTCCACCGATCGAGGCTGCTGCGGCCGCTCCGCCGGTTGCCGAGGCGGCGCCGCTCGCTCCGGCGGCGGCCGCCGCTCCTCCCGCTGACGCCGCTGCGGCTGCACCGTTGGCCGACGCGGCCGCAGCCGCTCCGCCCGCAGAGGCAGTCCAGGCCGCCCCGCCCGCCCCCGCAGCGGAAGCCGGTGCGCCGGCCGCTGCGTAGCGGCCCCCCGGCCGCTGCTGTTGAAGGCGGCCCGCCGGCCGCTGCTGTTGAGGGCGGCCCTCCGGCCGCTGCGGCAGCCCCGCTCACTCCGGCCGCGGCGGCAGTCCCACCCGCTCCGGTGGCGGAGGCCGCGCCACCGCTGCCTGCGGCTATCCCCGCACCGCCCGCGGCTGCGGCTCTCCCTCCCGCCCCGGCGGCTGCGGTCACTCCTCCCGTTCCGGCCGGCGCGGCAGCCCCGCCTGCCGCCGTCGTCGAGAGCGCGCCGCCGGCCGCTGCCGCGGTCCCGCCCGCTCCCGCCGCCGCGGTCACTCCGCCGGTCCCGGCCGCCGCGGCGACTCCGCCCGCCGCTGTCGTGGAGAGCGCACCCCCGGCCGCGGCCGCGACACCGCCGGTCCCGGCCGCTGTCGCGACCCCACCCGTTCCCGCAGCCGCAGCGACACCGCCGGCCGCGGTGGTGGCGCCCGCTCCGCCGGCTGCGGCCGCAGCCCCGGGTGTGCCGGCTGTCGTCGCGACGCCACCTGTGCCGATCGTGGCCGGGACGCCGCCCGTGCCTGTCGTGGTGCCGAGCCCGCCGGTTGCCGCCGCCGCTCCCTTCGTTCCCGCTGCCGCGGCCGTGCCGCCAGCCGGTGCGGTGGCGGCCACGCCTCCTGCGGCAGCGGCGGCTCCGGCCGTGCCCGCCGCTGCCGCTGTACCAGCCGCCCCCGCCGCGGCGGCCGCTCCGCCCGTTCCGGCGGCCGCGGCCGCTCCGCCGGCAGCGTCAGGCCTCACGGTTCCGGTCCCAGACGTGATGGGGTCCCTGCCTCCCGAAGCCGCGCTCATTCCGGCCGGACCGCAGGCCAGCGTGCTGGAGACGCTGCTTCAGGAGATGCATGAAGCCGGCCCGACGCTGGCCACACTTCCGGTGACTGCAGCAGCGGCCGCACCGGGGGCCATTCAGGAGTTGGCCACGCCCCCGGCCGCGCTGCCCGCGGTGGGGGTGCCCGCAGCGGCGGTGGTGCCGGACGCCGGTGTCGCGGGCGCCGTTCCGCCGGCCGTAGCCGGTCTTCCCTTCGTCCCGCTCGCCGGGGTTGCTCCGCCGGCGCAAGGCGTGGACGGGCTTCTGTTGCCTTCTGCGGCAACGGTTCCCGCCGCGCCGGGAGTGGCGAATCCTCTGCAGCAGCTCAACTTGTCGACGTTGGCGAATCTGCCGGCCTTCCCGCAGCTGCTGCCTCAACAGCTGGCGATGCCGCACGACTTGATCTGCGAGGACACGCAGTGGCCGGCATCGGTGACACCGTTCTCACTCCTGCCGCTGCCCGGGCTTCCGACGAGCCGGCCGGTCGGGTGAGCCACCGCCACAACGTTATTGGGTGAACGTCTCGAGCCAGGACGAGTCCGACGTGTCGACGTTCGTCGTACCGTTGAACACCTGCGGCGTACCCGGGTCAGACATGAGTCCCGACAACGTGTCAGAAGCGTTGGCGGCCTTGGTTTTCGCCTCGCCGAGCTGCTGGCCCGACGTGATGCAGATCTTGACGCTGCCCGATGCACCCAACGATGCGGCGAGGTCGGACAATTCGGAGTCGGACGGATCGCTGGTGCCGTTCTCCTTGGGCTGGAAGCTGCTGGCGAACAATCCGGCGTAGAAGTCGGTGTAGAGCTTCGGGTCGTTCGCCGAGGCGACGCACAACGACGCCGCCAGCGCGCGGGTGGAGTAGTCACCGCTGGCCGAGGCGTTGTCGAGGAAGTTCAGCAGGTGGTAGTGCACGGTGATTTTCTTGTCGTCGATCGCGGCTTGCAGGTCGCTCGCGTTGGACCGGATGAATTCGGCGCATTTCGGGCAGATCGGCTCGTTGAAGATGTCGAGCGTCGTCGGCGCCTCCGCCGCGCCGACGGACACGCCGTCGTCGAGCACCTGCAGCTTCACCGCGTTGGCCGGCGGCGACGGATCAGGCACCAGCCAGATCACCAACACCACGACGAGCACCACCACCAACAACGCCGCAACACCCGCGAGCAGCCACGACTTGCGGCGGCGTGGCCGCTGTGTGGCGATGGGCTGACTCCAATACTGTTGTGGCGCAGCGGTTTGCGACGGATTCCATCCGGGCCACGATTGCGAACCCCACGCTGGGCCCGCGGTCGGGGGAGCCGTGCGGGGTAGCGGGCCTGACGGCGGAACGCTACCGGCATACGGCGGCGTGGGTGGCGGCGTCGTCATCCGCGGTGGCGGTGTCGTCATGGGAGGCGGCGTCGACCGACGCTGGACGGGCGGGTCGGCGACCAGGGGCTGCTGCGGCAGCGTCGCCTCCTGGCTGCGGTTCAGGATGTCCGACGCGCGGTCCTGGTCTGGTGCGCTGAGCGCCTCGTGCGCGGCCAGCGCCAGATCGCCGGCGGTGGGGTAGCGGGCCGCCGGGTCTTTGGCCATGCCGCGGACGATCACCGCGTCCAGCGCCGGCGGGATGCCCGGTCGCATCTCACTCGGGCGGGGGACGGGCTGGGTGATGTGCGCCGTCATCAGCGTGGGACCCGATCCCTTGAACGGCGTGGATCCGGTCAGGCATTCGAAAAGCACACACGCCAACGAGTAGATGTCGGCGCGGTGGGACACGTCTTTGTTCGTGAACCGCTCGGGAGCCATGTAGATCCACGTCCCGATCGTGCTGCCCAACTGGGTGAGCTTCTCGTCGGTCGTGGCGCTGGCGATGCCGAAGTCGACGAGGTAGGCGAAGTCATCACTGGTCAGCAGCACGTTGGCCGGTTTGACGTCACGGTGCAGCACGCCGGCGCTGTGTGCCGCGTCGAGCGCAGAGGCGATCTGCCGGATGATCGCCACCGCCCGCGGCGGCGCCATCGGGCCGAACCGGTTCAACACGCTTGAAAGGTCGGTTCCCTCGATCAGGCGCATGTCCACGAACAGCTGTTCGTCGATCTCGCCGAAGTCGTGGATCGGCACGACATGCGGCTCCTGCAACCGGCCCGCGATGCGCGCTTCGCGCTGCATCCGCTTGCGGAACACCGGGTCCTGGGAGAGCGCGGTCCCCATCAGCTTCAGCGCGATCCGGCGCTCGCGGAGCGTGTCCTCCGCCTCGTACACCTCGCCCATGCCGCCGCGGCCGAGCAACCGGATGAGGCGGTACGGGCCGAATTGCGTGCCCGCGCGCGAAGGTTCGTCGGCGTCGCTCATCGTCGACTTCTCTGCTGCTCGACGACGCCGGTCACACCACAAATCATGGCAGACAAGCCGCAGATCGGGGTTGACCGTTGTCTGCTACGGGGTGCGGTAGCCGTCGCGGGTGAGTATGCGAATGGGGTCGGTGCCGTCCCACTTTTCGCAGGTTCGCGAGATCGCGGCCAGGTTGGCTCGGAAGCTGGGCTTCTCCTCGACGACTTCGGTGTAGAAGCCGAAATCGGCGATGGTGTCGTAGAACGCGACGCGTTGGCCGGGAGTGGTGAACTCGCACACCACCTGGTAACCGAGTCGCTCGTAATGAGCCTTCTTGCGGTCGTAGTCGCGAGTGAGGGTGCAGACCTGGTGCACGCCGTGCACGTCGCGGAACACGCTCGGGCCGTCGGTGAAGTCCTGGATCAGCTCGATCTGCACCGGACCGGCCTGGCTCACTGCGATGTGGATGTCCACCTCGGCGTCCGCGCCCCGATAGCGGCACGAATTCTTCACCCGCGGCATCACGTGAAACGGCCCGACACCGAACACTCGCACCCAGCGTTCGGCGGCGCCGAGCAGGTCGTCGACGACGAAGCCGAGCTGGAAAAGGCGGTACTCGCCCTCGGGCCACGGCTGCTCGAACAGCGGATCAACGAGTGGCACGGACCATACACCTCCTGGGTGGTGTTGGCCACGAGGTGCCCGTCGACGTCGTGGATCATTCCGCGCACCAATGCACGGTCACCGGACACGGCAACCAGCTGCTGGGTGTATCGGTGCCATCGGTCGAAACGCACCGGCCGGTGCAGCCACAACGCGTGGTCGAGGCTGAACCCGGCGAACGACATGACGTTGACCCGCTCCGGGTGCGAGCGAAATGCCATGTCCAGCAACAGGAAATCGCTGGAATACGCCAGCAGGATGCTATGCAACGTGGGGTTGGCGCCGATGTCACGCGGCAACCGCATCCAGTGGGTACGCGGGCCGGTGGCCGCTGAACCGCCCAGGAAGTAGGTGGGTTCGCCGATGCGCATCTCCACCGGCGGTGGCCGGTCGATCCAGGTCCGCGCACGCGGAAGTAGTTGCGGCGGCGCCTGTTCCGCCCACTCCTGAAGTCGTGGCAGCTCGTCGGGTCCCTGTGCCGGCGGCGCCGGCTCGGCGAATTCAGGCTGCGTCGGGTTGTCATGGAAGGACACCATCGCAATCAACAACGGCTCTCCGCCTTGTGCGACGGTCACCCGGCGGGCAGACATCGAGCGGCCGTCGCGCACGCGGTCGACGTGCAGATCGAGTGATTGCTCGGGAACACCGGCCTGCACGAAATAGGCGTGCAGCGAATGCGGGGGCTTGTCGGGAACTGTGGCGGACGCGGCGGACATGGCTTGCGCAATCATCTGGCCGCCGAACACGCGCCCGAACCGGTCGCGTTCGCTATGTGCGCGAAATCGGTTGTCGCCCAACGGTGTCAGCTCGAGTGCCGCCAACAGGCCGTCAAGCGAGTCGAGGACCGCACGTTCGAGAGTCACCAGATGCGCCGGAGTTGCGCGCCTTCGCGGCGGATGCGGAGTTGTTCTTTGCGCTCCTCGGGTGTGACCACCGGGGTGTCTGCCGGCAGATGATCGCGGATCTCCGCGAACGGGACCTTCTTGATGGTGGGGTCGGGGTAGTCGGTGGCCTGGTTCCAGCGCATCTGGATGATGCCCCAGGGGTAGTCGCCCTTGTCGAGCCAGTTGGGCACTGCGGGATCGAGTCGGCTGATCACAGCACGGAACTTACCGTCGCTGTCGATGCGGGCCTGGAAGTCGTTGAGGCTGGATTGGCGGTTGACCCAGTCCACGGTGCAGAACCGGTCGTCGCCGACGAGCGCCTGCCAGTAGCGGCACCGCCGCGGCAACTCGGTCTCGATGATCAGTGCCTCGCTGTCGCCGATCTCGTGGATGCCGTCGTAGTACGCCTGCTTCGGCAGTCCGCCCATCTCGTCGATCTTGCCCGAGCGCAGCAACGTGTTGACGCCGTGGTGGTCGCGGTAGTAGCGGATCAGGCGCATGTCGAACTCGATGACACCCTCGATCCAGGCGGAAAGGTCGGAGAAGCGCCGGGCGATCTCCTCCGGGGTCATGTCTGCGCCGCTCGGGGTGGATGTCGGCGGCGCTGCGCCTCCGGCATCGAGGCGCTCGATCGCCACGCTCGCGTCGATCTCCCGGTTCCAGTCACATGAGCATCGGCGCATCAGGATTCGGCAGGTGCGGTCGTGCAGCTCCCACCAGTCGCCGCTGTAACCGTCGGGCCGTTGGGGGGACAGGATCACGCTGAAGTAGCCGTCCTCGCTGATGCTCAGCTCGTCGAGGTCGTTGGTGAACGCGTAGGGGGCCGTGCCGCCCATCGCCTGCGGGTTGAGCATGTCGACGGCCTGCTGGGTCAGTTCGACGAACCGGGTGGTGCCGCGGTATCCCGAAATCCGGTACACCCCTTGCGGATCGATCTCCACAGTCGAGTACACGTAGTCCGGGCTGGGGCCGCCCTGGTTGAACGCGTAGTTCCACATCGGCATGAACACCGGCCGGCGGATGTCGGTGTACACCCGGCAGAGGTAGCCGCTGGCCAGCATCGACAGCGCCAGCTTGTTCATGTCCTGGATCTCGGCCGCGGTGGCGCCGTCCGGGCGCCACTTGGCGATCAAATTCGAGCCGACTTTCTCCAGCGCCTTCATCTGGTCGGCCCAGCTCGGCAGCGTCATGAGTTCCTCTCGAGGGTGACATCGAAGCGTTCGATGTAGAAGTCGTAGTCCGCGCGAATCTGTGCGGGATCGAGCCCGAATTGTTCTGCGGTGTAACGGTGCACGCCGTGCGCGCCGGGCTGGTTACGTGAGCGCCACTCGGCGAGCGCCTGTTCCATGTCCGGCCACGCAAGCCCGGCGAAGTCGTAGACCCGCCGAAGCGTGCCGACCGGATCGGCGACGAGGTCGCAGTGGTGCACGTCGATGAACCGGTCATCGCCGAGCCGTTCCCGGGCGGCGACGGTGTTGCGCATGCCGTCGCGCAGGTGCTCGCACACTTCCCTGCCGAGGCGGTGCATGTCGCGCTGTCCGTTGGGCGGCGGGAAGAACATGTTCACGGTGCTGACGTAGGAGGGCACGACTTTCGCAGGGTCGCGGTGCGTCATCACGAAGCGCACGTCCGGGTACGCGGCCACGATCGCTTCCAGGTGGAACATGTGGTGCGGCGCCTTGAACAGCCACAGGTTCGGCGGACGTTGCGACGCAAGGAGTTTCACGACCCGCCGATGGTAGTGGTATGTCGGTGTGAGGTCGGCGTGACGCCACCACGCGTGGTAACTGTAGACGGGCAGCGTGTAGCCCTGGCCGTGGAAAGCCATCCCGAGCAGCTCGGTGTCTTCCATGGTCGCGTCGAGGTCGTACAGATGCAGCGCCTTGGCCTCCGGCGGCAGTTGCTCGTCGAACTGGGCTGCCGCGATCCGGCGCGGATCGGTGGCCTCGCTGTCGAGAGTCGGGGGCGGGCAGGGCCTGGTCTGCTCCCACCCACGCAGGCAACGGAACTGCGGGTCCAGCGACATCATGTTGGCCAGCGCCGTGGTGCCGGTTCGCGGCAGCCCGTTGATGTCGACGGGTCCCAGCACCGGGACGTCCTCGATCTGCGGATGCGCGCGGTACCACTGTTCGACCTCGAGCCGGTTGATCAACCGCCGCCGGAAGTCGGCGGTCACGGCGGCATCCGCGGCGGGATGCAGGTCTCCGTCGCGCTCCAGGCTCTCCAGCAGCATGTCGAGCCCGTCGCGAAAGTCGCCGGGACCGAAGTCGGACAGCCCGGTCTCCTGCATGGCCTCGGCCATCAGCTCCTCGCGGGTGGGGTAGCGGCGAGTCATGAACGTGGGCTCCGGACGCGGTCGGGGTAGAGCTGTTCGGCCACCCGGCGCAGTCCTTCTCGCCAATGCACCCCGCACGGCCCGGTGAGCGCGGCGCGTTTGGTGTGGTCGGCGACTGAGCCGACGGAGGCGCCGGGCACCTCCTCGACGACGACGTCGGGGGCGACGCCGAACAGCTCGCCGAGGTACGCCGACCACTGCTGAACGCTGACGGGCTCGTCGCCGCCCCAGTTGACGATCGTGGCCGGCACCTCGGCGGCGTCGAGCAGCGGCTCGAGGTGCGCGCTGATGTCGTCGTCGTGAATGGGGCTGTAGGGCATGGGATTCCAGCGTGTGCGGACGGGTTCGCCCGCGGCGAGCGCGTGCATGTGCCACACCGGCAGGCCGCCGCGCTCACCGTAGGCGGCGCACATGCGGGCGATCGTGGTCGGCAGGCGCAGCGACCGGGCGCAGTACCGGGCGACTGCCTCCTCGGCGATCTTGGAGATCGAGTAGGGCGCCTGCTGCGGCAGCATCGCATCGCCGAGTGGATCGCCCTCGACGAACGCGTGCCACGGGTCGGGATGCGGCTTGTAGACCGTGACCGTCGACATCACCAGAGCCGCTTTCGCCGCACGGCAGTGCTCGAGCACAAACCCGGTGCCTTCCGCGTTGACTCTCAAGGCTCGTTCGTAGTCCTGCGGGCTGAAGTCGGCCGCGATGTGCAGAAGGTAGGTGAAATCCGATGGGAGATCACCGAATTGACCCTCGGCGATGTCGAGCACGCGAGTGGTCACGCCCAGCGCCTCGACCTTCTCGCGTGAGCCGGCATCGCCGAACCGGGCGATGCCCCACACCTCGTTGTTGCCCACCAGCGACGAGGCGATACCGAACGCGATCCGGCCGGCGGGTCCGGTGATCAGGATCTTCTCGTCGCTGAGCATGGTCGCGTCAGACGGTTTGCCGACTTCTGCACGAGATCTCGATGATCACGGCGTGGGTGACGGGGACTCGGCTCGGCGGGCCAGGTCCGCTTCGAGCTGCTCCTCGTAGGCACCCTCGCCGCGGCCCAGCGCGACCGTCGCCGCTGCCATCGCACCGATGGCGACCGGCAAAGCCACGGTCTCGTAGCCCGACACGGTCAGCTGCTCGTTGAGCACGAACGCGCCCAGCGTTACCGCGACCACCGGCTCCAGCACCAGCATCGTCGGCACCGACATCTGCAGCGCGCCGGCATGGAACGCCGACTGCTGCAACAACATCGCGGTAACCCCCAGCGCGGCAAGCAGATACAGCGACGGCAACCTCAGCACCGCAACCGCGCCGTCCTCGGCCAGCTCGAACATCACCAGCTTGGTCAGCACCGCGATGACTCCGAACATCACACCCACCGCGATCGCGATCAGCACGGCGCGCCGTCTCGCCGTCGAGCGCGCGCCGAACACCACGCAGAACACGACGATCGGTGCGATCACCGCGATCGCCACCGTCCAGGCCAACTCCTGCCCGCGATACAGGCCCGGCCGCGGCCGGGCCATCAGCACGAACAGCGCCAACGCGATGGTCAGCGCCGACGCCCACGCCCATTCGGACCGGGTGACGCGGCGCCCGGCGAGCCGGGCCGACAACGGCAGCGCGAACAGCAGCGACGACACCAGCAGCGGCTGCACCACCAGCAACGAGCCGCGCGACAGCGCCACTGCCTGGCACGCATATCCGGCGATCGCCACGCCGGTGCCTATCCACCACAGACGCGTGCGCACGAGCGTCGTCACCATCGTGGCGCTGACGCCCGCTTCTTCGGGGACATCGCAGGTCGCGCGCTGGCGAACGACGATTCCGATCGCCATGCACACGGCAGCCAGCAATGCGAAGAAAACCACCAGGCCCTGGGCCATCAATGCCTTTCAGTCATCTGCGGTCGCGTGGGACCCGAGGCGTGTCTGTCAGTCGGCAAAGTTCAGGCTAGCTTGCCGACGTGCGCGACTTCTCGACCAGTTCGGCAGCGATCCGGGCCAGCGGCACGTTGGAATCCTGTGACAGCTTCCTCAACATCTCGAACGCCTGGATCGCGTTGATCCCGTAGCGCTCCATGATCATGCCCTTGGCCTGGCCGATGCTGTCGCGGCTGGCCAGCGCCTGACGGAGCTGCTCGTCGCGGCGCGCCGCGTTCCAGGCCACTGCCGAGTGCGTCGCGAAGATCAACCCCACTTCCTCGGACTCGTCGTCGAAGGCGTGCGGCTCCTCGGCGTAGACGTTCAGCGCACCCATCGTCCGGTCGGCGATGAACAGCTGAAACGCCATGATCGAGCGGATCGGTGTCTCGACGAGGGCGTCTCTGCGGTACTTCGGGAAGCGGAAGTCCTCTTCGAGGTTCGCGATGTAGATGGTCTTCTTCTCCCAGGCCGACTCCAGGCACGGGCCTTCGCGGTGACGCTGCTGGATCTGGTCGAGCATCACCGCGTAGGGATGGGTGGCCGCCGGGGTATCGACGCGCTTGCGGTTGGTGGTGACGGTGACGCCGGCGTACTTCGCGCCGGGGATCTCGAGGGCGGCGTACTCGGCCAACTCCGCGATGACGGTGTCGGAGTCCGCTTCCGACCTGTCATGAAGGCCGCGCACGATCTCGGCGATGCGGCGGTAGGCGCTGTGCGCTTCCAGCGGCTGACTCACGCGTCAAACGCTACGCGGTGGCCGCGTGGCGCGCCGGTCATTGATTAGACCGCCTGCAGGTATCGCCTCGTCACGAGCCGCTGGATCAGCGCAGTGACGGGCCCCGCCGCCTTGCTCCACCACGTCGCGTGCCGCGAGAACGCGACCACTTCGGCGTAGACCCCGGCGTCGGCGGGGTCGAACCGCACCGCGAAGAGCTCTTCGCCGGATTCCGGGTGACCGCGCAGGGTCCCGTACGCGAAGCCGCGACGATTCTCGTCGTCGACGACGTACACGACGCGGCACGGGGCCCGCACCGGTCCGAGCCCGACGAGCACCACCGAGCCGACGTCCGCCACCTCGGTGCTGGCAGTCACCCGCGCACCCGCACCACGCAGCATGCCCCACCGCATCACTCGCGCGGCCGCCTCGTCGAAGCGGGCGCGACCCGTCCCGATCCGCGCCGACTTGCGCACATGGTGGTAGCCGTCGGGCAGTGGGCCGGCCGTCGCGCCAAGCTCGCGGTAGGTGAACGGCATGCTCTTCAGTGCGCAGAGTTGCCTGTCAGAACGCCGCGAGGGTGGGTCTCCGTGTGGGTGTGTCACACCACCACTCTTGCCGCTCGAGGTGTCCGGCGATCGATGTCTATGACATGTCGGCGACGTTCTGACGCCGTTGTCAATAATATGCACCACAGCTTGTGCCGTTCCTGTCAGAAAAGTTCCGTCGTCGGGTTGGGAGAGGGGCTGTGGTGGGAGACCGCCTCGTCGTCTGCCAACAGCTCGGGCAACACTTCCGGCAGCGGCCCTGGCTCAGGCACCACGTCCCCCGCCGAGGTCGGCGGCACGGCTCAGCCCGGCGCCGCGCAGGGTGTCGGCACCTCCCCGACGGACCCCGGGTCGGTGTCCACCAGCAAGGTTGCGAGCACCGAGAGCCCGACGTCGGTTGTCGGAAACGGCAGGGCCGCAGGTACCGGGAGCCTGCCGTCGTCGGCCACCGAAGGTGACCAGCCGGCGGCTTCATCGAAAGTCGACGGCGAAGGGCTGGTCGTCAGAACCCTCAACTCGGTCGAAATCGCGATCCTCAATGACCTCGGGTACACCATGGCTTCCGCGCAAACGAGCTCTGGCGCAACTGCTTAAGGGGTTTTAGGGCACCTTCGGTTTGATCTCCTCGATCACCCATTGCGCGTAGTCGAGATATTCGTCGACACCTCGCACGGGCGGGATCGGGACGCTACTCATCGTCACGCCCAGCTCCGCGAACCAGCAGAGCCGGTCGATGATCTCCGGCGCCGTCATGCCGGGCTGCTGGGTGGGGTCGCCGACGACGACGTGTCCCTCGCCGATGAGCGACGTGCCCAGGCCGTACACCACCTCGAACGGCTCGCCGGTGAAGGTCGGCTGCGACTTGATGTAGTCGATCTTCGCGGGGATCTCGTCGGGCTGCGTCAGGAACGGGAACCAGCCCGTCGCGAACCGCGCGGCGCGCCGCAGCGCGGCCGGGGCGTCACCGCCGATCCAGATCGGAATGTGCGGCTCCTGCAACGGTTTTGGCTCGAACGCGATGTTGTCGAACGAGACGTACTTGCCGTGGAAACTCGGTGACTCGCTGGTCCACAGCTCGATGATCGCGGCGAGGTACTCGTCGGCCATGCGTCCCCGTTCGCGGAACGGCACGCCGAGGATGTTGAACTCCTCCTCGTCCCAGCCCACCCCGAACGTCACACCGACGCGGCCGCCGCTCATCCAGTCCGCCGTCGACAACGCCTTCGCCAACACGGCGGGATGCTGCAGCGGCAGCAGCGTGGCGCAGGTGTTCACCTGGATGCGCTCGGTGGCGCCAGCGAGGAAGGCCTGCGCGACGGTCGAGTGGAAGTAATGCGGGCCGGACAGCTCCAAGTGGGTGTGCGGCACGAGGAAGTGCTCGGGGACAGCGAGCATCTCGTAGCCGAGCTCCTCGGCGCGTCGGGCCATCACGGCTTGGTCCGCCCCGGTCACACTGAATTCCCAGGGCTGCGTCAGGGCTTTCAGCCGCATGGCGTGTGGAAGCACGAACTGCAATTTCATGACCGCCATCATCCTGTCGTGTCGCGCAGCACGTCGGCGTACGGTCGAAAAAGTGACCACAGAAGCTACCGCCCAAGCCTCCGGAACGTTCACCCTCGGCGGCGACCTCACCGTCAACCGCCTCGGATTCGGCGCAATGCGCCTCACCGGCAAGGGGGTGTGGGGTCCACCCGACGACCACGACGAGTGCGTGCGCGTGCTGCGCCGCGCGGTCGAGCTCGGCGTGAACTTCATCGACACCGCCGACTCGTACGGCCCGCACGTCTCCGAGGAGCTGATCCGCGAGGCGCTGCACCCGTATCCCGACGACCTGGTGATCGCCACCAAGGCCGGTCTGGTGCGAACCGGGCCGGACGTGTGGGAGCAGCTGGGCTTCCCGCCGTATCTGCGTCAAGAGTGCGAGTTGAGCCTGCGCCGCTTGGGAATTGACCGCATCGACCTCTTCCAGCTGCACCGCATCGACTCGAAGTTCCCGCTCGAGGATCAACTCGGCGAGCTGGCCGCGCTGCAGCAGGAAGGCAAGATCCGCCACATCGGGCTGTCCGAGGTCGACGTCGACCAACTGCGCGCCGCACAGCAGGTCGCCCCGGTCGTGTCGGTGCAGAACATGTACAACCTGTCGATGCGCACCGCCGAGCCCGTGCTCGAGGCGTGCGAGGCCGACGGCATCGGGTTCATCCCGTGGTTTCCGTTGGCGGCGGGCCCACTGGCCGCCAGCGACGGCCCGCTGCATCGGATCGCCGCCGAACACCACGCCAGCCCGTCGCAGCTGGCGCTGGCGTGGCTGCTCAAGCGGTCGCCCGTGATGCTGCCGATCCCGGGCACCTCGAAGGTCGCGCACCTGGAGGAGAACGTGGCGGCGGCCGAGATCACGCTGTCCGACGAGGAATTCGGCGCGCTGACCAACCTCGGCTGATGGCCCGGTCCGCGCGGGCACTGGTGCTGGAGGCGCCGCGCCGGCTCTCGCCACGGACACTGCCGGTCCCCGAAATCGGGGACGACGACGGGCTGGTGCGCGTGGAGGCGTGCGGGCTGTGCGGAACCGACCACGAGCAGTACACCGGCGAGCTGGCCGGCGGGTTCGCGTTCGTGCCCGGCCACGAGACCGTCGGGGTGATCGAGGCGATCGGGCCGCGGGCAGGCGACCGGTGGGGCGTGACCGTCGGCGACCGGGTGGCGATCGAGGTGTTCAAGTCCTGCCGACAGTGCGCGGCGTGCCGTGCTGGCGAGTACCGGCGCTGCGAGCGGCACGGCATCGCCGACATGTACGGGTTCATCCCGGTCGACCGGCCGCCCGGGCTATGGGGCGGCTACGCCGACTACCAGTATCTGGAGCCGGACTCGATGGTGCTCGCGGTGCCGCCCGGCCTCGACCCCGTGGTGGCGACGTTGTTCAACCCGCTGGGTGCTGGAATCCGTTGGGGCGCAACACTTCCCGGCACCGCGCCCGGCGATGTGGTGGCCGTCCTCGGTCCCGGCATCCGGGGACTGTGCGCGGCGGCGGCCGCGAAAGAGGCCGGCGCCGGGTTCGTGATGGTGACCGGGCTGGGCCCGCGCGACGCCAGCCGGCTGGCGCTGGCCGGCGACTTCGGCGCCGACCTCGCCGTGGACGTGGCCTCCGACGATCCGGTGCGCGCGTTGCAAGGTGCGACCGGCGGGCTGGCCGACGTCGTCGTCGACGTCACCGCGAAAGCGCCCGCAGCGTTCGCGCAGGCGATAGCGTTGGCCCGCACCGCGGGAACCGTCGTCGTCGCCGGCACACGAGGCTGGGGCACCGGCGCTCCCGGTTTCTCGCCGGACGCCGTCGTCTACAAGGAGCTGAACATCGTCGGAGCACTCGGGGTCGACACGCCCGCCTACCGGGCGGCGCTGAAACTGCTTGCGTCCGGCCGGTATCCGTTCGAGACGCTGCCACGCCGCTGTGTGGGACTCGACGGCGCCGCGGAGCTGCTGGCGCTCATGGGCGGGGAGCGCGACGACGTGCCCCCGGTACACGGGGTGCTGACGCCGTGACCTCTCCGCGCGTGCCCCGCCTGGGCGTCGACGAGGCCAAGGCGGCCGCCGACGAAGCGGGCGTGCCCAACTACATGGCCGAGCTCGCGATCTTCCAGGTGCTGCTCAACCACCCGACGCTGGCGCGGCGGATCAACGACCTGCTGGCGACGATGCTGTGGCACGGCAGCCTCGACACCCGGCTGCGTGAGTTGGTGATCATGCGCATCGGCTGGCTCACCGCGTCGGACTACGAGTGGACTCAGCACTGGCGGGTCGCGCAGGGGCTCGGCGTGTCGGGCGAAGACCTCGTCGGCGTCCGGGACTGGAAGTCGTACAACGGGTTTGGTCCTCTGGAGCGCGCGGTGCTGGCGGCCACCGACGACGTGGTGCGCTCCGGCGCGGTGAGCGCTGACGCGTGGGCGGCGTGCGAACGCGAACTCGGCGGCGATCCGGCCGTGCTGGTCGAGTTGGTCACCGCGATCGGGGCGTGGCGGATGATCGCCACGATCCTGCACAGCCTCGCGGTGCCGCTCGAGGACGGCGTCGCCAGCTGGCCGCCCGACGGGTGCGCGCCTCAGACGATCCGGTAGGTCTGCACGGCGTGCGCCACCACCTCGCCGTCGGCGTCGGTGGCGGTGATCTCGGTGAAGATCAGCTCCTTGCGCCGGCGCACGGTGCGGGCGCGGCACACCAGGTCGGAGCGCTTGGCGGCGCCGACGTAGTTGACCGTCATCCCGACCGTCGACGCACGGGTGCCCTTGGAGAAGTCGTGGTTCGACCAGGCCGCCGCGGCGCCGGCGGTGTCGAGCACCGACGCGATGACGCCGCCGTGGAAGTAGACGCCGTCGTTGGTCAGGTCCTCGCGGAACGGCAGCCGGATGACCACGTCGTCGGGCTCGTAGCGGTCGAACACGATGCCGAGCCATCCCATGAACGGCGTCTTGGGCATCGCGTCGCGCAGCGAGAGCCGGAGCTTGCGTTGCTGCTCGTCGGTCAACGGCTCGCTCATGGCCGGAACTGTACTGACGCTCCCGTCCTTCACCGCGAACAGACGCGGAATCGCATTACCGAGGCCAGATTCGTGCGAGTTGGTGTCTGCTCGCGAGGTGGCTGGTTCATGTATGTGCCGAACGTGCGCCCACTGCGAAATTTCGGCGCGGATTTCCCATTGGCCGCACGTTCGCGATCGAAGCTCTCCCGTAGCGTGACCGGCGTGGCCACTGGAGTCGAAGAGCACCGCGGCGGCGGCTTCAACCCGCCCGTTCCCACCGACAAGGGCGGACCAGACTACGGCCGGTTCATCGAGGCGGTGCGAACCCTGCAGGATCAGGCCAGGGCCGTCGACGCGCCCGACGACGTCGTCAGCAAAGCTGCCGGTCTGATCGAAGACGTCACCGCCTTGCTTGCGCCGTACTGGGCCGACGAGTGGGACTCGCCGTCGGGCCGGCGGTTGGACCTGCCGAACCGCGGCAATATCCACAGCGTGCCGGTCGAGCTCAAGAAGACCGCCGACGGACGGGTGCGCGGCACCGCGCAGTTCCGCCGGTTCCATCTGGGCCGCAACGGCGCGGCGCACGGCGGCACGATCGCGATGCTGTTCGACTCGGTGCTCGGCTACACCGCCGCCAAGCTCACGCGCAGCCCGTACCAGCGCACGGCCTATCTGCACGTGAACTATCGCAACATCGTGCCCGTCGAAAAGGAGCTGCAGGTCGACGCCGGCATCGAGCGCGTCGACGGCCGTAAAATATTCGTCGAGGGCCGGCTCAGCGACGGTGACACCGTGCTCGCCGACGGCGAGGCGCTGTTCGTGCGGCTGCGCCCGGGACAACCATGAAACAGAAGCTGGCGAGGGGGCGGGACCGGCTGCGGCAGCGGCCGGCCGCGGACTTCGTGTACCGCGGGTCGGTGGCCGTGGTCGGCGTGGCCGTGCTCGGGCTCGGCGTGCTGGCGATCCCGTACCCGGGCCCGGGCTGGGCGATCGTTTTCCTCGGGCTGGGCATCCTGGCCACCGAGTTCCTGTGGGCGAAGCGGCTGCTGACGTTCGCGAAGAGCCGCTACGACGCGACGATGGCCTGGTTCAAGGCGCAGGGTGTCTGGACGCAGATGGCCGGTGTCGCGTTCACGACGGCGGTGGTGCTGGCGACGCTGTGGGTCGTCGGCGCCATCGGCTGGGCCGCGAGTCTGGTCGGCGTCGAATCGGAGGCGTTGGACAGCCCCATCGGCGTGGGGGCGTAACCGCCGTCACCGTTAGCATGGTCGGCGATCAGCCATTTTCCCGTTTGGAGATTTCGCGATGACCGCCGCCCCCGCCGAACCCGTGGCCCCGCTGCGGGTGCCTGCCGGGACGACCGCCGGGGCAGCGGTCCGCGACGCCGGGCTGCCCGGCCGCGGCGAGCCGAACGCGATCGTGGTCGTCCGCGACGCCGACGGCCGGTTGCGCGACCTGAGCTGGACGCCCGACACCGACGTCGAGGTGGTGCCCGTCGCCGCCGACACCGAGGACGGCCGCAGCGTCATCCGCCACTCGGCGGCGCACGTGCTGGCGCAGGCCGTGCAGGGCATGTTCCCTGACGCGAAGCTCGGCATCGGCCCGCCGATCACCGACGGCTTCTACTACGACTTCGACGTTCCCGAGGCGTTCACGCCCGAGGATCTGGAGGCGCTCGAGAAGCGCATGCGCCAGATCGTCAAAGAGGGGCAGCTGTTCTCGCGGCGGGTCTACGACTCGAAGGAACAGGCCCTCGGCGAGCTGGCCGACGAGCCGTACAAGCGCGAACTCGTCGACGACAAGTCCGGCGACCCCGAGGTGATGGAGGTCGGCGGCGACGAGCTCACCGCCTACGACAACCTCAATCCCCGCACCCGCGAACGGGTTTGGGGCGACCTGTGCCGCGGCCCGCACATCCCCACCACACGCTACATCCCGGCGTTCAAGCTCACCCGCAGCTCTGCGGCGTACTGGCGCGGCAACCAGGACAACGCCAGCCTGCAGCGCATCTACGGCACGGCGTGGGAGTCGCAGGAGGCGCTGGATCGGCACCTGCACCTGATCGAGGAGGCGCAACGGCGCGACCACCGCAAGCTCGGCGCGGAGCTCGACCTGTTCAGCTTCCCCGACGAAATCGGTTCGGGCTTGGCGGTTTTCCACCCCAAGGGCGGCATCGTCCGCACCGAGCTGGAGTCCTACTCGCGGGCGAAGCACATCGAGGCCGGCTACCAGTTCGTCAACACCCCCCACATCACCAAGGCGCAGCTTTTCCACACCTCGGGGCACCTGGACTGGTACGCCGACGGCATGTTCCCGCCGATGCACCTCGACGCCGAGTACAACGACGACGGGACAGTGCGCAAGCCGGGACAGGACTACTACCTCAAGCCGATGAACTGCCCGATGCACTGCCTGATCTACCGGTCGCGGGGGCGGTCGTATCGCGAACTTCCGTTGCGGCTCTTCGAGTTCGGCACCGTCTACCGCTACGAGCTGTCGGGTGTGGTGCACGGCCTGACGCGGGTGCGGGGGCTGACCATGGACGACGCCCACATCTACTGCACCCGCGAGCAGATGCGCGACGAGCTGACGTCGCTGCTGCGGTTCGTGCTCGACCTGCTCGCCGACTACGGCCTGACCGAGTTCTACCTGGAGCTGTCCACGAGGGACCCCGAGAAGTTCGTCGGCTCCGACGAGGTGTGGGAGGAAGCCACCGCCGTACTGGCAGAGGTCGGCGCTGCGTCCGGACTGGAGCTGGTGCCCGATCCGGGCGGAGCGGCGTTCTACGGGCCGAAGATCTCGGTGCAGGTCAAAGACGCGCTGGGCCGCACCTGGCAGATGTCGACGATCCAGCTCGACTTCAACTTCCCGGAGCGCTTCGACCTGGAATACACCGCCGCCGACGGCACCCGACAGCGGCCGGTGATGATCCACCGCGCGCTGTTCGGCTCGATCGAGCGGTTCTTCGGCATCCTCACCGAGCATTACGCCGGTGCGTTCCCCGCGTGGCTGTCGCCGGTGCAGGTGGTCGGCATCCCGATCGCCGACGAGCACGTGCCCTACCTGGAAGCCGTTGCCGCCGAACTGAAGTCGCGCGGCATACGCGTCGAGGTGGACACCAGTGACGACCGGATGGCCAAGAAGATCGTGCACCACACCAACCAGAAGGTGCCGTTCCTGCTGCTGGCCGGCGACCGGGACGTCGAGGGCGGCGCGGTGAGCTTCCGGTTCCGTGACCGCAGTCAGCTCAACGGCGTGCCCCGCGCCGATGCGGTGGACGCGATCGTCGATTGGGTGCAGGCGACGCGAAAACGACTCACCCACAGCAGATCTGGTGAAGCCGTGAACCGGCCCGAAAACAGCGACGACGACGCGATCGTGGACCGCGGCGTCGGCGTGCCGGATCGGTTGCAGCGGCTGTGGACGCCGTACCGGATGACCTACATCGCCGAGTCGCCTTTCGAACGCGACGACACGTCACCCGACCAGCCATTCAGCGCGATTCCGACGCTTTCCGACGAGGAAGGCCTCGTGGTGGCCCGCGGCGAGACCGTGTACGTGGTGCTCAACCTCTACCCGTACAACCCCGGGCACCTGATGGTGGTGCCGTACCGCCGCGTGTCGGAGCTCGAAGACCTCGACGAGGCCGAGAGCGCCGAGCTGATGGCGTTCACGCAGAAGGCGATTCGGGTGATCAAGGCGGTGTCGAACCCGATGGGGTTCAACGTGGGGCTGAACCTTGGCAAGGTGTCGGGCGGGTCGCTGGCCGACCACCTGCACATGCACGTGGTGCCGCGCTGGCTCGGTGACGCCAACTTCATCACGATCATCGGGCAGACCAAGATGATCCCTCAGCTGCTGCAGGAGACCCGCCAGCTGCTGGCCAGCGAGTGGGCGAAACAGCCGGGGCAAGCGGAGCGCCGGGGGGTGGAGCACTGAGCAACTTCTACTTGATGACGCGGGCGGCGTACGTGAAGCTCTCCACTCCGGTGGCCAAGGGGGCGTTGCGAATCGGCCTGACACCCGACGGCGTGACGATCCTCGGCACGGCGGGCACCGTGATCGCCGCGTTGACGCTGTATCCGATCGGACAGCTCTGGTGGGGCTCGGTGGCCGTCTGGGTCTTCGTGCTCGCCGATATGCTCGACGGGGCGATGGCGCGGGTGCGTGGTGGCGGCACGCGGTTCGGTGCGGTGCTGGACGCGGCATGTGACCGGATCGCCGACGGGGCGATATTCTGCGGGCTGCTGTGGTGGGTGGCGTTCAGCATGAAGAGCCCGTCGCTGGTGGTGGCCACGCTGATCTGCCTGGTCACCTCGCAAGTGATCTCCTACATCAAGGCCCGCGCCGAGGCCAGCGGCCTGCGCGGCGACGGCGGGTTAATCGAGCGCCCGGAACGGCTGATCATCGTGCTGCTGGGCGCCGGGTTGTCGGACTTTTTCTTGTTCCCACTGCCGTGGGCGTTGCCGATCGCGATGTGGGTGCTCGCCGCGGCCAGCCTGATCACGGTGGCGCAGCGGCTGCACAGCGTCCGGACGTCGCCCGGCGCCACCGACCTGATTCCGAACCGGAAGAAAAGCGAGCCGTGATTCCGGTGACTTCCGGCCTCAGGGCGCGCCGCGCTCGGCTGCGCCATCAACTCGCCGACTGGGGCTATGCCGCCGGATGGCGCGGAGTTCGTGCGATGCCAGACAGGTTGGCGCGCAACATGTTCGACGCCGGCGCGTTCTACGCCGCGCTGGGCGGCGGCCCGCAGCAGCTGCGCAAGAACCTGGCCCGGGTGATCGGCGTACCGCCTGCCCAGGTGCCGGACTCGTTGATGCGAGCGGCGGTGGCGTCGTACGGCCGGTACTGGCGCGAGGCGTTCCGGCTCCCGTCGATGGACCTCGTGGAAGTCACTAGGCGGCTCGACGGCTATTTCGAGGGCGCCGAGCATATGGCGGAGGCCATGGATGCCGGCCGCGGCGCGGTGTGCGCGTTGCCCCACAGCGGCAACTGGGACATGGCCGGCGTCTGGCTGGTCCATCACTACGGCACCTTCACCACCGTCGCCGAGCGCCTGAAGCCCGAATCACTCGCCCGCCGCTTCATCGACTACCGGGAATCGCTCGGCTTCGAGGTGGTGCCGCACTCGGGAGGCGACCGTTCACCGTTCGAGGTGTGCGCGGAACGGCTGCGGCAGAACAAGTTCGTGTGCCTGATGGCCGAGCGCGACCTGACCCGAACCGGTGTGCAGGTCAACTTCTTCGGCGAGCCCACCTGCATGCCGGCGGGCCCGGCGAAGCTGGCGATCGCCACCGGTGCACGGCTGCTGCCGGCATACATCTGGAACGAGGCCGACACCTGCGGCATTCGAGTGCATTCGCCCGTCGACACGAGCTCCGGTGATGTCCAGGCGATCACCCAGACGCTGGCCGATCACTTCGCTGCCGACATCGCAACGCACCCTGCCGATTGGCACATGTTTCAACCGCAGTGGCTGGCCGACCTGTCCGACGAGCGGAGAGCGCGGTTGGTCCGGGGGGTCGTCGCAGAGCGGCGGGGGGAAGACTTGGGAGACACTTTGTAGATGCGCATCGGGATGGTGTGCCCGTACTCGTTCGACGTCCCGGGCGGGGTCCAGTCGCATGTGCTGCAACTGGCCGAGGTGATGCGCGCCCGCGGTCACGAGGTGAGTGTGCTGGCACCGTCGTCGTCCCAGGTCACGCTGCCCGACTACGTCGTCTCCGGCGGCCGGGCGGTGCCGATCCCGTACAACGGCTCCGTCGCCCGGCTGCGGTTCGGTCCGGCTACGCACCGCAAGGTCAAGCGCTGGCTGGCCGAGGGCGATTTCGACGTGCTGCACCTGCACGAGCCCAACGCGCCGAGCCTGTCGATGCTGGCGCTACAGGCCGCGGAGGGCCCGATCGTCGCGACGTTTCATACGTCCACCACCAAGTCGCTGACCCTGTCGGTGTTCCAGGGCATCCTGCGGCCTTACCACGAGAAGATCGTCGGCCGCATCGCGGTGTCAGACCTTGCCCGCCGCTGGCAGATGGAGGCGCTGGGCTCCGATGCGGTGGAGATACCCAACGGCGTGGACGTGTCGGCGTTCGCGAATGCGCCTGTGCTGCAAGGCTATCCGCGGCCCGGCAAGACGGTGCTGTTCCTGGGCCGCTTCGACGAGCGGCGCAAAGGCATGGACGTGCTGCTGCGTGCGCTGCCCGCACTAGTGCAAAAGTTCCCCGATATCCAGGTCCTGATCGTCGGCCGCGGCGACGCCGACGAACTGTGCGAGGAAGCCGGGCCGCTGGCCGGTCATCTGCGGTTCCTCGGCCAGGTCGACGACGCCGAGAAGGCCGCGGCGCTGCGCAGCGCCGACGTGTACTGCGCGCCCAACACCGGCGGGGAGAGCTTCGGGATCGTGCTCGTGGAGGCGATGGCCGCGGGCACGCCGGTGGTGGCCAGCGACCTCGACGCGTTCCGCCGCGTGCTGCGGGACGGCGAGGCGGGCCGGCTGGTGGCGGTGGACGACAGTGACGCGCTGGCCGCCGGGGTGATCGACGTGCTCGGCGACGACGCGCTGCGGGCACGCTACGTCGAGGCTGCCAGGGCCGCGGTGCGCCGCTACGACTGGTCGGTGGTGGCCCGGCAGATCGCGCGCGTATACGAGACCGTGGCCGCGTCCGGCGCCAAGGTCGAGGTGGCCAGCTGATGACCTGGATCGTGATCGGTGCGGCGCTGCTGGTCGTTCTCATGCTCGCCGTCGCCGCGTGGGCCTACCAGACCGCGACCCGGCTGAACCGGCTGCACGTCCGGTACGACCTGTCGTGGCAGGCGCTGGACGCCTCGCTGGCCCGGCGCGCGGTGGTGGCCCGCGCGGTGGCCGCCGACGCGTACGGCTCCGGGGAGCGGTGCCGCCGCTTGACCGCGCTGGCCGACACCGCCGAGCGGGCACCCCGGCCGGCCCGCGAGGGTGCCGAGAACGAGCTGTCGGCGGAGTTGGCGATGGTCGACACCGCGGTGCTGGGTCCTGCGCTGATCGCCGAGCTGGCCGATGCCGAGGCGCGGGTGCTGCTGGCCCGGCGGTTCCACAACGACGCGGTGCGCGACACCCTGGCGCTGCGGGAGCGACGTCCGGTGCGGTGGCTGCGCCTCGGCGGAACCGCGCCGCTGCCAACGTATTTCGAGATCGCCGAGCGGGCCCAGGTGTCAGACAGCGAGGAGGGCGTCGTCACCGTGCGCACGTCGGCGCGCGTCGTGCTGCTCGACGAACAGGGCTGCGTGTTGTTGTTCTGCGGCTCAGATCCCGCGCGTGGTTCCGTCGCCGATGCGCCGAAGTGGTGGTTCACGGTCGGCGGCCAGGCGCGGCCGGGGGAGAGTTTGCAGCAGGCCGCGGCACGCGAGGTGTTCGAGGAGACCGGGCTGCGTGCCGATGCCGCGGAGATGGTCGGCCCGGTGTGGCGGCGCGACGCGATCCTCGACTTCAACAACTCGGTGGTGCGCAGCCACGAGCTGTTCTTCGTGCACCGCACCCGGCGGTTCGACCCGTCCACCG
This sequence comes from uncultured Actinomycetota bacterium, assembly GCA_963775205.1. Classification (GTDB taxonomy): domain Bacteria; phylum Actinomycetota; class Actinomycetes; order Mycobacteriales; family Mycobacteriaceae; genus Mycobacterium. The sequence continues at coordinate 314,756 of CAVZHV010000002.1, read as the reverse complement.
CGGGTCACACGGTGCTCGAGCGCCGCTACATCCACGGGTCGCGCTGGTGTGACGCCTCCGACATCGCCGGGCTGGTGGCGGCCGGCGAGGTGGTGTACCCGGTGCAACTGGCCGAACTGCTGGCAGAGGCGAACGCGCTGGCGGACGCGCGCACCGGAGCCCGGGAGCCGCAGCCGATCCGCTGAGGCCGGTCTCGGCGCGACCTGGGGCACCTTCTGTGCCGAGCAGGGGCACCTTCGTGCCGAGCAGACACCAAATCGCACGCGGTGGGCGTTGGTAATGCGATTCCGCGTCTGCTCGCCGGAGGTGCCCCTGCTCGCGGGGAAAGTCACTGGACCCCACCCACTAGACTGGTCCGGTACCAGGGGTTACCGACGGGAGATCAGCGGTGGAGCACGGGCAGACCGGAACCGCGCGGGTCAAGCGCGGCATGGCCGAGATGCTCAAGGGCGGCGTGATCATGGACGTCGTCACTCCCGAACAGGCCCGCATCGCCGAAGGTGCGGGCGCGGTCGCAGTGATGGCACTCGAACGCGTGCCGGCCGACATCCGCGCGCAGGGCGGCGTGGCCCGGATGAGCGACCCGGACCTCATCGAGGGCATCATGAACGCCGTCACGATCCCGGTGATGGCCAAGGCCCGCATCGGTCATTTCGTCGAAGCCCAGATTCTGCAGAGCATGGGCGTGGACTACGTCGACGAGTCCGAGGTGCTGACCCCCGCCGACTACACCCACCACATCGACAAGTGGAAGTTCACCGTGCCCTTCGTCTGCGGCGCGACGAATCTCGGCGAGGCACTGCGGCGGATCACCGAGGGGGCCGCGATGATCCGTTCCAAGGGCGAGGCCGGCACCGGCGACGTGTCCAACGCGACTACGCACATGCGGGCGATCACCGGCGAGATCCGCCGGCTGGGCTCGCTGTCCGACGAGGAGCTGTTCGTCGCGGCGAAGGAACTGCAGGCGCCCTACGAACTGGTCGTCGAAGTGGCGCGAGCCGGCAAGCTGCCGGTCACGCTGTTCACCGCCGGCGGCATCGCGACCCCGGCCGACGCGGCGATGATGATGCAGCTGGGCGCCGAAGGCGTGTTCGTCGGCTCCGGGATCTTCAAGTCCGGCGCACCGCAGCACCGCGCAGCCGCGATCGTCAAGGCGACCACGTTCTACGACGATCCCGACGTGCTGGCGAAGGTGTCGCGCGGCCTGGGGCAGGCGATGGTCGGGATCAACGTGGAGGACATCGCGGTCCCGCATCGGCTCGCCGAGCGCGGCTGGTAATCCGTACGCATGGCGATCGAGAAGATCCTTGATCTCGAACAGCTCGAGGTCAACATCTACCGCGGCCGCGTGTTCAGCCCTGAATCTGGCTATTTCCAACGTACTTTCGGCGGCCACGTGGCCGGTCAGTCGCTGGTGTCGGCGGTGCGCACGGTTGACGGCCGTTATCAGGTGCACTCACTGCACGGCTATTTCTTGCGGCCCGGAGATGCCAAGGCGCCCACGGTCTTCATCGTCGAGCGGCTCCGCGACGGGGGCTCGTTCTGCACTCGGCGGGTCAACGCGATTCAGCACGGCGAGACGATCTTCTCGATGTCGGCGTCGTTCCAGACCGACCAGAGCGGCATCGAACACCAGGACGCGATGCCCTCCGCACCGCCGCCCGATGACCTACCAGGGTTTCGCTCCGGTGGGGTGTTCGACGATGCCGGATTCGCGCAGTTCGAAGAGTGGGACATCCGGATCGTGCCGATGGACGAGGTGGCGCGTGTGCCCGGGAAGGCCTCCCAGCAACAGGTGTGGTTCCGGCACCGCGATCCGCTGCCCGACGACCACGTGCTGCACATCTGCGCCCTGGCCTACATGAGCGATCTCACACTGCTCGGGTCGGCGCAGGTGAACCACGCGGACGTGCGCAAACATCTGATGGTCGCGTCGCTGGATCACGCGATGTGGTTCATGCGCTCGTTCCGCGCCGACGAGTGGCTGCTCTACGACCAGTCCTCGCCGTCGTCTTCGGGCGGCCGATCGCTGACGCAGGGCAAGATCTTCAACCAGTACGGCGAAATGGTGGCGGCGGTCATGCAGGAGGGGCTGACCCGCTACAAGCGTGACTACCGCCCGTGAGCCGTCCTCGCGTCGGTGTGCTTGCGCTGCAAGGTGATACCCGCGAGCACCTGGCAGCCTTGCGGGAGGCCGGCGCGGAGGCGACGACCGTGCGCCGCCTTGCTGAGCTCGACGACGTCGACGCACTGGTGATCCCCGGCGGCGAGTCCACGACGATGAGCCACCTGCTCGACGAGTTCGAGTTGCTCGAGCCGCTGCGTGGGCGGGTGGCCGGGGGGATGCCGGTGTACGGGTCGTGCGCGGGAATGATTTTGCTGGCCACGGAGATCGTCGACGCCGGCGCGGAAGGCCGCCGCGCGGTGCCGTTGCGCGGCATCGATATGACCGTTCGCCGCAACGCGTTCGGGCGTCAGGTCGACTCGTTCGAGGAGGACCTTGCGTTCGAGGGGCTGGACGGGCCGGTGCATGCGGTGTTCATCCGCGCGCCGTGGGTGGAGCGAGTCGGGGAGGGCGTTGAGGTACTCGCGGAGGCGGCGGGTCATCCCGTCGCGGTTCGGCAGGGCCGGATGCTGGCCACCGCGTTTCATCCCGAGATCACCGGCGACCGGAGAGTGCACCGGCTGTTCGTCGAGATCCTCGAGGGCCGTGCCTGATGTCGCCGAATGGGAACTTGTGACACGCTTTTCGGGAAAATGCGTGTCACAAGTTCCCACTCGGCGCGGCCGAGCGTGTCAGAGCACTGGCAGCAGCAGCCGCGACGACGAGCGCACCGTGTTCAGGCTGCTGGTGCCGACGCTGGCGTGCCTGAAGTTCATGATTGCCGGTGTCGACGGGTCCTGGTCGTCGCTGGTGATCGTCAGCCGGATGCGGTGGCCAGTCTGAAACCGACGAGCATTGGGCACCAACGGGATTCGGTATTCGACGTCTTCGCCGATCGGCACCGCAACGGCAGTGCGGCACGGCAGCACCGGCGCGCCCGGACGGCTGGCCGCTTCGTCGACGTCACGCAGGCTCGCCCGCAGCCAGCCCGCGGTGACCGGTGATGCCGACCCGTCGGGCGCCACGTCCAGCAGCGTCACGAGCCAAGCGGTGTCGATGGCGGTCGCCGACGCGACCAGCCGCAGTTCGATGTCACCGACGACGTCGAGGGCCTCATCGAGCGGCGCAGAAGTCCATGCCAGCAATGACGGTGGGTCGATAGGGCTTGGCTTGGCCCGATTCAATCCCGCGCCCAGCACCATGAAATCCCTACTGCCAGAGGGCCCCTCGTCCTCGGCCAGCACTCCGTCGGCGCGCAGCGCCAGTTCCCGGTGGCCGGGCGCCGGTGGCCAGGCCTCGGCGGTCCGCCACTCGTCGGCGCCGGGCAAGAAATACCGAATCGGCGGGCCGTCGAGGATTCCGGTGTCGCGACCCTTCAGCCAGTGGTCGAACCACGCCAGTGCCTCGGCGTGCAGGCTCTCCCACGGCCATGTCAACCCGAACCGACCCAGCATGCCCATTCGCACAAAAGGCTTGCCAGACAACGCGTTCCACGCGACGAACGTCGACGGCAGATGCAGCGGCACGTTCTCCCAGTCGCAGCCGAGATACACGGGAACCTCGATGCCGCCCAGCAGCGGGACGAGATTGCGTTCGTCCCACCACTCGTCGCGCAGAGGGTGCTTGACCGCCACGTCGAGCCACAGCTCGTCCCACGGGTGCGGATTGTGCGGGAGCTTGAGCAACTGGCGCATCATCGTCACCGCCGACTCGCCGTTCATCGTCGCGAACTTGCGATGCAGCCGCGGCGTATTCAGCACCCGACGGGCCAGCCTGACGAAAGGGCCCCGCCAGAACCGGTCGCTGCGCTCGGACGTGAGTCCCATCATCGACAGGAACGGGGTGATGAATGACGCATTCATCAGGCCGTGGTGCATCCCGCCCTCGTAGAGGTCGGCGGTGACCGCGACCGGGAAGATCGCCTTCAGGTGCGGCGGCCGCTCGACGGCGGCTTCGAGCTGCGTCATCGCGAAGTAGCTGATGCCGATCATCCCGACGTTGCCGTCGCACCACGGCTGTGCGGCCACCCACTCGACCAGGTCGTGCATGTCGCGACGTTCCTGGGCGTCGAAGAACCCGAACTCGCCGCCCGAGCCACAGGTGCCACGCACGTTGGCGATGACGTGGATGTAGCCGTGCGCCACCCAGAACTTCGTGACCCCCGCCTCGATGAACCCCGCCGGCGCGCCGAGGTCCTGGATCTGGCGCGGGTACGGCGACGCGGCGATCAGCGCCGGGAACCGTCCGGCGGCGTCCGGGCGGTGGACGTCCGCCAGCAGTGAGATGCCGTCGCGCATCGGGATCGCCACATTGAGGTCCCGGCGCGGCGTGTACTGCGGCTCGCTGAGATTGCGGTAGTCGCGCCCGGTGGTCTGCGGCCCGTTCAGACTGGAATCCATGACCACCATGATCGAGGTCGAGCCGCAGCCGCGCATCGACACCCTGGTGCGCCTGCCCGGCGGCGGCGAGGCCCGTCGCACCGAGTACGTCGGCACCGCATGGTTCGACGGCAAACCCGAGGTGGCCGGGCTGATGCTGCGCCGGCCGGCCAGCGCGCCGCGGGGCATCAGGACGCCCAACATGCAGGCCGCGTTCTTCCTGCCCGACAGCCTGCCCTATTCACGGGCTGCGCTCGGCGAGGCGAAGCTCAGCATCTCGGTCACGCTGTGCGGGTCCGGCGAAACGAGCGCTATCACTGACGCCGCGGCGGTGTTCACAGACGACCCGTCGGGCGCTCCGACATGGATCCAGGTCCACATCCGCGGTCACCTCGGATGGCCCGCAGGCGTCGGCTACCGGATCGTCGCGCTGACGCCGCCGGACGCCGCGCAACTGCCCACGTAAACTCGGTCACCGGACTTTGCAGTAAGAGAGGTATGCATGAGCGGCCATTCCAAATGGGCCACGACCAAGCACAAGAAGGCGGTCGTCGACGCTCGCCGCGGCAAGATGTTCGCCCGGCTGATCAAGAACATCGAGGTCGCGGCCCGCGTCGGCGGTGGCGATCCGGCCGGCAACCCGACGCTGTATGACGCGATCCAGAAGGCCAAGAAAAGCTCGGTGCCCAACGAGAACATCGAGCGGGCCCGCAAGCGCGGTGCCGGCGAGGAGGCCGGCGGCGCGGACTGGCAGAACATCACCTACGAGGGCTACGGCCCCAACGGCGTCGCGGTGCTGATCGAGTGCCTGACCGACAACCGCAACCGCGCGGCCGGGGAGGTCCGCGTCGCGGTGACCCGCAACGGCGGCAGCATGGCCGATCCAGGGTCGGTGTCGTACCTGTTCTCCCGCAAGGGCGTGGTGACGCTGGACAAGGACGGCCTGACCGAGGACGACGTGCTGGCGGCCGTGCTGGACGCAGGCGCCGAGGACGTCAACGACCTCGATGACGGGTTCGAAGTCATTTGTGAGCCATCGCGATTTGGTCGCGGTGCGGACCGCGCTGCAGGACGCCGGCATCGACTACGACTCAGCCGAGGCGGGCTTCCAGCCGTCGGTCACGGTGCCGCTGGATGCCGAAGGCGCGCGCAAGCTGATGAAGCTCGTCGACGCGCTGGAGGACAGCGACGACGTGCAGGACGTGTACACCAACGCCGACATCCCCGACGAAGTGATGGCCGAGCTCGACGACGAGTAGCTCTCGCATCAAACCGGGTGCAGGCTCACCCGGAACCTCATTTCATGGTGGCGAGGTTGTGCCAGAGGTTCTTCAGGCTGTCGGTGCCGCCGAAGAGCGTGGTGAAGTTGGTCGAGTCGATGAGCACGATGTCGCCGGCGCGCTGACCGGCGGGCGGCATCCAGATAAGGGCGTTGAACTCTGTGTTGCCCTCCGCAGTGAACGGATGCGGTCGGTTCGGGTCGACCCGCTGCCGTCCCAAGACCCGGACGGTTTCGCTTTCGGGGGCGCTCAGCTCGTAGTGCGGCAGGTGCGGGTGAAAGTTGAGGGTCGTGACGTTGTCGAGCAGATTCGCCGAATCCAGATCCCGGAATCCCGTCAACGGTGCGATCTCCTGGGTCCCGTCGACGACGGCCGGTCGCAAACCCCACTTATTGTGGACCGGAACGTCGAGCGCCTTGATCAGCGAGCGTGTGTATTGACCGAACCGCTGCTGGCGTGGCACGAGCGGGTCGCCGTGATGCTGGTATTCGACCTGTCGCTGCGAGAAGTCGTCGGTAAAGCCGACGTCGTGGTGCGGCGCCAAGAGCAGGCACGTGCCTTCCCGCTGCAGCCAGTCATTGATGGCTTGGATCTCGTCGGCCGCGGCTTCTTGCTCGGAAAGAATGTGGTCTAGGCCGAACACCATGAGGGTGTCGGTGTCGTCAAGGATGCGTTCGTCGATTGGCAGCTTGTACCCGGCCTGGTCGATGCGCTGGAAAACCGCGACGGGATGTCCCGTAGCTTCGCCTGCGGTTTCCTGAAAGGCCAGTGTCGACCGGTGGAAGAGTTCCAGCGTGCCTGCGATGCCCTGCAGGAAGTGGGCCTCGTCGTACTCCGGCGTTTCGTAGTTCGGCCACAACGCATTTCGGACCTCTGTCATCGTGGAGAAGCGGTTGTACATCTCACCGGGGTTGCGTTGCGCCTCCCACGGGTAGCTCCACGTCCAATAGATGCTGATGCGCCGGCCGCCGGTGTGCGGACGAGAGATGTGGCTTTGGTTGTAGGTCCGGGCGGCGGGAAGTGTGCCCATGGCGAGTCCTTAATATGATCGGTCGAGCGTCGCAAGATATCGCATAGCGTTGATGCCTGGCAGGAAGAAATATGCTCCGCCAGTGAGAGTGGTGAACGCCGGCAGGCCCTTGTGGACTTTGCGAATCGGCCTCTTAGGAACCGTGAATTCCATTGTGCCGTCCTGGGTTCCGCATATCGGATCGTGCTCGTTGCCGAGCTCGTGGAAGGTACGGTCGTTGATCCACACGTTTTGTGCGAACTCGAACTGCCGCACCAGGTCGGCGCAGATGATGAATGCCGCAATGCCACGATCCACACCGTCGTCCGGTGCGTTCTGGGCAAGTGCGGGTCCGTAGGTGGCGCCACGGCGGATCATCCGGCGCCGGTTCAGGTAGTGCGCAGTGTCGCGCGGGTTGAGCCGCCGCGCGTGCGATCCAAGTGGGCACGCATATCCGTGCGGGTCCATTTCCTTGTAGTTGAAGTCGTTGTTGCGCAATGGATCTGCACCGAGCTCGGGATCGTCCTTCTCGGGCGCCAGCACCAATGGGGCGCCACTGCGCCACCGGCCCATGAACTTCGCTGCCAGCAACTCTTCCTCATCCGGCGTCTCGGCGTTCTCCCGGATGTAGTCACGGAACAGCGCGACATGCTCCTGCAGCCGTCGGTAGGCCATGTAGCTCCCGTTGCGGGACAACACATCGGGCTGCGGAAGGTTGGCGACCGGCCCGTTTTCGTCGGGATATCCCAGGATGAACTCGCCGGGCTTGAGCGGCGCACCTGAACCCGGCGTCGGCTCCTCACCGGATCCTTCGATCACGGGCTGTGACAGGCGGTCCCTGAAGCCGAAATGATCGTGCGCATAGTTGAACGGGGGAGTCGCATTGAGATCGAGGAACGACAAGCTGCGCACTCCATTGCATCTCGCGACCAGCTCATCGTGCACTCCGGTGGCACGCGCGTGTTCTTCGTCGTCTCGCGCGAACAGGATCGCGATCGCATGCAGGTCATCGCCGGCCAGCGCGCCCACCCAGTTCTGCGGATTATTGCGGCCCGTGTCGCCGAGAATGTCGGCCCTGCTGGCCATGCCCTGCCGGAACGCCTCCGGGAACGTCGCCAGCGAGTCCGCCGGCACGCCGAGGGCTCGCAGGCCGTTCCAAGTGAACGCGAGTGTCACCCAGCGCTTGGTGCTGTCCATCGTGGTCGGTGCCGAGGCGGCGGACTCGACGACATCGAGCAATTCGGAGAGCCATGCGCGGCCGCCGGCCGGGTTGTCGAACGACAAGAACTCGTAGCGCCCCGTCATCGCCGGGGTGCGGGTCAGCAGGATGTGCTGAATGTCATGGAGCTCAAGCATCTTCGCACGCTTGGGCGCGAATCACTGCATCTGATCGAGCATCGTCGAGAACGCCGCCTTCAGCCGCAGCGCCTTCTTGATCTCGTCGGCGGTGACGTAGGGGTACTCCCCGTATTCGAGGAAGCTCGGACATTGGTGCTCCCGGACAAACGTGACGAACGCCTCCGGATTCTCTTTCCAGTCCTCGGGGAACCCCTCCAGGTTTGTGAAAACGGTGGTGATCCCGGTCTGACTGAAGAGCTGCACAGCGTCCTCGGTGTACTTGTCGAAGTCGGTGTCGAAGATGCCCTGGTATTGGAAATGCAGTCCTGAGCCGACGTCGAAAAGCACCCAGCGCAGATAGTGCAGCCGTAGCGGCGCGAGAACTTCGGGGCTGCCCTTGATGGCCTCTTCGATCTGCTTGCCGTACGCGCGGACAGCATCTTCGCGGCCCTCTTTGACCTTGGCGATGATCGAAAACCCATAGCACGCAGGGGTTCTCGGGTAGATCGGGCCATAGCGACCCCGCTCGAGTTCGAAATAGCCTTCCTTCGGGATGGCCATTGCCGCCGGCTTTGTCCAGTCCTGATCGCCTGCGGCCATGTTCGGCTCCCGTTCTCAACCCGGTCCAAGCCGACGCTACTCCGACAGCCCGGCGGCCACGGGTCTTTGATTAGAACGAACGCGCAGATCGCGGTTGCGCACACCGCGACTAGCGGACCCCGCGAGGGGCATGGCCGCGGCATTTACGAGACAAACGTCCTTAAGTGCAGATAAGCCCGAATACACCGGTACGCAGGGCTATGCTCCGCGCCGAGGGCCGGTGAGCCGCTGGCCACCGCAGAGAGGGAGCAGCCGTGCGATCAAGTAGGCGCTACCTGGTGCTGGGATTGGGATTGGCGGCGGTTCCCCTCGGGATCGTCACAGCACCCCCGGCGGCGGCCGACTGCAGCTATTCCGGCGGAGTCACCATATGTTCCCAGGGTGAGGTCCGCGGGCCGGACGGGGTGCCGACGTCCTCGGGCCCCTACGTTCCCTATCCGTGCGAATATGACTGGTATTGCAGCGACGGGGATGTGGACATCATTCTCGACCCCGGACCCAGGCCGCCTCTTCCGCCGATCGATATCGGTCGCCCCGGCCGTCCCGGCGGACCGCGGTAAAGGCAGCCACCCAAGACGTGTGAATCCCCCCGTATGAAGGAGCCGTCATGTTTCCCTCAGCACGCCCAGTTAGCCGCAAGGTAGCGGCAGCCCTCGCCGCCGGCGCCGTGTTCGTGAGTACTGCCGCGACCGCAACAGCCGAGCCGCCGCCGCCGAACTGCACGGCCGCCGACTTGGCCGGCGTGATGTCCGGCGTCGCCGCGGCCACGTCCGCCTACCTGTTCACCCATCCCGACGTGAACGCATACTTCACCAGCCTTAAAGGCCAGCCCAAGGATCAGATCCGTACCCAGGTACAGACATACCTGGATGCCAATCCTCAAGTGCGGGCCGAGCTCCAAGGCATCCGACAACCCTCGGTCGACTTCCGCAACCGCTGTCAATAGGGTCAATGGGGTCGTTCCACGCCGGGTAGGACCGGGCTCCCCGTACCGGTCCGGCATTCGAGTCGGATCGGCCAGGAGGTCAATCGCTTCTGAGGATCGCGCGCACTCCGCGTGTTGCACGTCCCCACACCGGAAACATCCCTTGTCGCCGAACCATCGAATAGGGTTCGACGGCATGACGGAGGTGACAGACGCCAACGGCGTGAAGTGGTCGGTGAACCGCTGGTGGTTCAAGGCGATCCCGTACGAGACCGGCATCGGTTTCCTCGACTTCATCTTTTTCCTCATCGTTTTGCCGTTCATGGTCCTGTGGCCGTTCTGGTTCCTGCTCAAATGGCTCGGAGTGCGCTGGGCGATCGTGACCGAACGCGACGGGAAGAAGGTCGGGCAGGAGCTGGTGCGCGGCTGGGGCAAGTCCGGCCAGCGCGTCGAGGAGCTCGCCCGTGCGGCGGAGGCCGGCGCACTGGAGCAGCAGTATCCCGCGCCCGCGCCGCAGTAGCCGCTGCGTGTCGTTACCCGACGATGTCGAGTCGACCCGTTAAGGTTTCGTCGAACAATTGTTCGGCACCGACGGAGGCCGCACGTGCGCGTCATGGGAGTTGACCCGGGCCTGACCCGTTGCGGGCTGTCGCTGATCGAAAGCGCGGGCGGCAGGCACGTCACCGCTCTCGACGTCGACGTGGTGCGCACGCCCACCGACATGCCGCTGCACCGCCGGCTGCTCGCAATCAGCGACGCCGTCGAGTACTGGATGGACACCCACGAGCCGGACGTGATCGCGATCGAGCGGGTGTTCTCCCAGCAGAACGTGTCCACGGTGATGGGCACCGCGCAGGCCGGCGGAGTGATCGCGCTCGCCGCCGCCCGCCGCGATATCGACGTGCACTTCCATACCCCCAGCGAGGTCAAGGCGGCCGTCACCGGCAGCGGCAGCGCCGGTAAAGCGCAGGTCACTGCCATGGTCACCAAAATCCTTGCGCTGCAAGCCAAACCGACTCCCGCAGACGCGGCCGACGCGCTGGCGCTGGCGATCTGCCACTGCTGGCGCGCGCCTATGCTGGCCCGGATGGCGCAGGCCGAGGCACGCGCCGCCGAGCAACGCAAGAAATTCGAAGCCAAGGTGAAGGCGGCAACGTGATCGCGTCGATCCGTGGGGAAGTCCTCGAGGTGGCCCTCGACCACGTCGTCATCGAAGCGTCCGGCGTCGGCTACCGGGTCAACGCGACGCCGTCGACGCTCGCGACGCTGCGCCGCGGCACCGAGGCCAGGCTCGTCACCGCGATGATCGTGCGCGAGGACTCGATGACGCTGTACGGCTTCGCCGACTCCGACACCCGCGACCTGTTCTCGACGCTGCTGTCGGTGTCGGGTGTCGGCCCGCGGCTTGCCATGGCGACGCTGGCCGTGCACGAGGCGCCTGCTTTGCGCCAGGCGCTGGCCAACGGCGACGTCACCGCGCTCACCCGGGTGCCCGGCATCGGCAAGCGCAGCGCCGAACGGATGGTGCTGGAGCTGCGCGACAAGGTGGGCGCCGTCTACGCCACCGTGGGCGCTCCCGTGATCAACGGCCACGGGGTGCGCGGCCCCGTGGTGGAAGCCCTTGTGGGGCTTGGCTTTGCAGCCAGGCAAGCCGAGGAGGCCACCGACGCGGTGCTGGCCGGCGACGATACGGCCACCACATCCAGCGCGCTGCGTGCCGCGCTTTCGCTGTTGGGTAAGTCGAAATGACGCGTTTCGAGCCCGTCGATGACGACGCGCGCGAGGTGTCGGCAGCGCTGACCGTCGGCGAGGGCGACATCGACGCCAGCCTGCGGCCGAGGTCGCTCACGGAGTTCATCGGCCAGCCGCGGGTGTGCGAGCAGCTGCAGTTGGTCCTGGAGGGCGCCAAGAACCGCGGCGGTACACCGGATCACATCCTTCTGTCGGGGCCGCCGGGGCTGGGCAAGACGTCGCTGGCGATGATCATCGCGCACGAGCTCGGCGCCTCGCTACGGCTGACATCGGGCCCCGCGCTGGAGCGCGCGGGCGACCTCGCCGCGATGCTGTCGAACCTCGTCGAGGGCGACGTGCTGTTCATCGACGAGATCCACCGCATCGCACGGGCCGCCGAGGAGATGCTCTACCTGGCGATGGAGGACTTCCGCGTCGACGTCGTCGTCGGCAAAGGGCCGGGGGCCACGTCGATTCCGCTCGAAGTCGCGCCGTTCACGCTCGTCGGCGCCACCACCCGGTCCGGTGCGCTCACCGGCCCGCTGCGCGACCGGTTCGGGTTCACCGCGCACATGGACTTCTACGAGCCGGCCGAACTCGAGCAGGTGCTCAGACGGTCGGCGGGCATTCTCGGCATCGAGTTGAGCGGCGACGCCGGCGCGGAGATCGCCGGGCGCTCGCGCGGCACGCCCCGGATCGCCAACCGGTTGCTGCGGCGCGTCCGTGACTACGCGGAAGTGCGGGCCGACGGCGTCATCACGCGCGACGTCGCCAAAGCCGCACTGGAGGTCTACGACGTCGACGAGCTCGGGCTGGACCGGCTGGACCGTGCGGTGTTGACGGCGCTGATCCGCACGTTCGGCGGCGGGCCCGTGGGGGTGTCGACGCTGGCGGTCGCGGTGGGGGAGGAATCGACGACGGTCGAGGAGGTGTGCGAGCCGTTCCTGGTGCGGGCCGGGATGATCGCGCGCACGCCGCGGGGACGCCTCGCGACCGCGTCGGCGTGGACCCACCTGGGTATCCCGCCGCCCAGTGGCCTGGGTCAGGCCGGGCTGTTCGACTAGCTTGACGGGAGCTGACATGGGCGCTGCTGCAGTGGTTTTCGCCGCCTTGGCGGCGCTTGTGCACGTCTACATCTGGGTTCTGGAGTCCTTTTTGTGGACGATGCCGCGGACCCGGGCGGTGTTCGGCACATCCGAGGAAGAAGCGCAAACCACCAAGCTGCTTGCGCTGAATCAAGGCTTCTACAACCTGTTCCTGGCAGCGATCACGACGGCCGGCATCGTCACGTTCGTCGTCGGCTGCACGTCCGTCGGGTCGGCATTGATGTTCGCCGGCACCGGGTCGATGGCGCTTGCGGCCGTCGTGCTGGCGGTGTCGTCACCGGACAAGGCGCGTTCCGCACTGGTGCAGGGCGTCTTGCCGGTGATCGCTGTCGTGCTACTCGCGTGGCACCTGATCTAGCGGGTGTGCCAGGAGTTCAACGTGCGCAGCAGCGCGTTCTTCTTGTAGTGGTGGCTCGTCATCCGGCGCAGGATGTTGTCTAGCGCGACCACCGCGTCGTCGATGTAGGGGCCTTTGTTCAGCATCACGCACTCGGCCCGTTCGCTCATTGCGGCGTCGCTGATCTCGGCCCGTGACGGCACGCCGGTCTTGGCGAGTTGCTCCAGTACCTGCGTCGCCCAGATCACCGGCAGATGCGCCGCTTCGCACAGCCACAGAATCTCTTCCTGCACCTCGGCCATCCGCTCGTAGCCGCACTCCACGGCGAGGTCGCCGCGGGCGATCATGACCCCGACCCGGCGCCGCCTCATGGCCGTGAGCAACAGTTGCGGCAGGCTTTCGAACGCCTCGCGGGTCTCGATCTTGAGCACGATTCCCAGCCGGTCATCGCCGAGCCGCGCCAGCTCGTCGAGAAGCTGCTCGACGTCGGACGGATACCGCACGAACGACATCTGCACCACGTCCGCGATCTCGACGACGTGCCTCAAGTCGTCCATATCCTGCTGCGTCAGAGCCAACATCGGCAGGTCGGTGTCGGGCACGTTGATTCCCTTGCCCGCCTTCAGCTTTGCGCTGCCGTGCGGAGGGTGGTCGATGCATACAGCCAGCACGTCCGCGTCGACGGAGACGATGCGACCATGCAGCCTACCGTCGTCGAAGAACACGGTCTCCCCGACATGCGCGTGGCCGAACAACTCCGGCAACGTGCACCCGATGCGCGGAATCGCCTGTGTGTCAACGGGTGCCGACGAGCAGTCGCGCGTGAGGTGCAAGATGTCGCCGGCGCTGAGCCGAATGCCCTGCTCCGTCGGCGGCAGGTCACCCAGTTCCGCGTGATCGTCGCCGACCCTGAGCCGGGTGCCGCTCGCCAGATACATCGTCTTGGAGCAGGCGACGACGAATCCGCCTGCGGCACCGGTGGTCTCCAACCGGCGCTGTGATCCACGCGTGTCGGTGAGTTCGACGACGTCACCGGTGCGCCGCCTACGCAGCCACTCGTCGGGCACGGGCAGCGCCGGCAATCCGGGTTCGGGTGGCTCGGCCGGACTCGTCGCCGACGTCATCCAGCCGCGGGCAGGCGCCACCACCTGCCCCCACGCATTTCGGTGCGGTTTCAGCCTGACGACCGGCGGTCCCGGCTCGAGGGGGCCGGTGCGCAGCTTCGGCCCGGCCAGGTCCATCGCAATCAGACACCGCGTGCCTGCCTCCCGCGCCGCCGCGCGCACGTTGTCGGCCATCGCCCGCCACGCCGGCGGGTCGTCGTGGGCGCAGTTGATCCGCGCGATGTTCATCCCGGCGGCGAGCAGCGCGTGAATCAGCGCGGAGTCCGTCGCCGCTTCGGCCGGCAACGTGACCATGATGCGTGCCGCACGACCGGGCGGCAGTTCTCCGAGCAGGTCAACGGCATTCTGCCGCAGCAGCTTCGCGCCCTCGTCCAGCATGTCCCGCAACGTCGTCCGGCGGCCACCAGCCACTGCCGAGCATAGCCGCGATCGCCGAGGCGACCAGTCGCAGCGTCGCGTGCACGTGCGGTTCGCTGCGTCCCAGTGACGACAACCCGACCGACGCGAGCTCCGACTGCATCTCGCGCAGATCGACCTGGCGAAGCGCCCAGTAATGCACGAGATTGCGTGCGCTGAAACGGTTTTCGGGAGCCGTGCCGGCGATCAAGGCCTGCCACGTCGCTTCGGCTTCCGAAAGCCGGCGCAGCAGGTCGTCGACGCGCGCGCCCAAGCGCGCCAGCTGTTCGACTGGACCCACCTGGCTGACACTCGCGCTCATGCGCGCGACGGTACTGCGCCATGGTTGCCGCGAAGTGAACTCGGGTATCCACCGCTCATCGTTTAGTTCGTTTAGTGCAGGAGGGAACGTCATGACCAAGGTGGACACCGCTGCTCCGGTGAGCGGTTCGAGAATGCGGATTCCCCGCAGCCGAGGGGCTGCGAGCGGTTTCCTGCTGATTCTGCTGGGAGTGTGGGGCGCGCTGATCCCGTTCATCGGCCCGCTGTTCGACTTCGCGTGGGGCACTGACCAGGCGTGGACGTGGCTGGCCGCCCGCGGCTGGCTTGAGGTGCTGCCCGGCGCGGCGACGGTGGTGGGCGGTCTGCTGCTGCTGACGTCGCGCAACCGCGCCACCGCGATGCTCGGCGGCTGGATCACCGTGGTGGCCGGCGCCTGGTTCGTCGTCGGTCGTGCGCTTGCCGACGTGCTGAGAGTCGGCGATGTCGGGCGGCCGCTCGCGTCCACCGACGCGAAGTACGCGGCGCTGGACCTGGCCTACTTCTCGGGACTCGGCACGCTGATCGTGTTCCTCGGCGCACTCGCGTTGGGGCGGTTGTCGGTGCGCACGTTGCGCGACGTCCATTACGCGCAGCGGCCGGTTGCCGTGACCGAGCCTGCGCCTGCGGCCGCACCTGAGGCGACCGAGCCGGTGACCGAACGCGCGGACACGCCGGTGAGCGAAACGCCACGTCGCCGCGGGCTTGTTCCGGCCGCCGCCGCGAGCCGACGCTGACGGGCCGCTAGCGGCTGGCGGCGAGTTCGGCGAGGCCGTCTGCCCGTGATTTGACGGGCCGGTAGCCGAGTTCGCGCCTGGCCTTGGCGATGTTGATCGTGCATTCCTGCGAGGACACCCAGTAGGTGAACCGGGTCAGCGGCGGCTGGCCCGGTATCGGCGCGACACGCCAAAGGGCTTCGCAGGCAGCCGCGAGAGGTCCCGCGACCCACGCCGGAATCGACCGGGTGGGTGCATGGACGCCCTGAGTTTCCAAGCAGCGCCGAGACGAACTCGCGGAACACGACGGGCTCGCCGTCGGTGACGAAGTACGCCTCGCCGCCGCGCCCCTTCTGCGCGCCGAGCACCAGCCCCTCGACGACGTTGTCGACGTGGGTCACGTCGGTGAGCTGCCTGCCGCCGCCGATCCAGGCGAACCTGCCGGACTCGACCATCTCCACCATGTTCGACAGCAATGTCGTGTCGCCGGCGCCCCAGACGAACCGCGGGCGGATGACCACGGTCCGGAACCCGTCGCGGTCGGCGTCTCTCACCGCCTGCTCGGCGCGGGCCTTGGTCGACGGATACGGCGCCGGCGAGTCGGGCCGAAGCGGTGCGGTCTCGTCGACGTTGCGCAGCGGCTCTCCGGCGATCAACGCCGCCTCGGTGCCGCAGTGGACGAAGGAGACGACACCGGCCGCCCTCGCCGCGTCGAGCACGTGCTGCGTGCCAACCACGTTGTCGCGGACGAAATCGTCCCATGGGCCCCACATTTCGACGTTTGCCGCCAGGTGATAGACGGTGTCGCAGCCGCGCGCGCCCGCGGTGAGCGCGTCGACGTCGCCGAGGTCGCCGCGCACCGGCTCGGCGCCCCGGGCCCCGACTGCGGCAGCCGAACGGTCCGACCGGGCCAGCGCGCGCACTGCCACACCGTCGGCGACGAGCCGCTCGATCAGTCGGCCGCCGATGAACCCCGATCCGCCGGTGACGAACGCCGTCATGCCACTTCTCTACGCCGAAATAGCAGCCACGGTCGTGGATCGTCGGGCGGATTCAAGCGGTGGCCGCAACGAATGTGGACGGGTTTGAGAGTAAACGATCGAGTTCTTCGGCGGGGGTTCGCCAGTTGTGGCGCTTGCGGGGTCGGGCGTTCAGTTCGGCGGCGACCTGGTCGAGCCAGCCGGGGCCGTAGAACGATAGGTCGGTGCCTTTGGGGAAGTATTGGCGCAGTAAGCCGTTGGTGTTTTCGTTGGTGGCGCGCTGCCAGGGGCTGTGTGGGTCGCAGAAGTAGATCGGCAGGCCGGTGGCTTCGGTGATCTTGGTGTGTAATGCCATTTCGCTGCCTTGGTCCCAGGTCAGCGAGCGGCGCAGGATCTCGGGGATCTGGGGGATCTTGGCCGACATTGCGTCGGCCAGGGTGGCTGCGGTGCGGTCACCGGGCAGGTGCAGCAGCACCACGAATCCTGTGGCGCGTTCCACCATGGTGCCGATCGCTGAGCCCGAGGCGGTGCTGCCCAAGATCAGATCGCCTTCCCAGTGTCCGGGGATCGCGCGGTCCTCGGCCTCGGCGGGACGTTCGCTGATGCTGATCATCCCCTTGAGCTTTCCTGCACCAGTGTCTTTGCGGCCCTGTGCTTTTCGTTGAGTGCGGCCGGTGCGCAGCGCGGTCTTGACTAGCTTGGCCAGTTCGCCACGCGGCTGGACGTACATCGCCTGATAGATCGTCTCGTGTGACACCCACATCTCCGGATCGTCGGGGAAGTCCTCGCGCAGCCGGCCCGCGATCTGCTCGGGACTGTGCCGCTGTTTCAAGCGTCGCAGAACCTCGGCCAGCAGCGCAGGGTTGTTCTCAAGCCTGCGCATCTTGGGCCGCTTGAGGTTAGCCTCGGCCACATCTTGACCAACCCGGGCCCGATACCCCGAGCGGGTTTGGCCCCGGTCCATCTCGCGACGGATCGTGTCTCGATGCCGTCCCAGCAGGCCAGCAGCCCGCTCGGGTGAGCAGCCGGTTTCGAGCAGTTCTTCTAATCGGCAGCGCTCGGTGAACGTCAGCGGGCCTCGAAGTAGCGGTGTCGGATCGATCTGGTCATCGATAGGGGCTTGAGTTCTGGGCACGTAGCCAGCTTGTTTGACCCAGATTTGACCCGAGTACTCCGACACGCCGGCAATCACCGCCGCCTGCGTCGGTGATGCCCCTGTTCTGACCGCCGCCCAAAATGCCTCCCGAACCGCCGCCGGATACCGGATACCGCGATGTTTGACCTGCGCCGGCACACCTGCAGCTTTGGCCCACTTATGGCCCGTCGTATGAGAAACCCCGGCCACGGTGCCCGCCGCTGATTGCGACAACCCCGACCTCAACGCCTTCAGGAAAACCCCACGCGCCAACACCGGCACCCGAGTGCAACCACGCTTGCGAAAAGACATCAACAACACCTCGAAACGAATCAGGTGTTGCAGCCACCACTTGAGCCCGCGTCGGAAATCACGACATGGAATGCTATTTCGCGTGGAGGCGGGGTATCGGTGGCTTGCTCTTGGTGAGGACGCGCTGCCCGACGACGAGCAGTGGCTCTCGGTCGGCGAGGCGGAGGTGCTCGCAAGACTGCGCTACACCAAGCGGCGCACCGAGTATCTGCTGCGGCGGCTGGTCACCAAGCATGCGGTGGCGTCGGTCACCGGCCGCAGCACCGAGGACCTCGCCGGCATCGAGGTGCGCAACGCGCCCAGCGGCGCGCCGTTCGTCTGCGTCGACGGCAACCCTGTCGAAATGGGGGTGTCGATCAGCGACCGGGCCGGCTGGGCGGTGTGCGTGACATGCCCGACCGAATCACCCAGCGTCGGCTGCGATCTGGAGCTGGTCGAGCCGCGGACACCGGCGTTCCTGGCCGACTTCCTCACCCCGGCCGAGCAGCAGTGGGTGCAGGCTCACCCGGAGCGCGACGCCGCCGCCAACCTCATCTGGTCGGCGAAGGAGAGCGCACTCAAGGTGCTGCAGACCGGGCTGCGCCGCGACACCCGCAGCGTCGAAGTGACGGTCGGCGAGACGCGCGACGACGGCTGGGGCGCGCTGACCGTGCGCGCCGTGGAGGGGCCGGTGTTCCCCGGCTGGTGGCGTCGCGACGGCCGGTTCCTGCTGACGACGGCGGCGCACGTCGAGCATCCGCCGCCGGCTCCGCTTGGGCGACCCGGGCGTGCTCACACTCGCAGAGCCGCGACACTCCTGGCTGGACCGTCCGGTGCGGTAGAAGGTTTTCCCTCAGAGGAGGCCGGGTGACTACTCGGCACGTGGCTGTCTGAGCCGGAATTTAGCTCCGCATCCCCGTACGTCGTCGATGCAGCGAGATGAGCGATGGCGGAATTCTGGTCACTGCTAACTGTCAGGCGGAATGGGCAGTCCCGGGCAGGCCTCGATGTAGTCGATGTCGGGTGAGACCCATTCGCGCCACTGCTTATGGCTCATGTTGGTGGTGAGTTTGGCGCACAGTTCGTCTCGCCATGCTGCGGGTCCTGGCCACAGCCGCAGTGTCTTGTCGCCGCTGGCGGAGATGATGCGCCGCCCGTCGGGGGTAAACGCCACGCCGCCCACCGTGTCGGTGTGGCCGGTGAGCGGGTCGCCGATGGGTTGGCCGGTGGCGGCGTCCCAGATCCGCAGGGTTTTGTCGGTGCTGCCGGAGACGATGTGCTTGCCGTCGGGGCTGAACGCGATACTGGTCACCGCACCGGTGTGGCCGGTGAGCGGGTCGCCGATGGGTTGGCCGGTGCCGGCGTCCCACATCCGCAGCGTGAATATCGGCGCTGCCGGAGACGATGCGCTGGCCGTCGGGGCTGAACGCCACAGGGCCTGTGCCACCGGTCAGCGGTTGCCCGATGGGTTGGCCGGTGGCCGCGTCCCACAACCGCAGGGTCTCGTCGTCGCTGCCGGAGACGATGTGCTTGCCGTCGGGGCTGAACGCCACATCTGTCCACCGAGCCGGTGTGGCCGGGGAGCGGGGCGCCGATGGGCGGCCGGTGCCCGCGTCCCAGATCCGCAGCGTCGTGTCCTCGCTGCCGGAGACGATGCGCGCCCGTCGGGGCTGAACGCCACACCATCCACCTGCCCGGTGTGGCCGGTGAGCGGGCCGCCGATCGGCTGGCCGGTGGCGGCGTCCCAGATCCGCACCATGTTGTCGGTACCGCCGGAGACGATGCGCCGCCCGTCGGGGCTGAACGCCACACGGATCACCCCGCTTGCGTTGCCGTGGGGCTCGCTGGTGTCGTCGGGGGGCGGGCCGCCGATTTGCTGGCCGCTGCCCGCATCCCAGATCCGCACCATGTTGTCGCGGCTGCCGTCGGCGATGAGCCGCCCATCGGGGCTGAATGCCGCACGGAAAAACCCCTCGCTGGTGTTGACGGTCAGCGGCGCGCCGGCGGCCGGGTCCCACTCGCGCAGCGTGCCGTCGGCTTCCAGGGAGACGATGCGCTGCCCGTCCGGGCTGAACCCCACGAAGCTGCCACCCGACAGCTGATCGCCATGGAAGGTCTGGTGATTGGGGCGCCGATGGGTTCGCCGGTGGCGGCGTTCCAGAGCCGCAGGGTTTCGTCTTGAATAAAATCGCTGCCGGAGACGATGCGCGTGCCGTCGGGGCTGAACGCCACATTATCCACCGCGTCGGTGTGGCCGGTGAGCGGGTTGCCGATGGGCGCGCCGGTGGCGGCGTCCCATATCCGCACGGTCTTGTCCGCGCTGCCGGAGACGATGCGCCGTGCCGTCCGGGCCGAACGCCACGCTATTCACCGCACCGGTGTGACCAGTGAGCGGGTCGCCGATTGGCTGGCCGGTGGCGGCGTCCCATATCCGCACCGTGTCGTCGGTGCTGCCGGAGACGATGCGCCGCCGTCGGGGCTGAACGCCACGCTATTCACCGGACCGGTGTGGCCGGTGAGCGGGGCGCCGATGGGCGCGCCGGTGGCGGCGTCCCAAATCCGCACCGTGCCGTCGCGGCTGCCGGAGACGATGCGCGCCCATCGGGGCTGAACGCCACGCTGAACACCGAGTCGGTGTGGCCGATCAGCGGGGCGCCGTTGGGCGCGCCGGTGCCCGCGTCCCACAACCGCAGCGTGTCGTCGGAGCTGCTCGGAGACGATGCGCCGCCGTCGGGGCTGAACGCCACACGGGCACCCTGCCGCTATCGCCGGGCGGCGGGGCCCGACCGGTTGGCCGGTCGCCGCATCCCACATCCGCAGCGTGTGGACTCGCTGCTGACGGTGACGATGTCGCTGCCAGTCGGGGCTTAACGCCGCGAATACTGGTTTGGTCGCGGCGATCTGTCCGGTCTTGTCGATAAGGGTGATCTTGAGCATCGTTCGGCGCGCCATTACGGCATCAAGTAGCGCGCCCTGGGCATGCTCGGGGGCGAGGGCGTCTGCGGCCACCAGTTGCTGCAGCGCACGAATATCGCCGCCGGGCCGTACGAGCATGGACTGGGCTTCCGCCACCAGTCGCAGGGCCGTGGCCTCACGCAGACGTGCGGTGGCTTGTTTCTCGGCGTTATCGGCGCGCATGTAGTAGAAGAATGCGGCGATCGTGGCGATCACGGTGGTGACCGCCAGCACCGCGATGATGATCCGCGAGCGTTTGCGCACTGCGACCGCATGGTTCTGGGTCTCCTGCGTGGCCGCGGTTTCGGCGGCGACGCCCTTCTTATCGGGCTGCATTTCGGCTTTCCGGTGTTGTTCTTCAGGGGCGAGGCGGTGCTTCCTGCGGGTGCGGGAGGCGGCCGGGTAGTCGCGGGGGGATGTCGAGCTGGGCTCGGCGTTGGTCGGGGTCGGTCGCGAGCAGTTGGTCGACCTCGCTCTGCGTCACCTGGCCCGTCCCATCCCCGAGTCGTATTGGCCACGGTCAGGTCGCCGCCGTCGCCGAAAGTCGTGGAAAAGCCGGCCCAGTGTAGCGCCGCAGCGGCAGCGCATCGGCGCCTTCGGCGGTGTCGGCCAGCAGCCGATCCATGAGCGCCGGCTCGACCAGCAAGCCGCCTGCCCGGCGGCGGTGGCCCGGCCCACACGCCAGATGGCTTGTCAGGACGTTCTGTTGGGGGTACTGCGCAGCAGCGCTGAACTGACCAACAGGGCGACACCGGTCGTGATGAGCGTAACCGCCCACGAATTTTTGCTCGCGCGAGCTATTTCGCAGTCTGCCTGGAGCAGAGACACGCTTTCCGCCGACATGCCCCCAGCCCCGTCGACTTCTCCCTCGACAAACAGATTTCCGCACCACAGGTGGGACCCTCCCCACAGCGAAATTTCCTGGTTGAATCCGCCGAATCCGATGAACAGGCCGGCGAACAGGGCGGCTATGGCGAGCGGCAATACGATCCTTCTTGCATTCATCGCCCAAGGGTCGCACGTAATACGACCGCCCTTGGGGAGGCCCACTTGGTCGATCGCCGCGGTATACCCGGCCTTTGCTGCCTTCGCTATAGACCTTGAAATTCCACCGGTGAGCGCAGGCACCAGCGAAACGGCCGTATGCCTATCCACGGCTTTGAACAGTATCTTTGCTCTGTGTGTGCAATCGGGCGCAAGCCGTGAGTATGCCGCCACCCGTGGCTAGACCGCCCGCTACACAGCTGACATTCGCCGCTCGAGCGCGTCGACGATGTAGGGCCGCAACGCCTCCGCGGCGATGATCCGGTCCACCGACCCCACGGCCAGCGCCCGCTGGACGGTGTGGATCCGGTCGAACTCCTCGGCCACCTCGGAGAGTTTCGCCGAGCGCACCGCCGCGGTGACCTCGGCGAGCCGGGCCCGTGCCGCGCCGGCGTCCGAGCCCGTCGCCGCCCGCACCCGCTCGGCCGCCTCGCGCACTTGCGGGTCCTGCTGGGTGCGGGCGTCCACGTCGCGGGCGAACACCGTGGCCGCGGCCGGCGCACCGCCGATCACCGACGCGAAAGAGCCTTCGACAGCAGCGATTTCGAGCTGCCCGTTGAGCCGCTTGGAGAACACCACGAACGCACCGCCGTGGTAGCGCGACACCACGACGAACACGATCGGGCCGCGGAAATTCGTGACCGCGCGGCCGATCTCGGCGCCGTACTCGAGCTGCCACCGGCGCATCGACTCCGGCGAGCCGTCGAACCCGGACAGGTTCGCCAGCACGACGATCGGGCGGTTGCCGCTGGCGCCGTTGATCGCCCGGGCCAGCTTGCGCGACGACTGCGGAAACAGCGTGCCGGAGGTGTAGGACGACGGGCCGCCGGCGGGCACGAACCCGCGCCGCGCCACCGTTTGGGACTCAATTCCCAACAGGCACAACGGAATTCCCCCGATATGCGCGTCCCAGACGATCGCGGTCTCGGCGCCGCGCCACTGGCCCCAGCGCTCCAGTGGCTCGGAGTCGGCGTCGGCCACGGCCCGCATCACCGAGCGCATGTCGAACGGCTTCTTGCGCTCCGCGTTGTGGGTAGGGGAGAACACGTCGCCCACGGTCGCCATGTCGGAGCCGGCGATCGGCGTGTGCGGCGCCAGGCGCACGTCGCGGTCGAGCGGGTCGGTGGTCGCCCGGCGCCGCGGCCACCGCTCGCCCGCGACCACGTAGGTGTGCTCGTAGTGGCGCAGCAGGATCTCGCACGCGTCGGCCAGTGTCGGCGCCCAGTACTGACCCTGGCCGTTGGGCCCCATGATCCGGTCGAAGCCGCCGATGCCGAAGTTGTCCTCGGCCGAGACGCCGCCCGAAAAGTCAAGGGCCTGTTTGCCGGTCAGCACCATCGCGCTTGCAGGCATCATCACCAGGATGCCGCGGGTGTGCATCAGCATCGTGGACTCGGCGTTCCAGTACGGCTGCGCGCCGACGTTCACGCCGGTGACGACGACGTTGACTTCGCCGCCGCGCTGGGTGAACTCGACGATCCGGCGCAGCACCGCAGAGATCCAGTCCATGTTCTCGGTGCCGCTGTCCATCGCGATCTTCGCCCCGGACGACAGCGTGAACCATTCCAGCGGCACGCCCATGCGCTCGGCCAGGTCAAGTCCGGCGATGATGCGCCGGCACTCCGGCTCCGCGAGATTGCCGAGCCCGCGGGTCGGGTCGCCGAACAGCGCGACCCTCGCCATCCCGTCGGGCACCTTCTCGGTGTCGTTGCGCAGCAGGCCGACGACGATGTTCGCGGTGTTCTGGCCGTACGCCCGCTCGATCGGGACCAGTTCGCCGCGCTCGTCGAAGTCGTACTCGACGAACTGTCCCGGCGGGAAGCGCGCCACCGCCTCGGCCGGCGGAGTCAGCATCCGCACGATCTCGTACGGGTAGGGGGCACCGAACCTGTTGGCGCGCAACAGTTTCTGGTGGTACGGCGTAAGGGGCTTGATCGGCTCGCTGCCGGGCGGGCGTTCGCGCACCGTCACCCCGCCGCCGAGGCCCTCGACGTCGAGCACCCGCTCACGGCCGTCGGCCAGACGCACCCGCAGCACCAGCTTCTCCAGCCCGGCGCCCACCGCCAGCGGTGCCACCGACCGAGCCAACTCCGGCCACGCGTCGCGCGGGACGTCCCATGTCGGGCGGACGTACAGCACGATCCGGTTGGCGGCCGGCCGCTTCTTCGGGTCGAACTTGGCCAGCGCCTCGCGCATCGCCGACAACGCCTCGAGGCCCATCAGTTCCAGTCGCGGGTAGCGCAGATCCCCGCTCTCGGCGCGCACGGGTGTGAGGTCGCGAACCTCGGCGAGCGCGAACAGCCGCTGATCGGCCGGATTGTCATGCGCCACACCGTGAAACACGTACACGTCCTCGGCCGAGCGCAGCCGGTTCAACGCGAAGTTCGAAAGCCGCCACAGGTCGAGCCGCTTGGCGATCATCGGGTGCAGGTTGCGGTAGAGGGGGTCCTCGACGAACTGGCCGTCGTGCTGGCGGTAGGTGAGGTGATGGGTGCGGAACCGCTCGGGTGCCTCGCCTTCCAGCGTCGTCACGGTCAGGTCGAGGCGGTGCAGCAGTCGCCCGAAGTCGCAGTCCGCCAATAACTTCTCGGCCTCGGCCACCAAGTCGTCGACGTGGGTGGGTGCGCCGTGCCGCCACAGCGCCAGGTCCACGACGACCTGGCGCTGTTGGTCGGCGGTGGCCAGATGCCCCGCGATCGCGCGGGACAACTCCGGCAGCTTCGCCAGCGGCGCGTAGGCGGCGACCAGATGGATGGCCCCGCCCTCGAAGTCGTAGTCGGCGGAGCCGAGCGGCCACCCGTCGTGCTCGTTGACGGATAGGTCGCGAAGCTCTCTGATCCGGTAGAACCGGCGGGTGTAGACCTGCAGCAACGCCCGCTGCAGCGCAGGATCGTCGGTGTCGAGCCATCGCCGGAGCAACTCGGCGCGCAACGGCTGCGGGCAGGCGACCAGACGGTCGATGCGGCCGGCGTCACCGTCGCCGAGTGCGTCCAGGTCGCGCTGCACCCGCGCGTACTCCTCGGCCACGGTGACCGCCAGGATCGGCTCGTCGAAGTAGTGGAAGCGCACGTCGCGGGCCAGCTCGGCGACGACCTGCTGGCGTCCCTGGATGGCGGCCAGCCGGTCCAGCCGGGCCCGCATCTCCTCGTCGGCCAGGTGTGCGAGCTCGGAGTGGTGGCGGAGCCGACGCTCGAGGATCGCGGTCACCGCGGGCACCAGGTCGGCCACCCGGCGAAACGAGCGGAACATCCAGACGACCGCTTCCTCCAGCTCGGGAGTGCGGTCCAGCCTGTGCACCCCGTACCGCTGCAGCGCCTGCTCGAGCCGCCGCCGGAACGAGTCGGGGAGATCCGCCCGGTCCGCGTCCAGCCACTGCAGGTAAGACAGCAGATACTCCTGGGTGCTGCCGGTGAAAAGTGCCTCCTCCGAGTCGGTTTCGCCGCGCGGCCGGTACAGCGAGCTGACGTCGGTGAACAGCTCCAGCAGCTCGTCCTCGCAGCGCAGCAGCTCCGGGTCGGCGGCAGCGGCGCTTTCGCTCAACTCGCGCTGACGGTCCATCGTCGTCTGCACCGAGCCCGGGTCCAGGTCGTAGCCGAGCAGGTAGCTGCGCAGTGCGTCGTAGACCTGCTCGGCGGGCGCGGTGTCGGTCGGCTCGGCGGCGGTCAGTCCGGCGATGGAGACGGCGGCGGCCGCGACGCCCTGGTCGGTGTCGGCGGTCGCGATGCGCACCAGCGGCGCGCCGGCCTCGACCTGGACCTTCGCGGCGGTCTCCACAGACGCGACGGTGCCGGCGAACGGCGCGGTGACGGTGTTCTCCATCTTCATGCTCTCGAGCACCGCGATGGGGTCGCCCTCGGCGACCCGGTCACCGGGCGCGACGAGCACCGACAGCACGAACGCCGGCCCGCCGCAGCGCACCACGCCGCCGTCGTCGCGGAACACGGCGTGGGCGGCGCCGTCGACGTCGACGCGGATCATGGCGCCCTCCACCACCGAGACCACGCGGTGCGTCCGGCCGCCGACGCCGACCCGTCGTTCGAAGCCGTCCCGGTAGGAAACCACGACGTCGGCGGTGGCGACGCCGGAGGACACCCGGTAGGTCTGCGCGCCGGTGCGGTAGACGTGCAGGTCGTACTGCTGGCCGCGGTAACGCAGCCGGCAGCGGTGGCCGACCCCGGCCGTGGACTCGGCGCCGCCGCGGGCCGCGCGGGCGTGGAAGGCGGCCTGCTCGGCCGCTTCGTCAAGGTCATAGGACTCGACGGCGGCGACCAGCAGCGCCACCGGGTCGGCGGGCGGCAGATGCGCTCCCTCACCGGTCAGCCGGTCCAGCCAGTGGTTGTCGAAGTGCCCGGCGCGCACCGCGGGATGCTCCAGCAGCGTCAGCAGAAACGACCGGTTCGTGGTGCCGCCCTCGACCACCGCGGTGGTCTCCCGCAGCGCCCGCCGCAGCCGGGCGATCGCCTCGTCGCGGTCGCGGCCCCACGCGATGATCTTGGCGATCATCGAGTCGAAGTCGGCCGGGATCCGGTCGCCTTCGCGGACTCCCGCGTCGACACGGATGCCGCTGCCGGCGGGCATGCGCAGCCGGGCCAGCCGGCCGGGCGCGGGGGCGAATCCGTTCTCGGGGTCTTCGGCGTTCAGCCGCGCCTCGATCGCGTGCCCGGTCACCGGCGGCTGCTGCGCGGGCAGCCGGCCGCCCTGCGCGACGTGCAGCTGCAGCTTGACCAGGTCCACCCCGGTGGTGATCTCGGTGACCGGATGCTCCACCTGCAGCCTGGTGTTGACCTCCATGAACTGGAAGCTGCCCGTTTCGGGGTCGACGAGGAACTCGACCGTGCCGGCGTTGTGGTACCCGGCGGCGGCCGACAACCGCACCGCCGCGTCGCGGATCGCCTGCTCCTGGTCGGCGTCGAGCACCGTCGACGCCGACTCCTCGAGCACCTTCTGGTGCCGGCGTTGCAGGCTGCAGTCGCGGATGCCCACCGCCCACACGCCGCCATGGCGGTCGGCGATCACCTGGACCTCGACGTGCCGGGCGGCCGGCACGAGCTTCTCCAGGAAGACGGTCGGGTCGCCGAATGCCAGCGCCGCCTCGGCACGCGCCGACGGCAGCGCAGCGGCGAGCTCGTCGTCGTCGCGCACCATCCGGATCCCGCGCCCACCGCCGCCGGAGGCGGCCTTGACCACCAGCGGGTAAGTCAGTTGCGCCGCAATGGTTTTGGCCTGCTCGACGTCGTCGACCGCTCCGCCGCTCCACGGCACCACCGGGACGTCGGCATGTTCGGCCACCCGTTTGGCGGCGATCTTGTCGCCGAGCCGGCGGATCGTCGCGCTGTCCGGGCCGACGAAGGTAATGCCGGCCTCTTCGCACGCCTGGGCAAACGACGCGTGCTCGGCCACGAACCCCCAGCCCACCCACACCGCGTCGACGTCGGCGCTGCGCAGCGCAGCCATCACGGCCGGCTCGTCGAGGTAGCGGGTCCGGCGGCTGCCGTCGGCGGGGTCGACGAACGTCGCCGATCCCAGCGGCACGGCGACGTCGGCCTCCCTCACGAACCACGAGTCGGCGTCGGGATCGGTGTACAGCACGACGGTTTCGATCAGTTGATCGCCCGCTCCATCAATTCCCGCGTCGCTTCGCTCCGGCCCTCCGGCGTTGAGCTCGGCGACCGCCGTCAGGGCGCGCACAGCCGGTTCGCCGCGGTTGACGATGCCGAGCCGCCGGATCCGTCTGTCCATCTCAGCCGCCCATCACGGCCCGGATCGGAGCGACGACGTCCTCGGGCGGCGGGTCGGGCAACGGCACCGTCCGGTAACCGTCCAGCCGCAGCACGGCAGTGCCGTCGTTCGTGGACGACGCAGTCGAAGCCGCCGTGGCCGTCGCGGCGCACGGTCGCGACCAGCCCGGCCCGTTCCTCCGGCGGCCCGTTCAGCCGTGCGGCACCGACGTGCATCGGCAGCGCAAGGTGGCCGTCGGTGCCGGCCTCCAGCAGCCCGACCGCCTGGAAGCACAGTTCCGCCAACCGCGGGCCCGTCAGCACCGGCCCGTCGACCTGCGCTGGGAGGTCGGCAGCGAACCGGGCGGCCGCCCCGTCTCCGTGCTTCCAGGCCGCGCCGACGACCTGGTAAGCCGGGCCGTGGAAGTAGAGCCGGTACACCTGCTCGGGCGTCAATGCCGGATCACCTTGTGGTGCAACGGAATCTGCGTCGAGCGTGGGCGGGTCGGCGGTCAGCCGCACCGAGCCGGTGAAGTGCAGGGTGCGCTGCGGCTGGTCGGTACCGGGCACCTTGCGCTCTGCCGACAGCCGGCAGTCGGCCACCAGGTCGTCGCCGTCGGGGTGCACTAGCGCGGTGACGGTGAGCGTGCGGGGCTCGTCGCGGTAGAACTTCAGCGGCGCAAGGAAGTTCACGTTTTCGACGGCGGCGACGTGCAGGTCGGGCGCGAGCAGGCGGGCCGCCTCCGCGAACGCCTCCATGCCCATCACGCCCGGCAGCACCGGGGTGCCGTCGATGCGGTGGTGATCCAGGAACGGCCGCTGCTTGGGGTCGAGCGTGGTGCGCACCATCAGGCCGTCGTGCACGCTGGCAGCCACGACCTCGCCGAGCATCGGCCCGTCGGCGGTCAGCGCTGCGGGGTCGATGCCGCCGGTGTCGGAGAACTCGGCGGCCAGCGCGCCCAGAGCGCCGGCGACCACGACCTCGCGGTCGGCCACGCCGGTGTCCAGCTCGCGCCGGATCCATGCGACGCCCGCCTCGGCGGGCAGCATGTCCACTCCGGCCGCCGCCATGATCTTCGGAATCGACCCGCGGGTGGCCATCCCGATGTCGGCCCACGCGGTCCAGTCGATCGTCAGCACCCGCACGTCGGGGCGGGTGCGCTGCAGGTTGGACAGCACCTTGGCCTGCAGGTCGTTGGCGGAGCTGTAGTCGGTCTGCCCGACGTTGCCGAACCTGCCCGCCACCGAGCTGAACGCGACGACGGTGCCCAGCGCCAGGTCGCGGGTGGTGTGCAGCACGTTGAACAACCCGTCGCCTTTGACCCCGAGCACGAGATCGAACTCACGAGGCTGTTTGTCGGGCAGCGTGTGGCTGATTTCGACGCCGGCCGCGTGCACGAGGACGTCGATGCGCTGTAGCTGCCCGAGCGCCTTGGCCACCGCGTCCGCGTCGGTGAGGTCGACGCTGTGGTAATGCGCTGTGCCACCGGCGGTTTCGACCGCCTGCACCGCGGCGAGCGCGGCCTGCAGGCGTTCGAAGCGCGCGAGCTCCCGCTCGATCAGCACCGGGGTGGGCCGTTCGCCGCGCTGCCGCATCCGGTCGGCGATCTCGGTCTTGAAGCCGTCCCGTTCCTCGGTGTAGCGACGCAGGTCGGGGTCGGCGGGATCGGGCTCGGGCGTGAGATCGAGCAGGTGGAACGTGCCGCGGTACGCGGCGGCCAGATCGGCGGTGATCGCGGCGACGATGCTGCCGGCGGCGCCGGTGACGACGAACACCGGGTCAGCTCCGAGCTCGCTGCGCGTGTCGGGGAACGCGCGCTCGGCCAAGCCCACGCCCCAGCGCCGGCCGTCGGCGTAGCCGACCTCCACGCAGCCGGGGTCGCGCAACGTCTCGTCGATCAACAGGTCGGCCAGCGCCGACGTCTTACGGCTGGCCGGGAAGTCCACGGCCTTCACCAGCGCATCGGGCCGCTCCCGCTTGTACGCCTTCGCGAACCCGGTGACCGCGCCGCCCAGCGGGCACGTCGCCCCGGCCGGGTCGTAGCCGTGGTAGCCGCCGAGCCGGGTGGCGACGACCAGGAACGGGCTGCGTTCGTACAGCGGGCGCATGGTCAGATACAGGTTGCGCACCCGGCGGTGCAGCGCTTCCCGCCAGCCGGCGAGGTCCATGTCCTCCAGGCGGCCCTCGTCGTCCAGCGCCGCCAGCCAGTACACGCCGTCGACCGCGGCGCCGGCCAGCACGGTCTCGACATCGTCGTAGGGGTGCACCTCGACCACGTCGACACCCAGCCTGCGCAGCCGGGTGGTCAGCGCGTCACCGATACCGCCGTGGTCGCGCATCACCGCCACCCGGGTGCCGGCGCCGAGCGTGACGCCGGTCGGCGCACAGACCGCCAGATCTGGGCGCAGCGCAGGCACCGGCACCCGGCGCCGGATGCGGTCGGTGGCCGCGAGGTCGCCTTTGACGGTCGACGTGACGGCCGCCGGGACCTCAGTAGCGGTGTCACTCAGTGCTTTTGGGCCTGGGGCGGCCTCGATTCTGCCGCGGATCCAGCCGATCACGTGGGTAAGCGTGGGGAAGTCGCGCAGCTTGAGCGTGTCGTCACGGGCGACGCCGTAGTGCCCGCGGATCGCGGCGAAGATCTCGGCCTGTTTGACGGTGTCGACGCCGAGGTCGGCTTCCAGGTCGAGGTCGACGTCGAGCAGGTCGGGCGGGTATCCGGTGAGCTCGGAGACGATGCCGACGACGATCTCTGTGACGTCGTCAGCGGCCGGCTCGGTTTCGACCTGGACCGGCACCGCTGCCGCCGCCGCGGCCGGTGCGTCGGCCGGTGCCGCCGCGGGCGGGGGAGTGCCGGTCTTGTCGCGGATCCAGGCGATGACATGGGTCAGGGTGGGGAAGTCACGCAGCTTGAGGGAATCGTCGCGCGGGACGCCGTAGTGCTCGCGGATCGCGGCGAAGATCTCGGCTTGCTTGACGGTGTCGACGCCGAGGTCGGCTTCCAGGTCCAGGTCGACGTCGAGCAGTTCCGGGGGATAGCCGGTGAGCTGGGTGACGATGCGCAACACCGTTTCGGCCAGCTCGTCGCCCGCCGCGGCCAGCGGCGTCGGCGCGGGCGCGGGTTCCGATGCAGGAGCGGCGATTCCGGCCTTGTCGCGGATCCAGCCGATCACGTGCGTCAGGGTCGGAAAGTCGCGCAGCTTGAGGGTGTCGTCGCGGGCGACGCCGTAGTGTCCGCGGATTGCGGCGAAGATCTCGGCTTGCTTGACGGTGTCGACGCCGAGGTCGGCCTCCAGGTCCAGGTCGACGTCGAGCAGGTCCGGCGGGTACCCGGTCAGCTCGGAGACGATGCCGACCACGGTGTCTTTGACGTCGTCGGCCACCGCAGCCGCTGCGGCCGTAACCGGCTCGGCCGCAGGCACTTTCACCGGCTCCGCGGCCGGGGCGCCGGTCTTGTCGCGAATCCACGCGACGACGTGGCTCAGCGTGGGGAAGTCGCGCAGCTTCAGGCTCTCGTCGCGCGGGACGCCGTAGTGCTCGCGGATCGCGGCGAAGATCTCGGCCTGCTTGACGGTGTCGACGCCGAGGTCGGCCTCCAGGTCCAGGTCGACGTCGAGCAGGTCAGGCGAATAGCCGGTCAACCCCGACACGATGCCGACCACGGTGTCGGTCAGCTCATCGCCCGCCGGTGCCGACGCCACCGGTGCCGGCGCGGCAACGGGCTCAGCGGGCGGTGGGGCTGCGGTGGTCGAGGCCACCGGCGCGGAGCCGGGCCCCACCAGCACGGTCTCGGTCGCCACCGGAGCCGGCGCCGGGCGAGCAGTCGAAGGGCCGGTGTCGACGACGCGCAACCGGTGCTGCACGACCTCCAGTTGCGGGTCGTCCGTGCCCGCAGCCTGTGCCAAGAACCGCCGCCACGCGGCCTGGTCCACGATTCGGTAGGCGTAGCCCAGCTCGTCGGGCAGCCGGTGGCGCCCGTCGGGAACCGGCGTCCAGCGCAGCAGCGTCATCGCGATCTGCGAACCGAACCCCGCGCCCAGCCGCAGCGCATACTGCACCGGGTAGCTGCCGCCGGTCGACAGGTTCAGATGCCCGAGCTCCGGGTCGGGAACCTTGTAGTTGGGCACCGGCGGCACCACGCCGGTCTCCAGCGACTTGATCGCGACGACGTCCTCGATGCCGGCGCCCATCGCGTGTCCGGTGAAGCCCTTCGTGTTGGTGATGACGACAGCGTCGGCGTCGGAGCCGAAAACCTTTCGCAGCGCATGGATTTCGGCTGAAGCGCTGCCGCCGCGGGCCGGCGTGTACGTCTCATGCGAGACGAACACCGTGTTGCCGGTGATCGCGTGCCGGTCCACCCCGCGGGCCTCTGCCTGCTCGACGAGCTTCTCCATCACCGCGCCGATGTGCTCGACGTCCAGCCGGGTGCCGTGGAACGCGCTGTTGGCGGTGACGGCGCCCAGCACCTCGCAGATCGGCTGCAGCCCGCGTTCGCGGGCGGAGTCGGCGGACTCGACCACGAACGCCGCGGCGCCCATGCCGAGGATCATCCCGTGGCGGCGCTGGTCGAACGGCGTGGCGGCCTCCTCGACGAGGTCGTCGGTGGCGGCCGCGCCGGACGCCAGGAAGCCCGACGCCAGCCAGGGCAGCAGCGCGTCGGAGCTGGCGTCGTCGGCCGACACCACGACCACCCGCCGGCACCGGCCGGCGCGGATCCAGTCCTCGGCCAGCGCCGCCGCCTGCGTGGTGCTGGCACACGCGGCGTTGACCTGTGTGTTGGGCCCGCGCGCGCCGATGATCTCGGCGAACTGCGAATGCCCCATCGACAGGCAGCGGAACAGGAAACGCCGGTCGAACACGAACGGCTCGGTTTCGATGACGTGGCGCAACTCGTGGATGCGCCGGTCGACCTCCGCGGCCGCCGGCTCGCCGTCGCTCAGCCGGGCGCGCACTGCCTCCAGCGTGCTCAGCTGCTCGCGGCGGCTGCGGTCAGTGTAGTAGCGCTCCAGGTCCTGCGCGAAGTTGTCCAGCCCGGGGAAGGCGGAGGCGAAGATGACACCGGTGTCGTCGCGCATCGACTCGGGCAACCCCCAGCGGTCGGGCAGCTGGGTGCCCAAAGTCGTTGTCTTGTAATGCATTACGAGTGGGATCCCGGCGTCGCGCAGGGCGTCGAAGCCGGCTCCGATGGCCAGCCGTGTCGTGGTGTCCAGCGCGGCGTCGCGGGCGGTGTCGACGCCGAACTCGCTCACCACGTCCAGCGGCGCGCTGCGGCCGGCCAGCTTGATCACCTCCGCCTCGCTGTCGATGGTCTCGAAGGTGGGATCGCCGGATTCGCGCTTGACCAAGCGGGTGATGTGGCGATCGAGCATCGCGCGACGCAGCCCGTGCGGAATCGAGTCGATGAACTGCTGGCCGTCGAGGATGCGGGCGACGTTCTCGTCGTCGAACACCCGCTCGACGCCGGGCAGGCCGAGCGCGGCACCGGTGATCACCACCGGTTCAGTGGGAGGCGGTGCCGCGCGAACGGCTGGTTGTGGCTGGACGCCGTGTTGCACGACGTCGACGAGGTGCCGGCCCAGTTCGGCGTACTGCGCATCCGTCATAGCAGTCTCCGTCCTTGCCGGCTTCGCGGGCGCCCGCTCGCCGTATCCCAGCCCTGCGGCGTACAGCCCGCATAGCGCCTGGTTGAACGACACCACGTCGCCCTGCTTGGGGTGGTTGGTGAACAGCGCCAGCACGTCCTCGCCGAGTACGTCCTCGACGAACCCGTGCAGAGCCTTCTTCGGGCCCACCTCGACGAACACCCGCGCGCCCGCCGCGTAAAGAGTGCGCAGCCCGTCGATAAACCGGACCGGCGACGCGACCTGGCGGCCGAGCAGGTCCAGCATGGTGTCGGTGTCGGCGTCCGCCGGATAGAAGTCGCCGGTCACGTTCGACACGATCGGCAAGCTCGGCGCTCGCAGGTCGAGCCCGCGCAACGCGGCTTTCAGCGGCTCACTGACCGGCGCCACGATCTCGGTGTGGAACGCGTGGCTGACCGGGATCCGCGACGCGTTCATGCCCGCCGCCTGAAACGCCTCGACCGCGTGTTCGACGGCGTCGGTCGCGCCGCCGATGACAGCCTGGCCGGTGCTGTTGATGTTGGCGACGACGACGTAGCCGTCGGTCTCGTCCACGATCCGCTCGATCTCGGCGAGCGGGGCGAACACCGCGGCCATCGCGCCGTTGTCGTCCGCCGACAGGCTCGCCATCCCGCGGCCGCGGGCGCTGACCGCCTCCAGCGCGGCGTCGAACGACAGCGCGCCGGCGGCCACCAGCGCGCCGTACTCGCCGAGGCTGTGGCCCATCACCATGTCAGGTGCAACGCCGTACGCGCCGAGCATCCGGGTCAGCGCGAGATCGGTGGTCAGCACGGCCGGCTGGGTGATCTCGGTCTGCATCAGCTGCTTGGCCAACCGCTGCGCGGCCTCGTCGTCGGCGGTGTCGGCGAAGACGTACTCGGTCAGCGGCTTGCCCAGCAGCGGCGCCATCACCCGGTCGGCGTCGTCGAAGGCGGCGGACACCACCGGCTCTCGCTCGCGGAGCTGGGCCAGCATGTTGACGTACTGCGAGCCCTGGCCGGTGTAGAGGAACGCGACCTTGCCCGGGGCCCCGCGGCCGACGAACACGCCCTGGGCGCGCAGGATCTTCCACATCGCGGGGTTGCCGCCGCGCAGCGCCTGCACCGCCTTGGTTGCCTTGGCGGCCAGCTCGGCTGCGTCGCCGTAGTCGATCGCGACCCGAACCGGCGCGGACGCCAGCGCGGGGTCCGGTGCAGCGGGGGCGGGCGCCCGCCCGGCCGACGCGTCGGCGGCCAGCCGCTCCAGTTTCGCGGCCACCTCGGCGTCGTCGGCGCCCCCGACCACGGCCGCGCCCCGCAGTGGGGCCTTGCGGCCGGCGGGAGCCACCGAATGCTGCGGGACCGACGTGCCGGCGAATGACCTGGGCGCCTCGGAGGACCGGTGCCGTCCCGGCGCATACTCCTCGAGCACGGCGTGAAAGTTGGTGCCGCCGAAGCCGAATGCGCTCACACCTGCGTAGCGCACGCCGTCCTCGTGCGCCGGCCACTCGCGCAGCTCGGTGTTCACCTTGAACGGGATGTCGTCCCAGTCGACGCTTTCGTTGGGGTGCTCGAAGTGCAGGCTCGGCGCCAGCACCTTGTCGTGCAGGCTCATCACGGTCTTGAACAGCCCGGCGGTTCCGGCCGCGCCCTTGAGGTGGCCGATGTTGGACTTCACCGATCCCAGCGCGATCGAGCCGTTCGGCGCGCCGGCCTTGCGGAACACGTCGGTCAGGCTGGCCAGCTCGGTGGCGTCGCCCACTCGCGTCGACGTGCCGTGCGCCTCGATGCACCCCGCCAGCCGAGGGTCGACACCCGCGACCTGCCAGGCCCGTTCCACCGCGAGCCGCTGGCCGACCGGGTTGGGCGCCGTGATGCCCTTGCCGCGGCCGTCGCTGGCCCCGGCGACGCCCAGCAGCACCGCGTAAATGCGGTCACCGTC
Organism: uncultured Actinomycetota bacterium; assembly: GCA_963775205.1. Lineage (GTDB taxonomy): Bacteria > Actinomycetota > Actinomycetes > Mycobacteriales > Mycobacteriaceae > Mycobacterium. The sequence continues at coordinate 279,730 of CAVZHV010000002.1, read as the reverse complement.
GCGCTCCGCGTCGGACAGCCGCTTCAACACGAACAGCGCGGCGCCCTCACCCATGACGAAACCGTCGGCCCCGGCGTCGAACGGCCTTGTGCCGGTGGCCGACAACGCGCCGATCTTGCAGAACTTGACAAACCCCGCGGCGTCCATGTTGCGGTCGACGCCGCCGGTGATCACGGCGTCGAAGTCGCCGGCCTGCAGGCCGCGCACGGCGGCCGACATTGCGGCCAGCGCGGAGGCGCAGGCGGCGTCGGCGGTGAAGTTGGGGCCGCGGAAGTTGAACAGGTTGGCCACCCGCCCGGCGAGCACGTTGGCGAGCTCGCCGGGCATGGTGTCCTCGGTGATCTCCTCGTACCGGCCCAGGAACGAGGCCCGGGTCTCGGCAAGAACCGCGTCGCGCACGTCGGCCGGCAACGCGGCGAACGACGGCGCTGCGATGAGATCCCTTGTGAACGCCGGATATTGGATACGCAGGTTGCTGCGGTGCTGCTTGTCGCCGCCGATCGCGTTGCCGAGGATCACGGCCACCCGCTCGGGGTCGACGGTCCAGTCCGGCCAGCCGGCATCGAGAAGCGCCGCGCGGGTGCACGCCACCGCCCACTGTTGCCCGACATCCATCTGCGTGCTGACCGCCGGGGGTATCGGCAGCTTCCACTTCAGCGGCTCCCACGCGAAGTCGCGGACCCAGCCGCCGATGCGGGAGTAGGTCTTGTCGGGAGCGTGAGGGTCGGGGTCGTAGTACAACTCGGGATCCCAGCGCTCGGTCGGTACGTCGCTGATGCTGTAGCGGCCGGATTTGATGTTGTCCCAGAACGCCTTTGCATCCGGGGCATCGGGCATGACCGCGCTGACGCCCACCACCGCGACCGGTTCCATCGGGGTCGTCATGACGACGTGGCCTCCCGTCGGTAGAGCGCGTCGGCAACCTGGTTCATGTCGGCGAGCAGGCCGGTTTGCGCGGTCCGCACCCGGTCCAGCGGCAGTGCGGCGGCCAGGTCGGCGCCGCTGCTGGCGCCGGCCACCCAGCGCAGGCCCTCCTCGGCGACCTTGTGGGCGGCCTCCCGGGCGAAGACCCGGCTCACCGCAGCCAGAGCTGCCGGCTTGAAGCGCTTGTCAGCCTTGTCGGGCAGGCGGCCGGCGGCGGCCGCGGCGGCCCGACGCGCCAGCGCACCCGCGCATTCGGCCCAGGCGGCCAGTTCGCCCAGCCGCAGCAGCACGTGCTGGTTGCGGGTCAGCCGGCCCGCGCGGCACGCGTCGAACACCGACGCCAGGCACTCCAGCGCCAAAGCCGCAGTGGGCCCGCCGTACTCGTCGGGAACATCGTCGAGTGCGCGCGCCGCGTCGCGGTAGTAGGCACCGGAGGTCTTGAGGTGCTGCTGCCAGCGGTCCCGGGCGATCGTCATCTCCAGGATCTCCGACGTGCCTTCGTAGATGGTCGTGATCCGCACGTCGCGCTTGATCTTCTCGACGAGATAAGGGCGGGTGTAGCCGTAGCCGCCGTGCGCCTGGATCGCCGCCTCGGCGGCGGCGTTGCCGGATTCGGTGGCGAACAGCTTGGCGATCGCGCCTTCGGTGTTCAGCGCCCCGCCCGCGCCCTCGCCGGCGTCGATCCGCGTCGCCGTCTCCTCGAGGAACGCACGGGCGGCCTCCAGTCGTACGACGTGCGGGACGATCAGCTTGTGGCTGTAGCCCTGCTTCGTCGACAGCGGAGCACCGCCCTGAATCCGGTTCTCGGAGTAGGCGATTGCGCGGTCCAGCGCCTCCCAGCCGCCGCCGAGGCCGAACGCGCCGACCATCACCCGGGTGTATCCGAACACCTGCTGGGCCTGCACCAGTCCGCGGCCCTCCTCGCGGCCCACCAAATTCTCCGCCGGGACCACGACGTCGTCGAGGAACAGCGCGGCGGTGTTGGACAGCCGGATGCCGTGCTTGTCTTCGGGCGGGGCCGTCGAGAAGCCGGGCGTGCCCTTTTCGACGATGAACCACGACGGGCCGCCGGGCGCGAGCGCCAGGATCGAGTACACGTCGGCGATCGAGCCGTTGCTGATCCACTGCTTGCGCCCGTTGATCCGGTACGCGGTGACCTCCCCGTCCGTTTCGATCGGGTGCGCGGTGGTCTTCATCGCGCCGAGGTCGCTGCCGGCCTCCGGTTCGGTGGCCCCGTACGCGAAGATGATGCCCTGCTCGGCGATGCGGCCCAGCCACTCCTTGCGCTGCTCGGCCGTCGCGCCGACGAGAATCGGGTCGCTGCCGAGGAAGGTGGCGAACACCGCCGTGGCCAGCCCGATGTCGAACCGGGCCAGCCGCTCGCACACCCGGTACGAGTCGAACGCCCCGCCGCCCAGGCCGCCGTACTCCTCGGGGACGAACACCAGCTGCACGCCGAGTTCCTCGCTGCACATCTCCCGGACCGTGTCCTCCGGGCAGACGTCCTCGTGGTCGAGGTCCAGCCGGCGCTCGTCCGGGCAGCGTCTCGGCGACGAACTCGTCCAGCGACGACAGCATCATCTCGAGCGTGTCCCGATCCAGGCCGACGGTCGGTGTCATCAGCTGATCCCTTTCAGCCGTTGGGCTTTGCCACGCGTGACGCCAGAACCACCGTTGATGGGATCGAGAATCCTCATAGGCCGCCCCTTGCCAGTCTTCTGATTACGAAAGTAGTCACGTTGGGCACGAAATCGAAGGGTCCGCAGCCCCCCGATTCAGGGGATTTAGTCCCACACGCCGAGGCGACTTCGGCGCGCAAACATGCGCTGAGCGACGGTTTGCGCGCCGAAATCGCTAGGAGATCCGCGCCATCACGTGCTTGACGCGGGTGTAGTCCTCGAACCCGTACATCGACAGGTCCTTGCCGTGGCCGGAGGACTTGAACCCGCCGTGCGGCATCTCCGCGACCAGCGGGATGTGGGTGTTGATCCACACGCAGCCGAAGTCCAGCGCCGCGGACACCCGCAGCGCCACCGACACGTCCTTCGTCCACACCGACGACGCCAGCCCGTACTCGACGCCGTTGGCCAGCCGCACCACGTCGTCTTCGTCGTCGAAGCTCTGCACGGTGATCACCGGGCCGAAGATCTCGTTCTGGGTCAACACGTCGTCCTGGCGCACCCCGCCGATGACGGTGGGCTCGACGTAGTAGCCGCTGTCGCCCTGCCGGCCGCCGCCCACCGCGACCGTCGCGTGGTCGGGCACCTCGGCGAGGAACCCGAGCACCCGCTGCAGCTGGTTCGCGTTGTTCACCGGCGGCACCCAGGCGTCTTCGTCGTCGGCGGCCCTGCCGAATGTCGTTGCCGCGCTCCGGGCTTGCTCGGCCAGCGCATCGGTCAGGTCGCTGGCCACGGAGGCGTGGCCGATCACCCGGGTGGCCGCGGTGCAGTCCTGCCCGGCGTTGAAGTAGCCCGCCGTCGCGATGGCCTCGGCGGCCGCGGCGATGTCGGCGTCGGGGAACACGATCACCGGCGCCTTGCCGCCCAGCTCCAGATGAGTGCGCTTCAGGTGCCCGCCCGCGGACGTGGCGACCGCGCGGCCCGCGGCCACCGAACCGGTGATCGACACCATCTGCGGCGTCGGGTGGGCCACCAGCGCGGCGCCGGTCACCCGGTCGCCGGCGACGACGTTCAGCACACCCGGCGGCAGATGCTTGGACGCGAGTTCGGCGAGCATCACGGTGGTCACCGGCGTGGTGTCGCTGGGCTTGATGACGACGGTGTTGCCCGCCGCGATGGCCGGCGCGAACTTCCAGATCGCCATCATCATCGGGTAGTTCCACGGCGTCACCTGGCCGATGACGCCGACCGGTTCACGGCGGATCCACGAGGTGTGGCCCTCCATGTACTCGCCCGCGGACTTGCCCTCCAAAATCCTTGCGGCACCGGCGAAGAAGCGGATCTGGTCGACCATCGGCGGGATCTCCTCAGCCATGGTCACGTGGTTGGGCTTGCCCGTGTTGCGGCCCTCGGCCTCGACGAGCGCGGTGGCGGCGTTCTCCACCTCGTCGGCGAAGTCCAGCAGCGCCTTCTGCCGGTGCGACGGGGTGGTGCGCTTCCAGTCCGAAAAAGCCCGCTGCGCAGCGGAATACGCCTTGTCGATGTCCTCTTCGCTGGATACCGGTGCGGTGCCGTACTGCTCGCCGGTGGTCGGGTCGACGAGCGGCATCGTGGCGCCGCTCACCGAGTCGACCAGTTTGCCGTCGACGAAGTTCTGCACCGTCGTCATCAATTCTCCTGTCCCTTGCGCCGAAATTGCATTCCGCGTGGTCTTCACTCGAACTTTTCCGCGCCAGTTGCAGTCTCGGCGAGAATGCCGGCCACCACGTCGAGACCTTCCAGAAGCAGCGAGTCGCTGATCGGCAGCGGCGGCAGGAACCGGATCACGTTGTTGAACGTGCCGCACACCAACACGATCACCCCTGCCGAGTGCGCACGGGTGGCCAGCGTCCGGGCGAGCACCGGGTCCGGCTCCGCGGTGCCGGGCTTGACGAGTTCCATCGCGATCATCGCGCCGCGCCCGCGCACGTCGCCGATCCGCTCGTCCTCGGCCTGCATCCGCCCGAGCGCGTCCTTCATCAGCTTCTCGATCTCGACGGCCCGCACCACCAAACCGTCGGCCTCGATGGTCTCGATCGTCGCCAGCGCCGCCGCACACGCGATCGGGTTGCCGCCGTACGTGCCCCCCAGCCCGCTGATGTGCGGAGCGTCCATGATCTCGGCGCGGCCCGTCACCGCCGACAGCGGCAGCCCGTCGGCGATGCCTTTGGCGGTGACGATCAGGTCCGGCTCGACGCCCTCGTGCTCGCAGGCGAACCACCTGCCGGTGCGCGCGAAGCCGGTCTGCACCTCGTCGGCGATGAACACCACGTCGTTGTCGCGGCACCACGCCGACAACGCCGGCAGGAACCCGTCGGCGGGCACGATAAACCCGCCCTCGCCCTGGATCGGCTCGATGACCACGGCGGCCAGGTTCTCCGCGCCGACCTCCTTCTCTATCGAGATGATCGCGCGCGCGGCCGCCAACTCGCCGTCGGTGGCCAGGTCCTTGGACAGCAGCCCGTCGCGGTACGGGTACGACAGCGGCGCGCGGTACACCTCGGGGGCGAACGGCCCGAAGCCGCTCTTGTAGGGCATCGACTTCGCGGTCAGCGCCATGGTCAGGTTCGTGCGGCCGTGATAGGCGTGGTCGAACGCGACAACGGCGGTCTTGCGGGTGAAGGCCCTGGCGATCTTGACCGCGTTCTCCACGGCCTCGGCGCCGGAGTTGAACAACGCCGAACGCTTCTCGAACGCGCCGGGGGTGCGTCGGTTGAGTTGCTCGGCGACCGCCACGTATCCCTCGTAGGGCGTGATCATGAAGCAGGTGTGGGTGAAGTCCGCGGCCTGGCGGCTTACCGCGTCGACGACCCGCGGGGCGGCGTTGCCGACGGTCGTGACGGCGATGCCCGAACCCAGGTCGATCAGCCGGTTCCCGTCGACGTCCTCGACGATGCCGCCCCCGGCGCGGGCGACGTAGACCGGCATCGTGGTGCCGACCCCCCGCGGGACCGCGGCGGCCTTGCGGTTGATCAACTCCAGAGACCCAGGGCCCGGTATCTCGGTGACGAGCCGGCGGCTCTGTTCGAGCTCGGGCATCAACTCTCCTCAGGCTGCCCCTCCCGAGGCCGAGCCTAGGTGCGAATGACCCGCCTTGCTGGGCGGTTGCCGAATCCAAAGGTCGGGTGCCGGCGAACTCGACGACGGGCCGCGCGGCCGCCTGCACCGCGGATGGCACACTGGTCACTTGCGAGGCCTCCCGACATGGCCCGACCCGCCACACACGAAAGACAGTGCCTTCATGGAACAGCTGATCGTCTTCCTCCCGCTGCTCATCATCATGGGCGCGTTCATGTTCTTCGCGTCGCGACGCCAGCGGCGGGCGATGCAGGCCACGATCGACCTGCACGAGTCGCTGCGGATCGGCGACCGCGTGCACACCACGTCGGGGCTTCAGGCCACCATTGCCGGCATCACCGACGACACCGTCGACTTGGAGATCGCCCCGGGCGTGGTCACCACCTGGATGAAGCTGGCCATCCGCGACCGGATCGAGCCGGATGTCGACGACGAGGACGAAGCCCCGAGATCACCTGAATCCGCCGCGGTGGACGAGCCGGGCCGCCTCACACAGGACTGAGCGTTCCTGCGGCACGTACGCTCTGTAGCCGAACAGACCCCGAGGAGACCGAAGGACCGTGGCATCGTCGTCGCCGGTGCACCCATTCCGGTACCTGTCGTTGTTCTTGATCATGCTGATCGGGGTGTACCTCCTGGTCTTCCTGACCGGAGACAAGCAGGCCGAGCCGAAGCTCGGCATCGACCTGCAGGGCGGCACGCGGGTGACGCTCACGGCCCGCACCCCCGACGGCTCCCGGCCGACGCGCGAGGCGCTCGACCAGGCGCAGGAGATCATCAGCGCGCGCGTCAACGGTCTCGGGGTGTCGGGCTCGGAGGTGGTGGTCGACGGCGACAACCTGGTGATCACCGTTCCGGGCAACGACGGCAACGAGGCGCGCAACCTCGGCCAGACCGCGCGGCTGTACATCCGGCCGGTCCTCGACAGCATGCAGATCCCGCCGGAAAGCGAGCAGCCGCCCGGTGCCACGCCGCCGGCAGCCATCCCGGGCATGCCCGGCGCGGAGCCCAGCCCGCTGCCCGCCGAGGCTCCACCGGCCGCTCCGGCGGAGCCGGCCACCCCGCCCGCGCAGACCGCCCCGCCGGTGCCGGCCCCGCAGCCGCGGCCCTATCCGCAGGAGCCGCCGTCGCCTACCCCCACCCCGCCGCCGCCGTCGCCTGCGCCGGCCCCGGCCCCGCCGGCGCCCGCGCCCAGCACGCCGCCCCCGCCGCCCGACCCGCGCAAGGACCTCGCGGACGCCATCGCCTTCCAGAAGGCGCTGCGGCAGAACCCGCAACTGTCCCAGATCGCGCTGAGTGTGCTGCTGCAGTCGCGCTGCCAGGGTCCCGACCCGCTCGCCGGCAACGACGATCCGAACCAGATCCTGGTGACGCTGCTCGCAAGACCGCACCCAGATCTACCTGCTGGACAAGTCGATCATCAGCGGCGACCAGATCGAAACCGCCAGCTCCGCTTTCAATCAGCAGCCACCGCAGTGGGTGGTGAACCTGAAGTTCAAGTCCGACGCGGCGAACACGTGGGCCGACTACACCGCCGCGCACGTCGGCACGCAGACCGCGTTCGTGCTCGACTCGCAGGTGGTCAGCGCGCCGGTGATCAACGAGCCGATCCCCGGCGGCAACACCCAGATCACCGGCGACTTCACCGCCGGCAAGGCCCGTGATCTCGCCAACGTGCTGAAGTACGGCTCGCTGCCGTTGTCCTTCGAGTCGTCCGAAGCCGAAACCGTCTCGGCGACACTGGGTTTGACGTCTCTGAGGGCGGGCCTGATCGCCGGCGCCATCGGGATGGTGCTCGTGCTGGTGTACTCGCTGCTGTACTACCGCGTGCTGGGCTTGTTGACCGCACTGTCGCTGGTGGCGTCCGGCGCAATGGTTTTCGCGATCCTGGTGTTGCTGGGCCGCTACATCAACTACACGCTCGACCTGGCCGGCATCGCCGGTCTGATCATCGGCATCGGCACCACCGCCGACTCGTTCGTCGTGTTCTTCGAACGGATCAAAGACGAGATCCGCGAAGGCCGCTCGTTCCGGTCGGCGGTGCCGCGCGGTTGGGCGCGGGCCCGCAAGACGATCGTGTCAGGCAACGCGGTGACGTTCCTGGCCGCCGCGGTCCTTTACTTCTTGGCCATCGGACAGGTCAAGGGCTTCGCGTTCACCCTCGGCCTGACGACGATCCTCGACGTCGTCGTGGTGTTCCTGGTGACCTGGCCACTGGTGTATCTCGCGTCGAAGTCGGCGCTGATGGCCAAGCCCGCACTCAACGGGCTCGGGGCCGTCCAGCAGATCGCCCGGGAGCGCCGCGCGGCCGCGACGACGGGACAGAGGTAGGGCATGGCTTCTGGAAAGGGTTCCGACGGCAAGACCCTCGACGACAAGACGCCGGAGTCGACCGCGATCGAGGAGCCGCTGGAGAATTCGAGCGCGCAGCGCCACGGGTTCTTCATCCGGCTCTACACCGGCACCGGGGCGTTCGAGGTGGTCGGCCGCCGCAAGCTGTGGTTCACGGTCAGCGGCGTGATCATCGCGATCGCGATCGCGAGCATCGCCATCCGCGGGTTCAACTTCGGCATCGACTTCGAGGGTGGCACCAAGGTGTCGTTCCCGCGCGGGGAGGCCACCGCCGAGAAGGTCGAAGACGTGTTTCGCGCGACGTTGGGCACGGAACCGGAGCAGGTGGTGGTCGTCGGAAACGGGGCGTCGGCCACGGTGCAGATCCGCTCCGAAACGCTGTCGAACGATGAGACGGCGAAGCTCAAGGACGCCCTGGCCAAGGAGTTCAACCCGCCAGGTGGCGCCCAGGCCATCAGCGACTCGGCGGTGTCGTCGACCTGGGGCGGTCAGATCACCAAGAAGGCGCTGATCGCGCTCGGGGTGTTCCTGGTGCTCGTCAGCCTCTACATCACCATCCGCTACGAGCGGTACATGGCGATGGCCGCGCTGGCGGCCCTCGGATTCGACCTGACCACCACCGCCGGGGTGTACTCCCTAGTCGGATTCGAGGTAAGCCCGGCCACGGTCATCGGATTGCTCACCATCTTGGGCTTTTCCCTTTACGACACCGTGATCGTCTTCGACAAGGTCGAGGAGAACACGCAAGGCTTCCAGCACACCACCCGCCGGACGTTCGCCGAACAGGCCAACCTCGCGGTCAACCAGACCTTCATGCGCTCGATCAACACCAGCCTGATCTCGGTGTTGCCGATCGCGTCGCTGATGGTGGTGGCGGTGTGGCTGCTCGGTGTCGGCACGCTGAAGGACCTGGCGCTGGTGCAGCTGGTCGGCGTCATCGTCGGCACCTACTCGTCGATCTTCTTCGCCACCCCGCTGCTCGTGACGCTGCGGGAACGCACGGAACTGGTCCGCACCCACACCCGCCGGGTGCTGCGCCGCCGCAAGGCCGCCGGCGCGGACGTTCCCGAAGAGCCGGCGCCGGCCGCCGCCGAGGAGACCGGCAAGGAGACCGGCAAGAAGACCAGTACGGAGGAGGAAAGCGCCAAGGAGCCGGTGGCGCTCGCCGCGAAGCCGGCGCCCGGCGCGCGGCCGATCCGGCCTGCCTCCCGCGCCAACCGGCCGTCGGGCAAGCGGCGACGCTAGTGCGCCACTGGACGGTGGTCGTCGCCGCGGCCGCGCTGCTGGTCGCGCCGTTGGCGTTGACATCCTGCTCGAACAAGCCCGCTGAGCAACTCGACTACGCCGTCGACGGGCCGCTGCCGACCTACAACCCAAACACGGTCGCCGGGGCCGCGTCGGCGGCACCGGCAGCGTTCGCCCGGGTTCTCACCGGCTTCGGATATCACGGCCCGGACGGGCAGATCGTCGCCGACCACGACTTCGGCACGGTGTCGGTCGTCGGGCGCGAGCCGCTGGTGCTGGACTACCAGATCGCCGACCCGGCGGTGTACTCCGACGGCAAGCCGGTGACCTGCGACGACATGGTGCTGGCGTGGGCGGCGCAGGCGGGCCGGCTGCCCGGTTTCGACGCGGCGAGCCGTGCGGGCTACGCCGACATCGAATCGATCGACTGCGCCTCCGGGCAGAAGAAGGCCCGGGTGGCGTTCTTCGCCGGCCGCTCGGTCACCGACTACTCCCAACTGTTCACCGCGACGTCGATGATGCCGTCGCACGTCCTGGCCGACCTGCTGGGTATCGACGTCACCGCCGCGCTGCAGAGCAACGACGCGACCGCGGTGGGCCGGATCGCCGACGCGTGGAACACGATGTGGGACCTCAAGCCGGGCGTCAACCTGCGGTGGTTCCCGTCGGCGGGCCCCTACAAGCTGGACTCGGTCAACTCGGAGGGCTCGGTGGTGCTGGTGGCCAACGACCGGTGGTGGGCGACGAAGCCGATCACCAAGCGGATCACGGTGTGGCCCCGGGGCGCCGGCGTGCAGGACCGCCTGAAGAATGGCTCGGTGGATGTGGTCGACGTGGCCACGGGCTTGGTCGGCGGGCTGTCGGTGCCCGACGGCTACGAGCGCAGCGACACCGCGTCGTCGGGCATCCAGCAGCTCATCTTCTCCGGTCAGGGACCGCTGGCGGCCCCGGCGGCGCGCCGCGCGGTGGCGTCGTGCACGCCGCGCGACGCGATCGCTGGCGACGCCGGCGTGCAGATCTCCAACGCCCGCTTGAACCCGGCCAGCGACGACGCGCTGGGCGCCGCCGAGAACGCCGCCGCCAACAACCAGTACGTTGCGGCGAACGCCGACGCCGCCAGGGCTGCGCTGAACAACACACCGCTGACCGTGCGGATCGGCTACCAGGCGCCCAATGCCCGGCTCAACGCGGTGGTGGCTGCGATCGCGAAAGCCTGCGCTCCGGCTGGCATCACAGTGCAGGACGCGTCCTCCGAGACCACCGGCCCGCAGACCATCACGGCCAACCAGATCGACGTGCTCTTGGCCAGCACCGGCGGCGCCACCGGCAGCGGCTCCAGCGGATCGTCGGCCATCGACGCGTTCGACCTGCACACCGGCAACGGCAACAACCTGTCCGGCTACTCGAACGCGCAGGTGGACGGCATCATCGACAAGCTGGCCGTGACCACCGAACCCAAGGAGGCCGCCGGGCTGTTGGGCGACGGCGCCGGGGTGCTGTGGAACGACATGCCGACGCTGCCGCTCTACCGGCAGCAGCGCACACTGATCTGGTCGAAGCAGATGTCCTCGGTGACCGACAACCCCACCCGGTGGGGCGCCGGCTGGAACATGGACCGATGGGTGCTCAAGGAATGAGCGAGCCGACCATCGGCGACGTCATCGCGTCATTCACCCGCGAAGTGCCCGACTTCCCGTCGCCGGGCATCCAGTTCAAGGACCTGACGCCGTTGCTGGCCGACCCGGACGGGCTGTCCGCGGTCACCGACGCGCTGTCCGAACTCGCGTCCGGTGCCGAGTTGATCGCCGGCATCGACGCGCGCGGGTTCTTGCTCGGTGCGGCGGTCGCCACGCGGCTGGGCACCGGGGTGCTGGCCGTGCGCAAGGGCGGCAAGCTGCCGCCGCCGGTGTTCAGTGAGACGTTCGAGCTCGAGTACGGGACTGCCACCTTGGAGATTCCCGCCGAGGGCGTGGAACTCGAGGGACGCAACGTGATGATCATCGACGACGTGCTCGCCACCGGAGGCACGCTGGCGGCAAGCGCGCGGCTGCTCGACGACGCCGGCGCGACGGTCTTGGGCGCCGCGGTGGTGCTGGAGCTGACGGAGCTACGCGGCCGCGACGCGGTGGCGCCGCTGCCGGTCAGCAGCTTGTACCAGGTCTGAAGCGTTTATCCTCGGTAGGTAGGAGGGCCGATGAGCCGCTTGCGCGAAGAGGAGACAAGTCCGGGGATGGCGTCTGACGAGTCCGGTGTAGGCCAGGCCGTCCAGACCCCGCCTGCGCCGGAAACGGCGCCGGCAGCGCCTGCTGCGGCTGCGGCGCCGAAGTCCTCCAGCGCGTCGCGGCGTGTGCGCGCCCGCCTCGCACGGCGGATGACCGCCCAGCGCAGCACCGTCAACCCCGTCCTGGAGCCGCTCGTCGCGGTCCACAAGGAGATCTACCCGAAGGCCGACCTGACGATGCTGCAGCGGGCATACGAGGTCGCCGAAGAACGTCACGCCGCCCAGTTCCGCCGCTCCGGCGACCCGTACATCACCCATCCGCTGGCCGTTGCCAACATTCTCGCCGAGCTCGGCATGGACACCACCACGCTGATCGCGGCGCTGCTGCACGACACCGTCGAGGACACCGGCTACACGCTGGACGCGCTGACCGCCGACTTCGGTGAAGAGGTGGGGCACCTGGTCGACGGGGTGACCAAGCTGGACAAGGTGGTGCTCGGCAGTGCCGCCGAGGGGGAGACCATCCGCAAGATGGTGATCGCGATGGCCCGCGATCCTCGCGTGCTGGTGATCAAGGTCGCCGACCGGCTGCACAACATGCGCACGATGCGGTTCCTGCCGCCGGAGAAGCAGGCGAGCAAGTCGCGCGAGACGCTGGAAGTCATTGCGCCGCTGGCACATCGGCTCGGCATGGCAACGGTCAAGTGGGAGCTCGAGGATCTGTCGTTTGCGATCCTGCACCCCAAGCGCTACGAGGAGATCGTGCGACTGGTGGCCGACCGCGCGCCGTCGCGCGACACGTACCTGAGCAAGGTGCGCACGGAGATCGTGTCGGCGCTGAACGCGGCGAAGATCAACGCGGTCGTCGAGGGCAGGCCCAAGCACTACTGGTCGATCTACCAGAAGATGATCGTCAAGGGCCGCGACTTCGACGACATCCACGACCTGGTGGGCGTGCGGATCCTGTGCGACGAGATCCGGGACTGCTATGCCGCCGTGGGCGTGGTGCATTCGCTGTGGCAGCCGATGGCGGGCCGGTTCAAGGACTACATCGCCCAGCCGCGCTTCGGGGTGTACCAGTCGCTGCACACGACGGTGGTCGGTCCAGAGGGCAAGCCGCTGGAGATACAGATCCGCACCCGCGACATGCACCGCACCGCCGAGTACGGCATCGCCGCGCACTGGCGGTACAAGGAAGCCAAGGGCCGCAACGTTCCTCATCCGCACGCGGCCGCCGAGATCGACGACATGGCGTGGATGCGTCAACTGCTCGACTGGCAGCGGGAGGCTGCCGACCCGGGCGAGTTCCTGGAGTCGCTGCGTTACGACCTTGCCGCGCAAGAGATTTTCGTGTTCACGCCGAAGGGCGACGTGATCACGCTGCCGGCCGGGTCGACCCCGATCGACTTCGCCTACGCGGTGCACACCGAAGTCGGCCACCGATGTATCGGTGCGCGCGTCAACGGCCGGCTGGTGGCGTTGGAGCGCAAGCTCGAAAACGGCGAAGTGGTCGAGATCTTCACGTCCAAGGCGGCGAATGCGGGCCCGTCGCGGGACTGGCAGCAGTTCGTGGTGTCGCCACGCGCGAAGGCCAAGATCCGGCAGTGGTTCGCCAAGGAGCGCCGCGAAGAGGCGCTGGAGGCGGGCAAGGAGGGCATCGCCCGTGAGGTGCGCCGCGGCGGGCTTCCGTTGCAGCGCTTGATGAATGCCGAGTCGATGGGTGCCTTGGCGCGGGAGCTGCGGTACGCCGACGTGTCGGCGCTGTACACCGCGGTGGGCGAGGGCCACGTGTCGGCGCGCCACGTGGTGCAGCGGCTGCTGGCACAGCTCGGCGGCGACGAGGCTGCTGAGGACGAGCTCGCCGAACGGTCGACGCCCGCCACAATGCCGGTGCGCCAACGCAATACCGAAGACACCGGTGTCGCGGTGCCCGGTGCGCCCGGCGTGCTGACCAAGCTGGCCAAGTGCTGCACGCCGGTGCCGGGGGACAACATCATGGGCTTCGTCACGCGTGGCGGCGGGGTCAGCGTGCACCGCACCGACTGCACCAACGCCGCGTCGCTGCAACAGCAGTCCGAGCGGATCATCGACGTCGAGTGGGCGCCGTCGCCGTCGTCGGTGTTCCTGGTGGCCATCCAGGTGGAGGCACTCGACCGCCACCGGCTGCTGTCCGACGTCACGCGGGTGCTGGCCGACGAGAAGGTGAACATCCTGTCGGCGTCGGTGACCACGTCCGGGGACCGCGTCGCGATCAGCCGGTTCACCTTCGAGATGGGCGACCCCAAGCACCTGGGCCACGTCCTGAACGTGGTGCGCAACGTCGAGGGCGTCTACGACGTCTACCGGGTGACTTCGGCCGCGTAGCCCCCTCCCGCGAGCAGGCGCGGATCGCATTCTCATCGGGCAATTCCTGCGAGTTGGCGTCTGCTCGGCAAGGTGCCCGGTGAACGAATGTTTCGCCCCCGATACCCCGGGTACCGCAACACTGTGACCTTCGACCTGACGCCGACCGAGGCGCAACACGGTCTGGCCGAGCGCGCGCACGAGTTCGCCCGAGACTGCATCCGGCCGGTGGCGGGTGAGTACGACAAGCGCCAGGAATTCCCGTGGCCGGTGCTGGAGGAGGCCGCCGAGCGCGGCTTCTACAGCCCACTGTTCTACCGCGACCTGATCGGCGACCCGACAGGCCTGTCGCTGCCGGTGTTCATGGAGGAGATCTTCTGGGGCTGCGCTGGCATCGGGCTGGCGATCGTGATGCCGGCGTTGGCGCTGTCGGCGATCGGGCAGGCCGCCTCCCCGGAGCAGATGCTGCAGTGGGCGCCCGAATGTTTCGGCACACCAGGCGATCTCAAACTGGCAGCGCTGGCGATCTCCGAACCTCAAGGCGGCAGCGACGTGCGCAACCTGCGCACCACGGCCACCCGCGACGGCGACGACTGGATCATCGACGGACACAAGATGTGGATCGGAAACGGTGGCATCGCGAACGTACACGTCGTCAACGCCGTCGTGGACCAGGAACTCGGCCACCGCGGGCAGGCGTTGTTCGTCGTGCCCGGCGGCACCCCGGGCCTGGAGATGGTGCGCAAGCTCGACAAGCTGGGCTGCCGGGCGTCGCACACCGCGGAGTTGAAGTTCAACAGCGTGCGCGTGCCGGGGGACAACCTGCTGGGCGGCGAGGAGAAACTCGAGCACAAGCTGGCCAAGGCACGCGAGGCGGTCGAGGGCGGCCACCGGTCTGGTTCTGCGACGCTGGGCACCTTCGAGCAGACGAGGCCGATGGTGGCCGCGCAGGCACTCGGAATCGCAAGAGCTGCACTAGAATACATGATCGCCTACGCAAAACAGCGGGAGGCGTTCGGTGCTCCGATCATCGACAACCAGGGCATCGCGTTTCCGATCGCCGAACTGGCAACCCAGATCGACGCGGCAAGACTCTTGACGTGGCGGGCGTCGTGGATGGCCGCCAACCGCATAGCGTTCGACCGAGGTGAGGGCTCGATGTCGAAGATGGCCGCCAGCGAGGTCGCGGTCCGGGCCACTGAACGGGCTATCCAGACGATGGGCGGATGGGGCTACATCACCGACCACCCCGTCGAGAAGTGGTACCGAGACGCCAAGCTGTACACCATCTTCGAAGGAACCAGCGAAATTCAGCGCGTCGTGATCTCCAACGCCCTGGGCGCCGCCGAGGGCAAGCCGCCGTTGCACTTCGAGCTCGAGCCGTCGGGCGGACCGCTGAACAAGATGTTCGGCCGCGGCACACCGCTGCGAAGTCGCGCCGCTGCAAGTGCTTTGGCCATGAAAGACCGGGTGCCCGAACCCGTCATGCGCACCGCGATGCGGTTCCTGCGCCCCCCGCGCTGACGAGTCCGCCAAACTGCCGACGCGGAGGCGGAAACGGTGTAAAACGACAACCATGAGAGTGTTGCTCGGACTTGGCCTTTCGCTCGCCGCTGCGGCGGTCGCATTGCCCGGCACCGCGCACGCGTTCTCCTTCTACCAGTTCCAGTCTCCGTCGGGGAACATCTTCTGCGGGGTGGGGACGCTGGACGACGGCAAGGCCTTTGCCGAATGCGAAATCCGTGACCGCTCATGGTCGCCGCCACCATCGCCGCGGTCTTGCGAGGGAGAATGGGGCGACCGGATCGGTCTGGACGAGGGCCGTCCGCCCACCTTCGAGTGCCACGGTGACACGTTGTACGGCTTCGGGCTGCCGACGTTGGACTACGGCAAGAGCTACTCCGACGGACCGATAACCTGCAGCAGCGAACAGTCCGGTATCACGTGCAGAGACGCCGGCACCGGCCATTACTTCACGGTCAGCCGGGAGTCGTACACGTTCGGCTGAACGCGCGAAGTCAGTCCAAGCGTGCCGACGTGATCACCACGTCGGTCTTGGGCTTGCCGTCGGGTGACCCGTCCGCCGTGCCGGCCTGGGCGATCTTGTCCAGCACGCCCATGGTCTTCTCGTCCACCTTGCCGAACACGGTGTAGTTCGGCGGCAGCTTCGAGTCCTTGTAGACGATGAAGAACTGGCTGCCGTTCGTGCCCGGCCCGGCGTTGGCCATCGCCAACGTGCCGCGCGGATAGATGATCGGCTGGCTGCGCGCGGGGTCGTCGGGAAGGTACTGGTTGGACGGGTACTCGTCGGCGAACTGGTAGCCCGGGCCGCCCGTGCCGTCGCCCTTCGGGTCGCCGCACTGGAGCACGTACAGGTCGCCTCCGGTGGTCAGCCGGTGGCAGTGTGTGTCGTTGAAGTAACCCTTCTGCGCCAGGCTCACGAAGCTGTTCACGGTGCACGGCGCCTGCCCGTTGTTGAGCTGGACTCCCAGCGGGCCCTGGTTGGTGGTGATGCTCATGCTGATGTTCGCCGGTTCCGTCGGCACCTTCCCGGCGTTCGGCGGCGTGACGGGCTTGGCCGCCGGCTCGTTCGGAGTGGCCTGGTACTGGCAGTTCGCGCCCAGGTCAGCCGGCGGCTTGAACGGCGGCAGCAGGCCCGCCTGCGGCGTGTCGGCGTCTTGCGTCGGCGCCACGGACGTCGTGGTGCTGGACGCGGTCGGCGTCTCGTTCCCCTTCCGGAAGAACACCGCCCACACCGCCACACCGGCCACGACGGCGACCGCAGCGGCCAGCGCGGCGATCGTCAGAATCCGGCGGCGGCGGGCCTGCTGCGCACGCCGCTCGAGTTGGCGCTCCAACTTGCGCTTGGCCGTCGCACGCCGCTGCTTTTCCGTCGGCACGCCGCAGTCCTCCTCTTTTCGGGGCTCGTCTGCTCTTCGCGCGAGCGCTCATCGCCGTTCTCCGGCCATCGAGTGTGCCATGCAACACCGGGCGCCCTGTCAGGCAGTGCCTGTCATGCTCCTCGCGTCCGCAGTGCTAGCGGGGTCGCTCGGACAAGCCTCGCTCCGTGGGAAACTGGACCCCGTGTTGATCACCGGATTCGCAGCCGGCATGTTGGCCTGCAACTGCTACGTGCTGGCCCCGCGGGCGGGATCCGACGCCGTCATCGTCGATCCCGGGCAGCGCGCGATGGCCCCGCTGCGCCGGATCCTCGACGAGCACCGGCTCACCCCGGCGGCGGTGCTGCTGACCCACGGGCACGTCGATCACATCTGGTCGGCGCAGAAGGTCGCCGACACCTACGGCTGCCCCGCCTACATTCACCCCGAGGACCGGTTCATGCTGACCGACCCGATCAAAGACTTCGGGCCCAGGATCGCGCAGCTGCTGTTCGGTGCGCTGTTCCGCGAGCCCAGGCAGGTGATCGAACTCGACCGCGACGGCGACAAGATCGACTGTGGCGACATCACCGTGACCGTCGACCACACACCCGGGCACACCCGCGGATCGGTGGTCTTCCGCGTCGCCGACGGACCCGACGAGGTCGTCTTCTCCGGCGACACCCTGTTCCAAGGCTCGGTCGGGCGCACCGACCTGGCCGGGGGCAGCGGCCGGGACCTGCTGGGCTCGATCGTGACGAAACTGTTGGTGCTCGACGACGACACCGTGGTATTACCGGGACACGGCCCCACCACCACCATCGGCGCCGAGCGCCGCACCAACCCGTTCCTCGAAGGCTTGACGCTGTGAGTGAAGCTGCTCCTCGCGTCCGCGCGAGCGAATTCCAAGCGCCCAAGGGCGTGCCCGACTACACGCCACCGGCGTCGGCAGAGTTCGTCGCGGTGCGCGACGGGCTACTGAACGCCGCGCGGCTGGCCGGGTACAGCGACATTGAGTTGCCGATCTTCGAGGACACCGCGTTGTTCGCCCGCGGCGTCGGCGAGTCCACCGACGTGGTCTCCAAGGAGATGTACACATTCACCGACCGCGGCGGGCGGTCGGTGACGCTGCGCCCCGAGGGCACCGCCGGAGTGATCCGTGCGGTGATCCAGCACGGGCTGGACCGCGGCGCGCTGCCGGTCAAGCTGTGCTATGCCGGGCCGTTCTTCCGCTACGAGCGCCCGCAGGCCGGCCGCTACCGCCAGCTGCAGCAAGTCGGCATCGAGGCCATCGGAGTCGACGATCCCGCGCTGGATGCCGAGGTGATCGCGGTCGCCGACGCCGGTTTCCGTTCGCTGGGCCTGGAGAGCTTCCGGCTGGAGATCACGTCGCTGGGCGACGACAGCTGCCGCCCGCCGTACCGCGAGCTGCTGCGGGACTACCTGCTGAAGTTGGACCTGGACGACGACACCCGGCAGCGCGCGCAGCTCAACCCACTGCGAGTGCTCGACGACAAACGCGAGTCCGTGCGCAGCCAACTCGCCGACGCGCCGGTGATGCTCGACCACCTGTCCGATGCGGCCAAGCAGCACTTCGAGATGGTGCTGGCGCTTCTCGACGACCTCGGCGTGCCGTATCAGCTCAACCCGCGTCTGGTGCGCGGGCTGGACTACTACACCAAGACGACGTTCGAGTTCGTCCACGACGGGCTCGGGGCGCAGTCGGGTATCGGCGGCGGGGGCCGGTACGACGGGCTGATGCGCGAGCTGGGCGGCCAGGACCTGTCGGGCATCGGCTTCGGCCTCGGCGTCGACCGCACGATGCTAGCGCTGCGCGCAGAAGGCAAGCAGGTCGGTTCGACGTCGCGCTGCGACGTCTTCTGCATCCCCGTCGGCGAAGAGTCCAGACGCGAGATCGCCGTCGTCGCGGCCCGGCTGCGCGCGGCCGGCGTTCGCGTGGACGTCGCGTACGGCGAGCGTGGTCTCAAGGGAGCGTTTCGCGCGGCGGACCGTTCCGGTGCGGCGGTCGCCGTCGTCAAGGACGAGTCGGACGCTCAATTCAAGCTTCAGGACCTGCATTCGCGTGATCAAGAGCTGGTTGCTGCTGAATCGGTTGTCAGCGAGGTGCTTTCCCGGCTCGGCCGGGTGTAACGATTCGGTAGCGTGGGCGATGTGACCTATATGACCGGAGCGGCTACCCGAATCGGCGCAACGTTGCTTGTTGCTGCGGGCCTCATGTCCACCCACGCCATTGCCACTGCCGAGCCCGCTGGGCACCAGGTCCGGTACACGATCACGACCGGCCAGGAGGCGACCCTCAGCCTCAATTACCTGATAGCGGCACCCGAGAGCCAGGCTGCGTTGAACGCGAATTCGAGCGCGTATCTGCGCAACGAGCGGATCACCGTCGCTCCCGGCGCGCCGTGGGTGTACGAGACGACGTTGAACGACACCAGCTGGGCCTATGTCATGGCCGGCGGCGCCGCGCGCTACAACGGGACCCCGAACCCGCACTGCGAGATCGCGGTCGACGGAAATGTGGTCATGCAGCAGGACGGCGAGACCGCCGCGACCTGCGCGCTGAAGGCCTGGTAGTCAGCCCGCGAACACGTAGACCCAGGCGTCCGCGCCAGAGCGCAGGGGCACCCGCACCCGGGCGTAGTCGTCGACCTCGTACTCGTCGGCGGCGGCCAGTTCCGCCTCGCTGATCGCGAACACCATGCCGTCGACGTGCGCGCCCGGCCGGTCCGTCGGTTTCAGGATGGGGTGGCGGTCGCTGCCGCTGGTGGCGATGACGTGCGGGTCGGTGATCGTGACGTAGTGGAGCTCGTAGCCGACGATCGCGTCGGCGCGGCCGTCGAGCTCTCGCCCGAATGTGGTCAGCTGCACGTCGCGCTGCCGCAGGGTGCCGTACGAGAACAGCAACTCGGTCACGCCGCAGAGTCTTGCAGCAGCGCGGCGCCTTGACAGGATATCGAACTGGCGTTCGAATAAGGTATGCGGTGGGACGGCCAAGGTGTCCGGGTCGACGACGGCGCCTTGCCGGGCCTGCAGCGCATCGGTTTCGTCCGCAGCGTGCGCACGCCGCAGTTCGAGGGCATCACGTTTCACGAGGTGCTGTGCAAGTCGGCGGTCAACAAGATCCCGAATTCGGCCATGCTGCCGTTCAAGTACACCGTCAATGGCTACCGCGGGTGCTCGCATGCCTGCCGATACTGTTTTGCCCGGCCCACCCACGAGTACCTCGAGTTCGACCCGGGGCAGGATTTCGACCGCGAGATCGTCGTCAAGACCAACGTGGCCGACGTCTTGCGGCGCGAGCTGCACCGGCCGTCGTGGCAGCGCGAGACGATCGCGCTGGGCACCAACACCGACCCGTACCAGCGCGCGGAGGGCCGCTACGGCTTGATGCCGGGAATCATTGGCGCACTGGCCGATTCGGGCACGCCGTTCTCGATTCTCACCAAGGGCACGCTGCTGCGCCGCGACCTGCCGCTGCTCTCAGCTGCCGCCGAACGGGTGCCGGTCAGCCTGGCGATCTCACTGGCGGTGGCCGATACCGAGTTGGATGTCGAGCCCGGTACCCCGTCACCTCACGCGCGCCTGGGCCTCATCGCTGCGATCCGTGAGGCCGGTTTCGACTGCCATGTGATGGTGGCACCGGTGCTGCCGTACCTCACCGACTCGGCCGAGCACCTCGACGCGCTGCTCGGCGCGATTGCAGCCGCCGGTGCGACGTCGGTCACGGTGTTCGGTCTGCACCTGCGCGGCTCCACGCGCGGGTGGTTCATGTCGTGGCTGGGCCGGTCGCATCCCGAGCTGGTCAGCCGGTACCGCGAGCTGTACCGGCGCGGGGCGTATCTGCCGCAGGATTACCGGGAGGCGCTGCAGCGGAGGGCCGCCCCTCTGGTGGCCAAGCACGGACTGGCAAGAGACAGAAGAGAATTCACCGCACCGACGCGGGCGTCGTCGGCTCCCGGAATCGCTCAGCCGACCTTGTTCTAGGTGTTCTCAACCGCCAGCAGACGCGGAATCGCATTACCCGCCGGCGATTCGTACGATTTTGCGTCTGCTCGCGACGGCCTATATGGCTTGTCGGCCAACGTTTTTCTGGATGTAATCCTCGAGAAGCTGTGCGGCCAGGATCTCGATCCTCGATTCGATCGAAGACGCCAGTGTTCCGGCGACGGACGCCACGGCCTGAGTGCGGAACCGGACGAGCATCGTGATCAGCTCGGCGACTTCGGTGTCCTGCGGCAGCGCCTCTCCGGGCTTGATCACCTCGGCCACATGCTCGGCGCCGGCCTGCACCAGGATGCCGCCGATCTCGTCGACGAGCGGCGAGATCAGTTCGTGAAGGTCGATCAGCTTGTCGAGGTCGATGCCGTAGCCCCGGATCTCGTTGAACGCGTCAATCAGCTTGGGTCGCAACACCGTTGCGCTGTCCCCCTCGACCTTGATCAGGTGAAGGTCAACCAGCCTCGTAAACGCCGCGTCGTCGTCGATCAGCCGCTGCACGTCGGCGAGCCGACGGGTCTCGGGCTTCTCCGCGGCCCAGGTCCCCACCAGAGCGGTTTCCAAGCCGAGCACGTCACCGAGATCCTTACCCTCCTCCCACGCGCTGAGCATCTCGTGGACGTGGGCCAGCGTGTAGCCCCGATCCAGCATCGAGGTGATCAGCCGGAGCCTGGTCAGGTGGGTATCGTTGTAGAGCGCGATCCGGCCGACGCGCATCGGCGGCGGCACAAGTCCCCGGTCGCGATACACCCGGATGTTGCGGGTGGTCGTCCCCGCGATGCGTGCCAGTTCTTCGATGCGGTATTCCCCGGACATGCTGCTGCCGTACGGCTCTCGGGTGGCGGCGTCGAACAACTGCGCCACCGCGGTTTCCACGAGGTCACGGGACTGCCGGCGAACCCGTCCCGGTGCGCGCCGCAGATTGGCCAGCACGGCGGTGATCCCGCCGGCGGCCGGCCGGTTCGCGGGCATGTCAGGCCGGCGACCGCGTGGCCGGGCGAGCCGGAACCTCGCGCGCCGCGACGCGGTAGTGATCGAGCCGGAAGGTACGCATCTGCCGAAGATACTGCGTCGCGAATCCGGGGTACATCGCGGCGTTGAAGCCGTCCTCGGTGAGGTACCAGCTGCTGCAGCCCGACATCCAGGTGGTGGCTTTCAGCCGCCGCTGAATGCTGTCGTTGTGGCGACGCTGAACGTCCTCGCGGACATCGAGATATCGCAGGTCCTCCCGCAGGATCGTCGTGATCGCGCTCACCGCGTACTCCAGCTGGCCTTCCACATACGCCAGCAGCGAATTGTGCCCGGGCCCGGAGTTGGGTCCCGTCAGGAAGAAGAGGTTGGGGTAGCCGTGGACGTTGATGCTCTTGTACGCCTGGGCGCCGCCGGCCCATTCGGCCGCCAGACAGCGGCCGTCCAGCCCGGTGACGGGGAACGGCGGTCCCGTCAGGTGCACGTCGTAGCCGGTGGCGAACACGATGCAGTCCAGGTGGTGCTCGATCCCGTCGCTGGTGCGCAACCCGACCGGGCTCAGCGTGGCGATCGGCCAGTCGATCAGTTTGCAGTTGGCGCGTTGCAGCGCCGGATAGTAGTCGCTGGAGATCAGCATCCGCTTGCAGCCGGGCGTGAAGCTGGGCGTGAGCTGGCGGCGCAGCCACGGATCCTTCACCGCGCGCTTGAGATGCAGCTTGCCGAGCTGTGCCACCACCGATGTCAGCGGCGAATTCCACACCAGCGCAAGCGCACTCGCTTCGTGACCCCAGAACAGGGCCTCTCGCGCCAGGTGCTGGGCGGCGGGCACCTTGGCGAACAGCGCCTGCACCGCGGGTGGGGTAGGCGGGTTCAACCGCGGCAGTACCCAGCCGGGAGTGCGCTGGAACACCTTGACGAACCCGGCACGCTTGACCAGTTCCGGCACGATCTGGATCGCGCTTGCCCCGGTTCCGATCACGCCGACGCGCTTGCCCGCGAAATCGTAGTCGTGGTCCCAGCGGGCACTGTGGATCTTGTGTCCCCGGTAGCTGTCGATACCGCGGATGTCCGGGAGGCTGGCGTCGGTGAGAGGGCCGGAGGCCAGCACGACAGTGCGTGCGCGGAATGTCCTGCGCTGCTTGGTTCTTACCGTCCAGGCACCGGTGGCCCCGTCGAACGACAAGCCGTCGACCTCGGTGTTGAACCGGATGCGCCGGCGCAAGCCGAATTCGCTCACCAGGTCCTCGATGTGTCGGCAGATCTCGGCGCCGGACGGATACGCGCTGGACCACTTCGGGTTCTTCGCGAACGAGAACGAGTACAGCAGCGACGGGATGTCGCAGGCGATGCCGGGATAGGTGTTGTCACGCCAAGTGCCGCCGACGCGCTCGGCACGTTCGAGGATGACGACGTCGTCGACACCGGCCTCGGCCAGCTTGATCGCCGCGCCCAGTCCGCTGAACCCGGCCCCGACGATCAGCGTGGAGTAGATGTGGCTGGGCATTCGAGTCCTTCTACGCCGCGGGTTCGTGGGTGAGTTCTTTGAACCAGCTGGGTATCCGCGGGAGCAGCGGCCGCGGATAACGATCCGAGAGCCACACCATCGAGTTGGCCACCAGGTGGTAGGGATGACGCGGGTTCACCACCATCGCGGCGTGGCGCTTGAGCACCTGATACGTCGGTACGCGCCAGCTGAAGTCGCTGCGCTCGCCCAGGCTCTTGAACCGCATCATCGCGTGGTAAAGCCGCTCGCGTTCCATCCCCATCCCGACGATGTTGTTCAGTGCCCGGTTGAGCAGCGGGATGTACATCAGCGCGCCGATGATGATGGCAGGGGTTGCGACGTTGCCGACGAACTGGATCGCCAACTGGCGCGCCTTCGCGTGGCCGATCATGTCGAGCACTTCGAAATCCACGGCGAGGTGGCGTGATTCGTCGTTGTTGATCTTCTCGAACACCTGATGGCACACCGGGTCGTGCACCTCGTCGAGCAAGAACTTCAGCAGTGCTCCGTCGAGTGCGACCTCCAGCATCGGGATCACCGTGCCCAACAGTGACAGCGGCATGTCGTCGGAGTAGCGGTCCAGCCACTCGATGGCCAACCGGATGTTGACGTTGGGTTCGGGCATCTCGCCCTCGTCGAGCATTCCCCACCGTTTCATCAGCGCCAGTTCGGCATTGGCGTGGCGCTGCTCTTCGGCGTGGAAGTAACGGTATATCTCCGCGATGGTCGGCGTCGGCGCCTTCTTGGCCAGCGCGGCGAAACCGCGGGCGCCGATGTTCTCGATCCAGCACAGATCCGCCATGAACGCCTTGAGCTTGGGCCGGAACTCGTCGCTGATGGTTTCGGCTCCGGGCGCCTCCCAGTCGATGTCGGCCAGCGCCCACTGCCTGTCCTTGATCTTCTCGAGCATCGTGTCCATGTCGATGGCCATGACGACCTCCTAGGGGTTGACGCTTCCGATGCGCGCGAGCAGCCCGGCACCGCGCGTGTAGGAGCTCGGTGCGAAGCGCTTGATGCCCCAGCCGATTCGGGCGTCCGGCTGCGGCATGCAGTACAGGCCGCCGCGGTCGTGCGTGTCCAGGCACGTTTTCGCGACGCGCACAGCGGAGAATCCGGTCCATCGCATCAGCGTGTTGGCCAGGTTGCCCGATTGCGTTGTGATGCGGCCGGATTCGACGATGTTCGTCTTGACGAACGTGGGGCACAGCACCGTGACATTCACGCCGGTGCCGGACAGCTCGGCGGCCAGCGTCTCCGACAGCGACAGCACGCCGGCCTTGCTGACGTTGTAGGCGGCCATGTTCGGTGCCGCTCCGAAGGCGGCAGCAGAGGCGACGTTGATGATGCCGCCGTAGCCGGCCGCCCGCAGGATCGGCGTGAACACATGGCAGCCGTAGATGGCGCCCCACAGGTTGATTCCGAGCACCCATGCCCAGTCATCGAGCGACAACTCGCCGATCGGTTGTCCGCCGGCGCCGACGCCTGCGTTGTTCACCACGAGTGTCGGCGCGGCGCCGAACCAGTCCTGCGCCTCGGCGGCCAGTCGTGACACGTCGTCGACACTGGAGACGTCGCAACGCACCGCGACGGCCGCGCCGCCTTGGTCGGTGACCGCGTCGGCGGTGCGCTGAGCCGAAAACTCGTCGATGTCACTGCAGACCACCCGGCCGCCCCGGCGGCCCAACTCGACTGCGAAAGCGGCGCCGATGCCGCTGCCGGCGCCGGTGACCACGGCCGAGGCGTTCCGGCTGCGTTTTGGCGCGCTACCGAACATCGCCGCCGGGGACCACATCGTCGTAGGCCACCGATTAATACAATGGCTAATGGTGCCATTTGTCAATGGCAGATTTGATCCTCAGCCGTTGAGATCGGACGCGCTGAAGGTGTCACACCGCTTCGGATCACCCAGTTGGTAGCCGACGGTGAACCAGTGCTGCCGCTGCTCCGACGAACCGTGAGTCCACGACTCCGGGTTGACCCGGCCGGTGGACTGCTTCTGAATCCAGTCATCGCCGACTGATGACGCGGCCGACAGAGCGTCGCTGATGTCCTTGTCTGTCAACGGGTTCAGGTAGGGCGTACCGTCCTTCTGCTTGACGATCGACGCGTAGTGCGCCCACACGCCGGCGTAGCAGTCGGCCTGCAACTCCGTGCGCACGCCGGCGCCTGATTCCCCCTGAGCAGCGCCCGGCTGTTGGCGCGCGGCCGAGGTCTCCGAGCAGGTTCTGCACATGGTGGCCGTATTCGTGGGCGACGACGTACTCCTGCGCGAATGGGCCTCCGCTGGAACCGAATTGGTCGACGAGCACCTGAAAGAAGTCGGTGTCGAAGTACGCGGTCTTGTCGGCAGGGCAGTAGAACGGGCCGACCTCCGTGGTGGCGCCGCCGCAGGCGGTCTGTACCGACCCCGAGAACAGATGAACCTGCGGGCCGGGTGTATCCCCGGAGCAAATCACTCCAGACCGCGTCCACCGAGTTACCCGTCGCGATGATCCGGCACCCCAGGATCTTGTTGGCGTCCGCTCCGGTCTTGCATTGGCTGATGTCGAAGCCGCCCACTTCCTGCTGCTGTCCGGGCTGCGGCGCAGTGGTGACGGTGCTCGGGTCCACGCCGAGCAGCAGAGCGACGACCAGGATCACCAACCCGCCGACCCCGCCGCCGATCGCCAGACCGCGGCCGCCCGGGCCTCCGCCGCTGCTCGACGCAGTGCTCGTGTCGATCTGCATGCCCTCGTTGAAGGTCATCGCACCGCTCCATCGCGTCGCAGGGCCGGGTCGAGTCCAGCTTCGCACAACTACGATTCGGGCGTGTCCGACCCTCGTGCATCCATCCTGTGGCGCACTCCGCGGCGCGACGGAACTGGGCGTGCGCGTCTGGCGCGGCGTGCCCTACGCCGAGCAGCCGGTCGGGGAGCGCCGCTTCCAGGCGCCCGCGCCGCTGCAGCCGTGGCCCGGCGTGCGCGACGCCGTCGAACCCGGGCCAATTCCGCTGCAAGGCAAGTCGTTCGTCGGCGGCGGCCGTGACGACCCGAAGGTGCGCGACGAGGCCTGCCTGACGTTGACGGTGTGGTCGCCCGACACCGCCGCGTCGTTGCCGGTGATGGTGTGGATCCCCGGCGGCGCGTTCGTGTTCGGCGCCGGCCAGTTTCAGCTCTACAACGGGGCCCGGCTGGCCGCCAACGGCGACGTGGTCGTCGTCAACGTCACCTACCGCATCGGGGTGTTCGGCGGGCTGGAGCTGTCCAGCCTCGGCGAGGGCTTCGACGACAACATCGCGCTGCGCGACCAGATCGCCGCGCTGCGGTGGGTGCGCGACAACATCGCCGCGTTCGGCGGCGACCCGGCCCGGGTGACCGTGTTCGGTGAATCAGCCGGTGCCACATCGGTGCTGGCGCTCTTGGCCAGCCCGGCGGCCGACGGGCTGTTCGGCCACGCGATCGCGCAGAGCCCCGCACTGCCGCTGATCGCCGACCGCGACCTGCGCGCCGAGCGCGCCGAGCAGTTCGTCCGCGAACTCGGCGTCCCCGTCGCGGACATCAAGTCCCTTCCGCAGCGGCAGCTGCGCCGCGCCGCAGGCCTGGTTCAGCAGCGCAGCGCCGCCTCCACCCCCACGCTGGCCTACGGGCTCACCTACGGCGTCGAGACGCTGCCCCGCCACCCCACCGACGCCGCGCGCGAACAAGCGATCAAGCGGCTGCCGTTGATCGTCGGCACCAACAGCCACGAGGCGACGATGTTCGCGCGGTCCAAGCCGCCGATGCTGCCCACCACCCCCGCCCTCGTCGACGACTACTTCGCGCGCACAGCGCCCGACGCGCGGGACCGAGTGCTTGCCGCCTATCCCGGATATCCCCGGCGGCGGGCGGTGATCGCGGTGGCTTCCGACGTGATGTTCGGGGGGCCGGCCTGGGCGTTCGCCGACGCCTACAGCGCGGTTGCGCCGACGTACGTGTACCGCTTCGACCACGTGGGCGCCAGCCTGCGGGCGGTGGGTCTCGGGGCCACGCATGGCAGCGAGATCGTGCACGTGCACCACACATATGGCTCGTATCTGGGCCGGATGATTCATCCGCTCGGCCGGCGGATCCAGCCCGCGGTGGGCCGCCGGATGCAGCGGGCGTGGCTTGACTTCGCGGCGCCGCACCCAGCGAGGATTGGCCTTGCTACGAGCTGCCGCGTCGGGCGACCCGGGTGATCAAGTCGACCCGCGACGTCGTCGTCGACGACCCGGACCGCGAGCGCCGCGAAGCATGGGCCGGGCTGTACTGATCTGCCGCGCCGAACGTGCGCTCACGGCGAAAACCCGGACCTCAGGCTCAAGTGGTCGCCGCAACACCTGATTCGTTGAGGGGTGTTGCTGGGTGCGGTATGAGATGGGAGTTCGCCGTCCGGGGTGGCCTCGGTTGCCTGAGTCGGTTCGCGAGGTGTTCTGGGAAGCCGTCCAGTCTGGGTTATCGCCGACGGCTGCTGGGACGCGCGTCGGTGTGCACGGCGCTACCGGGCGCAAGTGGGCCCGCGAGGCTGGTTATCAAACCAATACGAAGCATTTCGGCATGCGGTACTCCGAAGCGGTCCGCGACGCCTTCTGGGAAGCGATGCGCGCCGGGAAGTCGCCGACTGAGGCCGCAATGTTGGCCGGCATGTCAGATGCCACCGCGCTGAGGTTGATCCAACAGGCTGGGTATGTGCCCAGAACCTCTGTTGCTCTTGCTGTCACGGCCGAACTCGACGTGCCACGGCCGACGCGGCTGATGTCGTTCATCGAACGTTGCCGGTTAGAGCAACTGCTCGAAACGGGCCGCTCACCGGCAAGAGCCGCCACCTTGTTGGGACGGCATCGCTCGACCATCGGTCGTGAGATGCAGCGCGGAATGACAAAGTCGGGATACCGTGCCCGAATCGCGCAGGACGCGGTCGAGGCCAACCTCGCCCGGCCCAAGTCACGCCGGCTCGACGACAACCCTGCCTTGTTGGCCGAGGTTTTGCGACGCTTACAGCAGCGGCACAGTCCCGAGCAGATCGCGGGCCGGCTGCGTGAAGACTTCCCCGACGATCCGGAGATGTGGGTGTCACACGAAACGATTTATCAGGCCATGTACGTCCAGCCCCGCGGAGAACTGGCCAGGCTGGTCAAGACCGCGCTGCGGACAGGCAGGACGCAACGCAAACCCCAGGGCCGCAAGGAAACCGGCAGTCGAGGTCAACTCAAGGACATGATCAATATCTCCGAGCGTCCTGCCGAGGCCGACGACCGGGCCATTCCCGGACACTGGGAGGGTGACCTGATCGTCGGCGCCAACGGCGCGTCGGCGATCGGCACCCTGGCAGAACGCACCACCGGGTTTGTGGTGCTGTTGCACTTGCCCGGCGATCACACCGCCGCCACCCTGGCCGATGCCATCACCGCCAAGATCCCTGACATCCCCGAAATTCTGCGGCGGTCCCTGACCTGGGACCAAGGCAAAGAGATGGCACTGCACACTCAGATCACCGAAGCGACCGGCCTGCCGATCTACTTCTGCGACCCGCACAGCCCCTGGCAGCGCGGTACCAGCGAGAACACCAACGGACTACTGCGCCAATACTTCCCCAAGGGCACCGACCTGTCGTTTCACGGCCCAGGAATTCTCGACAACGTCGCCGCCGAACTCAACGCCCGACCGCGAAAACGCCACCGCTGGCGCACCCCCGCCGAAGAACTTAACCGTCTACTCTCAGACCCGTCCGCTTTTGTTGCGGCGACAGCCTGAATCCAAGGACGATTTTTCGCCGTGCGCTCACGCTCGGCGAATTCTGTATCAGCTGGCTGTAGGTCGTGTCAATTGGTGGTCGGGGTGTGTGGTGCCGACCCCCGGGGTGGTGGGGGTGGTCGGGAGGTTCTGTGGTGTCGGTGATGCTGGCGGCGTGGCGGGTGCTGAGCGCCCACGCTGATGTATGCGACCTCGAGGGTGTGGGTCATCTGGCGTCGTTCGGGCTGCCGTGGAGGCGAAGGACCGGGTGCCAAGCTAGTCGCGGCGTAACCCGGGTGGGTCCGCCATAGCCCAGACGGCATCTGATCCGGCCCTTCGTCCCGCCTTTGAGCCTGGCACTGCCGACGAGGGTTGTGAAGGGTGTAGGTGGTTTCCTTTCGCAGGGGTGTCGGTGTTCAGGTCCAGCGGGTCGGGTCGTAGGTGGTGCGGTCGCGGACCAGTGCGTGGGTGATGCGAGTGGCGCGGTGGGCCAGTGCGCAGGCGATGATCCCGCCGTGTTTACCGCGAGCCTTGAGTTTCAGGGCGTAGGCCTTGGCGGCCGGTTCGGTCAGCCACAGCCCGATGCCGAGATCGATCAATGCGCGCCGTAGTGCCACGCTGCCCTCGCGGCTGATCGTCCCGTCGCGGCGTTTGCCGGCCGATTCGTATTGCGTGGGTGAGAGCCCAGATGCCCGATAGACTTGCCGCGGTCCTGGCCACCGTCGCGGATCACCCAGGGCTGCAGCGTAATTGGATACACGAACCACGCCCCAGCCCGGTACCGACGTCAGTGTGGCGAACGGGCTGAGCGGCACCAGTGCGGCCAGCTCGGTCTCGGCATCGGCGATCTGGGCGTCCAGATCGGCCAGCAGTCCCAGATCGGTGGCCAGTACCCGCCGCGCCACCACGGCGTCACGGGTGGGCAGTGCATCGCGGGCCGCGGCTACCAGGCGTTCGGCGACCGGACGGCGTAGCTGCACGTTACGAGCCGCGGCGAAGCGGATCAGCCGGTTCACCCCCAGCGCACGCATCCGGGCTGGGTCGGCGAACTCGGCAGCGACCAACCGCCCGATCTTGGTGCCCAGCACATCGGGCAACGCCAAGGTCACCCCGGGGAAGGCCCGATCGAGTTGGCCGAGCAGTTGATTCTTCGTCGCCGAACGGGTGGCCACCCGCCGTGATCGATGCCCGGCCCAAGCGGTGAGCTCGCCGATGAGCACCTCACGCTCGGTCACCGGCCGGCCCTGACCAGCGAGCACCAACTCGGTGATCGCCTCCAGGTCGATGGCGTCGGTCTTGACCCGCCGCCGACCCTGCACGCGGCGCTGTTCGGCGACATGAGCGGGGTTGAACTCCAACACTTCCCACCCACCGGGCCATCGATGATCGAGCACCGGACGGTGATAGTGACCACACGCCTCGACACCGACCTTGACCTGCCCGGACGGCGGCATCACCGCCATCGCTCGGTGCGCCACAGCCATCAAACCCGACCGGGTCATCGCGAACTCGACCGGACCGAGCAACCGCTTCCGGGCACTGTCGGTCACCGACAACATCGCCGAGGTCTTGCCGACATCAACGGCAACGACGATCGTGGACACCGTGACTGCAGCACTTTGCACAGACACAACAACACCTCCGGGGCGTGCCAGGAGAACCTGAGCGCAGCCACGCCCGGGTCCTCGAAGGAACTTTGACAATCCCTTCCTGACACCCCCGGAGGCGTTTGTGAAGGACTTATCTCAACTCATATCAGCTCATCGCGCGCGCGAGGGCGACGTGGCCCTCGAAGCCGGAGGCTTCGGCCCGGGAGAGGTAGCGCTCGCGGAGATCCTGGAAGGCGGCCTCGTCGCCGCGGGCCTTGGCAACCAAGGCACTGAGCCGCAGCAGGGGGAGTTCGTGGTACAGGAAACCCGGGTCGGTCGGCATGGCCGCGAGCCGGTCTACCGCGGCCTGTGCATCCTCCAGATCCCCACCGTGGCTCCGGTCGAGCAGGGACTCGACGAGAACCGATGTGCTGCAACCGCGATTGATCCCTTCACCACTGCGGATCTCGTTTTCCAGAACGCCGCGGCACAGGCGGATGGCACTGTCGCAGTCTCCGGTTCGGTTCTTCTCTTCTGCAACGCAGATGTCGGCGCACCACGCTGCGACAAGGGTGTGGCGATGGTCGAGCGCCTTTCTGCCGGCCCTGGCCAACAGCTCGAAGCCGAACTCCCGATTGGCGTCCTCGCGCCGGACCAAGACCAGTCCGTGCGTGAATTCGCAGTTTGTGAGCGAGAAGTCATCGCCGAATTGTTCGGCGATCGCCAACGCGTCAGTGGTTTCTCGCAGCGCGTCGTCATCGGGCAGCAACGCCCAGTTCAGAATCGTGATGTATTTGAATTGAACGACGCCGCAATACGTGAACTTGTCGATGTCGCGCGACATCGACAAGGCGGCATCGAAGTCTTGTTTCCAACCACTCAATCCCAAAGAGCATGCTGCTGAGGCGCGTAACGACAGTGCGAACGCAAGCGGTGAGCCGATGATCAGATTTCCCATCGTGGCGTCGCCGCCTGACAGGTCGATCACGCGCTGACACAGCCGCATGGCCTCGCACATCTCACCGGCGTTCCACTTGCAGAGGATGGGCACCATCATCAGCGCAACCGTCAACTCGGGGTCGCCGATTGATTCGAGCAAGGCTGCGTGTTCCGACGCCAACTGCGATGCCTGGGAATAATGGCCGTGGAAATTCAACATCTGTATTAGTCCCGACATGCCCATCGCTATTGACCGCTTGTCGCCCGCGGCGTCCGCCAACTCGCGCAGCTTGTCGAACCCGACGTCGGCCAGGCTTCCGCCGACCCGCCAGATGGTGGCGCACAACAACGTTCGCGCTGCGATCTGCATCGACAAGCGGTTCGGCTCGTCTGCCGGCAATCGGTCGGCGACCTCCAGTGCACGCTGCCAGCTCATCCGCGCACCGGCGATGTCGCGGTGGGTCGACCACGTCCCCGCGCGCATGTGCCAGCCGAAGGCCGCGGGCAGGTCACCTGCGGCCTCCAGGTGGGTGGCAATCAGCGAAGCGTTCTTGTCCACCACCTCGGGCTCGCGGTGTTCGATCGCTCCCGCAATCGCCCGATGCAGCTGTGCGCGATCCGCTTTGAGTTGCGCCTCATATGCCACGGCCCGCATCAACGGATGTCGGAACGCGTATTCCGCCCGCGGCGTGACGGTCAACCGTTCGACGAGCTCAGCTTCTGCCAGCTCGCTCAGTGCGACCGCGTCCGAAACGATGGACAACAGGTCGGCGTCGAAGCGGGAGCCGATCACCGACGCGGCGTGCAGAGTGCGCTTCGCTGCCGCGCCCAGCCGGTCGATACGGGCGGCGATGGTCGCTTGGACGGTGGCCGGCACCGTCACCGGGGCATCACGATAACAGACATAGGCGCCGCGATCGCCTACGAGGACATTGCGCTCGGCGAGGTCGCGGACGATTTCCTCGGCGAAGAAGGGGTTGCCGGCCGCCCGCTCCGCGATCTGCGCCCGCAGCCGAACGACCGATGGGTCTGAACCCAACAACTCGTCGGCCAGGGTCATTCCCTGCGAGTCATCAAGTGGCGAAAGCGAAATCGTCATCGCATCGGACGCCTGAAGCACGCCTCGATATTCGGGACGATAGGTGATGACGACCAGCGCATGCGTGTGTGGGGCCGCGGCAACGAAATCGGCAAGCATCGATTCGCTGACAGCGTCGATCCAGTGCGCGTCCTCGATGATGTAGACGGCAGGCTCGCGACGCGCCAGTAGGGCGGTGCTGAGCAGACTGGTCAGCCGGCGCCTGCGGGCGTCGGGGTCGATATCCCCGGTCGGCTCGGCGTCGCCAACGCCGAGCAGGTCGTCGAGCAGCACCAGGTCTATGGCGTCCGCGTCGGGTAGCGCCGCACGGGTTTTCGCGCGTGCTTGCTCCGATGTCAGCGCGCCGACTCCGACCAGCCCTTGCACCAGGCCTGCCACTGCATGAAATGGGATCTCGCTGAAGTGCGACTCACAAAACGTCGACACCACTTCGACGCCGCGGAGGGCGGCGATTGCGGCGGCTTCCCGAGTGATGCGGCTCTTTCCGATGCCCGGCGGCCCCTTGACGGCCATCACCGATCCCTGGCCGGCGATCGCACGATCCAGCGTCTCGGCCAACGCGCTTATCTCGCTTCGACGCCCGACGAGGGGCGTGTCGCGCCGCGGCGGGGAAGGGCGGTCCGCGGTGAGAGCAAGCAGCTGACGTGCGGGCACCGGCGCAGCGGCACCTTTGATCTTCACCATCTCGAGCTCACCCAGACGCGCGGCATGTTGCACCAGCCGCGTAGTCGACTCGCTGAGCATCACCCCGCCGAGTGGCGCCGCGGACTCCATCCGCTGCGCCATGCCGACCTGCTCACCGATCACCGTGTAACTGGCTGCGCGAGAACCGAATTCGCCAGCGATCACCTCTCCGGAATTGAGCCCGACCCGCACGCGTAACTCGATGCCGTCGCGTTGCGCGAGGTCCGCTGCCAGAGCCCGGGCCGCTTCCTGGATGCCGAGCGCGGCCAGGCAGGCGCGAAATGCGTGATCCTCCAACGCGACCGGGGCGCCGAACAGCGCCATGATCCCGTCGCCGACGAACTTGTCGACGGTGCCGCCATAACTCTGGACTACCGTCGTGGACCGGTCGAAGAGCTCGGCCATGATTTCGCGCAGGCGCTCCGGCCCCACCGCGGCTGCGATCCCCATCGACCGCGCCACGTCCGCGAACAGCACGGTCACTTGCTTGTATTCGGCTACCTGACGCGACGGCTGGAGGTCTGTTCCGCAACTGTCGCAGAATCGGGCGCCGGACCGGGGTGTGGTACCGCACGCAGGACAGCGCGAAACTGCACCCATCTGACCCTTCCCGCGACGCCGGCCTGACCTGCTCACGATATCCCCGGAAATGGGCTTGAGCAGGCTTATCCGGGGCCGTCGCTGGCCGCCGCCAGCAGCGGCACGATCACCTCGCTGATCGGTGCCGGCAGCCCGTGCTCGCGCGCTCTGCGCAGGATGACGCCATTGCGGATATCCCACTCCAGCGGCCGTCCCGCTTCGCGGTCGAACAACATCGACGTGCCGACGTCCTCGGGCGCGTGGCCGAACATGGCCGCCATTTCGTCGATCACCTCATCGCCGAGGTTGGCTCCCTCGGCGCGGGCCACCGCGAGGCACTCTGTGAGGTAGGAGCGGCCCAGCGCGGCGACGTCGTCGCGCCGGAACATCCCCGACCGCCGCCCGGCGAGCACCATGAACCCGGCGAGCGCGTTCACCAGCAGCTTGCGCCAGGCCTCGGTGGTGAAGTCAGCGGCCGCGGTGACGACGCAGCCGGCCGCGCGCAGGACGTCGACGACCGGCGCGGCCGAGTCCGGCAGCGTCAGCCGAGGCTCGCCAAGCAGTCGCACCCAGCCGCCGGGCTGCGTTTCGGCGCCGAACCACACGATCGCCGGCACCACGGTCGATCGCGGGCACAGGGGCTGCACCAGCTCGACCTGTTCGATCCCGTTCTGCAGCACGCAGACGGTGGTGTGCTCGTCGCACAGCGCGGCCAGCCAGCGCCCGGCCTCGTCGAGCTGGGTCGCCTTGACGGCCAGCATCACGAGCCCGACGGGTCCGCTCACCTCGCTTGGATCGGTGTGCACCGGGCCGGGGACGACGATCTCTTCCGCGCCGTCGGGACGCACGTCGAGCCGGTCGCGCGGGGTGCGCCCGCACAGCACGACCAGATGCCCCGCCTGGTGCAGATACGCCGCGACCGTCGCTCCGACCGCGCCGGGACCCACCACCGCGATGCGCCCGCCCACCCGCGCCACGCTACCGGCGGAATGGGCGATGAGCGCTCGCGCGAAGAGCGGACTGGCCCGCATCTAGACTGGGCTGTCATCCCCAGATCCAGACAGGAGTCTTTGTGCTGCGCACCCACGCCGCAGGTTCGCTGCGCGCCGCCGATGCCGGGCAGAAGGTGACGCTGGCGGGCTGGGTGGCACGTCGACGCGACCACGGCGGTGTCATCTTCATCGACCTGCGCGATTCGTCCGGGGTATCGCAGGTGGTGTTCCGCGAGGGGGACGTCCTCGAGCAGGCGCACCGGCTGCGCGCCGAGTTCTGTATCACCGTGGCCGGTGTCGTCGAGATCCGGCCCGAAGGGAACGCGAACCCCGAAATCCCCACCGGCGACGTCGAAGTCAACGCCACGTCGCTGACCGTGCTGGGCGAAAGCGCGCCGCTGCCGTTCCAGCTCGACGAGTCGGCAGGGGAGGAGGCGCGGCTGAAGTACCGCTACCTCGACTTGCGCCGTGGCGGTCCGGGCGGGGCAATTCGGTTGCGCTCCAAGGTGAATGCGGCCGCCAGGGCGGTGCTGGCCGAGCACGACTTCATCGAGATCGAGACGCCGACGTTGACGCGCTCTACCCCCGAGGGCGCGCGTGACTTCGTGGTGCCGGCCCGGCTGCAGCCCGGCTCGTTCTACGCGCTGCCGCAGAGCCCGCAGCTGTTCAAGCAGCTGCTGATGGTCGCGGGCATGGAGCGCTACTACCAGATCGCCCGCTGCTATCGAGACGAGGACTTCCGCGCCGACCGCCAACCCGAGTTCACCCAGCTCGACATGGAGATGAGCTTCGTGGAGGCCGAGGATGTCATCGCGATCTCCGAGCAAGTCCTCGCGGCACTGTGGGTGCTGGTGGGCTATGAGCTGCCCACGCCGCTGCCCCGGATCAGCTACGCCGAGGCGATGCGCCGGTTCGGCTCCGACAAGCCCGACATGCGGTTCGGCCTCGAACTGGTGGAGTGCGCAGAGTTCTTCAAAGACACGCCTTTTCGCGTTTTCAAGGCGCCTTACGTCGGTGCCGTCGTGATGCCCGGCGGGGCGTCGCAGCCCCGCCGGACGCTGGACGGCTGGCAGGAGTGGGCCAAGCAGCGTGGGCACCGCGGGCTGGCATACGTGCTCGTGGGCGACGACGGCACGCTGAGCGGGCCGGTGGCCAAGAACCTCTCGGACGCCGAACGTGACGGTCTGGCAGCGCATGTCGGCGCGAAACCCGGCGACTGCGTGTTTTTCTCGGCCGGGCCGCCGAAATCGTCACGTGCGCTGCTGGGTGCCGCGCGGAGCGAGATCGCCCGCCGCCTCGACATGATCGACCCCGACGCGTGGGCGTTCGTCTGGGTGGTCGACCCGCCGCTGTTCGAGCCGGCGGACGAGGCGACGGCGCACGGGGACGTCGCGGTGGGCTCGGGTGCGTGGACGGCGGTGCACCACGCCTTCACCGCGCCCAAGCCGGAATGCGTCGACGCCATCGAGGACGATCCGGGCAGTGTGCTCGCGGATGCATACGACATCGTCTGCAACGGCCACGAGATCGGTGGCGGCTCAATCCGTATCCACCGCCGCGACGTTCAGGAGCGCGTGTTCGCGGTGATGGGCATCGACAAGACCGAGGCCGAGGAGAAGTTCGGATTCCTGTTGAGCGCCTTCACCTTTGGTGCGCCGCCGCACGGCGGGATCGCGTTCGGCTGGGACCGCATCACGGCGCTGCTGGCCGGAATGGACTCGATCCGTGAGGTGATCGCGTTCCCCAAGACGGGCGGGGGAGTCGACCCGCTCACCGAGGCGCCCGCGCCGATCACGGCTCCGCAGCTCAAGGATGCCGGCATCGCCGTGATCGCGAGGAAGGACGAGAAGTGAGCGAAACGCCGAATACCGATGAGCTGAAAGGCTTCAACGCCAAGATCGTCGAGGAGTTCCGCGCCAACGCCGGCAAGGTGGGCGGCCCGTTCGAGGGCGCCACCCTGCTGCTGCTGACCACCACGGGCGCCAAATCGGGTCAGCCGCGCCTGAACCCGCTGGCGTACCTCCGCATCGACGGCAAGATGTTGATCATCGGGTCGTATCGGGGTGCCGACGTGGATCCGGCGTGGGTGCACAACCTGCGGGCCGATCCTCGCGCGCACATCGAGGTCGGCACCGACGCCTACGACGTCGTCGCGCGCGAACTTCCACGCGAGGAGCGCGACGACGCGTGGGAGAAGATCGTCGCCGCCTCGCCGGGATTCGGCGAATACCAAGCCAACACCGACCGGGTGATCCCGCTGTTCGAGCTCACGAAGGCCTAATTTCTTGAAAATCGCGATGTCGCTTTCCAAAAGCTCCAGCGCACTTGGCCGCTTTCGCTGAGATCTGTCCGGTCGAGGATCCGCGCGCGTCTCACCAGCGAGAAATCCCTTCCGGCGCAAACAGCCCACGGTCGCCGCGGCCACGGGGATACAGTGGAACGTGAGTATCTCAACGGGCGACCTCTGCACTGTTGTCGAGATGCGCAAACATCATTAAGGAGCATGAAGATGGCTGATTTTCGATTAGCCGCACGCCGATTCATTGTCGTCGCGGGAATCATCGGCGCGATAGGCGCGCCGGCAGTAGCTACCTTCTCGGGCACGCCGCCAGTTTCCCGAACGGTGGCCGATCCCCCCACATGCACTAGCGACCAGGACGGCGATTCTCTCAATTGTGCGCCAAGTGCCCCACCCGCCACCGGTGCACCGAACCTCGAGAACAGCTCCGGGTCGGAGTCACAGCAACACAGCGGCCATCACTGAGTGTCGACCGCGGCTTCCTGAGGCGGTCCGCATCCAGTTGGACGAGTATCAGGGCAACACGAGCCGGGTGATCCCGCTGTTCGAGCTCACGAAGGCCTGAACGGCCAGCCAACCACTAATTCGTGAAGCAGTACGAATCGCTGGACGCGTCACCGCCCTGAAGCCGCGTCTGGTGGACCCGTAGCCCACGGAAATCCTCTCCGTGCGGGAAGAAGTGGCCATCGAGGACGAGCCCGCCGGCACCGACGTCCGCGTCCATCTTCGCCATCCATGCCCCGACCCCGTCCGGGTAGAAGACCTCGTCCCACGCCGCGTACAGCGAGTTGGTGGCGTAGACCCGTCGGCCGTCACGGCTGATCTCCACCATCTGCGGCCCGCCGCGAAGTGGCACACCAGGAGTCGCCGGATGCGGCTTCTGTCCGACGATTCCGCCGAGACGAACCGATGCCGTCTCCCGCGGCCGGAACGGGTCGCTGACGTCATACTGCTTGAGTTCACCTGTGCCCCAACATGACACGTATAACCAGCGGTCGTCGACCGACAAGTCTATGTCGGAGACGAGCGGCGGCACCGCGCCGAAGGGCTTCAGCGCCGGCGGCAGGTCGTCGGCTTCGGCGGGCTCGGCGGGGATGTCGATCACCTTGTCGACCGCCCACTGGTCACCGTCCTTGTGCCACAGCCAGATAGAGGCCGACAGATCTTCGACGCTGATCACCACTCCCACGAAGCCCCACGCTTGGGACGGGTCGTGGGCGGGCCGCAATTCGAGCACCATCTGATGTTGGTCCCCGAGGTCGACCCGCTGGGTCAGCCTGCGCTCCGACATGCTCCAGAAGTTCAAGTGATGCCCGAACTTCCGGCCGAGCAGGTCCTGCGGGTCCAGTCCGTTCTCGATCATCGACGGCGTTGCCCACTCCGACGTGATCACGGTGTCGTACTTCAGGTGCCACCACACGTCGTAGGCGAAGAATTGCGGTCCGCGGTCAACCTCCCAAGGACCGATGACCTCGAAGGTGTCGTGGTCGATCAGCGCCACGCCGCCGGGACCGTCGTGGCCGTCGACCCCACCCAACGCCGACATGAAGATGCCGCCGGGTCCGCAGTGCACCGTATGCGGTCGCGAGTAGCCGGCCTTGGCTGCCAGCTCACCGGCCCTGATCGTGTGCGACAGCACCGGCTGGCGGGGGTCGGGTTTGGTGTCGAGGACGTACGTGTCGGACGAACGGATGCCGGGCACGACGAGATAGCGCCGCTCAAGCTCGTGGTGACCGGCGTGCCCGTCGTGGCACAGTGCACTTGAGCACGCATTCCATCCGAAGTGGTGCAGTTCGTTGCCGGCCGTCGGCAGCTCACTCCAGCCGACGACGCGACCGAACGTAGGGGAGTTGGGGTCGCAGTCGACTACGGCAATTGCGTCGTTGCGCCGGCTCGCCGGGTCGAACGCGGCCACGTAGGCGAGTTGTTCGGGCGGAGCCGCGACAGCGGCGCTCGGGCTGCGATAGAACGTGGGATCCGTCGTGGACATGGTTCCTCCTCGACCACTGCCCATGTGATGATCCTCCGTTGGTACCGGCGGCGTGGTGGAATACGCCTCACCGGGTGAAGCGTCCTGAACTGCTCGCCCCAGGTCATCCCCACCACTGCCCCTCCCCGCTAATGTGCGGTGAGTGCTGCACTTGCGGGTGATCGCGCCGACCGAGGTGCGCGAACAGGTGATCGACATCCTGCGCCGCGACAAGGGCGTGACCCACATGGTCGTTCACCGCGACGCGGCCCTCGACCCGCCCGGC
The DNA here is from genome assembly GCA_963775205.1 of uncultured Actinomycetota bacterium. GTDB lineage: Bacteria > Actinomycetota > Actinomycetes > Mycobacteriales > Mycobacteriaceae > Mycobacterium. The sequence goes on along the minus strand of CAVZHV010000002.1, from coordinate 240,375 downwards.
GACGAGATCACCGCGGACATCGCAAGGGAAGTCGCCAACGACGTCGTCGACGACCTCAAAGAACTCGGGCTGAAACGGCGCGGTGCGATCACCCTGGACATCGTCGACACGGTCGTGTCGACCGCCGCCTACCGAGCCGAGAAGGAAGCCGATGGTGGTCGGGCCCGAGTTCGGGCCACTGTCGCTGGTGGTCGCGCTGTTCGCCGGGGCGGCGGGCATGCTGTCGCTGGTGTCGGCGAAGTCGTCGGCACTGGTCGGGGTGTTCATCTCGGTGACGACGGTGCCGGCCGCCGGGTTCGCGGTGGTGGCGGCCACAGTCGGCGACTGGGACGTCGCCGCCAAGTCCGCGGCCCAGCTCGGCATCAACCTGATCGGGATTGTGTTGGCCGGTGTACTCGTGCTGTGGGTGTATCTGCGCGTGACGTCCCGGCACCGCGCGGCCCGCCGCGGCTGAGGTCGCAGCGCTGCAACCTGCCTACTCCTGTGGTGGGATTCCCACCGTGGGCAGCAACGGGCATGACGTCGGCGCGCCGGGCCTGGAAGGCCTGCGGTGCGTGCGTACCGTTTCCCGGTAATGGCCAGCCCCGGCGTGTCAGCGCCCCCGGCCCGCGACGACCCCGATCGCCTGCTTGCCGGTTACCGCGCCGCGCGCACCCAAGAGGCGCTGTTCGAACTGCGCGGGCGGCCCAAGCCCGGCTACGACGAGTTCGTCGACGAGCACGGCAACATCCGGCCCGCGTGGGCGGAACTGGCCGACGCGGTCGGTGAGCGCGGCCGCACCGGGCTGGAGCGGCTGCGATCGGTGGTGAGCGGCCTGGTGGACAACGACGGCATCACCTACATCCAAATCGACCACAACGGTGACGCCGTCACCGACGGGGCGGACGCCGCGGCGCCGGGCCCCTGGCACCTCGACGGGCTGCCGCTGCTGATCTCCGCCGCCGACTGGGAGGTGCTGGAGGCAGGCCTGCTGCAGCGGTCGCGGCTGCTGGACGCGGTGCTCACCGACCTGTACGGGCCGCGCCGCTGCATCCTCGAGGGCCTGCTGCCGCCGCAACTGGTGTTCGGCCATCCCGGCTACATCCGGGCGGCCCGCGGCATCGAGATCCCCGGCCGGCACCAGCTGTTCATGCACGGCTGCGACGTGAGCAGGGACGCGTCGGGAAGCTTTCGGGTGAACGGGGACTGGACGCAGGCGCCCTCGGGCGCGGGCTATGCGTTGGCCGACCGCCGCGTCGTCGCGCACGCGGTGCCCGATCTGTACGAGCGCATCGGGCCGCGGCCGACCTCGCCGTTCGCGCAGGCGCTGCGGCTCGCTCTGATCGACGCTGCCCCCGACGCGGCCGACGACCCGGTGGTCGTGGTGCTGAGCCCCGGCATCTACTCCGAGACTGCGTTCGACCAGGCCTACCTCGCGACGGTGCTGGGCTTCCCCCTCGTCGAGAGCGCCGACCTGGTGGTGCGCGACGGAAAGCTCTGGATGCGCTCGCTGGGCACTCTCAAGCGTGTCGACGTGGTGCTGCGCCGCGTCGACGCCGACTACGCCGATCCCCTTGACCTGCGCGCGGATTCGCGCCTGGGGGTGGTGGGACTGGTCGAGGTGCAGCGGCGCGGGGCCGTCACCGTGGTGAACACGCTCGGCAGCGGGGTCCTGGAAAACCCTGGGCTGCTTCGGTTCCTGCCGCAGCTCGCCGAGCAGCTGCTCGGCGAGACGCCGCTGCTGCAGACGGCGCCGGTGTACTGGGGCGGCATCGACAAGGAACGCCGCCACCTTCTGGCCCGTCTGCCGTCGCTGCTGATCAAACCCACCACCGGCTGCGACACGATCGTCGGGCCGGCGCTGTCGGCGCGGCAGCGGGCCGACCTCGTTGCGCGCATCGATGCCGCGCCGTGGCAGTGGGTCGGCCAGGAGCTGCCCCAGTTCTCCTCTGCGCCAACGTGTTACCGCACCGGCGCGCTGTCGTCGGCCGCGGTGGGCATGCGGCTTTTCAGCGTGTCACAGCGGGGCGGCTACGCGCCGATGATCGGCGGCCTCGGCTACGTCATGGCGCCCGGCAACGCCGCGTACACGTTGAACACCGTTGCCGCCAAAGATGTCTGGGTGCGCCCGATGGAGCGCGCGCGGGCAGAGGCGCTGACGGTGCCGTCGGTGGACCTGCCGACGATGACGGGCGCGGGAACCCAGGGCGTCACGTCGCCGCGCGTGCTGTCCGACCTGTTCTGGATGGGGCGCTACGGCGAGCGGGCCGAGAACCTCGCCCGGCTGCTGATCGTCACGCGCGAGCGCTACCACGAATACCGTCATCGCCAAGGCACCGAAGAGAGCGAGTGCGTCCCGGTCCTGCTCACCGCGCTCGGCCGGATCACCGGAACCGACACGGGTGCCGACGACGACCACCACGAGATGATCGCGGTCGCGCCGTCGACGCTGTGGTCGCTGACCATGGACCACGAACGGACGGGTTCGCTGGCGCAGTCGGTGGAGGGACTGGCCTTCGCCGCCCGCTCCGTCCGCGACCAACTGTCCAACGACACCTGGCGTGTGCTGGCCGCGGTGGAGCGTGCCGTGGCCCGCCGCTCCGAACCGCCGGATTCGCTCGCCGAGGGCGATGCGCTGCTGGCGGCCACCCAGCAGCAGACGCTGGCCGGGATGCTCGCGCTGTCCGGAGTCGCGGCCGAGTCGATGGTGCACGACGCCGGCTGGACGATCATGGACATCGGCAAGCGGATCGAACGCGGGCTGGACCTGTCTGCGCTGCTGGACGCGACGTTGACGCTGACGCGCAGTCCCGGGGCCGAGCAGGCGATCACCGAGTCGACGCTGGTGGCGTGCGAGTCGTCGGTCATCTACCGGCGGCGCAACCTGGGCAAGGTCAGTGTGGCCGCCGTGGCGGAGCTCGTGCTGTTCGACGCCGCCAACCCGCGGTCGCTGGTGTTCCAACTCGAGCGCATCCGTGCAGGGCTCAAGACGCTGCCCGGGGCGTCGGGGTCGTCGCGGCCCGAGCGGCTGGTCGACGAGATGAGCACCCGGTTGCGCCGGCTCGACCCCGAGGACCTCGAAGACGTCGACGACGGCCGGCGCACCGAGCTGGCCGGGCTGCTGGAAGGCATTCACGCGTCGCTGCGCGACCTGTCGGACGTGATCAGCGACACGCAACTGTCGCTGCCCGGCGACATGCAGCCGCTGTGGGGCCCCGACGAACGCAGGATGCTGCCGTGAGCCATCGCTACCGGATCATCCACCGCACCGACTACCGCTACTCGGACGTGGTGACGAACTCGTACGGCCGGGGCTTTCTGACGCCGCGCGAAACGTCGCGCCAGCGGTGCCTACAGCACGAGCTGCGCATCGACCCGGAGCCCGCGGACCGTTCCACCAGCCGCGACGCCTACGGCAACATCAGCACGTACTTCCACGTCACCGCGGAGCACCGCAGGCTTTCGGTCACCAGCGCGGCCGTCGTCGACGTGAATCCCGTTGCCCCGCAGCGCTATCGGACCGGACCGGCGATCGCTTCGTGGGAGGACGCCCGTCCGGCCGGACTTACCGGCGCGCTTGCCACCGAGTTCGCACTCGACCTGAACCCGCCCGAGATCACCGACGCGGTCCGCGACTACGCGGCCCCGAGCTTTCCCGCGGGGCGCCCCCTGATCGACGCGCTTGGCGACCTGTCGTCGCGGATCTACGCCGACTTCACGTACAGGTCCGGCTCGACGACCGTGTCGACCCAGGTCGCTCAGGTTTTGGCTGCGCGCGAAGGGGTATGTCAGGACTTCGCGCGCCTGGCCGTCGCGTGCCTGCGCGCCAACGGCCTTGCGGCAAGTTATGTCTCGGGGTATTTGGCCACCGATCCGCCGGAAGGGAAAGAACGTATGGTGGGCATCGATGCGACGCATGCGTGGGCTGCGGTGTGGACTTCCGGCGACCGGTGGCTGGCCTTCGACCCGACCAACGACCAGATGGTCGACCAGCGCTACATACTCGTCGGCTGGGGTCGCGACTACGCCGACATACCTCCGCTGCGCGGCATCATCTACACCGATTCCGAGCGCAGTGCGATCGACGTGTCGGTAGACGTCGAGCCGTTCGAAGGGGACGTGGTTCATGCGTGATTTCCTCTGCCCCAACTGCGGTCAGCACCTGACGTTCGAGAACTCGGTGTGCCTGTCGTGCGACAGCCCGCTCGGGTTCTCACTCGACGACATGGCGCTGCTGGTGCTCGCTGGTGCTCCCGACGCCGCCAAGCCCGGATTCGTCGACGCCGGCGACTACGAGTTGTGCGCGAACATGCATCTGGCGCAGTGCAATTGGCTGGTGGAGAAGGACCCGGTGCGGCGACTGTGCGTGTCATGCCGGCTCACCCGCACCCGGCCCCACGACGCCGACACCACCGCACTGGCCGCGTTCGCCGACGCCGAGAAGGCCAAGCGCCGGCTGATCGCCGAGCTGCACGAGCTGAGGCTGCCGATCGTCGGCCGCGACCAGGACCCGAGCGCTTGGACTTGCCTTCGATCTGCTGTCCAGCGCACAGGAGCAGGTGATCACCGGGCACCACAACGGGGTGATCACGCTGGACCTCGCCGAAGGCGACGACGTGCACCGCGAGCAGTTGCGAATCGAGATGGACGAGCCGTATCGCACACTGCTGGGCCATTTCCGCCACGAGATCGGCCACTACTACTTCTATCGGCTCGTCGCGCCGTCGCAGGACTATGCCGAGCGGTTCCGGGAGCTCTTCGGCGACCCGGACGCCGACTATCAGGAGGCGCTGGACCGCCATTACAGCGACGGCGCACCCGCGGGCTGGGACGAAAGGTACGTGTCGTCCTACGCGACGATGCACGCGGCCGAGGATTGGGCCGAGACCTTCGCGCACTACCTGCACATCCGCGACACCCTCGACACCGCGGCCGCCTTCGGCTTTGCGCCGGCCAATGCCACCTATGAGCGAAAGGTGCTGGGGCCCAGCGGTTTCGACACGATCATCAACATGTGGCTGCCACTGTCATGGGGGCTGAACATGGTGAACCGGTCGATGGGCCGCGACGACCTGTATCCGTTCGTGCTGCCGGTTCCGGTGCTCGACAAGATGCGGTTCATCCACACCGTCGTCGACGAGGTGACGTCTGACCCGTCGAAACTGGCCGCGGCCAGTGGCAGCCCCAACTAGCATCTGCGGGCATGACGAGACGTTTCGGTGTTCGCCTGGGTGTGGCCGTGTTCGCCGGTGTGCTGATGCTGCCGCTGGCCGGCTGCGGCAAGACCATCAAGCCGGACGGCGCGGCGCAGTCTGTCACCGACATCGTGTCGCAGCAGACCGGCTTCAAGCCCACCGACGTGAAGTGCCCCGAGGGGGTCGACGCGAAAGAAGGACAGGAATTCGACTGTCACTTCACGGGTCCCGAAGGCGATCCCTACACCGCGCATTTGAAGGTCACCAAGGTCAGCGGCGACGACGTCGAGTTCTACATCACCACCCGCCCCAGCTGAGAGTCCCCCCACCTCAACCGCGAGCGTGCGTGTGGTGCCAGCGACACGCCGCAGCGGCTGGCATTTCGCGCACGCTCGCGCTAACGGGTGCACTGCAGAAAAGCCCTGCCGCGCGGCGAGATCCGGTAACCCACGTCCAGGCTGATCGTCAGCCCGAGGCCCTTCGAGCTTCAACGCCCCAAGCCCGCCACGCAGCTAGAGCATCGTACCTACGTCCAGCTCATCAGCCCGAGCCCTTGCGCCGACGCACCCGCCGCTTGAGCCCTCTCCGACCCGAGCCGACGCACCCGCCGCTTGAACCGGGGTACATCGAGGCCTTCGCGCGCCGCCAGGTCGGGTGCGCGCACCGCCTCGTTGTCGCGGATCAGCTCCAGATAACGCCGCGTCCACGGACCGGCGTTGCTCGCGGCGTCGAAGCGGCACAGCCGCTCGCTGATCGCGGCGAGGTCGTCGGCCGTCAACGCGTCGTCGGCGGCCAGAGCGGGCCGTTCGTCGGCGCCGGCGTATGACACCTTGATGACGTAGAGGTGGTTCGCGGGCCGGCGGTCCAGTTCCGTGTGCGCGGCCGCGGCATCGCGATACCCCGCGGCCCGGGCCTGTTCCGCCGTCACCCGATAGTCGGCCGGGTACTCGACGACGTCGTCGATGCGGATGGTGCCCGCCGGCGTCCGTTGCGTGCCGCCGGGCTTGGCGCGCGCAGTGTCCCAGCGGCGCAGCACCAGCGTGATGCCGCCGTCGGCGATCCCGTCGGCCGTGGCGCGGTTGAGCAGCACGGGACGGATCGTATGTCCGGCTCGCGTGGTATGCCTGAAGCGTGTCGCGGACGTGAGGAGCGAAATGGCATCCGACGGTCTTTTCGACCTTTCCGGCGGCGACGCGCGCGATGACGCCGGCGCCGTGCCCGCGCCGCTCGCGGTCCGGATGCGTCCGGCCACGCTCGACGAGGTCGTCGGGCAGTCCCATCTGCTCGGGCCGCGGTCGCCGCTGCGCCGCCTGATCGAGGGCTCGGGCGCGGCCTCGGTGATCCTCTACGGTCCGCCCGGCACCGGCAAGACCACGCTGGCGTCGCTGATCTCACAAGCCACCGGCCGGCGCTTCGAGGCCCTCTCAGCGGTGTCGGCCGGAGTCAAGGAAGTCCGCGCGGTGATCGAATCAGCCCGCCGTGCCGCCGCCCACGGCGAACAGACCGTGCTGTTCATCGACGAGGTGCACCGCTTCTCCAAAACCCAGCAAGACGCGCTTCTGGCCGCCGTCGAGAATCGCGTCGTGCTGCTCGTGGCGGCCACCACCGAGAACCCGTCGTTCTCTGTGGTCGCGCCACTGCTGTCGCGCTCGCTGATCCTGCAGTTGCATGCGCTCACCGCCGAGGACATTCGCACGCTCATCCTGCGCGCCGTCGAAGACCCGCGCGGTCTCGGCGGCAACCTGCCGATCGAACCCGACGCCGTCGACCTTCTCGTCCGCCTCTCCGCCGGCGACGCCCGCCGGGCGCTGACCGCACTGGAGGTCGCGGCCGAAACGGTGGCCGACGCCGGCGGTCCCGTGACCGTCGCCAGCATCGAGGAGTCTCTCGACAAGGCCGCCGTCCGCTACGACCGCGACGGCGACCAGCACTACGACGTGATCAGCGCGTTCATCAAGTCGGTTCGCGGCTCCGACGTCGACGCCGCTCTGCACTACCTGGCGCGCATGCTCGTGGCGGGGGAGGACCCACGGTTCGTCGCACGCCGCCTGATGATCCTGGCCAGCGAGGACATCGGCATGGCCGACCCCACCGCGCTGCAGACCGCGGTGGCCGCCGCGCAGACCGTCCAGCTGATCGGCATGCCCGAGGCCCAACTCACGTTGGCGCACGCCACGATTCACTTGGCTACGGCCCCCAAGTCCAACGCGGTCGTCGCCGCGATCGGAGCCGCGATGAGCGACATCAAGGCCGGCAAGGCCGGACTCGTGCCGACCCACCTACGCGACGGCCACTACGCGGGTGCGGCGGCGCTGGGCAACGCGATAGGCTACAAGTACTCCCACGATGACCCGGACGGCGTTGTGGCGCAACAGTATCCGCCCGACGAGCTGGTCGGCGTGGACTACTACCGGCCCACCGAGCGCGGCAACGAGCGTGAGATCGCCAAGCGGGTCGAGCGGCTGCGGGCGATCATCCGCAGAATGCGTTGAGCGGCTTCAGTGGCTGTCGCCGAACGTGCGTCCAGGGCGAAAAATCAGCGCAAACTTCGCCCTCACCGCACGTTCGGCGCAGCCGTTGAGCTACCAGCGTCGGCTGACCCGTGATCCACCGAAACGACGGCGCCCGAACGTCGATCGCCCGAGTGCCGCAGTGACCAGCGCGACGCCGAGGACGGCGACGATCACCTGGACCAGCAGTTCGCCCCAGTCGACGCCGGGTGTGTCGATCGGGATGCCCATCGCCCGCGCCAGCGCGGTGCCGACGAACGCCGACCCGATACCGACCAGGATGGTCAGCCAGATCGGTATCGGCTGCTTACCGGGCAGCACGAATCGCGCGAGCGCACCGATCACCAGACCGATCACAATCGCGCCGAGGATGCTGTGAATTGTCATCTTTCCTCCCAACGAAGAGATGCAGCTCACATACCCGCGCCGGCAGCGAATAAACGGCAGAGAAAACTAGCGTCCGCGCTGCGCGCGGTCCCGAATCCCGCGCAGCATCTTCTGCTCCATCACGAAATGCGGAAGGTCGAAGGCCGCCGTGCCCACCGCTCCGCCGCTGCCGCGAGCCAGCAGCCGGGTGCGCCTGCCGTCCGGAATGAGGTGAAACGCCCATGCGCCGAGCGCCTTTTCGCCGAGCAGCACCCTGTCGTAGTCGGCTTCGGACATCAGCACCAGATGCGAGTTCGGTTCGACGGCCGCGACGACTTGCTTACCCATCGGGCCGTACCGGTGGGCCAGCCACACCGAATCGCCCACCTTCAGCTCCTGCCAGTTCGGGTTGATGGTCGCAGCGTTGCGAATGTGCGTGCCGGCGGACCGCTCGAGCCAGTCGTAGCTGTAGAAGCCGCCGCGGTCTTCACCGATCTGGACCAGCCACGGCCACACGTCCTCCACCGGCGCGTCGATGGTCACGCCCCTGGTGGTGCGCGGCGTCACCGCCGCCACAAGTTCGTCGCCGGGCAGCACCGCGTCGAGCTCGTCGGGCGATGCGCCCCACGTGTACATCCACGGGCGCAGCACGCGTCGGTACAGCTGCAGTGCGCCGACGCCGGCCGCCGCGCCGGCAAGCCATCGTGTCGCGTTACCCATACGTCGCGACGCTAGCCATCGGCGCCGTTGCCCGGTGAGGGCCGAAAGTCACGAACCGCGTCAGGCCAACTCGGGCACCCGCAGATGCGCGATCGCGAGTTCGAACTCGCCCACGTCGAGCTGGTCGGCGCCCAAGTCGCGCAGCCGCGCCGTCCGCAGCGACCTGGCCTGCTCGCGATTGCGGTCCATCGCATCGACGCTGTCGAACGTGACCGACGACACCGCCCGCCCCGTGGACCGGTCGACGAACAGGCTTGCGCTGCAGAATCCTTCGAGCTCCTCCAACGCCGGCAGCACCGAGTCCCGGTACAGGTCGATCGCTCCGGTGCCTTGTCCCTGCGGCACCTTGAACCACGTCGCGCGCACGCACGCCCCGTCGCCGGAGCGGTGGTCACGGTGCAGCACGGCGATCTCCCAGTGCTGGACGGTGGCCGGGCCGCCGAACATCTCCGCGGCCCGGTCGCGCATCGACGCGACCTGCTCGGCGCTGGCCCGCATGGCGTCCTCGGACTCCCAGGCGCTGGTGACGATGCACCGGCCCGTCTCCCGGTCGACCATCAACGACATACCGATGCAGCCGTCCATGGCCTCGACCGCAGGCATGACCTCGTCACGAACATGCGCGATTCCGGCGTCGATGGCCTGGGGTCGCGCGTCAATAGTGGTAGATCGTGCGTGCACGGCCCACCCCCTCTGTGTTCGGGGCGGCGCCCCGGCGGCGCCGCCGGTCTGTTGTTCAGGTTCCTCCTGTGCGCCGAGCCTGGCAATGGCTGTCTGCTCTTCGCGCAAGCGCTCATCGCTGGCTGTCTGCTCTTCGCGCAAGCGCTCATCGCTGGCCCGTACGCTGGAATTATGGACTCCGACGTGCTCGACATCGAGACCTCGCGGCGGCGCATCGTCGACCTCACCGACGAGGTGCGGTCGTTCTGCAAGTCGCGTGGCGACGGCCTGTGCAACGTGTTCGTGCCGCACGCCACCGCAGGCGTCGCGGTCATCGAGACCGGCGCAGGCAGCGACGACGACCTCGTCGACACTCTGGAACGGCTGCTGCCGCGCGACGACCGCTATCGGCACGCGCACGGTTCGCCCGGCCACGGCGCCGACCACGTGTTGCCCGCGTTGGTGGCGCCGTCGGTGACGGTGCCCGTCCAAGCGGGTAAGCCGCTGCTGGGGACATGGCAGAGCGTCGTGCTGGTCGACCTCAACCGCGACAATCCGCGCCGGTCGGTGCGGTTGAGCTTCGTGAGCGGCTGAACCAGACCGGTAAGGTAATCGCGGCGAAAGCCCGGATGAGAAAAGACGGCAGGTGCAGACACACGAAATCAGGAAGCGGTTCACCGACCACTTCGTGAAGGCGGGTCACACCGAGGTGCCCAGCGCCTCGGTGATCCTCGACGACCCCAACCTGCTGTTCGTCAACGCGGGCATGGTGCAGTTCGTGCCGTACTTCCTGGGCCAGCGCACGCCGCCGTACCGCAAGGCGACCAGCATCCAGAAATGCATCCGCACACCCGACATCGACGAGGTGGGCGTCACCACACGGCACAACACGTTCTTCCAGATGGCCGGCAACTTCAGCTTCGGCGACTACTTCAAGAAGGGCGCGATCGAGCTGGCCTGGACGCTGCTGACCAATCCGGTCTCCGACGGCGGCTACGGGCTGGACCCTGAAAAGCTCTGGGCGACAGTCTATTTGGATGACGACGAGGCCGCCCGTCTGTGGCAGGAGGTCGCGGGACTGCCGGAGCAGCGGATCCAGCGCCGCGGCATGGCCGACAACTACTGGTCCATGGGCATCCCCGGGCCGTGCGGCCCGTCGTCGGAGATCTACTACGACCGCGGCCCCGATTACGGCCCCGAAGGTGGGCCGGTGGTCAGCGAAGACCGCTACATCGAGATCTGGAATCTCGTGTTCATGGAGAATCTGCGCGGCGAGGGTACGTCGAAGACGGACTTCGAGATCCTGGGACCGTTGCCGCGCAAGAACATTGACACCGGGATGGGTGTCGAGCGGCTGGCGTGCGTGCTGCAGGGCGTCGACAACGTCTACGAGACCGACCTGCTGCGCCCGGTGATCGACAAGGTCGCCCAGTTCGCGCCGCGCGGCTACGGCGACGGAAACCATGACGACGACGTCCGCTACCGGATCATCGCCGACCACAGCCGCACCGCCGCGATTTTGATCGGCGACGGCGTCAGCCCCGGCAACGACGGGCGCGGATATGTGTTGCGCCGCCTGCTGCGCCGTATCGTCCGCGCCGCAAAGCTACTCGGCATCGACACCCCGATCGTCGGTGAGCTGATGGCCACCGTGCGCGATGCGATGGGCCCGTCGTATCCGGAACTCGTCACCGACTTCCCCCGGATCACCCGCATCGCCGAGGCGGAGGAGGCCGCGTTCAACCGGACGCTGGCGTCGGGCTCGCGGCTGTTCGAGGAGGCGGCCGGCGCCACGAAGGCCGCGGGTGCGAAAGTGCTGTCCGGCTCGGATGCGTTCACGCTGCACGACACCTATGGGTTCCCGATCGACCTCACACTCGAGATGGCCGCCGAGGCCGGGCTCGAGGTCGACGAGGCCGGCTTCCGCACCCTGATGGCCGAGCAGCGCGAGCGCGCCAAGGCCGACGCCGCCGCGCGCAAGCACGCCCACGCCGACCTGACGGCGTATCGCGAGCTGGTCGACGCCGGGCCCACCGAGTTCACCGGCTTCGACGAACTCACCTCGGAAGCAAGGATTCTCGGCATCTTCGTCGACGGCAAGCGGGTGCCGGTGGTGGCGCACAACCGGGATCGGCAGGCCACCGAACGCGTCGAGCTGATCCTCGACCGCACCCCGCTGTACGCAGAATCCGGCGGCCAGATCGCCGACGAGGGGTCGATCACCGGCACCGGGGCCGGCGCCACCGCCAAGGCCGCCGTCACCGACGTGCAGAAGATCGCGAAAACCCTGTGGACACACCGGGTCAACGTCGAGTCGGGCGAGTTCGTCGAGGGCGACACCGTTGTCGCAGCAGTGGACCAGCGCTGGCGACACGGCGCCACCCAGGGCCACTCCGGCACCCACCTGGTTCACGCCGCGTTGCGACAAGTGCTGGGCCCCAACGCCGTTCAGGCCGGCTCGTTGAACCGGCCGGGCTATCTGCGGTTCGACTTCAACTGGCAGGGCCCACTTTCCGAAGATCAGCGCAAGCAGATCGAGGAAGTCACCAACGAGGCGGTCGGGGCCGACTTCGAGGTGCACACGTTCAGCACCGAACTCGAGAAGGCCAAGGCCATGGGCGCGATCGCGCTGTTCGGCGAGAGCTACCCCGACGAGGTGCGCGTGGTCGAGATCGGCGGACCGTTCTCGCTGGAACTGTGCGGCGGCACGCACGTGCACAACTCCGCGCAGGTCGGTCCGGTGACCATCCTGGGTGAATCGTCGATTGCGTCGGGCGTGCGCCGTGTCGAGGCCTACGTCGGGCTGGACGCGTTCCGGCACCTGGCCAAGGAGCGTGCGCTGCTGGCCGGGCTGGCGTCGTCGCTGAAGGTGCCGTCCGACGAGGTCCCTGCGCGGGTGGCCACGCTGGTCGAACGGCTCAAGGCGGCCGAGAAGGAACTCGAGCGCACCCGGCAGGCGTCGGCTCGTGCCACTGCGGCGAATGCTGCCGCCGGAGCAGAACAAGTCGGTAGGGTCCGACTCGTGGCCCAGCGAATGTCGGGGGAGACGGCAGGGGACCTGAGGACCCTCGTCGGCGACATCCGCGGACGGTTGGGCAGCGAGCCGGCGGTGGTCGCGCTGATCGCCGAGGCCGACGGCGGGACGGTGCCGTACGTGGTCGCGACCAACCCGGCCGCGGTCGACATCGGTCTGCGAGCCAACGAGCTGGTCAAACACCTCAGCGAGGCGGTCGACGGGCGTGGCGGCGGCAAGCCCGAGCTGGCTCAGGGATCGGGCAAGAACCCGGCCGGAATCGACGGGGCGCTGGCCGCGTTGCGAGCCGAGATCGCCCGGAGCTAGCTGCGTGGCTGTCGGTACAGACCGCATGCCGGACCGCCCCGGCAGCGACGACCCCGGGCGGGGGCGTCGGCTGGGGGTCGACGTCGGCAGCGTCCGCATCGGGGTCGCCGCCAGTGATCCGGACGGCATCCTGGCCACCCCGGTGGAGACGGTCCGCCGCGAGCGCTCCGGCAAGCACCTCAAGCGGCTGGTCGCGCTGATCGGTGACCTCGGCGTCGTCGAGGTGGTGGTCGGGCTGCCCCGCACGCTGGCCGACCGCGCCGGGTCCTCGGCGCAGGACGCCGTCGCGCTTGCCGACGAACTCGCGCGCCGCGTCCCTGACATCCCGGTGCGGCTGGCCGACGAGCGCTTGACCACGGTCGCGGCGGAGCGGTCGTTGCGTGAGGCGGGGGTCAAAGCAAAAGCGCAGCGCACGATGATCGACCAGGCTGCGGCGGTCGCGATCCTGCAGGGCTGGCTAGATCAGCGCCGCGCAGCTGGCCGTGCTGAGGCCGCCGATGGCTGACGGCCGCGCGGGGGAACGAGCCGAGCCGGTGGCGGTCAACGCGCCGCGGCGCAAATCTCGCGCCGACCGGATTCGCCAGGAGCGAATTCGTCGGCGCCGCAACAACATTCGTATGGCCATCGTCGCGATGCTGGTGATGGTCGTGGTCGCTGCGGTGTTCCTCGGCTCGAGGCTGTGGCACAGCTGGTTCAGCGACTACTCCGGCGAAGGCAAGAGCGACGTCGTCATCCAGGTACACGAGGGCGACTCGACCACCGCGATCGGCCAGACGCTCGCGGACAACAAGGTCGTCGCGTCGGTCCGCGGCTTCGTCGATGCGGCACAAGGCAATTCGGCGATGACGCAGATTCAGCCCGGCTACTACCAGATGCGCACGGAGATTTCGGCCGCCGACGCGGTGCGCCGTTTGACCGACCCGCAAAACCGCGTCGGCAAGCTGGTGATCCCGGAAGGACGTCAACTGGACGACGTGGCCGACGTCAAGACCAACGCGGTGACCGAAGGCATTCTCACGCTGATCTCGCGGGCGTCGTGCGTCCACTTGGACGGCAACCGGCGGTGCGTGCCGGTGAACGAACTGCGCTTCGTGGCCGGCAGCGACGCGCCCGCGTCGCTCAACGTGCCGTCCTGGGCCGCCACGCAGGTGGCGGCTTTGGGCGGTGACCACCGCAGGCTGGAGGGCCTCATCGCGCCCGGGGCCTTCGACATCAACCCGTCCTGGACGGCGCAGCAGATCATGTCGACGCTGATCGGCGACAGCGCAAACCGGTACGCGAAGCTCGGGCTGGGCGCGTCGCCCGACAGCACGACGCTGTCGGCGTACCAGACGCTGATCGTGGCCTCGCTGGTGCAGCGCGAGAGCAAGCCCGCCGACTTCGCCAAGGTGGCCCGGGTGATCTACAACCGGTTGCTGGCCCACCAGAAGCTCGAGTTCGACTCCACGGTCAACTACCCGCTCGACCGTCAGGAAGTCGCCACCACCGACGCCGACCGCAGCCGCGACACCCCCTGGAACACCTACTTCCACGAGGGCCTGCCGAAGACCCCGATCTGCTCGCCGGGGGATCAGGCGCTGGCCGCCGCCGAGCGGCCCGAGCCGGGGGACTGGCTGTACTTCGTCACCGTGGACATGCAGGGCACCACGCTGTTCACCCGCGACTATCAGCAGCATCTGGCCAACATCGAGTTGGCCAAGCGCAATGGTGTCCTCGACAGCGCACGATGAAGGCTGGGGTTCTCGGCTCGCCGATCGCACACTCCAAATCACCGCAATTGCATCTCGCCGCCTACCGGGCATTGGGGCTTACCGACTGGACGTATGAGCGCATCGAGTGCACGGCAGAGCAATTGCCAAGTCTCGTAAGGTCTTTCGGCCCCGAGTGGGTGGGTGTGTCGGTGACGATGCCGGGCAAGTTCGCGGCGCTGGCCTCCGCCGACGAACGCACCCACCGCGCTGAACTCGTCGGTTCGGCGAACACGTTGCTGCACACCGCGCATGGGTGGCGCGCCGACAACACCGACGTCGACGGCGTCGTCGGCGCGCTCGGCAGCGTCGACGGCGGCCTCGTCGTCCTCGGGTCGGGCGGCACCGCGCGGGCGGCGGTGGTCGCGGCCGCCGACTTGCGAGCCGGTGGGGTGACCGTGGTGGCGCGCGACGCTGCCAAGGCCGACCCGCTGCTGGCGCTGGCCGCCCAGGTGGGTCTGCAAGCCAGGTGGCGGGCGTTCACGGATCCCGGCGTCGCCGATGACATCGCCGCGGCCGGCGCGGTCGTCAGCACGATCCCGGCCGACGCCGCGGCCGGGCACCTCGCGACGCTGCGGCACGCGCCGGTGCTGCTGGACGCGGTCTACGACCCGTGGCCGACGCCGCTGGCCGCCGCCGTCGGCGACGAGGGCGGCACGGTGATCGACGGGCTGCAGATGCTGCTGCACCAGGCGTTCGCTCAGGTCGAGCAGTTCACCGGGCGGCCCGCCCCCAAAGAGGCGATGAGAGCGGCGATCCAGCGGCGTTAGCCTCCGAAGATGGTGTGGGCCGCCGTCCTGGTCTGGCTGGTGGCATTGAGCATCTACGACGTGCGGAAGCGCCGACTGCCCAACTGGCTGACTTTGCCCGGCGCCGCCGCGGTGCTGACGGCCGCGACGCTGGCCGGGCGTGGGATGCCCGCGCTGGCCGGCGCGGCCGCGCTCGGCTTGCTGTATCTCCTCGTGCACGCCGTCGCGCCGTCGGCGATGGGCGCCGGTGACGTAAAGCTGGCCCTCGGCGTCGGTGCGGTGAGCGGCTATTTCGGGGTGGACGTGTGGCTGCTGGCTGCGGCGGCCGCTCCGCTGCTGACCGCGGTGTGGGCGCTGGTCGAACTGGCCCGTCGCGGCGCACGCACGGTCCCGCACGGCCCCGCGATGTGCCTGGCCACCGCCGCAGCCGCCGCGCTGGCCATGTTCTAAGCGATTTCGGCGCGCTCACACACGCTGAGCGCATGTCAGCGCGCCGAAATCCAGCCGTGGGAAGATGGGACGCGTGTTGCGATGGACGACGGCCGGCGAGTCCCACGGCCGCGCGCTGGTGAGCATGCTCGAAGGCATGGTCGCCGGCGTTCACGTCGCATCCACCGATATCAAAACCCAACTCGCCCGGCGCCGCCTCGGCTATGGCCGCGGCGCCCGGATGAAGTTCGAGGCCGACGACGTGACCGTGCTCGCGGGCGTGCGCCACGGCGTCACACTCGGCGGCCCGATCGCCGTCGAGATCGGCAACAGCGAGTGGCCCAAGTGGGAGACCGTGATGGCCACCGACCCGGTCGACCCCGAGCGGCTGGCCGACCTGGAGAGTTCAGCCCGCAACGCACCACTCACCAGACCCCGCCCCGGCCACGCCGACTACGCGGGCATGCTGAAGTACGGCTTCGACGACGCCCGCCCGGTGCTGGAGCGGGCCAGCGCACGCGAGACCGCCGCCCGCGTCGCCGCCGGGACCATCGCCAAGCAGTTCCTGCGCCAGGCCCTCGGCGTCGAGGTGATCAGTCACGTGATCTCGATCGGCGCGTCCACCCCGTACGACGGTCCGCCGCCGGGGCCGCGTGACCTCGACGCGATCGACGCCAGCCCGGTGCGAGCTTTCGGCAAGCAGGCCGAGCAGTCGATGATCGACGAGATCGAGGCCGCCAAGAGAGACGGCGACACCCTCGGCGGCGTGGTCGAGGTCGTCGCACTGGACCTGCCGGTTGGCCTCGGGTCGTTCACCAGTGGCGAGAACCGCCTCGACAGCCAGCTGGCCGCGGCGATCATGGGCATCCAGGCGATCAAGGGCGTCGAGATCGGCGACGGCTTCGAAACCGCCAGACGTCGCGGCAGCGTCGCGCACGACGAGATGTATCCCGGGCCCGGAGCCGCAGGGCCGGCGACATCCGGCCGATGCGGGGTGCTGAGGTCGACCAACCGCGCCGGTGGGCTCGAGGGCGGCATGACCAACGGCCAGCCGCTGCGGGTCCGCGCCGCGATGAAGCCGATCTCCACCGTCCCGCGCGCGTTGGCCACCGTCGACATGGCCACCGGCGAGGAGGCCGTCGCGATCCACCAGCGTTCCGACGTCTGCGCGGTGCCCGCCGCGGGCGTGGTGGCTGAGGCGATGGTCGCGCTGGTACTCGCCCGCGCCGCACTCGAGAAGTTCGGCGGCGACTCCATCGTCGAAACCAAGAACAACATCGCGTCATATCTCGCAGGCATCCGCGACCACGACGCCCGAGCGTCGGGGTAGCCGCGATGGCACCGAAGGCCGTACTGGTCGGGTTGCCCGGCTCAGGCAAGTCGACGATCGGACGTCGGCTGGCCCGGGCTCTGGACGTGACGTTCCTCGACACCGACGCTGCGATCGAGGCCAAGACCGGCCGCGCGATCGCCGACATCTTCGCCGCCGACGGCGAGCAGCAGTTCCGGCGCATCGAGGAAGAGGTCGTACGCGCGTCGCTCGCCGAGCACGACGGCGTGCTCGCTCTCGGCGGCGGGGCGATCACCACTGAGGGTGTCCGCGACGCGTTGGCCGGGCACACGGTGATCTATCTGGAGATCAACGCGGCCGAGGGCGTGCGCCGCACAAGCGGAAGCACCGTGCGCCCGTTGCTGGCCGGTCCCGACCCGGCCGCGAAATACCGTGCGCTGATGGTCGACCGGGTTCCGCTGTACCGTCGTGCGGCCACCATCCGCGTCAACACCAACCGGCGCAATCCCGGCGCCGTTGTCCGCCAGATCGTCGGGCGGCTGGAGAATCCGCAACAGGTCCGCCAAAGCTCCTCCCGACGGCGCAAGCGACGCTCCGTCTTCCGGCGCTCACCCATCTCGCTGACGCCGACCGAATCCACTCACGCGCCGCCGAGCCCCGCGGCCCTGGCCGCCCGCAATGCCGAACGGACGCAACGTGACTGACACCGTGACCGTCGACGTCAACGTCAACCCGCCTTACCCCGTCATCATCGGCAACGGGCTTCTCGGTGAGTTGAACCGGCTGCTCGACGGCGCCCACAAGGTCGCGATACTGCATCAGCCGGCGCTCGCCGATACCGCCGAACACATACGAACTGCGTTGACGGACAACGGAGTCGACGCTCACCGCATCGAGATCCCCGACGCCGAGGCAGGCAAGGAACTCGGGGTCGTCGGCTTCATCTGGGAAGTGCTGGGCCGCATCGGAATCGGTCGCAAAGACACGATCGTGAGCCTCGGCGGAGGCGCCGCAACGGATGTCGCGGGATTCGCGGCGGCCACCTGGCTGCGTGGGGTGCCGGTGATTCACGTACCCACCACACTGCTGGGCATGGTGGACGCCGCGATCGGCGGCAAGACCGGGATCAACACCGACGCGGGCAAGAACCTGGTCGGCGCATTCCACCAGCCGACGGCCGTGCTCGTCGACCTCGACACGCTGAAGACGTTGCCCCGCAATGAGATCGTCGCCGGAATGGCAGAAGTGGTCAAAGCCGGCTTCATTGCCGACCCGACGATCCTCGACACCATCGAGCGCGACCCCGAGGCCGCGACCGACCCGGGCGGACCGGTGCTCAAAGACCTGATTCGCCGCTCCGTCGCCGTCAAGGCCGAGGTCGTCGCCGCCGACGAGAAGGAATCTGCGCTGCGGGAGATCCTGAACTACGGGCACACGCTGGGCCACGCCATTGAGCGCCGAGAGCAGTACCGGTGGCGCCACGGCGCCGCCGTGTCGGTCGGGCTCGTCTTCGCGGCCGAACTGGGCCGGCTCGCCGGCCGGCTCGACGACGCGACCGCAGACCGGCACCGGTCGATCCTGACATCGCTGGGCCTGCCGGTCAGCTACGACCCCGACGCGCTGCCGGAACTGGTCGAGATCATGGCCGGCGACAAGAAGACCCGTGCCGGGGTGCTGCGTTTCGTGGTGCTCGACGGCCTGGCCAAGCCGGGCCGCCTCGAAGGCCCGGACCCGACGCTGCTGGCGGCGGCCTATGCCGAGGTGGGAGGCAAGCAGTGACGACGGTGAACGTTCTGAACGGTCCGAACCTCGACCGGCTGGGGGTGCGCGAGCCGGACGTGTACGGCAACACCACCTACCAGGAGTTGGTCTCGTTGACCGAGACGACGGCGGCCGAGCTCGGGCTGAAAGCCCTTGTCCGGCAGAGCAACAGCGAGGCAGAGCTGATCGAGCTGGTTCACCGCGCCGCGGACGCCGGCGAGCCGGTGATCCTGAACGCCGGCGGCCTGACCCACACGTCGGTTGCGCTTCGCGACGCATGCGCGGAACTGCGGGCACCGCTGATCGAGGTGCACATCTCGAACGTGTTCGCGCGCGAAGAGTTTCGGCATCACTCCTACATCAGCCCCGTCGCTACGGGCGTGATCGCCGGACTCGGGACACAGGGGTATGTCTTGGCCCTGCGCTACCTCGCGGACGCGCTGCAGGGTTAGCGCGGGCCTTCCTGCGTCCGCTCCTCGTGCACGGGCAGCTCTTCCGTCCGCCCGTCATCGAAGCGGGCTTCCTGCGTCCGCCGCTCATGCAACGCGGCTTCCTGCGTCTGCGCTTCCTGCGTCGCCTCGGACCGGCCACCGCCGACGGCGGCGAACACGTCGGTGTCCGGGTTGTCGTCGTCAGCGCCTTCGCGGCGCCGTGCGGGATAGCCCTCTTTGTTGTAGCGCCGGTCTACCAGGAAGCGCCCGATCGTCACACCGATCATGGCCATCACGAACACCAGCAGCGCGGTGAAGGCAGCGAACGTCGTCACCTCGTTCATCAGCGCGTTGACGTACATGGTCTTGTAGAACAGCGAGATCAGCCAGCAGACGAAGCCCGACAGGACGCCGGCCAGCAGTCCGGCCAGTAACCACGTCATCGCCAGGTCGGCGCGCCGGTCAGGGTCGGGTTGTGCGTTGGCGTCCCTGCGCCCGTCGACGTAGCCCCAGACGACGACCACGATCGCGTAGATGAAGACCAGGGAAAAGCTGATGGATTGGGCCCTGGTCTCCCAGGTGTTGATCATCACCCCCTGGACCAGCCGCAGGACGACCATCAGGAACGCGAAGATCAGTCCGCGCAGCAACCATGACCTCATGGCGGGAAAGCCTAACGGGTAGCGTCAAGACCCGTGTCGTATTCCCAGCGCCGCGAAAACCTGTGTCGGCAGCTCACAGCCGCCGAATTGGACGCGATGCTGGTAACGGACCTGGTCAACGTGCGTTATCTGTCCGGATTCACCGGTTCCAACGCCTCGCTGCTGATGTTCGCCGACGACGCCGGCCGGGCCACATTGGCCACCGACGCCCGCTATCGCACCCAGGCGGGGCAGCAGGCGACGGGGGTGCGGCTGGAAATCGAGAGGGCGTGCGGTCCGCGTCTGGCCCGGCTGGCCGCCAACGAAGGGGTGGCGCGGCTGGGCTTCGAGAGCAACGTCGTCACCGTCGACGGCTACGACGCACTGTTGCTCGCGGCGGGTGACGTGGACCTGGTGCGGGCGTCGGGCACGGTCGAGGCGCTGCGCGAGGTCAAAGACGACGGAGAGATGGCACTGCTGAGGCTGGCGTGCGAGGCCGCCGACGCCGCGCTGGCGGATCTGATCGAACGCGGCGGTCTGCGGCCGGGGCGCACCGAGCGGCAGGTCGCCCGCGACCTCGAGGCGCTGATGCTCGACCACGGCGCCGACGGCGTGTCGTTCGAGACGATCGTCGCGACCGGCACCAACTCGGCGATCCCGCACCATCGGCCCACCGACGCGGTGCTGGCGTCGGGCGACTTCGTCAAGATCGACTTCGGCGCGCTGGTCGCCGGTTACCACTCGGACATGACCCGGACCTTCGTGCTGGGCCAGGCCGCGCAATGGCAGCTCGAGATCTACGAGTTGGTGGCCGTCGCACAGCAGGCGGGCCGCTCGGCGCTTGCGGCCGGGAAGGCCTGCAGTGAGGTCGACGCGGCGGCGCGCACGGTGATCGCCGACGCGGGCTATGCCGAGAATTTCGGGCACGGCCTGGGCCACGGCGTCGGTCTTCAGATCCATGAGGCGCCGGGCATCAGCGCCGCGTCCGCCGCCACACTGAAGGCCGGCGCCGCGGTGACCGTCGAGCCCGGTGTCTACCTTGCCGACCGCGGCGGTGTCCGCATCGAGGACACGTTGATCGTCGGCGACAAGGCGCCCGAACTGCTGACCCGGTTCCCGAAAGATCTGGCGATTCTGACCTAGCGCGAACGGCGGACCTCCGCGGGGACGTCGCCTCCGCGATCTCTCGGATGAGAGGATGGTGTGCCAGGAGTTCGGCCAGTTCGGGCTGGCCCTGTGATTCGAAGCTAGGAGAACAACCGACCGTGGCATCGACTGCCGACTTCAAGAACGGGCTCGTCCTGCAGATCGACGGACAACTGTGGCAGATCGTCGAGTTCCAACACGTCAAGCCCGGCAAGGGCCCGGCGTTCGTGCGGACCAAGCTCAAGAACGTGCTGTCCGGCAAGGTCGTCGACAAGACCTACAACGCCGGCGTCAAGGTGGAGACCGCGACCGTCGACCGCCGCGACACCACCTACCTGTACCGGGACGGGTCGGAGTTCGTCTTCATGGACAGCCAGGACTACGAGCAGCACCACCTGCCTGAGTCGCTCGTGGGCGACGCCTCGCGCTTCCTGCTCGAGGGCATGCCGGTGCAAGTGGCTTTTCACGACGGCAACCCGCTCTACATCGAGCTGCCGGTGGCCGTTGAACTGGAGGTCACCCACACCGAGCCGGGCCTGCAGGGCGACCGCTCGAGCGCGGGGACCAAACCGGCGACGCTGGAGACCGGCGCTCAGATCAACGTGCCGCTGTTCATCAACACCGGCGACAAGCTGAAGGTCGACTCGCGCGACGGCAGCTACCTAGGAAGGGTGAATGCCTGACCGGGGCCGTCATCAAGCACGAAAACGCGCGGTGGACCTGCTTTTCGAGGCCGAAGCTCGCGGGCTGACGCCGGCCGAGGTGGCCGACGCGCGCAACGCGTTGGCAGAGCAGCAAGCCGACGTGTCGGCGCTGAACCCGTACACCGTCACGGTCGCGCGGGGCGTCACGGAGCACCGCGAGCACATCGACGACCTGATCTCCGCGCATCTGCAGGGCTGGACGCTGGACCGGCTTCCGGCGGTGGACAGGGCGATCCTGCGGGTCGCGGTGTGGGAGTTGTTGCACGCCAACGACGTTCCCGAGCCGGTAGCCGTCGACGAGGCAGTGGAGCTGGCGAAGAAGTTGTCCACGGACGAGTCGCCGGGATTCGTCAACGGAGTACTGGGCCAGATCATGCTCGTCACCCCGCAGATCCGGGCGGCCGCCGCCGCCGTGCGAGGAACGACAGACGGCTGACGGCCACGCCTGTGCAGCTTAGTCCTGCGGCGCGAAAGCCGTTGGGATTTCGTCTTGTTCGGTGAACCAGCGATGCGCCGCCGCCAGGTAGCGATAGGTGTATTCCTGGGCGAGCTTGCGGTTCTGGCAGAACACGACCGGCACCGTGGGAAAGCTGATCTGCAGCTCGGCGAGCGCGTCGGCCACGACGGCCGGTCTGACGAAGGTCAGAGTGAAGATCTCCGAATAGCGGTCTTCGACCACCACCGCCGCTCGCGGCAGCGCGGCCAACTCGGTGAGCTGATACTTGAGCTTGCCGTTCAGCAAGCTGGAAGACAAGTCGGACAACGACTTTCGCTCCACGGCGGCGACGAGCCGCCCATCGACATACAGCCCGTAGTCGCCGCAGGCGAGCGGCCCGCGGGTGGTGGTCACGGGCTTGTCGCTGAAGCTGTAGGCGTAGCGCTCGTGGGCATCGACGACGATCGCCAGCTCAGGTATCCCTGCAGCGCGCGCGGTCGGGGTGCGCACTCGGGGTCGTGATTGTTTGCGGGTGAGCGGGCTCTGCCAGAACACGACGTCGCGGCCGCGTGCTGTGGTGTGCACGAGCTGGGATCTGTTTTCCCGAGCCCTGGCGGCGACGACGTCGATGGCGGCGCCGCGGCGGGTGCAGGAGCGCAGTTCGACGCTCTCGACGAGGGCTGGTTCGGTGGGCCAGCTGTCGACGGGTAGCGGATGGCAATACACCGCCTTGGCGCGCGGCCATGTCCCCGACGTCGCGAATACCAGGCCGTCGCCCACTGGCACGCGGATGAGGTAGGGCAACCGCGACTCCGGGTCGGGGTTCGCCGCGACCAGTAGCTCCACGGCTTCTCAGGGTACGACCCATTGCGTCGACGAGCCCACGCCGCTGCGGTGGCCGCGCGCGTTGAGGTAGCCGATGTGCTGCGCCACCAGATACACCGCGGTGCCCACTACGTTGCGTGCGGGAGCAAGTGGCCGCCGAGTCTTCGTGTTACTAACACCGTCTGGGTGGTGCTCGCCACGTCCTTCTAGCACAGCGGTCTGACATATCCGCGATGGCGAATTCGCTTTGTCCATAGGGGTTTGGGTTGTGGAGGGTTCGGGTCTGTGTCGGTGCCCGGCGATAGTATTCGCTCATGTGTTCGAATCGGTGCGGCAGTCCGGAGGCGGTGTTCGCCGCGCTGGAGGCGCTGGAGGCCGACGTGGCGGCGTTGGCTGGGCTGGGGTTCGACGCGCTGTCCGAACGCGACTGTGTGGTGGTGTGCGAGCGGCTGAACCGCGTCGCCCGCAGGATTCCCAGCGCGCAGTACGAGTTGGTCAACCAGCTCTCGGAGCGGGCGGTGGCCTGCGATATCGGTGGGCCGTTGGCGCGGGTGCTGGCCGATCGGCTGTCCATCCGGCCCGGCGCGGCGCGCCGGCTGATCAACGACGCCGAGCAGTTGGGGCATCGGCGCGCCATCTCCGGGGAGCGGTTGGCGCCGCTGTGGCCCACCACCGCAGCCCAGGTGCGGGCGGGCGCGATCGGCGCCGAGCACGTGGGCGTCATTCGGGACTTCTTTCACCAGCTGCCGGGGTGTGTCAGCTTGGCCGAGCGCGAGCGCGCCGAGGCGATGCTGGGGGCGATGGCGGCTGATCTGCGCCCGGATCAGTTGCAGAAGGCCGCCGAGCGGATGGCCGCGCTGATCAACCCCGACGGCGCGTTCTCCGATGTGGATCGGGCCCGCAAGCGCGGGTTCTGGTGGGGCGCGCAGGGAGCGGATGGGATGTCCACCGCCACCCTGATCGCCGACCCGCAGTTGCGCGCCACCTTGGATGCGGTGATCGCCAAGCTGGGCGCGCCGGGCATGTGCAACCCCGAGGACAGCTCACCGACGGTGGACGGCGAACCGTCTGAAGAAGCAGTGCGCCACGACACCCGCAGCCGCGCCCAGCGCGCCCATGACGCGTTGACCGCGATGGGCCGCGCGGTGCTGGCCTCCGGGCAGTTGGGTCAGCATCGCGGGTTGCCGGCCACCATCATCGTGCGCACCACGTCTGCAAGAGCTGCAGTCGGGTGCGGGTAGGGCCGACACCGGTGGCGGGAGCTGGCTGCCGATGCGCGATGTGATCAAGGAGGCCCGCGCGGCCTATCACTATCTGGCGGTGTTCGACGAGCATTCCAACCGGCCGCTGTATCTGGGCCGGGCTCGCATCGCCAGTGCGGATCAGCGCATCGTGCTGCACGCCCGCGACGGCGGCTGCACCGCGCCGGGCTGTGACAGGCCCGGCTACGAGTGCGAGGTCATGCACCTGCGCGCGCACGTCCGCGGCGGGCTCACCGACCCCGAAAACCTCGGTTTGGGTTGCCACACCGACCACAAGCTGCACGACGAAGGCTGGACCGCCCGCCTCAACGACCACGGCATCGTCGAATGGCAACCACCACCACACCTCAACAACAAACCCGGAATCAACAACTTCTTCCACCCCCAGCGCTACCTACCCGACGACGAAGACGACCCCTAGAGGGTCAGCTCAGTCGGTCAGCGCGCGGTAGGTGCGTGACACGAACCGGGGCCGCGCCGTCATCAGCTTGAGTTGCGACGGGTTGCCGGCCACCGCCGCAGCGGCTTCCGCCCCGAGCTTCGGGTGGTGCTGCACCAGATAGATCAGGATCAGATCCAGCGTCGGGTCGGCCTGCCACCACGTGCCGTACGCGCCGGGCCAGCCGAACGTGCCGAGCCCGCCATGACCGAACAGCGGCTTGGACTCTTCGGGGTCCATCACCACCGACAGGCCGAGCCCGAAGCCGCGGCCCACCCAATACGGCGCACCGAGGAATGGCTGGCTCCGCTGCTCGTCGGTCAGCCGATTGGTGCGCATCAGCCGCACGGACTCGGCCGACAGCAGCCGCGTGCGGTCCACCTCGCCGCCGGTCAGCAGCATCCTCGCGAAAAGCAGATAGTCGTCGACCGTCGACCACAGACCGCCGCCGCCCTGGCAGAACGCGGGCGGGTTGATCGGCGGCGGCCCCATCACGTCGTGGCGCAGCTGATCGTGCTCGTCGAGCTCATACATCGTCGCCGCGCGCCGACGGCCCTCGGGCGTCACGAAGAACCCGGTGTCGCGCATGCCGAGCGGCTCAAAGATCCGCTCGGACAACACCTTGTGCAACTCTTTGCCCTCGATCCGCGACAGCAGGATGCCGAGCACATCGGTGGCATGGCTGTACCTCATCCGCTCACCGGGCTGATGCGTCAGCGGCAGCGCGGCCAGTTCGGCCAGCCAGGTGTCGGGCTGCTGGCGCACCGGAAGCCGCAGATACGCCTGCGACAGCGGACCCTGCACCGAGAACGAGTACGCCAGCCCGCTGCGATGCGTCAGCAGGTCGTCGACGGTGATCGGCCGGTGTGCCGGGCTGGTCGCCTCCAGCGGACCGCGGGGGTCGTCCAGCACCCGCATGTCGGCGAGCTCCGGGAGCCACTGCATCACCGGCTCGTCCAGCGCGAGCTTGCCCTCCTCGACCAGCATCATGACGGCCGCGCTGGTCACGGGCTTGCTCATGGACGCGATCCGGAAGACCGTGTCACGCTGCATCGCCTGGCGCGCCTGGACGTCGCGGTATCCGATCTCGTTGACCTGCAGCACTTCTCCGCGCTGCCAGACCATCGTCACCGCACCCGAGAGCAGGCCCGCGTCGACGACCTCGCGGATGGGTTCCTGGTTGCGGCCGAGCACCCGACGAGCGTACCGGCGTGCCGTGACCCAGTGACCCGCGCGCCCGCGCAGGGGACGCGAACAACCCGGTGATAGGCTCGCCGCAGTTTGACATCCTTTAACGATCCGTCCCGCGAGGCGGAGAAGGAGGTCCGGGTCACACGTGGGCAGCTCCACCGACCGGGAATTGATGTCCGCGGCGGACGTCGGCCGCACCATTTCCCGCATCGCCCACCAGATCATCGAAAAGACGGCTCTCGACGGCCCGGATGCCCCTCATGTCGTGCTGCTCGGCATCCCGACCCGCGGCGTCACGCTGGCCACCCGGCTCGCGGCCAAAATCAGCGACTTCGCCGGCGTCGAGGTTCCCCACGGCGCCCTCGACATCACGCTTTACCGCGACGACCTGATGATGAAACCGCCTCGGCCCCTTGAGAACACCTCGATTCCGCCGGGCGGCCTGGACGACGCGCTGGTGATCCTGGTCGACGACGTGCTGTACTCCGGTCGGTCGGTGCGCTCAGCCCTCGACGCGCTGCGCGACCTAGGCCGGCCCCAAGCGGTGCAACTCGCCGTGCTCGTCGACCGCGGTCACCGCGAACTGCCGCTGCGCGCCGACTACGTCGGCAAGAACGTGCCGACGTCGAGCAGCGAAAGCGTGCACGTGCTGCTCTCCGAGGACGACGGACGCGACGGTGTGGTGATCACGCGATGACCCGGCACCTGCTGTCCGCGGCCGACCTCACCCGCGACGACGCGGTTGCGATCCTCGACGACGCCGACCGGTTCGCGCAGGCGCTCGTGGGCCGCGACGTGAAGAAGCTACCGACGCTGCGCGGACGCACCATCATCACGATGTTCTACGAGAACTCCACCCGCACCCGTGTCTCGTTCGAGGTGGCCGGCAAGTGGATGAGCGCCGACGTGATCAACGTCAGCGCCACCGGATCCTCGGTGGGCAAAGGGGAGTCGCTCCGTGACACGGCGCTCACGCTGCGTGCGGCCGGCGCCGACGCGCTGATCATCCGGCACTCGGCCTCCGGCGCGGCCACCCAGCTGGCCAAGTGGACCGCCACCGAGGACGGGGGAGGACCCAGCGTCATCAATGCCGGCGACGGCACCCATGAGCACCCGACGCAGGCGCTGCTCGACGCGCTGACCATCCGGCAGCGGCTCGGCGGCATCGAGGGCAAGCGGGTCGTGATCGTCGGCGACATCCTGCACAGCAGGGTCGCGCGCTCGAATGTGCTGTTGCTGCACACGCTCGGCGCCGAGGTGGTGCTCGTCGCGCCGCCCACCCTGCTCCCGGTCGGGGTGGCCGGTTGGCCGGTGACGGTCTCCCATGACCTCGACGCCGAGTTGCCGGTCGCCGACGCGGTGCTGATGCTGCGGGTGCAGGCCGAGCGGATGACCGGCGGCTTCTTCCCGTCGTCGCGGGAGTACTCGGTGCTGTACGGGTTGTCCGATCGCCGGCAGGCCATGCTGCCCGGTCACGCGGTGGTGTTGCATCCCGGTCCGATGCTGCGGGGCATGGAGATCTCGTTCTCCGTCGCTGATTCCACGCAATCTGCTGTGCTGCAACAGGTTTCGAATGGAGTGCACGTGCGGATGGCGGTGCTGTTCCATCTGTTGGTCGGCGCGGAGCAGGCGGTGAGCGCATGAGCGTGCTGATCCGCGGCGTGCGGCCGTACGGGGAAGGCGACGGAGTCGACGTGCTCGTCGACGACGGGCAGATCGCGTCGATGGGCCGGAGGCTCGAAGTGCCCGACGACGCCGACGTCATCGACGCGACCGGTCAGATCCTGCTGCCGGGATTCGTCGACCTGCA
This sequence comes from uncultured Actinomycetota bacterium, assembly GCA_963775205.1. Taxonomy (GTDB): domain Bacteria; phylum Actinomycetota; class Actinomycetes; order Mycobacteriales; family Mycobacteriaceae; genus Mycobacterium. The sequence continues at coordinate 212,742 of CAVZHV010000002.1, read as the reverse complement.
TACCCATCTCCGCGAACCCGGCCGCGAATACGCCGAGGACATCGAAACCGGTTCCGCGGCAGCGGCATTGGGCGGCTACACCGCCGTGTTCGCGATGGCCAACACCAATCCGGTCGCCGACAGCCCCGTCGTTACCGACCACGTCTGGGCCCGTGGGCAGCAGGTCGGGTTGGTCGACGTCCATCCGGTGGGCGCGGTGACGGTCGGGTTGGCCGGCGCCCAGCTGACCGAGATGGGGCTGATGGCTGCGGGCACCGCCCAGGTGAAGATGTTCTCCGACGACGGCATCTGCGTACACGACCCACTGGTGATGCGCCGTGCGCTCGAGTACGCCACCGGCCTCGGCGTGCTGATCGCCCAGCATGCCGAGGAGCCGCGGCTCACCGTCGGTGCGGTCGCGCACGAGGGGCCCAACGCCGCCCTGCTCGGCCTGTCCGGCTGGCCGCGCGCCGCCGAGGAGTCGATCGTCGCACGCGACGCCCTGTTGGCCCGCGACGCCGGCGCGCGGGTGCACATCTGCCACGCGTCCACCGCCGGCACCGTCGAGATCTTGAGATGGGCCAAGGCACAAGGTATTTCGATCACGGCCGAGGTAACCCCGCACCACCTCGCTCTCGACGACACGCGCCTGGCCACCTACGACGGCCGCAACCGCGTCAACCCGCCGCTGCGCGAAACCTCCGACGCCGCAGCCTTGAGGCTGGCCCTCGTCGACGGGGTGATCGACTGTGTGGCCACCGACCACGCTCCCCACGCCGAGCACGAGAAGGTCTGCGAGTTCGCCAACGCTCGGCCCGGGATGCTCGGGTTGCAGACCGCGCTGTCGGTGGTGGTCCAGACCCTGGTCGAGCCGGGGCTGATGAACTGGCGCGACGTCGCCCGGGTGATGAGCGAGAACCCCGCCCGCATCGCGGGCCTGCCCGACCAGGGCCGCCCGCTCGACGTCGGGGAACCGGCGAACCTCACCGTCGTCGACCCCGACGCCACGTGGACGGTCCGCGGCGCCGATCTGGCCAGCCGGTCGGAGAACACGCCCTACGAGACGATGACGCTGCCCGCGTCGGTGACGGCGACGCTGCTGCGCGGCAAAGTGACGGCCCGCGACGGGAAGTGCCCGACATGAACAGCGCGGCGCTGATCGCATCGATCGCGGTGGCCGCCGTACTGGCGGTGCTGATCGTCGTGGTATTCCGGTCGATGATGCGCGGATGGATGAAGCGCGCGGAGATCCAGGGCCCCGCGATCGGCTCGCTGCCGCCGCTGCCCGACACGGTGGGCCCGGCCCTGACGCCCGAGATGTCGGGTTTGTACGTGGGAAGCACCTTCCTGCCGGACCGGCTCGAGCGCGTCGTCGCCCGAGGGCTCGGTGACCGCACCAAGGCAGTGCTGACCCGCTATCCCGAGGGCATCATGCTCAAACGCGTTGGCGGACGGCCTCTCTGGATACCGGACGAATCGATCGTCGCGATCCGCACCGAGCGCGTCGCCGGAAAGGGGGCCGCCGAGGACGGCATCCTCGCCATCCGGTGGCGGCTGCCGTCGGGCACGGAGGTCGACACCGGGTTTCGCGGGGACGACCTTGGGAAATACGCGGACTGGTTGGGAGGCGCGGAAGTTGAGTAGGGCGGCGATGAGCGCTCGTCGCGAAGAGCAGAAAGCACAGTTTGTGCTGGAGGACGGCCGGGTGTTCACCGGCACGCCGTTCGGCGCCGTCGGTCAGACGCTGGGCGAGGCCGTGTTCTCCACCGGGATGTCCGGGTACCAGGAGACGCTCACCGACCCCAGCTACCACCGGCAGATCGTCGTCGCGACGGCACCGCAGATCGGCAACACCGGCTGGAACGACGAGGATGCCGAAAGCCGCGGCGACAAGATCTGGGTCGCCGGCTACGCGGTGCGCGACCCGTCGCCGCGAGCGTCGAACTGGCGCGCAACCGGCACCCTCGAGGACGAGTTGGTGCGGCAGGGCATCGTCGGTATCGCCGACATCGACACCCGCGCTGTGGTGCGGCACCTCCGCAGCCGCGGCTCGATGAAGGCCGGCATCTTCTCCGGCCCTGATCTCGAGGGGGCCCTCGCCGACGCCGACACTCTCTTGCAGCGGGTGCGCGAGCAGCCGCCGATGCTCGGCGCCGACCTGGCCGGGGAAGTCACCACTCCCGACGGGTATCTGGTGGAACCGGAAGGCCCGCAACGGTTCACCGTCGCAGCACTCGATCTCGGCATCAAAACCAGCACGCCACGCAACTTCGCCCGCCGAGGCATCCGCAGCCATGTGCTGCCGTCGTCGGCGACGTTCGAGCAGATCGCCGGTCTGCGACCCGACGGGGTGTTCCTGTCCAACGGGCCCGGCGACCCGGCCACCGCCGACCGCGTCGTCGCCGTCACGCAGCAGGTGATCGGCGCGGGAATCCCGTTGTTCGGCATCTGTTTCGGCAACCAGATCCTCGGCCGCGCACTCGGACTGTCCACCTACAAGATGACGTTCGGGCACCGCGGCATCAACGTGCCGGTGATCGACCACGCGACCGGACGCGTCGCGGTGACCGCGCAGAACCATGGGTTCGCGCTGGAAGGCGAGGCGGGGCAGCGGTTCGACACCCCGTTCGGCACCGCCGAGGTCAGCCACACCTGCGCCAACGACGGCGTCGTCGAGGGCATCAAACTCGTTGACGGGCGCGCATTTTCGGTTCAGTACCACCCCGAGGCTGCCGCCGGCCCGCACGACGCCAACTATCTGTTCGACCAATTCGTCGACTTGATGTCAGGGGAGGCGCGCTAGTGGCCCAGCATTGCGCGAGCGTGCGTGTCGTGCCACCGACACGCCGCTGTTCCTGGCATTCTGCGCACCCTCGCGCCAAGGAGAACAGTGCCTAGGCGGACCGACCTCAACCACGTGCTCGTCATCGGGTCGGGGCCGATCGTGATCGGCCAGGCCTGCGAGTTCGACTACTCCGGCACGCAGGCCTGCCGCGTGCTCAAGGCCGAGGGCCTGCAGGTCAGCCTCGTGAACTCGAATCCGGCCACCATCATGACCGACCCCGAGTTCGCCGACCACACCTACGTCGAGCCGATCACACCCGCGTTCGTCGAGCGAGTGATCGCCCAACAGGCCCAGCGCGGCAACAGGATCGACGCACTGCTCGCCACGCTCGGTGGGCAGACGGCGCTGAACACCGCCGTCGCGCTGTACGAGAACGGTGCCCTGGAGCGCTACGGCGTCGAGTTGATCGGCGCCGACTTCGACGCGATCCAGCGCGGCGAGGACCGGCAACGGTTCAAGGACATCGTCGCCAAGGTCGGCGGCGAATCCGCCCGCTCCCGAGTGTGTTTCACGATGGAGGAAGTCACCGAGACGGTCGAGGAACTCGGCCTGCCGGTCGTGGTGCGGCCGAGCTTCACGATGGGCGGACTCGGCTCGGGCCTCGCGCACAGCGTCGAGGAAGTGCGCCGGATGGCCGGCGACGGCCTGGCCGCGTCGCCGAGTGCGAACGTGCTGATCGAGGAATCCATCTACGGCTGGAAGGAATTCGAGCTCGAGCTGATGCGCGACGGTCACGACAACGTGGTCGTGGTGTGCTCGATCGAGAACGTCGACCCGCTGGGCGTGCACACCGGCGACTCCGTGACCGTCGCGCCGGCGATGACGCTGACCGACCGCGAATACCAGAAGATGCGCGACCTGGGCATCGCGATCCTGCGCGAGGTCGGCGTCGACACCGGCGGCTGCAACATCCAGTTCGCCGTCGACCCCGAGGACGGCCGGCTCATCGTCATCGAGATGAACCCCCGCGTCAGCCGATCCAGCGCGCTGGCATCCAAGGCCACCGGCTTCCCGATCGCGAAGATCGCCGCCAAGCTCGCGATCGGCTACACGCTCGACGAGATCCTCAACGACATCACCAAGGAGACGCCGGCCTGCTTCGAGCCGACCCTGGACTACGTCGTCGTGAAGGCGCCGCGGTTCGCGTTCGAGAAGTTCCCGGGTGCCGACCCGACGCTGACCACCACGATGAAGTCGGTGGGTGAGGCGATGTCGTTGGGCCGCAACTTCGTCGAAGCCCTCGGCAAGGTCATGCGAAGCCTCGAGACGACGAGGGCGGGCTTCTGGACCGGACCCGACGACGAGGGCTGGGTGGACGAAGTGCTCGACCGGCTGAAGACCCCGACCGAAGGCCGGCTCTACGACATGGAATACGCGCTGCGACTGGGCGCCACCGTGGAGCAGGTGTCGCAGGCTTCCGGCGTCGACCCCTGGTTCGTCGCACAGATCGCGACACTGGTCGAGTTGCGCGCCGAGTTGATCGACGCGCCCGTGCTCGACGCCGACCTGCTGCGCCGGGCCAAGCACAGCGGGCTGTCGGATCGTCAGATCGCCGCGCTGCGACCGGAATTGGCCGGCGAGGTCGGCGTGCGCGCGCTGCGGCAGCGGCTCGGCATCCACCCGGTGTTCAAGACTGTCGACACTTGCGCCGCGGAGTTCGAGGCCAAGACGCCCTACCACTACAGCAGCTACGAGCTGGATCCGGCGGCCGAAAGCGAAGTCGCACCGCAAAAAGACAAGCCCAAAGTGCTGATCCTCGGCTCTGGCCCCAACAGGATCGGACAGGGCATCGAGTTCGACTACAGCTGTGTGCACGCCGCCACCACGCTGTCCGACGCGGGCTTCGAGACCGTGATGGTGAACTGCAACCCCGAAACGGTGTCCACCGACTACGACACCGCCGACAGGCTGTACTTCGAGCCGCTGACGTTCGAGGACGTGCTCGAGGTCTACCACGCCGAATCATCCTCGGGCATGGGCGGTCCCGGCGTTGTCGGCGTGATCGTGCAACTCGGCGGCCAGACTCCGCTCGGCTTGGCCCAACGACTCGAAGACGCCGGTGTGCCGATCGTGGGAACCAGCCCGAAGGCCATCGACCTCGCCGAGGACCGCGGGGCATTCGGCTACCTGCTGGGCTCCGCGGGACTGCCCGCCCCGAAGTTCGGCACCGCCACCAGCTTCGAGCAGGCCCGCGACATCGCCTCCGCCATCGGCTATCCGGTACTGGTCCGCCCGTCATACGTGCTGGGCGGCCGAGGCATGGAGATCGTCTACGACGACAAGACCCTGCACGACTACATCACCCGCGCCACCCAACTCTCGCCCGAGCATCCGGTGCTGGTCGACCGGTTCCTCGAGGATGCGATCGAGATCGACGTCGACGCGCTGTGCGACGGCACCGAGGTGTACATCGGCGGCATCATGGAGCACATCGAGGAGGCCGGCATCCACTCCGGCGACTCCGCATGCGCGCTCCCGCCAGTCACGCTGGGCCGCAGCGACATCGACAAGGTCCGGCATGCGACGGAGGCCATTGCGCGCGGCATCGGCGTCGTCGGCCTGCTCAACGTGCAGTACGCGCTCAAGGACGACGTGCTCTATGTGCTGGAGGCCAACCCGCGGGCCAGCCGCACGGTGCCGTTCGTGTCCAAAGCCACCGCCGTACCGCTGGCCAAGGCCTGTGCCCGAATCATGCTGGGCGAGAGCATTTCTCAGTTGCGCACCGAAGGCTTGCTGGCCAGCGCCGGTGACGGCGCCACCGTCGCGCTGAACGCCCCGATCGCGGTCAAGGAGGCCGTGCTGCCGTTCCACCGGTTCCGCCGCGCCGACGGATCCGGTATCGACTCGTTGCTCGGTCCCGAGATGAAGTCCACCGGCGAGGTGATGGGCATCGACCGCGACTTCGGCACCGCGTTCGCGAAAAGCCAGACCGCCGCGTACGGGTCGCTGCCCGCGGAGGGCACGGTGTTCGTGTCGGTGGCCAACCGGGACAAGCGGTCGCTGGTGTTCCCGGTGAAGCGGTTGGCAGATCTCGGTTTTCGGGTGCTGGCCACCGAAGGCACGGCGGAGATGCTGCGGCGCAACGGAATTCCGTGCGACGAGGTGCGCAAGCATTTCGTGCCGCCGGGCGAGGGCCGCCCCGAACTGTCGGCGGTGGACGCCATCAAGGCCGGCGAGGTCGACATGGTGATCAACACGCCCTACGGCAACTCGGGTCCGCGCATCGACGGTTATGAGATCAGGTCCGCCGCGGTGGCGATGAACATCCCGTGCGTCACCACCGTGCAGGGCGCGTCGGCGGCGGTGCAGGGCATCGAGGCCGGCATCCGCGGCGACATCGGGGTGATGTCGCTGCAGGAGTTGCACTCCACGCTGAACGGCTCATAGCCGTGTCGGGATTCGGCGCCAGGCTGGCCGACGCGACAAGACGGCGCGGACCGCTGTGCCTCGGCATCGACCCCCATCCGGAACTGCTCGACGCGTGGGACCTCTCCAGAGATCACGACGGGCTGGCCAGGTTCAGCGCGATCTGCGTCGAGGCCTTCGCCGACTTCGCGGTGGTCAAGCCGCAGGTGGCGTTCTTCGAGGCCCACGGGGCCAACGGGTACCTCGTGCTGGAGCGCACCATCCAAGCGTTGCGCCAAGCCGGCGTCCTCGTGCTCGCTGATGCCAAGCGCGGCGACATCGGCTCGACGATGGCGGCGTACGCGGCCGCCTGGGCGGGGGACTCCCCGCTGGCCGTCGACGCCGTCACCGCGTCGCCCTACCTCGGGTTCGGATCGCTACGACCGCTGCTCGACGCCGCCGCGGCCCATCAGCGCGGCGTGTTCGTGCTCGCGGCGACGTCCAACCCCGAGGGTGCCGAGGTGCAGCGGGCCCGAACGGACGGCCGCACGGTGGCACAGGCGATCGTCGACGCCGCCGCCGCGAGAAACCGGGAGGCACCCGGCTCCGTGGGTGTGGTGGTCGGCGCCACCGCGCAATACGTGCCCGATCTCAGCGACCTCGGCGGGCCGGTGCTGGTTCCGGGTATCGGGGCGCAAGGGGGTCGTGCCGACGGTCTGGCCGGACTCGGGGGCGCGGCGCCGAACACGCTGCTGCCGGCGGTGTCGCGAGAAGTGCTGCGGGCGGGCCCCGACGTCGGGGCGCTGCGGGCGGCGGCCGAGCGGATGCGCGACGCGGTCGCGTACCTCGGGCAGCGTTGACAGGTCCACCCGCGACACGCCCGCCCGCGCCGCGAACTGGCAATTTCCTGCACTTTTGCGCCCGGCACGGTGAACGCAGCGGAGCGCCCCGCCCTGCGCCGACCTGCGAAGGTTGCTCGCCAACGCAAAAACCAGCTGTGACGAGCGGATTCCGCACCACGCAGCGGTTGCCACGCTCGGCTCCGAATTGCTCGCGCCAAAGACCTCAGGACGGTGCGCGACCGCTCGTGTCGGTGCGACACGCTGGCATTTTGCGCCGGAAACTGGGGGGTGGGGTTCGCAATAGTCTTACAGCGTGGGTACGGTCGTCGTCGCTGGCTGGTAACTCCGGCCGCGAGGAATATCGATGGTGATGAGACGGAGGAATCGTGGCCCTTCCCCAGTTGACTGACGAGCAGCGCGCGGCGGCGTTGGAGAAGGCTGCTGCCGCTCGTCGGGCGCGGGCCGAGCTCAAGGATCGGCTCAAGCGAGGCGGCACCAATCTCCAGCAGGTGCTCAAGGATGCCGAGACGAACGAGGTTTTCGGCAAGATGAAGGTTTCCGCGCTGCTCGAGGCGTTGCCCAAGGTCGGCAAGGTCAAGGCGCAGGAAATCATGACCGAGCTGGAAATCGCGCCCACCCGCCGCCTGCGCGGCCTGGGCGACCGGCAGCGCAAAGCGCTGCTGGAAAAGTTCAGCTCCTGACGCCCGGCGGGGGGCCGGACAACACACGCACACGCGTGTTCGTGCTGTCCGGTCCCTCGGCCGTCGGTAAGTCCACTGTGGTTCGACGGCTCCGCGACTGCGTGCCTGACCTGTATTTCAGCGTCTCGGCGACCACGCGGGCGCCGCGGCCCGGCGAGGTGGACGGCCTCGATTACCACTTTGTCAGCCCCGAGGCGTTTCAGCGCCTGATCGACGACGGCGCACTGCTGGAGTGGGCCGACATTCACGGCGGCCTGCACCGCTCGGGAACGCCGGCCCAACCGGTGCGGGACGCCGCCCGCGCCGGTCGCCCGGTGCTGATCGAGGTCGACCTGGCCGGCGCCCGGGCGATCAAGAAGGCGATGCCCGAGGCGGTCACGGTGTTTCTCGCCCCGCCGAGCTGGGCGGCGCTGGAGGCGCGGCTGAGAAGCCGCGGCACCGAAAGCGCCGAAGCGATGACGCGACGGCTGGCCACGGCGAAGCAGGAATTGGCTTCTCAACGGGACTTCGACGCGGTCGTGGTGAACAGCGAATTGGAGTCCGCGTGCGCAGCATTGGTAGCCTTACTTGGGGAAACCGCGTCAGACACGGCGTGATCGACCCGCAATACCCAGATCTTCACTCTCAGGAGACATTCTTTCGTGACCATTTCGCACGACTCGACGCTGGCAGCGGTGCCTGACCGGGCATCCGGCATAGGCGCCTACGACACCCCGCTGGGCATCACCAACCCGCCCATCGACGAGCTGCTGGAACGGGTGTCGAGCAAGTACGCGCTGGTCATTTACGCCGCCAAGCGCGCCCGCCAGATCAACGACTACTACAACCAACTCGGCGAAGGCATCCTCGAGTACGTCGGTCCGCTCGTCGAGCCCGGCCTGCAGGAGAAGCCGCTGTCGATCGCGCTGCGCGAGATCCACGCCGACTTGCTCGAGCACACCGAAGGCGAGTAAGGCGGGGCCGCCCATGGACCGCAAGCGGATCATCGTCGGTGTCTCCGGGGGGATCGCGGCTTACAAGGCCGCCTCGGTGGTCCGCCAGCTCGTCGAGGCCGGCCACTCCGTTCGGGTGATCCCCACCGAATCCGCGCTGCGCTTCGTCGGTGCCGCCACTTTCGAGGCGCTGTCCGGTGAACCGGTCCACACCGACGTCTGGCACGACGTGCCGGACGTCCCGCACGTGCAGATCGGCAAGCAGGCCGACCTCCTCGTCGTCGCGCCGGCCACGGCCGACGTGCTGGCCCGCGCCGCGCACGGCCGCGCCGACGATCTGCTGACCGCCACGCTGCTCACCGCGCGATGTCCCGTCCTGTTCGCGCCCGCGATGCACACCGAGATGTGGCTGCACCCGGCCACCGTCGACAACGTCGCCACGCTGAGGCGCCGCGGAGCCGTCGTCTTGGAGCCCGCCTCCGGCCGGCTCACCGGATCGGACACCGGCGCCGGGCGGCTGCCCGAGCCCGAGGAGATCACCACGTTCGCGGAGTTGCTGCTCGCGCGCGGTGACGCGATGCCCCACGACCTGGCCGGCTGCAAGGTGCTGGTCACCGCAGGAGGCACCCGCGAGCCGATCGACCCGGTGCGCTTCATCGGCAACCGCAGCTCCGGCAAGCAGGGCTACGCGGTGGCCCGCGTCGCCGCCCAGCGCGGCGCGGACGTCACGCTGATCGCCGCCCACACCGCCGGGCTGGCGGATCCGGCCGGCGTGCACGTCGTCCATGTCAGCTCGGCTGCGCAGTTGGGCGACGCGGTGTCCAAGCACGCGCCCGACGCGCATGTGCTGGTCATGGCGGCCGCCGTCGCCGACTTCCGGCCGGCGCAGGCATCGTCGAGCAAGATCAAGAAGGGCACCGATAAAGGCGGAGTGGCTCCGCCGACGATCGAGCTGACCAGAACCGACGACGTGTTGCGCGGTGCCGTGCGGGCGCGCGCGGACGGGCTGCTGCCCAACATGCGCGCGATCGTCGGTTTTGCCGCCGAGACCGGCGACGCGAACGGCACGGTCCTCGACCACGCGCGCGCCAAGCTGAGCCGCAAGGGCTGCGATTTGCTGGTAGTCAACGCGGTCGGCGAAGGCCGCGCGTTCGAGGTGGACAGCAACGACGGGTGGCTGCTTGCGGCGGACGGTACGGAGGCCGCGCTGGAGCACGGTTCCAAGACGCTGATGGCCAGCCGTATTGTGGACGCGATCGTGACGTTCCTGCGCGGCCGGACCGGGTAGGCGTACAAACCGCACTGCGCAAAACCGTTGTGCACCGGCGGCAACAATATTATTCGATGAACTAAGTATTCAAAGAGGCGGAGGAACCGTGAGCCAATCAGGTCGGCTGTTCACTAGCGAGTCGGTGACCGAAGGGCATCCCGACAAGATCTGCGACGCGATCAGCGACTCCGTGCTCGACGCGTTGCTCGATGCTGACCCGCGGTCCCGGGTCGCCGTGGAGACGCTCGTCACCACGGGCCAGGTGCATGTCGTCGGTGAGGTCACGACCACGGCCAAGGAAGCGTTCGCCGACATCACCAACACGGTGCGCGAACGCATTCTCGACATCGGATACGACTCGTCGGACAAGGGTTTCGACGGGGCGTCCTGCGGCGTGAACATCGGCATCGGCGCGCAGTCGCCAGACATCGCCCAGGGTGTCGACACCGCCTATGAGGCACGCGTCCACGGCGAACAGGACCCGCTGGACGCACAGGGTGCCGGCGACCAGGGCTTGATGTTCGGCTACGCGATCAAGGACACCCCCGAACTGATGCCGCTGCCGATCGCGCTGGCCCACCGCCTGGCGCGCAGGCTGACCGAGGTGCGCAAGAACGGCGTGCTGGGCTACCTGCGCCCGGACGGCAAGACGCAGGTCACCGTGCAGTACGACGGCTACACCCCGATGCGCCTCGACACCGTGGTGCTCTCGACGCAGCACGCCGACGGCATCGACCTGGAAGCCACGCTGACCCCCGACATCCGGGAAAAGGTCGTCAACACGGTGCTCAATGACCTCGCACACGAGTCGATGGACACCTCGGACTACCGGCTGCTGGTCAACCCGACCGGCAAGTTCGTGCTCGGCGGTCCGATGGGCGACGCCGGTCTCACCGGCCGCAAGATCATCGTCGACACGTACGGCGGGTGGGCCCGTCACGGCGGCGGCGCGTTCTCGGGCAAGGATCCGTCCAAGGTGGACCGTTCCGCGGCCTACGCGATGCGCTGGGTGGCAAAAAACGTGGTCGCAGCGGGGCTGGCGGACCGCGTCGAGGTGCAGGTCGCCTACGCGATCGGCAAGGCCGCCCCGGTCGGCCTGTTCGTCGAGACGTTCGGCACCGAGACCGTCGACCCGGCCCGGATCGAGAAGGCCATCACGTCGGTCTTCGACCTGCGGCCCGGCGCGATCATCCGCGACCTCGACCTGCTGCGGCCGATCTACGCGCAGACCGCCGCATACGGGCACTTCGGCCGCACCGACATCGACCTCCCGTGGGAGCGGCTGGACAAGGTCGACGACCTGAAGGCCTCCGTCTAGCTTGTTCGCCGAACCGACGCAAAATCGCATGAATTCGCGTTGGGTAACTCCGCGTGATGACATCGTCGAAAGTGACGTTGTGCAGGTCTCTACTCGAACTTCTTCTGCAAAACGTCGCTTTCGACGACGCGCCTAGCCCGTGAACGCGTAGTCGGACAGCGGGAAGTGCCGGCTGCGCCAGATGGTCTCCAGCGTGGTGGCCCGCCTCAGCGGCACGTCGCCGTGGCTGTCGAAGTAGTAGCTGTTGGCCAGGCTGCAGCTGTCCTGCCAGAAGATCTGCGTGTGCCGCTTGCGCATGCACTCCGCGAAATAGCGCGCGTTGGCTTCCTCGGTGACCTCCACACGCGTAACACCTTGGCGCTCAGCGTGTTTCAGGCACCGCCCGATGTGATGGGTCTGGGTTTCGATGAATGCGAAGAACGACGCCCCGTTGAATCCGTACGGTCCGGCCACGGTGAAGAAGTTCGGGAAGCCCGGCAGGCTGACACCTTCGTAGGCCTGCAACCGGTTCTCCTTCCAGAACCGGCTCATGGTCATGCCGTCGCGGCCGGTGATCTCGTAGGTGAGGCTGTCGACGTCCATCACCTTGAACCCGGTCGCCAGGATCAGCACGTCGACCTCGTGCAGGTCGCCCTCGACGGTGGCCACGCCGGTCGGCGTGATCTTGTCGATCGGGTCGGTGACGAGGTCGACGTTGTCGCGGTTGTAGGTCGACAGGTAGGTGTTGTGGAAGGCAGGCCGTTTGCAGCCCACGGCGTAGCGCGGCGTGAGCTTCTCCCGCAGCACTGGGTCGTGAACCTCCTTGCGCAGGAAGGCTTTTCCCATCGCCTCGGCACGCTTGGCCAGTTTGAACGTGGTGAAGTACTGCGCCGACAGCGGGAACGTCAGCTCCACGTAGGCCTGGCTGAGCAACCGCTGCACCGCCATGCCGCCGGGTACCCGCATCGCCCACCGGGCTGCCTTCGGCAGCGGCACGTCGAACTTGGGGAAGCACCAGATCGGCGTGCGCTGGTAGACGGTCAGGTGCTCGACGATCGGTGCGATCTCCGGAATGACCTGCACCGCCGACGCGCCGGTGCCGATGATCGCGACCCGCTTGCCGGTGAGGTCCTGGCTGTGGTCCCAGCGGGCCGTGTGAATGGTGACGCCGTCGAAGCCGTCGACACCGGGGATGTCCGGCAGCTTCGGCGTGGTGAGCACGCCGGCTGCGTTGATCACGAACTGCGCGGTGACGGGGTCACCGGAATCGAGCGTTAGCCGCCAGAAGCCGTGCTCCTCGTCCCACGTCGCGTCGACGACCTCGGTGTTGAACCGGATCTTGGGGAGAACACCGTACTTGCGGGCCAGCAACTCGGCGTAGGACCGCAGCTCGTCCCCGTGCGCGTACGTCCGCGACCAGTCGGGCCGCTGTTCGAACGAGAACTGGTACGAGAACGACGGGATGTCAACTGCGACACCGGGATAGGAGTTCCAGTACCAGGTTCCGCCGGGTCCGCCGCCGGCCTCGATGATGACGTACGGGCCCAGCCCGGCCTCGTCGAGCTTGATCGCCGCGCCGATTCCGGAGAAGCCGGCGCCGACGATCGCCGTGTGGTAGTCGGGTGTCGCTGCGGTGCTCATGGACCTACTTAAGCATCGACGACCCGCGATCGGCAGCCCTCGGTGTCCCGTCGAGTAGCTTCTGCAGCGTGGCATCCGACGGAGCGCAGGCCCCCATCACGCAGACACCCGATACGCCGCGGTTGCTGGCCTGGGCGTGGGTTGCGGCCGGGTGGGCGGCCGTCGCCTACGGCGTGTTCCTGACGCTCACCGCGCTGCGGTCAGCGCCCGGAGAGCCGCTGACGGGCCTTTTCGCCGGGCAGCCGGTGTTCAAGGCGCTGATGGCGGTGCTGCTGGCCATTGCCGCGGTGGCGCATCCGATCGTGCGGGAAAGACGCTGGCTGATGGTCGCGCTGGTGTGCTCGGCGATCGGCGACTTCCTGCTGGCGATGCCGTGGTGGGAGCCGTCCTTCGTCGGCGGGCTGGCCGCGTTTCTGGTGGCGCACCTGTGTTACCTCGGCGCGCTGGTGCCACTGGCCGTAGTGAGACCTCGGCGGCTGGGCGCGGCGGTCGTCATGGGCGTGCTGTGCGTCGCGCTTCTGGTCTGGTTCTGGCCGCACCTGGGCCCAGAGGGGCTGACGGTGCCGGTGACGGTCTACATCGCCGTGCTGTGTGCGATGGTGTGCGCGGCGCTGCTGGCCCGCCTGCCGACGCCCTGGACAGCGCTGGGCGCAGTGATTTTCGCGGTTTCGGACGCGATGATCGGCATCGACCAGTTCATCCTGCAATCGGACGTTCTCGCGGTTCCGATCTGGTGGGCGTACTCGATGTCGCAGCTGCTCATCACCGCGGGCTTCTTCTTCGGGCGTTCTGTCGGTGGTCCCGCTTACCGTGACGGTGACGCAACCGAACGCGGGGAGGAGGGGCGCATGACCAACGCCGAGGGCACGACATAGACCAGCGCCATCCCGCTGCTCACGAACCGATCGCCCGGGTGCTGCCGATGCTGTCGGTCCCGCATCTGGACCGTGAATTCGACTACCTGGTGAGCGCCGACCAGTCCGACGACGCGCAACCCGGGGTGCGGACCCGGGTTCGCTTCCACGGCCGCCTCGTCGACGCCTTCGTGTTGGAGCGGCGGTCCGACACCGACCACGTGGGCGAGCTGGGCTGGCTGGACCGCGTGGTCTCGCCGGAGCCGGTGCTGACACCGGACGTCTGGCGACTGGCCGACGCGGTGGCCGCCAGGTACGCCGGCACCCGCGCCGACGTGCTGCGGCTCGCGGTGCCGCCGCGGCATGCCCGCGTCGAGCGGGAGGCGCGCAAAGCGCACAGCTCCCAGCCCGCCGCACCGGCCGACACGTCGGGGTGGAGCGCATACCAGCAGGGCGAGCGGTTTCTCGCCGCACTGGCCGACGCGCGCGCCGCCCGCGCCGTCTGGCAGGCGCTGCCCGGCGAGCAGTGGGCCGCCCGGCTGATCGAGGCCGCGGCCGTGGTTGTCGGCGCGGGCCGCGGTGTGCTGGCCGTGCTGCCCGACCAGCGCGACGTCGACGCGCTGCTCGCCCACAGCGTCGCTTCGATCGACGAGGGCTCGGTGGTGGCGTTGTCCGCGGGTCTCGGGCCGGCCGAGCGATACCGCCGCTGGCTGGCCGCCCTGCGCGGCACCGCCCGCATGGTGATCGGCACTCGCAGCGCGGTGTTCGCGCCCGTCGCCAACCTCGGGCTCGTGATCGTCTGGGACGACGGCGACGACACGCTCGCAGAGCCGCGCGCACCCTATCCGCACGCCCGCGAGGTGGCGATGCTGCGCGCGCACCAGCTGAGATGCGCGGCGGTGATCGGCGGCTATGCGCGCACCGCGGAGGCCCAAGCGCTCGTCCGCACCGGGTGGGCGCACGATGTGGTTGCTGCCCGGCCCGTGGTGCGCGCGGCGGCCCCGCGCGTGATCGCGCTCGACGACAGCGGCTACGCGGACGCGCGGGATCCGGCCGCACACACCGCCCGGCTCCCGTCGATCGCGCTGAGGGCTGCGCGCAAGGCACTCGACGCCGGCGCGCCGGTGCTGGTTCAGGTGCCCCGGCGTGGGTACGTCCCGGCGCTGGCCTGCGCGCGCTGTCGCACGGTCGCCCGCTGCCGGCACTGCACCGGCCCGCTGTCGCTCACCGGCGCCAACGCGATGGGCGCGGAATGCCGGTGGTGCGGCAGGGTCGACACGACGCTGAAGTGCGTGCGCTGCGGCGCGGAGGCGATCCGCGCGGTGGTCGTCGGCGCCCGCCGCACCGCCGAGGAGCTGGGCCGCGCGTTTCCCGGCATCACGGTGATCACGTCCGGCGGCGACGGCGTGATTCGCGAGCTCGACGGCCGCCGCGCGCTCGTCGTCGCCACGCCGGGTGCCGAACCCGTGGCCGACGGCGGCTACGGCGCGGCGCTGCTGCTGGACAGCTGGGCCCTGCTCGGCCGACAGGATCTGCGCGCCGCCGAGGACACGCTGCGGCGGTGGATGGCCGCGTCGGCTCTGGTGCGCAGCCGCGGTGAGGGCGGTGTGGTGGCGGTGGTCGCGGATTCGGCAATCCCCACGGTGCAGGCGTTGATCCGCTGGGACCCGGTCGGTCACGCCGACGCCGAACTCGAGGCTCGATCCGAGGTGGGGTTGCCACCGAGCGTGCACATCGCGGCGCTCGACGGGCCTGCGCAGGCGGTCACCGCGCTGCTCGAGCGGGCCGACCTGCCCGACGGCACGGAACTGCTCGGACCCGTCGAGTTGCCGGTGGCCGCTCGCCGGCCGGCCAGCGCGGGCGACAGCGACGCGGTGACACGGATGCTGGTTCGAGTGAGCCGCGACCACGGGCTGGCGCTGGCCGCGGCGCTTCGGCGCGCGGTCGCGCTGACGGCCGCCCGCCATGACCATGAGCCCGTTCGCGTCCAAATCGACCCGTTGCACATAGGGTGAGTAGCCGGAACGGAGAGCCGCGGACGCGAGGAGGTGCCGATGGGTTGGGGTCGCCGTGTCGCGGCGCTGTTAATTCCCTTGGCGCTCATCATCATCGGATTGTTCTGGCCGCTGTTGCTCACCCGGGCGCCACAGCCGGGCAGTTCGTCGGACCCCGTCTGGTTCTCCCACTACCAGGCCGACTACGACGTCAAAGCCGACGGCCGGGTGGAGGTCGTCGAGACCATCACCGCGCAATTCCCGGGCGGTAAGCACGGCATCTTCGAGTTCTGGGACGTCGCCGCGCCGCACGATCCAAACGTCCGGATGGTGCCGACGGTGACGTCGGTGATGCTCGACGGCGCGCCCGCCCCCTACCAGATGCTGTGGGACAAGAGCCGACGGTTCCTCACCGCAAAGATCGGCGATCCTGCCAGGTATCTCGATCCGGGCACTCACGAGTTCGTGATCCGCTCGGTCGTCCCGAACGCGCTCGCACCGTCGAGCGTCGGCAAGGACCTGGCGTTCGCGTCGACGACGGGTGAGATCAACAGCACTCCGTCGGTTTTCTACTGGTTCCTCGTCAAGAGCTGGAACAACCGCATCGACCGCGCAGACATCTCCGTCACGCTGCCCCAACGGGTAGCCGGCGTGCAGTGCTCGGTCGGGTTCGGCAGAGGCGTCGCGTGCCCTGACGTGAAGGTCGGCGGCGACCGTATCGAAATGAGCGTCTTCAGCCTCGGGCCCCGCATGCCGGTGACGGTGCGCGCCGGCGTCGACATCGCCACCCCGCCGCGCGACGAACTGCCGTGGTCGTGGAAGTTCGACCGTGTCCTCGGGCGCTCGGTGGCCAAGGTGCTGGGGCTACTCTTGGCCAGCGTCGCCGCCGGGGCGCTCGGGTACGCGTGGTGGCGCACGACGGTGGAACGCAGCCCCGGATTCCCGCTGCAGTACGGGCCGCCGGCCGGGCTCGGGCCGGTGCAGTGCGAGTACATCCGCACCGAAGCCGTTCCGCGCAACGGTCTGACCGCCACGCTGTTCTACCTCGCGGAGAGGCGGCTGGTGTCACTGACGCAGCGCGGTGACAAGCACTGGGAGGTCAAAGGTCTCGCGGACAACGCCGCATGGAGATCGGTCGACCCCGTCAGCCGTGACGTCGCCTGGGCCCTCAAGGTCAACGAGCCGGGGGCGGAGTTCGAGGCGACGAACACCGTGGCGTCGGGAAAGCGGTTGTCGAAGGCGAAAACCGACATGACCGAAGCCGTCAAGAAGTGGGCGAAGAAGAACAACCTCGTCGTGCCCAAGCGCTCCGAACAGTGGGTCCGGGTGGCCAACCTGTTGTCGGTGATCATCGCCGTGTGCGGCTTCATCACCTGGGGCTTCACGATGACGCTCTGGGGCCTGCCGTTCGCGGTGTTCTTCGTGGCCACCGCGAGGTCGTGGGCCGAAGGCGTCGGCAGCCGGCGCACCCCCGCGGGCCGCGAGTTGTGGTCGCGCGCAGGCGGATTCCACCGGATGCTGACCACCGACTCGGCGGAGGCGCGCTTCGACTTCGGCGCCCGCAGAGACCTCTACAGCGCCTACGTCCCGTTCGCGGTGGCCGCCGGTGCCGCCGCGCTGTGGGCCAAGAAATACGAGGCCACCACGGGAGAGCCTGCGCCGCAACCGGATTGGTACCACAGCACCACCCCGTGGGCGTACAGCGCGGCCGGCGGCTCACACGGGCCCAGCTTCGAAAGCTTCGAGTCAACGTTGTCATCGTCGATCGGCGCGTACTCCGCATCGCAGTCGTCGTCGTCGTCCTCCGGCGGCGGTGGCGGCTTCAGCGGCGGAGGCGGCGGCGGAGGCGGCGGAGGAGGAGGCGGTTCCTGGTGACGTGGATCCTGTTACTGCTCGTGGTGGTCGCCGTCGCGGTGCTCATCGTGTTCGTGGCCGGCTACAACAAGGTTCGCGGCGCCGACGTCCGTGTCGACGAGGCGCTGGGCGGCATCGACGTCCAGCTGACCCGTCGGGCTTCGCTGATCCCCAGCCTGGTGCAGACCGTGCAGGCGTTCGCGTCCCACGAGAGGGGAATCCTCGACAACGTCACCGCCGCGCAGGCCGCACTCACCAGCGCGACTCACGGAAAGTCCGTGGCGGAGCGCGGCGCGGCCGAGAAGCAGCTCGACACGGCGGTCGGCCAGGTGCTGGCATTGGGCCAGCTGTACCCGAACCTGAGCTCGTCCGCCAATTTCCTTGACCTGCAACGCAATCTGGCCGACACGGAGGACAAGCTGGCGTTCGCGCGGCAGTACTACAACGACGCGGTGGCCACCAACAACCGGCTCGTCACGACGATCCCGTGGATGTTCGTCGCCGGGGCGGCGGGGGTGCGCGAACGCGAGTACTACAAGGTTCCGCAGTAGTGCGTCTCGTCTTCGCCGGCACACCCGAACCCGCGCTGCCGGCGCTGCGGCGCCTGATCGACTCTCCCCGCCACGACGTAGTCGCCGTGCTGACTCGCCCCGACGCGGTGTCCGGCCGCCGCGGCAAACCCAGCCCCTCTCCGGTGGCGCGGCTGGCCCACGACGAGGGCATCGAAGTGCTGACGCCGCGGCGGCCGAACTCCGCCGAGTTCGTCGAGCAGCTGGCCGCGCTCGCGCCGGACTGCTGTCCCGTGGTCGCGTACGGCGCGCTGCTCGGCGACACGCTGCTGGCCATCCCGCCGCGCGGCTGGGTGAACCTCCACTTCTCGCTGCTACCGGCGTGGCGGGGTGCGGCGCCGGTGCAGGCGGCGATCGGCGCCGGCGACACCTTGACGGGTGCGACGACTTTCCGGATCGAACGCGAGCTCGACAGCGGCCCGGTCTACGGAGTGGTCACCGAAACCGTCCGGCCCGGCGACACGGCAGGCGATCTGCTGCAACGGCTTTCGCTGTCCGGGGCCGCGCTACTTGAGTCGACGATCGACGGCATCGCCGACGACACAGTGGTCGCGGTGCCACAACCCGCCGACGGGGTGAGCATCGCGCCGAAGATCACCGTCGACGAGGCGCGTGTGCGCTGGGAGCTGCCCGCGCAAGCCGTCGAACGACGCATCCGCGCGGTCACGCCGAATCCCGGCGCCTGGACGATGATCGGCGACGTGCGGCTGAAGATCGGACCCGTCACGGTCGACGATTCGGCACTCCCTCTGGAGCCGGGGGAGCTGAGCATGGACCGGCACGGCGTGCGCGTCGGCACCGGTTCGCAGCCGGTGCTGCTCGGCCAGGTGCAGCCGCCGGGCAAGAAACCGATGGCCGCCGCCGACTGGGCCCGCGGCGCGCGCCTCGACGAATCCGCTCGCGCCTCGTGACGGCCCGCAAGCGACGCCGGCCGCTGGACCCGGCCCGCCGGGCGGCGTTCGACGTGCTGCGGGCGGTGTCCGAGCGGGACGCGTACGTCAACCTCGCGCTGCCGGCCATGCTCAACCAGCGGGGCATCACCGGACGCGACGCGGCCTTCGCCACCGAACTGGCCTACGGCACGTCGCGCATGCGTGGACTGCTCGACGCGATCATCACCAGCGCCGCGGACCGGCCGGCCGACCGCATCGACCCCGTCCTCCTCGACCTGCTGCGGCTCGGCACGTACCAGCTGCTGCACACCCGTGTCGACGCACATGCGGCGGTGTCCACCACGGTCGAACAGGCCGGCGTCGAATTCGATTCCGCCCGAGCCGGTTTCGTCAACGCGGTGCTCCGCAAGATCGCTGCGCGCGACGAGCAGGCGTGGGTAGCCGAGCTGGCACCCGACCCCACCACCGACCCCGTTGGACACCACGCATTCGTGCACGCCCACCCGCGCTGGGTTGCCCAGGCCTTCGCGGATGCGCTCGGCCGCGACGCGGGTGAGCTCGACGAGCTGCTGGCCAGCGACAACGCCCGTCCCGCCGTGCACTTGGCGGCGCGCCCCGGAGCCATCACCGCCGAGGAGCTTGCCGCCGCTGTGCACGGCACCGTCGGGCGATACTCGCCGTACGCGGTCTATCTGACCGGCGGTGACCCGGCTCGGCTGCAGCCGGTACGCGACGGGCAGGCGCTGGTCCAGGACGAGGGCAGCCAGCTGGTCGCCCGCGCGCTGGTGCTGGCCGGCCTCGATGGCCCCGACGGCGGCCGCTGGCTCGACCTGTGTGCGGGCCCCGGAGGCAAGACCGCGCTGCTGGCCGCACTCGGGGTGCCCGCGAATGCACGTGTCACCGCCGTCGAACCGGCGCCGCGCCGCGCGGAGATGGTCGAGGAGAACACCCGCGGCTTGGACGTCGAGGTGCTGCGGGTCGACGGCCGAAGCCCCGGCATACCAACGGGTTTCGACCGCGTCCTGGTCGACGCCCCCTGCACCGGGCTGGGCGCACTGCGCCGCCGACCGGAGGCCCGCTGGCGTCGCAGCCCGGCCGACGTGCCTGCGCTGGTGAAGCTGCAACGCGAGCTGCTGGCGTCGGCGATCGAGCAGGCCCGGCCCGGCGGGGTGGTGCTGTACGCGACGTGCTCCCCGCACATCGCCGAGACCGTCGGCGTCGTCGCCGACGCGGTGCGCCGCCACCCCGTCGAGGCGCTCGACACCCGTCCGTTGTTCGCGCCGGCCGACCGCCTCGGTGACGGGCCCTACGTGCAGCTGTGGCCGCACCGCCACGGCACCGACGCGATGTTCGCCGCGGCCCTGCGCAAATTAGGGTGAACCCATGGCTGTACCGCTGATCGCACCGTCGCTCCTCGCCGCCGACTTCACCCGCCTGGCCGACGAGGCCGCGGCCGTCGAAGGCGCGGACTGGCTGCACGTCGACGTGATGGACAACCACTTCGTGCCGAACCTGACGATCGGACTGCCGGTCGTGGAAGCGCTGCTGAAGACCACCGACATCCCGATGGACTGCCATCTGATGATCGACAACCCCGACCGCTGGGCGCCGCCGTACGCCGAGGCGGGCGCCTACAACGTCACGTTCCACGCCGAAGCCACCGACAACCCCGTCGGCGTGGCCCGCGACATCCGCGCCGCCGGGGCCAAGGCCGGGCTGTCCGTCAAACCCGGCACTCCGCTCGAGCCGTACCTGGAGATCCTGCGGGAGTTCGACACCTTGCTGATCATGTCGGTGGAGCCCGGATTCGGCGGCCAGGCGTTCATCCCGGAAGTGCTGAGCAAGGTCGCCACCGCGCGCCGGCTCGTCGACTCCGGTGAGCTGACGATCCTCGTCGAGATCGACGGCGGCATCAACGACGACACCATCGAAGAGGCAGCAGCCGCCGGCGTGGACTGTTTCGTCGCCGGCTCCGCGGTCTACGGCGCCGACGATCCCGCGGCGGCGGTAGAGGCGCTTCGCCGGCAGGCGGCGGCCGCATCGCCGCATCTGCGCCTATGACCGCGAACGTGAAGCTGTTGCGATGACTGGGGGTACCTCCCGCTTGCGGGGGAGCCGGGCGGGCTCGCAGTGAATTCACACTCGGCGGCTGGCGAAGAGACCGCCATGCGGCTGGCGATCGACCATGCCGAGCAGGTGAAGGGCGCCACGTACCCGAACCCGCCGGTGGGGGCCGTCATCCTCGACAAGCACGGCGAGGTCGTCGGTGTGGGCGGCACCGAGCCGACCGGCGGCCCGCACGCCGAGGTGGTGGCGCTGCGGCGGGCGGGTGATCTCGCAAGAGGCGGCACCGCTGTGGTCACGCTCGAGCCGTGCAACCACCACGGACGCACACCGCCGTGCGTCGATGCGCTTGTGGCAGCCGGTCTTTCGCGGGTGGTGTATGCGGTTGCGGACCCGAACCCGCAGGCAGCCGGTGGAGCGAGACGGCTGACGGAGGCGGGGGTCGACGTCCGGGGCGGCGTGCTGGCCGACGTCGTGGAGCGGGGAACGCTGCGGGAGTGGCTGCACAAGCAGCGCACCGGATTGCCGCACGTGACATGGAAGTTCGCCGCCAGCGTCGACGGTCGCAGCGCCGCTGCCGATGGCACGAGCCAATGGATCACCAGCGAGGCAGCGCGTGCCGACGTGCACCGGCGCCGCGCGGTGGCCGACGCGATCATCGTCGGCACCGGCACGGTGTTCGCCGACGACCCGGCGCTGACGGCACGCCTGCCCGGAGGTGGCCTCGCCGACCGCCAGCCGCTGCGGGTGGTCGTCGGCGAGCGCGAAATATCGACGGAGGCAAAGGTTCTCAACGACGACTCGCGAACCATGCTGATCCGCACACATGACCCGCACGAGGTGATCAAGGCGATGGCCGACCGCACCGATGTGATGCTGGAAGGCGGTCGAACGCTTGCGGGGGCATTCCTGCGCGCCGGCCGCATCGACCGGATCCTCGCCTACGTCGCGCCGATCTTGTTGGGCGGACCCGTCACGGTGATCGACGACGTCGGGGTGTCGACGATCGGGAAGGCGCTGCGGTGGAAGTTCGACGGTGTCGAGCAGATCGGCCCGGATCTCCTGCTGAGTTTGGTGCACAGCTAGTCCTCGAGCTCCTTATGCCCGATGATCTCCCGAATACCGGTGGCGCCCAGGCGTTCCCGGAACTGCTGCACTGTGTACCCGATCACGGTCGCCTCGGTGCGGGCCCGCACGGTCGCTGTCCGCGGCAGGCCGAACAGCGGACCCATCTCGCCGAAGTACTCGCCCGGCCCGGCCGCCTTCAGCAATTGCTCTCCGCCGTCGGCCAATTCGCGCACGATCTCGAGTTCACCCTCCGAGATCACGTAGATGCAGTCGCCGGTGGTGCCCTGCTCGAAGAGCACCTCGCCTGCCTCGAGATGCACTGTGATCGGCTCGTGCTCTTCGTAAGTAATGTGAGGCGTCAAGTCCACGACTCGATCAGCCAGCGGCAGCATGCGAGTGTCGTGGGTGGCCACCACCACCACGCGCTCACCGGAGGCGAGTTCGCGCATCAGCCGCAGCACCTCTTCGACCTGGATGAAATCCAGGTGGGCGGTCGGCTCGTCGGCCAGCAGCAGCGGTGGGTCCAGCGCGATCGCGCGGGCCACCGCAACCCGTTGCTGTTGGCCGCCTGACATGTCGCCCGGCCGATGCCGCATGCGTTCCGCAAGGCCGACCCGGGTGAGCAGCTCCTCGGCCCGTTCTTGCGCGTCGTGCCGCGACATGCCGGCCGCGCGCATCGGCACCATCACGTTCTCGATCGCCGTCAAGCTCGACACCAGGTTAAACGCCTGGAACACGATGCCGACGGTGTTGCGTCGGTACTCCGACAACTCCCGGCGCTCGAGCTTGGTGAGATCGATGTCGCCGAACTCGATGCGGCCCTCGGAGGGACTGAGAATTCCGCCGAGGCAGGACAGCAGGGTTGTCTTTCCGCACCCGCTCGGCCCGAGGAGTATCGCGAGCGAGCCTTCACTGACGTCGAGGTTGAAGCCGTCGATCGGGCGGACCGCATACTCGCCGCGCGAGTACTCCACGACGAGGTCCTTGATGCGCAGGTCCGGCATGACTCAGGGCCCCCCGAACGCCAGAGCCGGATCGACGGTCACCGCGCGCCGCAGTCCGGCGACGCTCGCCAGGAGACCGATCGCCACCGCGATCACCGGCAACAGCACGAAGGCCAAGGTGGGGATGTCCACGCGCATCGGGAACAGGGGCCCCAACAGAACCGACACGATGCCGCCGAGAAGCGCGGCGAGCACGGCGACGATGACCGCCTGCAGGGCCAGCCCGGCCATGATCGACCGCGTCGGAACCCCGACGGCCTTGAACACTGCGAAGTCACGAACGCGTTCGAGCGCGGACACATAGATCATCGAGCCGACGATCAACGCGGCGACCACCCACAGCAGCCACGCCATCATGAAGATCGAAGTGCGAGCGCCTTTCAGCGGGCGCACCAGGTCGTCGACGGCGCCGGACCGGTCGACGGCCCGGTAGCCCTCCGGTGCGTTGGCCGCCTTGCCGACGAGGCCGATGGTGGAAATCAACGGCTGCCCGGAGAACAGCAGCTGTTGGGCGCCCGGCACTGTCAGAAAAACGTTGGCCTGCCGTGCAAGCAAGGTGGAGTCGTCAACGATGCCGACGATTCGCAGTGTCCGCGAGCCGATTTCGAGGTCTTGGCCGACACCGCGGCCCAATGTGCTCGACACCGCGATCTCGGCGGGGTTGGTCGGGACGCGGCCCGCGGACATCGCAGGCATCCCAGGTCCCCGTTCCGGCGCCCCGAACACGTTCACGTTCCGCGACGTCCCGCGGTCGGGGATGGTGGTGCTGCCGTACACCATCGGCACCGCCATGGCGACACCCGGAAGCCGTGCGGCCTTCTGCAGTTCGGTGGGCGGGAACGGCGAAGACCCGATGAACGGGCCGGCCGCGCCGGACTTGATCAGGTACGAATCGAGGCCGAGCGAGTCGACGGTGTGCCGCGCCTCGACACGAAAGCCGTTGGCCAGCCCGGTGAGAACGAGGGTCATCGCGAACACCAACCCGGTGCCGACGATGGCGATCACGAATCGCCGCTTGCGCCATTGCAGGTCGCGCAGCGCCGCGGTTAACACACTGTCCCAACCATGGTGGGGACGTTACCCATGGCCGCGGCTATCGGGAGAACGCTTCGACCAATTCGGAGCAGAAAGCAGGCAGGTCATCGGGTTTGCGGCTGGAGATCAGCGTGTTGCCTCGGCGCTCGTCCACCACGACCTCCTCGTCGACCCAGTTTCCGCCGGCGTTGCGGATGTCGGTCTGCAGGCTCGGCCATGACGTGATCGTGCGGCCGCGTAAGACGTCGGCCTCGATCAGCGTCCACGGGCCATGGCAGATCACCGCCACCGGCTTACCCGCATCGAAGAAGCCCTTGATGAAACCGACCGCGTCGGAGTTCGTCCGCAAGAAATCCGGGCTCGCCACCCCGCCCGGCAGCACCAGACCCGCATAGTCACCGACGTCGGCGTCGCTCGCGGCTTTCTCGGCTTCGAACGTGTCGGCCGGGGTGAGGTGGTTGAACGCCTGCACCTTGCCGACCTCGGTCGAGATCAGCTCCGGTGTCCCGCCAGCCTCCTTGACCGCCTTCCACGGCTCGGTCAGCTCGACTTGCTCCGCGCCTTCCGGCGCCACCACGAATGCGATCCTCTTGCCGTCGAGACTCATAGTGCCTCCGTTGTCGAAACGTCTGATTCGACAATCGGGTACCCATGACGGCCCGAGGCAATCAGCCCCGGGTCAGGCGCGGACGCGGGATGAGCATCGGAACCCGCGTGCGGTAGTCGCGGTACTGGTGTCCGAACGTCCCGACGAGGTCGCGCTCCTCGAGCTGGATCGCGATCAGGATGTAGCCCGTCGTGGCCGCCGCGAAGAGCAGGTGACCGGCCGTCATGGTCGGGGTGACCCAGAACGCGACCAGGAAACCCAAGTAGAGCGGGTGCCGCACGATCCGGTAGAAGGCCGGTGTCACAAACGAATCCGGCGCCGGCTGCCGCTCGCGCAGCCGCAAGAACACCTGGCGCAGTCCGAACAGGTCGAAGTGGTTGATCAGAAGAGTGCTCGCCAACACGAACGCCCAGCCCGCCATGCTCACCGCGACGAGCAGCCCTCGCCACGGTTGCGCGGTGACGTCCCACAGCGTGGCGGTGAGGGGAAACCAGAAGACCAGCAGCGTGGCCAGGCAGATGCTGCTGGCGACGACGTATGTGGACCGCTCCACGGAGTGCGGGACGAACTTTGTCCACCAGCGTTTGAACCCGGGTCGCGCCATCACGCTGTGCTGAACCGCGAACAGCGTCAGCAGCGCGACGTCAGCCAGCAGAGCGACGACGGTGAACTCGCCGCTGCCGAGGCCTCCCCGGTCGATGGTCTTGGGCACGAAGTACGCGTCTGCGACGAACGCGATCGCGTAGACGAACACGGCGACGAACAGCGCGTACGCCGCAAGGCCGTAAATGAAAGCGAGGATTCCCGCAGCGCGCGAACCCGGCGTGGTCGACGGATTGGGCATCTGAATCTCCTTCGTCGCGATGGCCTTGTCAGGAGTTTCGCTCCCAACTGGTGCGACGACATGGGGCAAATGCCTCAAACCAGGGAACCGCCGTTGGAAGCTCTCGCTATCCCTCGACGTATTGGGCCGGCGATTGGTTCAGTCGCGTTCGGACGCGAGAAGCGGGGCTTCCGGTTGATTCGCCGGTGCTCCGGAGTCTTCGGAGTCCTCGGCGTGCTTGTCGTTGCGCCCGATGAAGAGCGCCAACACGGCGCCCACCACGCACACGAACATGGTGACAGTGAAGATTTCGCGGTATTCCAGCACGTATGCGTGCCGATAGTTCTGGGCGAGTTGCGAGGCGATTTCCAGTGGGCTGCCTTTCGGCCTGGGCTGGTCTTGCAGATGTTGCTGGAACCGGTACAGGCCGAAGGCCGACAGCGCCGCCATCCCGACGAGCATCCCGATCATCCGTGCCACCACGACCGCCGACGACGCGATGCCGTGCTGTACCGGCGGCACCGCCCGCAGCGCGGCCGAAGTCAGCGGACCGATCACCAGACCCAAACCGAAACCGGCCAGCGCGAGGTCGGTGTCGAATGTCGGCAACGAGAACACCCCGAGATCGTGCCGGGCGCTCAACACGTTCAGATCCCAGAACGAGATCAGCCAGTATGCGCCCGCGGCGATCAACAGGCCCACGAACGCGACAGCGCGGTCGCCGATTCTGGTGGCCAGCCAACCGCCGACGAGCGCCCCGACGGGCAGCGCAATCAAGAAGCGCAGCAATAGGAATGCGGCGTCGTTCTGATCCATGCCGAGCACACCCTGGCCGAACAACTCGACGTCGACGAGCGTCACCATCAGCGCCGCGCCCGCGCACGCCGATGCACCGAGTGCAGCCAGGAACGGACGGAACCGCACCCCGGCCGGCTCGATCAACCTGGTGCGGGCGAATCGCTCCCAGACGGCAAACGCAATCACCGCCACCAGCGCGCCGCACAACAGTGGGACACCATTGGGGGGCAGTGCGTGCTTTCCGTCGGGGTGTTGGTTGTACAGGCCGAAGACGACGAGTCCCAGCGCGATCCCGAGCAGCACGCCGCCGACCACGTCCACACGCTCGGGAGGCCCCTCGCTGCGCTGCCTCGACGGCAAAGCGAAGTGGATCATCACCATCGCGATCACGGCCAGCGGGACGTTGATCCAGAACACCCAGTCCCAGGTGCCCAGCACCCAGACCACGAAGATGCCGTAGAGGGGGCCCAGGACGCTCCCCAGTTCCTGAGCAGCCCCGATGCCGCCGAGCACGGCCGCCCGACTGCGCGCCGCCCACAGGTCTGCGGCCAACGCGAAGGTCACCGGCAGCAGCGCACCGCTGGCGATGCCCTGGATCACCCGGCCCGTCAAGAGCATGTCCATGCTGTGCTGATGGCGGGACACCGCGGTGACGATGGAGCCCACCGCGAAGCCGACCAAACTGGCCTGCAACAGCAGTTTGCGGCCGAACCGGTCGGACGCCCGGCCGAGCAGCGGCATGGCTGCGATGTATCCGAGCAGGTACAGGGTGATGATCGGGGTGACGTCTTGTATCCGGTTCAGCGCGATCCCGACGTCGGTCATGATGTCGCGCATGATCGTCACGACGACGTAGGTGTCGAGTGCGCCAAGGAGCACGGCGAGGCTGCCGGCGGCGATCGCGATCCGGCGGCGCTGCGTCTGAGACGTCGCCGGCTCTGTGGCTTGAAGCGTCTCCTCGGTCATCAGACGCCGGGCGGCTTTTCGACGGTGACCGGATCGTTCCACTTGGACAACGCCATCTGGACGCTGTTGCCAGAGCTCTGTTCCAACTGGGCCTGAACCAACTCGTGGTTACCGTCCTCACGGACCCACGCGGTGCCTGGAAGGTCACTGCTGGCGACATTCGGGGCGATCTTGTTGACGGCGTCGGCGCTGACCTGACCCGTGATCTTGACGGTCTCTATCCCGTTGATCGTCTCGCGGCCATCAGCCTTCGGGTCTTTGAAGTTGGCCAGGATGTTGGCCAGCCCGGTGTCGGGGTTCAAAATCGTCGACGGGTCATAGATGTTCTTCGCCGGGCCGAAGTCGCTCCACTGATTCGGGTCGAGGGACGCGTACAACGTGCCATCCAGAACGACGAAATCGGCCGCGACGTCGCCCCCGGCCAGGGTGATCCGGGTATTGCCCTTCGCGGCGACCGCAGGCGCGTTGGTGATGTCGCCGCTCAAGGATTTGATCGACAGGTGTTCGACCTTGCCCTCAACCGTGAGTTCCAGGTGTGCGCTCTTGAGGTTTCGGGTGGCCTCGGTGGACTGCTTCAGCAGCGTCGCGGCGTCCGGTAGGGGCGCGTTGTTCTTCTCTTCCTTGGAGCATCCCGCCACGAGGGAGGCACTCACTGCGATGGCGGCGAGCAGGGCTGCGGTACTTCGTCGTCCAAACGGCATGAGTCGATCGTAGAGGGTCGCGGCGGTCAGCCGAGTTTGCCCACTAGCCTGTGTTGGTGTTCACCGGCATCGTCGAAGAGGTCGGCCGCGTCGTCGGGAAGTCCGATCTTTCCGATGCCGTCCGCCTGCGAATCCGCGGTCCGGTGGTCACCAGCGACGCGTCGCCGGGCGATTCGATCGCGGTCAACGGCGTTTGCCTGACGGTCGTCGAGGTGCTGCCGGGCGGGGAGTTCACCACCGACGTGATGGCCGAGACCCTGAACCGCTCGACACTGCGGCATGTCGGGGAACGCCCGGAGGTCAACCTCGAGCGGGCCGTCACGGTCGAAAAGCGGCTCGGCGGGCACATCGTCCAAGGCCACGTCGACGGCACGGGACGTGTGATCTCCCGCACGCCGTCGCAGCACTGGGAGGTGGTCCGGATCGCGGTGGAGCCCGCTTTGGCGCGCTACGTCGTCGAGAAAGGCTCGATCGCCGTCGACGGTGTCAGCCTGACCGTCTCGGCTGTCGGTAACGACGCAGGTCAGCATTGGTTTGAGGTGTCGTTGATCCCGACGACGCTGGGCGAGACCACGCTGGCGGGCGTTCCGGTGTCCGGCGACGTGAACCTCGAGGTGGACGTGATTGCCAAGTATGTTGAGAAGTTACTCCGGCCATAATCGGCTTTGAGCAGTGCAAACAGTGAACTAGTCGAACATACCGGCAATGCACAGCGTTAGTTGTTAACATATTGGGGTGGTCGCACATACCCCTAACAGCCAGAACCGGCGCCGCGCCGCACATACTCGCAGTGTTGACCTCGCGGCGCTGCTGCCGTCGTGGGTGGTGGCGCTGCACGCCGAACGCAAATCGCCGCAGACCATCGAGTCGTACACCACCGGGGTGCGCGTCTTCCTCCGCTGGTGCGAACAGCACGGCCACACCCCGGCGCTCGAGCGCCCCCTGGTGCAAGCGTTCGTGGCCGATTTGCTGAACGCCGGCGCGCAAGCCAACACCGCACGGGTGCGGCAGCGGGCGGTGCGCCGCTTCGCGGCATGGCTGGCCGAGGAAGGCGAGATTGACGGCGACCCGCTGCTTGGTTTGAAGCAACCCAAACTCGACGTGAAGGTTGTCGAGTCGCTGTCCGATGACGAGTTGCGCCGCCTCATCAAAGCGTGCGCGGGTAAAGAATTCCTTGACCGCCGCGACGAGGCGGTTGTGCGATTGATGGCCGAAACCGGTATCCGCACCGGCGAAGCGCTGGCCCTCACGGTTGGCGACGTTGACCTGGCGCGTGGCCTCGTCACCATCAGGCGCGGCAAGGGCGGCAAGGGCAGGATTGCGCCGTTCGGGCCGCAGACCGGCCAGGCCATCGACCGCTACCTGCGGGTGCGGCGCACGCATCGGCTGGCCGACACCGCGGCGCTGTGGCTGGGCGGCGGTAACCGCACGCTGGCCTACCACGGCCTCGACAAGGCGCTGAAGGGGCGCGCCGAGTTGGCCGGCATCAAAGGGTTTCACCTTCACATGCTGCGCCACACCGCCGCCTCGCGCTGGCTGGCGGCGGGCGGCAGCGAGGGCGGCCTGATGGCTGTGGCGGGCTGGTCGAGCCGCGAGATGTTGGACCGCTACACCCGCGCCACCGCGTCGGAGCGGGCCGCCGCCGAGGCCCGCGGCCTCGGGTTGGGTGACGTGTGATTGAACTGCTCGGCGGTGAGCGGGTGAGCATCGTCGACGGCGACACCAAAGTGCAAACCTTCGAACGCACCATGAGCGAAAAACGCCAGCGGCAGCTCGAAGCCGACCCCGATGCGTACAACATCATCGACGTGTGGCGCCTCGTCACCCGAATGTCGGCCAGGCAGAAACGTAAACGCGATCCCGTTCCGCCCCTTGATTTTTCCGCGCCGTTAGACCGGCAGGTCGATCAGATATGGGGCAGCGTCGAGGAGATTAAGCAGCGCGAGCGCGCCACCGCCCGAGGCCGCCGGGTGAAGGCGACACGCCGCGTCAGCGACGACACTGTGGCCGAGAGATACGAACTCGGGCATGGCATCCCCCCGGTTGGGGTGTTCGTGTTGTGGGGCATCCTCGACGGGCTGGCGCGCAACCGCACCAAAAAGATTGACGCCGCCGAGTTGGCGTGGCTGATTACTGCGCGCCGCTAACCGCCGTTTGTCGCTACGCGGTGCTAGCGTTACCGCAACAGCGCATTTCTCTTTGGGCGCTGTGCGAGCCGGGCAACGGACCCGGTGGCGCACCTTTACGGGTGTGAACACTGACGGGCACCTCCATCGAGCTGCCCACCTCGTCATGCAGAGGTTACGGTGCTCACCCCCACAGAAAGATCGCTACGCAGCCAAATCGCGGCCAATGAATCATGGGCGCATACCGACGACCGGCCCGCCCGCACCCGCAATGGCCGGCAGGCGTTCCTCGACGCCTTCGAAAAGCAGGTAGACCCGGACGGTGTACTTCCGCCCGCTGAGCGGGCCAAGCGCGCCGAGAACCTGCGACGGGCACACATGCAACGCTTGGCGCTGCGGTCGGCGCAGTCACGGCGGCGGGCGAAAGAGGCCCGCGCAGAAGCGGATCGGCTCGAGCACGACGCTGCCACCGCCGAAGCTGAACTCGGGCGCGGGGGTGCTGCCTGATGCCTAACAACAAAGAAGGGCCGCCCGACCCGAGAAACGGCGAAGGCCGGGCGAACCCGGCCAACGTCGAAGAAGTGGTCACCACACCACCCAACACCCTCACCGCCAAGCATAGTGCCCGCCGCCGGAATCACGTCGCGACGTGTCCGTGGTGCCGCAGCATGTCGCCGGAGCGGCCGCGTGGTTCTCGTGGCGTCGAGCTGGTCGACGGTTTCGGACGGCGCCATGAGGCGGCGAAGCGGCTTGTCGGCGGCGACCCCGAAGCGGGGTGGTGGCGGTGAACGCCTACGACGCCGAACACGGCAAGCAGATCATCGAGTCCGGTAAGTACAAGCCGCAAGCAGACCCGTTCGGCACTGACGGCTGCCACGGCGAAGTCGACAAACCAGGCAGCAACGGTGAGGTTGTAGCCGAGCCGGAAACCCCGCATTCTTTCCCCCCGAACAACACCGCAACACCGCAACACCGCAGTTCAGGTGTGGTGCCCGACGGCGCCGAATTGCTCGACCATGTGCGCGGGTTCCTGAATCGGTTCGTGGTCTACCCCACCGAACACGCACTCAACGCGCACACCCTTTGGGTCGCCCACTGCTGGTTCATGGACTCTTGGGAATCCACACCACGCATCGCGTTCCTGTCACCCGAACCAGCCAGCGGCAAAAGCCGCGCACTCGAAGTCACCGAACCGCTGGTGCCGCGACCAGTACACGCCATCAACTGCACACCGGCCTACCTGTTCCGCAAAGTCTCAGACCCTAAAGGCCCACCAACCGTGCTCTACGACGAATGCGACACACTGTTCGGCCCGAAAGCCAAAGAACACGAAGAAATCCGCGGAGTCATCAACGCCGGACACCGCAAAGGCGCCACCGCCGGCCGCTGCGTAGTGCGCGGCAAAACCATCGACACCGAAGAACTACCCGCCTACTGCGCCGTCGCCCTCGCCGGCTTAGATGATCTACCCGACACCATCATGTCCCGGTCGGTGGTCATCCGAATGCACCGACGCGCACCCAACGAACCAGTCGAACCGTGGCGCCGCCGCATCAACGGCGCCGAAGCCGCCAAACTGTGCAAACAATTCTCCGACTGGTCCACCAACACCACACCCCTAGAAAACGGGTGGCCACACATACCCGACGGTGTCACCGACCGCGACGCCGACATATGGGAAGCGCTGCTAGCCGTCGCCGACCTCGCCGGCGGCCACTGGCCCCACACCGCCCGCGTAACGGCTGTAACGCTTGTAACAGCATCCAAGACGACCAAGCCGAGCGTCGGACTGCTCCTACTGCGCGACATCCGCAACGTATTCCGCCAGTCCGGTCAGGACACAATACCCACCGCCGACATTCTGGCCGCGCTCCGCAAAATGGACGAATCACCGTGGGCAACAATCCGCCGAGGCGAACCACTCGACGCACGCGGCCTAGCCAACCGCCTCAACAGATACGGCATCAGCCCGGCGCTACAGCACGGCACCGACGAGGTATTCCGCGGCTACAAACGCGCACAATTCACCGACACCTGGCACCGCTACCTCGACACCGAAAACGACACCCCCGTAGAACCAGATTCATCCGTTACATCCGTTACATCCGTTATCCACGGACGATCTTCAGAAGATCACGTAACAGATGTAACGGATAGAACGGATAAAAAAGGTGCCACGGGGGAGGCGGATGATCTGTTCTCGGTTCCAGACACGCCGCCTATCGAGTTCATCATCGGCCGCATCCGCGAGCACGGCGACGAGAACCTGGAGTTACCGGCCCGCGAGGTCATCGCCGCCGGCAAGACAGCCGGATACACAGAACAGCAACTCACCGCCGCCCGCAGCAAACCCGACTCGGGGGTCGGTTCCCGCAGGGCCGACCGCCGCGACGACCCCGGCGCGTTCGGCGGCTGGATGTGGTTCCTGACGTTCAACCCCCACCAAGCCGCCGACGTGATCATCGACCGGGCGTGCGCCGCCATGTACGACAGGGAGGTTTAGACATGACCGCACCCAAACGCCCGAAGCTCATCCCGGCGACCGCCCGCCTCGACGCCAAACCGCCGAAGCCCACCAAGCAGCAGAAGCTGAAGCAGCGCCGCGAAATTGAGGCGTGGAAAAAACAATCACGGAAGGACAGCAGTTGACCGCAACCGCTATCGAAGACGGCGACCAGTGCTACGTCTGCCGCCGCGCACCGGCCAGCATCTCCGGCATGTGCCAGCCCTGTTTCGCCCGCGCCGTCTGGTATCTCGACTTGCCGTGGGAGCAGTCATGACCAATCAGCCCGACCGTTTCAAAATCCCTAGCGACACCCTCGCCATCTTCCCCAGCAGCATCAACGTCGTCTACGAACAGGCCGCAGACGGCACCCCCATCCTCGGAATCCTGTTCGACCACAAAGACCTCGGAAACTATGTGCTGTGGCTGTCAGCGGAGGCGGCGCAACATTTGGCCGGCACCCTCGGCGGCATCCTCGAAAACCCTCAACCCTTCAAAGCCGAATGGCTGAAACAGAACGGAGAGCAACGCAATGAGTAACGAACAGCCACAGAACGATCAGCCGGCCGAATCATCGGCGACCGATATTCCAGACACCGACGCCGATCAGCCCGAGCATGCGACCGCCGAACTTGTTGGCGAACGCACCGACAGCGCCGAACCGGCCAGCCACGAAGCCAGGAAATATCGGACACGTTTGCGTGAGGTCGAAGCCGAACGCGACCAACTGGCCGCCACAGTCGACGCGCTGCGCCGCGCCCAGATCGACCAACACATCGAAACGATGGGCGTCAAGGCGAAAGCGGTGTGGGCCACCGGCACCCAACCGGCCGACCTGCTCGGCGAAGACGGCCAACCCGACCGCGACAAAATCAAGACAGCGGTCGCCGCCGCCCGCGACGAGTTGGGTATCCCCGCCGCCAAACCGAAAACCACGTCGGGGCTGCACAGCACGTTCCGGCCGCAGCCTGCGCGCAACACTTTCGTCGATGCGTTCAAACCGGCCCGCGAACGCTAAACTGTAAGGCAGCGCACGCGGATTTGTTCAGCCCAGCGGGCCGCCCGCGTAGCACGGCACCGTCAGTGACGGCACGGCATCAGGCCAGGCGCCCGCCGCGAAACATTCCCCCCCATTCGTTTTCGCGTGCGGCTTCGATGCATCCAATTGCCATGGCCGAGCCGCAGATAGGAGCCAATCATGGCTTACACCATCTCCACCCCAGCCGCCGACGTTGCTTGGCGCCCAGACCATTACGCCTTCCAGCCCGGCGACGTTCTCCCCGAAGCATTGATTTTGCAAACCTCAACCGTCGCCGGCGAAATCCAAGGCGACGCACCAAGTTTGAGAGTCGCATACATCACCGACGACACCGCCGACTTTGTCGTCGAGGGCCAGCCCATAGACGAGTCGAGCCCCGAGCTCTCCGAGGCACTCATCTACACATCCAAGGCGTCGATGCTCCTGAGAATCACCTCCGAACAGTGGCAGCAGCCGCAAACACCCGACCAGTTGGCGCAGTCAGTGGCCCGCGCCGTGCAACGCACCGCAGACACCGCCTACGTCAGCCAGGCCGCACCAGTCGGCCCGCTCGTCGCACCGTCAGCCGGCCTGTTGAACACCACTGACATCGTTGACGGCGGCGAAGTCGCCGACAGCCTCGACGCACTCATCGCGCTGATCGCCGAACTCGAATCCAACCTCGCCACCCCCAGCCACATCATCATGGGACCGCAAGCATGGGCAGCGCTGCGCTCCTTCAAAGTGGGAACCGACTTCAATGTCAGCTTGGTCGGTGCCGGTGTGAACGACGCCGAACTGCGGCTGCTCGGGCTGCCGCTCATCGTCACCAACGCACTCACCGACAGCTACGCCGGGCTGGTTGTCGACCAGACAGCCATCGTGAGTGCGGTATCCACCATCAACGTGAGCGTGTCCGAACACACCTACTTCGCATCCGACTCGGTCGGTCTGCGCTGCACCTGGCGGTTCGGGCACACCGTTCCACGCGGCGAACGGCTCGGCAAGTTCCTCGTATCAGGCGGCGGCAGCTAGGGTTGCTCTTTTTTTAAAAAAACGACTTGAGCAGGACCGGGCATTGGCGATACAGGCGACGACGCGAACACCTGAAGCGCCGCGAAGATACCTGCCACCTGTGCGGGCAATGGATCGACCCCGAGTTGACCTTCCCGCATCCGATGAGTTGGTCAGCCGACCATGTGGTGCCGATCCGAGACGGCGGCAGTAACCTCGGCGAACTACGCGCCGCTCACCTGATCCACAACCAACAACGGAACCGCAAGACGAAGCCGATAGCACGGCACAGCCGCACATGGTGACGCCCTTTGCCTCATGTAATGGCGTGGCTAACGCCGCCGCGCTGCTGCTCCGATGCCAAGTACTCCACCATCCGGCAAAGGTTGACAACAGCCGCGCTCAACTTGTAGATGGTGGCGTCCCGATCTTCCACGCACGACTGCCAGTCCGGGAACTCCCGCGGCGATTTCTGGTTGTCTGCGTTGACGTGGATTTTCTGCTCGATTTGGTCGCACACATCCGCGAGGGTCAACCCTCCCGGCGCAGCGATATCGGAGAACCCTTTATCAGTCATGTCAGATCGTCTCCTTCAAAGAAACAAAGCGCCCCAATCTCGCAGGCTATCGGGTCGTCGTCCCTCCCCACCCCCTGGGGGATGGCCCCTTCGATGCGGCAGCCAAAGCATTCACAGGCATTGCTGCGTTCGCTCGCACAGCGAAATAGTGCCCGGTGGCTAACAGGCGTTGAATGGGCGTATCTAGTGGTTAGGAGCAGTTGATGGGTTCTATATCTGGTGCTGCGTTGCAGGAGGATCGGCTTGTGCTGTTGCGGGCGATGCGGGAGCGGATTGCGTTGGAGCTCGACACGTCGTCTTGCACACGGGATGTTGAGCCGTTGATGCGCCGGTTGCAGTCGATCGCGGCTGAGATTGATGAGTTGGCGGCGTGTCGGGAGCCGCAGTCGACGCCGGCGGATGTGATTCGTGAGCGTCGTGAGGCGCGGCTTCGTAAGGGGGCGGTGTAGGTCGTCCGGGGGTTGGGGCCCTTTTTCTGTTTTCAGCATCCTAATCCGACCTGGGCAGCCGCCGACACATCAGTCGCCGCGACTCGACGGTGTTCGTCGCCCCGTTGGTGGCGTGCTCTTTGGCCCGCTACGGCGCGGTGACCGCCGGTCGGAAGAGAAGCAGGGCCGCGTGTTTCGTGTAGGAGAGGCTCGTCATGCCTGTCCCTGCCAAACGTACATTCAAAGGAAGCCATGCAGTTCTCGGTACCTGGGTCGAATCTGAGTCCAATGGCTCTACTTGGAGGCCCCGTACGGGTGGAAACGTGTACCCCACCCGATCCCCTAAGCGCCAGTGCGGGGGAGAACGAAAGGACCGAGGTCATGGCGACTTGTCCGAACGGGCACCCCAACCCGGACAACCAAGAGTTCTGCCGAGAGTGCGGAGCGCCGATTATGTCGGCTGTGGCGATATGCCCGTATGGCCATATCAATCCTGAGCACGCACATTTCTGCGAACAGTGCGGAGCCCCGATCTCCGCGCCGGTCGCAGCCGTTGCCCCGTCGCCAGAAACCCGACCGCGGTACCGGAAGAAATGGCTTATCGCTGTTGCGAGCATTGTTACCCTTGCCGTCATCGCGGGCGGCGTTGTTGCCGCGGTAGTCCTGACAAAGAGCAATGGACCGAGTTCTTCTGCGCCAACGACATCCGCCGCTACGGCGATCAAGAATTGGTGGTCGGGCGCAAAGCAAGACTTCGCGGATCTGCAGAATGCTATTGCAGACGAGAAAGCTGCGAGGGCTCGCGAAGACTGGCCCGCAGCGTTCGACGCCTGCCGGCGGATGCATGAGACCGCTGCGAACAAGCTGCAATCTCACCTGCCGAGCCCGGACCCTGAGCTCACCGCCGATCTGCAGGGAGCGATCAATGACGCCGAGATCGCGGCCCACATGTGCCTTTCCGCCGAGGCGGGCTCATATGTACAGGCAGGTGATTTCACAAACCGCGAGGATCAAGCGGATAAGCAGATGAGGGCGGCGCAAGACATTGTCAACAAGACCCTGACGGAAGGGTAAGAACCAGACTCGGTACCTCGTCGAGGCGGCGTTACAGCGCCATCCGCAGGTGTACCTGAACCGCGCAGGTGCGGCTCCCGCGAGCATCGAGGTCCTACACCCTGGCCGGGTCTCGGTTCCTCCTTTCGCCGCGGCCCGGCCACACCGGACTTAGGGCTTATCAAGTCGAGGCTCTGTAGAGTTTTGACTTGCGGCACCGTTTGGCGTAACCGAGGACGAATTGGCTACCGCGGTAGCCACTTTCACGTCCTGGGACGCAGGTCAAGAAGAGTCTGCCGAAACCAGCCGACGCCAAGGCCGCCGAGCGCAGTTCGCCGAGCAGTATCCGACCGAGGACGAATTGTGCATGACCGTGATCGCGTTGTACTCCGCGCTGCCAGCAACGGCGTGAGCTAGATGCCGACGCACAATGATACAAACGGAATGGGCGCGCAGATGCTGGCCGAGACGTACGGCGTGGGACCGTTCCACGCTGGTGGCGGTGGCGGCGGGGGCGGCGGTGGCTGTTCTGCAACCACGTCTGCAACCACGCAAGTGTTGGAGCCAGGGTCGTATACGGTTCCCTGGCCGCAATCGGCTGCTTTACTCACGCCCGGTGAAATAAGTATCACGAATGCGAACGGCGCGAGCGCGGTCGCGAGAACGATTGCCAGACGACGAATGATGCCCATCATCGCGCGTCCCCCCTCGGGATCTTTCCCCGACCCAGATCAGGCATTCTACGATTGACTGGAGACCGACTTCACCAGATTTGACGATTCGGGTAGAGACAAATGTCCAACCTTGGTGCCGGTGTTCGTGAGAAATGTGGCCTGAACATGTCCAAACCTCACCAGAACTGATCAACGTATTTGATGAATGTGCAACGTCCTGCACAATTGCACGTCATGGACGCAGGTCAGCCCAAAGGCACCCCCCGGCTTCGAGTCCTGTCCCTGCGACCGTGGAGGCGACACTTCCTGACGTGCGCGAGTTAACTCCATGCGCCAAAACTATCTGTACCGCACGGTGGCGGTTTTCCAGTTCCGTCCGGTACAGTTAAACGGTTATGAGCAGGGGAATTGGTAAGACGCAGCAGCGCATCCTCGACGAGTTGGCAGCAACCACCAACCGCTGGTATCTGACGGTGGTCGAGCTGGCCGAGCGGCTGGGTGTGTCCGACCGGCAGGTGCGCCGCGCCGTCCATTCTCTGCACGGCCACGGCCTGGTGGTGCTCACCAAAGAGCACGCCGACTGGAAGGGTTCAGGCGAGTACGGCCGCCTGGTACCCCGGCACTGGCCCTCTTTGACGAAAGACGTGCCGACCGCGTTCACCGTCAAGGCTGGCGAGCCGTGGCCAGGCAAGGAGGGCTACGTCGCACGCCGGGACACCGAGTTCATTCTGAACGGGATGCCGACCGGCGCGTCGCTGTGCGTGTGGCTGCCCGAGCAGCGGGCCAAAAGGCTGGACGGAGCACGCCAATACTTCGGCGAAAAGATGGTCGGCATCCTCAGGGAGAAAGACGTGCCGAAGCCCGACGAGCACCAGCGCCAGGGGTAGCCAACTCAAACATATTCGGCCCTACAGCGCACGCCGGTATCCTGCTTTCCGCAGGGCTTGCACAGCGCACTCTCACGGCTACTTGCCAAGTACGTCGAAAAACTCATGAGTGCTGGTCACTAGACTGGGTGGGCAGCGCCGAGGCGGGCACTGCGCCGCCGCCCGAAGGAGTTACCGGCCGATGACCAGGTTGGACAGCGTCGAGCGGGCGGTTGCCGACATCGCGGCCGGCAAGGCCGTGATCGTCATCGACGACGAGGATCGCGAAAACGAGGGCGATCTGATCTTTGCGGCCGAGAAGGCGACGCCCGAGCTCGTCGCGTTCATGGTGCGCTATACGTCCGGATACCTGTGTGTGCCGTTGGCGGGGGAGATCTGCGACCGGCTCGGCCTGTTGCCCATGTATGCGGTGAACCAGGACAAGCACGGCACCGCCTACACCGTCACTGTCGATGCGAAACTCGGTGTGGGAACGGGTATTTCGGCCTCGGATCGAGCGACGACGATGCGGCTGCTGGCCGATCCGGCCAGTGTCGCAAGCGATTTCACCCGACCCGGTCACGTGGTGCCGCTGCGGGCCAAGGAGGGCGGCGTGTTGCGCCGGCCCGGGCACACCGAGGCCGCGGTGGACCTGGCGAAGCTGGCCGGGCTGCAGCCCGCCGGTGCGATCTGCGAGATCGTCAGCCAGAAGGACGAAGGCGCGATGGCGCAGACCGAGGAACTGCGCATCTTCGCCGGCGAGCACGACCTCGCGCTGATCTCGATCGCCGACCTGATCGAGTGGCGGCGCAAGCACGAGAAGCACGTCAAGCTGATCGCCGAGGCGCGCATCCCCACCCGGCACGGCGAGTTCCGGGCCGTCGGGTACACCAGCATCTACGACGACGTCGAGCATGTCGCGCTGGTGCGCGGGGACATCGCAGACGGTGCCGATGTGCTGGTTCGGGTGCACTCCGAGTGCCTGACGGGCGACGTGTTCGGCTCGCGCCGCTGCGACTGCGGCCCGCAACTCGACGCGGCGATGGCGATGGTCGCGCGGGAAGGCCGCGGCGTGGTGCTCTACATGCGGGGCCACGAAGGCCGGGGCATCGGGCTGATGCACAAGCTGCAGGCCTACCAGCTGCAAGACGCCGGGGCCGACACCGTGGACGCCAACCTCGAACTGGGCCTGCCCGCCGACGCACGCGACTACGGGCTCGGGGCACAGATCCTCTACGACCTCGGGGTGCGCTCGATGCGGTTGCTCACCAACAACCCGGCCAAGCGGGTCGGCCTCGACGGCTACGGGCTGCACATCATGGAGCGGGTGCCGCTGCCGGTGCGGGCCAACGCGGAGAACATCCGGTACCTGATCACCAAGCGTGACCGGATGGGTCACGATTTATCCGGCCTCGACGACTTCGACCACCTGCCGGGCGAATTCGGCGGAGCCTTGTGAGCCCTGCTCATGGCGTGCCGGACATGCCGGAGCTCGATGCGTCGGGTGTGCGGTTGGCCATCGTGGCGAGCACGTGGCATCAGAAGATCTGTGATGCCTTGCTCGACAACGCGATTCGGGTTGCCAAAGACTCCGGCGTGCGCAAGCCAACGGTGGTCCGGGTGCTCGGTGCGATCGAGATTCCGGTGGTGGCCCAGGAATTGGCGCGAAACCACGACGCCGTCGTCGCGCTCGGTGTGGTCATTCGCGGCCAGACACCGCATTTCGACTACGTCTGCGACGCCGTCACGCAGGGTCTGACGCGGGTCTCGCTGGACGCCGGCACGCCGGTGGCCAACGGCGTGCTGACCACCGACGACGAGGAGCAGGCGCTGGACCGCGCCGGGTTGCCGTCATCGGCCGAGGACAAGGGCGCCCAGGCCACGGCCGCGGCACTGTCCACGGCGCTGACGCTGCGCCAGTTGCGGTCATGAGTGAGCAGTGGGATCTGCAGGTTCGCCCTCACCTGACGCCGTACTTCGCGTACGGCGCAGCGATCGTGATATTGGCGACGCACGTCGCGGTGGGGTTCCTGCTGAAAGTGCGTTCCACCGGCGTGGTGTTCCAAACCGCGGATCAGGTCGCGATCGCCGGGCTCGGTGTGGTGATCGCCTGCGTGGTGCTGCTGTTCGCGCGACCGAGGCTGCGCGCAGGCAAGGCGGGACTGGCCGTGCGAAACCTGCTCGGCGAGAAGCTGATTGCCTGGCCTGACGTGGTCGACGTGTCGTTTCCCATCGGTGCCCGCTGGGCACGGGTCGACCTGCCCGACGACGAGTACATCCCGGTGATGGCGATTCAGGCGGTGGACAAGGAGCGGGCGGTCGCGGCGATGGACGCCGTGCGCGAGGTGGCGGCCCGCTACCGGCCTATTACGCCGAAATAGCATTCCATGTCGTTGGTGGGCCCGGATCACGACGCTGGCTTCTCTCTCGGCGCGGGCGAGGACGCCTCGGCGCCG
This sequence comes from uncultured Actinomycetota bacterium, assembly GCA_963775205.1. Classification (GTDB taxonomy): domain Bacteria; phylum Actinomycetota; class Actinomycetes; order Mycobacteriales; family Mycobacteriaceae; genus Mycobacterium. The sequence continues at coordinate 171,945 of CAVZHV010000002.1, read as the reverse complement.
GTACTAACCTGGGACCGTGCCTGATCCCTCGACGTACCGACCTGCGCCCGGGTCGGTTCCCGTCGAGCCAGGTGTCTATCGCTTCCGCGATCCCCACGGCCGGGTCATCTACGTCGGCAAGGCCAAGAGCCTGCGCAGCCGGCTGACGTCCTACTTCGCCGACATCTCCAGCCTGCCGCCGAGAACACGCCAGATGGTGACCACCGCCGGCAGCGTGGAGTGGACGGTGGTCAACACCGAAGTCGAGGCGCTGCAACTCGAATACAACTGGATCAAGGAGTTCGATCCGCGGTTCAACGTGCGCTACCGCGACGACAAGTCCTATCCGGTGCTCGCGGTGACGCTGAACGAGCAGTATCCGCGGCTGATGGTGTATCGTGGTCCCCGCCGCAAGGGCGTCCGCTACTTCGGCCCGTACTCGCACGCCTGGGCGATCCGCGAGACGCTGGACCTGCTGACGCGGGTGTTCCCGGCCCGCACCTGCTCGGCGGGAGTGTTCAAGCGGCACAGCCAGATTGACCGGCCGTGCCTGCTGGGCTACATCGACAAATGCTCGGCACCGTGCATCAATCGAGTCGGCGCGGACGAGCACCGCAAGATCGTGCTCGACTTCTGCGACTTCCTGTCCGGCAAGACCGACAGGCTGATCCGCGACATGGAGCAGCAGATGAACGAGGCTGCCGCCACGCTGGATTTCGAGAGGGCGGCGCGGTTGCGCGACAACGTCTCGGCGCTGCGGCGGGCGCTGGAGAAACAGGCGGTGGTGTTCGGTGACGGCACCGACGCCGATGTGGTCGCGTTCGCCGACGACGCGCTCGAGGCGGCGGTGCAGGTGTTCCACGTCCGCGGCGGCCGAGTGCGCGGCCAGCGGGGGTGGATCGTCGAGAAGTCGGGTGGGCCAGACGAATCCGGCCACGAGGTGCTGGTGGAGCAGTTTTTGACGCAGTTCTACGGCGAGCAGGCCGAATTGGACGGCGCCGCCGACGAATACACCAACCCGGTACCGCGCCAGGTGCTGGTGCCGTGCCTGCCTGGCAACGCCGACGAGTTGGCGGAATGGCTGTCCCGGCTGCGCGGCTCGCGGGTGTCGTTACGGGTGCCGCAGCGCGGCGACAAACGCGCGCTGGCCGAAACCGTGCGGCGCAACGCTGCTGAGGCGCTGGCCCAGCACAAGCTGAAGCGCGCCGGGGACTTCAACGCGAGATCTGAGGCTCTGCAGAGCATTCAGGATGCGCTCGGGCTTGCCGACGCGCCGCTGCGCATCGAATGCGTGGACGTCAGCCATGTCCAGGGCACCGACGTGGTGGCCTCGCTGGTGGTGTTCGAGGACGCCTTGCCGAAGAAGTCGGACTACCGGCATTTTGCGATCCGCGAAGCTGCTGGCGGCGGCCGCTCCGACGACGTGGCGTCGATCGCGGAGGTGACGCGGCGCCGGTTCTGGCGGCACCTGACCGAGGCGCAGGCGACCGAAAAAGCGCGCCGGTTCGCTTATCCGCCAAATCTTTTCGTGGTCGACGGTGGCGCGCCTCAGGTGAACGCCGCCCAAGCGGTCCTCGACGAACTCGGCATCACCGACGTCGCGGTGATCGGCCTGGCGAAGCGGCTGGAGGAAGTGTGGGTGCCGTCCGAGCCCGACCCGGTGATCATGCCGCGCAACAGCGAGGGCCTGTATCTGCTGCAGCGCGTGCGCGACGAGGCGCACCGGTTCGCGATCGCCTACCACCGCAGCAAGCGGTCCAAGCGGATGACCGCATCGGCGCTGGACTCGGTACGTGGTCTCGGCGAAGCGCGGCGCAAGGCGCTCGTCGCGCACTTCGGGTCCGTGGCCCGGCTCAAGCAGGCCTCGGTCGACGACATCACCGCGGTGCCAGGGATCGGGGTCGCGACGGCGCGGGCGGTGCTCGAGGCGCTCGGGACCGCGGATTCCCCTGGAACCGACGCGGAGGCCGCCGCGATGGGTGAAGATCGGACCAGGGCATCCGGATGACAGACCACGACACGGGCGAACAGCTGCAGGGCGGGACGGCTGCTGCGGACTCCGGCATCGACGTCGTCCTGGTCACCGGGCTATCCGGGGCAGGACGCGGCACCGCCGCCAAGGTGCTCGAGGACCTGGGCTGGTACGTCGCCGACAACCTGCCGCCCGAGCTGATCACCCAGATGGTGGATCTCGGCTTGGCGGCCGGCTCGCGGATCACCCAGTTGGCCGTCGTGCTCGACGTTCGCTCGCGCGGGTTCACCGGTGATTTGGAATGGGTGCGTAAGGATCTGGCGACGCGTGGCATCTATCCACGAGTGCTGTTCCTGGAGGCGTCCGATGACATTCTCGTGCGTCGCTACGAGCACGTGCGTCGCAGCCATCCGCTGCAGGGCGACCAGACGCTGGCCGAGGGCATCGCTGCCGAACGCACGATGCTGGCGCCGCTGCGGGCGGCCGCGGATCTGATCATCGACACGTCGACGCTCTCTGTCCGGGGGCTGCGCGAGAGCATCGAGCGGGCGTTCGGCGGCGAGGCCGTCGCGCACACCAGCGTCACGGTGGAATCTTTCGGTTTCAAATACGGACTTCCGATGGACGCCGACATGGTGATGGATGTCCGGTTTCTGCCCAACCCGCACTGGGTCGACGAACTGCGGCCCCAGACCGGCCAGTCGCCGGCGGTCCGCGACTACGTCTTATCCCAACCTGGTGCCGAAGAATTCTTGGACACCTACGATCGACTGCTATCCCTCGTTGTGGAGGGATACCGACGCGAGGGGAAGCGCTACATGACCGTAGCCATCGGCTGCACCGGTGGTAAACACCGCAGTGTCGCGATGGCCGAGGCTCTGGCGGGCCGGCTGCAACCGAACGACAAGCTGTCGGTGCGGGTACTGCACCGGGATCTGGGCCGCGAATGAGCCACCGCATCGTCGCCCTCGGCGGCGGGCACGGGCTGTATGCCACGCTGTCCGCGGCGCGCCGGCTGACCCCGCATGTCACCGCGGTGGTCACTGTCGCCGACGACGGGGGGTCGTCTGGGCGGCTGCGCAGCGAACTCGACGTCGTGCCGCCCGGCGACCTGCGAATGGCGTTGGCGGCGTTGGCTTCCGACAGCCGGTACGGACGGCTGTGGGCGACGATCCTGCAGCACCGGTTCGGCGGTAGCGGTGCGCTGGCCGGTCACCCGATCGGCAATTTGCTGCTTGCCGGGCTCAACGAGGTGCTGGCCGACCCGGTGGCAGCTCTCGACGAGCTGGGCCGGATCCTCGGCGTCAAGGGCCGGGTGCTGCCGATGTGCCCGATCGCGCTGCAGATCGAGGCCGACGTCGCAGGGCTGGAGTCCGATCCGCGGATGTTCCGGGTGATCCGTGGGCAGGTCGCGGTGGCGACGACGCCGGGGAAGGTGCGACGGGTGCGGCTGCTGCCCGGCGACCCGCCGGCGACGCGACAGGCCGTGGACGCGATCATGGACGCGGATCTCGTTGTGCTAGGCCCGGGTTCGTGGTTCACCAGCGTCATTCCACACGTGTTGGTCCCAGGGCTGGCGGCGGCGCTGCAGGCGACGTCCGCGCGCCGTGCGCTGGTGCTCAACCTGGCGGCCGAGCCGGGGGAGACGGCCGGGTTCTCCGCGGAGCGCCATCTGCACGTGTTGTCGCAGCACGCGCCCGGCTTCCGGATCGACGAGATCGTCGTCGACGCCGAACGGGTGCCCGGCGACCGCGAGCGTCAGCAACTGATCCGCACGGCGAGCCTGCTGGATGCGAAGGTTAGGTTTGCTGATGTGGCCCGGACTGGTACATCTCTACATGACCCGGCAAAGTTGGCTGCGGTGTTGGACAGCGTGCGAACCGGCGGATCGGCGATGCCGATCGCACCGACGGTGCCGACCCCCGCGGCCGGCCGGGTGGAGGGACTCAATGCACCGGGAGGTGACGACCCGTGGCGATGACCGCCGAGGTCAAGGATGAGCTGAGCAGGTTGAACGTCACCTCGGTGAGCGCCCGCAAGGCGGAGGTGGCGGCATTGCTGCGATTCGCCGGCGGCCTGCACATCGTGGCCGGCCGCGTCATCGTCGAGGCCGAGGTGGACCTCGGGAGCATCGCCCGTCGGCTGCGCAAGGACATCTTCGACCTGTACGGCTACAACGCGGTCGTTCATGTGTTGTCCGCCAGTGGAATTCGCAAGCAGACGCGGTATGTGGTGCGGGTTGCCAAGGACGGTGAGGCGCTGGCGCGGCAGACCGGGCTGCTCGATCTGCGCGGCCGGCCGGTGCGCGGACTGCCTGCCCACGTGGTCGGCGGCAGCGTGGCCGACGCGGAGGCGGCCTGGCGTGGCGCGTTCCTGGCGCACGGGTCGCTGACCGAGCCCGGTCGGTCGTCGGCGCTGGAGGTGAGCTGCCCGGGGCCGGAGGCGGCGCTCGCGCTCGTCGGGGCGGCGAGGCGGCTGGGCGTCAGCGCGAAGGCACGCGAGGTGCGCGGCGCCGACCGCGTGGTGGTTCGCGACGGGGAGGCGATCGGCGCGCTGCTGACGCGGATGGGGGCGCAGGACACCCGGCTCACGTGGGAGGAGCGGCGGATGCGCCGCGAGGTCCGCGCCACCGCCAACCGGCTGGCGAATTTCGACGACGCGAACCTGCGGCGCTCGGCGCGGGCGGCGGTGGCGGCGGCCGCACGGGTGGAGCGCGCGCTGGAGATCCTCGGTGACTCGGTGCCCGATCACCTGGCCGCAGCGGGCAAGCTGCGTGTCGAGCACCGTCAGGCGTCGTTGGAGGAGCTGGGCCGGCTGGCGGATCCGCCGATGACGAAAGATGCTGTGGCAGGCCGGATTAGGCGGTTGCTGTCGATGGCCGACCGGAAAGCGAAGCAAGATGGCATCCCCGACACGGAGTCGGCGGTGACCCCGGACCTACTCGAGGACGCAGAGTGAAGCAATACCGCCGCGGTGATTTGACGTTCGACTACATCGACGAAGGCCCCGCTGACGGGCCTGTCGTGGTCCTTTTGCACGGCTTTCCTCAGCTCAACACGAGCTGGAGCGCCATCATCGACCGGCTGACCGCGCGCGGCTACCGGTGCATCGCGCCGAACCAGCGCGGCTATTCGCCGGGCGCCCGCCCGAAACGGCGCCGCGACTACCGCGTCGAGGAGCTCGTCGAGGACGTCCGGGCGCTGCTGGATGCGGTCGGTGCCGCGCGGGTGCACCTGGTCGGCCACGACTGGGGCGCCGCCGTCGCATGGAGTGCGGCCGACAAGCTGCGCGACCGCGTCGCGACCCTGACGTCATTCTCGGTTCCGCACCCGACGGCGTTCGTCAAGAGTTGGGTGACCAGCCGGCAAGGTCTCGCCTCGTGGTACATGTACTTCTTCCAGCTGCCGTGGCTGCCGGAACGGCTGCTGCTGGGGGCCGATCGCAGGGGCGCCCGTGCGATCAAGGCTCTCCAGTCCGGTGGCCAGACGCGCGAAGCCGCTGAGCGCGACGTGAACGCGATGGCCGAACCCGGCGCACTCACCGCCGCGCTGAACTGGTATCGCGCGATGTTTCTGAGCAACCCGCGCAATGCCGTCGGAAAGATCTCCGTGCCGACGATGTACGTCTGGAGCGACGACGACATTGCGCTTACCGAGAAGCCGGCCCGTGACACCGCCAACTACGTCACCGGGGACTACCGGTTCGAGATCCTGCACGGCTCGCATTGGATTCCCGAGGAGCAGCCCGAGAAGGCGGCCGACTTGCTGCTCGAGTGGTTCGAGGCGCACCCGATCTAGAACGGCGGATCGTCCGGTAGCGGCGGCGGTTTCGGCGGGGGCTGCCAGTCAGGCGGGAGCTCTTCGGATTCGATCGGGTCGTTCACGAAGGCGCAGAACGGGCTGGTGCTGGGTTGGCCTTTGAAGAGAAACAGCATGCGCCGCATATGGTTTCGGAACTCGCGTGCTTCGATCTCGTCCTTACGAGCCCGTCGAACGCGACGCGTCTCGTCGTTGACCGGCCGGACGGCGCGATTTCTCCTGCGGGCCCGCGCAATTCGCGCCTTCCGGTCGCGTGCATGATTTCGCCGGCGCGGCACAGGCTGCGCACATGGAGGTTTTCTCATTGCCGGGAATAGGTCGGCCCCGCCGGGCGTGGTGCGGTAGACCTTTCCGGTCGGTGATGTCCAGACGATAGTGCCGTCGGCAAGCTGTTCGTCTTGCCATCCGCCAGGTCCACAATAGAAAGTCTTCAGCCGATGATGTTGACGGCAAAGGCATTTGAGGTTCCATGGCACCGTCAGGCCACCGCTCAGAGGGTCAGCATGGTTGAACGGAATCGTATGATCAATGTCGCAGAACTCCGCGGGCTGGTCGCACCCTGGGAAGCGGCACGTCAGATCGCGGCATCGGATCCAGTTCTCCATTGCGACCGTGGGCTGATAACGCAGCGCTGCGCCCGCGTCGAAGGCCGGGTCCAGCATGCGCTGTGCGGCCGCCGTCGCGAGTTCTCGTACCTGGTCGGCGTCGATTACCCCGAAACCGGACAGATAACCCGGCTGCTGACTGCGCCCGGACACCGTCTCCTCGCTGGCTACCACGTTGATCACGACCCGCGGGCCGGTCGGTTTCTCACCCGGCTTCGCACCGGTAGGGCAGTCAGGCCGGTCGCACGTGCATGCAAGCGAGCGACCTTCGGCAAGGGCGGACAGCGCGTCGGCCCGTCGTTGGGCAATGGTCCGCGGGTCTTCGGCACACACCGACGTCGCCATTTCCGACAGCCGCTTGTCGAACACGGCTGCGGCCGTGGCCGCCACCGAGCCGCTGACCCTGGCCATCCCCTCGGGCAATGTGGTCACGCTGATATGGCGGTCACGCTCCTCAGCGGCCATCCGCCGCTCCCGTGCAGCATCGGGATCGAGAGCCCGCACTGCGGCATCAACCGCGTTGATGATCCGCCGCCGCGACCAACATCTCCAGTTGACGATCCGCGCCGCCAGGGACTCGTCGATCTGTGCGACGAGGTCGGTTCCCGACACCAACTCAGTGCGGTTGATGATCAATTCGACAGTGCGCCAATCGGTTCGGCCTTCGGCAAGCAGCGCAGCGATCCTAGGAAGCCGAGTTTTCAACGTGTCCGCGTACGCGACCAGGAAGCTGGCGGCGCGCGGTGACAGGTTCATCGCGGCGGCAACCTCGGCAGCGGTGCGCTGGAATCCATTGATCGTCGCGTAAGCCGGATCGGGGTCGGTTTCGTACTCCTCCATGCGATGCCACAGAAGCGCCGCGATCGCTGCGAGCTTTCGCGCCATCAGCCTCGACTCCTGGCTATAGGAGTCTTCAACCACCGCGATCAACTCGGCGGGACCGGCCTGTTCGAACATAGTTTCGATCCTTGCAGAACCCACCGACAGCTTCTTCAGCGCGACAGGAACTGCTTTCGATCGACGATCGCCCGGTCGATCTCGCCTGTCGCAACGAGCTGACCCGAATCGTCGACGGCCCGCACCTGAAAGGTGAGAACTCGACCGGCCGGCGCACCCGGCGGCTCGGCGATGACTTCGACGGCGTCGCCCACTCTGGTCGCGCGGCGGTGTTCGATGCGCACCGCGGTCCCGACGGTGGTCTGGCCCGGTCGCACGAACCGCGCGGCGGACTGCACCGTCGCAGCCTCCAGCCATGCGATCAGCCGCGGCGTCGCCAGCACCGGCACATCACCGCTTCCCACGCTCGCGGCGGTGTCAGCGTCGGTCACTTCGTAGCGCATCAACACCACGCTAGCTGCACCCCGTACCGCCCGAGCCGCGCCGACGCCGCCGCATTAGGCTGGCCTGAGGAACAGCAGACAAGGCAAGGGAGGAAGACGTGACGGTCCGGATTGGCATCAACGGCTTCGGTCGAATCGGACGCAACTTGTACCGCGCGCTCGAGGAGCAGAAAGCCGAAGGCAAGAGCAGCGACCTCGAGATCGTCGCGGTCAACGATCTCACCGACAACGCCACGCTGGCTCACTTGCTGAAGTTCGACTCGATCCTCGGCCGGCTGCCGCAGGACGTCAGCCTCGAGGGCGACGACACGATCGTCGTCGGCGCCAACAAGATCAAGGCCCTGGAAATCAAAGACGGCCCGGCCGCCATGCCGTGGGGCGATCTCGGTGTCGACGTCGTCATCGAGTCGACTGGGCGCTACACCGAGGCCGACAAGGCCAGAGGCCACCTTCAGGCCGGCGCCAAGAAGGTCATCATCTCCGCCCCGGCCAAGGGTGAAGACCTCACCATCGTGCTCGGCGTGAACGACGACAAATACGACGGCAGCCAGAACATCATCAGCAACGCGTCCTGCACCACGAACTGCCTTGCGCCGGTGACGAAAGTGCTCGACGACGAATTCGGCATCGTCCGAGGGCTGATGACCACCATCCACGCCTACACCCAAGACCAGAACCTGCAGGACGGTCCCCACAAGGACCTGCGCCGCGCCCGCGCCGCCGCGCTGAACATCGTGCCCACGTCGACCGGCGCCGCCAAGGCCATCGGCCTGGTGATGCCGCAGCTGAAGGGCAAGCTGGACGGATACGCGCTGCGGGTGCCGATCCCCACCGGCTCGGCGACCGACCTCACCGTCGAACTGGAGAAGGCCGCCAGCGCCGAGGAGATCAACGCCGCGTTCAAGGCGGCCGCCGAGGGCAGGCTCAAAGGCATTTTGAAGTATTACGACGCGCCGATCGTCTCCACCGACATCGTCACCGACCCGCACAGCTCGATCTTCGACTCCGGCCTGACGAAGGTGATCGACAACCAGGCCAAGGTGGTGTCCTGGTACGACAACGAGTGGGGGTACAGCAACCGGCTCATCGACCTCGCCGCCCTGGTCGGCAAGTCGCTGTAGCTATGACGGTTCCGACTCTCGACGACCTTCTGGCGCAAGGGGTTTCGGGACGCGGAGTGCTGGTGCGGTCGGACCTCAACGTCCCGCTCGACGACGGCCGCATCACCGATCCCGGTCGCATCATCGCGTCGGTCCCGACGCTCAGCGCGCTGGCCGACGCCGGCGCCAAGGTGATCGTCACCGCCCACCTCGGCCGTCCCAAGGGCGAGCCCGATCCGAAGTTCTCGCTGAGGCCGGTTGCGAAAGCCCTCGGCGAAAAGCTCGGCCGCCACGTCCAACTCGCCGGCGACGTCGTCGGACCCGACGCGCTGGCCAGAGCCGAGGGACTGACCGACGGCGACGTCTTGCTGCTGGAGAACGTCCGGTTCGACCCGCGGGAAACCAGCAAGGACGACGCCGAGCGGCTAGCGCTGGCAAAGCAATTGGCCGAACTGGTCGACCCCGACGGCGCTTTCGTGTCTGACGGCTTCGGTGTGGTGCACCGCAAGCAGGCCTCGGTGTACGACGTCGCCACGCTGCTGCCGCACTACGCGGGCAAGCTCGTCGAAGCCGAAGTCAAAGTGCTGCAACAGTTGACCAGTTCCACCGAGCGGCCGTACGCGGTCGTGCTGGGCGGATCCAAGGTGTCCGACAAGCTGGCCGTGATCGAAGAGCTGGCGCAGAAGGCCGACAGCCTGGTGATCGGCGGCGGAATGTGCTTCACCTTCCTTGCCGCACACGGCCTTTCGGTGGGCACGTCGCTGGTGCAGCCCGAGATGATCGACACCTGCAAGGAGATCCTGGAGACGCATGGCGACGTGATCCACCTGCCGGTGGACATCGTCGTCGCCGACGAGTTCAAAGCAGATTCGCCGTCAGAAACCGTGGCCGCCGACCGAATACCCGACGGCAAAATGGGATTGGACATCGGACCAGAGTCGGTGAAGAGGTTCACCGCGCTGCTGTCGAACGCACAGACGATCTTCTGGAACGGCCCGATGGGCGTGTTCGAGTTCCCCGCGTTCGCAGCCGGCACCAAAGGCGTCGCCGAAGCGATCATCGGCGCCACGGAGAAGGGCGCGTTCAGCGTCGTCGGTGGCGGTGACTCGGCCGCCGCGGTGCGAGCGCTGGGTCTGCCCGAGGACGGCTTCTCGCACATTTCCACCGGTGGCGGAGCCTCACTGGAATACCTTGAGGGCAAGACCCTGCCCGGTCTGGAGGTACTGCAATCGTGACCCGCAAGCCGCTGATCGCCGGCAACTGGAAGATGAACCTCAACCACTTCGAAGCGATCGCCCTGGTGCAGAAGATCGCGTTCTCGCTCCCCGAGAAGTACTTCGACAAGGTCGACGTCGCCGTGCTGCCGCCGTTCACCGACCTGCGCTCGGTGCAGACGCTCGTCGACGGCGACAAGCTGAAGCTGACCTACGGCGGTCAGGACATCTCGCAGCACGACGACGGCGCCTACACCGGCGAGATCAGCGGCGCGTTCCTCAACAAGCTCGGCTGCACCTACGTCGTGGTCGGACACTCCGAGCGGCGCACCTATCACGACGAGAGCGACGAGCTGGTCGCCGCCAAAGCAGCAGCCGCGTTCCGCCACGAGCTCATCCCCATCGTGTGCATCGGCGAGCACCTGGAGGTACGCGAGGCCGGCAACCACGTGGAGCACAACATCGAGCAGCTGAGGGGCTCGCTGGCCGGGCTGACCAAAGAGCAGATCGGTCAGGCGGTGATCGCCTACGAACCGGTGTGGGCCATCGGCACGGGTCGGGTCGCCAGCGCGGCCGACGCCCAGGAAATGTGCAAGGCCATCCGCGACGAGCTGGGCAGCTTGGCATCGCCGCAGGTCGCAGACGGCGTGCGGGTGCTCTACGGCGGCTCCGCCAATGCCAAGAACATCGGCGACATCATCGCCCAGAACGACGTCGACGGCGCCCTCGTCGGCGGTGCGTCGCTGGACGGCGAGCAGTTCGCGACGATGTCGGCGATCGCCGCCGGAGGCCCGCTGCCCGATCTGCCCGGCTAGGCACGGTAGGGTAGCGGCCATGGAATTGACCCTGCAGATCCTGCTTGTGGTCACCAGTGTCCTGGTGGTTTTGCTGGTGCTGCTGCACCGCGCCAAGGGCGGCGGCCTGTCGACCCTGTTCGGCGGCGGGGTTCAGTCCAGCCTGTCCGGCTCGACGGTGGTCGAGAAGAACCTCGACCGCGTCACGTACTTCGTGACCGCGATCTGGGTGATCTCGATCGTCGGCGTCGGGCTGATGATCAAGTACAGCTGAGCCCTTCCGTTACGGAGACGGGTCGACGACCGTCGGCTTCGGCGCCGCCGGGCCCGTTCCCGAGGGTGGCTGGGTGGGGTCAAGCGCCGGAGGGGCGGTGCACTTGCCGTCGTGCCCGATCGAGCGGGGAACCCACACTCCGCCGGACCATTCGCAGCACCAGATCGGCTTGCCTCCCCTATCGATGCACGAGTCGTATTTCTCTATATCCCATTCCTGAGGCTCGGCGCTCGCGGTCGCCGCATCCGCCAGTGCGGTCCATCCCAGCGCGATCGAGGCCGCGAAGAGCGTGGCGGGCACGAGTTGCCGCAACCGCCCAGAAACGGTGCGGGCAGTGATGGTAGTCATCGGCTGTTCCTTTCGGTTGTGGTGCCCAGGCGATCGGCCGGGTGGGCCGCTCACACCCGGTAAGAGCACCTCGAGGGAATTCGGGGGACAGTTTTATGACGACGCCGAGGTCGGCACGTCATGCGCGGCAGAACCCGCGCGCAGATACTTGGGTGATGGCTGAGCTCCCCGACGCCCTAGCGCCGATCGGCGCGGTCCAGCGCACCCGCACCGGACGCGAGGCGACCGAGCCGATGCGCGAGGACATCCGGCTGCTGGGCTGCATTCTCGGTGACACCGTGCGGGAGCAGAACGGCGACGCGATCTTCGACCTCGTCGAACGCGCACGCGTCGAGTCGTTCCGCGTGCGGCGCTCCGAGATCGACCGCGCCGAGCTCACCGGGATGTTCGACGGCATCGACATCCACGACGCTCTCCCGGTGATCCGGGCGTTCAGCCACTTCGCGCTGCTGGCCAACGTTGCCGAGGACATCCACCGGGAGCGCCGTCGCGCGATTCACGTCCAGGCCGGCGAGCCGCCGCAGAACAGCAGCCTGGCCGCCACTTACCTCAAGCTCGATGCGGCACAACTGGATTCGGCCACCGTTGCCCACGCGCTCGAAGACGCGCTGGTGTCACCGGTGATCACCGCGCATCCGACCGAGACCCGGCGCCGAACGGTCTTCGACACCCAGCACCGGGTCACCGAGCTGATGCGGCTGCGGCTGCACGGGCAGACGGAGACCGCAGACGGCCGCGACGTCGAAACCGAGCTGCGCCGCCAGATCCTGACGCTGTGGCAGACCGCGCTGATCCGGTTGCAGCGCTTGAAGATTCAGGACGAGATCGAGGTGGGACTGCGCTACTACCACGCGGCGTTCTTCGAGGTGATGCCGCAAGTCAACGCCGAGGTCCGCCACGCACTGCGGGCACGCTGGCCCGACGCGCACATGCTCGAGCACGCGATCTTGCGGCCCGGGTCGTGGATCGGCGGAGACCGCGACGGCAACCCGAACGTGACTGCCGAAGTGGTGCGCCTGGCCACCGGCAGAGCGGCGCACACGGCGTTCGGCCACTACTTCGCCGAACTGGCAGCGCTCGAGGAAGACCTGTCGATGTCGGCGCGACTTGTCGCGGTCACCGACGACCTCGCCGCGCTGGCCGACCTGTGCCACGAGCAGGCGCGGCTCGACGAGCCCTACCGGCGCGCGCTGCGGGTCATCCGCGGGCGGCTCACCACGACCGCGCGTGACATCCTGGACCGCCAGCCCGTGCTCGAACTCGACCTCGGTCTCGACCGCTACCAGACGCCCGACGAACTTCTCGCCGACCTCAACGTCATCGACCGGTCGCTGCGAACCCACGGCGGCCACCTTCTGGCCGACGACCGGCTGGCCCGGCTGCGAGAGTCGGTGCGGGTGTTCGGCTTCCACCTGTGCGGGCTCGACATGCGGCAGAACTCCGACGTGCACGAGGAGGTGATCGCCGAGCTGCTGGCCTGGGCCGGCGTGCACCCCGATTACCTGTCGCTGTCGGAGCCGGAACGCATCGAACTGCTGGCCGCCGACCTGGCCACCCGGCGCCCGCTGACCCGCGAGCACACCAGGCTCTCCGAGTTGGCCCAGAAGGAACTCGACATCGTCGCCGCCGCGGCCCGCGCGGTCAATGTGTACGGCCCCGAAGCGGTCCCGATCTACATCGTCTCGATGTGCCGCTCGGTGTCCGACATGCTCGAGGCCGCGATCCTGCTCAAAGAGGTGGGGCTGCTCGACGCGTCGGAGGAACCCTGCTCCCCGGTGGGCATCGTGCCGCTGTTCGAGACGATCGACGACCTGCAGCGCGGCGCATCGATTCTGGAAGCGGCGCTGGAACTTCCGGTGTACCGGCGGCTGGTCAGCGCGCGCGCCGACAGCCAGGAGGTGATGCTCGGCTACTCGGATTCCAACAAGGACGGCGGGTACCTCGCCGCGAACTGGGCGCTGTACCGCGCCGAACTCGACCTGGTCGAAACGGCGCGCAAGGCCGGTATTCGGTTGCGGCTCTTCCACGGTCGCGGCGGCACCGTCGGCCGCGGGGGAGGACCGAGTTACGACGCCATCCTCGCGCAGCCGCCCGGCGCAGTGTCGGGTTCGTTGCGACTCACCGAGCAGGGAGAAGTCATCGCCGCCAAGTACGCCGAGCCGCGCATCGCGCGGCGCAACCTCGAGACCCTCGTCGCCGCCACGCTGGAGTCGACGCTGCTGGACGTGGAGGGACTGGGCGACGACGCCGAGCAGGCATACCAGGTGCTCGACGAGCTGGCCGCCCTCGCGCACCGCGCCTACGCCGAATTGGTCCATCACACACCGGGATTCGTCGACTACTTCACCGCGTCTACTCCGGTCAGCGAGATCGGCGCACTCAACATCGGCAGCCGCCCGGCCTCCCGCAAGCAGACCACGTCGATCTCCGACCTTCGTGCGATCCCGTGGGTGCTGGCGTGGAGCCAGTCGCGCGTGATGCTGCCCGGCTGGTACGGGACCGGCAGCGCGTTCGAACAGTGGATCGCCAACGGTGACGGCCGCCTCGAGGTGCTGCAGGATCTCTACCGGCGCTGGCCGTTCTTCTCGACCGTGCTGTCGAACATGGCTCAGGTGCTGGCCAAGTCCGACATGGGACTGGCGGCGCGGTACGCACAGCTGGTTCCCGACGCGGAGTTACGCGACCGGGTGTTCGAGAAGATCGTCGACGAACACCAGCGCACGATCAGGATGCACCAGCTCGTCACCCGGCAGGACGACCTGCTCGCCGACAATCCCTCGCTGGCACGCTCGGTGTTCAACCGCTTCCCATACCTGGAGCCGCTCAACCACCTGCAGGTGGAGCTGTTGCGCCGCTACCGCTCCGGTGACGACGACGAACTCGTCCAGCGTGGCATCCTGCTGACCATGAACGGTCTCGCGTCGGCGCTGCGCAACAGCGGCTGACGGAACCGTTTGCGCCGACGGGGCCGTCTGACAGATATGGCCGACGTATTCCTGACGCCGGACGGCGGTCACGACGCCTCCGCGTTGTGCGAAAGGTCCGCAGCGTCTCTCGCATCGCAGGCACGCGACGTGGAACGGCTCGCCGACGGGCTCGCCGACGGATGGCTCGGCGACTGTGAGGAAGGCCGCGGATGGGCCCGACTGCTGCGGGAGAAAGCGGTCGGCGCCAACTCGCTGCGCTGGCTTCTCGACCGGCACGCCGCGAACCTCACCACGCTCGCCGATCAATTCCGCAGAACCACAAGCCCTTACGGCGACGCCGACAGCAACGCGATGAGGGTGCCATGGTCGACTGGGTGAGCCCCGACGCTTGGACGCCCGCCGTCTGGTCACACCCCGCGGTGATGGACATGCAGGCGCGACTGGACCCGGCGCGCATGACCCGCCACGCCGACGACTGGCATGCGGCGGTGGACCAGATCAGGGACGTCTTCACGGAGCTGGACCGCCAGGTCACCGCGCAGCTCGACGAGGCATGGCGCGGCCACGGCGCCGACTCGGCGCTGACGGCCGTGCAGCAGTACCTAACCGGCTCGCTCGACGGGCTGGCCGCGTGCCGGTCCGCCGCAGCGCACCTGACCGAACTGTCACGGGCGGCCGGCGATTTACGCGCATGCCTCGGCGCACCTATGACCGAGGACGAAGCACTCATGCAAGTCCGCCGGCTGTACAGCGCACCCGCTGTCGCCGCCGGCAACGCCGTCGCCGACATCCCGGCGCCGCCCGACCCGTTGCCGATCGGCGGCCCAGCAGCCGTGAGTGTGCTGCCCGCGGGCGTGCCCACGACGCCCGGCGCCACGACACCGGGTGCCGCGCCGCTCACCGACGCTCCGCTTGCGTCCGCACCGCAGCGCCCCTATGACGGTGCTTGGCGGCCCGACTTGTCAGCTGCCGACACGCAACCGCTTTGGCGCGCACCCACGTCCAGTGCCGCGGTCAGCCCGCCCGGCCCAGAGCCGCTGCCCGCGCGGGCCGCCCCGCCTGCCGCGACGTCGACTCCGCCACCGTCCGGCATGCCCGCGGCTGTAGCCGCGGAATCACCGCAAGCGTCAGGCCGCACCACGCCGTCGTCGTCGTTCGCGCCGTTCCTCGGGACGCCGTATCCCGGGCTGCTCGGACGCGGCGACGGCACGGAACACCGGGCTCCGCGGTACCTGATATCGGCCGGCAATACCAACGAACTCGTCGGCGAGTTGCCTTTGGTGGCGCCACCGGTGATCGGCGAGTGACTACAGGTGCGTGCGGTCGCGGATGGCTTTGACCACCTGCCGCACCGCGGTTTCCGTCGCCGCCAACGGAGCGACGGCGGCCTCGCCGACGCCGACGATGCGCTCGACACGGTCGACGATGCCCTCGAGGCGGTTGAGCGTGTCGTTGAGATAGTTCAGGCTGCTGTTGAACGTCTCCAGCGACCCATCGAGCCCGTTGATCGAGTTGTCGAGGGCCGACAGCGAATTTATCAAGTTGTGCAGAATCGTGTCGACCTGCTCGACGGTGAGGTCGGCGTTGAGCGCCGCCTGCGCCAGCGTCTTGATCCTCTCCCGGCCCGTCCGCGGGGCACCCTTGTCTGCCATGCGGTCATTATGTCCTGTCGCCGAGCTTGCCTGCGGCCGCCTCGTCGAGCAGCCACACGGTGGCGTCCCGGCCGACCGCCCCGGCAGCGGGTACGTCGTCCGGGTTCGCGCCGTTGACTGCGGCGGCCACTGCGTCGGCCTTGCCCGCGCCGGAGACGATCAGCCACACCTCACGTGAACGCTGAATCGCCGGAAGGGTCAACGTGATTCGTCGCGGCGGCGGCTTGGGAGAATGCTCGACGGCGACGACGAACCGCTCCTTCTCGCGCACCGCGTCGGTGTGCGGGAACAGCGAGTTGATATGGCCTTCCGGTCCCATGCCCAGCAGGTGGACGTCGAAATCGGGTGCGGGCTGGCCCGGTTCGGCCTGCGCGGCCAACTCCCGTTCGTAGGCCTCGGCCGCGGCGTGGATGTCGTCTCCGAACTCGCCGTCGCTGGCGGCCATCGGGTGCACGTTCTCGGCGGGGATGTCGATCTTGTCGAGCAGCGCCAGGCGTGCCTGCCGGAAGTTGCGCTCGTCGTCGTCCTCGGGGACGAAACGGTCGTCACCCCAGAACAGGTGGACCCGCGACCAGTCGATGCCACCGCCGCGCTCGCTGAGGTGTTGCAGCACACCGATACCGGTTCCGCCGCCGGTCAACACGATCGACGCCTTACCCCGGAAGTCCACCACCGACGCGATCTGCTCGGCCAGACGTTCGCCGACCGCGGCCACCAGCGCGGCGCTGTCCGAGTAGGTGTTCACCGAGACCGACGAGCGCTCGCGCGAGGAGAATTCAGACTCAGTCATACGTACTGGACCTTGTCGATGCCTTGCAGCGCCTCCGCGTAGATCTCGTCGGCGTCCAGGCGACGCAGATCCTCGGCCAGACACTCGCGAGTCTCCCTGCGCGGCAGCGGCAGGAGCGCGTCGGGCTTGGCCGTGCGGCTCAGAGTTGCCGTCGACCCGTTCTGTGGCCGGCTGAGTGTCACCGTCTCAGTCGGCCGCACCAGCTCCACCTTGAGGGCCCCGACGGCACGCTGCACCGGGCCGTCGATGCGGGCGGCCAGCCAGCCGGCCAGGATGTCAAGCGCGGGTTCGGTTTTCAGGCCGGAAACCAACGCCGAGGTGATGGGCTCGTGCGGTGGCTGGTCGATCGCCGACGCCAGCAGCGCACGCCAGTAGGTGATGCGGCTCCACGCCAGATCGGTGTCGCCCGGGGTGTAACCCTGCAGGCGGCTCTTGATGGACGCCAGCGGATCCTCGGCGCCGGTCGCGTCGGTGAGCCGCCGGAGTGCCAACCGCCCCAACGGATCCTGCGCCGGAACGTCGGGCGCCACCCCCGGCCACCACGCCACCACCGGCGTGTCGGGCAGCAGGAACGGCAACACCACGCTGTCGGCGTGCGCGGCCAGTTGGCCGGAGATGCGCAGAACCACAACCTCTCCGGCGCCGGCGTCACCACCGACACGCAGCTGGCCGTCGAGGCGCGGGTTCTCCGCGAACGGGTCTTCGGGCACCACCACGATGATCCGGCAAGGGTGCTCCCGGCTGGCCGACGTGGCGGCCTCGATGGCTCCTTCGTCCACATCACCGGTGTCCAAGGCGATCACGAGCGTCAGCACGCGGCCCAACGTGATCGCGCCGCCCTCCTCACGCAGCGCCGTGATGCGCTTGTTGATCTCGGTGGTGGTGGTACCGGGCAGGTCGACGATCATGATTGTCTCTTCTTCGCGCAAGCGCTCATCAGGGACGCCGCCATTCCCGGCCGGTGCGCCGCAACATCTCGAACGCCGATTCCGGCCCCCAGGTGCCGGCCTCGTACGGGTCGGGCTTACCGTGTTTCGCCCAGTAGTCCAGCACCGGATCGAGGATCTCCCAGGACAGTTCGACCTCCGAGTTGACGGGGAACAGCGACGGCTCGCCCAGCAGCACGTCGAGAATCAACCGTTCGTAGGCCTCCGGGGAGTCCTCGGCGAACGCGGACCCGTAGGAGAAGTCCATGTTGACGTCCCGCACTTCCATTGCGCTGCCGGGCACCTTGGAGCCGAACCGCATCGTGATGCCCTCGTCCGGCTGGACGCGGATGACGAGCGCGTTGTGGCTCAGCTCCTCGGTCATCGTCTGGTCGAACGGTAAGTGCGGGGCGCGTTTGAAGATCATCGCGATCTCAGTCACCCTGCGGCCCAGTCGTTTTCCGGTCCTCAGGTAGAACGGCACGCCCGCCCACCGCCGGGTGTCGATGTCGAGCGTGATCGCCGCGAAGGTCTCGGTCTTCGAGTCCTTGGAGAACCCCTCCTCGTCGAGCAGCCCGACCACCTTCTCGCCGCCCTGCCAGCCCGCGGTGTACTGCCCACGCGACGTGGTCTCCGACAGCGGCTGCGCCAGCCGCACCGCCGAGAGAACTTTGACCTTCTCCTCTTTGAGCTCGCGCGGGTTGAAGTTGATCGGCTCCTCCATCGCAGTCAGCGCGAGGAGCTGCAGCAGGTGGTTCTGGATCACGTCGCGGGCGGCGCCGATTCCGTCGTAGTAGCCGGCGCGCCCGCCCAGCCCGATGTCCTCGGCCATCGTGATCTGCACGCTGTCGACGTAGTGCGAGTTCCAGATCGGCTCGAACAGCTCGTTGGCGAAGCGCAGCGCCAGGATGTTCTGCACCGTCTCCTTGCCGAGGTAATGGTCGATGCGGAACACCGTGTCCTCGGGGAACACGCTGTTGACCACCGCGTTGAGCTCTTGTGCGCTTTCCAAGTCGTGGCCGAACGGCTTCTCGATCACCACCCGGCTCCACTTGCCCTCCTGCTGGCGGGCCAGTCCCGACTTGGACAGCTGCTCGCAGACTTGCGGGAACGCCTTCGGCGGGATCGCAAGGTAGAAGGCGTGGTTGCCGCCCGTGCCGCGTTCGGCGTCGAGCTTCTCCAACGTCTCGGCCAGCCGGGCGAACGCCGCGTCGTCGTCGAATGTGCCCTGCACGAACCGGAATCCCTCGGCGAGCCGGTCCCACACCTCCTCGCGGAACGGGGTGCGGGCGTGCTGCTTGACCGCCTCGTAGACCACCTGGCCGAAATCCTCGTCGGCCCAGTCGCGCCGCGCGAAGCCGACGAGCGCGAACGTCGGCGGCAGCAGTCCCCGGTTGGCCAGGTCATAGATCGCCGGCATCAGCTTCTTGCGGGCCAGGTCGCCGGTGACCCCGAAGATCACCACCCCGCACGGCCCGGCGATACGGGGCATGCGTTTGTCACGCTTGTCGCGCAACGGGTTATGCCAGGTTGCAGCCGTCTGCGTAGCGGTCATTTCTTCGCGGCGTCGAGCTGTTCTTGGGTGGCGTCCAGAAGATCCAGCCACGACTTCTCGAACTTTTCGACGCCTTCGTCCTCCAGCACCAGGAACACGTCGCGCAGGTCGATCCCGATCTCGTCCAATTTGTCGAATACCGCCTGTGCCTCGTCGGCTCGCCCGGTGACGGTGTCACCGGTGATCACGCCATGGTCGGCGACCGCGTCAATCGTCTTCTCCGGCATGGTGTTCACCGTGTTGGGCGCGACGAGTTCGGTGACGTACAGGGTGTCGGAGTAATCGGGATTCTTCACGCCCGTCGACGCCCACAGCGGGCGCTGCACCCGGGCACCGTCGGCCTTGAGCGCTTCATAGCGCTGACCGCCGACGAACACCTCCTGGTAGGCGGCATACGCCAGCCGGGCGTTCGCGACACCGGCCTGCCCGCGCAGCGTTAGCGCTTCGTCAGTGCCGATCTTCTCCAGCCGCTTGTCGATCTCGGTGTCGACGCGGGACACGAAAAACGATGCGACGGAATGGATCTTCGAGATGTCGTGGCCGGCCTGCTTGGCCGCCTCGAGCCCGGCCAGGTACGCGTCCATGACGGCGCGGTGCCGTTCGACGGAGAAGATCAGCGTGACGTTGACCGAGATGCCTTCCGCCAGAGTGGACGTGATGGCCGGCAGGCCCGCCTCGGTGGCGGGGATCTTGATCAGCAGGTTCGGCCGGTCGACGATCTTCCACAGCTCGATCGCCTGCTGGGTCGTCTTGTCGGTTTCGTGCGCGAGGCGGGGGTCGACCTCTATCGACACGCGACCGTCGACACCGTCGGACGCCTCCCACTGCGGGCGCAGCACGTCGCATGCCTCGCGCACGTCGTCGGTGGTGACGGTGCGGATCGCGGCGTCGACGTCAGCACCGCGCTCGGCCAGCTCGGTGACCTGCTCGTCGTAGGCGTGACCGTGCGACAGTGCGGCCTGGAAGATCGTGGGGTTGGTGGTCACTCCGACAACGCATCTGGTGTCGATGAGCTCCTGCAGGTTCCCGGTTCTCAGCCGCTCCCGCGACAGGTCGTCGAGCCAGACGGACACGCCCGCCGCAGACAACGCCGCGAGATTTTCGTTTTGCGCCATGATCAGCCCTTTCTAGTTGTCCAGTGACCGTTCCGCGGCGGCGACGACGGCCTCGGCGGTGAACCCGAATTCGCGGAACAGGGTCTTCGCGTCGGCGGATTCGCCGTAGTGTTCGATCGACACGATCTCGCCGGTGTCGCCCACCAGCTTGTACCAACTCTGCGCGACCCCGGCCTCGACGGCGACGCGGGCCGAAACCGCCGGCGGCAGCACCGAGTCGCGGTACTCGACCGGTTGCGACTCGAACCACTCCACGCACGGCATCGACACGACGCTGGCCTGAATTCCCCTGTCCACGAGGATCTTCTGCGCCTCGACGGCAAGTTGCAGCTCCGAGCCGGTGCCGATCAGGATCACGTCGGGCTCCACCTCGGGCCGCCCGCCCAGCACGTAACCACCCTTGGCCACGCCGTCGGCGCTGGTGCCCTCCAGAACCGGAATGCCCTGGCGCGTCAGGATCAACCCGACCGGGCCACTGCCGGCCCGGCGGCAGAGGACGGCGTGCCACGCGTATGCGGTCTCGTTCGGGTCGCCGGGCCGCACCACCGACAGGTGCGGGATCGCGCGCAGCGCCGCGAGGTGTTCGATCGGCTGGTGGGTGGGCCCGTCCTCGCCCAACCCGATCGAGTCGTGCGTCCACACGTAGATGGTGTCGATGTCCATCAGCGACGCGAGCCGCACGGCCGGCCGCATGTAATCGGAGAACTGCAGGAACGTTCCGCCGTACGCCCGCGTCGGACCGTGCAGCACGATGCCGGAGAGGATCGCGCCCATCGCGTGTTCGCGGACACCGAAATGCAGTGTGCGCCCGTACCAGTCGGCGGTGTACTCATTCGTCGAAATCGACGGCGGGCCAAAGGAAGTAGCGCCCTTGATCGTGGTGTTGTTGCTGCCCGCGAGATCAGCCGAACCGCCCCACAGCTCGGGCAGCTTGGGCCCCAGCGCACTGAGCACCTCACCCGACGCGGCGCGGGTGGCCAGCGATTTGCTGCCGGGCTCCCAATAGGGCAGGTCATCGTCCCAGCCGTCGGGCATCTCCTGGGCGATCAACCGGTCCAGCAGCGTCTTGCGGTCGGGCTCACGCTCGGCCCACGCGTCGAAGTCCGTCTGCCACTTCTGATGTGCCTCGCGTCCGCGGTCCACCAGCTTGCGGGTGTGGGCCAGCACCTCGTCGCGCACTGCGAACTTCTTGTCCGGGTCGAAGCCGAGGGCCTCCTTGACCGCCGCCACCTCGTCATCGCCGAGCGCGGCGCCGTGCGCCTTGCCGGTGTTCATCAGATGCGGTGCGGGATAACCGATCACGGTGCGCAGCGCGATGAACGACGGTTTGTCGGTGACGGCCTGCGCCGCGGCGATCGCCTCCTGGATGCCGACGACGTTCTCACCGCCCTCGACGATCTGCACGTGCCAGCCGTAGGCCTCGTAGCGCGCCGGGGTGTCCTCGGAGAGCGCGATCTTGGTGTCGTCCTCGATCGAGATCTGGTTGCTGTCGTAGAACACGATGAGGTTTCCGAGCTGCTGGGTGCCGGCCAGCGAGGACGCCTCTGACGTCAGGCCCTCCTCGATGTCACCGTCGGAGGCGATGACGTAGATGTAGTGGTCGAACGGGCTGGTGCCGGGCGCCGCATCCGGGTCGAAGAGGCCGCGTTCGTACCGCGAGGCCATCGCCATGCCGACCGCCGATGCGAGGCCTTGGCCGAGCGGGCCGGTGGTGATCTCGACGCCGACGGTGTGGCGGAACTCGGGATGACCGGGGGTCTTGGAGCCCCAGGTCCGCAACGACTCGATGTCGGAGAGCTCCAGCCCGAAGCCGCCGAGGTAGAGCTGCAGGTACAACGTGAGGCTGCTGTGCCCGGCCGACAGCACGAACCGGTCGCGGCCGAGCCAGTGGGTGTCGCTGGGATCGTGCCGCATAGCCCGCTGGAAGAGCGTGTAGGCCAGCGGAGCGAGGCTCATCGCGGTGCCCGGGTGACCGTTGCCCACCTTCTGGACCGCATCCGCCGCCAGGACCCGGACCGTGTCCACGGCGGCCGAGTCGAGGTCGGTCCAGTCGTCCGGGTGGTTGGGGCGGGTAAGGGCGGAGATCTCCTCAAGTGTGGTCACAAACGTGCTCCTCAAGTCGGTAGCAGGCCCTGGGTCAACCCTAGTGCGGGCGGCCGGGATGGTCGATCGCTCTGGCTGACGGTGACTAAGGATCGCTTAGCAGCGTGTTCGCCGGGACGGATTTGCCGGGAATCGACCCTGAGGTGTTGGCGCAGGCGCCTCGCGGTCTACCATCGCCTGTAGTAGACGCTGAACGCTCGCGCGGACAGCTGACATACCGCGAGGAGTATCTGCGTGAGCATTCGCGAGCCGGTCCACATTTCGTGGCCCAGCCGCACCCGAACCACGCTCCTCGGCTACCTCGCGTTGACCAAGCCGCGGGTCATCGAGTTGCTCGTGGTCACCGCGATCCCCGCGATGCTGCTGGCGGACCGCGGCACCGTGGCCCCGCTGCTGATCCTGAACACGCTCATCGGCGGCATGCTGGCGGCCGCGGGGGCGAACACGCTGAACTGCGTGGCCGACGCCGACATCGACAAGATGATGAAGCGCACCGAGCGCCGGCCGCTGGCGCGCGCGGCCGTGCCCACCAGCCATGCACTGGTGTTCGGGATCGCGTTGTCGGTGGCGTCGTTCTTCTGGCTGTGGTGGACGACGAACCTGCTGTCGGCCCATCTCGCGGGCGCCACCATCGGCTTCTATGTGTTCGTCTACACGCTGCTGCTGAAGCGGCGGACACCGCAAAACGTGGTGTGGGGCGGTGCCGCCGGATGCATGCCGGTGATGATCGGCTGGTCCGCGGTGACCGGCACCATCGGCTGGCCTGCCCTGGCGATGTTCGCGATCATCTTCTTCTGGACGCCGCCGCACACCTGGGCGCTGGCGATGCGCTACAAGGAGGACTACCAGGCGGCCGGCGTGCCGATGCTGCCGGCGGTGGCCACTGAACGCCAGGTGACCAAGCAGATCCTGGTGTACACGTGGCTCACGGTCGCCGCGACGCTCGTGCTGGCACTGGCCGCCGGGTGGCTGTACGCCTCGGTCGCGGTGTTGGCGGGCGTGTGGTTCTTGACCATGGCGCATCAGTTGTATGCGGGCGTGCGCCGCGGCGAAGCGGTCAAGCCGCTACGGCTTTTCCTGCAGTCCAACAACTATCTTTCCGTCGTGTTCTGCGCGCTTGCAGTGGACTCCGCTCTGGCGCTGCCCACGCTCCTGCGTTGATTCTGCGCTGAGGGCGCGGCCTACTCGAACTTTCGCGCCCTGAACGCAGAGTCAACTCACGGCACGAGCACCACCGAGCCCGTCGTCTTGCGACCCTGAAGGTCCTCGTGCGCGCGGGCGGCCTCGGCCAGCGGGTAGCGCTCGCTCACCGTCACCGTGATCGACCCGGCCGCGATCGCGTCGAGTACTTCGCCTGCCCGCCAGGAGAACTCGTCGGGAGTGCGGGTGAAATGCACCAGCGACGGGCGAGTCAGGTACACCGAGCCGGCGGCGTTGAGCCGCTGCGGGTCCACCGGCGGCACGGGTCCGCTGGCCGCACCGAACAACGCCAGCGTTCCGCGGACCGCGAGGCTGGCCAGGCTGGCGTCGAACGTCGTCTTGCCCACGCCGTCGTAGACCGCGGCGACCCCCTTGCCGTCGGTGAGGTCACGGATCTTCGCGCCGAACGTCTCGGGACCGGAGGGGTAGTCCAGCACCTCGACCGCGCCGGCCTGCCGCGACAGCTCCGCCTTCTGGAGCGTCGACACCGTGGTGATCACCTTGGCCGCCAGACTCGTCGCCCACTGGGTGAGCAGCAGTCCGACCCCGCCTGCGCCGGCGTGCACCAGCACGGTGTCGCCCTGCTGCACCGGGTAGACCGACTTGAGCAGGTAGTGCGCGGTCATGCCCTTCAGAAGCGCGGACGCGGCGACGTCCGGGGCCACGCCGTCGGGCACGTAGGCGACGAAATCGGCTGGGGCGACGCTGTATTCGGCGTACGCGCCGGATGTCGCGACGGTGACGACGCGGTCGCCGACGTTGAGCGCCGCGACGTCGTCGCCGAGGGCCTCGACGACGCCGCACACCTCCTGGCCGAGAATGAACGGCACCTCTCGCGGATAGGCGCCCGAGCGGAAGTACGTGTCGATGTAGTTGACGCCGATGGCCTCGGCTTTGATCAACACCTGACCCGGCCCGGGGGACGGTTTGGGCTTCTCGACGTACCGCAGGACCTCTGGACCACCGTGTTCGGCGACTTCGATTGCGTGCATGCAACTATCATCCCCGCAATGAAGCTTGCGCGGCCAAACGTGTTCCATCCGCGCATCGTGCTGGCCGGATGTCGCCGGCTCGTCGACGGTGACGGTGACGATGCGGGCCTGGTTATCGCGCTGAGGCGGCGCGGCCTGCACGCGCGCTGGCTGTCGTGGGACGACCCGGACACGCTGCGCGCCGACGTGGTCATCCTGCGGGCGACGTGGGACTACGTCGAGCGACTCGACGACTTCCTGGCCTGGACGACGTCCGTGCCGCACCTGCTCAACGCGCCTGCGGTCGTGGCCTGGAACGCCGACAAGGGATACCTGCTGGACCTGCAGCGGCATGGCGTGCCCACCGTGCCGACCGAAGCGTTCGGGCCGGCCGACCGGGTGCGTCTGCCCAAGGCCGACGAGTTCGTCGTCAAGCCCTCGACAGGTGTGGGTTCCGTTGACGCACAACGGTTTACAGATCGAGCCGCCGCCCAGGCCCACGCCGACGCGCTGCAGCAACGAGGCCGGAGCGTGGTGGTGCAGCCCTACGACGACCGCGTGGAGCATGCGGGGGAGACCGCGCTCGTGTTCCTCGGCGGCAAGCCGTCCCACGCGTTCACCAAGGCTGCGATGCTGCCGCCGCAGGGCCAGCGCATCGAGCTGGATCCCACCGGGACGTACGCGATCGAGACGCTGGCGCCCGCGGAGCCCGACTTCGAGATCTGGGATGTGGGGTTCGCGGCGCTGGACGCCGCCGCCGCCCATCTGCACATCGCGGCCCGCGACTTCCTGTACGCGCGGGTCGACGTCATCGGTGGGATCGACGATCCCCGGCTGCTGGAGCTCGAGCTCATCGAGCCGTCGCTGGGCTGGATGCAGCTCGACGAACAAACCCGCGACCTCCAGCAGCGTGAGTTCGCCCGCGCCCTCTCGTCAGCGCTGGAGCGGATGGGGCTCGGCCCGCTCTCGCATCGACGCCCATAGCGAGGCGGTGCCCGCCGTCACGGCGGCCGCACCGGCGACGTGCGCCGCGACCAGCGCAGCGGGCACGCCGGTGAAGTACTGGACCGTTCCGACGAGGCCCTGAGCGACGGCGAGCCCGATCAGCACGGCCAGCCGCACCAGGACCGGCCGCGGCGCGGAGACGGCGAGCAGCCCGAAGCCCAGTCCGACCAGCAACGCCAGGTACCCGATCAGCAGTGACGAATGCGCGTGCACGAGCGTGGTGATCTCGATGCCCAGCCGCGGCACCGTGCGGGTGGGGCTGGTGTCGCCGGCGTGCGGGCCGGCGGCGGTCACCAATGTGCCGGTGACGAGCACGGCCGCTAAGGCCATGGCGCTCAGAACGGTCAACCAGCGCAACGGTTTTGGTACCAGGAGCCGAGACACGCCGTCGTCGGGCTCGCCGATCTTCACGAACAGCAGGACGGCCAGCCACACCATCGTCATCGACGCGAGGAGGTGAAGCGCCACCGTCCACCACAGCAGGCCGGTCAGCACGGTGATGCCGCCGATCACGGCCTGCACGACAGTCGACGCCGGCATCAGCCACGCGTACACCTGGACCTCGGCACGACGACGGGCTCGCGTGACGGCCAGGACGGCCAGCGCGGCCGTCAGCACCACCAGGAAGGTGACCATCCGGTTGCCGAACTCCACCGCCTGGTGGATGCGCGGCACCGCCGACACCGCGACGGGGGTGAAGCTACCGGGGAAGCACTGCGGCCAGGTCGGGCAGCCCAGGCCCGAGGCGGTGACGCGGACGATCGCACCGGTGACCGCGATCCC
The DNA here is from genome assembly GCA_963775205.1 of uncultured Actinomycetota bacterium. GTDB lineage: Bacteria > Actinomycetota > Actinomycetes > Mycobacteriales > Mycobacteriaceae > Mycobacterium. Next base: position 145,474 of record CAVZHV010000002.1, on the reverse strand, counting down.
GCCCTGCGTCAGGACGACCGCGGCGGCGATCAACCGCTGGGTGCGCAGGCTGGGCATGGGCAGGACGTCGACCACCCGCAGCAAGACCCGTCCGACTCCCACGGGTCAGAGTCTAACTACCGGCTGTAGTAGCCCCGTGGGGCGACGAGAGCGACGTTCTGCAGGCCTTCACTCGCACTTCTCCTGCATAACGTCACTCACGTGAAGCGGAAGAAGCGCAGTGCGGCCAGGCCGGACACCGTGCCCCATACCACCAACACGCATAGCCCGAACCAATCCACCGACACCGTCATCGCCTGCGTCAGCGCCTCCGTAAGCGCGCCTGACGGCGTCAGCCGTGCCACCCACTCGACGCCGCGCGGCACCAACCCACCGCCCAACGTCAACGCCCCGAAACCGGCGAAGACGAACCACATCAGATTGGCGACGGCCAGTACGACCTCTGCCTTCAGCGTCCCGCCGAGCAGCAGGCCCATCGCGGCGAAGCCCGCTGTGCCCAACGCGATCACCGCCGCCCCGAGCATCAACCCGGCCAGTTGCGGCCGCCAGCCGAGCCCAATTCCGATGCCGCCCAAGATGATCGCCTGCAAGAACACAACGGTGACCACGGCCAACGACTTGCCCGCGATGATTCCCCAGACCGGAAGAGGTGTCGCGCCAAGCCGTTTCAATGCGCCGTAGCGCCGGTCGAACGCCACCGCGATCGCCTGTCCGGTGAACGCGGTCGATATCACCGCGAGCGCCATGATCGCCGGCACGAACGTCTCCGCGCGGGTGTCCCCGAACGAGCCCAGCGGCAGCAGCGTCAGCCCGACCAGAAGGGTGACGGGGATGAACAGGGTGAGCAGCAACTGCTCGCCGTTGCGCAAGAGCAGTTTCAGTTCCAGCCCGTATTGGGCGGTGAGCATCCGCTGAACGGTGTTCGGCCGCGGGTCGGGCGTGAAAGTGCCCGGCGTGAAACGGGTCTGGTTCACCGGCATTTGCTCTTCGCCCGAGGGGCTCATCGGCGGACCTCCCTGCCCGTCAGTTCCAGGAAGACGTCTTCGAGGCTGCGACGCTCGACGCGCATGTCCGTGGCGAGCGCGTCGAGCCGGGCGCACCACGACGTCACCGTCGCGAGCACCTGTGGGTCGATCGACCCCTCGACCAGGTATTGCCCGGACGACACTTCGACGGCCTTGTACCCGTCGGGCAACGCCGCCGACAGCAGCGACAGGTCGAGCATCGGTGGCGCGCTGAACCGCAGCTGGTTCTGCGCGCCGTTGCGCATGATCTCGGCCGGCGTGCCCGTCGCCACCGCGACGCCGCGGTCGATGATCACCAGCCGGTCGGCCAGCTCCTCGGCCTCGGTGAGCTGGTGCGTCGTCAACACGACGGTCACCCCGTCGCGGCGCAACGCGTCGATCAGTTCCCACACGACCAGACGGGCATGGGCGTCCAGGCCGGCCGTCGGCTCGTCGAGGAATACCAGCTCGGGACGACCGACCAACGCGCACGCCAACGCGAGTCGCTGCTGCTGACCGCCCGACAGGCGTCGGTAGGTGACTCGCGCGACGTCAGTGAGCCCCAGCGTGTCCATCAACCAGTTCGGGTCCAGTGGGTTGGCTGCATACGCCGCAACGAGATTCAGCATCTCGCCGGCGCGCGCAGCGGGATAGCCACCGCCGCCCTGCAGCATCACGCCGATGCGTTCGCGAACGCGGGCATTGTCGACGACCGGGTTCATGCCCAGCACTTCGACGGTGCCGGCGTCGGGCCGCGCGAACCCTTCGCACATCTCCACCGTGGTCGTCTTGCCTGCGCCGTTGGGACCCAGCAGCGCAAACACTTCGGCGCGTTCGACGTCGAGGTCGAGGCCGGACACTGCGATCGTCGACCCGTACCGTTTGCAGACCCCGCGCAGGCGCACGGGGATTGGCGTCGACATCACGGAGACTCAGCGTAGGCGTCCAGCGCCGGGGTGGTTGCCGGCGTGGGGGTGGTGGTCGGCGTCGGGATCTCGGGCTCGACCGCCTCTTCGCTGACGGCGATCGGATGCGGGACGCTGCGCCACGGCAGCATCGAGTAGGTCAGCGCGATGATGATCAGCACGATCACGGTGCTGGCCACTGTTGCATCGATGATCTGGAACAGCGCGAACCGGTCGCCGTTGGCGGTGGGCCCGAAGATGCCGACGACGAGCGTGACGACGATCGTCGCGATCCGGAAGCGTGGCCGCGTGGCCCAGGCCGCCAGCGGGACGATCGCCCAGAGCAGGTACCAGGGCTGCACCACGGGGAACAGAAGGACTGTCGCACCCAGGGCCACGCCGAGGCCGCCGACGGGATGCAGCCGCCCGCGCAGCACGGCGATCAGCAGCCACGACACCAGGATCGCGATGATCAGCACGCCGATCGCACGGGTCAGGCCCAGCACGGCGGTGGTGTGGTCGCCAAGGCCGAGCAGAATGCCGACCTGCCCGGTTTCCAGGGCCAACAAAGTCGGCGGTGACATCCAGCTGCGCACCACGTTCGCGGTGCCGAGGGTGTTCACCCAGCCGAAGCCCAGGCCGCTGGCCGAGCCGATCAGCGCCATCACGGCCAGCGAGAGCAAGCCGAGGAAGCCGCCTGCCGCGACGACGCCGCGGACGTTGCCGCCCCATCTTCGCGCGAGCGCCATCGCGACGAAGCCCAGCGCCAGCAGCGAGGGGAGCTTGACCTGCGACGACATCGTGATCAGTACGACGCCGAGCACCAACATCGCCAGGGGATGCCACTGTTCCCAGTCGGCGCGGTGCCGAGGCCATCGCAGGGGACGGGCCATCAGCGGACGGGTGGAATCGACGCCGCGCAGGGCAAACTCCGTGCCGGCCAGCATCAGGCCCAGCATCAGTGCCTCGTTATGAATGCCGGCGACGAGATGCATGATCAGCAGCGGGTTGGTGGCGCCCAGCCACAACGCGCTGACCTCGGCCACTCCGCAGCGGCGGGCAAGGCGCGGCGTCGCCCAGACGATCAAGCCGACGCCGATCAGCACCACCAGCCGGTGGCATAGCACGGCGGCGACGATGTTCTCTCCGGTGACCGCCGAGATGCCGCGGCCGATCCAGAGGAAGAGAGGGCCGTATGGCGCGGGTGTGTCGCGCCACAGACTGGGCACCGAGAGCGTGAAGACGTGGTCAAGCCCGAGGGCCGGTGCCGGGCCGGTTCTGTAGGGATCCAGCCCTAGCCGCGAGATCTCGCTCTGTGCGAGGTAGGAGTAGACGTCCTTGCTGTACATCGGCGGTGCGATCAGCAGAGGCAGGATCCACAGCATCAGCGTGCGGTCGAGCTGGCTGCGCGACATCCGGCGCTCGCCGAGCGTGAAACGGCCCAGCATCAGCCAGGCGAGCGCCATCATCACGGCGCCGGTGGTGGTCATCGTCAGCGACACGGTCTGCATGCGCGACGGCAGGTTGAGCAGCCGGACGCCGAAGGTGGGGTCTTGCACAACAGGCCGCGCACCGGCACCCAGCGAGCCGATGGCCATCAGAACGGTGCCCGTGGCGCCGAAGAGCCGGGTGCGGCGCATCGCCACCAGCTCGGCGGGGTTGAGCGGCGCGCCGACAGTCCGCTCATCGCCGTGCCAGCGGGCAATCGACGAGCTCAGGGAGCCATGGCGGCGAGCTGCCATCAGTGCAGCGTAACGACCGCGGCGGGTGGCCAATCTCACCGCGCCGGTTAGGGCGACCTTCGTAGACTCGGTCGGGGAATTCCGTCACAATGGTGTTGTGAAAATCCGTCCGGAAACTGATCGCTACACGCGTGGCGAGATCGTCCAGCTGCTGCTGGAGTCCGGGCCCATCACAGCAGGCGAAATCGGCGAGCGGCTCGGCATTTCGGCCGCAGGCGTACGTCGGCACCTCGATGCACTGCTCGAGGCGGGTGAGGCGCAGGCCAGCCCGGCGGCGGCATGGCAGCAGCACGGCCGTGGCCGGCCCGCCAAGCGGTATCGGCTGACGGCTGCCGGACGCGCCAAGCTCGGCCACACGTACGACGATCTCGCTGCCGCGGCGATGCGCCAGCTCCGGGAGATCGGAGGCGACGACGCGGTGCGGACGTTCGCGCGGCGCCGGATCGACACGATCCTGGCGGGAGTGAACGGGGACGCCGACGACGTTGAAGAAACCGCAGAGCGCGTCGCCGGGGCGTTGACGAAGGCCGGATACGCGACGACGACCACGCGGGTGCACGGCCAGGTCGACGGAGTTCAGATCTGCCAGCATCACTGCCCGGTGTCGCACGTCGCCGAGGAGTTTCCGGAGCTGTGCCAGGCCGAGCGGGACGCGTTCGCAGAGATCCTCGGCACGCATGTGCAGAGGCTGGCGACGATCGTCAACGGCGACTGCGCATGCACCACCCATGTACCACTGACTGACCCTTCGGCGCACAGCCCGCGCGGGGTGAAGACGAAACTAGAAGGAGCCTCGATATGACGGCCATGCCGGACACGTCGACCCACAAGATTGGCGAGCCGCTCAGTCAGGACGAGGCGATCGCCTCGCTGAGCCGGTATGGCTACGGCTGGGTCGACTCGGATATCGCGGGCGCCAGTGCCAAGCGCGGGCTGAACGAGGATGTGGTGCGCGACATTTCGGGGAGGAAGAACGAGCCCGAGTGGATGCTGCAGCAGCGGCTCAAGGCGCTGCGCATCTTCCAGCGCAAGCCGATGCCGACGTGGGGCTCCAACCTCGAGGGAATCGACTTCGACAACATCAAGTACTTCGTGCGGTCCACCGAGAAGCAGGCGGCCTCTTGGGATGATCTGCCAGACGATATTAAGAAGACCTACGACAAGCTCGGAATTCCTGAAGCAGAGCGCCAACGATTGGTTGCAGGAGTAGCCGCACAATACGAAAGTACTGTTGTTTACCATCAAATTCGCGAGGACCTTGAAAAGCAAGGAGTTATCTTCTTAGATACCGATTCTGGTCTTCAAGAGCATCCAGATATCTTCAAGCAGTATTTTGGTACCGTCATTCCGGCTGGCGATAACAAGTTCTCCGCCTTGAATACTGCTACCTGGAGTGGAGGCAGTTTCATCTATGTACCACCAGGTGTTCAGGTAGACATCCCATTGCAGGCTTATTTCCGGATCAATACCGAGAATATGGGACAATTTGAGCGTACACTGATAATTGTCGATGAAGGCGCATATGTACATTACGTCGAAGGCTGCACTGCGCCAATCTATAAGTCAGATTCATTGCATTCTGCGGTGGTGGAAATAATTGTCAAACCGGGCGGTCGTTGCCGTTATACGACAATTCAGAACTGGTCGAACAACGTCTACAACCTGGTGACCAAGCGCGCCCGCGCGGAGGCCGGCGCGACCATGGAGTGGGTCGACGGCAACATCGGATCCAAGGTGACCATGAAGTACCCCGCCGTCTGGATGACCGGCGAGCACGCCAAGGGCGAGGTCTTGAGCGTCGCGTTCGCCGGCGAGGGCCAGCACCAGGACACCGGCGCGAAAATGCTTCACCTGGCGCCGAACACGTCGAGCAACATCGTGTCCAAGTCGGTGGCCCGCGCCGGCGGCCGCGCGTCCTATCGCGGCCTGGTCCAGGTCAACAAGGGCGCTCACGGCAGCAAGTCCAGCGTGAAATGCGATGCACTGCTGGTCGATACGATCAGCCGCAGCGACACCTACCCGTACGTCGACATCCGCGAGGACGACGTCACGATGGGCCACGAGGCCACGGTGTCCAAGGTCAGCGCGGACCAGATGTTCTATCTGATGAGCCGCGGCCTCACTGAGGACGAGGCGATGGCGATGGTGGTGCGCGGATTCGTCGAGCCCATCGCCAAGGAACTGCCGATGGAGTACGCGCTGGAGCTGAACCGGCTGATCGAGCTGCAGATGGAAGGTGCGGTCGGCTGACCGGGGCGAGCGAAGCGACGGGAAAATAAGTGACCAATGTGACTGAAGCGGTGGAAGGCTCAGCCCTCACCGCCGCCAACAGCGGCTCGACGTTGGCTGCCGCCAACAGCGGCTCGACGTTGGCTGCCGCCAACAAGGGCGAGGTCTTCACCTCGTTCGACGTCAACGCATTCGAGGTGCCGAGTGGCCGCGACGAAATCTGGCGCTTCACACCGCTGAAGCGGCTCCGAGGCCTGCACGACGGGTCCGCGCCGGCCACCGGGGCCGCCACCATCGAGGTCGCCGAACGTCCTGGCGTCACCGTCGAACACGTGAGACGGCGCGACGAACGCCTCGGACAGGGCGGTGTACCCGCCGACCGTGTTGCGGCCCAGGCCTTCTCGTCATTCAACAAAGCCACCATCGTCACCGTCGCGCGTGACACCGAGGTGGCCCAACCCATCGAGATCGTGGTCACCGGTCCCGGTGAGGGCGCAGTGGCCTACGGGCACCTGCAAATTCGAGTCGAAGAACTCGTCAGGGCCATCGTCGTCGTCGACCTGCGCGGCAGCGGAACCTACGCCGACAACGTCGAGATCATCGTCGGCGACTCGGCGGCCCTCGGGGTCATCTGGATTGCCGACTGGGCCGACGACATGGTGCACGTCAGTGCGCATCACGCCCGCCTGGGTAAGGACGCTGTCCTCGGCCACGTCAACGTCACGCTCGGGGGAGACGTCGTCCGCACCTCGACGACGGTCCGTTTCGCCGCCCCCGGTGGCGACGCCCAGTTGCTCGGCACCTATTTCGCCGACGACGGTCAGCACTTCGAGTCGCGGCTGCTCGTCGACCATGCTTACCCCAACTGCCGCTCCGACGTGCTGTACAAGGGTGCGCTGCAAGGCGATCCGGACTCACGAAAGCCCGACGCCCATACGGTCTGGATCGGCGATGTTCTCATCCGCGCCAACGCCACGGGCACCGACACGTTCGAAACCAACCGCAACCTGCTGCTGACCGACGGCGCCCGCGCCGATTCAGTGCCCAACCTCGAAATCGAGACGGGCGAGATCGTCCGTGCCGGGCACGCCAGCGCCACAGGACGATTCGACGACGAGCAGATGTTCTATCTGCAGGCGCGCGGTATCCCGGAAGGCCAAGCGCGCCGCCTCATCGTGCGGGGCTTCTTCGGCGAGATCATCGCCAAGATCGCCGTGCGTGCGGTGCGCGAACGGCTCACGGAAGCCATCGAAAGAGAACTAGCGATCACGGAATCGAGAACACCCCAACCATGACCACACTGGAAGTCAAAGACCTGCACGTCTCGGTCACCGCACCGGACGAGACCGAGATCCCCATCCTCAAGGGCGTCAACCTGACGGTGAAGTCCGGCGAAACCCATGCGCTGATGGGGCCCAACGGTTCCGGCAAGTCGACGTTGTCGTACGCGATCGCCGGCCACCCCAAGTACAAGGTGACGTCGGGCTCGATCACGCTGGACGGCGAGGACGTGCTGGCGATGAGCGTCGACGAGCGCGCCCGCGCCGGGCTGTTCCTCGCGATGCAGTACCCGATCGAGGTGCCCGGTGTCTCGATGTCGAACTTCCTGCGCACCGCAGCCACGGCCGTCAGGGGAGAGGCACCGAAGCTGCGGCACTGGGTCAAAGAAGTCAAATCCGCGATGACCGGCCTCGAGATCGACCCGTCGTTCTCCGAACGCAGTGTCAACGAAGGCTTTTCGGGCGGCGAGAAGAAGCGGCACGAAATCCTGCAACTCGCCCTGCTCAAGCCGAAGATCGCGATCCTCGACGAGACCGACTCCGGTCTCGACGTCGACGCGCTGCGCGTGGTCAGTGAAGGCGTCAACCGCTACGCCGAGGAAACCCACGGCGGCATCCTGCTGATCACTCACTACACCCGCATCCTGCGCTACATCCAGCCGCAGTTCGTGCACGTATTCGTCGGCGGCCGGATCATCGAATCCGGCGGTCCGGAACTGGCCGACGAGCTCGACGCGAACGGGTACGTACGCTTCACCGAGAAAGTCGCCGCGGGGGCATAGCGATGACGACGCCGCTGGACATCGACGCGATCCGCGCCGACTTCCCGATCCTCAAACGGGTGATGCGCGGTGGAAAGCAGTTGGCGTACTTGGATTCCGGCGCCACGTCGCAGCGGCCACTGCAGGTGCTCGACGCCGAGCGGGACTTCCTGACGACGTCGAACGGCGGGGTGCACCGCGGCGCGCACCAGCTGATGGAGGAGGCCACCGACGCCTACGAGCAGGGCCGTGCCGACATTGCCGAGTTCGTCGGGGCCGACGCCGACGAGTTGGTGTTCACCAAGAACGCGACGGAGGCACTCAATCTCGTCGCATATGCCCTCGGCGACAAGCGATTCGACAGGGCTGTCGGACCCGGCGACGTGATCGTCACCACGGAACTGGAGCATCACGCGAACCTGGTGCCGTGGCAGGAGCTGGCACAGCGCACCGGCGCGACGCTGCGGTGGTACGGAGTAACCGACGACGGACGCATCGACCTCGACAGCCTGGACGTCGACGATCGTGTGAAAGTGGTTACTTTCAGTCACCATTCGAATGTCACGGGCGCGTTGGCGCCCGTGGGGGAGCTGGTGTCGCGAGCGAAGGCGGTCGGGGCGTTGACCGTCCTGGACGCATGCCAGTCGGTGCCGCATCGGCCGGTGGACTTCCATTCCCTCGATGTCGACTATGCGGCGTTCTCGGGCCACAAGATGCTGGGCCCCAACGGTATTGGCGTGTTGTACGGCAGACGTGAGCTTCTCAACGAGATGCCGCCGTTCATCACCGGCGGCTCAATGATCGAGACCGTGACGATGGAGGCCACCACCTACGCGCCCGCACCGCAGCGGTTCGAGGCCGGTACGCCGATGACGTCCCAGGTGGTCGGATTAGCCGCTGCCACAAGGTATTTGCAGGCTCTCGGCATGGACGCAGTCGAAGCGCACGAGCGGACACTGGTGGCGGCGACGCTCGAGGGTCTCTCGACCGTCGAGGGCGTGCGGATCATCGGGCCGACGTCGCTCGAGGGCCGTGGTTCGCCGGTGGCGTTCGTCCTCGACGGCGTGCACGCGCACGACGTGGGTCAAGTGCTGGACGACGACGGGGTAGCGGTGCGGGTGGGGCACCACTGCGCTTGGCCGCTGCACCGGCGGTTCGGGATCGCAGCGACGGCGCGCGCATCGTTCGCGCTGTACAACACGCCCGACGAGGTGGACCGGCTGGTCGCCGGCGTCCGCCGGGCAGTGGACTTCTTTGGCGGGGCCTGAGTTGCGGCTCGAGCAGATCTACCAGGAAGTGATTCTCGATCACTACAAGCACCCGCACCATCGTGGGCTGCGGGAGCCGTACGGCGCCGAGGTCTACCACGTGAACCCGACTTGCGGCGACGAGGTGCGGCTGCGGGTGGCGCTAAGCGAGGACGGGCAGCGGGTCGCCGACGTGTCGTATGACGGTCAGGGCTGCTCGATCAGCCAGGCAGCCACCTCGGTGCTCACCGACCAGGTGATCGGGCAGAACGTCGACCGGGCACTCGACATCGTGAGCGCATTCACCGAGATGGTGTCGTCGCGGGGAACCGTCGAGGGCGACGAAGACGTGATCGGCGACGGTGTCGCGTTCGCGGGGGTATCGAAGTACCCGGCGCGGGTGAAATGCGCGCTGCTTGGATGGATGGCGTTCAAGGCCGCGCTGGCGGAGGCCAGCGCATCGAGTACAGGGCTGGCTCAATACGAGCAGGAGGTGGACGATGAGCGAAACGGCCGCTCAATTGCCGGATGAGGAGTTCCTCGCCGATCTCGAGGAGGCGATGCGCGACGTCGTCGACCCCGAACTCGGCATCAACGTCGTCGACCTCGGCCTGGTCTACGGGATCAACGTCGATCGCGGCGAGAACGGCACGACTGCGCTCATCGACATGACGCTGACGTCGGCGGCGTGCCCGCTGACCGACGTGATCGAGGACCAGTCGCGCATGGCGCTGGTCGGCGCGGGTTTGGTGAACGACATCAAGATCAATTGGGTGTGGAATCCGCCGTGGGGCCCGGACAAGATCACCGAGGACGGGCGAGAACAGCTGCGGGCGCTGGGATTTACGGTCTAGGGGCTTCGCTGGATTGGCCGAAACGCTGATACGCGGCTTGCCGGCTGATTCCAAGTGCCACCCCGATCATCGCCCATGTGTCGCCTGCTTCCCGTGCGGCAGCCACCGCAGCGCGAAGCTCGTCCTGTGCGTCATCTACCGCTGCAGCTGCGGCACTGATCCGGCGCATGTGACGCGCATCGCGAACCTGCAATGGATCGACCTCGAGGTTGTCGAGCCATTCGGCGACGTCGGCATCGGGCTTCGTTCTTGCTCATTTCTTCTTCCGTCTTCAGAGGTAGTCGTAGAACTTGGGACGCAGGACGTCGGCGTGAATGATCCGCACGGGTTCATCAGCGACCACGACGAGCTCGAGCAGCCGTCCCGTCTGGTCTGGGCGGATCACGAGCAACCGCACTTCACCGCCGGACTCCTGTTCAACAATTCGCAATGGGTTACGGATCGCGTGGAGCATGGCATCGACAGTGATGCCATGATTCCGGGCGCTCGCCCGGATCTGTATATGTAAATGATCCATTTACACCGCGGACCCTGTCAAGGTTTCCTTTACGTCGGTTCTTAGATCCAGAGCCTCTGTAAGACCGCGGTTCGCCCGCGGCTGGTTCCGCAGACAGCGAAGGCGATGCTCGATTTGCGCTGGCCGAAACCCTCGGCGATTACGAGTCGCGCCTGACAGCGGTTGGATGTTGACGTGACCACGAAGCGCCCCAGTTATCAGAAGAAGTCGGTGACGTCCAAGGACGGCACAACCATCGGCTACCGCCAGTTCGGCCGCGGCCCAGGAGTGGTGCTCCTGCACGGCGGTGCACTTGCCTCGCAGCACTACATGAAGTTGGGCGCCGCGCTGGCCGACGAGTTCACCGTTTCCATCCCGGATCGCCGGGGCAGAGGAATGAGTGGGTCTTGCGGACCTCACTACAGCATCGAGCGCGAGGACGAGGATCTCGCCGCCGTCGTCGCCGACACCGGCGCGCAGTACGTCTTCGGGCCCGCCGACGGCGGCTTGTTCGCCCTGCACGGGTCGATGGCGATCCCGGCCATTCGTAAGGTCGCAGTCTTCGAGCCGGTCGTGTTCGTCGGCCAACCGGGTCTCGACGACTTCAAACAGGTCATCAGCCGCCAGGAGCGTCTGCAAGCACGCGGCGATGTCGCAGCGACGATGGCGGCGTTGACCAAGGACGCACGACACGACGCTCGCACAACAACAGCCGTCTCCAAGCCGTACCGCCTCCTGGGCTGGGCGGTGGCCCAGCCTGCCGTCTGCCGCCTGATCCTGTGGCTGGACGCGAAAATGGTGAAGGGCGACGATGTCGCGCTGCGCGATCTGGTCCCCGCACTGAAGCCGGAATTGGATCTGGTGAGGGCCACCGAGGGAACCATCGACGACTACAAGAACGTGTCCGCGGAGGTCCTGCTGATGTGCGGCACGGAAGCGCCGCCGCTCTTCAAAGGCACGCTGGACGCACTGGAGACCGTGTTGCCGCGATCAGCCCGTGTCGAGCTGCCCGGCTTGAACCACGGGGCCGCCCAAGACCAGGGTGGCCAGCCGGCCGTCATCGCGGACCAGCTCCGGCGGTTCTTCGCCTCGGCTTGACGCCCACCGAAAGACTGGCAACGCGTTGAGCGCTTGGCACGGCTGGGTACACGACTGTGATGGCCGACGATCGCCTGAAGAACTACGTCCTGCGATGCGCCGACGACGACCCTGATCTCACCGAGGACGCCCGCCTCGCCGTACTCGCCGCTCTCGGCGATCCGGGTGATCTGGCGCACGTGCTTGGAAACGAGGTCACGTCAACAGACCTCGTCGACGCGCTCACCACGCCCGAGGACACCGCCACTGAACCCGTCGGCGCCTACCTGAAGTCGATCAGCGTGCAGGGCTTCCGCGGTATCGGCCCGAAAGTCACGCTGCCGCTTCCAGCCGGTCCCGGCCTCGTCGTCGTCGCGGGCCGTAACGGCTCCGGCAAGTCCACCCTGGCTGAAGCGCTCGAGCTCGCGTTGACCGGAAGCAACTCCCGGTGGGAGGACAAAGCGGCGGTCTGGTCGCAGAACTGGCGCAACTTGCACGCTGGCGAGCCCGCCGAAATCCGCATCGGCATCACCGAAGAGGGCGCCGGCGTCACCACCATCGGCGTCGACTGGCCGGCCGGTGAAATCAACGTCGATAAGATGAAGACCTGGGTGCAGCGCCCTGGCCAAAAACGGGAAGACACAAGCGTTCTGGGCTGGGATGCCGCACTCGAAATGTACCGGCCGCTGCTGAGTTACGACGAGCTCGGCGGCATCATCGAGGGCCGCCCCAGCGACTTCTACGACGAGTTGTACAAACTACTCGGCCTCGAGCAGCTGGCCGACGCCATCGCACGCCTCGACGCAGAGGTGAAGCAACTCAGGCAACCCGCCGCCGACGTCAAGAAGGCGCGTGACGGCCTGAAGCCGATCCTGGAAACTCACGAAGACCCCCGCGCCGCAAAGGCTCTCGCGCAACTCAAGAAGAACAAACCCGACCTCGAAGCAGTGCGGCCGCTGATCACTCAGGGTGCCACGTCGTCGGTGCCGTTCGCCTGGCAGCAGGCGCAACGACTTGCGGTCCCCACCGCCGACGAACTCGAACCGACATGCGCCGCACTGAAATCTGCCGCCGAGAACGAACGTGAAGAGGCGCAACGCTCCGGCGCGCTGGCCGCCGACCGCGCCCGACTACTCGACATGGGCCTGACGTTCCACGAAGACCACGGTGATCAACCGTGCCCCGTCTGCGGACAAGGAACCCTCGACGCGAGATGGGCGGTCGCCGCCCGCGCTGCCCTCGAGCACGACCAAAGCGCCGCAGAGGAGCTCACTGCCGCCCGCGCTGCTGCCCAGCAGGCAAGATCGGCGCTTGTTGGGCTGATCCGTCGCATTCACCCGCCACCGCTCACCGACGACGCACTCGACCTCACCGCGGCTCGCGACGCCTACAACCGCTTCTCCGAATTTCCGATAGACGACGACTTCGCATTGGTCGACCACGTCGCACAAACGCTGCCGGACCTCGAATCTGCCTACGCCTCGCTGCGAAAGCAGGCCGATGACCTGATGAAGGCACGTGAAGACGCCTGGACGCCGGTCGCGGTGGACCTCGCGGACTGGGTCAAGAAGGCCGAAGCGGCTCGTGACGCCGAACCCAAGCTCAAGATCGCCACCGAGGCGCAGAAGTGGTTGCAGCGCAACGCCGGTGAGCTCCGCAACCAGCGGATCGCGCCGCTGGCGCAGAAAGCACGGGACATCTGGGCGGCGCTGCGTCAGGAAAGCAACGTCGACCTCGGCGCGATCCGCCTCGAAGGTCAGAAGACCAACAGGCGCGTGATCCTCGAGGCGGACGTCGACGGTTCGGAATCAGAGGCTTTCGGTGTGATGAGCCAGGGCGAGCTGCAGGCCCTAGCGCTGGCCATCTTCATCCCACGCGCGACGTCGTCCGAAAGCCCGTTCCGGTTCCTCGTGCTCGACGATCCGATCCAGGCGATGGACCCGTCCAAGATCGACGGCTTGCTGGACGTGCTGACGGCACTGGCCGAAGAGCGCCAGGTGATCGTCTTCACGCACGACGACCGGCTTCCGGCGGCGATCCGCCGCTCTCGCGCACCCGCGAGCATCATCGAGGTGACCCGCGGCGCCAATTCCGCAGTGACCATGGTCGATTCAAGCCGTCCCGCCACCCGCCTGCTCGACGATGCGTTCGCGATCGCCGTCGACGAGGCCGTCCCGGATGAAGTCAAGAACGCTGCGATCCCGGTGCTGTGTCGCGAAGCTCTCGAGGCGGCCTGCTGGGAGGTGTTTGCTTCAAAGGCGTTGGCAGGCGGGCGTTCTCGTCACGAAGTCGAGGACACATGGGAGAAGGCGGCGACGGTGAAGAAGCGCCTCGCACTTGCCGTCGGTGCGAATCAGGACGACGATGCGGCCGTCGACAAGTGGCGGTCGGGCGGGCGGGCTCGCCGTGACACGCTGACCTTGGTGACCAAGGGGCTACACACCGGCGTGGCCGACTACAAATCCGCGGTAAACGACGCCCGACTCGCCGTCGGTGACCTGAGCTCGCTGGGGCTATGACCGACCGCGCTGCCCTGCTCGACTACGCCGACGAGGTGCTCGACGGCTCGGTGGCTCTCGGCGCCCGGGGTCCGCGGACCGCGGCGGTACTGGCGCGGTTCGCATTCGAGGACTGGCTGGACGAGGCGAGCACGTGGCTGCCCACCGGTCAGGACCGGCCGACCACCAACTCGAAACTTGTGGTGCTGAGCGCGTTGCGGGGTTCCGATGTGGGGGAGCACGCCAAGCGGATTTGGCACGGGTTGAGTCGTGCCTGTCATCACCATGCCTATGAGTTGCAGCCCTCGGCCACCGAGGTCAGAGGCCTGGTTGCGGCGGTGCGCGATCTAGACGCGGGCTGAGTCGCTATAGCACGCCTCTCCGCGACCTCGTCGCCGTCAAGCCTTACTGCGAATCGTGTTGCACGCCCGCGATGGCAGAGCCACGGCTGATACGTGTTTGCGACACCTGGCGTGGTCAGCGACACCAAGGCTAACGCGTGCAGATTGCGAACTTCCGCGAGCGTTCAGGCCTACCGGGGCGGTCAAATGTGGTCTCATGTAGTCATGATCATCGCCGGCGTCATCCTGCTTCTTCTCGGCTACCTCGTCCCGTGGCCCGCCTCGGTGGCATTCCTCGCCACGATTTGCATCGTCCTCGGCTGGATATTGCTAGTCGTGGGCGTCATTTTCCTGATCCTCGGCCTTGTCGGGCGGCCGGTCGCCAGCCGAAGGTACTGGTACTAGTACGCACCCATCACGATCCGACTCATCGCTTAGCGTCCTTCTATCCGCTGGACTCCGCATGTGGAGCCGCTTCCCCAGGGGTGTCCGTTCCCCCGATGCTGAACGATGCTGCGGCGTTCTGGTGGGTGGGAGGAGACCCGAGCCGGGCGTCCGGGGAAGCAGCGTTCATGCGTGGCGTGCACACCTTATGGGTGCATCACCATGCGTTGATTCCAAAGACCGTGGCTGCACCCGGCCCGGCTGCACCACCCCAAGTGCACTTCGGCACACCCACCACCAACGGCTACTGGCACCCCCAACGCTACTTCCGACTCAAAGACGACGACGACCCGTAACACCCGATGTTTGCCAATCGCGCCCGTGGCTACACATGGACAGAGCCACCGGCAAAGGAGGGCTGGCGATGTCCACGTCGGCACGGCAGACGCACCAGCACGCAGCGGGAGAACAGTGGGTGATCCCGCTGATCGTCGCGGCCTGGGTGATCGTTCTGCTCAGCGGCTTGCTGGTGCTTGGGTAGAGGGAACATTTCCGCAGCTGACCAACGTTGGGCTAGGCATGGCAACTCACGACATCACCACCGAGCAGTTCGACGACACCATCAACGAAAACGAGATCGTGCTGGTGGACTTCTGGGCCTCGTGGTGCGGTCCCTGCAAGCAATTCGCGCCGACGTTCGCGGCGTCGTCGGAAAAGCATCCGAACGTCGTGCACGCGAAAGTCGACACCGAAGCCGAGCAAGAACTGGCCGCTCGGGCTCAAATCCGCGCCATTCCGACATTAATGGCCTTCAAGAAGGGCACGCTGGTTTTCAACCAGGCCGGCGCCCTGACGCCGCCGATGCTCGAGGACCTGGTCCAGCAGGTCGAGGCCCTCGACGTCGAAGCCGCGCTCGCCGCGCAGAAGGCACAGAACGACAGCGAACAGGCGTAACCAGAGCACGCGATAGCGTGCAACCCGTGAACAACGACTTCGTCCTGGTCGACCGCCCGCGCCCGAACATCGCGCTGATCACGCTGAACCGCCCCGAGCGGATGAACTCGATGGCGTTCGACGTGATGGTCCCGCTTCGGCGTGTCATCGAAGAGGTCACCTACGACAACGACGTCCGCGCCGTCGTGCTCACCGGCGCGGGCCGCGGGTTCTCCTCGGGTGCCGACCACAAGTCCGCCGGGTCTGTGCCGCACATCGAGGGGCTCACCCGGCCCACGTTCGCGCTGCGCTCGATGGAAGTGCTCGACGACGTGATCCTCGGCCTGCGTCGCATGCACCAGCCCGTCATCGCCGCCGTCAACGGGCCCGCCATCGGCGGTGGCCTGTGCCTGGCGCTCGCCGCCGACATCCGCGTCGCGTCAACTGAGGCGTACTTCCGTGCAGCCGGCATCAACAACGGCCTGACCGCCAGCGAACTCGGCCTCTCCTACCTGTTACCCAGGGCGATCGGGACGTCACGAGCATTCGAGATGATGCTCACCGGCCGCGACGTCGACGCCGACGAGGCCGAGCGCATCGGGTTGGTGTCGCGCACAGTCCCCGCCGACGACCTGCTCGACACCTGCTATCAGATCGGCGAGCAGATCGCCGCGTTCTCCCGGCCCGGAACTGAGTTGACCAAGCGCACACTCTGGACTGGACTCGACGCCGGTAGCCTGGAAGCGCACATGCAGGCCGAAGGCCTCGGGCAGCTCTTCGTGCGCCTGCTCACCGCCAATTTCGAAGAGGCTGTCGCTGCGCGCGCCGAAAAGCGCAAGCCGATCTTCACCGACGACAAGTAGAGGACCTGCTGTGATCACCGCAACGGACCTTGAGGTCCGCGCCGGCGCGCGGATCCTGGTGTCCGCGGCGGGATCTGCGCTGCGCGTGCAGCCCGGCGATCGCATCGGTCTGGTGGGCCGCAACGGCGCCGGCAAGACCACCACGATGCGCATCCTCGCCGGCGACGCGGAGCCGTACGCGGGAATCATCCAGCGCAAAGGCGAAATCGGTTATCTCCCACAAGATCCCAAAGAGGGCAACCTCGAGGTCATCGCCCGCGATCGCGTTCTGTCCGCCCGCGGGCTCGACACCCTGATGGCCGAGCTCGAGAAGCAGCAGGCGGTGATGGCCGAGGTCGTCGACGAGGCCGAACGCGACAAAGCCGTCCGCCGCTACGGCCAACTCGAGGAGCGGTTCGCCGCACTCGGCGGATACGTCGCCGAGAGCGAGGCGGCACGTATCTGTTCGAGCCTCGGCCTGCCGGACCGCGTGCTGACGCAGCCACTTCGCACGCTGTCGGGCGGTCAACGCCGCCGCGTCGAGTTGGCGCGCATCCTGTTCGCGGCCGGAGAAGGCGGAGGCACCGGTTCCGATTCATCTGTCACGCTGCTGCTCGACGAGCCGACCAATCACCTCGACGCCGACTCTCTGGGCTGGCTGCGAGACTTCCTGCGGAATTACAGCGGCGGTCTCATCGTCATCAGCCACAACGTCGACCTGCTCGCCGATGTCGTCAACAAGGTCTGGTTCCTCGACGCGGTGCGCGGCGAGATCGACGTCTACAACATGGGCTGGCACAAGTACCTCGACGCGCGCGCCACCGACGAGCAACGCCGCCGCCGCGAACGCGCCAACGCTGAACGCAAAGCGGCGGCACTGAGGACACAGGCGGCCAAACTCGGCGCCAAGGCCACCAAAGCCGTTGCCGCGCAGAACATGCTGCGCCGCGCCGACCGCATGATGGCCACTTTGGACGACGCGCGGGTGGCCGACAAGGTCGCCCGGATCAAGTTCCCCACCCCTGCGCCCTGTGGGCGCACACCGTTGACCGCCAAGGGGCTGAGCAAGAACTACGGCTCGCTGGAGGTGTTCAGCGGCGTCGACCTCGCGATCGACCGCGGGTCCAGGGTGGTGGTGCTCGGCCTCAACGGCGCCGGCAAGACCACACTGCTGAGGCTCCTCGCTGGGGCGGAGACCGCGGACGCCGGCCTCATCGAACCCGGACATGGTTGCAGGATCGGGTATTTCGCCCAGGAGCACGACACTCTGGACAATTCGGCGACGGTGTGGGAGAACATCCGGCATGCCGCTCCCGATAGCGGCGAGCAGGATCTGCGCGGACTGCTAGGCGCGTTCATGTTCAGCGGACCACAGCTCGACCAACTGGCCGGCACGCTTTCCGGCGGCGAGAAGACCCGGCTCGCACTGGCCGGCCTCGTCGCGTCGACCGCGAACGTTCTGTTGCTCGACGAGCCCACCAACAACCTCGACCCCGCGTCGCGCGAGCAGGTGCTCGACGCACTGCGCAGCTACCTCGGTGCGGTGGTGCTGGTGACCCATGACCCCGGAGCCGCCGAGGCGCTCGACCCGCAACGCGTGGTGCTGCTGCCCGACGGCACCGAAGACTATTGGTCCGAGGACTATCGCGACCTCATTGAGCTCGCCTGAACGGTAAGCAATCCGGCCAATTCCGCCCAATCCCACTGCCGCGTTACATACGCTCAAACTCTGGGTGCTCACACGGCGGGGAGATGGCGATGAGGAAGCCGAACAAAGCTCGGGAAAATCTGCTGCACGAGCTTCGAGACCAGTACGAGCACGGCGCCAGCATCCGCAAGCTGGTGGCGTCGACCGGCCGCTCGTACGGGTCGATCCACAGCATGCTGCGCGAATCCGGCACTACGCTGCGCAGCCGCGGCGGCCCGAACCACACCCGCAGTCGAGTCGGCTGACGCCGGCGCGTCCGCTACCGGTTCCGCACTGACTCCTCGACGAGATCGAGGACCGCTGACAGCCGCTCCGGATCATCACCGGACGCGAGCCGTGCCACCAACCCGTCGAGCACGAGGTCCAGGTAGCACTGCAGCACGTCGCCGGGAACGTCGTCACGCAGCCGTCCCGCCTTGCGCTGGCGGCGCAGCCGGTCCGACGTCGCGGCGGACAGCTCCGCGGATCGCTCCGACCAGCCGCGGTGAAACGCCGGGTCGTTTCGCAGCTTGCGGGCGATCTCCAATCTCGTTGCCAGCCAGTCGAACTGGTCCGGGTTGGCCAGCATCTCCCGCATCACCTGGATCAGTCCCTCGCGCGAGGCGACCTCGGCCATCCGCTCGGCGTCTTCGCGGGCCAGCTCGAAGAACAGCGCATCCTTGTCCCTGAAGTGGTGAAAGATCGCGCCGCGCGACAGCCCGATCGTCTGCTCCAGCCGACGCACGGTCGCCCTGTCGTAGCCGTGCTGTGCGAAGCAACGTCGAGCGCCGTCCAGGATCTGACGGCGACGAGCCGCCAAATGCTCCTCGCTGACTCGGGGCATCTTCGGGTGGCCGGCTCAGGACCTCGGCATGCTGCGCAACACGTACTGCAGGATGCCGCCGTTGCGGTAGTAGTCAGCCTCGCCGGGGGTGTCGATGCGCACCACCGCATCGAACTCGACGTCGCCGGCCTTCACGTGCACGGTGCGCGGCGTCTTCCCGTCGTTGAGTTCCTCGATCCCCGTGATGTCGAAAGTCTCGGTGCCGTCCAGGCCCAGTGAATCCGCGGACTCGCCCTCCGGGAACTGCAGCGGGATCACACCCATGCCGATCAGGTTGCTGCGGTGGATGCGCTCGAACGACTCCGCGATCACCGCCCGCACCCCGAGCAGCCGGGTGCCTTTGGCAGCCCAGTCGCGGGACGACCCAGAGCCGTACTCCTTGCCGCCGAGCACGACGAGCGGAATGTTCTGTTCCGCATAGTGTTGCGCGGCGTCGTAGATGAACTCCTGCGGCGCGGTGCCATCCTCGGCGGACTGGGTGAAGTCGCGGGTGTAGCCACCCGACACGTCGTCGAGCAACAGGTTCTTCAACCGGATGTTGGCGAACGTGCCGCGGATCATCACCTCGTGGTTGCCGCGGCGCGAGCCGTAGGAGTTGTAGTCCTTCTTCTCCACACCGTGCTCGTCGAGGTACTGCGCGGCCGGGGTGCCCGGCTTGATGCTGCCCGCCGGCGAAATGTGGTCGGTGGTCACCGAATCGCCCAGCAGCGCCAGCACCCGCGCGCCCTTGATGTCGCTCACCGGCTCGGGCTCTTCGGGCATGCCCTCGAAGTACGGTGGCTTGCGCACGTACGTCGAGTTCTCGTCCCACTCGAACGTGCTGCCTTCCGGCGTCGGCAGGTTGCGCCACCGGTCGTCGCCCTTGAACACGTCGGCGTAGTTCTTGACGAACATCTCCTGGTTGATCGACGACTTGATGGTCTCGTTGATGTCCTCGCTCGACGGCCAGATGTCCCTCAGGTAGACGTCTTTGCCGTCCTTGTCCAGACCGAGGGAGTCGTTCTCGAAGTCGAAGTCCATGGTTCCGGCGAGCGCGTAGGCGATGCACAGCGGCGGAGACGCCAGGTAGTTCATTTTCACGTCGGGGTTGATGCGGCCCTCGAAGTTACGGTTACCGGACAGCACCGCGGTGACCGCCAGGTCGTTGTCGTTGACGGCCTGCGAGATCTCGTCCGACAGCGGCCCCGAGTTGCCGATACACGTCGTGCAGCCGTAGCCCACCAGGTAGAAGCCCAGCTTCTCCAGATACGGTGTGAGCCCGGCTTTGTCGTAGTAGGCGGTGACCACCTGCGAGCCCGGCGCGAGCGACGTCTTCACCCACGGCTTGGAGGTCAGGCCTTTTTCGACGGCCTTCTTGGCCAGCAGCGCGGCGCCCAGCATCACCTCGGGGTTGGACGTGTTGGTGCACGACGTGATCGCCGCGATCACCACCGCACCGTGGTCCAACGTGAATTCGCCGCGTTCGTCTGACTTCACTCTCACCGGGTTGGAGTCGCGGCCCTCGGCCCCATTGGCCGCCGAGCGCACGTCGGCCTCGCCGTCGTCGGCGTAGCAGATCGCCGCCGGATCGCTGGCCGGGAACGTCTCGTCGACCGCTTCGTCGACCTTCGAGAACTCTTGCTTCTTCGGGTCGTTGCCGACGTAGTTCTTGATGTCGCGCCGGAAGCAGGCTTTCGCGGTGGACAGCGGGATCCGGTCCTGCGGGCGTTTCGGCCCCGCGATCGACGGCTCCACATCGGCCAGGTCGAGTTCGAGGTACTCGGAGAACTCCGGTTCCTTGTCCGGCTCGTGCCACATGCCCTGTTCCTTGGTGTAGGCCTCCACCAGCGCGCACTGCTCCTCGCTGCGCCCGGTCATCCTCAGGTAGTCGATGGTGACCTGGTCGACCGGGAATATTGCTGCGGTGGAACCGAATTCGGGGCTCATGTTGCCCAGCGTGGCGCGGTTGGCCAGCGGCACCTCGGCCACGCCCTCGCCGTAGAACTCGACGAACTTGCCGACGACGCCGTGCTCGCGCAGCATCTGCGTGACAGTCAGCACCACGTCGGTGGCGGTGACGCCCGGCTTGATCTCGCCGGTCAGCCTGAAGCCGACCACGCGGGGGATCAGCATCGACACCGGCTGGCCCAGCATGGCGGCCTCGGCCTCGATGCCGCCGACGCCCCAGCCCAGCACGCCGAGCCCGTTGACCATCGTGGTGTGGCTGTCGGTGCCCACACAGGTGTCGGGATAGGCCACCCCGTCACGTTCCACCACCACGCTCGCCAGGTACTCGATGTTCACCTGGTGCACGATCCCGGTGCCGGGGGGCACCACCTTGAAGTCGCTGAAAGCGCCTTGGCCCCATCGCAAGAACTGATAGCGCTCGCCGTTGCGCTCGTACTCGATCTCGACGTTGCGCTCGAACGCGTCGGCGCGGCCGAACAGGTCCGCGATCACGGAATGGTCGATCACCAGGTCGGCGGGCGCGAGCGGATTGACCTTGTCCGGGTCGCCGCCCAGGTCGGCGATCGCCTCACGCATGGTCGCGAGGTCCACGATGCACGGCACGCCGGTGAAGTCCTGCATGATCACTCGCGCCGGCGTGTACTGGATCTCGACGCTCGGCTCGGCCTTGGGATCCCAGTTCGCGATCGCCTCGATGTGTTCTTTGGTGATGTTCGAGCCGTCTTCGTTGCGAAGGAGGTTCTCGGCCAGCACCTTCAGGCTGTAGGGGAGTTTCTCGGTACCTTTGACGGCGTCGAGGCGATAGATCTCGTAGCTCTTGTCGCCGACCTTGAGGGTGTCGCGGGCATCAAAAGAATTGGCCGATTCTGCGCTCACATCTACTCCCAGTTAAGTTGTCGTCCGGCGGCGGGCTGTTGCCGCCGGCGCTTCCGATCCTAACAGTACGCTTGTCCTGTTTCACCAGGCCGGTGTCGCTATTCCAGAGGTGTACCCAGGTCGCGGTACCGTCATTGCCGTGACGATGCCGCAGATTCCTCTCTATATCCCTGCGGAAGTGTGCGCGACCGTCGGCGACTCCCCGTCGACTCCGCCGGACCAGTGCATGAGCAAGGTGCTGGCCGACGTCCGTGACGACGGGGTGGCCGCGCCCCAGGGCGCCGACATCGCCGGCCTGCGGCAGGTCGTCGCCGACGCGAAGCAGAAAGGCATCGACCTCAAGGTCGTCGTGATGTCGCAGAGCCCGCCGATCGACACCCCGCTTCGCGACATCGCGACCGAAATCGGGAAGGCCAACCCGGGTTCGACCGTCCTGGTCATCAGTCCCGGCTGGGCCGGCACCTACAGCACGAGCTACGACCGGGTGACACTCGAAGCCGGTCAGGACGTCGCCAAGACCGCCAGCGGCAACCCGGTGCAGGCGACGCAGAACTTCGTCAGCCAACTCCAGACGCCCGACTTTCCGTGGACCGCGCTGACGATCGTCCTTTTGATCGCCGTCGCGCTTGCGACGGTTCTGACCCGGGTGCTGCAAGTGCGCGGCAAGCGCGCGCGCCAACCCGAAATCAAGGCTGAAACACAGTCGGAACCGACCGCCTGATCTCACCCTTTTCTTATTCCCGACCTGCGGATTTGCTTTCCGAATAACCAATAGGTCACAGCAATCTCAATTACATTCATGTGGTTTGTTACCAAAGTTTCTTCAGTGTCAAAAGTGACGTACGGTGCCTATGGCTACTTGTGTTGTAGGTGTTTCCAGTGATTCTGGACACAAGCCATAGGAGACGAAAGTCGAATGACACGCACCCGCCGCTCGGTAACCGGGGCCGTAGTGGCCGTCGGGCTGTTGTTGTCGACGCCGGGACTGGGCGCCGCAGAACCCGCCCCGGCCGGGCCGAACGACATCGCAACCCTGATCGCCGCAGTCGCCAACGCGAACCAGCAGCTGCAGGACATCGGCGCCTCAGTGCAAAGTCGTCAGGAGGCGGTCAACAAGGCGATCGTCGACGTGCAGACGGCTCGCGACCAGGCCGAGGCGGCCAAGGTCGACGTGGCTGCCAGCCACCGCGCGGTTGAAGACGCCAACGCGGCGATCTCGGCGGCGCAGCAGCGCTTCGACACCTATGCTGCCACGGCGTACATCAACGGACCGTCGGCCTCTTATCTGACGTCGACGAATCCGGAGGAGTTCATCGCGACGGCCTCCGCCGGCGAGACGCTGGCCATCAGCGCGAAGCAGACGCTCAACGACCTGCTGGGTGCGCGCACCGAGCAGGTCAACAGGGAATCGGCGGCCCGGGCGGCCCAGCAGCGGGCGGACCAGGCCGCGGGCGACGCGCAACGTGCCCAGGACGAGGCGGTTGCTGCGCTGACCGACGCGCAGCAGCAATTCGGCGACCAGAAAACCCAAGTCGACCGGCTGGCCGCCGAGCGCGACGCCGCCAAAGCCAAGCTGGCGGCGGCGCAGGCGCAGTGGTCGACGTCGGCGGCCACCGTGCCGGAGGCCCCGAGCGGGCGGGCCCCGAGCGCGCCAGCTCCCGGCGATCGCTGGGACGGCGCGAATACGCCTGCGGCACAACCTAACCCGAAGAACTGGGACACTACGTTGTGGGACCCGATACTGCCGGCGATCCCCAGCGCGTTCGTCAGTGGCGACCCGATCGCGATCATCAACGCGGTGTTGGGCATTGCGGCGACCTCGTCGCAGGTGACCGCCGACCTGGGCCGCAACTTCCTGATCAAGATGGGCCTCATCAAGCCGACCCAGCCCGACACCGGACTCACCAACGGGCGGATCCCGCGGGTGTACGGCTCGCAGGCGGTGGAGTACGTCATCCGCCGGGGCATGTCGCAGATCGGCGTCCCGTACTCCTGGGGCGGCGGAACCGCCGCCGGACCCAGCAACGGCATCGACGACGGCGCCGGGACCGTCGGATTCGACTGCTCCGGGCTTGTTCTGTACTCGTTCGCCGGCGTCGGGATCAAACTGCCCCACTACTCCGGCGCCCAGTACGACATGGGACGCAAGATCCCCACGGCGCAGATGGAGCGCGGCGACGTCATCTTCTACGGCCCCGGCGGCAGCCAGCACGTGACCATCTATCTCGGCAACGGCCAGATGCTCGAGGCCCAGCAGACCGGGGTGCCGGTCAAGGTCTCGCCCGTGCGCACCAGCGGCATGACGCCGTACGCCGTGCGCTACATCGAACACTGATCAGAAGGGGAAAGGTTCTTGCGTCGAACTCGTCTGCTGCGGATTGTCTGCCTGGCCTTGGCGCCGCTGCTGATCGCGTTCGCGGCGCCGGCCAACGCTGAACCCGACGGGCAGTGGGACCCGACGCTGCCGCAAGCCATCAGCGCCGGCGCCCCCGGCGACCCGCTGGCGATCGCCAACGCGTCGTTGCAGGCCACCGCGCAGGCCGCGCAGACGACGATGGACCTGGGCCGCAAGTTCCTCGGCAGTCTCGGGTTGTTCCCCAACTCGACGGCCGCGCCCGGACGTGTGTACGGCGCGCAGGCGATCGAGTACGTGATCCGCCGCGGCTCGTCGCAGATGGGTGTGCCCTACTCCTGGGGCGGGGGCAGCCTCAACGGTCCCAGCGAAGGGATCGACTCCGGCGCGGGCACCGTCGGCTTCGACTGCTCCGGACTGATGCGGTACGCGTTCGCCGGGGTCGGCGTGCTGATCCCGCGGTTCTCCGGGGACCAGTACAACGCAGGCCGCAAAATCCCGCCGTCGCAGGCCAAACGCGGCGACCTGATCTTCTACGGGCCGGGCGGCGGCCAGCACGTCACGATGTACCTGGGCAACGGCCAGATGCTGGAGGCGTCGTCGCTGGCCGGCAAGGTCACGATCAGCCCGGTCCGCACGGCGGGGATGACGCCGTACCTCACCCGCATCATCGAGAGCTGACCCGCACTCAGCCGCTTGGCAGGTGACCTACGTCGACGGAACTCCGCACGCCTGGAATAGTTGACGGCGACATAGCTCTATCGACAGCGCTGGAGGATCTTGATGACGTCACCAGGTGGGCCGCCGCAGGGCGCCGGAAGCTTTTCGGGGCCGGGTGGGTCGGGGCCAGGTGGGGCACCCGGGTACTCAGGTGCGCAGAACGCACCCCCGAGCGCTCCGCCGCCGGAGCGCAACGGCGGGCTGCCGTCGGAGGTGCACACCCTGGAGCGCGCCGTCTACGAGGTCAAGCGGATCATCGTCGGCCAGGACCAGCTCGTCGAACGGATGCTGGTCGGGCTGCTGGCCAAGGGACACCTGCTGCTCGAGGGCGTGCCCGGCGTGGCCAAGACGCTGGCGGTCGAGACGTTCGCCCGCGTGGTAGGCGGCACCTTCGCCCGCATTCAGTTCACACCCGACCTGGTGCCCACCGACATCGTCGGCACCCGCATCTACCGCCAGGGCAGGGAGGAGTTCGACATCGAACTCGGCCCCGTCGTGGTCAATTTCCTGCTGGCCGACGAGATCAACCGCGCACCCGCCAAGGTGCAGTCCGCGCTGCTCGAGGTGATGCAGGAACGCAAGATCTCGATCGGCGGCAAGACGTTCCCGCTTCCTCAGCCGTTCCTGGTGATGGCCACTCAGAACCCGATCGAGCAAGAGGGCGTCTACGCGCTGCCCGAGGCACAGCGCGACCGGTTCCTGTTCAAGCTCAACATCGACTACCCGTCGCCTGAGGAAGAGCGCGAGATCATCTACCGGATGGGCGTCAGGCCGCCGGAGCCCAAGCAGATCCTCGCACCCGGTGATCTGCTGCGGCTGCAGGACGTCGCCAGCAATGTCTTCGTCCACCACGCTCTCGTCGACTACGTGGTGCGCGTCGTCACCGCCACCCGGCGGCCGGACCAGTTCGGCATGCCCGACGCCAAGGCCTGGATCGCCTACGGCGCGTCGCCTCGCGCTTCGCTCGGCATCATCGCGGCCGCGCGGGCGCTGGCGCTGGTTCGCGGCCGTGACTACGTGATCCCGCAGGACGTCATCGAGGTCATTCCCGACGTGCTGCGCCACCGCCTGGTGCTGACGTACGACGCGCTCGCCGACGAGGTGTCGCCGGAGACCGTGATCACCAGGATCATGCAGACCGTCGCCCTGCCGCAGGTGAATGCGATTCCGCAGCAAGGGCATTCGGTGCACCCCGTGGTGCCCGCCGCGGCGGCTGCGGCTAGCGGTCGGTGAGTCCGTCCACCGGTCGGAACGTCGACCTACCGTCGCTGCAACGCGGTCAGATCCGCGACTCGGAGCTGTCGGCGGCGCTGCGCAAGCTGGAGCTGACGGTCCGGCGCAAGCTCGACGGCGTGCTGCACGGTGATCACCTCGGGCTCATACCCGGGCCCGGGACCGAGCCGGGTGAGTCGCGGCTCTACCAGCCGGGCGATGACGTCCGGCGGATGGACTGGTCGGTGACCGCGCGCACCACCCACCCGCACGTCAGGCAGATGATCGCCGACCGCGAACTGGAGACGTGGCTGGTGGTCGACATGTCGGCCAGCCTGGACTTCGGGACGACGGGATGCGAGAAGCGCGACCTCGCGGTGGCCGCCGCGGCCGCGATCGCGTTCCTCAACAGCGGCGGCGGAAACCGGCTGGGCGCGCTGATTGCCAACGGCCAGAACATCATTCGGGTGCCTGCGCTTTCCGGCCGGATGCACGAGCAGACGTTGCTGCGGGCAATCGCGACGTCACCGCAGGCACCGGTGGGGGTTCGCGGGGATCTCGCCGCCGCGATCGACGACCTGCGCCGCCCCGAGCGGCGGCGGGGGATGGCGGTGATCATCAGCGACTTCCTCGGACCGATCAACTGGATGCGCCCGCTGCGCGCGATCGCCGGCCGCCACGAGGTGCTCGGCATCGAAGTCCTCGACCCGCGCGACGTCGAGCTGCCCGACATCGGCGACGTGATCCTGCAGGACGCCGAGACCGGCGTGACCCGGGAATTCACCATCGACGCCACCCTGCGCGACGACTTCGCCCGGGCTGCGGCGGCGCACCGGGCCGAGGTGGCCCGTACCCTGCGCCGCTGCGATGCCCCTCTACTGTCCCTGCGCACCGATCGCGACTGGATC
This sequence comes from uncultured Actinomycetota bacterium, assembly GCA_963775205.1. Lineage (GTDB taxonomy): Bacteria > Actinomycetota > Actinomycetes > Mycobacteriales > Mycobacteriaceae > Mycobacterium. The sequence goes on along the minus strand of CAVZHV010000002.1, from coordinate 118,334 downwards.
GCCGACGTGGTGCGGTTCGTGAACAACAGGCGTCGGGGAGCGCTGGCCGGGCGATGAGCGCTTGCGCGAAGAGCAAAAGGCAGCGATGAGCGCTTGCGCGAAGAGCAAAAGGCAGCGATGAGCGCTTGCGCGAAGAGCAAAAGGCGGGGCTATATAGAGCCCGTACGACCGAAATGACACAGCTGAAATGACAAGGCCTGATTACGTGCGTGTAATGACACGGTTCGGATCCGCATGAACGTGCCGCTCCTGGGGCCGATGACGATGACGGGCTTCGCCCATCCGTGGTGGTTCCTTTTCTTCGTCGTCATCATCGGCCTGATTGTCGCGTACATCCTCGCGCAGCTGGCCCGCCAGCGCCGCGTGCTGCGGTTCGCCAACATGGAACTGCTGGAAAGTGTTGCGCCCCAACGCCCTAACCGGTACCGGCACCTACCCGCGGCGCTGCTGGTGGCATCGCTGGTGCTGTTCACGATCGCGATGGCCGGACCGACGCAGGACGTTCGGATCCCGCGCAACCGCGCCGTCGTCATGCTGGTGATCGACGTGTCGCAGTCGATGCGCGCCACCGACGTTCCGCCGAGCCGGTTGGCCGCGGCGCAGGATGCGGCCAAGCAGTTCGCCGACGAGCTGACCCCCGGCATCAACCTCGGGCTGATCGCCTACGCCGGTACCGCGACGGTGCTGGTGTCGCCGACGACCAACCGTGACACCACCAAGGCGGCGATCGACAAACTGCAGCTGGCCGACAGGACGGCCACGGGCGAAGGCATCTTCACCGCGCTGCAGGCGATCGCAACCGTCGGCGCGGTGATCGGCGGCGGCGACGAACCGCCGCCCGCCCGCATCGTGCTGCTGTCCGACGGCAAGGAGACGGTGCCGTCCAACCCGGACAACCCCAAGGGCGCCTACACCGCGGCTCGCACCGCCAAGGATCAAGGCGTGCCGATCTCGACGATCTCGTTCGGCACGCCGTACGGGTACGTCGAGATCAACGAACAGCGCCAGCCGGTGCCGGTCGACGACGAGATGCTCAAGAAGATCGCCGAGTTGTCCGGCGGCGAGGCGTACAACGCCGGCACGCTCTCCGAGTTGCGCAACGTCTACTCGACGCTGCAGGACCAGATCGGCTACGAGACCATCAGAGGCGACGCCAGCACGGGGTGGCTGCGGCTGGGTTCGCTGGTGCTGGCCTGTGCCGCGTTGGCAGCGCTGCTGATCAACCGCCGCCTGCCGACGTAAGTTGCGCCGACGCCAGTTACCGCCTCGGCGATTTCGGGCTGACGCGGCGGACACGTTAAGTTGACGGGCATGACTGTGACCGACAATCCAGCCGAAACAGCGGGTCAGGCCGACGCCGCCCGGCCGGCCTTCGTGTCGCGTTCGGTACTGGTCACGGGCGGAAACCGGGGCATCGGGCTCGCGGTCGCCCGGCGATTGGCCGCCGACGGGCACAAGGTGGCCGTCACGCACCGCGGCTCGGGCGTGCCCGACGAGGACCTGTTCGCAGTCGAGTGTGACGTGACGGACAGCGCCGCGGTCGACGCGGCCTTCACCAAGGTGGAGGAGCACCAGGGACCGGTCGAGGTGCTCGTCGCAAACGCCGGCGTCGCCGCCGACGCGTTCCTCATGCGGATGACCGAGGAGAAATTCGAGAAGGTCATCGACGCGAACCTCACCGGGGCGTTCCGGGTGGCCCAGCGGGCATCGCGCAGCATGCAGCGCAAGCGGTTCGGCCGGATGATCTTCATGGGTTCGGTCTCCGGGACGTGGGGCATCGGAAACCAGGCCAATTACGCTGCCTCCAAGGCCGGTTTGATCGGCATGGCCCGCTCGATCGCCCGGGAACTGTCAAAGGCCGGCGTCACCGCAAACGTGGTGGCACCGGGCTACATCGACACCGACATGACCCGCGTGCTGGATGAGAGGATCCAGGCGGGGGCACTGGAGTTCATCCCGGCGAAGCGGATCGGCACCGCCGAGGAGGTCGCCGGTGTGGTCAGTTTCCTGGCGTCCGAGGATGCGAGTTACATCTCCGGCGCGGTTATCCCGGTCGACGGCGGCATGGGCATGGGCCACTGAGAGGACTTGATATGGCTGAGCTGCTCGAAGGCAAACGGATCCTGGTCACCGGGATCATCACCGACTCGTCGATCGCCTTCCACATCGCACGCGTGGCGCAAGAGGCGGGCGCGCAACTGGTGCTGACCGGTTACGACCGGCTGCGCCTGATCCAGCGCATCGTCGACCGGCTGCCGGAGAAGGCGCCGCTGCTGGAGCTCGACGTACAGAACGAGAAGCATCTCGACTCGCTCGCCGACCGGGTCACCGAAGTGATCGGCGAAGGGAACAAGCTCGACGGCGTGGTCCACTCGATCGGTTTCATGCCGCAGACCGGGATGGGTGTGAACCCGTTCTTCGACGCGCCTTTCGAGGATGTCGCCAAGGGCATTCACATCTCGGCGTACTCGTATGCGTCGCTGGCGAAGGCCCTGCTGCCGATCATGAACCCCGGCGGCGGGATCGTCGGCATGGACTTCGACCCGAGCCGCGCGATGCCGGCCTACAACTGGATGACGGTGGCCAAGAGCGCGCTGGAATCGGTCAACCGGTTCGTCGCGCGCGAGGCCGGCAAGTACGGCGTTCGCTCCAATCTCGTTGCGGCAGGGCCCATTCGGACGTTGGCCATGAGTGCGATCGTCGGCGGGGCACTCGGTGAGGATGCCGGTGCCCAGATCCAGCTACTCGAAGAGGGTTGGGATCAACGAGCTCCCGTCGGCTGGAACATGAAGGATCCCACGCCGGTGGCGAAGACGGTGTGCGCGCTGCTGTCCGACTGGCTGCCCGCGACCACCGGAACCGTGATCTACGCCGACGGCGGCGCCAGCACGCAACTCTTGTAATGGATCTTGACGCCCTCCTGCTGCTGTCGTTCGGCGGCCCGGAGGGGCCCGAGCAGGTGCGGCCGTTCCTGGAGAACGTCACCCGTGGCCGCGGGGTGCCACCGGAGCGGCTCGACGACGTCGCGCAGCACTACCTGCATTTCGACGGCGTGTCACCGATCAACGCGATAAACCGCGCGCTGATCGACCAGATCCGCGCCGAGCTCGCGGACAGGGGCAGCGACCTTCCGGTCTACTTCGGCAACCGCAACTGGGAACCGTACGTCGAGGACCCTGTCGTTCGGATGCGTGACGACGGCGTGCGACGTGCCGCGGTGTTCGCGACGTCGGCGTGGGGCGGATATTCCAGCTGCCGGCAGTATCTCGACGACATCGCGCGGGGGCGACGTGCCGCCGGCGACGGCGCTCCGGAGTTGGTCAAGCTTCGGCAGTATTACGACCACCCGCTATTGGTGGAGATGTTCGCCGACGGGATCGCCGCTGCCGCCGCAACATTGCCCGACGGCGTTCGGGGTGCTGCAAGGTTGGTCTTCACCGCGCATTCCATTCCAGTGCGGGCGAAGTCGGCCTGCGGGCCTGATCTGTACAGCCGCCAGGTGGCACACGCTTCGGCGCTCGTCGCTGCGGAATCGGGATATCGCGAATACGACCAGGTGTGGCAGTCTCGTTCGGGACCGCCGCAGGTTCCCTGGCTGGAACCCGACGTCGGCGACCACTTGACCGCGTTGGCCGCCAACGGAACTGAAGCGGTGATCGTCTGCCCGATCGGCTTCGTGGCCGACCACATCGAGGTCGTATGGGATCTCGACCATGAACTGCGCCAGCAGGCCGAGGCCGCGGGCATCGCGTTCGCCCGCGCGTCGACGCCCAACGCCGACCGGCGGTTCGCAAGGCTGGCAATCGATCTGGTCGACGAGGTGCAGCAGGGGCGGGAACCGGTGCGTGTACCTGCCGCGAATCAGCCTCCGCTGCAGGGCTTTTCGGTCAACGGCGTGCCTTGCACGGCGGCCTGCGGATAGCTGGACGTCTGGCGCGAGCGTGCGCGTCATGCCGACGACACGCCGCATTCCTTGACATTCGACGCACGCTCGCGCCAGGTGCCAGGTGTTAGGCGCCAGTGGGGTTAGCGGCGCCAGGCCGAGTGAAGGATCGCATTGACCGCGGCGATCCGCGCGGCACGGACCACCGCCGACAACGGCTTCAACGCATCACTGGCGATCTGCGCCTCGGTCAGCGCCTGGGTGCCCGCCGGCATCAACCCCGAGCTGACCGCGAGGATCGCATCGACGTGAGCGGCGTTCTCCAGCACCCGCAGCGCCCGGGACGGCGCGCCGTCGGGAACGCGGTGCGCACGCCCGGATTCGAGCAACTGCTCGACCATGCCGCGCGGGTCGGCCACGTCGAATCCCGGCCGGATCGCCATGAGCGCATCGGCCGCCGACCGCACCGCCGAGCGCAAGGCATACTCGGCCTCGCCCAGATCCATCTGATCGGCAAGCGGCGCGCCCGACAGCGAGTAGACCGTCCACACCACAGCCTGCGGCAGGGCGGCGTCAGATTCGTCGTCGCCGTAGTCGAATTCGGGCACCAACCCGATGGCAGTGCCCCGCGGCCCCGCCACGATAACCGCCTCGCCGGCCGCCAATGCGTCGTACTCGAACTGCGTGCCGGCCGCCAACCCGCGCACGTCGCCGGGGACGGGCAGCGCGATGCTGATGGACGGTTCGGGCCTGGCCCGCGACGCGGTGATCCGCAACGTCTGCAGCAGCATGACGGCGCTGGCGTCGTCGAGGTCGGGCCAGGGCAGCCCGGTGTGGCCGGCCGTCACGGAGTCGTAGGCGGCAATCAAATGCCTTGGCGCCCAGAGAGATAACGCGTCAAGCACGTCGTCGGGCGCGGCCGAGCCGGCGAGCCAGGCATTGGCCCATACCGACAGCGACACGCTCGGGCACCACATGAAGCCAGAGTGTAATAGTTCGCGGCGGTGCCGGCCGGTTACGCGTTAGGCTGGCGTCATGCCTGTGGCGCTGATATGGCTGATCGCCGCGTTGGCGTTGGCGGGTGCCGAGGTGCTGACCGGGGATCTGTTCCTGTTGATGCTCGGCGGCGGCGCGCTTGCAGCGGCCGGATCGAACTGGTTGTTCGATTGGCCGGTGTGGGCCGACGGCATCGTGTTCCTGTTGGTGTCGACGTTGCTGCTGGTCGGGGTGCGGCCCGCGCTGCGCCGGCATCTGAGCGCCGGGAAGGTCCTGCCGGAACCCATGAAGGAGCTGGAGGGCAAGAGCGCGCTGGTGCTCGACCGGGTGGCGCGTCACGAGGGGCAGGTGAAGCTCGACGGCCAGGTGTGGACGGCCCGGCCGCTGAGCGAGGACGATGTCTACGAACCGGGCGACCACGTCACCGTCGTGCACATCGACGGCGCAACCGCGGTCGTCGCCAAAGTCGTCTAGAGAAGACTGGACGAGGTAAGGAAGGAATTCGGTATGGACGGTGCCGTCGTCGGCCTGATTTTTCTGGTCGTTCTGGTGGTGTTCGCGATCATCGTCGTCGCCAAGTCGGTGGCGCTGATCCCGCAGGCCGAGGCTGCCGTGATCGAACGGCTGGGCCGCTACAGCAAGACCGTGTCCGGTCAGCTCACGCTGCTGCTGCCGTTCATCGACCGGATCCGGGCGCGCGTGGATCTGCGCGAGCGGGTCGTCTCGTTCCCGCCCCAGCCCGTGATCACCGAAGACAACCTGACGGTGAACATCGACACCGTCGTGTACTTCCAGGTCACCAACCCGCAGGCCGCGGTGTACCAGATCAGCAACTACATCGTCGGTGTCGAGCAGCTGACCACCACTACGCTGCGCAACGTGGTCGGCGGCATGACGCTCGAGCAGACGCTGACCTCGCGCGACCAGATCAACGGCCAGCTGCGCGGCGTGCTCGACGAGGCCACGGGCCGCTGGGGCCTGCGGGTGGCACGAGTCGAGCTGCGGTCGATCGACCCACCGCCGTCGATCCAGGACTCGATGGAAAAGCAGATGAGGGCCGACCGCGAGAAGCGCGCGATAATCCTCACCGCCGAGGGCAGCCGCGAGGCGTCGATCAAGCAGGCCGAAGGCCAGAAGCAGGCGCAGATCCTCGCCGCCGAGGGCGCCAAGCAGGCGGCGATCCTGGCGGCGGAGGCGGATCGGCAGTCCCGCATGTTGCGCGCCCAGGGTGAGCGGGCGGCGCAATACCTGCAGGCGCAAGGCCAGGCGAAGGCAATCGAGAAGACGTTCGCGGCGATCAAGGCCGGCCGGCCTACGCCCGAGATGCTCGCCTACCAATATCTGCAGACGCTGCCGTTGATGGCCAAGGGCGAGGCGAGCAAGGTGTGGATCGTGCCAAGCGACTTCGGGGCCGCCCTGCAGGGCTTCACCAAGCTGCTCGGGGCGCCCGGCGAGGACGGGGTGTTCCGCTACCAGCCCTCACCGGTCGACGACAACCTGCCGAAGCCGGAGGACGACTCCGAGGAGGTCGCGGACTGGTTCAACACCAAGACCGACCCGGAGATCGCGCAGGCGGTCGCCGCCGCCGTCGCGGACGCCAGGTCCACCGACGTGAGCGCCATCGGCGCTGCTCCCGCAGACCCGCTGCCGCCGATGCAGTACCCGCCGCTGTCCCAGCAAGACCAGCAGTCGTCGGCCCCACGGCACGGCGGTTCGCTGAACCTGTGAGCGCGCTGACGTCTCGGTCGACCTACGTCGCGCTCGCCGCGTTCCAGGCGGGCGATGCCGTCGCGTGCGCGATCCCGCTGCCGATCCTCGCCAAGATCCTCGACGACCTCGGCATCCCGCCCGAGATCCGCTGGGTCATCCCGGTCGCGAAGGCCGCCGCGGCGGTGGGCCTGCTGTCGGTGTTCCGGTTTCCCTGGCTGGCCAGGCTCACCACCGCGATGCTGACGCTGTATTTCGTCCTCGCCGTGGGCGCGCACATCCGTGCCCGCGACCGCATCGTGAATGCGGTCCCGGCCGCGTCGTTCTTGGTGACGTTCGCGGCGATGACGGTCAGAGGGCCTGATTAGCCCGGTGCAACCGCAGTTCGTACAGCAACCCGACGATGCCGACGCAGGCGATGGCCGCCGAGACCGCGACGAGTAGCGGATCGACCTGTCCGGTCACCGCATCGCCGAGCACGACGAACGCCAGCGTCCCGGGGATCAGCCCGAGGAACGTGGCTGCCGAGTAGGGCGCGACTCGCACCGCGGATGCGCCGGCCGCGTAGTTGATCACCGAGAACGGCACCGCAGGGATCAGCCGCAGCGACAAGACGACCGCCCAGCCGCGCTGCCGGAACCGCGCGTCCACCGCCTCGATGGCGGGATGTTTGATCAGCCGGTCGAGTTGCCAGCCGACCGCACGCACCAGCCACAGCGCGATCAATGCGCTCAACGTGCTGGCCAACACCGCCAAGGCGACGCCCAGCGCGGTGCCGAACAACAACCCGGCGGCCAGCGTGAACGCGGTGCGCGGGAACGGCAACACCGTCACCACCACGTGGGCGGCCAGAAACGTCAACGGGAACCACGGACCGACCGAAGTCGCCCAGTCGCGAAGCTCCAGCGCAGTCGGCAACGGAACGAACATCACCGTTGCGACCAAGATCACAACGCCGGCGACCGTCGCGGTGATGCGTCGCGGCGAGACCTGCCTGGCGGCGGCGACCATCCCAAACTGCAGTCCGCGCAGCGTGTCGCGGGTTTTGGCGATGATCACGCCTACTTACCCTACGGCGTTTCGTGGGTCGGCATCATCTAGCCTGATGGCGTGTCAACGCAGTCCGCTGAGGTAGAGCCGGCGCTGAGTCGATGGCGCTCGCAGGTGGCCGCTGTCCTGGCCAAACGCAATCCCGAGCTGCCCGCCGAACCGGAGCGTCTGCTCGACACGCCGACCTACGAAGGCTTCCCGATCCACGCGCTGTACACCGCGCTCGACGCCCATCCGGAGCATCCCTTGCCGGGCCGCTGGCCGTTCGTGCGCGGCGGTGACGCGTTGCGTGACGTCAACACCGGCTGGAAGGTCGCCGAGGCGTTCCCTGCATCCGGTGACGCGGGCGAACTCAACGGCGCGGTGCTGTTGGCGTTGACCGAGGGCGTCAGCGCGCTGGTGCTGCGCGTCGGGGCAGGGGGAGTGGCGCCCGACAGCCTCGACCGGTGGCTCCAGGGCGTGTTTCTGGAACTCGTCCCGATCGTGCTCGACGCGGGCGCCGACTACATCGCAGCGGCCGACGCGATGCTGGCGCTGCTGGCCGGCGTCGACGAGGACAAGTACGCGATGCTGTCGGTCGATCTCGGCGCCGACCCGCTGACAGCCTCGTTCAGCGGGCGTGCGGCGCCGACTCTTGACGACGTGGCCCTGGTCGCCACTCGGGCCGGCGGCTTTCGCGGGGGAGTGCGGGCAATCACCGTGGACGGACCGGCATTTCACAACCATGGTGCCAACGCGTCATGGGAGCTGGCCGCCGCCATCGCGGCCGGGGTTGCCTATCTGCGGGCGCTTCCCGACCTCACCGCAGCACAAGCGCTGCGCCAGATCAGCTTCCGGTTCGCCGCCGACGACGACCAGTTCATGACGATCGCGAAATTCCGTGCCGCACGCCAACTTTGGGCGCGAGTAGCCGAGGTTGCCGACGCGCCCGGCGCGGGTGCGGCGACCCTTCACGCCGTGACGTCGCTGCCGATGATGACCCAGCGTGACCCGTGGGTGAACATGCTGCGCACCACGGTCGCCGCGTTCGCGGCCGGAATCGGCGGTGCCGACACGGTTCTGGTGGAACCGTTCGACGTCGCGATACCCGGCGGCGCGCCGGGAGTGAGCGCGGGGTTCTCGCGCCGCATCGCCCGCAACACCCAACTGCTGCTGCTAGAGGAATCCAACATCGGGCGGGTGCTCGACCCCGCCGGCGGCTCGTGGTACGTCGAAGGCCTCACCGAAGCCCTTGCGCAACAGGCGTGGAGTCACTTCCAGGCGATCGAGGCGCGCGGCGGGTTCACCGACGCCCTCGATTTCATCGCCGACCAGATCCGCGAGGTGCGCGACAAGCGCAACGACGACATCGACCATCGGCGCACGAAGCTCACCGGAGTCAACGAATACCCTAACCTCGCCGAGCCGCCGTTGCCACAGACCGGTGAGGTTGCGGATCTGTGCCGGTACGCAGCCGACTTCGAAGCGCTGCGGGACCGCCCGGATGCGTTCCTTGCGCGCACCGGTGCGCGGCCGGGCGTCTTGTTGATTCCGTTGGGCTCGCTCGCCGAACACAACGTCCGCGTCACGTTCGCGACAAACCTGTTGGCGTCCGGGGGAATTGAGGCCATCAATCCCGGACCGCTCGACGCGTCGGGAATCGGCGCGGCCGCTGAAGCGGCTGGGGGTCCCGAAGATCGCGGTCATCTGCGGCACCGACGCGCGGTATGGCTCCGAAGTCGCGAGCGTGGTGGAGGCGGCACATGCCGCGGGGATCACGACGCTATACCTTGCGGGCCCGAAGAAGGCGGTCGCGGAGCTGGACGAGGCACACCAGCCCGACGGATATCTGACCGCGAACATCGATGCTGTGCAGGCGCTGTCGAACCTGCTGAGCCGATTGGGGGCGTGAACGATGAGCACACCTACCTCCATCGTGGGCAGCTTCGCCGACGTCCCGCTGCACGGCGACCAGCCGGCGGCCCCGCCCACTGACTCCGACGTCGCTGCGCAGGTCGCCGCTGCGGCCACAGCGCACGGCTACACCGCCGAACAACTGGAGTGGCACACGCCGGAAGGCATTGTCGTCAAGCCGGTCTACACCGCGGCCGACCGCGCCGCAGCGTCCGTCGAGGGCTATCCGCTCAACAGCTTTCCCGGTGAACCGCCGTACGTGCGCGGGCCGTATCCGACGATGTATGTGAACCAGCCGTGGACAATTCGCCAGTACGCGGGTTTCTCCACCGCGGCCGACTCGAACGCGTTCTACCGGCGAAACCTGGCGGCGGGCCAGAAGGGTTTGTCGGTGGCGTTCGACCTGGCGACCCACCGAGGGTATGACTCCGACCACCCACGCGTGCAGGGTGATGTCGGAATGGCCGGTGTGGCAATCGATTCCATTCTGGACATGCGCCAGCTGTTCGATGGGATCGACCTGTCGGCGGTGACGGTGTCGATGACTATGAACGGTGCCGTGCTTCCGATTCTCGCGCTGTATGTGGTGGCGGCCGAGGAGCAGGGTGTGCCACCGGAGAAGCTGGCCGGGACCATTCAGAACGACATCCTCAAAGAGTTCATGGTCCGCAACACCTACATCTATCCGCCCAAGCCCTCGATGCGGATCATCTCCGACATCTTCGCCTACACCAGCACGAAGATGCCGAAGTTCAACTCGATCTCGATATCCGGCTACCACATCCAAGAGGCCGGTGCCACAGCGGATCTCGAGCTCGCCTATACCCTTGCCGACGGCGTGGAATACATCAGGGCGGGACTCGACGCGGGCCTGGACATCGACCAGTTCGCGCCGCGGCTGTCGTTCTTCTGGGGCATCGGGATGAACTTCTTCATGGAAGTCGCCAAGCTGCGTGCGGGCCGGCTGCTGTGGAGCGAGCTGGTGGCGCAGTTCAACCCGAAGAACGCGAAATCGCTGTCGCTGCGGACACATTCGCAGACTTCGGGGTGGTCGCTGACGGCGCAGGACCCGTTCAACAACGTCGCGCGCACCTGCATCGAGGCGATGGCCGCCACCCAGGGCCACACCCAGTCGCTGCACACCAACGCGCTCGACGAGGCCCTTGCGCTGCCGACCGACTTCTCGGCGCGCATTGCCCGCAACACCCAGCTGCTGCTGCAGCAGGAGTCCGGCACCACACGGCCAATCGACCCGTGGGGCGGTTCGTACTACGTCGAATGGCTCACGCACCGACTGGCTGAGCAGGCCCGCGCTGCACATCGGCGAAGTCGAAGAGCACGGCGGCATGGCGCAGGCGATCAGCTACGGCATCCCGAAGCTGCGCATCGAGGAGGCCGCCGCCCGCACACAGGCCCGCATCGACTCCGGTCAGCAGCCGGTGGTAAGCGTGAACAAGTACCAAGTCGACGAGGACCCGGCGATCGAGGTGCTCAAAGTCGAGAACAGCAGAGTGCGCGCCGAGCAACTGGCCAAGCTGCAGCAGCTGCGCGCCGATCGAGATCAATCTGCAGGTCGACGCGGCGCTAAAGGAGTTGAGCCGGGCGGCCGCTGGCGACGGAAACCTGCTGGAGCTGTCGATCAACGCCGCACGCGCCAAGGCCACGGTTGGGGAGATCTCCGACGCGCTCGAGAAGGTGTACGGGCGCCATGCGGCCGAAATCCGTACCATTTCCGGCGTCTACCGCGACGAGATCGGAAAGGGGACCAACATTTCGTCCGCCACCGAGCTCGTCGAGAAGTTCGCCGAGGCCGACGGCCGCCGGCCCCGCATTCTGGTCGCCAAGATGGGCCAGGACGGCCACGACCGTGGCCAGAAGGTGATCGCAACCGCGTTCGCGGACATCGGTTTCGACGTGGACGTCGGCTCGCTGTTCTCCACGCCGGAGGAGGTGGCGCGCCAGGCCGCCGACAACGACGTGCACGTGATCGGGGTGTCCTCGCTGGCCGCCGGACATTTGACGCTCGTGCCCGCCCTGCGTGACGCGCTGGCCGAGGTCGGCCGGCCTGACATCATGATCGTGGTGGGCGGCGTGATTCCCCCGGACGATTTCGACGCGCTCTATGCCGCGGGTGCCACGGCGATCTTCCCGCCGGGCACCGTTATCGCCGACGCCGCGATCGGCCTGTTGCACAAGCTCGCCGAGCGGCTGGGGTACACGCTGAGCTGATGACGAAACCAATCGACGCGCTCGCCGACGCAGTCCGCAGCGGCGACCGCACCGAATTGTCGCGCGCCATCACACTTCTGGAGTCGACTCGGCCGGATCAGCGCGAACAGGCTCAGCAGTTGCTGTTGCAGCTACTCCCTGACGCCGGACACAGCCTGCACGTGGGGATCACGGGTGTTCCGGGGTCCGGTAAGTCGACGACCATCGAAGCTCTGGGGATGATGCTGATCGAGCGGGGTCACCGCGTCGCGGTCCTTGCGGTCGATCCGTCGTCGACGCGAACCGGGGGCTCGATTCTGGGCGACAAGACCCGAATGGCCCAGTTGGCGGTGCATCCCGACGCCTATGTGCGCCCGTCGCCGACTTCGGGGACGTTGGGCGGTGTTGCGAAGGCGACGCGGGAAAGCATCGTGCTGGCCGAAGCCGCCGGGTTCGACGTGATTCTGGTGGAAACCGTCGGGGTCGGCCAGTCCGAGGTCGCCGTCGCCAACATGGTGGACTGCTTCGTGTACCTGACCCTGGCCCGGACCGGAGATCAGTTGCAGGGCATCAAGAAAGGCGTCGTCGAACTCGCCGACATCGTGGTGGTGAACAAGGCTGACGGCGAGCATGCCGCAGAAGCCAAGGCGGCGGCGCGCGAACTGGCGATGGCGATCCGGCTGATCTACCCGCGCGACACACTGTGGCGTCCGCCGGTTCTGACGATGAGCGCGCTGGAAGGCACGGGGCTGCAGGAGTTGTGGGACACCGTGCTGCGGCACCGCGACGTGCTGACCCAGGCAGGGCAGTTCGAGGCGAAACGCCGCCAGCAGCAGGTGGATTGGATGTGGTCGATGGTCCGCGACGCGGTGCTGGACAGGGTTTTTTCCAGTCCCGCGGTACGAAAGATCCGCGCTGCCGTCGAGCGGCAGGTCCGCGACGGCGAACTGACGGCGGCGCTTGCAGCACAGCAGATCGTTGATGCCGCTGACGTGCAATGACTTCGACCTCACAGAGCCAACTAATAACCGCCGCGTTAATAACGCCTGTTTGCTGATGCGGCTCATCATTTGTCGGGTCGCCGCTCGCCATTCGGTCCGTTCGGGTAAATACGATTCGTGGTTCCGCAATGAAATGAGATCGCGGCGGGTGCCGGCTCCCCGATCGTTGCCTGGACAGCGGATCAAGGGGCGAACTGCCAGCTAAGAACCGCTGGCTCCCAACGAATAGAAATTGCCACAACCGTTGAGTTGCTTCGTCCTTGGGTTCGTTGTCATCCGACCGCGCTTAAAGTCCACGGGAGCTAATCGCTGTCACGGCACGAATTGCATTCGAGAGACCGAGGATTCGTGGCAGCGAAATAACCTATTTGCTGTGGAGGCAGCTTCGCTGAATTTTTTGTTCAGCGCAGCCAGAAAATCGCCTGCGCACTCTCGGGACGGCCAGGAGCAGGTTTCACGCAGCTTCACATGGCCGACTAGCGACCGACAACGGGCGTCGTCATCTTGCAGCGCAAGGAATCTTGACGACGATGCCGGCGGCCGCCTCGACGACGCAGCCTATCGCGGGGTGCGCTCGCTATCAGCTTTCCGCCGACATCGCAAGCGCGCTGACGATGTTAAACAAAATTGTCAATTTGAATCTGAATAGCATCCTTTTGTTGACCATTGTCGTTAGCCCTGGCCGTTACGCTACGACATCGTTGTCAGTATTGAGCTAACGAGTTTCGGACGAAAAACCCACGCCAACCCCCAGGCGCGCGGATTCCATTCACCTCTCAATGTTCGTGCCGGGGCTCCGGACTGAGAACGGAAAGCGAGAGAAGTTGAGCGTCATATCTGTCAGCCCGGTGGCTGTCGTGGGCATGGCGTGCCGGCTGCCCGGCGGTATCGACTCACCGGAACAGCTGTGGGAGGCGTTGCTGGCCGGTGCTGACCTCGTCAACGAGATCCCCGCAGACCGCTGGGACCCTGCTGACTTCTACGATCCCGAGCCTGGCGTTCCGGGCCGCTCGGTGTCGAAGTGGGGCGGCTTCCTCGACGATGTCGCCGGTTTCGATCCCGACTTTTTCGGCATCAGCGAGCGGGAGGCCGCCTCGATCGATCCCCAGCACCGGATGCTGCTGCAGACGGCATGGGAGGCGGTGGAGCATGCCGGAATACCCCCCACGTCGTTGGACGGCTCGTCGACCGGGGTGTTCGTCGGGGTCTGCAACACCGACTACATGCTCATCTCAGGCGAGGTGGGCGCTCTCGGTGGAGCGTATGGGTTCACTGGCTGTGCCCACAGCATGGCCTCGGGACGCATCGCCTACGCGCTTGGTCTGCAGGGGCCGGCGGCGACCATCGACACCGCCTGCTCCTCCGGTCTCACGGCGGTTCACCTGGCCTGCCGAAGTTTGACCGCCGGCGAGAGCGATCTCGCACTGGCCGGGGGCTGCTCCTTGTTGCTCGAACCGAGGGGCAGCGCATCGGCGTCGGCACAGGGGATGCTGTCTTCGACAGGACGCAGTCGCACGTTCGACGTCGCTGCAGACGGCTTCGTGCGGTCCGAGGGTTGCGCGGTGGTGTTGCTCAAACGGCTGCGCGATGCCCAGCGGGATGGCGACCGCATCCTGGCTGTCATCCGTGGCACGGCCACGAATCAAGATGGTCGTTCCGCCACGATCACGACGCCGTCGTTGGAAGCCCAGGTTGCGGTGTACCGAACGGCGCTGGCAGCTGCCGGGTTGGACGCCCACAGCGTCGGAATGGTTGAGGCGCACGGCACCGGCACCCCGGTTGGCGACCCCATCGAGTACCGCAGCCTTGCGCGCGTGTACGGCACGCACGGTAATCAATGCCTGATCGGATCGGTCAAGAGCAACCTCGGCCACACCGAAGCCGCTGCGGGTGCAGTTGCGCTCATAAAAGCGGTTCTGTCGCTGCAGTATGGAGTGGTTCCGCCGGTAGTGCACTTCACCCGGCTTCCCGACGAGCTCGCCGAGATCGAAACGGGACTCGTTGTGCCGCAGACTGTTACGCCATGGCCCAGCAACGGCAAGTCAAACGGCCACCGGGCGCCACGGCGCGCAGCGGTGTCGTCCTACGGCATGTCCGGAACTAACGTGCATGCCATCATCGAGGAGGCGCCGGCTTCTTCCGCGGGGAACGGCAGGGTATCCGCGTCCCGGGCGAGCGGGCCGCTGATCTTCCCGCTGTCGTCTACCTCAGCCGCTGAGCTCCGGCGGACATCGGCCCGGCTGGCCGAATGGCTTGACGGTCATGCCGATGACGTGGCACTTTCCGACCTTGCCTACACCCTGGCGCGCCGACGTGCGCACCGGCCCGTGCGCGCAGCCGTGATCGCCGGCAGCCACGAAGAGCTGATCGAGGGGTTACGGGAGCTGGCCATTGGGGACAATCCCCACGAGCCCGCTGTTGGGCAGGACGACCGTGGACCGGTGTGGATATTCTCCGGCCAGGGTTCCCAGTGGGCATCGATGGGCACTGAATTGCTCGCCAGGGAACCGGCTTTCGCGGCGACGGTCGCGCTCGCCGAGCCGCTGATTGAACGCGAGTCCGGGTTCTCGGTGACGCAGGCGATGACGGCGCCCGAGACTGTGACTGGCATCGACCGGGTCCAGCCGACCTTGTTCGTTATTCAGGTCGCGCTGGCCGAGACCTTGAAGGCCCACGGCGTGAGCCCAGGCGCAGTGATCGGGCATTCATTGGGCGAAGTGGCAGCAGCAGTCGTCGCGGGCGCACTTTCCCTGGAAGGCGGGGTTCGCGTGATCTGCCGCCGTTCGCGTCTGTGCACCCGTATCGCTGGCGCAGGCGCAATGGCTTCAGTGGAACTTCCTGCAGCACAGGTGGTTTCGGAGCTTGCAGCGCGAGGCGTCGACGATGTCGTCGTCTCGGTGGTCGCATCTCCCGAGTCAACGGTCGTCGGTGGCGCCACTCAATCCGTTCGCGAGCTTGTCGAGCACTGGAACCAGCGTGACGTGATGGCGCGCGCAGTTGCTGTTGACGTTGCATCCCATTCGCCGCAGGTCGATTCGATACTCGACGAATTGGCCGAGGTGTTGGCGGACCTGCGACCCCAGCAGCCGACCATTCCGTACTACTCCGCGACGTCGTTCGACCCGCGAGAGAAGCCGACATGCGATGCCGACTACTGGGTTGACAACTTGCGGTATGCCGTGCGGTTTTCGGCGGCGGTGCAGGCGGCGCTCGAGGACGGGTACCGCGTCTTCGCTGAGTTGTCGCCGCATCCGCTGCTCACCCGGGCTGTGGACCAGACTGCGACAGCAGTCGATATGCCAGTCGCGGCCATGGCCAGCATGCGGCGCGAGCAGCCGCTACCGCATGGCATGCGTTCTCTGGTGGTCGATCTGCACAGCGCAGGCGCCCGCATGGACTTCTCCGTGCTGTGCCCGGGCGGCAAACTGGTTGACGCCCCGCTGCCAACATGGGCCCACCGCCAGCTGTTTCATGATCGTCGCGGTCCAAACCAGGGGCATGGGTCCCACTTGGTTGCCGTGCACCCGCTCCTGGGGTCGCACGTCCGGCTACTGGAAGAACCCGAGCGGCACGTCTGGCAGGCCGATGTTGGGACGGACGTTCTGCCGTGGCTAGCCGACCATCGAGTCCACAGCGTCGCTGCCCTTCCGGGAGCCGGTTTTTGTGAAATGGCTTTGGCGGCAGCGCGAGTGACGATTGGTGAGGTATCCGAGGTTCGCGATATCCACTTCGAGCAGATGCTGTTGCTCGACGGCCGAACCGAGGTAGGAACTGTTGTGTCGGTGGATGCACCTGGTGTCGCCGACTTCGTGGTGGAGACGGCTCAGGACGGGGAGCGCGTGCCGCTGGCCACCGCTGCGTTGTATCTCGCAGGGGACGAGCAACATCCTCCCGACTACGACATGCCGGCTTTGCTGACGGGCCACACGAACCGCGTGGATGGAGCCGAGGTGCGAGAGTCGTGGGACTCTCGTGGCGTCCAGTTCGGTCCGGCATTTGGCGGCTTGGTTTGCGTGCACGTCGCCGACGGGCCGGACATCACTGCGCTGGGCGAAGTCGCCCTGCCGGCTTCGATCCGCTCGCAGCGGACTGCATACTGCATTCACCCCGCCTTGCTGGACGCCTGCTTCCTGGCGGCTCAGGCTCACCCGCGTGTCGAATACGTAGGCAACGGCGGGCTTCTTCTGCCACTGGGTGCCCGCCTGCTCCGCGTCTACGGGCCCGCACGCGACGCCCGGTACTGCTACAGCCGGGTGACGGCGAACGATGTGTCCCGCATGGAGGCCGACGTCGACGTTTTGGACGAGCACGGCACGGTGCTGGCCAGTGTGCGTGGGTTGGTACTGGGTACGGGTGTGCCCGAAAGTGCTGATCTCGGCCGGGTACTGGCCGAGCGGTTGATGACCGTCGAATGGGAGCAACGGGTGCTGCCAGGCGATCCTCACGCCGATGCCGGGACATGGTTGTTGGTCAGCGCTTCCGTGGCCGCGGACGCCGCGGCGGTCGAACTGGCCGACGGGTTGCGGTTAGAGCATGCAGAAACACGTACCGTCAGCTGGCCGCGCGACGCTGATCACGCGGCATGCGCACAACGCCTTCGCGTAGAGCTCAGCGGCGCGCGTGGTGTGGTTGTAGTCGCCGGACCCGCTGCCGGTGACGAGGATGAGCACGGCGTCATCGAGGGCCGAGAGCACGTGCGTCATTTGGTGCGCATCGCCCGCGAGCTCGCGGACTTGCCGGCAGAGTCGCCTCGGCTCTACGTCCTGACGTCGCATGCCCAGATCGTCGAGCCCGCAGATGAAGTCACGGTGAACCTCAATCAGGCCGCATTGCGCGGTCTTCTGCGAGTGATCGGTGCCGAGCATCCCCAACTGCGGCCCACGCAGATCGACCTAGACCAGGACACAGACCGCAATCTGGTTGTAGCGGAACTTCTTTCGGGATCAAGAGAGGATGAAACCGCCTGGCGCCAAGGGCGGCGTTACGCAGCTCGGCTTCGACCCAGTCCGCTGCGCCATGATGAGCGCAGAACCGCTGCCGTCGACCATCAGTGCGACGGCATGCGTCTGCGCGTCCGCGCACCGGGCGATCTTCAGACAACGGAATTCGCAGCGTTCGAAAGGATTCCGCCTGGTCCGGGGCAGATCGAGGTCGCTGTCGGGGCATCCAGCGTCAACTTCGCCGACGTCCTCAACGCCATGGGCAAGTTCCCCAGTGTCGACGGGCGTGCGCCTGAACTCGGAATGGACTTCGCAGGCGTGGTGACCGCTGTGGGCTCGGACGTCACTCACCACCAGATCGGCGACCGAGTCGGCGGGTTCTCGACCGCGGGTTGCTGGGCTACGTTCGTCACCTGCGACGCCAACCTCGCCGTCACGCTTCCAGCCAGCGTGTCGGAAGAGCAGGCAGCAGCGGCCTCTACCGCCTACGCGACCGCCTGGCATGGCCTGCGCGAGTTGGCCAGGGTGAAGCCCGGCGACCGCATTCTGATCCACTCCGCGACTGGCGGCGTGGGTCAGGCCGCGATAGCCATAGCGCAGACTGCGGGAGCCGAAATCTTCGCAACTGCGGGCACCCCGCAGAAACGCGCACTACTCAGGGACATGGGTGTCGAGCACGTCTACGACTCTCGCAGCGTCGAATTCGCCGACCTGATCCGCCGTGACACCGGTGGGTACGGCGTCGACATCGTGCTCAACTCTCTCACCGGTGCCGCACAACGCGCGGGCCTGGGACTACTGGCCACTGGTGGGCGGTTCGTCGAGATCGGAAAACGAGACGTCTATGCGAACAGCCGGCTGGAGCTCTTTCCGTTCCGCCGCAACCTTTCGTTCTACTATGCCGACTTGGCCCTCATGTGTGAGAGCCATCCCGATCAGATCGGGCAGTTGCTGCACATGGTGTATTCGCGTATCGACTCCGGAGAGCTGCCGCCGTTGCCGCACATAACCTATCCGCTGTCCGAAGCGACCACCGCGATTCGCGTGATGAGCGCGGCCGAGCACACCGGCAAGCTGGTGCTCGCCATGCCCAGCGACGGACAGACGACTGTGGTGGTGCAGCCGGATGACGCTGCGGTATTCCGAAGTGACGGCGCTTATTTGATCACCGGTGGCCTGGGTGGTCTCGGACTGTTCCTCGCGGAGTGGATGGCGGCCGGTGGTTGCGGCAGGATCGTGCTCACGTCCCGCTCACAGCCGACGCCCGAGGCGCAGAACGTCATCGACCTGATCCGCGCAACCGGGGCCGACCTCGTGGTGGAGTGTGGCGATATCGCCGAAGTCGGCACGGCCGATCGATTGGTGGCCTTGGCCACGGCCACCGGACTTCCCTTGCGCGGTGTGTTGCACGCCGCGGCGGTGGTCGAGGACGCCGTGCTCACCAACATCACCGACGACCTCATCGACCGCGATTGGGCGCCAAAGACTTACGGCGCGTGGCACCTGCACCATGCCACGCTGAGCCAGCCGCTCGACTGGTTCTGTTGCTTCTCCTCCGCGGCGGCTCTGCTTGGCTCGCCCGGCCAGGGGGCTTACGCGGCAGCCAACAGTTGGCTCGACGCGTTCACTTACTGGCGGCGTGGTCAGGGTTTGCCGGCGAGTGCGATTGCCTGGGGCGCTTGGGCCGAGATCGGGCGTGGTGCGTTCCTCGCAGAGAGCCGACAGACCACGATGATCACGCCCGAAGAAGGCGCATACGCGTTCCAGACGGTGTTGAGCTACGACCGTGCGTACACGGGATATGTCCCGACGATCAACGCCCCGTGGCTGGCTTCTCTGGTGCAGCGCAGCCCATTCGCCGAAGCCTTCAAGTCGGCGGGTCAGGGGCGAGCGGACAGAAGCAAGTTCCGCGAGGAACTCTCGGCGCTGCACGCGGACGAGTGGCCGGCACAGTTCCGGCGCCTGGTCTCCGAACAAGTCAGCCTGATCCTGCGTCGTGCCATCGATCCGGACCGGCCGCTCTCCGATTACGGTCTCGATTCACTCGGAAGCCTGGAATTGCGTACCCGCATCGAGACCGAGACAGGGATACGGATCAGCTCGATAGACATCACCACGGTCCGGGCGCTGTCCGAAAGACTCTGCGACACCCTCGCCGCCAAAGACGGGGCGTCAGCCAGGAGCTGAGCCTTGCTGAAGTAGGGAGCCGGAAATGAATGTGGCACAAGCGATCGACGGCTGGGTCGACGCCCCCGGTTCAGTCATCTTCTGGGATCCGTCGCTGGCGACGCTCGCGAAGGTGCGCGAAGCGCCCATTAGTCCGGTGCCGGCCAGCTACCAGCAAGCACAGCATCTTCGGTGCTATTGCGAACATGCCGCCGAGGGGATCGAGATGTCACGGCTGTTCATCCCTGCGTGGAACGTCGCCGGCCGGTGTGATGTCCGTGCCATGACCTACGTCGTCAACACGTACCTTCGTCGGCACGACACATACCGCAGCTGGTTCGATTACAAAGACGCTGAACACATCGTTCGTCGGACTCTCGAGGACCCCGCCGACATCGAGCTGGTCGCCACTCGGGCCGGCGAGATGACGCCCGCGGAATGGCGGAAACACATATTGGCCACCCCGGGTCCCCTGCAGTGGAATTGCTTCCGCTTCGGGGTGATTCAACGCGCGAACCACTTCACGTTCTTTGCCGCTGTTGATCATCTGCACACCGACGCGATGCTGATGGGTACCTTGTTTTCGGAAATCCATGACATGTACACGGCATTGCAGGCAGGCGGGGCGCCCATCTCGCTACCGCCCGCGGGCAACTATGAGGATTACTGCATACGGCAGCGCGCGTACACCTCGGGCCTGACGTCGAGGTCACCGGAGGTCCGCGCATGGATCGAATTTGCCGAAAACAATGGCGGAACGCTGCCGCGCTTTCGGCTGCCACTGGGCGATCCGCTGATGTCCGGTGCCAGCGCACTGCTCACTGCGCAGTTACTCGATAATGAGCAGACCGACCGATTCGAATCCGCTTGCCGAGACGAGGGAGTCCGGTTCAGCGGCGGTGTGTTTGCCTGCGCTGCTCTGGCCGAACATCACTTGACTGGCACCGCAACCTATTACGTGGTTACGCCCACCACGACGCGCCGAAGTCCAGACGAGTTCATGACGACGGGTTGGTTCACCGGACTGGTTCCTATCACCGTCCCGGTCGGCGTGACATCATTCGGTGATACCGCGCGCGCTGCGCAGGCTTCGTTCGATTCCCGCGTCAATCTCGCGCGCTTGCCGTTCGATCGCGTACTGGAATTGGCCTCTCCCGAAAGGGGACTCAGTCAGGCTCAGCCATTCGTCCCGATGCTGTCTTACATGGAAGCCGGCCTTCCGCCTCTTTCTCCTGCGGCCATCTCGCGGTGGCGCGAGGCGAACGGCAGGCTGTACAGCGACCTCGGGTTCGCCGGTCAAATCGGGATATGGGTGAATCGGCTGGGCGAGGGCACGACGGTGACGGTGGGGTTTCCTGACAATCCGATAGCGCGCGAATCGATAGCGCGATACGTCGACGCGCTGAAATCAAGCTTCGTCCGCGTCGTCGAGTGCCGCGGTTGCGTCACACCCCCGGTCGCCACACACCCGTCATCGTCAAAGACTGGTTTTGTCTCATCCGGCGCTCCGAGGAGCCTGACTCGATGAATGAACTGGCAACGGATCGAGGTTTTCGACGTAGAGCGTCGACTTGGCCAACCAGACGCGGGGATCTTCGACGCGCCACGTCCAACGGCCCTGCGGGCCAGGACAATCGGCTCGCGTACCTGGACCACGCGCCCTATCTTCTGCTACGCGCGACCGGCGAAGATCCGATCATGCAGTGCGTGTGGGTCTATGAGCACCGCGTCGACTTCGATGCGCTGAAGCAGTTTCATCACAATCTGGGTTACGGCCTGGCTGCTCGGCGGATCGAGCGCTCATCACTGAGGTTCGGCCGGCCGCGGTGGGTCTCGTCGCTGGGACCGCCACTGGACATCGACATCGCCGAGTGCGCCCGGCCACGCGCCGAGGTCGGTGATTGGGCTGACGAACGTGCCCACCTGCACACCGACCCGGAATGGGGCCCCGGTTGGCACCTCGGAGTGCTTCCGCTGACGGACGGTTCGACCGCGATCAGTCTGGTGGGTTCGCATTGTCTGGCCGACGGTGTTGGTGCCATGGTGGCGATATTCGATGCGGTGAAAGGCAACTCGCGCGATCTTGGCTACCCACCACCGGGCTCACGCACGCGACTGCGTGCCATGCTTTCCGATGTCAAACAAAGTGCATTGGACGTGCCGGAGGTAGCCCGGGCGCTCGCCGGAGCGGCAAAGTTGGCGATTCGCCACCGCCGTGACATCGCCCGGCCCGCGCCGTCGGTGCCTACGCGCGTGCTCGGCGCCGAGGGCGATCAGCTTCGCGATGTTGTCGCGCCCGCTATTTCGATCCATGTCGATCTCGACGATTGGGATGCCCGCGCCAGAACCCTGGGCGGAAACAGCTACTCGCTGCTTGCCGGGTTCGCCGCTAAGCTGGGGGAACGCCTGGGCCGTCGGTGCGCCGACCACCGCGGCGTCACGCTGGTGATCGCCGTCAGCGATCGCGGCGAGAACGACACCCGTGCCAACGCACTATCGAGTGTGAACGTCAGCGTCGACCCCAGCCAGGTGACAACGGATTTGTCCAGCACGCGCGTCACCATCAGGCACGCGCTGAAAGCGCTACGGGAGAAGCCCGACGAGCGGCTACAGATTCTCCCGCTGATCCCGTTCGTTCCGATGCGCGCGGTTAAACCGGTGGCGGACCTGGTCTTCGGGCCCGCGGACCTACCGGTTTCTTGCTCCAATTTCGGCGACATCGATGTGGCCGTTGGCCGCCCGGACGGCACGGATGCAGAGTTCGTCTTCCTGCGGGGGCTGAACCGACACGTACCCCGACAAGTCCTCGAGCAACGAGGCGGCTTCCTCAGCCTGGTGTCCGGTCGCATCGGTGGCAAGATCGCCATTACCGTCAGCGCCTACCAGCCCGGCGCCACCAACTCGAAGCCCCGTCTGCGTGAGCTGGCGGCACAAACACTGGCAGAGTTCAACCTGACCGGCGTGATGACCTAGCAGATCATGATGCGGTGAAGGCGATCGGTGTGGCG
The DNA here is from genome assembly GCA_963775205.1 of uncultured Actinomycetota bacterium. Taxonomy (GTDB): domain Bacteria; phylum Actinomycetota; class Actinomycetes; order Mycobacteriales; family Mycobacteriaceae; genus Mycobacterium. The sequence goes on along the minus strand of CAVZHV010000002.1, from coordinate 95,482 downwards.
GACAATCGGCTGTCGAGGATGGATCATGCCGCGTTCCAAGCGATGCGCGCGATCGGGCACGGGCAACTGGTGCAGGGGGTGTGGATTTATGAACATCCGGTCGACTTCGATGGACTGAGGCGTTTTCGCCACAATCTCCGATACGGACTAGGCGGACGCCGCATCGAGCGGTCACCCCTGCCGTTTGCGCGCCACCGGTGGGTCTCTTCGCCGGGGTCTCAGTCTCATCTCGACATTGCCGAGTGTGCCCGGCCGCGTGCCGAACTGAGCGACTGGATCGACGAACGTGCTCAACTGCCGATCGATCCGGAATGGGGCCCCGGTTGGCACCTCGGAGTGCTTCGGTTGATGGACGGTTCGACCGCGATCAGTCTGGTGGGTTCGCATTGTCTGGTCGACGGTGTTGGTGCCATGGTGGCGATTTTCGATGCGGTCAAGGGCGGCACGCGCGACCTCGGCTACCCCCCGATGCGCTCCCGCACCCGACTTGGCGCCGTGCTTTCCGACGCCCGGCAAACCGTCCGGGAGATGCCCGAGCTCGCCCGGGCGCTGGGTGCGGCGGCAAAGCTGGCGGTTCGGCGCCGGCGTGACGTTGGCCAATCCATGTCGCTGTCTGCTCGCCACCTCGGCGAGGAAGGTAACCGCAATGTCGTCGTGCCGGCGATCACGATCTGGTTCGACCTCGACGACTGGGATGCTCGCGCGAAATCACTTGGAGGAAACAGTTATTCGCTGTTGGCAGCGTTCGCCGCCAAACTGGGTGAACGCATGGGGCGTCGGCGTGCCGACGGGGCCGTAGCCCTGCGGATTGCGATCAGCGACCGGACTCTCGACGATACGCGTGCCAACGCTATGTCATTTGCGAAGGTCGACGTCGACCCGACGGGGCTTGCGGCGGACTTGTCCGGCGCGCGGGTCACCATCAGGGAGGCGCTGAGGACTCTGCGGGAAGCGCCCGACGATATGTTGGCGATCCTTCCCCTGATCCCGTTCGTCCCGAAGCGCGCGCTGAAACGCGTGGCCGATATGCTACTCGACACCGCTGACTTTCCGGTGTCGTGTTCCAACTTCGGCGACCTCGACCCGGCGATAAGCCGCATCGACGGAACGGACGCAGAGTACGTCATGCTTCGAGGCGTGGATCAGCGTGTCACGCAACGAGAGCTGGAGCGAGCAGGCGGTCAACTGGTGCTGGTGTCTGGTCGCATCGGCGACAAGATCTCCATCGCCGTCGTCGCTTACCAGCCCGGCGGCACAAACTCAAAGCCGCATCTGCGTGACTTGGCGTCTCTGACACTGGCAGAGTTCGACCTCACCGGACTGATGGTCTAACGCAACTCGTGCGGACCGCAGCTTCGAGGAGATCGGCGGCTGCCGAGACGCTGACGCGGGGTCTGGTCATCTGCGCCGCGACCTCACGGGCGCGGACGGCGTATTGCGGTGCAAGTACGGCCTGCAGTGCCGCCTTCAAGGAATGCCGGGTGGTTCTCGAAAGGCGCTCCGCAGTACCGACTTTGAGCAGTTTGACTTGATTTGCCCATATCGGTTGGTCGGCTGCGACCCACAAGATCAATGTCGGCACGCCGGCTCGTATGCCCGCGGCCGTGGTACCTGCGCCGCCGTGGTGGACAACGGCGCGGCACAAGGGGAACACCTCCTCATGGTTGACGGTCCGCACGACCTTCAGGTGGTCGGCGTCGCCCATGCCGTCGACGGTCGACACACCTGAGCACACCAGCGCCCGCTCGCCTAGTTCCTCGCAGACTGAACTGATCATCGCCACGGTGTCGCAGGGAGACTCGACCGGCATGCTGCCGAAGCCGAAATAGATCGGTGGTTTCCCGGCTCTGACCCACCGGGCGACCTCGCCGTCGGTATCCGTAGTCAATCCCATGGTTATCGCACCGACGAAATGCCGCTTCCCGTCCCACTCATCGGCCAAGCCGGGGAAGAGCAGCTCATCGTAGGCCTGTATCTCGAGGGCTCCGCTCTCCACGATGCGGCGCACCGCAGGCGTCGTCGCCCTCGGCATGCCCAACTCATCGCGTTGGGTGTCTTCCGCCTCCTTCACCAAGCGCCAATGAACCCAGTCGATGATCGACCAGCCGTGCTGGACAACCCGAGCCGGCAGGTGAATCGGGACGATGCGACTGTTGGCCCGCGCCGGGAAGTAGTGCAGCGCCGCGAGCGGGATGCCGCGGTATTCGGCAACATTGGCCGCGACCTCCTGGTAGCTCGTGCTGGTGAGGATCAGATCCACACCATCGGTGAGCGACATCAACGTCGTACTCATCTCCGCCCATCCCTGCGCCATGTACCTCTTGGCTTCGCGCACGGCAGTGAGGGGATTGTGGATTTTCCACGCGTTGCGGAATATGTCCGCATCGAGCTGCTTCTGCGAATCCACTCCGTATGCAACAACGGACCGAAGGCCAGCCGCCTCGACGAAGGCAACAAGATTAGGCGGAACAGCCAGGCGCACCTCATGCCCCCGACTCAGAAGTTCCGAGCCCACGGCCGCGCAGGGTTCGATGTCACCACGGGTCCCGTGAACTGCCACAGCGAATTTCATCGGTTCATCTCACGGCGGCCGCTGCCCTCTGCGCGTCCTGTGCATTCGTCACGACCGTGTACTCGGCCAGGCCGTCCGTGGCGCAGAACTCCTCCCACAAATCCACGCTCGCCGGTTCGACTTCCCTTTCCACCGTTGCGGTCTCACTTACTTGCTCGTCGATCGGTTCTGCCTTCGCTTTCCGTCGGCCCGGTGTGGGCAACTCCGGCTGCCATCGTGACGGCCACCAGTTCATTCTGCCGACCAGAACGGCGATAGCCGGTACAGTGACCGTGCGCACCAAGAACGTGTCGAGCAGAATTCCGACACCGACTACGAAACCGCTTTGAACCAACGTGCTGATGCTCGCGGACGCGAGTACCAACATCGATGCCGCGAAGATCAGACCCGCCGCAGTGATCACGCCACCGGTTTGACCGACAGTGCGAATTACCCCGGACCGCAGGCCATGTGGCGACTCGTCACGAATCCGCGAGATCAAGAGCAGATTGTAGTCCGCGCCCACCGCTACCAGAATGATGAAGGTCAATCCGGAGACGCTCCAATGGAGCGGCTGACCGAGCAGAAGTTGAAACACCAGGACACCGATACCAAGTGCGGAGAGGTACGAAACCACCACCGACAGGATCAGATACAGCGGCGCTACGATCGCGCGCAGCAGAATCATCAGGATCACCAGCACGACCACAATTGTCGTCAGAATGATCAAGCGCATGTCTTGGTTGTAGTAGTCACGGATGTCGCGCATCGACGCCGAGATTCCCGACATCGAGATCTTCGCGTCAGCCAACTCGGTGTTCGGCTGGGCCCCGCGAGCGACCTCGGTAATCGCGTTGACCTGGTCCATTGCTTCGGCATTGAACGGATTGAGTTTCGTTTGGACCAGGTAACGCACGGTGTGCCCGTCCGCCGAGATGAAACTCGCTGCAGCGTTTTTGAAGTCGTCGCCAGTGAGAATCTGCGGCGGAATGTAGAACCCCGACATCGACGGCGTGGTCGCGTCGTTTTTCATCGCGAGCAGAAGCGCCGACGCCTGTTCGAGCCCAGCGCCCAACTCCTTGGTCTTCTCGACCATCAGCTGGAGGCCGTCCGCCACCTGCCGGCTCGCGTCGGCGAGTGTGTCTGCATTGTTCTGCAGCTCATCCAATCGGGTACGCAGACTCGCAGAGTCGTTCACCCCGATCGACTGCAAAGCGTTGATCGCCGCGTCGAGCGCGCCGCGAAGGCTGCTTGCGGTCGCCGCTAGTGTCTGTGTGCCTTGGGTGGACTGCAGTTGTCGGGCCAGATCGGAGATATGATCGATGGTCCCGTCGTCGCGTGCGGCGGCCAGCCCCTGCAACTGGCTGCGCGTCTGGCTGCAAGAGGAGTCGGCGTCACAAACGGTACTGGCGTTGAGCGCGTTCAGTACCGGGACGATCCCGTCGAGCGAGCGATTCAAGTCCGCGAGGTTCAAGCCGATGCTGTCGCCCAGAGCGCGCATGCCGTTCACCAGCTTGGCCGCGCTGTCGAACTCGGCGAGCGCCTTGGCCCCGCCGAACTGGTTTTGCATCGAGGTGAAGGCATCGACAAGCGCACTGACAGTGGAGATCGCCTGAGTGACTGGGCCGCGTAAGCCCCCGAGAAAGTCGGCCATCTGGTCGACACCACTGGCCACCGTGTCGATGTCGCCGGTGCGGTTGCGGATCTCGCTGGACGCCAGATTGAGTCTGCTTCCTATTTCACCCGCCTGGAATGACAGCCGGGTCTGCTCCAGCGATTCTCCGTTCGGTCGGGTAAGTCCTCGGACCATCTCGATATCGGGTAGTTGGCTCACGCGGTTCGCCATTTGTTCCAGATCGGCGAGCGCTCGCGGACTGCGCAAGTCGCGTGGTGATTCGACGACGAGGTATTGGGGGAGACTCGAATTCACCGGGAAGTGGCGGCCCATGAGGTCATATCCCTGTGTGCTCTCGGCGGCAGTGGGCAGGGAATTGCGGTCGTCGTAGTTGTAATGAATCAGGGCGACGCTGCTTCCGAGAACGGCGAGAACGAGCAGGCTGGCTGCCAGGTGAGCCTTGGGCCGGCGCACGATGCGTATTCCCGAACGTCGCCAGAACCGATGGGTGAGGTCGCGCCGTGGTGGAATCCAGCCACGCCGACCAGTCAGAACGACGATCGCGGGCAGCAGGGTCGCCGCGCCAAGGAAGCCAACGGCGATCGTGACAGCCAACGCCACACCGACCGTCGAGAACACGCCCAGCTTGGTGAAGACCATCCCGAGGAACGTGACCGCCACGGTCGCCGCGGAAGCGGCGACCACCTTGCCGATGGAGGTCAGCGTCTTCTTCACCGCTTCATCGGAGGTCTCGCCCAGCCTGAGGTAGTCGTGATATCGGCTGATCAGAAAAACGGCGTAATCCGTTCCCGCACCGGCGATCATCGCGCTGAGCAATACCACCGTCTGGTTCGAAACGCCCAGGCCGAGTGTCCCGAGCCCGGCTACCGCACCCTGCGCAACGACGAGGGACACGCCGATGGTGATCAGCGGCAGCATCATTGTGACCGGGTTTCGGTAGATGATCAGCAGGATGGTCAGCAACACGATTGCCATCGCGATCTCGATGCGCTTCTGATCCCGCGTACCGATATCCGTCATATCGGTGAAGGTGGCTGCCGGGCCGGTGAGCTTTGCCGATACCGCAGAACCGGCGAGGACCTGCTTGACGATATCGCCGGCGTGCCTGCCCGCGGCATACGCCTGCGGTGATCCCAAGTCGCCGGCCAGGACGACCGGCAAGATCCATGCTTTGCCGTCCTTGCTGGCCATCACCTCTCGCAACGGCGGTGTGCTCAGGAAGTCCTGCACCTTGATGACGTCTTGAGTCGCCTCGCGGAGCTTGTCGACCAGTCTGCGGTAGACGTCTACGTCTGCGGGGCCGAGCCCCTTCTCGTTGGTGAGCAGCACCAACAACAAGGTGTCCGAGCCCGACTCGTGAAAAGCCTCGGTCACGTGGCGGGCGGTAACCGACCCAGGTGCGTCGGCCGGAACCATTGGTACCGGATTCTTCTGCGACAGCTCGGCCAGCGACGGGAACATCTGCGGCAAGCCGGCGGCAAGCACGATCCAGCCCGCGATCACAAACCACGGCCAGCGCACCACAAGGTCGCCTAGCCGCCGGAAGACACCGACCCCCCTAGACGTGTCAGTCGCATCCGTCCGCCGTGACACCTGGTCATCGTAATCAGCGGCCGCATCTTGCGTGGCAAGTTCAGCCGGCCAATTTCGACGCCGGCGCGGTCGTGCCGCGGCGTGCGCGAGTCGAATCTGTGCCCGGCCGCCGGTTCTGACGACCGGCGCACCGGAAGGCATTGGCTTGCAGGACGTGTGAACGCCCGGCACCGCGACCGGCTGACGTGGCAGGGCAGTTCGAATCAAACACATACATCGCCAAGGGATTTGGACGGTCAGTCGGAGCGGGGGTGAAAGACATTCTCGCCGAGGCGCGCCGGGCACGTCGGCGACTGGCGCGCCGGGTGCGCAACGGATTCTGGACGCGGCGTCAAGCGGTGATTAACAGAACGGTAAGAATGTTTCGGGTAGGTTGAGCGGCCATTATTGGCTTGCGACATCACCTTCCGACGCGCGCGCTTGCACCTGATCGACGGCGGCCTGCCCAAGATTCCGTCAGTCGACGGTGTGGCGACCGGCCGTGCGTTGGCGAAGATGTACGGAGCGCTCGCCAACTGCGGCCGTATCGACGGGATGCGTTATCTGCCAGCGGATTTGGTGTGCAGCTGGGTGGGCGGCCGAGCCTGCGGCCGCTGCCATGGTTCGGGCATGCCGGCTGGCTTGTCAATGGCCTTCGTGCACAACTGGTTACCCACTCCGATGATCTTCGACCAGGCGACCTCGTGGCAGCGATCCTGCTTGGGGTCGTGTGTCGCATCAGTTCACCAGAACCGCAACGATATCCGCGTGGGCGCGGTAACGTCCCGACCATGTGGGGGACAGTCCTCGTATTCGCGCTTCTCGCGGCGATGGACCCGGTGCGGATCGGGATTTTTGTGCTACTGATCTCTCGCTCGCGGCCCATGCTCAATCTCTTGCTGTTCTGGCTCGGCAACATGGCAATGGGTATCGGCGCCGCACTGATTGCGCTGTTCTTGCTAGGCACACACATGGTCCCCGTGACGCAAGCCGTAACGTCCGCTTTCACGAGCCCGGTTGTTCCGTCCATTCAGATCGTCCTCGGTGCGCTCTTGCTCCCGACTGCTGCGGTGGTCGCTGTGCGCTCGTCGCGTCGGGTGGCACAGGTGGCGATGCCGTGCGGCGATCCCTCCGTTCTTTTCCAGCCGAAGGCGCCCGCCGCATTCTCGCGGCTGTCGTGGGCTGCACTTCGGCAAGGCAGGTCAGTGAGACTTGCGTTCGTCGCCGGGCTCTGTTCCGCGACGCCACCCCTCGAGTACTGGGCGGCGGTTCTGGCGATCCTGGCTTCCGGAGCAGCTGCCGGTGCGCAGGTAGCCGCCACCGTCATGTTCGCCCTGGTGGCCTATGTGATCGCGCTGGTCCCCCTCATCAGCCATCTGGCATCGCCGGAGAAGACCCAGGCGGTGGTGCTAGCGCTGCAGCGTTGGATAGGCGCTCACCGCGGGTCGGCCTTCGCAGTCATCCTCGGTGTGGGCGGCGTCTTGATGATTACGAGCGGTGTGGGCGGCGTTTGACCGGCGCCAAGCATTGAGCTGATGGCGGGGACAGGAGCAGTCAGGCGCCGTACACGAGCTCGCCGAGGCCGTGCGCAGCGGTGATCACACCGAATCGTCGCGCGCGATAACACTTCTGGAGTCGACTCGGCCGGATCAGCGCGAACAGGCTCAGCAGTTGCTGTTGCAGCTACTCCCTGACGCCGGACACAGCCTGCACGTGGGGATCACGGGTGTTCCGGGGTCCGGTAAGTCGACGACCATCGAAGCTCTGGGGATGATGCTGATCGAGCAGGGTCACCGCGTCGCGGTCCTTGCGGTCGATCCGTCGTCGACGCGAACCGGGGGCTCGATTCTGGGCGACAAGACCCGAATGGCCCAGTTGGCGGTGCATCCCGACGCCTATGTGCGCCCGTCGCCGACTTCGGGGACGTTGGGCGGTGTTGCGAAGGCGACGCGGGAAAGCATCGTGCTGGCCGAAGCCGCCGGGTTCGACGTGATTCTGGTGGAAACCGTCGGGGTCGGCCAGTCCGAGGTCGCCGTCGCCAACATGGTGGACTGCTTCGTGTACCTGACCCTGGCCCGGACCGGAGATCAGTTGCAGGGCATCAAGAAAGGCGTCGTCGAACTCGCCGACATCGTGGTGGTGAACAAGGCTGACGGCGAGCATGCCGCAGAAGCCAAGGCGGCGGCGCGCGAACTGGCGATGGCGATCCGGCTGATCTACCCGCGCGACACACTGTGGCGTCCGCCGGTTCTGACGATGAGCGCGCTGGAAGGCACGGGGCTGCAGGAGTTGTGGGACACCGTGCTGCGGCACCGCGACGTGCTGACCCAGGCAGGGCAGTTCGAGGCGAAACGCCGCCAGCAGCAGGTGGATTGGATGTGGTCGATGGTCCGCGACGCGGTGCTGGACAGGGTTTTCTCCAACCCGGCGGTGCGTGACATCCGCGCCATGGTGGAGCGTCAGGTGCGCAAGGGCGAGTTGACCGCGACGCTTGGCGCACAACGCCTTCTCGACTCCGCGTCGGGAAGTTAACAGTACGGTAACAATTGGTTTGTTTGGGTAGCTAACGGGTCATTATGGACTTTGTGACGCGCGCCACTCTCCATCTGATCGACGGCGGCCTGCCCAAGGGCGTGCAAGGCGCGGCTGACCCAAACTTCGCGTGCGCGATCCGGGCATTCTCGAGTCTGTTCCCCGGCCCCCGGTTCGGCGGTGGAGCGCTGGCTGTGTATCTCGACGGGCGGCCCGTGGTCGACGTGTGGACGGGATACTCGGACCGGCGCGGAGACGTGCGGTGGTCGGCCGACACCGGCGCCATGGTGTTTTCGGCGACCAAAGGCGTGGCCGCAACGGTAATCCACCGGCTGGTCGATCGCGGACTACTCGACCTACGACGCACCGGTGGCTGCGTACTGGCCTGACTTCGGCGTCAACGGCAAGCACACCATCACCGTCTGCGACCTGTTGCGACACCGAGCCGGACTGTCCCACCTGAACGGAGCGAGCAAGACCGAGTTGCTCGACCATCTGGTGATGGAGGCGCGGATGGCGGCCGCGAAGGCGAGTCGCCTGCTGGGCCATCCCGCCTATCACGCGATCACGTACGGATGGCTCGTTTCCGGTTTGGCGCGCGCCGTGACCGGTCGTGGCATGAGGGAACTGATCCGCACCGAGGTGGCGGCTCGCCCTCCACACCGACGGCCTGCATCTGGGACGACCGCCCGCCGAGGCGCCGACCCGGGCAGCGCAGATCCTCGCTCCGCAAAGCACCCGGAAGAATCCATTGTTCCATTTCCTTGCGCCGAAGTACGCCGCGCTGTGGATCTCGGGCGGATTCGGTGCGATGTACTTCCGCGGGGCGAGATCCTTTGTGCAGGGCGACATCCCGTTCCTCGACGGTGAGATCCCGTCAGTCAACGGTGTGGCGACCGCCCGGGGACTGGCCAAGATGTACGGTGCCATCGCCAATTGCGGCCGGATCGACGGAACGCGTTATCTGTCAGCCGATTTGGTCCGCGGCCTGACCGGCAAGCCGAGCCTGCGACCGGATTTCAACATCGGCGTACCGCTCGCGTGGCATCACGGCTACCATTCGGTGCCGCTGCCCGGCGTCCTGCCCGGATTCGGGCATGCCGGCCTCGGCGGTTCGATCGGCTGGGCGGATCCGGGCAGCGGGATGTCGATGGGCTTCGTGCACAACCGGTTGCTGACTCCGATGATCTTCGACCAGGCGACGTTCGTCGCGCTTGGCAACCTGTTGCGCCGCGGTGCCGAAGCTGCTCGCAAGCGCGGGCCTCAGGCGGTGCCGCATTTCGGGGCGCCGTATCCCGAGCCGTCGGGTGCTGTGGCCGGCTGAGTGCGCTACGCGTCGTCCATCCGGAACCCGACCTTCATCGTCACCTGCACGTGCGCGACGGCACCGTCGGAAAGCTGGCCCCGGATGGACCGGACCTCGAACCAGTCCAGGCCGCGCGTGGTCTGCGCCGCGCGGGCAATGCCGTTGCGAATCGCCGCATCCACGCCGTCGGGGGAGCTCCCCACGATCTCGACGACGCGGTAGGTGTGGTTGCCCATCGGGCTCCCTTCGTCGGCGGTACGACGATTGTCGTCCGCGCTGTCGTTCGGGAACGGGATAACGCGCCGGGCTGAGGTCGAATCAGCACCTCTGCCTGGGCATGGTCAACCGGGCCCGCAGTAGCTGAAGACAAGACCCAGCCCCAGACAAAGGCACCGCCACTGGATCGTCGGGCGCGATCAGAAGCTTCCGCCCAAAGCGCTGAGGATCAGTAGTTGCTGCAGGTGTTGAAGGCCTGCTGAATGATCCCAAGATAGGGCTGAGCCGATGGATCGCTTTGTATCTGTTGGGCCATCAGCGCGCGTTGATCCGGCCCCGCGGCGAGGAACTGACGCAAACCGGACTGCGTCTGCGGTGATGCATTGAATGCCGCAGCGACTGTCGGATTCTGGGCGTTCAGCGCAGCCACGAACTGGGAGTAATTGCAGGTCGAGTTGACGATCGGACTCAAATCAGGCTCTGCGGACGCGATCCCAGCTCCAGCGGTCAACGACAATGCCAGACTACCAACTCCGACAGCGAGTCTGGTCAACGACAGTTTGATCATATGTGTGGATTCCCTCCCTTTAACTGACTGCACCAACTCTAGTCGCCCAGCGCCAATACTGCGAGGAGATCGACCATCGTGGGCCGACATACCACGATATGGTCACGCTCAAATCAAACCATGCTCCGAAATGGCCCGTACCACTCTGCTTCGGCTCCCGCAACGGGACTGGAAACGGAGAGGTCGATCTAGTCGGACGGCCTCGGGAGCTCGGTTGTGACCGCGTCGTCGTCGCGGTGCTCCTCCCTTAGCAGCAAGGACCGTACCAGCGGACGGGGCCCTAACGGCCGAAGTAGGGCACTGGCGGGGCGGGGGCGCACTCGTTGCGGCCACCAGAACCAGCGCCCGAGCAGCGCGGCGATGGACGGCGTCATGAACGAGCGCACGATCAACGTGTCGAACAACAGGCCCAAGGCGATGGTGGTACCGATCTGACCGATAATCCGCAGATCGCTGACCACCATCGAGGCCATGGTGAAAGCGAACACCAACCCTGCCGTGGTGACGACCTTGCCGGTACCGCCCATTGCGCGGATGATGCCCGTGTTTATTCCGGCGCCTATTTCCTCTTTCATCCGTGATACCAGCAGCAAATTGTAGTCAGATCCGACTGCCAAAAGGATGATCAAAGAAAACGCAAGGACCATCCAATGCAAATTGATGCCCAAAACATACTGCCAGATCAGCACCGACAGCCCAAACGATGCGCCCAGGGAAAGCACCACCGTGCCCACGATCACCAGGGCGGCAATAAAACCTCGCGTGATGATGAGCATGATGATGAAAATAAGGCAGAGAGCTGCAATTCCCGCGATCCATAAATCGTATGTGGAACCGTCATGCCAGTCCTTCGCAGTCGACGCGGTGCCCGCCATATATATCTTGGCGTTCACCAGAGGCGTTCCCTTGAGCGCCTCCTCGGCCGCCGTCCTAATCTGGTCGATACGCGCTATGCCCTCGGGCGTCGCGGGATCGCCGCTATGCGAAATGATGAATCGAGCCGCTTTCCCGTCGGGAGACAGGAAGGAATTCATCGCGCGCTGGAAGTCCGGGTTCTCGAAAACCTCCGGCGGCAGGTAGAAGGTATCGTCGTTTTTAGCGGCGTCGAACGCCTGCCCCATGGCGGTGACATCTTGGGTCGTTTCGTCCATCGTGGCGAGGGTGCCGGACATGGTGCTGTGCATGGTTAGAATCATCGTTCGCATGATCCGCATGGTCGCGATCATCGGCGGGAATTGGGCGAGCAGCTGCGGCATGATCGCATCTAGTTGATCGAGGTTGTTGACGAGATCCTCCAGCTTATCGCTGATCATATCAATGCCGTCGAATGTATCAAATATGGCTCTCAGCGCCCAGCAGATGGGAATATTGAAGCAGTGCTGCTCCCAGTAAAAGTAATTGCGGATCGGCCGGAAGAAATCGTCGAAATCCGCAATGTGATCCCTCAACTCTGCCGTGACTGCCTGCAGTTCATGCGTTGTGCCGACCATACGATGAGTCACGTCGGTCATCTGTCGCATCAGCTCGTATTGGCGCTGCATTACATTGATCATTGTCGCCATATCGTCGGCCTGCTTGAGCATATCGTTCGCACGCGCTTTCTGAAACTGCAGAGTTTGTACCTGGCCGGCGTTTTGCAAACTGAGCAGAAACGGTATCGAAGTGTGCTCAATCGGTGTTCCTTCGGGCCGAGTTATGCCCTGCACCCGAGAAATCCCTTGAACCCGAAAAACTGCCTTGGCCACTTTGTTCAGCACCAGAAAATCGGCCGGATTGCGCATGTCGTGATCGGCCTCAATCATCAGAATGTCTGGCATCATTCGCGCCTGAGAGAAATGACGTTCAGCAGCCGCATACCCCAGATTGGCTGGAATATCTTTAGGTATATAGAGCCGGTCGTTGTAGCTCGTTTTATAGCCGGGAAGTGTCAGTAGACCGATCAGCGCGAGCGCGCATGCGGCCGCCAGAATGGGCGCGGGCCAGCGGACAATCGCCGTGCCGACCCCGCGCCATCGACGAACCTGCATCCGGCGCTTGGGCTCTAATAACCCAAACCGGCTGCCCACGACAATCCCTGCCGGAACCAGCGTCACCGCGACCGCGACTGCAGCGAGCATGCCAACTGCGCACGGGATGCCCATGGTCTGGAAGTAGGGCAGCCGGGCAAAACTCAGGCAGAGAATTGCCCCGGCGATCGTCAAACCGGACGCCAAGACAACGGGAGCGACCCCGCGATATGTGGTGTAGTAGGCCGTTTCCGGGTCCTCGCCGGCTCTGACGCGCCTCTTGATATCGACCAAAGAAGAATATCCCGTAATCGGTTCCGGCCGCGATGCTGAGGAAAACCAGCATATTAATGGCAAACGTCGAGAGTACAAACATATCGTTATGGCCGAGAAACGCGACGATTCCTCGGGCCGCCGCTAATTCGACGCCGACCATGACCAACAGCAGAATCACGGTGACGACCGAACGGTAGACAAGGAGAAGCACCGTGAAGATGATCGCAACGGTTACCACGGTGATCTTCAGAATGGATCTGTTCCCACTGTGTTGCATATCCGAAACGAGCGGCGCCGGACCGGTGACATAGACCTTGACCCCGGGAGGCGGCGGCGTGCCGGTTCACGATATTCCGGACCGCGGCCACTGATTCGTCCCCCAAGGTCGTGCCTTGGTTGCCGGCCAGATTCAGTTGCACATATGTAGCCTTGCCATCGGGGCTTTGCACGCTCGTCGCCGTGAGTCGATCCCCCCACAAATCCTGCACATGCTCCACATGCTTCGGATCGTTTCTTAACTCACGAACCAATCCGGCATAATATTGGTGAGCATCGTCCCCGAGCGGCTGCTGTCCCTCCAGCACGATCATCGCGAAACTATCCGAATCGGATTCTTTGAAGTCCTTGCCAATGCGTGTCATTGCCTGCACCGACGGCGCATCCTTCGGCATCAGTGATACGGAATGCTTTTGCCCGACCCGCTCCAGCGATGGGATTGCCGCTGCCCAGTCCCCGCCGACGGATGCCAGAGTCACAAACGAGAATCAGCGCCACCCAAGCCAGGATGATGAAAAGCGAAACCTGCGTATTATGCGCGCTACCAAGGGCGGCCGAGTGCGTTCAGTGCTCATGCGGCATTCGCTAGTTCCTCAGCAACAAGGAACGTACCAGCGGACGGGGCCCTACCGGCCGAAGTAGGGCACTGGCGGGGCGGGGGCGCACTCGTTGCGGCCACCAGAACCAGCGTCCCAGCAGCGCGGCGATTGACGGCGTCATGAACGCACGCACGATCAATGTGTCAAACAACAGGCCGAGACCGATGGTGGTACCAACTTGACTGAGACTGAGCAGGTCGCTGACGACCATAGACCCCATGGTGAACGCAAACACCAGTCCCGCAGCCGTCACGACTTTGCCGGTACCGCCCATTGCCCGGATGATGCCCGTGTTTATACCGGCGCCTATTTCCTCTTTCATCCGTGATACCAGCAGCAAATTGTAGTCAGACCCGACCGCCAATAGGACGATCACCGACATCGCCATCACGACCCAGTGTATTTGTATGCCAAGGAAATACTGCCAGACGAGCACGGACAGCCCGAAAGACGCGCCCAGCGAAAGCGCAACCGTACCCACAATGACCAGGGCGGCGATAATACTTCGCGTCATGATCAGCATGATGATGAAAATAAGGCAGAGCGCAGCGACTCCCGCGATCATGAGATCGTATTTGGATCCGTCCACGAGGTCCTTCACCATCGCAGCGGTGCCGGCGAGGTAGATCTTGGAGTTTTCTAGCGGAGTTCCCTTGAGCGCCTCTTCGGCCGCTGTTCTTATCGGTTCGACACGCGAGACGCCCTCCGGCGACGCGGGATCGCCCCTCTGCGAAATGAGCATGCGCGCGGCCTTCCCGTCCGGTGACAGGAAGATCTTCATGATCGCGCTGGAAGTCCTTGTTCTTGAGAACGTCCGGCGGCAGGTAGAAGGAGTCGTCGTTATTGGCAGCGTCGAAGGCCTTCCCCATGGCTGTCGCGTTATCGCTCGCGTCCTCCATCTGGGCGAAGGTGCCGGACATGGTGCTGTGCATCGTCAGCATCATGGTGCGCGTGCTCTGCATGGTCGCGATCATCTGGCGGGAACTGGGCGAGCAGCTGCGGCAAGATCGCATCCAGTTGATCGAGGTTCTTGACGAGATCCTGCATCTTATCGTTGATCTCGTCGACACCGTCGATTGCATCGAATATGGATCTGAACGCCTGGCAGACGGGAATATTGAAGCAGTGCTGTTCCCAGTAAAAGTAATTGCGGATCGGCCGAAAGAAATCGTCGAAATCCGCAATGTGATCCCTCACTTCTGCCGTGATTTCCTGCAATTCATGGGTTAGGCCGACCATACGATGAGTCGTGTCGGCTCATCTGTTGCATCAAGCTGTACATGCGCTGCATTATGCCGATCGTTGTCGTCATCTCGTCAGCCTGTTGGAGTAGGTCGTTCATGCGCTCTTTTTGAAACGGCAGAAATAGGAGTTGGCTGGCTTGCTGCATACTGAGCATGAAAGGTGTCGAAGTGTGTGCGATGGGCGTTCCCTCGGGCCGAGTTATGGACTGCACATTGGAAATGCCTGGAACGGCGAAGACGGCCTTGGAGACTTTGTTCAATATCAGGAAATCCGCCGGATTACGCATATCGTGATCCGCCTCGATTAACAAGATATCGGGCGTCGACATTGCCGACTGAGGGAAATGTCGCGCTGCGGCCTCAAATCCCACATTGCCGGGGATGTCTTTGGGAATGAATTTCTCGTCGTTGTAGCTCGGTTGGTATCCCGGCAGCGTCAATAGTCCGATAAGCGCAACCGCTGACGTGGCGGCGAAGATCGGCGCGGGCCACCGAACGATTGCCGTGCCTACCCGCCGCCAACCACGAGTTTGGATTGCCCGTTTGGGCTCGAACAAACGGAAACGGCTGCCGGCAGCCATAACCGCCGGAATTAGCGTGAGGGCCACAGCGACCGCAACCAATATGCCCACCGCGCCGGGAATGCCAAGGGGCTGGAAATAGGGCAGCCGGGTAAAGCTGAGGCAGAAGATTGCCCCGGCGATCGTCAAACCGGAGGCCAAGACAACCTTTGCTACCCCGCGGTAGGTGGTGTAGAAAGCCGTTTCCCGGTCTTCACCGGCTTGACGTGCTTCTTGATACCGCCCGGCGAAGAATATCCCGTAGTCGGTTCCGGCCGCGATCCCGACGGTTACCAACAGATTGACGACGTAGGTAGTAAGACCAACAACCTCGTGAACGCCGAGGAATGCGACGATTCCTCGGGCCACCTGCAATTGTATCCCGACCATTAGCAACAAGAGGATTACTGTGATAACCGATCGGAAGACGAGGAGTAGCATAACGAAGATCACGGCGAGGCTAACCGCTGTGATTAGGATGACCGTTTTGTTGCCACTCTGACCCATATCCGCGACGATCGCCGCCGGGCCGGTGACATATGCCTTGACTCCCGGCGGCGGCGGCGTACGCGCAACGATGTCCCGGACGGCTTCGACCGACTCGTTGCCTAAGGTCTGGCCCAAGCGGCCGACGAGATTCAATTGCACATACGCGGCCTTGCCATCGGCGCTTTGCGCAGCACCCGCCGTGAGGGGATCTCCCCAAAAATCCTGTACGTGCTGCACATGCTTTGGATCGTCTTTGAATTGACGAACCATACGATCGTAGTACTGGTGAGCATCGTCGCGCAGGGGTTGCTCACCCTCTAAGACGACCACCGCCACGCTTTCGGAATTGGATTCCTTGAAATCCTCACCCATGCGCGTCATCGCCCTGAATGACGGCGCATCTGGAGGACTCAGCGACAGTGAATGCTCTCTTTCGACCTGCTCCAGTGGCGGCACGCCGACAGTCACGAGGACGGCGATCGCCAGCCATGCCAAGATGATGAGCACGGAGAAACGATGGATCGTCCGCGCTATTAATGGTCGCGCGGTGTTGTCTTTGCTCATGTTTTCGTCGCTCACGCGGATTTCAACAGGCAGGAGGTAAAGGCGTTCACTTGGTTCGAAATCCTTTCGGCCTTGACCTCATCGTCCACGATGATGCGGCAGCCAATGCTGTCACTATCGCCTTGCGCCACAATAGTTCCCCCGGCTGTAGCCGTAGTGATCTCGAACTGCAACGACCATGGCAGGCTAGCTTCCTCAACATGCTGCGGCTCACCATTGACGTCGAAATAACTGATGGTGGCCACCGTCCCTGGTGGTCCGAAGACCTCGTACGTCAGGTGCTTGGGGTTGAAAGGTTTGGTGTCGTTAATTTCGGTGTCGGCATACGATTGCGGTTTCTCAGAGCCGAAGATGCCGTGGAGCCGCGACACAGTGAATCCCCCCGCACCGATCACCACCAGTACGACCAGCATAATCCACACCCGCCTCAGAAACCCCAGACTCCGCAAATCCCCTCCGCCCGCCTTCCCACACGCGGCGCCATGTCAGCCGCTCGAACATGCAACCACACGTGCCGCGACACACCAGACGGCGACACATCGAATGCGGTGGACGTCGCCAGCTAGCCGTGCGGCGGTCACCTCAAACGTGCGGCGCCTCGGCGAGCGCAACCCGATCTTGAAGAGTAAACCATGCCGGTGGCCTCCACCTCGGCTCGTTCCGAACGTGATATGGGTTCGCAATGCAGAACCGCGTGCGTAAAGGCACCGTACCGACGTTCCGCGCTCGCCAGCAAATCACGTCATGTGTGCGTTATCCCCGGGCGTTGGTGCAACGTAAGCTCCAGCGCGCCCGCACCAAAGACAAGGCGCGTCAACGTGCGGCGATCGTAGAAGCCGCGCGCGCTAGCCTGTAGAACAGTGTCGCGTCGGTGAGTTTGACTGCGGTCGCCCAGCCGTGAACCGTCCTGGAACTGCCGGAGACTCTCGGCTCACGCCATCTCGGCCGAGGTGACCGCCTGATGGTAGCGCTGCTCGTACTCGACCGGCGGTCGGTACTCGATCGACGAGTGGAGTCTGGCCGTGTTGTACCAGTGCACCCAGGAGGCGGTTTCCCGTTCCAGCTCGGCCCGACCGGTGAAGGTCGAATGCTGGTCGATCAACTCCGACTTATACAGTCCCACCGCGGATTCCATCAACGCGTTGTCCAAGGCGTCGCCGACGCTGCCGATCGACCCGGCGATCCCGGCCTCGCGCGGCGCCTCGGTGAACGCGATCGACGTGTACTGACTGCCCGCGTCCGAGTGATGCACCAAACCAGTTGCAGTGAAATGGAACTCGGCGTAGCGGCGGGTGAATAGCGCCTGCTCGGGCACCGACGTGACAAGCGCCGTGGTCTTGCTGGTCGTCACCCGCCAGCCGAGGATGCGGCGGGAGAACACGTCCACGCAGAACGCGGTGTAGCAAAACCCTTGCAGCGTCCACACATACGTGAAATCTGCCACCCACCACTGATCCGGACGCGTCGGCGCCGACCAGGCACGATCGATCAGGTCGGGATGCCGCGGCGGCGCCTGCTCGTCACGCTCGGTCGTGCGGGTGGTGCGCCTGCCGCGCACCACGCCGTCAATGCCGGCGATCCGCATCAGCCGCGCCACCCGGTCGCGGCCCCAGCCGTGACCTGCGCGTTTGGCGGCGTGCCACAGCTTGCGCACGCCGTAGACGCGGCGGTTGGCCACCCACAGGTCGAACAGGGTGTCGGCGTCGTCGAGATCGGCCGCCGACACCGGGCCCTGCTGGTTGGCGGCGTAGTACGTGGACGGGGCGATCTGCACGCCGGCCTGCTCGGTGAGCACGCGGCAGATCGGGTCGACCCCGAGCTCTTCCCGGTGCGCGTCGATGTACTCGACGATCACCGCAGTCGGCGGTCGACCTCCGCCGCGGCGAAAAACGCACTGGCCGTTCGTAATATCTCGTTGGCACGGCGCAGCTCGCGGTTCTCCCGTTCGAGCTCGGCGATCCGTCGCGCATCCTCGCTCGTCGTCCCCGTCCGGGCGCCCTCGTCGATCTCGGCCTGCCTGACCCAGGTCCGCAGCGCCTCCGGATGCACGCCCAACTGGTCGGCGATCCGCTTGATCGCGCCCCTCGCTGTCGCCGGATCCCGCCGGGCCTCCAGCGCCATCCTCGTTGCCCGCTCCCGCAGCTCCTGCGGGTACTTCCGCTGTGATGCCATGCTCGCATCCTCTCCGGGTAAGGAGAGTCTCCAGCGGAACCAGGACGCTTCAGTGTCCTCGGCGACCTTCTCCTACCTGAGCCACTACACGTGGCGCACGGTTTGGCGTTGGCTCCGTCGCAAACACCGAAAGTCGACCTGGAAGCAGCTGCGCCACCGCTATTGCGGTGGCGGCTGGTGGCCAGCCACCGAGGAACGTGTGCTGATCGATCTAGAGAAGATCGGCACCACCCGCTACCGCTACCGCGGGGCGGTCATCCCCTCGCCCTGGCCGGACCCCGATGAGGACACCACCACAGCAGCCTGACCGGGTCTTGTGGAGAGCCCGGTGCATTGAAAGGTGCACGCCGGGTTCGGGAAGCGGCCCGGGAAAACGGAACAGCCAACGACTGTCACCGCGTCCCGGGCCGACTTTCACCGACCGCCAACACAAGAAATAGTCGACTTCATCGACGACAACCGCGAGGAGTTCGGGGTCGAGCCCATCTGCACCGTCCTGCGATCAGCAGGGGTGTCGGTGGCTCCGAGCACCTACTACGCGGCCAAGTCCCGCGGTCCGTCGCAGCGGGCCTGCCGTGACGCCGTCCTGGGTCCGGCCCTGGTCCAGTTGTGGAAGCACAACTACTGCATCTACGGGGCACACAAGCTGTGGAAACGGCACGCCGGGCCGGTCACGACGTGGGCCGCGATCAGGTTGCCCGGCTGATGCGGGCCGCCGGCATCGAAGGGGGCGTCGCGGCAAACGGGTCCGCACCACCAAGCCCGACCCTGGCGCCGGGCGGCATCCCGATCTGGTCAAGCGCAACTTCACCGCGACTGCCCCCAACCAGTTGTGGGTCACCGACCTGACCTACGTCCCGACCTGGGCCGGAGTGGCGTACGTCTGCTTCATCACCGACGCGTTCAGTCGGATGATCGTCGGCTGGCGGGTCGCGTCGAACATGCGGACCATGATGGTGCTCGACGCGATTGAGATGGCCCGCTGGTCACGCGGAAATACGTTGCGGGGCTTGACATGTCACTCCGACGCCGGATCGCAATTCACGTCCGTTCGCTACGGTGAACGCCTCGCCGAGATCGGTGCGGTGCCCTCCATCGGATCCGTCGGGGACAGCTTCGATAACGCCCTCGCGGAGACGGTGAACGGATACTACAAGTCTGAGCTGATCTACGGACCGGCCCGCACCGGCCCCTGGAAGACCGCCGAGGATGTCGAACTGGCCACCCTGAGCTGGGTGCACTGGCACAACACAGCGCGTCTGCACGGCTACCTAAACGACCTACCGCCCGCAGAGTTCGAAGCCATCTTCTACGCTACGAAACGGACCGACCAACCCCTGGTCGCAATCCAATAGTCCGAGCCTCCACCGGAACCAGGACGTTTCACTGCCCACAGCCGCCTAACGAGGAGCCACCTGAATGAACCGAGGTTGGGGCCAAGCTCCACGCGTGCCTGAGGCACCAGCAGGTGACCTCGCCAGACACCATGAGCAGGCCCCGCCCGGTCCTCACCAAACTCGGTTGCACGCAGTCGGGTACCAAACCCGTTTGACGGATGACGTAGAGACGAGGACCGGGCAGGCCCCCCAGCCCTTGACAAAAACCACTTATGGAGGTGTCTGGACTACATCGAACAGAACTGGCCCGATATACGGCCGAAGAGTCTGCGCGAGAGGCTGGCAGAGGCTTGGGGTTCTGATAGATAAGCCGTCTGGCTAGGCGGAATCCGATGGACCTTGATCACGGGGCACTTCAGTTAACGCGCGGGCAGCCGATGGAGCTTGATGACCGGGCACTTCCGCTGACGCGCGGACAGCTAGATATATGGCTTGCGCAGGAGACGGGTGACTCCGGTACGGAGTGGCAGCTTGGCCTATTCGTGAGAATCGAGGGCACGGTAGAACGTGATGCCCTTGAGTGGGCGATCCGCCGAGTGATGCGAGAGGCCGAACCAGTCAGGGCCGCCTTCTTCGAGGTGGATGGCCAGGTTTTCCAGAGGGCGATCGATGACCCGGATGTCGAGCTGGCCTTCTATGACCTGAGCTGCTCGCGCCATCCCGTGCAGGAAGCCCGTGAGATAGCATCATCGATCCAACGCACGCCAATGCCGTTCACTGGCCCGCTGTTCAAATTTGCATTATTTCGGACGCGGCCCGATGAATACTACTGGTTCGGGTGCTGCCACCACATAGTCCTAGACGGATCCGGCCTTGCGCTGGTTGGCCAGCGGATTGCATCTGTCTACTCTGCAATTGTTTCTGGCGCACCCATTCCTCCTGCCTTGTTCGGCTCGTTGCCGGACCTGGTTGGCTGGGAGTTGGAATACGAAGCGTCCAATGATTATCTCGAAGATCAGGCCTATTGGAGCGCGAACCTTCCTTCGGAAAGCGGACCGTATTACCGGTTGCCCCAGGCCGCGGGCGAGCGTGATCCGTATTGGCCTTCTGCGCCGGTTCAATTGGACCCTGTGGTCCTTCGCCGAGTTGACGAGTTATCCCACGTGTGGAACGTGCCTCGATCATCGGTCATCACCGCGGCGTGCGCACTTTTGGTGCGTGGGTGGTGCGCTGAGGGCTCAGAGGTGGTGCTCGACTTCCCGGTCAGCAGGCGAGTACGTCCGGAGTCTAAGACGCTTCCCGGGATGGTTGCCGGGATTGTGCCGCTGGTGTTGAGGGTGTCGCCGGAGTCTACGGTTGCCGGTTTTTGTGAACATGTGGACGCGCGAATACGGGAAGCGTTGCAGCATCAGCGGTTTCCGGTGCATGCCCTTGAGCGCAAAGCCCGCCTCCGCGGCGCAGGGCAGCCAGCCGATAGGGTGAGCGTTAATTTCCTCCAGTCGACGTTTACTGTGGACTTCGGTGGTGTCGCGGCATCGGCGTCATTGACCAATGCTGGCCTCGTGGGCGGCTTTGGGTTGATTTTCTCTGGCGCCGGTGACCAGCTCTTTCTCAGCACGGCGGGCGCTGGGCAGCCGTTTTCGAATTTTGACGTCTCCGATTTGGCGGGACGGTTGCAGCGGGTGTTGGTGGCGATGACCGCCGACCCGACGCGGTCGTTGTCGTCGGTGGATGTGCTGGATGCCGGTGAGCATGCGCGGCTGGATGGGTGGGGTAACCGGGCGGTGTTGACCCAGCCCGCGACGGGCGGTGTCGGTTCCGGTGTTGTTCGCCGCGCAGGTGGCCCGTGCCCCGGAGGCGGTGGCGCTGACCTGCGAAGGCCGCTCCATGACTTACCGCGAGCTGGATGAGGCGGCTAACCGGTTGGCGCACCTGTTGGCCGGCCAGGGTGCGGGCCCGGGTGAGTGTGTGGCGCTGCTGTTTTCCCGGTGCGCCGAGGCGATCGTGGCGATGTTGGCGGTGCTGAAGACCGGGGCGGCCTATCTGCCGATCGACCCGGCACACCCGGCGGCCCGGATCGAGTTCATGCTTGCCGATGCCGCGCCGATGGCTGCGATCACTACCACCGGGCTGGCCGAGCGGCTGGACGGGTGCGACCTGCTGGTCATCGATGTCGAAGACCCCCGCATTGACAGCTACCCGCGCACGGACTTGCCGGTGCCGGCACCCGATGACATCGCCTACATGATCTACACCTCGGGCACCACCGGTGTTCCCAAAGGCGTGGCCATCACCCACCACAACGTCACCCAGCTGCTGGAGTCTCTGGATCCGGGTTTGGCGGCGCCGGGGCAGGTGTGGTCTCAGTGGCACTCCTATAGCTTCGACATCTCTGGCTGGGAGATCTACGGTGCCCTTCTGCACGGTGGGCGGCTGGTGGTGGTGCCCGAGTCGGTAGCAAGCTCACCGGAAGCCTTCCACTCCTTGCTGGTCTCCGAAAACGTCAGCGTCTTGAGTCAGACCCCTTCGGCTGTGGGGATGTTGCCGCCCGAAGGTTTGGATTCGGTGACCTTGCTGGTGGGCGGCGAGGCCTGCCCGGCCGAGGTGGTGGATCGGTGGGCGCCCGGACGGGTGATGATCAATGAATACGGCCCGACCGAGACGACGATGTGGGCGGCCTTGAGTGCGCCGCTGACTGCAGGGTTGGGTGTGGTGCCGATCGGCCCGCCGGTGCCGGGGGCGGCCTTCTTCGTGCTGAATGGGTGGTTGCGGCCGGTGCCCGCCGGTGTGGTCGGTGAGTTGTATGTGGCGGGTCGTCAGCTGGCGTGTGGGTATGTGCGCCGGGCCGGGTTGACCGCATCGCGGTTTGTGGCCTGCCCATTCGGGGGGTCCGGGGAGCGGATGTATCGCACCGGGGATCTGGTGTGTTGGGGCGTTGACGGGCAGCTGCAGTATCTGGGGCGCGCCGATGAGCAGGTCAAGATCCGCGGGCATCGCATCGAGCTCGGCGAAGTCCAAGCGGTGCTGGCCGGTCTGGACGGGGTGGAGCAGGCGGCGGTGATCGCCCGCGAGGACCGCCCCGGTGATAAGCGCCTGGTGGGTTATGTCACCGGGACAGCGGACCCGGCCGGGGTGCGTAGCGCGCTGGCCGAGCGGCTACCGGCCTATATGGTTCCGGCCGCGGTGGTGGTGTTGGAGGCGTTGCCGTTGACGGTCAACGGCAAACTCGACAAGCGCGCCCTGCCAGCACCGGAGTACCAGGATGCCGATCGTTACCGCGCTCCGGCCACCCTCACCGAGGAGATTCTGGCCGGCATTTACGCCCAGGTGCTGGGTGTCGAGCGCGTCGGGGTCGACGACTCGTTTTTCGACCTGGGCGGGGATTCGCTGTTGGCGATGCGGGTGATCGCTGCGGTCAACACCGGCCTGGATGCCGGCCTTGCGGTGCGCGCCTTGTTCGAGGCGCCCACGGTTGCCCAGTTGGCGCCCCGTATCGGGGGGGATGCGGGTCGGCTGGAGCCGTTGGTGGCGGTTGAGCGGCCCGCGGTGGTTCCGTTGTCGTTTGCTCAGAACCGGTTGTGGTTCCTTGATCAGTTGCAGGGGCCCTCATCGGTCTACAACATGGTGGTGGCGTTGCGGCTGGGCGGACGGCTTGATGCCGAGGCGTTGGGTGCGGCGCTGGCCGATGTGGTGGGCCGCCATGAGAGCCTGCGTACGCTGTTTGTGGCGCCCGAGGGGATGCCCCAGCAGCTGGTTCTGCCGGCCGAGCGGGCCGACTTCGGCTGGGACGTGGTTGATGCGACCGGCTGGTCGGCAAGCCGGCTGGGTGAGGCCATCGACACCGCGGCGCGTCACCCGTTTGACCTGGCAGCTGAGATCCCGTTGCGGGCGCAGCTTTTCACCGTCACTGACGACGAACATGTGCTGGTGGCCGTGGTGCACCATATCGCCGCCGATGGCTGGTCGATCACCCCGCTGGTGCGTGATCTGGGTGTGGCGTATGCCAGCCGGTGCGCGGGTCAGGCCCCCGGCTGGGCGGATTTGCCGGTTCAGTATATCGATTACACGCTGTGGCAGCGCGCGCAGCTGGGTGATCTGGCCGATAGCCACAGCCCCATCGCCGCGCAGCTGGCCTATTGGCAGGATGCCCTGGCCGGGAT
Organism: uncultured Actinomycetota bacterium; assembly: GCA_963775205.1. Lineage (GTDB taxonomy): Bacteria > Actinomycetota > Actinomycetes > Mycobacteriales > Mycobacteriaceae > Mycobacterium. The sequence continues at coordinate 71,418 of CAVZHV010000002.1, read as the reverse complement.
GCCCGAGCGCCTGCAGCTGCCCACCGATCGGCCCTATCCGCCGGTTGCCGATAACCGCGGCGCCAGTATGGCGGTGGACTGGCCGGCGCAGCTGCAGCAGCAGGTTGCTCGGGTGGCCCGCGAGCACAACGCGACCAGCTTCATGGTGATCCAGGCCGCCCTGGCCGCGCTGCTGGCCAAGCTCAGCGCCAGCAGCGAGGTGGCCGTCGGGTTCGCGATCGCCGGGCGCGGCGACCCCGCACTTGATGGCCTGGTGGGTTGTTTCATCAACACCTTGGTGCTGCGGGTCGATTTGGCCGGGGATCCCAGTGTCGCCGAACTGCTGGCCCAGGTGCGACGGCGCAGCCTGGCCGCCTACGAGCACCAAGACGCGCCCTTTGAGGTGCTGGTGGAGCGGCTCAACCCCACCCGAAACCTGGCCCATCACCCGCTGGTCCAGGTGCTGTTGGCCTGGCAGAACTTCCCCGGGCAGGACAGCGGCCCCGCTGCCGGGTTGGCCTTGGGTGACCTGCAGGTCAACCAGCTGCCGGTGGACACCCACACTGCGCGCATGGATCTGACGTTTTCCCTGGGGGAACGCTGGACCGAGGCCGGTGAGCCCGCCGGGATCAGCGGGGCGGTGGAATTTCGCACCGATGTTTTCGACGCGGCCAGCATCGAGACGCTGATCGAGCGGTTGCAGCGGGTGTTGGTGGCGATGACCGACGACCCGGGGCGGTCGTTGTCGTCGGTGGATCTGCTCGATGACCGGTGAGCACGCCCGGCTGGAGGGGTGGGGCAACCGGGCGGTGTTGACCGAGCCGGCGACCATGCCGGTGTCGATTCCGATGTTGTTCGCCGCGCAGGTGGCCCGCACACCGGACGCGGTGGCGCTGAGCTGCGGGGAGTGCTCGTGGACCTATCGCGAGCTTGAGGAGGCGGCCAACCGGTTGGCGCACCTGTTGGCCGCTCAGGGTGCGGGCCCGGGTGCAGTGTGTGGCGCTGCTGTTGTCCCGTTCGGCCGAGGCGATCGTGGCGATTTTGGCGGTGCTGAAGACCGGGGCGGCCTATCTGCCGATCGACCCGGCGCTGCCGGCGGCCCGGATCGGGTTCATGGTTGCCGATGCCGCGCCGATCGCCGCGATCACCACTACCGGGCTGGCCGGCGCGGCTGGACGGGTGCGATCTGCTGGTCATCGATGTCGAAGACCCCCGCATCCAAACCTATCCGTGCACGGGTTTGCCGGCGCCGGCCCCTGAGGATATCGCCTACCTGATCTACACCTCGGGCACCACCGGTGTCCCCAAGGGGGTGGCGGTCACCCACCGCAACGTGACCCAGCTGCTGGCGTCAGTGGATGGCGGCGTGCCGGCGGGACCGGGGCAGGTGTGGTCGCAGTGGCATTCCTATGCCTTCGACGTCTCGGTGTGGGAGATCTTCGGGTGCGTTGTTGCACGGCGGGCGGCTGGTGGTGGTGCCCGAGTCGGTGGCCCGTTCACCGGAAGACTTCCACGCCTTGCTGGTCACTGAACGCGTCAGCGTCTTGAGCCAGACCCCGTCTGCGGTGGGGGTGCTCTCACCTGAGGGGTTGGAGTCGACGGCGTTGGTGGTGGCCGGTGAGGCCTGCCCGCCCGAGCTGGTGGATCGGTGGACGCCCGAGACGGGTGATGATCAACGCCTACGGCCCGACCGAGACCACGGTGTATGCGGCGATGAGTGCGCCGTTGACGGCGGGGTCGGGGGTGGTGCCGATCGGTTCGCCGGTGCCGGGGGCGGCGTTGTTTGTGCTGGATGGGTGGTTGCGGCCGGTGCCCGCCGGTGTGGTCGGTGAGTTGTATGTGGCCGGTGCCGGGGTGGGGGTCGGGTATGTGCGCCGGGGTCCCTTGACCGCGTCGCGGTTTGTGGCGTGCCCGTTCGCGGTGCCGGAGGCGCGGATGTATCGCACCGGGGATCTGGTGTGTTGGGGCGCTGATGGGCAGCTGCGGTATCTGGGGCGTGCCGATGAGCAGGTCAAGATCCGCGGGTATCGCATCGAGCTCGGTGAAGTCCAAGCGGTGCTGGCCGGTCTGGATGGGGTGGAGCAGGCGGTGGTGATCGCCCGCGAGGACCGCCCCGGTGATAAGCGCCTGGTGGGCTATGTCACCGGGACCGCGGACCCGGCCGGGGTGCGTAGCGCGCTGGCCGAGCGGCTGCCGGCCTATATGGTTCCGGCCGCGGTGGTGGTGATCGACGCGCTGCCGTTGACGGTCAACGGCAAACTCGACAAGCGCGCCCTGCCGGCACCGGAGTACCAGGATGTTGATCGTTACCGCGCCCCGGCCACCCTCACCGAGGAGATCCTGGCCGGCATCTACGCCCAGGTGCTGGGTGTCGAGCGGGTCGGGGTCGATGACTCGTTCTTCGACCTGGGCGGGGATTCGCTGTTGGCGATGCGGGTGATCGCCGCGATCAACACCGGCCTGGATGCCGGCCTTGCGGTGCGCGCCTTGTTCGAGGCGCCCACGGTTGCCCAGTTGGCGCCCCGTATCGGTGGGGATGCGGGTCGGCTGGAGCCGTTGGTGGCGGTTGAGCGGCCGGCGGTGGTTCCGTTGTCGTTTGCCCAGAACCGGTTGTGGTTCATCGACCAGTTGCAGGGGCCCTCACCGATCTACAACATGGCGGTGGCGTTGCGGCTGCGCGGGCGCCTTGATGCCGACGCGTTGGGTGCGGCGCTGGCCGATGTGGTGGGCCGCCATGAGAGCCTGCGCACACTGTTTGCCGCGCCCGACGGGATCCCCCAGCAGCTCGTGGTGGCGCTCGAGCGGGCCGACTTCGGTTGGACGTCGTCGATGCCACCGGCTGGCCGGCAGGCCGGCTGGGTGAGGCCATCGGCGCGGTGGCGCGTCACCCGTTTGACCTGGCCACCGAGATCCCGTTGCGGGCGCAGCTTTTCACGCGTCAGCTGACGACGAACATGTGCTGGTGGCGGTGGTGCACCATATCGCCGCCGATGGCTGGTCGATCACCCCGCTGGTGGCGTGATCTGGGGGTGGCCTATGCCAGCCGGTGCGCGGGGCAGGCCCCCGGCTGGGCGCCGTTGCCGGTGCAGTATGTCGATTACACGCTGTGGCAGCGCGCGCAGCTGGGTGATCTGGCCGACAGCCACAGCCGTATCGCCGCGCAGCTGGCCTACTGGGAGCAGGCCCTGGCCGGGATGCCCGAGCGCCTGCAGCTGCCCACCGATCGGCCCTATCCGCCGGTTGCTGATTACCGCGGCGCCAGGGTGGCGGTGGACTGGCCGGCGGAGCTGCAGCAGCGGGTGCGCGGGGTGGCTCGTGAGCACAACGCGACCAGTTTCATGGTGATGCAGGCCGCCCTGGCGGTGCTGCTGGCCAAGGTCAGCGCCAGCGGCGATGTGGCGGTGGGGTTCCCGATCGCCGGGCGCGGCGACCCCGCACTGGATGGCCTGGTGGGTTTTTTCGTCAACACCCTGGTGTTGCGGGTTGATCTGGCTGGGGATCCCACCGTCGCCGAGTTGCTGGCCCAGGTGCGCGCGCGCAGCCTGGCCGCCTACGAGCACCAAGATGTGCCCTTTGAGGTGCTGGTGGAGCGGCTCAACCCCACTCGATCCTTGACCCATCACCCGCTGGTCCAGGTGATGTTGGCCTGGCAGAACAACGACCCCGCTGCCGAGCTGGTTTGGGTGATCTGCAGGTCACGCCGCTGCCGGTGGACACCCAGACTGCCCGCATGGACCTGACGTTTTCCCTGGCCGAACGCTGGACCGAGGCCGGTGAGCCCGCCGGGATCGGCGGGGCGGTGGAGTTTCGCACCGACGTGTTCGACGCGGCCAGCATCGAGGCGCTGATCGAGCGGTTGGAGCGGGTGTTGGTGGCGGTGACCGCCGACCCGGGCCGGCGGCTGTCGTCGATGGATGTGCTCGATGAGGCTGAGCACGCCCGGCTGGATGGGTGGGGCAACCGGGCGGTGTTGACCCAGCCGGCACCCACTTCGGTGTCGATTCCGGTGTTGTTCGCCGCGCAGGTGGCCCGCAGCCCGGAGGCGGTGGCGATCAGCTGCGAGGAGCCGTTGGTGGACCTATCGCGAGGTTGAGGAGGCCGCGAACCGGTTGGCGCACCTGCTGGCCGGCCAGGGGGTGGGCCCGGGGCAGCGGGTGGCGCTGCTGTTGGAGCGCTCGGCTCGAGGCGGTGGTGGCGATGTTGGCGGTGCTCAAGACAGGGGCGGCCTATTTGCCGATCGATCCGGCGCATCCCGATGCGCGGATCGGGTTCGTGCTGGGCGATGCCGCGCCGATCGCCGCGATCACCACTGCGGGGCTGCGCCCGCGGCTGGCTGGGCATGATGTGCTGGTCGTCGATATCGACGACCCAGCCATCGACAGTCAACCCAGCACCGCGCTGCCGGCGCCGGCCGCCGAGGACATCGCCTACCTGATCTACACCTCGGGCACTACCGGAGTCCCCGAAGGGGGTGGCGGTCGCCCACCGACAACGTGACCCGGCTGCTGGAGGCACTGGATGCCGACGTGCCGCGCGCGGGGGTGTGGTCGCAGTGTCATTCCTTGGCCTTCGACTTTTCGGTGTGGGAGATCTTTGGTGCGCTGCTGGGTGGTGGGCGGCTGGTGGTGGTGCCCGATCCGGTGGTCCGCTCACCGGAAGACTTGCACGCCTTGCTGGTCGCTGAACGGGTCAGCGTGTTGAGCCAGACCCCGTCGGCGTTTTATGCGCTGCAAACCGCCGACGCGCTGGCACCCGAGCTGGGGCATCAGCTGCAGCTGCAGACGGTGGTGTTCGGCGGGGAGGCGCTGGAACCCCAGCGTCTGGGGGCGTGGCTGGGCAACCATCCGGGGGCACCGCGGCTGCTCAACCTGTATGGCATCACCGAGACGACGGTGCATGCCTCGTGGCGGGAGATCGTCGAGGGCGATGTGGACAGCACTGTCAGCCCGATCGGGGTGCCGTTGGCCCATCTTGGCTTTTTCGTGCTGGATGGGTGGTTGCGGCGCGGTGCCGGCCGGGGTGGTCGGGGAGTTGTATGTGGCCGGTGGCGGGCTGGGGTATGGGTATGTGGGCCGGGCGGGGTTGACCGGGTCGCGGTTTGTGGCGTGTCCGTTTGGGGGGCCGGGGGCGCGGATGTATCGCACCGGGGATCTGGTGTGCTGGGGTGCTGATGGGCAGCTGCAGTATCTGGGCCGCGCTGATGAGCAGGTCAAGATCCGCGGGTATCGCATCGAGCTCGGTGAAGTGCAGGCGGCGCTGGCCGGGCTGGATGGGGTGGAGCAGGCGGTGGTGATCGCCCGCGAGGACCGCCCCGGCGACAAGCGCCTGGTGGGCTATGTGACCGGGACCGCGGACCCGGCGACGGTGCGTGCCGCGCTGGGCGAGCGGCTGCCGGCCTATATGGTGCCGGCCGCGGTGGTGGTGCTCGACGCGCTGCCGTTGACCCCCAACGGCAAACTCGACAAGCGCGCCCTGCCGGCACCGGAATACCAGGATGGCGATGGTGGTTACCGCGCCCCGGCCACCCCCACCGAGGAGATCCTGGCCGGCATCTACGCCCAGGTGCTGGGGCTGGAGCGGGTCGGGGTCGATGACTCGTTTTTCGATCTGGGTGGGGATTCGCTGTCGGCGATGCGGGTGATCGCCGCGGTCAACACCAGCCTGGATGCCCACCTTGCGGTGCGCACTGTGTTCGAGGCGCCCACGGTTGCCCAGTTGGCGCCGCGTATCGGTGGGGAGGCGGGTCGGCTGGAGCCGTTGGTGGCCGGTTGAGCGGCCCGCGGTGGTGCCGTTGTCGTTTGCCCAGAACCGGTTGTGGTTCATCGACCAGTTGCAGGGGCCCTCACCGGTCTACAACATGGCGGTGGCGTTGCGGCTGGGCGGGCGCCTTGATGCCGAGGCGTTGGGTGCGGCGCTGGCCGATGTGGTGGGCCGCCATGAGAGCCTGCGCACACTGTTCGCCGGCGCCCGAGGGGATCCCCCAGCAGCTGGTGGTGCCGGTCGAGCGGGCCGACTTCGGATGGCAGGTCATCGATGCCAGCCGGCTGGCCGGCAAGCCGGCTGGAGGAGGCCATCGACACCGCGGTGCGTCACCCGTTTGACCTGGCAGCCGAGATCCCGTTGCGGGCACGGCTTTTCCGCGTCGCCGACGACGAACATGTGCTGGTGGCGGTGGTGCACCATATCGCCGCCGACGGCTGGTCGATCACCCCGCTGGTGGGTGATCTGGGGGTGGCCTATGCCAGCCGGTGCGCGGGGCAGGCCCCCGGCTGGGCGCCGTTGCCGGTGCAGTATGTCGATTACACGCTGTGGCAGCGCGCGCAGCTGGGTGATCTGGACGACAGCCACAGCCGCATCGCCGCGCAGCTGGCCTACTGGGAGCAGGCTTTGGCCGGGATGCCCGAGCGGCTGCAGCTGCCCACCGATCGGCCCTATCCGCCGGTTGCTGATTACCGCGGCGCCCGGGTTGCCGTGGAGTGGCCGGCCGAGCTGCAGCAGCGGGTTGCTCGGGTGGCTCGTGAGCACAACGCGACCAGTTTCATGGTGATGCAGGCCGCCCTGGCGGTGCTGCTGTCCAAGGTCAGCGCCAGCGCCGATGTGGCGGTGGGGTTCCCGATCGCCGGGCGCCGCGACCCCGCACTTGATGGCCTGGTGGGTTTTTTCGTCAACACCTTGGTGTTGCGGGTTGATCTGGCCGGGGATCCCACCGTCGCCGAGTTGCTGGCCCAGGTGCGCGCGCGCAGCCTGGCCGCCTACGAGCACCAAGACGTGCCCTTTGAGGTGCTGGTGGAGCGGCTCAACCCCGCCCGATCGCTTGACCCATCACCCGCTGGTGCAGGTGATGTTGGCCTGGCAGAACTGGCAGGACAATGACCCCGCCGCCGGGTTGGCCTTGGGTGATCTGCAGGTCACGCCCGCTGCCGGTGGACACCCAGACCGCCCGCATGGATCTGACGTTTTCTCTGGCCGAACGCTGGAGCGAGGCCGGTGAGCCCGCCGGGATCGGCGGGGAGGTGGAGTTTCGCACCGATGTGTTCGACGCGGCCAGCATCGAGGCGCTGATCGAGCGGTTGCGAGCGGGTGTTGGTGGCGATGACCGCCGACCCGAGCCGGCGGCTGTCGTCGGTGGATGTGCTCGATGAGGCTGAGCACGCCCGGCTGGATGGGTGGGGCAACCGGGCGGTGTTGACCCAGCCGGCACCCACTTCGGTGTCGATTCCGGTGTTGTTCGCCGCGCAGGTGGCCCGCGCCCCGGAGGCGGTGGCGATCAGCTGCGAGGGCCGCTCCGTGACCTATCGCGAGGTTGATGAGGCCGCGAACCGGTTGGCGCACCTGTTGGCCGGCCAGGGGGTGGGCCCGGGTGCAGCGGGTGGCGCTGCTGTTGGCGCGGTCGGCTGAGGCGATCGTGGCGATGTTGGCGGTGCTCAAGACGGGGGCGGCCTATCTGCCGATCGACCCGGCGCTGCCGGCGGCCCGGATCGAGTTCATGGTTGGCGATGCCGCGCCGATCGCGGCGATCACCACCGCGGGGCTGCGCCCGCGGCTGGCTGGGCATGATCTGCTGGTCATCGATGTCGACGACCCAGCCATCGACAGCTCAACCCAGCACGGCGCTGCCGGCGCCGGCCCCCGAGGACATCGCCTACCTCATCTACACCTCGGGCACCACCGGAGTCCCCAAGGGGGTGGCGGTCGCCCACCACAACGTGACCCAGCTGCTGGAGGCACTGGATGCCGACTGCCGCGCGCGGGGGTGTGGTCGCAGTGTCATTCCTTGGCCTTCGACTTGTCGGTGTGGGAGATCTTGGGTGCGCTGCTGGGTGGTGGGCGGCTGGTGGTGGTGCCCGATCCGGTGGTCCGCTCACCGGAAGACTTCCACGCCTTGCTGGTCGCTGAACAGGTCAGCGTGTTGAGCCAGACCCCGTCGGCGTTTTATGCGCTGCAAACCGCCGCCGCGCTGGACCCGAGCTTGGGCATCAGCTGGCAGCTGAGACGGTGGTGTTCGGCGGGGAGGCGCTGGAACCCCGGCGTCTGGTGGCGTGGCTGGGCAACCATCCGGGGGCACCGCGGCTGATCAACGTGTACGGCACCGACCGAGACGACGGTGCATGCCTCGTGATGCGAGTGCGCCGTCGACGGCGAGGTCGGCAGCACTGTCAGCCCGATCGGCGTCGCCGGTGGCCCATGCTGGCGTTGTTTCGTGCTGGACGGGTGGTTGCGGGCGGTGCCGGCCGGGGTGGTCGGGGAGTTGTATGTGGCCGGTGGCGGGCTGGGGTATGGGTATGTGGGCCGGGCGGGGTTGACCGGGTCGCGGTTTGTGGCGTGTCCGTTTGGGGGGCCGGGGGCGCGGATGTATCGCACCGGGGATCTGGTGTGCTGGGGTGCTGATGGGCAGCTGCGGTATGTGGGGCGTGCTGATGAGCAGGTCAAGATCCGCGGGTATCGCATCGAGCTCGGGGAGGTGCAGGCGGCGCTGGCCGGGCTGCGATGGGGTGGATCAGGCGGTGGTGATTGCCCGCGAGGACCGCCCCGGCGACAAGCGCCTGGTGGGCTATGTGACCGGGACCGCCGACCCGGCGACGGTGCGTGCCGCGCTGGGCGAGCGGCTGCCGGCCTATATGGTGCCGGCCGCGGTGGTGGTGCTCGAGGCGCTGCCGCTGACCCCCAACGGCAAACTCGACACCCGGGCCCTGCCGGCACCGGAATACCACGGATGCGGTGATCGGTATCGCGCCCCGGCCAGCGCGGTGGAGGAGATCCTGGCCGGCATCTACGCCCAGGTGTTGGGGCTGGAGCGGGTCGGGGTCGACGAGTCGTTCTTCGAGCTGGGTGGGGACAGCATTTTGTCGATGCAGGTGGTGGCCCGGGCGCGGGCGGCCGGTCTGCTGTGTCGGCCGCGCGACATTTTCGTCGAGCAGACCGTGGCCCGGCTGGCCCGGGTGGCCGGGGTGGCCGACGGCGAGGCTGGTCCGGTCGATGAGGGTGTCGGGCCGGTGGTCGCGACCCCGATCATGCGCTGGCTGCAGGGCGTGGAGGGCCCGGTGGATCAGTTCAACCAGACCATGGTGGTGCAGGCCCCGGCGGGGGTGACCGAGGCCGATGTGGTGGTGCTGGTGCAGGCGTTGCTGGATCGGCATGCCATGTTGCGGCTGCGCGTCGATGACGACGGCGCCGGGGGGTGGTCGTTGACGGTGCCCGAGGTGGGGTCGGTGGATGCGCGCGAATGCCTGCAAGCCGTGGACGTGTTGTCCGAGGAGGCGCTGGTAAAGGCGCGGTCGCGGTTGAACCCGGCCGCCGGGGTGATGCTCAGCGCGCTGTGGGTGGCCGCTACCGGGCAGTTGGCGTTGATCATTCACCATTTGGCCGTGGACGGGGTGTCGTGGCGGATCCTGCTGGAGGACCTCAACATCGCCTGGGTTCAGCATCGCAGCGGGCAGCCGATAGCCCTGCCGGCGGGCGGGACGTCGTTTGCCCGGTGGGCGTCGCTGCTGGCTGAGCACGCGCACCGCCCGGACGTCGTGGAGCAGGCGCAGGTGTGGCGGCAGGTGGCGGCGATCCCGGCCGCGCTGCCGGCGGTGCAACCTGCGGTGGATACGTTTGCCACGGCTGGGTACTTGTCGGTGTCGCTGGATGTCGAGACCACCCGGCTGCTTTTGGGTGAGGTGCCCGCGGCGTTTCATGCCGGGATACACGACATTTTGTTGATCGGGTTCGGGTTGGCGGTGGCGGAGTTTTTGGGCACTCGGTGGCGCGCCGATCGGTATCGATGTGGAGGGTCACGGGCGCGCCGAGGAGCTGGCCGCCGATGTGGACCTGACACGCACCGTGGGGTGGTTCACCACCAAATACCCGGTGTCGTTGACCGTCGGTGGGCTGTCCTGGGCGCAGGTGATCGCCGGTGAGGCGGCGTTGGGGGCGCTGCTCAAGGACGCCAAAGAGCAGCTGCGCGCCCTTCCCGATTCGGCCTGACCTATGGTGCTGCTGCGGTATTTGAACCCCGAGGTGGAGCTGGCCGGGTCGGATCCGGCGATCGGGTTTAACTATCTGGGCCGGCTGGGCGGCGCGGCGGCCGAGGTGTCCGAGTGATTTGTGGCGGATCAGCCCGGAGGGCTTGTCGCTCACCGGCGCGGCCGCGGCGATACCCTTGCCGTTGGCGCACACCGTGGAGCTCAACGCCGCCACCGCCGACACCGACACCGGCCCGCAGCTGCACGCCAACTGGTCGTGGGCGCCATCGGCGTGGATCACGCGCAGGTGGCCCGGCTGAGCCGGTTGTGGTTTGAGGCCCTGGCCGGTATCTGCGCGCACGTGCGCGCCGGTGGGGGCGGGTTGACCCCGTCGGATATCGCGCCGGCCCGGCTGAGCCAGCAGCAGCTCGACGACCTGCAGCAGCACTATGAGATCGCCGATATTTTGCCGTTGACCCCGCTGCAGCAGGGACTGCTGTTTCACGCCAGCACCGCGCAGGGCCCCGGCGATGTGTATGCGGTGCAGCTGGATATCACCGTGACCGGCCCGCTCGATCAGCACCGGCTGCGCGATGCGGTGCACACGGTGATCAACCGACATCCGAACCTGGCGGCCCGCTTCTGCGCACAGTTCGACGAGCCGGTGCAGGTCATCCCGGCCGATCCCGTGGTGCCGTGGCGGTATATCGACCTGGACGCCGGCGACGTCGATGTCGATGAGCAGGTCCAGGGGGTGTGCGCCGCCGAACGCGCCGCGGTCTGGCGACCTGGCCGATCCGCCGGCCTTTCGGGCGGCGTTGATCCGCACCGCAGAAGATCGGCACCGGTTTGTGCTCACCAATCACCACATCGTGATGGATGGCTGGTCGCTGCCGATCCTGCTGCGGGAAATAATCGCCAGCTATTACCGGCAGCGGCTGCCCGCGCCCGCGCCGTATCGCAGCTTTGTGACCTGGCTGGCCGGCCGGGATCGCGCCGCCGCCCACGCGGCCTGGCGTGAGGTATTGGCCGGTTTTGACACCCCCACCTTGGTGGGTCCGCCGGGCCGGTTAGGGCTGGGGCGGCGAGGCGTTGCATCGTTTCGGGTGTCTGAGCAGACCACGCGGGCGCTTAGCGAGCTGGCCCGCTCGCGCCACACCACCGTCAACATCGTGCTGCAGGCCGCCTTCGCGCAGCTGCTGATGTGGCTGACCGGTCAGCATGATGTCGCCTTCGGCACCGCGGTCTCGGGGCGGCCGGCCGAGGTGGCCGGCGCGGACTCGATGGTGGGCCTGTTGATCAACACGGTGCCGGTACGGGCGCGCATCACGGCGGCAACCACCATCGCAGACCTGCTCGATCAGCTGCAAAGCGCCCACAACCACACCCTCGAGCACCAGCACCTGGCGCTACCCGAGATCCACCGCGTCACCGGTCATGACCAATTGTTCGACACCCTGTTCGTCTACGAAAACTACCCGATCGACACCGCCGCGTTGTCGGGCGACCACGAGTTGGCCATCACCGAGTTCACCGCCCGTGAGTACAACCACTACCCGCTTACGGTGCAAGCCGTGCCGGGTGGCGAACTGGGCCTTCGTGTGGAATTCGACACCGATGTGTTCGACGCGGCCAGCATCGAGACGCTGATCGAGCGGTTGGAGCGGGTGTTGGTGGCGCATGACCGCCGACCCGACGCCGGCGGCTGTCGTCGATGGATGTGCTCGATGAGGCTGAGCACGCCCGGCTGGATGGGTGGGGCAACCGGGCGGTGTTGACCCAGCCGGCACCCACTTCGGTGTCGATTCCGGTGTTGTTCGCGGCGCAGGTGGCCCGCAGCCCGGAGGCGGTGGCGATCAGCTGCGGGGAGCGTTGGTGGACCTATCGCGAGGTTGAGGAGGCCGCGAACCGGTTGGCGCACCTGCTGGCCGGCCAGGGGGTGGGCCCGGGGCAGCGGGTGGCGCTGCTGGTGGAGCGGTCAGCTCGAAGCGGTCGTGGCGATGTTGGCGGTGCTCAAGACGGGGGCGGCCTATCTGGCGATCGATCCGGCGCATCCCGATGTGCGGATCGGGTTCGTGCTGGGTGATGCCGCGCCGATCGCCGCGGTCACCACTGCGGGGCTGCGCCCGCGGCTGGCTGGGCATGATGTGCTGGTCGTCGATATCGACGACCCAGCCATCGACAGTCAACCCAGCACGGCGCTGCCGGCGCCGGCCCCCGAGGATATCGCCTACCTGATCTACACCTCGGGTACCACCGGAACTCCGAAGGGGGTGGCGGTCGCCCACGACAACGTGACCCGGTTGCTGGAGGCACTGGATGCCGACGTGCCGCGCGCGGGGGTGTGGTCGCAGTGTCATTCCTTGGCCTTCGACTTTTCGGTGTGGGAGATCTTTGGTGCGCTGCTGGGTGGTGGGCGGCTGGTGGTGGTGCCCGATCCGGTGGTCCGCTCACCGGAAGACTTGCACGCCTTGCTGGTCGCTGAACGGGTCAGTGTGTTGAGCCAGACCCCGTCGGCGTTTTATGCGCTGCAAACCGCCGACGCGCTGGCACCCGAGCTGGGGCATCAGCTGCAGCTGCAGACGGTGGTGTTCGGCGGGGAGGCGCTGGAACCCCAGCGTCTGGGGGCGTGGCTGGGCAACCATCCGGGGGCACCGCGGCTGATCAACATGTATGGCATCACCGAGACGACGGTGCATGCCTCGTGGCGGGAGATCGTCGAGGGCGATGTGGACAGCACTGTCAGCCCGATCGGGGTGCCGTTGGCCCATCTTGGTTTTTTCGTGCTGGATGGGTGGTTGCGGCGCGGTGCCGGCGGGGGTGGTCGGGGAGTTGTATGTGGCCGGTGGCGGGCTGGGGTATGGGTATGTGGGCCGGGCGGGGTTGACCGGGTCGCGGTTTGTGGCGTGTCCGTTTGGGGGGCCGGGGGCGCGGATGTATCGCACCGGGGATTTGGTGTGCTGGGGTGCTGATGGGCAGCTGCGGTATCTGGGCCGTGCTGATGAGCAGGTCAAGATCCGCGGGTATCGCATCGAGCTCGGCGAGGTGCAGGCGGTGCTGGCCGGGCTGCGATGGGGTGGAGCAGGCGGTGGTGATTGCCCGCGAGGACCGCCCCGGCGACAAGCGCCTGGTGGGCTATGTGACCGGGACCGCGGACCCGGCGACGGTGCGTGCCGCGCTGGGCGAGCGGCTGCCGGCCTATATGGTTCCGGCCGCGGTGGTGGTGCTCGACGCGCTGCCGTTGACCCCCAACGGCAAACTCGACACCCGCGCCCTGCCGGCACCGGAATACCAGGATGCCGGTGGTGGCTATCGCGCCCCGGCCACCCCCACCGAGGAGATTCTGGCCGGCATCTACGCCCAGGTCCTGGGGCTGGAGCGGGTCGGGGTCGACGACTCGTTTTTCGACCTGGGTGGGGATTCGCTGTCGGCGATGCGGGTGATCGCCGCGGTCAATAAGGCTTTGGATGCCCATCTTGCGGTGCGCAGCTTGTTACAGGCGCCGTCCGTGAGAAGCCTAAGTCGGCAGTTGGACAGACATGACAGCGCGGTGGAACTAGTCCCTGTCGAGGTCCTTCAGGAGGGGACGGGTGTTCCGCTGTGCTGTATTCATGAAGGTCTCGGGCTTAGCTATGCATATCGGGGTCTGGGCGATTATTTGGATTGCCCGATTATCGGAATCAACCAAATCCCGCGAAATGGCGAAGCTGGACCGGGATCGATTCGTGACATGGCGAAAAACTATGCGGATCGACTCCAAGCCGTTTATCATGTCGGGCCTTACAAGCTTCTCGGCTGGTCTTTTGGGGGTCCCGTAGCCCATGAGCTCGCCATTGAGCTTCGCCGACGCGGATGTGTGGTCCAACGTCTTATACTGTTGGACCCCGTGCTCAGTGCCAACGGCACGATAAGAAACCATGCTTTAGACGACGAGAGTCAAGGCGAGAGTCGCATCCTGGACCTCATCTTGCGATCTAGTCGTGTAGATATTCCAGATCAGTCGGGGCCTCTTACCTACCGGCAGGCAGAGGAGTTAATTCGCCAACAACGAGAAGTTGTGGAGTTCGTTCTTCCGCCCAGACAGCTCTTTGAGTTCGTCGTTCAAAATTATAATGCTAACCAGTCGTATCTCCTGGAACATGTGCCTGATGTGTTTGATGGCGATATGATCATATTCTCCGCTGCGCGAAGTGAAAATGAGAACGATTCATCCCATCCACAAATTTGGCGACCTTACGTTGCTGGCGACATTACAGTGCACTCGGTCGATTGCGGACACGATGAGATGATGACCACCGAATCGCTCAGTATGTATGGTGAACAACTCAAACTTGCATTAGAAACTTAAGGCGGCGTCGCGGTGAAGGAATTCCCGGGGGGTCGGATCCGGTAGGGCGTAAGGCTTCTGAAGCGAGGGCGTTGCGGCGTAGCGCTTCTACGTCTAGTGACCACCGACGTTGGTGACGGCGTAGCGAGGTGACATGACGAAGACCTTCGAGTGAAGTGCTGTCGAAGAACGCGCTCAGCCACCGGAGGTCTTCATTGTCACCGTAATGCCGCGCTGACCGAAAATGGCCGGCTGTCTGGCGTGTTGTTGTCGTTGAGTCATTAATGATGCAAAAACCCTGGGGTGAATCGCCCTGGAAATGCTGGAGGCTCCTGACCTTGGAAACGAGGATGCAGGTATGCCGAAGGAACAGTCTCCTGGGAAGCCGACGACACGCCGATACAGTCCGGAAGAGAAGGCCGCTGCGGTGCGGATGGTGCGGGCGTTGCGCGCCGAACTGGGTACCCAGCAGGGAACCGTGCAACGGGTAGCCCGCCAGCTCGGCTACGGCGTCGAGTCGGTACGGATGTGGGTGCGCCAGGCAGATATCGATGAAGGATTAGCTCCAGGGGTATCGACCGCAGAGTCGGCGCGGGTCAAGGGACTCGAGCAAGAGAACCGAGAACTCAAGCGCGCCAACGAGATTCTGAAGCGAGCGGCCAGTTTCTTCGGGGCGGAGCTCGACCGCCAACACAAGAAATAGTCGCCTTCATCGACGACAACCGCGAGGAGTTCGGGGTCGAGCCCATCTGCACCGTCCTGCGCTCAGCAGGGGTGTCGATGGCCCCGAGCACCTACTACGCGGCCAAGTCCCGGCGGTCCGTCGCAGCGGGCCCAGCGTGACGCTGTCCTGGGTCCGACCCTGGTCACAGTTGTGGAAGGACAACTACTGCGTCTACGGGGCGCACAAGCTGTGGAAAACGGCACGCCGGGCCGGTCACGACGTGGGCCGCGATCAGGTGGCCCGGCTGATGCGGGCCGCCGGCATCGAAGGGGTGCGTCGCGGTAAACGGGTCCGCACCACCAAGCCCGACCCTGGCGCCGGGCGGCATCCCGATCTGGTCAAGCGCAACTTCACCGCGACTGCCCCCAACCAGTTGTGGGTCACCGACCTGACCTACGTCCCGACCTGGGCCGGCGTGGCGTACGTCTGCTTCATCACCGACGCGTTCAGTCGGATGATCGTCGGCTGGCGGGTCGCGTCGAACATGCGGACCACTATGGTGCTCGACGCTATTGAGATGGCCCGCTGGTCACGCGGAAATACGTTGCCGGGCTTGACATGTCACTCCGACGCCGGATCGCAATTCACGTCCGTTCGCTACGGTGAACGCCTCGCCGAGATCGGTGCGGTGCCCTCCATCGGATCCGTCGGGACAGCTTCGATAACGCCCTGGCCGAGACGGTGAACGGATACTACAAGTCTGAGCTGATCTACGGACCGGCCCGCACCGGCCCCTGGAAGACCGTCGAGGATGTCGAACTGGCCACCCTGAGCTGGGTGCACTGGCACAACACAGCGCGTCTGCACGGCTACCTCAACGACCTACCGCCCACAGAGTTCGAAGCCATCTTCTACGCTACGAAACGGACCGACCAACCCCTGGTCGAAATCCAATAGCCCGAGCCTCCACCGAAACCAGGGCGTTTCGAGGGGACAGTCGCGGGTAGAGCGCGTCGAGCGCTTGTATCTGGGATTCGTAGAGGCCGGGCTCTCAGCCACGAGCTCAGATGCTGCCCGTGTCCCCCTACGGCCGGACGGTCGCGGGCGTTGTCGTGCTTGGGTGCCGCACAGGGACGATTCGTTAGCCGATCTCTCCAGTCAGGCCGAACTCAGCCAGCGTGCGCGCAGCCAGCTCACGCAAAGCGGGCTTTGTGTTCTTGGCGCCCGGTTGGTAGGCACTGACGCTGATGACAATACTGGCCTGGGAGGCGCCAAGACTGCACAGTCATTAGGCCGCCTATTCGCTCAAGCCACTGTCGCGTTACGTGTTGGCTAGTCAGTCGTCCGGTGACGTACTCGGCGTCGCTGCCATCGAGGCGGCACACCACCGAGCCGAAGTCGCCGAGATTAGAACAAAACACCGAGTTATCGGGGTCGACAACCATCGTATCGTCCAGCCGCTTCAACGCCCGCTTTGGTATGAACGGGGTCAGCGAAACGAGTTGCAACGACTCGTCGGGCGTTTCCCGCAGAGTCCTCAGCGCCTGCTTGATGGCGGCGCGGACGTCGCTCAGATCCGTCGTTACCCGCGCCGGGTCGACGCTGACGCGCGCAAACGACACTGCGTTCGCACGGGTATCACCCTCGGCGCGGTTGCTTATAGGGAGTTGCACGGTGACGCCGCCGTCACCGGCACGTCGGCGCCCAATGCGCTCCCCGAGTTTCGCAACCAAGCCGGCGACCAGCGTCTTACTCGTTCCGCCCAGAGCCTGCGCACGGGCATCCCAATCATCCAGATCGACATAGATGGTGACACTCGGCAGGACGAAAACGTCGTCGCCGTCGTCTCCCCGGAGGGCGACGGGTCCCGATGCCGGTGATCTGGCAATATCGTGCCGGCGACGACGGGCCTGTTTTGCCGCCGCGACAAGCGCCCGGGCAACGTCAGGTGCGTCCCGCGCTGTTTGGCCGGCATCCTGTACCACCGCGCGCAGTCGAGTGCGTGAACGCGGCGGTGGGTAGCCAAGATCGCGCCTGTTGCCCAGGACCGCATCAACTAGCGCGACGACAAGCCCGAGGCCGTCAAGCACGTAGTGGGAAATCAGCAAGCTGACCGCGGTCGAGCCGTCCGTAAGCGGAAGGACGCCGAGATGCCAGCCGGGCCCCCATTCCGGATCAACAGGAACTTGTGAGCGTTCATCAGCCCAGTCGCTGAGTTCAGCGCGTGGACGGGCGCACTCAGCGATATCAATGTCCGATGGCCCCCGGTCTAAGACCCACCGATACCGGGCGAACGGCAGCGGCGAACGCTCGATGCGCCGTCCCAACAACCCATAACCAAGATTGTGGTGAAAACGCCTCAGCCCATCGAAGTCAATAGGGTGCTCATAGACCCACACGACCTGCATGACTTGCTTCCGCTCGGTGGCGAGCTGCCCCACGAACAAGGCTTGGTCCACAGACGTGAGCCGATTGTCCGGCCGCGCATCACCGTTGAATGCGCGGCTGTTAAAGGATGCACGTGCAGGACGTATCCGGACTGGCACTGATCAGCCTCCGCCGACACGGATCGATTTGCTTGTGAGGGGGAATGGCGCGAGCGCATCGCGCCCATATGTTGCCGTCAGCATGGAGCGATTATCTCATTCTGTTCGGTCAATTGATCACCGAACATGCGAGCCCGTGGGGGGTCGCCTCCCGGGCCAAGCCCAGCGGCGGGGTGTAAGAGATCCCCCGATCGCGTGACCCTTCGGGTGGCAATTTAGGCGGTGAGGGCCGGCGTGGTGGCGGGTTGCTGGTCGGCGGTTTGATCGGCGCTGGCGAGTGCCGCGCGGAAGCGGGTGAGCACATCGGCTGACGTCGCGGCGGCCTTCAATACATTCGTCGCGCTGTTCGGCCAGCATGGCGCCGACGAGGCGAATGGTGGCGGTGCGGTCGGGGAAGATGCCACGACGTCTGCGCCGGCGGATCTCCTCGTTGAGCCGCTCCTTTGCCCGGCCTTTGGAGGGGGTCTATCCGTCGTGGGTCGGGTTCAGCGGTCGAGGCGTTGGAGGTGATCGGAGAGCCTCGGCGACGCGGTCGTGGCGGGCAGCCTCATCGGTCCAACCCCGATTTTCGGCGTCGACTTCTGAGGACTTGGATGTCGGCACGTCGGTCGATGAGGGCACCCCGAAATTTAGGCGCGGTGACGTAGTTCTTACAGCTCGCGCGGTTCGCTCGCGAGCACAACGTGCCGCGCTGAGTGGCCGCAGGGCGGTGTGTTGGGGCAATGCTCATACCGAATCATTCTGGCCACACTGAAAGTAGAGTTCTACTACAGATACCTCTGGCCCTCCACCAAGGCAGCCCCCAAGCGCGCTCTCGGCGACTGGATCGAACGGATCTACCGTAGGCGCCACTTTGCTGTCGGTATGATCAGCCCGGCTCGAATTCGAAGACCGACTTACTCAGACGGCACAAACCGTCTGACCCTGTGTCCACCAACGGGGTCAAGCCCAAGGATTTACAGAACGACGGCAGCGCAGCGCACGATTTACTGCAGGGGGTACTCCGCTATGACTGCTCGCTACGACGCAGAGCGGGCACTACCTCACTGGACGACAGAGCGCGCGCAACGTGCGACCCCGATGCCCGTCGAACCGACCACGCCGCGCAATAGGAAGCCGCGCCATAGGAAAACGTACGCCCCGGCTTGGCTGCCGCCTCGCCGGTTCATCGCCGCGATTATCGCGATCGGCAGCATGGAGCTGATGGCGGCGATGGAGCTCACCATCGGAGTCGTGGCGCTTCCTGCGGTCCAGAACGACCTGGCCCTGTCGAGCGCTGAGCGGAGCTGGGTAATATTCGCCACCCTGCTGACCTGCAACGGCCTGTTGCTGGTGGGCGGTCGTCTGGGTGACACCATCGGGCGCAAGCGCACATTCATGATCGGGGTCGCGCTGTCCACCATCTCCTCGGTGATGTGCGGGATCGCCTGGGACGTGGGCATCCTCATCGTGGGCCGGCTGCTGAAGGGCGTAGCTATCGCGATCCTCGCACCGACCTGCTTGGCACTGGTGGCGACCACGTTTCCGAAGGGACAGTTACGCAACGCCGCGACGGCGGTGTTCGGCGCGATGATTAGTGTCGGCTCAGTGATGGGCCTGGTGGTGGGCGGAGTACTCACCGATGTGTCGTGGCGGCTGGCGGTTTCTGTGAGCGCGCCGATCGGGCTGCTGGTGCTCTTCCTGGCCCGCACCGCGCTGCGGGAAACCCAGAAGGAGCGGATGAAGCTCGACGCCACCGGTGCTGTGCTGACCACCTTGGGCTTCACCGCGGTGGTTTTCGGCTTCTCAGTGGGGCCGGAGAAGGGCTGGCTGTCGGCCACCACTATCGGTACAGGTGTGGTGGCTCTGGCCGCCTTCGTAGCGTTCGCCGTGGTGGAGCGCAGGGCGGAGAACCCCGTCGTGCCGTTCGATTTGTTCTTCGACCGCAATCGGCTGGCCACGTTCGCGGCCCTGTTTCTTGTCGGTGGGGTGATGACAACCCTGATCCTGCTGGTCACCGTGTATGTCCAGGACATCATGGGCTACAGCACGCTGCGTGCGGGCGTCAGTTTCATCCCGTTCGTCATCGCGACGGCCATCGGGCTGGGTGCGTCCTCGCGGCTGGCGATGTGGTTCCCGCCGCGGGTGGTGGTGACTGCCGGCTGCATCCTGGTGCTCGGCGGCGTGCTCTACGGCTCGACGCTCAACCACGGTATGCCGTACTTTCCGAATCTGGTGCTGCCAATCGTCGTCGGCGGTATCGGTGTCGGCATGATCAACGTCCCGCTTGTGCTATCGGTGATCGCCACCGCCGGCTTCGACCGAATCGGGCCCACCTCGGCGATCGCAGTGATGCTGCAGGGCCTCGGCGGGCCGGTGGTGCTGGCCGTCATCCAGGCCGCCATCACATCACGCACGCTATCCCTGGGCGGCATCAACGGGCCGGCGAAGTTCATGAACGCCGCCCAGTTGCACGCGCTGGACCGCGGCTACACCTACGGCCTGCTGTGGCTGGCCGGGGTGGTCATCCTGCTCGCCGGGGTGGCGCTGCTCATCGGCTACACCGCGCAGGACGTGGCGCAGGCGCAGGAAGCCAAGAAAGTTATCGACGCCCGGGAACTGTAGCTCGTCGCTGAAGTTTCCGGCCGCAAATCTGCTGCGCCCGGTTGCGCCGCGCTGGCGATCGCCAATCTGCTTGTCGGGTGGCGACCCGCTGCGCCCGGCCTCGGCGAGGTGACGGACCGACTCCCTCCCGGCGGGTCGCTGTTGTCGGCCCGACGGAAGGAGGAAGCCGTGGAACAGATCCACGACCGGTTCGCTGGATTGGATGTTCACCGCGACAGCGTCGCGGTGTGCGTTCGGGTGACGGTCCACGAGGTGGAGCGGGCGTTGAGTAGGAGCGGTTTGCGACCACGACCGCAGCACTGGCGCGGCTGCGGGAATGGTTGGCCGACCGGCAGGTCAGCTTGGTCGTCATGGAGGCGACCGGGGTGTACTGGAAGCCGGTGTTCTACGCCTTGGAGGACAGCTTCGAGGTGTGGCTGTGCAACGCGCAGCACGTCAAGAACGTCCCCGGCCGGAAGACAGACTTATTGACCGAACTACCGCAGGGATTTCGGGGCGGGTGCGTGCCGGGAGGGGTTCGGCTGGCTAGGTTCGCTGCTCGTGATCGGCGATGGAGAACAGCCGCGGGATTTGGCGGTGTTGGTGGTGCCGGGGCGGGGTGGTCTGGAGGCCACCGGAGACCTGTTCCAGCCGTATCGGCTGGTTGATGCCAGCGGTGCGGTCGTCGCGCCGGTCGCGGCGTATTTCGCCGAGTTGACGGCGTGCGGGCGACCGGCGACCACTCAGCGTTCCTACGGGATGGATCTGTTGCGGTGGTTTCGGTTCCTGTGGGCGCTGGGGGTGGCTTGGGATCGGGCGAGTTGGGTGGAAGCCCGCGATTTCTGTCGCTGGCTGCAGATCGTGGACAAGCCGGTCCGGCCACACTGGCGGCGCCCGGACGGCGATGTTGGCGCGGTGGCGCGGTCACGGACCGGGCGTGAATGCGGTGACCGGCAAGGCGGTTCGCGGTAGCCGGTATGCCACGGCGACGGTGGCGCACTGCGAGACGGTTATGCTGCGCGGGTTCTACGACTTCCACCTGGAGGCGGGCACCGGGCCGATGGTCAACCCGTTCCCGCTGGCCCGATATCGCGGTGCCGGCCGGGTGGATGCCCATCACAATCCGATGGAGACGTTCGCCGGGCATCGCAGCGGCCGGTACCGGCCGAAGGTGGTGGATCGGGCACCGCGGTGTATCCCGGACGAGCGGTTCGACGAGTTGTTCGCGCAGTTGGGTTCGCATCGTGACCGGGCCCTGGTCGCGTTCTGGGTTTCGACCGGGGCGGCGGCCTCGGAGTTGCTGGTGCCACGGTCGCCGACGTCGACCCGGGACAGCAGTTGATCACGGTGATCCGCAAGGGAACCCGGGCGATGCAGCCGTTGCCCGCCGCGCCGGATGCGTTCGTGTGGGTGCGGTTGTATCAGGCGCAGCTGGCCGGGGTGACCCCGGCCGGGCGAGATCAGCCGTTGTGGTGGACATTGCGAGAACCATTGCGGCCGTTGCGGTATGACGCAGCCCGCGCGATGTTCAACCGGGCCAACGCCGTGTTGGGGGCGAACTGGACGTTGCACGATCTGCGCCACACCGCGGCTTATCGGATATGACATAAATCACATCAGGTTGAGGGTGGTCCGCACCGTCGGCCGCCCGTCGACCTGGGACGACATAGGTCACATCAAAAAGTTTGCCGAAACCCCGGACCGACCCTGCTGGGCTTCAGTATCGTTTGGAAGATTCCACTCATGTGACTAGACGGTCTGGAGAAACCGATGAGCGTCAATCCGTTCGACGACGACAATGGCAGCTTTTTTGTCTTGGTCAACGACGAGGAGCAACACAGCCTGTGGCCGGCCTTCGCCGATGTTCCAGCCGGCTGGCGGGTGGTTTACGGCGAAGCGGACCGTGCTGCGTGTCTGGACTACATCGAACAGAACTGGCCCGATATACGGCCGAAGAGTCTGCGCGAGAGGCTGGCAGAGGGCTCGGGGTCTTGATATATAGACCGTGTGGATTGGGGGGTCGCATGGAACTTGATGACCGGGCACTTCCGCTGACGCGCGGACAGCTAGATATATGGCTTGCGCAGGAAACGGGTCACTCCGGTACGGAGTGGCAGCTTGGCCTATTCGTGAGAATCGAGGGCACGGTAGAACGTGATGCCCTTGAGTGGGCGATCCGCCGAGTGATGCGAGAGGCCGAACCAGTCAGGGCCGCCTTCTTCGAGGTGGATGGCCAGGTTTTCCAGAGGGCGATCGATGACCCGGATGTCGAGCTGGCGTTTTATGACCTGAGCTGCTCGCGCCGATCCCGTGCAGGAAGCCCGTCGGCTAGCATCATCGATCCAACGCACGCCAATGCCGTTCACTGGCCCGCTGTTCAAATTTGCATTATTTCAGACGCGGCCCGATGAATACTACTGGTTCGGGTGCTGCCACCACATAGTCCTAGACGGATCCGGCATTGCGCTGGTTGGCCATCGGATTGCATCTGTCTACTCTGCAATTGTTTCTGGCGCACCCATCCCTCCTGCCTTCTTCGGCTCGTTGCAGGACCTGGTTGACTGCGAGTTGGAATACGAAGCGTCCAACGATTATCTCGAAGATCAGGCCTATTGGAGCAGGAACCTTCCGCCGGAAAGCGGACCGCATTATCGGTTGCCCCAGGCCGCGGGCGAGCGGGATCCGTATTGGCCTTCTGCGCCGGTTCGATTGGACCCTGTGGTCCTTCGCCGAGTTGACGAGTTATCCCACGTGTGGAACGTGCCTCGATCATCGATCATCACCGCGGCGTGCGCACTTTTGGTGCGTGGGTGGTGCGCTGAGGGCTCAGAGGTGGTGCTCGACTTCCCGGTCAGCAGGCGAGTACGGCCGGAGTCAAAGACGCTTCCCGGGATGGTTTCCGGGAGGGTGCCGCTGGGGTTGAGGGCGTCGCCGGGATCTTCGGTTGCCGGTTTTTGTGAGCATGTTGACACACGAATACGGGAAGCGTTGCAGCATCAGCGGTTTCCGGTGCATGCCCTTGAACGCAAAGCCCACCCCCGCGGCGCAGGGCAGCCAGCCGATCGGGTGAGCGTTAATTTCATCCAGTCTACGTTTACTGTGGACTTCGGTGGTGTCGCGGCATCGGCGTCTTATACCAATGCTGGCCTCGTGGGCGGCTTTGGGTTGATTTTCTCTGGCGCCGGTGACGAGCTCTTTCTCAGCACGGCGGGCGCTGGGCAGCCGTTTTCGAATTTTGACGTTTCCGATTTAGCGGGACGGTTGGAGCGGGTGTTGGTGGCGATGACCGCCGACCCGACACGGCGGTTGTCGTCGGTGGATGTGCTGGATGCCGGTGAGCATGCGCGGCTGGATGAGTGGGTAACCGGGCGGTGTTGACCCAGCCCGCGACGGGGGTGTCGGTTCCGGTGTTGTTCGCCGCGCAGGTGGCGCGCGCCCCGGAGGCGGTGGCGCTGGTGTGCGGGGAGCGTTCGTGGACGTATCGCGAGCTTGAGGAGGCCGCTAACCGGTTGGCGCACCTGTTGGCCGGCCAGGGGGTGGGCCCGGGGCAGTGTGTGGCGCTGCTGTTGTCGCGGTCGGCTGAGGCGATCGTGGCGATGTTGGCGGTGCTCAAGACCGGGGCGGCCTATCTGGCGATCGACCCGGTGCTGCCGGCGGCCCGGATCGGGTTCATGGTGGCCGATGCCGCGCCGATCGCCGCGATCACCACCACCGGGCTGGCCGAGCGGCTGGACGGGTGCGATCTGGCGGTCATCGATGTCGACGACCCCCGCATTGACAGCTACCCGGGCACCGCGTTGCCGGCGCCCGCGGCCGATGATATCGCCTACCTCATCTACACCTCGGGCACCACCGGTGTCCCCAAGGGGGTGGCGGTCACCCACCACAACGTCACCCAGCTGTTGCGAGTCACTGGACGTCGACCTGAGCTGGCGCCGGGGCAGGTGTGGACGCAGTGTCATTCGTATGCCTTCGACTTCTCGGTGTGGGAGATCTGGGGTGCGCTGCTGGATGGGGGGCGGCTGGTGGTGGTGCCCGAGTCGGTGGCGGGCTCACCGGAGGACTTCCACGCCTTGCTGGTCACCGAACACGTCAGCGTGCTCACCCAGACCCCGTCGGCGGTGGGGGTGCTCTCGCCGGAGGGTTTGGAGTCGGCGGCGTTGGTGGTGGCCGGTGAGGCCTGCCCGGCCGAGGTGGTGGATCGGTGGGCGCCGGGGCGGGTGATGATCAACGGCTACGGCCCGACCGAGACCACGGTGTATGCGGCGATCAGTGCGCCGTTGACAGCGGGGTCGGGGGTGGTGCCGATCGGGTCGCCGGTGCCGGGGGCGGCGTTGTTTGTGCTGGATGGGTGGTTGCGGGCGGTGCCGGCCGGGGTGGTCGGTGAGTTGTATGTGGCCGGTGCCGGGGTGGGGTGTGGGTATTGGCGGCGGGCCGGGTTGACCGGGTCGCGGTTTGTGGCGTGCCCGTTCGGGGGGCCCGGGGCGCGGATGTATCGCAGCGGGGATCTGGTGTGTTGGGGCGCTGATGGGCAGCTGCGGTATCTGGGGCGCGCCGATGAGCAGGTCAAGATCCGCGGGTATCGCATCGAGCTGGGTGAGGTGCAGGCAGCGCTGGCCGGGCTGGATGGGGTGGAGCAGGCGGTGGTGATCGCCCGCGAGGACCGCCCCGGCGACAAGCGCCTGGTGGGCTATGTCACCGGGACCGCCGGACCCGGCCGAGGCGCGCGCCGCGCTGGCCGAGCGGCTGCCGGCCTATATGGTGCCGGCCGCGGTGGTGGTGGTCGGCGGCGCTGCCGTTGACGGTCAACGGCAAACTCGACACCCGGGCCCTGCCGGCACCCGAATACACCGACACCGGTGATGGTTACCGCGCCCCGGCCAACGCCACCGAGGAGATCCTGGCCGGCATCTACGCCCAGGTGCTCGGGCTGGAGCGGGTCGGGGTCGATGACTCGTTTTTCGATCTGGGCGGGGATTCGCTGTCGGCGATGCGGGTGATCGCCGCGATCAACACCGGCCTGGATGCTGGCCTTGCGGTGCGCGCCGTGTTCGAGGCGCCCACGGTGGCCCAGTTGGCGCCGCGTATCGGTGAGGATGCGGGTGGGCTGCGAGCCGTTGGTGGCGGGTGAGCGGCCCGCGGTGGTTCCGTTGTCGTTTGCCCAGAGCCGGTTGTGGTTCCTCGACCAGTTGCAGGGGCCCTCGCCGATCTACAACATGGCGGTGGCGTTGCGGCTGAGCGGGCGCCTGGATGCCGACGCGTTGGGTGCGGCGCTGGCCGATGTGGTGGGCCGCCATGAGAGCCTGCGCACGCTGTTCCCGGCGCCCGAGGGGATACCGCAGCAGCTGGTGGTGCCCGCCGAGCGGGCCGACTTCGGCTGGCAGGTCGTTGATGCCACCGGCTGGTCGGCGAGCCCGGCTGGGTGAGGCCATCGGCGCGGCGGCGCGTCACAGTTTTGACCTGGCCACCGAGATCCCGTTGCGGGCAACACTTTTCCGCGTCGCCGATGACGAACATGTGCTGGTGGCCGTGGTGCACCATATCGCCGCCGACGGCTGGTCGATCACCCCGCTGGTGGCGTGATCTGGGGGTGGCCTATGCCAGCCGGTGTGCGGGGCACGCCCCCGGTTGGGCGCCGTTGGCGGTGCAGTATGTCGATTACACGCTGTGGCAGCGCGCGCAGCTGGGTGATCTGGCCGACAGCGACAGCCCCATCGCCGCGCAGCTGGCCTACTGGGAGCAGGCGCTGGCCGGGATGCCCGAGCGCCTGGAGCTGCCCACCGATCGGCCCTATCCGCCGGTGGCTGATTACCGCGGCGCCAGTGTGGCGGTGGACTGGCCGGCGGAGCTGCAGCAGCAGGTTGCTCGGGTGGCCCGTGAGCACAACGCGACCAGCTTCATGGTGATCCAGGCCGCCCTGGCGGTGCTGCTGTCCAAGATCAGCGCCAGCCCCGATGTGGCGGTGGGGTTCCCGATCGCCGGGCGCGCGACCCGGCGCTGGATGAGCTGGTGGGTTTTTTCGTCAACACCTTGGTGCTGCGGGTCGATCTGGCCGGGGATCCCACCGTCGCCGAGTTGTTGGCCCAGGTGCGACAGCGCAGCCTGGCCGCCTACGAGCACCAAGATGTGCCCTTTGAGGTGCTTGTCGAGCGGCTCAACCCCACCCGAAGCCTGACCCATCACCCGCTGGTCCAGGTGATGTTGGCCTGGCAGAACTTTCCCGGGCACAGCAGCGATCCCGCGGCCGGGCTGAGTTTGGGTGATGTGCAGGTCACGCCGCTGCCGGCGGACACCCACACTGCCCGCATGGATCTGGCGTTTTCCCTGGCCGAACGCTGGACGGAGGCCGGTGAGCCCGCCGGGATCAGCGGGGCGGTGGAGTTTCGCACCGACGTGTTCGACGCGGCCAGCATCGAGGCGCTGATCGAGCGGTTGGAGCGGGTGTTGGTGGCGATGACCGCCGACCCGGGGCGGTCGTTGTCGTCGGTGGATCTGCTCGATGAGCGCTGAGCACGCCCGGCTGGATGAGATCGGGTAACCGGGCGGTGTTGACCCAGCCCGCGACGCGGCGGTGTCGATTCCGGTGTTGTTCGCCGCGCAGGTGGCGCGCACCCCGGAGGCGGTGGCGATCAGCTGCGGGGACCGCTCGTGGACCTACCGCGAGCTGGAGGAGGCCGCGAACCGGTTGGCGCACCTGTTGGCCGGGCAGGGGGTGGGCCCGGGGCAGTGTGTGGCGCTGCTGTTGTCCCGGTCGGCCGAGGCGATCGTGGCGATTCTGGCGGTGCTCAAGACCGGGGCGGCCTATCTGCCGATCGACCCGGCGCTGCCGGCGGCCCGGATCGGGTTCATGGTGGCCGATGCCGCGCCGATCGCCGCGATCACCACCACCGGGCTGGCCGAGCGGCTGGACGGGTGCGATCTGCTGGTCATCGATGTCGACGACCCCGCGATCGACACCCAACCCAGCACCGCGTTGCCGGCGCCGGCCCCCGACGATATCGCCTACCTCATCTACACCTCGGGCACCACCGGTGTCCCCAAGGGGGTGGCCGTCACCCACCACAACGTGACCCAGCTGTTCGACTCACTGATGCCGACCTGAGCTGGCGCCGGGGCAGGTGTGGACGCAGTGTCACTCGTATGCCTTCGACTTCTCGGTGTGGGAGATCTGGGGTGCGCTGTTGGGTGGGGGGCGGCTGGTGGTGGTGCCCGAAGCGGTGGCGGGCTCACCGGAGGACTTCCACGCCTTGCTGGTTGCCGAACAGGTCAATGTGCTCACCCAAACCCCGTCGGCGGTGGGGGTGCTCTCGCCGGAGGGTTTGGAGTCGGCGGCGTTGCTGCTCGGCGGTGAGGCCTGCCCGGCCGAGGTGGTGGATCGGTGGGCGCCGGGGCGGGTGATGATCAACGCCTACGGCCCGACCGAGACCACGGTGTATGCGTCGATGAGTGCGCCGTTGACAGCGGGGTCGGGGGTGGTGCCGATCGGTGCGCCGGTGTCGGGGGCGGCGTTGTTTGTGCTGGATAAATGGTTGCGGCCGGTGCCGGCCGGGGTGGTCGGTGAGTTGTATGTGGCCGGCGCCGGGGTGGGGTGTGGGTATGTGGGCCGGGCCGGGTTGACCGGGTCGCGGTTTGTGGCGTGCCCGTTCGGGGGGCCCGGGGCGCGGATGTATCGCACCGGGGATCTGGTGTGTTGGGGCGCTGATGGGCAGCTGCAGTATCTGGGGCGCGCCGATGAGCAGGTCAAGATCCGCGGGTATCGCATCGAGCTCGGTGAGGTGCAGGCAGCGTTGGCCGGGCTGGATGGGGTGGAGCAGGCGGTGGTGATCGCCCGCGAGGACCGCCCCGGCGACAAGCGCCTGGTGGGCTATGTCACCGGGACCGCCGACCCGGCCGAGGTGCGCGCAGCGCTGGCCGAGCGGCTACCGGCCTACATGGTGCCGGCCGCGGTGGTGGTGGTGGAGGCGCTGCCGTTGACGGTCAGCGGCAAACTCGACACCCGCGCCCTGCCGGCACCCGAATACCAGGATGGCGATCGTTATCGCGCCCCGGCCAACCCCACCGAGGAGATCCTGGCCGGCATCTACGCCCAGGTGCTCGGGCTGGAGCGGGTCGGGGTGGATGACTCGTTCTTCGATTTGGGCGGGGATTCGCTGTCGGCGATGCGGGTGATCGCCGCGATCAACACCAGCCTGGATGCCGACCTTGCGGTGCGCGCCTTGTTCGAGGCGCCCACGGTTGCCCAGTTGGCGCCGCGTATCGGTGGGGATGGGGGTCGGCGCAAGCCGTTGGTGGCTGGTGAGCGGCCCGCGGTGGTTCCGTTGTCGTTCGCCCAGAGCCGGTTGTGGTTCCTTGACCGGTTTGAGGGCGGGGTTGCCACCTACAACATCCCGACCGCATTGCGGATCAGCGGGGCGCTGGATGTCGAGGCGCTGGACGCGGCCCTCGATGATGTCTTGGCCCGCCATGAATCGCTGCGCACCGTATTTCCCGACATTGACGGTGTGCCGTTCCAGGAGGTGTTGCCGGCCCGGGCGGGGATGTGGCGGCGCGGGGGCGCGGCGGTGGTGTCGTTGCCGGAGCAGGATGTGGCCGGCGAGTTGGTGGCGCTGGCGGGGTATCGGTTTGATCTGTCGGCGGAGATCCCGATTCGTGCGCAGATCTATGCGGTGGGGCCCGAGCAGTATGTGGTGGGGATTGTGGTGCACCACATCGCTTTTGATGGGTGGTCACTGGCTCCGATGGTCAGGGATATTGGCGAGGCGTATGCCGCGCGGCGGCAGGGCCTGGCCCCGGGGTGGGCGCCGTTGCCGGTGCAGTACGCGGATTACACGTTGTGGCAACAGGAGTTGTTGGGGGCGGAGTCTGATCCCGACAGTGTGATTGCTGGGCAGTTGGCCTACTGGCGGCAGGAGTTGGCTGATCTGCCGGAGGTGGTGTCGCTGCCGACGGATCGGGCCCGCCCGCCGGTGCCCAGTTATCGCGGTGATGGGGTGGAGGTGCGCATCGACCCGCAGGTGTGGGCGGGGGTCAAGGCGGTGGCGGCGGCGCATAACGCGACGGTCTCGATGGTGTTGCAGGCGGTCGTGGCGGTGTTGTTGCACCGGGTCGGGGCGGGTGAGGACGTGGCGATGGGCGCGCCGATCGCCGGGCGGTTGGATGCGGCGCTCGATGATCTGGTCGGGTTCTTCGTCAACACGTGGGTGTTGCGGGTGGGTGTCAAATCTCAGCACCGGTTCAGCGATGTGCTTCAGCAGGTGCGTCAGAAGGCGCTGGATGCCTACAGCAACCAGGATGTGCCGTTCGAGCGGCTGGTCGAGCAGCTCAACCCGGTGCGCTCCACGGCGCATCATCCGCTGTTTCAAGTGCTCATGGTCTTCCAGAACAATGTGCGCCCCGAGGTGGCGATCGACGGGGTCAGCGTCGAGCCGCTGGCGGTGTTGACCCGCACCGCCAAGTTCGACCTGGATTTCGATCTGAGGGAGGTGCCCACCGAGGATCCGGCCGCGCCGATGGCCGCCGGGGTGGTGACCTATGCCACGGATTTGTTTGACCGGGCCACCATCGAGCGGTTGGTCACCTGGTTTGGGCGGGTGATCGAGGCGGTGGTGGCTGATGCGTCGGTGGTGGTGGGGGACGTGTCGCTACTGGATCGCGGTGAGCACGCCCGGCTGGATGAGTGGGGCAACCGGGCGGTGTTGATGTGTTGACCCAGCCGGTGACCGCGCCGGTGTCGATTCCGGTGCTGTGGGCCGCCCAAGTCGCGCGCACCCCGGAGGCGGTGGCGGTGACCTTCGAAGGCCGCTCAATGACGTACCGCGAGCTGGAGGAGGCCGCTAACCGGTTGGCGCACCTGCTGGCCGGGCAGGGTGCGGGCCCGGGGCAGTGTGTGGCGCTGCTGTTTTCCCGGTGCGCCGAGGCGATCGTGGCGATTTTGGCGGTGCTGAAAACCGGGGCGGCTTATCTGCCGATCGACCCGGCGCACCCGGCGGCCCGCATCGGGTTCATGCTCGAGGATGCCGCGCCGGTCGCCGCGATCACCACCACCGGGCTGGCCGAGCGGCTGGATGGGTGCGACCTGGCGGTCATCGATGTCGCAGACCCCCGGATTGACAGCTACCCCAGCACGGGTCTGCCGGCGCCCGCCCCTGATGACATCGCCCACATCATTTACACCTCGGGCACCACCGGTGTCCCCAAGGGGGTGGCGGTCACCCACCACAACGTGACCCGGCTGTTCGACTCGCTCGATGTCGGTCTGGAGCTGGCGCCGGGGCAGGTGTGGACGCAGTGTCACTCGTATGCGTTCGACTACTCGGTGTGGGAGATCTGGGGTGCGCTGCTGCATGGGGGGCGGCTGGTGGTGGTGCCCGAGTCGGTGGCCCGCTCACCGCAGGACTTCCACGCCTTGCTGGTCGCTGAAAAGGTCAGCGTGTTGAGCCAGACCCCCTCGGCGTTGGGGATGCTCTGGCCGGAGGGTTTGGAGTCGGCGGCGTTGATGGTGGCCGCTGAGGCCTGCCCGGCCGAGGTGGTGGATCGGTGGGCGCCGGGGCGGGTGATGATCAACGGCTACGGCCCGACCGAGACCACGGTGTATGCGTCGATCAGTGCGCCGTTGACAGCGGGGTCGGGGGTGGTGCCGATCGGTTCGCCGGTGCCGGGGGCGGCGTTGTTTGTGCTGGATGGGGGGTTGCGGGCGGTGCCGGCCGGGGTGGTCGGTGAGTTGTATGTGGCCGGTGCCGGGGTGGGGTGTGGGTATTGGCGGCGGGCGGGGTTGACCGGGTCGCGGTTTGTGGCGTGTCCGTTCGGGGAGCCCGGGGCGCGGATGTATCGCACCGGGGATCTGGTGTCGTGGGGCGCTGATGGGCAGCTGCGGTATGTGGGGCGTGCTGATGAGCAGGTCAAGATCCGCGGGTATCGCATCGAGCTGGGGGAGGTTCAGGCGGTGTTGGCGGCCCATCCCCGGGTGGGGCAGGCGGTGGTCATCGCCCACACGGCCACGTCCACCCCGGGTCCGGTCGAGGGGGTTAGCGACAAGCAGTTGGTGGGCTATGTCGTGCTGGATCAGGAGATGCTGCTGGTCCGGGAGCCGGAGCGAGAGGCGCAGCTCGTTGAGCAGTGGCAGGGAGTGTATGAGGGCCTGTATTCGGGGGTGACGTTCACCGCGGGCGCGCCGGCGGTGTTGGGGGAGGATTTCGAGGGCTGGAACAGCAGTTATACCGGGGCGCCGATCCCGTTGGGGCAGATGCGGGAATGGCGGGCGGCTGCGGTGGATCGGATCCGGGGGTTGGGTCCGCGGCGGGTGTTGGAGATTGGGGTGGGTTCGGGGCTGTTGCTTGCGCAGTTGGCCCCGGTGTGTGTCGAGTATTGGGGTACGGACTTTTCCGCGCCGACGATCCAGACCCTGCAGGCGGCGGTGGCTGGGCAGTCGTGGGGTGATCGGGTGCAGTTGCGGGTGCAGCCGGCGGATGTGGCGGATGGGTTGCCGGAGGGGCATTTCGATGTGGTGGTGCTCAACTCGGTGGTCCAGTACTTCCCCAGCGCGGGGTATCTGCTGGATGTGCTGGCAGTGGCGATGCGGTTGCTGGCACCGGGCGGGGCGTTGTTTATCGGCGACGTGCGCAACCTGTCGTTGTTGCGGGCGTTCACCACCGGGATGTTGTGCGCCGACACCGCCGGTGGTGAGGACACCGCCGCGGTGCTGCGTGAGCGGGTGCGCCGGGAAATGCTTGCCGAGCAGGAATTGTTGTTGGCGCCGGAGTTCTTTGCGGCTTTGCCGCAGCACTTTCCCGACATCGCCGCGGTGGAGGTGCAGCTCAAGCAGATGGGTGCGGTCAACGAACTCAGCGGTTACCGATACGAGGTGGTGCTGCGTAAGGCGCCGGTGTCGGTGCGGTCGCTTGCACACCTGCGGTCCGAGCCGTGGCAGCGGTTCGGAAGCCTGGCCGGGCTGGGCGAATATCTGCGGTCGCAGCAGCTGCCGGAGCTGCGCGTCACCGGGGTGCCTCATGCCGGGATATGGCCCGATGTGGCGCTGGCGGGGGCGCTGGCCCGGGCCGGGGATCGGGTGCCCGTCAGCGAGTTGCGTGCCGGCATATCCGCACCCGATGCGGTGTTGCCGCACCAGTGTCATCTGCTGGGGCAGGAACTGGGATACGCCACGGCGGTGACCTGGTCGCCGACCGCTGGCCTGGTGGACCTCGTCTACACCCATGTCACCGAACCGCCTGATGACCACCCGCTGCCGGCGAGGTCGGATCTGTACCTGCCCACCACACGGGTGGGTTCGCTGGCCGGGTATGTCAACGACCCGTCGGCGATCGAACGCGTGGCTGAGCTGCGGCACTTTGTGGCCGACCGGTTGCCGGAGTTCATGGTGCCGGCGGCGATCATGGTGGTGGAGTCGCTGCCGTTGACGGTCAACGGCAAACTTGATCGGCGGGCGTTGCCGGCCCCGGAGTTCATCAGTGGGGTGGCGTATCGGGCGCCGCGTGATCAACGCGAACAGGTGTTGGCCGCACTGTTCGGCGAGGTTCTCGGGGTCACACGGGTCGGCATCGATGAGTCGTTTTTCGACCTGGGTGGGCATTCACTGTCGGCGACACGGCTGGTCGCGCGGGTCCGGGCTGACCTGGGTGTCGAGGTCCCGATCCGGGCGTTATTCTCCGCGCCGTCCGTGGCCGGGTTGGCCGAATGGATGAGGGCGCATGCCGGGGAACGGACGGGGGCGGCGTTGACGGCGCAACAGCGGCCTGCGGTGGTGCCGTTGTCGTTTGCGCAGAGCCGGTTGTGGTTCCTTGACCAGTTGCAGGGGCCCTCACCGCTTTACAACATGGCGGTGGCGTTGCGGCTGGGCGGGCGGCTGGATGCCGACGCGTTGGGTGCGGCGCTGGCCGATGTGGTGGGCCGCCAGGAGAGCCTGCGGACGCTGTTTGCCGCGCCCGAGGGGATACCCGCAGCAGCTGGTGGTGCCGCGCCGAGCGGGCCGACTTCGGCTGGCAGGTCGTTGATGCCACTGGCTGGTCGGCGGCCCGGCTGGGTGAGGCCATCGGCGCGGCGGCGCGTCACAGTTTTGACCTGGCCACCGAGATCCCGTTGCGGGCAACACTTTTCCGCGTCGCCGATGACGAACACGTGCTGGTGGCCGTGGTGCACCATATCGCCGCCGACGGCTGGTCGGTCACCCCGCTGGTGGCTGATCTGGGGGTGGCCTATGCCAGCCGGTGTGCGGGGCACGCCCCGGGTTGGGCGCCGTTGGCGGTGCAGTATGTCGATTACACGCTGTGGCAGCGCGCGCAGCTGGGTGATCTCGACGACAGCGAGAGCCCCATCGCCGCGCAGCTGGGGTATTGGGAGCAGGCCCTGGCCGGGATGCCCGAGCACCTGCAGCTGCCCACCGATCGGCCCTATCCGCCGGTGGCTGATCACCGCGGCGCCAGTGTGGCGGTGGATTGGCCGGCGGGGCTGCAGCAGCAGGTTGCTCGGGTGGGCCGCGAGCACAACGCGACCAGCTTCATGGTGATCCAGGCCGCCCTGGCGGTGCTGCTGTCTCAGATCAGCGCCAGCTCCGAGGTGGCGGTGGGGTTCCCGATCGCCGGGCGCGGTGATCCGGCGCTGGATGAGCTGGTGGGGTTTTTCGTCAACACCTTGGTGCTGCGGGTGGATCTGGCCGGGGATCCCACCGTGGCCGAGTTGTTGGCCCAGGTGCGACAGCGCGGCCTGGCCGCCTACGAGCATCAAGATGTGCCCTTTGAGGTGCTTGTCGAGCGGCTCAACCCCACCCGAAGCCTGACCCATCACCCGCTGGTCCAGGTGATGTTGGCCTGGCAGAACCTTCCCTGGCAGAGCAGCGGTCCCGCGGCCGGGCTGAGTTTGGGTGATGTGCAGGTCACGCCGCTGACGGCGGACACCCAGACTGCCCGCATGGATTTGGTGTTTTCCCTGGCCGAACGCTGGACGGAGGCCGGTGAGCCCGCCGGGATTTGGGGGACGGTGGAGTTTCGCACCGACGTGTTCGACGCGGACAGCATCGAAACGCTCGTCGAGCGGCTAAAGCGGGTGTTGGTGGCGATCACCGCCGACCCGGGGCGGTCGTTGTCGTCGGTGGATCTGCTCGACGAGCCTGAGCATGCCCGGCTGGATGAGATCGGTAACCGGGCGGTGTTGACCCAGCCCGCGACCGCTGGCGGTGTCGGTTCCGGTGTTGTTCGCCGCGCAGGTGGCGCGCGCCCCGGAGGCGGTGGCGCTGGTGTGCGGGGAGCGTTCGTGGACGTATCGCGAGCTGGATGAGGCGGCGAACCGGTTGGCGCACCTGTTGGCCGGCCAGGGTGCGGGCCCGGGGCAGTGTGTGGCGCTGCTGTTGTCTCGGTCGGCTGAGGCGATCGTGGCGATTTTGGCGGTGCTCAAGACCGGGGCGGCCTATCTGCCGATCGACCCGGTTCTGCCGGCGGCCCGGATCGGGTTCATGGTGGCCGATGCCGCGCCGATCGCCGCGATCACCACCACCGGGCTGGCCGACCGGCTGGACGGGTGCGATCTGGCGGTCATCGATGTCGAGGACCCCCGGATTGACAGCTACCCGGGCACCGCGTTGCCGGCGCCCGCGGCCGATGACATCGCCCACCTCATCTACACCTCGGGCACCACCGGTGTCCCCAAGGGGGTGGCGGTCACCCACCACAACGTGACCCGGCTGTTCGACTCGCTGGATGTCGGCCTGGAGCTGGCGCCGGGACAGGTGTGGACGCAGTGTCACTCGTTGGCCTTCGACATCTCGGTGTGGGAGATCTGGGGTGCGCTGTTGCATGGGGGGCGGCTGGTGGTGGTGCCCGAGTCGGTGGCGGGCTCACCGGAGGACTTCCACGCCTTGCTGGTCACCGAAAAGGTCGGCGTGTTGAGCCAGACCCCGTCGGCGGTGGGGATGCTCTGCGCCGGAGGGTTTGGAGTCGGCGGCGTTGGTGGTGGCCGGTGAGGCCTGCCCGGCCGAGGTGGTGGATCGGTGGGCGCCGGGGCGGGTGATGATCAACGGCTACGGCCCGACCGAGACCACGGTGTATGCGTCGATCAGTGCGCCGTTGACAGCGGGGTCGGGGGTGGTGCCGATCGGTGTCGCCGGTGCCGGGGGCGGCGTTGTTTGTGCTGGATAAATGGTTGCGGGCGGTGCCGGCCGGGGTGGTCGGTGAGTTGTATGTGGCCGGTGCCGGGGTGGGGGTTGGGTATTGGCGGCGGGCCGGGTTGACCGGGTCGCGGTTTGTGGCGTGTCCGTTCGGGGGGCCCGGGGCGCGGATGTATCGCAGCGGGGATCTGGTGTGTTGGGGCGCTGATGGGCAGCTGCGGTATCTGGGGCGTGCTGATGAGCAGGTCAAGATCCGCGGGTATCGCATCGAGCTCGGTGAGGTGCAGG
This sequence comes from uncultured Actinomycetota bacterium, assembly GCA_963775205.1. Taxonomy (GTDB): domain Bacteria; phylum Actinomycetota; class Actinomycetes; order Mycobacteriales; family Mycobacteriaceae; genus Mycobacterium. Next base: position 35,972 of record CAVZHV010000002.1, on the reverse strand, counting down.
CCGCCCTGGCCGGGCTGGATGGGGTGGATCAGGCGGTGGTGATCGCCCGCGAGGACCGCCCCGGCGACAAGCGCCTGGTCGGCTATGTCACCGGCACAGCCGACCCGGCCGAGGCGCGCGCCGCGCTGGCCGAGCGGCTACCGGCCTACATGGTGCCGGCCGCGGTGGTGGTGGTGGCGGCGCTGCCGTTGACGGTCAACGGCAAACTCGACACCCGCGCCCTGCCGGCACCCGAGTACACCGACACCGGTGATGGTTACCGCGCCCCGGCCACCCCCACCGAGGAGATCCTGGCCGGCATCTACGCCCAGGTGCTCGGGCTGGAGCGGGTCGGGGTGGATGACTCGTTCTTCGATTTGGGCGGGGATTCGCTGTCGGCGATGCGGGTGATCGCCGCGATCAACACCGGCCTGGATGCTGGCCTTTCGGTGCGCGCCGTGTTCGAGGCGCCCACGGTGGCCCGGTTGGCGCCCCGTATCGGTGGGGATGCGGGTGGGCGTGAGCCGTTGGTGGCTGGTGAGCGGCCCGCGGTGGTTCCGTTGTCGTTTGCCCAGAGCCGGTTGTGGTTCCTTGACCAGTTGCAGGGGCCTTCACCGATCTACAACATGGCGGTGGCGTTGCGGCTGGGCGGGCGCCTGGATGCCGACGCGTTGGGTGCGGCGCTGGCCGATGTGGTGGGCCGCCAGGAGAGCCTGCGGACGCTGTTTGCCGCGCCCGAGGGGATACCGCAGCAGCTGGTGGTGCCCGCGGAGCGGGCCGACTTCGGCTGGCAGGTCGTTGATGCCACTGGCTGGTCGGCGGCCCGGCTGGGTGAGGCCATCGGCGCGGCGGCGCGTCACAGTTTTGACCTGGCCACCGAGATCCCGTTGCGGGCAACACTTTTCCGCGTCGCCGATGACGAACACGTGCTGGTGGCCGTGGTGCACCATATCGCCGCCGACGGCTGGTCGGTCACCCCGCTGGTGGCTGATCTGGGGGTGGCCTATGCCAGCCGGTGTGCGGGGCACGCCCCGGGTTGGGCGCCGTTGCCGGTGCAGTATGTCGATTACACGCTGTGGCAGCGCGCGCAGCTGGGTGATCTCGACGACAGCGACAGCCCCATCGCCGCGCAGCTGGCGTATTGGGAGCAGGCCCTGGCCGGGATGCCCGAGCACCTGCAGCTGCCCACCGATCGGCCCTATCCGCCGGTGGCTGATCACCGCGGCGCCAGTGTGGCGGTGGATTGGCCGGCGGGGCTGCAGCAGCAGGTTGCTCGGGTGGGCCGCGAGCACAACGCGACCAGCTTCATGGTGATCCAGGCCGCCCTGGCGGTGCTGCTGGCCAAGGTCAGCGCCAGCTCCGAGGTGGCGGTGGGGTTCCCGATCGCCGGGCGCGGTGATCCGGCGCTGGATGAGCTGGTGGGGTTTTTCGTCAACACCTTGGTGCTGCGGGTGGATCTGGCCGGGGATCCCACCGTGGCCGAGTTGTTGGCCCAGGTGCGACAGCGCGGCCTGGCCGCCTACGAGCATCAAGATGTGCCCTTTGAGGTGCTTGTCGAGCGGCTCAACCCCACCCGAAGCCTGACCCATCACCCGCTGGTCCAGGTGATGTTGGCCTGGCAGAACCTTCCCGGGCACAGCAGCGATCCCGCGGCCGGGCTGAGTTTGGGTGATGTGCAGGTCACGCCGCTGCCGGCGGACACCCACACTGCCCGCATGGATTTGGCGTTTTCCCTGGCCGAACGCTGGACGGAGGCCGGTGAGCCCGCCGGGATCAGCGGGGCGGTGGAGTTTCGCACCGACGTGTTCGACGCGGCCAGCATCGAAACGCTCGTCGAGCGGCTAAAGCGGGTGTTGGTGGCGATCACCGCCGACCCGGGGCGGTCGTTGTCGTCGGTGGATCTGCTCGATGAGCCTGAGCATGCCCGGCTGGATGAGATCGGTAACCGGGCGGTGTTGACCCAGCCCGCGACGGGGGTGTCGGTTCCGGTGTTGTTCGCCGCGCAGGTGGCGCGCGCCCCGGAGGCGGTGGCGCTAGTGTGCGGGGAGCGCTCCTGGACCTATCGCGAGCTGGAGGAGGCCGCGAACCGGTTGGCGCACCTGTTGGCCGGCCAGGGGGCGGGCCCGGGGCAGTGTGTGGCGCTGCTGTTTTCCCGGTCGGCTGAGGCGATCGTGGCGATTTTGGCGGTGCTCAAGACCGGGGCGGCCTATCTGCCGATCGACCCGGTTCTGCCGGCGGCCCGGATCGGGTTCATGGTCGCCGACGCCGCGCCGATGGCCGCGATCACCACCACCGGCCTGGCCGGGCGGCTGGACGGGTGCGACCTGGCGGTCATCGATGTCGCAGACCCCCGCATCGACAGCTACCCCAGCACGGGTCTGCCGGCGCCGGCCCCCGATGACCTCGCCCACCTCATCTACACCTCGGGCACCACCGGTGTCCCCAAGGGGGTGGCGGTCACCCACCACAACGTGACCCAGCTGTTCGACTCATTGGACGCCGGCCTGGAGCTGGCGCCGGGACAGGTGTGGACGCAGTGCCATTCATATGCGTTTGACTTCTCGGTGTGGGAGATCTGGGGCGCGTTGTTGTTTGGTGGGCGGCTGGTGGTGGTGCCCGAGTCGGTGGCGGGCTCACCGGACGACTTCCACGCCTTATTGGTTAGCGAACACGTCAACGTGCTCACCCAGACCCCGTCGGCGGTGGGGGTGCTCTCACCGCAGGGTTTGGATTCGGCGGCGTTGGTGATCGGCGCTGAGGCCTGCCCGGCCGAGCTGGTGGATCGGTGGGCGCCCGGGCGGGTGATGATCAACGTCTACGGCCCGACCGAGACGACGATGTGGGCGTCCAAGAGTGCGCCGTTGACAGCGGGGTCGGGTGCACCGCCGATCGGTTCGCCGGTGTCGGGGGCGGCCTTTTTTGTGCTGGATAAATGGTTGCGGCCGGTGCCGGCCGGGGTGGTCGGTGAGTTGTATGTGGCCGGTGCCGGGGTGGGGGTTGGGTATTGGCGGCGGGCCGGGTTGACCGGGTCGCGGTTTGTGGCGTGCCCGTTCGGGGGGCCGGGAACACGGATGTATCGCAGCGGGGATCTGGTGTGTTGGGGCGCTGATGGGCAGCTGCGGTATCTGGGGCGCGCCGATGAGCAGGTCAAGATCCGCGGGTATCGCATCGAGCTCGGTGAGGTGCAGGCAGCCCTGGCCGGGCTGGATGGGGTGGAGCAGGCGGTGGTGATCGCCCGCGAGGACCGCCCCGGCGACAAGCGCCTGGTCGGCTATGTCACCGGGACAGCCGACCCGGCCGAGGCGCGCGCGGGGCTGGCCGAGCGGCTACCGGCCTACATGGTGCCGGCCGCGGTGGTGGTGTTAGAAGCGCTGCCATTGACGGTCAACGGCAAACTCGACACCCGCGCCCTGCCGGCACCCGAATACACCGACACCGGTGATGGTTACCGCGCCCCGGCCAACCCCACCGAGGAGATCCTGGCCAGCATCTACGCCCAGGTACTCGGGCTGGAGCGGGTCGGGGTCGACGACTCGTTTTTCGACCTGGGCGGGGATTCGCTGTCGGCGATGCGGGTGATCGCCGCGATCAACACCACCCTGGATGCCCGCCTTGCGGTGCGTACCTTATTCTCCGCGCCGTCCGTGAGAAGCTTGAGCCAGCAGTTGGGCAGACCGGACAGTGCGGTGGAAGTAGTCCCCGTTGAGGTCCTCAAGCAGGGCACGGGTGTTCCGCTGTGCTGTATTCATGACGGTCTCGGGCTTAGCTGGTCATATCGGGCTCTGGGCAAATATTTGGATTGCCCGATTATCGGAATTAACCAAATCCCGCAAAATGGTGAAGCTGAACCTGCATCGATTCGTAGCATGGCGGCAAGCTATGCCGACAAGCTCCAAGCCCTTCATCCTGAAGGGCCCTACAAGCTTCTCGGCTGGTCTTTTGGGGGCGTGGTCGCCCATGAGCTCGCCATTGAGCTTCAGCGACGCGGATGCGAAGTCCAACGCCTCGTACTACTAGACGCTGCATTCAGCGCTAACAAGATTATCGCAAGCGCGAACAGGGTCATCGCAAGAAATCAGAGTTTAGACGAGAGTCAAGTCCTGGAACACATCTTGCGAACCAGTGGTATAGATATTCCAGTGCAGTGGGGGCCTCTTACTTACCGGCAGGTCGAGGAGTTAATTCAGCGACGAGAAGCAGTGGAGTTTGCTCTTCCTCTTCCGCCCAGACAGCTGTTGGAGTTCATGGTTAAAAGTCTTAATGCTAACCAGTTGTATCTCCTGGAACACGTGCCTGATGTGTTTGATGGCGATATGGTCATATTCTCTGCTGCACGAAGTGTAAATGAGAACAATAGTGGCCCCAGGCCGAGGTCACGATGGCGAGAACTGCGAACCCGAATGGCTACCCGAACCCATCTACAAAGTTGGCGACCTTACGTTGCTGGCGACATTACAGAGTACTCGGTCGACTGCACACATTATGAGATGTTGACCACCAGATCGCTGAGTGTATATGGCAAACGACTCAAGATTTCATTAGAAACCTAAGATTTTATTAGAAACTTAAGTAAATTGGCGCTTGGCGGGCTGGTGGAGTTTCGCACCGACGTTTTCGACACGGACAGCATTCAGGCGCTCATCGAGCGGTTGCGGCGGGTGTTGATAGCGATGACCGCCGACCTCACACGGCGGTTGTCGTCGATGGATCTGCTCGATGAGGGTGAGCACGCCCGGCTGGATGAGTGGGGCAACCGGGCGGTGTTGATGTGTTGACCCAGCCCGCGAGCACGCCGGTGTCGATTCCGGTGTTGTGGGCCGCGCAGGTGGCGCGCGCCCCGGAGGCGGTGGCGGTGACCTTCGAAGGCCGCTCAATGACGTACCGCGAGCTGGAGGAGGCCGCTAACCGGTTGGCGCACCTGCTGGCCGGGCAGGGTGCGGGCCCGGGGCAGTGTGTGGCGCTGCTGTTTTCCCGGTGCGCTGAGGCGATCGTGGCGATTTTGGCGGTGCTGAAAACCGGGGCGGCTTATCTGCCGATCGACCCGGCGCACCCGGCGGCCCGGATCGGGTTCATGCTCGAGCGATGCCGCGCCGGTCGCCGCGATCACCACCACCGGGCTGGCCGAGCGGCTGGATGGGTGCGACCTGGTGGTCATCGATGTCGCAGACCCCCGGATTGACAGCTACCCCAGCACGGGTCTGCCGGCGCCCGCCCCTGATGACATCGCCCACCTCATTTACACCTCGGGCACCACCGGTGTCCCCAAGGGGGTGGCGGTCACCCACCACAACGTGACCCGGCTGTTCGACTCGCTCGATGTCGGTCTGGAGCTGGCGCCGGGGCAGGTGTGGACGCAGTGTCACTCCGTATGCGTTCGACTACTCGGTGTGGGAGATCTGGGGTGCGCTGCTGTATGGGGGGCGGCTGGTGGTGGTGCCCGAGTCGGTGGCCCGCTCACCGCAGGACTTCCACGCCTTGCTGGTCGCCGAAAAGGTCAGCGTGTTGAGCCAGACCCCCTCGGCGTTGGGGATGCTCTGGCCGGAGGGTTTGGAGTCGGCGGCGTTGATGGTGGCCGCTGAGGCCTGCCCGGCCGAGGTGGTGGATCGGTGGGCGCGCGGGCGGGTGATGATCAACGGCTACGGCCCGACCGAGACCACGGTGTATGCGTCGATCAGTGCGCCGTTGACAGCGGGGTCGGGGGCGGTGCCGATCGGTTCGCCGGTGCCGGGGGCGGCGTTGTTTGTGCTGGATGGGGGGTTGCGGGCGGTGCCGGCGGGGGTGGTCGGTGAGTTGTATGTGGCCGGTGCCGGGGTGGGGTGTGGGTATTGGCGGCGGGCCGGGTTGACCGGGTCGCGGTTTGTGGCGTGTCCGTTCGGGGAGCCCGGGGCGCGGATGTATCGCACCGGGGATCTGGTGTCGTTGGGGCGCTGATGGGCAGTTGCGGTATGTGGGGCGTGCTGATGAGCAGGTCAAGATCCGCGGGTATCGCATCGAGCTGGGGGAGGTTCAGGCGGTGTTGGCGGCCCATCCCCGGGTGGGGCAGGCGGTGGTCATCGCCCACACGGCCACGTCCACCCCGGGTCCGGTCGAGGGGGTTAGCGACAAGCAGTTGGTGGGCTATGTCGTGCTGGATCAGGAGATGCTGCTGGTCCGGGAGCCGGAGCGAGAGGCGCAGCTCGTTGAGCAGTGGCAGGGAGTGTATGAGGGCCTGTATTCGGGGGTGACGTTCACCGCGGGCGCGCCGGCGGTGTTGGGGGAGGATTTCGGGGGCTGGAACAGCAGTTATACCGGGGCGCCGATCCCGTTGGGGCAGATGCGGGAATGGCGGGCGGCTGCGGTGGATCGGATCCGGGGGTTGGGTCCGCGGCGGGTGTTGGAGATTGGGGTGGGTTCGGGGCTGTTGCTTGCGCAGTTGGCCCCGGTGTGTGTCGAGTATTGGGGTACGGACTTTTCCGCGCCGACGATCCAGACCCTGCAGGCGGCGGTGGCTGGGCAGTCGTGGGGTGATCGGGTGCAGTTGCGGGTGCAGCCGGCGGATGTGGCGGATGGGTTGCCGGTGGGGCATTTCGATGTGGTGGTGCTCAACTCGGTGGTCCAGTACTTCCCCAGCGCGGGGTATCTGCTGGATGTGCTGGCAGTGGCGATGCGGTTGCTGGCACCGGGCGGGGCGTTGTTTATCGGCGACGTGCGCAACCTGTCGTTGTTGCGGGCGTTCACCACCGGGATGTTGTGCGCCGACACCGCCGGTGGTGAGGACACCGCCGCGGTGCTGCGTGAGCGGGTGCGCCGGGAAATGCTTGCCGAGCAGGAATTGTTGTTGGCGCCGGAGTTCTTTGCGGCTTTGCCGCAGCACCTTCCCGACATCGCCGCGGTGGAGGTGCAGCTCAAGCAGATGGGTGCGGTCAACGAACTCAGCGGTTACCGATACGAGGTGGTGCTGCGTAAGGCGCCGGTGTCGGTGCGCTCGGTTGCATACCTGCGGTCCGAGCCGTGGCAGCGGTTCGGAAGCCTGGCCGGGCTGGGCGAATATCTGCGGTCGCAGCAGCTGCCGGAGCTGCGCGTCACCGGGGTGCCTCATGCCGGGATATGGCCCGATGTGGCGCTGGCGGGGGCGCTGGCCCGGGCCGGGGATCGGGTGCCCGTCAGCGAGTTGCGTGCCGGCATATCCGCACCCGATGCGGTGTTGCCGCACCAGTGTCATCTGCTGGGGCAGGAACTGGGATACGCCACGGCGGTGACCTGGTCGCCGACCGCTGGCCTGGTGGACCTCGTCTACACCCATGCCACCGAACCGGCTGATGACCACCCGCTGCCGGCGCTGTCGGATCTGTACCTGCCCACCACACGGGTGGGTTCGCTGGCCGGGTATGTCAACGACCCGTCGGCGATCGAACGCGTGGCTGAGCTGCGGCACTTTGTGGCCGACCGGTTGCCGGAGTTCATGGTGCCGGCGGCGATCATGGTGGTGGAGTCGCTGCCGTTGACGGTCAACGGCAAACTTGATCGGCGGGCGTTGCCGGCCCCGGAGTTCATCAGTGGGGTGGCGTATCGGGCGCCGCGTGATCAACGCGAACAGGTGTTGGCCGCACTGTTCGGCGAGGTTCTCGGGGTCACCCGGGTCGGCATCGATGACTCGTTTTTCGACCTGGGTGGGCATTCACTGTCGGCGACACGGCTGGTCGCGCGGGTCCGGGCTGACCTGGGTGTCGAGGTCCCGATCCGGGCGTTGTTCGACGCGCCCACCGTGGCCGGGTTGGCCGAATGGATGAGGGCGCATGCCGGGGAACGGGCGGGGGCGGCGTTGACGGCGCAACAGCGGCCGGCGGTGGTGCCGTTGTCGTTTGCCCAGCAGCCGGTTGTGGTTCCTTGACCAGTTGCAGGGGCCCTCACCGGTTTACAACATGGCGGTGGCGTTGCGGATGAGCGGGCGCCTGGATGCCGACGCGTTGGGTGCGGCGCTGGCCGATGTGGTGGGCCGCCATGAGAGCCTGCGCACGCTGTTTGCCGCGCCCGAGGGGATACCGCAGCAGCTGGTGGTGCCGCGCCGAGCGGGCCGATTTCGGCTGGCAGGTCGTTGATGCCAGCGGCTGGTCGGCGGCCCGGCTGGGTGAGGCCATCGGCGCGGCGGCGCGTCACAGTTTTGACCTGGCCACCGAGATCCCGTTGCGGGCAACACTTTTCCGCGTCGCCGATGACGAACATGTGCTGGTGGCGGTGGTGCACCATATCGCCGCCGACGGCTGGTCGGTCACCCCGCTGGTGGCTGATCTGGGGGTGGCCTATGCCAGCCGGTGTGCGGGGCACGCCCCGGGTTGGGCGCCGTTGCCGGTGCAGTATGTCGATTACACGCTGTGGCAGCGCGCGCAGCTGGGTGATCTGGCCGACGGCGACAGCCCCATCGCCGCGCAGCTGGCCTATTGGGAGCAGGCCCTGGCCGGGATGCCCGAGCGGCTGCAGCTGCCCACCGATCGGCCCTATCCGCCGGTGGCTGATTACCGCGGCGCCAGTGTGGCGGTGGACTGGCCGGCGGGGCTGCAGCAGCAGGTTGCTCGGGTGGGCCGCGAGCACAACGCGACCAGCTTCATGGTGATCCAGGCCGCCCTGGCGGTGCTGCTGTCGAAGATCAGCGCCAGCACCGATGTGGCGGTGGGGTTCCCGATCGCCGGGCGGCGTGATCCGGCGCTGGATGAGCTGGTGGGGTTTTTCGTCAACACCTTGGTGCTGCGGGTGGATCTGGCCGGGGATCCCACCGTGGCCGAGTTGTTGGCCCAGGTGCGCCAGCGCGGCCTGGCCGCCTACGAGCATCAAGATGTGCCCTTTGAGGTGCTTGTCGAGCGGCTCAACCCCACCCGAAGCCTGACCCATCACCCGCTGGTCCAGGTGATGTTGGGCTGGCAGAACCTTCCCCGGCAGAGCAGCGACCCCGCGGCCGGGCCGGCCTTGGGTGATGTGCAGGTCACGCCGCTGCCGGCGGACACCCAGACTGCCCGCATGGATCTGGTGTTTTCCCTGGCCGAACGCTGGACCGAGGCCGGTGAGCCCGCCGGGATCGGCGGGACGGTGGAGTTTCGCACCGACGTGTTCGACGCGGCCAGCATCGAGGCGCTGATCGAGCGGTTGGAGCGGGTGTTGGTGGCGATGACCGCCGACCCGACACGGTCGTTGTCGTCGGTGGATGTGCTCGATGCCGGTGAGCATGCGCGGCTGGATGAGATCGGGTAACCGGGCGGTGTTGACCCAGCCCGCGACGGGGGTGTCGGTTCCGGTGTTGTTCGCCGCGCAGGTGGCGCGCGCCCCGGAGGCGGTGGCGCTGGTCTGCGGGGAGCGTTCCTGGACGTATCGCGAGCTGGAGGAGGCCGCTAACCGGTTGGCGCACCTGTTGGCCGGCCAGGGGGCGGGCCCGGGGCAGTGTGTGGCGCTGCTGTTGGACCGGTCCGCTGAGGCGATCGTGGCGATGTTGGCGGTGCTCAAGACCGGGGCGGCCTATCTGCCGATCGACCCGATGCTCCCGGCGGCGCGGATCGGGTTCATGGTGGCCGATGCCGCGCCGGTCGCCGCGATCACCACCACCGGGCTGGCCGGGCGGCTGGACGGGTGCGATCTGGCGGTCATCGATGTCGACGACCCCCGCATTGACAGCTACCCGGGCACCGCGTTGCCGGCACCCGCGGCGGATGATATCGCCTACCTCATTTACACCTCGGGCACCACCGGTGTCCCCAAGGGGGTGGCGGTCACCCACCGCAACCTGGCCCACGTGGCGGAGTCAATGCCCACACACCTGCCGGCGGCGCAGGTGTGGACGCAGTGCCATTCGTATGCGTTCGACTTCTCGGTGTGGGAGATCTGGGCTGCGCTGTTGGGTGGGGGGCGGCTGGTGGTGGTGCCCGAAGTGGTGGCGGGCTCACCGGAAGACTTCCACGCCTTGCTGGTCACCGAACACGTCAATGTGCTCACCCAAACCCCGTCGGCGGTGGCGGTGCTCTCGCCGGAGGGTTTGGAGTCGGTGGCGTTGCTGCTCGGCGGTGAGCCCTGCCCGGCCGAGGTGGTGGATCGGTGGGCGCCCGGGGCGGGTGATGATCAACGCCTACGGCCCGACCGAGGCCACGGTGTATGCGTCGATGAGTGCGCCGTTGACAGCGGGGTCGGGGGTGGTGCCGATCGGTTCGCCGGTGCCGGGGGCGGCGTTGTTTGTGCTGGATGGGTGGTTGCGGGCGGTGCCGGCCGGGGTGGTCGGTGAGTTGTATGTGGCCGGTGCCGGGGTGGGGTGTCGGGTATTGGCGGCGGGCCGGGTTGACCGGGTCGCGGTTTGTGGCGTGCCCGTTCGGGGGGCCGGGGGCGCGGATGTATCGCAGCGGGGATCTGGTGTGGTGGGGCGCTGATGGGCAGCTGCGGTATCTGGGGCGCGCCGATGAGCAGGTCAAGATCCGCGGGTATCGCATCGAGCTGGGTGAGGTGCAGGCAGCACTGGCCGGGCTGGACGGGGTGGAGCAGGCGGTGGTGATCGCCCGCGAGGACCGCCCCGGCGACAAGCGCCTGGTGGGCTATGTCACCGATGGTGACCGGCCGGTGGACCCGGCCGAGGCGCGCGCGGGGTTGGCGGAGCGGCTGCCGGCCTATATGGTGCCGGCCGCGGTGGTGGTGGTGGCGGCGCTGCCGTTGACGCTCAACGGCAAACTCGACACCCGGGCCCTGCCGGCACCCGAATACACCGACACCGGTGATGGTTACCGCGCCCCGGCCAACCCCACCGAGGAGATCCTGGCCGGCATCTACGCCCGGGTGCTCGGGCTGGAGCGGGTCGGGGTCGACGACTCGTTTTTCGACCTGGGTGGGGATTCGCTGTCGGCGATGCGGGTGATCGCCGCGATCAACACCGGCCTGGATGCTGGCCTTGCGGTGCGTGCCATGTTCGAGGCGCCCACGGTTGCCCAGTTGGCGCTACGTATCGGTGAGGGTTCGGGTGGGCTGCCGCCGTTGACGGCGGTTGAGCGGCCGGCGGTGGTTCCGCTGTCGTATGCGCAGAACCGGATGTGGTTCCTCAACCGGTTCGAGGGCGAGGTTGCCACCTACAACATGCCGACCGCATTGCGGATCAGCGGGACGCTGGATGCCGACGCGTTGGGTGCGGCGCTGGCCGATGTGGTGGGCCGCCATGAGAGCCTGCGCACGCTGTTCCCGGCGGTTGAGGGGATACCTCAGCAGGTGGTGGTGCCCGCCGAGCGGGCCGACTTCGGTTGGCAGGTCGTTGATGCCACCGGCTGGCCGGCAAGCCGGCTGGGTGAGGCCATCGGCGCCGCGGTGCGTCACAGCTTCGACCTGGCCACCGAGATTCCGTTGCGGGCAACACTTTTCCGCGTCGGCGATGACGAACATGTGCTGGTGGCCGTGGTGCACCATATCGCCGGGGACGGCTGGTCGGTGAGGCCGCTGGTGGCTGATCTGGGGGTGGCCTATGCCAGTCGGTGTGCGGGGCTCGCCCCCGATTGGGCGCCGTTGGCGGTGCAGTATGTGGATTACACGTTGTGGCAGCGCGCGCAGCTGGGTGATCTGGCCGACAGCGACAGCCCCATCGCCGCGCAGCTGGCCTACTGGGAACAGGCGTTGGCCGGGCTGCCCGAGCGCCTGCAGTTGCCCACCGATCGGCCCTATCCGGCGGTGGCTGATCACCGCGGGGCCAGTGTGGCGGTGGACTGGCCGGCGGGGCTGCAGCAGCAGGTTGCTCGGGTGGGCCGTGAGCACAACGCGACCAGCTTCATGGTGGTTCAGGCCGCGCTGGCGGTGCTGTTGTCTGAGATCTGCGCCAGCCCCGATGTGGCGGTGGGGTTCCCGATCGCCGGGCGGCGCGACCCGGCGCTGGATGAGCTGGTGGGTTTTTTCGTCAACACCTTGGTGCTGCGGGTTGATGTGGCCGGGGATCCCACCTTCGCCGAGTTGTTGGCCCAGGTGCGACGGCGCAGCCTGGCCGCCTACGAGCATCAAGATGTGCCCTTTGAGGTGCTTGTCGAGCGGCTCAACCCGACCCGTAGCCTGACCCATCACCCGCTGATCCAGGTGATGTTGGCCTGGCAGAACTTTCCCGGGCTAGACAATGACCCCGCGACCGCTCTCAGTTTGGGTGATGTGCAGGCCACGCCGCTGTCCGCGGACACCGCGGCTGCCCGCATGGATCTGGTGTTTTTCCTCAGAGAACGCTGGACGGAGGCCGGTGAGCCCGCCGGGATCAGCGGGGCGGTGGAGTTTCGCACCGACGTGTTCGACGCGGCCAGCATCCAGGTGCTGATCGAGCGGTTGGCGCGGGTGTTGGTGGCGATGACCGCCGACCCGGGGCGGTCGTTGTCGTCGGTGGATGTGCTGGATGGGAGTGAGCACGCCCGGCTGGATGAGTGGGGCAACCGGGCGGTGTTGACCCAGCCCGCGACGGGGGTGTCGGTTCCGGTGTTGTTCGGCGCGCAGGTGGCCCGCACCCCGGAGGCGGTGGCGCTGGTGTGCGGGGATTGTTCGTGGACCTATCGCGAGCTGGAGGAGGCGGCTAACCGGTTGGCGCACCTGTTGGCCGGGCAGGGTGCGGGCCCGGGGCAGTGTGTGGCGCTGCTGTTGTCTCGGTCGGCTGAGGCGATCGTGGCGATTTTGGCGGTGCTGAAGACCGGGGCGGCCTATCTGCCGATCGACCCGGCGCACCCGGCGGCCCGGATCGGGTTCATGCTCGCCGATGCCGCGCCGATCGCCGCGATCACCACCACCGGGCTGGCCGAGCGGCTGGATGGGTGCGACCTGCTGGTCATCGATGTCGAGGACCCCCGGATTGACAGCTGCCCGGGCACCGCGTTGCCGGCGCCCGCGCCGGATGACCTGGCCCACCTCATTTACACCTCGGGCACCACCGGTGTCCCCAAGGGGGTGGCGGTCACCCACCACAACGTGACCCAGCTGTTCGACTCGCTCGATGTCGGCTTGGAGCTGGCGCCGGGACAGGTGTGGACGCAGTGTCACTCCTATGCGTTCGACTTCTCGGTGTGGGAGATCTGGGGCGCGCTGCTGTTTGGTGGGCGGCTGGTGGTGGTGCCCGAGTCGGTGGCGCGCTCACCGGAGGACTTCCACGCCTTGCTGGTCGCCGAAAAGGTCGGCGTGCTGAGCCAGACCCCGTCGGCGGTGGGGATGCTCTGGCCGGAGGGTTTGGAGTCGGCGGCGTTGATGGTGGCCGCTGAGCCCTGCCCGGCCGAGGTGGTGGATCGGTGGGCGCCGGGGCGGGTGATGATCAACGGCTACGGCCCGACCGAGACCGACGGTGTATGCGTCGATCAGTGCGCCGTTGACAGCGGGGTCGGGTGCGCCGCCGATCGGTTCGCCGGTGCCGGGGGCGGCGTTGTTTGTGCTGGATGGGTGGTTGCGGGCGGTGCCGGCGGGGGTGGTCGGTGAGTTGTATGTGGCCGGTGCCGGGGTGGGGGTTGGGTATTGGCGGCGGGCGGGGTTGACCGGGTCGCGGTTTGTGGCGTGCCCGTTCGGGCCCGGGGCGCGGATGTATCGCAGCGGGGATCTGGTGTGTTGGGGCGCTGATGGGCAGCTGCGGTATGTGGGGCGTGCTGATGAGCAGGTCAAGATCCGCGGGTATCGCATCGAGCTGGGGGAGGTTCAGGCGGTGTTGGCGGCCCATCCCCGGGTGGGGCAGGCGGTGGTCATCGCCCACACGGCCACGTCCACCCCGGGTCCGGTCGAGGGGGTTAGCGACAAGCAGTTGGTGGGCTATGTCGTGCTGGATCAGGAGATGCTGCTGGTCCGGGAGCCGGAGCGAGAGGCGCAGCTCGTTGAGCAGTGGCAGGGAGTGTATGAGGGCCTGTATTCGGGGGTGACGTTCACCGCGGGCGCGCCGGCGGTGTTGGGGGAGGATTTCGGGGGCTGGAACAGCAGTTATACCGGGGCGCCGATCCCGTTGGGGCAGATGCGGGAATGGCGGGCGGCTGCGGTGGATCGGATCCGGGGGTTGGGTCCGCGGCGGGTGTTGGAGATTGGGGTGGGTTCGGGGCTGTTGCTTGCGCAGTTGGCCCCGGTGTGTGTCGAGTATTGGGGTACGGACTTTTCCGCGCCGACGATCCAGACCCTGCAGGCGGCGGTGGCTGGGCAGTCGTGGGGTGATCGGGTGCAGTTGCGGGTGCAGCCGGCGGATGTGGCGGATGGGTTGCCGGAGGGGCATTTCGATGTGGTGGTGCTCAACTCGGTGGTCCAGTACTTCCCCAGCGCGGGGTATCTGCTTGATGTGCTGGCAGTGGCGATGCGGTTGCTGGCACCGGGCGGGGCGTTGTTTATCGGCGACGTGCGCAACCTGTCGTTGTTGCGGGCGTTCACCACCGGGATGTTGTGCGCCGACACCGCCGGTGGTGAGGACACCGCCGCGGTGCTGCGTGAGCGGGTGCGCCGGGAAATGCTTGCCGAGCAGGAATTGTTGTTGGCGCCGGAGTTCTTTGCGGCTTTGCCGCAGCACTTTCCCGACATCGCCGCGGTGGAGGTGCAGCTCAAGCAGATGGGTGCGGTCAACGAACTCAGCGGTTACCGATACGAGGTGGTGCTGCGTAAGGCGCCGGTGCCGGTGCGCTCGGTTGCACACCTGCGGTCCGAGCCGTGGCAGCGGTTCGGAAGCCTGGACGGGCTGGGCGAATATCTGCGGTCGCAGCAGCTGCCGGAGCTGCGCGTCACCGGGGTGCCTCATGCCGGGATATGGCCCGATGTGGCGCTGGCGGGGGCGCTGGCCCGGGCCGGGGATCGGGTGCCCGTCAGCGAGTTGGGTGCCGGCATATCCGCACCCGATGCGGTGTTGCCGCACCAGTGTCATCTGCTGGGGCAGGAACTGGGATACGCCACGGCGGTGACCTGGTCGCCGACCGCTGGCCTGGTGGACCTCGTCTACACCCATGTCACCGAACCGCCAAATGACCACCCGCTGCCGGCGAGGTCGGATCTGTACCTGCCCACCACACGGGTGGGTTCGCTGGCCGGGTATGTCAACGACCCGTCGGCGATCGAACGCGTGGCTGAGCTGCGGCACTTTGTGGCCGACCGGTTGCCGGAGTTCATGGTGCCGGCGGCGATCATGGTGGTGGAGTCGCTGCCGTTGACGGTCAACGGCAAACTTGATCGGCGGGCGTTGCCGGCCCCGGAGTTCATCAGTGGGGTGGCGTATCGGGCGCCGCGTGATCAACGCGAACAGGTGTTGGCCGCACTGTTCGGCGAGGTTCTCGGGGTCACACGGGTCGGCATCGATGAGTCGTTTTTCGACCTGGGTGGGCATTCACTGTCGGCGACACGGCTGGTCGCGCGGGTCCGGGCTGACCTGGGTGTCGAGGTCCCGATCCGGGCGTTGTTCGACGCGTCCACCGTGGCCGGGTTGGCCGAATGGATGAGGGCGCATGCCGGGGAACGGGCGGGGGCGGCGTTGACGGCGCAACAGCGGCCTGCGGTGGTCCCGTTGTCGTTCGCCCAGAGCCGGTTGTGGTTCCTTGACCAGTTGCAGGGGCCCTCACCGCTTTACAACATGGCGGTGGCGTTGCGGCTGGGCGGGCGCCTGGATGCCGACGCGTTGGGTGCGGCGCTGGCCGATGTGGTGGGCCGCCATGAGAGCCTGCGCACGCTGTTCGCCGCGCCCGAGGGGATACCCCGGCAGCTGGTGGTGCCGCCCGAGCGGGCCGACTTCGGCTGGCAGGTCGTTGATGCCAGCGGCTGGTCGGCGGCCCGGCTGGGTGAGGCCATCGGCGCGGCGGCGCGTCACAGTTTTGACCTGGCCACCCAGATCCCGTTGCGGGCAACACTTTTCCGCGTCGCCGATGACGAACATGTGCTGGTGGCCGTGGTGCACCATATCGCCGCCGACGGCTGGTCGATCGACCCCGCTGGTGGCTGATCTGGGGGTGGCCTATGCCAGCCGGTGTGCGGGGCACGCCCCGGGTTGGGCGCCGTTGGCGGTGCAGTATGTCGATTACACGCTGTGGCAGCGCGCGCAGCTGGGTGATCTGGCCGACGGCGACAGCCCCATCGCCGCGCAGCTGGCGTATTGGGAGCAGGCCCTGGCCGGGATGCCCGAGCACCTGCAGTTGCCCACCGATCGGCCCTATCCGGCGGTGGCTGATCACCGCGGGGCCAGTGTGGCGGTGGACTGGCCGGCGGGGCTGCAGCAGCAGATTGTTCGGGTGGGCCGCGAGCACAACGCGACCAGCTTCATGGTGATCCAGGCCGCCCTGGCGGTGCTGCTGGCCAAGGTCAGCGCCAGCCCCGAGGTGGCGGTGGGGTTCCCGATCGCCGGGCGGCGCGACCCGGCGCTGGATGAGCTGGTGGGGTTTTTCGTCAACACCTTGGTGCTGCGTGTGGATCTGGCCGGGGATCCCACCGTGGCCGAGTTGTTGGCCCAGGTGCGACAGCGCGGCCTGGCCGCCTACGAACATCAAGATGTGCCCTTTGAGGTGCTTGTCGAGCGGCTCAACCCCACCCGAAGCCTGACCCATCACCCCCTGGTCCAGGTGATGTTGGGCTGGCAGAACTTCGCCGGACAGGGCAATAACCCCGCCGCCGAGCCGGCCTTGGGTGATCTGCAGGTCACGCCGCTGGCGGCGGACACCCAGACTGCCCGCATGGATCTGGTGTTTTCTTTGGCCGAACGCTGGACGGAGGCCGGTGAGCCCGCCGGGATCGGCGGGACGGTGGAGTTTCGCACCGACGTGTTCGACGCGGCCAGCATCGAGGCGCTGCTCGCGCGGTTGGAGCGGGTGTTGGTGGCGATGACCGCCGACCCGACACGGTCGTTGTCGTCGGTGGATGTGCTGGATGCCGGTGAGCATGCGCGGCTGGATGGGTGGGGTAACCGGGCGGTGTTGACCCAGCCCGCGACGGGGGTGTCGGTTCCGGTGTTGTTCGCCGCGCAGGTGGCCCGCGCCCCGGAGGCGGTGGCGCTGGTGTGCGGGGAGCGTTCCTGGACGTATCGCGAGGTTGAGGGGGCCGCTAACCGGTTGGCGCACCTGTTGGCCGGCCAGGGGGTGGGCCCGGGGCAGTGCGTGGCGCTGCTGTTGGAGCGCTCAGCCCAGGCGATCGTGGCGATGTTGGCGGTGCTCAAGACCGGGGCGGCCTATCTGGCGATCGATCCGATGCATCCCGACGCGCGGATCGGGTTCATGGTGGCCGATGCCGCGCCGGTCGCCGCGATCACCACCACCGGGCTGGCCGGGCGGCTGGACGGGTGCGATCTGGCGGTCATCGATGTCGAAGACCCCCGCATTGACAGCTACCCGGGCACCGCGTTGCCGGCACCCGCGGCGGATGATATCGCCTACCTCATTTACACCTCGGGCACCACCGGTGTCCCCAAGGGGGTGGCGGTCACCCACCGCAACCTGGCCCACGTGGCGGAGTCAATGCCCACACACCTGCCGGCGGCGCAGGTGTGGACGCAGTGCCATTCGTATGCGTTCGACTTCTCGGTGTGGGAGATCTGGGCTGCGCTGTTGGGTGGGGGGCGGCTGGTGGTGGTGCCCGAAGTGGTGGCGGGCTCACCGGAAGACTTCCACGCCTTGCTGGTCACGGAACACGTCAATGTGCTCACCCAAACCCCGTCGGCGGTGGCGGTGCGCTCGCCTGAGGGTTTGGAGTCGGTGGCGTTGCTGCTCGGCGGTGAGGCCTGCCCGGCCGAGGTGGTGGATCGGTGGGCGCCCGGGCGGGTGGTGATCAACGCCTACGGCCCGACCGAGGCCACGGTGTATGCGTCGATGAGTGCGCCGTTGTCAGCGGGGTCGGGGGTGGTGCCGATCGGTTCGCCGGTGCCGGGGGCGGCGTTGTTTGTGCTGGATGGGTGGTTGCGGGCGGTGCCGGCCGGGGTGGTCGGTGAGTTGTATGTGGCCGGTGCCGGGGTGGGGTGCGGGTATTGGCGGCGGGCCGGGTTGACCGGGTCGCGGTTTGTGGCGTGCCCGTTCGGGGGGCCGGGGGCGCGGATGTATCGCAGCGGGGATCTGGTGTGGTGGGGCGCTGATGGGCAGCTGCGGTATCTGGGGCGCGCCGATGAGCAGGTCAAGATCCGCGGGTATCGCATCGAGCTGGGTGAGGTGCAGGCAGCACTGGCCGGGGTGGAGGGGGTGGAGCAGGCGGTGGTGATCGCCCGCGAGGACCGTCCCGGCGACAAGCGCCTGGTGGGCTATGTCACCGAGTCGGTGACCGGGGCGGTGGACCCGGCCGAGGCGCGCGCGGGGTTGGCGGAGCGGCTGCCGGCCTATATGGTGCCGGCCGCGGTGGTGGTGGCGGCGGCGCTGCCGTTGACGGTCAACGGCAAACTCGACACCCGGGCCCTGCCGGCACCCGAATACACCGACACCGGTGATGGTTACCGCGCCCCGGCCAACCCCACCGAGGAGATCCTGGCCGGCATCTACGCCCGGGTGCTCGGGCTGGAGCGGGTCGGGGTCGACGACTCGTTTTTCGACCTGGGTGGGGATTCGCTGTCGGCGATGCGGGTGATCGCCGCGATCAACACCGGCCTGGATGCCGGCCTTGCGGTGCGTGCCATGTTCGAGGCGCCGTCCGTGAGAAGCTTGAGCCAGCAGTTGGGCAGACATGGCAGCGCGGCGGGGCCCAGCTTTGCGTCCGTGCACGGAGGCGATACCACCGAGGTGCGCGCCGGCGACCTCACGCTGGACAAGTTCATCGACGCCACGACGTTGACCGGCGCCTCGACACTGCCCCGGCCTAGTGTTGAGGTGCGGACGGTCCTGCTGACCGGGGCGACCGGTTTCCTCGGGCGTTACCTGGCCCTCGAATGGCTGGAGCGGATGGACCTGGTCGGCGGCACACTAATCTGTCTGGTGCGAGGCAAGGACGACGAGGATGCGCGGCGCCGTCTAGACAAGACCTTCGACAGTGGCGACCCGGAACTGCTGCGGCACTTCCAGGAATTGGCCGCCGATCATCTGGAGGTCATCGCCGGCGACAAGGTCGAAGCCAATCTGGGCCTGGACCAGCAGACCTGGCAGCAGCTGGCCGATATCGTCGATCTGATCGTCGATCCCGCAGCCCTGGTCAACGGCGTCTTACCCTACAGCGAGCTGTTCGGGCCCAACGTCGTGGGCACCGCCGAGTTGATCCGGATGGCGCTGACCACGAAGCTGAAGACCTACAGTTACGTGTCGACTCTCAACGTGGGCGACCAGATCGAGCCGTCGGCGTTCACCGAGGATGCCGACATTCGGGTCATCAGCTCCACCCGCACAAACGACGGCAGCTACGGCAACGGCTACGGCAACAGCAAGTGGGCCGGTGAGGTGTTGCTGCGCGAGGCCAACGACCTGTGTGGGCTGCCGGTCGCGGTGTTTCGCTGCGACATGATCTTGGCTGACACCACCTTTGCGGGTCAGCTCAACGTGTCGGACTTGTTCACACGGATGGTGCTGAGCGTGGTGGCCACCGGGATTGCGCCCGGCTCGTTTTACCAGCTCGACGCCGAGGGCAACCGGCAACGCGAGCACTTTGACGGGCTGCCCGTCGAATTCGTCGCCGAGGCGATCGCCACGCTGGGCGCCCAGGTGGTGGACGGGTTTGAGACCTATCATGTGATGAACCCGCACGATGACGGAATCGGGCTCGATGAGTATGTCGACTGGCTGATCGAGGCCGGTTACCCGATCCAGCGCGTCGGTGACTTTTGGGAGTGGTTGCAGCGGTTTGAGACCGGCCTGCGGGCCCTCCCGGATCGACAGCGCCAACACTCCGTGCTGCAGATGTTGCTGTTGCGCAATTCCAAGCAGTTACAGCCCCCCAAGCCGACCCGCGGGTCCTACGCGCCGACCGAGCGATTCCGCGCTGCGGTGCGAGAAGCGAAAATTGCCCCCGACAACGACATTCCGCACGTCTCGGCGCCGATCATCATCAAATACGTCACCGACTTGCAGCTGCTCGGACTGCTCTAGCCCGTTTGAGGAACTCCAACCTGCACAGGGCCCACTTAAGTGGCTCTTCGCAATGAAGCGTGGTTAGTGGTCGGGTGACACGGTTGTCTGCCTGACCCTGGGAATGGGCCTGGGGCCTCATGATTCGTGGTGTTCGGACACGAATGAGGGAGGCCCCAGGTGATAGACAACGCTAGTGCCGCGGTGATGCTCGGGTTGGAAGGCATGGCCGTGTTGGCGGTATCGGAACGTGATGGCGAGCTGGAGTACGCCATCGAGACGACTACGACAACCGGCTGGTGTCCGGTGTGCGGTGCGCAAGCGCGCCTGCATGATCGGCGCCCCACGTGGGTGCGGGATCTGCCGGCCGCGGACCGCCCGGTGACGTTGGTGTGGGTCAAACGCGTCTGGCGGTGTGTGCATCGCGAGTGTGAGCAGCAGACCTGGACCGAGACCCATCCGGGTATTGCGCCGCGCTCGTCGTGGACCGAGCGGGCCCGCAAGCAGGCCTGCCGTTGGGTGGGCCGCGATGGCCATTCGGTGGCGGCGGTGGCCCGTGACCTCGGGGTGGGTTGGGCCACGGTGATGGCCGCGGTCGTTGAGCACGGCGGCGAGCTGATCGAGCGCGAAGATCGCATCGCCGAGGTCTGTGCCGTAGGGGTCGATGAGACGGCGTTCTTGCGCGCCAATCACCGTCGTTCGACTATCTTTGCCACCGGCATCGTCGACTTACACCGCGGCAAGCTGATCGACATTATCGATGGTCGCAGCCGAAAGGTATTGGCTGAGTGGATCTGTGAACAACCAACAGACTGGATTGCCGGAATCGAGGTGGCGGCGCTGGATCCGTTTCGCGGCTATGGATCGGCCCTGTCGAACGGGCTGCCCAACGCGATACGGGTGCTCGATGCCTTCCACGTCGTGCGGCTCGGCTTGGCCGCAGTCGACGATGTGCGCCGCCGTGTGCAGCAACAGACCTGCGGTCATCGCGGTCGACGCGAGGACCCGCTCTACGGCATCCGGCGGGTGCTGCGCCGTGGTGCTGAACACCTCACCGAGCACGGCTGGGCGCGGCTGCTGGCCGGCATCGAAGCCGGCGACGAACACGGTCAGGTCGCCGCCGCCTGGGTGGCTGCCCAAGAGCTTCGGGCGATCTACCGCTGCCGCGACCGTGACCGGGCCGCCGCCCGTCTCTATGACTGGACCGTGGCATGCATCGACTCCCATGTCCCCGAATTGGGGCGCCTGGCCCGCACGATCATCACCTGGCGCGAGGAGTTCCTGGCCTACTTCACCACCGGCCGGATCAGCAACGGGCCCACCGAAGCAGTGAACCTGTTGATCAAGAAAATCCTGCGCGTCGGCCACGGCTTCCGAAACTTTCACAACTACCGACTGCGCCTGCTGCTGCACTGCGGAATCACCTGGCAAAATCACACCCCGACACCACTTCGAGGCCGACTACCACGGTTGGCTGCGTAGAGCCACTTAAGTGGATGCTGGGACTCCGTTGGTGTCCACAGGCTTCCGCGCCGACACGATCACATAGTCCGCGAGGCCGGTCGCTCGTTCCCACAGCGATACGCCGCGGCACTGGGCGCGATCGTCTTCCGTCACTTTCACGACCACTTCATCCATCTTTTTCTTTTCCTGAACGCGCTGCAAGGTGTACTTGGCCATCGCGGGGAACACGTCTTCCCGGATCGATTCCACGAGGACATCGCCAAATCCCGCGGCAGCCAACCGTCGGGGGTATTCCTCCCGGTCATAGTAATTGGCTTTGGGAATGTGGCCGTACTTTCGGCCGAAGGCGGTCATCAGGCCGGATTTCTTGCCTGGATTCGGGAGCATGTCGGCGAGCACAATTCTGCCTCCTGGTTTGAGGACGCGAAATGCTTCGCGCATGAATTGATCACGCGTGTCAAAGTGGAATGCGCATTCCAGAGCCAAGACTTTTTCGAACGACGCGTCGGGAAACTCCATTGCGGTCGCGCAACCGAGTCGAATGTCGATTTGTTTCTCCAGCCCGCGCTTGGCGACGCGTTCCCGGCCCTTATCGACGTGGACGGGTGTGATGTCGATGCCCGTGATGTGAGAGACCTTGAACCGATCGAGAAGAACAAAGTCCTGCTCCGCGAAACCGACGCCGACGTCGAGGACTGCATCGCTTGGTTTCAGCCCGGCCCGCGTTCCCAGGAGTTCGACCATCGCGACACAAGCGTCGGGATAGGTGCGAGCGACTTTCCAGTAACCGAGGTTGAGCCACAGCGGCTTGGAGTTATCGGCGTAGTCTTCATTCATGAAGTCGATGACGTCGTCGCCGATCATCGTGTAGTAAGCCGCGGCGTCTTTCTGTCGCATCAGACCAAAGGAGCGGCCAACCGTCCGGAACGAAGAGTAGATCGAAAAGGCAATTCGGCCCATTTTGTTCCTTAGGGGAAAATTGGTGGTTCATGGTATCCCACGCTGAACCGACGATTGCCGGTGTTCGCCAAACCCGTTTTCCGGCAAGCACTCTCGAGTGCGTGTGCCGCCCATGCGGCGTCGGCCCGGCGTCTCTGGTGCTCTATGACGTGTCCACACTTCACTTCGAGACCGATGCCGGTGATGGGTTCCGCGGGCCCGAACGGCTCGTCAGCCGCGTCTCGGCAAAGGCGGAACGACCGGGCGGGTCACGACCACCCGTGCTGCGCGAGTTCGGGTGGCACCGAGTAGCGGTTGCCGCGGTAGCCCACCAGCGCTTGACGCGAGGCGGTGCGCTCCTCGGTCACGATCACCGGGTACGGTGCTGCGGGAACGGGGTGCAGCGGTTCGGTGTCGGCCAGGGCGGCGACGGTGCAGCGGCCCTCAGGGGTGGCCCGCATCCGGGTGTCGCTGCGCACACTGGCGAATCGGTCCAGGTCCGCCTGCGCCTGTTCGACCGTGACATCGTCGGGCAGGGTGCGCCACCATCGTTGCGCCGCAGTGTGATTGGTCTTTTCCACCACGCCCTTGCGGTTGCCGCGGCGGGGCGGGCACACCGCCACCGCAACCGAATAGTGTTTGGCCACCCCGGCGAAGGAGGCGGTGATCCGGCCCGAGCCCGGATCACACACGGTGGACATCCGGTCGAACCGCCACGTCTTGGTCACCCCGCCCAGGGCTCGGGTGACCCGGTCCAAGCCCTGCACCAGGTGCGGCTGATCGGTCGCTGGCTCCAGCGCCGCGCGCCACTTGCTCGAATGGGCCGGCGACCCGACCAGCAGATGCGCGGTGCGGCCCCACCCCCACGACGCCGGCGGATCCGGCAAATCCAGCCAATCCCAATGGGTTTCGTCTCCCGGATCATGCTCGATGATCGCGTTCGCCCGGTCCGTCGCCGACCGGCATTGCTCGCACACCGGCCGTAGTCCACGCGTCCGAATGTTACGAGTCAGGCTCGGATACGACAGCATGAACCCGAGCTGTTCAAGCTCATCGCACAGCGTGCGCGCCCACAGATGCGGGTCCTCGCGCAGCCGCGCGCTCACGTAGTCAACGAGGCTCTTCAATGTTAAGCGGGCAGTTGTGATTTCGCTCTCACGTGGCGTGTCGTTGCAGTAGGAGGCCCTTGGCCTTCCGAGGTCTGAAGTTTGTGGAATTCAGGCGGAAGGAAGGAACCAAGGGCCGTGTCCGACGGTACGACATTGTTGTTTGGGCTGCCAGGCGTGCGGGTCGATCGTGCCGAGCGCTTGCCTGACGGGACTCGCGTGGTGCATGTGATCACCGATGAGCCGACCGCGGCGGCGTACCCGTCGTGCGTTGTGTTTTCCACCGGAAGGCCCGCACGGTTGGATTGCCGGCGTTCGTCGCCGGCCTGCTGACAGCGGGGGAGGATCGGGACGCGCTGGTGTTCCCTGACTCCGAGGGCGGCCACATGCGGGGCAGCAATGTTCGGCGCCGGTGGTGGTCGCGGGCGATCGCCGCTGCGCAGCTGTTCCCCCGGATGGTGACCAACGCGGCCGGGGAGCAAACCGCGGTGCACGACTTCAAGCTCCATGAGTTGCGGCACACGGCAGCGTCGCTGGCCATCCAGCCGGGTGCGAACATCAAGGCGTTGCAGAACATGCTGGGGCACGAGTCTGCGGGTTTGACCCTAGACCGCTACGGCCACTTGTACGGGTCCGATGTTGAGGCGGTCGGGGTCGCTGTCAACGACTTGTTGTTCGGCAATTGTGGGCAAGATGTGGGCACGGGTTTGGTTTCGGGGGGCGACCATGTCCCGATCCGGTTGGCGAAAAATACTGCGTGAGCTGCACGTTTATGGCTGTGGAGCCTAGGGGATTCGAACCCCTGACTTCTGCCTTGCAAAGGCAGCGCTCTACCAACTGAGCTAAGGCCCCGGAGTGCGATCGAGGGTGTGCCAGACCTCGGCGGTACGCCGCGACCGCACGGCGATCACAAGTACCGCCAGAACGGCGAGCAACACGATCCATCTCATTTTCGTGGGGCTAGGAGGACTCGAACCTCCGACCTCTTCGTTATCAGCGAAGCGCTCTAACCGCCTGAGCTATAGCCCCTGAACGACGGACGAGATTACCGCAATCGCGCCCCTTGACGTTAATCACCGGAGGTGCAGGGCCGCCGGCATTCAGTCTCTGTCCGCCAGCGTCACTTCGACGCCGCCGACCAGATCGGTGGTCAGGTTGTAGATAAAGGCGCCGACGGTGGCCATCGCGGTCAACAGCACGATGTTGATGAGACCGATCAACGCCGCGCCGCCGAAGATCGTGCCGCTGGACACCAACTCGCTGTTGGCAGTGTTGTTCAGCAGGTCACCGACATTGCTGTTGAGCTTGGCCCACACACCCATGCCGCCGAGCACCAGATACAGGAACGCGACGGCGATCATCCACACGAAGAACGCGGCCACCGACAGTACGAGCGACACCTTGAGGACGCTCCACGGGTCGACCCGGCGGATCTGCATGCTTGCACGCACCGGCCCGCTGGTGCGGGAGCCCACCTGCACGCGGCTCGAGGTGGCCGTGCCGGTGGACCGCGATGCGGCCGGTTCAGCGCTGGATCGCTCGGCCGGCGTCTTCGCCCGGGCCGGGCGCGGCGTCGGCCCCGACAGGTCCGGCAACTCGCTGCGGATCGCCTCGGCACGAGCCGGCGTCTCGGCCCGGGGAGGTGCCGGCGCGGCCTCGGGCTCGGGGGCCTGTGTGCTCGCCGACGAGCCGGAGATGAAGCGGTTGATCCTCTCCTCGATGCCCGACGTTGCGTTCGGCCCCGACGTCTCGCGCCGCGGTGTTGGCGCCGGCGGCTGCTGGGACCGGGTCCCGGCGCCGCGCTGCCACGGCGGCGCGTCTGCCGACCCCGCCGCCGGAGGCGTCGTCGAAACCGGGCCCGTCGGTGTACGGGGAGCGCCGGGCCCGGCCGCGTTGCCGTTGTCCGGCTCGTTTGGTGAGCTCACCTACGGCTCCTTACGTGGTCGAGTCTGGTCAGGACGGTTGCTCATCGACTTCCGCACTGTCGGCTTCCTCGGCGTTGCGAGCGATCGCAATCAGTGTGTCGCCCTCACCCAGGTTCATCAATCGAACACCCTTCGTCTGGCGTCCGGCCTTGCGGACCTGCCGGGCGGCGGTGCGGATCACACCTCCGCCCGAGGTGATCGCGTACAACTCGGTGTCGTCGTCGACCACCAGCGCTCCCACCAGCGTGCCACGGCGGCGGTCGTACTGAATGGTCAGCACCCCTTTTCCGCCGCGGCCCTGCACCGGGTACTCGTCGATGGCGGTGCGCTTCGCATAGCCACCGGAGGTCGCAACCAGCAGATACGTGTCCGGCTGTACCACGTTCAGCGACAGCAGCACGTCGTCCTGGTTGAATCGCATCCCCTGCACGCCGGAGGTGGCGCGGCCCATCGGCCGCAGCGCCTCGTCGCTGGCGGTGAACCGGATCGACTGGCCCTTGGCCGACACCAACAGCAGGTCGTCATCCCCGGAGCACAGCACCGCGCCGACCAGCTCGTCGCCGCCGCGAAGGTTGATCGCGACGATGCCCCCCGAGCGGTTGGAGTCGAAGTCGGTGAGCTTGGACTTCTTCACCAAGCCGTTCTTCGTGGCCAGCACCAGATACGCCGCATCCTCGTAGCTCTTGATCTGGATGACCTGCGCAATGCGTTCCTCCGGCTGGAACGCCAGCAGGTTCGCGACGTGCTGGCCCCGCGCCGTGCGCGACGCCTCGGGCAGGTCGTAGGCCTTGGCGCGGTAGACCCGGCCCTGAGTGGTGAAGAACAGGATCCAGTCGTGGGTGGAGCAGACGAAGAAGTGGTTGACGATGTCGTCGGCCTTGAGCCCGGCGCCTTGCACACCCTTTCCGCCGCGCTTCTGGCTGCGGTACAGGTCGGTCTTCGTGCGCTTGGCGTAACCGGTTTCGGTGATCGTGACGACGACGTCCTCGCGGGCGATCAGGTCTTCGTCGGAAACCTCGCCGTCGGCCGCGATGATCCGGGTGCGCCGGTGGTCGCCGTGCTTGTCGGCGATTTCCTTCAGCTCGTCTTTGACGATGCCCCGCTGACGCTCCGGCTTCGCGAGAATGTCCTCAAGATCGGCGATCTCGGCCTCGATCTTGGCCAGATCGTCGACGATCCGCTGACGCTCCAACGCCGCCAGCCGGCGCAGCTGCATGTCAAGGATGGCCTGCGCCTGGATGTCATCGATGTCGAGCAGCTCGATCAGGCCCTGTCGCGCGACGTCGACGGTTTCCGAGGCGCGGATGAGCGCGATCACCTCGTCGAGCGCGTCGAGCGCCTTGACCAGGCCACGCAGAATGTGGGCCCGCTCGTTGGCTTTTCGCAGTCGATACCGCGTGCGCCTGATGATGACGTCGAGTTGGTGCTCGACGTAGAGCCGGATCATCTGGTCCAGTCGCAGCGTGCGCGGCACGCCGTCGACGATCGAGAGCATGTTGGCGCCGAAGCTGGTCTGCAGCTGGGTGTGCTTGTACAGATTGTTCAGCACGACCTTGGCCACTGCATCGCGCTTCAGCTCGACGACGATGCGGATGCCGACCCGGTCGCTGCCCTGGTCCTCGATGTTGGCTATTCCGTTGAGCTTTCCGTCGCGCACCTGCTCGGCGATCGAGGTGATGAAGTTGTCGTGGTTGACCTGGTAGGGCAACTCGGTGATCACCAGCGAGGTACGCCCGCGGCTATCTTCCTCGATCTCTGCGACGCCGCGCATCCGGATCGAGCCGCGGCCGGTGGTGTAGGCGTCGGAAATCCCTTGGGAGCCAACGATCAAGCCGGAGGTAGGGAAGTCGGGACCCTTGACCTTCTTCATCACGGCCTTGAGGGTTTTCTCCTCGTCGGCGTCGAAGTTGTCCAGGCACCAGAACACCGCGTCGGCGAGCTCGCGCAGGTTGTGCGGCGGGATGTTGGTGGCCATGCCGACCGCGATGCCGCCCGAGCCGTTGGCGAGCAGGTTGGGGAACCGGCTCGGCAGAACCGTGGGCTCCTGCACGCGGCCGTCATAGTTCGGGATGAAATCGACTGTCTCCTCGTCGATTTCGCGCAGCATCTCCATCGCCAGGGGAGTGAGGCGTGCTTCTGTATATCTCATGGCCGCCGGCGGGTCGTTGCCCGGTGAGCCGAAGTTGCCCTGCCCGTCGACCAGCGGATACCGCAGTGACCACGGCTGGGCCATCCGCACCAATGTGTCGTAGATCGACGCATCGCCGTGCGGGTGGTAGTTGCCCATCGTTTCGGCAACGGAGCGTGCAGATTTCGCATGGCTACGATCGGGGCGGAACCCGGAGTCGAACATCGCATACAGCACGCGGCGGTGAACCGGCTTGAGGCCGTCGCGGACTTCCGGCAGCGCGCGCCCAACGATCACGCTCATCGCGTAGTCGATGTAGCTGCGCTGCATCTCCTGCTGGATGTCGACGGGCTCGACGCGGTCGACGGAGTCGTCAGGCGGCAGCGTGGTATCAGTCATGAATTCCTCTAATAACTAAACGTCAAGAAAGCGGACGTCTTTGGCGTTGCGGGTGATGAAGCTGCGACGTGCCTCCACGTCTTCGCCCATCAGAATCGAGAACAACTCGTCAGCTGCGGCCGCGTCGTCCAGCGTCACCTGCCGCAGCACCCGCACCGATGGGTCCATCGTGGTTTCCCACAGTTCCTTGGCGTCCATCTCGCCCAGGCCCTTGTACCGCTGGATGCCGTCGTCTTTGTTGATTTTCTTGCCGGCCTTAAGCCCCGCCTCGAGAAGCCCGTCGCGTTCCCGGTCGGAGTAGGCGAACTCCGGTTCGCTGCGTTGCCATTTCAGCTTGTACAGCGGCGGCTGCGCCAGGAAGACGTGGCCGTTTTCGATCAGCGGACGCATGAACCGGAACAGCAGCGTCAACAGCAGCGTGGAAATGTGCTGGCCGTCGACGTCGGCGTCGGCCATCAGCACGATCTTGTGATACCGCAGCCTGGAGATGTCGAACTCGTCGTGAATGCCGGTGCCCAGCGCGGTGATGATCGCCTGCACCTCGGTGTTCTTCAGCACCCGGTCGATGCGTGCCTTCTCGACGTTGATGATCTTGCCGCGCAGCGGCAGGATCGCCTGGAACATCGAGTCGCGGCCGCTCTTGGCCGAGCCGCCGGCCGAATCGCCCTCCACCACATACAGTTCCGACTTGCGTGGATCGGTGGAGCGGCAGTCGGCGAGCTTGCCGGGCAGGCCGCCGATGTCGGTGGCGCTCTTGCGCCGCACCAGCTCCCGGGCCTTTCGCGCCGCGATACGCGCCTGCGCCGACGAAACCGCCTTGTTCACCACGACTTTGGCGTCGGCGGGGTTGGACTCGAACCAGTGCGTCAGTTGTTCGTTGCACACCCGCTGCACGAACGACTTGACCTCGGTGTTGCCGAGCTTGGTCTTGGTCTGGCCTTCGAACTGGGGCTCGGCGACCTTGACCGAGATGACGGCTGCCAAACCTTCCCGGATGTCATCGCCGGTGAGGTTCGCATCCTTCTCCTTCAACAGCTTTCTGTCCTTGGCGTACTTGTTCACCACCGACGTCAGCGCCGCCCGGAAGCCCTCCTCGTGGGTGCCGCCCTCGTGGGTGTTGATCGTGTTGGCGAAGGTGTGCACCGACTCGGAGTAGCCGGCGTTCCACTGCATCGCGATCTCGACCTCGTGGCCCGCGCCCTTGCCCTGGAAGTCGACGATGCTGCTGTGGATCGCCTGCTTGGTGCGGTTGATGTGCTTGACGAAATCGACCAGGCCGCCGGGGTAGTGGAACGTGCGGTGCTTGACCTTGTGTGGCGCAGCGGCTTCGGCGGCTTTCTCCTCGGCGGTCTTCGGCGCCTCGGCGGTGTCGCTGACGACCTCGTCGACGACCTCTGTCTTCGACACGCGCTCGTCGGTCAGCTCGATGGTCAGCCCCTTGTTCAGGAACGCCATCTCCTGCAGGCGCCGCGCGACGGTTTCGAAGTCGTACGTGGTGGTCTCGAAGATGTTGGGATCCGCCCAGAACCGCACCGTGGTGCCGGTCTTCTTGGTCTTCTCACCCTGCTTCAGCGTGCCGGGCACCGAGTGGTCGTAAGACTGCTGCCACTCATAGCCGTCGCGCCAGATTTCGACCTCCAGCCGACTGGACAACGCGTTGACCACCGACACACCCACACCGTGCAGGCCGCCGGACACTGCGTACGCGTCGGAGTCGAACTTGCCGCCCGCGTGCAGCTGCGTCATCACCACGTCGACGGTCGGCACCCCGGAGGCATGCATCTCGACCGGGATGCCGCGCCCGTCGTCGGCCACCTCGACCCCGCCGTCCTCGAGCAACCGCACGTCGACCTTGCTGGCATAGCCGGCCATCGCCTCGTCGACCGCGTTGTCGACGACCTCCCAGACCAGATGGTGCAGGCCGCGCTCGCCGGTGGAGCCGATATACATGCCCGGACGTTTGCGGACGGCTTCCAGCCCTTCGAGAATCGTGATGGACTGGGCGCCGTACTCCGCTTGGGCTTTCTTCCTCTGGGCAGCCACGGTCGGACAGGTCTCCTTGGGGTTCGCATGCGAGCGGTTCGGTCACCGCGAGCGGGTCTGCGTCCAGTCTACCGGCAACTACCGTCAGCACCGATTCTGCGGCGGCGTTTCTGCACACCTAATAACGCCGTGTACGAAATTTCGCGACCATTGACGCGTCCTGACGCTTGCGAACAATATTTGCGGCGTTCAGGCGGCTCTCAGACCACTAAGATGGCCCGGTCATCCGTAGGTGTCGCGTGGGCCGCGGCCAGCGACCCGACGCGGGCCTTTGCGCCATGACGGCCCCGTGGGCCCGGTGATCTTCAACGACGTCACCACGCCGTCCCCGACCGCCGCGGCGATCTTGGCCAGCAGTTGCGCCTGCATCATCCGCAGCTGGGTGGCCCAGGCGGTGGACTCCGCCGTCACGCTCAACACGCCGTCGCGCAGTGCGGTGGGGGAGGCGTGGTCGGCGATCTGCGCACCGACCACCGACGCCCAGGCCCCGAACACGGTGCCCTCGGCGACCCTGCCCGACCACCCTCGTGTCGCGGCGAGATCCCGGGTGACGGCGCCGAGAAGCTGCGGGTCGCGGGCGTCCGGGCCAGGCCCGGACCACCTTCGCCGGCCGCCCTGTTGGCGTCCTGCGACCCGGGGTGTCCTGGCCGGATCGCGCCCTTGCCCGACGTCCTTGCCCTGGGTGCGGGCGGCGCTGCGGGCCTCCTCCAGCGTGCGGCGAACCAGGTCCAGTGCCGGCCTTCTCGCCGGTCGTCGGTCGTCATGAGGTCACCACCGATGCGCGGCCGGCGTCGTCCTCGGACAGGCCGATCGCGACGCGCGTCGCGTCGAGGCCTGGCGGAATGTCGTCGGCAACGGCCGCCGTCAGCACGACCTGTTCGGCGGTGCCCGCAACGCCGCCAGTGCCTGCCGGCGCGCGGTGTCCAACTCGGCGAAGACGTCGTCGAGCATAGGACCGGATCGGTGCCCTCGGAGCGCAACAACTCATATGCCGCCAGCCGCAGCGACAACGCCATCGACCACGATTCGCCATGTGACTGGCAAAGCCTTTCGCCGGCTGCTCACCGAGCACGAGTTCCAAGTCGTCGCGGTGCGGGCCGACCAGGCACACGCCCCGGTCCAGCTCGGCGTCGCGGCGCGCGCCCAGCGCGTCGAGCAGCGCCGCCTCGTAATCGCCCTCGTCGCACGTCGACGCTCGACCGGTAGCTGACGTCGGCGCCGCCGAGACGCCGGCGCGAGCAGTTGATAGGCCTTCTCCACCTCGGGCCGAAGCTCGTTGACCAGCTCCATGCGGGCCGCCATCAGTCGCGCCCCGTGCGCGGCCAGGTGGCCGTCCCACACGTCGAGGGTGTGCAGCACCCCGCTGTCCCGAGAGCGCCGTGCCGCAGCCGATTTCAGCAGCGCCGTCCGCTGCCTGAGCACCTTGTCGTAGTCGGCGCGGATCCCGGCGACCGGCGGGCGCCGCAGCGTGGCCAGCTCGTCGAGATAGCGGCGGCGCTCGCCGGGTCGCCGCGCACCAGAGCGAGATCCTCCGGAGCGAACAGCACCGCGCGCAGCACGCCGAGCACTTCCCGAGTGCTGCGGACGGGGGAGCGGTTCAGCCGCGCCTTGTTCGCCCGGCCCGCAGCGATCTCGAGGTCGACGGCCAGTTCCCGCCCCTCGTTGACGACGATCGTCGACACCACGCCCGGTCAGCTCCCGCCCGGATCAGTGGCGCGTCGGTGGCCACCCGGTGCGAGCCCAGTGTCGCCCAATACCACAGCGCCTCAACAAGATTCGTCTTGCCGAAACCGTTCGGACCGACGAAGACGGTCCGGCCGGGCGCCAATTCGAGGTCGACCTGTGCCACGACCGGAAGTCGCGTAGCCCCAAGTGCCGGACATACATCGGCCGCTGGCTATCCCGACTGGCTCACCCGCTGGACCGCGTGCCCACCGAACTGGTTACGCAGCGCCGAGACGGCTTTCATGGTGGGCGAGTCGTCCTGGCGCGACAGGAACCGCGCGAACAGCGACGCCGCGATCACCGGCATCGGCACCCGGTGGCGGATAGCCTCCTCGACCGTCCACCGGCCCTCGCCGGAATCCTCGGTATACCCGGAGATTTCGGCCAGGTTCGGGATCCTCCTTGAGCGCTTTGGCCAGCAGCTGCTGAAGCCACGACCGCACCACGGTGCCGTTGCTCCAGGCCTGGATCACCGCCTGGGTATCCTTGATCAGCGGCTCGGCGGCCAGCAGCTCGTAGCCCTCGGCGTAGGCCATCATCAAGCCGTACTCGATGCCGTTGTGCACCATCTTGGCGTAATGCCCGGCACCGACCGGGCCGGCGTGGACGAAGCCGTCGGCCAGCTCACCGGGCGGACGCAGCGTGTCGAAGATCGGCATCACGCGCGCGACGTCCTCGTCGCTGCCGCCGACCATCAGGCCGTATCCTTCCGTCAACCCCCAGATTCCGCCGGACACGCCGGCGTCGACGAACGAAATTCCTTTCTCGCCAACAATTCCGCATGCGGCCCGTCCTCGGTGTACCGGGAGTTACCACCGTCGACCACCAGATCACCGGGGCTGAGCACGTCCGCCAGCGACACGATGGTCTCATCGGTGATGGGCCCGGACGGCACCATCACCCAGACCACCCGTGGCGCGGTGAGCGCGTCGGCCAGCGCGCCAAGCTGGGCACGTCGGTGACTTCGGGACGCGGGTCGTACCCGATGACCTCGTGGCCGCCCTCGCGCAGCCGTTGGCGCATGTTGAAGCCCATCTTGCCGAGGCCGACCAAACCCAGCTGCATCGTGCCTCCTCGTTCGAGGTGAAGCGCTCAGCCGGGAAGCCGCACCGGCATCAACAGATATACGTAGTCCGTCTGCACCGCCGGGAACGGGCCGCGTCGCCACTTCCTGCTGATCCGTCGCCGGCCGCAACACCGCGGGTCGGCTCGGCGTGGTGAACCCGAACGTCACCCGGTCGGAGTGCAGCGATCCCAGACCGTCGGTCAGGTAAGTCGGGTTGAAGGCGATGGTCAGCGGCTCGCCCAAGAAGTCCACGGGCAGGTCCTCCTCCGCGCGGCCGACGTCGTCGGCACCGGCGGACAGGCGCAGAGTGCCGTCGCTGAACTCCATCCGGACCTGCGCGCCACGGTCGGCGACCAGCGCCACACGCTTGATCGCATCGGTCAGCTCGGCGACGTCCGATGGTGGCGACCGCGGTGTGCTCGGTGGGCAGCAGCTGACGGAACTTCGGGAACTCGGCATCGAGCAGACGGGTCGTGGTGCGCTTGCCTGCGCTGCGGATACCCAGCAGGCCTTCCTTACCGACCGCTGGCCGGCGCCCAGCGCCAGATCCACCTCGGAGCCGGAAGTACCGGCCTTGGCAGCTTCGGCCAGCGTCTTCGCCGGCACCAGCACCGCGGCCTCGATGTCGGCTGACGACGTCGACCAAGTCAGCTCGCGCACCGCCAGCCGGAACCGGTCGGTGGCGGCCAAAACCACTGTCTCGCCGGAAATCTCGACCCGGATGCCGGTGAGCATCGGCAACGTGTCGTCTCGCCCGGCGGCCACCGCGACCTGGCCGATCGCCTCGGCGAACAGATCGGCCGAGATGACACCGGTTTCCTCCGGCAGCGCCGGCAGCGCCGGATAGTCCTCGACGGCCATGGTCGGCAGCGAGAACCGGGCGCTGCCACAGGTCAACGACACCCGGGTGCCTTCGACGCTGACATCGACCGGCTTGGCCGGCAACGCCCGGGTGATGTCGGACAACAACCGACCGGACACCAAAACGCTTCCGGGAGAGGCTATTTCGGCGGGGACCTGAACCTCGGCCGAAACCTCGTAGTCGAACCCGGAGATCGTCAGCCCTCGTCGGTGCCGGTGAGCAACACCCCGGCCAGCACCGGCACCGTCGGCCGGGTCGGCAGGTTACGGGCAACCCAGGCCACCGCATCGGCGAAGTCCTCCCGCACCAGGCGGAACTTCAAGTCGGAGACCAACCGTCGTCGTCGCCACGCTCACAGCCTCATCACCGAATCCCAGATCTGACGCTTGCCGTCCCCACCCATCGACGACCGTAACGGCAGTCAGACAACACCGTAGAGCGTTCGCGGCGCCATCAAAGCTAATCGATCGGGGTGACATAGGCCGCCTGGGCGGGCCGCGGACCGGTGTGGACAAGCACTGTCCCCAGTGCTTCTTCTAACTGAAATCTCTAGAGATAACTAAGCAGCAGTAATAGGCGCTGTGGAATTTGTGGATATGCCGTGTTTGTCCTGCAAGGCGGTGACGCCGCGATGTGGATGAGTGGTGGATGACGGGGTATTGCCGGCGAGACGATGTGGATTTCCGGCTGTTGTTCACGGCTGTGACCAAACCGACGGTGTTGTCCGCGTCTTGTCCACAGCGGTATGCACACGCCGGTATGTGACTGCTGATACACACGCGGCCAAAGTTTTTTGGTGCAGTGAACGAAATCTGGATTCAGCGCTTGGAGCGCTGACGGATGCGGGTCGTGAGTTCCTTGACGTGGTCGAACACCTCGCGCCGCTGTGCCATTTCTGCACGAATCTTCGTTCTGCGTACATGACGGTGGTGTGATCGCGGCCGAACGCCTGGCCGATCTTGGGCAGTGACAGGTCGGTGAGTTCGCGGCACAGATACATGGCGATCTGACGAGACTGCGCCAGTGCGCGCGTCTTGCCGGGCCCGCGCAGTTCTTCGACGGTGGTCTCGAAGTACTCGGCGGTGGCGGCCATGATCGTGGCGGCGCTGATCTGCATCGTGCTCGGCATCGGCGATCAGGTCGCGCAACACGATCTCGGCGAGCGCGCTGTCGATCGGCGTCTTGTTCAGCGATGCGAACGCCGTGACCCGGATCAGCGCGCCCTCGAGCTCGCGGATGTTGCGTTCGATGCTGCTGGCGATCAGCTCGAGGACGTCGTCGGGAACGTCGAGCCGGTCCATCTGCGCCTTCTTGCGCAAAATGGCGATGCGGGTTTCCAGTTCGGGTGGCTGGACGTCGGTGATCAGGCCCCACTCGAACCGGGTGCGCAGCCGGTCCTCGAGCGTGGCCAGCTGCTTGGGCGGCCGGTCGGAGGAGATGACGATCTGCTTGTTGGCGTTGTGCAGGGTGTTGAAGGTGTGGAAGAACTCCTCCTGGATGCCTTCCTTGCCTTCGATGAACTGGATGTCGTCGACCAGCAGGACGTCGATGTCGCGGTAGCTGCGCTTGAATGCGACCTTGCGATCGTCGCGCAGCGAGTTGATGAAGTCGTTGGTGAACTCTTCGGTGGAGACGTACTTGACCCGCATGCCGGGGAACAGGCGCTGGGCGTAGTTTCCGGCGGCGTGCAGCAGGTGGGTCTTGCCCAGTCCGGACTCACCCCAGATGAACAACGGGTTGTAGGCGCGGGCCGGGGCCTCGGCGATCGCCAGGGCGGCGGCGTGAGCGAACCGGTTCGACGCCCCGATGACGAACGTGTCGAAGGTGTACCGCCGGTTGAGGCTGATGTCCTGGGGTCGGCGGGGCTCTGGGGCGGCTCGCTCGATGAAGTAGGTCGGCCAGGACTCGTGAGCGCTGGCGAAGGCTTCGGTCTCGTCGTCGACTTCGTCGAGATCGGGTTCACGGAGGCAGACGGTCCGGCGCAGATCGTCGTCGTCGCCGGGGTCCGGCGGCGCGATCCGCACCCCGAGTTCCACTCGTTGGCCGAGCCGGCGGCTGAGGGCGTCGACGATCTGTGTGCGCAGATGCCGTTCGATCTCGTTCTGCACGAAGCTGCTGGGCACCGACAGCAAGGCGAAGCCCTCGGCGATCGTCAGCGGCTGGACCAGCTTCAGCCAGGCTCGCTGTTGCGGAGTCAGCGGGGGCGGCGGAGCCGTTGTTGATCGGCGCCGACATGCCTTCGGTCCGTCACCGTTGAGTTCGGCGACCACGGTGCTCCACACCGCGGCGAACGCTGAGCCGGGATCATCGGTCAACGACGAGATCCCCCTTCGGGTCGGTCGAGGGCAGACAAATGAGACGATGACAAACTGTCCACATAGTTATCCACAGGTGTGGACAGGACAGGTCTCGCTTAATTGCCGCTC
>CAVZHV010000001.1:0-180685 GCA_963775205.1 uncultured Actinomycetota bacterium | reverse complement strand
CACCGAATCGTTCACAGCAGAAACCGGATCCGGCGACATCTCAGTGGAGTTTCGCGCGGCGCCCCGCACCACCGAAGCGGTTGCCGACGGCGACGTGACTGTGGGGCTGCCCGGACCGGGTCCGTATCGAGTGAACGCCCAATCCGAAAACCCTGATCGCGAGACGACGGTGAGAGTGCCGCAAACCGCCGACCCGAGAGTGCCGATGGTGACCGCCCACTCGAAGGGCGCCAACGTCACAGTCACCGAATTACGCTAAGAGGGTTCCGCTACGGCGAACTCGTCGCCGCGGACGTAAGTTCGGCGAAGGAAGCGTCGACGTAATCCCCGTAGTGCTCGATGTCGGGCAGGACGGAAGGACAACCGTTGATGCTGACGAACACGCGCCCGCAGTAACTCAGCACGTTGTGCATCACCCCGCCGCCTTGAGCGAACGGCGACATTGCGTAGCCGGCGACCATCTGAGCCCCGACGAGGTAGATCGGGAAGGCCGGGCCCCGCATGGTGGTCACGTACGTGTTCGCGAACAACGTGGAGGGGTAGTACTTCCCGAGCTTCACCGCCCTCGCGAGACGGATCGCCGGGACGATCAGCGCGCCGGGCAAGAACTCGGCGTCCTCGACGAACGACCGCGGTCCCACCGCCTCGATGAAGCCCTTCGATCGGGCACTGGATTCGTGCACTGCCCGAAGCCGGTCGATCGGGTCGGCGATGTCGGTGCCGAGCGTCGCGCGAACCACCGCGAGCTGATTCGCGCCGCGCTGACTCTCGTCATGCTCGGAAATCGCCATGACGGTGACCAAAGACGACTCGGGGAGCTCGCCCTTCTCCAGCAGATAGCGGCGCATTGCGCCCCCGATCCCCGCGAGTATGACGTCGTTGACGGTCGCGCCCGCCACGAGAGTGCGTGCCGCTAACACTGCGGCGAGGTCGTATGCACGCGCGTCGAAATTGCGGCGGCCGTCGGTTGGCTCATTGAAGCGGGAGTGTGGGACACCGCCAACAAGCCCTTGCTCGAGCCGGTGACCGATCGGCGCCAGCCGCGTCATCGCTCCGGGAAGGCGGGCCAGCACCGGCAGACTATGTCTGACTGCGGACACCAGCTGGACCGGTCGACGGGCATACGTGACAGCGGCGCGGGCGAGCAGGTTCAGCGACGACGGCCGAGGCTCCGGAGTCCAGTCGTCGTCGGGCGCCGGCGCGGTTTCGGGAGTCAGATCGTGAAGCGCAGCAAGCACACTCAGGCCCGTCACGCCGTCGACCGCGGAATGGTGCACCTTGAAGCACACCGCGAAGGCGCCGTCCGGCACTCCCTCGATCGCGCCGAGCCCGTCGATGAAGTAGCCGTCCCACGGCGGCCGGCGCAGATCCATCTGCTCAGCGTGCAGCTGCGCCACCTGTGCGCACAGCTGGCGCCAACCTCCGGGGCTCGACAGCGTCAGATGGTGCATATGCCGGCTGAGGTCGAAGTTCTCGTCGCGCACCCAGTACGGGTGGTCCAAGTCGAGCGGAACCCGAGCAAGCGCCGAACGAAAGACACGGTTGGCCCCGAGCCTGGACCCGATATGCGCGACGACATCGTCGAAGCTGACCGTGCCGCCCGGAGCCGTCGACGGGTCGTAGATGGAAAAGGACGTCACGTGCGCCGCGCCGGCGGCCTCGAAATAGACGAACGCGGCATCCAGGCCGCTCAATTGCTCCACTGTGGCCTCCAATGACTAGACGAGTCGCAGCAAGACCCACCGTCAGGATCGCACGGGAGATCGGCCGATCGATCCCACTTCGTCGTACTCGCTGCCATGCTCGTCAGCCCGCGATCCGGAATCCTCGAAAAGGCCCGCTTGACCGTCGTAACCCGTGGCCACCACTCCGGCGCGGACCGTTGAGGTCGGTGATGCCGCCGAACTAGACGGGAAGTGTTGTGCCGGTTTCTTTTTCGGCGAAGTCCCACAGCCTCGCAGCGTCGTCGTAGTCGCAAGCGTGTGCAGCACGGCCGCTGAGCGTCGGGCTGCCTTTGAGCCCCAGCCTGCTGTCGATACCCACGTAGTTGCCCGGCCAGTCCGGCGTTGTTGATCAGGATGTCCACGTCGCCGTCGAAGAGGCCCGGAAACGCTCGCACCGACGACTGGGCGGCCAGGTCGAGCTTCACCACCGACGTGTCGCCGCCCATCTCTGCGGCGCGTTGTGCGCCCAACTCGAGGTTGCGGACAGCCAGAATCACCTGCGCTCCCGCGCGGGCGAGCGCACGCGCAGTCGCGAAGCCCACGCCACTGGTGGCGCCGGTGACAATGACTCGCTTGCCGCTCAGATCCCCGAGCCGGGCGGGCGACCAGTGTGACGTCACGGTCCGAGGTTAGCGACGGCGCCAGTGCGCGGAATCGTTGACATCGCCGAGCCTCGCTGGTTGTCTACGCCAGATGACGGGAGCGCAGCGGCACCGATGAGCGCTTGCGCGAAGAGCAAAGACAGATGAGCGTTGCGCGAAGAGCAAAGAAAACCGATGAGCGACGCCGCCCGTGAGATCGAGAATCTGGTCTACACCTACGCCGAGCGTCTCGACGCCGGCGACCTCGACGGAGTCGCCGCACTGTTCGCGCACGGCCGGATCTGCGGGGTCGAGAACGGTCCCCCGGAAACCGTCTTCACCGGGGCCGCCGGTGTCCGGCGGATGTACGAGATGGCAACGCGGCTCTACGACGACGGCACACCCAAGACCAAGCACTTGACCACCAACCTGCGACTGAACGTCGACGAAGCCGCCGGAACCGCCACCGGCAGCGCCTACTACTGCGTCACCCAGGCCACTGCGGACCTGCCCTTGCAGGTCATCGTCACCGGCCATTACAAAGACACCTTCCACCGCATCGACGGCACCTGGTGGTTCGACACCCGGATCATGTTCGTCGATCAGGTCGGCGACACCAGCCACCATTTGAAGTTCTGACCGCCGTGGCGCACCTCTTCGACGCGGCCGAACTCATGGCCGCAGCGCAACAGAAGGAAGGCCTCGAGGATTGGGGCCCGCTGCCGTTCGAGGAGCCGCTCGCGCTCCTGGCGGACAGCTACGCGGCCGCCGACCTCAACGACATCGGCGTGCACATCCTGCGGTCGGGCCTCGTCCACAGCCTGCGGATGAGGCTGCGGACCCAGGAATGGATCCGGCGTCATCCCGAGATCACCGAGGAGAGGATCGTCGCGCCGATCGTGGTTGTCGGCATGATGCGCAGCGGAACCACCCTGCTGCAGCGACTGTTGGCCGCCGACAACCGCTTTCACTACGCCTACGGCTGGGAAGTCGTGGAGGTCGCGCCCCAGCTGGATTACGAGTGGTCAGCACAGGAGGATCCCCGAATCGCCATCAGCGAGAAGCGCGAGGCGATTTCACGCGAGATGGCTCCGGAATTGTTTGCCATCCACCCGATGTACGCCCGCGAACCCGAGGAGGAGATCGTCTTCCTCTCCGACGCGTTCCTGTCCCACGTGCCGGAGTCCGGCGCGCATGTGCCGAGGTACCGGTCGTGGATCGACAACCAGGATTTCTCACCGGCCTACGCGTACTTGCATCGGATGCTGCAGTTCCTGCAGTGGCAGAAGCGACACGCGGACGCGAGGAGCACAGAACCGCGCCGCGGGCGAACCGCTCGCCGCTGGGTGCTGAAATCCCCTGCGCACCTGGGTTATCTCGACACGCTGCGCGCCCAGTTCCCCGATCTGCATGTCGTTCACATGCATCGTGACCCCAAAGAGACCATCCCCTCAGGCGCCAGCCTCAACGCCACGCTGCACGCGATGCACGCCGACCGCGTGGACCGGCACCGCGTGGGCGCCGAGTGGATGGAACGCATGGGCTGGACGAACGACCGTGCGATGGCAACTCGGGAACGCTGGGCCGACGAGTCCGCCCTGTGCACCGACATCGAGTTCGCCGACGCCGTCGCCGACCCGATCGGCCAAGTGGCCCGCGTGTACGACGCGATCGGCGTTGCGCTGACCGGCGACGCGGAATCAGCGATGCGCCGCTGGCTGGCGCAGCGTCCACGTGAGCCTGCGCGGCCGCCGTACGCGGCCAGTGACTTCGGGCTGAGCGACGCTGCGATCGACGAGCGGTTCGCGGCCTACAATTCTCGATTCCGCGCAGGTATCACCCCGTCGAGGAGAAATTGATGGCCCCGCACGTGAGGAGGAAAACAGTGTCGGACTTCGCAGGCCATCCCGTGGCGACGGCGTCGCAGCACGAACAAGAGTTGGCGGCCCTGGAACTCACCGCGCACCCCACGGTGCGGGCGGCCTATCGCAGTGTCGCCGAAAACTGGCTCGCGCGGGCGAAGGCGTCCGACGCGATGCGGGCGCGTTTCGACGACGCCTTCGCCGAGGTGATGTTCTCGGCGGCGGTGTGGTCGTCGAATCAGGACAAGCTGCGGCCGAAGGTCAGTTGCATCACCCGGCTCGGTCACCCCGTAGCGGGCCGCGCGATTCCCGGATCACGTTGGGGCATAGACAATCCCGACAGCATCTACCGGGTGATTCCGATCTCGGCCGACGAGCGCTACGAGATCCGCGGACGCGTCGGCCAGAACCGGATGACGGAGAACTACTTCACGCTTTGGGACGCGAACATGGGCACCGTCGCCGTTCTCAACGGGCGCACCATGCAACTTGATTCCGACGGGTCGTTCCTGATCACCGTCGATTCCGACCCCGCGGGAAATCGGCCCAATCACGTCCAGACCACACCGGAAGCGCACGAGTTCTACATCCGCGACGTGCTGCTCAACTGGGACCGCGACGACCCGAATCACCTCACCATCCAACGTATCGGTGCCCCACCGTCAGCCCCCGCCCGCACGCTCGACGAGCAGGCCGACGCCACCGCGGCG
Organism: uncultured Actinomycetota bacterium; assembly: GCA_963775205.1. Classification (GTDB taxonomy): domain Bacteria; phylum Actinomycetota; class Actinomycetes; order Mycobacteriales; family Mycobacteriaceae; genus Mycobacterium. The sequence continues at coordinate 175,808 of CAVZHV010000001.1, read as the reverse complement.
ATGATGGCACACTTCGCGAACTTCACCGGCAAGCTCAGCCACGGCGTCTACAAGATGCCGGCCAACAACTTCAACCTCGGCTGGTCGGCCGACCGCGTGGGCGCGATGCGCAACCAGGTCTACGTGATGGGCCGCTTCGACCTCAACCCCGGCGAGGCGTTCGTCGTCGACGTCAGCGACGGCGGCGCCGAGTACTTCACCGTCCCGCTGAGCAACATCTGGGGCACCACACTGGACATCGTCGACCGTACGGGCAGCCTCAACAAGGCACAGTCCGTGCCCAACGAGGACGGCACCTACACCTACGTCATCTCACCGGTCGACCCCGGCGTGGCCAACTGGATCGACTCCGACGGGCTTCACGAAGGCATCCTGACCCTGCGGATGGCCGAATTCGGCGAGGACGGGCCGAAAGAGGACCTCGGTGCGCGCGGACGGGTGGTGCGACTCGACGACCTCGAGAAGGAGGTGCCCGACCTGCGCCGCGTGACCGCACAGGACCGGGCAACCGAACTCGCCGCACGCCGCGCGGCCTACCTGCGCCGGCTTCCGGAAGGGACCAACTGACATGGGCCGCTGGTTGATCACCGGATGTTCCACCGGGTTCGGCCGCGAAATCGCCCGCGCCACATTGGAAGCGGGGCACTCGGTGGCGGTGACCGCGCGCCGCACCGAGACGGTGAACGACTTCGCGGACGAATTCGGCGATCGCGCACTGGTTCTCGCTTTCGACGTCACCGACAAGGCCCAGATCGCGGCGGCAGTGCGCGCGGCCGAGGAACGCGTTCGGCGGCATCGACGTGCTGGTCAACAACGCAGGCAACGGCTATCTGTCCGCCGTCGAGGAGGGCGAGGACGACAAGGTACGAAAACTGTTCGACACGAACTACTTCGGGGTGGTGGACACCATCAAGGCCGTGTTGCCGGGGATGCGCGCCCGCCGATCCGGGCACATCGTCAACATCTCGTCGATGACAGGTCTGGTGGCCAACCCACCCAACGCGTACTACTCTTCGACGAAGTTCGCACTGGAGGCGCTGACCGAGGCTCTGGCGCAAGAGGTCAAGCCGTTCGGCATCAAGGTGAGCGCCATCGAGCCGGGTGCATTCCGCACCGATTGGGCGGCACGCTCGATGTGGGAGTCTTCCAGTCCGATAAGCGATTACGACGAGAACGTCGGGGCCCGCAAGACCTTGATCAAGGAATTCGCCAACCACCTGCCCGGCGACCCACGCAAGGTGGCCGAGGCCGTGCTGATGGTGACCACGCTGGACGAACCGCCGCTGCGGCTGCTGCTCGGCCGTGACGTGCTGAAGGCGGTGCGCGACAAGCTCGCGGCGTTCTCCGCCTCGATCGACGAGTGGGAAGCCGTGACCAAGGACGTCAACTTCCCCAGGGAGTGAGTGGATCCCTTGTACCGCGAGGCGAACCGAACCCGTCGTGAGGTGCGCGTCGCCAAGCACTCAGTCCCTTGCTAGCCTGTCGCGATGCTGCGCCGCGCGACCGCCGCCGTCTCCGTCGTCGTGAGCCTGTGCGCGCTGGGGCCGATCGGCAACGCGGGCCGCGCCTCGGCGACCGCGGACATCGCCGGAATGGCGGTCTTTCTCGACCCGGGCCACAGCGGCGCCAGCGACTCGTCGCTCACCAGGCAAGTCACCAACGGCCGCGGGGGCACCAAAGACTGCCAGACCACCGGCACCGCGACGAGCGACGGCTTTGCCGAACACGCCTTCACCTGGGACGTCGTGTTGCTGATCCGCGATGCGCTCAATCAGCGCGGCGTGCGCACCGAAATGTCACGCGCGAACGACAGTTCGGTGGGCCCGTGCATCGACCAGCGCGCCGCGGCGGCCAACGCCATGCGCCCCGACGCGATTATCAGCATCCACGCGGACGGCGGGCCGGCGTCAGGTCGCGGGTTCCACGTCAACTATTCGAGCCCGCCGCTGAACGCCGCCCAGGCCGGTCCTGCGGAGCAGTTGGCAACCGTCATGCGGAATTCGCTCGGCGCGGCGGGTCTCACCGAGTCGACCTACATCGGGTCGAACGGTCTTTATGGCCGCGCGGACCTGGCCGGCTTGAACCTGGCCGAGTACCCGGCGATCCTCGTCGAGCTCGGCAACATGAAGAACGCCGACGACGCCGCTGCAATGGAGAGTCCCGCCGGGCGCGCGAATTACGCCGCCGCGGTCACCGAGGGAATCGTCGCGTACCTCAGCGGAAAGGGTCCGGCTTAGCTCCGATGAGCCGGACGCGCAGTGGCTAGACCCAGGCCCCATCGAACCCGCATCGCTCTCGCGATCGCAGGCGTCCTGATCTTGATCTTCGTTCTCGGGGTTGCCGCCGCGGGCGGCGTATTCGTCGGCTGGCACTTGAATTCGCGCCCGTCATCCGAGCCGACTCCGAGCGCCCAGCAGGCCGCCCCCTCACCGCCTCCGCCGACGGCCAGCGCCTCCACACCGGGCCCAACCTCGCTCGCCGACGACTTCGAACAGCTGCAAGGCCGGCTGCAGGGCCAGATCGGCCTGGCGATCGCGCCGGCAGGAAACGGCAACGCGCCCTGGGTGTTTGGCGACTGGCAGACCGGACCCGCTTGGTCGACGATCAAAGTTCCCCTGGCAATCGCCGCCTATCGGGAGAATCCCGGAGTCACCGACGCCATGAGGGCGGCGATCACCGAATCCGACAATGCCGCAGCCGAATCCATCTGGCAGGGTCTGGGCGAGCCGACCGTGGCGGCGCAGAAGGTCGAAGCGGTTCTGCGTCAGACCGGAGATGACACCGTCGTCCAGTCCCAGAAAGTGCGTCCGGAGTTCACTGCCTTCGGCCAGACGATATGGCCATTGACCGAGCAGGCCAAGTTCCTCTCCGCCGCGGCCTGCGACGCCCAGAACGAGCCGATCCTTGAATTGATGGGCCAGATCGGGGCCGACCAAAGCTGGGGAATCGGCCGAATTCCCGGCACGCGATTCAAGGGGGGCTGGGGCCCGTCTCCTTCGGGCAGTTACCTGGTGCGCCAGATCGGCCTCTTGACGACGGACGCCGGGACGGTCACCGTTGCCGTTGCCGCGCAACCGGATTCGGGCTCATTCGACGACGGTGTCGACGAACTCGATCAAGTCGCCGACTGGCTGACCGCACACCGGGCGCAGCTGCCGGCCGGCCACTGCGGTGGATGACTAGTACAAGTACACCCGAGCGTCGTCTCCCCCCGTGCACGTGACCCAACTGCCTTCCCCCTCGCAGCGCATCCGGAAGTCGTTGCCGACGCAGTCACTGCTGCCGGTGCTCGGGCAGCTCACGCGGCTCGACGCCGTGACGAATTGCAGTGCGGTCGTCGGACGGCCGTGCTGGGCCCAATACGCTTCGAGCACGCTGCGAGCGAAATAGCACGAGGTCTTGTCAGACCCGCGTCCAGCACGACTTCCAAAACCTGTCGTGTTTTCAAGCGCGATTCCCTGCCCGCACGTCTCGCCGTAGGCGTCTGCGCTCTGCACGAGCGACGGCAGGGCGGTGGGTGTGGCAGAGGTCGTCGTCACCTGGCGGGTCGGCACGTAGTCGGTCGACGCAGGCACCCGGGAGCTGGGGGTCAGCGCCGAGTCGTCCGACGACGACGAGTTCTGGTTCGCCAGCAGACCGATCACGACGCCGACGGCGCCCAGGATCAGCGCCGCTGCAATGGCGACAACCGTCGGCAGCACCCACTGCCCGGTCCGGCCGCCCGAATCTCGTTGCGGCAGCGCCGTTGCGGGATAGGCCGGCGGCGTGGGTGGGACATACGGACGCGCGGGCGTGACCGGCGGGTAGGCCGGCTGCGCCGCGAGCATCGTCTCCGCCTGGGGTGACATTCGCCAGTCGGCCCGAAGGGCGCGCTGGGCAGCGCGCCCCAGGGCGCCGGCGGACCCGTACCGGTCGTCGGCCTGTTTCGCCATCCCGCGCGCGATCACTTCGTCGAATGACGGAGGCACCCTGGGGTTCACGGCGCTTGGTCGTGGCGGCGGAGCCGAGAGGTGAGCCAGGATGAGCTGCTCCTGGCTGTCCGCGGGGAACGGGATCTGCCCGGTCAGCGCCTCGTACAAGACGCACGTCAGCGCGTACACGTCGACACCCGACGTGACCTCGGTATCGGCGAACCGCTCCGGGGCCATGTAGGCGAACGAGCCGATTTGGCTGCCCGCCATCGTCAGCCGAGTCTCGCCTTTTGTCTCTGCGATGCCGAAATCCACCAGGTATGCGAAATCTGCCGAGGTGACAATGATGTTCTGCGGCTTGACATCTCGATGGATCAATCCCTCGGCATGCGCCGCATCGAGGGCGGCCGCGATCTGGTTGACAATCGACACCGCGCGGGTGGGCTCGAGCGGACCTGTCTTGATCATGTCGTACAAGGTCTGACCGCGTACCAGTCGCATGTCGATGTACAAGCTGCCGTCGATCTCTCCCCAGTCATGAATCGGGATGACATGCGGTTCTTGGAGGATGGCGGCGGCATGTGATTCCCGGCGAAACCGCGTGCGGAATTTCTCGTCCGAGGTGTACTGGTCGGCCAAGATCTTCAAGGCGACGGTTCTGCCTCGCTCCGTGTCGTAGGCCTCGTAAACCTGGCCCATGCCGCCCTTGCCGAGCAGGGCGTTGATTCTGTACCTGCCGAACATCGTTCCGACGCGCACGTCCACCTCAGTCAGTATCCGTTCGGCGGACCGGTATTGGGGCGGAAGCGATGAAAACCGACCTCATAGTATGGGTGTTGCTCTAGCGTTGACCGCGCCGACTGAACGTGGACCGAGAGAGGTTGGCCCATGCAGCAGCACCGGACGAGCCGACATCACGTCAGGAGTAACCGCACCCGCGGATGGGTCGCGAGCAGCGGCCGGCGTCGCATTCACGGCGCTTCTGGTGACAAGCTGCGGTTCCCCCACCGTCGTCGACGGCCGACCCTCTGTCCATGCTGTGGGACCCCAACCGCGTCGGAGGATTGCCGGCGACCGACGGCCCGAGCGGACCCCGCGCCAACGCCCCGCAGCCCACCGGCACCGTGGAGAACACCGACAACGGCGAGCCCGACCGATTGGCGCTGTTGGCGATCAACGACATCGAGGACTTCTGGAAGCAGAACTATTCGCGTGACCTTCAGGGCACCTTCAAGCCGGTCTCGACCCTGATGTCCTACGACTCCGACAGCCCGAAGAGTCCGTCCGCGTGCGGTGAGCAGACCTACCAGATGGTCAACGCCTTTTACTGCCCGCCCGAAGACCTGATGGCCTGGGACCGGGGCGCGCTGTTGCCGGGGGCTTCCCGATACTTCGGGCCGATGTCCGTGAACGCGGTGATGGCCCACGAGTACGGGCACGCCGTGCAGCAGATGGCCGATCTCGTCGGGCCCACCACCTCGGGCCTGGTCGCCGAGCAGCAGGCCGACTGCTTCGCCGGCGCGTACGTGCGCTGGGTGGCCGAGGGCAAGTCACCGCGCTTCACGTTGAACACCACCGACGGCCTGGACCACGTGCTCGCCGGAGCGATCGACCTTCGCGACCCGATCATGACCGTCGAGGACGAAAGCGAAGACCCCCACGGCACGGCCCTCGACCGGGTCAGCGCTTTCCAGATCGGTTTCGACGTCGGCCCGTCGGCCTGCGCGGGTATCAACGAGGACGAGATCGAACAACGTCGCGGCGATGTACCCACGGAACTGCAAGTCGACCCGCAAGGCAACGTCGAGACGGGCCAAGTTCAGATCGACGACGGCACCCTGAAAACCTTGATGGAGTTCTTGGAGACCACCTTCAAACCCGCCAACCCGCCCACGCTGAGCACCGAAACCGCCACCTGCTCGGACGCGAAAACCACCAATCCTGCGTCGTACTGTCCTGCCGACAACGCGATCAGTGTGGACATTCCGGCACTTCAGGACATGGGCGCAGCCGCCGACGAGTCGCAAATGGTCTTGCTGCAAGGCGACAACACCGCGTTGTCAGTCGTCACCTCTCGATACATGTTGGCGCTGCAGCACGAGAAAGGCGTGGCACTGGACACCCCGGCTGCTGCGCTACGGACCGCGTGCCTGACCGGGGTGGCGCAGCGCAAGATGGCCGAGCCGACCGACCTGCCTTCCGGCAACAGTCTGGTGTTGACTGCCGGCGACGTCGACGAAGCGATCTCCGGGTTGTTGACCAACGGTCTCGTCGCCAGCGACACGAACGGCAACACCGTGCCCGCGGGCTTCACTCGCATCCTCGCCTACCGCACGGGCCTGACTGGTGATGCCGACCTGTGCTATGAGCGGTTCTCATGAGGAGAAAGACGTCATGAGCGGACCTGCGGGTTCTGAACCGACGCGGCCGTGGTCACCGGACCCGCCGGACCGGCAGGCCGAGGCGCAGCCGACGGAGACGCCTTGGTGGCAAACCGTCCGGCGGCACCGCCCCGCGGCGCCTGACTACTCCGCGCAGCGGCAACCGCCGCCCTATCAGGCGCCACCACAGCAGCCCGTGTACCCGCAGTACGTGCAGCAGCCGCCGGTGCAGCCGTACGCGGCTCCTCCTCGCCGCCGCCGTCGACCAGCCGAAGAAGCCGAACCGCTGGCCGCTCATCATCGCTCTGCTTGTGGGCGCGCTGCTGGCTGTGGTGGTGGTTGCGGTAGCAGTGCTGATTCTCGCCGGGAACGCCAACCGCAAGGAGCTCGATGTCGCCAAGGCGGAAGCCGGTGTGCGCCAGATACTTACCGACCCCACCCTCGGTTACGGCGTCGACAACGTCACCGACGTGAAGTGCAATCGGGGTGACAACCCGACGATCAAGAAGGACGAGACCTTCAGCTGCGACGTGAGCGTCGACGGCACCAAACGTAATGTGACGGTGCTTTTCATCGACGACAACGGAACCTACGAGGTCGACCGGCCGAGGTAGACCCGAATTCAGTGGCGTTGCACACTAATTGCGATGTTTCTAAATTGACGCGCCGAATATATAGCTACGTGACGATCGCAATGTGCGTTACGGTCAAGCAGCACAACTTAGTTGGTGAGACGTAAACACCACTGACCAGTGACGATGCCCGAATCTGGCGCGGCGGCAAACGAGTTCGACGAACGTTTTCGTGAAGCGCGCTATAAGAATCGCCGAATGTGAAGGGCTTCACATAGTTTGGCGACGGCGGAATTGCCCTGTTAACGTCCGGCCGCATGATTGCTTTAGCAACGCTAATGGGTCTGATTACTCAGGTATCGGGCACGCCGTACGTCTCCGGTGGGGACTCTCCTGCCGGCACGGACTGCTCGGGCCTGGCGTCGTGGGTGAGCAACGTCGCCAGCGGCCGGCCGGCATTCGGTGACCGTTTCACGACGGGCAGCGAGGAAGGCGCCCTGCTGGCTCGCGGCTTCCAGTACGGGACGCAGCCCGGTGCCCTCGTGATCGGGTGGAACAGCTACCACACCGCCGTGACGCTGCCCGACGGGACGTCGGTGTCATCGGGCGAAGGCGGCGGCGTGAAGATCGGCGGCCCCGGGGCTCACCAATCGCAGTTCACGCATCACATGTTCCTGCCGATAACCGAAGATGCGCTTGCGCCGCCGGAGGGTGAGATGCCACCGGAGGGTCCGCCGCTGGTCGAGATCGCCGCCGAGGTTGTCACTCCGCCGGACGCGCCGCCTCTGGCCGACGCACCTCCTCCGGCCGATGCGCCCCCGCCGGCCGAGCTTGGCGTGCCGGCAGAACCGCTTCCGGTCGACGCGGGCATGCCTGCTGATCCTGCCGTGCCGGCACCGCCGCCGGCCAGCGTCGAGATCTAACGCGACGGGCCACCGGGCCCTCCCCGGCTACTGGCTCTGCTGAACCCTGGTGTTCGGGATTGGCACCAGGACGTTGCCGGGGCCGTAGAGGGCAGCCGACAGACAGCCAGGGATGCCGCTGCAGGCGGTCAGGAGTTCCTGGCTCGGAGCGCCGCCGCTGACGCCCGGCGGCGCCACCGGCGCAGGGCAGTTGTCCACCGGTATGCCTTCAGCGACGATCGGGATATTGATCCCGCCGCAGTCGGCAATTGGTTGTGACGACGGCTGACCAGCGAACGCTCCGATCGGTGCGGCGACGACGGCTGTCGCCGCCGCACCGTACGCCAGCCCCCGGATGAAACGCCGACTCGTCACTGCCGCCCCCTCGTTTCGGATACCCGAGACAGTCTGCACGCAAGAGCGCCGGAGCGCGACCCTGCTTTCGGCGAGCGTGCGGAAAATGCCAGCTGAGGCGGCGTGTCATTGGCGCGACTGGGGGCACCTCCCGCTTGCGGGGGAGCACGCTCGCGCTGTGCGGAACTAGAGGTTGGCCACCACGTCGGCGACCGCTTGCAGCTCACCGACGTCGCTGCTCGTCGGAATCAGGTGGACCTCGTCGGTGCCGATATCGGCGAACTTGCGCAACACCGTGAGCAGCTCGTCCTGGCCGCCGGCGAACCCGGTGGACGGTGCCATCGCGTCGACGTACTCGCCCGGGATCCAGTTCATGTAGTGACGAAGGTGGCGGTGCATCTGTTCGCGGGCATCCGATCCGAGCGCAAACCAGAACGACGTCGTCAGCCGCGGCGGCGGCTTGGCCGCATCCGCCCAGGCAGTCCTGGCGACAGCGAACAGCGTGCCGACGGCGTCGACGTCGAGATCCAGCGTCGTGCCGGCCAGCCCATCGGCCCAATCAGCCGCGCTGCGAACCGTTTTCGGGCCCATGGTGCCGACCAGCAGCTGCGGGCCGCCCTCTTGTACCGGAGCCGGCCCCACCGGACACACCGACTCAGTCAGCCTTTCCCCCGCCCACACGCGCTTCATCACGGCGGCCCGCTCGGCCATGTCGCGCATCGTCTGGGTCGCCGGGTCCGCGCCGACGGCGCGGTAGTCCTCCTGCCGGCCACCGACGCCCAGCCCGGCGGTCAGCCGGCCACCGCAGAGCATGTCTCCGGTCGCAAGCGCTTTGGCGAGCATCACCGGATCGTGCAACTGGGGGACGACCACGGTGGTCACCAGCCGTACCCGCTCCGTCCACGCGGCGAGTGCGCCCAGCAGCGTGAGCGTCTCGGGATTGTCGAACGCGATCCGCTCACCGAAACACGCTGATGCGAAAGGGCCTTCGTCGATCTCGCGCGCCCACGCGCGCAGCGTCGCAGCGTCCAGATCCGGTTCCATCACCGGCATGGTCATGCCTACCTGCACGACAGCTCTCCCATGATCGTGGCCACGGACGCGGCCTTGGCCTTCTTGAATCCGGTTCCGGCCCAGACGTTCGTGCCGTGTGGATCGCCGGCGCGTACCGCCGCCGCACGCAGCGGGCTGGTCAGATAGTGGACTTGCGGATAGGCCGGCGGCGCCTCCGTCTCGTGTTCGTCGATGAACCGGTTTCGCAACCCGCGGGCATAGCGGCCCGAAAAGGCACGGGTCACAGCGGTTTCGGTGAACTGCGGATCCTGCAGGGCTGCGCGCTGGACCGGGTCTCTGCCGGCCTCGTCGGACAGCAGGAAGGCAGTTCCCAGCTGCGCCGCGACCGCACCCGCGTGCAGCACGGAATCGACGTCGGCTGCCGTCATCAATCCGCCCGCCGCCACCACTGGGACGGCGACACGACCGAGCACGTCGGCCAGCAGTTCCGGCAGCGGTTGCGTGGCGGGCGGGGCCACGGGGTCGAACGTGCCGCGGTGGCCGCCCGCCGACGGCCCCTGCACCACCAGCGCATCGACGCCCCGGGACACCGCGACGTCGGCTTCGGTTGCCGTGGTCACCGTGGCGACCGTGGTGATGCCGGCCGCTGCCAGCCGCGCGATGTCCTCGGCGGCGGGCACATCGAACGTGAACGAGGCGACCTCAGGGCGCAGGTCCAGCAGCACCTCGAGCTTGGCCGGCCACCGGTCGTCGTCGTACCGCGGCTCACCGAGTTGGGCGCCGTAGCGTCGCGCCTCGCCGGCCAGCGCCTCGGCGTAACGGTCGATGGCTGCACGGTTACCCGTATTCGGTTGCGGCACAAAGAGGTTTGCGCCGAGCGGGCCCGAGGTCAGCGCCCGGGCGGCGACGAAGCGATCGGATAAGACGTCGGCCGACAGGTAACCGCCCGGGACGAACCCCAGCCCGCCGGCGTCGGTGGCGGCGGCCCCCAGTTCCGGTGTCGAGGGTCCGCCCGCCATCGGCGCCGCGATGACCGGCACGGCAAGGTCCGCGAACTGGAATCGGCTCATGCCCCTCATCCTGCCCTGTCGTCTGCGCAACGAACCTGCTTGACTGGTGTTGTCATGTCCATCGCGTTCAACCACACCATCGTCGCGGCCAAGGACAAAAGCGAGTCGGCCGCCTTCTTCACCGAGCTTTTCGGTCTACCGCCCGCCCAGCCCTTCGGCCCGTTCCTCGCGGTCGGACTCGATCACGGCGTGAGCCTCGATTTCATCGACAGCGGCGACGTGCGGCCTCAGCACTATGCCTTCCTGGTCTCCGAGACCGACTTCGATGCGATTTACGGGCGAATCCGCGAACGCGGAATGGAGCACTGGGCCGATCCGCACGGCCACCGGCCCGGCGAGATCAACCACAACGACGGCGGACGTGGGGTGTACTTCCGCGATCCGTCCGGGCATTTCCTCGAGATCATCACGCGCCCTTACGGTTCCGGGAGCTGACGTAACCCGCCGTTAGAGCGTCACCTCGTTCAGCTTGCCCGTCGCGACGTCGAAGACGAAGCCGCGCAGCGACTCGTGCTTGGTGACGAACGGGCTAGCCTCGATGCGGCGGATGGATTGGCGCACATCTTCTTCGAGGTCGGTGAAGGCTTCGGCGGCCCACTCGGGTTTGATTCCGGTCTCGTCCTGAATCGATTGCTTGAAGTCGTCGTCGGTGAAAGTCAGCATGCCGCAGTCGGTGTGGTGGATGAGGATGATCTCCCTCGTGCCGAGCAGCCGCTGGCTGATGGCCAGCGAGCGAATCTCGTCGTCGGTGACCACACCACCGGCGTTTCGGATCACATGGGCCTCACCATCCTGCAGGCCAAGAATGCGATAGACGTCGAGTCGCGCATCCATGCACGCAACGACGGCGACGTGCTTGCTGGGCGGCAGGGGCAACGGCCCTTGAAAACTCTTCGCGTACTCGGCGTTGTTGACCAGGTATTCGTCGGTCACACTCATGGCGGCCGATGCTACCAACGCATGCAGCTGCGCCGTGCAGTCTCGATCAGCCAGATTCTTGCCTTACGACGGAGCCTCCACGGTCGACGTCTCCGGCGATGACCCCTCCAAGGTGGTGGCAGTCACCGACGGGGTCGCTTTAGAGGTTTCCGGCGCCGAACGCCGCGGCGCCGATCTTCAGGTTGCGCTGTTCCCGTTTCACGTCTGGCACTCCGTTCGACTGCGTCTTGCGGAGTGGGTAACCGGCCTCGGGTCCGGCGAAACGCGGCTAAGCGCTCGGCGGGGGCGCTTTCACCACCGGGGACGCGGAAGCGATCGCCGGTGTGCTGGGCGGCGTGGTCTGCGTGACCGTCTCGCCGGACCCCCCGACCACTTTCGCGTGCGCCTCGGTGCCGCCGAAGGTGACTGTGAGCATGCCCATCGCGACGACGACTAACCCCCCGATGACCGCAACTACCGTTTTTACCCGCAATTTCATTGCTGATTACTCCGATCCGGTGCCTGGTCGCTCGCCCCACGCTGCGCGGCCGACCCAGATGACTGGTGTTTCGAAGTAGCCAACGCCGCTTCGCTGTGAAAACCCTGGAGCGGAGCGGCTACTTTGCTGTGGAAGGGTGAACCGCCGAATGGCCGATAAGCGGCACGGTGGCGGCGTCATCTCCTACATTGACCGGATGCGGCGGAAGGGCGGCAGATGACAGGTTTCCTGCTCCGTCGGCTGCTCAAGTACATCGTGCTGCTGCTGTTCGCCTCGTTTCTGACGTTCAGCCTCGCGTCGGTCTTCTTCCATCCCCTCGACAGTCTTCTGCAGCGCAACCCGCGCCCGCCGCAGGCGGTGATCGATGCCAAAGCCGCCGAGCTCGACCTCGACAAGCCCATCCCCGTCCGGTACGCCGACTGGATGTCCGGCGCTGTCCGAGGCGATTTCGGCACGACGGTCGGCGGTCAGCCGGTGTCCGACGAGTTGTGGCGCCGCATCTGGGTCAGCCTGCGACTCGTGGTGCTCGGCTCAGTGATCGGAACCATCGCCGGCGTGGTGATAGGGGCATGGGGCGCGATTCGCCAGTATCGATTGAGCGACCGCGTGATCACCGCGCTGTCGCTGCTCGTGCTCAGCATTCCGACATTCGTCATGGCGAACCTGCTGATACTGGCGGCGCTGCGGGTGAACTCCTTCTTCGGCGTCCAGGTGTTCGAGTACACCGGGGAGACATCGGCAGCATCGGCCGGCAGTTGGTTCGCCCACTTCCTCGACCGGGTGCAGCATCTGGTCTTGCCGACCTTGACCTTGGCGTTTTTCGCGATGGCCGGCTACAGCCGATACCAGCGCAACGCGATGCTCGACGTGCTGGGTCAGGATTTCATCCGCACCGCACGCTCCAAAGGCCTGACTCGCAGGCGCGCGTTGTTCAAGCACGGACTGCGCACCGCGCTGATACCGATGGCGACGCTGTTCGCCTACAGCATCAGCGGCCTCGTCACCGGCGCGGTGTTCACCGAGAAGATCTTCGGCTGGCACGGCATCGGCGAGTGGTACATCCAGAGCATCGCAACGGAGGACACGAACATCGTGGTGGCCGTCACCCTGCTCGGTGCGGTGATGATCCTGGTGGGTGGGCTGCTGTCGGATGTCATTCTCGCGATGCTCGACCCGAGGGTGCGGGTCGCATGACACAGGCAGAGGTGGTCCAACAGGGCGTCAACACAACGCAATTCGCTTCCCGGCGCACTCTGGTGCTGCGTCGGTTGCTTCGGAACGAGCCCGCGGTGGTGGCGCTCATCCTGCTGGTGGTGCTGTTCGTCGGCTGCTATGCGCTGCCACCGTTTCTCCCTTACAGCTACACCGATCTGGACTACTCGGCACTGCAGGAACCACCGTCGGCCGAGCACCTGTTCGGCACCAATTCGCTCGGCCAGGACCTGCTGGCCCAGACGCTGCGCGGCATGCAGAAATCCATGCTGATCGGTGTCTGCGTGGCGTTCATCTCGGCGACCATCGCGGCCACGGTGGGTACGATCGCCGGATACTTCAGCGGGTGGCGCGACACAGTGCTGATGTTCGTCGTCGACCTGTTGCTCGTGGTGCCGTCGCTGCTGCTGATCGGCATCATCACGCCGAGCACCAAGCAGTCGGGCACGATCTTCTGGCTCATTCTGCTGCTGGCCTTATTCGGCTGGATGATCAGCTCGCGGATGGTGCGCGGTCTGACGATGAGCCTGCGAGACCGCGAATTCATCCAAGCCGCAAGGTATATGGGTGTGCCGAACCGGCAGATCATCGTCCGTCATGTTCTTCCGAACGTCGCGTCGATCGTGATCATCGACACCGCCCTCACCGTCGGTGCGGCGATTCTGGGCGAAACCGGGTTGAGCTATCTGGGATTCGGCGTCCGGCCACCGGATGTGTCACTGGGGACGCTGATCGCCGACGGCACCAGTTCCATGACGACGTTCCCGTGGGTGTTCCTCTTTCCCGCGGGCGTCCTGGTGGTGATTCTGTTCTGCGCCATCCTCGTCGGTGACGCGTTGCGCGACGCGCTCGATCCCACCAGCCGCAGACTCCGTCGGAGGCGGAAGCCGTGAGTCCACTGCTCGAGGTCACCGACCTCACGGTCACGTTTCCCACCGACGCCGAAAACGTCGCGGCCGTGCGCGGTCTGAGCTACCAGGTGGCAGCGGGCGAGGTGGTGGCGATCGTCGGCGAATCCGGCTCGGGTAAGTCCGCGGCGGCGATGGCGGTGATCGGCTTACTACCCGAGTACGCCGAAGTGTCGGGATCGGCGCGCCTGCGCGGCGACGAGCTTTTGCGTCTTTCCGACAAGCAGATGTCGCGCATCCGCGGCAACATGATCGGCACCGTCTTCCAGGATCCGATGTCGGCGCTGACCCCGGTGTACCGGGTGGGCGACCAGATCGCCGAGGCCATCCAGATTCACCAGCCCGAGATCACCAGGCGCGCGGCGCGCGCCCGCGCAGTCGAACTGCTCGACCTCGTCGGCATCGCCCAGCCCGAACGGCGGGCCGGCGCGTTTCCGCATGAGCTCTCCGGCGGGGAGCGCCAGCGGATCGTCATCGCGATCGCGATCGCCAACAATCCCGATCTGCTGATCTGTGACGAGCCGACCACCGCGCTCGACGTGACCGTCCAGGCGCAGATTCTCGAGGTGCTCAAGACAGCACGCGACGTCACCGGTGCGGGTGTCGTGATCATCACCCACGACCTCGGCGTCGTCGCCGAATTCGCCGACCGGGCACTGGTCATGTACGCCGGACGAGCCGTCGAAGTGGCCACCGTCGATGCGCTCTACGGCGACCGGCAGATGCCGTACACGGCCGGACTGCTCGGCTCGGTGCCGCGCCTCGACGCACCCCAGGGTGCGCGGCTCGTCCCGATTCCCGGTGCGCAGCCGACGTTTTCGACGACGGACGCCGACGCTTGCCCGTTCGCCCCGCGGTGCCCGCTGGCGATCGCCGAATGCCGCGCCGCCGAACCGGAACTCGTCACTGTCGGTCCGGAGCACCAGGCGGCGTGCATCCGAACGGAGTTGGTGGCCGGGCGCAGCGCATCCCAGATCTACGGCGTGCCCACTGCACTCCCCGAACGCGACGAGTCGGCGGAGGACTCCCGCGTGGTGGTAGAGGTCAGCGACCTGGTGAAGACCTACCCACTCACCAAAGGAGTGGTGTTCCGGCGCCGCGTCGGCGAGGTGCGCGCGGTCGACGGCGTCTCTTTCGAATTGCGCGAGGGCCGCACGCTCGGGATCGTCGGCGAGTCCGGTTCGGGCAAGTCGACCACGCTGCACGAGATTCTGGAACTCGCACCCCCGCAATCCGGATCCATCGTGGTGCTCGGCACCGATGTCGCCAGCCTCGACCAGGACACGCGTCGTGCGCTACGCGGGGACCTGCAGGTGGTGTTCCAAGACCCGGTCGCCTCGCTCGACCCGCGACTTCCGGTGTACGACGTGATCGCCGAACCCTTGCTGGCCAACGGTTTCGACAAGCCGCAGGCCGACGAACGGGTGGCCGAACTGCTCGAGATCGTCGGGCTGCGGCGCGCCGATGCCAGCCGCTACCCGGCCGAGTTCTCCGGGGGGCAGAAGCAGCGCATCGGCATCGCGAGAGCGTTGGCGCTGCAGCCCAAGATTCTCGCGCTCGACGAACCGGTGTCGGCACTGGACGTGTCGATTCAGGCGGGGATCATCAACCTGCTGCTGGACCTGCAAGAGCGGTTCGGGCTGTCCTATCTCTTTGTGTCGCATGACTTGTCGGTGGTCAAGCACCTCGCCCACGACGTGGCCGTGATGTACAAGGGGGCGATCGTCGAGCAGGGCGACGCGGATCGGGTGTTCTCCGATCCGCAGCACGACTACACGAAACGACTCCTGAAGTCGGTACCGCAGCCGCCGCCCGACGTCGCCGGCTCGGGCGAGCAGCCACCGACGCAGGGTGGCGCCGAGCCGCCGCCAGGGGCACCTCCCCGGTCGGCGCCGAAGGAGCCTGCTGCGTCCCCGCCATCCGGACCGGACAGGAGCGCTCGCGGTTCTGCACTGCGCATCGCCGGGGCTCTGGCGGTGATCTTCGCGCTCGTGGCGATCGGCGTATTCGCCACGCGGCTGGGCGGGGACCGGCGCGGGGCGACCGCCACCGGAGCGGCCGAAATCGGCTCCACGCAGGACATCAACCCGCAGAACCCGGCCGCCCTGATCGACGGCGGCAATCTCCGGCTTGCGCTGAGCGAGTTCCCGGTCAACTGGAACACCTTGCACATCGACGGCAACAGTGCGGAAACGGCGGCGATGCTCAAACCCACGCTGCCAAGGGCATTCATCATCAAGCCCGACGGCTCCACCACGCTCAACACCGACTACTTCACGAGTATCGAACTGACCAGCAAAGATCCGCAGGTCGTCACCTACACCATCAACCCGAAAGCGGTCTGGTCCGACGGCACGCCGATGACGTGGGAGGACATCGCGGCGCAGATCCACGCGCTCAGCGGCAAGGACAAGTCGTTCGCGATCGCCAGCCCCAGCGGTGCCGACCGCGTCGCGTCGGTCACCCGCGGCGTCGACGACCGGCAGGCCGTCATGACATTCGCCAAGCCGTACGCGGAATGGAAGGGCATGTTCGCGGGCAACGGGATGCTGCTGCCGCGCAGCATGACCTCGACGCCCGAGGCGTTCAACAAAGCGCAACTGGGTGGCCCCGGGCCGTCGGCCGGGCCGTTCGTCGTCACGACCCTGGACAAGGCGGCTCAGCGAATCGTGTTGACCCGCAACCCGAACTGGTGGGGGCAGCGCCCGCGGCTCGACTCGATCACGTTCACGGTGTTAGCCCCCGAGGCCGACATACCGGCGCTGCAGAACAACGCACTCGACGCGGCCGGGCTGGGCTCGCTGGACGACCTGCTGCGCGCACAGCGCACTGCGGGCGTCTCGATCCGTCGCGCTCCGGGCGCCAGTTGGACGCATTTCACGTTCAACGGAGCGCCCGGTTCGATCCTCGCCGAGGCGAAGCTGCGGCTGGCGGTGATGAAAGCCATTGACCGACAGGCGATTGCGAACGTCAGCCAACGCGGGCTGGTGAACAACCCGACGCCGTTGAACAACCATGTCTACGTCGCCGGCCAGGAGGGCTACCAGGACAACAGCGGCGTGGTTGCTTTCAACCCCGAGCAGGCGCGCAGGGATCTCGACGCGCTGGGCTGGAGGCCCAACGGAGCGTTCCGCGCGAAAGACGGCCGCCCGCTGACGATCCGCCTCGTCCTGTTCGACTCCCTCAGCGGCCGCCAGATCGCCCAAGTCGCCCAGAACAGCCTCGCGCAGGTGGGCGTGAAGCTCGACATCGACGCCAAGGGCGCCGGCGGTTTCTTCTCGAACTACATCAACACCGGGGACTTCGACATCGCACTGTTCGGCTGGGTCGGTGACGCGTTCCCGCTGTCGGGTCTGACGCAGATCTACGCCTCCTACGGCGAGAGCAACTTCGGCAAGATCGGCAACGAACAGATCGACGCGAAGATCGAGCAGACGCTCGCCGAACTCGACGCCGGTGCTGCGCGCCGCCTCGCCAACGAGGTCGACGTGATGGTGTGGGCGGAAGGCTTCAGCCTGCCGCTGGTTCAGGCCACCGGAAACGTCGCCGTGCGAAGCACTCTCGCGAACTTCGGCGCCGCCGGGCTCGGCGACCTGAACTACAGCGCGATCGGTTTCATGAAGTAGCGGCGACGCGCAGCACGAGCCGGGGCACCGGGCGTGGCAGCATTCGCTCGACCGCCGCGGCGGCGCCGATCACCGCCATCGTCAACCGCAACCCGATCCCGCTTGGCAGCGCATCGAGTGCTGCAGTTTGAGCCGACAGGGTGTCAATCCGGTTGTCCGAGAATGCTTTCGCGATCTGCAGCACGGCCCGGTCCCGGCTGTCCAGCAAGCTGTGGCCCGCGGTCGGCAGCCGCAGCAGCACCGCGCCGGGAATCAGCGAGGCGATCCGGGAGGCGATCGCGGGCGGCGTTATCAGGTCACGACCACCGGACACGACGACGGTGGGCCAGCCGAACTTCGGCATCTCGGCGACGAGATCGTAGGGTTCGGCCTCGAAAGGCACCGAATCAGAGGCGAAATCGCGGTACGCGGCCGCCGGGTCCAGTGGCTTGCCGTCGGGAACGTCGCCGTAGTTCAGCTCACGAAAGCCGATCCGGCCGACCAGGTCCGGCTCGTTGCGGTACGGGGCTTTACGCGCGATCAGCTGCCGGGCGAGGCGATCCATCACCGTCCACAACCCGTGCCTGCCCTTCAGCAACAGATCGAGTTGGCGGTTCAACAGCGTCGGGCCGCCGAGGCCGTAGACCGCTGCCGCCAGTTGCCCTGCGGCCGGAGTCAGCACACCGTCGGCAACCAGCCGGCGCACCTTCGGTGCCAAATCTGCTGTCTCCCCGTCGATTCCGTCCCACAAAACACGCCGGATCTCAACGCGCGCGACGTCTATGTCGGCGGCCGACAGCACCGGCGAGTCGAGGATCATTCCCGTGACCCGCTGTGGATGGCGGACGCCGATACCCGCGGCGATGTAGGTGCCGTACGACGCGCCGAATACGATTGCCTTGTCGACGCGGGCGTCGTCGAGCACGGCGACGACGTCGTCGACAACCTGCTCGATGGTCAGCGAGTGCGGTGGCAGGTCGGTGCCGGCGTCGTCGTGGCGGGACATGCCCACGCCGCGGTGTTCGACCATGATCACGTCGAGGCCCGCCTCGGCCGCGTGGCGACGGAATCCGCGATACAGCGCGACCGACGCCGCGCCCGGTCCGCCGGGGATGACGACCAGCGGATGGGCGGATTTGCGCCCGGTGCGGACGTAGTACAGGTCGAACTGCTCGTCACCGCGTGGCACGACCGGACGCCGCACCGACCGCACGCCGGGCAGCGCGGCCAGCTTCTGGTGCGCGCGCCGACGCTTGGCGTTCATCGTCATCACCCGTCATTGTGCAGCCCGACGGGACGGCGGGGCTATGCGGTCATTGGGCAGCGCTGGTAACCCCCAGCGCGGGCGCGATGACCGTGTTCCACGACTCCTGCATCTCCGACTCGAACAGGCCCCAGGTGTGGGCCCCCTCGGGACGGATCACCAGCGTGATCGGGACACCGGCGGCAGCCGCGGCGTCGGCGAACTGCTGGGTGCAGTCCCGGGTGATGCCCTCGACGATCTGGCCGCCGACGGGCGTCGGAAAGTCCGGCGGCAGGTTGTCGACAGCACCCACCGCGCCCGTCGACGCGGCGGCGTACACCGCGACGCCCTTCAGCTTGGCGGCGTTCTTCGACGGGTCGTGCGCCACCCAGTCCGGGCCACCGAGCGGACCCCACATATTGGCGGCGTTCGCGCCGCTGGGAATCAGCGACAGCGCGATCTGCTGGGCCTGGCTGGGGTCGGACGTCGCCGGGCATCCGCTGTAGGAACCGGCGGCCCGGTACAGCCCGGGTGCCTGGATGGCCAGATCGAGTGCTGAGCCGCCGCTCATCGACAGACCGCCAACGGCGTTGCGGCCGTTGGCCTTCAGCTCCTGGTTGATCAGCGGAGGCAGCTCCTGCGTCAGGTAGGTCTGCCATTTGTTGCGGCCGAGCGCCGGATCGTCGGCGACCCAGTCGGTGTAGTAGCTGTACTGACCGCCGATCGGGGAAACGATGTTCACGTTCTGATTGGCGAAGAAGCCCTGGACGTTGGTGAGCCCGAACCAACCCTTGTTGTCCAGGCCGCCGTCAATTCCGTTCAGCAGATAGAAAACCGGGGCCGACGCATTGCCCGGAGCTCTGAACACGTCGTTGACGACGACCTTGTCCATCGACGGCGAGTAGACGGAGATCTTCACCCAACGATCTGTGACCGGTTCGACAGCGGTTATCTGTGCACCCGACACTGGATCCGCCGTAGCGGCCGGCATCGGGAGGAGCGATGACACTGCGATCAACAGGACAGCGAGGCCACAAAGGCGATTCTTCAGTTGGGTCACCGGCTGATTATCGGCTGCGCGTCCCCTCAGGGCAATCTACTGGCGCATCACGTCGGCGGCCTTCTCGCCGACGAGTACCGCAGGCGCATAGGTGTGACGGTGGCCGTCCCTGTCGAATTCGACTCCGACCGCGCGGTTGCCGTCGAACAGCGCGTCGGCGCAGCACCACCGCGCGCCTCTGCGTGCATCACCATCGTCTGGCGAAAGCCCCGCGGCGCATCGACATTCGGCGTTCCAACTCGTAACCGCACTCCTGTACTGCGGCAAGCCGGGCGGCAGTCGACGCGCGTGGGCTGCGTGGCGGTGAGACGACGAGCGGACCGGCGAGCTCCTTCTGCGGCTCGGTGAGGTAGTCCCAATCCCGCTCTGTCGGGAACAGCTTCGAGAAGGCGGCCCGGGTGTGGACGAACTTGTCGTCGTCCTTGGTGCCGCGCCGAGACCCCGTCCCGACTTAGTCGGCGTCGATGTCCACCGCGGGAGGGGTGTAGGCGTTCGGATGCCGACGTCGTAGGTTAGTTCCAAATGACTGAGTTCATGCGCAACAGCGACGCGTTCACGTGGGCCATGGAAAGGGATCCGCGACTGCGTTCCACGGTGGTCACGGTGATCATGCTGGACCGGTCGCCGGACTGGGACGAGGTGCGCAACCGGTTCGCGCTCATCTGCCAGAAGGTGCCGATGTTTCGGCAGCGGGTGGCGGAGTCGCCGCCGCCGGCGCCGCCGCGCTGGGAGTTTCATCCCGACTTCGACCTCAATTTTCACATGCGCCGGGTAATGGCGCCCCCGCCCGCCAGGTTCGACACTGTGCTGGAGATGGCGCGCGTCGCGGCAATGGAGGACTTCGACCGCGCCCGCCCGCTGTGGGAGGCGACGCTGGTCGAGGGCCTGGTGGACGGCGGCGCGGCGGTGGTGCTGAAGTTCCACCACTCGCTCACCGACGGCGTCGGGGGCATTCAGATCGGCATGATCCTGTTCGACCTGTCCGAAGCGCCCGAGAAGCACGGACCGGTGGCGGAATTTCCCGAGGTTCCTGCGCCGGCCTGGCTGAGCGGCTACCGTGACTCCGCGCGATATGACGTCCGGCTGGTAAGCGGCGCGCTGGCGGGCGCACTGAAGAGCGCACCCAAGCTGATAATCGACGGCCTGCGGCGCCCCCTGCCCGCCGTTTCGTCGGCCGCCGAGATGGCCGCATCGATCTACCGCACCGTGCGCCCGGTGAACCGGCCGGGTTCGCCACTGATGAAGAACCGAACCCTGATCCGGCGTCTCGGCGTGCACGAGGTGCCGTTTGCGCGGCTTCGGGAGGCCGCACACCGCAGCGGTGGGGCGTTGAACGACGCGTTCGTCGCGGGTGTGGCCGGCGGGCTGCGCCGCTACCACGAGCACCACGGCGCCGAGGTGGGCGACCTGCACTTGACGATGCCGATGAGCTTGCGGGAAGAGGGCGACGAGCTCGGCGGCAATCGGATCACGTTGATGCGGTTCGACGTTCCGGTGGGCACCGCGGATCCCGCCGAGCGTATTCGTCAGATCCACGAGCGGACCGGCAAGGTGCGCCATGAGCCGTCACTGCCGTACACGCAGTGGATCGCCGGTGCGCTGAACCTGATGCCACGCTGGTATATCGGCTCGATCCTGCGCCACGTGGACTTCTTGTGCAGCGACGTCCCGGGAATCCCGGTGCCGGTGTTCCTCGGTGGCGCCCGAGTGCGGGTGCAGTACGCGTTCGGGCCGACGATCGGCGCGGCGGTCAACGTCACGCTGCTGACCTACGTGGACACCTGCACGCTGGGGATCGACCTGGACACCGGCGCGATTCCCGACTACGACGTGTTCGAAGAGTGCCTGATCGCCGGTTTCGACGAGGTACTGGCGCTCGCGGCGGCTCCCGCCTCGGGGTGACGCGCTACGCGGTCAACTCGATGTGGTGGGCGCCGTCGACGCTGTCGTAGCGGCGCGGACTGCAGGTCAGCACCAGCACCTGAGCCCCGGCGCCGACGGCGTCGAACACCGCGCCCATCTTCGCCAGCCGGACAGCGTCGGTGAAGCCGAGCGCGTCGTCGATGATCACCGGCACGCTGTCCTCCTTGGCGACCAGCGCCGCACTCGCCAGCCGGGCGATGATGCCCAGCTGCTCCTTCGCACCACCGGACAGCGACTCGTAGGGCACGGTGCGCCCGGCAACGGTGCGGCTGCAGATCCGCAGCGAGCTGTCGATCTCGACTTCGAAACTGTCGCCGAACACGATCCGGCCCAGCCGCTCGACTTCGGCCCGGAACGGCTCGACGTAGCGCGAGCGGGTGTGGTCGCGGTGCCTGAGAATCACCTCGCGCAGCAGCTGCACCGCGCGCGCGCGACCACCGACCCCCAGCCACTCGCTGCGGGCGTGCTCGCGTTCCGACTCTGCCTCGTCCAGCCGGCCCTTGCGGCCTTCGGTGCCGTAGACCCGCAACTGCGTTGCCAGATCCCGCAATTCATCGGCGACGGCGTCGTGGTCGCGGTTCACTTCGCCGGCGTGACGCTCGGCGGCGTCGAGTTCGGCGCCGACCTCGTCCGCTGCTCTCTCGGCCAGCCGTGCCCGCACGTCGCCGACTCGGGCAGCTGCCTGTTCGGTCGCGTGCGAGTCCGTCTGCGCGCAGGTCTGAAGGTGCTCGTCACTCACCGCGTCCCGCTGCTGGCCGAGCCGCTGCCGGGCGGCATCGAGCTCGGTGCGAGCAGCAACCAGCTTTTCGCGCAGAACCGCTGCGGCAGTGCGTTTCTCACCGAGCGCGACGGTCGCCGCCGCGGCGACATCCCGGTCGCGCTGACATTGAGCGGTGGCTTCGCGATATACCGCCGTCGCAGCCTCGAGCGCGGCTCGAGCCGATGCCGCGTCCACTTCCGCATCGTCACTGTCGTCCGCACGGGTGCGCAAAGTGGCGAGCCGGGAACGCAATTCGTCCACCGGTTCGTCACCGCACAGTCCCGACAGCGTTGCGGTCAGCCGGTCACGTTCGGAGATCAGCTCGCGGCGCCGCTCGGCCCGGGCGCGTGCGCCGGTCACATCCGCAACCCCGGCGGCAGCGAGCACATCGGCGAGATGGGTTTGGGCCGCTTCGAGCGTGGCCTGGGTGTCACATGCGGGTGCGCCCGGAACGATGCGCGCGCGCAGCACGCCGGGCACCTCGACGTCGGTGGCCGCGGCGGCACTGAGAGTGAGGGTGCGCTCCGCCGGCAGCTCGACGGGGCTGCCTTGGATTAGCACCTCCAGGTGAGCGGGCGAGGTGAGCTCGATTCGCGCACAGGCGAGTTCGGCGAGCGCGGCCGCTCGTTCCACGGCCGCGGCCGCCATCTCGACATCTTGCAGCACGGCGTCGGTGACCGTGTTGGTCGCGATCTCGTTCTCGGCCCGCTGAAGGTCCGCGCGAGCGAGATCGATCCTGGCCAGCCTGGCCGTCAACCGGGTGGCCTCCTCGCGATCGGACGACCGGTCGAACGTCGCGCGGGCGGCGTCGACGCGGGCCTGCGCGTCCTGCGCCGCCGTGCTGGACCGTTCGGCGGCGGCCGCGGCGACTTCACAGACCTCGGCTGCGACCGACTCCTGTTCGGCAGCCTCTGCTGCCCCAGTCTCCAGTCCGGCGACCGCGCCGACACGCTGCTCGACGTCACCGATGATCCGCCGGCGTTCGGCCAGCGCCGCAGCGGACGCATCGGCCTTCGCTTGTGCCGCGGCCGACATGACCTCGGCCTCGCGCAGTTCGGTGGTGAGTTCGGCTACCGCGGCGGCTGCGGCACGAGCTGAGGTCAGCCGCTGGTGCGCCGAATTGCGTTGCGCGACCAGCTCAGCCAAGCGCTCCGACAACTCGGAATGCCGACTGACACAGTCGTCGACCTCGGCGACGGCTGCAGCGCAGCGCGCCACCTCTTCGTCAGCCGCGGTGAGGCGGGCGACGGCTGCCGCCCACTGTCCCGTCGGCCGGCCTGTCGGGGTGAAGTACAGCGCGTACTCGGCGTCGATGCGGTCGATCAGCGCCGGCTCGGCGCCGGACAGTAGGGCCGACTGCCCGGCTGAGACGTCGAGTGCACGTGACAGCGCATCGCAGCCCGACAGGTCGACGGCCTCTGTGGACGCGGCCTGCAAGACGCGCTGGGCGCGCCACAGCCCGGTGTCGACGGTCTCGGCCAGGATTGCGCAGACTCGCTCGTGCGCCTCGTCGCCGGTGTGCTGTTCACGCAGCGGCGCGAGCACCGTCAGCGCGGTTTCGCAGCGTTTGTGGAAGCGTTTGCGGTAGACGAACCGATATGGGCCGCTGCTGATTTCGGCTTCCACCTCGGTGCCCACATCGGCGTGAGTGGGCTTGACCTGCTTGACGTCCTTCTTGGTGGAGCGGTCCTTGGATTCGAGCAGCAGGTCGATGGCCTCGATCATCGACGACTTGCCGATCTCGTTGGCGCCGCTGACGACGATCACTCCACTGTCGGGCAGCACGATCTCGCGGTGCGTGATTCCGCGGTAGTTGGTGAGGACGAGTCGGTGCAGCTTCACGCCACACCTCTGGGGGTGAGCCGCAGCAGTAGCGCCAGTGCGGCCTGCGCGTCGGCTGCGTCGTCGTCGTCGGAGCGGGCGGTGGCCATTAGTTCCTCGACGGCCGCCGCCGCGAAGCCACCGAGCCCGAGGTCACCGAACTCGCCGTCTTCGGGGACGACGGCAATGTTGCTGTGCCGCTCCCAGATCCGCAGCGAGGCGAACAGCCGCGCGTACTTGTCGAGGCAAGCGTCGAGCGCTGCCCGCTCGGTGACGTTGAGTGAGCCGGTGAGCGCCAACCGGACCACTGCTCGGTCTTTGTCGGGCAACAAGTCGAGGTTGATGTCCAGGTCGGCGACATCGCGGCTGCCGTCCACCGGGCGGCGCAGCGTCACGAACCGCCACCGGCCGACGCGGTGCGGCGTAACCGTCACCGGCCGCGCGGAATCCTCGTCGTCGACGTCGACCACCAGCACATGCCCCGGATCGTGCTCGACGTCGTCGTAGTTGGTGACCTCCGGTGAACCGGAGTACCAGATCCGGCCACTGCTGCCGACCTCGGTGCGAGAATGCTTGTCCCCCAATGCCACATAGTGCACGGCGCCGCAGGTGAGCGCGTTCTGCACGGCGTCGAGCCCGATCAGCGACGCCTTGCCCTGGTCGGGGTCGAGCGCGTCGACCCCGCCGTGCGCCACCAGGATGCGCGTGTAACCGTTGGCGGGCAGCCCGTCGAGCACCTCGGCGACCAGGTCGGTGGTGGGGCACTTCGACCGCCACGGCGCGGCGACGATCTGCACCCCTGGCCGGACGTCGTGCACACCGGGCCTGGCAAGCACGTGCACGTTCGCCGGCTGCTCGGTGACGAACAGCGCACTGGTGTAGACGGATGACGCATCGAGCGGGTCGTGGTTGCCGGGCAGCAGGTACACCGGGATGCCGATGGCACGCATGGCCTCGAGCGACTGGCTGACGACCCGCGGATCGAGTTGGTTGTGCTCGAACACATCACCGGCGACCACGACGAACTCGGCGCCCGTCTCGGCGGCAACATCGCCGAGTGCGCGAACCGCGTCACGCCGGGCCGCCGAATAGCGCGGCTGCGCATCCTCGTTGAGGAAGTGCCGGGTCATGCCGAGCTGCCAGTCGGCGGTGTGGATGAATCGCATGTCGGCCCTCCTCTCGGTGCTTTTCGGGTGCGGCGGCTCCGAGCAAGGCGAGTGTAGGACCGCCTGCCGACAAGTTCGTGGACCTCGGGCGGCATGGCAATCTGCTCTTCACGCAAGCGTCCCCCGCAAGCGGGAGGTGCCCCCACATCGCCCTATCGTTGGACGGATGGCCGAGCGCACGTTGTTGCTGATGCGGCACGCGAAGTCCGACTACCCGACCGGGGTGGTGGACCACGACCGGCCGCTGGCCCAGCGCGGAGTGCGGGAAGCCGGCCTCGCCGGAGAATGGTTGCGTTCGCACGTGCCGCCCATCGACGCGGTGCTGTGCTCGACAGCCGCCCGCACGCGCCAGACGCTGGCGCGGACCGGTCTCGACGTACCGGTCACGTTCGCCGGGCGCCTCTACGACGCGGTGCCCGGGACGGTGATCGACGAGATCAACCGCGTCGGCGACGACGTCGCCACGTTACTGGTGGTCGGGCACGAGCCGGCGCTGAGCAACGTCGCGCTCGGGCTGGCGAGTGCAGCAGAGAGCAATCAAGCCGCGGCCGGACGCATCTCGACGAAGTTCCCGACGTCGGCGATCGCCGTGCTGCGCTTCCACGCCGCCTGGCGCGACCTCGGCCGGGGCGGCGCGGCGTTGGTCACGTTCCATGTCCCGCGCTGAGCCACCCGCGCTAAGCGACGCCCGCTGAGCGGGCTCGGTGTCTTTGTGCTCCTCGCGTCCGCGCTAAGCGTTCGTGGCGAGTGTCAGCTCCATCAACTTGATCGCCATCCCGCACGCGTCGATCCCCGGCGTCTGCGGGTTCACCCACCAGCCGACCACTCCGCTTGCATCGCTGGCCACGCCACATGCGCCGTTGGGGTCGTTGGCCGGCTTCATCACGATCGAGTCCACGCCGTTCACGCGGCGGCTGTCGACTTGATACTTCAGGAAGTTGGCGACCTTGCGCTCGTTGTCGAGGCTGCCCTGCTCGAACCAGAAGCGGGTGATGTCGATCAAGCCGGCCGGGTTGGCGGCCTGCCAGCGGCAAACGGCGCCGACGAACGTGCTCTGGATGTCCAGCGGGTCGGCGCCCACGGTCTTCGCCAGCACGTCGGTGGTCAGCACGTCGCACTCTTTTTGCAGGTTCGGGTACTTCTTCTGGGAGTCGTCGTTGCGCTCGGGCAGGCCGCTCGAACCGGCCACCACGGCAGTGCCTCCGGTGGTGCGGGTGCAGCCGCCCAGCATCACGACGACCGCGAGGGCGGCGACAAGCACGCCTAGTACGCGCCGTGCGCCGCTCATTTCGCGTTCCTGATCGTCTGGCGGGTGAGCTCCTTGGCGACATCGCAGGGCGACGGGAACGGCTTCTCGCTGTAGCTGATCGACCATTCGATGAAGTCGTCGTCGAACTGGATGCCGATCTCGCACAGGTCGTCGCCCATCGTCGGATCGTTCTGGACGGCGATGAAACCGCTGCGGCCATCGATGTTGATGTCCTCGACGCTGGTGCGTGACAGCTCTTCGGTCTTGCGTTCCCGGCCGATCGGGCTGCCCCGGTACCAGGTGAACGAGAAGTGCGGGCCCATGATGCCGCCGTTCTGCAACCACTGGCAGCCGGCGGAGTTGCGGGCGGTGTTGACGAGGCCGACGGCTTCGGTCAGTTGACTGACGGTCTGGTCGCTGACCCCGCCGCATTCGGGGAAGAGAGGCCCGTGATTGGCGTTCTGCTGGGTCGGGGGCGCTGACGGCTGCGTGTTCTCGGGGCTGGACGAGTCGGTGGAGCAGGCGGCGACCAGCGCGAGGGCCGCTGCGCCAATGACCATGGAGGGCAGTCTGCGTCTCACTGAACCCGCTTCCTAGCTCACTTACGTCGTTTCGTTTCTGCCGACGAACTCGGCGTCCCTGCCGCTCGTCACAGCAAGCAGGATAGCTTCAGCCGCGTGACCGAGGCGCAACGGCGGCGTTGACCAGCAGTTTTGCGCCCGCCACGCGGAGCGTCCGGGTGCCGAACCAGCCGCGCGGTATGCGACAGTACGGAGATGCTCCTGGCGCTGCTGCGCAAATATGCGCGGCCGTACCGCTCGCTCGTCGCGATCGTCTCGGTGCTGCAGGTGATCAGCACGCTCGCGGCGCTGTACCTGCCGACGGTCAACGCCGCGATCATCGACGACGGCGTGGCCAAGGGTGACACGCACACGATC
Organism: uncultured Actinomycetota bacterium; assembly: GCA_963775205.1. Classification (GTDB taxonomy): domain Bacteria; phylum Actinomycetota; class Actinomycetes; order Mycobacteriales; family Mycobacteriaceae; genus Mycobacterium. Next base: position 148,302 of record CAVZHV010000001.1, on the reverse strand, counting down.
ATGCGGCTGGGCGCGGTGATGCTCGCTGTCAGTGCGCTTCAGGTGCTGTGCGCGGTCGGCGCGGTGTATTTCGGCTCGCGGACCGGGATGGGGTTCGGCCGTGACCTGCGGTGGGCGGTCTTCGACCACGTCACCGGGTTCTCGGCGCATGAGGCCGCCCGCTTCGGGACCCCGTCGCTGCTAACTCGTACCACCAACGACGTCCAGCAGGTCCAGCTCATGGTGCAGCTGACGTGCACGATGCTGATCACTGCGCCGATCATGTGCGTCGGAGGCATCGTCATGGCCCTGCACCAGGACGCCGGGCTCTCGTGGCTGCTGCTGATCAGCGTGCCGGTGCTGGCAATCGCCAACTACTTGATCGTGTCGCGGATGCTGCCGATCTTCCGCCGGATGCAACAGCTGATCGACAACCTCAACCGGGTCCTGCGCGAGCAGTTGTCGGGCATTCGCGTCGTCCGGGCTTTCGCCCGCGAAACCGTCGAACGCCGGCGCTTCGGCGAGGCGAGCCAGGCGTTGTCGGATACAGCGCTGGCCGCCGGGCGCTGGCAGGCGCTGCTGCTGCCGGTCACCACGCTGGTGATCAACCTTTCCAGCGTCGCGCTGATCTGGTTCGGCGGGTGGCGCATCGACGCGGGCCAGATGCAGGTCGGCTCGCTGATCGCGTTCCTCTCCTACTTCATGCAGATCCTGATGGCCGTCATGATGGCCACCTTCCTGCTCATCCTGCTGCCGCGGGCGTCGGTGTGCGCCGAACGGATCACGGAGGTGATGTCCACCGGCCCCACCGTCGGCAGTCCGCGGGATGCGGTGACGGTCGCTCCGACGGCGGGGCTGGTCGTTTTGGAGTCGGCGACGTTTTCCTATCCGGGTGCGGATCGACCTGTGCTGGAGGACATCTCGCTGACCGCACGGCCCGGAAGCGTGACTGCGATCGTCGGCAGCACCGGTTCGGGGAAGTCGACGCTGATCGCGTTGATCTGCCGGCTCTACGACGTGACGGCGGGTGCGGTGATGATCGACGGTGTCGACGTGCGCGACTACGACACCGAGACGTTGTGGTCGGCAGTCGGTTTGGTGCCGCAGCGTGGCTATCTCTTCTCGGGCACGGTGGCCGACAACCTGCGGTACGGCAAAGCAGACGCGAGCGACGCCGAGATGTGGGAGGCGCTACGGGTGGCGTCCGCCGAGGACTTCGTCCGGCCGCACGGCTTGGAAATGCTAGTGGCGCAAGGCGGTATCAACTTCTCCGGCGGCCAGCGGCAGCGGTTGGCGATCGCACGCGCAGTGATACGCCGACCGGCGATCTATCTGTTCGACGACGCGTTCTCGGCGCTCGACGTGCACGCTGATGCCCGCGTACGCGCAGCACTGCAGGAGGTTTCGGCGGAATCGACCGTCATCATCGTGTCGCAACGCATTTCGACCGTCGCCGAAGCCGATCACGTGATCGTTGTCGAGGACGGCCGGGTCGTTGGCTCGGGCACCCACGAATGCCTGCTCGCAGAGTGCGCCGAGTATGCGGAGTTCGCTGATTCGCAAGCGGTGGGGGCGCGTACCTGATGAGCGCTTGCGCGAAGAAGAGACAGCACTGATGAGCGCTTGCGCGAAGAAGAGACAGCACTGATGGGCGCGCCGATGCGGATGGCGATGCGCGACGGTACGCCGCCGCCGCCGGAACGGTCCCGAGACTTCCGGCGCACGGCGATCCGGCTGTTGACGCGGCTGACGCCACAGCGTGGCCTGACCTCGGCGGTGATCGCACTGGGCGTCGGCGGGATCGCGATCGGCGTCGTCGGCCCGCGAATCCTCGGCCACGCCACCGACCTGCTGTTCAACGGGGTGATCGGGCGGCAGCTGCCAGCGGGCATCACCAAGGAGCAGGCAGTCGAGGCTGCACGGGCGCGCGGGGACGGGATGTTCGCCGACCTGTTGTCGCGGACGAACGTGACGCCCGGCGTCGGCGTCGACTTCACCGCGGTGGGCCGCACGCTACTGCTCGCGCTGGTCCTCTATCTGCTTGCCGCCCTGATGGTTTGGGCCCAGTTCCGGCTGCTGAACGTTACCGTGCAGCGCACGATGGTGGCACTGCGAGCCGACGTCGAAGACAAGGTGCACCGCCTGCCGTTGTCGTACTTCGATTCCCGGCAACGCGGCGAGGTGCTGAGCCGGGTCACCAACGACATCGACAACGTCCAGACATCGCTGGCCATGACGATCAGCCAGCTGCTGACCTCGGTGCTGACCGTGGTCGCCGTACTCGTGATGATGCTGACGATCTCGGTGTTGCTCGCGGTGATCACCATGCTGACAGTTCCGTTGTCGCTGTGGGTGACTCGGGCGATCGCGCGCAGATCGCAACGGCTGTTCGTCGCGCAGTGGGCCAACATCGGCCGCCTCAACGCGCACATCGAGGAGACCTACAGCGGCTTCGCGCTGGTCAAGACATTCGGCCACCGGGCGCATGCGCAGCAGAAGTTCCGTGAGCTCAACGCCGACGTGTACGACGCGAGCTTCGGCGCACAGTTCTTCTCCGGACTGGTGTCACCGTTCACGATGTTCATCGGCAACCTCAGCTATGTCGCAGTGGCGGTGGTCGGCGGCCTGCAGGTGGCGACCGGGCAGATCACGCTGGGCAGCATCCAGGCGTTCACCCAGTATGTGCGCCAGTTCAACCAGCCGCTGACCCAGGTCGCGGCCATGTACAACACCTTGCAGTCCGGAATGGCAAGCGCCGAAAGGGTTTTCGACCTTCTCGACGCCGACGAGCAGGAGCCGGACAGCGGATTGGGACTGCCGTCGGTGAACGGCCGCACGGGCCGCGTCGAGTTCGAGCACGTCAACTTCAGCTACCGGGCAGGCGTTCCCGTCATCGAGGACCTGTCGTTCGTGGCGGAGCCGGGCAGCACTGTGGCGATCGTCGGCCCGACAGGTGCCGGCAAGACCACACTGGTGAACCTGCTGATGCGGTTCTACGAGGTCGACTCCGGCAGGATTCTCGTCGATGGAGTGGACATCACCACCGTGAGCCGCGAGTCACTGCGATCACGCATCGGCATGGTGTTGCAGGACACGTGGCTGTTCGGCGGATCCATCGCCGACAACATCCGTTACGGCCGTCCCGCAGCCGGTGACGACGAGGTGCTCGCGGCCGCAAAGGCCGCATATGTCGACCGGTTCGTGCACACGCTGCCGCAGGGCTACGACACCTGGGTGAGCGACGACGGCGGCAACATCAGCGCCGGCGAGAAGCAGTTGATCACGATCGCCCGGGCGTTCCTGGCGCAGCCGCAGCTGCTGGTGCTCGACGAGGCCACCAGCTCGGTGGACACCCGCACGGAGGTGCTGGTTCAGCACGCGATGGGCGAGCTGCGCCGGCACCGTACGAGTTTCATTATCGCTCACCGTCTTTCGACGATCCGCGACGCCGACGTGATCCTGGTGATGGAGGATGGCCGAATTGTCGAACGCGGCAGTCACGCCGAACTGATGGCTAAGCATGGCGCTTACTGGGCGATGACGCAGGCGTGAGCGACGTAGTCTCGACGTGTGACAACGGTTGAGCCCAAAACCGTCTACACGTTCTGCCGATACTGCCTGGCGGCGTGCGGCATCGCGGTGACCGTCGAGGGCAACCGGGTGACCAAGATTTCGGCCGACAAGCAGAACCCGCACAGCTGGCAGGACTTCTGCGCCAAGGGCCGCACCGCGAACCAGGTTGTCGAACATCCGCGGCGGATCGTCAACCCGATGCGGCGCATCGGCGACTCGTATGTCGAGACGAGCTGGGACGAGGCGATCTCCGACATCGCGGCACGGATGACCGCGCTGATCGAGGCTGACAGCCCCGACGCGATCGGCCTCTACTACGGGAACCCGGCCGGCTTCTCGTCGTCGAACGTACTGTTCATGAACGCCTGGCTGGACGCCGTCGGCACCCACAACCGATACGCCGTGGGCTCTGTCGACCAGAACGCGATGCACGTCGTAGCAGGCGCGATGTACGGCTCGGAGTTGATGGCGCCGGTCTCGGACATCGACAACTGCGACTACTTCCTGCTGATGGGCACCAACCCGGCCGTCAGCGCCTGGAACTGGCTGGAGACCGTCCCGGGCGGCTGGAAGCGAGCGTTGGAGCGCCAACGGCTCGGCGCGAAGATCGTCGTCGTCGATCCACTCCGCACGGAGACCGCCGACCACGCCGACGCGCATGTGGCGATCCGGCCGGGACAGGACTGGGCGCTGCTGCTGGCGATGGTGAAGGTGATTCTCGAGGAAGGCCTCGAACACGCCGCGGATTGCCGTGATCTGGCCACCGGTGTGCCGGAACTGCGGGGGCTCGTCGCGGATGCAGACCTCGACGACCTCGCCGCACGGTGCGACGTCTCCCGAGCCCTCATCGATCAGATCGCGCGGGACTTCGCCGCCGCCCCCGCCGCGATGGCGATCACCCGCACCGGCGTGTCGATGCATCTGACCGGCACGATCGGCGAATGGCTGGGGCATGTGCTGAACGTGATCACGGGCCGGATGGACCGCCCCGGTGGGCGCAGGTTCGAGCAGGGCTACGTCGACGCGCTCCGGCTGGCGGGGCTGGCGAAGCCGTCGGATCACACAAGTCGTCTGCGGGGACGCCGGATGGTGGCCGGCGCGCATGCACTCGCCGAACTGCCGTACGAGATCACCACGCCGGGGCCGCGTCAGATCCGCGCATTGGTGATCAACTCCGGCAATCCGGTGGTGTCGGGTCCCGACGGCGTCAAGCTCGATGCGGCGCTGTCGCAACTGGATCTGTTGGTGGCGATCGACTTCGTCCAGCGCGAAAGCCATCGCCACGCGCACTGGCTGCTGCCCGCGGTGCACTGGCTGGAGCGCGACGACCTGATGGCCTTCACGAGCAACTTCCACGACGAGCCGTACGTGCAGTACGGGCGAAGAGCCGTCGAACCGCCGGCGGGCGCGCGCGAGGAATGGCGGATCTTCGTCGATCTGGCGATTGCCATGCGCAAGCCGCTGTTCGGCGTCAAAGGGGTCAACCGGTTCGTCAAGGCCACCCGCGCCTGGGCGCGGATCACGCGCAGGCCGGGCCTCGAGTTCACTCCTCAGTGGATCAACCGGCTGCTGGTGGCTACGAGCCGAAAGGTCAACGGCCGCAAGGTGAGATGGCGCGACATCATGGCGCATCCGCACGGGCTGGTGCTCGGGCCGCGGGAGTTCGGGCATCTGCGGCAGGCGCTCAGGACCGACGACAAGAAGATCCATGCGGCACCGCCCGAGTTTGTCGCCCGGGCGCGGGAGCTGCTCGCGGCGCCGCGCCCCCCGGCGCCGGAAGGCTACCCGTTCCAGCTGGCGAACCAGCGGAACCGGCATTCCATGAACTCATGGCTCAACGAACTTCCGGGACTGCACCGGTCGGGCAAGCGCAACGACATCCTGATCCACCCGAAAGATGCTGCGACGCTTGGTATCACTGATGGCGACCGAGTGCGGGTGTTCTCGACGGCGGGTTCGATAGAACTGGCGGCGACGATCAGCGACAAGCCAAGGCAGGGAGTGGTGATCGTCGACCACGGCTGGGGATCGCGGGTTTTCGACCCGCGCGGTGGCGATGCTCCGGAATCGTACGGAGCCAACCGCAACCTGCTGATCGCTGGTGCGGAGGTGGACCCGTTGTCCCAGACGTCGCCGCTGAGCTCCTCCTACGTAGGAGTCGAACGGGCTTAGAGCTTGGGGCCTTTCGCCCGTAGGTCGTCGACCGTGGACATCGCCTGGCGGAGTTCGTCCAGCCACTCGTCGGCGTGCTCGCCGACCAGCCGCACGCACCAAGCCAGTGCGTCCGACCGCGAACGCGCGACGCCGGCGTCGACGAGCGTGTCGAGCACCTGGCGATCGGGCTGACGCAGTCGAGTCATCACGGGAACGGCCATGTTGGTGAACATGATCCGTTCGGCGCCGATCCGCACGCCCCAACTGACGTTACGGCTGTAGCGGGCCTGTGCCTCGTCGGCGATTCGCATCCGCTCGGCTCGGGTGTCCTCGCGGAAGCGTGCCGCCCGGCCGGCGCCGCGCGCGTCCGCGCTTTTGCCCTCCGCGTTTTCGGGCTCGGCAAGCCGGCCGATGACCGTGATCTCTTCCCGGTCGACCGTGACCTCGGGATCCTCGGTGAACCAGCCGTCGGGCAACCGGCCGGCGAACCAATCGGCGGCGTCGGCCGCGTCGGGCTGGTCGGCTTGCTGCCAGCCGCCGGGGCGGCCGCCGAACCGCCGTCCGTGTACATGGTGTGGTCGCATGATTACATGCTTACACCGTTACAGCCGTTACGCCATAGCTTTCGCTGAGGGCTTAGCGGTGGCGAACGACAGCCCAGGTTCCTGTCGCTGCCGCCACGACGAGCAACAGCACCGCCCAGACGGGATGGGTGAGCCAGCCGACGAGGATCGCGGCTGCTATCACCGGTGAGACCGCGAACAGCACCATCAACGGATGCTGCTTCACGACGTCCAGCGCGCTGCGTGCCCTGATCCGGTCGATCTCATTGCCTGCCATGCAGCAAGGATGCCAGCGAGGCCGCGTTAGTGCGGCTCTTCGTCCTCGTCGTCGTCGTTCTCGAGCATTCTTTCGGGGTGGTGGGTGGTGTTGGTGCGGGGTTGGCCGTGGTCGAGTTCGGGGGGCGGGATCCATTCGGTGGTGCCGTCGTCGCGTTTCTTGGTTTTCCAGTCGCCGTCGGTGACCAGGCGGTTGTCGGGCCCGCAGGCCAGGGTGAGGTCATCGATGTCCGTTCGACCGCCGTGCGCCCAGTCTGTGGTGGCGTGATGCACTTGGCACCAATAGGGCGGGGCGTCACACCCCGGTTTGGTGCAGCCGCGCTCGAGGGCGTAGAGCACCAGGCGTTGGGCGGGGGTGGCCAGCCTGGTGGTGCGGCCCTTGTACAGCTGCAGCGGCTTGGCCTTGTCCAAGACCAGCAAGAAGTTGTAGGCGTGGGCGGCCATCCGGATCAGCGTGGGAACCGGCAGCAGGGTGCCGCCCCCGGTGCGCGCCATCCCCGCCTTGGCCTGCAAATCCTTCAGCTCGACGGTGGCGGTGATGGTGACCGGCAGCCCCTGATGGCTGCCCAGCTCCCCCGACATCAACATGGCACGCACCATCGCGTTCAACGCGTCGTGGGTGCGCTGTGCTGCCGAGCGGTCATCGCCCTCGAGCGCCTCCGGTGACGGCTGGCCGGTGATGCTCGGCATCTCGTCTTGTGGGTTGCACATGCCCGGGGCGGCCAGCTTGGCCAGCACCGCGTCCAGGCCGGCCCGCAGCTCGGGGTCCAGCCAGCCCGTGATCGCCGACATGCCGTCGTGTTGCTGGCGGCCGATGACGACCCCGCGTCGGCGGGCGCGGTGCTCATCGGAGAAGTCCCCGTCGGGGTTGAGCACCGTGGCATACCAGTCGGCGAAGCGTTTGAGCTCATCGGGGCGATAGCGCGCGGCGATTGCGGCCAGCGTGGCCTCGGCCTCACCCCGGGTGGCCTCGTCGACCCAGCACGGCAGCTGCGCGAGAAACTCCCGGATGATCCCCACCTGCCCGGCGCTGATGTCCCCGGCGGCCTGCCCGGCCGCGGTGGCCTGCAGCTTGGGTGCCAGCGGCGCACCGCTCAACGCCCGCCGCGGACGCCAAATCGATCGCCTCCTCCAAGCGGCGCCGGGCATCGCGGCGGTAGATCCGCAACCGATCGGCCAGCACATGCGCCGGGCGGCCCCCGATCTCCTCGACCGGGGCATAGGCCAGCTCGGCCAGCAGGGCATGCTCCCCGGCGGGCAACCGGCGCCGCCACCGCTCCCGGCGCTCCAACACCTGCACCCGCTCGGATTGGCACAGTCCATCGGTGGGCAGGGCGTCAGCTGCGTCGAAGGCCGCATCGACTGCGTCGTATGCGCTCATCAGCTGATGGAACTGCGCCGAACTCATACCCGCAATGTATCGACGGCCACCGACAAGTCGAAGCCCCACAACGCAATTCGAGACCGAGTCATCCACAACCGAGAATCCATCCACAGATTCCCGCCAATCCGGCGCGACCCCTTGACAGCTACCGCCGGCCGAGTTAAGTAGCCGCGGCACGGCGTGCCCGATAGAGCTTGACGTCCGCGCTGAAGCCTTTGAGATGCCGAGCGCCCGCGAACGACCAGACGAACCGGTCGTCGTCGCCGATGGCCTCGTGGGTCGATTCCGCCACCAGCACTGCACCCGGCCTCGCCACGGCTGTCACCCTGCTCGCCAAGTTGACCGGGCTCCCGAACCAGTCGCCTGCCCGGCTCACCGCTGCCCCACTCGCGACGCCGACCCGAAGTTGCGGCAACTCCGAATCATCGGCAGCGCCAACCAGATCCAGCATGGCCTCGAGCAACGGGACCGGTTCGGGACTGATCAACATCACCGCATCGCCGATGGTCTTGATCAACCGCACGGGAGGAACCGCAATCTCATAAGCGAGATCAGCGAGCCGGCTCGCGAGCCGCTCGAGGTCCTCAGGGGGCACGGCCTCGCCAAGCCGGGTGAACCCCACCAGATCCGCGAACGCCACCGTGACGTCGCGAGCACCGGGAAGCGCGAAGCCCTCGGCCCGTTCGGACGCGCTGACGGCTTCGGTTTCCATCATGTGCCGGAGTTGAAGGAACAGCATGTCCTGAACCATCGGACCCAGCAGCGGACCCACGCGGCTCATCAACGCTTCCGCGCCCTGCGCGATCTCCAATTCCGTTGCCCCCGGCCGAAGTACAGCGGCCAGCGCGGTGTACCTCATCATCTCGGCGGCATGCGAAAGCCCTTCGGCCAGCACACGAACCACGCTCACCAGCAGATCGGGATCGATGCCGGCACCGACGAACTCCTGGGCGCGGGCGGCAGCCTCGCCATCGGCCCGAAGGTGCACGCGCGCATCGGGATCGTCGACACGCGACAAGCCGACCACCCGCTGCAGCCGTTGCAGCAGGTCCAAGTCGATGTGGTGGGTCTCGCAGATCTCCCGCGCCGAGACGAACGTCCCGTCGTCACCCAGCATCCGGCGGGCCGGCAACAGCATCGGCGCGAAGGCGCCGCGGAGCTGGTCGACCGTGAAGCCCTTCTGCAGCAGCCAGCCGATCAGCTCAGAGCGTTGGGCGCGCAGGTCACCCTCGAGCCCGTCGAGCAGTTCCGACATCTCGATGTCGCCGTCTGCCGCCACGCCGTCAACCTACATCGAGCACGGCACGCCACGCCGCCAGCTTCGCGTTGTACGAAACGGCAGCGTTGGCTGGGCTCGTCGACGGCAAGCGGGTGCAGGTGATCGGGACGCAAAGCCCGGGTGCGACCAGACGCCCGAACAGCTGTTCCGCCTTGACGCCGTTGAAGAACGCCCGTGCAATACCGGGACGTTCGAGAAACAATGCCCCGAAGTCGTTGACTTGCATGGTGTCTCGAACGATCGCCGAGTCGAGGCTCCCGGGGCGGTCGCAGATGTGCAGCACATCCCACAAACCGATACCAGCGGAAAGCAGACCCCGCAGACGGGTCGGATAGTCTGCGGCTGCGTCGAACCCGATCAGGTCGCTCATGATGCGCCAGAACGCATTTCGGGGATGCGCGTAGTACTGTTGCTTGGCCAACGACACCTCACCCGGCATCGAGCCGAGCACCAAGACGCGGGTGCGGCCGTCGACCACGGGCGGCAGACCGGTCGGCATGGTGCCACCTTAGGAGGCGGTACCGTGGCGGGATGCCCTGTGTGTTCTGTGAGATCGTCGCGGACAACGCGCCTGCGATCCGCGTCCATGAAGACGACGACTACCTGGCCATCCTCGACATCCGCCCGTTCACCAGAGGGCACACGCTGGTTGTTCCCAAGCGACATACCGTCGACCTGACCGACACGCCGTCCCAGACGTTGGCCGAGATGCTGGCGATCGGCCAGCGCATCGGCCTGGCGGCTCGCGCCTCCGAACTCAAGGCTGACGGCACGAACATCGCGATCAACGACGGCCGGGCTGCCTTCCAATCGGTGTTTCACATCCACTTACACGTTCTGCCGCGACACGACGGCGACAAGCTGGCGTTCGCCAAAGGCATGCTGCTGCGCCGCGACCCGGACCGCGAAGCAACCGGACGCATCCTGCGCGAGGCACTGGCACGGATCGACGCCGAGCAGTAGGACCGGACCATGGACATCTATCGGTTGGCCGAGAAGAAGATCGGCGGGCGACTGATCCGCCTGCACGACACCGTGTATCAGAAGACCAACGGCCGGATCGGGCACAGGATCCCCGGTCTGCCGCCCACCCTCCTGCTCCACACGATCGGCGCGAAAACCGGCCTGCCGCGCACCCACGCGCTGACGTATGCACGCGATAAAGACGCCTACCTGATCGTCGCATCCAACAGCGGTTCGTTCCGCCACCCGAACTGGTATCACAACCTGCGCAAGAACCCGAACGTCGAAATCAACATCGGCGCAAAGCGATTCAAAGCTGTAGCGCGGAAGGTCACCCCGGAGGACTCCGATTATCAGCGCCTGTGGCAGATCGTCAACAAGAACAACTTCAACCAGTACGAGCGCTACCAGCACAGAACATCGCGGCCACTGCCGATATTCGAGCTCAGAGCGGCCGCTTAGAACAGCTCTTTCGCCAGCAACTCCAGCGTCGCCTCGCGGCCCGGAGAGGTGGCCGGGTCCGTGCCGCGCCGCGCCGACGCGACCGGATGGACCATGACCTCGTCGACGTCGAACCGGCTCGCCAGCGCGCGCACCTGCTCGGCTGCCTCCGACGGGGTGCCGACGACCGCGCGCTCCAGTCCGGCGTCGACGACCGCCTGCTCGACGGGGCTGAGCTGGTGCCCCGCAGCGTCCTCGACGAGGTCCAGCGGACCGAGCGGTTGTCCGGTCCGCAACCGCGCCATCATCTGCAGGTTCGGCAGCAGCAGCGCCTCGGCCTCTTCGCACGTCGGCGCCACCGCGGCGTTGACCGTCAAGAACGTCACCGGCTCCAGAGCAATCTCGCTCGGGACGAACTCCGAGCGGTAGATCCGCAATGCCTCTTCGGTGCCCTTGCCCGTGAAGTGGTGCGCGAACACATACGGCAAACCCTTCGCGGCGGCGAGGTGGGCCGAGTACGCCGACGAGCCGAGCAGCCACAGCCGCGGCTCGGTGGTCGCGGCCGGGGTGGCCTTGAGGATGTACTCCTGCTGCGGGATCGCCACCCGGGCGCCGTGAGCGCTCATCAGCGCCGCGACGTGGTCGAGATACTCCGGAAACCTCTCGATGTCTTCCTGATGACCCGAGCCGTCGCGTCCTTTGAAATTCCGCAGCATGTACGACGCCACCGGATCAGAGCCGGGCGCCCGCCCGATGCCCAGATCGATGCGGTCCGGATACGCCGCCTCCAGCAGAGCGAACTGCTCCGCGACGGCCAGCGGCGCATGGTTGGGAAGCATCACGCCGCCGGATCCGAGCCGAAGCTGCGACGTGTGCGCGCCGAGGAGCGCGATCAGCACCGGCGGACTGGTCGCCGCGACCGAGGGCATGTTGTGGTGCTCGGCCACCCAGTAGCGGGTGTAGCCGAGGCGATCCGCGGCCTGTGCCAGGCGGATCGTCGCCGCCAGCGCGTCCGAGGTGGACTGGTCCGTGCGGACGGGGACGAGGTCGAGTACGGAAAGTCGCATCGCTGAAACTCAACGCCTCTTCGGTGCGGGAATTCCCGCCGCGATGCGCGCCCGGGTGAACACGTCGTCGAGCATCGCCGGGGTCAGCTTGCCGGTGAAGGTGTTCTGCTGGCTCGGGTGATAGCAGCCCAGGAGCAGCAGACCGTCGCCGACCGCCGCTTCGGCGCCGTGGCCGAAGCGCGGTGCGGGGGACCCGGCTCGCGCCATGTGCAGCGCCGCTCGCCACGCGAAGGCGCCCAGCGCGACGACCACCTTCACGTGCGGGCCCACCAGTCGCCACTCGGCGTCCAGCCACGGCGCGCAGGTCTGCCGCTCGGCCGGCGTCGGCGCGTTGCCCGGCGGCGCACAGCGCACGGCCGCGGCGACGCGGGTGTCGATGAGTTGCAGCCCGTCCGCGGCGTCGACGGCCAGCGCCTGGGTGGCCAGTCCCGCGCGGTGCAGCGCCGCGAACAGCACGTCGCCCGACCGGTCGCCGGTGAAGACGCGGCCGGTGCGGTTACCGCCGTGCGCCGCCGGCGCCAGCCCGACGATCAGCACCCGCGGCTGCTCCGATCCCAAGCCTGTCACGGGACGCCCCCAATATGGTTGCGCCGCAAACGATTTCCGCTTGACCTTCGCGATCTCTTCGCGCCACCGCACCAGCCGCGGGCAGGCCCGGCAGACCGAGACCTCGGCGTCGAGCTCGGCCACCGACAAAGCGGAGTCGGCGAGGGCGGCCACTTGCTCCGGTGTCGACGCGACCGGCGTCGCGGCCGTCGCCGGGTCACCGGGCCAGCCGCAGCCGGGCGGCACCGGCGAGTCGAACACCGTGCCGAGTCGCGGATGGGGCAAGCGCACCGGTCCACTGTGCACGCCCGGAAAATACGTCGTCGACGGGGATGGCCCACTGCTAGATTCCGGGCAGATTCCGATGTCACCACCTTTCCCCCGTCGCTTCGCTCTGCCCCGCCGGACCACCACGACCTCGCGTGGCCCCATCCACCTGCTGCTGTTCGCCGCGCTGGTGGCCGCGGCCGGAAACGGGATCAGCATCGTCGCGTTCCCGTGGCTGGTGCTGCAGCGCAACGGCAGCGCACTCGACGCTTCGATTGTCGCCGGCGCGGCGTCGCTGCCGCTGCTGTTTTCGACGCTGCTGGCCGGCACGGCCGTCGATTTCTTTGGCCGCAAACGTGTTTCGATCCTTTCCGACGTGCTCTCGGGCGCGACAGTGGCGGCCATTCCGGTGCTGGCGCTGCTGCTGGGCCACTCCGCCGTGGACGTCACCGTGCTTGCGGTGCTCGCGGCCCTGGGTGCGGTGTTCGATCCGGCGGGGATCACCGCCCGCGAGTCGATGCTGCCGGAGGCGGCGGCGCGCGCCGGCTGGACGCTGGACCGCACGAACGGCCTATACGAGGCGGTGTTCAACGTCGCCTACATCGTCGGTCCCGGCCTCGGCGGGCTGCTGATCGCGACGATCGGCGGGGTCAACACGATGTGGGTGACCGCGGCGACCTTCGTGTTGTCGATCATCGCGGTCGCCCTGCTGCGCCTCGAAGGCGCGGGACCGCCTGCCTCCCACGAGCGGCCCGACGGCATGTGGTCTGGGATGGCCGAGGGGTTGCGATTCGTCTGGAACATGAAGGTGCTGCGCACGCTCGCGCTGATCGAGCTCGCGATGACGGGCTTGTACCTGCCCATGGAAGGCGTGCTGTTCCCGAAGTACTTCACCGACCGCGACGAGCCCGCCCAGCTCGGCTGGGTGCTGATGGCGCTGAGCATCGGCGGGCTGTGCGGAGCTCTCGCGTACCCCCTGCTCGTCCAGCGGGTGAGCCGCCGAACCACGCTGCTGATCGCCACGCTGACTCTGGGCCTGTGCACCGCCGCGATCTCGGTGCTGCCGCCGCTGCCGGTGATCCTGCTGCTGTGCGCGCTGGTCGGCCTCGTGTACGGGCCGATCGCGCCGATCTACAACTACGTGATGCAGACGAAGTCGCCGCCGCAATTACGCGGTCGCGTGGTCGGCGTGATGACGTCACTGGCCTATGCGGCCGGGCCGCTGGGCTTCATGCTGGCCGGTCCGCTGGCCGACGCATTCGGCCTGCAGACGACGTTCTTGGCGCTGGCCGTGCCGATGATCGTCGTCGGGCTGGTGTCCCTGCGGCTGCCGGCACTGCATGAATTGGACCGCCCGTCGACTTGCAGACCGTAGCGTTGGACCACAAAATTAGGGTCGCCTTGACGTCGCCGAGGACGCCTGTAACGAAACTGGCGCTCGAACGAAGCCATTAGCAGTGGTTTCAGCAGTACACGAGAGGTTTGACGGTGAACATCGACATCCGAGCCCGGGTCACCGGCCTGACCGCAGCCGCATGTGCGGCGGCCATGCTCTCTGCGCCGACCGCCCTGGCAGATGACCCGACACCTGTCCCCCCGCCGGACATCGTGACCCAAGCGGCTGCGACGGAAGCTCTGCCTGCTGCCGCGCCCGCAGAGGTGCCGCACCTGTCCAGCCCGCAGAACCTGCCCCCGGGCACCACGGACGTTCCCGTCAACGAGGGCCCGCGTACGTCGTATCTGCGCGGGATCTGGCACGCGATCCAGGACCAGGACCTGACCTGGCAGGACGGGCTGTTGATGCTGGCGCAGCGCCCGATGACCGCGAACGCGACTCCTCCGCCCGGCGTTCCGGCCGGACCACAGCAGCCGGGACAGCTCGCGCCCCCTCCGCCGACCCCCTAGCGGCATAGTTTCGTTTCCCGCGGTCTTCCCTCGGCTACTCAGCCGGAGAAGCATGGATGTAGCCGTCCGTGCTGTCCCGCCCGAGGCCGAGGAGACCCGATGACCACGCTTCGACAAGCCAAGCCCGCCGCCCGCGCGGAAATCGCCGCCCTGCTGGAGACCCTCGCGGGACGGGTCAGCAGCGCGACCGCCGGCGCGTACCGCGAGATCACCAACGCGATGACCGGCGAACCGCTGGGGCGGGTGCCGCATTGCACACGCGACGACGTCGCCGCCGCGGCGCACCGGGCACGCGAGCTGCAGCCGCAGTGGGCGGCGCGACCGATACGGGAGCGCGCCGAGGTTATGCTGCGCTTCCACGACCTGGTGCTCAGCCATCAGGACGAGGTGCTCGACATCATCCAGCTGGAGAACGGCAAGGCGCGCCGCCACGCATTCGAAGAGGTTGCCGACGTCGCCCTGACTGCGCGCTACTACGGCAACACCGCGCAGGACTACCTGACACCGAAGCGTCGGCAGGGCGTCCAGCTGATGCTCACCGAAGTCTGGGAGCATCATCATCCCAAGGGCCTGGTGGGCATCATCTCGCCGTGGAACTATCCGCTCACCCTCGGCATCAGCGACGCGATCCCGGCGCTCGTCGCCGGCAACGCCGTGCTGGCCAAGCCCGACGACCGCACTCCGTTCTCGGCGCTGTGGGCGGTGCAGATGCTCGAGAGGGCGGGCATGCCTGCCGGGCTGATGCAGCAGGTCACCGGACCGGGAGCCGAGCTGGGCACCCCGATCATTGAGCAGAGCGACTACCTGATGTTCACCGGTTCGACAAGCACCGGGCGGACGGTGGCCGCCCAGGCCGGCGAGCGGCTCATCGACTGCTCGATGGAGCTGGGCGGCAAGAACGCGCTGTTGGTCCTCGACGACGCCGACGTCGGCAAGGCGGCAACCGGCGCCGTCCGTGCGGCATTCTCCAACGCAGGTCAGCTGTGCATCTCGATCGAGCGCATCTACGTCCCCGAACCGCTGTGGGGCGAGTTCGTCGAGCGCTTTGTGACGGCCACCAAGGCGATGAAACTGTCTGCTGCGCTTGACTATTCAGCTGACATGGGCACACTGATCCACGAGAAGCAGCTCGAGACCGTCGCGCATCACGTCGACGACGCGGTGAGCAAGGGGGCCACCGTGCTCGCCGGCGGGCGGGCGCGGCCCGACATCGGCCCGTATTTCTACGAGCCGACGATCCTGACGGACGTCCGCGAAGGCATGGCCGCGTTCGCCGACGAGACCTTCGGCCCCGTGGTCTCGCTGTACCGCGTCGAGACCGAGGACGAAGCGATCGCCAAGGCCAACGACAGCTCCTACGGGCTGAACTTCAGCGTCTGGACCTCCGATCCGGAGCACGGGCGCCGGGTCGCGACCCGGTTGCAGGCCGGCACCGTCAATGTCAACGAGGGCTACGCCGCCGCGTGGGGGTCCATCGACGCACCCATGGGCGGCATGAAGGACTCCGGGTTGGGTCGACGGCACGGTGAACAGGGCATCCTGAAGTACACCGAGTCGCAGACGATCGCCATCGAGAAACTCCTGCCCGTCGGGCCGCCTCCCTGGCTGCGCGCCGACCGGTACGCGCGGGTGATGACGGCCGGCCTGCGGGGGCTGCGCCGCCTTCCCGGAGTCAAGTAGGCCCGCCTCTAGGATCGGGACGTGACTGCGGACGTCCTCGCCGACCTGATCGCCGAACTGCCGGACGGCATGGTGGTCACCGACCCGTCGATCACCGACTCGTACCGGCAGGACCGTGCGCTGGACCCGTCGGCGGGAAAGCCGATGGCCGTGGTGCGTCCGCGCCGCACCGAAGACGTCCAGGCCGTGCTGCGCTGGGCGACCCGGCACCGCGTCGCGGTGGTACCCCGCGGCGCCGGCAGCGGATTGTCCGGCGGTGCAACCGCATTGGACAACGGCATCGTGCTGTCAACCGAGCGGATGCGCGACATCACCGTCGACCCGGTGACCCGGACCGCGGTGGTGCAGCCGGGCCTGTTCAACGCCGAGGTGAAACGTGCCGTCGCCGAACACGGATTGTGGTATCCGCCGGATCCGTCGTCGTATGAGATCTGCAGCATCGGTGGCAACATCGCGACCAACGCCGGCGGACTGTGCTGCGTCAAGTACGGGGTCACCACCGATTACGTGCTCGGCCTGCAGGTGGTGCTCGCCGACGGCACAGCGGTTCGGCTCGGTGGCCCGAGGCTCAAAGATGTTGCGGGACTGAGCCTGACGAAGTTGTTCGTCGGCAGCGAGGGCACGCTAGGCGTGGTCACGGAGATCACGCTGCGCCTGCTGCCGGCACAGCACCGGTCGAGCATCGTGGTCGCGACGTTCGCGTCGCTGGAGGCGGCCATCGATGCAATCCTGGCGGTGTCGAGCCGGATGCGCCCGTCGATGCTGGAGTTCATGGATTCGGTCGCCGTGAACGCGGTCGAGGACAAGCTGAAGATGGGGCTCGACCGTAAAGCCGCGGCGCTGGTGATCGCCGGGTCCGACGAACGCGGCGCCTCCGCCGGCGAGGACGCTTCGGTGGTCGCGCGGGCGTTCGCGGAAAGCGGTGCGACGGAGGTCTACTCGACCGACGACCCCGACGAGGGCGAGGCGTTCGTGGCCGCGCGCCGCTTCGCGATTCCCGCAGTGGAGGCCAAAGGGACGCTGCTGCTCGAGGACGTCGGCGTGCCGCTGCCCCGGCTCGGCGACCTCGTCACCGGGATCGCGCGCATCGCCGCCGACCGAGACGTGATGATTTCGGTGATCGCGCATGCCGGCGACGGCAACACCCACCCGCTGATCGTGTACGACCCGAGTGATGAGGCCATGAAGGAGCGCGCCGAGGTGGCGTTCGGCGAGAT
Source organism: uncultured Actinomycetota bacterium (assembly GCA_963775205.1). Lineage (GTDB taxonomy): Bacteria > Actinomycetota > Actinomycetes > Mycobacteriales > Mycobacteriaceae > Mycobacterium. Next base: position 131,008 of record CAVZHV010000001.1, on the reverse strand, counting down.
CATGGACCTCGCGATCGACCTGGGCGGAACGATCACGGGCGAGCACGGCGTCGGCCGGCTGAAGCGACCGTGGCTGGCGGGCCAGCTCGGGCCGGAGGCGATGGCGTTGAACCGCCGCATCAAGGACGCGCTGGACCCGGCCGGGATTCTGAACCCCGGCGCGGCCATCTAGCGTCCGGTCGCGCCGCGAGACTGCGGCGAGATCGCCCTGTTGCCTGTTTTCGCGATCTGGCAGCAGTTTCGAGGTGGATATCAGCTCTCTCGCGGTTGACAACCCCCGCTGGCGTGTCGTATTCATGAGACATGACAGCTTCGGTGTCTCATCCTGCTGCGTTCCGGCTGGCGAACGCGCAGACGTGGCCCAACCCGTGGCCGATGTACCAAGCGCTGCGCGACCACGATCCCGTCCACCACGTCGTGCCGCGAGAGAACCCCGAGCACGACTACTGGGTGCTGTCGCGGCACGCCGACGTCTGGTCCGCAGCCCGCGACCACGAGACGTTCTCCTCGGCGCAGGGCCTCACCGTCAACTACGGCGAATTGGAAATGATTGGCCTGCAGGACAATCCGCCGATGGTCATGCAGGATCCGCCGGTGCACACCGAGTTCCGCAAGCTGGTGGCGCGCGGCTTCACGCCACGCCAGGTGGAGGCGGTCGAGCCGGCGGTGCGCTCGTTCGTCGTCGAGCGCCTGGAGCGGCTGCTGGCCGACGGTGGCGGGGACATCGTGGCCGAGCTGTTCAAGCCGCTGCCGTCGATGGTCGTGGCGCACTACCTCGGTGTTCCCGAGGAAGACCGCAAGCAGTTCGACGGCTGGACCGAGGCGATCGTCGCGGACAACACCGCCGAAGGGGGGATCGGCGGCGCGCTGGCGTCCGTCGGCGACGCGGTGGGCTCGATGATGGCGTACTTCACGGAGCTGATCGAGCGCAGGCGTCTCAAGCCCGGGGACGACACGGTCTCGCATCTCGTTGAGGCCGGTGTCGGCGCCGACGGCGACATCGCCGGCACGCTCGCTGTGCTGGCGTTCACGTTCACGATGGTCACCGGCGGCAACGACACCACCACCGGAATGCTCGGCGGGTCGGTGCAACTGCTGCACCAACGGCCCGACCAGCGCACGCTGTTGGCGCAGCGGCCAGAGCTGATTTCCGACGCAGTCGACGAGCTGCTGCGGCTCACCTCGCCCGTGCAGGGCCTCGCCCGCACGGCCACCCGCGACGTGACGATCGGCGACACGACAATTCCGGCCGGCCGCAAGGTGCTGCTGCTCTACGGGTCGGCAAATCGTGACGAACGCCAATACGGCCCGGACGCAAACGAACTCGACGTCACCCGTCGTCCCGCCAAGATCCTGACATTCAGCCACGGCGCCCACCACTGCATCGGTGCCGCCGCGGCACGAATGCAGGCACGCGTCACACTGACCGAATTGCTGGCCCGCTGCCCGGATTTCGAGATACACGAAGACGCCATCGTGTGGGCCGGCGGCAGCTACGTGCGGCGCCCGCTGTCGGTGCCGTTCAAGGTGATCTGCTGATGGCGGGCGACTGGCTCGCGGCCAGCCGCAGCGAGGTCGCCGCCGACCGGATTCTCGACGCTGCGGAAAAGCTGTTCACCGAACGCGATGCAGCCGCCGTCGGCATGCGCGAAATCGCCAGAGCCGCAGGTTGTTCACGGGCGACGCTGTACCGCTACTTCGATAACCGCGAAGTTCTCTACACCGCGTTCGTCAACCGCGAGGCCTACCGGCTGTTCGGCGAACTCAGCGACCAGATCAAGGACGTGGCGGACCCGGCCGACCGACTCGTCGCCGGCATCACCACCGCGCTGAGGGCGGTCCGCAGCAGCCCGGCGCTGGCGTCGTGGTTCGCAGCCAGCGAGCCCCCGATCGGCGGCGAGATGGCAGAGCAGTCAGAGGTGATCAACGTGCTGACTGCCGCGTTCGTGAACTCGCTGGGGCCCGACGACCCCGCGGCCGTCGAACGCCGCGCCCGGTGGCTGGTTCGGGTGATCACGTCGCTCTTGATGTTTCCGGGCCGCGACGACGCCGACGAGGGTCAGATGCTGCAGGACTTCGTGGTGCCGACCGTGCTGAAAAGCCGGGTCTAGTTTCGGGCCGTGCCGTCCGGGGTATCGACGGTTCGACGTATTGCGCTACCTCAGGAGGCGACGATGACCGCGCGGCGATTGCTCTTGGTTGTGGGTGGGGTGCTGCTGGTGGCCGGCATCATCGCACTGCTCGTGCCCGTTTCGGCGTCCGGAAACAACGGCAGCGTCGGCTGCGGCAACGCCGTCGCCAGCGACCTGTCGGCGGCGCGGGAGAAGGACAACAGCAATCCGGGGAACATCCCGATAATCGGGGGCGTCATTCAGCAGGTAGCGCCGGAGACGCAGACCAGCTATGTGGCGGAATGCAACTCTGCACTCTCGACCCGGCGAGCGTGGGCTATTCCACTCGCCGTGGTGGGCGTGCTGCTGGCCGCCGGAGCGTTCTTGGTCCGCGACAGGGCGGTGCCGCGCTAGGCCCTTACTCGCGTGAACCGGTGCAGCAGCCACGCCAGCGGGATCGTCATCACCAACGTGACGACGAACAGCGTGACCATGTTGCCGGTGTAGACGCGCCAGTGCAGCACGTCGGTCATCGCGACTTCCATGACGATGAGGTGGATCAGGAAGATCTCGTAGGAGATCTCGCCCAGCCACACCATCGGCCGACTGGCCAAGGCCCGCGCGTACCACCCGCGATTGCCCAGCGCCAGCGGCGCAACCATCAGCACCGCGATCACCGCGTAGAACGCCGCCTTCGCCAACGCCTCCCACAGCTCTCGCGGTGAGGTGGTGGGCTCACCGCCGAGCGGAGTCGACACGACGAAATAGCACGCCAGGGCGAGCGGCAGGCAGATGGCGGCATACCACTGCCGGCCCATGACAGCCAGTACCGCCAGGAACATGCCGCCGGTGAACCATGCGAGATAGGTTGGCAGCCAGAGCCGTGCGCCGTCAGGCAACCAGCCGGTGGTGTGCACCAACACCAGCCACCACGGTGTGATCAGGGTCAGCCCGACCAGGCCCGCCAGCAGCAGACGAGGATGCCACCGCCGCCGGCACAGCACCACCAGCAGCAGAAAGGCCATCAGCGGTAGCACGACGTAGAATGCGACCTCGACGGCCAGGCTCCACATCTGCGTAAGCCCTTGGTGCAGATAGGAATACAGATAGTTGTCGGTGTAGATCTGGGTGAGCGTCAGGTTGTGCAACAGGCCGCGCCACGAGTGGCCGGGATTCGGGCCCGCGGTGCGGAAGTGGTACAGCACATATGCGACGAGCACCGTGATCACGTAGGCCGGCATGATGCGGCGCACCCGGTGCCAGGCGTAGCGGGGCACCGACGGCGGCGGGCGGTCCTCGGCGAGCGCGCGCACCCATGGACCGAACAGCAGAAGCCCCGACAGCACAAAGAAGATCGGCACCCCGATCTCCATACGCGAATAGAACGAGCCCCAATAGCCTTGCTGGTACTTGCCGGTGGTGTAGGCGGCGTGGGTGCCCATCACCAGCAGCGCGGCCACGGCGCGGACGCCGGTGAGCGACGCGACACGCTCCGATCGCGAGATGGACTCCAGGCCGCCCTGCGCGTCGGTGTCTGATTGCGGCGGCCATGCGCCTCCAACGTCGTCGCGCGACAGCGTCATTTCCGCTTGGTCTTGGCTTTGCGGTCGGGCTGCAGGTTGATCAGCACACCCGAAATCCGGGTCCGTTCGAGGGCTTTCAGCGTCTCCCGCGGCAGCTTCGCGGGAAGCTCGACGAGCGAGAAGTCCGAGTGAATGGCGATGTGGCCGAAATCGCTTCGGTGCAGGCCGCCTTCGTTGGCGATGGCGCCGACGATCGCGCCGGGGCCGATCTTGTTGCGCTTGCCGACGTCGATGCGGTACGTCGCCATCCGCTGCGTGTTCCTGCGCTGCCCGGCCGGCCGCTCGGGCCGCTCCGTGCGCCGCTCCGGGGGCGGCTCGGACGACATCAAGAACTCCTCGCCGTCGCGTGACTGCACCGCCAGCGCCGCGGCGATGTCGGCCATCGGAACGTCGTGCTCGCGCTCGTACTCCTCGACCAGACCGCGGAACAGGTCGATGGCGGGCGCGCCGAGCGCGTCGGTGATGGAATCGCGGAACCTGGCGACCCGTTGCGCGTTCACGTCCTCGACCGTTGGCAGCTGTGCCTCGGTGAGCTTTTGGCGGGTCGCCTTTTCAATCGCCTTGAGCAGGTGGCGTTCCCGCGGAGACACGAACAGCAGTGCCGAGCCGCTGCGGCCGGCCCGGCCGGTGCGGCCGATGCGGTGCACGTACGACTCGGTGTCCTGGGGAATGTCGTAGTTGAGAACGTGCGAGATTCGCTCGACGTCGAGGCCGCGGGCCGCGACGTCGGTGGCGACCAGGATGTCGACGCTGCCCTCCTTCAACGCCGCGATGATCCGCTCCCGCTGGGCCTGCGGCACGTCGCCGTTGATGGCCGCCGCCGAAAACCCGCGCGCGATAAGCCTTTCCGCCACCTCCTCGGTGGCTTGCTTGGTGCGGACGAACACGATCATCGCCTCGAACGGCTCCACCTCAAGCACCCGCGTCAGCGCGTCCATCTTGCGGGGACCGGCCACCTGGATGTAGCGCTGCGAAATGTTCTCAGCGGTGGTCGTTTTCGCCTCGACGGTGATCTCGACGGGGTCGTGCAGGTATTTCGAGCTGAGCCTGCGGATGGCCGGCGGCATGGTCGCCGAGAACAGCGCCACCTGCTTGTACTCGGGGGTGTCGGCGAGGATGCGTTCGACGTCTTCGGCGAAGCCCATCGTCAGCATCTCGTCGGCCTCGTCGAGCACCAGGTAGTCGAGCCGGCTCAGGTCGAGGGTGCCCCGCTCGAGGTGGTCGATCACCCGGCCGGGAGTGCCGACCACCACCTGCGCGCCGCGTTTGAGCCCGGCGAGTTGCACGCCGTAGGACTGGCCGCCATAGATCGGCAGCACGTTGATGCGCGGCAGATGGGCGCCGTAGCGGCTGAACGCCTCGGCGACCTGCAGCGCCAGCTCACGGGTCGGTGCCAGCACCAGCGCCTGCGTGGCCGTGCTCGCCGTGTCGATCTTCGACAGGATCGGCATCGCGAACGCGGCGGTTTTGCCGGTGCCCGTCTGCGCCAGGCCGACGACGTCCGAACCGGCCATCATCGCTGGAATCGTCGCCGCCTGGACCGCGGACGGCGACTCGTATCCGACGTCGTCGACAGCCCGCAACACCTCGGGGTGAATGTGCAGGTCGGCGAATGAAGTGGCAGGACGCAATTCGCCCTGATCCGGAGAGGCCATCGGGTGTTCAGTCTAGTGGGGCTGAGCCGTCGCCGAGTTCTGCATCAGGGTTGCGATTCTGTGCTTGCAACGACCATGGTGCAGATCTCGGCGAGTGTCGGCCTTGCCTCCAGGGAAATCCCGCCCGACGGCGGTACCGTGCCCCACTGTGAGGGGGCTGGAGGTCCTTGTGGCGGGCGCCGTCACGGCAGCGGTGCTGGCCGGATGCGGCGCTGGTGACTCGACCGTCGCGAAGACCCCGGAACGGTCCGTCACCGTCACGCCGTCACCGTCGGCCCAGGCCCTGCCTCCGGCGACCCTGCCGCCGGCGACTCCGGCGCCATCGCCTGCCCCGGCCGCCTACGATCCGTGTGCGACGAACCTGGCCGCGCCCGAGATCGCGCGGGCGGTGGCCAGCCTGCCGCCTGATCCCCGCAGCGGCCAGGGCTGGAACCCCGAGCCGGTGGCCGGGAACTACAACGAGTGCGCGCAGCTGTCGGTGGTGATCGTGCGGGCCAACACGAACGCCAGCAATCCCAACACCCGCGCGCTGATGTTCCACCAGGGCAAGTTCATTCCCAGCGGCGTCCCCGACGCGTTCGGGTTCAACGGTGTCGAATCCTCGGCGAGTACCGGCGACACCGTGGCGCTGAAGTTCTCCAATGGCTTGCCGGGGCTGGACAGCGTCGTCCGGTACCGCTGGAACGGCAACAACGTCGAACTCGTCGCCAACGCTGCGCAGTAGGCACCCTCGAGGTAGGCCGGCAGTGTCGGTGGGCGTCGATACAGTGACAGCGTGTTCGTCGATAACGACCGCGTCTTCTACAGCGCCTCGGATCTGGCAACCGCCGCCAAGTGTCCGTATGCGCTGCTGCGCGAGTTCGACTGCAGGCTGGGCCGCGGACCGGCGCCCGAATCGGATGACGACGAACTGCTGAGGCGCACCATCGAGTTGGGCGACGCGCACGAGCGTCGCATCCTCGACCAGTTCGTCGCGCGTCACGGGGTTGATGTGGTGCGGGTAGGCCGGCCCGCCTACGCCGAAGCGTCATTCACCGCCGCGGCGCGGGCCACCGTCGAGGCGCTGGCCCGGCAGCCCTCTGTGGTGTATCAGGCCGCCCTGGTCGACGACCGGTTCGTCGGTTTCGCGGATTTCCTCGTCCGCGACGACGCCAGTGGCGCTTACCAGGTGCGCGACACCAAACTGGCTCGGCACGCCAAGATCGAGGCGCTGCTGCAGATCGCGGGCTACGCCGAGGCGCTGCGGGCGATGGGCATTCCGGTGACGCCGGCCGCCGCGTTGATCCTCGGCGACGGGTCGGCGGTCGAGTATCCCATCGACGAGATCATCGAGGTGTATCGGCGTCAGCGCGCAGCGCTGGAGGAACTGCTCGACCACCACTTCGCGTCCGGGCATCCCGTGAGTTGGGCTGACGAGCACGTGCGCGCGTGCATGCGGTGTGCGGTGTGCGAGCCGCACGTTCGCGAGTCGGACGATGTGCTGCTGGTGGCCGGGATGCGGCTGAGCCAGCGCGCCAAACTGATGGACGCCGGTATCAGCACCCTGACAGCGCTTGCCGAGCACACCGGCCCTGTGCCCGGCATGGCGCCGAGCACGCTGGCGACGCTGGTTGCGCAGGCGCGGATACAGGTGCGGCAGAAGGACTCCGGGGTCGCCGAGTTCGAGGTGATCGACGCCGACCCGCTCGGTGCGCTGCCCGCGACCGACGACGGCGACCTGTTCTTCGACTTCGAAGGCGACCCGCTGTGGACGGCCGATGGCGTCGATTGGGGGCTGGAATACCTGTTCGGGGTGCTCGAGCGCAACGGCACCTTCCATCCGCTGTGGGCGCACGACCGAGGCGGTGAGCGGGCGGCTCTGGTCAAGTTTCTGGCGATGGTGCGCAAACGCCGCAAGCGCTACCCGAACATGCACATCTACCACTACGCCGCATACGAGAAGACGGCTTTGCTCCGGCTGGCCGCCCGCCACGGTGTCGGCGAGGACGAGGTCGACGACCTGCTGCGCAGTGAGGTGCTGGTCAACCTCTATCCGATCGTGCGCAAGGCGATTCTCGTCGGCACCGAGTCCTACGGACTCAAGGCGCTGGAACCGCTGTACATGGGTGATGAACTGCGCGTTGGCGACGTCACCACGGCCGCCGACTCGATCACCCAATACGCCCGATACTGCGCGCTGCGGGATGCGGGCCGCGACGAAGATGCCGTGGGGGTTCTCAAAGAGATCGAGGACTACAACCACTACGACTGCACGTCGACGCGCAAGCTACGTGACTGGCTGATGCTGCGGTCATTCGAGAACGGCGTCACCCATCTGACCCGGCCCGCCCCGCCCGGCGAGACGGTGTCCACCGACGACGAGATCGCCCGAACGTTGACCGACTTCGCCGGAGACTCGACCACCCGCGACAGCCGCTCCCCCGACCAGACTGCGGCAGCGCTGGTCAACGCGGCTCGTGGGTATTTCCAGCGAGAGCGAAAGCCGTTCTGGTGGGGCCATTTCGACCGACTGACCGGTCCCGTCGAGGAGTGGGCGGATACCTCAGGGGTGTTCCGCGTCGAGAACGCCCGTGTCGAGGCCGACTGGCACCAGCCGCCACGCAAGCACAAGCCGCGGCGACACGTGCGGCTCACCGGCAGCCTGTGCGGCGGCGTGCTCGACCACAACGTGTGCGTCCTCTACGACAGACCCGCCCCCCGCGGCCTCGACGACACGCACCCCGACCGCCGAGCCGCCGGCAGGGCCACAGTGATCGAAACCGTCGACGCGGCAACGGGTTTACCGGTCGAGGTGCTGATCGAGGAGTTGCAGCCCGACGCGGGACCGTTCGACCACCTGCCGATGGCGCTGACGCCGGGATTTCCCGTGCCGACCGACAGCATGGAGCAGGTGATCGAGACGGTCGCGGCCGAAGCAGCAGAGTCGGTGCGCGCACGCTCGGGACTGCCATGCAGTGCGGTAATCGACATTTTGCGCCGCAATCCCCCGACGCTCACCAGCGGTGATCCGCTGCCGCGACTCGGTGACGACATCTCCTCAATCACAACGGCGCTGCTGAGGTTGACCGACTCCTACGTCGCGGTGCACGGACCGCCAGGCACCGGCAAGACGCACAACGCCGCGCGGGTCATCGCCCGACTGATCAACGAGCACCAGTGGCGCGTCGGCGTCGTCGCACAGTCCCACGCGGTGGTGGAGAACCTGCTCGACAAAATCGTCGAAGCTGGTGTCGACCCGTCCGTGGTGGCGAAAAAATCCGGCGGCGATTATGCAAGTTCTCCGCCGTGGCAGGTGATTTCGGAAAACAAGTACGCCGACTTCATCAATGACCACACGGGTTGCGTGATCGGCGGCACCGCTTGGGACTTCGCCAATCCCGCCCGCGTCCCACCCGAAAGCCTTGACGTGCTGACCATCGACGAAGCCGGGCAGTTCTCCCTCGCGAGCACCATCGCGGTGTCGCGCGCCGCGCGCAACCTGCTGCTGCTCGGGGATCCACAGCAGCTGCCGGAAGTCAGCACCGGCACGCACCCCGAGCCGGTGGACGACTCCGCGCTGGGATGGCTCCTCGGCGACAGCGACGTGTTACCCGACGAGTTCGGCTACTTTCTCGAGCACACATTTCGCATGCACCCCGATGTGTGCCAGGCGGTTTCAGCGTTGTCCTACGAGAACCGGCTGCTCCCCGATGCTAAGACAGCTGGCCGGGTGCTGGCCGGATATCCACCCGGCGTGCACACCATCTGCGTGGACCACGACGACAACGACACGTCGAGCGGCGAAGAGGCGGTAACGATCGTCAGTGAGATTCGTCGAGTGCTCGGCAAGCAATGGTCCGACGAGCACGGCAGCCGGAAGTTAACCCAGCATGACGTCCTGGTGGTAGCTCCGTACAACGCACAAGTGCTGTGCTTGCGGTCGCATCTCGACGACGCCGGCTTGCATCGCGTGCGGGTTGGCACCGTCGACAAGTTTCAGGGCAAAGAAGCCCCACTGGTGTTCGTGTCGATGACGGCGTCATCAATCGATGACGTACCGCGCGGAATGTCCTTCCTGCTCAACCGAAACCGGCTCAACGTCGCGGTCAGCCGGGCGCAGTACGCGAGCGTCATCGTGCGCTCACCTTCGCTGACCGAGTATCTGCCGACGTCGCCTGACGGGCTGGTCGATCTGGGCGCGTTCTTGTCGCTGTCGCCATGTTGAAAAAGCGACTGGCCGCCGTGGTGGGCGCCAACCACGTCAGCACCGACCCCGACGTGCTGGCTGCGCGCAGCGTCGACCACACCGGCCGGTACCGCGGCCACGCGGTCGCGCTGGTGCGTCCCGGGTCGGGCGAGGAGGTCGGCGCCGTGCTGGCCGAGTGCCGCGACGGAGGTGCGAACGTCACGATCCAGGGCGGCCGGACATCGTTGGTGGCCGGCACGGTTCCCGAGCACGACGACGTGCTGCTGTCCACCGAACGGCTCACGTCGATCGGTGACGTCGACACCGGCGAACGGCGCGTGCGACTCGGGGCTGGAGTGACGTTGGGCGCCGCGCAGCGCACAGCCTCCGCGCAGGGACTGCTGTTCGGGGTCGACCTGGCCGCGCGCGATTCGGCGACCATCGGCGGAATGGCGTCGACGAACGCGGGCGGTCTGCGGACTGTGCGCTACGGCAACATGGGCGAGCAGGTGGTGGGGCTCGAGGTGGCGCTGCCCGACGGCTCGATTGTGAGACGGCACAGCGCCGTTCGCCGCGACAACACCGGCTACGACCTGACGGCGCTGTTCGTGGGTGCGGAGGGCACGCTGGGCGTGATCACCGAGCTCGACGTGCGGCTGCATGCCACGCCGACGCATCGGGTCACCGCCGTCGCCGGGTTCGCCGACCTGGCCGACGTCGCCGCAGCCGGTCAGGTGTTCCGCGACCTCGACGGCATCGCCGCGCTCGAGTTGATCGACATGCGTGCGCTCGAGCTCACCGCGGCTCACCTCAACGTCGTCACACCTGTGAACGCGCCGTGGCTGCTGCTCGTCGAGATGGCCGGCGAATACGACCTTTCCGGCAAGCTCGCCGATGCGCTGGCCGATGCGCCACTGTCGGGCGAGCCCGCCGTCGGCATCGATGCTGTTGCCCAGCAACGCCTTTGGCGCCTGCGCGAGTCGATCGCCGACATCCTGGGCATCTTTGGCCCGCCGCTGAAGTTCGACGTGTCGCTACCGTTGCCGGCTGTCGCCGCGTTCGCGCAGCAATCCGCCGGCCTTGTCGCCGAGCACGCGCCCGATGCGATCCCGGTGTTGTTCGGTCACATCGGTGAGGGCAATCTGCACCTGAATCTGCTGCGCTGCAACGTCTCCGGTGACCGCGAGCAGGCACTTTATGCGGCGATGATGGACCTCATCGCCGCATGCCGAGGAAATGTCAGTTCCGAACACGGGGTCGGCAGCCGCAAGCGGGGATATATAGGCATGTCCCGCGAGCCCGCCGACGTCGCCGCCATGCGCACCATCAAGACCGCCCTCGACCCCACCGGGTACCTGAACCCGGCGGTGCTTTTCGCCTAGTCGCCGGCAGGCGTCGAGTGCCTGCCGTAGCTGTCGGCGTCGGGGTCGAACCAGGTGAACGTCGTTGCGTCATCGGCCGCGTGCCTGCCCGGCGGCGGCTGACTGCTGCTGTCTGCTCTTCGCGCAAGCGGCTCATCGCTGCGAACGTCGCGGAACGATTCTTCGTGATTGACATGAAGTCCGTTGTGCGCGAGGCCGATCGGTTCGGTAGTCGAGCGCAGCCAGTGGTTGGGTGGCTCGTGGTGCAGCGTCTTGTACGGATTGTCCGAACCCGAACGAACCGGCTCGCGCTGCGACGGATCCGACGGGACGGCCAGCGGTTCGGTGACGCTGTCGTCCGCGGGGACCGGGAGTGGCTCACTGTCCGGTTCGGGTGGGGCCAGTGCGTACTCGGCGTAGTCGTCGTCATCGTCGAGGTAGCCGCCGATGACCGAGACGACCGGCATCTTGTCCGTCGGCGGTTCGGAGTCGTCGAACGAATCGACTTCCGGCCCAACAGGTTTGGCGGTTGGCGGTCCCGCCTGCCCGCCGAGGAGGAACAGTGCCGCGACGATACCGAACAACGCGACGAACGCGGGAAGCAGCGTCGAGATGGACATCGCGTCCGAGAACGGCTGATGCAGGAACGCCGGCAGCTGCCTCACCGCGCCTTCACCGGCCTGCGGAGCGCCCGGGGGCATCGGTGGCAGCTCCTCGCTGATCCGCCACGTCATGAGCGCAGCCATACTGGCGCTGCCCAATACCGAACCCACCTGCCGCGTCGCGTTGTAGACCCCCGAACCCGCACCCGCCAGCTTGGACGGCAGATTGCGGGTCGCGGTGGCGGCTAAGGGCGCCCAGACGAACGCCATTCCCGCACCCATCGCGGCGAACGGCAGCAGCAACCGCCAAATCGGGGTGGTCGGCGTCATCTCGATCGACAACCACGTCAACGAGATCGCCAGCACCGCAAAGCCGAAACCGACGATGGGGCGGGGATGGGACCGGTCGACGATCCGTCCGACGAAGGGGGCCGACAACCCGGTGACGACCGCCATCGGCGCTGTGACCAACGCCGAACGCGTCGGCGTCAACCCGCACACACCCTGCAGATAGAACATCAGCGGCAGCACCATGCCCACCGCGATGAAGCCCATCACCGCGACCCCGACATTCGACAGCGCGAAGTCGCGGTCACGGAACACGCCCAGCGGGATAAGCGGCTCGTGTTTGTTGACCGACTGCCAGTACACGAACACGCCCATCACCACGACGCCGCCCGCGATCGTCCCCCAGATCCACGGCGACCAGTGACGGCTCTGGCCCTCCTGCAGCCCGAACACGATCAAGAACATCGCGATGCCGGACAACAGCACACCGAGCACGTCGAAGCGGTGTCGGTGGGTGGGCAGCACCGGGATGAGCCAGACCGCCAGCGCGAGACCGAGCACACCGATCGGCACGTTGACGAAGAAGATCCACTGCCAGCCGAGCGAGTCCACCAGCGCGCCACCGGCAAGCGGGCCCACCAGCGTCGCGACCCCGGCCGTCGCGCCCCACACGCTCATCGCGACGCCGCGGCGCTCGGGCGGGAAGATCCGCGTGATCGCTGAAAGCGTCTGCGGCGTCAGCAGAGCCGCGCCCAGGCCCTGGACCACACGAGCCGCGATCAGCATGTCGATGGAACCGGCCAGCCCGCACCACAGCGACGCGGCGGTGAAGATCGTCAACCCGATCAGGTAGAGGTTCTTGGGGCCGAACCGGTCACCGAGCCGGCCGGCGACCAGCAAGGGCACCGCATACGCGAGCAGGTAGGCGCTGGTCACCCAGATCACCGCGTCGTAGCCGGTGTCGAGCTTCTCCATGATCCGGGGATTGGCGACCGCGACGATGGTCGAGTCGACCAGGATCATGAAGAAGCCGACCATCATGGCCCACAGCGCGCGCCATGGCTGCACGTCGCGCTCGACGCGCTCCGGTGGATTCTCCTGCGACTGCGCCTCTGGCTCGTCAGCCGCCAGCTCGATGGCCATGCAGCGGTCCGTTCCTAATTCCAGCGCCCAGTACTGCGCCCGGGGTAATCGGGTGCGACGCTACTACGCCCGTGCGGAGTCGGTTCTCTTGATCACCGCGACGAGCGCCAGCAGCGCGACCAGCACGCCGGTGGTCATCACCACCGCCAGTGCGAGTTCGTCGTTGCCCAGCAATCCCACGACCGGCGCCACGGCCGCACCGATGCCGAACTGCGCGGCGCCCAGCAGCGCAGCCGCCGTCCCCGCCGCCTCGTGGTGACGGGACAGCGCCAGTGCGGGCGCATTCGGAATCACCAGCCCCATCGACGCGAGGATCGACCAGACCGGAACGAGGAAGGCGGCCAGCCCACCGACACGGGCCAACGTGAGCCCGACGAACGCCGCACCGGCGATCACGCCGATGCACAGCGCGGCCACCACGATGTTCTGAGGTGAAAAGCGCCTCAGCAGAACGACATTGACCTGGGAGGCGGTGATGAAGGAAATCGCCCCGGCGCCGAAAACCACCGCGAAGACCTGCTGGGTGAGCCCGTAGTGGCCCTGCAGCACGAACGACGCGCCGGAGATGTATGCGAACAGCCCCGACATCGCCAACGCGGCGACGAGCGCCAGGGCCACGAACCTCAGGTCGCGCAGCAGCTGCAGATACGTCGAGGCGACCGCGCCCAGCCGCAGCGGCCTGCGGTGCTCGGGCGGAAGCGTTTCGGGCAGCGCCAGCGCGGCCACCAGGAACAGCCCGCCGGCCAGCACCACCAGCACCGCGAACGTCCAGTGCCATGACGCGTGCAGCAGCACGGCCGCACCCAACGACGGCGCGAGGACGGGCGCCACGCCCAGCACGAGCATCAGCCGGGACAGCACGGTTGCCGCGGCCGAGTCGGCGAACAAGTCACCGACGACCGCGATCGCGACAACCATCGCCGCGGACGCACCGACCCCCTGCAAGACCCGGGCGATACCGAGGATCTCGATGTTGGGGGCCACCAGGCAGACCAGCGATGCCAGCATGTGCAGGACGATGCCGCCCATCAGCGGCTTGCGGCGGCCGAGCGAGTCGGACAGCGGGCCGACAATCAGCTGTCCCAGCGCCAGACCGGCCAGCGTCCCGGTCAACGTCAACTGCACGACCGACGACGACACCGAGAGTTCGTCGGTGATCCTGGGCAGCGCAGGCAGGTAAAGGTCGAGCGTCAGCGGGCCCAATGCGACGAGCGCGCCCAGCACGACGATCATCCGCGTGCGGCTCACGGCTGGGACCTCTTCAGAGGCTCGAGCCGTCACCTCGCCGCTCGTCGTGTCCACAGTCCGCGATGTTGCCATGCCGGTGAGCAGCGCCGCGCGTCGATATTTTCTTCCCGCCCCGGCCGGTAGCCTGAAAGAACGCGATTCGCGAGGAGGCCCGATGAACGCCGCACGGTGGAGACGCAAGGAGCAGAGCCCGCCAGCCGCCAACGAGAACCCGACCGCGGCAGCTCGTGCACTGTCGCAGGTTCTGGAGCGCGGCGCGCGAGTGCAGGCCCCCGCCGTCACGGCATACGTGCAGCGGTTACGGCGCCTCAATCCCGGTGCGTCACCCAGCGACATCGCGACCAAGCTCGAGAAGCGCTACCTGTCCGCCGCCATGGCCAGCGGAGCTGCCGTCGGGTCGGCCGCGGCATTTCCCGGCATCGGCACCATTGCCGCGCTGTCCGCAGTCGCCGGCGAGACTGTCTTGTTCCTGGAAACCACTGCGCTGTTCGTGCTGGCCGTCGCAGAAGTGCACGGCATCCCGGTCGAGCAACGGGAATACCGGCGTGCGCTGGTCCTGGCGGTGCTGGTCGGCGAGGACAGCAAACGCGCAGTCCGCGATTTGGTCGGGCCCGGCCGCACCAGTGGCAAGTGGATCGGCGAATCGACGGCGGCCATGCCGATGCCGATGGTGTCGCAACTGAACAACCGGCTGCTGAGGTATTTCGTCAAGCGCTACACACTCAAGCGCGGCGTGATCGCGTTCGGCAAGGTGCTGCCGATGGGTTTGGGCGCGGCGATCGGCGGCGGTGGCAACCGCATGATGGCCAAGAAGATCATCAGCAACGCCCGCGAGGCTTTTGGGCCCGCCCCTGCCCGCTGGCCCGGCACGTTGTACGTGCTCCCTGGAGCCAGCGCATCTCAATAACGCGCTCCGGCTTCTTAGAACGGGCGTACTGTTAGAAAGAGTGCGGTCGGGAATACCGCTGTCGTGGTCGCTGTGGTGGTCAACGCGTTAGCCTTTAGTGCGGCGGAGAGAGCGAGACCGTCCGCGTGAAGCACAGGTGGGCGAGCGCCGATGAGCGCTTGCGCGAAGAGGAGACGCCGTGACGACGCTTCCCCGACAGAGGAATCGAGGCGAGCAGCCGCTGTGAGCAGTTCACCGTCGCCATTCGGGCAAAACGAGTGGCTCGTCGAAGAGATGTACCGCAAGTTCCGGGACGACCCCTCTTCCGTCGACCCCAGCTGGCACGAGTTCCTCGTGGACTACTCCCCCGAACCGACCGGCAACGGCCAGCAGGCCGAAGCGGCGCCGAAAGAGCCGCAGCAGCCGCAGCAGACCAAGGAGTCGCAGCCCGCGCCGGCGGCCGAGAAGCCGCAAGCCGACGGTCAGCCGAAGCCCGAGCCCGCGGAGAAGAAGCCGTCCGCCAAGACGCCCGTCAGCGTGCAACCCGACGACGAGGTGCAGGTGCTTCGCGGTGCCGCGGCAGCGGTGGTCAAGAACATGTCCGCGTCGTTGGACGTGCCGACGGCCACCAGCGTTCGCGCTGTGCCGGCCAAGCTGATGATCGACAACCGCACCGTCATCAACAACCACCTCAAGCGGACCCGCGGCGGCAAGGTCTCGTTCACCCACGTCCTCGGCTACGCGATCGTGCAAGCCGTCAAGAAGTTCCCGAACATGAACCGGCACTACGCCGAGATGGACGGCAAGCCGAACGTCATCACCCCGCCCCACACCAACCTCGGGCTTGCAATCGACCTGCAGGGCAAGGACGGTAACCGCCAGCTGGTCGTCGCCGGCATCAAGAAGGCCGACACCATGCGGTTCGGCCAGTTCATCACCGCCTACGAGGACATCGTCAGGCGGGCCCGCGACGGCAAGCTGACCGCCGAGGACTTCGGCGGTGTGACGATCTCGCTGACCAACCCGGGCACCATCGGCACCGTGCACTCGGTGCCGCGGCTGATGCGCGGGCAGGGCGCGATCATCGGCGTCGGCGCGATGGAGTATCCCGCCGAGTTCCAGGGCGCCAGCGAGGAACGGATCGCGGAGCTGGGCGTCGGCAAGCTGGTCACGTTGACGTCGACGTACGACCACCGCATCATCCAGGGCGCGGAGTCCGGCGACTTCCTGCGCACCGTTCATCAGCTGCTGCTCTCCGACGACTTCTGGGACGAGATCTTCCACGAACTCGGCATCCCGTACGAGCCGGTCCGCTGGCGCACCGACAACCCCGACCCGACCGTCGACAAGAACGCCCGCGTCATCAAGTTGATCGCGGCCTACCGCAACCGCGGGCACCTGATGGCCGACATCGACCCGCTGCGCCTGGACAAGACGCGGTTCCGCAGCCATCCCGACCTCGACATCGTGACGCACGGGCTGACGCTGTGGGACCTGGACCGCGTGTTCAAGGTCGGCGGGTTCGGCGGTGCGGAGTACAAGAAGCTGCGCGACGTGCTGGGCCTGCTGCGCGACGCGTACTGCCGCCACATCGGCGTGGAGTACACGCACATCCTCGAGCCGGAGCAGCAGAAGTGGCTGCAGGAACGCATCGAGGTCAAGCACGAGAAGCCGACCGTCGCCGAGCAGAAGTACATCTTGAGCAAGCTCAACGCGGCCGAGGCGTTCGAGACCTTCTTGCAGACGAAATACGTTGGACAGAAACGTTTCTCGCTCGAAGGCGCCGAGACCGTCATCCCGATGATGGACGTGGCGATCGACCAGGCCGCCGAGCACGCGCTGAACGAAGTCGTGATCGGCATGCCGCACCGCGGACGGCTCAACGTGCTGGCCAACATCGTCGGCAAGCCCTACTCGCAGATCTTCAGCGAGTTCGAGGGCAACCTGAACCCGTCGCAGGCGCACGGCTCGGGCGACGTGAAGTACCACCTCGGCGCCGGCGGCACCTACATCCAGATGTTCGGCGACAACGACATCGAGGTGTCGTTGACCGCCAACCCGTCGCACCTGGAGGCCGTCGACCCGGTTCTCGAAGGGCTGGTGCGGGCCAAGCAGGACGTGCTCGCCGAGGGAGACAGCGAGGCGTCAGGCGACTTCCCCGTCATGCCGCTGATGCTGCACGGCGACGCCGCGTTCGCCGGGCAGGGCGTGGTCGCCGAGACGCTGAACCTGGCGCTGCTGCGGGGCTATCGCACCGGCGGCACGGTGCACATCGTCGTCAACAACCAGATCGGATTCACCACGTCGCCGTCGGACGCGAAGTCGTCGGAGTACTGCACCGACGTCGCGAAGATGATCGGGGCGCCGATCTTCCACGTCAACGGCGACGACCCGGAGGCGTGCGTGTGGGTGGCGCGGCTGGCGGTGGACTTCCGGCAGAAGTTCAAGAAGGACGTCGTCATCGACATGATCTGCTACCGCCGCCGCGGTCACAACGAGGGCGACGACCCGTCGATGACGCAGCCGGCGATGTACGACGTGATCGACACCAAGCGCGGCGTGCGCAAGACCTACACCGAGGCGTTGATCGGCCGCGGCGACATCTCGATCAAAGAAGCCGAAGACGCGTTGCGCGACTATCAGGGCCAGCTCGAGCAGGTCTTCAACGAGGTGCGGGAACTGGAGAAGCACGAGATCGAGCCCAGCGAGTCCGTCGAGGCGGAACAGCAGCTGCCGCGCGGGCTGGCCACGGCCGTCGAGAAGTCGCTGCTGGCCCGCATCGGCGACGCGCATCTGGCGTTCCCCGAGAACTTCACGGTGCACCCGCGGGTCAAGCCCGGCCTGGAGAAGCGCCGGGAGATGGCTTACAACGGCAAGGTCGACTGGGCGTTCGGGGAGCTGCTGGCTTTGGCTTCGCTGGTGGCCGAGGGCCGGACCGTGCGGCTCACCGGGCAGGACAGCAGGCGCGGCACGTTCAGCCAGCGCCACTCGGTGATCATCGACCGCAAGACGGGCAAGGAGTTCACCCCGCTGCAGGTGCTGGCCGTGGGCGAGGACGGGCAGCCCACCGGCGGCCGGTTCATGGTGTACGACTCGCCGCTGTCGGAATACGCCGCGGTCGGTTTCGAGTACGGCTACTCGCTGGGCAACCCGGACGCACTTGTGTTGTGGGAGGCGCAGTTCGGCGATTTCGTCAATGGCGCGCAGTCGGTGATCGACGAGTTCATCAGCTCCGGCGAGGCGAAGTGGGGGCAGACGTCCGACGTGGTGCTGCTGCTTCCGCACGGCCATGAGGGCCAGGGCCCCGACCACACCTCGGGCCGCATCGAGCGGTTCCTGCAGGTGTGCGCCGAGGGTTCGATGACGGTCGCGCAGCCGTCGACACCGGGCAATTACTTCCATCTGTTGCGGCGCCACGCGCTCGACGAGATCCACCGGCCGCTGATCGTGTTTACGCCGAAGTCCATGCTGCGCAACAAGGCAGCCGTCAGCGAGATCCGCGAGTTCACCGAGATGAAGTTCCGCTCGGTGCTCGAGGAACCCACCTACGACGTCGGCGACGGGGACCGCAGCAAGGTCAAGAGGATGCTGCTGTGCAGCGGCAAGCTGTACTACGAGCTGGCCGCCCGCAAGGCCAAGGACAAGCGCGACGACATCGCGATCCTGCGGATCGAGCAGCTGTACCCGATTCCCCGCTACCGGCTGCCCAACACGCTGGATCAGTATCCGAACGCCCAGGAGTTTTTCTGGGTGCAGGAGGAGCCGGCGAACCAGGGTCCCTGGCCGACGTTCGGGCTGACGCTGCCGGAGCTGGTGCCCCAGCTGACCGGCATCAAGCGGATCTCGCGGCGGGCGATGTCCGCGCCGTCATCGGGGTCGGCGAAGGTGCATGCCGTCGAGCAGCAGGAGATCCTGGATGAAGCGTTCAGCTGAAGACCTCTGGCGGCGCGAGGCGTTCGCCTAGCATCTCTTCGGCACCCGCGCGAACGTGCGTGTCGTGCCACCGCCACGCCGCGGTAGATGGCATTCAGCGCACGCTCGCGCCGTTTAGGTGCGCGTCTTAGCGGGCGAGGAAGCTGTTGAGGTCGTTGATCGCGGGCAGGCCGTCCAGTCCCGGGATGCCGTCGATCTGCCCGTTGCCGAGCCGTGCCATGGCTCCCGGGCACCACATCGAGATCGCGATCCCGGTGAACATCGTCGCGGGGCCCAGTGACATGCCCCCGCTGTCGGCGACCTTGGCAGCGACGTCGGCGGCGGACTGACCGGAATCGGCGAGCATCGGGCAGACCTGCTGACCCAGCGCGACCGCGTTGCCCGGGTCGACGTTCTGCAGGCCCGCGCTGTTCAGCGCGTCGATGAAGAGATCGGTGTTCGGGTCGGCCTGCGCGGGAGCGGCCAGACCCGTCGCCGCTGCGGCAAGTCCCCCGGAAACGATCAGCGACCCGACGGCCGCAGCAAATTTGAACTTCATGATTGGGGCATCGTAACGGGAACCGCTCGTGTTACCGAAACCCGGCAGCGGTCGCCGGCCCCGCGAGCGTGCGTAAAGTGACACCCGCACCGGCGCGTTCCTGACGTGACACGCACGCTCGCGCCCCTGGGGGAGGCCGATCATGCAGGGGTTTGCCGGGAAAGTTGCCGTGGTCACCGGAGCCGGCTCGGGAATCGGCCAGGCGCTGGCCGTCGAACTGGCGCGCTCCGGCGCGAGACTGGCGATCAGCGACGTCGACATCGAAGGCCTGGCCGGCACCGAGGAGCAGCTCAAGGCGATCGGCACGCCGGTGAAGACCGACCGCCTCGACGTCACCGAGCGCGAGGCCGTCCTGGCGTACGCCGACGCCGTCAACGACCACTTCGGCACGGTCAACCAGATCTACAACAACGCGGGCATCGCCTTCAACGGGGACGTCGAGGTCACTGCGTTCAAGGACATCGAACGGGTGATGGACGTCGACTTCTGGGGTGTCGTCAACGGCACCAAAGCGTTCCTGCCCCACCTGATCGCCTCCAACGACGGCCACGTCGTCAACGTCTCCAGCGTGTTCGGGCTGTTCTCAGTGCCTGGCCAAGCCGCCTACAACGCAGCGAAATTCGCGGTGCGCGGGTTCACCGAGGCGCTGCGCCAGGAGATGATCGTCGCCAAGCACCCGGTGAAGGTGACCACCGTGCACCCCGGCGGAATCAAGACCAACATCGTCCGCAACATGACCGCGGTTGAGGGTTTCGACGTCGCGGAGTTGGCACGAACATTCGACAAAAGGCTCGCCAACACGTCGCCGCAGAAGGCGGCACGAATCATCCTCGACGGAGTGCGCAAGAACAGGGCCCGCGTGCTGGTGGGCCCGGATGCCAAAGTGCTCGACCTCATCGTGCGGCTGACCGGGTCGGGTTACCAGCGGCTGTTCTCCGCTGTCACCACTCGCACAATGCCGACGCCGCCCAAGTACAGCTCACCGGCCTAGCGGGTGTGCCGCCAGCCACGCCTCGGCGACCTGCCGCGGGTCGGCTCCCTGCGCCACTTGGCGGCGCATGTCTGCCAGGGCATTGGTGTCGAACTCGCCCGCGATCTCGTTGAGCGCGAGCACTTCTAACTCGGACAACCCGTTGCGCCGGTACAGCGGGACCACGTTCTCGGCCCGCACCAACGGCGGATCCTTGTCGGCGAGCACCACGACGTCGTCGGGGATTGCGGGGTCCGCGGTGCTGGTCCAGGCCGCATTGATCTGGCCACCTTCGAGTGCGTCGAAAAGCGCTGCGCCGGAGGGGAATACAAGCGGCGCAGGCAACTTGCAGCTACCGACCTGCGCTGGCGGCTGCGCGCCAACCGCCGAACCCGTCGTCAGCTCTGAGCAGTGGCGAACCAATGTCGTCAAGTCTCGCCCGCGCCAAGCATCGGCAGTCGGCTTAGCCACCGCAACGGTCGGCGTGTCCGCTGCCGCGCTTGCGTAGTCGCCGGCGGCTATGCCTTCGGGCAGGGCAGCAACCATCGCGCGGTAGACGTCCTCGTCTTCGATGGCGGTCGCGCCGGGGGCGAACCGCTGCAGCAGCCGACCGGTGAACCCGGGCACCACCGCGACCTCTCCGCTGTCGAGCCCGGCCACCGTGTCGGGCATGCGCTGCACTCTGGCCGGCGCCCCGCGGTAGCGCAGCGCCGCGGCGTACAACTCGGCCAGCACCGCCGACTCGGCATCAGATCCGGCGCCCACCACCACGTCGGGCGGCGGTTTGCTACCGCCGCACCCGGCCACCAGCAGTGCTGCGGCCAGCAGCGCGGGAAGAAAGTGTCTAGTCACCTGCAGCCGCGGCCACCGCCGCCGAAACCGCAGGCGCCACCCGCGGGTCCAGTGGGCTGGGCACGATCCGGTCCGGCGCGAGATCGTCGGCAACCACCGAGAAGATCGCCTCGGCGGCCGCCACCATCATCTTCTCGGTGATCCGGCGCGCCCCCGCGTCCAGTGCGCCGCGGAACACGCCGGGGAAGGCGAGCACGTTGTTGATCTGGTTCGGTAAGTCGCTGCGCCCCGTGGCCACCACCGCCGCGTACTTGGCCGCGACATCGGGATGGATCTCCGGGTCCGGGTTCGACAGCGCGAACACGATGCAGTCGGGCGCCATCGTCGCGATGAGGTCCTCGGGGACCACTCCCCCCGACACCCCGAGAAACACGTCGGCCTTGTCGAGCGCCTCAACCATGCCGCCGCTGCAGCCCGTCGGATTGGTGCGCTGCGCGAGTTGCGCCTTGACACTGTTCATGTCGGTGCGGCTGGGATGCAGAATGCCCTGCGAGTCGAGCACGGTGATGTCCGAAATACCGCTAGCCACAAGCAGATTCGCGCATGCCACCCCAGCTGCCCCGGCGCCGGAGATCACCACCCGAAGCGAGGCCATGTCGCGGGCGAGCAACTTCGTCGCGCCCAGCATGGCCGCCAGCACCACCATCGCGGTGCCGTGCTGGTCGTCGTGCATGACGGGGCAGTCCAACGCCTCGACGACGCGCCGCTCGATCTCGAAGCACCGCGGCGCGGCGATGTCCTCCAGGCTGACGGCGCCGAACGACGGACGCAGCCGCACCAGGGTTTCGACGATCTCGTCGGGATCCTTGGTGTCCAGCACGATCGGGATCGAGTCCAGGCCGCCGAACGCTTTGAACAGCGCGCTCTTGCCCTCCATCACCGGCAGCGATGCGGCAGCGCCGATGTCACCGAGGCCCAGCACCGCGCTGCCGTCGCTGACCACCGCCACCAGCCGGTTCGCCCACGTGTAACGGGCGGCCAACGTGCGGTCGGCAGCGATCGCCCGGCTGACCTGCGCAACACCCGGCGTGTAGGCGATCGACAGGCCGCGCTGGGTGTCCAGCGGATCCTTCACCTCCACGGAGAGTTTGCCGCCTACGTGGGCCTCGAAGATCTCGTCGTCGCCGATCACGATCGGCGAGTTGTTAGCTGGCGCGCCTTTCTCCGTTTGCGGAGCATCTCGGGACACCGCCTCAGGGTACTGAACGGAATCCCGGGTTCACGATTCGCGCCCTGATGGCGGCGGTCGGGGGTTCCTCCGCGATACTGCCCACATGGCTTTCAAGGTGTGGCTCGACAGTGACGGTCCGCAGGACTTCGGCGACGACGACGCCTACGACTTCCTTGCCGGCGGAGTGCTCGTCGTGCACTACGCGGAACCGGGCAAATGGTCCGAGTACCACCCGCCCGGCGCGTGGCAACGCGTCGCCGCTGCGTCCAACCACCCGCCCGGGGAGGCGGTCGACCGGTCCATCGGACCGGATTTCGACTGAGCCGAGACCGATCCCCTAGATCAGCCCGAGGTCGGTGACCGCTTTGCGCTCGTCGGCCAGCTCGGCGGCCGACGCGTCGATCTTGCTGCGGGAGAACTCGTCGATGTCGAGTCCACCGACGATGCTCCAGTTGCCGTCCTTCGTCGTCACCGGGAACGAGGAGATCAGGCCCTCGGGCACGTCGTAGCTGCCGTCGGAGGTCACCGCCATCGACACCCAGTCGCCGTCCCGGCTGCCCAGCAGCCAGTCGCGGGCGGCGTCGATGGTCGCCGAGGCGGCCGACGCGGCCGAGGACGCGCCGCGGGCGGCGATGACCGCCGCGCCACGCTTGGCCACGGTGGGGATGAAGTCGTTCTCGATCCAGTTCTGGTCGTTGACCACTTCTGCGGCGTTCTTGCCACCGATCTCGGCGTGGAACACGTCGGGGTACTGAGTGGTGGAGTGGTTGCCCCAGATCGTCATCTTCTTGATGTCGGTGACCGCGACGCCGGCCTTCTTGGCCAGCTGGCTGATCGCACGGTTGTGGTCGAGGCGGGTCAGCGCGGTGAACCGCTCGCGCGGGATGTCGGGCGCGTTGCTCATCGCGATCAGCGCATTGGTGTTGGCCGGGTTGCCGGTGACGCCGATGCGAATGTCTTCGGCGGCAACGTCGTTGAGCGCCCTGCCTTGTGCGGTGAAGATGGCGCCGTTGGCCTCCAGCAGGTCGCTGCGCTCCATGCCCGGGCCGCGCGGGCGGGCGCCGACCAGGAGGGCCAGGTTCGCACCGTCGAAGATCTTGGTGGGGTCGGCACCGATCTCGACGCCGGCCAGCAACGGGAACGCGCAGTCGTCGAGCTCCATCACGACACCTTCGAGCGCCTTCAGCGCGGGCTCGATCTCGAGCAGACGCAGCTCTATCGGACGGTCGGGCCCCAGCAGCGCGCCGCTGGCCAATCGGAACAGCAGGCTGTAGCCGATCTGGCCGGCCGCGCCGGTGACGGCGACCTTCAGGGGAGTTGTGCTCACGTCAGGTTGCTCCTCGTCGGGGATGGGTTCGGGACGAAACTAGCGCACGCACGTCTGCGAGTGATCTCCGGCCACGTCTGATGGCGAGCGTGCGCGCAATGCCGGCCTCACCGGCGTGTCGTCCCCCGCAAGCGGGGGTGCCCCCAGACCCCACGCACGTTCGCGGCGGAGGCTTCGCGGCGGAGGCGTAGCATTGACCGTCGCCCCGACCTGAGCGCGACGGGAGGTGTCCCGATGCCGTCGTTCCGGGCGTTACCTCCATCCCTTCGGCCGGTCGTGCGGACAAAAAGCTCCATTCCGGACGCGCGGTCCATTCACGTGCCTGTCGCACACGCGATGGTGGACTGCGGCATCTACCAGGACGGCCACCGGTTGCCGGGCAAGTACACACACTCGGCTGCGCTCGCGAAGGTGCACGAGCTCGAGCGGTCCGGCACCGAAGCCTTCGTCTGGATCGGCCTGCACGAGCCCGACGACCACCAGATGCAGACGGTCGCCGACGTGTTCGGCCTGCACGAGCTCGCAGTCGAAGACGCGGTGCAGGCCCACCAGCGACCGAAGCTGGAACGTTACGACGAGACGTTGTTCATGGTGGTCAAGACCGTAAAGTACGTCGAGCACGAGTCGATGGCCAACGCCCCGGAGGTCGTCGAGACCGGCGAGATCATGATCTTCGTCGGGCGCGACTTCGTGGTGACCGTGCGCCACGGCGACTTCAGCGGTCTAGCCGGGGTCCGCAGGCGGCTGGAGACCTCACCGTCGACGCTGAAGCTGGGACCCTACGCGGTGATGCATGCGATCGCCGACCATGTGGTGGACCACTACCTGGAGGTCACCGACGCGATCGAAGTCGACGTCGACGCGATGGAGCTCGAGATCTTCTCGCCGCGCAAGCACACCAACATCGAAAGCATCTACCTGCTCAAACGTGAAGTCGCCGAACTGCGCCGGTGCGTGAGCCCGCTCACTCTCGCGTTGCAGCGGCTCGCCAACGACAACAACGACCTCGTTTCCATCGAGGTTCGCCGATATATGCGCGATGTGCTGGACCACAACATTCAAGCGTCGGACCGGATCGTCAGCTATGACGACATGCTCAGCTCGCTGGTGCAGGCAGCCCTCGGCAAGGTCGCCATGCAGCAGAACGTCGACATGCGCAAGATCTCCGCGTGGGTGGCGATTGCCGCGGTACCCACCGCGGTGGCCGGCGTCTACGGGATGAACTTCGACCACATGCCTGAACTCAAGGCGACGTGGGGCTACCCGGCGGTGCTCGCGTTCATGTTCGTCGTCTGCTTCACGCTGTACCGGATCTTCCGGCGAAACGAATGGCTCTAGCCTCGAAACATAAACGACGGCGGCCTTTTTCGGCGCGTCGTCGCCAAGTTTTAGGCGTCGCGTTTCAACGAGGCTGCGCGGCCGGCCTGTCCGGATCGACGACATCGACGCCGTCCTCCCGCCACGCCTTGCGCATCGCGTCGACGCCCTTGAGCCGCACCCACGCCGCCTCGGTCGGCGTCACCGGCGTCGCCGCCAGGAACTCGACTCCGTCGACCGGCGCAATACCGCTGGCGCCCAATAGAACTGCGGTGAACGGCGCGCCCTCCCAGAGTGGCCGACCGAGGTCGACCAGCGCGTCCGGCGTGAGCATCAACCCCTCGACGGCCGGGGCGGCGGCCACCACGGCGACACTGCGCGCCAAGCCGGGCAGCTGCGCACCGGCCCGAAGGCTTACCACCACCTCGGCTGGCGTACCTTCGGCGTGGCGCGAACCGCCGACTGAGACATAGTGTGTGACGCCCTCGGGATCCGGGCCGAACCTCAGAACCTCGATCGGCTGCAGGCCTAAGAACGTGACACTTGCGGCGTCGGGCTCGCCCGCGGCGAGGTGCGCCCGCAGGTGCGCGCGGACGCCGGTCACTCCCTAACGCGCGGAATCGTCAGGTTTGCACCGGAATCGGCGTCGAAGATCGCGAGTTTGGACGTGTCGAAAGCCAATTCGATCCGCTCGCCGGCGACGGCCCTCGACTGCGCGGGAAGTCTTGCGACGAACTCGTTTTCGCCGACTCCCGACTCGGCGGCCAGTTCGGCGAGCTGCGCCGACTGCGCCGACGCGCCCTCGATGGTGAAGTGCACGATCTTCTCGGCGCCCAGCGACTCGACCATGTCGACACCGGCCTCCAACGCCAACCCCCGCAGCCGTTGATACGTGTCGATCAGCTTCGCGTCCTCCAGGTGTTCGGGGCGAACACCGACGATTACGTTGTCGGGCTTGGGATGCTGGCCGAGTACGTCGAGCACCTCCCGGGTCAACATGACTTCGCCGAACGGCAGGTTGACCCCGACGTCGGTCAACTGGGCCGGAAAGAAGTTCATCGACGGCGACCCGATGAACCCGGCCACGAACAGGTTCACCGGCTTGTCGTAGAGGTCCTGCGGAGCGCCGACCTGCTGCGCGACGCCGGCGCGCATCACGACGACCCGGTCGCCCAGGGTCATGGCCTCGGTCTGGTCGTGTGTCACGTAAACGGTGGTGGTGCGCAATCGGCGCTGCAGCCGGGCGATTTCGCTGCGCATCTGCACTCGCAGCTTCGCGTCGAGGTTGGACAGCGGCTCGTCCATCAGGAACGCCTTGGGGTTGCGCACGATCGCGCGGCCCATGGCAACGCGCTGGCGCTGGCCACCGGACAGGCTGGCGGGTTTGCGGTCCAAATGCTCCGTCAGGTCGAGGATTTTCGCCGTCTCCTCGACCTTCTGCGTGATCTCGGCCTTATTCATCTTGGCCAAAGTCAAAGGGAACGCGATGTTTTGGCGCACCGTCATGTGCGGATAGAGCGCGTACGACTGGAACACCATCGCAATGTCACGGTCCTTGGGCGCCTTCTCGTTGACGCGCTGGCCGTCGATGCGCAACTCCCCCGACGTGATCTCCTCGAGTCCCGCGATCATGTTCAGCGTCGTGGACTTACCGCAGCCCGACGGGCCGACCAGGATGATGAACTCACCGTCGGTGATCTGCAGCGAGAAATCGGCCACAGCTGTCGTGCCGTCGGGGTAACTCTTTGTCACCCTGTCCAACACAATCTCGGCCATCGACTATCCCTTCACTGCGCCGGAGGTCAGCCCGGCGACGATCCGTCGTTGGAAGACTAGAACAAAGACGATGATCGGCACCGTGATCACCATCGCGCCGGCCGCGATCGACCCGGTGGGTTCGACGAACTGCGAACTGCCCGAGAAGTTCGCGATCGCCACCGGCGCGGTGATCGACGCCGTGGTCGCAGTCAGCGAGATTGCCAGCAGCAGGTCGTTCCACGCGAAGATGAACACCAGGATCGCCGCGGTGACGATGCCCGGGGCGGCCAGCGGAACGATCACCTTGCGGAACGCCTGAAATGGTGTGGCGCCGTCCATCTTCGCGGCCTTCTCGAGGTCCCAGGGAATCTCCCGGAAGAACGCGGAAAGCGTGTAGATGGCCAGCGGCAGCGCGAACGTGATGTACGGGATGATCAGGCCCGGCCAGGTGTTGAACAGGCCGAGCGCGCGGGAGATGTCGAACAACGGTGACACCAGCGAGATCTGGGGGAACATCGCGATCAGCAGCGCCACCCCGACGAGTAGGCGCTTGCCCGGAAAGTCCAGTCGTGCAACGGCATAGGCGGCCATCGCGCCGATCACCACCGCGATCAGCGTGGTGATGAGCCCGATGCCGATCGAGTTGCGCAGCGCCGGGCCGAACAAGTCGCCGCGGAAGATGCCGCGATAGTTGTCGAACGTGATCTCGGCGGGAATCAGCTTGCCGTCCTTGACCCCCGACGTGGGCTTCAGCGACAGGGACAGGATCCACAGCACCGGGAACAACGCGTAGACCACGACGAGAACGTCGACAATCACCCACCACGCTTTTCGGCCGGCGCCCACTCGCTCTGCCATCTCAGGGCTCTCTGCTCTTCGCGCAAGCGCTCATCGCTGATTCCCGTCGTCCGCTCCGGGCGCCGATGTCCCGAACAGCTTGATGAAGATGAACGCGATCACGGCCACGCACAAGAAGATCAGCACGCTGATCGCCGAGCCCAGTCCGAGGTTGAAGGCCTTGAACAGGTTGTCGTAGCCCAGGATCGACACCGAGCCGGTGTTGTTGGCACCACCGGTGAGGACGTAGATGTTGTCGAAGATGCGGAACGCGTCCAGTGTGCGGAACAGCAGGGCCACCAGAACCGCGGGTTTGATCAGCGGCAGCGTCACCTTGACGAGCCTCTTCCACGCACCTGCGCCGTCGACTTGCGCCGCGCGCATCAGTTCCTCGGGCACCAGCGCCAGACCGGCCAGCAGCAGCAGCGCCATGAACGGCGTCGTCTTCCACACCTCGGCGAGGATGATGATGGCCAGCGACGGGATCTGCTGGGTCAGTGGCGCGGTGCCTTCCGGCAGCAGGTTGGCCAGGTAACCCGTGCCGGGGGTCCACGCGTAGTACCAGCTGTAG
Organism: uncultured Actinomycetota bacterium; assembly: GCA_963775205.1. Taxonomy (GTDB): domain Bacteria; phylum Actinomycetota; class Actinomycetes; order Mycobacteriales; family Mycobacteriaceae; genus Mycobacterium. The sequence goes on along the minus strand of CAVZHV010000001.1, from coordinate 102,692 downwards.
GACGCCGCGACGGTCACGATCCCGTACGGGATCAGCACAGCCGTGCGCACCACCCCCTTGCCGAAGATAGTGCGGTGCATCACCAGCGCCAGCGCGAGGCCCAGCACCAGCTCGATGGACACCGAGATCACCGTGATCGCAAGGGTGACCGCGAATGCCGTCCACCAATAGTGGTCGGCGAGAACGGTCTGGTAGTTGGCCAGCCCGACGAACGTCGAGTCACCCGGGGTGGCCAGGCTGACCTTCTGCAGCGAAAGCCACACCGCGTAACCGATCGGATAGGCGGTGACCGCCAGCATCAGCAGCACCGCCGGAGTGATCAGCAGGTAGGCCAGCCGCCGCTGCGACCGGGTGTCGGAGGTCGATGAGCCGCTTGCGCGAAGAGCTTGAGTTCGGCTCACGGGATCAGCCCCTTCCCGTCGATGGCCTTCTGCACCTCGGCGGCCAGCTTGTCGGCGGTCTTCTCCGGGTCGATCGCGGCGATCGGGGCGAGCGTGGCAGAGATCCGCATCGACACCGATTGATAGTTCGGAGTGAGGGGCCGCACGGCGGCGTCGGTGAGCTGCTCGCGGATGATCGCGTATGCCGGGTACTTGAGCTGGAACTGCGGGTCGTCGTACAACGACGCGCGCACCGTCGGCAGTCCGCCCTGGATGGACAGGTACTTCTGGTTCTCCAGGTTGCGCAGGCAGCGAACGGCTTCGAACGCTTCCGCTCTGTGCTGGGTGGTCTTGGCCACGGCCAGGTTCAGCCCGCCGAGCGTGACCCTGGCCGGCTGGCCGGGCACCACGCCGGGATACGGCGCGAAACCGAACACCGCCTTGGTGGCGTCGTAGGCGGCGGCGAACTGAGCGTCGTCGGCCTCGAAGTCGCCGACGTCGTTGATCGCCCCGGACAGGTCGCTGCGCTGGTTCAGCGGCAGGAACGAGACGCCGCCCTTGATCGCGTTGCCCATCATCGACGGGAGCACGAACGGCCAATTCACCTCGAGGGCGGCCTTGCCTTGCTCGAGCGCCAACCGCGCAGTCTCCTCGTTGGTCTGGGTGATCGACGGGTCGGCGCCCGGGGCGGTCGCGACGTTCTTGATGATCTGCAGTGCCGTCACCGTGGCGGCCCGGTGCGCGGGGGTGTCCGTGAGCGTGACGGTCTTGCCGTCGCCGGAAAGCACTTGGCCGCCTGCGCTTTCCAGCAACGTGTTGAACCAGACCACCAGGCCTTCGTACTGCTTGCCCTGCACCGCGATCCAGCTCGGCTTGCCCGCGTTGTGCAGAGCGGTCGCGGTGGCCACCATGGCGTCCCAGTCTGTTGGCGGCGTGGTGACCAAATCGGCTCGGTACCAAAGCAATTGGGTGTTGGTACTGATAGGCGCCGCATAGAGTGTGCCGTTCCACCCGGCGGTCTTCAGCGGGCCGGGCAGGGTGTCCGTGACGGCGTCCTCTCGGGCTCGGCCGGCGGGGTCGTCGGACAGCGGCAACGCCCACCCCGCTTCGGCGAACTCGGCCGTCCAGACGACGTCGAGGGCCATCACATCGAGAGTCCGGTCGTTGCCGGTGAGACGACGGGCCAGTTGCAGCCGCTGGTCGTCGGCGCCCTTCGGCAGGCTCATCTGCCGGATCGTGAACCGCCCGGCGAGTTGCTTGTTGCACTCCTTGGCGATAGCGGCGAAAGTGTCCGCGTCACCGGCGGGGGTGTAGAAACTGATCACCGTGCCGTGGCTGCCGGACCCGCAGGCCGAAACCATCGACGCCGCGGCCAGCACCGCTACCGCCGCCGCACCGAGTCGGCCGAGTGTGCTGCGCGACTTGCCGGGCACGCGCAAACCGTAGAGGCAGACGCGCATCCAGTGCAACACTTGGCTCCCTGGCGCGCCGCCGTTATATCGTCAAGCGGGCCAGTAAGTCTCGCGCCTTCTCGGCGTTCTGCGGATCGCACAGCACGTCGTAGCGTCCGGCCACCAGCTGCATCGTCGAGCTGAAATCCCTTGTGCCGCGGGCCATCGCGTAGGGAACTGCCGATGTGATCAATCCGAAGAACACGCCGGCGGTGACCCCGGTGATCAGCGCCTGCCACGTGTTGGTGGTGATGAGCCCGAGCACCAGCCCGATGAAGATGCCCAGCCACGCACCGGTGATCACGCCACCGCCGAGCACCTTCGGCCACGTGAGCCGGCCGGTGACGCGTTCGACCTGCATCAGATCGACGCCCACGATCGTGACCTGCTGAACCGGAAACTGTTGGTCGGCGAGGTAGTCGACAGCGCGTTGGGCCTCCGCGTACGTCGGGTACGAGCCGATCGGCCAGCCCTTCGGCGGGGTGGGCAGCGACGGCCCGCGCGGGCCCGGCGACGGCGTGTTGGGGTTCCGCCCCTGCGGAAATGGACTGGTCATCCGTCCTTGCTCCTCACGGTCTGTGCGACGGGCCGGGCATAGTCTGTATGACCAACGCGCCGCACCCCATGTATTGTGCCCCGATTCGGGCTCCATAGCGCCGACAGAGGCATGTCCGACCAGCCCGTACGCTAGGTTGATCGCCATGACGACACCGGGTGACCCCGGCCAGCGGCCCTGGGAGCAGCAGCCACCCTCCGGAGCGTACGAGCCACCGCCGATCGAGCACGGACAGCCGCAACCGGGGTACGGGGCCCAGCCGCCCGGTGCTGCACCGCCGCCCTCGGGCTACCCGCCGCCGGGATATGGGCCACCGCCGAGCACTCCCCCGTCGTACCCGCCGCCGCCAGGCGGTTACGCCCCGTCGCCGCCGTATCAGTCCGGCTATCCGAGCCCTCCGCAGTCGCGCACTAACGGGATGGCGATCGGCTCGCTGGTCGCCTCGGTGTTGGCAATCCCGCTGGCCTTCGCGTGTGGGGTCTTCGGGGTGCTCGCCGCGATCGTGGGCGTCGTGCTCGGCATCGTCGCGATCAACCAGATCAAGCAGTCGGGTGAGGAGGGACGCGGTTTGGCGATCGCGGGCATCGCCGTCGGCGCCGTCACCTTGGCGCTGGCCGTCATCCTGGTGATTGTCGGCATCGGCTGGTACGCGGCGAACATGTAGCCCGCGATGACCTACGACCCGAACGATCCCAATCGGCCCTTCGAATACCCGTCGCTGGAGGGGTATTCGGGGCCGTCGGCCAATCCGTACCAGCCCGTCGACTACCCACAGAACTATCCGTCGGGCGCGCCCCCCGGTTACCCGCAGTTCCCGCCGCCCTATCAGGGCTACGGCGACCAGGGATATGCCCCGCAGCCTTACGGCGTTGCGGGATACGGCACCAACCCCTACGACCCCTACGGGATGGCCCAGCCGCCGGGCACCAGCGGGATGGCGATAGGTGCGCTCGTCTCGTCGCTGCTCGGAGTGGTGCTGTGCTTCTGCTTCGTCCCGTCGATTGTGGGGATCGCACTGGGGTTCGTGGCGATGGGTCAGACGAGGCGCACCGGGGAGAAGGGGCACGGCATGGCGCTCGCGGCCGTCATCGTCGGAGCCATCACCATCGTGCTGGGCATCGGCGTCCTGATCATCGGCGCCCTGGCGCCTGAGGACACCTCCAGCAGCTACTAGTCCGGCGGACGGAACCGCTCGCCTTCACGCGTCATGCCCGCGGCTCTGCCCTTGGCCGCGATCACCAATGCCATCTTGCGGCTGGCCTCGTCGAGCATCTCGTCGCCGAGCATCACCGCGCCCCGCGCACCACCGGCTGCCGACGTGTGCCACTCGTAAGCCTCCAGGATCAGCTCGGCGTGGTCGTACTCGTCTTGGCGCGGGCTGAAGATCTCGTTGCCTGCGGCGATCTGGTCCGGATGCAGCACCCACTTGCCGTCGTAGCCCAGCGCCGCCGAGCGGCCGGCCACTCGCCGGAACCCGTCGACGTCGCGCACCTTCAGATACGGCCCGTCGATCGCCGCGACGCCGTGCGTGCGTGCGGCGATCAGTATCGACATCAGCACATGGTGGTATGCGTCGCCGACGTCATAGCCTTTCGGCTGCTCTCCGACCTGTTGCGTGCGCATGTTCAAACTGGCGATCAGGTCTGCCGGCCCGAGGATCACCGCCTGCACCCGCGGGCCGGCAGCGATCGCGTCGAGATTGGTGAGCCCTCGGGCGTTTTCGATCTGCGCCTCGATGCCGATGCGGCCGACTTCGAGCCCATGTGTCATTTCCAATTGCGTCAGCAGCAGATCCAGCGCGTGGATGTGCGACGCGTCGGAGACCTTGGGCAGCACGACGACGTCGAGTTGCGAACCCGCGGTCGACACCACCTCGATCACGTCGGTGTACGTCCACGGCGTCGTCCAGTCGTTGACGCGCACCCCGCGCAGCTGACCCGACCATCCCGGCTCCGCCAGCGCGATCGCCGCCTGCGTGCGGGCTTGGGCCTTGGCGTCGACGGCGACGGCGTCTTCGAGGTCGAGGAACACCTCGTCGGCGGGCAGCATCTTGGCCTTCTCGATCATCTTCGTGCTGCTGCCCGGCACCGAAAGACACGTCCGGCGCGGCCGATACGCGGTCCCCACAGTCTGATCCACGGGATAACTCCTACTCTTGCTCTCATGGCGGCGGTGAACAGGGTGTACGCGGCGCGACTCGCGGGCATGGTCGTGCTCGGCCCCGACGGCGAGTCGATCGGGCGGGTGCGCGACGTGGTGGTGAGCATCAGCATCGTCCGCCAGCAGCCCCGGGTGCTCGGCCTCGTCGTCGAATTGCTCACGCGGCGAAGGATTTTCGTGCCTATCACGCGAGTCACCGCGATCGAGCCGAACGCGGTGACGTTGACCACGGCCAACGTCTCGCTGCGCCGGTTCGCGCAGCGTCCCGGCGAGGTGCTGGTGCTGGGGCAGATCATCGAAACCCGGGTGCGCGTCGACGATCCCGAACTCGAGCAGCTGGCCGGAATGGACGTCGTCGTAATCGATCTGGGCGTGGAACAGACCCGCACCCGCGAGTGGGTGGTGACCAAGGTGGCGGTGCGAAGCCTGCGCAGGCTCGGGCGCCGCAGCAACATCTACATCGTCGACTGGCAGAACGTGCAGGGCCTGACGCCCTCGGCGCTGGCGCTGCCGGGTCAGGGTGTCGCGCAGCTGCTGCACCAGTTCGAGGACCAGCGTCCGATCGAGGTCGCCGACGCGATCCGCGAGCTGCCCACCAAGCGTCGGGTCGAGGTGATCAACGCGCTCGACGACGAACGCCTGGCCGACGTGCTGCAGGAGTTGCCCGAGGACGAGCAGTGGGCGCTGCTGATGCAGCTGGACACCGAGCGCGCCGCCGACGTTCTCGAGGCGATGGAACCCGACGACGCCACCGACCTGCTGCAGGTGATCAACCCGGTGGACCGCGAGATGCTGCTGCGCCGAATGGACCCGGAGGATTCCGAGCCGGTGCGCCGGCTGCTGAGCCACTCTCCCGACACCGCGGGCGGGTTGATGACGTCGGAGCCGGTGGTGCTGGCACCGGACACGACGGTCGCCGAGGCGCTGGCGCGCGTGCGCGACCCGGACCTGACCCCGGCGCTGGCGTCGCTGGTGTTCGTGGTGCGCCCGCCGACGGCCACCCCGACCGGCCGCTACCTCGGCTGCGTCCACCTGCAGCGGCTGCTGCGCGAGCCGCCCGCCGCGCTGGTGAGCGGAATGGTGGACACCGACCTGCCCAGCCTGACGCCGGAATCATCGCTGGCCGCGGTGACCCGGTACTTCGCTGCCTACAATCTGGTCTGCGGCCCGGTGGTCGACGAACAGAACCACCTTCTCGGCGCGGTGACCGTCGACGACGTCCTCGACCATCTGTTGCCCGACGACTGGCGCCTGCGCTTCGAGGAATCTGAGCTTGCGGCCAGTGCGGAGAGGGTGACATGAGTGAGCTGCGAGAAGCGCAGGCGGATCGCGCATGAGTGAACTGTCGTCGCGTCAGCGGCTGGACACGCCTCGCACGTCACGCCGCCGGCTGTCGTTCAACGTCGACCCCGAGGCGGTCGGGCAATTCAGCGAATCGATCGCGCGGTTCTTGGGCACGGGCAGATACCTGCTGTGGCAGACCATCCTCGTCATCGTCTGGATCTTGCTGAACCTGTTCGCGGTGACGCTGCGCTGGGACCCGTACCCCTTCATCCTGCTCAACCTGGCCTTCTCGACGCAGGCCGCCTACGCGGCGCCGCTGATTCTGCTGGCGCAGAACCGGCAGGAGAACCGCGACCGGGTCTCGCTCGACGAAGACCGGAGGCGGGCCGCGCAGACCAAGGCCGACACCGAGTACCTGGCCCGCGAGCTGGCGGCACTGCGGCTCGCCGTGGGTGAGGTGGCCACCCGCGACTACCTGCGCCGCGAACTCGACGAACTGAGAGAGCTCATCGAACAAGCCCTGCCGCCGTCGTCGCCACCCGACGCACCACCCAAAGCCGACCTTGCTGAACGTCGAACCAAACGCGTCACCTAGACCTCATGTGCCTGGTGCAAAAGATTTCACAGTGACCAATGTGCATCCAATCGGTTTGCGAATAGGTATGGTGATTCAGTTCACAGGGCTGGTGCGCCTGGCGGCGCACGCCTCCGACGACGTGAGGACGGTGTGAGTGGACGAAGGGGGAGGCTTGGGGGCCCGCGGCGCCCTTGAGTGGGCGCGTCAACGGGTTGCCCGGGTCGCTCGCACGCCCGCGACGGCCTTGGTCTTCGTGGTCGCTCCGGTGGTGTTCGCCGGCGCGGTGGCAGGCGCGCCCCGTCCGGAACCGGTGGTCCACCCGCCCACCCAGGACGCCAACGTCATGCCTCTCGCCGCGGTGTCACCGAACCCCGGCGACATCTCCGGTCCTTCCGTCATCGAGGTCAGCAGGCCGCCGTCGACCTTCCACGTCGCCGCGGGCTCGCTGTCCGCTCCGCCACCCGCTATCGTCGTCAATTCGCCTGGTGCTCTTGGCATTCCGTCAACCGCGCTGTCGGCTTACCGCAACTCCGAGAAGATGATGTCACTGGCTGCGCCGGGCTGCGGCGTCAGCTGGAACCTGCTCGCCGGGATCGGCCGCATCGAGTCGCTGCACGCGAACAACGGCGCGACCGACCTCCGCGGAACGGCTGTGCGGCCCATCTACGGACCGACGCTCGACGGGTCGCTGCCGGGCAACGAGGTCATCTTGCAGAGCATGGCGCCCAACGGACGGGCGACGTATGCGCGCGCGATGGGTCCGATGCAGTTCCTGCCCGGGACGTGGGCCCGGTACGCCTCCGACGGCGACGGCGACGGCAAGGCCGATCCGCAGAACCTGTTCGACTCGGCGCTGGCCGCCGGGCGCTATCTGTGCAGCGGTGGGCTGAACCTCCGCGACCAGTCGCAGGTGCTCAGCGCGATCCTTCGCTACAACAACTCGATGCCCTACGCACGCAACGTGCTGGGCTGGGCCGCCGCGTACGCCACCGGCGTCGTTCCGGTGGACCTTCCGCCGATCACCGGACCGGTTCCGGCGATGGGCGACGCGCGAGACGCGCACTTGGAGACCGGCCCGGAAGGACTCGGGCCCGGCCTGCCGATCAACGTGCTCGGGCTGCCGATGACGGACCCGATGTCGCAGATGCAGCTGGTCAACTTCGGGTCCACCGACGTCGCCAGCCAGATGCCGTCTTTCCTGCCGCCGGGCATGAATCCGAACCAGATGCCGGGACAGACGCCGGGGTGCCCGACGCTCGTCTGCTTCGGCGCGAACGCGCTGCCGTCTGTGACGCCGCCCAGCGCAACGCCTTTCGGGCCGCCGCTGCCGGGGATGGCCCCCACCAACCAGTGGCCGGGCGTGCTGCCCGGTCCCGACGCGGCCGCGCCGATGCCCGGCCCCGCGCCCGCCGCGCCGCTTCCCGGGATAGCGCCGCCGCCTGAGCAGCCGGCCACGCCGCAGCCCCTGCTGCCGTGGCTGGCACCGCCACCGGCGCCCGAACCGTCACCCGCGCCCGCGCCTGCGCTTCCGCCGTCGGGCGGGCCACTGCCCGGTCCCGCCGCCTGAGCAGCGACCGGCGGCGCCGAGCGCCCTGAGGCCCGGACCGTAGACTCGAAGCGATGTCCGAACAACTCGTAACTTCCGTGCGCTCAGCGCTGGCCAAGGTGATCGACCCCGAATTGCGGCGGCCGATCACGGAATTGGGCATGGTCAAGGACGTCACGGTCGAGCCCGATCACGGCGTGCACGTCGAGATCTACCTGACCACCGCGGCATGCCCGAAGAAGACCGAGATCGCCGACCTGGTGACCCGCGCCGTCGCCGACGTGCCCGGCACAGGTGCCGTCAGGGTCAGCCTCGACGTGATGAGCGACGAGCAGCGCACCGAGCTACGGAAGATGCTGCGCGGCGACGCCCGCGAGCCGGTGATCCCGTTCGCGCAGCCCGGCTCGCTGACCCGGGTGTACGCGGTCGCGTCGGGCAAGGGCGGGGTGGGCAAGTCGAGCGTCACCGTGAACCTGGCCGCCGCCCTGGCCGCCCGCGGGCTGTCCGTCGGGCTGCTCGACGCCGACATCTACGGCCACTCGATCCCCCGCATGATGGGCACCACGGATCGGCCCACCCAGGTCGAGTCGATGATCCTGCCGCCGGTCGCCCATGACGTGAAGGTGATCTCGATCGCGCAGTTCACTCAGGGCAACACCCCGGTGGTGTGGCGGGGCCCGATGCTGCACCGCGCGCTGCAACAGTTCCTCGCCGACGTGTACTGGGGCGACCTGGACGTGTTGCTGCTGGACCTGCCGCCCGGCACCGGCGACGTCGCGATCTCGGTGGCCCAATTGATTCCCAACGCGGAGATTCTGGTGGTGACGACGCCGCAGATGGCGGCCGCCGAGGTGGCCGAGCGCGCGGGTGCGATCGCGTTGCAGACTCGGCAGCGGATCGTCGGGGTGGTCGAGAACATGTCCGGGCTGCTGATGCCCGACGGATCGGTGATGCAACTGTTCGGCGAGGGCGGCGGCCAGCAGGTTGCCGAGCGGCTGTCGCGCGCCGTGGGCGCCGAGATACCGCTGCTGGGCCAGGTTCCGCTGGACCCCGCGCTGGTGACGGCCGGCGATTCGGGTGTACCGCTGGTCTTGTCCGCGCCGGACTCGCCGGCGGGCAAGGAGCTGCGAAAGGTGGCCGACGCGTTGGCAGCACGCCGTCGGGGCCTGGCCGGGATGTCGCTGGGCATCGACACCGCGCGCCGCTAGCGTGCGCCGAGGCGGTAGCCAGCGTGGCAGTTACTCGCACTTTCCCCGCGCGGAACGCAATTTCGGCGCAAAGTAGTTACGTCGCGTCGGCGTCGAACGGGGTTTCGCCGCTGGTCTTCTGCGGCTTGGTGACGGGCGTATCCGGCGGCAGGTCGACCGGCTTGTCGAACTTGCCGGTGAGGATCGAGTCGTCGCCGTCGAGCAGGTGCTTGGTCAGTGCCGCGCGTGGCGACATCCCGCGAAGCTTCTGCAACTCCGCGAGCGGCTCGCGAAGGTCGTCGAAGTCAGGGCCGAGTTCCTCGCGCAGATTCTTGGTGGCCCCGCTGAGGTAGTCGCGAGCCTGGCGCAGTGAATTGGCCGTCCACCGGATTGCGCCCGGCAGCCGCTCGGGGCCGAGAACCACCAACCCGATGACCACCAGCACGAGCATCTCGCCCCAGCCGATGTTGGCGAACATCAGCTGTCCGGCGCGGGAGTGACCGTCAGCGTGACGTGCCGGCCGTCGCGCACCACCTCGATCGGCGCCGGCTGGCCGATGGTCAGCGCGCGCACTGCGACGACGAACTCGTCGGCGTCGGCGACGGTCCGGTTGCCCACCTTCACCACCACGTCGTTCTCCAGGATTCCGCCCTTCTCGGCGGGCCCGCCGGCCTTCACGTTGGCCACCTGCGCGCCGGATGCGACCGCGTTGCTCACGGAGCGGGCGGTCAGTCCGAGCGTGGGGTGCACGATCTTGCCGTCTTTGATCAGCGCCTCGACGACCAGCTTGACCTCGTTGATCGGAATCGCAAAGCCGAGCCCACTTGCGCTGTCGGACAACGACTTTCCAGCGGTGTTGATGCCGATCACGTGAGAGTTCATGTCGATCAGCGGACCACCGGAGTTGCCGTGGTTGATCGACGCGTCGGTCTGCAGCGCGTCGATGACGGTGTCGGTGTCGGAGCCTTCACCGGACAGCGGCACCGGCCGGTGCAGCGCGCTGATGATGCCCGACGTGACCGTGCTGCGCAGCCCCAGCGGCGCGCCAGCGGCGATCACCTCGTCGCCGACGCGGACCTTGTCGGAATCGCCGAACTGGGCGACCGTTAGGTTGTTGACGTTGTCGACCTTGAGCACGGCCAGGTCGGTCTTCGGGTCACGGCCGACCAGGTTGGCCGGCACCTCCTTGCCGTCGTTGAACACCACGGTGATCTTGTACTGGCTCGGGTTGTTGGCCGCCTCGGAGATCACGTGATTGTTGGTGACGATGTAGCCGCGACCGTCGACGACGACACCGGAGCCCTGGGAGCCTTCCTGGTCGCTCGCCGCCTCGACCATGACGACGGAGTCGGCCACCGATGCCGCCACCTGGGCGAAGCGGCCCTCGGGCGGCTGGCTGCCGTTGGTCGACAACGTGATCTTGGACGTGGTGAACGCCTCCACGACCTCCGCGGTCTGGCGGCCCACCCAGCCGCCGACGAAGGCGATCGCCAGTGCGAGCACCGCCAGCACGGCCAGCGCGCGGTAGGACACCTTCCCGCCGAACAGCACGTCGCGCACCCCGAGCTTGCCAGCGGTCGCGCTCGCTGCGGCCGGTTGCGGCGTGGGCAGCGCTGGCGCGGTCAGCGACGCCGCGGCGCTCGGGTCGCGCCACGGGTCGGCGGCCAGGTCGGCGTCGTCGTCACGCTCCCCGTCGAGGGCCCCTGCGTCGGCGGGATGGCGCTGCAGCGACTCCACGCCGGTAGAGGGGCGGCTGAAAGCCTCGGCGAGCACCGGGTCGGGGGGCGCGTTGCGCGGGGTGAACTCGCCTTGGTCGCGGTGCTTGTCGGCGCCGAGGAAAGAGCTCTCGACTCCGGCCGGACGGCCGAACGCGCGGGTGGACGCCGGATCCACCGGCGGTCGGGAAATGGGGCGCGGCGCGAGGCGGGTGGTGGCGTTGCCGTCGCCCGGACCGGGCAGCTGGCTGCCGTCGGAGTTTTCACTGTTGGGGTTGGTGGGGCTCACTGGATCCTCTTCCGGGATGCGGACGGCGTGGGCCACGCCCAGGCACGGCGTCCGTTCTTCTGCTCTTCGCTCAATCGCTCGTCGCTGACGAAGCGGTGTCCACCCTACCGGCGCTTACGCCGTCCGCGCGGCACGCCTGAATCGTCGGCAGCCGGGGCGGCCGGTTCACCGAGGGCGTCGTCCGACTGGAGGGGAATCTGTGAAAGGGTGCCCAGCAGCGACGTCGGCATGTCGATGGGTTGGGAATGTCGCAGTGCGGCGCGGGCCTGCCGCTGCCCGTCGACTTCGGCGGCACACTGCGGGCACAGCGACAGGTGGTGGGCTGCACGAAGATGAGCGGTCATCCGCAACTCGCCGTCGACGAACGCGGCGATGGCCTCCGTCGACAGGTGCTCGGTGGAACCGAATTGGCGGGGCGCGCCCACGGGCGCGTCACTCTGGGAGGCGAACTGCTGCGGTAGCCACGAGAAGGCTCGGCGGAAGACATGCCCGCGGTGGGCCATGCTGACTCCTCTCGGCGCAAGCCCCGGCTACACCGAATGTAGCGCGCGTCACGCCGGCGGTCAGGCCGACGTCGATGAGCCGCTTGCGCGAAGAGCAACCGGCGTCGATGAGCCGCTTGCGCGAAGAGCAAGAGATTGAGCGACGAGTTCCTCGCCGGACCCGTGCGCGGCGAGGTAGTCGCGCAGCGCCTGGCGTCCGCGGTGGATGCGGCTGCGGACGGTGCCGAGCTTGACCCCGAGCGTCGCACCGATCTCTTCGTACGACAGGCCCTCGATGTCGCACAACACCACCGCCGCGCGGAACTCCGGCGGCAGCGAGTCGAGCGCGGCCTGCAGGTCGGGGCCCAGCCGCGAATCGTGGTAGATCTGCTCGGGGTTGGGCTCGTCGGCGGGGACGCGGTCATAGTCGTCAGGCAGCGCCTCCATCCGGATCCGCGCCCGCCGCCGCACCATGTCGAGGAACAGGTTCGTGGTGATGCGGTGCAGCCAGCCCTCGAACGTGCCGGGCTGGTAGTTCTGCAACGAGCGGAACACGCGGATGAACGTCTCTTGCGTCAGGTCCTCGGCGTCGTGCTGGTTGCCCGCCAGCCGGTACGCGAGCCGGTAGACCCGGTCGGCGTGCTGGCGGACCAGCTCATCCCAGGTGGGCATGGTGCTTTTGTCGCCGGTGGCGTCGAACACCGCTGTGCCATGTGGCTCATCGGACTGCTCGACCCAGCCGGAGTCGAACGAACGCTCGAAATGCGTCATGCTCGCCGGCGGCATCGCGCTCGGCGCAAGGGTGCGGGTCGTGGGATCCTCCAGGTCCGGTGGACAAAATCCGTCGTAGCGGCCAACGTCGATCTCGCCGGTACTATTCCCGCCATGCCCACCCGGGTAAACCATGCGCCTACCGTTCCCCATGCCGGTGTGGCCGGCATATGAGCTACCTGAGCTTTCCCTGAGAAACCCGTTCGTGGCCGCCACGGGCAGCCAGAATGGAAGCCAATTCGGTTTTCCTTCGTGGGCGTGTCGCGTTCGGGCGCGCCTGCCCGGCTGCGGCGCCCTTTGGTCCTACGCTGCGGGCATGGCCGAGCTGACAATCCTGGGGCACGCGGAGGACTCGATCACCGAAGACCCGATCGTCGCCGCAGCGCGGGACCGGGCCGTCGACTCCGGCGCCGGCGCGGTGACGCCCGCAGTGGGCGCGCTGCTGTCGGTGCTGGCCCGGATCTCGGGAGCCAAGGCTGTCGCTGAAGTGGGTACCGGGGCCGGTGTCAGCGGCCTCTGGTTGCTGTCCGGCATGGCCGACGACGGAGTGCTCACGACGATCGACGTCGAGCCCGAACATCAGCGGCTCGCCAAGCAGGCATTCACCGAAGCGGGAGTGGCGCCGTCGCGCACCCGGGTGATCGCCGGACGCGCGCAGGAGGTGTTGCAGCGGCTTGCCGACGAGTCCTACGACCTCGTGTTCGTCGACGCGGAACCGGTGGACCAGCCGCAGTTCGTCATCGAGGGCATCCGGCTGCTGCGGTCGGGCGGCGCGATCGTCGTGCACCGCGCCGCGCTCGGTGGCCGGGCGGGAGACCCGTCGGCAGCCGATGCCGAGGTGGCCGCGGTCCGTGAGGCCACGCGGCTGATCGCCGAGCACGAGCGGCTGACGCCCGTGCTGGTGCCGCTTGGCGACGGCATCCTGATCGCCGCGCGCGACTGAGGCCTACCGGATCGGCAAACCGGTCAGCGCCCGGGCCATCACCAGCCGCTGGATCTCGCTGGTGCCCTCGAAGATCGTGAAGATCTTCGCGTCCCGGTGCATGCGCTCCACCGGATAGTCGCGGGTGTAGCCGTTGCCACCGAGAATCTGGATGGCCTCGTCGGTGACGTACACCGCGGTTTCGCTGGCGACCAGCTTGGCCATCGACCCCTCGGCGGCCGTGAACGGCTTGTTGTTGCGGTGCATCCACCCGGCTCGCCAGACCAGCAGCCGTGACGCGTCGATGCGGCTCTTCATGTCGGCGAGCTTGAACGCGATCGCCTGGAACTCGCCGATCTTGCGGCCGAATTGCTCACGCTGGCAGGCGTAGTCGAGGGCGTACTCGTAGGCTGCGCGCGCGACACCGAGCGCCATCGCACCGACTGCAGGGCGGGTGCGTTCGAACGTCATCATCGCGGCTTGGCTCGAGGTCCGCTTGCCTTCCCGCGCCTTCGCGATGCGCTTCTCGAATCGCTCCCTGCCGCCCAGGATCAGCCGGCCGGGAATGCGCACGTCGTCGAGAACGACTTCGGCAGTGTGAGACGCCCGGATCCCGTGCTTCTTGAACTTCTGCCCCTGCGACAGCCCGGGTGTGTTGGGAGGGATGACGAACGTCGCCTGTCCACGGGTGCCCAACTCGGGGTAGACCGAGGCGACGACGATGTGCACGTTGGCGATGCCGCCGTTGGTGGCCCAGGTCTTGGTTCCGGTCAGCACCCACTCGTCGGCGGCTTCGTCGTAACGCGCCCGCGTCCGCACCGCGCCCACGTCGGACCCGGCGCCCGGCTCCGACGAACAGAACGCGGCCACCATGGGATCGCCTGGGCTGCCGAACATCTGGGGCAGGAACTCACCGATTTGCTCCGGGGTGCCGCTCGAGGCGAGCGCGGCCGCGGCCAGGCCGGTGCCGAGAACCGACAGCGCGATGCCGGCGTCGCCCCAGAACATCTCCTCGAACACCGTGAGCATCCCGATGCCGCTGGGCTCGGCGGTCATCTGCGCGAACAACTCGGGCGTGTACAGCCCGACTTTGGCCGCCTCGGCGATGATCGGCCACGGGGTCTCTTCCCGCTCATCCCACTCGGCCGCGGCTGGCCGGATCACCTCGACGGCGAATTCGTGCACCCAGTCGCGAACGTGCACCACCTCTTCCGGCAGCTCCAAGGAGAATTCCGCAGTCACTCCGTCACCTTCCAGGTCATGTCGCCCTCGGATGTCAAATGAGTCGGCCGCATGGTCGGAGCGACATGTTGCAACCGTCCCCGCCTCGACGAGTCATTCTCGAGTAAACGCGTGTACACCCAAAATTGCAACGGAACTGTGACGATCGCCACACTTGACGCCGTTCTGAACGTGCGTTTAGCCTATTGAACATGCGTTCAGAGGACATGACCGCGGCCGCGAGAATCCGCGACGCGGCGATCGAGCAGTGGGGCCAGCATGGGTTCCAAGTCAGCCTGCGGGCCATCGCCGAGGCCGCCGGCGTGAGCGCCGGACTGGTGATCCACCACTTCGGTTCCCGGGACGGCCTGCGCAAGGCATGCGACGAATACATCGCCGAAGAGATCCGCAGCGCGAAGTCCGAGTCGCTGCGGTCGGCCGATCCGACCACCTGGTTCGCACAAGTCGCCGAGATCGAGTCGTACGCGCCGATGATGGCCTACCTGGTGCGCAGCATGCAGTCCGGAACCGACCTGGCGAAGACGTTCTGGCAACGGATGATCGACAACGCCGAGCAGTACCTGGAGGACGGCGTCAGGGCCGGCACGCTCAAACCGAGCCGCGACCCCAAGGCCCGCGCCCGATTCCTGGCGATGTCGGGCGGCGGCGCATTCCTGCTGTATCTGCAGTTGCACGACAAACCGACCGACATGGCGACCGTGCTGCACGACTATGGCGAGGAGATGGTGCTGCCCGCGCTCGAGGTGTACAGCCACGGGCTGATGACCGACACCACCATGTACGACGCATTCCTGGCCCAACGAGAGCAAGCCGACGAGCAAGGAGGAGACGCATGACGGCCATCGAAATCCACGGGCTGACAAAGAACTTCGGTACGGTACATGCGCTCGACGGTTTCGAGATGACCGTGCGCGAAGGTGAAGTGCACGGCTTCCTCGGACCGAACGGCGCCGGGAAGTCCACCACGATCCGGGTTCTGCTCGGTCTGGTGAAAGCCGACGCCGGCACGGTGCGCGTACTGGGCGGTGACCCGTGGACCGACGCCGTCGGTTTGCACCGGCAAATCGCCTATGTCCCTGGCGATGTCACGTTGTGGCCGTCATTGACCGGTGGGGAGATCATCGACCTGCTGGCCCGGATGCGAGGCGGCATCGACGGCAAGCGCCGCGACGAACTGATCGAGCGCTTCGACCTCGACCCGCACAAGAAGGCGCGAACCTACTCCAAAGGCAACCGCCAGAAGGTCTCGCTGGTCTCCGCGTTCTCGTCGAGGGCCCGGCTGCTCTTGCTCGACGAGCCCAGCAGCGGCCTCGATCCGTTGATGGAGAACGTCTTTCAGCAGTGCGTCAACGAAGCCCGCGACCGCGGTGCGACGGTGCTGCTGTCCAGCCACATCCTCGGCGAGACCGAGGCGCTGTGCCAGCGGATGACCATCATCCGCGCAGGCAAGACCGTGGAGAGCGGAACGCTGGAATCGATGCGCCACCTCAGCCGCACCTCGATCAAGGCGGAGATGATCGGCGACCCGGGCGACATCAGCCGAATCGACGGCGTCGAAGACGTCACCGTTGAGGGCAACACCGTGCGGGCACAGGTCGACGCCGAGAGTCTGGGCGAACTCGTCCGCGTGCTCGGCAACGCCGGCGTGCGCAGCCTGACGAGCCATCCACCCACATTGGAGGACCTGTTCCTGCGGCACTACAACGTCGACGGCAAGGCGCAGCAGGAGGTGAACGTATGAGCACCGCGACGTTGCAGCGTCATCAACCCGCACACGGACTACCGGCACGCGGATCGTTGTTCACGGGCACTGTCGCTCTGCTGCGGTTGTACCTGCGCCGAGATCGGATCGTGCTGCCGCTGTGGGTCCTGCTGTTGTCGGTCCCACTGGCCACCGTGTACATCGGCAGTATCGGCGCGGTCTATCCCACCCAGGCAGACCGCGCCGTGCTCGCGGCGACGATCATGGCCAGCCCCGCCCAGCGTGCGCTGTATGGCTGCGTCTACAACGACACCCTTGGCGCCGTTGGGATTTGGAAGGCCAGCATCTTCCACCTGCTGATCGCGGTGGCGGTCATCCTGACGGTCATCCGCCACACTCGTGCGGACGAGGAGACCGGTCGGACAGAGCTGATCGACTCGACGGCCGTCGGCCGGTATGCGAGTCTGACCGCCGCTCTGCTGTTGGCCTCCGGCGCGTCGATCCTGACCGGTCTCGTCGGGTTCGCGGGGCTCCTGACCACCGATGTGCCGGCCGCGGGCTCGCTCGCGTTCGGTCTCGCGCTGGCGTGCTCGGGTCTGGTGTTCACCGCGGTGGCGGGCGTCGCCGCGCAGCTGTCGCCCAGTGCCCGTTTCGCGCGCGGGGCGGCCTTCGCCGCGCTGGCACTCGCCTTCACGCTGCGCGCCGTGGGCGATGCCGGAAACGAGGCGCTGTCGTGGCTGTCACCGCTGGGCTGGTCGCTGCAGGTACGCCCATACGCCGGTGACCGCTTCTGGGTGCTGGTGCTGCACTTGGTCACGACGGCTGTGCTCGTCGCTGTCGCATACCGGCTGCTGGCCCGCCGTGACGTGGGTGCCGGGCTGATCGCCGACCGCCCCGGGCCCGGTGAGGCGCGACCGTCGTTGCGTGGGGCGCTGAGCCTGGCGTGGCGCCTGGATCGCGGCGCCGTCGTCTTGTGGTCGGTTGGACTGTGCCTGTACGGCTTGGTGATCGGCAGCGTTGTGCACGGCATCGGTGACGAGGTCAGCAGTGGGTCGGCCCGCGACATCGTGGCGCGCCTCGGCGGCACCGGCGTCCTCGAGCAGGCGTTCGTCGCTGTGGCGTTCAACCTCCTCGGGATGGTGACGTCGGCATTCGCGATCTCGCTCACGCTGAGGCTTCACCACGAGGAGACCAGCACGCGCACTGAAACCCTGTTGGCCGGTGCGGTGAGCCGGACACGTTGGCTGGCAAGCCATTTCGGGATCGCACTGGCAGCATCGGCGGCCGCGCTGATGATCGCCGCGCTGACTGCGGGCTTGACCTACGGGGCGGCGGCCGGCGACATCGGGGGAAAGCTGCCCATGGTGCTGGGCACCGCAGCGGTGCAGCTGCCTGCGATATGGCTGTTGGCGGCTGTCACGGTTGCGCTGTTCGGCCTCGCTCCCCGATTCACGCCGGTGGCGTGGGGCGTGCTGGTGGGGTTCGTCGCGCTCTACCTGCTGGGCTCGCTGTCGGGCTTCCCGCAGTGGCTGCTGAACCTCGAGCCGTTCGCCCACACCCCGCGGGTGGGCACCGGTGAGTTCACCGCGGCTCCGCTGGTGTGGCTGTTGGTGATCGACGTCGGGCTGGCGGCGGCAGGCGCGTCCGCGTTCCGCAGGCGAGATCTGCGATGAAGACCGCGCTGCAAGCGTTGGCCACGTCGATCCTCGGGCTGGTCTTCCTGGGTCTGGTGCTGTTCCTGCCGGCCGGCACGTTGAATTATTGGCAGGCATGGGTTTTCATCGGCGTGTTCACCACCGCGACGATGGGACCCGGCATCTACCTGGCCGTGAAAGACCCTGCGGCACTGCGGCGCCGCATGCACGCGGGTCCCGCAGCCGAAACGCGGATGACACAGAAGATCGCCGTCACCGGCGTGTTTGTGACGGGGATTGCGGGCATGGTCGTCAGCGCCCTCGACCACCGGTTCGGCTGGTCGGACGTGCCGGTGTGGGTCGTGATCACCGGCGACGTGCTCGTTGGGGCGGGGCTGCTCATGTCACAGTTCGTCGTCATCCAAAACAGTTATGCCGCAGCCAATATCGCGATCGAGGAAGGGCAGCAGCTGGCATCCACAGGCTTGTACGGCATCGTCCGCCATCCCATGTACGTCGGAGCGCTGATCATGTCGGCGGGAACGCCGCTGGCGCTCGGCTCCTACTGGGGGCTGCTGGCCCTCGTTCCCGCCTTGGCGCTGCTGGCAGTGCGGATTCTCGACGAGGAAATGGCGCTCGCGCAGCAGTTGCCCGGATACCGGGACTACATGAGGGATGTGCGCTACCGGCTCGTGCCGTACGTGTGGTGACCTCGTGGAGTTTCTGACCGGTTTCGGTCTGGCCACCGCGGCCGGACTCAACGCCTACATCCCGATGCTGATCCTGGGTCTGCTCGCCCGGTTCACCGACGTGGTCGCGCTGCCGCACGCATGGTCGTGGCTGGAGAACGGCTGGGTGCTGACGATCGTCGCGGTCCTGCTGGCCGTCGAGGTGGTGGCCGACAAGATCCCCGCACTCGACAGTGTCAACGACGTGGTGCAGACGGTCGTCCGCCCGACCGCGGGCGGCATCGTGTTCGGCTCGGGAACCGCCGCGCAGACCGCGGCCGTCGCCGACCCGGGCGCGTTCGCCCGGTCGGGTCAATGGGTCCCGGTGGCGGTCGGAGTGGTCGTCGCACTCGTGGTCCACCTGACGAAGACGACGGTGCGCCCGGCGGCCAACGTCACCACCGCCGGGATGGCCGCGCCGGTGCTGAGCACTGTCGAGGACATCCTCAGCACCGGGCTGGCCCTCGTCGCGATCGTCCTGCCGCTGCTGGTGCTCGTCCTGGTCGTGGCGATGGTGTGGGCGGCGGTCAAGCTGCTGCGCAGGCGACGGCGCAGCGCTTAGATCCAGATTCCCTTGCCGACCGCGACGACTCCGCCCGCGCTGACCGCGAAGCGTTCCCGGTCGCGTTCGAGGTCGACCCCGACCATCTCGCCCGGGCCGACGACGACGTTCTTGTCGAGGATCGCGTGGCGCACCACCGCGCCACGGCCCACCCGCACCCCCGGCATCAACACGCCGCCTTCGACGATGGCGCCGTCGTCGACGACGACGTTGGACGAGAGCACCGAGTTGCGCACCGATGCCGCGGACACGATGCTGCCGGCGCCCACCACCGATTCCTGCGCGGAGCCGCCGTTGACGAACTTCGCCGGCGCCAGGTTCTCCGATTCGCCGCGAATCGGCCAGCGTTTGTTGTAGAGGTTGAAGATCGGGTGCACCGACACCAGGTCCATGTGCGCGTCGTAGAACGCGTCGAGCGTACCGACGTCACGCCAGTAGCCGCGGTCACGCTCGGTGGCGCCGGGCACCTCGTTGTCCTTGAAGTCGTAGACCGCGGCCCGCCCGTCGGCGACCAGACGCGGAATGATGTCGCCGCCCATGTCGTGATCGGAGTCGTCGTCGTCGGCGTCAGCGCGCACCGCGTCGATGAGGACCTTCGTGGTGAAGATGTAGTTGCCCATCGACACGAATGTCTGCTCCGGGTCGTCGGGCGTGCCGGGCGGATCGGCCGGCTTCTCGACGAAGTCGCGGATCCGGCCCGACTCGTCAGAGTCGATGCAGCCGAACGCCGTTGCTTCTCCGCGCGGCGCGCGGATGCCGGCCACCGTCGCCCCCGCTCCGCTTTCGATGTGGAAGTGCAGCATCTGCTCGGGGTCCATCCGGTACACGTGGTCGGCACCGAACACGACGATGTAGTCGGGGTCTTCGTCGTAGATCAGGTTCATCGACTGGTAGATCGCATCGGCGCTGCCGGTGTACCAGCGCGGGCCGAGGCGTTGCTGGGCGGGCACCGGGGTGATGTATTCGCCCGCAAGGCCGGACAGCCGCCAGTTCTGGGAGATGTGCCGGTCCAGTGAATGGGACTTGTACTGCGTGAGCACGCAAATGCGGAGGTAGCGTGCATTGACCATGTTCGACAGCACGAAGTCGATCAGCCGGTAGGCACCTCCGAAGGGAACGGCTGGCTTTGCCCGGTCGGCGGTCAGTGGATACAGCCGCTTACCCTCTCCGCCGGCGAGGACAATGCCCAGCACGTGCGGCAGTTCCCTCATGCCTAGAACCTATCCGTACTCGTTGACTGCGGCCAGAATTCCCCGGAACTCACACGCGTCAAACGCCACTACCCAGATGCGGGGCCACCTCTCAGGCACTACCGTCGTGTCAGTGCGGGTGGCGATGATGACGCGGGAATATCCGCCAGAGGTGTACGGAGGCGCCGGAGTCCACGTCACAGAACTCGTCAACCAGTTGCGCAAGCTGTGTGAGGTCGACGTGCACTGCATGGGCGCGCCCCGGCACGGCGCACACGTCCACCAGCCCGACCCGGCGCTGCGCGGCGCGAACCCGGCACTGGCCACGCTGTCGGCGGATCTCGTGATGGCCAACGCTGCGTTCGAGGCAACGGTCGTGCACTCGCACACGTGGTACACCGGGCTCGCGGGACATCTGGCCGCTCTGCTGTACGGAATTCCGCATGTCCTCACCGCGCATTCGCTGGAGCCGTTGCGGCCGTGGAAGGCCGAGCAGTTGGGCGGCGGATATCGGGTGTCGTCGTGGGTGGAGCGCACCGCGGTCGAGGCCGCCGACGCGGTGATCGCGGTGAGTTCCGGCATGCGCGAAGACGTGCTGGCCACCTATCCGGCGCTCGACCCGAACCGGGTCCACGTGGTGCGCAACGGAATCGACACCGACGTGTGGTACCCGGTCCAGCCGGCGCCGGGCGAATCGGTGCTCGCCGAGCTCGGGGTCGACGTCGAAAAGCCGATCGTCGCGTTCGTCGGGCGGATCACGCGGCAGAAGGGCGTCGCACATCTGGTCGCTGCCGCGCACCGGTTCGACGACGACGTCCAGCTGGTGCTGTGCGCAGGCGCACCCGACACACCCCAGATCGCTGCCGAGATCACCGAAGCGGTGCACAAGCTGTCGCTGGACCGCTCTGGCGTGTACTGGGTACGGGAGATGCTGCCGATCGGCAAGATTCGCGAAATACTCTCGGCGGCAACGGTGTTCGTTTGCCCGTCGGTGTACGAGCCGTTGGGGATCGTCAATCTCGAGGCGATGGCCTGCGCGACGGCGGTGGTCGCCTCGGATGTGGGCGGTATCCCAGAAGTGGTGGACGAAGGGGAAACCGGGCTGCTGGTGCACTACGACGCGAGCGACCCGTCGGGTTACGAGACGCGGTTGGCCGACGCCGTCAACACCCTCGTCGCCGATCCGGAAAGAGCGGAGCGCTTCGGCCGGGCGGGTCGGCAGCGGTGCATCGACGAGTTCTCGTGGGCTCGCATCGCCGAGCAGACACTGGAGATCTACCGCAAGGTGGCGATGCAATAGATCTCAGCGCGAGGGGTTCAGCTGGTGACGCCCTTCAGTTCGTCGCCCAACGCGGCGGCCTCTTCGGGAGTGAGTTCGACGACGAGCCGGCCACCGCCCTCCAGCGGTACTCGCATCACGATGCCGCGCCCCTCCTTGGTCGCTTCCAGTGGACCGTCACCGGTCCGGGGCTTCATCGCCGCCATCGAGCGCTCCCTCCAGACTGCACGTTCACGCACTCCATTGTTCCTCATCGACAGACGTCGGTGTGCAAAGACCCCGCTAAGAGCACTATTCCGGTGCGGGCGGCACCCAGCAGGACTGCAGGTGGTCGTCGACCATGCCGGTGGCTTGCATCAGCGCGTACGCCGTAGTGGGGCCGACGAACCGGAATCCGCGGCGCTTGAGTTCCTTGGCCATCGCGGTGGACTCGGGGCTCACCGACGCGACCTCGGCAAGAGTGGCCGGCCTCGGCCGACCGGGCGGCGGCGCGAACGACCACAGGAGTTCGGAGAGGTCCGTGTCGAGCGCCGCAGCCGCGCGCGCGTTGGCGATCGCGGCGTCGATCTTCGCGCGGTTGCGCACAATTGAAGCGTCGGCCATCAGCCGCGTGACATCACGGTCGGTATAGCGGGCGACTTTCTCGACGACGAAGCCGTCGAACGCGCGGCGGAAGCTTTCCCGCTTGCGCAGGATCGTCAGCCACGACAGCCCACTTTGGAAGGCCTCCAACGAGATTCGCTCGAACAGCGCATCCCGTCCGCGAAGTGGCCGGCCCCACTCGTAGTCGTGGTAGTCGCGGTACATGGCCGCATGAGCGCCGCTGGTCAGCGCCCATGAGCAACGCACGCGCCCGTCGTCGGTCACGTTCCGTCTGAGACCGACTCGGCGTCGTCGTCGCTGCTTTCTGCTCTTCGCCCGAGAGGCTCATCGACCAGCGCACGCAAGGCCGACACCTGGCCGCGCAACAACTCGATCTCGCGGCTGAGCCGGTCGAGCACCCAGTCCACCTCGCTGGTCTTGTAGCCACGCAGGGTCTGCGTGAACTTGACCGCATCAACGTCGGCGCCGGTGACGCCCGACGCGGGCAGCGCGGTGGCGGTCGTGGCCCGCGGCAGCGGCGGCAGCGGCTCACCCCGGCCGAACACGGCGCTGGCGATCACGAACAGCAGCCCGGCGACGAGCACCAGCACCAGCAGGTAGAGCAGGATCAGCGTCACGACACCGATATTGCCTGACGCAGACCGTCAGCGAGGGCGCAGCCTGTTCATCGGCGGGCGATCGTCCAGGCGGACCGACGAGACGCGTGGGGTGAAGTCGGCACCGTCGGCGAAGAACTGGGTGAGCCCGACGCCGGAGTCGCTGACACCGCAGCGCGACAGCAGCGTCGCGACGACCTGACGGCTCATCGCCGACAGCTCGGTCAGCGGCCTGTTGCGGTGCGCCCGCACGCCGAGGTTGACCTGCGCGATCGCATCCAAGCCGAGCCGGTCGTAGGTGTCGATCAGAAGCCCGATCTCCACCCCGTAGCCGGGCGCGAACGGCACCGACGTCAGCAGCTCGCGGGTGCCGGCGTACTCGCCGCCCAGCGGTTGCAGCACGCAGGACAGCTCCGGCCGCAGCGCGGCCAGCAGCGGACGGGCGACCAGCTGTGTGACGCGGCCGCCGCCGTTGGCGTCCTCGCGGCCGCTCACCATCAACGGCCTACGGTAGAAGCCCTTCACCAGGTGCACGCCGTCAGCCGTGAGCAGCGGGCCGACCAGTCGCGGCACGAACATCGGGTCGGGGTCGATCAGGTCGGAGTCGACGAACGCGATGATGTCGCCGCTCGTCGCGGCCAGCGAGCGCCACAGCGCCTCCCCCTTGCCGGGGTGCGGTTCCAGCTCCGGCAGCGCCTGCTCGCGGCTGACCACCCGAGCGCCGGCGGTGAGAGCGCGGATCGCGGTGTCGTCGGTGGAGCCCGAGTCGAGCACGACAAGCTCGTCGACCAGCCCGCCCAGCATCGGCGTGATGGTCCGCACGACGGAAGCGACCGTCTCTTCCTCGTTGAGCGCAGGCAGCACGACGGACACTGTGCGCCCGTTCTTGGCGGCCTCCAGTTCGGCGACCGTCCAGCTCGGCCGGCTCCAGCTGCGTTCGGCCAGCCAGTCGGAGATCACGTCGTGGCGTTCGGGTGCCGTCGTCATGCCAGTCCCCTCACTGTGCGCGTCGGCATGCGCACACCCTGGATCGCCGCGACCATTTCCAGCACGCGCCGAGTGTGTCCCACCTCGTGCACCCGGAACATCCGCACCCCCGCAGCCGCCGACAGGGCGGTCGCGGCCAGTGTGCCCTCCAGGCGCTCGGTCAGACCCACCCCCAGAGTCTCCCCGATGAAGTCCTTGTTGCTCAGGGCCATCAGCACAGGCCACCCGGTGTTAACAAGATCTTCCGCATGGCGCAACAAAGCGAGTCCATGGAAGGTGTTCTTGCCGAAATCGTGGGTCGGGTCGATGAGGATGCGGTCCCGCGCCACACCGGCGGCGACGGCCCGCTCGGCGGCTGTGGTGACCTCGGCGATGACGTCGTCGACCACGCCGCTGACCGTGTGGCCGTAGCTGACCCGGAACGGGCGGGTCCGCGGCACCGCCCCGCCGGTGTGGGAGCACACCAGCCCGGCCCCGAACTCGGCGGCCACCTCGGGCAGCCCCGGGTCGGCGCCGCCCCAGGTGTCGTTGATCAGGTCGGCGCCGGCGGCGCAGGCCTGCTTGGCCACCGTCGCACGCCACGTGTCGATGCTGATCAGCTGCTGCGGGTACGCGGCCCGCAGCCATTCGATGAACGGCACCACCCGGGCGGTCTCCTCCTCGGCGCCCACCTCTTGACCGGGACCGGCCTTGACCCCGCCGACGTCGATGACGTCGGCGCCTTCCTCGATCGCTCGGTGCACCGGCGCCTTGGCGGCGTCGTCGCCGAAAGTGGCGCCGCGGTCGTAGAACGAATCGGGCGTGCGGTTGACGATCGCCATGATCAGCGCGCGGTCAGCCGCCACGGGGCGGCCGCACAGCGTCGATTGCACCTTTCCAGGGTGCCAGGCGCCGATGTGTCGACATCGACCCCGCCGAAATTCACGTTATGCAGGCGTCTTCTCGAACTTCTTCTGGATAACGTTGATCTCGGCGCAACGCTACTTGCTCTTCGGCGCCTTGCCGGCCTTCACTTCCTCGGGATACTCGCCGTAGAACTCGACGTAACCCTCGTCGCGGCTCTTCAGCACATAGATCGGGTCCTCGACGCCTTCGCTGTACGCCTGCTTGGCGAGGTCGGTCTTCTTGGTCTTGTGCGTCGAGGTCTTCTCCAGCTCCTTGACGATTCGCACGAAGAGCGGCATCGCGTACGGCGGCAGGTTCTCGTAGACCGTCTTGGCCAGGGCTTTGCCGTCGAAGTCCGCGCCCTCCTTGAGCTGGATGGCGGCCATCCCCGCCTTGCCGCCCGCGCCTTCCACCTCGACGCCGTAGACGGTGGCCTCCTCGACGTTGCTGTCCTGGTTGACCGCGTGCTCGACCTCGGTGGTCGCCACGTTCTCGCCCTTCCAGCGGAACGTGTCGCCGAGCCGGTCGGAGAACGCCGCGTGGCCGAACCCCTGTGAGCGCATCAGGTCACCGGTGTTGAACCAGACGTCGCCCTTCTTGAACGCGTCCCGGACCAGCTTCTTCTCGGTGGCCTCCTTGTCGGTGTAGCCGTCGAACGGCTGGAAGTTGCTCACCTTGGACAGCAGCAGGCCCGGCTCACCGTTCTTGACCTTCTTGACCCGGCCGTTGTCGTCGCGAACCGGGTCGCCGCTTTCGTGGTCGTACTCGACGAAGGCCACCGGAGTCGGGCAGATGCCGGCGCTCTTGGGGATGTTGAGCACGTTGACGAACGCGGTGTTGGACTCGCTGGCCGAGTAGAACTCGCACACCCGCGGGATGTTGAACCGCGTCGTGAACTCGTCCCAGATGCCGGGCCGCAGCCCGTTGCCGGCGATCACCCGCACCTTGTGCTGGTGGTCGGTTTCCTTTTCCGGCTGGTTGAGCAGGTAGCCGCAGATCTCGCCGATGTAGACGAACGCGGTCGCCTCGTACTTGATGACCTCGTCCCAGAACTTCGACGCCGAGAACGACTTGCCCAGTGCCAGCGTCGCGCCGGCGCTCAGCACCGAGGACACGGCGACCGTGAGCGCGTTGTTGTGGTAGAGCGGCAGGCAGCAGTACAGGATGTCGTTGCTGGACAGGCGCATCCCGATGCCGCCGAAGCCGCCGAGGGCGCGCAGCCAGCGGTAGTGCGTCATCACGCTGGCCTTCGGCATGCCGGTGGTGCCCGAGGTGAAGATGTAGAACGCCTTGTCCTTGGCCAGCACCGAGGACGTGACGTTCGGGTTCTCGGTAGGGGCGTCGGCGGCGAGCCGTTCGAGTTCGTCGACCGCGAGCTGGTCCTTGACGTCGGCGCCGGACTCCTTCACCTCGTCGAGGAGTTCGTCCTCGCCGACGAGGATCACCGAGTCGAGCAGCCCGACGCTGTGGGCCAGCACCTTGCCGCGCTGGTTGTAGTTGAGCATGCCGGCGATCGCGCCGAGCTTGACCACGGCGAGCATCAGCAGCACCGCGCGCGGCGAGTTCTTCAGCATGATCCCGACGACGTCGCCGCGGCCGACGCCGCGGGCCGCCAGCACCGCGGCGTACCGGTTGGCGGTCTCGTTCGCCTCGCGGTACGTGACGGTCTCGTCGCCGAACTTGATGAACGCCTTGTCGCCGTAGCGAGCCGCCCGATCCTGGAACACCTTGCCGATCGAGGTTTTCGCCGACGGCCGCGCCATGAATCCGGTCAGCACGCCCTGCACGATCGCCGGCGCATCCATCAGCAGCCCGGGCAACCGGGTGGCGATGTCGATCAGGCCGACGGTCGACTTCTCGTTGTCCTCGCGCGTCTCTTCGCCGTTTTCCGCCATGTGCTCCGCTTTCCCTCTTCAGGCCGGGTGCAAACTGGCGAAAGCCTAGTCAGCGGGCGCGCACGCGGCCAGAGCGCCCTCGACGTCGCGGACCACCACGATCCGGGTGAGCGCACCGGGGTGAACGTATCCCTTCTCGACGAGGCTCTCCAGCCACGTCCACAGCCCGTCGTAGTGCCCGTCGGGGTCGAGCAGCACGACCGGCTTGTCGTGCATGCCGAGGTAGCCGGCGGTCCAGGTCTCGAACAGCTCCTCGAGCGTGCCGATGCCTCCGGGCAACGCGATGAACGCGTCGGAGCGATCCTCCATGACCTGCTTGCGTTCGCGCATCGTGTCGGTGACGACGAGCTCGTCGG
Organism: uncultured Actinomycetota bacterium; assembly: GCA_963775205.1. Taxonomy (GTDB): domain Bacteria; phylum Actinomycetota; class Actinomycetes; order Mycobacteriales; family Mycobacteriaceae; genus Mycobacterium. The sequence goes on along the minus strand of CAVZHV010000001.1, from coordinate 75,713 downwards.
CGTCGACGTCGGCCATCTCCTTGTGCACGAGCGCCTTCGGGATCACCCCGACGGTTCGTCCGCTGTGGGCGCGGGCGCCTGCCGCGAGGGCACCCATCGCCGAGACGTTGCCGCCACCCGACACCAGAGTCCAGCCGCGGTCGGCGATCGCCTCCCCCACTTCGGCTGCCAGCGCAAGCAATTCGGGATGGCGCGGGCCGGACGCGCAGTACACGCACACGGCCCACTGCCGTGCTGACTCGACAGACTCCAACACACCGCCAACGTAGCCTCCTATGATTCGCCGAGTGGCCGGCGATGAGATGGCAGCTGCCGAAGCGTTGCGGCTCGGCGACATGGAGTCAGGTGAACGGCTCGCGCGGTCTGCGCTGGAGCAGTCGGAGTCCCTGACTGCCCGGCTGACTCTGGCGCAAGCCCTTGCCTGGCAGGGCCGCGGGCGGGAGGCCGACGAGGCGCTGGCCGCGGTCGACCCGGACGGGCTCTCCGAGACCGACCTGATGGCGTGGGCGCTGCCGCGCGCGGCCAACCAGTTCTGGATGCTGTCCGAGCCCACCAAGGCGGCTGCGTTCTTGCAGACCGTCCGCAACCGGGTTTCGGCCCCCGCGGCCCGGGCGACGCTCGACGCGCTCGCGGCCACGTTCGCGATGAACGCGGGCACCCCGCTGCGGGCGTTGCGCCTCGCGGACGAGGTGCTGGCGTCGCCGCATGCCGACGACGTCGCGGTCGGATGGGCGGCGTCGGCGGCGGCGCTGTCGTCGGCGCGGACCGGCCGGTTCGGCAGCGTCGACGATCTGGCGGCCCGCGCGGTCGCGGCCGGGCACCCTGGCTTGTTGAGATTCACCAGCGGGTTCGGCCGCATCACCACCCTTCTGATGGGCGGCCGCCTTGACGGAGCGCAGGCGCTGGCGCAGCGGTACACCGACTCCGCCGAGTCGCAGCAGCCTGGCCGGGCGATCGGCGGGACGCTGGTCGGCTATGTCGCGATGGCGCAGGGGGATTTCGGTACGGCCGTGCCACTTCTGGAGGGCGCCGCCGAGGCGCTGGCACCCACCGGCTACTCGTGGGGCCCGCTGGCGATGATGCTGCTGGCACAGGCGCGCGGCCAGCAGGGCGACCAGATCGGCGCGGCCAAGGCGCTGACGGCCGCCGAGTCGCGGCACGGGATGAAGTCGGCGCTGTTCACTCCCGAGCTGGCGCTGGCCAGGGCATGGTCCAAAGCCGCCCGCGGCGACCGCCAGGAGGCGATCGACGCGGCCCGCGAGGCCGTGCAGGCCGCCGAGCGCGGCGGGCAGTCGGCGGTCGCGCTGCGTGCGCTTCAGGACGCCGTCCGACTCGGCGACACCCGCGCGATCTACCGCGCCCAGCGGCTGGCCGCGGAGGTCGACTGCGTGCTGGGCCGGCTCACCCTGGCCCACGCGCAGGCACTGACCGACGGCGACGCGATGGCACTGAAGGACGTCGCCGAGGAGCTGACCGGCGTCGGCCTGCATCCGGCCGCGGCCGACGCGGCGCGCCAGGCCGAGGCGACGGGCTGAGACGTCGCGTCAAGGACACACCGATCTGCCCGCCTCTTCGCGACAATGCCGTTTTTCCAGCTCAAGGCCGTTGACGCAGCCAGGGGTGATCAGCGACAAAGCACGGCGTTTCCGCAGGTCAGCGCATTGTCGCTAAGACGCGGGCCAACGGGGGTGGTGTCCCACGGCGTTACCGATGTGGTTGCTGAGGTTTCAGCCACTCAGGTAGCCGCGCAGCATCTCGACGGCGGCGGTGATCTGCCCGACGGGCACGCGTTCGTCGGCGCGGTGCGCCAGGCTCGGGTCGCCGGGGCCGTAGTTGACGGCGGGTATGCCGCGGGCCGCGAACCGCGCGACGTCGGTCCAGCCGAACTTCGCGCGCACTTTTCCGCCCGCGGCTGCCACCAGCGCGGCGGCGGCCGGATGCGACAGCCCGGGCAGCGCACCCGCCGCCGCGTCGGTCTGCTCGATCCGCACGTCGAGCCCGTCGAGCACGTCGTGCACATGCTGCAGCGCCTCCTCGACGCTGCGATCCGGCGCGAAGCGGAAGTTGACGGTCACCGACGCGTCGTCCGGGATCACGTTGCCGGCGATGCCGCCGGCGATCCGCACCGCGCTCAGGCCTTCGCGATACGTGCAGCCGTCGATGTCCACGTGGCGCGCCGGATAGCCGGCCAGCCGGTCCAGCACGACGCCCAGCTTGTGAATTGCGTTGTCGCCCATCCACGGTCGTGCCGAATGGGCGCGAGTGCCCTCGGCGGTGACGACGACGCGCAGCGTGCCCTGACAGCCGGCCTCGATATAGCCGCCGGACGGTTCGCCGAGAATCGCGACGTGGGCGTCCAACCAGTCCGGCAGCTCTTGTTCGATGCGACCCAAACCGTTTGCGCCTGCTTCGATTTCCTCGCAGTCGTAGAAAACCAGCGTCAGGTCGCGGCCCGGTTCGTCGAGTGTGGCGGCCAGATGCAGAAACACGGCGTCGCCCGACTTCATGTCGACCGTGCCGCAGCCGTAGAGCTCGTCGCCGTCGCGGTGCGACGGCACATTGCCGGCGATCGGCACGGTGTCGAGGTGCCCGGCCAGCAGCACCCGCGTCGGTCGGCCCAGATTGGTGCGAGCCAGCACCGCGTTGCCGTTGCGAACGATCTCGAATCCGCGGGTCTGCTCACGCAGCGACACTTCGACCGCGTCGGCGATGCGGGCCTCGTGCCGCGACTCGCTCGGAATGTCGACCAGCGCGGCGGTCAGCGCGACCGGGTCGCCTCGCAGATCCAGCGATGAGCCGCTTGCGCGAAGAGCAGACAACCGAGCCACGAGCGTCAACGTTAGTCGACTACCCTCTAGCCCCGTGACTTCTGCAGCGGGCATCGGGCTGGCAACCGTCGCCGCCGACGGGACCGTGCTCGACACCTGGTTCCCCGAACCGGAACTCGGCTCCTACGGTCCGAGCGGCACGGTGCGGCTGTCGGTGGCCGAGGTGCCCGACGACCTCGCCGCGCTGGCCGGGCGCGACGACGACCGCGGCGTCGAAACCGTGTTGGTGCGCACGGTGATCGGCACGCTGGGCGACAAGCCCGCCGACACCTACGACGCGTATCTGCGGCTGCATCTGCTCTCGCACCGCCTGATCGAACCGCACGGCGCCAACCTCGACGGCATCTTCGGGGTGCTGACGAACGTGGTGTGGACGAACTACGGACCCTGCCTGGTCGAGGGCTTCGAGGCGGTGCGTGCCCGGCTGCGCAGGCGCGGGCCGGTGACCGTGTACGGCGTCGACAAGTTCCCGCGGATGGTCGACTACGTGATCCCGACCGGAGTGCGCATCGCCGACGCCGACCGGGTGCGCCTGGGCGCGCATCTGGCCAGTGGCACCACGGTGATGCACGAGGGCTTCGTCAACTTCAACGCCGGCACCCTGGGCGCGTCGATGGTCGAGGGCCGCATCTCTGCGGGCGTCGTGGTCGGCGATGGATCCGACGTCGGCGGCGGCGCGTCCATCATGGGCACGCTGTCCGGCGGTGGCACGCAGGTGATTTCGATCGGCCGCCGATGCCTGCTCGGCGCGAACGCAGGTCTGGGGATCTCGCTTGGCGACGACTGCGTGGTCGAGGCCGGGCTGTACGTGACGGCAGGCACGAAGATCCAGACGCCGGATGGGACTACCGTCAGAGCGCGAGATCTGTCCGGCGCGAACAACCTTCTGTTCCGGCGGAATTCGTTGACCGGCGCGGTCGAGGTGGTGTCGCGTGACGGGCAGGGCATCGCGCTGAACGAAGCCCTGCATGCCAACTAACGAGCCTCGAACGTGCTCCCCCGCAAGTTAACTCTCGGACAACACGCAGAACTCGTTGCCCTCCGGATCGGCCAGCACCACCCAGCTCTGCTCGCCCTGCCCGATGTCGACGTGCCGCGCGCCCATCTCGACGAGGCGCTGGACTTCGGCGCGCTGATGGTCGGGCCGGAAGTCGAAGTGGATGCGGTTCTTGACGATTCGCTGGTCGTCGACCCGTAAGAACAGCCAGTTCGGGCCTGCCCCTGCCGGAGCTGTCAGCCTCACGTCCCCGTCCTCGTCGACGTCCTGAGGCCAGCCCAGCACCTGAGACCACCACTGCCCCAACGCAGTCGGGTCGGCCGCGTCGATGCAGATCTCGTCGAACCTCAGCCCCATGTCGCGAGCTCCTTCTTCAGTACTTTGCCCATCGCGTTGCGGGGCAGCGCCTCGACCACCCGCACCTCACGAGGCCGCTTGTGCACCGAAAGCTCTTGTGCCACATAGTCGATCAGGTCCGATGGCACGACGTCGCCGACGACGAACGCGACGATGCGCTGACCCAGGTCGTCGTCGGGCAGCCCGATCACCGCTGCCTCGGCCACTCCCGGATGTCCCAACAGGGCCGTCTCGACCTCCCCCGCGCCGACGCGGTAGCCGCCGGACTTGATCAGGTCGGTGGACTGCCGGCCGACAATGCGGTGCATCCCACCGGCGTCGATCACCGCGACGTCGCCGGTGCGGTACCACCCGTCGTCGGTGAACGCCGCCGCCGTCGCATCCGGTCGCCCCAGGTAGCCGTCGAACATGGTCGGACCGCGCACCTGCAGGCTGGCGACCGTCTCGCCGTCGTGCGCGACAGGGCGCTCGTCGTCGTCCACGAGCCGCGTGGTGATTCCGGCCAGCGGCAGCCCCACCCATCCCGGGCGGCGCTCGCCACCGGCGCGGGTGCTGACCGTGATCAGCGACTCGCTGGTGCCGTAGCGCTCCACCGGCTCGTGCCCGGTCAGTTCGGCGAGGCGCTCGAACACCGGGACGGGCAGCGGCGCACTGCCCGATACCAGCAGCCGCGCGGACCGCAGCGCCTCGGCGACCGCGCGGTCCGCGACCACCCGCGACCACACCGTCGGCACCCCGAAGTACAGCGTGCCGCCCGCCTCCGCGTACGCCTCGGGCGTCGGTCTGCCGGTGTGCACGAACCGGTTGCCCACCCGCAGCGAGCCGAGCAGACCGAGCACCAGACCGTGGACGTGGAACAACGGCAGGCCGTGCACCAGTGTGTCCTCCATCGTCCACTGCCACGCGTCGGCCAGTGCGTCGAGGTCGGCGACGATCGCCCGGCGGCTCAGCACCACGCCTTTCGGTGGCCCGGTGGTTCCGGAGGTGTACATGATCAGCGCCGTGGCGTCCGGCGACGGCTCCGGATACCGGTGCCAGGATCGCGCGTGCAGCCGCACCGGGACATGCGGCAGACCCTCGGCGTCCGCAGGCCTCTCGCCCAGCCACACCTGCGCTCCGGAGTCGGTGAGGATGTGGCGGCGTTCGCCGTGGCCGACGTCGGCGGGCACCGGCACCACCGGCACGCCGGCGATCAGGCAGCCGGTGACGGCGAGCACCGTCGACACGGTCGGCGTCGCCAGCACGGCCACTCGCTGCGCACCGCCGACGCGTTCCGCCACCGACGTCGCAGCTCCGATCAGATCGCTGCGGCTCAGCGACACGCCGCCGATGCGCACCGCGTCGGCGAGTTCGGCGCCGGAGCCCAACGAGGCCAGCAACACGCCAGCGAGGCTACCCGGCGCGATACTGGCGGACGTGTCACACATCGAGTGCGTGGCTTCCCGCGAGGTCTACCGCAACCCATGGCTGGTCTTGCGCGAAGTCGACATCCGCCGCCCGGACGGCACCCCCGGCATCTACAGCGTGGTCGACAAGCCGACCTACGCTCTGGTGATCCCCTACGACGGCGAGCGCTTCGCACTCGTCGAGCAGTTCCGCTACCCGGTGGGCGCGCGGCGTTGGGAGTTTCCGCAGGGCACTGCGCCGGACCTCGCGCACAGCGCCCCCACCGAGCTGGCGCAACGCGAGCTTCAGGAGGAGACCGGCCTGCGAGCGGCGTCCTTCGAGCGGCTGGGCCAACTCGATGTCGCCCCCGGCCTGTCTAGCCAGCAGGGCTGGGTCTTCCTGGCCACCGGTATCACCGAGGGCGAACCCGACCGCGAGCACGAGGAGCAGGACATGCACAGCGCGTGGTTCAGCCGCGCGGACGTCGAGCGGATGATCCGCTGCGGTGAGATCGTGGACGCGCAGTCCGTGGCGGCGTTCGCACTGTTCATGCTGCGATGAGCTCGGGTGGGGTCGGCTCCTGCGCTCTGTCGCAACGACTTTCGTCGATGCCTGCCGAGGTACCGCGTGCGACGCGACGAAATTCGATGTGGCGTAGGCGAACTGTGAAGCCGAATTGTGATCTAGCGGTGATCGTGCCACGCGATCTCAATCCCGTGGACTTCGCGATCCAGCACCTAGACTGCCGACGATGTCTGTCCTGCGGCGGAACCGGGCTGCGTTGCTCTGCGCAGCTTTGATAGCCGTGTTCGCCGCGAGCCCGGTTCCCGCCGTGGCCGAAAACCCCTCGTGGAACGGCAAGTACACACTCATCGGATACGCCGACCAGAAGACCGGCAACAGCAGGGCGGCCAAACAAGCTGAGGCTCCGTTCAGCGGCGAGCTCACGTTCGTCACACAATGTTCGGGCGGCTCGTGCGTGGCGACCGTGGTCGACGGGCCCCGCCCGAAGAACCCGACCGTGCCGCTGCCCGAGCGCTACACGTGGGACGGCGGTCGGTGGGCGAACATCTACGACTGGCAGTGGGACTGCCTCGTCGGGGACGGCTTCCCGAAGGTGTGGTCCCCGGCGCGATCGTGGACCTACTACGTGCCCCAGCCGGACGGAACGCTGCGCGGCACGTGGATGACCGAGATCTACGGCGGCCCGTGCGAGGGCAGCGTGTGGATGCCGGTGGCGGCGTTCCCGCTGCAGCGTCAGTGACGCCGCAAGGCCGCGAACGTCAGTAGCCCGACCGCGAAAACCGCACCCACGCCGCCGGACACGAGCAGCGGGAGTCGCCCTGCCGCTCCCCACAACAGTCCGGCCCACAGCCCGGCGAACAGGATCGCGAACCCGCTCAGACCCTGGAAGATGCCCTGCCCGCTGGACTGAAGCTCCTCCGGCAGCAGCGTGGAGATCCACGCCTTGCCCACGCCGTCGTAGCACGCGGTGAAGACGCCGTACACCCCGATCAGCAGCCATGCCACCGCGGTGTCGGTGGTCAAGCCCAAACCCAGGTAGCCGACGGCGAAGAACAGCAGGCCGATCCCGAAAACCGTTGCGGGCGAGAACTTGTCGGCGAGCATTCCGGCCGGATAGCTGGCGAGTGCGTAGACCGCGTTGTAGCCCACGTAGGCCAACACCACACCGGCGACGCCGAACCCGATCTCGTTGAGCCGCAACAACAGCAGCGCGTCCGGGAAGTTGGCCAGGCTGAACGCCACCAGCACCGCCGCCACCCGCCAGTACCGCCCGGGCAACCGCCGGACCCCACCGAAAGTCGGCTCTCTCGATGCACGGGTGCGCTTGTGCTCGCGCGCCACGAACACCAGCAGCACCGAGAGCACTGCGGGGATCACCGCCAGCCACAGCACCGGGGCGATCTGATGGTCGAGAAGTTCGTAGCCGGCCAGGCCGAGCAACGGTCCGACGACCGCCCCGGCGGTGTCCATCGCGCGGTGAAAGCCGAACACCCGGCCCCGCGCCACCGAATCGACGTCCTCGACCAGCAGCGCATCGCGGGGCGCGCCGCGCAGGCCCTTTCCCAGCCGGTCGACCACCCGGCCCACCAGCACGCCCGGCCACCCGCCCGCTGCGGCGACGATCACCTTGCCCAGCGCCGCCATGCCGTATCCGGTGGCGATCAGCGGCCGCCGCGCGAACCTGTCCCCCAGGGGGCCGGCGGCCATCTTCGTCAGTGACGCCGCGCCCTCGGCAGCACCTTCGACCGCACCGACCACCGAGGGCGGCGCACCAAGCACGCTGGTCAGATAGATCGGCAGCAGCGGGTAGAGCAGCTCACTGGCAGCGTCCTGCAGGAAGGACACCAGCGCCAGCACTCGCACGTTGCGGGTCAGCCAGGATCGCCGATTCTCGAGGGCCACGCGCCTGAGTGTCGCTCATCCACGGGCCGTTCCGCGACACAGGAACCATGGCGGCGACACGCCGATCGCGGCCGCCGAGGCTTATGTCTGGAGAGCGGGCCGCTCCGCCAGCGCCCGCAGGAAGAAGGTCAGGTTCGCCGGGCGTTCGGCCAGCCGCCGGACGAAGTACCCGTACCACTGCGTGCCGAACGGTACGTACACCCGCATCGCGTGACCCGCGTCCGCGAGCCTGCGCTGTTCGGAGTCGCGGATGCCGTACAGCATCTGATATTCGAAATCGCCTGCCCCGCGTCCTGTTTCACCCGCAATCGCACCGGCTGCAGCGATCACCGCCGGATCGTGCGAGGCGACCATCGGGTAGCCCGACCCTTCCATCAACACGCGAAGGCAGCGCAGGTAGCTGTCGTCGACGTCGTCGCGATCCCGGTAGGCCACCGACGCCGGCTCGTCGTAGGCGCCCTTGCACAAGCGGATCCGCGCGCCCGACGCGGCGAACTCGCGGCAGTCGGCGTACGTCCGCCGCAGATACGCCTGCAGCACAGTGCCGAGCCAGCCGAAGTCCGCGCGCAGTTCGCGCACGATCGAAAGCGTTGAGTCGGTGGTGGTGTGGTCCTCGGCGTCCACCGTCACCCAGACCCCTGCGCGCTGGGCGGCGGAGCAAATCGCGTGCGCGTTTTCCAGCGCGATCTTCTCGCCGTCGCGGGGCAGCGCCTGCCCGAGCGCCGACAGCTTCACCGACACCTCGAGCGGCCGTACGCCGTCGGGACTGACGTCGGCCCGCCGCCCCAGCGCATCGAGCAGCCCGAGGTACGCGTCGACGATCGCGTTGGCGGTGTCCGTGTCGGTGACGTCCTCGCCGAGATAGTCGATCGACACCAGACGTCCCGTATCACGCAGTGCCGCAACGGTTCTCATCGCGTCGGCCAGCGACTCGCCCGGCACGAACCGGTGCACGACCCGCCGGGTGACCGGCCATTGCTGCGCCGTGCGCTGCAGCCGCTGCGAGCGGCTCGCGGCGAGGATGAGCGGACGTGCGGTCGTCGCGAAGAGGCCCACGTCAGACCTCCATGTGCGGGTAGGTGTACTCCGTCGGCGGCACGAAGTTCTCCTTGATCGACCGCGGCGACGTCCAACGCAGCAGGTTCAACGCGGAGCCGGCCTTGTCGTTGGTGCCCGACGCCCGCGAACCGCCGAACGGCTGCTGCCCGACGACCGCTCCGGTCGGCTTGTCGTTGACGTAGAAGTTGCCCGCGGCAAAACGCAATCGGTCGGCCGCGGCCAGCACCGCGGCGCGGTCGTCGGCGATCACGGCGCCGGTCAACGCGTACTTGGCGCCGCGGTCCACGACGTCGAGGATGTCGTCCCACGCATCGTCTCGGTACACGTGCACCGCGAGAATCGGGCCGAAGTACTCCGTGCGAAACGCTTCGTCGCCTGGATCGTCGGACAGCAGCACCGTCGGCCGCACGAGATAGCCTTCGCTGTCGTCGTACTCGCCGCCGGCCGCGATCGTCACCCCGCGCGCGCCCTTGGCGCGTTCGATGGCAGCGACGTTCTTGGCGAAGGCCCGCGAGTCGATCAGAGCCCCGCCGAAGTTCGACAGGTCCGTGACGTCGCCGTACCGGAGGGATTCTGCGTCCGAGAGGAAGTCGTCGCCCATCTTCTGCCACACCGACCGCGGAATGAACGCCCGCGACACCGCAGAGCACTTCTGGCCCTGATAGTCGAACGCACCCCGGATCAACGCCGTGCGCAGCACATCGGGCTGCGCGGAGGGATGCGCGAGAACGAAATCCTTGCCACCGGTTTCACCGACGAGCCGCGGGTAGCTGTCGTAGCGATCCACATGGCTGCCGACCTCCCGCCACAGGTGCTGGAACGTCTTCGTGGAACCGGTGAAGTGGATCCCGGCCAGCCGGGGATCGCTCAGCAGCACGTCGGAGACGGCGAAACCGTCACCGGCCACCAGGTTGATCACGCCCGGCGGCAAGCCCGCGGCTTCCAGCAACTGCATGGTCAGGTAGGCCGAAAACATCTGCGTCACAGACGGTTTCCACACCACCGTGTTGCCCATCAGAGCTGGCGCCGTGGGCAGATTGGCGGCGATCGCGGTGAAGTTGAACGGGGTGATCGCGTAGACGAAGCCCTCCAGCGGCCGGTGGTCGGTGCGGTTCCACACCCCCCGAGTGCTCAGCGGCTGCTGGGCCAGGATCTCGCGGGCGAACGCGACGTTGAACCGCCAGAAGTCGACGAGTTCGCACGGCGCGTCGATCTCGGCCTGGTAGGCGGTCTTGGACTGGCCGAGCATCGTGGCGGCGGCAACCTTCTCCCGCCACGGCCCGGCCAGCAGGTCGGCGGCACGCAGGAACACCGCAGCGCGCTCGTCGAACGGGGTTGCTTGCCACTGCGCCTTCGCGGCCAGCGCGGCCTCCATCGCCTCGAACGCGTCGGCATGAGTGGCGTTGGTCAGCGTGCCGAGCCGCGCGGCATGCCGGTGTGGCTGCACGACGTCGATGGGCTCGCCGCTTCCCATCCGGTGTTCGCCACCGATGACGTGCGGCAGCTCGATTTCGACAGCCAGGCTGGCGAGTGCAGCCAAGAGTCGCGTGCGCTCCGGGCTGCCCGGGGCGTAGTCGTGTATCGGTTCGTTGGTGGGCATCGGCACGTCGGTGATCGCGTCCATGGGCCAAGGATGGCCGAACGGGTCGGGCCAGAGGTTGTCCGATATGACAAGCCTGTGCGGTCGGGCCAGTAGGATCGGACAACATGGAGTCAGCCCCGGTGGGCCTGGGACAGCTGCTGTTGGCCCTGGACCGGACGATGGTGACGCTCATCGACGCGCCGCGGGGCCTTGACATGCCGGTGGAGTCGGTGGCTCTGGTCGACGCCGACGACGTCCGGCTCGGGCTGGCCGCCGGCGCGGGTAACGCCGACGCGTTCTTCCTCGTGGGTGTCTCCGACGCCGAGGCGCTGCGCTGGCTGGAGTCCCACGACCAGAAGGTGCCGGCTGCGATCTTCGTCAAGGAACCCGCCGACGCGCTGGTGGCACGTGCGAGTGCGGCCGGCGCGGCCGTCGTCGCCGTCGAACCCCGCGCCCGCTGGGAGCGGCTCTACCGGCTGGTGACCCACGTCCTCGAACACCACGGCGACCGTGACGACCCCCGATTCGCCTCCGGCACCGACCTTTTCGGGCTCGCGCAGTCGATCGCCGAACGGACTCACGGAATGATCAGCATCGAGGACGCCCAGTCGCACGTTCTCGCATACTCGGCGTCCAACGACGAGGCCGACGAGCTGCGCCGGCTGTCCATCCTCGGGCGGGCCGGTCCGCCGGAACATCTGCAGTGGATCAGTCAGTGGGGCATCTTCGACGCGCTGCGGGCAGGCCGCGACGTGGTCGAGGTCGCCGAGCGGCCCGAACTGGGGCTACGTCCGCGACTGGCCGTCGGCATCCACCGCGAGACCGGACCGCGCTCCCCTGGCTTCCTCGGAACGATCTGGCTGCAGCAGGGGTCGCGGCCGCTGGCCGACGACGCCGAGGACGTCCTGCGCGGTGCTGCGGTGCTGGCCGCCCGGATCATGACCCGGCTCGCGGCGGCGCCGACCACGCACACGCTGCTGGTCCAGCAGGTGCTCGGGATGTCCGGTGACGCGGGAGCCGCCTGGCCGGCGACATCAGGCCCCGTGGACGTCACCGCCGTCGCCCGCGACCTGGGCATCGTCGCCGACGGGCGCGCCGCGTTGATCGGGTTCCGCTGCGCCGACGGGCCGCCTCCCGGGAACGCTATCGCGTTGAGCGCCAGCGGTTTTCGCAGCGACGCGCATACCGCAGCCGTCGGCGACAACGTGTATGTGCTGTTTCCGAAGACCGGCGCGACGTCGTCGGTGGCGTCATGGGTCCGCGGCACCGTCGCCGCGCTCGACCGGGAGCTGGGCGTGGACCTGCGCGCCGTGATCGCCGCGGGGCTGGACGGGCTGGCGTCGGTGCCGGGCGCCCGGGCAGACGTTGACCGCGTGTTCGACAGCGCCGGGCGCCACCCGGGCGCGATTCGCGCGGTCACGTCCATCGACGAGGCACACACCACGGTGCTGCTCGACGGCATCGTGGCCCGGATGACCGACGACCTCGTCGACCGGCGGCTGTGGGCGCTGCGCGACTACGACGCCCTGCACGACGGCTCGCTGGTTCAGACGCTGCGCGCGTACCTCGACTGCTTCGGTGACGTGGCCGCGGCCGGAATGGTGCTGCACGTGCACCCGAACACGGTGCGCTACCGCATGCGGCGCATCGAGAAGGTCCTGGGCACCTCGCTCGGCGATCCCGACGACCGGCTGGTCTTGGCGCTCGGGCTGCGGGCTATGCCGCCAACCGAGAGGCAGCCGCGGCGATTCGCTCGTCGGTCGCGGTGAGCGCGATCCGCACGTGCTGACGGCCGCGCGGCCCGTAGAACTCGCCCGGCGCGACGAGGATGCCGCGCTGCGCGAACCAGGCGACGGTGTCGCGGCAGGGCTCGCCACGCGTCGCCCACAGGTAAAGCCCCGCCTCGGAGTAATCGACGGTCAGCCCGGCCGCCTTCACGGCGGGCAGCAGCACGTCTCGCCGCCGGGCGTACCGGTCGCGCTGCTCGCGCTCGTGTGCGTCGTCGGACAACGCCGCGACCATCGCCGCCTGCACCGGCGTCGGCACCATCATCCCGGCGTGCTTGCGCACGGCCAGCAACTCGGCGACCACCGCAGGGTCGCCCGCGACGAACCCGGCGCGGTAGCCCGCCATCGAGCTGCTCTTCGACAGCGAGTGCGCGGCCAGCAGCCCGGTGTGGTCGCCGCCGGACACGGCGTCGTCGAGCAGCGACAGCGGCTGTTCGTCCCACCCGAGGCCCAGATAGCACTCGTCGGAGACCACCAGCACACCCCGCTGGCGTGCCCAGCCGACAACCTTGCGCAGGTGGTCCACCCCGAGCACGCGGCCGGTCGGATTGCTCGGCGAGTTGAGATAGATCAGCGCGGGCCGCTGGGGTCCAAGCTGGGTGAGAGAGTCGGCACGGGCCACCTGCGCACCGGCGAGCCGCGCCCCCACTTCGTATGTCGGATACGCGAGTTCCGGGACCACGACGATGTCGCCGAGGCCCAGGCCGAGCAGTGTCGGCAGCCAGGCGATCAGCTCTTTGGTGCCGATCACCGGCAGGACGGCGTCCGGCGCCAGGCCGCTGACCCGGTAACGGCGGGCCAGTGCCGCTGCCGCCGCTTCCCGCAGGGCCGGGGTGCCGGCCGTCGTCGGGTAGCCGGGAGATGCGCTCGCCGCGGCGAGCGCGTCGCGGATCACGGGCGCCGGCGGGTCGACCGGTGTCCCGACGGAGAGGTCCACGATGCCGTCGGGGTGCGAGCGGGCCAGCGCCGACGCGTCGGCCAGCGTGTCCCAGGGGAACACCGGCAGCGACCCCGACAGTCGCGGTCGGCGAGTGTCGGTCAGGCTATGCGCTTTCACCCTGCGGCGGCAGGTCCTTGACCACCTGCGGGTCGTTTTCGGTCATACCGACCTTCGACGCGCCGCCCGGCGAGCCGAGCTCCTCGAAGAAGTCCGCGTTGATCTGCGTGTACTGCGACCACTGGTCGGGCACGTCGTCCTCGTAGTAGATGGCCTCGACGGGGCACACCGGCTCACACGCACCACAGTCCACGCACTCGTCGGGGTGGATGTACAGCATGCGGGTGCCCTCGTAGATGCAGTCGACAGGGCACTCCTCGATGCACGCCTTATCTTTGACGTCGACGCAGGGTTCGGCGATCGTGTACGTCACAGAGCTCTCCTCAAGAGTTCTTCCTCGATGTTGCCTGTGGGGCTGCTTGATACGTGATACTAGACGTTGCATCTACTGGCGCTCTCGCAGGCCGTCCCGCGTGCCTTGCTAGGCTCCCGCCACAGCTTTTGCCGCCCCCGACCGCGGATTTCTTGTTCCCGGTCGTGCCTCGCTCCGCGAAGATCCCGCTCGGCGGCGACCTACGGGATTGTCAGCACCTGCCCCGGGTAGATCAGATCGGGGTTGCTGATGCCGCTGGCGTCAGCGATCCGCTGGTACTGGCTGCCGTCGCCGTAGAAGCGTTCCGAGATCGCCCACAACGTGTCCCCGGAGACAACGGTGTATGTCCGCACGGGCGGCGGTTCCGGTGCCGGAGCCGCCGGCGCCGCAGCCGGTTGCGCTGCGGCAGCTGTTTGCGCCTTGTCGCGCGACGCGTGACCTTCAGCGCGGTCGTCTGCTGCGACCCCACGTCCCCATCCTTGCGATCCTGCGGTACCAGACTCCGGCGCGGGCGCAGGCGGGGGCTCCTTCGTGTCGGTCTTGGACGACCACACGGCATGAGTGCCCTTTTCGTACAACACGAGGTTCCTGTCGTCTTGCAGCACCAGCTTGACGTCCGACTTGCCCTTGGTCTGGGATGCCCACACCGGCTTGTCCGGGGTGTAAAGAACGAAGTTGCCGTCGGACTGCACTTCGGCCCGCACCACGTTCTGACCGTCGGTGCCGGTCGCCCAGATAGCGTGGTCACGGGCGTACAGCACCAGGTTTCCGTCGTCTTGGAGGATCAGCTTGTACGCCCCGTTGTTCGACGTGATCGACTCACCCTTTGCTAGCTTCTGACCTTCGGAGAGCGTGTCAGCCACCGCCTCAGTCCTTCCATCGGACCCCCGTCTTGCCCCCGCGAACGGCGAGCCTACCCGCGGAAGGACAGCACTGGAACGCTTTTCGTCGCAGTGATTTTCGCGAACGTGAACGCACTGCGACGGTCGTCGGCGTGTCGCCGCAACAGGGTCACACTCGACGAGGAAGCGGGCGCGTGTCAGGCGGCCAGCGGCAGGTACGTGGTAGTGCGCTGGCGTGCCGGCCGGCCGATGCCTGCCGCGATCTCGACGAGCTCGGCGACGGTCTTCGCCGACCCGTACTCGCTGCCGGCCATCCGCGAGATCGTCTCCTCCATCAGCGTGCCGCCGAGGTCGTTGGCGCCGCCGTTGAGCATCACCTGCGTGCGCTGCACACCGAGCTTGACCCAGCTGGTCTGGATATGAGAGATCCTGCCGTGCAACATGATCCGCGCCAGCGCATGCACCGCGCGGTTGTCGCGGTGAGTGGGCCCGGGGCGCGCGCCGCCGGCCAGGTACAGCGGCGAGCTCTGATGGACGAACGGCAGCGGCACGAACTCCGTGAAACCGCCTGTGCGGTCCTGGATCTCGCGCAGGATACGCAGATGCCCGACCCAGTGCTTCGGCTGGTCAACATGGCCGTACATCATCGTCGAACTCGACCGCAGACCCACCTCGTGCGCAGTGGTGACGACGTCGACCCACGCCGACGTCGGCAGCTTGCCCTTCGTCAGCACCCAGCGCACCTCGTCGTCCAGGATCTCGGCGGCCGTGCCCGGGATCGTGTCCAGGCCGGCCTCGCGCAGCCCGATCAGCCAATCCCGAACACTCGCGCCGCTTTTCGCAGCGCCGTTGACGATCTCCATCGGCGAGAACGCGTGCACGTGCATGTTCGGCACCCGCTTCTTGACCGCCCGCACCAGGTCGGCGTACCCGGTGGCCGGTAACTCGGGGTCGATGCCGCCCTGCATGCACACCTCGGTCGCGCCGTCGACATAGGCTGCCCACGCACGGTCGCCTACCTCGTCGTAGGACAGCGTGTATGCGTCGGCGTCTCCTTTGCGCTGGGCGAACGCGCAGAATCGGCAGCCGGTGTAGCAGATGTTGGTGAAGTTGATGTTGCGGTTCACCACGAACGTCACGTCGTCGCCGACGACGTCGCGCCGCAGCGAATCAGCAACGGCTGCAAGAGCATCCAAGCCGGGGCCGTCGGCCGTCGCCAACGCCAGGTACTCGGCGTCGGTGCACCCCGCGGGATCACGCTCGGCCGAGCGCAGCGCCGCCAAGACGTCGGCGTCCACCCGCTCGGGCGCTCGCGCGGCAAGCTCGGCAACCTTCTCGCGCACCGACTCCCAGTCACCGAACGCGCTGCCGAGGTCGCTGCGAGTCTCGGTCAGCCGGCCGTCCGTGTCGATGGCGGAGTGCAGATCCACGCGACCGCTGGACTCCAGCGCCGCGTCGGGCTCCTGCCACGGCAGCCCAACGGGATTCACGTCACGCGCGAAGCCGGAGACCGGGTCTGCCAGGGCCGCGACATGGCTGCGCACCCGCGGATCGATCCACGCAGCTCCGGCCAGCACGTAGGGCGGATGCGCGGTGAGCCGCTGCACCAGTTCGAACCCGCCCGCGGCGGTGACGGCGGCCAGTTCGTCCAGCGCGGGCCAGGGCCGCTCCGGGTTCACATGATCGGGCGTCAGCGGCGACACGCCGCCCCAGTCGTCGAGGCCGGCACCGAGAAGTGCCAGAGACTCGTTGCGCGACACCAGGTTCGGCGGCGCCTGGATGCGCATCTTCGGCCCGAGCACCAACCGCGCCACCGCCACCGTCGCGATGAAGTCGTCGAAAACGGCGTCGGGAACCGACCGCATCGCGGTGTCGGGCTTGGCCCGGAAGTTCTGCACGATCACTTCCTGGATGTGCCCGAATTCCTTGTGCGACTTGCGGATCGCGTGCAGTGTCTCGGCTCGCTCCAGCAGTGTCTCCCCGATCCCCACCAGCAGCCCGGTGGTGAACGGTATCGACAGCCGGCCCGCATCGGTGAGCGTGCGCAGCCGCACCGCCGGATCCTTGTCGGGGCTGCCGTAGTGCGCCAGGCCGCGGGTCTCGAACAGCCGACGTGACGTGGTCTCGAGCATCATGCCCATCGACGGCGCGACGGGCTTCAACCGGGACAGCTCCGACCACGACATGACGCCGGGGTTCAGGTGCGGCAGCAGGCCTGTCTCCTCCAGCACGCGGATCGCCATTGCGCGCACGTAGTCCAGCGTGGTGTCGTAGCCGCGTTCGCCCAGCCACTGCCGCGCCTCGGGCCAGCGCGCCTCCGGGCGATCGCCGAGGGTGAAAAGCGCTTCCTTGCAACCTAATTCGGCACCCCGACGCGCCACCGAGACGATATCGTCGGGCTCCATGTACATTCCGGCGCCCGCCGCGCGCAGCTTGCCCGGCACCGTCACGAAGGTGCAGTAGTGACACTGGTCGCGGCACAGGTGTGTGACGGGGATGAAGACCTTGCGCGAGTAGCTGATCGGCAGCCGTCCGGACGGTGCGCGACGGCCCGCTGCTGAAAGGCCGGCGTCTCGCACCCGTGCCGCGCTGGCACACAAGTCCGCCAGGTCGGAGCCGCGGGCGGTCATCGCCACGGCGGCCTCGTCGACGTTCAGCGCCACCCCGTCGCGGGCTCGCCGCAGCACTCGCCGCAACGCCGACGCGCTCGGCTGTGGGGGCACCACCGGTATGGGCAGGACGGGCCGATCGGGGGTCAGCGCCACGTTGGTGTAACTCCTGCGGGGTCAGAAATCTTCCGCGGACGTGAGGAGCAAAAAATTTCCGCGGACGAGTCGAGGAGCAACAATATGGCTCAGCGGCTACCACGCGTGTCAGCGTAGCCCGCGGCCTTCTCGGCGTCGCCACAGCACGAGCCCGGGCGGAAGCGTCCCGAAAATCAGCAGCACCGCCACGCTCCACTGACCAAAGCCCGGACCGCCGAACATCACATCGCCGCCCGGGCCGGTCACGGTCATCGCGGCCAATGTCAGAAGGAAGGTCCACACTGGCAGCGCGGCCACCCGCAGCGCCGAGGTCCATTGCAGCGCGGCCCAGACCAGCACCGCGTTCACCAGTCCGCTGATCAAAGCGCTGACCGGGAACGGCACGGGGCCGAGGTGGACCTGAAGGAACACCGCACCCAACACCGCCGAGATCACCCCGTCGACGGCCAGCAGCACCAGCATCACCACGCGCAGCACTGGAACCACCGACCGCGTGGGCGCGGCGGTGCGGGTGGAACCGCTCAGGTCGGGATGCTGTCGAGCAGGCTGACCAGAGAGCCGACCACCCACTGGAAGCTATCGGCATGCCACTGCCAGTACTCCAGTTGCGGATCCAGATCCGGGTCCATGCCAGTCCCTCCCTCGCGCCGCTGGTGTGGTCGAAGCTTACGCGCCGCGGCGTGGGCTAGCCAAGACGCTCGTCGAGGTCCAGCCCGGCCAGCAGATCGGTTTCCCAGCCGCGGGTGTCCCGCGGGCCGGGGGCACCCGAGGCCAGCACGTAGTGCTCCTCGCCGAGGATCGGTAGCGCGATGTTGTTCGACAGCGCAAACGACCGTCCGTCGGGCGCGACCCTGACCTGGGTGGCGTGCGCGGCGATCGCGGCGGCCTTGGCGGGCAGATGGTCGCGCGCGTCGACGACGGTGTCGATCTTGTCGTCGGGGTAGCCGAAGTGGACGTCGCCGGGCTGGGGCTTGGTCGAGCCGTCCGGAATCTCGGAAAGCGATGCGAGCGCGGCGCCGGCGGCAGCGGACGCCAGTACGGTCCAGTAGAACTTCGGTACCGCCCAACCGATTTGGGCCGATCGCGCGACGGCAGCGGTGGTGACGGTGTGGGTGTGGACGTGATCGGGGTGGCCGTAACCGCCGTTGGGGTCGTAGGTGACGACGACCTGCGGGCGGAATCGGCCGATGATCGCGGTCAGCTCGTCCACGGCCGCGTCGCCGGCGTCGATGAACCGGGGGTGACGACGGGGCGGCGTGCCCGCCATGCCGGAATCGCGCCACCGGCCGGGACCGCCGAGGAAGACCGGCTCGCGGGCACCGAGGATCGCCAGCGCCTCCGTCAGCTCACCGATGCGGTAGCCGCCGAGCTGATCGGCGTGGTCGACGGCCAACAGCGCGTAACGGTCCCCGATCACCTCTCCCTCCTCGCCGAGGGTGCAGGTGACCACCCGCACGTCGGCCCCCCGCGCCGCGTAGTGGGCGATGGTCGCGCCGGTGGTCAGCGTCTCGTCGTCAGGGTGGGCGTGAACGAACAGCAGCCGAGGCGTCGTCATTACTGGGCCATTACTGCGGCATCTTCACCCAGCGGCCGGCGTCGGCGACGATCCCCACCGGCACCGCGCCGGACAGGCTGACGTTCTCGACCCTGGGGCCGGCGGCGACGATCGTGGTGTCCTGCAAAATCGGCAGCACGGTCGACATCTGCCACAGCTTGGGCTCCATGAAGTCGATCACCTCGCCGATCGGGACGTGGCCGACGAGAGCGGCGTCGATGCGCGGCTGAAGCGCCGGGTCGCACACACCGGTGATGTTGTTGGGCACCGGAACCGGGGCGCCCGGCTCGGGCGCCGGTGCGGACGCCGGCGTGATCGTCGACGCCGTCGGCGTGGGGGTGGAGGTGGGGCTCGGTGTCGTCTCGTTCGGCGCCGGCGGGAGCGCGGTGCACCCGTAGCGCGACGCCAGCTCGGTGGCAAGGTCGCCGCCGGCGCGATGCCAGCCGACCACCGCGTCCACCCGGTTGTTCGGCACCGCGTCGCCGTAGAGCACCGGTGGGTCCAGCGGCTGCACCGACGCCGAGATCCCGACGTTGCGCAGCTGGTCGGCCGCGGTGTTGGCCACCGCAACCGACGTCGGGTCGTTCGCCGCGACGCCGATCACCAACGTCAGCGGAACGCCGTCCTTGCTGATCTGCCCGCGCGTCGACTCGGGGGTCGGCTGGTCCGACGGTGCCGGCGACGGCGAGGGCGTCGCCGGAGTGGTGACGCTGGTGTCGACCTCGTAGCCGGCACTCGTCAGCAACGCCAGCGCGGCGTCCTTGCTCAATGCGGGCGGCGCGGTCGGCACGTAGCCGGGGTCGGACGGCGAGCGGATCTGCGCCTGCGCCAGTGTCACGGTGTTGTCGCTGCCCGCCCCGACCGCCGCCAGCAGGTCGACGTCGAGCAGGCCGAGGATCGCCTGGCGCACCCGCCCGTCGGCCAGCTTCGGCTGCACGGCGCGCAGCGACAGCTGCATAGTGCGGGGCGTCATGATCCTGGCCGTGCGCACGTCCGGGATCGCCGACAATTGCGCGAAAGCCGCTGCGCCGCCGTGCACTTGAGCCACCTGGGTGTCACCGTTTCGCATCGAGTCGGCCAGCGCGGCAGGCGCGCCCGCGCGGCGCATCAGGATGTGATCGGGCAGCGCCTGGGCCGCCCAGAACCTGTCATTGCGGGCCAGCAGGATCTCGTCGCGCTGCGGGTCGATGGTCTCGACGCGGAACTGCCCGCCGGTCACCGGCATCGCCCGGGCCAGCCCCGCGCTGAACCCGCCGGGCGCGTCCTTGACGATGTGGGCGGGCAGGATGTCGGTGAACAGCTCGCGCCACGCCGGATAGCGTTCCGAGAACGTCACCACTGCCTGCTTGCCGCCGTCGATCGACTGCACCCCGGTGATCAGGTTGTATCCGGCCGGGTCGACGACGCCGGGCTGGGTGACCATCTGCCGCCACAGGTACCAGAAGTCGTCGGCGCCGATCGGCGCGTTGTCGGTCCATTGCGCTTCGGGCCGGATCTTGTAGGTGACCGTGAACGGGTCCTCGTCGGTGACCTCCGCCGAGACCAGCAGCGTGGAGTCCATCACCCACCGCGAACCGGTGGGAGTGGACGGATCGGGCACCGGCCGGAACGCGCTCGGCAGCACCAGCGAGGCGACGGCCGCGTTCACCGGCGACTGGTCCGACAGCAGGTGCGGGTTGAAGCCGGCGCCGATCGAGTCGATGCCCAAGATGATCTGGTAGGCCCGCGCGGGCGGCGGCGCGGGATTCTGCGACGTGTCCGTGCTCTGCGGCGCGGGCGGCGGGCTGACCGTGCAGGCCGAGAGCGTGGTCAGCAGGAGGAGCACGACGGCGACGCGCAGAACTGCTCTCGGCACGCCCTACAGGGTAATGACGACCGTCCGCTAAGCGCGGTTGGCCGCCTTCGCGCGCGCCCGGCTGCGGGCCCGAGTCGTCGCGTCCAACTCGACTTTGCGCACGCGAACGATCTCCGGCGTCACCTCGACGCACTCGTCGGCCGCGCAGAACTCCATCGCCTTCTCGAGGTCGAGTTCGACGGGCCTGGCCAGCGTCTCGATGACATCGGCGGTGGAAGACCGCATGTTCGTCAGCTTCTTCTCCCGCGTGACGTTGACGTCGAGGTCCTCGGCGCGAGGGTTGACGCCGACGACCATGCCTTCGTAGGTGTCCTGTCCCGGTTCGACGAAGAAGGTGCCGCGGTCGGCGAGTTGCAGCAACGCGAACGGTGTCACCGTGCCCGCCCGGTCGGACACCAGCGAGCCGGTGTGACGGGACTTGATGTCGCCGGCCCACGGGTGGTAGCCCTCGAACACCGCGTTCGCGATCCCGGTGCCCCGCGTCTCGGTGAGGAAGTCGGTGCGGAACCCGATCAGCCCGCGACTGGGCACCAGGAAGTCCATCCGCACCCAGCCCGCCGCGTGGTTGGCCATCTCGACCATCCGGCCCTTGCGCGCGGCCATCAGCTGGGTGATGGCGCCGACGAACTCCTCGGGGCAGTCGATGGTGAGCGCCTCGAACGGTTCGTGCAGGCGGCCGCCGATCGTGCGGGTGACCACCTGTGGCTTGCCGACGGTCAGCTCGAAGCCTTCTCGGCGCATCTGCTCGACGAGCACCGCCAGCGCGAGCTCGCCGCGGCCCTGCACTTCCCACGCGTCGGGGCGGCCGATGTCGACCACCCGGATCGACACGTTGCCGACGATCTCGGTGTCCAGCCGCGACCGCACCATCCGCGCGGTGAGCTTGTGCCCGGCCACCTTGCCGGCCAGCGGTGAGGTGTTAGTGCCGATCGTCACCGAGATCGCCGGCTCGTCAACGGTGATGCGCGGCAACGGTTTTGGCTCCGAGGGGTCGGCCAGTGTGTCGCCGATCATGATGTCGGGAATGCCGGCGATCGCGACGATGTCGCCGGCCTGCGCCTCGTCGGTCGGCTTGCGCTCGATGCCCTCGGTGGCGAGCAGCTCGGTGATCTTCGCCGACGCTACCCCGTCTTCGCGCAGCCATGCGACGGTCTGGCCCTTGCGCAGTCGGCCGTTGTAGATCCGTACCAGCGCCAGGCGGCCGAGGAACGCCGACGCGTCCAGGTTGGTCACCAGCGCCTGCAGCGGTGCGTCGGGGTCGCCAGACGGCGGCGGGATGTGCTCGAGGAGCACGTCGAACAGCGGGTCGAGGTTGTCGCCCTCGGGATTCTGTCCGTCGGCGGGCGCAACGGTGCTGGCCACTCCGGCGCGACCCGACGCGTACAGCGTCGGCAGGCCGAGCGCGTGCTCGGCGGCCTTCTGCGCCTCGTTGTCGAGGTCGGAGGCCACGTCCAGCAGGAGGTCGTGGCTGGCGTGCACCACCTCGTCGATCCTGGCGTCCGGACGGTCGGTCTTGTTGACGACGAGGATCACCGGCAGGTGCGCGGTGAGCGCTTTGCGCAGCACGAACCGGGTCTGCGGCAACGGCCCCTCCGACGCGTCGACCAAGAGCAGCACCCCGTCGACCATCGACAGGCCGCGCTCCACCTCGCCGCCGAAGTCTGCGTGGCCGGGTGTGTCGATGACGTTGATCACCGTGACGCTGCCGTCGGGGTGAATGCGGTGCACTGCGGTGTTCTTGGCCAGGATCGTGATGCCTTTTTCGCGTTCCAGGTCGCCGGTGTCCATCACCCGCTCGAGCGCGTCGTCGCCGCGATGGCTCAGCGCGCCGGACTGCCGCAGCATCGCGTCGACCAGCGTCGTCTTGCCGTGGTCGACGTGCGCGACGATCGCGACGTTTCGGAACTGCACCGGGCGATTCTGTCAGGTCACGCGGCGACGGCGGCGGCCGAGCGGTCGGGCAGGATCAGAAAGGCGGCGATCAGGAAGCACAGTGCTCCGACGAACGTGCCCGCGTTGGCCAGCAGCGCGTCTTCGGTGACGCCCGAGCGGTGAACGAACGCGCCGACGGCCGACACCCCGAACGCCAGTGAGCCGACCATGTTCACCCACGCCGCCTGCCAGTCCCGCGACCTCAGCTCAAACGTGCCGATGCCGACCGTCACCGCGACGACGGCCAGCACCCCGCTGGCGAGAAACGCCACCGACCCGTTGGCGTCGGGCAGCCAGACGAAGCGACGCTGCGTGGGTATCCGGTGCGCCCACAGCGCCGCGCCAGTGCTGAGGTTGAACAGCAGCGTGCCGACGAACTGGGTCACCGACGACAGCCAGTCGGCACGCGCGGACGGGTCCGCCCACGACTGGCTGGCCGGGGACCGGCTCCGCATCAGCTGGATCAACGCCGCGCTGGTGAAGAACCAGGAGCCGACGAAGCACAACGCGTTGGTGGCCGTCGCGCCGGCGACGGCGGAGAACCCAGGGGCGGTACCCAGTGCGAAGAACGCCGACCCGATCATGAAGAGCCAGCACTGCCGCCACAGCGTCACGGCGTACACCCTAGGGTGATGGGCGATCGTGAAGGCCAGCAAACTCGTCACCGCCGAACCGAAGAAGAAGTGCTGCCGCAGGCGGCCGCGGTGATCCGGTCCGCACAAGGCCGACCACCAGGGCGTGGGCGGCAAGGACCTCGAGATAATTACAGGCGGGCGCGGCGAAAACAGCCGGCGCTGGTCAGCCGTAGAGCAGGGAAATCCCGCCGGCCACCAGCGCGATCACCTTGATCACCTCGAGCGCGACATAGACATAGTGTCCGCGCGAGCGACGGGCGGTGTTGTCACCTTTCAGCACCGCATCCGAGCGGCGGGTCAACCGCGGACGCACGGCGAGCAGCTGGATCACCAACGCGACGAACGCGACCGCCAGCGGCACGAGAACGCGGACCGGCGAGGCACTCGATACCACCGCGATCAGGATGCCGATCGCGAGGATCATCTCCGCGGTGTTGAGCGCCCGGAAGACCAGGCGGCCGATGCCGAGACCGATCTGCAAGGTCACCCCGGGCGCACGGAACTTCAGCGGCGCTTCGAGGAACGAAATGGCGAGCACCATGCCGAGCCACACGAAGGTGAGCGCGACGGCGACTGCCGGACCGAGACTCATTTGCCTGCCCCTTTCCCCATGAGCCGGGCCATACAGAGGTCGGGCTCGACGAACGGCTCCAGCCGGTCGACCGTGACCGGCGCGTTCCAGGTTTCCAAAGCCCCCTGCATGAGTCCGAGGTGGATCGGGCACACGACGGCGGAGCGGTCTTCGGCGAGTTCGAGGAACGGGCAATGCCGCAGCCCAACTTCGGTTCGACCGCCAGTAGTACGACGCTCGGGAGCGAACCCGAGCTCGTCGAGGAGATCGACCAGTTGATCGGTGGGTTTCGACGATCCCGATGCCTCGGACCGTTCCGCGGCCAGCCGACGTCCCCACGCGCGGCCGGCTTCGAGAGTCTGGGTGCCGGCGTTCGGATCGCCGGCGAGGCTGGACGTGAGGACCTCGGCGAGCATCCGGTAGCGGCGCGGCCCACCTGGATCCATCCGGCGCACCCCCCGGAACATCAAGGGCGGACGGCCCGGACGCCGGTGATCCGGGTGAACCCGCTCGACACGACCGTCGGTGACCAGATTGTCCAGATGGAACCGGACGGTGTTCGGGTGCACGCCGAGATCTCGGGCGATCTGCGCAATCGTCATCGGGGTGGCCGCAGACTTCAGCGCGGCCAGCACGTCGGCCTGACGACCGGACTGCCCGGACTTCACTCTTCCGCCCGCGGCAGTGCGGCGACCAGCGGTGTGTCCACCCCGAGCGCGCCCAGCTTGGCGGACCCGCCCGGCGATCCCAGTGGCCCGTCCCGCCCCGGCAGGGTTTCGAAGAAGAACGCGGCGTTGTCGGCCAAGTGGGGCTGTAGCTCGTCGGGCAGGTCGTCCTCGTAGTAGATCGCCTCGACCGGGCACACGGGTTCACACGCCCCGCAGTCCACGCATTCATCGGGGTGGATGTACAAAGCGCGCGCGCCCTCGTAGATGCAGTCGACCGGGCACTCCTCGACACAGGACCGATCCATCACGTCCACACACGGCTTTCCGATCACGTAGGCCATGGGCTAGAGTTTATACAAATATCACTAGTGAAAACTATGAGTCGGGAGATCTCGATGGGCGAACGCGAACGAGCCCAGGAGGGCCGCGACGGCCGCGACGGAGCGGTCTGATGCCTGACCTGGCAAGCCGCGCCGACGTGGAGGCGTTGCTGTGGCGGTTCTACGACCAGGTCCTTGCCGACGACCTGCTAGCGGAGCCGTTCGCCGAAGTCCGGGCGAGAGGGCTGTCCGCGCATATTCCAGTGATGTGCGACTTCTGGGAGACCGTGCTGTTCGGCGCCGGGCTCTACCAGGGCAGTGCGCTGGCACCCCACCGGCGGGTACATGACCGAACTCCGTTGTCCGACATACATTTTGTCCGCTGGCTTGGCCTCTGGAACGCGACAGTTGACGAGATGTACCGGGGGCCGGTCGCGAATCACGCGAAACTGCAGGCCGCCCGGATCGCCAGGGCGATGCATCGTCGCCTTACCGGCACCGACGCCGGGCAACTTGACGCGCTGCTCGTGGCGGCGGGATAGGGAAATGACGTGACCACCGCCGCTCCGGTTCACGCAGGACTGATTGCGCGTCGACCATTTCCGGCCCGCCTCGGCCCGAAGGGCCATCTGATCTACAAGCTGATCACGACGACCGACCACAAGTTGATCGGCATCATGTACATGCGTCGCGTGCTTCGTGTTCTTCTTCATCGGCGGCTTGATGGCGCTGTTCATGCGATCCGAACTCGCCGCCCCGGGTCTGCAGTTCCTGTCCAACGAGCAGTACAACCAACTGTTCACCATGCACGGCACGGTGATGCTGCTGTTCTATGCCACGCCGATCGTGTTCGGATTCGCCAACCTTGTGCTGCCGCTGCAGATCGGCGCCCCCGACGTCGCCTTCCCGCGACTGAACGCGTTGTCGTTCTGGCTGTTCGTGTTTGGCGCGCTCATCGCACTAAGCGGGTTCATCACGCCCGGTGGGGCTGCGGACTTCGGCTGGACCGCCTACACGCCGCTGTCGGACGCGCTTCACAGCCCCGGCGCCGGCGGGGATCTCTGGATTCTCGGCTTGGGTGTCGGTGGTCTGGGCACTATTTTGGGCGGCGTCAACATGATCACCACGGTGGTGTGCATGCGCGCCCCGGGCATGACGATGTTCCGGATGCCGATCTTCACCTGGAATATCTTGATCACGAGTATCCTTGTGCTGCTTGTGTTTCCGTTGCTGACCGCGGCGCTGTTCGGCCTTGCCGCTGACCGCCACCTCGGAGCACACATCTACGATCCCGCCAACGGCGGAGTACTTCTGTGGCAACACCTGTTCTGGTTCTTCGGCCACCCCGAGGTCTACGTCGTCGCCTTACCGTTCTTCGGCATCATCCCCGAGGTCATCCCCGTGTTCAGCCGCAAGCCGGTATTCGGCTATTCGACGCTGGTATTCGCCACCACGGGCATCGCCGCGCTGTCGATGGGCGTGTGGGCGCACCACATGTTCGCCACGGGTGCGGTGCTGCTGCCGTTCTTTTCCTTCATGTCCTACCTGATCGCAGTGCCGACCGGCATCAAGTTCTTCAACTGGATCGGCACGATGTGGAAGGGCCAGTTGACGTTTGAGACACCGATGCTGTTCGCGGTCGGGTTCTTGGTGACTTTCTTACTGGGCGGCCTATCGGGCGTGATGCTGGCCAGCCCGCCCATCGACTTCCATGTCACCGACACGTACTTCTTGGTGGCCCACTTCCACTATGTGCTGTTCGGCACCATCGTGTTCGCCACGTTCGCCGGCATCTACTTCTGGTTCCCGAAGATGACCGGTCGACTTCTCGACGAGCGGCTGGGCAAGCTGCACTTCTGGCTGACCTTGATCGGCTTCCACACCACGTTCTTGGTCCAGCACTGGCTGGGCAACGAGGGCATGCCGCGCCGCTACGCCGACTACCTTCCCAGCGACGGGTTCCAAGGCTTGAACATCGTGTCGACGATCGGTGCTTTCATCCTCGGCATTTCGATGATCGTGTTCACGTGGAACGTCTTTCGCAGCTGGCGCTACGGCGAGCCGGTGACCGTCGACGATCCATGGGGTTACGGCAACTCGCTGGAGTGGGCCACCAGCTGCCCACCGCCGCGGCACAACTTCACCGAGCTGCCACGGATCCGTTCGGAGCGGCCGGCTTTCGAGCTGCACTACCCGTGGATGGCCGAACGGATGCGCAGAGAATCGCACGTCGGCCGGCGTGCGACGGTTGGCGGGTCGGCCGGCGGCTTTGGACCCCGGACCGAGCCGGACCGGAGTTGATCGGCTAAACGGCAAGGAGATCCGTCAGCGGCACATCCGGGTCGGCCAGCTTGCCCGCATCGACCCGGCGCTCGGCTACGCGACGATGGCTGCGTCGTGTGGGATCGGCGCTAGCGTCACCAGCCGCGGCGTTGCGGGTGCGACCCGACGAGTTCGTCCTTCTGTGCCACGTCGCGGCTGCGGTACACGATGTAGGGCCGGAACAGGTATGCGATCGGCGCGCTGAACGCGTGCACCAGCCGGGTGAACGGCCACAGCGCGAACAACGTCAGCGCGATCAGCACGTGCAGCTGGTAGTACAGCGGCGCGTCGGCCATCAAGTCGCCGCGCGGCTGCAGCACCCAGATCGACCGGAACCACACCGACACGGTCTCCCGGTAGTTGTAGGCCTCGCCGAACACGCCCGAGCCCAACGAGGTCGCATACAGGCCGGCGACGATCGCGCCCACCAGCACCACGTACATGACCTTGTCGTTGACCGTGGTGGCCATGAACACCGGGCCGCGGGTGCGTCGCCGGTAGATCAGCAACGCGAGGCCCGCCAGCGTGGTGACCCCGGCGATCGAGCCGAGCGCCACCGCCTGCAGGTGGTAGACGTGCTCGCTCATTCCCATTGCGTGCGTCCATGATTCGGGGATCAGCAGCCCGACGACGTGTCCGACGATCACCACCAGGATACCGAAGTGGAACATCGGGCTGGCGATCCGCAGCAACCGCGCCTCATAGAGCTGAGACGAGCGCGTGGTCCAGCCGAACTTGTCGTAGCGGTACCGCCACCAGGTGCCGACCACGACGATCGCCAGTGTCACGTACGGCACCACATCCCAGAATTTCTCGCCCAGCACGTCATGCCCCTTCCGGCGCGCGCCGCGGCGGCACGGTCAACGTGAACGGCTGCAGGCCAACGGCTTCGGCGGGCGGACCGTCGGCCGACAACCGCTCTGCGCGGCGCACATCGGCGTCGGTGGCCTCCGGGAGCGTCGCGAGCACCGCCGCGGCCGTGTGCGCGTACGGCGACCCGGCCTCGCGCAGCGCGCCGTGCAGCACCTCGACGGGCACCCGGTGCTCGGTCAGAAGCCGCCGCCCGCCGTCGGGGTCGACGGTCGCGGCGAACTCCAGCACCACCGGCAGGTAGTCCGGCGCCTCGCCGACCGGCGGCGCAACACCGGCGTCGCGGTAAGCCCGTGCGAACCCCAGCATCTCCCGGCCCCGGTTACGCGTGTCGCCGGCCGTCCAGTAAGTCAGGTACATGGTGCAGCGGCGCCGCATGTCGAACGTGTCGACATACTGCTGCGCGGCCCGCATCGGGTCGAGGCCGCGAAGCACGTTCAGTGTCTGGGAATGTTGTTGCACCGCAAGGCTGTCCAGATGTTCGAGCAACTCGGCCACGGTGTCGACGCGATGTGGGTCGGGATAGCTCAACAGCAGCGACGCGCTCTGCCACACCACCCCGTCGGCGAGTTGCGGTCGGGTCCGCTTCAGCAGTTTCATCAACGGCCTCCCCGCGGGAACATGCCGGACGGCACGCCGCGCCCGTCCCAGTTGAGCAGATTCACCCGCGACGGCCGGTCGGCGTTAGCGGCCATGCCCTTCGGTGGTCTGGCGCTGCCGAAGCGCGTGGAACGTCTCCACGGCGACGGGCATCGGTCGACCGCTGGCCTCGCCGAACGGACCCACTCGTACATGCCCGGGCCGCCGTCGAACGACAACGCCGCAGCCCGGCTCTTCGACGCCCGGCAGCCCCTCGGTGGCGTACGCGTCGGAATCACGTAGCGCTCTTCATATTTCGCGAGCGCGAGCAGCCGGTACATCTGATAGACCTGCTCCTCGGTCATGCCCACCGACGCCGGGATGTGCGCTGCGTCTCCCGGCCGAGGTTGATGTCGCGCATGTAGAGCGCATCGCGGCCAGCCGCCGCAGCACACCTTTCACCACCTCCGTGTCACCGGTGGTGAACAACCCTGCGAGATACTCCAGCGGAATGCGCAGCGCCTCCACACGCAACGCCATCCGCCACGGGCAATGGCTGGGTCTTCCCGGTCAACAAGCCGCTTGCCCCAAGCCGGGCGATACCCAGGCGCTGGCGGTGAACACCGGGACGGAACCACCGTCTACGACGCCGCCTTCGCCATCGTCTACGTCGACGACGATCCGACGCGATGAACGTCAACAGCGCAGGCCTATGCGTCCTGTAACTCCTGCGCCGCAATGGCGTTCGCCTACCAAGTGGTGTTCGTCATCGACACCGACGACACCGATGACAACGTCGTCGCGCCTCAAAACCTGGCCGGGGCCCTCAACTACGACTGCGTCAACTGCCTGACGTACGCAATGGCGCGTCGATTGATCATCACACTCGACCGTCCGCTCACTCCGCAGGAACCAGCCGAACTCCGAGCCATGTGGGGTGAGATGCGGGCCTATGCAGCGAAGGTCGAAGGCGCCGGCAGGATGTGGATGAGATCACCGCGAAGTTCGATGACTGGGACCACCGCATCCAGGAGATGTTCGCCGACGAGCCAGGCGTCACGTTCACCACGCTCGCGCCAACCGCCACCGGACCCCGGCTCCGACCGCATCGTAGCCGCAGCACCGCGTCACCAACGTGACCGCGTCACCGCCGTGACGGCTTCACCCACCCAACCGCGACAGCGTCGCCCACTGCGACCGCCTCACCGACTAACTCACCTACGTCGACGACACAGGGATCGATGTCGTTTTCGCCGTCAGCCCCCGCGACGGCCGACAACACCTCCTCGGGGACAACGTCTACGAGCGACGCTACTGCGGGTACGACGAGTGATCCCACCGCGTCCAGCAGCCCCACATCCGACGGATCCACCTCCGACGGATCGACCTCTACGCGTCCACGTCGAGCGGTAGGTGAGGCCAGCGCACTCCGCACAATTACGGGTAGGACAGCAGCACCAACACCCGGCCGTCGGATGGCGGCTCCGGGAAATCGTTTTCGTCGAACCCGTAGTAGGTCTGCTGGTCTTCGGTGATCTGGTCGATCACTTTGCCCTGGGTGTGCACGCGGCCGTTGCGCACGTCGTCCATCATCCCCTTGAAGTCCGGCACTGACAGCGACTCGGCCAAGAGCAGTGCCTCGCCACCGCTGGGCAGATCGATGAGCACGCCGGCCCCCGCGAAATTGTTGCCGCCGCGACCGGTCCCCCGCGGCGCCCAGTACACGGGGTCGGAAGCGAGCGTGCCTTCCACGCGCCGGTATTCGCCCGCGGCGCTCTGGCTGTCGGCGACCGTCACCACGGGCAGCGCGGCGATCGTGCGCCGCTCGTCCCACCACATCCACCCCAGTGGGATGCACACGATCGCATACATCATCACGATCAGCATCAACACCGGCTTCCACGCGATCTCCCAGCCGGGCCGGCGCTGCGAGATCGGCTGGCCGGCCAGTTGCGCGTCGAGTGCGGCACGCCCGAATCTGAAGACGTACCAAGCCAATACACGTGCCAACGCCATGCAGGCGATGATGACCAGCCCGACGATGCCGGTGACCCGCCAGTAGAACGTGCTGTCGCCGTGGCCCCTTTTCCCTTCACCAATTCTGTCAATCTGACGACCACCGCCGCTATCCGCACACCATGCACATCAGGCACCCACCATGCCCAGAGTTTGCTGTCGGTGATGTGTTCAATTCCGAACACCTCCACTGACACATCTGGCACCGCGCTTGCCACATCTGTATGTTCGTGTCCGTGTGTGTCCGTATGTGTGCTGTAATCGCCTGTACTACAACACCTTTCGCTTGCCAGCCGGGTCGCCACGCCGTACAGTCCCACGCATGGAAGCCAACTCAGTTGAGATCAATCACTGAGCCAACGAAAGGGATTGCTGCACATGCGTGTCACTCAGGAACCGATTCGCGCGCGGCGGGTGTCCAAGCGCCAGGCCGCGATCTACGCCGGGATCGACCCGCGCACCCTGGACCGCTTCATTGAGCGGGGGCTTGTCACGGTCTACCGCGCTGGCGAGCGTGTCCACCGCATCGACCTCGACGAACTGGACGCCGCCATGCAGGCGTACGGGACGGAAGCGTCCTGAAATGACGAACCCCCGGCGCTGGGCCGGGGGCGTCGATGACCTGGAAGAGTCACTATGAAGCATACCGCCGTCCATCTCCCCGACATGGCGCAAGGTCGCCGTCGAGTCCAAGCAGCGAGGCGGTTGCCGCCCCTTGCCTCCGTGCGGCTGCATCCGAGACCCCGACCACGACCGTCATCGCTGTCACGGCGAGATGACGTTGCCGATGGCGGATGCCGTGATCGCCGCCGCCGAGCACTTGGACGCCGCTGGCCTGACGCCGATCTTCGATCACCGGGCATTGCGGGCCGCGTGGAAGCTGGCCCCCGAGTATCGGTCGCAAATCGAGCTATTGGCGCGCCGGGAGGCCGCATGACTGAGGATCGTTCCGACGAGCTGCTCGACTGGTACGCAGACGATGGCGCTGCGGATGAGGCCGGAGATGACGAGCCCGAGGATGACAACGACCGGATGCTCCCACCGCTGGCCGGCCTGCCCGACGAGGACTACGGACGTAAGTTTCAGGTCGCGCCGCCGACAGCACCGCTGGACGTTGCCCGAACCATTTACCGCCGCTTCCGAACTGACGACCGTCTGCGGTCCAACACCCTCGGTAGGCGACCAGGGTAAGGGCCGATAGACCGGGACGGTGACACACGGTCACGGTCGTGCTTGTGATCCTGATGCAGTGGCGGTTCACTCATTGGGCCGAACTGGACATCGCCCAGCTTCGCAGTCACATCTACCGAACACTTCAGAACGCCACCTATGAGCATCCGACGAAACAGGGCGTCGAGATCAAGCCGTGGAACCCTGACAAACGGAAGGTCTCCAACGTCCTAGAGGCTATGGAAGCGCTGGCGCACCTGTCGGCAGATATTGACCCGCCGTCGTGGATCGGCCTACATAGCGCGGCGGAAACCGCAGCCGCGCAAATGATCTCGTGTGAAAACGGGTTACTGGACCTATCCGCACGAATCCTCCACGACCCCACCCCGGCGCTGTTCAACGTCGCGGCCGTGCCGTTCGACTATCAGCCCAACCCCGACCCGCCGACCGAATGGCTGAAGTTCCTCGCGTCGTCTGGCCGGACGATTCGGCGTCGATCATGTTGCTACAGGAGTACATCGGCTATCTGCTGTCGGGCCGCACCGACATGCAGAAGATGTTGCTGCTGTTGGGGCCGACCAGATCGGGTAAGGGCACCGTTGCGCGGATGCTCAATCAACTGATCGGACGTGGGCATGTCGCCGGTCCGACCCTGGCGAGCCTGGGCACAAACTTCGGGTTGTCGCCACTGCTGGGTAAGCCGTTGGCGGTCATCTCCGACGCCCGCCTGGGCAACATGCCGTCCCCACACCGTCGTCGAGCGCCTGCTCTCGATTACCGGCGAGGACTTGCTCACCGTGGATCGCAAGTTCCTTCAGCCGTGGTCGGGCAAGTTGCCGACGAGGTTCGTCGTCCTGACCAACGAACTGCCGAGGTTCCGGGATAGCTCGGCGGCGATTGCCCACCGGCTTCTGATCTTGCAGCTGACTGAGAGCTTCCTGGGCCGCGAAGACCTCACCCTCGACACAAGCTCCGCGCCGAACTCCCGGCGATCCTGGCCTGGGCACTGGAAGGCTTAGACCGCCTGGTGCATAACAGCAAGTTCACCGTGCCGAGGTCATCGACAGATGCCGCGAATCTGATGCTTGACTTCGCTTCCCCGGTATCGGCCTTCGTCAGCGAGTGTTGCATCAGGCAGGCCGGCGCTAGCGTCCCCCGCGACGACCTGTATGCGGCCTGGAAAACCTGGGCTGAAGAGAACGGACACCAGCCGGGAGCAAAGTCCACCTTCGGGCGAGACCTCCGCGCCGTCGCGCCTGGGCTGAACAGCTCACAACCCCGCATCGGCGGCAAGCAGGTCCGGCAGTACGAGGGAATTGGCCTGTGTTACGACCACATTGGGGTTGACCCTGTGTCACCTGTGTCAGACGACCAATCGGACGGTGACACAAGCGACCCTGTGTCAGATGACGGGCCGAAACCCCAGCTCAACAGCACTGACACAGGTGACACAGGCGCTACCCCACTGTGGGTACAACATCGGCAAGTTGACACAGGCACAGGAGCCAGCACCCCTCATCACGCTTCCCCAGACATAGCTGCTCCCAATGGATTTCAGCCGCCACCCAGCCCCGGTCGCTGCGATGAGTGCGGCTTCCATATCGAAACCCAAGGGCACCGCGACAGTTGCTCAGCCACCGCCAGCAAACACGCACCTGCGGTGAAACCCCAACAGGAGAGGAATCACAATGACAATCCACCCCGAGTGCCCTACCCGCCCCGAGTGCCCCAACTGCGGCTCATCGGGGCTGTCCGGGCTGATCGTCCACAACCCGGACTGTTCCTCGTGTCACGGTGAAACAGGGCGTGCCTGTCTAGCGTGCTACGGCGGCTTCTGCTCAGAGTGTGGAGTATCGGTGCTGCCCCGGAGCCCCTACTCCGACGACTGTCCCCGGAGTTGAAGCTTCGCATCGCTTCGGCGTTGGGCATGGGGACCATCGACGAGGCGCTATGGGAGTCCGGCTTTGGCCGTCGCGGCGACCATCACGGCGGGGATCGGCAGGCTTGATGCCGCGAGATGCGTTGGGAGGCATGACCTTTTCGACCCGCTGGATGACCTCGACCCGGCCGACCGCACCTACTGCATCGGCCGCGCAATCGCGATCTGTAGCCGATGTCCGGTGATCGCGGAGTGCGAAGCGCATTGGCACAACCTGCCGACCCAACTCAAAGAGTTCGGCGGCACGAGCGGAACCCTGGTCAGCAATGAGCCGCTGCTCGCGGCCAATAACGACGTCTCCCAGCCGACCAGCCGGTCGGTGCTCGGAGTTCCGTTGTGGCCGTTGCCGTCCGGCGTGATCGAGCCGGGTGTGCTCTGGGCCTGGGACAAGAGCCGCGTGATGATCGGGATGAGACGCCGGGTGACCCTAGTGTCCTGCGCCAGGAATTCGTTGACAATATGATGCGAGTCGGTCGAGGATTTCGTCGGCGGTCTTGGTCCAGGCGAAGGGCTGGGGGTTTTGGTTCCAGTTCGCGATCCAGTCGCGAATGTCTTTCTCCAGGGCCTGAATCGAGCGGTGCGTGCCGCGGCGCAGCTTCTTGTCGGTCAGCAGGGCGAACCATCGTTCGACCTGGTTGAGCCACGACGAGTAGGTCGGGGTGAAGTGCATGTGGAACCTCGGGTGCGCGGCAAGCCATTTCGTGACAGGCGGTGCTTTATGGGTGGACAGGTTGTCGCAGATCAGATGCACGTCGTGCCCGGCCGGCACCTGCTCGTCGAGCTTTGTCAGGAACTTCTTGAACTCCACGGCGCGGTGGCGGCGGTGGATCGACCCGATGATCTCACCGGTGGCCACGTCCAATGCGGCGAACAGGGTGGTGATGCCGTGGCGCACGTAGTCATGGGTGCGCCGTTCGGGCATGCCCGGCATCATCGGCAGCACGGGCGCGGATCGATCAAGGGCTTGAATCTGGCTCTTCTGTCAGCAACAGCAGCAGCGCGTAGGACGGATGGTCCAGATCGCCGACCACGTCGCGTACCTTCTCCACGAACATCGGATCGTTGCTGATCTTGAACGTGTCGACCAGGTGCGGTTGCAGCCGGAAGGCCTTCCAGATTCGGCCCACCGTCGATTTGCTCAATCCGCTCTCGGCCGACATCGACGCCCGTGACCAGTGCGTGGCATCGCGAGGCTGCCGCTCCAGCGTCGCTACGATTACCTCCTCGTCTGGTCAGGTACGGATACGACGGTCGCGCGGGTGTTCGGCGCGTACACCGTCCAGTCGCTCGACGCCGACCGACACCGGTGTCCAACGCCCCTGGACCACATGGGGTTTCACGAGCGATCGGACGAAGAAGAACCCCGTGACCGATGGCCACTCTGCGACTCTTCGGGCGGCGCGCCCACCGGGCCAATGTCTCACGCTCGTCGTCGGTCAACACCAGTTCCGCCTTCGGGCGTCCAGGATCGGCCATGCCACGAATTCTTCCGCACGACAACGGTATTCGCGAAAAGCCGCGCCTACAGGAAACAACACAATTAGATAACGAACCTGGGCAATCAGAAGCACGTGCAGGCTGGGAACCGGCTTCCCGCATCCGCAAAGCGTGGTCAAGATCGTCAGCACGCCCTCGGGCTCGTAGCTGATTAGACCGTGGCGCGAGTGGGCGGGATCACAGACGTTTCTCGAGCAGCACCGTACCGTTGTCGGACGAAACCAGTTGCACCGCAGCGATTTCGTCTCTCTGCATCGGAGTGTTCGCACTGGGCAACGCGGTTGCGCCGGATAGCCCGAGCCACGTCGCAACCTGTGTGTGACTGCCATCACGGCCTACCACGACCATTCCCAGCGGCTGTGTCGGGCCGCCGCGGCTGCCGCTCTGGCCATAACCACCGTACGTGCAGGCCATGTCGATGCGGGTGCCCCAGCTGTAAGAGGTCAACGTGATACTGGCGTTGATCGACGTCTTAGCCAGTTTGGTCATCTCCATGCCATGAGCGGTGGTTTCCGGCGCACGCGTCTGCAGACCCACGATCTCCGGCCGGATCGCGATCACCAGCCCCACCGCCAGCAGGGCGGCCGCTACGCCCACCGCCGCCGTCAGCCAGCGCGAACGCCTGCGCCGCCAGCGCACCTTGTCCAGGACCGACTCAAGCACCTCGGGTCGCAGCGGTGGCCCGGGCTCCTCCTCGTCGAGCTGGCGGACATCTTCGAGGTCCAGCTTGGCCAGCACGGCCGGGATGCCACTGAGTTCGGCGACTGCTGCACGGCACCGCTCGCAGGTTTCGAGATCAGCCGCGTATTCAGCACGCTCATTGCTGGGCAGCGAACCGAGGACGTACGCAGCGTCCCAGGTCGAATAGCGGTCGTCATCCGCTAAGTCACCGCCTAGGGGAAGGCTGGTTTGTCTCATCGTGTCACCCCCATTTCCTGAAGATTGTGCCGCAATGCGCGCACGGCGTAATGAAGGCGGGATTTCACCGTGCCCTCCGCTATCTGTAAGTCGTCCGCGATCTGGGCGGTCGTCCACCCTTGGTAGTAGGCCCGGCGGATCACTGCGCGGTGCTCCTCGGTGAGCTGGCTCAGCGCGGTGCTGAGACAGCATCCGATCCAAGGTGGATTCCACCTCGTCTGGTCCGGCGCGATCCGGCACTTGTTGAAGGTCAGGGGCGCTGGACTCGCTGCGGAACCGCGCGCTGCGGCGCTCGTCGATGATGAGGTTCCGCGCCACGGTGAACAGCCACGCCCGCGCCGACCGCTCGGCGTCGGCAGTCACCTCGGGGTGGCGCCACGCTCGCAGCAGCGTCTCCTGCACCACATCCTCCGCACGGGTTTTGTCACCAGTGAGCCGCAGGGCGTAACGCCACAGAGCCGGGGCGTGTTCGTTGTAGAGCATCCGCATCATGGCGGCTTCCGGATCGTCCATTACTAGGCTTCCGTCTTTTATACGACGTTGCCGGATTTCCGGTTCAATTCATATGCCACGAACGCTCAGTTCGCGGCGCTTTTCGGATATTGGACCGCTACGCGAACAGGTCGTGCCTACAGCGTCAGGATGCGAGGCCCGTCGTCGGGCTGCGCAGGCGGTGCACGTCCATCTTGTAGACGCCGTGCTCGGGTGGATGCAGCTGACATGCGGCCAGCCATAGGTGGCGCGTCGATGCCGCCGGGCAGGTCACGGAACCGGGCCATAAGAGCACTCCTCGGTGGTGTGGCCCGCCGGCCCGGAGAGGTGGCCATTAACAACAAGGCCCGGCGGGTGTCCACGAGCGCGCCCCAGAACGCGCCACCGAGCGACTCGCCGGTGCCCGGCACACCGAATGCGCCGCGAATGTCGATGACCTTGCCGATGAAGAACGCCAGCGGCATCACGAAGAACAGCTCGACCAGCCAGATTTGGATCAGCTGCGGGATGCGTGAGCCGATCCGATCGAACGCCAGCACTCGTTGCCATAAGAACCGCAGGACGCGCACAGGGTCAGAAGATAGTCAACCGATGCTGTCGGCCGTCAGCAAACGCGTCAGCTCTGGGATCCAGATCCGGTCTGCGGGCACCCAGTCCAACCGCTCCAGGCCGGCAGCTCCCACCCAGCGCACCGCGCGGTGGTCGTGGGCGTGTGCGGTGCCGCCGCAGGTCTGGGTCACCAGGAAGGCGCGCAGCGTCGTCGTCTCGTTCAACGCCACGTCGCCGGGCAGCCGGGTCCCGACGGACACCTCGATGCCCAGTTCCTCGGCCAGCTCCCGGGCCAACGCGGCGGCCTCGGTCTCGCCGGGTGCCACCTTGCCGCCGGGCAACTCCCAGCGGCCGGCCAGCTCCGGCGGCCGGTCGCGCTGTGCCACCAGCAGCGCGCCGCGCACGATCAGTGCCCCGGCAACGACGACCTGGTTCTGCATGGCAGTCTGACGGTATACGGTCGCGGTATGGCCGTGCTCTCCGACGAAGACGTGGACGCTGCCCTGCCGGGGCTCGACGGCTGGGAACGCGTCGGCAACGCGCTGCGCCGCTCCGTGAAATTCCCGGCGTTTCTCGCCGGCATCGACGCGGTGCGCCGCGTCGCCGAGGCCGCAGAAGCGGCCGATCACCATCCTGACATCGACATCCGCTGGCGCACAGTGATTTTCACACTCTCGACGCATTCAGAGGGCGGTATCACCGAGAAGGATCTTGCGCTGGCGAAAC
Source organism: uncultured Actinomycetota bacterium (assembly GCA_963775205.1). GTDB lineage: Bacteria > Actinomycetota > Actinomycetes > Mycobacteriales > Mycobacteriaceae > Mycobacterium. Next base: position 37,699 of record CAVZHV010000001.1, on the reverse strand, counting down.
AGATCGACGAGATCGTCGGCCAGTAGCGGCCACCCACGCCAGCGTCGCCACCGCCGCGACGATGTAGACCAGGCCGGCCCAGGCCAGGTACCACGGCCTGCCGGTCTGCCAGATCGTCGGCTGCGCGAAGCTCAGCAGCCACGGCGGGCCGATGAGCGTCAGCACCAGCCAGCCCCAGCCCAGGATCTGCGCACCGCGGCGTTCTCGCAGCGGGCCGTGGATCAGCCAGATCATCGTCGGCAGCAGCCACACCCAGTGATGCGTCCACGAGATCGGCGACAGTAGCAGGCCGAACAGTTGCACCACCACGATCCCGCCGAGACGGTCCGGCTCGTCGGCGTCGCCCGCGCTGATCGCCCGCCACGCGAGCACCGCCAGCACGGCGGTCGCCGCGATCGCGACGATCACCGGAGCGCTGTAGCCGGCGTCGTGACCGAGGATGCGGCTGATGCCTCCGCGCCACGACTGGTTCTGCGACGTGGCCACCGAACCGACCCGGCCGGCGTCGAAGATCAGCTCGGTGAAGTAGTAGCGGACCTGGCTTCCCAAGACCAGCACTGAGACACCCACAGTGGCGACGAACACGACAGCGGCGAACAGCGCTGTGCCCCAACGTTTCACGCCGAGGAAGTACAGCCCGCTGACCGCCGGGGTGAGCTTGATCCCGGCCGCTAGCCCGACGAGCAGGCCCGAGATCCACCACCGGGTGCTGTACACCGCATACAACACGGCCAGCACCAGCACGACGTTGATCTGGCCGTAGTCCAGGGTGCTGCGCAGCGGCTCGATCCAGATGCCGACCGCGGTCCAGCACATCGCCGCGCGGTGATCGCCGCGTCCAAGAAGTCGCTGGCTGATGCGGACGACGCCATAGAGCGCGGCCATGATGCCCACGGTCCACGCGAACGACAGAAACCCGAACGGCAGCAGGTGTAGCGGATAGAAGACGACGGCCGCGAACGGCGGGTAGGTGAACGGCAGCGGGAAGTCCGGGGTCTGCTCCGCGTAGACGAAGTCGTAGAGCGCGTGGCCGGTGCCGATCGTGGCCGCGCCGCCGACGTAGACGTGCAGATCGACGAAGTTCGCTCCGTTGGGCGCGAGGTAGGTCCATGCCAGCCGCGCGGCGACGCTGAGCGCGAACAGCAGGGGGGCGAGGGCGGCCAACCGGTCGCGGGCGCGCGGCGGGGCGCTGGTGGTCGTGTCTACCCGCCCGACTCTAGCGAGCGGTGCGCCGGACATCACCAAAGCCGCTCACCTTAGTAACGGTTGCATAAATGCCACACGTGTAACTTGAGTAACTCCTGTACCGCGTTACGTTCGCTGTCATGCCTGCCGTGGAGATGAGAAGCCGGACCCTGTTCGCCGCCGTCGCCGCGCTCGCCATGGCTGCTGGAGCCTCTTGGACCACGGCAGGGACGGCGTCGGCCGACCCAGCCGCCCCGCCGCTGCCGATCGACATCGCGCAGGCGCCCGGCCTCCCCGCGATCCAGCAGCTCAGCCCCGTTCTGCAGCAGGCCGCAGCCAACCCCGACAACGCCGCGTCGATGCTGATAGCGGCCGCGTCGGCGTTCGCGGGGAACTCGTCGGCACCGGCGGACTCGCGGCAGGTCGCGTCGTCGGTCAACGAGTTCGTGCAGCAGCCGGCCGGTCCCGGCGGCCTTCCGATCAAGCTGCCGGCCAACCTCAACCTGCCTGGCAACTTGAACCAACTGCTTCCGGCGGGAGCAGCGGCGCCGGCCGCGCAGAATCCGGCGGCGCCGACGAATCCGGTGGTCCATGTCCCCGCGGTCGGTGCGGAACCCGGGGCCGTGCCGCACCTGCCCAGCGGAGTCGATCCCGCCTATGTCGTCGGGCCGGCAACCGGAGAAGCGCTCGCACCGGCGCCCGGTGCCGCGCCCGACCCAGCCCCGCCGCCGGCTCCGGCGGAACCGCAGGCTCCCGCGGCCGCCCCGGCGGCGTTCGGCCCCGATGCGCCGCCGACGCAGGAGTTCATGTACCCGTCGATCGGCAACGGCTGCCTCGCCGACGGAGGCAACGCGATCGCGACCGCGATGTCGGTCGCCGGCCCCGCGTCCATCCCCAAGCCCGGGCTGAAGGCCGGCCAGACCGCGTATGTGTTCACCGCGATCGGCACACCCGGGCCGGCGCCGGAGCAGAAGCTTCCGCTCAACGTCACCTGGGTCAACCTGACGAACGGTAAGTCGGGCAGTGCGACGCTGAAGCCCAACCCCGAGATCAACCCCAACGGCCCCACCACGCTGGTGGCGATCGCCGACACCGGTTCGGGCAGCATCATGTCGACGATCTTCGGCCAGGTCACCACCGTCGAGAAGCAGTGCACGTTCCTGCCGACGATCGGCTCAACCGTCGTGCCGTAGCGCGCCCACCTCAACCGCGAGTGTGCGTGTCATGCCAATGACACGCCGGCCGTGCTGGCATTAGACGCACGCTCGCCGTGAGGCAAACCCGCGTCAGTACGCCATGAAAAGGATCGCGTCGCGGTCGTAGTCGCGGCCGGGGTGCGCTTCGGACAGGTGAGCCTGCGCCTTCTCGACCAGGTCGTCCTCGTCCTTGCCGGTGATCGCCTCGCCGCACGGACAGTTCAGGTGTGTCTTCATCGGCTAACCCTTCTAACCCTTCTTCGATGCCTTCATCTGCTTCTTGTACGAGCGCACCCTCTCGAGTGATCCGGCGTCGACGACGTCGGCGACGGACACGTGGGTGCCCGCCTTGCCGTACTCCCCTGCGGCCGCGCGCCAGCCGTTCGGCGTGACCTCGTACTGCTTGCCCAGCAGCGCCAGGAAGATGCGCGCCTTCTGCTCGCCGAAGCCCGGCAGCGTCTTGAGCCGGCGCACCACCTCGGCCGCGTCGGGGTCGCCCTGTGTCCACAGCGCCGCGGCGTCCCCGTCGTAGCGGTCCACGATCTCGGTCGCCAGCGCCTGGATCCTCTTGGCCATCGAACCCGGAAAGCGGTGCACCGCAGGGCGTTCCGAACACAACGCGGCGAACTTCTCCGGGTCGTAATCGGCGATCTGGCGAGCGTCGATGCCGCCGATGCGGTCAGCGATCTTCTTCGGCCCCGCGAACGCGGTCTCCATCGGCACCTGCTGGTCGAGCAGTGCACCTATGAGAACAGCGAGAGGATTCTCGGCCAGCAGGGCATCAGCTGCCGGATCACCGGCCAGCCGCAGGTTCGGCACTCGGCCAGTCTAGGGCTCTTAGCATTGAGATCGACGGTTCATACTTTCCATGAACCTTTTCTTGCGCCACATCGCTTGGATCTCGCCGGTCGGCAACCAAGCAGGCTTAAACAGCTGGCCGGCGCTGCCCGGACTTGTATCGACCCAGTTGACCTGCGTTTAGTCACATGCGTCTAGCTACGCTGCCGTAAGTTACGGTAGCGTCGCGATGGTGACAGGTTTGCAGACCAGCGTGCTGTCCGAACTCGAGCCCATCGTGGCAGCCAACCTCGACCGCCACCTCAGCCAGGCGAAGGATTGGCAGCCGCAAGACTACGTGCCCTGGTCACGCGGGCGTGACTTCGCCTTCCTCGGCGGAACCGACTGGCAGCCTGAGGACTCGCCGCTCGACCCGGTCGCGCAGACGGCGATGATCGTCAACTTGCTCACCGAGGACAACCTGCCCTCATATCACCGCGAGATCGCCACCCGCTTCGGCCGCGACGGCGCTTGGGGCCAGTGGGTCGGTCGCTGGACGGCCGAGGAGGGTCGGCACGCGATCGCGATACGCGACTACCTCGTCGTCACGCGTGGCGTGGACCCGGTCCGGTTGGAGGCGCTGCGCATGGAGCACATGATGGCGGGCTACGACAGCGGCGACAAGACCGTGCTGCAGGCGCTGGCCTACGTCTCGTTCCAGGAGCTGGCCACCCGGATCGCGCACCGCAACACCGGGCGTGCGACTGGCTGCCCCCTGGCCGAGCAGTTGCTCGCTCGCATAGCCACGGACGAGAACCTCCACATGATTTTCTACCGCAACCTGATGGACGCCGCGCTCGACCTAGCGCCCGACGAGGCGATGCAGACGATCCGCGACGAAGTGGTCGGCTTCCAGATGCCCGGCCAGGGTATGACGGACTACGCCAAGAACGCCATCACCATCGCCAAGGCCGGCATCTATGACCTGCGCCTGCACCACGACGCGGTGATCCAGCCCGTGCTGCGGTTCTGGCGGATCTTCGAGCGCACCGACTTTGGGCCGGCCGGGGAGCAGGCCCGCGAAGAGCTCTCGTTCTTCCTCGCGATGCTCGACGCTAAGGCGAAGCACTACGAGGAGAAGCGCGCTGCCCGCGAGGCGGTACGAAGGACTGCATAACGACGCAACGCTGGAAGGGGTGCCGACGCTCCTCCTCCCAACGGACCCTGTGCCCTTCTCTGCGGTTGGTTCCTGACCGAAGCCGGTAGCGGTCAACGGTTTTTGCGCTACTTCATCGGTGGGTCAGGGGCCAACTCGACGGTGCACAGGGCCGTGAGGGCAACCCGAGAGGGGTCGACATTGCTGTTCGACTGGTCGAGCAGCATGCCGCGACACCTCGATATTCAGGCCGGCCCGCAGTTCCACGAGCTGCGAAGCAAGCTGCGCCGCTTCGTATTTCCGATGTCCGCGACAACATAACGAAGACGAACAGGTGCGCGACAGGATAGGCGCTCCCGGTTAACCGCTCTTACGACGGAACTCGCGGCGGTGCTCCACCGGCCCGTGCGCGCGGGGTTGCTTGGCACCGGTGTCCTTGTGCTGCTCGCCGCCGGCCGCGCGCGCGTTCTTGCGCTCCAACGCCTCGCGGAACTTGCGCTTGGTGTCGTCTTCCGATTCCGCTGCCATGCTCTCAGCCTAACGAAGCTAGCGCACTCCCGGCGGCATTCCGTAGAGATGCGAGATCGGCAGCCGCATCAGCACCCGCCGATCGGTGACCATCGCGCGGCGGTAGTCGTCCCAGTCTGGATGCTCGCCAGCGATATTGCGGTACAACGCAATCAGCGCCTCCACGGTGCCGTCGTGAGGATCGGCAGCGGGCGGGCTCAGCTCGGCCGTGCCTTCGGCGACCGCATACGACCAGCCGTCGTCGGCGCTGACGTGGATCGAGGCCCGCGGATCTCGGCGCAGGTTGCGGGTCTTGGCGCGCGGCTCGGTGATGGACACCTCGATGACCGCGCCGCGCGGATTGAAGTGATACGACACGTTCGACAACTGCGGGCGTCCGTCGCGCTTGATGGTGGCCAGCACGCCCAGCGAGTTCCCGCTGATCACGGCCAGCAGCTTGTCGTCGAATGCCTGAGGCGCCATGCATGTGAGCCTACGTCGGCGCTCCTACGATCGCTGCGATGGACATCGAGGCGATGCTCAGCGGCGGCGACCCGCGCACCCTTGGCCGGACCGAGGAAGTCGTCGAGCACGTGCTCTCTCACCGAAAACGCCTCGGCGACCTCTTCGCCTGCCTGACGGGTCCGGACGAGATCGTGCCGATGCGCGCCGGCGACGCCATGGAGAAGGTCTGCCGGGTCCACCCCGACTGGCTCGACCCGTACGTGGACCGGTTGCTGGATGAGGTGGCGGCCATCGACCAACCGTCGGTCCAGTGGCATCTGGTGCAGACGGTCGGCGAGGTGCGGCTCACCGAACCCCAGAGACGACGAGCGGTGGCGCTGTTGAAACATCACCTCGAGACCGCGAAAGACTGGATCGTGCTCAACTACACCCTCGAGGCGTTCGCCCGCTTCGCTCGCGCCGACCACGCGCTGCGGCACTACTTCGTCACACAGCTGCAGCGGCACCTGACCCTACGATCAAGGCATGACCCGATATGCCGCGTTCCTTCGCGGGGTGAACGTCGGCGGGGTCAACCTGAAGATGGCCGATGTCGCGAAAGCGTTCAGCGAGGCCGGATTCGACAACGTACAGACGATTCTGGCGAGCGGCAACGTGCTGCTGGAATCCCGGTCGAAGGTCGCGGCGGTGCGCAAGACGGCCGAAGCCGCGCTGAGGGAGGCTTTCGGCTACGACGCGTGGGTGCTGGCCTACGACATCGACACGGTGGCCGCGATCTCCGAGAACTACCCGTTCGAACGGGAAGTGCCCGACACGCACTCCTACGTCACGTTCGTGTCCGACCCCGACGTGCTCGACGAGCTGGCCGCTCTGACGCCCGGACCCGACGAACGGATCGAGCGCGGCGAAGGCGTGATCTATTGGCAAGTGCCGCGGTCGAAGTCGCTCGAGAGCGCGATGGGTAAGACCATGGGCAAGAAGCGCTACAAGTCGTCGACCACCACCCGCAACCTGCGCACCCTCGACAAGGTGCTGCGCCGGTAGAGTGGCGCCACGATGACCTCTGTTAACGGCCACCGCGCCGACGCGACGACCTTGACCGGCGTATCCGAGACCGCGCTGCTGACGCTGAACGTCCGGGCCAGGGAGGCCCGCCGGCGTGACGCCATCATCGACGACCCCATGGCCATCAAGCTGCACGACTCCATCGACTACGACTTCTCCAAGTTCGGGTTGTCGAACCGCCAGGACGTTCCGCTGCGCGCGCTGGCGTTCGACAACAACGCTCACCGCTATCTCGCCGCCCATCCGTCGGCCACGGTCGTCGCACTGGCCGAGGGACTGCAGACAAGCTTCTGGCGGCTCGATACACCCGGTAGCGAGTTCCGTTGGCTGACGGTCGATTTGCCGCCGGTCATCGAACTGCGCCGACGGCTGCTGCCGAGGTCGCCGCGCATCTCGGAACGAGCACAGTCGGCGCTGGACTTCTCGTGGATGGACGACGTCGAAGCAACCCAGGGCGTGTTCATCACCGCCGAGGGACTGCTGATGTACCTGCAGCCGGACGAGGCGATGGGGCTGATCCGCGAGTGCGCCCGGCGCTTTCCCGGCGGGCAGATGATGTTCGACCTTCCGCCACCCTGGGTGACGACGTTCGCCCGGCACGGTTTCCGCGCGTCGCTGCGCTACCGGGTGCCGCCGATGCCGTTCAGCCTGTCGGTCGCGGAGATCGCCGAGCTCGTCAAAACCGTGCCGGGAATTCGTGCCGTACACGACATGCCGCTGCCTCGCGGCCGCGGCCCCGTGTTCAACCTGCTGCTGTGGAGCATGCAGCGGCTGCCCCTGTTCGACTCGGTCCGGCCGACGCTCACGCTGCTCGAGTTCGGCTAGTCCGTTTGCTCTTCACGCGAGCCGCTCATCGCCGACGCACCGAACGCCGCCTCGACATACCGCAGCGCCTCGGCCGGCCCGACCCCCAATGCCCTGGCGGTGTCGACGTAGTTACGCGCGGCAGCAACCATCCGCGCATCGCCAGGATCTCTGCCGCAGACGAATGTGCCCGCCCGGCCATGGGTTTCGACCATGCCGGCGCTCTCGAGCTCGCGGTAGGTCCGGGCAACGGTGTTCACCGCCAACCCGAGCCGCCCGGCGAGCCCGCGCACCGTCGGCAACCGTGCACCGGCGGGCAGCCGCCCGTCCCGGATGCCGTCGATAATCTGAGTTCTGAGCTGGTCGAACAGCGGTGTGCCCGCCGTCGCGTCCAGCCGCACCCAGTCGGCCAACTCGGACACCAGCTCAAGATAGCGCGCGCTGCAGTTACCTTAGACCTGTGCGCGTGACGGTGCTCAGCGGAGCAGGGATGTCGGCCGAGAGTGGGGTCGCGACGTTCCGTGACGCCCAAACCGGGCTGTGGGAAACCTTCGACCCCGAGGAGCTCGCAAGCCCGGCGGCGTGGCAGCGGCAGCCCAACGTCGTATGGGCCTGGTATCTCTGGCGGCACCACCTGGTGCGATCCGTGGAACCCAACGAAGGCCATTACGCGCTGGCCGAGTGGCAGGACCGCGCCGACGTCCGCGTCGTCACCCAGAACATCGACAACCTGCACGAACGGGCAGGCAGCCGGCATGTCGCACACCTTCACGGCAGCCTGTTCGACTTCCGCTGCTCCCGATGCGGCAGGCACTATCTCGGCGAACTGCCCGACATGCCCGAGCCTGTCGAGACGGTCGACCCGCCGCTGTGTGAGTGCGGTGGTCACATCCGGCCGGGAGTGGTGTGGTTCGGTGAGGCACTTCCCGACGAGCCGTGGCAGCAGGCCGTCGACGCGGTCGCCGGCGCGGACGTGGTCGTGGTGGTCGGCACGTCCGGGATCGTGTACCCGGCGGCGGGGTTGCCGTCGGCCGCGTTGGCGCAGGGCATCCCCGTCGTCGAGGTCAACCCGGACTCCACACCGCTGTCGAGCAGCGCCACACTCACCGTTCGCGACACCGCCGCGAATGCGCTACCCAGATTGCTGGACCTGATCCACGAGTTGATCAGCTGAGACCTACGCCGGGCGGATCGCCCGCCCGAGCGCATGCTCCGAGACCGGCACCGGCACCCAGGCGGGCAATGTCCAGTCCCGTCGAGAGGTCTCCACAATGAACCCGGCGTTGACGATCGCACTTTCGGTGTCGCGGTGGGTGTGACAGTTGCCGGCCAGTCGCGGCCAGATCGTGGCGTCGGCGAGCCGTTGAAGTCGGCCACGTGCGCCGCCGCTGGCCACGTGCTCCAGGTAACGCAGCTCACCCCCGGGTCGCAACATCGAAAACACTTCCCGCAGAACGCCTTCCTGATCTTGCACCGAGCACAGCACCAGCGAGCAGACCACGGCGTCGAACGGCGCACCCGGCTCGAGATCCTCGATGGCGCAGTCCCTCACGGTGACGGGCACGGGCGCGGTTGCGGCGGTCCGGTGCGCGATCGGGTTCAGCCGCGGTTCGGGCTCGACCGCGATCACCTCCTCGACGGTTCTCGGGTAGTGAACGAAGTTGGAGCCGGTGCCCGCGCCGACTTCCAGCACGCGGCCCGACAGTCCCGCGAGGTTTTCTCGTCTGAGCCGGCGCAGGTATTCCGGCTCGTGCGCAGACAGCACCTTCCACATTCGGGCAAAGAACGGGTGATTAATGCGGCTGCTACTCATCTTGTCCTTTGAGCTTCATGATCGCGTTGATGGCGTCCTGGGGGCAGGTGTCGTACCCGATTATTCCGCTGACGATCTGGCCGCAGCACACCGCCTGAAGAACCCGGTCGGTGAACGCCTCCACGTCGCCCCACGGCAGGTACGGCTTGGCGATCAGCAGCGCCGCCACCCCGTGTGCTGCCGTCCACATCTCCAGCGCGATCTGGGTGGCCTCGCCCTGGACATAGATGCCCTCGTCCATCAGGGCCTGCACCGAAGCGCGCATGTGCATGAACGCCGAGCTGTTCAACGTCACGTCGACGTCGCTGCCGGGCCGGCCCTCGCTCATCGCCGCGATGCGGTACAACTCAGGTGTCTGCAGCGCGAACCGCACATAGGCCTGCCCTTGCGCACGCAGGACACCCAACGCGGTGGTCTGCCCTGCGGTTGCCCGCTGCATCTGTTCGTCGAGCTTTTCGAAATAGCGGGCACACACCGCGTCCAGCAGCGCGTCCTTGTCTTTGAAGTGCAGATAGATCGACGGCGGCGTGACGCCGACGCGCTGGGCCACCGAGCGAATCGAAACTGCTTTGGCGTGACCGGTTTCCAGCAGCAGCTCGGTGGCGGCATCCAGAATCTCGTCTCGCAGCTGGTCGCCGAAACCGCGGGGCGCCCGGCGCCTGCGCTCGGCACTACGCACGGGTGTCGACATGCTGCTCAGTCCTGTCTCATCGCCGGCTTGGGTTCGCTCGAAGCCTCGCTGATCCCGATACGGGAATGCAACCGCGCCAACGGCTTGGGTGCCCACCAGTTCACCCGGCCCAGAACGTGCATGAACGCCGGCACCAGCAGCATCCGCACCAGCGTGGCGTCCACCAGCACCGCAAGCGTCAAGCCGACCCCGAACATTCGCATGAACGCCACCTGCGCCGCCATCAGCGCCGCGAACGAGATCGACATCAGAAGCGCCGCAGCCGTGATCACCCGGCCGGTGCGGGCCAGGCCGAGCGCGACGCTTTCATCGTTCTCGGCGCGCCCCGATTCCAGCCAGTACTCCCGGATCCGGGAGATCAGGAACACCTCGTAGTCCATCGACAGCCCGAACGCGATGCAGAACAACAGCACCGGCATGTTCGCCACGAGCGTGCCGGTGGGCGTGGTTCCGAATGCGCCGAGGTGGCCGTCCTGGAAGATCCAGACCAGCGCGCCGAACGCGGCGCTCAGCGACAACACGTTGAGCAGCAGAGCTTTCAGCGGCAGCAAAACGCTGCCGGTCAGCATGAACAGCAGCACGAACGTGATTGCCGCGATCACGACGAGCACGGTCGGCAGCCGCGAGGTGACGGCGCTGCTGCTGTCGCGGTTGATCTGCGCTGTGCCGGTGAACAACACGTCCGTGCCGTCAGGCGGTGGAACAGCATGCAGCCGATCGAGCTGATCCTCCGAGGCCGCAGTGAACAGCGGTACGGCGCTGCCGAGCGTCAAGAATGCGCGGCCGTCCTTCACACCTGTCGCCGCCGACGGCGGTCCGCTCAGCACACCGCGCACATAGGTGCCGCCGGGCGCCGACACCGACAAGACGTCAGGCACGTTCGACAGGTCTGCGGCGTAACGGCTCAGCCCCTCCGGTCTGACAGCGGACGCGTCGGGAAGCACCACCGTGACGTTGGTGGCCGAGTCCACCGCGAAGTCGCTGCGCAGGCTGTCGCCGATCTGACGCGCCGACGCCGACTCCGGCAGCACGCGGTCGTCGGGGAAGCCCCATTTGGCGCCCAAGAACGGCGCACCGAGCACTATCAGCAGTGCGACGATCGCGATGCCGACCGGAATTGCATGGCGCATAACGAATTTCGTCGAGCGGTACCAGAACGTCTGCTGCACAGGCTTGCTCGTCGGCTCGGGCCGGCCAAGTAGCCGCCGGCCGAGCTTGCGCACGTCCAGCGAGTCGAGCCGGTCCCCCAACAGTGCGATCGCAGCCGGGGTCACAACGATCGCGGCCGCAGCCGCGAATGCCACCACCGCGACCCCGGCGTACGCGAACGACTTCAGGAAGTACATCGGGAACAGCACCATCGCGACCATCGACAGCGCCACCGTCATCGCCGAGAACAGCACCGTGCGACCAGCGGTCACCATCGTGCGGATCAGCGCCTCGTCGCGGGTTATGCCGTCGGCGATCTCGTCGCGGTAGCGGCTGATGATCAGCAGCGTGTAGTCGATGGCCAGCGCCAGACCCATCGCGACGGTCAGATTCAGCGCGAAGATCGACACGTCCGTCGCGAACGTGATCGCATGCAACACCGCCATCGATCCAAGGATCGCGAAGCCGCCCACCGCCAACGGCAGTGCGGCTGCGAGCAGGCCGCCGAACACCCAGACCAGCACCACGAAGCTCAGCGGAATCGCGATCGACTCCATGAGCAGCAGGTCTCTTTCGCTCTGGCCGTTGATCTGCACGTAGATCATCGCCTCGCCGCCGGCCTTGACGGTCACCCCGTCGCGGTCGTGCACCACCTGCGCGCTGAGAGCCTTCGCGCGTTGCTGCGCCTGGCTTTCCGTGCCGGAGATGCCGGCGACGATCAACCCGGTCTTGCCGTCCTTGCTGACAAGTGCCGGCGCCGCCGACGAGGGTGACGTCCAGGCGGACCTCACCTGCGCCACGTACGGGGAGTCTTGCAGCTGACGCACGATGTCGGTGCCCGCCGCGGTCGCCTGGGGGCTTCGCGCGCCCGCGTCCGACGTGACGCTGATGACGAGTTCCTTGTCGCCAAGGCCGAACGTGGCGGAGAGCATCGACGCGGCCTGGGCCGACTCCGAGGTCGGGTCCTGGAAGCCGCCCGCCGACAGGCTCTTGGTGACCGGGATGCCGAATACCGCCGCTGCGACCATGACCAGGAGCGCCAACGCGATGATGCGCCGGGGCGCGGCAATGGCCAGTCGAGCGATTCCGGCAAGCACAGCGTGTCCTTCTGGCGAGATGTCGTATCGGCGGTAACTTATCAGCGATAACTCACGGAGGTCAACGGTTCACCGTCGACGTCGTTTTCACGGCGCCGGCACCTCGGCGGTTCACGAACCTACCCACGGGTAGGAATTGCCAACGTTTTCCGAAACGTGACTCAAAGTCCTCTTAAGGGTGACCCATAATCTGACTGGCATGTGGATCGATGACACCAGCGCCGACGTCATCAAAGTTGACTTCGATGCGCTCTACCACGGCGATGTCCTGGTAGAGGGCGACACCTCGGAGCAGCTCGACGACGAGCACCCGCTGGCTCCCGCTGTCTGACCGCGGCGGACGAGGTCGGCGCCCGAGTTTGCTCGGCGCCGACCTTGCTATGTGAGCTGGCGGCCTAGGCCAGCACCCTCTCGTCTTCGTCCGATCCGACCATGCCGGCCAGCCGCCCGGTGATCAGCTCCTCGGCCTCAGCCACGATCCGCGCCACCAGTTCGCCGACGGTCGGGATGTCGTTGATCAGCCCCATCGCCGTGCCGACCGACCAGATGCCCGCGTCGAGGTCGCCCAGCTCGAACACCTTCACGCCCCGCACGCCGGCGACCAGATCCTTGACGTCCTCGAACTGACCGCCCTTGTCCAGGATTTCGACGACCTCGCGCGACACCGCGTTGCTGGCCACCCGCGCCGTGTTGCGCAGCGGCCGGAAGATCAGGTCGGTGTCCAGTTCGCTGCCCGCGACAATCGCCTCCTTGACCTTGTGGTGGATCGCCGACTCGACCGTGCACATGAACCGCGAGCCCATGTTGATGCCGTCGGCGCCCAGCGCAAGCGCCGCCACCAGACCACGCCCGTCGGCAAAGCCGCCCGACGCGATCATCGGGATCTCGATCTTGTCGGCGGCCGCCGGGATCAGCACCAGCCCGGGGATGTCGTCCTCGCCGGGATGCCCCGCGCACTCGAACCCGTCGATGCTGATGCCGTCCACGCCGAGGCTTTGCGCCTTCACCGCGTGACGCACCGACGTGCACTTGTGCAGCACCTTGATCCCGTTGTCGTGGAACATCGGCAGGTGCGGCGCCGGGTTCGACCCGGCGGTCTCCACGATCTTGATGCCGGCGTCGACGATCACGCGCCGGTACTCGTCATACGGCGGCGGGTTGATCGTCGGCAGGATCGTCAGGTTCACCCCGAACAGCTTGTCGGTCAGATCCCGGCAGCGCGCGATCTCGTCGGCCAGATCCGCCGGCGTGGGCTGCGTCAGCGCGGTGATGAAACCCAGCGCACCCGAATTTGCTACGGCCGCAACAAGTTCCGCGCGGCCCACCCACTGCATGCCGCCCTGCACGACCGGGTGGTCGACCCCGAACGTCTCGGTGAACTTCGTCCGAATCATCGGTGCTGTCGCCTCTTCGCTATCGGCTCTTCGCCCAAGAGGCTCATCACTGCGCAAGCGCTCATCGGGGCGCCATCCTGATCGCGCCGTCGAGCCGGATCACCTCGCCGTTGAGCATCGGGTTTTCGACGATGTGCGCCGCCAGCGCGCCGTACTCCTCCGGCTTGCCCAGCCGGCTGGGGTGCGGAACCTGCGCGCCCAGCGACTTCTTCGCTTCATCGGGCAACAGCGCCAGCAACGGGGTGTCGAACAGACCCGGCGCAATCGTCACCACGCGGATCAGTTCCCTAGCCAGGTCGCGTGCGATCGGCAGTGTCATGCCGACGACGCCGCCCTTCGACGCGGAGTAGGCCGCCTGTCCGATCTGGCCGTCGAACGCGGCGACCGACGCGGTGTTGATGATCACGCCGCGCTCCTGGCTGTCCGGGCTGCCGATCGGCTCGGTCTTGGCGATCCGCTCGGCCCCCAGCCGCAGCACGTTGAACGTGCCGATCAGGTTGACGCTCACGACGCGCTTGAACTCGTCCAGCGGGAAGACACCGTTCTTCGACAGCACCTTGATCGCGGACCCCGTGCCGGCGCAGTTCACGACGACGCGCACGGGACCGAGCGACTCAGCGAGGTCGAACGCCGCGTTGACGGCGTCGACGTCGGTGACGTCGGCGGGCGCAAACCGCACCCGGTCGCCCAGTTCCTTGGCCACCTCTTCACCCTTGGACGTCGGCAGGTCGAGGATGACCACCTGCGCACCCTCGCCGAGCAGCGCCTTGGCGGTGGCGAGCCCGAGGCCCGAGGCGCCGCCGGTGACGAGCGCTACGGCGTCTTTGATCTCCACTGATCGGTTTCCTTTCATTGGTGGCCACGCAAGCCGACCCACTGGTTGGTCGACTATATAAAAGCCCTATGGTGAAGCCATGACGACCCTTGATTCCAGCACTGACGCGTATCCGACCGTGCAGGGCCTCACGGTCGAGCTGGCCGACGGCGTGCTGTCGATCACGATGAACCGCCCCAAGAGCCTGAACTCGCTCACCGCGACGATGCTCTCCGGCATCGCCGATGCAGTCGAACGCGCCGCCGACGACGACCGCGTACGAGTGGTGCGGCTCGGTGGCGCCGGGCGCGGGTTCAGCTCGGGCGCCGGAATCAGTGAGGAAGACCAAAAGGGCGGTGGGGCAAGCTCTCCCACCAAGATCATCGACGAGGCCAACCGCGCAGTGCGCGCGCTCACCACACTGCCGAAGCCTGCCGTCGCCGTCGTGCACGGCCCGGCAGCCGGGGTGGCCACGTCGTTGGCGTTCGCCTGCGACGTCGTATTGGCTTCGGAGAAAGCATTTTTCATGCTGGCTTTCACCAAGATCGGATTGATGCCCGACGGCGGCTCGTCCGCGTTGGTGGCGGCAGCCGTCGGCCGGACCCGCGCACTGCGGATGGCGCTGCTGGCCGAGCGGATCCCGGCGCGTGAGGCGTTGGACTGGGGCCTGGTCACCGCGGTCTATCCCGCCGACGAGTTCGACGCCGATGTCGACAAGGTCATCGCGACGTTGGTCAACGGCCCCGCGGTTGCATTCGCAAAGACCAAAGAAGCCGTCAACACCGCCACGCTCACCGAACTGGAGGGCGCGTTCGAACGCGAGAAGCAGGGCCAGTCGGTGCTGATCAGGTCGCACGACTTCATCGAGGGCACACTTGCTTTCCAGCAGCGCCGCTCCCCCGACTTCACCGACCGCTAAGGGCCGTACGCCTCGTTCAGCAGCGAGGCCAGCAGCGCAACCCGTTGCGCGTCGAGTTCCGGCTGTGGCCGCACCGCGCGCACGAGAGCCGCACCGTCGAAGGCGTTGATCAGCGTCGCGACGAGCACGCCGAGCGTCTTCTCCGGCACGCTCTCGGAGCCGGGCAACGCACGTACCGCGTCGTAGATCTTCGCCTCGTACTCTGCCAGCACGTCTTGCAGTGTGGCCCTGAGCTTTTCGTCGGTACGCGCGGCGATCATCAGCTCGTACATCACCGCGTTGACGGGATTGAGGGTGACGTCGCGCAAGATGGTCAGCATGGCGTCGAGCGCCGGCCGGTCTGCCGGTATCTCCGCGACCTTCTTGCTGCCCAGCTCTAGCTGACGGCGCAGCACTTCGTGCGCAGTGGCGGCCATGAAATCGCCCATGGTGTCGAAGTGCCGGAACAGCGCACCCACCGAAACGCCTGCGCGCCTGGTGATCTCGGCGGCTGACGCCCGCGCATACCCGACCTCCACGATCGCGGCGATGCCGGCGTCGAGCAGGCGCGCGACGGTCTCCTCGCGACGCTGCTGTTGCGTCCGGGCCATCTCAGACGCCGACGGGGGCCGGTTGGCGGCCGGCGCGCAAGAAATGGCCCGACTTCACCGTTGTGCCGTACCCGTCGCAGAATTCACCTTGGCGGAAGACCACCGCACCGCCGACTCCGGTCGCGACGACGGCGTCGTCGTTGCGGTTGACCATCCGGCTCAGCCCGCCGTAGAAGGGCACCTTCTCCTCGTGGTAGCCGTCCACCGCGTCGTCGAGCCCGGCGGGGTCGATCACCACGAAGTCGGCGCGGTCTCCCTCGCGCAATGTGCCCGCGTCGAGACCGAACCAGTCGGCGACCTCGGCGGTCAGCCGGTGCACCGCGTGTTCGACGGTCATGAACCGCTCCCGCAGTACCCGCTTGAGCAGCCGCAGCGGGAAGTTGTAGAACGCCATGTTGCGCAGGTGCGCGCCGGCGTCAGAGAAGCCCATGTGGATGGTCGGCTCGAGGGCGAGCTTGTTCAGTTGCGCCGGACGGTGATTGGCGACCGTGGTGGTCCACCGCACGTTGCGTTCGCCGTTCTCGACGAGCACGTCGAGAAACGCGTCGAGGGGGTGCAGCCCGCGCTCGTCGGCGATCTGCCCGAACGACTTACCGATCAGGCTCTCATCGGGGCACTCGACGATGACGGCGTCGTGAAAGTCGCGGTGCCACAACGTCGGGCCGAGCTTGATGCGGTCGAACTGGCGGCGGAACCCGCGCCGGTATTCGGTGTCGGCCAGCAGCGTGTTGCGCTGCAACTGGTCGCGCAAATGCAGGGCCGCGGTGCCGGCGCCGAACTCCTCGAACACCGGCAGATCGATTCCGTCGGAGTACAACTCGAACGGCACCGGCAGGTGCTGGAACCGCACGCTGGCGCCCAGCACGGCGTTCAGCAGCCGGGTACCGGGCCCGAACACGCTCACCGCGGCCGGGTTCGACTTGGCGTCCGCCGACACCAGCAGGCTCATCCGAACGCCCTTGCGGCGACCGAACATCCGGCTGCTGGACAGGAAGAACAGCAGCGCGCTGACCGCGTTGTTGACGTCGGGCGCGCTCTGCAGGATCCGGCCACGCTTACGCAGCACCTTGATCAGCCTGCGCCGCTCGCGCCAATTCGCGAACGTCGACGGCAGCGCCCGCGAGCGGAAGCGGTCGCCGTCGAGCTTGTCGATCGCCGCGTCCATGCCGGACATGCCGAGCAGGCCGGCGTCGAGCGCCTCGTCGAGCAGCTGCGCCATCTTGTCCAGTTCGGCGTCGGTAGGCCGGACACCCTCGGTGGTGGCGCGGCCCAGGCCCAGCACCGAGGCCCGCAGGTCCGAATGGCCAAGCAGCGAGCTGACATTGGGCCCCAGCGGCAGATCATCAAGGGCGGCAACGTATTCCGCGGGCGTCGACCACGTCTTCTTGGCGTTCAGCGCCCCGAGCACGTACTTGCGCGGCACGGCCTCGACCCGGCTGAAGAGGTCGGCCGCGTCCTCGGAGTCGGTGTAGACCGTCGACAGCGAGCAGTTGCCCAGCAGCACGGTGGTGACGCCGTGCCGCACCGACTCGCGCAGCCCGGGATCCAGAAGGACCTCGGCGTCGTAGTGGGTGTGCACGTCGATGAAGCCCGGGACGATCCACTTGCCCGCCGCGTCGATCACGTCGGGGCAGCCGGTCTCGTCGAGCGGCTCGGCCGACACGGTGGCCACCACCCCGTCGCGGATGCCGAGCGTGCGGGTCTGAGGCGCTGCGCCGGTTCCGTCGAACCAGAGGCCGTTGCGGATGATCACGTCGTAAGTCATGCCGCTAGCCTAACATTAGATAGTGAGTACTCGCAAACTTTCATTTACTGTCCTGGTGAGAGGCCGAAAATCGGCGGCAGCGCGAGGACCATCAACAGGCTCCACCAGAAATGGATGAGCATGGGCGCCAACACGCCACCCGTCGCGCGGCGGGCCAGCGCGCACACGGTACCGAGGATCACCGCGGCAAACCCGAGCATCGGGTTGCCGCTGGCCAGCGTGACCGCGATGTACAGCAGCGTCGAGATGAGGACGGGGTAATGCCGGCCCAGCGCGGAGTACAAGGCACCGCGGAAGAAGCACTCCTCGGCGATGCCGTTGATCAGCGTGATGGACAGGACGAGCCACAGCGAGCCCTTGTCGGCGAACTCGAGGACGTTCTTGATGTGCTCGCTGACGCCGTGGATCTCGCGTGCGACCAGCCCGCCGAGCAGGAACAGGCCACCGAGCCCCAGCCCGACGAGGGTGCCGGTGATCACAGGCCGCTGGTTGCGCCCGCGGAAGTTGACGCAACCCAGATGCAGCGGCCGCGAGAACAACGCACCGATGAACCAGACACCTGCGAGCAGGAATGTCGCCCAGTAGAACGAAGCGCTGCCCGGGGTCCGGGTCAGCGAGAAACCCAACACCGCGGCGCCGGCCACGAGGAAGACCGCGACGACGATCCGCCGCCGCAGCACCACCACGGGCGGCTCGTGGTACGGCACCGCGACGGTGGTCGCGATCTTCTTGATCTCTGCCAGCAGTCCCGGCCGGGCGGTCTGCGGTGTGGTTTCCGGGGTGGTTTCTGGTTGGGTCATGCTGACTTTCCGTTCGGGCTGAGGTCGGTCAGGATGTCGAACCCGGTGCGCAGAACCCCGGCCACCGGGCCGGGCACCAGGTTGACGAGCTCGAGGGCAGGCCGAGCGGCCGCCGGCGTCACCGCCCGCGCCAACCTCTGCAGCGCGAGCACGTCGCCGCCGGCCCAGTCCGGGTCGCTGTCGGCCAGGTGGTGCGGGTCGGCGAGCTCGTTGACGGGTCGGGGTCTGTGGCTGGCCACCGAGGCGGCGATCGCGTCGTCGATCTCGGTCAGGCCGCCCGGCGGGTCCGGTACGAGGTCGCGCAGTCGATGGTCGGAGGCCATCATCGGGTGATCCAGCGACTCGACGAGGTCGGCGGCAAGACCGCCGGGAACGGGAAGCGCAATGGCCGTCACCCGCGACACCACAGCGGTGTCGATGCCACGCACCGGCACGCCGGCCCGCCACGTGCCGGTCGCTTTGGCGTAGGCGAAGAGCAGATGCCGGTAGGCCGTGGTCTGCGGCCCGCAGATGTCGTAGCCACCGGCGGGCACCCGCTCCGAGTCGGCCGCCGCCACGAGGTAATACAGCACGTCGCGGATCGAGATCGGGTCCATCGGGTTCTCGACCCACGGCAGCAGCGGAAACAGCAGGAAACGGTCACCGACGTAGCGCAGCATCTCGAACGACGTCGACCCGGCGCCGATGATCATCGCTGCACCCAGCCACACCACTTCGGGACCGCCCTCGACCGACAGCGAGTGCGCGACTTCGGCCCGGCTCGTCAAGTGCTCCGACAGGTCGTCACCCTCGGGCACGAAGCCGCCGAGGTACACGATGCGGCGAACGCCGGCCTCCTTGGCGGCCGTGGCGACGTTGTGCGCCGCGGCGTTGTCGGCGTCGCGGAACCCGGGCTGTCCGATCCCGTGCACAAGGTAGTAGACGACGTCGACGGGCCCGGCCGCGGAGAACGCCGCCCGGGCCTTGTCCAGGTCACCCGCATCGAGCGCAACCGTGTCGACACTGCCGTGCCAGCCGAACCGCTTGAGCGAAGAGGGGTTTCGGGAGGCCGCAATCACCTGGTGGCCCTCGGTCAACAGCGCAGCGACCAGCCTGGAACCCACGTACCCCGTGGCGCCGGTCACGAGAATTCGCACATTGCTCACCGTAGGCGATTACCCAGTCTGGCCTGAACCGGACACCGACTTCCTAGGCTGGGGCTGAGGGGACGACGGAAGGGGACGTGAGATTGGCCACGCTTGTATGCGGAGAACGGGAACTGCCGCTGCAGTTCACCAACCATTTTCTGGCTCACCTGCAGGCCGCGGTGCATCGGCGCTTCAAGAAGTCGGGTGGCTTCTTTCTGACGGGCACCTACCGCAACGACGACGGCAACGACCTCACGGTCTCGCACTGGGTTCATCCGACCATCCCGTTGGAGTTCCGATACGACGTGCGAGACGACAGCGGTGAGCGGGTGCCTCCCGTCGAGCTGGATCACAAGGAGATCGACGCGATCCTGGACGCGATGGACCGGCCGATCGGCGTGCACGACACCGGCGACGTGTGGGTGACGTTCCGCGACAAGCTCTAAGCCTGCGTCCGGCGGGCAGGAGCGCAGCGACTCGGGGTCAGACCGCGGCCCGGTGCAGTTCGGCGAGGCGCTCGTAGACGCCGGCGTTCTGCCGGTTGCCGGCCACCTCGGCGTCGCTGAGCTCCCGACGCACGCGTCCCGGCACGCCGGTCACCAGCGACTTCGGCGGCACCACCATGCCCTGCGGCACCAACGCCCCGGCCGCGATCAGTGAGCAGGTGCCGATCACCGCGCCGTTCATGATGATCGCGCCCATCCCGATCAGCACGTGGTCCTCGACGTCGCAGCCGTGCACCACCGCGTTGTGCCCGACGCTCACGCCGGTGCCGATGGTCACCGGGAACTCCTTGTCGACGTGCACGGTAGCCCCGTCCTGGATGTTGGTGCCGGCGCCGACGTGGATCGGCTCGGCCTCGGCGCGCAGCGTCGCGGAGTACCAGATGCTGGACCGGGCCGCCACCGTCACCTGACCGATGACCGCTGCGTTCGGAGCTATCCAGGCTTCCGGGTCGATCTGGGGAGCGCGGCCGCGCACGGTGAGGATCAGCGACATCGGTGCCGTCTCCTCTTCGCGCAAGCGCTCATCGGCCCCTACCGTGCTTTCCAGACGGGTTGTCTCTTCTCGGCGAACGCCAGCGGGCCTTCTCTGGAGTCCTCGGACCTCAGCAGCGTCTTGACTTCGCGCATCAACCGCGCCCACTTCGGTTCCTCGTCGGTGACCACGCCGTCGTCGACCCCGTAGCCCACCCGCTTGCTCACCTGCACCGCCAGCGGCGCGTTGACGGTGATGCGCTCGGCCAGCGCCAGCGCCGCCTGCAGCACGGTGCCGTCGGGGACGACCTGGTTGATCATTCCCCACCGGGCCGCGTCGGCCGCGCTGATCGGGTCGCCGGTGAACATCATCTCGAACGCCACCTTGCGGGGCAGGGCGTCGACGATCCGGAACACCCCGCCGGCCGCGGCGACCAAGCCGCGTTTCACCTCCGGCAGCCCGAACGTCGCCCGCTCGTCGGCCACCACCAGGTCGCTGGCGAGCGCGATCTCAGTGCCGCCGCCCAGCGCGGTGCCGTTGACCGCCGCGATCGTCGGTTTGTCGATGAAGTGATGCACGTACCCCGCGAAGCCCCACTCGGCGTGGTCGGGGTGGTACAGGTTCTCCCGACGTGAGATCGCCTTGAGATCGGCTCCGGCGCAGAAGGACTTGTCACCCGCACCGGTGATCACCACCGCCCACACGTCGGGGTCGGTGTTCGCGTGTTCGAGCGCGTCACCGACCGCGATGCTGACCGCGCCGTTGACGGCGTTGCGCGCCTCCGGCCGGTTGATCGTGATGACCTCGACGTTGCCGCGGCGCTCGACGAGCGCGGCGGGTTCGGTCACAGCAGTTCCACGATGGTGGCGTTGGCTTGGCCGCCGCCCTCACACATGGTCTGCAGGCCGTAGCGAATTCCGTTGTCCCGCATGTGATGGACCATCGTCGTCATGATCCGGGCGCCCGACCCGCCCAGCGGGTGGCCCAGCGCGATGGCGCCGCCGTTGGGGTTGAGGTTCTTCTCGTCGGCGCCGATGTCGTGCAGCCATGCCAGCGGCACGGGCGCGAACGCCTCGTTCACCTCGAAGACCCCGATGTCGCTGATGCTCAGGCCTGACTTCTTGAGCGCCTTCTGCGTCGCCGGGATCGGCGCGGTGAGCATGATCACCGGGTTGGCGCCGGCCAGCACCGCGGTGTGGATCTTCGCAATCGGCTTGAGCCCCAAGGATTTCGCCTTCTCGTCGGTCATGATCAGCACGGCGGCCGACCCGTCGGAGATCTGCGACGAGTTGCCGGCGTGGATCACGCCGTCCTCTTTGAACGCCGGCTTCAGCTGAGCCATCTTCTCGATCGGGGTGCCGCGCCTGATGCCCTCGTCCTTGAGCACTACGTTTGTTTCAGAGCCGCCCTTCTGCTCCTTAATCGCGACGATCTGGTCGTCGAACGCGCCCGAATCCTGTGCAGCAGCGGCCTTCTCATGCGAGCCCAGCGAGAACTCGTCGAGCTTGGTGCGGTCCAAGCCCCACTGCTCGGCGATCATCTCCGCGCCGATCCCCTGGTTGGGGTGCACGCCGTAGCGGTCCATGAAGCCCTGCGGGAACGGGTTGCCGCCGCCGGCGAGCGAGGCGCCCATCGGCACCCGCGTCATCGACTCGACGCCACCGGCCACCACTACGTCGTAGTGCCCGGCCACCACACCGGCTGCGGCGAAGTGGATGGACTGCTGGCTGGACCCGCACTGCCGGTCCACCGTCACGCCGGTGACGCTCTCGGGCCAGCCCGCCGCCAGCGCCGACGTCCGCGCGATGTCCATCGACTGCTCGCCGGCCTGCATCACGCAGCCCCAGATCACGTCGTCGACGATCTCGGGGTCGACGCCGGCGCGCTCGACCAGCGCGTTGAGCACCTGCGCGGACAGGTCGGCGGGATGGACGCCGGACAATCCGCCGTTGCGCTTGCCGACCGGTGACCGCACCGCTTCGACGATGACGGCTTCTGGCATGACGTTCTCCTATCACCAAGTTGACTTGTGTCGATTGTCGACCAGGCCCGTGCGCGCGCTGCGACCGGGTGAACTAAATCGCGCTCGGCCCCGTGTCAAAGTCAAATCTGTCAAGCTGGATGCATATGACCGCCCTGGAAAGCGCGTTCGTCGTGAACTCGCCGCGGCTGAGCCCACGCGGCGCGGCACTTGCGGGCTGGTCGATCCACATCGCCGTGGTGGCGCTGTGGGTGGCGCTGTTCGCGCAGGTGTTCCTTCAGGTCGGCGCCGGCCTGTGGTCGGTCGGGATCGCCTACATCGCCTACGACACACTGCTGCTCGCGTTCGTGGTGTGGCAGACGCTGCCGCTGCGGCGCGCAACGCGCGATGAGCGCCTGCGCGAAGAGCCGACGACACAGCCTGCGCCCGCGTCCGGCGGCCCGACCGTCGCCGTGCTGATCGCCGCGTTCAACGAAGCGCCGGTGCTGCCGGCGAGCGTGCGCGCACTGCTAACGCAGACCGACCCGCCGGAGCAGATCGTCGTGGCCGACGACGGCTCCGACGACGACACCGCTGCTGTGCTCGACGCGGAGTTCGGTGACCGGCATCCGTCCCTGCGACTGCTGAAGCTTTCGCACGCAGGTAAGGCGGCGGCGCTCAACGCCGCGCTGATGACCGTAGACACCGATCTCGTCGTCACGATGGACGCCGACACGCTGCCCGCACCGGACGCCATCGCCGCGATCCGCGCGGCGTTCGCCGCCGACGCGGACGTCGTCGTGGCGGGCGGCGTGCTGACACCGACGTGCGGGGCGAGCCTGCGCAACCGAGCGATGCAGTGGTTCCAGACCTACGAGTATCTTCGCAACTTCGTCGGGCGCTACGCGTGGATGCGGGTGAACTGCCTGCTGCTGATTTCTGGCGCGTTCGCGGGCTTCCGGCGCGACGCCGTGCTGGCCGTCGGCGGATTCGACACCGACTGTCTGGTCGAGGATTACGAGCTCATCCACCGGATGCAACGGCGCAGCCGCGACGACGGCCTCGGCTGGCGGGTGCAGATCGTCGGCAACGCTCGCGCAAGGACCGACGCGCCCGGCACGATCCGCGACTTCCTGCGTCAGCGGCGCCGCTGGTTCGGCGGCTTCCTGCAGACGCAGTACTGGAACCGCGACATGACGGGCAACCGCCGCTACGACGCACTGGGGTTGGCGATGCTGCCGGTGAAGGCCGTCGACACGGTGCAGCCGATCTACGGGCTGACCGCGTTCTTCGTGCTGATCGGGCTCGCGGTCACCGGCAACGTAGCGGTGCTGATTCCGGTGGGCGCGATCGTGGTGGCCAAGCTGTTGGTGGACCTCGTCGCCTATGTCTGGACGATCCACCTCTACCGGCGCTGGACCGGCTCCGATGCGAACACCCGATTCAGCGCGGCTCTGCTGGCCGCGCTCGTCGAGCCGTTCACGTTCATGCCGCTGCTGCACACCGGGGCGCTGCTGGGCTGGTGGCAGTTCCTCACCGGCCGGCAGACGTGGGTTCCTCAGCGCCGCAGCGCTTTAGCTCCGCCCGGTTAAGCTTCGCCGCGGTTGGCCGCGGCGCGGTTAGCTCCGTAGATGTGCACCGGCACGTCGTCGTCCCACGGCTGCCGCACCACCATGTCCGCGACGCGCACGTAGCCGCGCTCGAATTCCCCTGTCGCCGCGTCGACTAGCCGGTATTCCTGTGTCTGCTTGTGTATCGGCTGCGCATCCAGCAAGATCACCCGCACCTCGCCGGGTTCGAAGTGACACCGCTCCTGCATCGCGGCGATCAACTGCTCGTTGTGCATGTGCCCGTCACCGAAGTTCCAGCCGACCGCCGTGCTGCAGAGCCGCTCACCCTCGGTGATGATGTAGTCGTCCTCGTTGCGTCCCGCCAACGCACGGTGCACGAGGGTGAGCAGCGCCTTGCCGTGAGTGTTGAACCCGCGGAACGCATATCCCTTGTACAGATAGATCTGCGCCTGCTCCTCGCTTCCGTAGAACCTCTCCAATTGGGAGGCCGGCATGCTGGCGATCGCGACGAGACCCTTTTCCATCTTCTCGTTGGCCGACGGCTTGATGCACCACCATGAGGTGTCCCAGTTCCCGGCGTAGTACCGCATGCCGGGCAGGAACGAGATCTTGCGCGGGAACAGGTTTCCGAGGATCACAGTGCCGGCGACGACGACGAACAGGATCGCCACCGGCACAGGGTTTCTCAGGTCTGCCAGGCCAACATCGGCGTGCGTCACGAACAACCAGAGCACGCCGAAGATCATGAACACGTTCCACTCCAGTGGCACGCCCATCGGGATCGCCGAGAGGATCCCGAAGTGGAAGCACACCATCACGAACGCTGCGATCGCCGTCGGCCAGCCGCCGTGGGAGAAGAACAGCACTACCGGCACCAGCATCTCGATTGCCGTGCTGAAATGGGCCAGCAGACGCGAGATCCGGCCGGGCCGCAGGTCGTCGGGAAACCTCTCGAAGAACTTCCGCTTCAGCCACTTCGTCCGAATCAACGGATTGTTGGACATCATCGTGGAGATCACGAATGGGAAGTGCTTGTTCAGCTTCGAGGTCGCCGCACCCATCCAGATCACCAGGAACACGAGCTTCGCCCCGACGATCATGTCGGTGCCGGCGAACAGGAACGTCGCGGTCAGTGACCCGTACACCTCGCCGCGGGCGGCCAGAAAGATCACCTTGTCGCGCAGGCCCAGCACCGCCAGAAGCCCGAGAACTGCCGCGATCTGCCACGTCGGCAGCCGCCCCGGCACTCCCCCGGTGCCGTCGGACAACAGACACACGAGCAGCATCACCAGCAGCGCTGCATACAGTGCTACGTCGACGGGGGTGCGGCTGGTGCCCTGGGTGAGCGGAATGCGGCCGGGCCAGGGAGGCAGCCGAATCGTGTTGGGGCGCAACCAGTACAGGATCGAGCCCATCGGCGGGAAGAACCGGTTGTTCAAAGGCCCGAATCCGCAACCCAGCCCGACGACCTCGAACAGCATCGTGTACAGCACGACCTTCTGGAAGACGATCGGCTCCGACCACCACGCGCCGACGTCGAAGAACCCGTCGATGCCCTTGGTGGCCAGCGCGAACAGCCAGCCGCCGAGGATGTACAGCAGAATCTTCACGACGTAGAACAGGTGCATCGCGACGGGCGTGCCGAACCCCACCTCGGCCCAGTGCCGGGCCATCGGGCGGATCTTCTCGCTGCGGGTGCCCTTGCTCCATTCCTCGAAGTCCACGACGGGCATATCCGGTTTCAGAAATCCCATGGGCAAAAGGTAGAACGTGTTACAGCGCCGCCGCCAGGCGTTCCAGGTATTCGTCGACGTCCGCGACGGCCGACTCGGCCGCGTGCACGCTGATCGTGACCGTGTCGCCGATGCCGTGCACACCATGGGTCAACCCCATCATCGGGGACAGCGCCGGGAAGCCGGCGGTCAGCACGACGGGCCGCCCGCCGAAAGTCAGATCGGCCGGGCCGCGGTTGACGCTCGACACCACGGTGTTCCCGATGACCACGGGTGAGCGGACGTCGGCGTCGAATTGCCTGACGCCCCAGCGCAGCAGCGGCGCAGGCACCGCGGCGAGCGACCTGTCGCCGGCCGGAAACGCGCGATGTTCGGTGCGACGCCGACGCTCCTGCAGTTCGGCGGCGATCCGATCCGCCCGCTGCTGGAAAGGCAGTTGCGGGTACAGCGCGACACCGACATTACCGAAGTGGTTGTTCGCTTGGCGCGCACGACGTTTGGCCATCGGCACCTCGGCGCCGAGCGCAGACACGTCTTCCCCGCGGTCGCGCAGGTACCCCGACAGCGCTTCGGAAACCGCGGCCAGAGCCGCCACGGTCACGGTGTGCTTGCCCAGCTCAGAGCGGTGCCGCGTGAAGGAGCGAACCGTCGTGACCCCGGCGGGTCGAGCGTTGATACTTAGCGCGGGCCGCAGCGGTGCCGGCGGCGCGACGAGCCCGGCAGCGGTGTCACGTTCGAGGCGCCGGTGCGCACGCGCCGCGGCGACGCCGCGGGTGACGACGCAACCCCGTCTGCTGGGCTGGCCGCCGGGCACGTTCGGCGTCCGCCCGAACAGCACGGCCGCCAGTACTGACGACCGGATCCCGTCGCCCAGCGCGTGGCCCATCTGCACTACCGCCACCGTCGACGGGCTCGCAGTGCCGGGTACGCCGGGCACCGGGCTGAACACGTGAAGCCGCCACGCCATGTCTTCCAGGTCGAGCTGATGGTCGGCCAGGCCGGCGACCGCGTTCAGGCACTGCCGCCATCCCACCGCGGGGCCGTGCTCGACGACCTGGTCGGGCGTGACGTCGCGACGCACCCAGGCCGGGTATCTCAGCACGCCGCGGTCCGCGACCCGCACCGCCAAGTCAGGGCAGCGCTCTGCACGTCGAAGGGCTTGGGCCACCGCGTCTTTCAGGTCGGCGGGCTCGCCGTCGAACGCGTAGAGCAGGAACTGGTCGTTGGCGATCTTGGCCGACATCCAGTAGACCTGCGCATCGGCGGCAGTCAGCGCTACGGTCATACGAATGACCCTTCCATCCCCCGCAGACGACCGGGCTGCTCTGGTCACCGGCGCGTCGTCAGGCATAGGCGAGGCCGTCGCACGCGAGCTCTACCGCCGAGGCCATCGGGTGGTGTTGGTGGCCCGGCGGGTGGAGCAGCTGGAGGGGCTCGCCGGTGAGCTCGGCGCTCGGGCGCACCCGTTGCCCGCCGACCTGTCGGACCGCACGGACCGCGCCGCGCTGCCGGGCCGCGTGGCGGCGCTCGGCGTGACCGTCGACATCCTGGTCAACAACGCCGGTTTGGCGACGGTGGGACCGGTCGCGAAAGCCGTTCCGGAGAAAGAACTCAACCTCGTCGAGGTGGATGTCGCCGCAGTCGTCGACCTGTGCTGTAGGTTCGTCCCGGGCATGGTCGACCGACGCCGAGGCGCGGTGCTGAACGTGGCGTCGGTCGGCGCGTTCAGCCCGGTGCCGGGGCAGGCGTCATACGGGGCGGCGAAGGCCTTCGTGCTCTCCTACACCGATGCGCTGCGCGCAGAGCTTCGCGGTACCGGCGTGACCGCGACGACGTTATGCCCCGGGCCGGTGAAGACCGGCTTCGGCGAGGCGGCCGGTATCAGTGATGAAGATGCCGAGGCCGCGCTCCCCAAGGTGCTGTGGAAGAGCGCCGACGAGGTTGCGCGCGCCGGGGTGGACGGTCTGTCGACCGGCAAGGGCGTGGTGGTGCCCGGCAGGGCCAACTGGGCCGCCGCGTATCTCGGGCGGGTGGCGCCCCGAGATCTACTGCTGGCGTTGGTCGCTCGGCAACACCCGGGCCTTCGTAACTCTTAATTCCGGCCGATGAAGTCGAGGATGTGACCCGCGACGATCTCCGGCTGTTCGAGTTGCAGGAAGTGGCCCGCGTGATCGACGAGTCGAATGTCGCTGCCGGGTGGCACGATCTCGGCCACCCATGCGGAGTAGGCGGGTGTCGCGCAGCCGTCGTCCTTGCCGTGCAGATACAGCGTCGGCACCGTTGGCGCCGAGAGCCAATGCCGGTGCAGCTCGGCGTACTGCGACGGTGGTTTCGTGTTGCGGATCGTCGCGCGGTAGGGGCCCAGTGCGGCACGCCAGCTTTCGGGAGTGCCGATGGCCGCGTCGACGTGGCGCAGGTCTGCGGCAGCGTCGTACCCGGGAGACCAGTGTCGCCACAGCCTTCGGGGCACCCACGATGCGGAATGCTCGGGCAGCCACGGCAGCTGGAAGTAACCGATGTACCAACTGCGCAGAAGCTGGCGGGGCAGTTGCGCGGTCAGCCGGCCCGCGTCGTGCACGCGGCCGAGGGGACGGAACGACGCTGCGGGCGGCACGGACATGATGACTGCCTTGCTGAACGGGCTGCCCGGCATCGCCGCCAGACCCGCACCGGCGATCGCCCCCCAGTCGTGGCCGACGATCACGTCACGACCCGTCGGGCCCACTGCGTCGAGAACGCGCAGCGCGTCGTCCATCAGCGCGCCGATGTGGTAGCTGCCGTCCGACGGGATGGTCGACGGTGCGTAGCCGCGCATGAAGGGTGCGACCACGCGCCAGCCGGCCGCTGCGAGTTTGGGCGCCACCTTCCGCCAGCCGTGGGCGGTGTCCGGAAAACCGTGCAGGCACAACGCAATTGGCGCGTCGTCGGCGTCATGGCCCGGCTGCCACGTGAGACCGCGCAGGGTTACCGAGGGTGCGTCGACTTCGACCCATCTGGGCTCGCCCATGGCGGCAGCTTAACGCGGCCGGGGGTCAGGCCCGGTCGGCAGCGGCCTCCAATTCGGAGACGACGATCTTGCGCATTCCGAGCATGGCCTTGGTGGCGGCCGCCGCGCGGGCCGGGGCGGGGTCGTTGAGCAGTTCGAACAGTCGGTCGGGCACGATCTGCCAGCTGACACCGAACCGGTCTTTGAGCCAGCCGCACTGCGACTCTCGGCCTCCATCGAGCAGGCGGCCCCAGTAGTAGTCGACCTCTTCTTGGTCTTTGCAGTTGACCATGAACGACACAGCCTCGGTGAACGGGAACTGCGGGCCGCCGTTGATCCCGACGAACCGGGTGCCGTCGAGGATGAAGCTTGCGGACACCACTTCGCCCGTGTGGCGGTTCATGCTCTCGACGCGTGAGTTAGGGAACACGGTCGTGTAGAACTCGGCGGCTTGCTCGAGGTCGTTGTCGAACCAGAGCGACGGGGTGATCGACGGCATGGCGGTTCTCCTTCGTGGTCGGCTACGGGTGTCGACCGCTGCCGCCGCCGAAATTCATCGCGGACGCGTGGCACCGAGCGCGCGCAGCGCGAAGTCGAGCACGTAGCCGACGAGCAGGTCCCGGTCGGGGCCAAGGCCGGAAAGGGGTGCGGCGAACGCGCGATCTACCACCGCGTGGATGGCGGCCGCGTCGCGGTCGGGCTCGGCGAGAGGAAACGATCCGTCCTCGTGACCGCGCCGCAGGATGTCGGCAAGGATCCGCTCCCGCTCCGCACGCAACTCTGCGCTGGCGTCGCGGTAGCCCTTGGCCACCCGCACCTCGTCGGAGTCCAGCACGACGACATGCGCGCGCATTCGCGGGTGATACGCCAGACCCAGAAGGCAGTTGATCCACGCCCGCAATTGCGCCACCGGGCCGCCGTTGTCTTGCGCCACTCGCCTCAGCCGACGCAGGACCGCCTCGCTGTCTCGCCTCAGCATCGCCAGGAACAGATCGTCTTTCGAGGCGAAGTGGCGATAGAAGGCCCGAGTCGACAGGCCGGCCGCGTCGAGGACCGCCGCCACCGACACGGGTCCGTGATGCGGCGACGACAGGCACGCGTACGCGGCGTCGATGATGTCGGCACGTTCGTCGGCGGGCAGCCGTGTCCGCGGGGGCACGACCGCCGATTGTAGGGCGGTGGACGTCAGCGAAAATGCCGATCTCACGTCGGCTACGGTGAGCCGGATGAGCAGCGCACCCCAAACCGTCACCTATACGGGCGTCAACGACGTGACGCTCGTCGCCGACGAATGGAATCGTGACGCTGTCCCGGCCGACGGGCGGCCCTCGATTCTGATGCTGCATGGCGGTGGCCAGAACCGGTTCTCCTGGAAGAACACCGGGCAGATCCTTGCCGAGCGAGGCTTCCACGTGGTGGCGCTGGATTCGCGCGGCCACGGCGACAGCGACCACGCGCCCGGTGCCGACTACTCGCTGGAAACGTTGTGCGGCGACGTGCTGAGGGTCATCGACGCCATCGACCGGCCCGTCGCGCTGATTGGCGCCAGCATGGGCGGGCTCACCGGGATCTTGGTTGCCCACGCCGCCGGCCCAGCCACCGTCACCAAGCTCGTTCTGGTCGACGTCGTACCGCGGTTCGAGAAGAGCGGCAGTGCCCGTATTCGGGACTTCATGTTCAGTCATGTTCACGGGTTCGACTCGCTGGAGGAGGCGGCCGAGGCGGTGGCGGCTTACCTTCCACACCGCACGCGGCCACGCAGCCCTGAGGGCCTGAAGAAGAACCTGCGTCATCGCAACGGCCGCTGGTATTGGCATTGGGATCCGAAGCTGCTCACCAAGCCCGAGGACGATCCGCATCTGCGCGTCGAGAAGTTGGAGAGCGCCGCGATCGGACTTCGCATTCCGATCCTGCTCATCCGCGGCAAGCTTTCTGACGTGGTGAGCGTCGACGGCGTCAAGGACTTTCTCGACAAGGTGCCGACCGCCGAGTTCGTCGAACTCTCCGACGCCGGCCACACCGCCGCCGGCGACGACAACGACGCATTCACCGACGCCGTCGTGCAATTCATCACCCGCTGACCGAAACATACTCAGCTACAGTTTGTTTCGTCGTCGTCGTCGTTTCGAGCATGCGTTCGGGGTGGTGGGTGGTGTTGGTGCGGGGTTGGCCGTGGTCGAGTTCGGGGGGCGGTATCCATTCGGTGGTGCCGTCGTCGCGTTTCTTGGTTTTCCAGTCGCCGTCGGTGACCAGGCGGTTGTCGGGCCCGCAGGCCAGGGTGAGGTCGTCGATGTTGGTCTGACCGCCGTGCGCCCAGTCTGTGGTGGCGTGATGCACTTGGCACCAATAGGGCGGGGCGTCGCAGCCCGGTTTGGTGCAGCCGCGCTCGAGGGCGTAGAGCACCAGGCGTTGGGCGGGGGTGGCCAGCCGGGTGGTGCGGCCCTTGTACAGCTGCAGCGGCTTGGCCTTGTCCAAGACCAGCAGATAGTTGTAGGCGTGGGCGGCCATCCGGATCAGCGTGGGAACCGGCAGCAGGGTGCCGCCCCCGGTGTGCGCCATCCCGGCCTTGGCCTGCAAATCCTTCAGCTCGACGGTGGCGGTGATGGTGACCGGCAGCCCCTGATGGCTGCCCAGCTCCCCCGACATCAACATGGCACGCACCATCGCGTTCAAGGCGTCGTGGGTGCGCTGTGCTGCCGAGCGGTCATCGCCCTCGAGCGCCTCCGGGGACGGCTCGCCGTTGATGGTGGCTTGCTCGTCGCGGGGGTTGCACATGCCCGGGTGCGGCCAGCTTGGCCAGCACGGCGTCCAACCCGGCGCGCAGTTCGGGGTCCAGCCAGCCCGTGATCGCCGACATGCCGTCTTGTTGCTGGCGGCCGATGACGATGCCGCGTCGGCGGGCGCGGTGCTCATCGGAGAAGTCCCCGTCGGGGTTGAGCACCGTGGCATACCAGTCGGCGAAGCGTTTGAGCTCATCGGGGCGATAGCGCGCGGCGATTGCGGCCAGCGTGGCCTCGGCCTCACCCCGGGTGGTCTCGTCGACCCAGCACGGCAGCTGCGCGAGAAACTCCCGGATGATCCCCACCTGCCCGACGCTGATGTCCCCGGCGGCCTGCCCGGCCGCGGTGGCCTGCAGCTTGGGTGCCAGCGGCGCACCGCTCAACGCCCGCCGCCCCGCCAAATCGATCGCCTCCTCCAAGCGGCGCCGGGCATCGCGGCGGTAGATCCGCAGCCGATCGGCCAGCACATGCGCGGGCCGGCCCCCGATCTCCTCGACCGGGGCATAGGCCAGCTCGGCCAGCAGGGCATGCTCCCCGGCGGGCAACCGGCGCCGCCACCGCTCCCGGCGCTCCAACACCTGCACCCGCTCGGATTGGCACAGTCCATCGGTGGGCAGGGCGTCAGCTGCGTCGAAAGCCGCATCGACTGCGTCGTATGCGCTCATCAGCTGATCGAACTGCGCCGAACTCATACCCGCAATGTATCGACGGCCACCGACAAGTCGAGGCGCCACAACGCAATTCGGGCCGAGTCATCCACAACCGAGAATCCATCCACAGATTCCGGCCAATCCGACGACACCACTTGACAGCGACCGCCCGCCGAGTTAGACACCGGCGGCTCTACATTACGGATGTGAACCTCGTCCTCACCGATCAACCGGCGCCGCAACTCACGGTCGTCACGCTCAACAACCCGGATCGACTCAACGCGTTGAGCATGGAGATGGTGTCGCAGTTGTACGCGACCTTCGACGCGCTCGCCGAGTCCGACACCCGCGTGGTGATCCTGACGGGCGCAGGCCGCGGCTTCTGCTCCGGCCTCGACCTGTCCCAGCCGGCCATCGCACCCACCGCGAAAGCCAAGACGGGCCCCGCGGCAGGCATGCGTACCCAAGAGTTCGTCGCAGGGCTCGTCCCGAAGGTGATGGCCCTTCCCCAGCCGGTGATCGCGGCAGTCAACGGCGCCGCAGTCGGAGGTGGGCTGGGTCTGGCCGCCGCCTGCGATCTGCGAATCGCCGCGCGCAGCGCGCTGTTCTGCACCCAGTTCATCAAGCTCGGCCTGTCCGGATGCGACATCGGCGTCAGCTACACGCTGCCCAAGCTCCTCGGCGCCACGCGCGCAGCCGATTTGATCTTCACCGCACGACGTGTGGGCGCCGAAGAAGCCGAACGCATCGGCCTGGTGTCTGAAATCGT
Organism: uncultured Actinomycetota bacterium; assembly: GCA_963775205.1. Taxonomy (GTDB): domain Bacteria; phylum Actinomycetota; class Actinomycetes; order Mycobacteriales; family Mycobacteriaceae; genus Mycobacterium. The sequence continues at coordinate 4,958 of CAVZHV010000001.1, read as the reverse complement.
CGACGACGAAAAGCTGCTGACTAGGGCCCGTGAGATCGCCGATATTCTGCTCTCCTACAGTCCTTTTGGGCTGGAGATGACCAAGCAAGTGTTCAGGGCGAACCTCGATGCCGCCAATGTCGAGGCGGCCATCGCGTTGGAGAACCGCACCCAGATCCTCGCCGCCACGCAGATGTTCGCCGCCTCGGGGCAGACGTTCAGCGACGCGGTCAAGCCGAAGGCGAAAGATGAACGCTGACAAACTGCGAAGCCTCTTCGACCTGACCGGACGCACCGCCATCATCACCGGCGGCACCAGGGGTATCGGCTTCGCCCTGGCGCAGGGACACCTCGCGGCCGGCGCGAACGTCGTGGTGACCGGACGATCCGAGGATCGTTGCCGCGCAGCCCAAGACGCACTGGACGCACCCGGGCGCGTCGCGGGGATCGCCGCCCACATGGGCGATCTGGATCAGGTCAAACAACTAGTGCAACAGACCGTTGAAACCTTCGGCGGAATCGACATCGTCGTCAACAACGCGGCGACGTCCCTGCTGCAGCAGTTCGGGGAGATCACGCCCGAGGCGTGGCAGAAGTCGTTGTCGGTCAACGTCGCTGGCCCGCTGTTCTTGACGCAGGAGGCCCTACCCCATCTGACCACGAGCCAACATGCGGCGGTGCTGAACCTGATCTCGCCGGCCGCCTTCATCTTCGCGGGCACCATGCCGCTCTATGCGTCAGGGAAGGGAGCACTGCTGGCGTTGACGCGTTCGATGGCAGCCGCGTTCGCACCAATGGGCATCCGTGTCAATGCGCTTGCCCCCGGGCCGGTGGACACCCAGATGATGCGCAACAATGCACCCGAGTTCATCCGGGCGACAGCGAACGAGACGCTGCTGAAACGGTTGGCCGATCCCGACGAGATGGTCGGTCCGGCACTGCTTCTCACCTCGGACGCCGGCAGCTACCTCACCGGTCAAGTGCTTCTCGCCGACGGCGGCATGGTGCCACACTAGGCCAGCAGCGGAATCCGGCCCTGACGTGCATCGCCGAGTATCTCGAGCATCGCGCGCCGCGTCGCCGTCAACTCGGTCGAGCCGAACCTGCTGCCGGACAACCGGATCCGGCAATTTGCCACTGCCGAGTTGTAGCAGTACTTCCGTCTCCCATTGGTGTCGGTGTAGTTAAGACCGATGACATCGTCACGCCCACAGCTGATTTCGCCCTCGAGAACCACGTCGTCGGACCGGGCCGAGAACGACCAGTGAAACGGCTCATAGGCGCCAACCGTGCGTCGTGCCTCCAGAACCGTCCGCACCGCGAACTCGTGGCCGTCATGCCGAAACACCAATAACGTCAACGGCGGAAGCCTCAACCGGCCGACACCCGCACGGGCAGTGGCAATTTCCAGCGACGACGACGGCGCGCCGTCGAAGCCGCACACCTGCCCGAACGCGTACGCCGGCGTATGCCGCCTGCCCCAGTTGTGGTTGACGCTGCCGGTCCAACCATCCAGCTCAAAGCGAAGCCCATCGACGCTCAGCTGTCCGTCGAACCTGGCCAACGGTGACCGCACGGACGTCTTCGCAGACGGAAACCGCGTCGAATACTGCCGGTCGGTAAGCAACTTGACCGGCTCACCACCACCCGTGATCGAAAGGTCCCATGACGCCCCGCGTGGCCCGGGCAGCGAACCACGAGCGTGGGCGTCGTCGAGAAATGTGTCGCCGATGCGCACCGCCCAGGGATCGGAATCGAACGAGGCCTCCTCCAAAGGAAAAGGCTGCTTCACAGCAATGTTGCCGTGACCGTCGGGGTCGAAGGCCATCACCCAGACGTCGGCGCTCGCCGCACCGGAGCTCGTCAACAGCACCGTCTCGCGCAGCCACAAGGCCTGCGCGCGGTCCGGATGGTTGGCGCGGATGTACCGGCTCTCGTAATAGGGAGCTTTCACGACGGAACGCTGTCGGGCCGGGAGCCGTTCGTCTCGGCAAGCCGCTGGTGCAGTCGCGAGCGAATCTCGTCGGCCGAGTAGGCGTTGCGCCGGCGTTGGTCCCGAGCTACGAGTACCCCGCCAGCGGCGACTCCGACGAGCCCGGCCAGACCGATCCACTTCCACATTTTGCGCATCGTCGTCAGCTTAAGCTGCGAGCGTGAACGAGCACACGGTGTCGCTGGAGCATGCGCTGGAACAAACGCGTACCGGCGACATCTGGCTGTTCCGCGGCCGGTCGGGACCTGACCGAGCCATCCAGTCGATGACCAACAGCCCGGTGAACCACGTCGGGATGACGGTGGCGCTCGATGACCTGCCGCCGCTGTTGTGGCATGCCGAACTCGGCAACAAGCTCACCGACATGTGGACAGGAAGCAATCATCGCGGAGTTCAGCTCAACGACGCGCGCGAAACAGTGGAACAGTGGATGAGCCATTACGGCCAGCGATGCTGGTTGCGCCAGCTCACACCGCATCCGACACGAGAACAAGAAGACCGGTTGCTGCAAGTGATTGCGAGGATGGACGGGACGCCTTTCCCGAGCACGATGCGGCTGACGGCGCGCTGGTTCCGAGGGCGAGTTCCGGCACCGACCGACCTCACCCGCGGAATACCGTTCCTGGACAAGCGATTCCGCGAGGCAGCTGACCGCGGGAAGGCCAGGAAGCGCGAGACGGGTCTGGAAACCGCCTATTGCGCGGAGACGGTTGCGATCACGTATGAGGAGATGGGCCTGCTCTCGACCTACAAACACTCGAATTGGTTCGACCCGGGGAGATTCTGGAGTGGTGACACCCTCCCACTCGCCGACGGGTATCGGCTCGGCGACGAGGTCGCCGTCGTTCCCGGCTAATCGACCGATATCTCAGCCAGCTTGGACCAGCCGGTCGCCGAGATGCTCTCGCTGATGACCTTCGGCGTCGACGCCAGCGCCTGGGGCAGGTCTCGCTGCGCGGCTTTGAAATGGTCGCTGTTGACGTGGGCGGAGCCGGCGTCGCCGTCGCGGAATGCTTCGACGAGCACGTACTCTGCTGGGTTCTCCAGGCTTCGAGACCATTCGAACCAGAGGTTGCCCTCTTCTGCGCGAGTCGCCTCGGTGAAGGGGGCGACGAGCTCGGGCCACCGGTCGGTCCAGTCGGGCTTGGTTTCGAACTTCACGACGATGAAGATCATGGCTGTCCCCTTCTCCGGAGAACCGTATCGCCGATCCACCGGCGCCTCCACTACGGTTGACGGCAAACAGGCGGATGGGAGCAGCGTGATGAGGATCCGGTTCCGATACGTGACGGTCGAGGTCGACGAGCAGCTGCGTGAGCGGCTGGTGTTTGCCGTCGATCGGTTGCGCTTCAACATGACCGCGTACCTGCGCATCGCCTCTGACGACGTGGGTGCCGCCAGCCAGCGGTTGCGCGGGATGTGCGATCGGGCCGCGGAACGCGTGGATGTCACCTTGGCGACCGTGAACGACCGCATCGATCCGGCAGAGACGCGCGGCGAGCGGCGGCTCACCGCGGTCTAGCGCCGGCGGTTAGACGCGATGCGTCACCAGTGACGCAGATGCGACCTGCCGACTTCGTATCCGGTCGGGAACGACTTCTCGACGACCCGGAACCTGTCGTTGGCCTTGGACTCCAGCTCCAGTACGACGCAGCCGTCGCAGACGCACTTGGATTCCAGGACCTTGTAGTGTTCGCCCCCACCGTGAACATCGGTGATCGGGTCGCCCGAGCGAAGCGTCTCTACCGGCACGAGTTCGCTGGCGCCAAGTTGGTGTGACTCCACCTCGGACACGTTAAGCCATCAACGCCCGTCAGGGAACGGCTTCGCCGACGACGGCGTCGTTCAGGCGGCAACAGGGAAGTTGACGCCATTCTCGACAAGGGCGCCTACATGAAGCTGACCCGCAGCGAGGTGGTGCGGTACATGAGCGGGCACAGACGCCGCTGACAAACCGCGGCGCATGCCAAGGATTCACCAAGGGCCGCCCGCGATCCTCTTACGTGACCGACCGAGCTCTCCGCTCGAAAAAGTGTCCCCGATGTGGGCGTTGGTCGTTCCTAACAAGTGAAACCACAGGCCACCGGGAGGAGCACCACCGATGAACATGCAGTACGCGCGGGCAGTCCTCGCTCACGAGCAGGCTTACCGCGACCGCGCGCGCGCCAACCACCTGAGCGCTAACCACACGAACATCTCACCGAAAACGGAAGTCGGTGCCATCGCCACACCAGTGGCCTCGATGTAAAAAGTGTCACCGAGACCATGCGGCGCGGTTCCTACCCGTGCAGCCGTCCGCCATCAGGTGACGCGGCTGGGCGCTCAGCTGCAGGCGAGCTTCAAGAGTTCGAGGCGTCGCACCAGGAGACTCGGGAGCCACCTCCCGGTCTCGGCGGCTGAGATGTGTGAGGTGCGTGCGAGGAGCTGACCTATCACGGTTTTGGCCTCCAACCGGGCAAGCGCCGCTCCGACGCAGAAATGCGTTCCCTTGCCAAAGGCGATGTGGCTTTTCCCGTGAGGCCGGTCGAGTCGAAACTGTGCGGGGTTTTCGAAGTGCGACGGGTCATGATTGGCCGCTCCCCACAGCAGGAGCAGACGCGAACCCGCTGGAAGTTCGACGCCGCACAGTTCGGTGTCGTTGACGACGTGCCGGTAGTGACCCCGAAACGGTGGCTCGTAGCGCAGCACCTCTTCGAGAAACGCACCGAGAAGCCCCGGTTGGCCACGAACCTGCTGCTGGATGTCGGGATGTGTCGTGAGGATCCACGCTGCCGAACCAATCAAGGACGCTGTGGATTCACCACCGGCGCTGAACAGCGTGATCATCATGGTCAGCGCTGCCAGGTCGTCGAGTTCGCCGGCGGCACGCGCCATGGCCAGGTCGCCGAGCAGATTGTCTTCTGCTTCGGCTGCCGCCTGCTGAAAGTGCTCGGTGATGTAGCGGCTGAGTTCCAACACCGCGATGCCGGCGGCCTCCATTTGATCT